>NZ_LMNY01000002.1:0-1206507 GCF_001423135.1 Nocardioides sp. Leaf307 | reverse complement strand
CGCCACCCGCAAGCCCGCCACCCGCAAGCCCGCCACCCGCAAGCCCGCCACCCGCAAGCCCGCCACCCGCAAGCCCGCCACCCGCAAGCCCGCCGCGACCAAGCCGCAGCCCGCTGCGAAGGCCGTTGCTCCGAAGGAGCAGAAGCCCGCTGCCGCAAAGGCCGCGCCCGCGAAGCCCCAGCCCCAGCCCCAGCCGCAGCCGGAGCCCAAGACGCTCGTCGAGGCGCTGTCCACCGGGCAGGCGTGCCTCCTGAAGGTCCGGGCCAACGGCACCCGCCGCTCGCTGCCGTACCTCGCCGTGGGGACGGAGGGCCGGGCGCAGGCCGAGGCCGTCGCC
Source organism: Nocardioides sp. Leaf307 (assembly GCF_001423135.1). Taxonomy (NCBI): domain Bacteria; kingdom Bacillati; phylum Actinomycetota; class Actinomycetes; order Propionibacteriales; family Nocardioidaceae; genus Nocardioides; species Nocardioides sp. Leaf307. Next base: position 1,206,170 of record NZ_LMNY01000002.1, on the reverse strand, counting down.
AAGATGCGCGAGGACGGGCAGACCGTCGACGCGATCGCCGAGGCGCTCAAGGTGTCCACCGCAACCGCACGCCGGTTCATCACGAACCTGGACCTCGCTCGGGCCGTGGAAGCGGGCCAGCACGACAAGGGCTGGAAGCCCGGCACCCGCGAGGTCGTGGTGCACGTCGTCACCGCCAAGCCGACCAAGGCGTAGCGCGCCACAGCACATCACTCCGAGAGGGGCTGGCCCGCGGGCTGGCCCCTCTCGACGGCTAATTGGGGATCGACTTGTCGAACTCGTTCCAGTGAACGCCTCGCAGCGCTTCCTCAATGGTCGAGTCCGGATTGCTCAGGCTATATGGCGGGAAGGGCTCGCCCGTAGGCTCCTCGTCTTTCACTTCGACCATGTAGCGGTTCGCGCCAGCGTCGGGGCCCGCATCCATAATCGTCAGCAGCAGATGCCGTTCACCGCCCTCCGCCGGTGTCCTCCTCGTCAGTTTGAAGTGACGCAGTGCGTAAGTTTCGAACGCACCAGACGCGTCGGTCACCAACTCCAGCAGATCGTCATCATCCATGCGTCGACCTTAGGCGATGACCAACTTGCGGCGAGACGAATGCGCCGTCGGCCCCCCTGGGCCGCCCTACCTGCGTTCCGCGTTCTACGGCCCGATCGCGTTCGGGGTCGGGCAGCCTGGCCGGTCGGCGCCTCGTTAGGTGCGTGCCCGTCAGCAGAGGGCAAGCGCGGCGTCGATCAATGGAAGGACGATCTGCCCGCGCTTCGTGATGGGGCGGATGTCCGGGTAGTCCTGTTGTGCTTGCCCATTCAGTGCGTACTCGTCGCCGTTGAGCGTGATGAAGGTGACCGACCCGGCGCCCTCCCCAAAGCTCTCCGGACAGGCGAGGAAACCGGCAGGAACTGTCAGCGGCCACGCCAGCCCGTACTCGCTACTGGGGTAGTCGTCGCGCGTCACGAAACCCTCGTCGTCGCGGAAGTCCTCGTAAGGATCTTCCTCAGCAGTAGGCGCTTCAGTCGGTGTCGGCTCCGACGTCGTTTCCTCAGGCGTCGGGCTCGCGGTGACCGTCTCAGTCACTGTCTCGGTCACCGTCGCCGTTACGGTTTCAGTTGGGGCGGCTGCCTCGTTCTCACTTTCGCCGCACGCGGTTAGGGCCAATGCCAGCATCGCCATCCCGAGCGCCGTCCTCATGGGCCTCACCCTAGGCAACATCCGATTCGCTCGTGCGCAGAGAGCCAGTCACCCGTCGAGCGGGTGCGGGTTGGTGCGGTAGAAGTCGCGGAGCGACTGCACGGTGACGCAGCCGCGCTCGTCCGTGGCGAGCTTGCCGCTGTCGATGAGGCCGCGGACGAACGAGGCGTCACGCTCCCACTTGGCGGGCGAGCTGTCCGATGGTGAGGCCGTCGCGGTAAGTCGCGGTGGGTGTGCTGGGCATAGTGGGCTCCTTCGGCTGGTCCTGGCCTACCAGTGCACAGAGGATCGGCCCCGTTCTGCGCTCGACGTGGTCTGCCCCGTGGTCGATTGCGGCCACACCGGCGCTGTCGAGCGGGGCGACCCTCCGCTACTTGAGGCGAGGCCTGAGGGAGCTCGGCGACTACGGTGCCTTCGTGAATGATGAAGCAGACGAGATCGAGCGCTTCACCGATCAAGCCAGATGGCTGTTCGCGTACCACGAGAGCCGGGGTGAGTCGCTCCATACCCGAGCTGTCGCCCTCCTCGGTTTCGTCGGCGTAACCCTTGCGCTTCTCCTCGGCTCCAACCTGCCCGAGGGTCTAGATGTCACCTGCTTGATGAAGGTGCTGTTCGCGCTGACCGTCGCTACCCTCCTGCTGGCCGGTGGATGCTGCCTCCTGACCTTCAAGACTCGGGAGTCGAAGGTGCCAAGCGTTAGTCAACTTCGTGAGAACTGGCAGGATTGGGTCGACGACAAGCGGCGGGGCACTGCGGCGAAGGATGTAGCGGAGATGCTCCTTCGAGCAAGAGAACTGCACGAAGACAGCGCAGTGGATTGGGCAATGAAGACCGCCGATTTCCGCGCCAGGTGGTTCGGGTACGCGGTCTTCTCCATGGGAGTGTCACTGGCCTCGCTTAGTGTGTTGCTGGTTGTGGTCGGACACCAGTTGTACTTCTAAGGAGACCCGTGAGCGAGCAAGAAGCCGAGTCGGCGGATGGTCAGAACGAGAACGAGGGCCTGGGGGACCTCCAGGAGTCCCGACTCGACTCAGTGACCGGTGGTGCCAGCCCGCGAAAGCCGCACATGGACCTTCAGGAGACGCAGCACGACACCATTCGCAAGGACGACAGCTCGGGCGGTCGCGAGACCAAGGAGGCCGGCGAAGGCGACCGCGACACCGCTGAGGACGGCTCATGAGTGATCGCGAGCCGGAGGTCGAGCCCGACGATGAAGGCGGGACCGATAGCGGCGACGAGCTGGTCGGCATGCAGACCTTGCAGAACAACGACTCGGACACCATCAAGCACTCGCAGGACCGCGACTCCGAGGACCGCGAGGACTGACACCCTCACGCCTCGTCCGCCGTGGGGAGGGCGGAGACGGTGGCGGTGTCGTCGCCGCACAGCCGCCCGACCAGGGCTTCCATGCGCGGGTCGCCGTCGTAGACGTGGCTGTAGAGATTCATCGTCGTGGTGATGTCCGCATGGCCCATCCAGTTCTTGAGCACGTGGGGAGGAACGCCCTCCATCGCGCGCAGCGTGGCGAACGTGTGCCGCAGGTCGTGGAAGCGGACCAGCGGGTGCCCGTCCTCGCCCATGAGGCCAGCGGCCTTGACTGCCGGGAGCCACTGCCGGTTCCGAAAGTTCTGGTAGTGGAAGAACGGGCTGGGTCCGGCGAACAGGTAGTCGTCGGGTCCGACGCGATGGGCGTCGGTGTGCTGGCCGATCTGCTCCATGACCGCCTTCGGCACCGGCACGCGCCGACCAGCCGCCCCGTCCGTCTTCGTCGTGCCCGCGCTCAGGATGCCGTTGAGGTCCTGCACCGTCTCCTCGACCTGGACCACGTTGCGCAGCCGGTCGACGTTGCGGACTCAGAGGCCTGCCAGCTCGCCGGCTCGGCAGCCTGCCCACAGCCCCACGAGACCGAACAGGCGGTGGCGGCCTGCGGGCAGGTGGCTGATAATGCGCTGTGCTTCGGGCAGCGTGAGCGTGTACGCCTTGAACTCCTTCCGCTTGACGCTGCGCAACTCCTTCCGCACTGCCGCCGCCGGATGCGTCCTGATGTAGTCCTCCTGCACCGCGTAGGTCAGCACAGCGTTGGCGCCGACGAGCCACCCTCGGCCGATTGACCCCGGTCGAATACGAGTTGACCATGCTCCCAACCGCCACCCAGGCGGCTTAACCCACCCTGTCACCGGATGGTGCAGCAGACCCCGGCACGCCGGAGCACTACTAAGTCCGACCACCTGGACCCGCGCGGGACGCCTTTCCGCACCGTGGTCGTGTGGTCCGAAGTGGTCCCGACCCGTGGGGATGGGGAGCGCCGGTGGCGGTGCTCACGGCCTCATTCGCCGATTTACCAGGCGAAACAGTGGTTGTGGGTGGTGCCCCAGGCAAGAGTCGAACTTGCGACCTTTCGCTTAGGAGGCGGCTGCTCTATCCACTGAGCTACTGGGGCGGGTGCGTCGTGCGCGCCGACATCCTGCCACGTCACCGACCTCCCTCCGCGCGCAGACCGCGATAAGCGGCACGTCCGGCGCGGCGGTTGGGCGCGCGAGGTGATTTGGGTGTAACGCGGCTGTCGCCGCACACTAGGTCGACCCGTCTACCGTGGGTCCGCATCCCCGACTCCCGAGGTGACAGTGCCCGACCAGACCGAGCACGGCTCGACCGGCCAGCCCGACGTGGCGACTCCCGACACCGCCGTGACCCGCACCGGGAAGCGACGCGCACGACGACGCCGCTCCCACACGGTCCTCAAGGTCGTGCTCACCACGGTGCTCGTGCTCGGCATGGTGTCGGGGCTGTCGGTGACCTACCTCTACCGCCACCTCAGCGGCAACCTCACGGTGCTCGACATCGACGACCAGATCGTGGGCGAGCGCCCCGACAAGGTCGAGGTGGCCGGACCCCAGGAGCCGCTCAACATCCTCGTCATGGGCTCCGACAGCCGCGACGGGGAGGGCAACAACATCGACGGGCTCACCGGCGGCGGCGAGCGCTCCGACACCACGATCTTCCTGCACCTCTCGGCCGACCGCGAGCGCGCCTACGGCGTGAGCATCCCGCGCGACTCGATGGTCGACCGCGCCAGCTGCAAGACCGGCGACGGCGAGACCATCCCGGCGGCGTCCTACCAGATGTGGAACACCGCCTTCGAGCTCGCCGGGCCCGCCTGCACGGTCCAGCAGTTCGAGCACCTCACCGACATCCGCCTCGACCACTTCGTCGTCGTCGACTTCGAGGGCTTCGAGGACATGGTCGACGCCGTGGGCGGCGTCGAGATGTGCATCCCCGAGACCATCGACGACCGGGCCCACGGGATCTACCTCGAGGCCGGCACCCGCGAGCTCGAGGGCCGCGAGGCGCTCAACTACGTGCGCGAGCGCTACGCCGTCTCCGGCGGCAGCGACATCGGTCGCATGAAGCGCCAGCAGGCCTTCATCGCCTCCATGGCCCACACCGTGGTCTCGGCCAACACCCTGGCCAACCCCGCACGGCTGCTCGGCTTCCTCGAGGCCGCCACCGAGTCGCTCACCCTCGACGACGACATGGGCAGCCTGGCCAAGATCGCCAAGCTGGGCTACGAGTTCCGCGACATCGGGCTGGACAAGATCCAGTTCCTCACCATCCCCAACACCGTCGACCCCACCGACCCCAACCGGCTGGTGTGGACCGACCAGGCCAACGACGTCTGGAACGCGCTGCGCAAGGACGAGCCCCTCACCAAGGGGCTCACCAGCAGCGCCATCAGCGCCGGCAACGTGCCCGGCACGACCGGGGCCGGCGGCTCCGGCGGCAGCGGTGGCGGCGGCGGGGCCGGCGCTGAGGCGAAGGCCGAGGAGCTGCGCGCCGCCGGTCTGTGCGCCTGATGGCGACCGCGGGCGACACGCCGGGCGACCTCCCGGCCGAGACGGCGTGGCAGCGCCGCAAGCGCCTGGCCGAGATCTTCGGCGACGCGCTCCCCGAGACCACCCGCGACGAGCGGGACGCCTCGGGGGAGCGCGAGCGTCGCGACGGCGACACCTGGCTGCGCGAGCAGGTGCCGCCGCACCACGGGTCCTGACCGACGGGTCCCGGCCCGCCGGGCGGGCCGGGCCCGGGTCAGGCGCCGGGGGTCTGCTGGCCCTTGAGCGCGTCGCGGATCTCGCGCAACAGCATCGTGTCCTCGGGCGTGCCGGGAGGAGCGCTCGGGAAGTAGCGCTCCTTGGCCTTGGTGAAGGGCGTGACGATGAAGAAGTAGACGACCGCGGCCATGATCACGAACGAGATGAGCGCGGTCAGCCACGCGCCGACCGAGACCCCGCCGGGGTTGTACTCGGAGAAGTTCGGCGTGCCCCCGATCTTGCCGATCAGGTCCATGATGACCGTGACGGTCGCGGTGACCACGGAGGCGAAGGCGGCGGCCATGATGAAGGCCGTGGCCAGCTCGACCAGGTTGCCGCGGAGCAGGAAGTTCTTGAATCCACCGAGCATGGGCTCTCCCTCGGGTGCGCGGGACGAGCCGGTCCCGCCCCGGGCGGCACGCTAGCGGGCCCACGCCCAGGTGAGGAAGGTGCGCACGGCCGCATCGGCCAGGCCCGCGACCAGCACGTCGGGTGCGGCGACCACCACCACGCGACCGGTCGTCCCCAGCCCCGCGCCTCCCTGGCCGCCGGTGCCGGTCGACGCCGCGTCACCCGGCAGCGCGACCACCTGCACGCCCGGCGCCACCACCCGGGGCTCGGCGCCCTGCGGGTCGGTGGCGATGAGGTCGATCCGGTCGCCCACGCGCAGCAGGCCGGCCATCTCGGCGTCGGGCAGCCGCACCGGCACCGCGGTGAGGCCCTCGGGGGCGAGGGCGGGCCCGACCAGGCGCACGTCGGTCACGGCCTCGCCGCGGCGCAGCGGCGCCGCGAGGACCCGCCCCACCGGGTCGGGCGCCAGGCCGGCCGGCTGCGTGCCCGGCACCTGCTCGACGCGCACCAGGTCGGCGGCGGTGAGCTCGGTGCCGGCCGGCAGGTCGTGCGCCGCCACGAGCAGCGGGCGGGTCGGCGCCGCCGGGGCGGTCGCGGCCCGGAGGCCGGCGACCACCGCGATCGCGGTCAGCAGCGCGGCGAGCACCCGGCGCCGGGCGAGCACGGCGCGCCGGACGGCGCGCAACGGCTCCCGCCACCGGCGACGCGACGGGGCGTGGGGCCCGTCGGCAGCCGTCGTGCGTGGCCGGTCGGCGACGGACGCGGGGAAGGAGCGCATGGCCCGACGCTAGGCCGGATCACCGGGCCGTGCGGCGGCCTCTCCACAGGCGCGGTGCCCGGCCGGTCGGCCCGGGTCAGCTCGAGCTGGTGGCCGGCTTCGCGGAGGAGGACGAGGACGACGAGGAGGTCGACGGCGTGGAGGACGAGCCCGACGAGGACGAGCCGGAGTCCGACCCCTTCGACGAGCCCGACCCGCCCGAGGCGGCCGGCGCGGCGGGCGTGGTCGAGGACGACCCGGCGTCGGAGGAGGTCGTGGTGGAGCGGCTGTCGTTGCGGTAGAAGCCGGAGCCCTTGAAGACGACGCCCACGGCGTTGAACACCTTGCGCAGGCGCCCGTGGCACTGGGGGCACTCGGTGAGCGAGGCGTCGGAGAAGCTCTGGAACTGCTCGAAGGCGTGCCCGCACTCGGTGCAGGCGTACTGGTAGGTCGGCACGGTTCTCCCCGGTCGGACTCGACGGCTTCCGGGGGAGGGATTGGCACTCCGACCCGGCGACTGCCAATGCTACGCCAAGGCACAATGAGGTCCACCATGACCGACCCCGCCGCCCCGTCCTCGCCCGATCCGACCCAGGTCGGCCCGGCCTCGTGGCCGCGGCGCACCCGCCGGGCCTGGGCCTCCGGCTGGGTCGTCTTCCGCGGCCTGCCCCGCTCGCTGCGCGTCTCGACGTACGTCGTGGTGGGTCTCGTGCTGGTGCTGCTCGCGGGCCTGGTGACGGCCACGGTGGTGGTGCGCCGGCCCTTCCCGCAGACCACGGGCGAGGCCAGCCTGCCGGGCCTGGAGGGCGAGGTGGAGGTCGTGCGCGACGACCACGGCGTGCCCCAGCTCTACGGCGACTCGGTGGAGGACCTCGTGCGCGCCCAGGGCTACGTGCAGGCCCAGGAGCGCTTCTACGAGATGGACGTGCGCCGTCACGCCACCGCCGGCCGGCTGGCCGAGCTCTTCGGCGAGGCCGCCCTGGAGAGCGACCTGGTGGTGCGCACGATGGGCTGGCGCCGGGTGGCCGAGGAGGAGCTCGGCCTGCTCGAGCCCGAGACCCGCGCCGCGCTGGAGGCCTACAGCGAGGGCGTCAACGCCTACCTCGACCAGCACGACCCCTCCGAGATCGCGATCGAGTACACCCTGCTCGACCTCAGCGGCCTCGACTACCGCCCCGCCGACTGGACGCCGGTGGACTCCCTGGCCTGGCTCAAGGCCATGGCGTGGGACCTGCGCGGCAACATGTCCGACGAGATCGACCGGGTGCTCACCGCCGCCGACGTCGGCCCGGAGCGCGCCGCCGAGCTCTGGCCGCCCTACCCGTACGACGAGCACGCGCCGATCGTCGACCAGGGGGCGGTGGTGGACGACGTCTTCGAGCAGGACGCCGAGCGGGGCGGCTCCCGCAACCCGGTCCGCCCGCCGTGGCGCGCCGACCAGGTCGCGGCCCTGCGCGCGGTCGGTCGCGGTCTGGAGGACCTGCCGGCGTGGCTGGGGCGCGGCGACGGCGTCGGCAGCAACTCCTGGGTCGTCGACGGCGAGCACTCCACGACCGGCGCGCCGATCCTGGCCAACGACCCCCACCTCGGGGTCGGGCTGCCCGGGGTCTGGATGCAGATGGGCCTGCACTGCCGCACGGTGTCGCCCGCCTGCGCCCTCGACGTCGCCGGCTTCACCTTCTCCGGGGTGCCGGGGGTGGTGATCGGCCACAACGCCGACATCGCCTGGGGCTTCACCAACCTCGGCCCCGACGTCACCGACCTCTACCTCGAGCGCGTCGACGGCGACAGCTGGATCCAGGACGGCGAGCGCCGCCCGCTGCGCACGCGCACCGAGACCGTGGAGGTGCGCGACGGCGACGACGTGAGGCTCGAGGTGCGCGCCACCGCCCACGGGCCGATCCTCTCCGACGTCTCCGAGGCGATCGGCCGGGTCGCCGACGCCGAGGCGGCCGACCCGCCCGGGGGAGCGGTGCGCGAGGGCGAGGAGCTCGCGGTGTCGCTGCAGTGGACCGCGCTGCGCCCGGCCCCGACCGCCGACGCGATCCTCCAGCTGAACCTGGCCACCGACTGGGACTCCTTCCGGGCCGCGGCCTCCTCCTTCGCCGTGCCGGCGCAGAACCTCGTCTACGCCGACCGCGAGGGCCACATCGGCTACCAGGCGCCGGGGCGGATCCCGATCCGCAAGTCGGGCAACGACGGGCGGCTGCCCGCCGCGGGCTGGCGCTCGGAGAACGACTGGACCGGTGACTACCTGCCCTTCAGCTCGCTGCCCCACGTGCTCGACCCCGAGGACGGCTTCGTCGTCACCGCCAACCAGGCCGTGGTCGCGCAGGACTTCCCCTCCTTCTTCACCGACGACTGGGACCGCGGCTACCGCTCCCAGCGCATCCGCGACGTGCTGGAGGACCGCTTCGCCGACGGCGGCACGGTGTCGGTGGGCGACATGACCGACCTGCAGCTCGACACCGCCAGCGCGCTGGGGCCGGTGCTCACGCCGTACCTGCTCCAGCAGCGGATGCCCGGCGGCTACTACACCGGCGGGCAGCGCCAGCTGCGCGACTGGGACTTCACCCAGCCCGCCGAGGGTCCGCAGAGCGCGGCGGCGGCCTACTTCAACGTCGTGTGGCGCACGGTGCTGCAGCAGACCTTCGACGACGAGCTCTCACCCGAGGTGCGCCCCGACGGCGGTCAGCGCTGGTGGGCCGTCATGGAGCGGCTGCTGCGCGAGCCCCGGGACCCGTGGTGGGACGACGTCACCACCGAGGACGTGGTCGAGACCCGCGACGACGTGCTGCGCCAGTCGATGCTCGACGCCCGCGACGAGCTGACGCGCCTCGACGCCCACGACGCCGACGACTGGGAGTGGGGCCACCTGCACCGCCTCGAGCTGCGCGAGCAGACCCTCGGCGACTCCGGCATCGCGCCGGTGGAGTGGCTGGTCAACCGTGGCGGGTGGAAGGCCGGTGGCGGCGGCTCCGCGGTCGACGCCACGGCGTGGGACGCCGCCGAGGGCTACACCGTGACCGCGGCCCCCTCGATGCGGATGGTGGTGTCGCTGGCCGAACTCGACGACTCGCGGTGGATCAACCTCACCGGCGTCAGCGGCCACCCCTTCCACCCCCACTACACCGACCAGACCGACCTGTGGGCGCGCGGCGAGACCCTGGCCTGGGCCTTCAGCCCCGACGCCGTGCGCGCCGCCGCCGACGACACGATGACGCTGGCGCCCGCCCAGGAGTAGACCCGAGGAGCAGGCCGCGTGTCAGGCCGCTGGTCAGCGCAGTCGCACCACGCCGGCGGGGCTGACGGCGGCGGTGACGGGGAGGTCGTGGGCGTCGACGGGCACGTCGAGGCCGACCTCCTCGTCGTGCAGCAGCACGCAGGTGAAGGTGCCGACCGGCACCCGCGCGAGCGCCCGGTCGTAGGAGCCGCCCCCGCGGCCGAGCCGGTCCCCGCGCGGTGAGACGGCCAGGCCCGGCACGAGCACCACGTCGGCGGTCGCGACGGACTCGGGGCCCAGCCTCCGGCCGACGGGCTCCAGCAGGCCCCGGCCGGCGCGGGCGAGCGAGCCCGGCCCGGCGTACGCCGCCCAGTCGAGGTCGTCGTCGGGGAGCAGCACGGGCAGCAGCACGCGGCGCCCCGAGGCCTCGAGGGCGTCGAGCAGGGGAGCGGTGCCGGGCTCGTCGCCGACCGCGACGTAGGCCGCGACCGTGGCCGCGCGGCGCACCTCGGGCGCGGCCAGCAGGTGGGCCGCCACGGCCGCCGCGACCTCCGCCCGCTCGCTCAGCGGGCGCCGACGACGGGCGGTGACGAGCCGGTCGCGCAGGGCGGTCTTGGCCGCGGATCGGGCGGGAGGTTGCGAGGCGGCCACCCCGGAAGCCTACGATCGACATCATGGGTTCACCTGGCTTGCACATGGCGCGCGACAAGATGGCCGCCGCGGGGGTCGACGAGGTCGCGATCGACACGTTCTCCCACTACTACCGCCTCCTCGAGCACGGCGAGACCGGGATGATCCCGGAGTCGACCATCGAGCCGGTCGACATGGAGTCGCTGGCCGACGTCGAGGTCTCCGACGAGGTCGCCGCGCAGGCCATCCGCACCACCGCGGTGATCAAGCTCAACGGCGGCCTCGGCACCTCGATGGGCATGGACCGCGCCAAGTCGCTGCTGTGCGTGCGCCGCGGGCTGTCCTTCCTCGACATCATCGCCCGCCAGGTGCTGCACCTGCGCACGCAGTACGACGCCACCCTGCCGCTGATCTTCATGAACTCCTTCCGCACCTCGGGCGACACCATGGCCGCCCTCGCGCGCTACGACGACCTGCCGGTCGCCGGTCTGCCGCTGGAGTTCCTGCAGAACAAGGAGCCCAAGCTGCGGCTCAAGGACCTCGCCCCGGTCGAGTACCCCAAGGACCCCGACCTGGAGTGGTGTCCGCCCGGGCACGGTGACCTCTACACCGCGCTGCGGGGCACGGGCCTGCTCGACGAGCTGATCGCGGCGGGCTACGAGCGCGTCTTCGTCTCCAACTCCGACAACCTCGGCGCCGTGCCCGACGCCCGGGTCGCCGGCTGGTTCGCCGCGAGCGGCGCGCCCTTCGCCATCGAGGCCGTGCGCCGCACCCCCTCGGACCGCAAGGGCGGCCACTTCGCGCGCCGTCGCTCCGACGGCCGGATCGTGCTGCGCGAGACCGCGCAGACCCTCGACGCCGACAAGGACGCCCTGGCCGACCTCGACCGGCACCGGTTCTGCTCGACCAACAACCTGTGGTTCGACCTGGCCGCGATGAAGGCGGCCCTCGACCAGCGCGACGGCATCCTCGGCCTGCCCATGATCCGCAACGTCAAGAACGTCGACCCCGGCGACAAGTCCACCACCGAGGTCGTGCAGATCGAGACCGCGATGGGCGCCGCGATCGAGGTCTTCGAGGGCTCCACGCTCATCGAGGTCGGGCGCGACCGCTTCGTGCCGGTCAAGACGACCAACGACCTGCTGGTGCTGCGCTCCGACGTCTACGACCTGGGGCGCGACTTCGTGCTCGACCAGACCGCCGACGAGGTGCCCTTCGTCGACCTCGACGGCGACTTCTACAAGCTGGTCGGCGAGTTCGACAAGCGCTTCCCCGAGGGCGCGCCCTCGATGAAGGGCGCCTCCTCGCTGCGCGTCGAGGGCGACTTCACCTTCGGCAAGGGCGTGCAGGTCGTCGGCGACGTCGCGCTCTCGGCGCGCTCGGCCCAGCGCCTGCCCGGCGGCGAGGTCCTCACCGGCGAGGGCTCCACGGCCGGCGCCACCGACGGTCGTGCCCGTGGCTGACGCCCCGATCACCGTCGAGCAGCACCTCGCGCGGGTGCTCGAGGCGATCACCCCGCTGGGCCACGTGCAGCAGCCGCTGATGGAGACCCTCGGCCTCGCGGCAGCCGAGTCGGTCACCGCCGGCATCGCGCTGCCCTCCTTCGACAACTCCGCCATGGACGGCTACGCCGTGCGCCACGCCGACGTCGCCGACGCCGGCGAGGAGTCGCCCGTCGAGCTGCCCGTGGTCGGCGAGATCGGTGCCGGCAACGCCCAGCTGCTGACGCTGCCCCCCGGCACGGCGGCCAAGATCATGACCGGCGCGCCGGTGCCCAGCGGCGCCGACTGCGTCGTGCCCTACGAGTGGACCGACCACGGGGTCGCGCGCGTGCGCATCGAGCGCTCGCCCTCGCCGGGCCAGCACGTGCGGGTGGCCGGCGACGACGTCTCGGTGGGCGACCTGCTCATCGAGGAGGGCACCGTCCTGGGCCCGCGCCACCTCGGGCTGCTCGCCTCGGTGGGCCGCGCCAGCGTCGCCTCCCGGCCCCGCCCGCGGGTGGTCATCCTCTCCACCGGCACCGAGCTGCGCGAGCCCGGGCAGCCGCTGGGCCACGACTCGATCTACGACGGCAACTCCTACCTCCTGGCCGCCGCCGCGCGTCGCGCCGGGGCGCTGGCCTACCGCGTCGGGATCGTGCCCGACCAGCCGCGCGCCTTCCTCGACGCGCTGGCCGACCAGCTCGTGCGCGCCGACGTCGTGGTGACCTCGGGCGGGGTCTCGATGGGCGACTTCGACGTGGTCAAGGAGGCGCTGCGGCCGCTGGGCACGGTGTGGTTCGGCCCCGTGGCGATGCAGCCGGGCAAGCCTCAGGGCTTCGGCACCGTGGGCGACGACGCCACGCCGATCTTCTGCCTGCCGGGCAACCCGGTGTCCTCCTACATCTCCTTCGAGATGTTCGTGCTGCCGGCGCTGCGCAAGATGATGGGCATCACCCCCCACTCCCGCCCCCTGGTGCAGGCCCGGCTGACCCACGCCATCACCTCGCCGCCGGGTCGGCGCCAGTTCCTGCGCGGGGAGTACGACGCCGCCTCGGGGCAGGCCACCGTCACCCCGGTCGGCGGGTCGGGCTCGCACCTGGTCGGCGACCTCGCGGCCTCCGACGCGCTCATCGTGGTGCCCGAGGACACGCTGTCGATCGGCGCCGGCGAGCCGGTGCAGGTCATCCGGCTCGACGAGGAGTTCTGATGGGCGAGCGCCCGGGCGGGCTCACCCACGTCGACGAGACCGGCGCCGCGCGCATGGTCGACGTCTCGGCCAAGGCCGTCACCGCCCGCACGGCCTCGGCCTCCGGGCGGGTGCTCGTCTCGCCCGAGGTGGTCCGCCTGCTGCGCGGGGAGGGCGTGCCGAAGGGCGACGCGCTGGCCGTGGCCCGCATCGCCGGCATCATGGGCGCCAAGCAGACCCCCGCCCTGATCCCCCTGTGCCACCCGCTCGCGGTCTCCGGCGTCACCGTCGACCTCGCCGTGGCCGACGACGCCGTGGAGATCCTCGCGACCGTGCGCACCACCGACCGCACCGGCGTGGAGATGGAGGCGCTCACCGCGGTCTCGGTCGCCGCGCTCACGGTCGTCGACATGGTCAAGGCGGTCGACAAGGGCGCGGTGATCACCGACGTGCGCGTCGAGACCAAGACCGGCGGGAAGTCGGGGGACTGGGCGCGATGACCCCCGACCCGACCGACCAGACCGACCAGGCCGCCCCGACGGTCCGCCGCGCCCTGCCCGCCGCCGTGGTGGTGGCCTCCAACCGCGCCTCCGCCGGCGTGTACGCCGACACCACGGGACCGCTCATCGTCGAGGCCCTCCTCGGGCTGGGCTTCGAGGTCGGCGAGCCGGCGGTCGTGCCCGACGGGGAGCCGGTCGCCGCGGCGATCCGCAGCGCGGTCGAGGCGGGGGCCCGCGTGGTCCTCACCACCGGCGGCACCGGCCTCACCCCCACCGACCGCACCCCGGAGGCCACCCGCAGCGTGGTCGAGCGCGAGGTGCCGGGCATCGCCGAGGCCATCCGTGCGCACGGCGTCGCCCAGGGCGTGCCGACGGCGATGCTGTCGCGCGGGATCGCCGGCGTCGTCGGCACCACCCTGGTCGTCAACCTCCCCGGCTCGCGCGGCGGCGTCAAGGACGGCCTGGCGGTGCTGACGCCCGTGCTGGTGCACGCGGCCGAGCAGGTCGTGGGGAGCGACCATTGAGCCGTGACCAGCGCCCCCCGCGGTCGGCCTGGCCGGTGGCCCTGCGCCACGAGGAGGTCACCGTGCGTCCGCTGCGCCGCGGCGACGCCGACGCCTGGCGCGCGACGAGGCGTCGCAACGCCGCCTGGCTGATGCCGTGGGACGCCACGGTGCCGCCGGGCGGCGACGACCGGCCCACGACCTTCCGGGCGCTGGTGCGCCGGCTGCACCGCCAGGCCCGCCACGACACGACGTACCCCTTCGTCGTCGAGGTGGACGGCCGCTTCGTGGGCCAGGTGACCGTCAACAACGTGGTGCGGGGCTCCGCGCTCTTCGCCTCGGTGGGCTACTGGCTCGACCGCGACGCCGCGGGACGCGGCATCATGCCGCGCGCCGTGGCGATGGTCATCGACCACTGCTTCACCGGGCTGGGCCTGCACCGCATCGAGGTCGCGATCCGCCCGGAGAACTCCAACTCCCTGCGCGTGGTCGAGAAGCTGGGGCTCACCGAGGTCGGCTACGCCCCGCGCTACCTCCACATCGACGGCGCCTGGCGCGACCACCGGCTCTACGCCGTCACCGCCGAGGACTGCCCCGACGGTCTGCTGCGCCGGGTGGTCTGAGCCCGCTCCCGGCAGCTGATCTGCGACACACGGGTTGACATCCGAGAGCCCCTGAGGCAGTGAACCTAGGCTGCGGGGGTGGACCTGAGCGCATTCATCTTCCTCGCCCTCGCCGTGGCGTGGGCCGTCTACCTGGTCCCGAAGGCCCTGCGCCACCACGACGAGGTGACGCGGAGCCGCTCGGTGGAGCGCTTCTCCCAGAGCATGCGGGTGCTGGCCCGGCGCGAGCCGGTCGACCGGCGCGACGCACGCCTGGTGGTGCAGCCCGGCCGGGCGCCCTCGGGCCCCGTGGTGACCACCAAGGGCGGTGCCGCGGCCGGCCCCGCAGGCGAGGCCGTGCGCCTGGAGTCCACGGTGTCCGTCTCCTCCCCGGCACCCGCGCCCCCGACCGACGCGACGGTCGACGCCGCCGGCGCTCCGACCCGTACGCCGTCGCCGGTGGCCCGTCGCGCGGCCGCGCGCAGCGCCGCGCGCCGCCGTCGCAACGTGCTGGCCGTCCTGCTGCTGGCCCTCGTCGTGGTCGGCGTGCTCGCCGCCACCGCGGTGGTCTCCTGGTGGTCGCTCACCGCCCCCGGCGCCCTGCTGGTGGCCTGGCTGGTGGCCTGCCGGCTGATGGTGCGCCAGGAGCGCGGTCTGGGCCGCGCCCGCCGCGCGCCCGCCACCCCGGCCGGCACCGCTGCCGCCGGGACCGGCGGGACCGGCGCGACCGAGGACGCCCCCCACGCCGCCGTCACCTTCGTCTCCGAGGTCGTGCTCGACGTGGCCCTGGCCGCCGGGCCCCTCGAGGCGCCCGCACCGGAGCCGCGCGAGGAGTTCGAGCTGCCCGGCGAGGTGACCGAGGAGATCAGCGCCGTGCAGGCCGACCCCACCCCGGACGCCGCCCTGTGGGACCCCGTGCCGGTCACGCTGCCCACCTACGTCTCCAAGCCCGCGGCGGCCCGCCGCACGGTGCGCACCATCGACCTCGACGACACCGGCGTGTGGACCTCCGGGCGCTCCGAGGCCGACTCGGCGCTGGCCCGCGAGGCCGACGACCAGGCCCGCGCCGCCAAGGCCGCCCGCGAGGAGGGGGCCTCGCGCCGCACGGGCTCCTGACGGGCATCGGATTCGTGACGGCGCCGCGACGGTGCTAACGTTTCCCACCGCATCGCCCGCCGCTCGTCGGCGGTGACGCATCCGGGGCTGTGGCGCAGTTGGTAGCGCGTCTCGTTCGCAATGAGAAGGCCAGGGGTTCGAATCCCCTCAGCTCCACCGATGGACGCAAGGCCCGCAGCCCTCAGGCTGCGGGCCTTCGTCGTGCCAGGCGCAGGGCGTCGGTGATCGCGGGCCAGGCCAGCGCCCCGAGCCGCTGCGGCGCGCCCGCGTCGCCGCCGACCTGGTAGGGCCGGCGCAGGTCGGGCGCGTCCTCGCCGGGCAGCACCACGGGGTGACCGGCGGCGGGATCGACCACCACCGTGGTCGCGAGGCCGGCCGCGGCGCGGCGCGCGGCGATCCGCCGGGCCTGTCCCTCGCTGTCCCACACCCGGTCGTCGCCGCCGGCCACGAGCACCACGTCGCCGCCGATCCGCTCCACCGGGAGGGTGGCCGCGGCGACCGCCTCGGGGGCGGCCCGCGCGCGGCTGCGCTCGTAGACCTCCAGGAAGGCCGGGTCGGGCGGCGGGGTCCAGGTGCGGTCGAGCGCCACGAACGGCATCGGGGCGCCCTGGCGGGTCCACTTCGCGCGCGGCGGGTCGTCGTCGTTCTCCCGGGCGCCCTCCCAGACCACGTCGGTGGGCGCCAGCGCCACCACGGCGTCGATGCGCTCGTCGTGGCAGGCCAGCAGCAGCGCGGCCTCCGCGCCGTACGACATGCCGAGCACGGCCACCCGCTCGCACGAGGTGGCCAGCCGGTCGAGGGCGCCGGCGAAGGTCTCCAGCGGCACCTCGCACGGCTGGGCCGGCTGGCCCTGCCCGCCGAACCACCGCAGCGCCACCGCGGTGGCGCCGTGGGCGGCGAGGAGGTCGGCGCGGCCCGTGTCGAGGCGGCCGCTGGAGCCGGCCAGCACCAGCACGCCGGTGCCGCGGTCGGCCGCGGGCACGGGAGCGGACCAGTGGACGTCGGGGGCGGGCCTCACGCCCTCAGCGTCGCACGATCCTCACGCTGACCAGCTCGTGGCCGTCAGGGGCCTCGGCGTCGAGCAGGGCCAGGAAGTCGGCGGTGGAGCGGGGGTCGGGGCCCTCCACGTGGCGCTCGACCTCCTCACCCCACGCGTTGCGCGGTCGGTAGGTGCAGGTGAGCTTCATCGTGCGACCGTACGCGTCTCGCCGTGCCGCCGCGGCCCGCCGCCACCGGCGTGACGCTGCCGTGACGGAGGGCTGACGCGTGGGTGCCGCCCCGCGCCCGCCCCCGCCCCCGCCGAGTCCCTCGAGGAGGTGACCTCCGCGGCCCAGCGACGGGACCTTCGGCCCTCAGCGCCCCCGCGGCCCGGTGCTGGCCGGGCTCGCCCGGCACCGCGACCACCTGAGCGCGAGGGGGCCGGTTCAGGGCGCCGGCACCGGCACGACGGCGACGGCTCCGAGGGCGTGCTCGACCACGATGGGGGCCACCGAGCCGTAGAGCAGGTCCTCCAGCGGTCCGTCGACCTGGTGGCCGACGACCACCAGGTCGGCGTCGCGTGAGTCCTCGACGAGGTTGTGGTCGGCGAAGCCCCGGCCCAGCCTGACCTCCACGTCGACCTCGGGGAACTTCTCGGCCATCCCGGCCAGCGACTCGGCCACCAGGGCCTGCTCGTCGGCGAGCTCGGGGGCGGGCAGCCCGCGCTGGATCGCCAGGGCCTCGGTGGCGTCGAAGTAGGAGTGCTGCACGATCAGGGGGCGCCCGCGGAAGGACGCCATCCGGAAGGCGAACTCGACGGCCGGGAGGGAGCGCGCGGTGCCGTCGACACCGACCAGCACGCCGGTCCGCGGGCGCTGCGGGTGGTCGGGTCGGCGCACCACCACCGGGCAGGAGGCGTGCTTGGAGACCGAGACGCTCACCGAGCCGAGGAGCAGGCTGCGCAGCGGGCCGCGGCCGCGGGAGCCGAGGACGACCATCGCGGCCTGGCGCGAGAGCCCCAGCAGCACGCCACGCGGGTCGGCGCTCGACATCACGCGGTGCACGACCACGCCGGGCGCCCGCTCGTGGGCGGCGGCCTCGGCGGCGGCCAGCAGCGCGACCCCGCCCTCGCGCACCTGGTCGAGCAGCAGGCCGTAGTCGATCGCCGTGGTGGCGTACATGCCGGACGCCGGCACCTGCACGGGCTCGAGCACGTGCACCAGGGTCAGCGGGCGCTGCTCGAGGTCGGCCTGGTCGCAGGCCCACACCAGCGCCTGGGCCGCGGTCTCCGACCCGTCGACGCCCACGACGATGCTGCCCGGCGGCACGTGGGCGGTCTCGCCGGCGCTCGCGGCGGGCAGGGTCTGGTCGTCGGGGCGAGGGGAGAGGTCCATGCCCCCAGCCTCGACGCACCGTGCGCCGCGGGGCAGGGGCGGACGTCCTGACGTCGGGGGTCGTGCGTCCCGGCCCCGCCGTGAGTCGAACCCGAGTAACTCACGTGTGTCACTATGGTTTGGTACGCCATCCGACCCGACGCGCGCAGGAGCAGCCATGACCAGCACCCTCGACCGCCCCGAGGCCGCCCACGGCGGCGACCGGCTCGACGTCCACCGGCTCAACGTCCACCGGCTCGACGTCCACCAGCTCGGCGCCCGCATCGGGGCGCGCGTCGACGGCGTGCGCCTCGGGGGCGACCTCGACGCGGCGACGGTCGCGGCCGTGCGCGGGGCCCTCCTGCGTCACAAGGTCGTCTTCTTCCGCGGCCAGGACCACCTCGACGACGCCGCGCACCAGGCCTTCGCCGAGACCATGGGCCCCCTCACGACCGCCCACCCGACCGTCAACACCGGCAGCGCCCGGGTCTTCACGGTCAGTGCCGACAAGGGCATGGCCGCCAACGCCTGGCACACCGACGTGACCTTCGTCGACCGGGTGCCCGCGATCAGCGTCCTGCGCGCCGTGGAGCTCCCGCCCTTCGGGGGCAACACGGTGTGGGCCAACACGGTGGCCGCCTACGACGCGCTGCCCGCCTCGCTGCGCGCCCTGGTCGACGACCTCTGGGCCGTCCACACCAACTCCTACGACTACGCCCAGCACGAGGAGGACTCCGAGGAGCCCGACGCGCGCTACACCCGCGCCGACTTCACCTCCCAGCTCTTCGAGACCGAGCACCCCGTGGTGCGCGTGCACCCCGAGACGGGGGAGCGCTCGCTGGTGCTGGGCCACTTCGTCAAGGCCTTCAGCGGCCTCAGCTCCGCGGAGTCCGTGGCGGTCTTCACCCTGCTCCAGAACAGGATCACCCGGCTGGAGAACACAATCCGCTGGACCTGGCAGCCCGGTGACGTGGCCATGTGGGACAACCGCGCCACCCAGCACTACGCCGTGGCCGACTTCGGCACGGCCTACCGCGAGATGCGCCGCATCACCGTGGCCGGCGACGTGCCGGTGAGCATCGACGGGCGTCGCAGCCGGGTGCTGCGCGGCGACGCGCAGGCCTACTCGCGCATCGACGAGCTGATCAGCTGATGCCGCTGCTCGACCTCGTCGACCCCGCGACCGGCGGCGTGCGCTCGAGCCTGGCGACCAGTGACACCGCTGCGGTGACCCGCGCGGTCGACGCCGCCGCCGCGGCCTTCCCCGACTGGTCGCGCAGCACGCCGGGGGCACGTGCCGACGCGCTCCTCGCCCTCGCCGGCCTCGTGGAGGAGCACGCCGAGGAGCTGGCGCTGCTGGACTCCGAGGACGTCGGCAAGCCGGTCCACCACGCCCGCGAGGAGCTGCCCGGGGTGGTCGACAACCTGCGCTTCCTCGCTGGCGCGTCCCGGGTGCCGAGCGCCGGCTCCGCCGGGGAGTACGCCGCCGGTCGCACCTCCACGCTGCGCCGCGAGCCGCTCGGTGTGGTCGCCCTCGTCACGCCGTGGAACTACCCGCTGCTCGAGGCCGTCTGGAAGGTCGCCCCGGCGCTGGCCGCCGGCAACACCGCGGTGGTCAAGCCCTCCGAGCTGACCCCGCGCTCGACGCTGCGGCTGGTCGAGCTGGCCTCCCGCGTGCTGCCCGCGGGGGTGCTCGGGGTGGTGCTCGGCGGGGCAGAGGTGGGCCAGGCCCTCGTGCGCGACCCGCGGGTGCGTCTGGTCTCGCTGACCGGTGACAGCGCCACCGGCAGCGCGGTCGCGGCGACCGCGGCCGAGTCGCTGACCCGGGTGCACCTCGAGCTGGGCGGCAAGGCGCCCGTCGTGGTCTGCGACGACGCCGACCTCGACGACGCCGTCGCCACCCTGGTGCCGGCCGGCTTCCTCAACGCCGGCCAGGACTGCACCGCGGCGTGCCGGGTGCTGGTGGCCGACTCCGTCCACGACGCCTTCCTGGCGGCGTACGTCGAGGCCGTGCGCGACCTGCGCGTCGGCGACCCCGCCGACGAGGACACCCGGCTGGGCCCGCTGGTCAGCCGGCGCCAGCTCGAGCGCGTGGCCGGCTTCGTCGACCGCGCGGTCGCGGGCGGGGCCCGGGTCGAGGTGGGCGGGCGCCGGCTCGAGCGCCCCGGCTGGTTCTACGCGCCCACCGTGCTGAGCGGGGTCGGGCAGCGGGACGAGGTGGTGCAGCGCGAGGTCTTCGGCCCGGTGGTGACGGTGCAGCGAGCCCCCGACGACGAGGCCCTGCTGGCCCTGGCCAACGACGTCGAGCAGGGACTCGCGGCCAGCGTGTGGACCGCGAGCCTGGCCCGGGCCGACCGCTTCACCCGAGGCCTCGACTTCGGCACGGTGTGGGTCAACGACCACCTGACGACGGTCTCGGAGATGCCCTTCGGCGGATTCGGTGCGTCGGGCTACGGCGCGGAGCTGTCGACCCGCTCGATCGACGACTACTCCCGCTTCAAGCACGTGATGACGCGCGTGCCGCGCTGAACGACGCGCGCGCCGCGCCGACCGGTGCCGCCCCGGGTCGGGAGCCTCAGGAGACGGCGCGGAAGGGGTCGTGCTCGGCGAGCAGCCTGTCGACGCGGGCCTGGTCGAGGCGGGTGGTGACCGCGCTGTTCTCCTGGTTGTCGCGCACGACCTTGGCCAGGGTGAAGGAGGAGGAGACCAGGAAGAGCGTGGTCATCGCGAGGAAGGCCCGCACCCACGGGTCGACCGGCAGGTAGAGCACGGCGATCGCGAGGCCGAGCAGGGCGGCGCCGAAGGAGATCGCGGCCTGGGCGAAGAAGGCCGTGGTGTTCTGGGTGCTGCGGGGGTTCGGCGAGCTCATGGTGGTCCTCCTGGTCGGGGCCGGGGTGGCCGGTGTGCCCACCAGCCTGGCGGCGCCCGCCGCGCCGCGCCTGAGCCCGAGTGCTCAACCGGCCCGGGTGCGGCTACCATGGTCGCGGCGCCTCCGGGTGCCCCGGCGCCCGTGGCGCCAGGGGCGGCCCGCAGCCGCCAGGCGGTCACCACCCGGTGACCGCGGCTCCACGCCGAGACCGGCAGCAGCCCCTCGGCGTCCCGAACCCCCGTGGTCGGGTCGGGGCCGAGACACGCGATGGACACGTGACGCAGCGGCCGCCCGGCCCGTGCGTCCGAGACGGTCGCCGCGCCGCCGGCGCGGGCCGCCACCCCGCGACGGGGTCGTGCACGCCGGGCGCTCCAGAGGAGGAGTACGTGGCTCGACGAGACCAGCGCCGCTCAGGCGGGTCCCGCACCGCGACGCGCCAACGGCGCGTGCGCGACATCGACAACGAGGGCATCATCCCGGTGCTGGCGCGTGCCGTGCGCGAGGTCGAGAACGGCGTGGCCCGCGGGTCGGTCGCCTCGTCGCTGCGCACGAAGTTCCAGGTCGTCGCGATCCTGGTGCGCGAGGAGCGGGCCCGCGTCAAGGGCGACGAGGAGGTCACCGAGGCCCAGCGCGCCGAGCAGCTCAAGCGCCTCGACGGCGTGGCCACCATCCTGGCCAAGACCGCGGCGCGCGACACCTCCCTGCTGCAGCTGCTGGCCGAGGACGCGCGGCTCTCGGAGTCGGCCGCGCTGCTCAAGCGCGAGATGCTCGAGGCCGCCGGCATCGAGCAGCGCGTCGTGGCCGACCGCGAGGAGACCCCGGCGACCGGCCTGGCCGAGAAGCGGATCGTGCCGCAGTCGGTCATCGCCCGGAAGCTGGCCAACCCCTTCCTGGTGCCCGACTTCGCCAACGCCGAGCCCACCGAGCCGCGCCCGCGTCGCCTGGCCGGCTGGGAGCTCATCGGCCCCCTGCTGCGCTCCTTCGAGTACGCCGGCGGCCACTCCGCGTGCATGCCGCTGCCCGACACCGCGTCCGTCGCGGCGCCGGGCCGCCTGGAGCTGATGCACCACCAGGCGCAGGTCGTGCAGGCCGCCGCCGACGGCCACCGCACCTTCCTGCTGGCCGACGAGCCGGGCCTGGGCAAGACCGCCCAGGCGCTGCTGGCCGCGCAGGCGGCGGGGGCCTACCCGCTGCTCGTCGTGGTGCCCAACGTGGTGAAGACCAACTGGGCCCGCGAGGCCGAGCGCTGGACGCCGCACCGCGCGGTCACGGTGGTCCACGGCAACGGCGACACCGTCGACGGCTTCGCCGACATCGTGGTGGTCAACTACGAGATCCTCGACCGCCACGTCGGCTGGCTGGGCGACCTCGGCTTCCGCGGCATGGTGGTCGACGAGGCTCACTTCATCAAGAACAAGACCTCCCAGCGCTCCCAGCACGTGCTCCAGCTCTCCGAGCGGATCCGCGCCCGCATCGCCCGGCCGCTGCTGATGGCGCTCACCGGCACGCCGCTGATCAACGACATCGAGGACTTCCGCGCCATCTGGCAGTTCCTCGGCTGGACCGACGACAAGACCCCGCGCGCCCGGCTGATGGAGAAGCTGGAGGAGACCGGGATGACCCCGGCCGACCCGGCGTTCTACCCCGCGGCCCGCGCGGCCGTGGTCGACATGGGCATCGTGCGGCGCCGCAAGGTCGACGTGGCCTCCGACATCCCCGCACGACGCGTCGCCGACCTGCCCGTCGAGCTCGACGACGAGATCGGCCGCTCCATCCGCGAGGCCGAGCGCGAGCTGGCCCGCCGCATGGTCGCGCGCTACGACACCGCGCTGGCCACCCGCACCTCGGGCCGCACCGTGGCCGGCATCGACCACGAGCTGGTGCGCCGGGTCGCGACGTGGGAGCGCGAGGACACCACGACCACGAAGACCGACGAGAACGTGTTCTCGATGATGCGGCGCATCGGCCAGGCCAAGGCCGGCCTCGCGGCCGACTACGCCGCGCAGCTGGCGCGCAACGTCGGCAAGGTCGTCTTCTTCGCCAAGCACCTCGACGTCATGGACGTCGCGGAGGAGACCTTCGCCAAGCGGGGCATCAGCTACGCCTCGATCCGAGGCGACCAGACCCCGCGCGTGCGGCAGAAGAACATCGACGCCTTCGTGGAGGACCCCGACGTCCAGATCGTCGTCTGCTCGCTGATGGCGGCCGGCGTGGGGCTCAACCTGCAGGTGGCCTCCAACCTGGTGCTCGCCGAGCTGTCGTGGACCGACGCGGAGCAGACCCAGGCCATCGACCGGATCCACCGCATCGGCCAGGCCGAGCCGGTGACGGCGTGGCGGATCATCGCGGCGCAGACCATCGACACCAAGGTCGCCGAGCTCATCGACAGCAAGGCCGGCCTGGCCGCCCGGGCGCTCGACGGCTCCGACGACGAGGTGTCCAGCTCGGTCGACGTGCAGCTGGAGGCGCTGGTCGCGCTGCTGACCGAGGCGCTCCAGGCGCGCGGCTGAGAGCCGTCCCGGGGCCCGGCCCCGGGGCGGCTCAGCGAGCGGTCGCGGGGCTGCCGGTGCCGAAGACCAGCTCCGGTCCGGTCGGCAGCTGGAACTCCGCGCTGACCGGTCGGCACCGCGGTGCCCTGACGTCGCAGGCGACGACGACGGTGCGCCCGCTGGGCCCGGCCGAGGAGCCGTCGGCGCTGGCCGCGCCGTAGTAGGTGTCCTGGTCGATCCAGCCGCCGAGCTGGAACCACCGCTCGCCCGGGTCGAAGCGCACCGGCACCCCCGAGGCGGCGTCGTAGGCCCGGGGCGGGGTCGCGGCGCCCAGGGGGTGGAGCAGGTCGCCGGCCGGCGACAGCAGGGCGCGGGCGTCGGGCCGCTCACCGTCGCGGGCCAGCCTCAGGTGGCCCGCCGTCGTCCGCACGACGTCGACCTCGGAGCCCAGGGAGCGGTCCACCCGCAGGTCGGTGGGGGCCGGCCCGCCCGGCCCGCCGTCGAGCGGCAGCCGGGTGACGCCGTCGACCAGGGGGTCGGCGACGTAGGCGGCGTCCTCGTCGAACCCGACGAACGCCGGGGGCTGCGCGGCGTAGAGCGCGGCGACGTCGACCGTGGGTCGAGCGGGACGGGTCCGCAGCACCTCCTTGCCGGTGGTCACGTCGAGCACGACGGCGACCGCCGCCGCGACGCCGGCCTCGTCCGTGGGCCCGTGCACCCGGTCGAGCAGGCCCAGGTGCCGCCCGTCGGTGGACAGGGCCAGGCGGTCGGTGTCCACCTCCGCGACCGCCACGGGGTCGGCGCCGTCGGTGAACCACAGCGTCCCGCGGGCCAGGTAGTAGACGCCGGCGGTCGTCACCACGAACGCCTCGGGCGCGGGGCGCACGTCGAGCACGACGTCACCCACGTGCAGCGACCGCCCGACGGCCCACGCCGGCGCGGCGACGTCGTAGGTCGGGGCTCCGACCGGCACCGTCAGGTCGCCGGCCCCGCCCTCGTCACCCGCCGGTGCGCACCCGGCGAGCGCCGCGGAGAGCGCGAGCAGGAGGGCCGCCACGCGGGTGCGCGTGCGTCGCGAGAGCATCCGCCCACCGCCGTTCCTCGGCCCGTGCGGGGGCTCCGAGCAGCTCCCGCGTCGACGCCTCCCTTCCTACCCGGCGCCCCGCCCGCGGACCCGCGGATCCCAGCGGGCGGCCATCACGATCCGGTCTCGATCCGCGGCGCCGGACCGGCGGGGTCGACCGGACCGCTGCCACCGATCTGCCGGATCGATGTGGGAAACAGCCCGCCGCGGTTGATAATCGTCGCCATGACCTCGCCGTCGACGATCCCCGGAGCCCCTCGGCGTCGCTCGTCGGTGCCCAAGCGCGTGGCCCAGGCCGTGCTCGCCGGGGTCCTCGCGCTCGGGCTCGTGCTCGCCACGACCGGGGCCAGCGGCGAGCACCCCGGCGAGCAGGTCACCTCGGTGCTCGCGGGACAGCCCGTGCGCATCAACCTGCCGCCGACCGACGAGCCCAAGGGCGTGGCCGTCTTCTTCCACGGCCAGGGCGGCAACGTCAACGACAAGATGGACGGTCCGTGGCTCGACGCGCTGCGGCGCGACGGCTGGGTGGTCGCCTCGTCCCTCTTCCACCGGGAGGCCTGGGGCAACCCCGCCTCCACCGAGGACACCGAGCGCCTCATCGCGTGGGCCGAGGAGCAGGGCGGCGCGGAGGTCAAGCTCTTCATCGGCACCTCGATGGGCGCCACCACCTCGCTCAACGCCGTCGTGCACGGCATCGAGTCGCCGCCGTGCTGGTACGGCGTGAAGGCCGCCGTCGACATGCGCACGATGGGCAACGTGCCGGGCGCCGACGGCTTCATCCGCGCCGCCTACGACGGCGAGCCGTGGCCCTTCGTCCGCAACCCCGTGGACAACGCCTCGCGCTTCCCCGCCGACGTGCGCTACCGCTTCGTCGCCTCGCCCGTCGACCCCTACGTGCCCTTCGAGGACAACACCGAGGTCATGGCGGGGCGGCTGCGCGAGGCCGGCGCCGAGGTCACGGTGCGGCCGGTGCAGGGCCCCCACGACGACCCGTCGCACTACAGCGCCTTCGACCTGGTGCGCTTCGCGAACTCCTGCGCCTGAGCAGGCCCAGCGACACCCCCAGCGGGCGGGCCAGCTGCTCGGCGTACTGCGTGGTGACGTGCCCGCCGTCGCGGTAGGGCACCGTCGAGCCGACCACGGCGGGGCAGTCGTCGCCCGCGCAGAACCACTGCCGCGTGCGCACCGAGCCGACACCGACGGCGTCCGCCGCCCGCACCTGTGCGGCGGCCGCGGCCCGGTGGTCGGGCCGCTCGTGGGTCAGGCAGGCCCGCAGCGACCGCGGGCGCGAGGACAGGCACGGCCCCGGGTCGTCGGCCAGGATCGGCACGTCGGCCAGCAGCACCGTCCGCCCCGCCGCGGCGTCGAGACGCTCCAGCAGGGCGGTCGTGCCGCGGCGCACCGCGCGGGCGGTCTCCTCGGGGTCGTCGACCACCTCGCCGTCGACGAGCACGCCCCTGCTGGTGCCCGGTGAGCTCGAGACGACCACGAGGTCGGGCTGGAGCCGCTCGACCTGCTCCAGCGCCCAGCGCTTGAAGTCGTCGCAGGCGGTGAAGGGCTCCTCGGTGCCGCCGCGCAGCGAGGTCACCAGCCACGGCACGCACTGGGGCTTGGCCAGGTAGTAGGCGCGGTAGCCCGCCTGCTCCGCGACCGCATCGAGCGCCGGGATCCAGTGGCGGGCGTGGGAGTCGCCCAGCAGCACCACGGTGCGCTCGGCGTCCTGGTCGCCGCGGGGGCACAGCTCGCGCAGCGTGTCGTCGCGGTAGTCGCAGCCGGCGAGGTCGGCGGTGGAGTCGAGCAGGCGGGTCAGCGGGGGGCGGAGGCGACGCGGCACGGCGCGCCCCTCACGGCTGGCCCGCGCCGAGGCGCGCACCAGGGCGGTGGCCGGGTCGTCGGTGCCGAGCTCGTGGCGCCAGTCGTCAGGCAGCGTGATCGCCGCACCGCGCCCGCCCTCTCCCTGCGTGCGCTGCACGTAGGCGCCGGCGGCCACCGCCGAGGACACGACGAGGGCCAGCGTGGTGGGGTAGAGCACCAGCCCGCGCCACGGCAGCGCGAGGCCGCGGGCGCGGCGCACGGGGTCCTCGACGAGGCGTGTGGTCAGCGCGGCCAGCAGCAGGGTCAGCCCGGCCAGGGCGAGCTTCTCGCCGAGGGTGAGGGCCCGGCCGACGTGCACCGAGGGGATGACGACGAGCGGCCAGTGCCACAGGTAGATCGAGTACGACCAGCCGCCGAGCAGCTGCAGCGCACGCAGCGACAGCGCCCGGTCGACCACCGAGCGCGTGGCCGTCGCGCCGGCGAGGAGCACCGCGAGGGTGCCGAGCACGGGCACCAGCGCGGCGGTGCCGGGGAACGGCGTGGCCGGCGTCAGCCGCAGGCAGGCCCAGCCGACGGCGGCCAGCCCGGCCAGCGCCAGCGGCTCGACGACCGCGCGGGGCAGGGTGCGCCTCGCGGGCCAGGCTGCGACGGCCACCGCACCGAGCGCCCCCAGCGCCAGCTCCCAGGCGCGGGTCAGGCTGGAGAAGTACGCCGCCGTCGGGGCCTCGCCCGTGCGGTGCGCCGACCAGGCCAGGCTGACGGCGGCCACGACCACCAGCACGCCGGCCAGCGCTCCCAGCGGCACCGGCTGGGCGGGCTGGCCGGGTCCGGCGGCCCGGGCCCGGTGGCGGCTCCGGGCCAGGAGCACGACGGCGAGCAGCAGCAGCGGCCACACGACGTAGAACTGCTCCTCGACCGCCAGCGACCAGTAGTGCTGGACCGGCGAGGGGGAGAGGTCCTGCGCGAAGTAGTCGGTGCCGCGCTCGGCGAAGCGGACGTTGGCCGCGAAGGCCGCGGCCCACACGACGTCGACGAACGCCTCGGGGGCGCGCAGCGGGCCCAGCCACAGCGCCGAGGCGACCGCGCTGGCCACCAGGACCAGCGAGGCCGCCGGCAGGATCCGTCGGGCGCGGCGGGCGTAGAAGTCGGTGAGCGAGAGGCCGCCCGTGCGGGCGACCTCTCGCAGCATCAGCTGGGTGATGAGGAAGCCCGAGACGACGAAGAACACGTCGACGCCGACGAACCCCCCGGTGAGGGGGCCGAGGCCGAGGTGGCTCAGGACGACGGTGACGACCGCGACGGCACGCAGTCCCTGGATGTCGGTGCGCAGGTGCGTTGCGCGCGCGGGGGACGGGCTCACTGGCCACCACGCTAACCACCGCGCGCGCTCGGCGAGCCGGGTGGGGGACCCTCGGCGCGGCGGCGCCCGGGTCAGGCGGCGCGCAGCAGTCCGGGGCCGAAGACGAAGCGGGCGACCTCGATCCGCAGGGCCACGCGGGCGGGGTTCTCCCGCGGCTGGCGGTAGCGCGCGGCGTACCGCTCCTCGGCCCGGGCGACCTGCTCCCGGTCGTCGACCACCTCGGCGGTGCCCTCCACGGTCGACCACCGCGCGCCGTCGACCTGGCAGGCGGCCACCAGCCGGGAGCCCGCCGGGTCGGCGAGGTTGAGCGCCTTGCGGCTGCTCGCCGAGGTGATCACCCACGCGCAGGCGCGCTCCGGGTCGAGCGCGACCCCCACCGGCACGACGTGCGGGCGCCCGTCGGGCCGCAGGGTGGTCAGCGTGCACAGGTGGCGCTCGGTCCAGAAGGCCAGCAGCGGCTCGGGCAGGCTGTCCCAGCCGGGGGTGAAGGCGCTCATGACGGGCAGCCTAGGCGTCGCCGGTCACCGTGGCCGGCCCGACCTCAGATCCAGCGGGCGAACCACATCCGGTCCAGCCACTCGCCGTTGGTGAGCAGCCCGTTGGTCCAGATCGGCCAGAACCACGCGAAGTTGACCAGGGTCAGCACGAGGAAGGCCCCGGCGACGACGACGCCGACGGTGCGGCGGGTGGAGGGGCCGCGCCTCCGGCCGACCAGCGCCCCGATGGCCAGCGTCAACGACAGGACGATGAAGGGCAGGGTGACGATGGCGTAGAAGGAGAAGATCGGCCGGTCGTCGTAGGCCAGCCACGGCAGCCAGGTCGAGGCCACGCCGACCACGGCGAGGCCGTGGCGCCAGTCGCGGGCCCCGAGCCACATCGCGGCCGAGAACACCAGCGCCAGGATGCCGGCCCACCAGATCGTCGGGGTGCCCAGCAGGAGCACCTGACGCAGGCAGTCGCTGCCCTCCGGGGCCGTGCAGCCGCGCGTGCCGGGCTGGATGCCGGTGTCGGCGGCCACGCCGACCGAGCGGTTGAGCAGCAGCCACCCTGCGGGCTTCGAGGCGTAGCTGTGGGTGGAGCAGTCGAGGAAGTTGGTGTGGAAGGTGTAGACGTCCTGGTGGTAGTACCAGAGCGAGCGCAGCGACTGCACGACCTCGGCCGGGCCGGAGGCGTCGGGCTCGGTGGCGGTGGGCCAGCGCGCGTCGGGGTCGGGGTCGTCGGAGACGAAGGAGTCGCCGTCGCAGTGGCCCTGCCCGGTGAACTGCGTGTACTGCGTGGAGGAGAGCGCCTCCTCGTACTGCCCGGCGTGCACCAGCCACCCGCCCCACGTGCCGACGTAGACCACCGCGGCGACGCCGACCAGCTGCACGAAGGCCGGCAGGCCGTCGACCACCGCCGAGCGGAGCACGGCCGCGCGCACGCCGAAGGAGCGCCGCGCCCCGCTGCTCCACAGCCACACCAGGACGCCGAGTGCGGCGAGGGGGTAGAGCGCGGTCCACTTGGTGCCGATCGCCAGGCCGAAGCAGATCCCGCCCAGCAGCAGCCACGGGCGCAGCAGCAGCCCGCGCACGGGTCCCCACCCTCCGGTGAGCGGCACGGGCTGCAGGCGGGCCATGCGGGCGCGGTGCCAGTCGCGGTCGTTGACCAGGCACGCCACCGCGCAGAGGGTGAAGAAGGCCAGGAAGATGTCGAGCAGCGCCAGGCGCGACAGCACGAACTGCAGCCCGTCGAGCATGAGCAGCAGCCCCGCGACCAGGCCGAGCACGGTCGACCCGGTGACCCGTCGCGCCAGCCGGCACATCACGAGCACCATGAGGGCGCCCACGACGGCCGAGGCGACCCGCCAGCCGAAGGGCTCCATGCCGAAGACCTTCTCGCCCAGCCCGATCAGCCACTTGCCGACCTCGGGGTGCACGATCATCGACGGATCGCCCTTCCACACCCCCGTGGTCGTGCCGGCGAGGATCTTCTCGTCGGCACCGTCGACGTACTCGCGGACGTAGCCGTGGTTGACCAGCGACCACGCGTCCTTGGCGTAGTAGGTCTCGTCGAACTCGAAGACCTTCGGCTCGCCCAGGCGCCACAGCCGCAGCACGAGCGCGAGCAGGGCGAGGCCCAGCGCGGCCGACCAGCCGATGAAGGGGTCCTCGACGCCCAGCCGGCCCCTGGCCCGCTGCCACGCGGTCGGGAGGGTCTCGCCCGCCGCGGTCCCGGAGAGCCCGCGTGCCGCTCCCGGGTGCGGCGCCTGCGTGGTCGTCACGGGGGTGGACTCTACGGGGCGCCACCCCGGCGCCGCGGGGCTTCGGGGCCGAGGGGCGACCGCGACGCGGTGCGGGATCGGGCATGATCGGCCCATGCCTGCCGCCCCCGACCCCGCCCGCACCGGGCCGCCCCGGGAGCCGGGGGAGCCGGGAGTGCTCGTGCTGGCCGCGACCCCGATCGGTCGCGTCGCCGACGCCCCGCCCCGGCTGTCGCAGGAGCTGGCCGACGCCGACGTCGTCGCCGCGGAGGACACCCGCCGGCTGCGGCGCCTCACCACCGACCTCGGGGTGACGGTGACCGGGCGCGTCGTGTCGTACTTCGAGGGCAACGAGAGCGCCCGCACCCCCGCGCTGCTCGAGAGCCTGCTGGCCGGCGACCGCGTGCTGCTGGTGACCGACGCGGGCATGCCGAGCGTCTCCGACCCGGGCTACCGCCTCGTGGCGGCCGCCGTGGAGGCCGGGGTCCTCGTCACCGCCGTGCCGGGACCGAGCGCCGTGCTCACCGCGCTCGCGGTGAGCGGGCTGCCGGTCGACCGGTTCTGCTTCGAGGGCTTCCTGCCGCGCAAGGCCGGCGAGCGGGCCCGTCGCCTGGCCTCGCTGGCCGCCGAGGAGCGCACGATGGTGTTCTTCGAGGCCCCCCACCGCACCGAGGCCGCGCTCGCCGCGATGGCGCAGGCCTGGGGTGAGGACCGCGCCGGCGCGGTGTGTCGCGAGCTGACGAAGACCCACGAGGAGGTCCGGCGCGGGCCGCTCGGCGAGCTGGTGACCTGGGCCGCCGAGGGCGTGCGGGGCGAGGTGACGATCGTGGTGTCGGGGGCGGCTGTCACCATGGCCGTCGACAACGACCCCGCCAGCCTGCGGGCCGCCGTGGCGGACCTCGAGGCCGGCGGCACCCGCCGCAAGGAGGCGATCGTGGAGGTGGCCCGCATGGCCGGAGTGCCCAAGCGCGAGGTCTACGACCTCGTCCACAAGCAGGTCCCCCAGCAGACCGGGGAGCAGCCCTGGGAGCAGCACGGACCCGCCGGGGGTGGGGTCCGGTGAGCACCCGCCACCCCGACCGCGTCACCGAGGTCCACCGCGACGGGCTGGTGCTCGACGTCCTCGACGAGGGCCCCCTCGACGGCGACCCCGTCGTGCTGCTGCACGGCTTCCCCGAGCGCGCCACCTGCTGGCGCTCGGTGGCTCCGCTGCTGCACGCGCAGGGCCTGCGCACCTTCGCCCTCGACCAGCGCGGCTACTCCCCGCGCGCCCGTCCCCGCGGCCGCCGCGCCTACCGCGTCGCCGAGCTCTCCGCCGACGTCACCGCCCTGCTCGACCTGCTGGTGGGCGAGCCCGGGCCCGGCGGCGTGCGCGGCCAGGAGAGCAAGGTCCACGTCGTCGGCCACGACTGGGGCGCCATCGTGGCCTGGCACGTCGCCACGACCCGCCCCGACCTGGTGCGCTCGCTCACCGCCTTCTCCGTGCCCCACCCCGCTGCCTTCGTCTCCTCGCTCGTCTCCTCGCGCCAGGGCCTGCGCAGCTGGTACGTCGGGGCCTTCCAGCTCCCGGGGGGTGCGGAGTGGCTGGCGGGACGCGGCACGTTCGAGCGGCTGCTGCGCCGCGGGGGGATGAGCGCCGACGAGGTGGCCCGCTTCCGCCGCGAGATCCTCGACGACGGCGCCCTGCCCGGGGGCCTGGCGTGGTACCGCGCGCTGCCCTGGACCGACCGCGACGCCGCCCGGCAGCAGGTCACCGTGCCGACCACGATGGTGTGGAGCGACGGCGACTCCTTCATCGACCGCGGCGCGGTCGAGCGCTGCGGTCGCCACGTCGACGCGCCCTACCGCCTGGTCGTGATGCCGGGGGTCACCCACTGGATCCCGACGCAGGCCCCGGAGCCCGCCGCGGCCGCGATCCTGGCGCGCGCCGAGGCCTCGTGACCGGGCCCGACCCCGCGGCGGGGCCGGCAGGCCCCACCCGTGCCCGGGCCGCGGTCGACGAGCGGGGCAGCCGGCGCAACCGCGAGCGGCCCCCGGCCCCCGACCCGCTGCCGCACCCGGTGGTCGACAACCACTGCCACCTCGACATCGCCGACGCGGGCGAGGGCGACGACTGGCTCTCCACCGCCGACGCCCTGGCCGCGGCCGCGGACGTGGGCGTGACGCGCATCGTGCAGATCGGCTGCGACCTGCCCGGTGCCCGCTGGGCGGTGGAGGCCGCCGCCGCGCACGACGCGCTCGTCGCCGGCGTCGCGCTGCACCCCAACGAGGCCCCGCGCCTGGCCGCGGAGGGGCGCCTGGAGGAGGCCCTCGCCGAGATCGAGGAGCTGGCGCGGGCCCACGACAAGGTCCGCGCGGTGGGGGAGACGGGCCTCGACTTCTTCCGCACCGGCGAGGACGGCCGGGCGGCCCAGGAGGAGTCCTTCCGCCGTCACGTCGACCTGGCCAAGCGGCTCGACAAGACCCTCGTCATCCACGACCGCGACGCCCACCAGGCCGTCCTCGACGTGCTCGACTCCGAGGGGGCGCCGGAGCGCTGGGTGATGCACTGCTTCTCCGGCGACGCCGCCTTCGCCCGGGCCTGCCTCGACCGTGGCGCCCACCTGAGCTTCGCCGGCACCGTGACGTTCAAGAACGCCGACGCCCTGCGCGAGGCGCTCGCCGTGGTGCCGCGCGACCGGCTCCTGGTGGAGACCGACGCGCCCTTCCTCACCCCGACGCCGTGGCGTGGTCGACCCAACGCCTCCTACCTCGTGCCGCTGACCGTGCGGACGATGGCGCAGGTGCGCGGTGACGACCTCGAGCAGCTCTGCGCGGCGCTCGACGCGGCCACCGAGGCCGCCTTCGGGGGCTCCTGGTGAGTGTTTTTACCTTCCGCCCCGCCCGACCGGGCGGGTCACGGCGTTCTGCCTGGTGAGGCGGGCTGAGACCCGTCCCTACCCCCGCCTCGGCCAGGGGAGAGCCTGCTCACGTTTTCCGCAAGATCCGCCCGGCGGGTTTGCGTGACCCCCGCACCGGCTGGTCCTCTGGAGCACAGACCGCCGGGATCGGGACCGATCCGGCCGGGCCGCCGACGCTCGCACAGCGAGCGCGGGCAGCGCCCCCGCACCCCTCCCGCCGCCGCGTGGGAGCGGCGCGCGGGAGCAGGCCGGGCCTCCCGAGAACCGGAGAGCACGACGTTCGGAGCAGTGTGCCTTCCCAGCAGACGAGCAGCCTCGCCCACCGTGTGGGCGCCCTCATCGCCGCAGCAGGGCGCAGCCGCGCCCTGGTCGTCGGACTCACCGCCGTGGTGGTGCTGGCCGTGGCCGGCACGACCCTCGGCTACGCCTCCCTCGGCAAGTCGGTGACGGTCTCGCTCGACGGCCAGGAGCGCGAGATCACCTCGCGCGCCGGCACCGTCGGCGAGGTCCTCGAGGCCGAGGGCATCGAGGTGGGCCAGCACGACGAGGTCGCCCCCGACCTCGGTGAGTCCGTCGAGGACGGCAGCGCGATCAGCGTGCGTTTCGGCCGCCCGCTCGAGGTGAGCGTCGACGGCGAGGAGGAGACCTACTGGGTCACCGCCACCGACGTCGCCGGGGCCCTCGACCAGATCGGCCGCGGGTTCACCGACGCCGACCTGTCGTTGAGCCGTGGCGGCTTCATCGACCGCAGCGGCGCCTCGCTCGAGGTGGTCACGCCCAAGCGGCTCACGCTGGCGCTGGCCGGCAAGAAGCCGGTGGAGCGCGAGATCACCGCGCTGACCGTCGAGGACGCCCTCGACGAGCTCGGCGTCGAGGTCGACCGGAGCGACAAGGTCCGTCCCTCCCTCGACACGGCGCTCGAGGACGGCGACACGCTGGTCTTCACCGACATCCGACGTGTCGAGCGCACGGTCAAGGGCGAGAGCCTGCCCTTCGGCACGGTCGAGCGCTCCGACTCCTCGCTCTACGACGACCAGACCTCGGTGGTCCGCGAGGGCCGCGCCGGCAGCCGCAACGCCACCTACGCCGTGACCATCCGCAACGGCGAGGTCGTGGCCCGCAAGCTCGTGCGCAGCACCCTGACCTCGGCGCCGGTCGACCGCGTCGTCGCGGTCGGCACCAAGGAGCGCCCCGCCCCGGAGCCCGAGCCCGCCGCCCCCGTCTACAGCGACGGCGGCACCGTGTGGGACAGCCTCGCCCAGTGCGAGTCGGGCGGCAACTGGGCCATCAACACCGGCAACGGCTACTACGGCGGCCTCCAGTTCAGCCTCGGCACCTGGCAGGCCTACGGCGGCACCGGCCTGCCGAGCAGCGCCTCGCGCGAGACCCAGATCGCCATCGCCACCAAGGTGCGCGACGCCTCCGGCGGCTACGGCGCCTGGCCGGGCTGCGCGGCGTCCCTCGGCCTGCCGACCTGAGCGCTGGCACTACGCTGAAGCGCATGTCCCACCCCTCCGCCGGTCCCGCGGTCCCACGACTGCTCGGGCCGGCGGAGGTGCGTCTGCTGGCGGCCGAGCTCGACCTGCGCCCCACCAAGCAGCGCGGCCAGAACTTCGTCATCGACGCCAACACCGTGCGTCGCATCGTGCGCGCGGCCGAGGTCACCGCCGCCGACACGGTGCTCGAGGTCGGCCCCGGCCTCGGCTCGCTCACGCTGGCCCTGCTGGAGACCGCGGGCCGGGTCGTGGCCGTGGAGGTCGACCCCCTGCTGGCCGGTCGCCTGCCCGCCACGATCCAGGAGTTCGCGCCCGCCCAGGCCGACCGCTTCGAGGTCGTGCTGGCCGACGCCATGCGCGTCGCGGAGATCCCCGGGCCGCCGCCGACCGCCCTTGTGGCCAACCTGCCCTACAACGTCTCGGTGCCGGTGCTGCTGCACCTGCTCGGGCTGCTGCCCAGCCTGGAGCGCGGCCTGGTCATGGTGCAGGCCGAGGTCGCCGACCGGCTCGCCGCCGAGCCCGGCTCGAAGGTCTACGGCGTGCCCTCGGTCAAGGCGGCGTGGTACGCCGACGTGCGCCGCGCCGGCTCCGTGGGCCGCAACGTGTTCTGGCCCGCGCCCAACGTCGACTCCGGGCTGGTCGCCTGGACCCGCCGCGAGCCGCCCGCCACCACCGCGACCCGCGCCGAGGTCTTCGCCGTGGTCGACGCCGCCTTCGCCCAGCGCCGCAAGGCCCTGCGCGGGGTCCTGAGGGGCCTCGCCGGCTCGGCGGGGGCCGCGACCGCCGCGCTCGAGGCCGCGGGGGTCGACCCGATGGCTCGCGGTGAGTCGCTGCGCGTCACCGACTTCGTGCGGATCGCTGAGGCGCTCGGGGCCGTCGCCGGGCCCGGCCCTGACGGCTCCGTCGGCTCGGGCCCGGGGGAGGCGCCGGCGTGAGCGTCACGGTGCGGGCCCCCGCGAAGATCAACCTCCACCTCGGCGTCGGCTCGCTCGGCGCCGACGGTTTCCACCCGCTCGCCACGGTCTACCAGGCCATCGGCCTCTACGACGACGTCACCGTGCACGACGCTCCCTCGTGGGCCGTGGAGGTGCGGGGCGACCGCCACGTCCGCGTGCTCGACGTGCCCGCCGACGACGACAACCTCGCGGTGCGCGCCGGGCGCGCCCTGCTGGCCCACCACGGCCTCGAGCGGGCCGCGCGCATCGAGATCCACAAGGGCATCCCGGTGGCGGGGGGCATGGCCGGCGGCTCGGCCGACGCTGCGGCCACCCTGGTGGCCCTCGACCGGCTCTGGGACCTGCAGACCCCCGACGACGACCTGCTGGAGGTGGCCGGCCGGCTGGGCAGCGACGTGCCCTTCGCCCTCCTGGGCGGCACGGCCCTCGGCGAGGGCCACGGGGAGCAGGTCAGCGCGGTCGACGACGCCGGTGCGTGGTGGTGGGTGGCGGTGCTCAGCGACCGCGGTCTCTCCACCCCCGACGTCTACCGGCGCTTCGACGAGCGGCTCGACGGCCTGCGCCTGCCAGCGCCCGAGGTGCCCGGCGCGCTGCGGGTCGCGCTCGGCCAGGGCGACCCCGGCCGCCTGGCCCAGACCCTCGCCAACGACCTGCAGGCGCCCGCGCTCGACCTGCGACCCGACCTGGCCGCGGTCTTCGAGGCAGGCGCCTCGGTCGGTGCGCTGGCCTCGCTGCTCTCCGGCTCCGGGCCCACGGTGCTCATGCTGTGCGACGGGATGCCCCACGCCCAGGAGGTCACCGCCGGCCTCACCGCGCTGGGTCACGAGTCCGTGCTGGCGGCCCCCGGTCCGGTCGCCGGCGCCCACGTGGTCGAATACGCCTGACATGCCCAACCTCCTCAACCTCGAGCGCGTCTCGAAG
Organism: Nocardioides sp. Leaf307; assembly: GCF_001423135.1. Lineage (NCBI taxonomy): Bacteria > Bacillati > Actinomycetota > Actinomycetes > Propionibacteriales > Nocardioidaceae > Nocardioides > Nocardioides sp. Leaf307. The sequence continues at coordinate 1,170,067 of NZ_LMNY01000002.1, read as the reverse complement.
TCCTACGGCGTGCGGCCCCTGCTCACCGACGTCTCGCTCGGCATCGGCGCCGGCGAGCGCATCGGCATCGTGGGCCGCAACGGCGACGGCAAGACCACGCTGCTCGAGGTCATGACCGGCCTCGAGGAGCCCGACACCGGTCGCGTCTCGCGCCAGCGCGGGCTGCTGGTGGGCTACCTCCACCAGGGCGACGAGCTGCTCGACACCCACACCGTGCGCGAGGCCGTGCTGGGCGGGCGCTCCGACCACGAGTGGGCCGCCGACTCCCGCACCCGCGAGGTGGTCGAGGTGCTGCTGGCGGGCGTCACCCTCGACCGCTCGGTCGCGGGCCTGTCCGGTGGCGAGCGCCGCCGCTGCTCGCTGGCCGCCCTGCTGCTGGGCGAGCACGACCTGGTCGTGCTGGACGAGCCCACCAACCACCTCGACGTCGAGGCCGTGGCCTGGCTGGCCGCCCACCTGGTGCAGCGCAGCTCGGCGATGGTCGTGGTGACCCACGACCGCTGGTTCCTCGACGAGGTGTGCCAGTGGACCTGGGAGGTCCACGACGGCCAGGTCGACGCCTACGAGGGCGGCTACGCCTCCTTCGTGCTGGCCAAGGCCGAGCGCTCCCGCCAGGCGGCCGCCGCCGAGACCCGCCGCTCCAACCTGGCCCGCAAGGAGCTGGCCTGGCTGCGCCGCGGCCCGCCGGCGCGCACCTCGAAGCCGAAGTTCCGCATCGACGCCGCCAACGCCCTCATCGAGGACGTGCCGCCGCCGCGCGACCGGCTCGAGCTGCAGCGCTTCGCGACCCAGCGCCTGGGCAAGGACGTCGTCGACCTCGAGGACGTCGACCTCGTGCGCGGAGAGCGACGTCTGCTCCACCACGCCACCTGGCGCCTGGGCCCGGGGGACCGCGTCGGCATCGTCGGCGTCAACGGCGCCGGCAAGACCTCCGTGCTCTCGCTGCTCTCCGGCGCTCTGGCCCCGGCCTCGGGCAAGGTCAAGCACGGCCGCACGGTCGCGCTGCAGCACCTCACCCAGCAGCTCGACGACCTCGACCCCGACGGTCGCGTGCTGCCCACGCTGGAGTCGATCCGGCGCGTCAGCAAGACCCTCGACGGGGTGGAGCTGACCGCGACCTCGCTGCTCGAGCGCTTCGGCTTCACCGGTGACAAGCTCACCACCCGCATCGGCGACCTCTCCGGTGGGGAGCGCCGTCGCTTCCAGCTGCTGCGGCTGCTGCTGACCGAGCCCAACGTGCTGCTGCTCGACGAGCCCACCAACGACCTCGACATCGACACCCTCAACGTGCTCGAGGACTTCCTCGACGGCTGGCCCGGCACCCTCGTCGTGGTCTCCCACGACCGCTACTTCCTCGAGCGGGTCACCGACTCGGTGTGGGCCCTGCTCGGCGACGGTCAGATCGCGATGCTGCCGCGCGGCGTCGACGAGTACCTCGAGCGGCGCACCGCGGCCCTCGCGGTCTCCACGACCCCCACCACGAGCGAGGCCGCGGCGACGGCCGCCGCCGCAGCAGCGGTCGCGGCCACCCCGGCGGGCACCGCCCCGGCGGCGTCGTCGGCGCGCGCCAAGGCCGGCTCGGCCGAGGAGCGCGCAGCGCGCAAGGCGGTGGCCCGGATCGAGAAGCGCCTGGCCCGCATCGCCGAGCAGGAGGCCGCCCTCAACGCCCAGGTGGTCGAGCACGCCCAGGACTACGCCCGCCTGGCCGACCTGGGCGCCGAGCTCGCCGTGCTGGCCGACGAGCGCGACGAGCTCGAGCTGGAGTGGCTCGAGGCCGCCGAGGTGCTGGAGTAGCCACCCGCGGGCCCTCTCCCCCGGGAGGGTGACCGGGGCCCGATTTTCCTGGCGTGAGGTGCGTCACTCAGGTCTCATGGGGGTATGCCGATGAGGACGGTGTATCCCCGACCGCGAGGAGGCCCGATGACGACCACCCGTCACCGCGACGTGCTCGTGCTCTCCGGTGGTGCCTCGCGGGGCGCCGTGCAGATCGGCATGGTGCAGGCGCTGCTCGAGTCGGGGGTGCGCCCCGCCGCCTACGTCGGCACCTCGGTGGGCGCCCTCAACGCGACCTTCCTGGGCAGCCACGACGGACCCGACGCGGGCGAGCAGCTCGCGCGACGCTGGCGCGGCATCGACACGCGTGAGGTCTTCGCGGTCGGCCACGGGACCCGTCGGGGACACCTCGCGCGACACCCGGCCCCGCTCTGCGCCGCCGACGGGGTCGCGCGGCTGGTGCGGCGCTGGGCGCCGTACGTGAGGCTCGAGGACCTGCCGGTGCCGGTGCGCGTGGTCACCACGCGCCTCGACAGCGGGGTGGCGGTCTACCACGACCGCGGCGACCTCCTCGACGTGCTGCTCGCCTCGACCGCGCTGCCCGGCGTCTTCGACCCGGTGCGCCTCGCCGACCCGACCTCGGGCTGGCAGGTGCCGCACGTCGACGGAGGCCTCGCCGACCTCGTGCCCGTCGCCGGCGCCCGCGCGCTGGCGCCCACCCGGGTCTGGGTGCTCGACGCCACGGTGCCGACCCGCATCGAGCGGGTGCGCTCTCCGCTCGACGCCCTGCTGGCCGGCCTCGCGGAGTCGTTGCGGGTGCGCCCCGCGGTCGACCTCGGCGACATCGAGGTGCACCACCTGACCGCCCCCGACCTGGGCGTGAGGATGCACGACTTCCGCCGCACCGAGGAGCACATCACGCTGGGCCGGGCCTCGGTCGCCGCCGCCCTGGCCGGGCCGGCCGACCAGGTCGAGCCCGTCGCTGTCCCCGTCGAGGCCCCGGTGACCGGGCCCGCGGCCCCGGTCGCGCCGCAGCGGCCCGAGCCCGTCGCTGTCCCCGTCGAGGCCCCGGTGACCGGGCCCGCGGCCCCGGTCGCGCCGCAGCGGCCCGAGCCGTCGGTCGCCGCCTGACGCGGGCCGGTCCGCGCGGGGACGGGCGCGGGTCAGGAGAAGGGCACGAGCAGGGTGCGCAGCAGGCGGGCCAGCTGCTCGCGCTCGCGCACCGGGAGGTCGACCAGCAGCGCGTGCTCGGCGGCGATGAGGGCGCCGAAGGCCTCGTCGACCGCCGTCTTGCCCTGCGGGGTGAGCCGCACGATGACCCCACGCCGGTCGTCGGGGTCGGGGGAGCGCTCCACGAAGCCGCGGGCGGCGAGCCGGTCGACCCGATTCGTCATGGTGCCGCTGGTCACGAGGGTCTCGCGCAGCAGCCGTCCGGGGGAGAGCTCGTAGGGGGCGCCGGCGCGACGCAGCGCGGCCAGGACGTCGAACTCCCACGACTCCACGTCGGCGGCGGTGAAGGCCTCGCGGCGGGCCAGGTCGAGGTGACGGGCGAGGCGGGAGATCCGGCTGAAGACGGCCACCGGGGCGAGGTCGAGGTCGGAGCGCTCGCGCGCCCACGCCTCGATCAGCTCGTCGACCTCGTCCCGCATGGGGCCAGCCTAGGCCAGATCGAGAATCTTGACGTCAAGAGGTGTTAGTATCTTGACGTCAAGACACTTCTCACGCGTGACCACCCGACGGAGCGAGGACGACGTGCACGACCTGACCTGGGACCCCGAGCGCTACCTCACCTACGCCGACCAGCGCGGTCGTCCCTTCGTGGAGCTGCTCGCCCGCGTCGGCGCCACCACCCCCGACCTCGCCCCCGCCGCCGTGCTCGACCTGGGCTGCGGCCCGGGCAACCTCACCGAGCTGCTCGCCCGGCGCTGGCCCGACGCCACCGTGCGCGGCCTCGACAGCAGCGCCGAGATGGTCGCCGCGGCCCGCGAGCGGGGCGGGCCGGTCGACTACGAGACCGGCGACCTGCGCGACTGGGCCGAGCGCGCCGAGGAGCAGGTCGACGTGCTGCTGACCAACGCCACGCTCCAGTGGCTGCCGGGACACCTCGAGCTGCTGCCGCGCCTGGTCGCCCGCGTGCGCCCGGGCGGCTGGTTCGCCATGCAGGTGCCGGGCAACACCGGCGAGCCCAGCCACGAGCTGCGCCGCGAGCTCGCCGCGGAGGCGCCGTACGCCGCCCACACCGCGGGGGTCTCCTCGCCTGCCAGCCACGACGCCGTCGCCTACCTCGACGCGCTGGTCGCGGCCGGCTGCGTCGACGTCGACGCGTGGGAGACCACCTACGTGCACGTGCTCACCGGCGAGGACCCCGTGTTCACCTGGGTCTCCGGCACGGGCGCGCGACCGACCCTCCAGGCCCTGCCCGACGCGCTGCGGCCCGACTTCGAGGCCGAGCTGCGTCGCCGCCTGGCCCGCGCCTACCCCCGTCGCGCCGACGGGTCGGTGCTGCTGCCCTTCCGCCGGGTCTTCGCCGTCGCGCGGGTGCCGGAGGCCCGGCGGTGAGCGCCCGGCTCCACCACGTGCAGGTGTCGTGCCCGCCCGGGGGCGAGGACGACGCGCGCCGCCTCTGGGTCGGGGCGCTGGGTCTGGTCGAGGTCGAGAAGCCGCCGGCGCTGCGCGCGCGGGGCGGGGCGTGGTTCCGCTCCTACGACGAGCAGGGCCGGGTCGTCGCCGAGGTGCACGTGGGCGCCGAGGTCGACATGGTGCCCGCCCGCCGCGCCCACCCGGCGCTGCTGCTCGACGACGAGGCGGCCCTCGAGGCCGCCGCCGACCGTGTCGCCGCGCTGGGCCTGGAGGTCGACCGCAGCGAGCGCGGCACCTTCCCCGGCCACCTGCGCCTGCACGTCAGGGACGCCGCGGGCAACCGCGTCGAGCTGCTCGCCCCGGGGCCGGACTGAGGGATCGGGCCGGGGGGTCGGACCGGGGTCCGGGGCCGGGCGGCAGCGCCGCCCGAGGGCGACCCCTCGGGCCAGGCGGGGGGAGCCCGTCCCGAGGGGCCGTCCACGTGCGGCGCCGCCGGCGCCGGCCGTGACGGCCGTGGTGCCGGGGCGCGGTGGGGGCGCGCTCCGGCCGGTGCGGTCGACGGTAGCACCGGCGAGGCCTCCGGGTCCGACCGGTCGAGACCTGCGGTGCGGCGGTCCCGGACGTGCCGCGCGGCCGGTGGGACGGGTGCTGGCGGCAGAAGTTACCGTCGAGTAATGTGCGGGTCATGAGTCAGGTCCTCTCGCTGTGGCGCACCACCAGCAACCTCCCCGTGATCGGCCGGAGCGTCGGCACCCGGGTGTTCTCGGTCCTCTTCGGTCAGAAGGCGCCCTACTTCGCCTCGATCCGCCCACGCTTCACCGTGCTGGAGCCCCACCGCGCCGAGCTCGTGATCCCGAAGCGCCGCGCCGTGCACAACCACATCGGCACCGTGCACGCCATCGCGCTGTGCAACGGCCTCGAGGCGGCCATGGGGGCCCTGGCCGAGGCCTCGATCCCCTCCGACAAGCGCTGGATCCCCCAGGGCATGGAGGTCCGCTACACCGCCAAGGCGACCAGCGACATCACCTGCATCGCCGAGACCGACCCCGAGCAGTGGTCCTCCGAGACGCTGCCCGCCGCCGGGGGCGAGGTGCCCGTGCGGGTGCGCGGTGTGCGCGACGACGGCACCGTCGTCATCGAGGGCGTCATCCGGCTCTGGGTCACCCCCAAGCCCGCCCGCACCCCCAAGCCCGCCCGCGCCTCCTGACCCGGAGACCGGCCCGGGGGGCCGCGGCGCGCGTTGGGTGGGCGCCACGGTGCCGCCGTACCCTGGGACGGCCATGACTGCTGCCCCCGAGACCGTCCCCGCCACCGTCGAGTCCGCCGAGGCCACGGCCGACGTCGCGGCGGCCACCCGCACCTACGAGGTCCGCACCTACGGGTGCCAGATGAACGTCCACGACTCCGAGCGCCTCACCGGCCTGCTGGAGGACGCCGGCTACGCCCCCTTCGCCCGCCCCGGCGGCGGCGAGGCCGGCACCATCGCGGAGGCCGTGCCCGACGTGGTGGTCTTCAACACCTGCGCCGTGCGGGAGAACGCCGACAACAAGCTCTACGGCAACCTGGGCCACCTCGCCTCGGTCAAGGCCCGCCACCCCGGCATGCAGATCGCCGTCGGCGGCTGCCTGGCGCAGAAGGACCGCTCGACGATCACCGAGCGCGCGCCCTACGTCGACGTCGTCTTCGGCACCCACAACATCGGCTCGCTCCCGGTGCTGCTGGAGCGGGCCCGGGTGCAGGAGGAGGCGCAGGTCGAGATCCTCGAGTCGCTCGACGTCTTCCCCTCCACGCTGCCGACCAAGCGCGAGTCGGCGTACGCCGCCTGGGTGAGCGTGTCGGTGGGCTGCAACAACACCTGCACCTTCTGCATCGTGCCCGCGCTGCGCGGCAAGGAGCGGGACCGCCGCCCCGGGGAGATCCTGGCCGAGATCGAGGCGCTGGTGGCCGAGGGCGTCAGCGAGATCACCCTGCTGGGGCAGAACGTCAACGCCTACGGCGTGGAGTTCGGCGACCGGCAGGCCTTCTCCCGGCTGCTGCGCGCCTGCGGGAGCATCGAGGGGCTCGAGCGGGTCCGCTTCACCTCGCCGCACCCCGCGGAGTTCACCGACGACGTCATCGAGGCGATGGCCGAGACCCCCAACGTCATGCCCTCGCTGCACATGCCGCTGCAGTCGGGCTCCGACAAGGTGCTCAGGGACATGCGCCGTTCCTACCGCTCGGCGAAGTTCCTCGGGATCATCGAGCGGGTGCGTGCGGCGATCCCCGACGCCGCGATCACCACCGACATCATCGTCGGCTTCCCCGGGGAGACCGAGGACGACTTCGCCGAGACGCTGCGCGTGGTCCGCGAGTCGCGCTTCGCCAGCGCCTTCACCTTCCAGTACTCCAAGCGCCCCGGCACCCCCGCCGCGACGCTGCCCGACCAGGTGCCGCCCGCGGTGGTCAAGGAGCGCTACCAGCGCCTGGCCGCCCTGGTCGACGAGATCGCCTGGGAGGAGAACAAGGCCCTCGTGGGGCGCACCGTCGAGCTGATGGTGGCCGAGGGCGAGGGCCGCAAGGACGCCGCGACGCTGCGCCTGTCGGGCCGGGCGCCCGACAACCGTCTTGTGCACTTCGCCGCCCCCGAGGAGCGCGTGCGCCCCGGCGACCGGGTCACGGTCGAGATCACCCACGCCGCTCCGCACCACCTGGTCGCCGACCGTGTGCTCGGCTCGCGACGCACCCGGTCGGGCGACGCGTGGGAGGCCCGCACCGCCGCCCCCGCCGCCAGCGCCGGCGTGGGGCTCGGCATGCCGGGCGTCGGCGTGCCGGCCCCGCTGCCGCCCGTCAACGCCTGCGGCTGACCCGCCCCGAGCGGTCGGGGCCGGTGGGCGCCGTAGCCGAACGGGCACAGTCGTCAGGCGCCGCCCCGTGGGCTGCGGTACGACGGGGCGCGGCCGGCGGGTCGGGACGCCGGCGGGCGACAGTGCCCGTTCGGCTGCGCGGCTGTGGAGAGCGCCCGCACCACCACCCCTGCGCCGGGCACCATCGGCGCATGGCGTCGGCGTGCGTGGTGGAGGTGCTGACCCGGCTCGGCGGGGTGGCCTCGCGGCACGACCTGGTGGAGGCGGTGGGGAGCCGGGCCGAGGTCGACCGCGCGCTCGCCCTCGGCGACGTGGTGGTGCTGGCCCGCGGCCGCTACGCGCTGCCGACGGTGGACGAGGCGCGCGCCGCCGCCCACCGGCTGACCGGCACGGTGTCCCACCTCAGCGCCGCGCTCCACTGGGGCTGGGCGGTGCTCACGCCGCCGTCGCGACCGGTGGTCACGGTGCCGCGCAACCGCAGGGTCACGCGGTCGCAGGCTCGTGGCGTGCACGTGCGCTGGTCGCGCCTCGACCCAGCAACGGACGTCACGGACGGTGTCACCGCACCGGAGCGCACGCTGCGCGACTGTCTGCGCCACCTGCCCTTCGCCGAGGGCCTCGCCGTCGCCGACTCCGCGCTGCGCGCAGGGGTGCCGCGGTCAGCACTCGACCGAGTGGCGCGGGATGCACGTGGTCCTGCGACCGCGCAGGTGCGGCGAGTGGCGGGCGAGGCGAGCCACCTGGCCAGCGGCCCCTTCGAGTCGGCGCTGCGGGCCGCGGCCCTCGACGTACCGGGGCTGCGGGTGGAGCCCCAGGTGAGCGTCCACGACCCAGGCTTCCTGGGGCGTCCCGACCTCCTCGATCGGCGGCTGCGCCTGGTGCTGGAGGCCGACTCGTTCGCGTGGCACGGATCGCGCAGCGCACTCGCCGAGGACTGCCTGCGCTACAACGCCCTCAGCGTGGCCGGGTGGCTCGTGCTGCGCTTCTCCTACGAGGAGGTCGTCGGCCGGCCGCACCGTGTCACCGAGACGCTGCGGGCCGCCGTGGCCGAACGGGCACAGTGCCTGTGCCCGGGGTGCCGCACCCTCCGTGACCCGCGCGACGTCGCGGGTCGACGACCGTGCGGGCCGGGCTGACCGGCACTGTGCCCGTCGGCCTCCTGCGACCCTCGGGCGGGAGCGGCTCAGACGGGGGCGTCCTCGTCGTCGGCGTCGGGACCCTCGTCCTCGCCGCCGGGGGCGCGGGTGGCCTTGGTGCTGGTGTCCTCGGGCTCGCGGGTGGCCACGGGGGAGTCCTCGGTGGCCGGGTTCGACTCCGGGGGGAGGTCGGGCACGATGACCTCCTGCTCGCCGGTGTCGAGGGCGTCGGCGCCGCCGGGGTTGGGCTCGCCGGGCTCGATCGAGGGCTCCGGCATCGGGCCCAGGTCGCCCTGGTCCTGCGCGGTGGTCTCGTCGGTCTGGTCCTGGGGGGTCTCGCTCATCGGGGCCTCCTGGGTGTCGGGGGTCGGGCGTGCGGGGGTCGGGTGGAGGGCTGCGGGGCCCGCCGGGCGCGTCAGAAGCCGAAGGTCGAGTACGGCGTGGTCGTGCCGGCGCCGATGGCCGAGAGCACGGCCCGCTCGTGGGGCACCACGGGCTGCGGCAGCTCGCCGAGCTCGGCGAGACCCACCCAGCGCAGGCCGGCGCACTTCTCGGGCTCGACGACGCGCGGCTCCCCGGTCCAGGCGCGCGCGGTGAAGAAGAAGTCGATGCGCTCGTCGATCGGCTCGCCGCCACGGGTGCGGTGCATCGCGGTGACGAAGGTGAGGTCGAGGTCGCTCACGCCGAGCTCCTCGGTGGCCTCGCGCTGGGCGGCGGCGTAGGCCGTCTCGCCCTGCTCCACGTGGCCGGCGGCGGCCGCGGCCCAGTGGTCGTCCATGTAGCCGGTGCCCCGGCGCAGCTGCAGCAGCACCTCGGTGCCGTGGGCCCCGTCGCGGGTGAGGAAGACGTAAGCCGCCGGGACGACGACGAAGCGACCGAGCTCCTGGGGGGTGCGGCCGGTGGTCCGGGTGGCCGGGTCGGCCGGGGTGGAGGCGGTGGTCACTGGGACGGCTGGTCCAGGGAGGTCTCGGCGTTCTCCTCCTGGGCGGCCTCGGCGGCCTGGTCGCCGTCGCCGCCGCCGGGCAGGTCGCTGGAGTGCTCCCCGGGCGGCTCCTCGGTGAGGTCGTAGGCGTCGTTGCGCTCCTCGGGCACGGGCTGGCTCATCGGGGGCCTCCTGCAGGGCCGGTGGGGCCGGTCGGACCCGCGGGGCCGGCGGGCCCGTCGCGGAAGTCGTCGTTCTTGCCGTCGAGCTTGTCGAGGCCGTCCTTGGCCTTGGCCACGCCCTTGGCGATCTTGTCGCTGTGCTTGCCGCCGGTGCGCTTGTCGGCGGCCGCGGCGGCCTTGTCGATGCCACCGGAGATCTTGTCGCCGTGCTTGTCGACGGCGTCGCTGACCTGGCGCTTGACCTTGTCGAGCCTGGCCTTGTCGAAGAGGCCCATGTCGTCTCCTGTGTCGCCTCGGGATGGCTGGGATGTCGCGTCGTGCCGGGTGGTCGCCGCGGGGGCGGCCCGTGCTTGCCACACTAACGACATGACCAGCGCCGACGGGACGCCCGAGGGGGTGTGCGGACCCGTGCCCGTGGTGGCGGTCGTGGGGGCGACGGCCTCGGGCAAGACCGCGCTGTCGCTCGACCTGGCCGAGGCGCTGGGCGGCGAGGTGGTCAACACCGACGCCATGCAGGTCTACCGCGGCATGGACGTCGGCACGGCCAAGCTCCCCGTCGAGGAGCGCCGCGGTGTGCCGCACCACCTGCTCGACGTGCTCGACGTGCGCGGGTCGGCCAGCGTCGCGCAGTTCCAGCGGTGGGCCCGCGACGTGGTCGACGACCTCCGCGGGCGACGTCGCGTGCCGGTGCTGGTGGGCGGCTCGGCGCTCTACACCCGCGCCGTGCTCGACCGCTTCGACTTCCCGGGCACCGACGAGGCGCTGCGCTCGCGGCTGGAGGCGGAGCTGGCCGAGGTCGGGCCGGTGGCGATGCACGCCCGCCTCGCCGCCGTCGACCCGGAGGCCGCCTCCCGCATCCTGGTCGAGAACGGTCGGCGCACGGTGCGCGCGCTCGAGGTGGTCGAGCTCACCGGTCGCCCCTACAGCGCCTCCCTGCCCCGCCTGGAGTACGTCGGGCCCGCGACCGTGCAGGTGGGCGTGGACATCGACCGGCCGACCCTCGACGCCCGCATCGAGCAGCGGGTCGACGCGATGTTCGCCGGCGGCCTGGTGGCCGAGGTGGAGCGGCTGCTGGGCGAGGGCCTGGCCGAGGGGCGCACGGCGGTGCGGGCCATCGGCTACCGCGAGGTCGCGGCGTACCTCGCCGGGGAGCTGGGGCTCGGGGAGGCGCGCGAGCGCACCGTGAGCGCGACGCGGCGCTTCGCGCGGCGCCAGGACGGGTGGTTCCGCAAGGACCCCCGCGTCGTGTGGGTGCGCCACGACGACCCGGAGCGGCTCGAGCGGGCGCTGGAGGCTGTGCGCCGCGCCGTGGACGGGGCAGGATCGACCCCGTGACCCGGGTGACCTACTACACCGCGACCACGCTCGACGGCTTCCTCGCCGACGAGCACGACTCCCTGGACTGGCTCTTCACCCAGGACACCGACGCCGACGGGCCCATGGGCTACACCGGCTTCATCGCCGGCATCGGGGCGATGGTGATGGGTGCGACCACCTACCAGTGGCTGCTCGACCACGCCGCGGCCACCGGCGAGCCGTGGGGCTACGACATCCCGTGCTGGGTCTTCACCCACCGCACCTTCCCCGAGGCCGAGGGCGACGTCCGGTTCGTCGGCGGCGGGGTGGAGGAGGTCTGGCCCGAGGTCGTGGCGGGAGCGGCCGGGCGCGACGTGTGGGTCGTCGGCGGCGGCGACCTGGCGGCGCAGTGGGCGCTGGCCGGCCACCTCGACCGCCTGGTGGTCTCGATCGCGCCGGTCACGCTGGGGGCGGGGCGACCGCTCTTCCCCCGTCCCTTCGACCTCAGGCTGGTCGACCTGGCCCGCAACGGCGACCTGCTCTGCGCGACCTACGACGTGGTGGGCCCGCGCGCCTGAGACCGCGCCGAGGGGGTCGCCACCGCGGCCCCGTGAGGCCTGCCGTCCGTCGGCGACCTGGTGCAGGATGGGCGGCACCCGCAGGCCGCCCCCGGGCCGCCGCCGACCACCCCACCTCTCGGAGCCCCGTGATGCGACGCCCCCGCCCGCCCCGTCCCTCCCGCCTGGCCGCCGCGGTCGCGGCGCTCTCCTGCGCCCTGGTGGCCGCGCCGGCCCTCGCCGCGCCCGACGCCCCCGACACCGGCTCGGACGTCGGACCCGTCGTCGCGGGCGGACCGGTCGACGCGCCCGCCGCCCGCGCCGGGGTGCCGCCCAAGCAGGCCACCGCGGTCGGCACCGGGGGCGCCGTCACCTCGGTCGACCCCTACGCCACCCGCGTCGGCATGGCCGTGCTCAAGCGCGGCGGCAACGCCGTCGACGCCGCCGTCGCCACGGCGGCGGCGCTGGGCGTGACCGAGCCCTACAGCGCCGGCATCGGCGGCGGGGGCTACCTCGTGCACCTCGACGGGCGCACCGGGAAGGTGTCCACCGTCGACGGGCGCGAGACCGCCCCGCTGTCGATCCCGCGCGACGCCTTCCTCGACCCCGGGACCGGTGAGCCCTACCCGTTCACCCCCGACCTGGTGACCAGCGGCGTCTCGGTCGGCACGCCCGGCACCCTCGCCACCTGGGAGCGGGTCCTCGAGCGGTGGGGCAGCGTGCCGCTGCGCCGCGCGCTGAGGCCGGCCGCCCGGCTGGCCCGCACCGGCTTCGAGGTCGACCAGACCTTCGCCGACCAGACCGAGGACAACGTCGAGCGCTTCTCGGCCTTCCGGTCCACCAGGCGGCTCTTCCTGCCCGGGGGCGAGGTCCCGGCCGTGGGCTCGACCTTCCGCAACCCCGACCTGGCCGACACCTACGACCTCGTCGGCCGGCGCGGCCCCCGTGCGTTCTACCGCGGCGACCTGGCCGGCGACGTCGTGCGCGCCGCGCGGCGCCCACCGGTCACGGCCTCGACCGACCTGCCGGTGCCCCGCGGGCACCTCCAGCGCCGCGACCTCGCCGCCTACCGCGCGGTCGACCGGGCCCCGACCCGGGTGGACTACCGCGGCTACGACGTGTGGGGCATGGCCGGGTCCTCCAGCGGCGGCACGACCGTCGGCGAGGCGCTCCAGGTGCTCGAGCAGTTCCCCCTGCCGGAGCTCGACGACGCCGACGTGCTCCACCACTACCTCGAGGCCAGTGCCCTGGCCTTCGCCGACCGCGCGGAGTACCTCGGCGACCCCGCCTTCGTCGACGTGCCCCGCCGGCGGCTGCTCTCGGAGGGGTTCGCGGCCTCCCGGGCCTGCCTGATCGACCCCGACCGCGCCGCGACGAAGCCCGTGGCCGCGGGCGACCTCGACGCCACCGGGGCCGACTGCGCCACCGCCCGCGCCGGGGCGGTCGCGGAGGACCACGAGAACGTCGAGACCACCCACCTCACCACCGCCGACCGCTGGGGCGACGTCGTCTCCTACACCCTCACCATCGAGCAGACCGGCGGGTCGGGCATCGTCGTGCCCGGGCGCGGCTTCCTGCTCAACAACGAGCTCACCGACTTCAGCCTCGAGTTCGACCGCACCGACCCCAACCGGCTCCAGCCCGGCAAGCGCCCGCGCAGCTCCATGGCGCCCACGATCATCACCGAGCAGGTCGGCGACGGCGCGGGGGAGCGCACCGTGCCGGTCCTGGCGATCGGCTCGCCCGGCGGGTCGACGATCATCACCACGGTGCTGCAGAGCATCGTGGGCTACCTCGACCGCAGCCTGCCGATCACCGAGGTCGTCGCCGACCCGCGCGGCTCCCAGCGCAACACCCCCGCCGTCAGCGCCGAGCCCGGGTTCATCGACCTCTACGGCGCCGCCCTGGAGGCCTACGGCCACGACCTCCAGCCCGCCGGCGACGCCTTCACCTCGCAGGCCGAGATCGGCGCCCTCACCGCGATCGAGTTCGGCCCCCGCAGGCGGCTCACCGCCGTCGCGGAGCCGGAGCGCCGCGGCGGGGGCTCGGCCCGGGTCCTCGACCCGACCGGCTGAGCGGGAGGATCGACCCATGCCCGCGCACCGCACGCCCTACCCCTTCCTCAAGGGGCACGGCACCGAGAACGACTTCGTGCTCCTGCCCGACCACGACGGCACGGTCCACGGCGACCTCGACCCCGCCCGGGTCCGGGCGCTGTGCGACCGCCGCGCGGGCATCGGGGGCGACGGCGTGCTGCGCGTCGTGCGCACGGCGGCCCTCGACGCCGGGGTGGTCGGCCCCGGCTCGCCCGCACCGGAGGGCGCCGCGGAGTGGTTCATGGACTACCGCAACGCCGACGGGTCGGTCTCGGAGATGTGCGGCAACGGCATCCGGGTCTTCGCCCGCCACCTGGTCGAGGAGGGCCTCGCCGACCCGGCGCGCCCCCTCCCGGTGGCCACGCGCGACGGGGTCAAGACCATCCGGCTCGACGGCGACCTGGTCACCGTCGACATGGGCTCGCCGGCCCTGCTCGGCCACACGGAGGTCACGGTCGGCGCGACCCGCTGGCCGGCGCGGCACGTCGACATGGGCAACCCCCACGCGGTGGCCTTCGTCGACGACCTCGCCCCCGCCGGGCCCGTCGGGGCGCTGCGCGAGGCCCCCGGGCACGACCCCGCGGTCTACCCCGCGGGCGTCAACGTGGAGTTCGTCGTACGCCGGGGGGAGCGGCACGTCGCGATGCGGGTGCACGAGCGCGGCTCCGGCGAGACCCGCTCGTGCGGCACCGGGGCCTGCGCGGTCATGGTGGCGGCGGCCGAGGCCGACGGGCTCGGGCCGGCCGACGGTGCGGAGTACCGCGTGGACCTGCCGGGCGGCACGCTCACGATCGCCTGGACCCCGCAGGACCGCGTGCTGATGACCGGCCCGGCCGTCGTGGTCGCCCGCGGCACCACCGCGCTGTAGCACCCGCGCCGACCGTGACAGCGGCGCTGTCGCGGGAGTACCAGGAGGTGGGAGCGGGTACTCCGCGCCCACTATGCTCGCGGCCATGGACATCAACGGATGCAGTGCCATCGTCACGGGCGGGGCGTCGGGCATCGGCGCGGCCGCCGCCCGCCAGCTCGCCGCCAAGGGCGCGGTCGTCGTGGTCGCCGACCTCCAGGCCGACAAGGGCGAGGCCCTGGCCCACGAGATCGGGGGCGTCTTCGCCCAGGTCGACGTCACCGACACCGAGCAGATCAAGGCCGCCGTCACCGCCGCGGCGCAGATCGCGCCGCTGCGCGCGGTGGTCAACTCCGCCGGCATCGGCTGGGCGCAGCGCACGATCGGTCGCGACGGGGAGTTCGACTCCGCCCACGACCTCGAGGCCTACACCCGCGTCATCGCGATCAACCTCATCGGCACCTTCGACATGACCCGGATCGCCGCCACGGCGATGAGCCGCAACGAGCCCGACGCCGACGGCTGCCGCGGCGCCATCGCCAACCTGACCAGCGTCGCGGCCTTCGACGGCCAGATCGGCCAGGCGGCCTACTCCTCCTCCAAGGGCGGCGTGGTCGGCATGACCCTGCCCGTGGCGCGCGACCTCTCGGCCTCCGGCATCCGTCTCAACACCATCGCGCCGGGCCTGGTCGACACCCCGATCTACGGCGAGGGCGAGGACGCCGAGGCGTTCAAGGCCAAGCTGGGCCAGAGCGTGCTCTTCCCGCACCGCCTGGGTCGCCCCGAGGAGCTGGCCAGCATGGTGGTCGAGACGATCACGAACTCCTACATGAACGCCGAGGTCATCCGCGTCGACGGCGGCATCCGGATGCCTCCGAAGTGACGCTCCCGGGCCGCTGCGGCGGCCCTCCCTCGGCCGGCGGGGTGGGGCGCGGCTTGAGCGCTCCCGGGAGACTGGGGCGGTGACCGGTCCCCTGGAAGCCGCCCCCCGCCTCGTGGCGACCCACGCCCCCCGCGACCCCGAGGGCGTCGTGGTCGTGCTCCACGGCGGCGCCAACCGGCAGGGCGACCCGCGGGTCAGCCCCACGCAGCTCTCGGTGCTGCGCATGGTGCCGACCGCGCGGCGGGTGGCCCGCGCGGGCGGCCGACGCCTGGCCGTCGTACGTCTGCTCAACAGCCACCGGGGCTGGGCCGCCGACCACACCCCGCTCGACGACCTGCGCTGGGCGATGGCCCGGCTGCGCGAGCAGTACGGCGACCTGCCGGTCGGCCTGATCGGTCACTCCCTCGGCGGGCGCGCCGCCCTCCTCGGCGGCGCGCAGGACGGCGTGGTGAGCGTGGTGGCCCTCAACCCGTGGGTCTACCCGACCGACGGGGTGCCGCTGCCGGGGCGCCGCGTGCTGGTGGTGCACGGCCAGCAGGACCGCATCGCCCAGCCCTCGCACGCCGAGGCCGTCGCCCGTCGCATCGCCGCCTCCACCGAGGTGGGCTTCATCCGGGTGCCGGAGGGCAAGCACGCGATGCTGCGCCACGGCGGGGACTTCGACGGCTACGCCGCGCAGTTCAGCGTCGCCTCGCTGCTCGGCGCCGACGCCGTGCGCCTCGACCCGCCCGTCGCCCAGGTCCTCGCCGGCGAGGAGTGGGTCACCGCCTGACCGGCCCGGTGCGGCCGCTCAGCCGAGCCGCAGGTCGCTGAGGTCCAGCACGAGGTCGGCGCGGGACGCGGCGGCCTCCACGAGCCGGGCGTTGGGCCCGTCGACCCGCTCGACCCACGCCCGCGCCTCGGCGGGCGACTTGCCGAACTCCTCGTGACGCGCCACCAGGCGCGCGAGCCGCAGCGGCTCCGCGACGCGCAGGTGCCACACCGCGTCGAGCTGGTCGTGCACCCGGGCCCAGGCCCCGTCGAGCAGCAGGTAGTTGCCCTCCACGACCACGAGGTCGACGCCGCCGGGCACCGGCAGCGCGCCGGCCAGCGGCTGCTCCAGGCCGCGCTCGAAGGCCGGTGCCATCACCAGCGACTCCCGGCCGCGCACCCGGGTCAGCAGCCCCGCGCAGCCCTCGGGGTCGAAGGTCTCCGGTGCGCCCTTGCGCGCGAGGAGCCCGCGGCGCCGCAGCTCGACGTCGGCGAGGTGGAAGCCGTCCATCGGCACGACCGCCGCGCCCGAGCGCGCCGCCAGCAGCGCGGCGAAGGTCGACTTGCCGGCCCCGGGCGCGCCGGTGAGGCCGAGCATCCGCGCCCCGCGCTCGCGCAGGCCCGTCAGCAGCGCGTCGAGGGCGGTGTCGAGGGCGGGTCCGTGGGAGGGCAGCCGGGTGACGCCGGGAGCGCCCGGGGCGTCGGGGCGGCTCGTGGCGCCGGGGCCGGCAGCGATCGGGTGGGGCACCCGTCGATGATCGCGCAGCGCGGGCGCCGGTGGGCGGATCCGGCGCGGCCGGGGGAGTAAACCCGCTCGCGGTGTTGTTCCCCCACACCTACCCTGGAGGCATATGACCCACGCACACGACCTCACCCTCGACACCGACCTCGAGCCCGACCTCGACTCCGGGCTCGACTCCGGGCTCGACTCCGCGCTGGCCGAGACGGCCGACTGGGAGGACCCCGACGTCGAGTCGGGCTACGCCGCCGACGGGCCCGACCCGGAGGACGACCCCACCACGGGCGCCATGGACCTCGCCGAGCGCCACCAGCTGCGCCGCGTGGCCAGCCTGCGCACCGAGCTCGAGGACATCACCGAGGTCGAGTACCGCCAGCTGCGTCTCGAGCGCGTCGTGCTGGTCGGGGTGTGGACCGAGGGCACCACCCAGGACGCCGAGAACTCCATGGCCGAGCTGGCGCTGCTGGCCGAGACCGCGGGCTCGGAGGTCCTCGACGCGATCTACCAGCGCCGCCAGTCGCCCGACCCGGCGACCTACGTCGGTCGCGGCAAGGTGGAGGGCCTCAAGGAGATCGTCGCGGCCACCGGCGCCGACACCGTCATCTGCGACGGTGAGCTGGCCCCCAGCCAGCTGAGGAACCTCGAGGACCGGCTCAAGGTCAAGGTCGTCGACCGCACCGCGCTGATCCTCGACATCTTCGCCCAGCACGCGAAGTCCAAGGAGGGCCAGGCCCAGACCGAGCTGGCCCAGCTCAACTACATGAAGCAGCGCCTGCGCGGCTGGGGTGGCAACCTCTCGCGCCAGGCCGGTGGCCGGGTCGCCGCCGGCGCCGGCATCGGTGGTCGCGGTCCGGGTGAGACCAAGATCGAGACCGACCGCCGCCGCATCAATACCAAGATCGCCAAGCTGCGCCGCGAGCTCAAGGAGATGAAGGGCACCCGCGACACCAAGCGGGCCGACCGCAAGCGCCACCAGATCCCCGCGGTCGCGATCGCCGGCTACACCAACGCCGGCAAGTCCTCCCTGCTCAACCGGCTCACCAGCGCCGGCGTGCTCGTCGAGGACTCGCTCTTCGCGACGCTCGACCCGACCACGCGCCGCACCACGACCTCCGACGGTCGCGTCTACACGATGAGCGACACCGTCGGCTTCGTGCGCCACCTGCCCCACCAGCTGGTCGAGTCCTTCCGCTCCACGCTGGAGGAGGTGGCCGACGCCGACCTGCTGCTCCACGTCGTCGACGGCTCCCACCCCGACCCCGAGGGCCAGCTGGCCGCCGTGCGGGAGGTGCTGGCCGAGATCGACGCCGGCGACGTGCCCGAGCTGGTGGTCATCAACAAGGCCGACGCGGCCGACCCCATGGTCATCGCCCGGCTGCGGGCCCGTGAGCCCCACTCCGTGGTCGTCTCCGCCCGCACCGGCGAGGGCATCGCCGAGGCCCTGGCCGTGATCGAGGCCGAGCTGCCCCACCCGGAGGTCGCCTTCGAGGCGCTGCTGCCCTACGACCGGGGCGACCTGGTCAACCGGCTGCACCAGGAGGGCGAGATCGACAGCATCGAGCACACCGCCGACGGGTCCCTCGTGCGCGGCCGCGCGACCGAGGCGCTGGCCGGCGAGCTCGCGCCCTACCTCCTCGACGCGGGCGTCGGCACCGCCACGATCGGGTAACGACCGGTCCCGATGTGCTGCGCGGCCCCCGGGTCGTGCCGCACCCTGGTCGCGTGGGGATCCTCGGGACGCGCCGTCGGCGCCTGCTCGCCGGCGTGGCCGGGCTCGGCGCCGTCGTGGCGACCCTGCCGCTGTGGCTGGGGGCCGGCGCGACCGGTGAGGGCGCCTCGCGCTGCGAGACCTTCGCCGCGCAGTCGGCCGCCCGCGCCGCGGCCGTCTCCGGCAGCGGCGCGCCGGTGCTCGTCGTGGGTGACTCCTACTCCGCCGGCCTCGGCCTCGACGACCTCACCACGTCGTGGCCCGCCCGGCTGCCCGGCGAGGTGCACGTGGCGGGCTTCTCCGGCTCCGGCTTCAGCCCCGGTGCCTCCTCCTGCGGCGCCCGGGTCGCCTACGACCGCCGCGCCCCCGAGGCGCTGGCCCGCCTCGCCGCCGACGACCCCGCCGGCGCCGACGACGCCGTCGTGGTGCTCGAGGGCGGCCTCAACGACGTCGACCAGCCCTCGGGCGAGATCGCGGCCGGCTTCGAGCGGCTGCTGGCCGGTCTCGAGGGCCACCGCGTGGTCGTGGTCGGCCCGCCGCTCGCGCCCGAGCGCGCCGCCGCGGTGCCCCGCGTCGACGCGCTGCTGGGCGAGCTGGCCCGCGCACACGGAGCGGCGTACGTCGCCACCTCGGGGCTCGACCTGACCTACCTGCCCGACCGGCTGCACCTCACGCCCGAGGGCCACCGGGTCTTCGGCGACCACGTCGCCGCGGCACTCAGCGCAGGCCCGCCAGCCCGGTGAGGTCGGCCAGCACCTCGTCGAGACGCGCCACCAGCGACAGGTGGCCCTCGTCCTCGAAGAGGTGCGCCCGCGCGCCGGGCACGTGCTCGGCCAGCCACGCGCCGTGGGAGTAGGGGACCATCGCGTCCTCGCGGCCCTGCCAGACCGCCACCGGCACGGTGATCGAGGCCAGGTCGAAGCCCCACGGCGCGACGCAGGCCAGGCCGTCGTCGCGCACCCCGACCACGCCCTGGGCGCCGGCGCGGCGGAAGGTCTCGGCCAGCCACTCGGCGTAGGTGTCGTCGAGGGCCGCCTGGTCGACGGGGGTGAGCAGACCGCCCATGGCCTCGGTGAGGTCGGCGGGGGAGGCCTGGAGCACCGGCAGGAACTCGCGCTCGAGGTAGGCGGCGTAGGCCTCGGGCCCCGCGGCGGCCGCGGTGTACTCCGCGACGTTCTCCGGGGCCATGCCCGCCGACCAGTCGAGCCCTGCGCCGTCGTGCGGCGCCACCCCGGCCAGGGTGGCCGCGGCCCGGCAGCGCCCGGGCAGCAGCGCCGCGGTGGCCAGGGCGCGCGGCCCGCCGCCCGACCAGCCGAGGGTCACCAGCTCGTCGACGCCGAGGTGCTCGAGCAGCTCGACGGCGTCGGCGACGTCGTCGGCCATGCGCGGCGGGCCCTGCTCGGGGCGCCGGGGGCTCGAGCCGCCGTAGCCGGCGCGGGAGAAGGTGATCAGGCGCAGCCCCGCCCGTCGCGCGGCCTCGTCGACGGGGGCGTAGGCGACGGCCGCGCTGGGGGAGCCGGAGTGGTAGAGCCAGGGGAAGCCGTCGGGGTCGCCGCCGGTGAGGTGCTCCAGGGTGCGGCCGTCGGCCAGCGTCAGGGTGTCCGTGAGGGTGTCCACCTCGGCAGCCTAGGTGGTGCGGCACCGGTCCGACCCCGTCCCGACGGGGGTTCTCCACCGCTGCCGCTCGGGGCGCGTCGGGCTGTCGGCGAGCGCGGTTAGGGTTCTCTGGTGCCGCAGACCCCCGCCCCCAGCCAGACCGCCCCCGCGGCGCCCGCCGCGAGCCCCGGCGACGCCCGCGCGGTCACCCGGGTGCTCTCGGCGGCCGTGGCCGCGCTCGGCGGGCAGGAGCGGGCGGGCCAGGTGCAGATGGCCGAGGCCGTCTCGCGCGCGCTGGAGTCGGAGGAGCACCTGCTCGTCCAGGCCGGCACCGGCACGGGCAAGTCGCTGGGCTACCTCGTGCCCTCCCTGGTCCACGACGGCCGGGTGGTCGTCGCCACCGCCACCCTGGCCCTCCAGCACCAGCTCGTGGAGCGCGACCTGCCCCGCCTGGTCGAGGCGGTCAAGGACCAGCCCGGCGTCGACACCTCCTACGCCGTGCTCAAGGGCCGCTCCAACTACGCCTGCCTCCACCGCATCCGCGAGGGGGTGCCCGACGACCAGGGCGCGCTGGTGCAGATGCCCGAGGGCTCGATGGGCCAGAAGGTCCTCGAGCTGCGGGCCTGGGCCGAGGAGGAGGCCGAGCGGGGCGGGTCGGGGGAGCGCGACGCCGCGCCGCGCCACACCGACCGCGAGTGGCGCCAGGTCAGCGTGGGCCACCGTGACTGCCTGGGCGCCAGCAAGTGCCCCTTCGGCCAGGAGTGCTTCGTCGAGCTCGCGCGCGAGAAGGCCCAGCGCTCCCACCTCATCGTCACCAACCACTCGCTGCTGGCCATCGACGCCATCGAGGGCGTGCCGATGATCCCCGACTACGACGCGGTGGTCATCGACGAGGCCCACGAGCTCACCGCCCGGGTCACCCAGGCCGCCACCGACGAGCTGGCCGTCGGCGACGTCGAGCGCGCCGCGCGCCGCTCCCAGCGCTGGGTCGACGGCAGCGAGGCCGACGACCTCGCCGACGCCGCCGGCGCGCTGCGCGACGCCATGGACGCCGCCACCCCGGGGCGCTTCGAGCAGCTGCCGCAGCAGCTCGGCGACGCCCTCGAGCTGGTGCGCGACGCCGCGCGCACCTGCCTGTCGGCCTACCCCCGCGAGCAGAAGGAGGCCGGCGAGGGCGGCGACGCCGGGCGCGCGCAGGCCCGCGGCTCGGTGCAGGAGGTCTTCACCACCGCCGAGCGGATGGCGGGTCTCTCCGAGCACGACGTGCTCTGGCTCAACGAGGGCGGCCAGGCCGGGGCCTCGCGCATCCCCCCGCGGCTCCACGTCGCGCCGCTGCAGGTGTGGGGCCCGATGCGCGACAAGCTGCTCTCGGAGAAGACAGTGGTCTTCACCAGCGCCACCCTCATGCTCGGCGGCGACTTCGCCAACGTCGCGACCGGCGTGGGCCTCAAGCCCTCCGAGCGCGTCGACGTCGGCAGCGACGTCACCGGCTCGGGGGCGCTGCCCTGGCGCGGGATCGACGTCGGCAGCCCCTTCGACTACGGCCAGCAGGCGATCCTCTACGTCGCCCGCCACCTGCCGCCCCCGGGGCGCGACGGGCTCGCTAAGGCCCAGCTCGACGAGATCGTCGACCTCGTCGACGCCGCCGACGGCCGCACCCTCGGGCTCTTCTCCAGCCGCCGGGCCGCCGAGGCCGCGGCCGAGGCGGTGCGCGAGCGGCTGCCGCACCTGACCACGCTGGCGCAGGGCGACGCTCAGCTGCCCGAGCTGGCCAAGCAGTTCGTCTCCGACCCCCACACCTGCCTCTTCGGCACGCTCACGCTGTGGCAGGGCCTCGACGTGCCCGGCGAGACCTGCCAGCTCGTGCTCATCGACCGGATCCCCTTCCCGCGGCCCGACGACCCGCTGATGAGCGCGCGGCAGCGCGCCGCCGACAAGGCCGGCGGCAACGGCTTCATGCAGGTCGCCGCCACCCACGCCGCCCTGCTCATGGCCCAGGGCGCCGGCCGGCTGATCCGCACCACCAGCGACCGCGGCGTCGTGGCCGTGCTCGACCCCCGGCTGGCCACCGCCCGCTACGGCGGCTTCCTCAAGGCCAGCCTGCCGCCGATGTGGACCACGACCGACCCGGCCGTGGTCCGCAAGGCCCTCGCGCGCCTCGCCGCCGGCTGAGGGCTCAGACCCGGGCGCGACCCTCGTAGAGCGCCGCGCCCGACGGCAGCCCGAAGAACGACGCCACGGTGGGGGCCACGTCGAGGGTGCGGGCGTGGGCCGAGGACGTCTTCCCCCGCGGCACCCGCGGGTGGCCGCCGGCGAGGAAGAACGGGATGGCCCGGGTGGCCGGGTGCCCGTGGTTGCCGGGGATCGGGTTCGAGGTCAGCGGGTCGGGGTCGCTGAAGCGCCACCCCGCCCGGCAGAAGACCACGACGTCGCCGGCCTCGGGGCCCAGGCGCAGCCACTCGGCGCGGCGGTCCCACGCCTTCAGCACGCCCTCGGCTTCCTCCGCGATCGCGCGGATGCGGCGTACGGCCTCGGCGCGCTGGCTCGACGGGCCGGTCCAGTAGACGAGGTCGGCGCCGCCGTTGTCGGCGATGACGACCTTGCCGGCGAGGAAGGGGTCGGCCTCGAGCGGGGCCTGCAGCGAGACGACCTGGGTGGGCAGCGACCAGTCCATCGAGTGGTCGGCGAGCACGACGAGCATCGAGTGCTCCCAGCGCCCCGAGCTCTTGAGCTCCTCGACGAACCGACCGACCAGGGCGTCGGTGGCCGCCAGTGCGGTGCGGCGCGCGAGCTGGAGGGTCGTGCCGGTGAGGTCGGAGTGGCCGAAGCGGTCGATGTCGCCGAGGTTGACGAAGACCAGGTGCGGGTCGACCTCGTCCACCATCGCCAGCGTGGCCTGCATGGTGAAGACGTCGGGGGCGTAGCCGGCCACCGGGATGATCGGCATCGGCTCCCAGCGGTGGGTGGCGCGCTCGCCGAAGACGCCGTAGAGGTACTCCTTCGACAGCACCGTGCCCGTGCGCAGGCCGCGGCGGTTGAGCCGCTCGATCACCGTCGCCACCTTGATGTCGCCGGCGCGGTCCATGTCGCGGATCGCGCCGAGCTCGCGGTCGAGGATCGCGTTGGCCGGCACGCCGGTGCGGTCGGGGCGCTGGCCGGTCATCATCATCACGTGGTTGGGGATGGTCTCCATGACCGGCATGGAGGAGGCGCGCGGGAAGCGCAGTCCGCCGCCGCGCAGGGCGTGGAGGTTCGGGGTCAGGCCGCTGTCGATCTCCTCGGGCCGGCAGCCGTCGACGACGATCACGTAGGCCCGCCTGCGGGTGTCGGCCCCGCCGGCGGCCCGGGCGGCCTGCGTGCCGGCGAGGGTGGAGAAGAGCAGTCCGGCGGCGCCGGCCGTGATCGCCGTCCGCCGACCGGTGCGCAGCTCGCCGAGGCCGCGGGCGAAGGGGCGCTCCTCGCGGCTGTCGTGGTGGCCAGCGTGGGGGGTGGGCGTGCACATCAGGCGTCACCCCCGACGGGGGCGTCGACCTGCTCGATCCGGCTGGTGCCGGCGGCGGTGGCGAAGGAGACCGACCACGTGATCGCGGTGTCGCGGTCGTCGCGGGCCCCGATGACGTACCAGTCCATCTGGGCGCGGGCGGGGGTGACGTCGAGGACCGAGAAGCCGTGGTCGTCGAAGTCGAGGTACTTGATGTGGCGGTTGTTGGCCAGGATGACCTGCTCGACCAGGGTGGAGGTGGTGTCCGGCGGGGTGCCGGTGATGTCCTTGAGGTTGTTGGAGGTCACCGAGGTGCACACGAACTCCACGCCCAGGGAGTCGCCGACCACCGGGTAGGTGGAGGTGTCGAGCGGCAGCTCGCAGGCCCAGGCGGAGTGGATGTCGCCGGTGAGGAACACGGTGTCCTTCACCTGGTGGTCGTCGAGGTGGGTCAGCACCTCACGGCGGTCGGCGGTGTAGCCGTCCCACTGGTCGACGTTGTAGGGCGCACCGTCGCCGGGCAGCAGCCCCGTCACGTCGTTGACCGGCTGGACCAGCGCGTCGGGCAGGTCGGCGAAGGTGACCGGCGCGATCATCACGGGGTTGCCCACCACCTTCCACTGCGGCCGGTGGTCGCGGCTGAGGGAGTCCTTGAGCCAGGCCATCTGGCGCGCGCCCGTGATCGTGCGGTCGGGGTCGCTCACGGCCGGGTCGACCGCCGGCGTGGCCACCTGCTGGTCCCGGTAGGTGCGCAGGTCGAGCATGCTGATCTCCAGCAGCGTGCCGAAGCGCAGCCGCCGGAAGAGCCGGGCGCCGTCGCCCAGCGCGGCCGTGCCGTCCATGCGCACGGGCATCCACTCGTCGTAGGCGCGGTGCGCGCGGGCCCGCCGGCGCCGGTAGTCGCCCTCACCGCCCTCGCCGGTGCCGGGGGTGTGGTTCTCCGCCCCGCCCCGCCACTGGTCGTTGGTGACCTCGTGGTCGTCCCAGGTGACGATCCAGGCGTAGCGGGCGTGGGCGTCCTGGAGGTCGGGGTCCTGCTTGTACTGCGCGTGGCGCTGGCGGTAGTCGGCCAGCGAGACCATCTCGTGGTCGGGCACGTGGCGGCGCACGTCGAGGTTGTCGGCGCCCATGCCGTACTCGCCGGGACCGTACTCGTAGAGGTAGTCGCCGAGGTGGACGATCGCGTGCAGGTCCTCGCGCGCGGCGAGCCCGCGGTAGGCGGAGAAGAAGCCGGCCTGGAGGTTGGCGCACGACACCACGCCGAAGCGGAGGTGGTCGGGGGAGGCCTGGGGTGCGGGGGCGGTGCGGGTGCGACCGGTGCGACTGGCCTGGCCGTCGAGGCGGAAGCGGTAGTAGTACTCGGTCGACGGGCGCAGGCCGGTGGCGTCGACCTTGACGGTGTGGTCGCGGCTGGGCCCGGTGCGCACGCGGCCGCGGCGCACCACGCGGCGGAAGCGGGTGTCGGTGGCGACCTCCCAGACCACCTCGACGGAGGGTCCCCGGCCCGATCCGGGGGTGCTGCCCGGGGTCGGGGTGACCCGGGTCCACAGCACCACGGCGTCGGGCAGCGGGTCGCCGGAGGCCACCCCGTGGCGGAAGACGCGGGCGCGGCGTGCGCGGGGCGGGGCGGCCTCGGCTCCGGTCGAGCCGACGCGCAGGCCGAGGGTGCCGACGCCGACCGCACCCCCGGCCAGGACCGTACGCCGGCGCGGGGCCGGAGCGGTCGCGGTCGGGCCGGCCGGGCCGGTCGGGCCGGTGTCGCGGGAGGGCTGCGGGGCGGTGTCGCTCGTGGTCACGACGCGTTCAACGACGCGGCGGCGGCGCCGTGACGGCCTCGCCGCGACCCGCACCGATCGTTCACCTGCCGGGCGCGGTCCCGTCACCCGGCAGGGACGACCCGCCCGGTGAGGGTGGAGCGGAGGCCGTCGTCGACCGGGCGACCACCGCAGGGCCACGTGCTCGTCCCGCCGTTGCTGCAGTTGCGGTAGCGGGTGCTGGCGTTGACCAGCGTGACCTCGACGTAGGAGGTGCGGGCCGAGGAGAAGCCGACCCGGGTGGCGGCGTCACCGGCGCGGTCCAGCCGCAGGACCCGTGTGGAGGGCGTGCCGGAGGTGGGCACGACGGTGACGACCGCCGCGGAGCCCCGAGTCCGAGACGGCAGGTCGAGGGACAGTCGCAGCCGCCAGCCGCCCCCGAGGCCGGCACCCGGGGTGAAGCGCTGGCTGGCGCTGCTGAGGTGGTCGAGGTAGACCTGCTGGGCGCCCACGGAGCGCTTCGAGCCCGTCAGGGTCGTGCGCTTCCACAGGGGGGCGTTGGGGTAGGACTGCGCCCTGCCCTCGGCGTAGGCGCGGCCGGGGCGCAGGTTGGCGTCGGCGAAGCGGGCGAAGGACTCGCTCAGGGACACGTCGTGCTGGCGGCGCAGCACCTGCTCGACGGCCTGGGTGGAGTACTCGTCACGGTCGCCGGCGGCGGCGCCGGCGCGCTCCCAGATCTTGCGCACCAGCACGGGCAGTCCACCGACCGCGGCGGGGTGGCGCTCGGTGAGGTGGCGGAAGAAGATCCAGTCGCCGTAGACCGCGAGGTCCTCGTCGCGGTCCATCGACTGCCGCGGGTGGGAGAGCGGGCTGTCGGCGAGGTACTGCACGTTGTCGTTCACCGAGTCGAAGAGCTCGTCCTCGGCCCAGGTGGCGGTGGCCTCGATGAGCCAGCCGTCCTCGCCGGCGTCGTAGGCGTACTGGACGGCGTGGAAGTACTCGTGGGCCGCGGTCACCTGGAGGTTCTCGGTCGGCAGGTTCGTGGGGAACTGCCCGGTGCGGTAGTCGTTGTCGAGCACGCAGTAGGCGGGCACGGCGCGCGCGTCGTCGGGCACGTCGTCGTCGGAGGTGCAGTAGCCGTAGAAGCTCATGCTGCCGACGTCGCCGAGGTAGACGTCGGTGCGGGCGTCGCCGCCCTTGGCGCCGTCGGGCAGCGGCGTGCGGTAGCCCGCGCCGGCGTAGGTGTCGTGCACGTCCTGGAGGGTCGAGAGCGCGAAGTCGACGTAGTCCGGGACGCCGTTGCCCGCACCACCGGCGCCCCCGCTCGCGTCCTTGGCCGGCACGTTGTTGCCCGAGGCGCCGCCGACGACGTAGTGCACGCACAGGTCGTCGGTGCAGACGCGCTGCACGGTGTCGTCCTCGTAGTCGAGGTAGCCGTCGCCGCGCCTGTCGGTCGGACGGGCGAGGTAGGCCGCGGCCTCCGCGCGGTCGGCGGGGGAGAGGGCGTCCATGCTCAGCGCGAGGTCGCGCAGCGCCCCCGTGAGGTCGGCCTCGCCGGCCTGCGTGAGGGTCTGCTGGGCCTCCGCGGGGCTGGTCGCCGGGTCGACCAGCGTCTCGACCACTGCGAGGGCCGCGAGGGCGTGCTCGTCCGGCGTCTCGGTCCCGTCCACACCGGGCAGCCCAGGGAGCCCAGGGAGCCCGGGGACCTCGGGCAGGTCGACCTGGGGGGCGGCCACGGCCGTGCCGGGCAGGGCCGAGACCGTCAGGGTCGAGACGGACAGGGCGCCCGCGAGGAGCAGGGCGGACAGGGGACGAAGGCGCACGTCGGGCACTCCAGTGGGTCGAGGGTTCCGGCTCTCGCTCCAGGCTCTCACGGGTCGCCGACACGCACGCCGGCCCGTCCTCCGCGGGGAGGACGGGCCGGCCCCGGGGTGTCCCGGGTGGGTGCGGCGGCGGGCTAGACACTGCGCAGGACCGCGGTGACGACGCCCAGGATCGTGGCGTGGGTGCCGTCGATCGGGTCGTAGGCCTCGTTGTGCGGCAGCAGCCAGACCTGGCCGTTCTTGCGCTGCAGGGTCTTCACCGTCGCCTCGCCGTCGATGAGGGCGGCGACGATGGTGCCGTTGTCGGCGGTCTGCTCCTTGCGGATGACGACGTAGTCGCCGCTGCAGATCGCCGCGTCGATCATCGAGTCGCCCACGACCTCGAGCAGGAAGAGCTGCCCCTCGCCGACGAGCTGCTTGGGCAGGGGGAAGACGTCCTGCACCTGCTCCTCGGCCAGGATCGGGCCGCCGGCCGCGATCCGGCCGACGACCGGGACGTAGGTGGCGGCCGGCACGGAGTCGCCGACACCGGTCTCGTCGTAACCGCTCTCCTCGGCCGCCGAGATCGACCGGCGGGCGGCCATCACCTCGGGCAGGAAGACCTCCAGCGCCCGGGGCCGGTTGGGGTCGCGCTTGAGGAAGCCCTTCTCCTCGAGCACCTTGAGCTGGTGGGCGACGCTCGAGGTGCTGGTGAGGCCGACCGCGTTGCCGATCTCGCGCATGCTCGGCGGGTAGCCGCGCTTCTCGATCGCGTCGCGGATGGTGGCCAGCACCCGCAGCTGCCGCGGGGTGAGGCCGGTGGCGTCGGGTGCACCGTCGGGCAGCTCGGTCACCGTGCCGTCCGCCGTGCCGTCGGTCGGGCCCTCCGTGGGACCGCCCCCGGTCCGCCCCCGGGTGTCCTTGGTCGCCATCGTCTGCCTCTCCGCTGGTCGGTGCCACCGATCGGTGTCGCTGGTCGCCCGGTCGGGCGATGTGCTCACCATGCCAGGAGGCCCCGAGGGTTTCAAACACCTGTTCGAACGGCGTGTCGGACCGTTCGCGACGCCCGAGGCCCGCGGGTCCGGGCCTCCGTGCCGGACGGGCGGTCGAACAGATGTTCGTCCGACCCCCTTGTGCTGTTCGAACGCGTGATCTAACGTCGTACACATGTTCGATCGAACGTGTGGTCGATCCGGTGCTCGACGGCGGTCCTCCAGGACTGTCGGTGGTCACCACTAGACATCACCTCGTCCACCTCGAGCTCCACCCCACGGCTGACCGCCCCCTTCCCCAGGAGGTCCCCATGAGCACCACGATCCAGCACCCCGCCGCATCCCGTGTCGCCACGCACCACGTGCGGCTGACCCGGCGTGGGCGACTCGTGGTGTTCACGCTCTCGCTCCTGGCCATCCTCGCCGTCGGCGTGTGGTTGGCCGCCGGGTCGGTGGCCACCTCGCAGGCGCAGCCCACCGAGGTGATCGTGGTCGGCACTGGCGAGACGCTGTGGGACATCGCGGCCGACGTCGCCGACGACGGTGACGTGCGCTCAACCATCGCCGAGATCCAGCAGCTCAACGACCTCGACGGCGGCATGGTCGCCGCAGGCCAGCGTCTGCGCATCCCGCTGGCGTGACCTCGGGCGCCGTCGTCGGCGCCCCCATCGACATCACCGGTCGCCTCGACCCCGGCCGGTGAGCAGCGGGGAAAGTGCAGGAGGGCGGGCCCCACCGGGCCCGCCCTCCTCTGCCGTCCAGGGGTGCTGCCGGCCGGTCAGCGCGCGGCGCGGCGTCCGCCGGGTGGGCGGGGCGCGGCCGGCTCGAGGTCCTCGCCGCCGCTGCCGTCCGGGGCGGCACCGGTCGGTGCGGTGGTGATGCCGAGCTCGCGGAGCAGGCGTGCCACCAGCAAGAGGCCCACGAAGAGGCACGCCACCGCTCCGACCGAGGCCAGGGCGAGGAACGCCCACGAGCCGGAGTCGCCGTCGCGGGCGGCGGTGCCGAAGTCGATCGCGGCGTAGACGAGGTAGCCCCAGGCCACGACGGCCGCCGTCACGGCCAGGGCCAGCGCCAGCAGGCGCGGGCGCAGCTGGCGGGGCGCCCGGGTGCCCTTGCGCGAGCCCGCTCGCTTGCCCGCTGTCGCCACGGGCTCATTCTGTCCGATCGGCAGGGACTTCGCAGCGCGACACCACCATCGCGTCGCGCCCGTCGACCCGAAGCCCGGACCCGGAGCCCTGACCCGGTGGCTGGCACGGTGGGGGGCATGGAGGTCCTCCCCGACATCGTGGCCACGGAGCCGGCGATCGTGTTCTGCGGCCTGGCCGGCGCCGACTCGACCCGCACCCGGGAGCACTACTACGACTCGCCCGGCAACTCCTTCTGGGAGTCGGTGCACCTGTCCGGTCTCTCGCCGCGTCGGTTGCGCCCTGAGGAGGACCGTGACGTGGCCACCCTCGGTCTCGGCCTGACCGACCTGGTCGGCCACTGGGACCCGCGGTGGGTCGAGGTCGACGAGCTCGTCGCCAAGGTGGAGCGCTGGCGGCCCGACTGGCTGGCCTTCACCAGCAAGGGTGTCGCCCACGAGGCCGCGCGTGCGCTGAGTCGACGCGCGCACCCCCGTCTCGGCGCCCACGACTGGTACGTCGGGACCGCGCAGGTCTTCGTGCTGCCCGGGACGAGCGGGGCCAACCATCGTCGTGACTACGACGGTCGGCCCACGCGCGTCGCGTGGTGGCGCGAGCTGGCCCAGCTGGCCGGTCGCGCCTGAATCGTCAGCCGACGGTGAGCACCATCCGGAAGCGGGCGTCGCCGGCCATCATCCGGGCGTAGGCCTCGTTCGCCTGCTCCAGCGGCATGGTCTCGATCTGCGCCTCGACGCCGGTGAGGGCGCTGAAGTTCAGGGTGTCCTCGCTGTCGGCCGCGGTGCCCGAGGCGTGACCGGCCACGGAGCCGTTGATCGGGATGAGGGCGGCGGCCGGCACGGGGATCGGCTGCTCGGCCGCACCGACCACGACCAGCTCGCCGTCGACGCCCAGGCCGGGGATGGTCGAGGCGACGGCGTCGCCGTTGGTGACGGTGGAGAGCACGACGCGGGCGCCGCCGAGCTTGGCCAGCTCCTCGCCGGGGTCGGTGGCGGTGGAGTCGATGTAGGTGTGCGCGCCCAGGCCCAGGGCGAGGTCGGCCTTCTCGGTGCCGCGGGCGATTGCGGCGACGCGGAAGCCCATCTTGGCGGCGTACTGCACGCCGAGGTGGCCCAGGCCGCCGACGCCGAGCACGGCGACCAGGTCGCCGGGGCGTGCGCCCGTGCGGCGCAGGCCGTTGTAGGTCGTGACGCCCGCGCACATCAGGGGGGCGGCGAGCTCGGGGGCGAGCTCCTCGGGCATGGCGGCCATGGCCGCGGCGGGCACCAGCACGTAGTCGGCGTAGCCGCCGTCGCGCTGGACACCGGGGATCTGGGTGTTCTCGCAGGCGATCAGTGCGCCCATCCGGCAGGGGCGGCACCAGCCGCAGGCTCCGCCGT
The DNA here is from genome assembly GCF_001423135.1 of Nocardioides sp. Leaf307. Classification (NCBI taxonomy): domain Bacteria; kingdom Bacillati; phylum Actinomycetota; class Actinomycetes; order Propionibacteriales; family Nocardioidaceae; genus Nocardioides; species Nocardioides sp. Leaf307. The sequence continues at coordinate 1,139,609 of NZ_LMNY01000002.1, read as the reverse complement.
ACCAGCCGACGCCGACGCGCTGGCCCTCGCTCCAGCCCTGCACGCCCTCGCCCAGGCTGTGCACGGAGCCGGCGACCTCGTGGCCGGGCACCACGGGGAAGCTGACGCCGGGGTAGACGCCCTCGCGGGCGAACATGTCGCTGTGGCAGACGCCGCAGGCTGCGACCTTCACCACGGCCTCGCCGGGTCCCGGGGTCGGCACCGGGCGCTCCTCGAGGGTGAACTCCTGGCTCTTGGCCTTGACCACCATGGCTCGCATCGTCTCGCTCATGGCACGGACGCTAGGCCGAGCGGGGCACCGACCGGCTCACCCCATGCGGCAGGACGGGGAGCCCCGTCGAGCCCGTGGAGCCGCGACACGCCCGGACCGCGGTCGGTACGGACCACCGTGCGGTCACCGTCGTACCCCGCTGACCTGCGGGTTTGGCGGAGCCCCCGACGCGACTCGGCGGGACACGCCGAACAGGTTGCGCGGTGTGCGCGACGGGCGTACGGTTCCCCTACATCTAGTACTTACACGGATGTAGTTATCCACATCTAGTGCACAGCGCCAGGGTGGATGGTTCACAACAGGCCCGGTGTTCTCCACATGACCGGCCGCTTTATCCACAGCTCCTGGCCACCCGACGAGGGTGTCACAGGCGCGCCGCCACGCTCCCGCAGCCGTCCCGCACCGTCCGTTCGACCCGTCCGAGAGGAGACCTGTCGTGCACTGCCCGTTCTGCCACCACGCCGACACCAAGGTCCTCGACTCGCGGGTCGGCGACGACGGCGGCTCGGTGCGCCGGCGTCGGCAGTGCCTGGCGTGCAAGGAGCGGTTCACCACCGTCGAGCTCATGCCGCTCGCCGTGGTGAAGCGCTCCGGCGCGACCGAGCCGTTCCACCGCGAGAAGGCCGTCGCCGGTGCCCGCAAGGCCTGCAAGGGCCGGCCGGTCACCGAGGACGACCTGGCCTGCCTCGGCCAGGCCGTCGAGGACGCCCTGCGCGGCCTCGGTCAGGCCGAGGTCCCCGCCCACGAGGTGGGGCTGGCCATCCTCGCGCCGCTGCGCGAGCTCGACGAGGTGGCCTACCTCCGCTTCGCCAGCGTCTACAAGGCCTTCGAGTCCGCCGAGGACTTCGAGGCCGAGATCGCCCAGCTGCGCACCCACCGCGCCGAGCAGCTCACCGAGCTGGTCGAGGGGCGCGACCCCCAGCCCACCACGGGCTGACCCAGACCGCCCGGCAGGCAGTGGGGAAGCTGCCTGCCGGGCGCACCACCTCCTCCCCACCGGACCGACCCCCACGCCGGTCCGCCCGCCGAGTGTCGGTGGTCAGCGCGACCATCGACACGAGCCCGACCACGCACCACAACGACCAGCACGCGACACAGCCAATACGCGACACAGCCAGCACGCGACACAGGGAGAGCAGCACATGACGGAGACGATGAGCGGGGCCCAGACCGGCGCCTCGGCGGCGGGCAAGGGCCTGACCTTCGAGCGCACGTTCAGCACCGCCGGCGTGCACCCCTACGACGAGATCACCTGGGAGCGCCGCGACGTCGTCCAGACCAACTGGAAGACCGGTGCCACCGTCTTCGAGCAGAAGAACGTGGAGTTCCCCGACTTCTGGTCGGTCAACGCCTCCACGATCGTCACCACCAAGTACTTCCGCGGCGCCGTCGGCTCCGACACCCGCGAGCAGAGCCTGCGCGAGCTCGTCGACCGGGTCGTGAAGACCTACCGCAAGGGCGGCGAGGACAACGGCTACTTCGCCTCCCCGGCCGACGCCGAGGTCTTCGAGCACGAGCTGACCTGGCTGCTGGTGCACCAGTACTTCTCGTTCAACTCCCCGGTGTGGTTCAACGTCGGCACGCCCTCCCCGCAGCAGGTCTCGGCCTGCTTCATCCTCTCGGTCGACGACTCCATGGACTCGATCCTGAACTGGTACAAGGAGGAGGGCTTCATCTTCAAGGGCGGCTCCGGCGCCGGCCTCAACCTCTCCCGCATCCGCTCCTCCAAGGAGCTGCTCTCCTCCGGCGGCACCGCCTCGGGCCCCGTCTCCTTCATGCGTGGCGCCGACGCCTCCGCCGGCACCATCAAGTCCGGCGGCGCCACGCGCCGCGCGGCGAAGATGGTCGTGCTCGACGTCGACCACCCCGACATCGAGGAGTTCGTGGCGACCAAGGCGCGCGAGGAGGACAAGATCCGCGCCCTGCGCGACGCCGGCTTCGACATGGACCTCGGCGGCGACGACATCACCTCGGTGCAGTACCAGAACGCCAACAACTCCGTGCGCGTTTCCGACGAGTTCATGCGCGCGGTCGAGAACGGCACCGACTTCGGCCTGCGCTCGCGCAAGGACGGCTCGGTCATCGAGACCGTCGACGCCCGCGACCTGTGGCGCAAGATCGCCACCGCCGCGTGGGAGTGCGCCGACCCGGGCATGCAGTACGACGACACCATCAACGACTGGCACACCAACCCCGAGACCGGCCGCATCACCGCGTCCAACCCCTGCTCGGAGTACATGTCGCTCGACAACTCCTCGTGCAACCTCGCCAGCCTCAACCTGCTGAAGTTCCTCAAGGACGACGACACCTTCGACGGCGCGCTGTTCGCGAAGGCCGTGGAGTTCATCATCACCGCGATGGACATCTCCATCTGCTTCGCCGACTTCCCGACCGAATCGATCGGCCAGACCACCCGCGACTACCGCCAGCTCGGCATCGGCTACGCCAACCTCGGCGCGCTGCTCATGGCCATGGGCCTGGGCTACGACTCCGACGGCGGCCGCGCCATGGCCGCCACCATCACCTCGCTGATGACCGGCACCTCCTACAAGCGCTCGGCCGAGATCGCCGGCGTCGTGGGCCCCTACACCGGCTACGCCCGCAACGCCGACGCCCACAAGCGCGTCATGCGCAAGCACCAGGCCGCCAACGACACGGTGCGCCCGGTCCACATCGCCGACGAGCAGGTCCACAAGCTGGCCACGGCCGCGTGGGCCCAGGTGCAGGAGCTCGGCGCGAAGCACGGCTTCCGCAACGCGCAGGCCTCGGTGCTCGCGCCCACCGGCACCATCGGCTTCATGATGGACTGCGACACCACCGGCATCGAGCCCGACTTCTCGCTGGTCAAGTTCAAGAAGCTCGTCGGCGGCGGCTCCATGCAGATCGTCAACCAGACCATCCCGCGCGCCCTGCGCAAGATGGGCTACCAGCCCGAGCAGGTCGAGGCGATCGTCGACCACATCGCCGCCGAGGGTCACGTCATCGACGCCCCGGGCCTGCGCCAGGAGCACTACGAGGTCTTCGACACCGCCATGGGCGCCCGCGCCCTGGCCCCGATGGGCCACGTGCGGATGATGGCGGCCTGCCAGCCGTTCCTGTCCGGCGCGATCTCCAAGACCGTCAACCTCCCCGAGACCGCCACGGTCGAGGAGATCGAGGACGTCTACTTCCAGTCCTGGAAGCTCGGCCTCAAGGCCACCGCGGTCTACCGCGACAACTGCAAGGTCGGCCAGCCCATGTCGAGCGGCAAGGGCGACAACAAGGGCACCGACTCCAACAAGAGCGCCGACGCCGCCCCGGTCGAGACCAAGGTCGTCGAGAAGGTCGTCTACGCCCCGACCCGCAAGCGTCTGCCCAAGTCGCGCGTCTCGCGCACCACCTCCTTCACCGTGGGTGGCGCCGAGGGCTACATGACCTCGGGTGCGCACGCCGACGGCGAGCTCGGCGAGATCTTCCTCAAGCTCGGCAAGCAGGGCTCGACCCTGGCCGGCGTCATGGACGCGTTCTCGATCGCGGTCAGCATCGGCCTGCAGTACGGCGTGCCGCTGGAGACCTACGTCTCGAAGTTCACCAACCTGCGCTTCGAGCCCGCCGGCCTCACCGACGACCCCGACGTGCGGATGAGCCAGTCGATCATGGACTACATCTTCCGCCGCCTGGCCCTGGACTACCTGCCCTTCGAGCAGCGCCAGGCCATGGGGATCTACTCCGCCGACGAGCGTCAGCGCTACCTCGAGACCGGCTCCTACGAGCCCGTCGTCGAGACCGGTGGCGCCGCGGAGCTCATCGACGAGCCGGTCGCCTCGGCGCCGGTCGCCGAGCCCGAGACCGTCGAGGGTGTCGTCACCCACGACACCGAGGGCGCCTCGCAGCGCGAGGTCCCGGCCCAGCCGGCCAAGGAGGCCCACACCTCCGCCGAGCTGATGGAGAAGATCACCGGCACCGCGATCGACTCCCCGCTGTGCTTCACCTGCGGCACCAAGATGCGTCCCGCCGGCTCCTGCTACGTCTGCGAGGGCTGCGGCAGCACGTCCGGCTGCAGCTGACGCCTCCCGCATCGCCACCGGCCCGGTCCTTCCTGCACGGAGGGGCCGGGCCGGTGGCCGTTGCGGACGCGACGAGGCCCAGCTGCTGTGCGGTGACGGTGGGCTTGCGCGGTGCAGCGGCGACCGAGCCGTCCTCAGGAATCCCGACCGTCACGGGACCTGGGCGAGCCCCAACAGGGACAGGGTGGTCACGAGCGGCAGGGCCGCCACCGTGAGGCCGAGGGCCGTGGTGCCGCGGCTCCCGGCCGGCCGCTGGACGATCAGGGCGAGGGCCAGGAAGCCGGTGGTGGTGAAGGCGAGCACGGTGGGCGTGAAGGGGAACGTTCCGCCGCAGACGTGCGCTGCCCACCCGGTGAGTCGCGCGTAGGTGCCGGCCCACGTGGTGTCGCACGTGGGGCCCCAGTCGATGAGCAGGTAGCCGCCCAGGCTGCCGGTGACCACCCACACCGCAGCGAGGAGCGGCCGCGGCGACGTCACGACGGGCCGCCGCCGATGCCCGTGCGTACGGAGTAGAGCTCGGGGAAGAACGTGAGCTCCAGCGCCCGCTGGAGGAAGCCGACGCCGGAGCTGCCGCCGGTGCCGGTCTTGAAGCCGATGGTGCGCTGCACGGTGCGCAGGTGGCGGAAGCGCCACAGCTGGAAGGCGTCCTCGAGGTCGACGAGGTCCTCGCAGATCGCGTAGCCCTCCCAGTGGGTGCGCGGGTCGTCGTAGAGGGCGGCGAGCACCGGCACGAGGTCGGGCCGCTCGACCCAGGCCTCGCGGACGTCGCGCCCCAGGACGTCGGCGGGCACGTCGTGGCCGTGACGGGCCAGGAAGGCCAGCAGGGCGTCGTAGACGGTGGGGGTGTCGAGCAGGTCCTGCAGATCGGCGCGCACGGTCGGCTTGGCGTCGAAGACGCGGAGCATGCGGGCGTTCTTGTTGCCGAGGATGAACTCCACCCCGCGGTACTGGTGGGACTGGAAGCCCGACGAGGGGCCGAGGGCGTCGCGGAACCCGCCGTACTCGCTGGGGGTGAGCGTGGCCAGCACCGACCACTGCTCGGTGAGGGTGCGGAAGATGTGCTTGACCCGGGCCAGAGCCTTGCGGGCCCGGTCGACGTCGTCGGCCTCTAGGTAGCCGCGCACGCCGCGCAGCTCGTGGAGGACGAGCTTGAACCACAGCTCGGTGGTCTGGTGCTGGACGATGAAGAGCAGCTCGTCGGGATGGACCGGGTCGCTGACCGGGTGCTGTGCGGAGAGCAGCCGGTCGAGGTCGAGGTAGGTGCCGTAGTCCAGCGCCTCGCGCAGGTCGGTGCGGATGCCCTCCTCGAGGGGTCGCTCACCGTGCTCCAGGGCCATCGGGTCTCCTCCGGTCGGGGTCGACCCCCGGGTCGGTGGCCGCGGCCACGTCACACGGAGGCGGCCGTGCCAGAGCCTGCCACGCCGCCGGACCGAGCAGGCCCCGACTGTCGGTGGTCGCCCCTAGCGTGACGGGCATCGCAGCGGCACCGGGTCGCGGCGCGACGGGGACGGGGCGTGCGGTGACGCAGCTGACGGGATCGTGGCGGGAGCTCCGCCGGCGACTGGGCGACCGGCTGGCCGAGCTCGGGGACGGCGAGATGGTGTCCCTCGGGCTCGAGGTCACGGGCACGGACACGGGCCAGAGGCCCGGCGTCAGGCTGACCGGGTGGGGTGCGGGCATGGTGCGGGCGGAGGTGGTGGCGGGTGCAGGCGCCGACGCGGCCCTACGCCGGGGTCTGCTCGACCTCGGGTGGCTCGACCCCGCCGCGGAGCCGGGCGAGGAGCCCGACGCCGCGGTCCTGGGGGTCCTCGACCGCCCGCGAGCGAGGGCCGACGAGCTGGCGGCGCTGGCCGTGCTCGCGCTCACGGAGGTCCTCGGTTGTCCTGACCCGGCGTTCCTCGTGACCGATCTCGACCTCCGGGGCCTCCGGTCGCAGGGCGGGCAGGAGCCGACACGGACGTCCCCGGCGCCGCTGGCCACGATGCCCGAGGGTGTCGAGCACCTGCAGGAGATGGTCGACGAGGTGCTCCTGGAGATGTCGGAGGGCGAGGAGCTCGAGCGCGACGAGGACGGCGACGTGCCGGTCCGGGTCGGCCTGTCGACGGTGTTCGTGCGGGTCCTCGACGACGTGCCGGTGGTGCGCCTCTTCGGGTGGCTGGCCGTCGACCTGCCCGACCACGCTGCAGCGCTGCGCGAGGTCGCCCTGCTCGCGGCGCGCATGCCGTTCCTCCAGCTGCGGGCGGTGGAGGGCGAGATCGAGTTCGGCCACGACCTGCACGCCCTGCCCTTCGCGCCCATGCAGCTGCGGGTCGTGCTGTCGCGGATCATGCAGGAGATCGACGAGGCCGCGCGCGACACGGTGGCGCGGCTCGGTGGCCGGCGCTACCTCCAGCCGCCGACGGAGCCGGCGCCGGCAGCCCGCACGGCGGCCTTCGAGCGCCTGGCCCGCCTCGGGCCCGGAGCCGTCGACCTCGCGGAGGCCACGCCCCTGGCCGCTGTGGTCGAGCTCATGGCCGACGCCCGGCTCGCCCCGGAGCTGGTGGCCGAGCTGTTCGACCACGACCGGCGCCTCATCGTGGCCCACCTCGTGGGTGTGCGTGCCGGCCACCTCGACGTGACCGGCGTGGACGTCGAGGAGCTGCTCGCCGGCCTGCGCGCTGCGCTGCGCCTGGTGGTGTGGCGTCAGTCCCGCGAGCGGGAGCCCGCCCCGCCGCGTCCCGTGGTGGCCCGGAGGCGCGAGCGCCAGCTCTCGTTGCTGCCCGACGACGAGCCCGGGCTCGAGCTGTTCGACCCGGGGGAGGAGGCGCGCTGGGCCTGAGGAGGCACGGCCCGAGGAGACGCCCCCCGATGGGGCGCCTGCGGTTCCTCAACCCTGCTGGGCGGCTGCCGATGACGTCTTTACCTTGACGTCGACGGCCGCGCAGGCCACGAGGGAGCACCATGACCGACCCGTCCGCCGGGGAGTCCGCCGAGGCCGTGGCCCGCCGCCACCGGGAGAAGATCGCCCGACTCGAGCGCGCCGCGGAGAGGTGGGAGCGCGGCGCCGCCGGTGAGCGCGCCACCGCCGACGTGCTCGCGACGCTCCCGGCGGAGTGGACGGCGTTCCACGACATCCGGTGGCCGGGTCGCAAGCTCGCCAACGTCGACCACGTGGTCCTCGGCCCGGGCGGGGTCTTCGTCGTCGACACCAAGAACTGGTCGGGGGTGGTCGAGGTGCGTGACGACGTCCTGCGGCAGGGCGGGTGGAAGCGCGAGCGGGAGGTCGCCGCTGCCGCCGAGGCGGCCATCGCCGTCAGTCTGGCCACACCGCACGTCAGCTCGCAGCTGGCCGTGCCGGTGCTGTGCTTCGTCCGCGAGGAGCGGGTCGAGGGCTGGGCCCGCGACGTCATGGTCTGCTCGACGTCGACGCTTACCGAGATGCTCCTCTCACGACCGACCGTGCTCGATCGCGATCAGCTCCGCCAGATCTGGGACGCGTTGCGCGCCATGCCACAGGCGACCGGGCCCGCGTCGCACGCGCCCGTGGCGACCGAGACCGAGTCGACCAAGACCGAATCGACCGGGCCCGTGTCGCTCGGAGCCGGGGGGTCGGCCGTGCACCGGAAGAAGCCGCCCGCCCGGACTCCCGGTCCGGGCAGGACGACGGCGCCGCCGCGCCCCGGCCCGTCGGGTCCCCGCCGTTCGCTGGCCGCCCTGGCGGCGACCCTGGTCGTCGGGGCCCTGGGCGGGGTCTACCTCTCGTCTGCCGGCGACGCCGACGAGCCGTCGGCCCCGGACCGCAGTCGCACCGGGACGACGGGCGGTCGGTCCGGCGGCGGGCCCGACGGTGCCGGGGCGGGTGCGGCCCGGGGCGGTGCCGACGCGGTGCAGCCGACGCAGCGCCCCCGTCGCAGCGACTGAGAGGGGCCGGCGACGCGGCCCGCCGGCGGGCCGGACAGGCGTGGCTGCAACCACCCCGACGGGCCCTTGCGCCGTGCTCCGCGCGGACTACCGTCGAGAAGGCCGGTGAGCGCGGCACCAACGAGGGTGCGGCGTAATCGCCGGCGGCACGGAGAGGACGCGAGATGAGCGACTACCAGGTGGTCAACCCGTCGACGGGCAAGGTCGAGAAGGAGTACCCGACGGCGACCGATGCCGAGGTGCAGGACGCGCTGACGCGCTCGCACGCGGCGTACGGCCAGTGGCGCACCACCGACAAGGCCGAGCGCACCGCGGTGCTGCACAAGGTGGCCGACCTCTTCGACGAGCGCATCGACGACCTCGCCGCGATCATCGCCCGCGAGATGGGCAAGCCGCTGCGCGAGGGCAAGGGCGAGCTGCAGCTGGTGGCCTCGATCTTCCGCTACTACGCCGACGAGGGCCCGGGCCTGCTGGCCGACGAGCCGCTGAGCCCGTCGATGGGCGGCAACGCGGTCGTGCGCAAGGAGGCCGTGGGGGCCCTGCTGGGGATCATGCCGTGGAACTTCCCGTACTACCAGGTGGCCCGGTTCGCCGCGCCCAACCTGATGATCGGCAACACCATCCTGCTCAAGCACGCCCCGCAGTGCCCGGAGTCGGCGCTGGCGATCGAGCAGATCTTCCACGACGCCGGCCTGCCGGCCGACGCCTACATCAACCTCTTCGCCACCAACGACCAGGCCGCCGACATCATCGCCGACCCCCGCGTCGTGGGTGTCTCGGTCACCGGCAGCGAGCGCGCCGGCGCCGCGGTGGCCGAGGTCGCGGGCCGCAACCTCAAGAAGGTCGTGCTCGAGCTCGGCGGCTCCGACCCCTTCATCGTGCTCGACGCCTCCGACCTGGGTGCGGCGGTCAAGACCGCCGTGCGCGGACGCATGGGCAACGCCGGCCAGGCCTGCAACGCCGCCAAGCGGATGATCGTGGTCGACGACCTCTACGACGACTTCGTCGAGCAGTTCACGCAGAGGATGTCGGCCCTGCAGCCGGGCGACCCCTTCGAGGACGGCACCGGCTTCGGACCGCTGTCCTCCGAGGGCGCCGCGCAGACCCTGGTCGAGCAGCTCGAGGACGCCAAGGCCAAGGGCGCGACCGTGCGCACCGGCGGCAACCGCGTCGACCGCCCGGGCTCCTTCGTCGAGGCCACGGTGCTCACCGACGTCACCCCCGACATGCGGGCCTACGGCGAGGAGCTCTTCGGACCCGCCGCCGTCGTCTACCGCGTGGCCGACGCCGCGGAGGCCGTCGAGCTGGCCAACGCCTCCTCCTTCGGTCTCGGCGGCGTGGTGTGGAGCGACGACGTCGAGAAGGCCCAGCAGGTCGCCGACCAGCTCGACACCGGCATGGTGTGGATCAACAGCGCGCAGGGCACGGCCGCCGACCTGCCTTTCGGCGGCACCAAGCGCTCCGGCGTGGGCCGCGAGCTCGGCCCCTACGGCATCGACGAGTTCGTCAACAAGAAGCTCATCTACACCCCCCAGGGCTGACCCGGGGAGGCCGCCGCGCAGACCCGCGGGTGAACGGCGCACGACCGCACGGGGCCGGTCGGACGAACACCGTCCGGCCGGCCCCGCGCGGCGTGCGGGAGCGGCTGCGGCGGTTTCCGCGCAGCCGCGCCGCGGCCTATCGTGGACGCTGAGACAGACGAGCCACGGGCGTGGCGCAGACGGACGGGGGAGGTGGTCGCCGTGAGCGGTGAACCTCCCAGTCGTCCCCGTCCCGCTGCCTGAGGCAGCCCCGCCCGCCGCGCCCACCGCCCGGCGCAGCCCGTCCGCGGAGGAGTCTCCCGTCATGTCCGAGCGCCCGTTCCTGCCCCTGCGCCACCTCGCCGGCCGTCGTCGTGCGCCCCACCCCGCGCCGGCCGCGCCCGCGGCCCCGGCGGCGCCCGACGGCGCGCGGGTGGGCCACGAGACCCTCGTCGACGCCGCGGTCTACGTCGACGGCGACCGCGTCGAGTCGCTGAGCAGCCTCGCCGACACCTACCGCTGCCTGCGCGAGCGCGGCGACGAGGCCCCCGACGACGGCGCCATCGCCTGGATCGGGCTCTACCGCCCCGACCAGCACGACCTGGCCTCGCTGGCCGAGGAGTTCGACCTGCACGAGCTGGCGCTGGAGGACGCGATCCTCGCCCACCAGCGTCCCAAGCTGGAGCGCTACGACGACACCCTCTTCGTCGTGCTGCGCGCCGCGCGGTACGTCGACGCCACGGAGGAGGTGGAGTTCGGCGAGGTGCACGTCTTCGTCGGCCCCGACTTCGTGGTCAACGTGCGCCACAGCGAGGCCCCCGACCTGGCCGCCGTGCGCCGCCGCCTGGAGAGCAACCCCGACCTGCTGCGGCTGGGACCCGAGGCGATCCTCTACGCCATCCTCGACCGGGTCGTCGACGGCTACGCCCCGGTCGTGGCGGGCCTGGAGAACGACATCGACGAGATCGAGGTGCAGGTCTTCACCGGCGACCCGGGCGTCTCGCGGCGCATCTACGAGCTGACCCGCGAGGTCATCGAGTTCCAGCGGGCCACCGGCCCGCTGCTCACCGTCGTGCGGCGCCTGACCCTGGGCTTCGCGAAGTACCGCACCGACGAGGAGCTCCAGCGCTACCTGCGCGACGTCGAGGACCACCTCGTGACCGTCACCGAGAAGGTCGACGGCCTGCGCCAGCTGCTGCGCGACATCCTCACCGTCAACGCCACCCTCGTGGCCCAGCAGCAGAACGAGGAGATGAAGAACCTCAGCGAGGTCAGCATCTCCCAGAACGAGGAGGTCAAGCGGATCTCGGCCTGGGCCGCGATCCTCTTCGCGCCGACCCTGGTCGGCACGGTCTACGGCATGAACTTCGACTCGATGCCCGAGCTGCACTGGCGCTTCGGCTACCCGATGGCCGTGGTCATGATGTTCATGGTCAGCGTCGTGCTCTACGTGGTCTTCCGCCGGCGCCGCTGGATCTGAGCAGACTGGATCTGAGCAGACCCGGGGACGCCGGCGGACCACGCCGGGGTGGTGCTCAGGCGCAGTTGTCGCACTCGCCGGTGGGCGGGATGGCCATGAAGCAGGTGGGGCAGATGTCGGGCTGCGCCTCCTCGCGGTTCTTCTTCCGCTCGCGGGTGACGACCATGTCGTAGCGCGGGGAGAGCGCGGCGTTGCCGCCGTCGGCCGGGAGGGTGGCGTCGGCCCAGCGGTAGCACTCCATGCGGGCCAGGGCGGCGTGCTTCTCGCGGGCCAGCGGGTCGCTGATCGGGTCGGCGTCCTGCAGGCGCAGCACCTCGTCGTAGGCCTCGCCGACGGTGCCGTGCACGCCGTGGACCACCAGGGCGGTCAGCGGGGGCTCGCCGGCGGCGTGGACCTCGGCCGCGACGCGGGCCAGCACGCGCCCGATCCAGTTGCTGGGGTTGCTGCGGGTGCGCACGCCGGTGTCGGCCTGCAGCCGCCCGGCGAACTCGGTGTGGGTGATCAGGCCGTGGTAGGTGCCGGCCACCTCGGTCAGCACCGGGCGCGCGGCGGCGACCCAGACGTCCTCGCCCTCGGCGGCGGTCACGGGCTCGGCGGGCGCCTCCGGCTCGGAGGTCTCCTCCGGGTCCGGGGTCTCCGTCTCGTCGCGGTCGTCCTCGAGGGCCTCGTCGGGCTCCACGTCGGTCGGGCTGGCAGGGGTCGTCGTCTCGAGGCTCATGACGTCCGTACTGGAGCTGGCACGTGTCGGGCGTGGTCGCGCGGCGCCGTGCCCCGGCTCCCTCACCCTCGACTGTACGGCGAGGACGCCAGTCGCACCGAATGCGCCGGTCGGCCCACGTGCGCGCCGGGCCCCCTCCGGAGGCGACCGGCGAGGTTCACCCGCAGGACCACCCCGCGCCATCTCGGTGGTGTGGCCTCGGGGCATGAGCGATCTCGGACGCCCCTCCAGCAGCCCCGCCAGCAGCCCCGTCAGCAGCCCGGCCGGCAGCCCGGCCGGCAGTGCCACCTCCACGCCGGTGGGCCGCCGTTCGCTGCTGCGCGCGGGCGCGCTCACCGCCGGCGCGCTGACCACGCTGGGTGCCACGAGCGGGGTGGCGGCCACCTCGCCGCAGGTGCGGCAGGCCGCGTCGGCCGGCGGACTGGTGACGCGACGCCTGACGCTGCCCTCGGGCGTGCAGAGCGGTGACGTCACCCCGCGCACCGCCGTGCTGTGGGCGCGCTCGAGCGGGCGCGGGCGGCTCGTGGCCCACCTGCGCAGCGGTCGACGACGCCGTGTCGTCCGCGGTCCCTGGGCCACCGACGCCTCCGACCTGACCGCCAAGATCGCCCTCGACGGGCTCGCCCCGGGCCGGGAGTGGGAGGCGGAGCTGGCCTTCGAGGACGAGCAGGGCCGGCGCGGCGAGGCCCGGGTCGCGCGGTTCTCGACCCCGTCGCTGCGCCCGGCGGCCACCAGCTTCGTGTGGACCGGCGACACCTGTGGCCAGGGCTGGGGGATCAACCCCGACCTCGGCGGGTTGCGGGGCTACGCCGCGATGCACGCCACGCGTCCCGACCTCTTCGTCCACGCCGGCGACACCGTCTACTCCGACGGCCCGATCGCCGCGGAGGTCGTCGAGCCCGACGGGCAGGTCTGGCGCAACCTGGTCATCCCCGAGGTGACCAAGGTCGCCGAGACCCTCGCGGAGTTCCGCGGGCGCCACCGCTACAACCTGATGGACGACAACGTGCGCGCCTTCTACGCCGACACCCCCGTCGTCGCGCAGTGGGACGACCACGAGACCACCAACAACTGGTGGCCCGGGGAGGTGCTCACCGACGAGCGCTACACCGCCGAGCGTCGCGTCGACGTGCTCGCCGCTCGCGCCCGCCGCGCCTGGCAGGAGTGGCAGCCGATCGCCGACCCCCGCGCCCACGGGCGCGGCAGCGGCTTCGCCGAGGCCCGGATCTACCGCAAGGTCTCGCGCGGGGCCCACCTCGACGTCTTCTGCCTCGACATGCGCACCTTCAAGGACCCCAACACCCCCGGACTGGAGCAGGAGCGCACCAGCGTCCTGGGCCGCGAGCAGCTCGACTGGCTGGTGCGGGAGGTGCGTCGCTCGACCGCGACCTGGAAGGTGATCTCCGCCGACCTGCCGATCGGGCTCGTCGTGCCCGACGGCAGCGCCCAGGAGGGCCTGGCCAACCGCGATCCCGGCGCCCCGCTCGGCAAGGAGCAGGAGATCGCCGAGGTGCTCAGCGCCTTCAAGCGCCACGGTGTGCGCAACACCGTGTGGATCACCGCCGACGTGCACTACTGCGCGGCCCACCACTACGACCCGGCACGCGCCGGCTTCACCGACTTCGACCCCTTCTGGGAGTTCGTGGCCGGGCCGATCGCCTCGGGCACCTTCGGACCCAACGACCTCGACGGCACCTTCGGGCCCGAGGTGGTCTTCAGCAAGGTCGCGGGCACGCCGGGGGAGTCGCCGCGGGCGGGCAACCAGTTCTTCGGCCACGCCGCGATCGACCGCGCCGGGCTGCTGACCATGAGCCTGCGCGACCAGTCCGGCGCGGTGCTGTTCAGCCGCGACCTCGAGCCGCAGGTGGCCACCCACTAAGACACCTCTTGACAAACTGCTGCGGGGGTGTTCCACCCTGCGGGGTGGGAGTGGCCGCGCGCCCGCGCTGTCACGTTGGGGGCTCGGTCCACCGACGAAACGAGTCTCAGATGAACATCGGCAACAGCTTCGAGAACGCGCTCGACCGCATCATCGGCTTCCTGCCCAACCTGCTCGGCTTCCTCTTGCTCCTCCTGGTCGGCTTCATCGTGGCCAAGGTCGTGGCCAAGGTGGTCGCGACCGTGCTGAAGAAGATCGGCCTCGACAAGCACCTGCACGAGTCCGACGCCAACCGGTACGTCGAGAAGGTGCTGCCCGGCGCCAGCCCGTCCAACGGCATCGCCCGGGTCGTCTTCTGGCTGATCTTCGTCTTCTTCCTCTTCGCAGCCATCGGCGCGCTGCAGGTGCCGGCCGTCACCACCTTCATGAACCAGGTGCTGGCCTACCTGCCCAACGTGATCGCCGCCATCGTCATCTTCGTGGTCGCCGCCCTCGTCGCCGGAGCCGTCGCGGCCGGGGTCGCCAAGCTCATGGGCGACACCCCGACCGGCAAGATCGTGGCCACCATCGTGCCGGCGCTCGTCATGGTCATCGCGATGTTCATGATCCTCAACCAGCTGCGCATCGCCGAGGAGATCGTCTCCATCGCGTTCGCCGCGACCATGGGCGCCCTGGCCCTCGGTCTCGCCCTCGCCTTCGGTCTCGGCGGCCAGGACGTCGCCCGTCGCATGCTCGAGGACGCCTACTCGCGCAGCCGCGAGGCCAAGGAACAGGCGAAGAGCGACCTGCGCACCGGTCGCGACCGCGCCCAGCAGGCCGCCGGCTCGAGCGACTCGCCGACCTACGACCGGGCCTACGACCAGGGCTTCGACCCGGCCTACGACCAGGGCGCGCAGACCGCGCAGACCCCGCCGGTGCCGCCGACGGAGCGCTACTGATGGCGAAGCGCACGGACCACGCCGCCCAGGAGGACCGGTACGACGGGCAGCTCGACGGGCCCGCCGCCGCACGCCGCCGCTCCGGACCCACCCGCACCGTGGGGGAGGCCCACGCCCGTGACCGCTTCGGCGGCACCAACTGGGGCGCGGCGTTCTTCGGCTGGCTGGTGGCCATCGCCACCGCGATCCTGCTGACCAGCATCGTCGGCGCCGTCGCCAGCGCCGTCGGGACCAGCCGCGACATCACCCAGACCCAGGCCGAGCGCTCGGCCGGCACGATCGGGATCGTCGCCGCCGTCGTGCTGCTGGTGGTGCTGGTGGTGGGCTACTACGCCGGCGGCTACGTCGCCGGGCGCATGTCGCGCTTCGACGGGGCCAGGCAGGGCCTCGGGGTGTGGATCATCGGCCTCGTCGTCACCCTCGTCGCGATCGTGCTCGGGGCGGTATTCGGCTCGCAGTACAACATCCTCGACCGGGTCAGCCTGCCCAGCATCCCGCTCGGCGGCGGTGACCTGGGCTGGGGCGCGGTGATCACCGCCGCCGCCGTCGTGGTCGGCACGCTGCTCGCCGCCCTGCTCGGCGGCAAGGTGGGGCGGCACTACCACGCGCGGGTCGACCGCGCCGCCGCCTGAGCCCGCAGGACTCCTTCGCCCTCGACGTCCCCGGTCCGCCTTGCGAGGGGCGGGCCGGGGACGGCGTACGTCGTGCCGTGCCGGATCAGGCCGGGGCCGCGATGTTGACCAGCCACGTGACGCCGAAGCGGTCGGCGCACTGGCCGAAGACGTCGCCCCACACCTGCCGCTCCAGCGGCACGTGCACCTGGCCGCCCTCGGCCAGTGCCTCGAACCAGCCTCGCAGCCGGGGCTCGTCGTCGCCGCTGAGGCTGAGGGTCACGGTGTCGCCGGGGGTCACGGTCATGCCCGGCGGGACGTCGGCGGCCATCAGCGTGACGCCGTGCTCGCCGCGCAGCATGGCGTGCATGACCAGGTCGGCGTGCTCGCCCTGCTCGCCCATCTGCGCGAACGTCATCACGTCGAGCTCGCCGCCGAAGAGCGACTGGTAGGAGGTCATCGCCTCGCGGGCGGTGCCGTGGAGGTGGAGGTAGGGGTTCAGCAGGACCGGCATCGGGGCTCCTCAGGGCGGTGGTCGGGCGGTCGCGGGGACCGGTGTGTCGAGGTGCAGACCGGTGGTGTCCTGCGAAGTCATCGGCGTGACGCCGGGCAGCGGTGAGAAGGGTCACCGGGTGTCGGCTTGATCGGCACCCGGGGGGCCGTGGCAGCCTCGGTGCCTCCTCCGGCACACCGGAGGCACCCGGCCCGAGCCGAGGCCCGTCACGGCGCCGGGGTGACCCCAGCAGCACGCAGTGACGGGCGCGGGAGACCCGAGCAGGACGCCGCGGCGCAGGCCGCGGCTCGGGGTGGAGCCGGAGCGACCGCGAGGCAGCGCCGGCCGGGCACAGGCGCCCGAACCCGACAGGACCCCTTCCGCAGGCGATGCCTGAGGACCACCGATGACCCACACCCGCATGCGCACCCTCGGGGCGACCCTCGTCGCCGCCATGGCCACCAGCACGGTGCTCGGCACCGGGCTCACCCTCGACACCGCCCGCGCCGCGGAGGCGGCACCGGCCGAGCGCCAGACCACCCAGGCCGCCCAGACCACTGAGGCCACGGGGACCCCCCGGACCGCCGACGCCCGCCGTGACGACGGCCCGACCCGTGCGGAGCGGATCCTGGGCGTGGCCCGCGCCCAGGCCGACGACGTCTACCGCTACGGCGCCGCCGGGCCCGACGCCTTCGACTGCTC
This sequence comes from Nocardioides sp. Leaf307, assembly GCF_001423135.1. Taxonomy (NCBI): domain Bacteria; kingdom Bacillati; phylum Actinomycetota; class Actinomycetes; order Propionibacteriales; family Nocardioidaceae; genus Nocardioides; species Nocardioides sp. Leaf307. The sequence goes on along the minus strand of NZ_LMNY01000002.1, from coordinate 1,123,051 downwards.
GGGCTTCACGCAGTTCGTCTTCCGCAACGCCGTCGGCGAGGCGCTGCCGCACTCCTCGGCGGCCCAGGTCGACCGCACCCAGCGCGTCACCCCCGCCGAGGCCCGCCCCGGCGACCTGGTCTTCTTCTACGACGGCGGCGGGGTCTACCACGTCGGCATCTACGCCGGCGACGGCTACATGTGGAACGCCGCCAACTCCGAGGCCGACGTCGAGCGCACGAAGATCTGGACCGACCAGCGGTTCTTCGGCCGGGTGCGCTGAGCCCAGCAGGCCCGTCCCGGCCCACCCGTCGGGGCCACTCGTCCGCGGTGCACCCCCCTCCGGCGCTCGCCCGGAGGGGGGTGTTTCCCCAGATGTGGGCATCAGTTCGCCGGCTCCCGCAGACGTGGGGGGTGCACCGCCCTAGACTCCGAGGACCGGGCACCCCCACCCGGCTCTCGGTCTCGTGTGCGCGGAGGCAGCAGGTGCGGCAGGTGCTGGTCAGATCCGGAGTGGTCCTCGGCGTGCTGGGCGCGCTCCTGGTGCCCTCGCTCCCCTCCCCGGCCTCCGCCGCGGGCGACGCCACCGTCGTGGTGCGCGGCACCGACCTGCCCGTGGGCGGCCCGATCGAGCTGTCGTACGTCGGGTGCGCGCGGCTCTACGAGCGCACGGCCGAGGTGCCGCAGCCGTTCGTCGGGCTGGGCCCCGACCAGGCGCCCGCGGGCGAGCGCAGCCTGCGCTACGACCTCGCCGGCGGCACGGCGCTGGGCTCGCTGAGCTACGCCCGCTCGATGGCCTCGACCACGACCTCCGGCCTCTCGGTGCAGGCGCCGCGCGGCGCCGCGGGCGTCGCGTGGGTGGGCTACCAGGAGCCCGCCGACTTCGGCACCACCACCTACTGGTTCGGCCGCGCCGACGTCTCGGCGCCCGCCGGGGCGTGGACCAGCGTGGAGACCACCGGCCTCACCTACACCTGGTCGCGCTACGACATGGCCACCCGCCGCGCCGTCGGCGGCGCCACCGCCGCCCCCTCGACGCTCGCGGCGATGATCGCCGAGCGCGGCGACGGGCCCGGCTTCCGCACGGTCGGCTTCGGCTGCGACGGCAACCGCTTCGCCCTCGACGCGCTGCGCGTCGGCGACGCCACCGGCACGACCACCTACGACCTCGAGGGCCTGACCACCACGACCGTCATGGCCGCTCGCCCGGCCCCGAGGGGCACGGTGCTCACCGGCGTCCTGCGCGACGGCTCCGGCGAGCCGGTCGTGCGCGGCACGCTCGTGCTCGAGCGCCAGGTCGCCGGCGGCTGGGAGACCGTGCAGGTCGTCCCCGCCGAGGCCGTCGACGCCACGGTCACCGTCGCCCCGGAGCAGACCACGACCTACCGCTGGCGCTTCGCCGACCGGCCCCTGGCCGAGGGCAGCGTCTCCGAGCCGACCACGGTCACGGTGGCTCCCGGCCAGGAGACGTCCCAGCAGCCCGCCCAGCAGCCCGCCCAGCAGCCCACTCGGCAGCCCGCCCAGCGCTGACCTCTGCGGGCCCGGCCCGTAGCCTCGCCCCGTGCAGTGCCACCACTTCGACGCGGGTCGCTGCCGCTCGTGCGCCTGGATGGGTCAGGCCTACGACGACCAGGTCGCCGCCAAGCAGCGTCACTGCCGCGGGCTGCTGGCCGCGTGGCCCGACCTGACGTGGCTGGAGCCCCACCGCAGTCGCGAGGAGGGCTTCCGCAACAAGGCCAAGATGGTGGTCGCCGGCACGCTCGAGGCCCCGACGCTGGGGATCCTCGACCCTTCTGGGGCCGGCGTCGACCTGCGCGACTGCGGCCTGCACGAGCCCGGCCTGGCCGCCGCCCTGCCCGCCCTGGCCGACTTCGTCACCCGCGCCGCGGTGGCGCCGTACGACCTCGCGACGCGGCGCGGCGAGCTCAAGCACCTGCTCGTGACCCGCTCGCCCGACGGTGAGCTCATGGTGCGCTTCGTGCTGCGCTCCACCGAGCCGGTCACCCGGATCCGCAAGCACCTCCCGGCCCTCCACGCCGCGCTGCCCGAGCTGGTGGTGGTCTCGGCCAACGTGCAGCCCGAGCACAAGGCCGTGCTGGAGGGCGAGCGCGAGATCGCGCTGAGCCCGCGCGAGACGCTGGCGATGCGGGTCAACGGGCTCACCCTGCGGCTGCGGCCCCAGGGCTTCTTCCAGACCAACACCGAGGTCGCGGCCGCGCTCTACCGCCAGGGCCGCGACTGGGTCGAGGAGTTCGCCCCGGCCTCGGTGTGGGACCTCTACTGCGGGGTCGGCGGCTTCGCGCTGCACGTCGCGGCCCCCGGGCGCCTGGTCACCGGGGTGGAGGTCAGCGAGGAGGCGGTCGCCGCCGCCCGCGCCACCGCCGGGGACGCCCGGCTGCCGGGCCTGCGCTTCGAGGCCGCCGACGCCACGACGTGGGCGCAGGCGCAGGAGGCCGGCCCCGAGCTGGTGGTGCTCAACCCGCCGCGACGCGGCGTCGGGCCCGAGCTGTGCGCGTGGCTGGAGGGCTCCGGGGTCCGCCACGTCGTCTACTCCAGCTGCAACGCCGTCTCGCTGGCCCGCGACCTGGCCGCGCTGCCGTCCTTCGCCCCGCGCCGCGCGCGGTTGTTCGACATGTTCCCCCAGACCACCCACCACGAGGTGATGGTGCTGCTCGAGCGCCGCTGACGGGTCACCGACGGGTCGCCGACGGGTCGGGGGCGTGGGCCGGCGTGGCTAGAGTCGCGGCCATGGACCACCGCACCCTGGGCCGCACCGGCCGTGACGTCTCCACCGTCGGACTCGGCACCTGGCAGCTCGGCGCCGACTGGGGCGAGGTGAGCGAGCACGACGCCCGCGCCGTGCTCGAGGCCTCCCTGGAGGCCGGGGTGACGCTGTTCGACACCGCCGACGTCTACGGCGACGGCCGCAGCGAGCAGGTCATCGGCCGCTTCGTGGCCGACCACCCCGACGCCGCGCTCACCGTGGCCACCAAGATGGGCCGCCGCGCCGAGCAGGTGCCGGAGAGCTACACCCTCGAGCACTTCCGCGGCTGGGTCGACCGCTCGCGCCGCAACCTCGGCGTCGACCGGCTCGACCTGGTGCAGCTGCACTGCCCGCCGTCGGCCACCGTGACCGCCGACGCCACCTACGAGGCCCTCGACACCCTCGTCGCCGACGGGGCGATCGCCGCCTACGGCCTCAGCGTCGAGACCACCGACCAGGCCCTCGACGCCATCGCGCGCCCCCACGTGGCCAGCGTGCAGATCATCCTCAACGCCTTCCGGCTCAAGCCGCTCGACGCCGTGCTGCCCGCCGCGGAGGAGGCCGGCGTCGGCATCCTGGCGCGCGTGCCGCTGGCCTCGGGCCTGCTCAGCGGGACCTACGACGAGACCACCACCTTCGCCGCCGACGACCACCGCACCTACAACCGTGACGGCAGCGCCTTCGACGTCGGTGAGACCTTCTCCGGGGTCGACTTCGCCACCGGCGTGCGGGCCGCCCAGGAGTTCTCCGCCCTGGTCGCCGAGCACGGCCCCGAGGGCGCCACGCCCGCCCAGGTCGCCGTGGCCTGGGTCTGGCAGCAGCCCGGCGTCACCGCCGTCATCCCCGGCGCCCGCAACCCGGGGCAGGCCCGGGCCAACGCCGCCGCCGGCGCGCTGCCGCCGCTGGCCCCCGCCCTGCTCGAGGGCGTCCGCGACCTCTACGACGCGCGCTTCCGCGCCCAGGTGCACCACCGCTGGTGACCCCTCCCCGGCCCCGTGTGGCCGGGAGCGGCGGGCACGACGTACGGTCGGGGCGTGGCCGAGGACTACTGCGAGCTGTGCGACCTGCCGCTGAGCACCTGTGTGCACGGGATGCCGAAGCGTCCCCCCGAGCCCGTGGCGCCGCCCAAGGCGACACCGGTGCGCCGCCGCAGCACGGCGGCCCCCTCGGGGTCCACCGCGCGGGTGCCGGGCTCCTCCAAGCCGGCCGCCGCACCGGCCAAGCCGCGGCGCCGCACCCACCAGGACGACTTCAAGCCCTACATCATCCGGGTGCTCCAGGAGGTCGGCGGGGAGCGCGAGGCCGAGCTGGTGATGCTCGAGCTCGAGGAGCGCATGGCCGAGGTGCTGCGCGAGGGCGACCGCGAGGTCGGCCCCACCGGTGAGGTGCGCTGGCGCACCGCCGTGCGGTGGGCGCGCAAGGAGCTCGCCGACGACGGCTTCCTGGTGGCCCCCCGCCCGGGCGTGTGGCAGCTCACCGACCGCGGCGCCGAGCTGCCCGCCGACGCCCTGGACTGACCCCGCCGCGCGGCCGGGCGCAGCTCAGGGCACGGCGACGGCGATCTCGTCGCCGAGCCGCGCGCCGCGCAGCAGCCCCATCTCGTCGCCCGACCAGAACATGCCGGGGTCGTAGAAGTTCGTGGGGCGGTCGTCGTCGAGCAGCCCCATCGCGGTGTAGGTGGCGGCGACCACCTCGGCGCAGTAGGTCAGCTCGGCCGGGGCGGCCCGCCGGATCCGGCCCCGCGCCCAGCGCCCGGCCAGCGCGACCGTCGAGGGGAACGGCGTGCCGTCGAGGCGGGCGACCGTGCGCAGCACGGCGTCCTCCATCTCCCGGGTCACCGCGGTGTCGAGCTGGCGCAGCCAGGCGCGCTGCTCGTAGCGCCCGCACCACTGCTGCACCGCCTCGCGCAGGTCGTGCAGCTGCACCCCGCGCTGGTGCTGCCCGGTCCACACGTCGCGCAGGCCCTTGCCCAGCTCGGCGTGCCACATCAGCGGCGGCAGGTCGTCGAGCACGACCGCCATGCCGACGTGGTTGACCGGCGCGTTGGTCAGCACCCGGATAGCGTGGTCGGCGGTGGAGCGCCCGCGGAAGAGCCACAGGTCGCCGGTGCGCGTGAGGTCCACGGCCTCGTCGAGGGACAGCGGGGCGGACGGCGAGGACATGAGGAGGAGTCTGCTCGATGAGGTCGACGAAGGTGTGGAGGCTGCTCGGCGTCGCCGGGCTCGCCGGGGTCGCGGCCACCGGGGTGGTCGTCGCGCGCGACCAGCGGCGCCGGTCGACCCTCGGCGCCGACGAGGTCCGCGCCCGGCTGCACGAGCGGCTGGCCCAGGCCGACGGGGCCGAGCGAGCCGACGGGGCCGAACGAGCCGACTGAGCCTGTTTCGCTAGCGAAACCGTGGTGCGCGTGGTCCGGCCCGGCCGGCACCGGCAGGTCCCCCCGGTCGCCGGTGTCCTGTGGATCGCCCCGCCCGCCTGTCGGCGTCGCGACGTACGGTCCTGCCATGGACCTGAGCGACGCCTTCGCCCTCGCCGAGCACCTGCTCGAGCGACACGGGCCGCCGGGGTGGCGCGTGGAGCTCGACTCCGCCAAGCGTCGGGCCGGGGTGTGCCGCTTCGGGCCGCGGGTGATCGGGCTCAGCGCCCCGCTGACGGTGCTGCACTCCGAGGCCGAGGTCCGCGACACGATCCTCCACGAGATCGCCCACGCGCTGGTGGGCCCGCGCCACGGTCACGACGAGACCTGGCGCCGCACCGCCCTCGCGCTGGGCTCCTCGGGGCGTCGCTGCGTGCCCGCCGACGCCCCGGGCGTCGAGCCGGCCTGGCTCGGGGTGTGCGCGGCGGGACACACCTCGGGGCGCCACCGCCGCCCCGAGCGGGTGATGACCTGCGGGCGCTGCTCACGCCGCTTCGACCTCGCCCACGTGCTGACCTGGACCCACCACGGCCGCCCGGCGGTGCACCACCCCAACTACGAGGCCGAGCTGGCCCTGCTGCGCACGGGCGGTCGACCCACCCGGCTGCCGGTCGGCTCCCGGGTGCGGGTCACGGTCGCGGGGGAGCACCACGGCCGGGTCGGCGTCGTGGTGAAGGTCGGCCGCACGAGCTACCACCTGCGCGCCGGCCGGGCGGTGCTGCGCGTGCCCTTCGCCTGGGTCGAGTCGGTCTGACCCGGCGGCGCTCGCCGCCCCGGTCGCCGCGCCGGTCTCCCCCCGGGTGAGCACCACGGCGCGGCCCGAGTGCTCCACTGGTCGCGTGTGCTTCTCCCTCCGGGCCGACCTCGTCGCCGGCGCCGTCGTCCTGCCCCTCGGCGCCCTGGCCCTGCGCGAGGTGCGCGCGCCCCGCGAGCTGCCGTTGGCCGCGCTGCCGGTGCTCTTCGCGGTTCACCAGCTGGTGGAGGCCCTGGTCTGGGCCGGTGCCGACGGGCTGGTCTCCGACACCACCGCCCACCGCGCCGCGCTGGCCTACGTCGTCTTCGCCCTGCCCTTCCTGCCGCTCTACCTCCCGCTGGCGGTGCTCCTGGTCGCCCGGCCCGACCGGCGCGGTCTCGTCGCGCCCTTCGTGGCGCTCGGGGGAGCCGTCGGCGCCTACATGGCCTGGCACCTGTGGACGGGCGGGGTGCGGACCACGGTGCGCGACCACGCGATCGTCTACTACGTCGGCCTGGGCGAGCCCGAGATCTCCACCGGCCTCTACATCGTGGCCGTGGTCGGCGCCTGCGTCCTGGCCGGCCACCGCTGGATCACGGCCTTCGGCCTGGCCAACCTCGTCGGCCTGCTCGTCGTCGGCTACGCCTACGCCGACGCCTTCGCCTCGCTGTGGTGCGTCTGGGCCGCGGTCTCCTCGGTGCTGATCCTGGTGCACCTCGCGCGGGTCGAGCGTGGGGCCGACCCGCGCGGTGACGGGGAGAGCCTGCAGCCACGCACGGACGCCGCCCGGTGAGCGGCCCGCGCGAGCGGCTGCTGGCCGAGCGCGAGCGGGTGGCGTCGCGGCTGCGCGACCTCGAGGGCGACCACCGCGGCGTGGTCGAGGCCTCCCGCGACACGAACGCCGACGACGAGCACGACCCCGAGGGCGCCACGATCGCCTTCGAGCGCTCCCAGGTCGACGCGCTGGCCAGGCAGGCGCGCCACCACCTCGACGAGGTCGACGCCGCCCTGGCCCGGGAGTCCGCCAACGACTACGGCCGCTGCGAGCGCTGCGGCAGCGAGATCCCGGCCGAGCGGCTCGACGTACGGCCCACGGCGCGGACCTGCGTGACCTGCGCCTGACCCCGGTCCACCGGCGCGACGCGCCCGGGCTGCGCCGGGCCCCCGTGTCGATCGACACAGCGCACGGGGTTGGGAGTCGCGACGTCGGCTCCATACTGGAAGACGTATGGCTGACGAGACCCCCACACCCCAGAAGCTCGACATCGACTGGCTGAAGACCGCCGCCGGTGCGCTCGCCGCAGTGTCCTCCGCGGTGCTGCTCTCGACCCTGGGTGCCGCCGGCACCCTCATCGGCGCCGCGGTCGGCTCCGTGGCCGCGACCGTGGGCACCGCCCTCTACTCCGAGGGTCTGGCCCGCAGCCGTGCCGCGGCCGCGAAGGCCCAGGAGGCGGCCCTGTCGAAGGTCGGCATCGCGCAGGCGGAGGTACGCCGCGCCGGGCGCAGCGACGCCGACACCGCGGCCGTCGAGGCCCACCTGGACCACGCCGACGAAAAGCTCGCGGAGGCCAAGGCCGGCCTCGACGAGGCCGTGCTGGAGTCGCGCACCGGCTGGCGCGACCGGCTCGCCGGCCTGCCGTGGAAGCGGATCGCGATCCTGGCCGCCGGCATGTTCCTGGTCGTCATGGTGGCGCTGTCGCTCTTCGAGGTGGTCTCGGGACGCTCGGTCTCCAGCTACACCGGCGGCAGCGACCGCGACGGCGGCACCACGATCTCCCGCCTCACGGGCGGCTCGTCCGCCGGCGACGACGAGCCCACCCGGGACCCCAGCCAGGGCAGTGACCCGTCCGACGCCTCCACCCCCACCGCCGACCCCACGGCCGAGCCCACCGACGACCCGACCGCCGAGCCGAGCGAGGAGCCGACCGAGGAGCCGACGGAGGAGCCCACCGAGGAGCCGACCGAGGAGCCGACCACGGTGCCCTCCACCACCCCGACCCCCAGCGCCGTCCCCACTCCGACGCCGACCTCCTGAGTCACCGGCTGCTCGATCCGACCAGTCGTTCCGCCTGGTTGGCCAAAGCGTGGATCCACAGTCTCAGCGACTCAGGTCGAGGGGACCGTGGGATCAGGCACGACCCGAGGTCGAGCAGGAGATCTGCCAGGGTCGGATCGCTCGCGGCGTAGATCATGCTCCGCGCCTGATTAGCGAAGTCCTTCGCTTGGACCTCGTTCGTGGCGAACGCCGCGAGTGCTGACCATTCGTCGGCGGCTTCCTCACACCAGTCGGCGTGGAGGTAGGCCCCGAAGAATCTGCTGGCCGCAGGAAAATCGCGATGGTGCGCGACAGCTGGTGCTGGATACCCGTTCAGCACTCGAAAGCCATGCGGCATCTCCACATCACTTGTCAGTACGGCTCTCACGGTGTTGGTGCGAGTCGATGAACCATCGGGGAACACAACCAACCCGGCGTTGCGCCAGGACCGGTGGACCACCTCCATGCGGGAGGACTGCCCAGCCTCGAGCCACGCCACGACTCGGCGTCGATGATGTGTGATCGCCCGACCCAAGAGGCTCTCAGCGCGCCCCACGTCGGGAAAAGATGACGCGTAGGCAAGGACCTGCTGGGCGTTGGTGCCCGGTGGATCGACGCCGGCTGTGGGTTCGCCGCCTTCGGGCTGGGATGCGCCATTCCCGACTTCGTTCATTGATCCTCCGAGCGGATGTGATGCCACCGGTGACCGGCAGCGACTGGCTGGGGAGAGCAGAGACATCAGGAGACGGCGACACCGGCGCGCTCAGTCAACGCTGTTCTGTGCCACGTGCTGTTCTGCGATCTCGGCGACGTGTGCGAGCCAGGCCTGGTAGGTCCACCCGTCGTCTGAGGGCAGATAGTCGGCTCCGGCGTCCACGAGCCATGCGTCGAGTTCTGATTCCGTGTCGGCTGCCGACAACAACGTCCGCACGTCACCAGCAAGGTCCTCGTCGCGCGCGGGCTCATCACGGAGGTACGCGCGCACCGCCTCGTCTACATCGTCGAACTCGTGCTGCCAGGATTGGTAGAGGTACGTGCCGGCGAGCTTGCGCAGGGCCGGTAGGTGTAGTGAGTGCACCGAGGCTCCGTTTCTATCCATGGGGGTAGGCGGTGAAGACCCTGAAGCCGAGAGGCATGGCGGGATCACGGCGGAGCACCACGATCGCACCTCTGACGGGGCGGAGTTCATCGCTCCCGCGCCGAGCGCTGAGACCGACGTCGTATGGAAATCGCCCCCGGAGCTCGAGGCGCTGCGCATCGCCCCGCAGCCAGTCCGAGATGTCGTCCTCGTGCCGCCTGATCAACGACTCGATGATGTTTTGAGCGGATTCCTCGTCGGGGAAAGCGCTTGATGTGCGAGGTGGCCGGCGCCCGGCAAAGCGCGACAGGATCTGGGCCGCGTCGCCCACATGGAGCTGAATGGTGTGCGAGCCCCGAACCTCGTGCTGCCGCAACCAGTCGCCGGTCAGCCGGTACCTCGGAACGCCCCGCCATTGGATCTGCCCCGCCTCGTCGGAGAGCCCACCGGAGCGGGCGTAGCGGAACTTCTCCAGCCGGCCGCGGGCGATGGTGACGCGGGCGGCGGCGTTGCGCACGGAGGCGGCGAGCACCTCGTTGGCGGCCCGCAGCCGGGCCCCCACGGCGAGGACGTCGGGGGTGATGGCGGCGACGCGGGTGCCGGTGAGGGCGGTGGCGCCGACGGTGCCGCCTCCGCCGGTGACGGAGTTGAGGAGCATGCCGGCGCCCTGGATGACGACGGTCTCGGCCAGCAGCTGCACGACGAGGGCGACGACCTCGGCCCGGTGGGACTCGACCTGGTCGGCGTACTGCTCGCAGGCTCGGCCCAGGCCGTAGGCCTCCTCGGCGATCGCGGCGAGCTGGTCGGAGACCTCCTGGCAGGCGTCGACGGCGAGCGGGATCTCGGGGGACACCTCGCCCTCGAGGCCCCGGACCGCCGCGCCGCAGTCGGAGGTCAGGTCGGCGACGGCGCGCGCGCAGTCGACCCACGTGGCGCCCGCGGTGCGCAGCTCGCCGACGTCGGCGCTGGGCCACGCGAAGCCCTGGATCAGGTCGATCACCCAGCCCAGCCCCGTGGGGACGGCCGACCAGTCACCGCCGAGGGCGGTGGGCGGCGGGGAGGGCATCGCCGCGACCCAGCCCAGGTCGCCCGGCCCGCCGGCGGGGGAGACCTCGCCGTCGGGCGCGACGACCGCGCCCGGCACCACCACGCCGCGGAGCACGGCCCCGGCCTCGGCCCGCTCGTGCTCGGCGCGTGACGTCGCGGTGAGCCGACCCAGGCACGCCAGCGCCGTCACGCAGTCGCCGAGCCCGGCGACGACCTCGGCGGATGCTGTGTCGTAGGCCGCTGCGAAGTCGGCGGAGGTGGCGTCGTCGCCGGCCATGCCGCCGAGACCGGCGAGGGCGTCGGTGAGGTCGTCGAGGTGCTCCGCACAGCGGCGGTTGCCGGTGGCCAGGGCATGCTCGGCGGTGAGGAAGCCCGCGCCGTCGACGTCGATCCTCACCGCACGGCCCCCCAGGCCGCGAGGTTGGAGGCGACCGCCGCCTCGTAGCGGTCGTGGGCCACGCCCGCGGCCGTGCGCAGGTCGGCGAGCGCCCCCCGCATCTCCTCGTACGCCGCGGCCCAGCGCGCATGCGCCTGGTCGTGCGCATCGGCGGCGGCGCCCGTCCACGTGGCGTCCAACCGCGCCACCCGGGCCGCCACGCGGTCGAGCGCCGCGTCGAGCTCGCGCTGGGTCGCACCGGCCGCGTCGACGACCCGCTGGAGCTCCGCGAGGTCGACCCGGAAGCCGCTCACCGGGAGCCTCCGACGCCGCTCCCGTCGAGCCGGGCCGCCAGCGCTGCGAGTCCGTCGGCCACACCGACGTCGAGGTCGGTCACGTCGCGGTGGTGCCGCGCGATCCGGTCGGCGGTCTCGTCGAGGGCCGCGACGACCGCGTCGGCCGCCCCGGCCCAGTCGGCCCAGGCGACCGCGAAGGAGTCGGCGGCCCGGCCGCGCCACACGGCGTCGAGGAGCCCGTCGACCTCGCGGCCGAGGCGGGAACGCGAGCGGGCGAGGTCGGCGGCGGTGTCGCGCAGGTCGGCGACCGCGGCGTCGGTGGCCGCGTGGTCGAGGGCCAGCGCGCCGGCGGGGCCGGCGGCGCCGACGGGGGCGTCGAGGTGCATCGGATCTCCCGAGAGGTCGTCGTAGGACCACCCTGACCCGAGGGGGAGCGCCGCGACAGCCCCGGTCGCCGATCTGTGGAAAACCCCGCGGGAGGGGTCAGACGAGGTCGCCGGGGTCGGCCGGCACGTCGACCGACTGCGAGCGCAGCGCGTCGAGGGGGATGATCTCGAGGGCCCGCTCGCTGGTCGCGGCGAGCACGACGGGGGCCGCGACGCCGTCGTGGAGCGCCTGGAGCCAGCGCACGGCCACCACGCACCAGCGGTCGCCGGGGTGCAGCCCCGGGAAGCCCCACTCGGGGCGCGGGGTGGCCAGGTCGTTGCCGACCGAGCGCTGGTGGGCGAGGAACTCCTCGGTCATCACCGTGCACACCGCGTGCAGGCCCACGTCGGCCGGGCCGCAGGTGCACGTGCCGTCGCGGTGGAAGCCGGTCATGGGCTCGGTGCCGCACGGCTCGAGCTCGCCGCCGAGCACGTTGAGCTCCGGTGTGCCCTCGGGTCGCATGGCGTCACTGTCGCAGGTCGGGTGGCTCCGCGGACAGGGTTCGCGGAGACCGCCCCCCGCTGTCACGGTCAGCGCCCGACCATCACCCCGACCGGCTCGGGGGTGAAGCCGGGGAAGACCTGGGCGGCGGAGGCGTCGGTGCGCGACAGGACGACCTCGGAGAGCACCGAGCGGAAGTCGGTGGTGACGGTGAGGTCGGCGTCGAGGGAGTTCTCCAGACCGGGCCAGCGGCCGTAGTAGCGCCCGCCCTTGACCCCGGCGCCGGCGAGGAACATGACGTTGCCCCAGCCGTGGTCGAGGCCGTAGTTGGAGTTCTCCGAGACCCGTCGGCCGAACTCCGAGATGGTCAGCAGGGTGACCCTCTCGCGCATCGAGCCGAGGTCGGCGAAGAAGGCGGCGATCGCGGTGGCCAGGTCGTTGGCGTTGTACTTCATCGCGCCCCAGTCGAGGGTGCCGAGGTCGGCGTGCATGTCCCACTCGCCCTGGTCGACGGTGACCAGGGAGACGCCGACGTCGCCGCGGATGGTGCGGGCGACGGCGGCCAGCGCCCGGCCCAGGTCGCTGTCGGGGTAGGCCGCGCGGTTCTCCGGCTCGGCGCGCACGGGGCCGAGGTCGGCCACGGCCGCCATCGCCGAGCGCATGCCACGGGCCATCGGGGCGGTGGAGGAGCCCCACATCTGCGACAGCGAGCGCAACCGGGCCTGGTCGGTGTCCCACTGGTCGTTCCCGGCGACGACGGCGTCGGAGATGTTGCGCAGCGACATGATCGGCTGCTCGCCGTAGAGCGAGGCCGGCGGGGAGGAGGAGCCGATGCTGACGCCCTGGAGCGGCGAGTCGCCGTCGAGGCCGCCGAGCAGGCGGTTGAGCCAGCCGCTGCGCACGCTCGAGCCCGGGTTGGCGTCCTCGACCAGCTCCATGGCCGCGAAGTGCGACCGGTTGGCCACGGCCATGCCCGTGGCGTGCACGGCGGCGAGCTCTCCCGACTGCCACATCGGGAGCAGGGGCGCGAGGTTGGGGTGCAGCCCGAAGAAGGCGTCCTTGCCCAGCAGCTTGGCCGCGGGCACGGCGATGCGGGGGCGCGCGGCGTAGTAGGCCGGGTCGCCGTGGGGCACGACGAGGGAGAGCCCGTCGGCGGCACCGCGCATCGACAGCACGACCAGCACCGAGCCGTTCGGCGCCGGCGCGACCCCGGCGGCCATGGCCGGCGCGGCGCCGTAGGTGACCATCGCCGAGCCCACGGCGTACGCCGCGCCCGTGAGCCCCAGCCCGCGCAGGAAGCCGCGGCGCGAGAGCGCGGTGGCGGCGGCGTAGTCGGGGCACCCGCACGGGTCGCCGGTGCGGGAGGCGGTGCGGGCAGCAGCAGTCGTCATCGTCGTCACGCTCACCGGAGGTAGTGGTCGGGGTGGTCGAGCAGAGCAGCGAGCAGGCGCGGGAAGTGCCACTTCATCAGCGCGTGGTCGGCGGTGATGGTGGCGTCGGGGGCGATGCCGGTGGCCGTGCACGCGCCCTGGAGGAGCGAGGCGGAGGACGGACGGGCGTGCACGCGGCGGGCCATGTGGTCGACCAGGTCGCGGAAGACGATCGGGAACTCCGGCACCCACTCGGTGGGCTTCTTGTAGGTCGTGCCGTGCTCGGGCCACCACCCGCCCGACATCGACCAGTGCATGGCCATCGAGGCCAGGGCGCGGGCCGGGGAGTCCCAGGCGGCGTTGGTGAGCGGCTGTCCGTCGGGGCGGGGCCAGGCGAAGGGCTTGAGCCCGATGGTCTCCGACTGCCAGATCATCGCGTTGGCGGCGGCCTCGCCGTCGCTGGGCGGCTCGAGGGGCAGGCCGAGGGCGCGGTAGGTCGCGACGACGTCCTCGGCGGGGTCGCGCAGCTTGGTGCGCCGCGAGGTGCGGAACTCGCGGCTGTTGACCAGCTTCATCAGCACCGGCTTGATGGCGGTGTCGTTGGCCAGGTAGGTCGCGGCCAGCCTCTCCACCAGCGCGTCGCTGGGGGTGTCGCTGACGAAGCGCAGCGCCAGCTTGCGCGCGATGCGCCGCGCCGTGGCGGGGTGGTGGGCCAGGTGCACGAGGTAGGCCCGCACGACCTCGCGCCCGTCGGCGGCGGCGTTGTCGTGGCTGAAGCCCGCCACCTGCACCGGCCCGGTCCAGTGGTCCTCGGGGCGGTAGGTGGCGGCCCAGGTGCGCCACAGGTCGACGCGGTAGCCGGTGAGGATCCTTGCGGAGGCCTTGACGTCGTCCTCGGTGTAGTTGCCGACCCCGAGGGTGTGCAGCTCGAGGAGCTCGCGGCCGAGGTTCTCGTTGGGGTGGGCCTTGGTGGAGGTCGCGCCGTCGAGGAAGATCAGCATCGAGGGGTGGGTGATCGCCTCGACCAGCATCTCGTCGAAGCGCCCGAGCGCGTGGCGCCGCATGATCTCGCCGTACGGCGCGCGCCACACCGCCTGCGCGTCGCCGATCGCCGGCACGTGGAGGTGGCCCTCCCAGAACTCCGTCATCACCTCGAGCACCTGCTGGCGCGAGGTGATGCGCCGCGCCATCACCCGGCGCGCGTAGTCGTACATGACCTCCCACGTGCCGCGGACGTCGGTGACCTGGCGCTGCCAGAGGTCGGCGGGTCCGCGGTGGAGGTCGGGCCACCAGTCGGCGAGGGCCTCGGCGCGGGCGGAGTCGGCGGTGGCGAGCTGCTCGCGGAACCACGCCATGCCGCCGCCGGCGGCCTTGACCTCGGCGGTGAGCTCGGGCGTGACGCCGTAGGAGAAGCGGGTGGTGAGGTGGCGGGCACCGGCGCCCAGGACGGGCGTGCGGGCGTAGCGGCCGGGGGCGTAGGTGGCACTCACGAGGCGGGGGGTCCTCATCCGTGGGGTGGTGCGGCGGGGGTGCGGGTGATGGCGCGGGGGTGCTGCAGGGGGGGTGTCGAGGGGGGCGACACGGTGATCTTCGGCCGCGACGCGCCGAGGCGGAGGGATCGGCCCCAGAAGGGGCCGTCAGGCGGGCGGCATGGCCCGGACGGGCCATGCCCGGGTGGCCCGGTCGGGTCACCCGCAGGAGGTGGGTGGGGTGCGGTCGAGCCGTTCGTGGCACCGGTGTCGCCGAACGGCGCATGGAGCGTCGCGACGTGGGTACGTTGCGACCGTCCAGCCCGCGGCGCCACGCCACGGGCCTGCCCCCGGTCACGAGGATCCCCCCATGAGCGACAGCACCCCGTCAGCCCCGCCCCCGCCGCCCGAGGGCTACCGCCCCCCGCCGCCGGCCGGCTCGCCCTCCTCCTACGGCGCGCAGCCGCCCTCGCCGTACGGCGGCTACGGCGCGCCCGCGACCTACGGCGCCCCGGGCGGCGCGCCCCTCGGCAAGGTCCGCGGCACCGGCGTCTGCATCGTGCTGGCCATCGTGACCTTCGGCATCTACTCCCTCTACTGGTACTTCAAGACCCACGAGGAGATGAAGCAGCACAGCGGCCAGGGCGTCGGCGGCGGCGTGGCCCTGATCCTGGCCCTCTTCGTCGGGTTCGTGATGCCCTACCTCACCGCCAGCGAGGTCGGCGGGCTCTACAAGCGCCGCGGCCAGGAGCCGCCGGTCAGCGGTCTCACCGGCCTGTGGTACTTCCCCGGCATGTTCATCCTCGTCGGCCCGATCGTGTGGTTCGTGAAGACCAACGGCGCCCTCAACCGCTACTGGGAGTCGCTGGGCGCCACCCGCGACTGACCCGCACGGAACACCCGGGACGCTCCCGGGGTTGGCCCGACGTACCCCCGTCACCGACCCCAGGAGCGTCTCCCCGTGCCCACCTCCGAGCTGTTCACCCCGATCACCCTGCGCGGCGTCACCGTGCGCAACCGGGTCTGGGTGGCGCCGATGTGCCAGTACTCCTCCGTCGACGGCCTGCCCGACGACTGGCACCTGGTGCACCTCGGCTCCTTCGCCCGCGGCGGCGCCGGCCTGGTCATGACCGAGGCCGCGGCCGTGGTGCCCGAGGGGCGCATCACCCCGCAGGACGCCGGCATCTGGGACGACGCGCAGCGCGACGCCTGGCGCCGTGTCGTCGACTTCGTGCACGGCCAGGGGGCCACGGCGGCGGTCCAGCTCGCCCACGCCGGGCGCAAGGCCTCCGCGGCCCGCCCCTGGGCCGAGGGCCAGGTGGCCTCCGACGCCGAGGGCGGCTGGGAGCCGGTCGGCCCGTCGGCCGAGGCCTTCCCGGGCCTGCGCGACCCCCGCGCGCTGACGGTCGCCGAGATCGAGCAGGTCGTGGAGGCCTTCGGGGCCGCCGCGGTGCGCGCCGTCGAGGCCGGCTTCGACGTCGTCGAGGTCCACGCCGCCCACGGCTACCTGCTCCACGAGTTCCTCTCCCCGCTCTCCAACCACCGCGACGACGAGTACGGCGGCCCCTTCGAGCACCGCGCCCGCCTCCTGCTCGACGTCGTACGCCGGGTCCGCGCGGCCGTCGGCGAGGAGGTGCCGCTGCTGGTGCGCATCTCCGCGACCGACTGGGCCGAGGGCGGCTGGGACGCCGACTCCTCGGTGCGCCTCGCGGGGCTGCTGCGCGAGGCGGGCGTCGACCTGGTCGACACCTCCTCGGGCGGCAACCTGCGCGTCGACATCCCGGTGGAGCCGGGCTACCAGGTGCCGTTCGCGGCCCGGATCCGCGCCGAGGCCGGCATCGCCTCGGGTGCGGTGGGCCTGATCACCGAGGCCAAGCAGGCCAACGACGTCATCGCCGAGGGCTCCGCCGACGTGGTGCTGCTGGCCCGCGAGCTGCTGCGCGACCCGCACTGGCCGCTGCGCGCGGCCCACGAGCTCGGCGTCGAGCCGGGGGAGGGCGTCGACTGGCCGGTGCAGTACCGCGCGGGGTCCGCGGGCTGGTGAGGCCGGCTGGTGAGGCCCGGCCGCTCAGAGCACCGAGCGGTAGACCTCCACCGTGCGGGCCGCGATCGCGCCCCAGCTGAAGGACTCGATGGCCCGCTGCCGGCCGGCGCGCCCCAGGGCGGCGGCGCGGTCGGGGTCGGAGACGACCTCGACGAGCGCCGCGGCGAAGTCGGCGACGTAGCGGTCGGGGTCGAGCGGCGTGCCGGTGCCGTCGGTGGCCTGCTCGATGGGCACCAGCAGGCCGGTGGCGCCGGCCCCGGCGCCGTCGACGACGACCTCGGGGATGCCACCGGTCGCGGTGGCGACCACCGCGGTCTCGCAGGCCATCGCCTCGAGGTTGACGATGCCCAGCGGCTCGTAGATCGAGGGGCACGCGAAGGCGGTGGCGGCGCTGAGCAGGGCGACCACGTCGGCGCGCGGCAGCATCTCGCGGATCCACACGACGCCGTCGCGCTCGGCGGCCAGGCCGGCCACCAGCGTCTCGACCTCGGCCTGGATCTCCGGGGTGTCGGGGGCCCCGGCGCACAGCACGATCTGCACCTCGGGCGGCAGCTGCGCCACCGCGCGCAGGAAGAGCGGCAGCCCCTTCTGCCGGGTGATCCGGCCGACGAAGACGACGGAGGGCCGGTCGGGGTCGACGCCCTGGGCGCGCACCCGGTCGGGCGCGTGCACGGGGGCCCACAGGTCGGTGTCGATGCCGTTGTGCACGGTGTGCACGCGGCCGGGGTCGACGGCGGGGTAGGAGCGCAGCACGTCCTCGCGCATCGCGGCCGACACCGCGATCACCGCGGCCGCCGCCTCGTAGGAGGTGCGCTCCACCCACGACGACAGGGCGTAGCCGCCCCCGAGCTGCTCGGCCTTCCAGGGGCGCAGCGGCTCCAGGGAGTGCGCCGAGACGACGTGCGGCACGCCGTGGAGCAGCGAGGCGAGGTGGCCGGCCATGTTGGCGTACCAGGTGTGGGAGTGCACCAGGTCGCTGCCGGCGCACCCCTGCGCGATGGCGAGGTCCACGCCCAGGGTGCGCAGGGCCGGGTTGGCGCCGGCGAGCTCGCCCAGGTCGGCGTACGACGAGGTGCCGGGCTCCTCGCGCGGGGCGCCGAAGGCGTGCACCCGGGTGTCGGGCCCGTCGGGCATCGCGCGCAGCGCGCGCACCAGCTCGGCGACGTGCACCCCCGCCCCGCCGTAGATCTCCGGGGGGTACTCCTTGCTCAGGACGTCGACTCGCACGCAGGTGAACCTACTCGCCCCGGGGGCGACACGCCCCGCGGGAACAGCGTCCGTGGACGCCGGGTTGGGGCGGGCATGAGCACCCGCCCCGTGAAGGTCCCCGACGCCAGCCACCCCATCTCGGTCACCGCCACCGGCCAGCCCGTCACCGTCAGCGTCGACGGCCACGTGGTCGCGCGCACCGACGCCGCGCTCAGCCTGGCCGAGGCGGGCTACCCGCCCGTGCAGTACGTGCCGATCGGCGACGTCGACCCGCTCGTGCTGACCCGCACCGAGCACGCCACCTACTGCCCCTACAAGGGCGAGGCCGCCTACTACAGCCTCGTGGTCGGGGGCCGCACGCTGGAGAACAAGGTGTGGACCTACGACACGCCCTACCCCGCGGTCGCCGAGATCGCCGGCCACGTCGCCTTCTACCCCGACGTCGTGGACGTGCGCGTCGGCTGACCTGCCCAGCCGGGGGTCCGGGGCGTTACGGTGACGCCATGAGCGCCTCCCGCAAGAAGGTCCTGGCCATCGTGCTCGCCGGCGGTGAGGGCAAGCGACTGATGCCGCTCACCGCCGACCGGGCCAAGCCGGCGGTGCCCTTCGCGGGCATCTACCGCCTCATCGACTTCGCCCTGTCCAACGTCGTCAACTCCGGCTACCTCCAGGTCGTGGTGCTGACGCAGTACAAGAGCCACAGCCTCGACCGCCACGTCACCCAGACGTGGCGCATGTCGACCATGCTCGGCAACTACGTCACCCCGGTGCCGGCCCAGCAGCGCGTGGGCAAGCACTGGTACCTCGGCAGCGCCGACGCGATCTACCAGTCGCTCAACCTGATCAAGGACGAGAAGCCCGACATCGTGGTCGTGGTCGGGGCCGACCACGTCTACCGCATGGACTTCTCCCAGATGGTGGCCCAGCACGTCGAGAGCGGCGCGGCCTGCACCGTCGCGGCGATCCGGCAGCCGATCTCGCTGGCCGACCAGTTCGGCGTGATCGACGTCGTGCCCGACGAGCCGAGCCGCATCCGCGACTTCCTCGAGAAGCCCACCGACCCGGTGGGCCTGCCCTCGAGCCCCGGCGAGGTGCTGGCCTCGATGGGCAACTACGTCTTCGACGCCGACGCGCTCGTCGAGGCCGTCACCCGTGACGCCACCACGCCCGGCTCCAAGCACGACATGGGCGGCGACATCGTGCCGGCCTTCGTGCGCCGCTCCCAGGCCGGCGTCTACGACTACCGCGACAACGTCGTGCCCGGTGCGACCGACCGCGACCGCGGCTACTGGCGCGACGTCGGCACGCTCGGGTCCTACTACGCCGCCCACATGGACGTCGTCTCCCCGCTGCCGGTCTTCAACCTCTACAACTTCGACTGGCCGATCTACACCGCCTACGGCCCGCAGCCCCCGGTCAAGATCGTGCAGGGCGGCGACGGCACCAAGGCCGAGGTCGACGAGGCCGTGCTCTCGCCCGGGGCCGTGGTGACCGGCGGCGCGGTCAGCCGCTCGGTGCTCTCGCCCGCGGTGCGCGTGGAGTCCGGCGCCGAGGTGAGCGGCTCGGTGCTGCTCAACGGCGTGCAGGTCGGCGCCGGGGCGGTCGTGCGCAACGCCATCCTCGACAAGAACGTCGTGGTGCCCCCGGGCGCCCAGGTCGGCGTCGACCCCGAGGCCGACCGGGCCCGGGGCTTCGTGGTCGAGGACGGCCTCACCGTGCTCGGCAAGGACCAGCCCTTCCCGGCCTAGGTCGCGGGTGGCGGGGTCGTGGGGAGCAGCCCCGCGGCCCGCGCCGGCTCGGCGTAGGCCAGGGCGAGGGTCTCGGTGGTCTCGTGGGCGTTGAGCCCGCTGGGGTTGGGCACGATCCACAGCTCCGCGCCGGCCAGGGGCTCGGGCTGGCGGCCCTGCTGCGCGCGGGGCAGCGCGAAGGCCGTGCGGTAGGCCGTGACGCCGGCGACCGCGACCACGCGGGGGCCCACCCGCTCGACCAGCGCCGTGAGCCGCGCGGCGCCGGCGCGCAGCTCGGCGGCGCCGAGCTCGGAGGCCTTGGCGGTCGCACGGGGTGCGAGGTTGGTCAGCCCAATCCCGCGCTCGCGCAGCCGGTCGCGGTCGGCGTCGGTGAGGCCCGCGGCCGGGTCGACGGGGTGCTCGATCACCCCGGCGCGGAGCATCGCGGGCCAGAACCGGTTGCCCGGGTGGGCGAAGTGCGTGCCGGTCGCCGCGGTCCACAGGCCGGGGTTGATCCCGACCACGAGCAGCCGCACCGGGTGCGCGTCGTCGCCGAGCAGGTCGGGCACCTCCGCGTCGCGGAAGCCCTCCAGCTCGGCGCGGGTGAAGGTCTGCCGCGGGCTCACGCGCCGAGCCTGCCACGCCGGCGCCGGGTGCCCGCGGGAACCCCGCGCCGCGGGCTACCGTCGGAGCACCATGCGCCTCCTCCTCGGGACCCTGACCGTGCTCGTGCTCGCGTCGGGCTGCGCCGACGGCCAGACCTCGGGGTCGGCCGCCGACCCGGTCCGCGCGGGCGCGGAGCCCGAGGTCGTCGCGCTGCTGAGCGCCACGGCCGCGGGCGGCCGGCCGGGTGCGGGGCCGACCCACCTGCGCGGGCCGGGCGACGTGGCCGCGCTGGTCGCCGACCTGCGGGGGCCGCTGGTGGGCGAGGTGCGCCGTGCGGTCGAGGGCACCGACGTGCCGCAGGGCCGCGAGCTGGTCGGCGGCGTCGTGGCGGTGGGCTGCGAGCCGGCCGAGGACGTCGGTGTGGAGGGCTCCGGTGAGGGGCTCCGGCTCACCGCCGCCCCCGCCCCCGCGACCGGTCGGGAGTGCCTCGCGCCGGTGACGACGGTGGCGCTGGTGCTGGTCGAGGAGCCGACCGACCGCGGAGCCGGCCGGGCCGGGATCAGCCCCGAGGGGCGACGTAGGTGACCAGGAGGCTGTTGGCCACCGAGCGCTGGACGTCGTCGGAGGGCTCGTTCTCGACCGCCAGCCCGCCGTCGCCCTGCTCGGCCACGAGGGTGGAGGAGCCGCCGCCGTCGAGGTTGAGCGCCTCGTCGGCGCCGAGGTCGATCATCAGGTCGGCCAGCTCGACCATGGTGTGGCCGCGGCTCTGCTCGGAGCGGCCGTCGACCACGAGCACGAGCACCTCGCCGGTGTCGGAGTCGATGCCCACCGCCGTGCGCGGGTGCATCTCGCGGTCGTCGACGACCTGCACCACCCCGTCGTCGACGAGGAACTTGTTGCCGGTCACGACCATGCGCGGGGCGCCCTCGAGCGACCAGGTGGTGCGCACCGGCGTCCCGACCCGCAGCGCGCGCAGGGAGCGGGCCCCGTCGCCGCGCCCGACGAGCAGCCGGCCGTCGATCCTGGCCCCGGGCTGGAGGCGGGTGCGGTTGGCGACGACCCGGCCGTCGCGCACGACGACGAGTCGCACGTCCTCCTGCTGGCCCTGCACGACCTGGTAGCCCGGCGAGCGACCCCACCGGGGCGTGTAGATCCCGACCCCGCCGGGGGCCACGACGTGCGAGTTGAGGTTGGTGACGTCGATGCCGGGGCGGTCGACGACCGAGGCCCTCAGGCGGACCGTGCCGATGTGGGGCGCGCCGTGGGCGCCGAGGTAGAAGGCGGAGTTCCACCCCGAGGCGCGGGCGTTCATGACGCCCCCGGCCTTCGAGCGGCCGACGCCGAGCGGGGCGCCCGTGCGGCCGATGTCGTAGAAGTCGCCGTTGACCGCGCCGACCGCGGCGGGCCGGTCCTGGGCCATGTCGAGCACGGTCTCGGTGGCGGCGACCCGGCCGGGGTTGGCGTAGTCGAGGCCCACGCCCCTCACCGAGGGGTCGACCACCAGCAGGTGCGCGCGGACCGGGCCGCGGGCGTCGGTCTGGCTCCACTCCCGCAGCTCGACGCCGGGGGCGACGCGGCGCACCGAGACGACGCTGCGGGTGAGGAGACGACGGTCGTCGGCGGTGCCGGGCGCCGCGAGGGCACCCGCCAGGCCGTCGGAGGTCTGCCGGTCGCGGCCCTCGCCGGCGGCGGTGCCGGGCCGGGTCGCCGGAGCCGAGCTCCCGGCAGGGCTCGGGTCAGGACTCGCGGAGCCGGCGGGAGCGGGGTCGTCGGGGGTCGCCAGGGCCGGGGCACCGAGGGCGAGCAGCCCGCTCAGCGCCGCGGCAGCCAGGGGTCGGGAGACGCGCACGGCATGAAGGCTAAGCCTCTCACCGGTGCTCGCGGGGCAGATGCACCACAGTTCCCTCCAGCACCACGCGGCCCGGCCGCCTCAGGAGCAGGGCACCGAGCCCAGGCGGGCCAGACCCTCGCGGTCGCCCTCGCCCAGGGTGGTGCGCCCCAGGTTGTCGGCGTTCATCAGCTCCTCCGGGTCGTCGACGTGGCCCAAGCCCACGACGTGGCCGAGCTCGTGCACCAGGATGGCGCGCATCTGCTCGCGCCCGCCCGGCTCGTCGGCGAGGCGGTCGTAGACGTCGGTGTCGAGGGCGACCATGCCGGTGACGTAGTAGCGCCGGCCCAGGCCCTGGCTGGTCGCGCTGCCGCCGAGCCCGGCGACGTCGCCGGCCAGGCGCGGCACCTCCTCGTCGTCCGACCAGCCGATGAGCACCGGCGCGGGCCGGCCGAGCAGGCTCTCGCGCCGCTCGAAGTCGCGGTCGTCGGTCACTCCCTCGTCGCTGAACCGGAAGCCCGTGGCCCCCTCGATCTCGGCCACCGACTCCGAGACCAGCACCTCCCAGTCCTGCGGCGCCCCGGCGGGGTTGACCACGTAGGTGATCGGCTCGCAGGGGTTCCAGCTCACCGGCTGGCGGCCCCCGCGCTGGGTGAGGCTGAAGTCGTAGGACCCGCCGGTGTCCTCCACGCCCACGAGGTCGCCCAGCCGGTCGTTGCGACCCAGCAGGTCGCGCATCCGGTTGCCGAAGGCGCCCGGGTCGCGCATCAGCAGCAGCGTGGTCACCACGACCGCCACCAGCAGCCCCGGCAGCACCGGCCCGTGGGTCCGGCGCTCCCGGCGCGGTCGCGACGTACGCCGGCGCGCGCCCCACGGCTCCCGCACGGGACGGTGGGTCGGGCCGGCGCCGAGGCCGTGGGCCTGGTCGAGACGGTCGAGCTCGCGCAGGCGCCGCTCCATCTCCCTGGCCCAGCGCCGCTGCGCGCGTCGTTGCGAGAACCCCACGGCGCCATTCTCACCCGGCGCTCCACACCGGCGTGGCCGGACGGGCGCAGCGGTGTCGCACTAGGGTCGGCGGCGTGCCGGTGTGGAACACCTTCGTGGAGGGCGACAACCTCGCCGTCCTGCGGGCGTGCGCCGCGCGCGGCGAGGCCTTCGACCTGGTCTACATCGACCCGCCCTACAACACCGGGCACGCCTTCGCCTACGCCGACGACCGCCGCGGCGCGCCCGGGGAGGGCCGCCACGCCGCCTGGACCGCCTTCATGCGCCCGCGCCTCGAGGCGGCCCGCGACGTGCTCGCCGGCACCGGGGCGCTCTTCGTCAGCATCGACGACCACGAGGCGGCGCACCTGCGGCTGCTGCTCGACGAGGTGCTGGGCGAGGAGGGCTTCCTGGCCCAGGTCGTGGTCAACCTCAACCCCAAGGGCCGCCAGCTCGGCGGCGGCTTCGCCACCAGCCACGAGTACCTGCTGGTCTACGCCCGCGACCCGCGCCGCTGCGTGCTGCAGGCCAGCAGCCCCGACACCGTCGACGAGCGCGACTTCCCGCTCACCGACGCCGCGACGGGGCGGCGCTTCCGGCACCTGCCGCTGCGCAACACCAACAAGAAGTTCAACCCCACCAGCTCCCGCACGCTGCACTTCGCGGTGTGGGGCGACCCGGTCACCGGCCGCGTCGCCACCACGCCCTTCGACGGCGCTGTCGAGATCGAGCCCGTCTTCGGCGACGGCCGGCCCGCGGTCTGGCGCTGGAGCCGCCCGCTCATCGACCAGCGCCCCGACGACCTGGTCTGCCGCACCGTCAACGGCGTGCGCGGCCCGCGGGTCGACGTCTTCCAGCGCGACTGGCTGCACCCGGGCCGGCGCAAGAAGCTGACCACGATCTGGCTGGCCGAGGAGGTGGGCTCCACCGACACCGCGGTGGCCGAGCTCAAGGAGCTGGTGGGCCACGTCTTCGAGTCGCCGAAGCCGACCGGCCTGCTGCGCCGCGTGCTCGCCACGATGCCCGCCGACGCGCGGGTGCTCGACTTCTTCGCCGGCAGCGGCACCACCGGCCACGCGGTGGCGCTGGCCAACGCCGCCGACGGCGGCACCCGCACCTGCACGAGCGTCGACGTGGCCGCGCCGACCCGCGTCGGGTCCAACGCCCACGCCGCGGGCCTGGCCACGGTCGCCGACATCACCCGGGCGCGGCTGCGCGCCGTGGCCGAGCGCGTCGGCGGCGGGCTGGAGGAGCGGGTCGAGCCACCCTCCTGACCCGCGGCCGACCCCGGGTCACTCCACGCCGGCGGCCTTCTCCAGGGCCGCGACCTCGTCCTCGAGGAAGGTCAGCAGCCGCTGCAGGTGCGGCACGGTGCGGCGGCAGCCGGTGAGGCCGAAGGCCATCTGGCCGTCGTAGGAGGTGCAGGTGATGTTGAGGGCCATGCCGTTGATCGGGATCGACAGCGGGTAGACCCCCGTCATCCGCGCGCCGTTCCAGTAGTGGGTCGTGCGGGGGCCCGGCACGTTGCTGATGATGAGGTTGTAGGGCGAGCGGACGATGCCCTGCATCCGCAGCAGCGGCGGGATGATCGCCGGCGCCTGGCCCATCGCGGTCATCGCGATGATCTGCGTCGGCGTCATCGACGACAGCGCCTCCTTGCCGTCGACCATGGAGCGGTGGATGCTGCGCAGCCGGTCAGCCGGGTCGTCGAGGTGGGTGGCCAGCTGGGCCAGCACCGCGCCCACGGCGTTGCCGCCGTCGGCGGAGGCGATGTGGGAGGACTTCGCGTTCAACCCCACCGGCACCATCGCCACCATCGGCTGGTCGGGCAGCGCGTCGAGCTCGAGCAGGTAGGCGCGCATCGCGCCGCTGCACATCGCGAGCACCACGTCGTTGAGGGTCGTGCCGGTGGCCCGGCCGATGGCGTGCAGCCGCTCGATCGGCCAATCCTGGGCCGCGAAGCGGCGGGCGCCCGTGATCGGGCGGTTGAACATCGTGCGCGGCGTGCGCAGCGAGACCGTGGTCGTCTCGTTGCGCACCCCGCGGGCCAGGGTCCGCACCAGGGCCGAGGGCATGCCCGCGGCCTCGGCGCTGATGCCCAGCGCCGTGCGCGCCGCCCGCAGCGGCAGCTCGGCGAGGCTGCGGTCGCGGGTGGTGGCCAGCGCCTTCGAGCGGGTGGGCGGGCGGTAGCCCCACGGCGCGGGCATGTCGCGCTCGTCGGGGTCGGTGCCCAGCACGCTCTGGAGCAGGCGCATCGCCGAGACGCCGTCGACCAGCGCGTGGTGCGACTTGGTGTAGAGCGCCACCTTGCCGTCGGCCAGGCCCTCGATGACGTGCGACTCCCACAGCGGGCGCTCCCAGGCCAGGCGCGTGGAGTGCAGCCGCGAGCACAGCTCGAACAGCTCGCGGTAGCGGCCCGGCTCCGGCAGCGCGCTGTGGCGCACGTGGTGCTCCACGTCGAAGTCCTCGTCGGGCACCCACACCAGTTGGCCCGCGGTGCGCAGCGAGCGGTGGGGGCGCTTGAGGAAGAGCGGTGCGATCTCCTCGACGTCGCGCATCTGCTCGTACATCTCGCGCACGTAGTGCGGGCCCGCACCGGCCGGCTTCTCGAAGAGCTGCAGACCGCCCACGTGCATCGGCATGTGCCGGTTCTCGGCCAGCAGGAACGCCGTGGCGGTGGGGTCGATCGGAGTGACCACGAGAGGGCCTTTCGCTGGCAGGGGGCTGCTCGGCGGCGGCCCGGGGGCCAGGATGTCTCGCCGTGACGGTCGCCACAAGGTGAACGGTGAACTCCCGGTGAAGTGACGCCGGCCCGCGGGCGGTGTGCGTCACCCCGGCTGAGGGGTTCCCCTCGTCCTCGCGCGCGGGTCTTGCCGGGCCCCGGCGGCGGCCGCAGGCTCGACGTACGCCGTCCCTCCGACACCCGGGAGCCCTCGTGGTCCGCCGTCTCCTGCCCTCCGTCCTCGTCTCCGCGGCCCTCGCCGCGGGCGCGGTCGCGCTGCCGAGCGCGGCGCACGCCGCCGACTACTCCGCGCCGCTGCGCACCGCCGTCAGCGACCTGCCGACCGCCACCGAGGTCCGCACGGGCTACTCCCGCGACCTGTTCACCCACTGGATCGATGCCGACGGCGACGGGTGCAGCACCCGCAACGAGGTGCTCATCAGCGAGGCCGACGACCAGGTCACGGTCGGCTCGGGCTGCGCGCTGTCGGGCGGGCGCTGGTACTCCTACTACGACGGCGCGTCGTGGACCGCCACCTCCGACGTCGACATCGACCACATGGTGCCGCTGGCCGAGGCGTGGGACTCCGGCGCCCGCACCTGGTCGAGCGCGACCCGCCAGGCCTACGCCAACGACCTCGGCGACCACCGCTCGCTGGTCGGGGTGACCGACAACGTCAACCAGGCCAAGAGCGACCAGGACCCCGCCGAGTGGCTGCCGGCCCAGCAGGTGTGCCGCTACGTCTCGGAGTACGTCGCGGTCAAGCACCGCTGGCGGCTCAGCGTCGACGCGGCGGAGAAGGCGGCGCTGGTCTCCGTGGCCGACGGCTGCACCAACACCACGCTGACCGTCGCCCTCGCCCGCTGAGCCCGGCCGGACCCGGCCCGCCCGGCCCGACCCGGCCCACGAGTCGTCCACAGGCGCTCGCGCCCGTCGGTCCCTCCCCAGCCGGCCGCGGGCCGGGGCCGGCGGGGCCCGGATCTCCCTAGCGTCTTGGTCGACACCGGATCCCACCGGTGCGCGACCCTCGGGAGAGACACCATGACCAGCTCCACCCTGCGCCTGGCCGTCGCGGCGGCCGGCCTCACGCTCGCCGCCACCACCGGCTCCCTCGTCGGCGTGGCCGCGGCCCAGGCCGACCCCACCCCGCCGGCGCCCGACACGATCGTCAAGGTCACCGGCGACGCCCAGACCGGCTTCGGCATCAAGTACTACGACGGCAGCTCCGACTTCCCCCCGCGCCTGCGCGAGGCGCTCGACGACTGCGCCGACTACCCCGCCCGGATCGGCCAGGCGCGCTGCCGCACCAAGGTCAAGACGTGGTACCGCGACCTCGCCGACACCAAGCAGGCGCTGAAGTGGGCCCGGAGCGCGGCGTGAGGGCCCCGGCCCGGGCCGCCGCCCTGGTCGGCCTCGCCGGCGCCCTGGCCGGGGTCGGCCTGCTGCTGCCGGGCGCCAGCAACGGCACCCAGGCGCCGGCGCAGCCGCCGCCCGACACCATCGTCGAGGTGACCGGCGACGCCGCCAACGGCTTCGGCGTCCACCACTACGACGGCACCGCGCTCTACCCGCCCACCGACTCCGAGGCCGCGGCCGAGTGCGGGGAGTACGACACACGGGTCGCGCGGGTGCGCTGCCGCACCGAGGTGCGGGTCTGGTACCGCGACCTCGCCGACCTCCAGCAGGCCCTCGACTGGGCCCACCGCTAGGTCGTCCGCCCGCGCCGCTCCGGCCACGGCGGGGTCCCGGGTCTGGCACGATCAGGACCATGGAGGCCCCGCCGTTCGACCTCGTGTGGAGCCGCTCGCGCAGCTCGGCGCGGGTGCGGGTCGCCCGCTGGCGCTCCAAGCGCTGGCAGATCCTCCAGTGCGCGGTGGCCGCCGCCGTCGCCTGGCTCATCGCCAGCGACCTGCTGGGTCACGACGTGCCCGTCTTCGCCCCCATCGCCGCGGTGGTTAGCCTCGGCACCTCCTACGGCCAGCGGCTGCGCCGGGTGGCGGAGGTGACGGCGGGCGTGGCCATCGGGGTGCTCCTGGCCGACCTGCTCATCGTCTGGCTCGGCGGCGGCGCCTGGCAGCTGGGGCTCATCGTGGCCCTCGCCATGACCGCAGCGGTGCTGCTCGACGCCGGCACCCTCTTCGTCAACCAGGCTGCGATCCAGTCGATCTTCGTCGTGGCCCTGCTGCCGGGGTCGGGCGCCTCGCTGACCCGGTGGACCGACGCCCTCATCGGGGGCGGCGTCGCCCTGGTGGCGGCCACGGTGGTGCCGGCGGCGGCGCTGCGGCGCCCGCGCGAGCAGGCCGCTGTCGTGCTGCGCAAGGTCGCCGAGCTCCTGCGCGGCGCCGCCGACGTCATGGTCGACGGCGAGGTCGAGCGCGGCATGGCCCTGCTCGACGACGCCCGCAGCACCGACGCGCTCATCCGCCAGCTCCAGTCGGCGGCCGACGAGGGCATGGCCATCGTGGCGTCCTCGCCGTTCCGGGTCCGGCACAAGCCGGGCATCCGGCGCATGGCGGAGCTGGTGGGCCCGATGGACCGCGCGATGCGCAGCACCCGGGTGCTGGTGCGCCAGGTCGCGGTCGCCGCCTACCACCGCCGACCTGTGCCCACCTCCTACTCCGCGCTGGCCCGCGACCTCGCCGACGCCGTCGACGTGGTGGTCGAGGAGCTCACCCAGGACCGCCAGCCCACCGCGGCGATGCCCGCGCTGCTGGCGGTGGGCATGGCCACCGGGTCGGTCGAGCGCGCCGAGGAGATGACCGCCGAGGTCGTGCTGGCCCAGCTGCGCTCCGTCGTCGTCGACCTGCTCATGCTCACCGGGCTCTCGCAGCTGGAGTCGACCGACGCGCTGCCCCCGCCGCCGCGCTGAGCCGGGCGGGCCGGGTCACAGCTCGGCGCGCAGCTCCTGCACCACCGAGTCGACGACCGCCACGAGGTCGCCGCCGGTGCGCTCGGCCACCGCCCGCTGGCGTTGGTAGGAGGCGCCGCGGCGGGGGATGTCACCGACCAGGGCGAGCTCCTCGGAGCAGCCCAGCCGCTCCGCCACCGGGGCGAGGCGCTCCAGCAGGTCGGCCAGGTCGTCGGTGACCAGGCGCTCGGTGGAGTGCTCGTCGAGGATCACGATGGCCTCGAGGCCGTAGCGCGCCGCGCGCCACTTGTTCTCCTGCACGTGCCACGGCGGCATGGTGGGCAGCTCCTCGCCGCCGGCCAGCCGGGTATCGAGGTCGACCACCAGGCACTGGGTGAGCGCGGTCAGGGCCGCGAGGTCGGAGAAGGTGGAGACGCCGTCGCACACCCGGCTCTCGAGGGTGCCGAGGTGGGCGGCGGGCCGCACGTCCCAGCGGATCTCGGAGAGGTCGTCGATCACGCCGGTGGTGAGCTGGTCGTGGGCGAAGCGCTCGAACTCCTCCCAGGTCGCGAACTGGAAGGGCAGCCCGGCCGTCGGCAGCTGCTGGAACATGAGCGCCCGGTTGGAGGCGTAGCCGGTGTCGACCCCGGCCCAGATCGGGGAGGAGGCCGAGAGGGCCTGCAGGTGGGGGTAGTGGTTGAGCAGCGATGACAGCACCGGCATCACCCGGCGCCGCTCGGGCAGGCCGACGTGCACGTGCACGCCCCAGATCAGCATCTGCCGGCCCCACCACTGGGTGCGGTTGATGAGCTCCTCGTAGCGGTGGCCCTCGCTGAGCTGCTGGGTGGTCCAGGAGGCGAAGGGGTGGGTGCCGCCGCCGTAGAGGTCCACGCCCAGCTCGTCGGCGGCCGGCACGACCGCCTCCAGGGTGGCGCGCAGGTCCTCGACGGCGTCCCCGACGGTGTCGCAGATGCCCGTCACCGCCTCGACGGTGTTGCGCAGCAGCTCCTTGTGGAGCCGCTCGGGGTGGGGCAGCCGGGGCCCGGCGAGGGCGGAGAGGTCGGCGGCGCAGTGGGTCAGGTCGCGGTCGGTCTTGTCGACCAGCGCGAGCTCCCACTCCACCCCGAGCGTGGGGGTCGGCGACCCGTGGAAGTCGATGCGCACGCGCCCAGCGAACCACACGGGCGGCGTGAGGCAGATCGCAGCGGCGGAGTTTGGCCAGCCCGGGGCGGGCCCTGCGAGCATCGCGGCCATGTCGGAGAACCGTGAGCTGAACCTGACCCTGGACTTCTGTCTCCGGGTGGGGGAGGTGCTGCTGTCCTCGGGTGCCGGCGCGGCCGACGTGACCGCGACGATGCTCTCGCTGGCGCGCGCCCTCGGCTTCTGGCAGGCCGAGTGCGACATCACCTTCACCTCCCTGGAGATGTCGCACCAGACCAGCCCCGACGAGCCCCCGGTGATCGCCACGCGCCAGGTCAAGCAGCGGGTCATCGACTACCAGCACCTCACCCGCGTCGACCACCTCGTGCGCGACGTCCTGCGCGAGGACCTCGACCTGCGCCAGGCCCGGGCCGAGCTCGGCCGCATCGTCTCCACCGGTCACGACCGGCCCCGCTGGGCCGTCACCGGGGCCTGGGCCGCGATGAGCGCCGGCGTGGCGATGCAGCTCGGCGGCGACGCGGCCGTGGTCGTGCTGGCCCTGCTCAGCGCGGTCACCATCGACCGGCTCCAGCTGCGCATGGCCAAGCGCCGGATGCCGGCCTTCTACCAGCAGGTCGCCGGTGCGGGCGCCGCGACGCTGATCGCCGCGGCCGCCGCGGCCAGCCCGCTGAGCATCGACGTGTCGCTGGTGATCACCGCCAACATCGTCATGCTGCTGGCCGGCGTCGGCTTCATGGGCGGGCTCCAGGACGCCCTGACCGGCTTCTACATCACCGCCGGCGCCCGTCTGACCGAGGCGATCCTGGCCACGGCCGGCATCATCGCCGGCGTCAGCGGCGGGCTCAGCCTGGCCAACGTGGTCGGTGTCCAGATCCCCGAGATCGACCCCGGCCGCGTCGACATCCAGAGCGTGGGGCTGATGATCGTGGGCTCGGCGCTGGCCGCTGCGGCCTTCGCCTTCGCCTCCTACTCCCCGGGGCGCATCCTCGCCCCGATCGCGGGCATCGCCGCGGTGGCCATGGGCATCTCGACGTCGCTGGCCCAGCCCGGCCTGGGGCGGGCGTGGTCGGTCGGCACCGCGGCCTTCTTCGTCGGTCTCGTCGCCTTCGCCGTCGCCGGTCGGATGCGCGTGCCCCCGCTGGTGGTCGTGGTCTCGGCGATCGTGCCGATGCTGCCCGGCATCTCGATCTACCGGGGCCTCACGCTGCTGGCCGAGGGCGGGCGCCGCGACAGCTCCGAGGGCCTGCTGGCCATGGTCACCGCGGCCTCGGTCGCGATCGCGCTGGCCGCGGGCGTCATCCTCGGGGAGTACGTCGCCCAGCCCCTCAAGCGCGAGGCGCAGAAGCTCGAGGTCAGGCTCTCGGGGCCGCGACTGGTCGGCCCGGTGCGCGTGCGCAGCCGTCGCCCCGGCTCCTCGGCGCAGACCTCGCGCCGCGGTCGTGCCCGGGCCCGCGCGGAGGACGCCGACGACGGCGACGGCGGCACGGGCGGCACGGGCGACGACGGGGCCGGGTCGACGACTCAGCCGGGCTGAGCCAGCCGCTCGAGCCAGACCTCCGCGCTCCCGTCGTACGGCGCCCTGCGCGCGGCGACCGCGGCGTGCACCGCGTCGCACGACGCCCGGGCGGCCGCGACGACCTCGGGCGGGTAGGCGTAGCGCACCCGGTGCTCGGCGAACTCGTCCTCGTCGTCGACGTAGTCGCTCCCGTCGGCGCGACGCACGACGTCGAGGTCGAGGTCGACGGCGGTGACCACCGGGCCGTCGGGCCCCGCGAGCCAGCGGGGCGGGGTGGTGATGTCGACGTAGACCGACGCCCACGTGCCGGGGGCGTGGAAGGTGGCGACCCACCACTGCGCGGTCGCGACGGGCAGCAGGGTGACGGTGTCGACCTCGGAGACGAAGGCCGCGCCGGGGCGCGCGTGGTGGGTGCCGCGGGGCACGCCGACCCAGTCGCCGTGCTCGTCGGCGCCGAGGTGCACGCCCGCCATCCGCCAGTGGGGGCGCTCGCCCCACTTGGTGGTCTCGATGCGGACGGGCTGCCCCGGCGCCGGTCGCACGGGCCTCAGACCACCTGGGTCTTGGGCGGGAGCACCTTCTTCGACACCTTGGCCACGACGTCCTGGTAGCGGGAGCCGGCCAGCTTGCCGAAGGTGTGCAGCGCGTGGGCGTCGAGACCGACGAGCACCCGGGCCTGGTTGCGGGTGATGCCGCGCACGATGATGGCGGCGGCCTTCTCCGGGGTCATCTTGGCCAGCTTCTCGTCGAAGAACTTGGCCGTGGCGGCCTGGTCCTCGCCCGCGGAGACGCGGGAGTTGCGGGCGATGGCGGTCTTGATGCCGCCGGGGTGCACCGAGGTCACGCCGACCGGGTGGCCGGCGATGAGCATCTCCTCGCGCAGGGCCTCGGTCATGCCGCGCACGGCGTACTTGGAGGCGTTGTACATGCTCTGCCCGGGCATCGAGATCAGCCCGAAGAGCGAGGACAGGTTGACCACGTGGCCGTCGCCGGAGGCGATGAGGTGGGGCAGGAAGGCCTTGGTGCCGTGCACCACGCCCCAGAAGTTGATGCCGATGATCCAGTCGATGTCGTCGTACTCCAGCTCGACCAGGTCGCCGGCCAGCGCGACGCCGGCGTTGTTGACGACCACGTTGACCCGGCCGAAGTGGTCGACGACCGCGGCGGCGTAGGCCTCGAAGGCGTCGCGGTCGGCGACGTCGAGCCGGTCGGTGCGCACGTCGCGGGCGCCGGCGGCCCGCGCCTGGCGGGCGGTCTCGGCCAGGCCGGCCTCGTCGACGTCGGAGAGGGCCAGGCGCGAGCCCTTGCCGGCGAGGTTGAGGGCCAGGGCCCGGCCGATGCCGGATCCGGCGCCGGTGATCACGACGACCTTGTCGGTCAGCGTCTTCATGCGTTCACGTCCTCACGTGTCGGGGTGCTGCGGGGGGCGGGGTCGGTGTGCGGCGCGCCGACGGCGTAGGCCGGGGTGTCGAAGCGGGCGAGCAGGCGGCGGAAGCCGAAGGTGGAGCGCGGCCACAGGGTGGTGTTGCGCCCGTGCTCGTCCTGGTACCAGCTGGAGCAGCCGCCGGTGCTCCACACCGTGCGGTCCATGCGCTGCTGGAGGCTCTCGTTCCAGGCGGCGGTGGCCCGCTCGGTGGGCTCGACCGTGGCGTAGCGGTGCCGGCGCATCGTGCGGATCGCGTCGCGCACGTAGGCGACCTGCGACTCGATCATGAAGACCATGCTGGAGTGGCCCAGGCCGGTGTTGGGGCCGACCAGCAGGAAGAGGTTGGGGAACTCCGGCACGGTGGTGCCCTTGTAGGCCGCCATGCCGCTCTCCTTCCAGCGCGCGGCCAGGGTGCGGCCGGTGCGGCCCACCAGGTGCTCGGTGATGGGCAGCTCGGTGGTGTGGAAGCCGGTGGCGACGATGACGACGTCGACCTCGCGCTCGGTGCCGTCGGCGGTCACGATGCCGCGCTCGGTGAGCCGGGCGATCCGGTCGGTGACCAACTCGGTGGTCGGGCGGGCCAGGGCGGGGTAGTAGCGGTTGGAGATGAGGATCCGCTTGCAGCCGATCTGGAAGTCGGGGGTGACCTTCGCGCGCAGCTCCGGGTCGCTGATCGAGCGGGCGATGTTGGCCTCGGCGGCCTTGCGCGCCGGCAGCAGCACCGCGGGGGCCAGGGTGAAGGGCGGCACGTAGGACTCGCGGCCCCAGTAGATCGCCGTGCGGTAGGCCTTCTGCAGCCCGGGCACGTGGCGCAGGGCGGCCTTCTCCAGGCGCGAGTAGGTGCGGTCGTGGCGCGGCATCACCCAGGGTGCGGTGCGCTGGTAGACGTCGAGGTGCTCGGCCCGCTCGGCGACCTCGGGGATGATCTGGATCGCCGAGGCGCCGGTGCCGATGACGGCGACGCGCTTGCCGGTGAGGTCGGCGGTGTGGTCCCAGCGGGCGGAGTGGAAGACCTCGCCGCCGAAGGACGCCAGCCCCTCGATGTCGGGCAGCTTGGGCTCGGAGAGGCCGCCGGCGCCGACGACGAGGTCGCGGGCCAGGTAGTCGCCGCGGCTGGTCTCGACCAGCCACGCCTGCTCCTCGGCCCGCCAGGTGGCGGTCTCCAGCGCGGTGTCGAACACGAAGCGGTCGAGCACGCCCGACTCGCGCGCCACGCGCTGGATGTAGGCCTGGATCTCCGGCTGGGGCGAGAACGACATCGACCAGTCGGGGTTGGGCGCGAAGGAGTAGGAGTAGAGCTGGCTGGGCACGTCGCAGGCGGCGCCGGGGTAGGTGTTGTCGCGCCACGTGCCGCCGACGTCGCCGCCCTTCTCGAGGACGACGAAGTCGCGCTCGCCGTCGGCGTCGAGCTGGATCGCGGCGCACAGGCCCGCGAAGCCGGCGCCGACGACGAGGTGGTCGACGCGGCGCGCGCCGGCCGGGACCGGGGTGGTGTCGGTGGTCATGGTCACGAGGGTATTGGCGTTATTGAAAAAGTGTCAATAGAGTGGGGTCCGTGACCCGCAGCACCTCCTCCCGCACCCGGCTCAGCCCCGACGAGCGACGCGCCCAGCTGCTCGACCTCGGCGTGCGCCTGCTCGCGACCCGCTCGGTCGACGAGCTGAGCATCGACCTGCTCGCCGAGGAGGCCGGCATCTCGCGCGGGCTGCTCTACCACTACTTCGGCAACAAGCACGCCTTCCACGAGGCCGTCGTGCGACGGGCCGCCGACGACCTCATCGAGCAGACCGCCCCGCCCACCGTGGGCGACCCGATCGAGCGGCTGCTGCTGTCGATGACCGCCTACCTCGACTACGTCGTGGCCAACCACGAGGGCTACCTCTCGCTGGTCAAGGGTGCCGCCGGCGGCAACGAGACGCTCCGCGAGATCTACGAGGAGGCCCGCTCGACCCTCACCGACCGCATCTTCCGCGAGGACGCCCAGGGCCAGCTCGTCCCCGACACCCCCGCGAGCCGGCTCATGGTGCGCGCCTGGGCGGCCATGAACGAGCAGCTCGTGCTCGCCTGGATCGAGCACCCCGCCGGCATCACCCGCGACGACCTGGTGGCGATGATGGCGGGCTCGCTGCCCGCCCTGGTCGGCGTGCTGCCCCCGGTTGGACCGGCGGGACCGGCCGGGTCTCACTCCACCCCGGCCGAGAGGTCGTAGACGCTCACGCCGTCGACGCTCTGCGCGGTGAAGGTCGACTCCACCCAGGCCGTGATCTCCGCCGCCGCGTCCGAGCCGCCGTCGGACCCGCCGGCGCCGCCCAGCACGCCGCCCATCGGGCCGCCCATCGCGCCACCCCCGCCGATGAACCAGTGGATCTCGCCGTCCGCGACGTACTGCTGGAACTCCTCGAGGGTGGGGCTGGGGTCGCTGCCGTTGAAGCCGCCGATCGCCATCACCGGCTCCTGGGTGGCCAGCTGGTAGCCCGACGCAGTGTTGGAGCCCACCGCCGCCGCGACCCACGTGAAGGAGTCGGCGTCGCCGGTGAGCAGCGCGTCCAGCGCCTCGCTCGACGTGCTCGCCTCCAGCAGCCCGCCCGTGCTCGCCCCGGGCACGCCGCCCGTCCCGCCGGGGCCGCCCATGCCTCCGGGGCCGCCCATGCCTCCGGGGCCGGTGGTGGTCGTCGGTCCGGCGGTGGGGATCGAGCCGGTGTGCGGGGTGGCGGCGGTCGACAGCGCGTACGCCGTCGGGCCGGCCAGGGCCGCGACCAGCGCCGCGGCCGCCACGACCCGGCCCGCGCGGCGGGGCAGGTGCCGCACCCCGGCGAGCGCCAGCGTGGCGAGCGCGCCGACCGCGGCCACGACGTACTTCAGCCAGGGGTGCCAGTCGCCCGCCCGGTCGAGCAGCACGAAGGCCAGCGACGCGGTCAGTGCCGTGGTCGTGGCGAGCACCCCGCTGACCAGCAGCGAGTCGCGGTGCGACCACGCCGACCAGGCGCCGATGCCGACGAGTGCGGCGATCGCGGGGGCCAGGGCGACGGTGTAGTAGGCGTGGAAGATGCCGCCCATGAAGGAGAAGGTCACCGCGGTGACCACGAGCCAGCCCAGCCAGACGGCGAGCGTGCCGCGCAGCACGCGGGGGCTGCGGGGGCTGCTGGGGCCGGGGGCCGACGCCGGGCCGCGGCGCCAGGTGAGGGCCAGCGCCGTCACCCCCAGGACCACGGCGGCCGGCAGCAGCCACGCGACCTGCCCGCCGATCTCGCTGCCGAGCAGGCGCAGCGCCCCGGTCTCGCCCCAGCCGCCCGCGCCGCCCACCGAGCCGGTCTCCTCGCCGGTGATGCGGCCCAGGCCGTTGTAGCCGAGGGTCAGCTCGAGGACCGAGTCGCCCTGCGAGCCCCCGATCCAGGGCCGCGAGGACGCGGGCCACAGCTCGACGACCGCGACCCACCAGCCGCCGGCGACCACCGTCGAGGCGAGGGCGACCAGCAGGTGGCCCACCCGCCGTCCCAGCGGCACGGCGGCGAAGAGGGCGTAGGCCAGCGCGAAGGCCGGCAGCACCAGGAAGGCCTGGAGCATCTTGGCCAGGAAGGCCAGCCCGACCAGCGCCCCGGCCAGGGCGATCCAGCGCACCGGGCGGACGCCCTCGAGGGCGCGCTGCACGGCGTACGCCGCCGCCACCAGCAGGAGCACCAGCATCGCGTCGGGGTTGTTGAAGCGGAACATGAGCACCGCCACCGGCGTGAGCGCCAGCACGGCGCCCGCCAGCAGGCCGGCCCCGGCCGAGCCGGTCGCGCGCCGCACGAGGGCGTGCAGCAGGGCCACGGCGCCGACGCCCATCAGCGCCTGCGGCACGAGGATCGCCCACGAGGAGAGCCCGAAGGCCCGCACCGAGAGCATCATCGGCCACAGCGACAGCGGGGTCTTGTCGACGGTGATCGAGCTGGCGGCGTCGGAGGAGCCGAAGAAGAAGGCCTTCCACGACTCCGAGCCGGCCTGCACGGCGGCGGAGTAGAAGGAGTTGGCCCAGCCCGAGGCGCCGAGGCCCCACAGGTAGAGCAGGGCCGTCGAGCCCAGGAGCAGGGCGAGCGCCACGCGCTCCCGGGGGAGTCTCAGGACCCCGGGAGCGGTGGCGCCCGCGTCTGGGTGGGTGGTCGCTCGGACGGGTGCGGCGGTGCTGGTCGACATGACCGCCAGCCTGCGGCCGCCGGCTGGGGCGACCTCAGGGCCGCGCTGTCAGCGGCCTGTGACCCGCGAGGGCCACCCGGCGCCGAGCCTACGCCGGATCGGCGGCCCGGACGACCTCGGCCAGCTGGTCGAGGCCCCAGGCGAGGTCCTCGGCGGTGATGACCAGCGGCGGGGCCAGGCGGATCGTGGAGCCGTGGGTGTCCTTGGCCAGGACGCCGCGCGCCATGAGCGCCTCGCAGACCTCGCGGCCGGTGCCGACGGCGGGGTCGATGTCGATGCCGGCCCACAGGCCGCGGGTGCGCACGCGCAGCACGCCGTGGCCCACCAGCGCCTCGAGCCGGTCGCGCAGCACGACGCCGAGCTCGGCCGCGCGGTCCTGGTGCTCGCCGGTGGCCAGCATCCGCACGACCTCGAGGCCGACGGCGCAGGCCAGCGGGTTGCCGCCGAAGGTCGAGCCGTGCTGGCCGGGGCGCAGCACGCCGAGCACGTCACGGTCGGCCGCGATGGCCGAGACCGGCACGATGCCGCCGCCGAGCGCCTTGCCCAGCACGTAGACGTCGGGCACGACGCCCTCGTGGTCGCAGGCGAAGGTCTTGCCGGTGCGGCCCAGGCCGGCCTGGATCTCGTCGGCGACCATCAGGACGTTCTCGCGGGTGCAGACCTCGCGCAGTCCGCGCAGGAAGCCGTCGGGGGGCAGCACGACGCCGCCCTCGCCCTGGATCGGCTCGATGAGCACGGCGACGGTGTCGGCGTCGATCGCGGCCTCGATGGCCTCGAGGTCGCCGTAGGGCACCATCTGGAAGCCGGGGGTGAAGGGGCCGAAGCCGTTGTGGGCGTCGGGGTCGTCGGAGAAGCTGACGATGGTCGTCGTGCGGCCGTGGAAGTTGCCGGCGGACACGATGATCTTGGCGTGGCCGGGCGTCACGCCCTTGACCTCGTAGCCCCACTTGCGCGAGACCTTGATCGCGGTCTCGACGGCCTCGGCGCCGGTGTTCATCGGCAGCACGAGCTCCTTGCCGCACAGGTCGCCCAGCTCGGCGCAGAAGTCGGCGAAGCGGTCGTGCACGAAGGCACGGCTGGTGAGCGTGAGGCGATCGAGCTGCTCGTGCGCGGCGCGCAGCAGGCCGGGGTGGCCGTGGCCGAAGTTGAGCGCGGAGTAGCCCGAGAGGAGGTCGAGGAAGCGCTTGCCGTCGACGTCGGTCATCCAGGCGCCCTCGGCGTGCTCCACGACGACCGGCAGCGGGTGGTAGTTGTGCGCCGTGCGCGCCTCGGCGCGCTGGTAGAGCTCGGTGCTGCGGGCGACCTCGGTGGTGGCGGTCGTGGCGTCGGTCAGGGATGCCGTCATGGCTCGTCTCCTCCTGGAGGCCCGTCCCGGCGTGCGGGAGGGTCGGGGCGGGTCGGTCGGATCGTGGGTCGCGTCGCGCGACCTCCCCACACCACCAGGCACGGGGACGGAATCCGAGGATTGTCAGACAATCCCTCACGAGAGTAACCCCACGTACGGCGGGCCGCCGAATGCTCGAGGCCCCCTCGACCGGCCCGGTCGCCCCGGAGCCGACCCTCAGCCCGCCGCCCCGGGCAGCGTCACCTCGACCGCGGTGTCGCCCGGTCGGCTGACGAGCGTGACCCGGCCCCCGTGGGCCGTCACGATGGCCTCGACCAGCGCCAGCCCGAGCCCCGCGCCGCCCGGTGCGGCCACGCCGCCGCGGGTGCGCGCGGTGTCGCCGCGGGCGAAGCGCTCGAAGGCGTGGTCGAGCAGCTCGGGCGGGAAGCCCGGCCCGTCGTCGTGCACCCGGAAGCCGTCGGGCAGCGCGGTGACGGTGACCGTGGAGCCGGCGGGGGTGTACTTGCGGGCGTTGGTGAGCAGGTTGGTCACCACCTGGTGCAGCCGCTGCTCGTCGCCGTCCACCTCGGCCGGTGCCTCCTCCGGCAGCTCCAGGCGCCAGTGGTGGTCGGGGGAGAGCACGCGGGCGTCGGAGACCGCCTCGAGCAGCAGCCGGGTGAGGTCCACCGGTGCCGACTCCAGCGGTCGCCCGGCGTCGAGGCGCGCGAGCAGGAGGAGGTCCTCGACCAGCGAGGTCATCCGCCCCGACTCCTCCTCCACCTTCGCCAGCGCGGTGGCGACCGCGGTGGCGTCGTCGGGTCGGCGGCGGGCCAGCTCGGTGTAGCCGGCGATGGTGGCCAGCGGCGTGCGCAGCTCGTGGGAGGCGTCGGCCACGAACTGGCGCACCTGCAGCTCGCTGCGGTGGCGGGCCTCCAGCGACGACTCCACGTGAGCGAGCAGCGTGTTGAGCGCCGAGCCCACCCGGCCGACCTCGGTGCGCTCGTCGGTGAGGTGGGCGGGCACGCGCTCGGTCAGGTCGATCTCGCCCTGCGCCAGCGGAAGCTCCGCCACCGTGTGAGCGGTGTCGGCGACCTCGCGGAGGGGGCGCAGCTGTCGGCGTACGACGAGCAGGCCGGCCAGCCCCGCGACGGCCCCGCCGAGCAGGATGAGCACCACCTCGGTGGTGACCAGGGTCGACACCACCCCGTCGAGGTCGTCGGTCGGCAGGCCCGCGGCCACGGTGTAGTCGCCGGAGGCGGTCTCGCGCACGGCCACGCGGTAGGACCCGACGCCGGGCAGGTCGACCTCGCGCGGGCGGCCGTCGGCCGGGAGGTCGGCGAGGAGGTCGAGGGCGGCCGTGGAGAGCGCGCGGGTGCCGGGCCGCCCGTCCTCGCCGGGGGTCAGCACGCAGCCGGCCGGGTCGGCCTCGTAGTCGGCGTACTGCTCGAAGAAGGCCGTCAGGGTGCCGACCGACTGCCCCCGGCCGGGGTCGTCGCCGTCGCCCGGCCCCCGGTCACGGTCGTCGAGGTCGTCGGGCACGCCGCCGACGGGCGGGTCGGGGGTCGAGCAGGGCACGAAGAACTGCGACGCCGCGACGTACTCCGCGCGCTGCAGCGCCGCCCGCACGTCGTCGTCGACCTGGCCGAGCAGGTAGGAGCGCACGGCGAGGGTGGCGACGGTGCCGATGAGCAGCGAGACGAGCAGCACGAGCGCCACGGCCGTGAGGACCAGGCGGGAGGTGAGGGAGGCGAGGCGGCCCACGGGGTGCCGGCGCCTAGGCGGCGGGCTTGAGCACGTAGCCCGCGCCGCGCATGGTGTGGATCATCGGGTCGCGACCGGCGTCGATCTTCTTGCGCAGGTAGGAGATGTAGAGCTCCACCACGTTGGCCTGGCCGCCGAAGTCGTAGTTCCACACCCGGTCGAGGATCTGGGCCTTGCTGAGCACCCGGCGGGGGTTGCGCATGAGGAAGCGCAGCAGCTCGAACTCGGTGGCGGTCAGGCTGATCTCGGTGCCGCCGCGGAAGACCTCGTGGCTGTCCTCGTCGAGGGACAGGTCGCCGACGGTGAGCACCGACGACTCGGCGGCCTGCTGGGCCCCGGCGCGCCGCATGAGGCCCCGCAGCCGCGCCACGACCTCCTCCAGCGAGAAGGGCTTGGTGACGTAGTCGTCGCCGCCCGCGGTCAGCCCGGCCACCCGGTCCTCGACGGCGTCGCGCGCCGTGAGGAACACGACCGGCACGTCGGGGTCGTGGGTGCGCATGCGGCGCAGCACCTCGAGGCCGTCGAAGTCGGGCAGCATCATGTCGAGCACCACGGCGTCGGGGCGGAAGTCCTTCGCGGCGGCGACCGCCTTCGTGCCGGTGTGGGCCGCACTCACCTCGAAGCCCTCGTAGCGCAGCGCCATCGAGATCAGCTCGGCGATGTTGACCTCGTCGTCGACGACGAGGACGCGCAGGGGACTGCCGTCGGGTCGGGTGAGCTCCATGGCTCCACTCTGGCCCAGGTGCCTGTGCGTCCGCTGTGGACGTCCTGGGTGTCGGACGTGCGTGCCGCGACGGTGCGCT
This sequence comes from Nocardioides sp. Leaf307, assembly GCF_001423135.1. Classification (NCBI taxonomy): domain Bacteria; kingdom Bacillati; phylum Actinomycetota; class Actinomycetes; order Propionibacteriales; family Nocardioidaceae; genus Nocardioides; species Nocardioides sp. Leaf307. Next base: position 1,082,492 of record NZ_LMNY01000002.1, on the reverse strand, counting down.
GAGCGGTGACGGCGGGGAGCGACGTGGTGCGGGGGATGCGCGACGAGACCGGGGCGGGACCTCCGTCGGTCGTGGGTCAGTCGCCGGTGGCGGTGGCGGTGGCGCCGGTGGTGGCGCCGGTCGTGGGGGTGGGGTCGGTCGAGGCGCCGGGAGGAGAGGTGGGGTCGCCGGGGGAGCCCGGCGCGTCGGCGGAGCCGTCGTCCGACGGCTGTCCCGGGAAGGTCCCCTGCTGCACCGGCGGTCGTCCCCCGAAGCCGCCCGGACCGCCCGGTCCGCCCGACCGGCCGTCGTCGGACCCGCCTGCGGCGACGCCGAGCACGGCGCCGCCGGTCCCGCCGATGAGCAGGCTGGCCAGCGCGACGGCCACGACGCCCCGCAGGGCGAGCACCCGTCGCCGCCACCCACCTCCGGCCGGTGGGGCGTCGTCGGCGTTCGGACGGGCGGCGGCGGGGAGGTCGTGCGTCTGGTCACTCATGCCGCCAGCGTCGACGCCCCTGCTGTGCCCACCCTGTGCCCCGACCGTGAGTCCGGCGGGCCGATCCGGGCCTCGGTGGTCGGGCAGGGAGAGCCCGGCACGATGGTTGAGGTGGGAGCGTCAGCCTCGCGGTGGTTGAGGAGGGAGCGTCAGCCTCGCGGTGGTTGAGGAGGGAGCGCCAGCGACCGTCTCGAAACCACCCTCGCGCGACAGCAGAACCCCCTCCACAGATCACCCGACACATCTAGTCATCGAATGCCTGTTCGAATAAACTAGGCGCATGCTCCTCGACCTCGACACCACCGGCGCCGTGGTCGACGTCGAGTCCCTCGAGGCCGACGAGGTCCTGGAGTACGCCGCCGACACCGCCCGCTCGGTACGTACCGCCGAGCGCCGCACGCTGCGGGTCATGGCCCGCTGGGGTGCGATGAACCCCGACCGGGCCTACGCGTGGTCGGTGCCCGGGATGATCCGCCACGGCCTCGACGAGTTCGCCGCCGAACCCCTCGCGCTGGCGTTGGAGATGTCGCCGNCCGACCGGGCCTACGCGTGGTCGGTGCCCGGGATGATCCGCCACGGCCTCGACGAGTTCGCCGCCGAACCCCTCGCGCTGGCGTTGGAGATGTCGCCGGTCAACGCCGGCTGCAACCTCGCGGAAGTCATGGAGCTGGTCCACCGCCTCCCACGCATCTGGGCGATGGTGGACGACCTCACCCTCCCCGGCTGGCGGGCGCGGCGGATCGCCTCCCAGACCCAGGTGTTGAACGACACCGGTGCTGCGTTCGTGGACCGCAAGGTCGCCGCCCTCGGGGCGAAGGTCCAAGGACTCGGATCGCGACGGATCGAGCTGTTCGTCGCCGAGGCGGCCGCCAGGCACAACCCCCACGCCCAGGCCGCGCTGGAGGAGCGGGCCCGCGGTGGGTGGAACGTGAGGGTGACCCACGACGTCGACCGCGGCTCCGCCTCGGGCACCTCGTGGCTCGAGGCGACCGGTGACACCCAGGACCTCACCCGCTTCCACGACCTGATCTGCGCCACCGCCGCCGAGCTCGGACGCCACCAGAGCGCCACTGGAGCCGTGGTCGAGTCGCTGGAGGTCCGTAAAGCCAGGGCGATCGGGGTGATCACCGACCGCGCCCAAGGATTGACCGCGTTGGACTCGGTGGAGCCCACGACTGCCAAGGAACGGGTCGTCTACCTCCACCTGCGCCCCGAGGACCTCGCACGCGCCGAGACCCTCGCCGCCCTCGACACAACCCGCACGAGTAGGGAAGAACCAGCGCCGGAGGAGCCCCCGCCACCCGCCGAGGCCCCGGCCGACGAGCCCCCACCCGACCCCCGGGACCTGCCCGCCCCGGATTCCGAGGACGACTCCGAGCCCCCTGCAGCAGCGCCTGCAGGCCTCGCGGCGGCCCCGGTGGCTGAGGAGCGAGCGCAGCGAGCGTCTCGAAGCCAGGCCTCCGCCGGCGGCGACCCCGAGACCACACCCGCCGAACAGGCCACGGCCCCGGTGGCTGAGGAGCGAGCGCAGCGAGCGTCTCGAAGCCAAGCCCCGGCCACCGACGAACAGCCCGCGGACGAGCAGCCCGCCGACGAGCACCCTGCGGGCGACCCGTACCGCACCACCGGACCCGACCTGCGCCCCACAGCGGTCCATCGCCACCACGAGACCAGCTGGCTGTCCCAGATCGACCGCACCGGCCCACCACCCGGCGCCGCGGTCGTCGAGGGCCTCGGCGTCGTCTCCACCACCACCCTGCGCCGCTGGCTGGACGGCACCAAGGTCTACGTGAGACCTGTCATCGACCTCGACCCCACCACCGCCGGCGCCGTCGACCGGCACGACCCACCACCCTGGATGCGCGAACACGTGGTCATCCGCGACCCCCGATTGTCATCGACCTCGACCCCACCACCGCCGGCGCCGTCGACCGGCACGACCCACCACCCTGGATGCGCGAACACGTGGTCATCCGCGACCCCCGATGCGTGTTCCCCGGCTGCAGCGTGCCCTCACGACGCTGCGACCTCGACCACATCACCCCCCACCGATCCCTCGACCACGGCGGACGCCACGGTCAGACGCACCCCTCCAATCTCGCGCCGCTGTGCCGCCACCACCACCGGTTGAAGACCACCGGCTCCGAGGGCAGCCCACCCTGGAGCTACCACCGGCATCCCGACGGCACCTACACCTGGACCAACCCGCTCGGCTGGACGACCCTCGTCCGCGCCGGCTGAGGCGCGGGGCCTCACGGCCGATCGCACCCCTGACGGGTGCGCGTCAGCGGACGCGGAGGTCGAGCCACCAGGCGTTGGCGTCGACGTACTCGGGCGAGGTCGAGAGGGCGTCGACGAAGAAGTGGTAGCGACCCGCGGGCAGGGAGAAGGCGGTGCGCCAGCGCTGTCGTGGTCCGGGGCGGACCATGTGCACCGTCGGGTCGCCGTCGACCGGGGTGACGTGCACCTCGACCCGACCGCGCGGTGGCGCCAGCGTGCCCGAGACGACGACCCGGGGGTCGGCGACGGTCATGTCCTCGCAGGCCCGGACGCCCGGGCAGGGGGTGCCGTCGAGGCGGGGGCGGGAGAGCGCCAGGGCGGCGTAGACGTCGTGGGCCGGGCTGACCACGTCGGGTCGACCACCGGAGCGGTCCCGCCGTGCCCGCCACGTGGCGCTCTGGTCCGCGGTGCGTCGCAGGGTCACCCAGCCGCGAGCGTTGGCGCGCTGCTCGGAGGTGGTGCGCACCGCGCCGTCGGTGAGCACCCGTCGGAAGTGGACCCGGGCGCCGTCGACCGGGGTGACCACGCCGGTGAGCAGCCCGGCGTGGAGGGCGCGGGCGCGCAGCGTGAAGCGGCTGCCGACGGGCGGCGGGTCGCCGACGTCGGCGACGTGGTCGAGGCGCAGCCAGTCGCTCGGCTCCAGGTCGTCGCCGAAGCGGCTCTTCTTCCAGAAGAAGACGTCGAGGCGGGCCGTCGGGCTCCCCACGCAGCCTCCGGTGAGGAGGCCGGCCGTCCAGTCGTCCTGGTTGCCGGGCACCTCGCGGACGGTGCCGGTGAAGTCGGGACCGTGGAGGACGGCCGCGTCGAGGTGGACCCGCTCGAAGACGCCGTCGCCGAGGTCTACCGGGTCGCTGGTGTAGGTGACGCCGCCGGCCTCGACCCACCACACACCCTGCGGCGCGACGCCCTCCGGGGCGTCCTCGCCGCCCCCCGCGCCCATGACCACCACCGACACCGACGGCAACGACCCCGAGCGGTGCCGCACCACCCCGCCCAGGGAGTCGGCGGTGCCCTCGACGAGCAGGCTGCCCTGGCCGGAGGTGGCGGGTCCGGCAGGGAGGCCGACGCGGGTGGTGTCGGCCTCCACGAGGTCGCAGTCGAGCCGACGCAGCGACCAGTCGTCGGGGTCGAGCCCGTGGGTAGGGCGGATGAACGTCTCACCGCCCTGCGCGGGTCCGACGTGCCCCGCGACGGCGAGCAGCGGCGCGAGGAGGGCGGCGGGCACGAGCATCAGCAGACGGCGCATGACCCAGGGTGCGCCGCCAGCAGCCGGCGCGACCAGAGGCCGAGGGCCCGCGCCGGCAACCCGTTGGCCCCCGTCACCCGGCCGCAGGCAGAATGGGGAGCATCATGTCCTCCCCGCGCCCGGCCGGAGAGCAGGCGCCGCCCGAGCTCTCGATCACCTACCCCGCCGAGCTCCCCGTCACCCAGCGCCGCGACGACATCGCGCAGGCCATCCGCGACCACCAGGTCGTGATCGTGGCCGGGGAGACCGGCTCCGGCAAGACCACGCAGCTGCCCAAGATCTGCCTCGAGCTCGGCCGCGGCCGGCGTACGACGAGGAAGGGCCGCGACGGCAAGGAGCGCAGCTCGGGCGGGCTGATCGGCCACACCCAGCCGCGCCGGATCGCGGCCCGGTCGGTGGCGGAGCGGATCGCCGACGAGCTCGGCCAGCCGCTGGGGGAGGAGTCGGTGGTCGGCTACCAGGTGCGCTTCACCGACCGCACGACCCGCGCGACCCGCGTCAAGCTGATGACCGACGGCATCCTGCTCGCCGAGCTCCAGCGCGACCGCATGCTGCGCCGCTACGACACGATCATCATCGACGAGGCCCACGAGCGCTCGCTCAACATCGACTTCCTGCTGGGCTACCTGCGCCGCCTGCTGCCGCAGCGACCCGACCTCAAGCTCGTCATCACCTCGGCGACCATCGACCCCGAGCGCTTCGCCGCCCACTTCGCCGACCGCGACGGCAAGCCGGCCCCGATCATCGAGGTGTCGGGGCGCACCTATCCCGTCGAGGTCCGCTACCGCCCGCTCATGGTGCTGCCGGAGGAGGCGGGCGACGACCAGGACGAGGACGGCGAGGTCGTCGTGCGCGACCAGACCGAGGCGATCGTGGAGGCCTGCCGCGAGCTCTTCGCCGAGGGACCCGGCGACATCCTGGTCTTCCTGCCCGGCGAGCGGGAGATCCGCGACACCGCCGAGGCGCTGACCGAGGCCACCCAGGGCACCCGCGGCGGCGGCACGGAGGTCGTGCCCCTCTACTCCCGGCTCTCGGCCGCCGAGCAGCACCGCGTCTTCAGCTCCCACACCGGGCGCCGCATCGTGCTGGCGACCAACGTCGCGGAGACCTCGCTGACCGTGCCCGGTATCCGCTACGTCGTCGACACCGGCGTCGCGCGCATTAGCCGCTACTCGCTGCGCACCAAGGTCCAGCGGCTGCCGGTGGAGGCGATCAGCCAGGCCTCGGCCAACCAGCGCTCCGGGCGCTGCGGTCGCGTCGCGGCCGGCGTGGCGATCCGGCTCTACTCCGAGGAGGACTTCGAGGCGCGCCCGGAGTTCACCGACCCCGAGATCCTGCGCACCAACCTGGCCAGCGTCATCCTGCAGATGACCAGCCTCGGTCTCGGCGACGTGGCCCGCTTCCCCTTCGTCGAGCCCCCCGACCGGCGCAACGTGCAGTCGGGGGTGCAGCTGCTCGAGGAGCTCGGCGCGCTGCCCTCGACCGGCGCCCCGGAGGCCCGGCGGCTGACCCGGCTCGGGCAGCGCCTCGCCCGGCTGCCGATCGACCCGCGCCTGGGCCGCATGATCCTCGAGGCCGAGCGGCTCGGCTGCGTGCGCGAGATGCTCGTCGTGGCGGCCGCGCTGTCGCTGCAGGACCCCCGCGAGCGCCCCGCGGAGCAGCAGGCCCAGGCCGACCAGCTCCACGCCCGCTTCAAGGCCGAGGGCTCCGACTTCCTGACCTGGCTCAACCTGTGGTCGCACCTGCGCGAGCAGCAGCGCGAGCTCTCCGGCAGCGCCTTCCGCCGCATGTGCAAGCGGGAGTTCCTCAACTACCTGCGGGTGCGCGAGTGGCAGGACTTCGAGTCGCAGCTGCGCCAGGTCTGCAAGGAGATGGGCATCGAGGTCGGCCGACCCGCCGACCAGCCCGACGCCGACGGCATCCACCAGGCCCTGCTGTCGGGTCTGCTGTCGCAGATCGGCCTGCTGGAGGAGCGCGAGAAGGAGGCCCCGGGCGCCAAGGCGCGCACCGGTCGCCGCCCGATGCGGGAGTACCTCGGCGCGCGCGGCGCCCGGTTCGCGATCTTCCCCGGCAGCGGACTGGCCCGGAAGCCCCCGCAGTACGTCATGGCCGCCGAGCTCGTTGAGACCGGCCGTCTCTGGGCCCGCCAGGCCGCGGGCTTCGACCCGGCCTGGGCCGAGCGCCTCGGTGGCGACCTGGTCAAGCGCACCTGGTCGGAGCCGCACTGGTCGAAGAAGCGCGCCTCGGTCGTGGCCTACGAGCGGGCGACCCTCTACGGCGTGCCGCTGGTCGCCGACCGGCTCGTGGCCTACGGCAAGGTCGACAAGGAGCTCTCGCGCGAGCTCTTCATCCGCCACGCGCTGGTCTACGGCGAGTGGGCGCAGCTCACCTCGGGCCGCCACCGCTTCTACGCCGAGAACCTGCGCCTGCTCGAGGAGGCCGCCGAGCTCGAGCACCGCGCCCGGCGCCGCGACATCGTGGTCGACGAGCACACCCTCTTCGACTTCTACGACGCCCGGATCGGCCCCGACGTCGTCAGCGGCTCGCACTTCGAGCAGTGGTGGAAGCAGGAGCGCCGCCGCCGCCCCGACCTGCTGACCTTCGACCCGGCGATGCTGACCCACGACGCGGCCGCCGAGGTCAGCGAGGCCGACTACCCCGAGCAGTGGGCCGCCGACGAGGGTCTGACGTTCCCCATCGCCTACCACTTCGAGCCGGGCGCCGCCGACGACGGCCTCACCATCGACGTGCCCGTCACCACCCTCAACCGGGTCGGGGCCGACGACTTCTCCTGGGTCGTGCCCGGGCTGCGCGAGGAGCTGGTCACCAGCCTGATCCGCAGCCTGCCGAAGAACCTGCGCGTCAGCTTCGTGCCCGCCCCCGACCGCGCCCGCGACTTCCTGCGCGAGGTGCCGGCGGGCGAGGAGCCGCTGCTCGACGCCCTCGAGCGCTGGTGCCGCTCGACCACCGGCGTCGTCGTGCCCCGCGAGGCGTGGGACTGGACCAAGGTGCCCGAGCACCTGCGACCGACCTACCGCGTCGTCGACGACACCGGGGCCGAGCAGGCCCGCGGCAAGGACCTCGAGGCGCTCAAGGAGCCGCTGCGCCCGCGCTTCGCCCAGGCCATGGCCGAGGTCGCCGCCGACTCCGGGGTCGCCCGCAGCGGTGAGACCGGCTGGACCTTCGGCACCATCGAGCCCTCCTTCGTGCAGACCCGCGCCGGCCACGAGGTCCGCGGCTTCCCGGGGCTGGTCGACGAGGGCGCCAGCGTCGGGCTCGCGGTCGCGGGCTCCGAGGACGAGCGCGACGCCCGCCACCGCCTCGGCGTCGCGCGGCTGCTGCTGCTCGAGCTGCCCTCGCCGGTCAAGCGGGTGCTCGACTCGCTCACCAACGCCGAGAAGCTCGGGCTGGCCGGCTCGCCCTACGCCTCGGTCGCCGAGCTGCTCGAGGACTGCCGCGCCGCCGTGGTGCAGGCCGTCGTCGACGCCCGCCCGCCGGCCCGCACCCCCGAGGCGTACGCCGCCCTGCGCGAGGCCGCCGGCCGCGACCAGGAGGCCCACCTGCGCGCCGTGCTCGGAGACGTGGTGCGCGTGCTCGACGCGTGGCGGCGCACCGAGAAGTCGCTGTCCGGCCGCGCCGACATGGCCATGCTCCCGGCCCTCACCGACATGCGGGCCCAGCTCGCGCGGCTGGTGCACCGCGGGTTCGTCGCCGAGGCGGGCACGACCTGGCTGCGGCGCTACCCGACCTACCTCGCCGCGCTCGACCAGCGCCGGGCCCGTCTCGACCAGGGCGGCGCCGCGGCGCACCGCGACCGGCTGCTGATGGACCAGGTGGCCGACCTGCAGGCCGCGTGGGCGCACCGGACCGAGGCGCTGGCGCCGGGCCGCCCGCCGGGGGAGGCGCTGCGCCAGGTGCGGTGGCTGCTGGAGGAGTGGCGGGTCTCGCTGTGGGCCCAGCAGCTCGGCACCGCCGTGCCGGTCAGCGACCAGCGGATCCGCAAGGCCCTGGGCTGACCGGTCCGCGGCCGCACAGCCCGGGCGTAGTGTCGAGCGGGTGACCCAGCGCCCCCACCACCGGCCCATGCGCAAGGCCGGGGCCTTCTTCGACGAGTTCGTCGGCGGCGACGACCCCGCGATGGTCAGCGAGGCCGCCGACCGCGCCGCCCACCTGCTGGTGCGCGGCGCGGCCGACTCGCGTGACGACGCCGTGGCCGAGCGGCTGCTGCACCTCGCCGAGACCGAGGGCATCGAGACCATCGCCGAGGTGTGGGCCGGCTCGCCGGCCGACTCGCTGGCCGGCTGCCTGCGGCGGCTCTTCGTGCTGCGGCAGTGGGTGCACGCCGACCCGACCGCGGTGGCGCGCGAGTTCGAGGCCGGGCGGGCCCGCGCCCAGGTGGCGCGGGTCGTCGCGGGGGTCGCCGACCCGCCGACGCCCGAGGGCCTGCAGGCGATGGTCGACCAGGTGCTGCGCGGCATCGTCGCCGGCGACTTCGCCGACGTGCTCTTCCGCGCTGCGGCCTTCTCCCGGGTCGTCGCCACCGGCCGAGCCGGACTGCCCGAGCGCACCGACGCCGAGGTGCAGCGCATGCTCGGGCTCTCCGAGCAGCTCGAGGCCGCGGGCCACGCCGAGCTGGCCTCGCGCCTGGCCTGAGCCGGCTCCCGCGGGAGCGGTGCGGTTGGACGACGGGCCTCGGGTCGTTAAACTCTGACCCAGGAGCACGCCGGGCCGCGGCAGCCCCGGGTCCCACAATAAGCCGCTACGAGCGGCCACGCGCCGTGAGGCGCTCCCGGTCCGGCGTGCTCCGACTAGCGTGGCGGCCATGAGCTCCCGTCTGAGCACCGCCCTCCGCGTCGTCCGTGCCCTGCGCCGGAGCACCCGCCCGGCTCCCCGGCCCGGGTCGTCCCCCGGGCCCCGGTCGGGCCCTCGGTCCGGCCCTCGGTCCGGGCCCCGTCTCGACTACGCGCCACGGGCCGACGGCCGCCCCGACCCCGGCGAGGTCGTCTGGGCGTGGGTGCCCTACGAGGAGGACGACGGGCGCGGCAAGGACCGCCCGGTGCTGGTCCTGGCCCGCGCGGCGCGCGGGCGGCGGCTCGTGGCGCTCATGCTCACCAGCAAGGACCACGACCGCGACGCCGCCGACGAGGCGCGCCACGGCCGGCACTGGCTCGACGTCGGCGCCGGCGGGTGGGACCGCGAGGGCCGCCCGAGCGAGGTGCGGCTCGACCGGCTGCTCGACCTCGACCCCGCCTCGGTGCGCCGGGAGGGCGCGGCGCTCGACCGCGCGCGCTTCGACGAGGTCGTCGCGGCCGCGCGGGCGCTGCACGGCTGGCGCTGAGCGGGCCCCGAGACGGCCCGGCACGGCCCGGCCGAGGCCGCGCCACACCCCTGAGGACCCGCTCGGTAGGCTGACCCGCGGCGCCCCACGGGTGTCTCAGGCAGTGTCGGAGCGCGGGACGGGGTGTCGGTGAGCAGGTTCGGACGATCGGGCCGGCGGCGTACGTCGCTCCTGGCAGTGCTCGCGCTCGGCGCCTCCCTCGGGCTGGCCGCATGCTCCGACGAGGGAGGCGACGCCCCCGCCCCGCAGCCGGAGCCGACCGGGCAGGCCTCGCAGGTGCCCCAGGTCGACCTGACCTTCGGCGCCTGGGGCGCCCCGGAGGAGATCAGCGCCTACCAGCAGGCCGTGCGCCAGTTCAACCAGGTCTCCGACGCCAGCCGCGTGGAGCTGCGCTCCTGGCCCACCCGCGAGGCCTTCGTCGCCGCGCTGCGCCGCGGCACCGACGTGCCCGACGTCTACCTCGCCTCGCGCCGCGACCTGACCTGGCTGCGCGAGCAGGGCTGGACCCGTCCGGTCGACGAGCTGCTCGACGAGCGCGACGTCTCCTTCGGCGACGTCTACTCCCGCGACGCCCAGGAGGCGTTCTCGGCCGACCTCAAGCTGCAGTGCATGCCCTACGGCGTCTCCCCGATGGTCATCTACTACAACGAGGACCTCGTCGACCTCGACACCATGGCCGAGCGCGGCATCTCGGTGCCGCCGGAGTCGCACTCGCGCTTCACCTTCGACCAGTTCCGCGCGGCCGCGGAGTTCGCGGCCAAGCCGCGCCGCGGCACCCGCGGCGTCTACATCGACCCCACCCTGCGCGGCCTCTCGCCCTTCGTCTACGCCGGGGGAGGAGAGGTCTTCGACGACGAGGACCAGCCGACGTCGCTGGACTTCTCCAGCGACGACACCCGCGAGGCGCTCGAGACGACCCTCGAGGTGCTGCGCGACCCGCGCCTGACCCTCAGCCAGGACCAGCTCGACCAGGCCTCCGGGCTGGAGTGGTTCAAGCGCGGCAAGGTCGGCATGATCGCCGGCTTCCGCGACCTCGTGCCGGAGCTGCGCGAGGTCGACGGACTCGACTTCGACGTGCTGCCGATGCCGACCCTCGACACCACCGCCACCATCGGCGACCTCACCGGGCTGTGCCTGGACCCCGACACCGAGAGCCTGGTGGAGTCGGCCGACTTCCTGGTCCACATGATCTCCTCGCCGGAGGTCGCCGTGGTCACCCGGGCCGGGCACCTCGTGCCGGCCAACCAGGAGGTCGCGCTCTCGGAGGACTTCCTGCAGACCGACGAACAGCCGGCCAGCGCGGGCGTCTTCACCTACACCAACCGCTTCATGGTGCTGCCGCCGCTGCTCGACACCTACAGCGAGCTCCAGGCCGCGGTCGACCCGACCATCGGCGAGCTGGTCAGCGCGCCGGGCGTGCTGCCGCTGGACGAGCTCACCACGCAGATCGACGAGGAGTCGCGCGAGGTGCTGGAGCAGCCCGTGGAGGACGACTCCGAGGAGGAGTGAGGCTCAGTCCTCCTCGACCGGCTCCTCCACGGGGAGGTCGGCCTCGAGGATCGCGGCGGTGAGCACCGGCTCGGCCAGCGCGACCTGCCACGGACGTGCGCCGTAGCCGCTCAGCAGGGCGGCGACCGCCTCGGCGAGGGCCGCGGGCTCGCGGGTGTGCGGCGGGTCCCAGAGGGTGCGGCGCAGGTAGTCGGGGGTGAGGACGTTCTCGACCGGGAGGTGCTGCTCCTCGGCGAGGGCCGCCATCTGCTCGCGGGCGAGCTGGAGCCGGCGGGCGGCGACCGGGTCGCGCTCGGCCCACGCGCGGGGCAGGGGCGGGCCGTCGGAGCGCGGCGAGCGCGTCGGCAGGTCCTTCTCCTCGGCCTCGGCGGCGCCGCGCACGGCGGCGATCCAGCGGCTGGAGTAGCGCTCCGCGCCGCGGCCGTGGAAGCCCTTGGTGCCCAGCAGGGCCGCCCGGTCCTCCGGCATCGCGGTCGCGGCCGCCACGATGGCGGCGTCGGGGATGATGCGCCCCGGCGTCACGTCGCGCTGCTCGGCGATCTCGTCGCGCGCCTCCCACAGCGCCTTGGCCGCGCCCAGCGAGCGTCGTCCCCGCACCCGGTGCAGGCCCGACGTACGCCGCCAGGGATCCACCCGCGGTGTGGGCGCGAAGCCGCGCAGCGCGTCGAACTCCTGGCGCGCCCACTCGTCCTTGCCGGCCTCGACCAGCTCGGCGGCGAGCCGGTCGCGCAGCTCGACGAGCACCTCGACGTCGAGCGCGGCGTACTCCAGCCACGGCTCGGGCAGCGGCCGGGTCGACCAGTCGACCGCGGAGTGCTCCTTCTTCATCCGGGCGCCCAGCAGCGTCTCGACGAGCGTGGCCAGCCCGACGCGGGGGTAGCCGAGCAGCCGGCCCGCGAGCTCGGTGTCGAAGAGCGCGTCGGGGTGCAGGCCGAGCTCGGTGAGACAGGGGAGGTCCTGGGTGGCGGCGTGCAGGATCCACTCGGTGCCCGCCAGCGCCTCCTGGAGCGGGGCCAGGCTCGACAGGCCGATCGGGTCGACGAGGAAGGTCGTGGACCCCTCACGGCGCAGCTGGATGAGGTAGGCGCGACCGGAGTAGCGGTAGCCCGACGCGCGCTCGGCGTCGATGGCGACCGGGCCGGTGCCGGCGGCGAGCGACGCGCAGACCTCGCGCAGGCCGGCGTCGGTGTCGGTGAGCGGCGGCAGGCCGTCGCGCAGGGTCAGCAGCGGCAGCTCGGGAGCCTGCTCGGGGGCCTGCTCGGGGATCGGGGTGGTGTCGGGCTCGTCCGTCATCAGCGGGTGGGGCCGCGCTGCCCGCGGCGGCTCGGCATCATCGTGACCCCGTCGGGCACGGGCGGCAGGCCCGCGGCGGTGCACAGCAGCTCGCCCCAGGCCTCGACGTGCGGGGCGAGGTCGGGGGCGCCGTCGTCGCCGAGGGCGGGGGTCCACGAGGCGCGCACCTCGATCTGCGCGGTGCGGCCCTCCTCGGCCATGCCGCCGAAGCTCTCGGTCGTCACCGTCGTCACGGTGCCCGACGCGGCCAGGTGGGCGGCGCCGTGGGACTCCAGCGCCTCGGCCAGCCAGGACCAGCCGACCTCGGGCAGCATCGGGTCGGCCACGAGGTCGACGTCGATGTCGGCGCGGGCGTAGGCGACGCAGCGGAAGGTGCCCTCCCAGGCGTCGTTGCCGTCGGGGTCGTGGAGCACGATGATCCGCCCGGTGCCGACGTCGGTGCCGTCGACCGTCACGTCGGCCGACAGCGCGGAGGCGTAGGGGGCGATCCGCTGCGGCGCCGGCATCTGCTCGCACAGCACCTCGGGGCGCAGCCGCGCCCCCTGCATGCTGGCGACAGCCTGCCGGAACTCGGGGGGCTGCGCGTCCGCGCCCGCACCCGGGCGCGTCTCCTGGCGGACGACCATGGGGCCACAGTAGGTCGGCGGGACTCGAACCGATGTGCGAACACGCCGGGGGGAGTGCGACCCTTGTGCCCGTGACGACTGCCACCGCGCCCGCGCAGGACCTCGCCGACAGCGCCTTCCTCAAGGCCGTCCGGGGGGAGCCGGTGCCCCACACGCCGGTGTGGTTCATGCGCCAGGCGGGCCGCAGCCTCCCCGAGTACCTCCGGGTGCGCGAGGGCGTCGGCATGCTCGAGTCCTGCATGGACCCCGACCTGGTGGTCGAGATCACCCTGCAGCCGGTGCGTCGCTACGGCGTCGACGCGGCGATCTTCTTCTCCGACATCGTGCTGCCGCTCAAGGCCGTCGGCGTCGACCTCGACATCAAGCCCGGCATCGGCCCGGTGGTCGCCGAGCCGGTGCGCACGCTGGCCGACGTCGCCGCCATCCCCGACCTGACCCCCGAGCACGTGCCCTTCATCACCCAGGCCGTGCAGGGCCTCGTCGGCGAGCTCGGCGCCACCCCGCTGATCGGCTTCGCCGGCGCGCCGTTCACGGTCGCCTCCTACCTCGTGGAGGGTGGGCCGTCGAAGGAGCACGCCAGGACCAAGGCCATGATGTTCGGCGCCCCCGAGGTGTGGGAGGCGCTCATGGCCAAGATCGCCGGGATCGCCGCGGCCTACCTCGAGGTGCAGGTCGCCGCCGGCGCCTCGGCCGTGCAGCTCTTCGACTCCTGGGCCGGCGCGCTGACCCCGGCCGACTACGTCGAGCACGTCATGCCCCACTCGGCCCGCGTGCTCGAGCGGGCCGGCGCGCTGGGCGTGCCGCGCATCCACTTCGGGGTCGGCACCTCCAACCTGCTGGGCCTGATGGGTCAGGCCGGCGCCGACGTGGTCGGCGTCGACTGGCGCACGCCGCTGACGCAGGCCATCGGCCAGGTCGGCGACCGCGCCGTGCAGGGCAACCTCGACCCGACGCTGGTCTTCGCCCCCACCGACGTCATGACCTCGCGCGCCGCCGAGGTGATCGAGGCCGGCCGCGCGGCCCGGGGGCACGTCTTCAACCTCGGGCACGGCGTGATCCCCTCCACCGACCCCGACCAGCTGGCCCGGCTCACGGAGTTCGTGCAGTCCTACCCGCTCTGAGCGAGCGCACCAGCAGCGCGAGCGGCACGCCGAGCAGCAGCGCGACGACCGCGAAGGGCAGCACGGCGCCGAGCGCGGTGGCCGCACCCACCGCCACCGACGACAGGCCGTCCCAGCCGGCGCCCAGCCCGGCCAGGAAGCCCGACCGGTCCTCCTCGGGCCGCTGGTCCGAGGACGGGTCAGGCGTGCGGGCGAGCCTGACCGTGATCGTCGACAGCGAGGTCTGGTCGGTGAGGTAGGCCTGCTGGGCCAGCAGCGAGTCGAGGTCGGCCTGGCGACGGGTCAGCTGGCCCTCGATGCTGATGACGGCGCCGATGGTCTCGGCCCGCGCCAGCAGGGCCTCGATGCGCGCGATGCTGGCGCGCTGGGCCCGCACCCGCACCTCGTTGTCGACCACCTGCGTCGTGACGTCCTCGCTCGCGCGGCGCGAGTCCTCGGTGATCCCGATGCCCTCCAGGGCCTCCATCGCCACGGCGAAGTCCTCGCTCGGCACGCGCAGCACCAGACGGGTCGACTCCACGGCGCCGTCCTCGTCGCTGGTCGACCGCTCCTCCGCGACCGTCCCCCCGGTCTGGTCGAGCACGTCCTGCACCTCGTCGCGGGCTGCCGCCACGTCGTCGGCGCGCACCTCGAGGCTGCCGGTGGAGATGATCGCCGGTGTGGCCGGCTCGACGGCCGCGGGCCGGGCGCGGGCGGTGCTGCTGCCGGAGCCGCCCTCGACCGCCGAGGACAGGGCCGACTCGGGCCCGACGGCGTCGGCGGCGGCGTCGGCGGCGGTGTCGGCGGTGCTGCCGGCGCCGGACGCCTCGTCGGAGCCGCCGCCGGAGCAGGCGGTGAGGCCGAGGAGCAGGGCGAGCAGGAGAGCGGTCGGCAGGGCGGCCGGGGCGCTGCGGTGGCGTCGGGTCATGCCCCCTGGGACGCCGCGACGGCCAGGGTGGTTCCGCTGCTGCGCCGGCGCGCCAGGTCGACCAGGAGGCCCCGCAGCTCGCGCACCTGCACCGGCACCCGGTCGGGCGCGCGGTGGCGCAGCACCAGCGACACCACCGTGCGGTCGCCGGCGATGGGCCGGGTGGTGAGGAGGCCCGCGCGCTCGAGGGGGTCGTCGACGACGCTGTAGTCGGGCAGCACGGTGAGACCCAGCCCCTCGGCGACCATCACCTTGCCGAGCTCGGCGCCGTCGGTGCTGTGGCAGGTGGCCGGCATGTGGCCGGCGAACAGTCGGTGGGCGAAGCGGTGCATCAGGTAGCCCGCGCGCATGGTGACGAACCGCTCGGCGCGCAGCTGGTCGACGCCCACCTCGGCGTACGCCGTGAGCGCGTGACCGGCCGGGAGCACGGCGACCGGGCGCCCGTGGAGGAGGTCGGTGCCGACCAGGTCGGTGGGGGTGTCGTCGCCGGAGAGCACGTTGACCAGGCCGAGGTCGAGGGAGCCCTCGTGCAGGCCGGCGTCGATCTCTGCCTGCTGCATGGTCATCACCTCGACCGTGGTGCCGGGGTGACTGTCCTGCAGTCCGCGCACGGCCGGCACGAGCAGGCTGGAGGTGGCGGCGTTGACCGTGCCGAGCCGGATGAGCCGGGCCGAGGCGGTCTGGTCGCCCGCGGCGGTGCGCAGCCGGTCGACGGCCTCGAGCACGTCGACCATGTTCTGCAGCAGGTCGCGGCCCTGGCGGCTGATCCGGGCGCCGGAGCGGCGCCGGTCGAGCAGCGTCACGCCGAGCTCGCGCTCGAGCTTGCTGACCGCCTCGCTGAGCGCCGGCTGGGAGATGTGCAGTCGCTCGCTGGCGCGGCGCAGGGAGCCGTGCTGGGTGACGGCGGCGAGGTACTCCAGCTGCTCGATGCGCACCGGGGATCCTTCCTGGGAGGGGCGGGTGTCGGCTTGCCCCCGGGGCTCCTCGACGTCATAGTCGACAAAGTCAGTAGACAAACCGTGTCATGACTGTAGCCGAGGAGCGCCCATGTCTGTCCAGCCGTCCGTCCAGCCCGCCGCGCGGTCGTCCGTGGGGCGTGCCCCCGCCCGGGAGGCCGCCGTGCCGTTCGTGCCCCACGTCGCCGTCGACTCCCCGCGCCTGGCGGGGCTGCGCGCGACCTACGCCCCGCTGTGGGAGCGGATCGCGGCCGGGGCCGTCGGGCGCGAGCTCGACGGCGAGCTGCCGGTCGAGCAGGTCGCCTGGCTCAAGGCGGCCGGCTTCGGCGCGGTGCGCGTGCCGCGCGAGCACGGCGGGGAGGGGCTGTCGCTGCCGGAGGTGACTCAGCTGTGGATCGAGCTCGCGGCGGTCGACAGCAACCTCCCGCAGGCCTTCCGCGGCCACTTCGCCCTCGTCGAGGACCGGCTGTGGCAGCACGCCCGCGGCTCCGACCAGGCGCGGTGGTTCGACCGGTTCGCCGCGGGCGAGATCGCCGGCAACGCCTGGTCGGAGGTCGGTGCCACCGAGATCGGCACGCAGCGCACGGTGCTCACCCGCCTCGCGGGCGGCGACTACCGCCTCGACGGCACGAAGTACTACACGACCGGCACCATCTACGCCGAGTGGGTCGACGTCTACGCCCTGCGTGACGAGGGCGCCGAGGGCGAGGGGCCCGGCGGCGGGGTCGCCGACGACTTCGCGATCGCGATCGTCGACACCCGCCGCTCCGGGGTCAGCGTCGTCGACGACTGGGACGGCTTCGGCCAGCGCGGCACCGGCAGTGGCACGACGAGCTTCGACGCCGTGCGCGTGCCCGCCGAGGACGTGCTCGCCTTCGAGGAGCGCTTCCCGCACCAGACCGCGCTCTACCAGCTCAACCTGCTCGCGACCCTCGCCGGGATCGGGCGTGCCGCGCTCGCCGACGCGGTCACCGAGGTGCGCCGCCGCGAGCGCAACTACTCCCACGCCAACGCCGCCCGGGTGCGCGACGACGCGCAGGTGCTCGCCCGCATCGGCGAGATCGCCGCCGCCGTCTACGCCGCGGAGGCCGCCACGCTGCGGGTCGCCGAGGCCCTCCAGGCCGTCGCCGACTCCGCGCACGGCGACCCCGAGCGCACCCGGCGACTGGTCGAGGTCGGCGAGATCGAGTCGTCCACCGCGCAGGTCGTCGTCACCGACCTCGTGCTGCGCGCCACCAACGACCTCTTCGACACCCTCGGCGCCTCGGCCACCGCGCGCGGTCGGGCCCTCGACCGGCACTGGCGCAACGCCCGCACGGTGTCGTCGCACAATCCCCGGATCCTCAAGGCGCGGGTGGTCGGCGACCACCTCGTCAACGGAGCGACCCCGCCGTACGCCTGGTCGATCGGGGCCACGCGGCGCGACCGGTGACGTGATCGGTGACGGGCGGTGAGAGGCGGTGCCTGTCACCCCGTCGCCGCTTCCGGTGGGGCTCCCGGGGGTCCCGCCTTGCATCCCGGCCCATTGTCCAGCAATCTTATCGACATAAGCGGCTTCGGCCGCGAGAGACCACGAGGAGTCCCCATGACCGTGCAGCAGACCCGCGGCGAGACCGGCGTGCAGCCGGGTCACGAGCCGCTGAAGTTCGCCTACTGGGTGCCCAACGTCAGCGGCGGCCTGGTCGTCAGCAAGATCGAGCAGCGCACCGACTGGAGCTACGAGTACAACAAGCGCCTGGCCAAGGTCGCCGAGGACAGCGGCTTCGAGTACGCCCTGTCGCAGGTGCGCTATATGGCCTCCTACGGCGCGGCCTACCAGCACGAGTCGACCTCGCTGTCGCTCGCGCTGCTGCTCGCCACCGAGCGGCTCAACGTCATCGCCGCGGTGCACCCCGGCCTCTGGCAGCCCGGCGTGCTCGCCAAGTTCATCGCCTCCGCCGACCAGATCTCGGGCGGGCGCGCCGCGATCAACGTCGTCTCCGGCTGGTTCAAGGACGAGTTCACTCGGCTTGGCGAGCCGTGGCTCGAGCACGGCGAGCGCTACCGCCGCGCCGAGGAGTTCATCCGCTACGTCCGCGAGATCTGGACCAGCGACCACGCGGAGCACCAGGGCGACTTCTACCGCCTGCACGACTTCGACCTGAAGCCGAAGCCGCTGGAGGTGCCCGGCCGGGCCCACCCCGAGATCTTCATGGGCGGCAACTCCACCGACGCCCGCGGCATGGGCGGGCGGGTCACCGACTGGTACTTCATGAACGGCAACACCCCCGAGGGCGTCGCCGAGCAGGTCCGCGACGTCACCGACGTGGCCCGGGTCAACGGCCGCCCCGAGGGGGCCGTGAAGTTCGGCGTCAACGGCTTCGTGGTCGCCCGCGACAGCGAGGCCGAGGCCCGCCAGGTGCTGCACGACATCATCGACCAGGCCGACGTGGAGGCCGTCGAGGGCTTCGGCTCCGCGGTCAAGCAGGCCGGCCAGTCGACGGGTGACAAGAAGGGCATGTGGCAGGACTCCGACTTCTCCGACCTCGTGCAGTACAACGACGGCTTCCGCACCGGCCTGGTGGGCACGCCCGAGCAGGTCGCCCACCGGATCATGGAGTACAAGCGGCAGGGCGTGCAGATGATGCTGCTCGGCTTCCTGCACTTCATCGAGGACGTCGAGCACTTCGGCCGCGAGGTGCTGCCGATCGTGCGCGAGCTGGAGGCCGCCGAGCTCGCGAGGGTCGGCCGATGACGACGCTGACCGCCCCCGCGACGGTGCCCGTGCTCGACGCCGACGCCGCGCTGCGCGTCGCCGCCGACCTCGCGGGCGAGCTGGCGCAGGGCGCCGTACGCCGCGACGCGGAGCGGGTGCTGCCCGCCGCGGAGCTCGACCTGCTGTCGGCCTCGGGGCTGCTGGCGATCACGGTGCCGGCCGAGCACGGCGGCGCCGACCTGCCGGTGGAGGTCGTGGCCGAGGTCTTCCGCCTGCTGGCCGCGGGCGACCCCAGCGTGGCCCAGGTGCCGCACAGCCACTTCGTCTACGTCAACGCGCTGCGCCACCAGGGCACGCCGGCCCAGCAGGCGTTCTTCTTCGGCGAGGTGCTGCGCGGGCGGCGGCTGGGCAACGCCCAGTCCGAGGTCGGCACGAAGCACGTGCGCGAGCACCGCACCACCCTGACCGAGACCACCGCCACGACCGGACCCACGGCGGAGGGCGGCCGCACCTGGCGCCTGGACGGCGAGAAGGGCTACAGCACCGGCGCGCTCTTCGCCGACTGGATCCCCGTGCTCGCCCACCTCGGCGAGGACGGCCCCATGCACGTCGCGTGGGTGGAGCGCACCGCCCCGGGCGTCACGGTCGTCGACGACTGGGCCGGCATGGGCCAGCGCACCACCGCCAGCGGCACGGTGCGCCTCGAGGGCGTGGCGGTCGACGACTCGCGGATCACGCCCTACCACCTGACCTTCGAGGGCCCGCAGACCTACGGCGCCTTCGCCCAGCTCCTGCACGCCGCGATCGACGCCGGGATCGCCCGCGCGGCGGTCGAGGACGCGGCGAGCTTCGTCACGACGATGTCGCGGCCCTACCCCGACGCCGGGGTGGAGCGGGCCGCCGACGACCCGCTGGTCGTGCACGCCTTCGGCGAGATGGACCTCGCCGTGCGCGGTGCGGAGGCCCTGGTGGCCGAGGCCGGGCGCGCCGTCGACCGGGCCGACGACCACCTCACGGTCGAGAGCGTCGGGGCGGCCAGCCTCGCCGTGGCCGCCGCGCGCGCCTCGACCACCCAGGTGTCGGTGTCGGTGTCCAGCCGGCTCTTTGAGGTCGCCGGCACCCGCTCGGCCCTCGACGGGCTCAACCTGCACCGCCACTGGCGCAACGCCCGCACCCACACGCTCCACGACCCCGCGAGCTGGAAGGTCCAGCACCTCGGGCACCACGCCCTCGAGGGCACGCTGCCGCCCAACCACGGTCAGATCTGAGAGGAAGAACCCCCCATGAGCCCGTTGACGTTCCACTGGTTCCTGCCCACCAACGGCGGTGACGGCCGCCAGGTCGTCGGCGGCGGCCACGGCGTGAGCGCCGGGCCGTCGGGTCGACCCGCCGACGTGCCCTACCTCGGCCAGATCGCCCGCGGCGCCGAGCAGATGGGCTTCGAGGCCGCGCTCACCCCGGCCGGTGCGTGGTGCGAGGACGCCTGGCTCTCGACCGCGATGCTGAGCCAGGTCTCCGAGCGGCTGAAGTTCCTGGTCGCCTTCCGGCCCGGGCTGGTCGCGCCCTACCTCGCCGCGCAGATGGCCGGCACCTTCCAGAACCTCACCGGCGGCCGGCTGCTGCTCAACGTGGTCACCGGTGGCGAGAGCCACGAGCAGCGCATGTTCGGCGACTTCCTCGACAAGGAGGCCCGCTACGCCCGCTGCGACGAGTTCCTCGAGATCGTGCGCCGGCTGTGGGCCGGCGAGACGGTCGACTTCGCCGGTGAGCACCTGCAGGTCGAGAGCGCGAAGCTCGGTCAGATCCCCGACCCGGTGCCCGCGATCTACTTCGGTGGCTCCTCGCCGGCGGCCGGCAGGGTCGCGGCCAAGCACGCCGACGTCTACCTCACCTGGGGCGAGCCGCCGGCCGCGGTGGCCGAGAAGGTCGACTGGATCCGGAAGCTCGCGGCCGAGGAGGGACGCGGTGCCGAGCGCCCGATCCGCTTCGGCATCCGGATGCACACCATCGTGCGCGACACCGCCGAGGAGGCGTGGGCCGAGGCCGACCGCCTGCTCGCCGGCATCGACCCGGCCTCGATCAAGGCCGTGCAGGAGGGCCTGCGCAAGAGCGAGTCGGAGGGCCAGCGCCGCATGCTCGACCTCAACGGCGGCAGCAAGGACGACCTGGAGATCCACCCCAACGTCTGGGCCGGCGTGGGCCTCGTGCGCGGTGGCGCGGGCACGGCCCTCGTGGGCAGCCACGAGCAGGTCGCCGACCGGATCGAGGAGTACCACTCCGTCGGCATCGACGAGTTCGTCCTCTCCGCCTACCCCCACCTCGAGGGGGCCTACCACTTCGGTGAGGGCGTGCTGCCGATTCTGGCCGAGCGCGGCCTGTGGGAGCACCCGGCCCCGCCGGTGCACCACAACACCGCCGTGCCGTTCCAGGCCGCCGGCCGCACGGCGGCGTCGTGACGGCCCGCCCCCGCGTGGCGGTGGTGGTCGGCAACCCCAAGCCGCGCTCGCGCACGCTCGGGGCCGCCACGCTGCTGGCCCGTGAGCTGTCGGGGGAGGAGCCCGACCTGACCGTCGACCTCGCCGAGCTCGGCCCGGCCCTGCTCGACTGGTCCAGCGCGGTCGTCGCCGACCTCGTCGAGGCCGTGGGGGAGGCCGACCTCGTCGTGGTGGCCTGCCCGACCTACAAGGCCACTTACACGGGTCTGCTCAAGCTCTTCCTCGACCGCTTCGCCGCCGGCACCGGCCTGCGCGGCGTCGCGGTGCCCCTGATGCTCGGCGCCGGCCCCGCGCACGCCCTGGCCCCCGAGCTCACCCTGCGCCCGGTGCTCACCGAGCTCGGCGCCACCGTGCCGGTGCGCGGCCTCTACGTGCTCGACCAGCACCACGACGACCCGGCGGCCTACGCCGACTGGCTCGCGACGGCGCGGCCCCGCGTGGCCGCCCTGCTCGACCCCGCGCCGCACCTCGCGCTCCACCCCCACCTCCCGACAGGAGCCCCCGCATGAGCGTCACCGCCCTCTCCACCAACCAGGACCTCGACCCCCAGCGCCTGCGCGAGGCCTTCGGCATCTTCCCCAGCGGGGTCGTCGCCGTGGCCGCGCAGGTCGACGGACGCCCGGTCGGGCTGGCCGCGAGCTCGTTCACCTCGGTCAGTCTCGAGCCGGCGCTGGTGTCGTTCTCGATCGCCAACACCTCCAAGACCTGGCCCGACCTGCGCCGCGCCGACCACCTCGGCGTCACCGTGCTGGCCGACCACCACGGCGGGGTCTGCCGCCAGCTCGCCGGGCCGGTCGACGAGCGCTTCACCGGCATCGACATCTCCACCACCGACGACGGCGCGGTGACCCTCGACGAGGGCCTGGCCCGCTTCGACTGCTCGCTCTACCGCGAGGTCGAGGCCGGCGACCACACCATCGTGCTGCTCCAGCTGCACGCCGTGGAGTCGGTCGACGGCGCGGTCGCCGACGCCCCGCTGGTCTTCCACCGCAGCGGCTTCGGACGGATGGCCGCCTCGGCCTGAGCCCCCCCCCTGCCGCTGCCCCGGCTCCACCCCCCGACTCCCACGCCGCGACGACCCCGCACCCGGTCGTCGCGGCGTGGGCCGCTCTGAGACGCTGGTGGCATGGCTGCACCCGGCACCCCCCGCGCCCTGGCCGTGGTGGTCGGCGGCGGCATCGCCGGCCTCGCCGCGGCCCGCGACCTGGCCGAGGCCGGCCACGAGGTCGTCGTGCTCGAGGCCGCAGACCGCGTCGGCGGCAAGCTGCTCCGCCACGAGGTCGCCGGGGCGCTGGTCGACGTCGGCGCCGAGGCGATGCTCAACCGCCGAGCCGAGGGCGTCGACCTGGCCCGCGCGGTCGGGCTCAAGGTCGAGCACCCGGCCGTGGTCAGCTCGCGCATCCACAGCCGCGGGGCGATGCGGCCGCTGCCACGCTCGCTCATGGGGGTGCCGCTCGACCTGGCCGCGCTCGAGGCCTCCGGCGTGCTCTCGCCCGAGGGCCTGGCCCGGGCCGCCCGGGAGGTCGACCTGCCCGCCAGCGACCTGGGGGACCCGGGCGACCCGGGGGCCGACGTCACCGTCGGCGACCTCGTGGACGCCCGCTTCGGCCCCGAGGTGACCGACCGGCTCGTCGAGCCCCTGCTCGGCGGGGTCTACTCCGGTCTGGCCCGTGAGATCTCCGCGCGCGCCGCCGTGCCGCAGCTGGTGGCGCTGGCCGCCCGCGGCTCGGTGGTCACCCACGGCGGCGCGGTGCCCACGACGTACGCCGGCCCGGTCTTCGCGGGGCTGTCCGGCGGCATGGGGGCGCTGCCCGACGCGGTGGTCGCCGCCGGTGGGCTGCGCGTGCGCACGGGCACCACCGTGCGCGGCCTGCGCCGCACGCCCGAGGGCCTCGAGCTGCTGCTCGGCCCCACCACCGACCCCGAGCTGCTGCGCGCCGACCTCGTCGTGCTGGCCACCCCGCCCGCACCGACCGCGCGGCTGCTCGCCGACGTGGCGCCCGCCGCCGCGAGCGAGCTGGCCGCGGTGGAGACGGCCTCGGTGGCGGTGGTGACCCTGGCCGTGCGGGCGGCCGACGCCCCGGCCCTGGCGGCCGCCGACACGTCGGGCTTCCTGGTGCCGCCGGTCGAGCGCCGCCGGATCAAGGCGGCGACGTACTCCTTCTCCAAGTGGGCGTGGGTGCGCGAGGCCGGCCGCGGGCTGGTCGACGGTGACGACGTGCTGCTGCTGCGCACCTCGCTGGGCCGCCACCGCGAGGAGCGCACCCTCCAGGCCGACGACGCCGAGCTCGTCGCCGCCTCGCTGGCCG
Organism: Nocardioides sp. Leaf307; assembly: GCF_001423135.1. Taxonomy (NCBI): domain Bacteria; kingdom Bacillati; phylum Actinomycetota; class Actinomycetes; order Propionibacteriales; family Nocardioidaceae; genus Nocardioides; species Nocardioides sp. Leaf307. The sequence goes on along the minus strand of NZ_LMNY01000002.1, from coordinate 1,059,242 downwards.
ACCTGCGCGGGCTCACCGGCCTCGACGCCCGCCCCGTCGACACCCACGTGCAGCGCTGGGGCGGCGGGCTGCCGCAGTACGCCGTGGGCCACGTCGCGCGCGTCGCACGGGTGCGGGCCGCGGTCGCGCAGGTGCCGGGCCTGGCGGTCTGCGGCGCGGCCTACGACGGGGTCGGCATCCCCGCGGCCGTCGGCTCGGCCCACCGCGCGGTGCGCGAGCTGCTGGCGACCAGGGTCACGTGGGCCGACGAGGCCCCGCGCGGCATGATGGAGCCATGAGCGACACCCAGACCAACGCCGCCCGGCTGCGCGAGATCAACGACTCCATCCGCTACACCACGTGGTCGGTCTTCCGTCTCGACCGGGTGCTCGGCGACGCCGACCGCGAGGCCGAGGGCGCCGAGGTCGAGAAGCTCCTCGCCGAGCTGGCCGAGGAGGGGGTCGTGGTGCGCGGCGTCTACGACGTGGCCGGCCTGCGCGCCGACGCCGACGTCATGGTCTGGTGGCACGCCGCCGACTCCGAGGCCCTGCAGTCGGCCTACCACCGCTTCCGCCGCACCGCGCTCGGCTCGCGCCTGGTGCCGGTCTGGTCGCAGATGGCGCTGCACCGGCCCGCGGAGTTCAACAAGTCGCACGTGCCGGCGTTCCTCGCAGACGAGGAGCCGAAGCGCCACGTCTGCGTCTACCCCTTCGTGCGCTCCTACGAGTGGTACCTCCTGCCCGACGAGGAGCGCCGCGACATGCTCAAGGAGCACGGCATGCAGGCGCGGCCCTACCCCGACGTGCGCGCCAACACCGTCGCCTCCTTCGGCCTCGGCGACTACGAGTGGATCCTCGCCTTCGAGGCCGACGAGCTGCACCGCATCGTCGACCTCATGCGCGACCTGCGCGCGAGCCGCGCGCGCCGCCACGTGCGCGAGGAGATCCCGTTCTACACCGGCGCCCTGGTGCCGGTGGCCGAGCTGGTCCAGCGCCTGCCCTGAGCGGCGGCCGGCTCAGGCCACGACGGTGCCGGAGCGGGCGGTGAGCTCGGCGTACGCCGCGGAGATGCGCGCGGCGACCGGGCCGGGCGCGCCGTCGCCGATGGTGCGCCCGTCGATCGCGACCACCGGCGTGACCCCGCCCATGGTGCCGGTCACGAACACCTCGTCGGCGGTGTAGAGCTCCACCAGCGAGTGCTCGCACACCTCGGTGGGCAGGCCGAGGTCGGCGCAGAGCCCGAGCACCGTCTCGCGGGTGATGCCCTCGGGGCACGCCCGTGTCGTGGAGGTGCGCACGCGGCCGCCGGCGACGTGGAAGACGTGGGTGGCGTTGGTCTCGGCCACGAAGCCCGCGTCGTCGAGCATGAGGGCGTCGTCGGCGCCGGCCACCGTGGCCTCGACCTTGGCCATGATCGAGGTCAGCAGGTTGTTGTGGTGGATCTTGGGGTCGAGGGAGTCGGCGCGGTGCCGGCGCACCGAGGAGGTCGCCAGGGTGATGCCGGAGGCGTCGTAGACCGGTGACTTGAACTCCGCGAGCACGATGAGCGTGGGCCCGGAGGTGTTGAGCCGGGGGTCCATGCCGCTGGTGACCTTGACCCCGCGGGTCAGCGTGAGGCGCACGTGCACGTCGTCGTGCATGTCGTTGGCCGCCAGGGTGCGGCGCAGCTGCTCGACGATCTCGGCGTCGGAGGGGATCTCGGCGAAGGCCAGCGCCTTGGCCGAGCGGCGCAGCCGGGCGAGGTGCTCGTCGAGCGCGAAGATCCGGCCCCGGTGCAGCCGCAGCCCCTCCCAGACGGCGTCGCCGCCCTGCACCACGGAGTCGAAGGGGCTCACCGCCGCCTCGTCGCGGTGGGTGATCCGGCCGCCGACGTTGACCTGGAGGTCGGCGTTGCGGGGGTCGAACTGCTGCAGCATTCAGGACTCCTGGTCGGTGGCGGGGCGCAGCCGGTGGGGGGCCAGTGCGTCGTAGAAGGGGCGGCAGCGCTCGAGCAGCGGCGCCAGGCGCTCGGGCAGCAGGTCGTGCCCGCCGGGGGAGGAGGTGGCGAAGCCGGTGGAGGCCTCGACCCCGGCGTACCAGTGCGGAGCCCAGACGCCGTCGGTGTCGCGCGGGCCCGCGGGCCAGGACAGCATCGCCTCGTCGAAGGCGAGGCCGAGCGCGGCGCACAGGGCCGTGAGCGTGCCGCGCGGGTCGCGGAGCACGTCGGCGGCGTCGACCACCGGGCCGCCGAAGCGCTCGAAGAGCGCCAGCTGCTGCGGCAGGCCGAGGTCCTCCAGCGTCGGCTCCTCGCGCACCTTGGCGTAGGAGGTGAGCACGCGCTCGGGGTCGCGCACGAGGAAGGCGTGGCGCAGCCCGGTCAGGGCGCCCTGGTCGAGGTCGGGGAGCACGTGGTGGGTCATGTGCTTCTGGTACTGCACCGGCGTGGGCACCGGGCCCGCGGTCAGCTCGCGCACCAGCGCCTCCCAGTCGGTCGACTGGGAGGCGATGACCTCGTCGCGGCCGGGGTGGTCGAGACCGGTCGTGGCGAGGTAGGCGGCGTAGAGCGGCTCGTCGACGACGGTGCAGTCGGCGCGGTGCTCGAAGCTGCGCATCAGGGCCGTGGAGAGGTTGCGCGGCCCCGACCACATGGCGACCCGGAGAGTCACGCCGACCGACCTACGCCTTCTCCTCCAGCGTGAGGCTGATGGAGTTGATGCAGTAGCGGTCGCCGGTGGGGGTGCCGTAGCCGTCGGGGAAGACGTGGCCCAGGTGGGAGCCGCAACTGGCGCAGCGGACCTCGACGCGCTTCATGCCGTGGCTGGTGTCCTCGATGTACTCGATCGTGTCACTGATCGGCTGGTAGAACGACGGCCAGCCGCAGCCGGAGTGGAACTTGGTGTCGGACTCGAAGAGCGTGGCCTCGCAGGCCTTGCAGCGGTAGACGCCCGTGGTCTCGGTGTCGGTGTACTTGCCGGTGAAGGCCCGCTCGGTGCCGGCCTTGCGCAGGACGGCGTACTCGTCGGGGGAGAGCTGCTCGCGCCACTCGGCGTCGGTCTTCTCAACGGAGTAGGTCATACCCCCACAGTACGTCGGGGAGGTTCACCCCTCCGACCCGTTGACGCGAGTGGGAGAACGCCTGTTCACTGGCCCGATGGCAGGGACGATCCCGTGGGAGCGGGTCCGCAGGGCGGGCTCGAAGCTGACCACCCCGTTGCACCCCGACGACTACCTCTCGCTGGTCAACCCGCTGTGGTCGACCCGCGAGCTGCGCGGCCGCATCGAGAAGGTCGTGCCCGAGACCGAGGACGCCGCCACCCTGGTGATCCGGCCCGGCTGGGGCTGGCGCTACGACCACAAGCCCGGCCAGTACGTCGGCATCGGCGTGCAGGTCGAGGGCAAGTACCAGTGGCGCTCCTACTCGGTGAGCTCCGCGCCCAAGCGCAGCGGCCGCACCATCGCGATCACGGTGCGTGCCATGCCCGAGGGCCTGCTCTCCTCGCACTTGGTCAACGGCCTGGCCCCCGGCACGATCGTGCGCCTCGCGCTGCCCGAGGGTGACTTCGTGCTCCCCGACCCCCCGCCGGCGCGGATGCTCTTCCTCGTGGCCGGCTCCGGGGTGACCCCGGTGATGTCGATGCTGCGCACGCTCGACCGCCGTGGCTCGATGCCCGACGTCGTCATGCACTACTCCTCGCCGACGGCGGAGCGGATGATCTTCCGCGACGAGCTCGACCGGCTCGAGGAGGGCCACGAGGGCCTGTCCGTGCACCGCCTCCACACCGACACCGAGGGCATGCTGGCGCCCGCCGACCTCGACCGCGTGTGCCCCGACTGGCGCGAGCGCGAGACGTGGGCCTGCGGACCCGGCCCGATGCTCGACGCGCTCAGCGAGCACTTCGAGGCCGAGGGGGTCGCCGAGCGGCTCCACCTCGAGCGCTTCTCGCTGAAGCTCGGCGACGCCGGCGGCGAAGGTGGCACGATCTCCTTCCGCAACTCCGGCAAGACGGTGGACGCCGACGGCGCTACCACCGTGCTCGAGGCCGGGGAGCAGGCGGGCGTGGGCATGCCCTACGGCTGCCGCATGGGCATCTGCCACACCTGCACCGTCACCCTCGTCTCCGGCGCGGTGCGCGACCTGCGCAACGGCGAGGAGTACGCCCAGCCCAACGAGCAGATCCAGACCTGCGTGACCGCCGCCGCCGGCGACTGCACCCTCGACATCTGACCCACCCGACCCACCAGCCCCCCGCACCGCTGCACCCACTGGAGGACCCATGGCCATCTCGGACGTCCGGGAGTACACCCACCTCACCGACGAGGAGGTCGAGCAGATCGGCCGCGAGCTCGACGCGATCCGCGCGGAGGTGGAGGAGTCGCGCGGGGCCGCGGACGCGGCGTACATCAACCGGATGATCAAGGTGCAGCGCGGCCTGGCCTTCGCCGGCCGCGTCACCCTGCTCGCCTCGCACCGCAAGCCCGCCTGGGCGGCCGGGGCGGCGATGCTCGGCGTGGCCAAGATCCTGGAGAACATGGAGATCGGCCACAACGTCATGCACGGCCAGTGGGACTGGATGAACGACCCCGAGATCCACTCCTCCAACTGGGAGTGGGACACCGCCCAGCCCGCGGAGCAGTGGAAGCACTCCCACAACTACGTGCACCACCAGTTCACCAACGTGCTCGGCCACGACAACGACATCGGCTACGGCATCCTGCGCATGGCCCGCGAGCAGAAGTGGCACCCCGCCAACCTCGGCCAGCCGGTCTACAACGCGCTGCTCGCCAGCCTCTTCCAGTGGGGCGTGGCCCTCCACGACCTCGACATCGAGGCCATCCGCAAGGGCAAGAAGGACCCGAAGGAGATGAAGCGCCAGCTCGGGCAGATCTGGCGCAAGGGCCGCAACCAGGTGCTCAAGGACTACGTCGTCTACCCCGCGCTCAGCGGGCCGCACTGGCGCACGACCCTCACCGCCAACGCCACGGCCAACGTGACCCGCAACCTGTGGTCCTACGTGATCATCTTCTGCGGCCACTTCCCCGACGGTGCGATGCACTTCACCGAGGAGGAGATCGAGGACGAGACCCGTGCGGAGTGGTACCTGCGCCAGATCCTCGGCGCGGCCAACTTCGAGGGCGGCCCGCTGCTGCACATCATGTCGGGCAACCTGGGCTACCAGATCGAGCACCACCTCTTCCCCGACCTGCCGAGCAACCGCTACGGCGAGATCGCGGTCAAGGTCCGCGCGCTGTGCGACAAGTACGACATCCCCTACACGATCGGGCCGCTGCACAAGCAGTACGGCCAGGCGCTGCGCACCATCATCAAGCTCTCGGTGCCCAACGGCTTCACCACCTCCGACAAGCCCGAGCCCCCGAGCCCCGACCGGGCCCCGGTCGAGCGCGGCCGCAAGAGCGACGCCGAGCGTCCCTCGCGCCGCGCCGAGCTGGGCGGCTGGTCGCGGAAGGCGTCATGATCCGGGGCCTCAGCCGTGACGTCGACGCCGTCGACGCTCCCTTCGCCTGGGAGCGCGACGACGCCGGCGACCTCCAGCTCGTGGCCCGCCGGGTGACCCAGTGCGCCCTGAGCCGCATCTGCGGGGCCTGCGCGGAGTCGCTGGGGCGCCCGGTGGCCTTCGTCGGCGACGACCTGGAGATCGGGCGCAACGCCTTCCACGCCCCGCCCCTGCACCTGACGTGCGCGGCCGACCTGGCCGCCCGGGTCGACCACTGGCGGGTGGTCACCACGTCGGGTTTCGAGTTCGTGCGCGCCACCGCCGAGGACGAGGACCGCCGACCGGTCTTCAGCCCCAACTCGCTGCTGGGCGAGGCCTCCCGCGGCTGAGGGCCGCCCCACCGACCCCGCGCCGCGGGAGCCGGGACATCCGGGGGGAGCCCCGGTCCCGCGGTGTCGGACCCCGGCGGCGGCGCTCAGAAGCCGGTGGTGTTCCAGGGGGCCGGACCGGCGTGGTCGGCCATCGCGGCCCACGTCGCCACGTCGGACCCGGTGACCCGACCCGCGGCGGCCGCGGTGAGCACGGAGCGGTCGCCGAGGTAGAGGGCGCCGAGCGTGTCGACGCCGAGCCGCACGCCGGGCGTCTCGTCGGTCGCCTCGACCCGTGCCCGTCCCTGCTCGGTGGTGACCCGGAAGGTCCCCGCGGCGTGACCGAGCGGGTCGTCGACGCCCAGCACGACCGTCGCGTCGTCGCTCCACGGCCGCGCCTCCAGCGCCGCGACCGGGTCGAGCACGCGCAGCCACAGCACGTCGCGCACCTCGGTGGTGGTGACGACCCGGGGGTCGGTGAGCGCGAGGTCGAGCGGGTCCTCGACCGGGGCGATGGCGCGCGCCTTCGCGGTCAGGTCGAGGTCGGCGAGGAAGCGCCACAGCCGCAGGTGCACCTGCGGGGTCAGGGCCTGCAGGTCGCGCACCTCCACCAGCCCGCCGTCGGTGTCCTTGACACGGAAGCGGACGTAGCCGTCGGGCGTGCCCGAGGGGTCGAGGTGCACCGCCACCCGCGACGCGCGGTCGGGGCCACCGGTCTCCCAGTCGTGCTCACCGCTGTCGTGGACCGCGTGGTGGGCCGGGCGCGCCACCATGCCCCGCGTCGTGGCCAGGACCTGCTCGAAGACCGCGCGGCACACCGGGTAGGCCTCGGCGGGCGTGGCCAGCTCGAGCGCCCCGGTGTCCTCGACCTGGTCGCGCAGGGCGAAGCGGGTCGTGAGGTCGACCTCGATGCGCCGGCGGCGGGTGGCCACGCCGAAGCCGTAACGGCCGTAGATGGAGCCCTCCGAGACCGTGAGGGCGGCCAGCGGCAGCCCCCGGTCGGCGGCCTCGGCGAGGTCCTCGCCCATCAGCCGGCGCAGGAGGCCGCGGCGGCGGTGGGTGGGGGCCACGGTGACGTCGGTGATCATGTGCAGCGGCAGCAGGCGCCCGCCACCGACGTTGACCTGCTGCTGCCAGCTGGTGAAGGTGCCGACCGGCGCCGGCGTGCCCGCCACCCGGCTGGTGCGCGGCCACACCGCCCGCAGCACCGCGTCGTCGGCGCGGGTCGACTCCAGCCAGCGGCGGTGCTTGTCGTCGTCGAGCCCGCCCTCGTGGAAGCCCAGGCTCCAGGCGTCGGCATACGCCCGCAGGCGGGAGAGCACGCCCGCGTCGGTGCTGTGGACGTCGAGCTGGTCGAAGACCAGGTCGGGATGGGGGTCGGCGTGGGGGTCGGCGTGGGGGTCGGCAGGGGGATCGGAGAGGGGGTCGGGGCGCACGTGGTCACGCTACGGCGCGTGCGCCGCCCGCCACGACCGGGTTTCGCCGCTACGGTGGCGCCCATGGCGAAGGCGAGCGCGGTCGAGGTGCAGGCGGGCGGGCGCGCTGTGCGGGTCTCGAGCCCCGACCGGGTGGTCTTCGAGGCCACCGACCGCACCCCGGAGATCACCAAGCTGGGCGTGGCGGAGTACGTCGCCTCCGTCGACGACGGGCTGATGCGGGCCCTGCGCGGTCGTCCCACGGCGCTGGAGCGCTGGACCTCCGGGGTGCGCCCCGGCATGCGGCTGGCCACGGGCCCGCAGGACAAGGACGCCGACGCGTTCTACCAGAAGCGGGTGCCGAAGGGGGCGCCCGACTACCTCGAGACCGCCCGCATCACCTTCCCCTCGGGGCGCACCGCCGACGAGATCTGCCCGACCGAGATCGCGGTGCCGGTGTGGTGCGCCCACATGGGCACGATCACCTTCCACCCCTGGCCGGTGCGCCGCGACCCCGCGGTCGAGGGCTGGCAGGACCGCCCCGACGAGCTGCGCATCGACCTCGACCCCCAGCCCGGCACGACCTTCGCCGACGCCGTGCGCGTCGCCGGCGTCGCCGACGCGCTGCTGCGTGAGCTCGGTCTGGTCGGGTGGCCCAAGACGTCGGGCAACCGCGGCGTGCACGTCTACGTGCGCATCCGCCCGGAGTGGGACTTCGCCGACGTGCGCCACGCCGCCATCGGCCTGGGCCGCGAGCTCGAGCGCCGCGACCCCGGCGTCACCACGAACTGGTGGAAGGAGGAGCGCGGGCAGCGGATCTTCGTCGACTACAACCAGAACTGCCGCGACCGCACCATCGCCTCCGCCTACTCCCTGCGCCCGCTGCCGGGGGCGCCCGTGTCGACCCCGCTGTCGTGGGAGGAGCTGGCCGAGCTGCGCGACCCCCGCGAGCTCAACATCGTCACGGTGCCCGAGCGGCTGCGCGAGCACGGCGACCCGTGGGCCGGCATCGACGACGCGGCGGGCTCGCTCCAGCCGCTGCTCGACCTGTGGGAGGAGCTGCCCGGCGGGGAGCTCAACTACCCGCCCGACCACCCCAAGATGCCGGGGGAGCCGCCGCGCGTGCAGCCCTCGAAGAAGGTGGCCGCCCACTGGGACGACGACGGCAACCGGGTCGAGGCGTGAGCCTGCTCCTTCACCTCAACGGACCGCCCGGCATCGGCAAGTCGGCCCTCGCCGCCCGGTGGGCGGACGCCCACCCGGGCACGCTGCTGCTCGACGTCGACGCGCTGCGCACGTGGGTCGGTGGGTGGCGGGAGGACTTCGCCGCCACCGGGGAGGTGGCCAGACCCGTCGCGCACGCCATGGTCACGGCCCACCTGCGCGGCGGGCGCGACGTCGTGCTTCCGCAGCTGCTCGCCGACCCCGTGGGCCTGGCCGGCTTCGAGCGGGCCGCACACGCTGCCGGGGCCGACGTCTGCTCGGTGCTGCTGCGGGCACCGGCGGCCGAGGTCGCCGCGCGGTGCGCGCGGCGCGAGGACTCGACGCCGCTGGCGCGGGCCGTCGCCGTCGTGGTCGACGGCGAGGGCGAGCAGGGTCCGGCGCTGTGGATCTCGCGCCTCGAGGCGCTCACCGGCCAGCGCCCCGACCTCCTCGACCTCGACGTGGGCGGTCTCGACGAGGCCGCCTCGCTGCGGGCGCTCGGGCACCTCGTGCGGCGCGCGGTGCCAGGATGGGGTGCGTGAGCGCCCGATGATCCTCATCGACCCGCCCAACGCCGCCGGCCACGGCCGGCTGTGGTCGCACCTGGCCAGCGACACGTCCTACGAGGAGCTGCATGCCTTCGCGCGGGCCCAGGGCTTCTCCGAGCGCGGCTTCGACCGCGACCACTACGACGTCCCCTCGGAGTGGTACGACGACGTCGTGGCCGCCGGTGCCACGCCGGTCAGCAGCCGCGAGCTCGTCGCCCGGCTGCGCGCGGCCGGGCTGCGCACGACGCAGAGGCGTGGGCGCCCTAGCGGCTGACGGCCTCGGAGCGGCCCGTGCGGGCCCCCAGCGAGGCGAGCTCGGCGTCGAGGTTGGCGCGGGCCGGGGCCTCCCAGGTGCGGCGGGCGTGCGCGGTGTGGAAGAGCCCCGGCTTCTCGGCCAGGCTCTCCAGCACCCGGGCACGGCCCTCGTGGAAGGTCTCGTCGTCGAGGTGGGCGTACTCGCGACGCACGGCGGCGACGTAGTCGTCGTAGCGCGCGCGGGGCGCGGCGAGGATGGCCAGGTCGGCGTCGGAGAGGGCGCAGCCGGCGGCGTCGTCGTCGTCGGGCTGGTGGGTCTCGGTCAGCCGGACCAGGCGCACGACCTCGGCGACCTCCTCGGCCGGCAGGTGGGTGGCGAGGGCGTGCTCGGCCCAGGCGGCCGAGCGCTCCTCGGCGTCACGCTCGCCGTCGTAGACCCCGTCGTGGAACCACGCGGCGAGCACCACCGGGCGCTGCGGGTAGGCCGCACCCCGCGCAGCGAGCTCGTCGAGCCGGTCGAGCACCTCGGCGAGGTGGCGCAGGTCGTGGTAGCCGCGGCTCGGGTCGCCGTAGGCGGCCAGCAGTGCGTCGCGCACGTCGGTGGCGCCGGCGAGCGGCCAGCGTGAGGAGAGGTCCGGATGCGGAGGTTCCATGGGTCCATTCAACGGGGACGCACCCACCGGTGCCAGCCCGGGTCGGGGGTGGATCAGGCGTCGGCGGCGGCGCGGGCGGCCTGCGAGGGCGTCATCGCCCACCGGATGGTGCCGGTGGCCAGGCCGCCCAGCGCCCGCACGACGGTCCGCTCGCCCACCGGCAGCCAGGGCAGCCGCAGCGGCAGCCGGGTCCACACCGGCATCAGCGCCACGGCAGCGGCCACCAGCACGCCGTAGGGCGCCCGGGCGGGCAGGGGGAGCGGCGGCTTGAAGAGCAGGTAGCCCACGGCCTCGCGCGCCTCGGGGGTGCCGCGCAGCTCCGGGCGGTAGGCGGCCAGCGCCTCGCGCAGCTCGGCCTCGGTCTGCGGCGGGTCGACGACGCCCAGCTTCTCGGCGATGACCCCGACCTGGGCGACGTACTCGTCGCGCCCGGCCTGGTCGAGCGGCTGCTTGCCGTAGACCTGGTGGGCCAGCAGGAAGGAGTCGACCTCCGCGACGTGCACCCACCTGAGCAGGTGGGGGTCGGAGGCGGCGTACGGCGTGCCGTCGGGCATCGTGCCGGTGACCTTGGCGTGGATGCGGCGCACGACGTCGACCGCGGTCTGGGCGTCCTCGGCGTGGCCGAAGGTGGTCGTGGCGAGGAACGTGCTCGTGCGCGCCAGCCGGCCCCACATGTCACCGCGGTAGCCCGAGTGCTCGGCCACCGCCCGCATCGCCGCGGGGTGCAGCGTCTGTAGGAGCAGCGCCCGGATCCCGCCGATGAACATCGAGGCGTCGCTGTGCACCCGCACGATCGCGCTGTCGGGCTCGAACCACCGCGGCCCGGGCCGGTTGTGGATCCGGTCGCTCTGCTTGGCGCCGTCGGGCCCGGCCACGCGCTCGAACAGCGCCTGGCCCAGCCGGTCGCGCACGCTCACCCTCGCGGTCCCCATGCCCCGAGCCTACGGACGGGGCGGTGGGGCTCAGGCCGACCAGGTGCGGACCCAGAGCGTGTGCTCGGAGTCGGCCAGGGCCTTGATCGCCGACTCCGGGACGGGGTCGGAGGTGTCGGTGACGACGTAGCCCTGCTCGCCGGAGGTGGCGAGGTACTGACCGGTGACGTTGCTGCCCGACTCGGCGATGAGCTGGTTGACCGAGGCGAGCACGCCGGGCACGTTGACGTGGAGGTAGCCCAGCCGGTGCCCGCTCTGCAGCTGCGGGGCCATGACGGCGGGCAGGTCGACCGACAGCTCGGTGCGGCCCTCGAGGGCGAAGCCGGCGAGCTTGTTGGCGACGAAGAAGCCGATCTCCTCCTGCGCCTCCTGCGTGGAGCCGCCGACGTGCGGGGTGAGGATGACGTTGTCGAGACCGCGCAGCGGCGACTCGAAGGGGTCGCCCTGGGCCTTGGGCTCGATCGGGAAGACGTCCAGGGCGGCGCCGGCGATGTGGCCCGAGAGGATGTGCTCGCGCAGCGACTCGTTGTCGACGACCATGCCTCGCGCGGCGTTGATGAACAGCGAGCGCGGCTTCATGCGCGCGAACTGCTCGGGGCCGAAGAAGCCGGCGTTGCCGGGGCGGCCGTCGACGTGCAGCGTGACGACGTCGGCCTGCTCGAGCAGGTCGTCGAGGGTCTTCATGCGCTGCGCGTTGCCGTGGGCCAGCCGGTCCGCGGTGTCGAAGAAGATGACCCGCATGCCCATCGACTCGGCCAGGTTGGACAGCTGGGTGCCGATGTTGCCGTAGCCCACGATGCCGAGGGTGCGACCGCGGATCTCGTGGCTGCCCTTGGCCGACTTGTCCCAGACACCGGCGTGCATCTTGCCCGACTTCTCGTGCAGGCGACGGGCCAGCGCGATGATCTCGCCGATGACCAGCTCCACCACGCTGCGGGTGTTGGAGAAGGGCGCGTTGAAGACGGCCAGGCCGCGGGCCGCGGCCGCGGCCAGGTCGACCTGGTTGGTGCCGATGCAGAAGCAGCCGACGGCCTGCAGGTCGGTGGCGGCGTCGAGCACCCGCTCGGTGAGGTGGGTGTTGGAGCGGATGCCGAGCAGGTCGACGCCGGGGAGCGTCTCCACGAGCTCGTCCTCGGAGAGGGAGCCGGCGCGCAGCTCGACCTCGAAGCCGCGACCCTCGAGGATCTGGACGGCGAGCGGATGGATGTTCTCGAGCAGCAGTGCCTTCACTCCGACAAGGGTAGAGAAGCCGCGCCGCTGCGCCGAAAACCCGATGAGGCGTGGACGCCGCCCGTGGTCTGCTGGGCGCATGGAGCCCACCCTCGACCGATTCCGCGCGCTGGCCCGGAGCGGACCGTGGCGCTGGCGCACTCTCGAGGTGCGCTTCGTGGAGGGGACCGCGGCTCCGGCGGAGGCGAGCCTCGACCGTGCGCGCGGCACCCTCGTCGTGCGGGACCCCCGGGGCATCCACCACGTCGCGGCGGCGCCGCACTCCGCGCCCGGGCGACCGTGGGCGGTCACGCCCGCGCTCGACGCCGACGGACTGGTGGCCAGCCGCCCCACGCGTGCCACGGCCGACAGGAGGATCGACTACGCCGACGCGATGTGGCAGTCCTACCTCTGGGTCGCCGTGCTCGACCCCGTCGAGCTGAGCTCGGGGGTGCTGCTCGACGACCCGCGCGCCGGCGAGGTGGCCGGCAGGAGCGTGTGGTGGGCCCGCGCGGTCCCGGTCGAGGGCTACGACCCCACGTGCAGCTGCTGTCCGCTGCAGTGGTCGCGGGTCAGCGACCGCCTCGAGTACGGCGAGGAGCGCGACCTCACCGGCATCGACTACCCCAGCGCCCACGACGTCGCCCTCGACCTGGGGACCGGCGCGGTGGTGCGGGTGGTGCCGCTCGACGGCGACCGACGCGGGGCCTGGTCCCTCGACGTGCTGGCCGTCGACGTGGTGGGCTGAGCGTCGACGTCTCGGTCGCGAGGCAACCGGACGACGCTCTCGTGCGTCTAGGAGTCGGTGGGCAGACCGCCCACCCCGAAAGAACGGACCCCACCCGTGCTCCAGCGCCCCACCCGCCGTGCCGCCGCGGCGCTCGCCGCCATCCTGCTCCCGTTGACGGCCGCGGCCGTCGTGCCCTCCCCGACCGCCGCCGCGCCGCCGGCCCCGACCGCCACCTCCGCCGACCGCGGCACCTGGCAGGTGTCGCGGGTCGACGCCGTGACCTGGCGCGTGGCGTGGACCGCGCCGGGCCGGCTGCCGCTGGGCTCCGACCGCCCGACCCTCGCCGGCGCCGGCCTCGGCTTCGGGGCCCCGACCGTGAGCGCCGACGGGCGCACCGTGAGCGCCACGGTGCGCTCCGCGCAGCGCCCCGACCCCGCCGACCTCGACGTGCTGCTCTCGGGCGACCGCCTGGACGAGTCCGGGCTCGACGCGGCCCGGGCCACCGCGCCGCTCGCCGCGGGTCGCGCGGCCACCGCGCCGTACACGCAGGGCTTCGCCGAGCTGGCCGACGACCCCGGCGTGGCCGGGCCGTTCGCCACCGTCGCCAGCGACTACGAGCTCGACCCGGTCAAGCTGCCGGGGATGCCCGAGCCGGTCGAGATGGTCGGCCACGTGGTCGAGCCCGCCGCCGACGCCGCGACCGGGCCCCGGCCGCTCGTGCTCTTCCAGCACGGTCGTCACGGCGTGTGCTACGACCCCGACCGACCGCGTGCCTACAGCTTCGACTGGCCCTGCGCGGGCCGCTTCGAGGAGATCCCGAGCCACCTGGGCTACGTGCAGACCCAGGAGCTGCTGGCCAGCCAGGGCTACGCCACGGTCTCGATCCGCGTCAACGGCATCAACGCCCAGGACTACCGCCTCGACGACGGCGGTGCCGGCGCCCGCGCCGAGATCATCGCGCGCCACCTCGACCACTGGGTCGACCTGGCGCCCTCCCACGACGTCGACCTCGACCGGGTCGTGCTGGTGGGCCACAGCCGCGGCGGCGAGGGCGTGGACCGCGCCTCGATCCAGATCCCGCTGTCGGCTCCCTACCGCGTCGCCGGTCAGGTGCTCATCGCGCCGACCGACTTCGGCACCCAGACCGCGCCCTACGTGCCCACCGTGACCCTGCTCCCGGCCTGCGACGGCGACGTGTTCGACCTCCAGGGCCAGCGCTTCACCGACTACGGCCGTGACGTCGCCCCCGACGACACCTCGCTGAAGAGCTCGGTGCTGGTGCTGGGCGCCAACCACAACTTCTTCAACTCCGAGTGGACCCCCGGCGTGGCCGCCGCCCCGTCGGTCGACGACTGGTACGGCGGGGAGAACCGCTCCTGCGGCACCGCCGACCCGCGCCGTCTCGACGGCGCCGAGCAGCGCGCCGTGGGCGCGACCTACACCGCCGGGGCCGTGCGGCTCTTCACCGGCGACGACGCGGTGCTGCCGCTCTTCGACGGCTCGCGGGTCACCGCGGCGTCGGCCGGCGACGCCGAGGTGCTCAGCCACGCCGTCGGTGGCGGGCGCGACGTGCGCGCGCCCGGCGACGAGGCCGGGCGCTCGCTGCCCGACGGCGCGGCCTCGCGCTTCTGCCGCGGCACCGCGTCCTACGCCCAGCGCGCCGCCGACTGCGGGCGCGGCATCACGGGCCAGGTGACCCCGCACTGGACCACGTCGGGCGAGCGCACCCCGACCCACCGCTTCCTGGAGGTGTCGTGGGACGCCCCGGGCCAGCGCGCCGGACTGGTGCTGGAGGAGCCGCTCGACCTCGCCGGGCGTCGGCTCGAGCTGCGCACCCTCGTCGACCCGCGGCTGGGCGACGTGCAGGTCGACGTGCGCCTCACCGACGCCGACGGCGCCACCGCCGTGGTGACCCCGGAGGGCGACGGCGTGCTGCGCGCGCTGCCGCGCGGCAGCACCAAGATCTGGGGGCAGACGCTGCTGGTCGACGCCTCCGAGGCCGCCGGCATCGACCCCGCCCGCGTCACCGCGGTCGACCTGGTCGCGCGCAGCGGCGACGGGAGGGTCTGGGTCGCCGACGTCTCGGCCGCCCCCGACCGCCTCGCCGCCGTGCCGCAGCGGCGGATGGCCACGATCAGCTTCGCCGACGTCCGCCGGCCCGAGGGCGACGGCCCCGCGCCCGCCACGGTCGACCTGCCCTTCACGGTCACCGGCCTGACCCGCCCGGCGCGGGTGCTCGTGCTCACCACCGGTCAGTCGCGCGGCTCCTTGGAGCGCTACGTGCTCGACCTCGCCCCCGGGCAGACCGGTGGCGTCGTTCCGCTGACCTACCAGCCCGACGACGAGCGCGGGGCCCGCAGGTACGACTTCCAGCTGACAGCCTGGGCCCTCGACGGCGTGATGACCGACCAGTACGTCGCCCGCGCGTCGGTCATCGACGACGACCGCCGGGGCCGCGGCTGAGGCGGCCCGGCCGGGCCGGTCAGGGGCGCGCGGTCAGCAGGAACTGCAGCCGTACGTCGTGCCCGGGCGCCGCGCCGTGGGCCCGGTCGAGCTCCAGCAGCCCGGTCAGCGGGGTCACCTCGACGTCGCGGAAGCCGCCGTCGCGCAGCGCCTGGGCGCTGGCCTCGATGCTGGTGGCCTCGGCCAGCGGGAGGGCGGCGCGCACGCGGTCGTCGTAGGAGCCGGTGAAGTCCTCGCTGCCGTGGCTCCCGAGCCCGTCGGGGAACCACGTGCTGTCCACCATGGCCAGCACCCCGTCGGGGCGCAGCACGCGGCGCCAGGCCGCCAGGGCGGTGCCGGGCTCGCGCAGCGTCCACAGCACGTAGCGCCCGGCGAGCACGTCGAAGCTGTCGTCGAGGAAGTCGGGCGCGACCATGTCGCCGTGGAGCAGCCGCGGCGGACGGGTCGTCGGGGGCAGCCCGGCGACCCGCTCCCGCGCCACCTCGAGCATGCCGTCGGCCAGGTCGATCCCGGTGACGCGGTGCCCGAGGTCGGCCAGCAGGGTGGTGACGTAGCCGCTGCCGCAGCCGAGGTCGAGCACGTCGGCGGGGGCCGGGGGAAGCGCCGCCGACCACACCTCGGCCCAGAGCGCGCGGTCGCGGCCCCGGTGCTCGGGCCGGTGCTGGCCGGCGTCGTAGGCCGGCGCCCGGCGGCTCCAGTAGTCGTTCATGCGGTCCTGGACGCTCATGCGGGGGCTCCTCGGTCGGTGGGCGGGTCGGTGGGCTGGAAGAGCAGGTGGACCTGGCCGTCGACCTCGACCCGGCGGATGCCGATGCCGTAGACGGGCTCGAGCACGGCCGGGTCGAGCACCTCGCCGACGGGCCCGGCGGCCACGACCGCGCCGTCGCCGAGCAGCACGAGGTCGTCGCAGTAGCGGGCGGCCAGGTTGAGGTCGTGCAGCACGACGACGACCGCGGTCGGGTCGGGTCCGCCCACGAGGCGACGGACCAGGCCAAGCACCTCGTGCTGGTAGCGCACGTCGAGGTGGTTGGTCGGCTCGTCGAGCAGCAGGTGGGTCGCCTGCTGGGCCAGCGCGCGGGCGATGAGCACGCGCTGCCGCTCGCCCCCGGAGAGCCCGGCGACGGCGCGGGCGCCGAGGTGGTCGGCGCCCACCCGGCGCAGGCAGTCGAGGGCGAGCGCGTGGTCGCCGGCCCCGAGGCGCTGGAAGGTCGACAGGTGGGGCCCGCGGCCCAGCAGCACCATCTCCGCCACCGTGAGGGCGGTCTCGCCGCCGGACTCCTGCACCACGACGGCGAGGCGCCGGGCCGCCTCCCGCGGGGCCAGTGACGCGGCCGGCTCGCCGTCGACCTCGACGCGTCCGGTGGGGGAGCGCAGCGCGCCGTGCAGCAGGCGCAGCAGGGTCGTCTTGCCGCTGCCGTTGGGGCCGATGAGGCCCAGCACCCGGCCGGGCCGCGCGAGGAGGTCGACGTCGTGGACGACCGGGCGACCGGCGTAGGACCAGGAGACCCCGGTCGCGGTGATCACTCCCCGAACCTCGCCACGATCGCCTCGAGCCCGTCGACGGCCAGCGGGCTCGGCGGCTCGGTGAAGTTGAAGAGCTGGGTCATCACCTCTCCCTCGCGCACGGCCGTGAGCCGCTCCGCGCCGGGGAGGTCCACCAGGGCCTCCTCGACGTCGGCGGGGTCGCCGTCGGTGTGGAGCAGCACGATCACGTCGGGGTCGCGGCCCAGCAGCTCCTCGAGGGTGACCTCGACGACCCGCTCGTCGACGTCGCCGAAGACGTTCTCGAAGCCGGCGGCCTCCAGCTGCGGGTGGGCCATCGACCCGGTGCCGTAGGCGTACGTCGTGCCTCCGCCCACCGTGGGGTAGAGCACCGCGGCCGTGCGCCCCGACGGCCCGTCGACCTCGGCCTCGACGGCGGCGAGGCGCTCCTGCAGGTCGGCGGTGGCGGCTGCGGCCTCGTCGGGGCGGTCGAAGACCTCCCCGTAGAGCGCCAGCTGTGACCACACGTCGTCGAAGCCGGGCTCGCCGGTCAAGGTGCCGCACAGCGCCGGCTCCTCCAGCAGCGGCACGTCGACGGCCTCGAGGCCGCTGCGCGAGAGGTTGTCGACCTCGCCGAGCACCAGGTCGGGCCGCTGGGCGACCACGACCTCCTTCGAGATCTGCAGGTGCCCGCCGGCGTCGGTGTCGCTGGTCAGCTCGGGGATCGCGTCGAGCTCGGCGAGCGTCTGCTCGTCGTAGTACTCGGCGGGGTAGAGCCCGGCGCGGGCGACGACGCGGTCGAGCACGCCGAGGTCGTGCAGGTAGGGCACCGCAGCGCTCTTGAGCATCACCACCCGCTCGGGGGCGGCGGGGAGGACGACCTCGCTGCCGCAGTTGGTGACCGTCACCGGCTCGCCGCCGGCTGCGCCCGACGTGTCGGTCGCCGTGCCGCAGCCGGCGAGCGCGAGGGCGGCGGTGAGGGCGGAGGCGGTGAGGGCGGGGCGGCGGGAGCGGGGCACGGTTCTCCTGGGGCTGGGGCGGGGCTCGGGGGGACAGCGGGCAGCGGGCAGGGGGTCAGGCCGCGGTGGCGTGGAGGCGGCGGATGAGCAGCAGCAGGAAGGGCGCGCCGACGACGGAGGTGATGATCCCGATCGGGATCTCCTGCGGCTGGAGCAGCACGCGGCTGGCGACGTCGGCCCAGACGAGGAGGATCGCGCCCATGAGCGCGGCGGTGGGCACGACCCGCACGTGGCCGGCGCCGACGGCGCGGCGCGCGAGGTGGGGCACGACGAGGCCGACGAAGCCGATGCTGCCGGCGGCGGCGACGAGCACCGCGACGCACAGCGACACGACCAGCAGCAGGAGGGTCCGGAAGCGGTCGGGGGAGATCCCGAGGGTGTGGGCGGTCTCGTCGCCGACGGCGAGCGCGTCGAGCCCGCGCCCCCACACCGCCAGCAGCGCGACGGTGAGGGACACCACGACCGCGACCACCGCGAGCGGCGCGCCCCACTGGGCCAGTCCGAGGGAGCCGAGCAGCCAGAACATCACCGACCGCGCGCCCTCGGCGGAGCCCGAGGCGAAGACCAGGAAGCTGGTGAGCCCCGACAGCGCGTAGCCCACCGCCACCCCGGCGAGCAGCATCCGGGTCGAGGTGAGCCGCCCGCCGGAGCGTGCCACCGCGAGCACGAGCGCGGAGGCCGCCACGGCGCCGAGGAAGGCGCTGGCGGGCAGCGCGTGGTGTCCGAGGCCGGCGCCGAGGCCGAAGAGGATGGCCGCCGCGGCGCCGGTGGAGGCGCCGGAGTTGATGCCGAGCAGGTAGGGGTCGGCCAGCACGTTGCGCACCATGGCCTGCAGGGCGACCCCGCACACGGCGAGCCCGGCGCCGACCAGCACGGCGAGCGCCACCCGCGGCAGCCTCACCTGCCAGACGATGGCGTCGCTGGTGGGGTCGACGGAGGCCGCTCCGGACAGGCCCACCAGGTGGTGCCCCACGATGCGCGCCACGGTGGCGGGATCGATGCCGACCGCCCCCGCGCCCACCCCGACCAGCACGGTGGCGACCAGCCCGGCCCCGAGGCCGAGCAGCCACAGCGTCGTACGCCGCCGCCGCGCGCGGAGGCCGAGCGGGTCGTCCGCCCGTCCGGGCGCGAGGCCCGGACGGGCGGACGGGGTGGCGGTGGTTGTCACGACGCTCCCGAGTTGTTGCGAACAATGCGCAACAACGTACCAGTCGCCGTAGGTGCGTCTCAGTCGCCCTTGACGTTGACCACCTGCTGCAGCACGTGCCTGACCTCCACCAGGTCGGAGGCGTCGGCCATGACGCGGTCGATGTCCTTGTAGGCCCCCGGGATCTCGTCGAGGAAGGCCTCGGAGTCGCGCCACTCGATGCCCGTCATCGCCTCCCGCAGCTGCTCGCGGGTGAAGGTGCGCCGGGCCCGTGCCCGCGAGTACTCCCGCCCCGCGCCGTGGGGTGCGGAGTGCAGCGAGACCGGGTCGCCCCTGCCGACGACGACGTAGGAGGCGGTGCCCATCGACCCGGGGATCAGCCCGGGCCGACCGGCCTCGGCGTTGATGGCGCCCTTGCGGGAGAGCCACACGTCGCGACCGAAGTGCCGCTCCCGCTCGGTGTAGTTGTGGTGGCAGTTGATCTCCTCGGTGCGCACCACGGCCTCGCCGACCCACTCCTCGACCTGGCGCACGACGCGGTCCATCATCTCCTCGCGGTTGAGCAGCGCGTAGGTCTGCGCCCACCGCATCTGGGCGACGTAGGCGTCGAGCTCCGCGGTGCCCTCGACGAGGTAGGCGAGGTCCTTGTCGGGCAGCGGCACCCACCAGCGCTCGCAGAGGTCGCGCGCGACGGCGATGTGGTGCTGCGCGATCCGGTTGCCCACCCCGCGCGAGCCCGAGTGCAGGAAGAGCCAGACCCGCTGCTCCTCGTCGACGCTCACCTCGATGAAGTGGTTGCCCGAGCCCAGGGTGCCCAGCTGCAGCTCCCAGCGCCGGGCGTACGCCGCCGGCTCGAAGCCGGCCTGCTCGGCGAGGCGGGTCAGCAGCTCGAGCCGCTGCCGGGTGTGCTCGCGGCTGACGCGGCGGTTGACCCCGCCGGCCGAGAGCGGCACCGCCCGCTCGATGGCCTCGCGCACGGGGCGCCGGTCGGTGGGCAGCCGGTCGGCCGTCCACTGGGTGCGCACGGCGATCATGCCGCAGCCGATGTCGACGCCGACGGCGGCGGGCATGATCGCGCCGAGGGTCGGGATGACCGACCCGACGGTCGCCCCCAGACCCAGGTGCGCGTCGGGCATCAGCGCGAGGTGCGGGTGGATGAACGGCATGCGCGCCGTCGTCATCGCCTGCTCGCGGGTGGTGTCCTCGAGGATGGAAGCCCAGCTGAGGAGCTTCGGGGTGATCTTCTCCATCGTCCTTCCCCTGATCGGTCGCCGACCACGGTGGCCGGCGACCGGCGACGCTACGGAGCAGGAATCGGGTTGCACCCCCGGTTTTGCGCGTGCAGGGACGCGGCGGGCGAGGATGCGCCCATGCGCCTGCCGACCGACCGCCTCCTGACCGTCACCGACGACGGCGGGCTCGACCCGCTGCTGCCCGCCCCGGCGGAGATCGCCGTGGCCGTCGTGTCCGTGCTCGCGGTGCTCGGTCTCGTCGTGTGGCTGGTGCGCCGGGCCCGCCGCGGCCGCTGACCCGGCCGGCGGCCCCGGCGGGCGGCCCCGGCGGGGGCCTCCTCAGGCGGGCAGGTCCTCGGCGTCGACGATGCGGTAGGCGTAGCCCTGCTCGGCCAGGAAGCGCTGGCGGTTCTGGGCGAACTCCGCGTCGACGGTGTCGCGCGAGACGATCGTGTAGAAGTGCGCGGTCTTGCCCTCGCTCTTGGGCCGCAGCAGCCGGCCCAGGCGCTGGGCCTCCTCCTGGCGCGAGCCGAAGGAGCCGGAGACCTGGATGGCCACCTCGGCCGAGGGCAGGTCGATGGAGAAGTTCGCCACCTTGCTCACCACCAGCAGGCCGATCTCGCCCGATCGGAAGGCCTCGAAGAGGCGCTGGCGCTCCTTGACCGTCGTCTCGCCCTTGATGACCGGGGCGTCGAGGGCCGCGGCGAGCTCGTCGAGCTGCTCGATGTACTGCCCGATGACCAGGGTGGGCTGCCCCGGGTGCTGGGCGACCAGCTCGCGCACCACGTCGACCTTGTGGTGGGTGCAGGCGGCCAGGCGGTAGCGCTCCTCGGGCTCGGCCGTGGCGTAGACCAGCCGCTCGTCGGTGGGCAGCGAGACCCGCACCTCGACGCAGTCGGCCGGCGCGATCCAGCCCTGCGACTCGATGTCCTTCCAGGGCGCGTCGTACCTCTTGGGCCCGATGAGGGAGAAGACGTCGCCCTCGCGGCCGTCCTCGCGCACCAGGGTCGCGGTGAGGCCGATGCGCCGGCGCGCCTGGAGGTCGGCGGTCATCCGGAAGATCGGCGCGGGCAGCAGGTGCACCTCGTCGTAGACGATGAGGCCCCAGTCGCGGGCGTCGAGCAGCTCGAGGTGGGGGTAGGCGCCCTTGCGGCGCAGCGTGAGCACCTGGTAGGTCGCGATGGTGACCGGCTTGATCTCCTTCATCGCCCCGGAGTACTCGCCGATCTCGTCCTCGGTGAGCGACGTGCGCTTGACCAGCTCGTCCTTCCACTGCCGCGCCGAGACGGTGTTGGTCACCAGGATCAGCGTGGTGGCCTTGGCGTGGGCCATCGCGGCCGCGCCGACCAGCGTCTTGCCGGCGCCGCACGGCAGCACGACGACGCCGGAGCCGCCGTGCCAGAAGGAGTCGGCGGCGTCGCGCTGGTAGTCGCGCAGGTGCCACTCGCTCTCGTCGAGGTCGATGGGGTGGGCCTCGCCGTCGACGTAGCCGGCGAAGTCCTCGGCCGGCCAGCCCAGCTTGAGCAGTGCCTGCTTGAGGTTGCCGCGCTCGGAGCCGTGGACCACCACGGTGTCGTCGTCGAGGCGGGCGCCGATCATGCCGGCGATCTTCTTGGCCCGCAGCACCTCCTCGAGCACGGGGCGGTCGGAGCTGACCAGGGTCAGCCCGTGCACCGGGTGCTTCTCCAGGCGCAGCCGGCCATAGCGGGCCATGGTCTCGGCCACGTCGACCAGCAGCGAGTGCGGCACGGCGTAGCGGCTGTACTCCAGCAGCGTGTCCACGACCTGCTCGGCGTCGTGGCCCGCGGCGCGTGCGTTCCACAGCCCCAGCGGCGTGAGCCGGTAGGTGTGCACGTGCTCGGGGGAGCGCTCGAGCTCGGCGAAGGGGGCGATCGCCTTGCGGCAGTCCTGCGCCCGCTCGTGGTCGATCTCGAGCAGCAGGGTCTTGTCGGACTGGACGATGAGGGGGCCGTCGTTCACCTGGCGAGTCTACGGAGCCGCCGGGCGGCGGGCGGTCGGCTCAGGCCGGCGTACGCCGTCGCGCGCGGTGGGCGGCCACGTGGACCCGCGAGGCGCACCGCCCGGAGCAGTAGCGCCGGGAGCGGTTGGAGGAGGTGTCGACCCACACCTGCGAGCAGCGCGGCTCCCCGCACACGCCGAGCCGGGCGGCGCCGAGGTCGGCCACCAGGGTGGCCAGGCCCACCAGCGACTCGGCGAGGAGCTGCTCGGCCACGGCGTCGGAGCGACCCCCGACGGCCAGGCGCAGGCCCGAGGGCGCGTGCGGGTCGGGCGTGAGCCGCGGGGTGACCGGGTGCGCGGCCAGCAGGGCGTCGAGGGCCTCGACGGCGGCCGCGTCGCGGCCCTCGGCGGCCGCCCGGAAGACGGGGTCGAGGTCGCGCTGCAGCCGCCGCACGAGCATGCAGTCGCGGTCGGTCACCCGTGCGGCCAGCGCGGGGCGCTCCGAGAGCACCGCGACGAGGTCGTCGACGTCGAGCACCGTGGCGTTGACCAGCCGGGCGGCCTGCTCGGCGTGGCCCGCGACGTCCATGGCGCCCAGCCTACGAGCCGGCGGCGCCGGGCTCGACGGGCTTGACCGTGGTGATCCGGTGCACCGCGAAGGTCCGCACGTCGTCGACGCGGTGGTCGCGCGCGGTGAGCTGGCCGCCCTCCACCGCGAGCGGGTCGACGATGCGCTCGGTGCGGGTGCCGTGGTTGTCGACGTAGCCGATGAGCACGCTCAGCCCCAGCTCGACCGCCTCGCGGAGCGCCGCCAGCGAGCCCGACGGGGTCAGGGCGCTCGCGGGGGCCTGGAGCCGGGTGCTGGTGGCGCGGTCGCCCGAGCGCACCGCGGTGACCACCGCGGCCACGCGCGCGCCCTCGCGGGCGTCGCGCTGGCCCGGCGAGCGACG
Source organism: Nocardioides sp. Leaf307 (assembly GCF_001423135.1). Taxonomy (NCBI): domain Bacteria; kingdom Bacillati; phylum Actinomycetota; class Actinomycetes; order Propionibacteriales; family Nocardioidaceae; genus Nocardioides; species Nocardioides sp. Leaf307. Next base: position 1,036,267 of record NZ_LMNY01000002.1, on the reverse strand, counting down.
CTCGCGGGGGGTGCGGGCGCGCAGCTGGTCGGGGCGGGCCACGTGGACCGTGCCGTCGGGGGCCTCGACGACCGGCGCGGCACCGAGCTCGCGCAGCCGGGGCAGCAGCAGGTCGATCGGCAGCGTCGAGACCAGCACCGTCGGGGCCAGGCGGCGCAGCTCCAGGCCCGCGGCCTGCGGGTGGCCGAGGATCTCCGAGAGCGCGGTCTCGTCGTCGGCGCGCAGGAAGGCCTCGGCGTGACCCACCCGCACCGAGCCGAAGGTCCGCGCGGTGTCGTCGACCAGGTAGGTCAGCGGCTGCGGCACCGGCGTGCGCGAGACCGAGCCCAGGAAGTCGTGCAGCTCCACCGCGGTCCAGCCGGTGTCGAGCGCGCGCCGCACGGAGCCGGGGGTGAAGCGGTAGACGGTCGCGCCGCCGCGCGACTCCACGTCGGCCACGACCTGGAGGCGCCGCGCGAGCGCCGACTCCAGCGGCCCGGGGGCCACCGCCGTCAGGTCGGCCTGCAGCAGCACGTGGTCGAGGGGGTCGGGCAGCAGTGGCGCGAGCTCGGCCGCGGCGCGGTCGGGCTCGTCGGCGACGAGCGGGCGGGCGAAGCCGGCCAGCCCGCCCAGGCCGGTCAGGCCCAGCGCGGCCGCCTCGGCGACGACCCAGCCGACCTGCTCGGTGCGGGTGCGGGGCCGGCGCGGACGCAGCCACGACAGCCGCGCGTGCAGCGAGGGCGGCCCGGTGCCGCTGGCCAGCACGCGCCCCGGCCCGGCCGAGGCCAGCGCCTCCAGCGTCATCCGGCGCGTCTCCACGACGTGCACCCCCGAGAGGTCGGGCGACAGGGCGTTCCACGCCTTGCCCGCGGTGTCGCGGCTGCCCACCATGCCCGGCAGGCGGGGGCTGTCGAGCCACGCGGTGACGAGCCGGCGCCACCGGTCGGCCGCGGGCCGCGCGGCCCAGGCGTCGTAGTCGTCGCTGGGCAGCCAGGCCGGCGCCCCGTCGGCGCCGACGCCGGTCGCGAGCAGGCCCGCCGCGACGGCGGTCTCCACCAGCAGCGCGGTCGTCGCCTCGTCGACGTGGAGGAGCAGCGCCGCGGCCCGCAGGTCGCGCACCCCGAGACCGCCGCTGCGCAGGGCCGAGGGGGGCCGGGTGCCCCAGGCGTCGAGGAGCAGCTCGGTGCGTCGTACGGCGTCGAAGGCCGCGCCGGCGGCGGTGCGGTCGACGAGGGCCTGGTCGCGCTCGGAGGTGACCAGCTCGGGCACGGCGTCGACCGGCTCGGTGGTGGTGCGCCCGCCGCGCAGCGCGAGGCCCACCTCGCCGGGCACCACCACGGTGCCGCCGCCGCGGGCCACCAGCAGGCGGCGCGACAGCAGCTCCTCGGCGGGGGTGGTGGCGTCCTCGGGCAGCACCGTGTGGCGTGCGGCGCCGGTGGTCGCCTCGCCGCCCTGGGCGGCGACGTGGTCGAGCATCGCGCGCGCCGCGGGGGAGAGGGCGGCCAGGTGGGACGCGACCGCGGCCGGGTCGGGCGCGGGCTGGCTGCGCGGGCGCAGGCCGCTCACCCCGACGTCGCCGCCGCCGGTGAGCAGGTCGGCCACGCCGGTGAGCGGGCGGGGGCCCGACGTCGACTCCCAGACGAGCGCCACGTCGACGAGGTGCTCGAGCGCGGCACGGGCCCGGGCGGGGTCGGCGTGCACCAGCGAGGCGACTTCGTCGGGTGTGGTTTGACCTGCGACGACGAGGGCATCAAGGACGCAGAGCTCGAGCCGGGACAGCTGGTCGAGCGTGCGCAGCAACGACGACCGGGTGGCAGCCCGCGAGGCGAGCTGGCTGGAGTCGTGAGGGGCGGGAGTGGCGAGATCGGGTCGAGCGACGAGCAGACGGGACAGCCGCTCGTCCGACCAGGCGCGCAGCTGGTCGGCCAACGATCGGTACCCCGTCTCGGACATCCCTCCCACGCTACCGACCCGGTCCTCGTCGCGGGCGTCGGTCCGCCGATGAGCCGCCCCCTGGGACAGGTCGAGCTGCAGCACGGGGCGGCCACCGACGTCGGGCTGGTGCGCCAGGTCAACGAGGACTCCTTCCTCGTCGCGCCTCCGGTCTTCGTCGTGGCCGACGGCATGGGCGGCCACGACGGCGGCGACGTCGCGAGCGCGATCGTGGTCGAGGAGTTCGCCCGGCTGGCCGACGAGGGCTACGACCCCCGTCGCGGCGCGGAGGTGGTCGCGGCCACCCTCACCTCCTGCCAGCAGCGCATCGAGCAGTACGGCGCGCACCAGCGCCTCGGCGGCGCGGGCTCCTTCCACGCCGGCACGACGGCCGTCGTCGCCCTGCTGGTCGAGGACGCCGGGGAGACCAAGTGGCTGCTGGCCAACCTCGGTGACTCCCGCATCTACCGCTTCAGCGAGGGCGTGCTCGAGCAGGTCAGCGTCGACCACAGCGTCGTGCAGGAGCTCGTCGAGGCCGGCACGATCACGGCCGACGACGCCGCCGTGCACCCCGAGCGCCACATCATCACCCGCGCCCTCGGCGCCACCGAGGGCGCCGAGGCCGACTACTTCCTGCTGCCCCTGCCGGCCGTCGAGCGGCTCCTGCTGTGCTCCGACGGGGTGACCGGCATGATCGGCGACGACCACGTCGCGCGGATCCTCGCCGCCGCCGCCGACCCCCGCGACGCGGCCGAGCAGGTCGTGCGCGCCGCCGTCGCCGCCGGGGGCAAGGACAACGCCACCGCCGTCGTCGTCGATGTGGTGGGATTGGCCCACGACCACCCCTACGACTCCGAGCGCCAGCGCGTGAGCCTGGAGCAGAAGCTGGGAGCCCTGCCGTGACCCCCTCCCCCTCGCGTCCCCGGTCCTACCGGCCCGGCGACTGGTACGCCGTGCTGGGCCCCGACGTCCTCGTGGCCCTGCCCCCCTCCGAGCGCGGCCGCGTGGCCGCCCTGTGGGAGATGGTCGACGACGGCGCCGACGGCGACGCCGTCCTCGACGCCCTCATCGCCGGCGGCCTGCGCCACCTGCCGGGCTTCGTGCTCGTCAGCGAGGTCGACGGCACGACCCGCGCCGTGGTGCGCGGCTCGGTCACCTGCACCCTCACCGCGGGGGGAGAGGTGGTCGAGCTCGACGGCACCGCGGCCACGACCTGGGTGGAGCGCTCCCTGCCCGGGGTCACCGCCACCACCGTGTCGGTCTCCGGCGACGGCGCCGGGCCCGACCTCGTGATCGGCCCCGGGCTGGTGCGCGTCGCCCGCGTCGACGACCCACCCGCCTCCGTCGAGGCCGCGCCCGCCGCGCCCGCCGCGCCGCTCGACGTGCCGGCGCCGCTCGACGTCCCCGCCCCCGTCGACGTGCCCGCCCCCGTCGACGTGCCCGCCCCCGCGGAGGTGCCGCAGGCCGAGGAGGAGCCCTCGCCGGTGGTCGCCGCCGCCGCGGAGGCCGCGGTGCCCGACGAGCCCGAGCCCGAGCCCGAGCCGGAGCCCGAGCCCGCGGCCGCGGCCGAGCCCGTCGAGCCGGCGTACGAGGACCTGCCGACCGAGCGCTTCGACAGCCTCCCTCCCGCGCCCCCGGCCTGGGGGGCGCCGAAGGGCCCGCCGCCCAGCGCCCCGCCGCCGGCCCCGGAGCCCGACCCGACCCCCGAGCCCCAGCCCGACTCCCAGCCCGACCCGCCGCCGGCCGACCACGACCACGACGGCATGACCCGCGCCGGCAGCTGGGACCCCGACGAGTTCGCGCGCCCCCAGGCCGGCATCCCGGGCCAGCCGCAGGCGCCGTCGGTCACCTCGCGTCCCGTGGCACGGCTCGTCGTGTCGAGCGGCGACACCGTCGACGTCGACCGGGTGATCCTGGTCGGCCGCGCCCCCGAGGCGCGGCGCTTCACGTCCACCGAGCAGCCGCGCCTGGTCACGGTGCCGAGCCCGCAGCAGGAGATCAGCTCCACCCACCTCGAGGTGCGCCCCGGGTCGGGGGCCGACCACGGCAGCGCCGTCGTCACCGACATGGGCTCGACCAACGGCACCGTGCTGGTGCAGCCCGGCCTGCCCTCGGAGTCGCTGCAGCCCGGCATCCCGGTGCAGCTGATCCCCGGAGCGCTCATCGACCTCGGCGACGGCGTGACCATCCAGGTCACCCGGCCCTGAGGCGCGTCGAGGTGTCCCACGTGTCCGCCCGCGAGGCGGCTCCCACCAGCTTCCCCGCGGCCGAGCTCGACCGCCGCTTCTACGCCTTCACCCTCGACCGCCTCGTGGCGTGGGGTCTCTACGCCGCCGCGGGCTGGGCCGCCTGGGCCTTCCTCGCCGACGGGTCGGGCACCCTCGTGGCGGTGCTCGCCGTGGTGGGGGTCGTGCTGGTCGTCTCGCTCGCCTCGGCGGTCGTGCTGGGCCTGCGGGGGGTGTCGCTCGGCAAGGCCGCCGTCGGCCTGCGCGTCGTCGCCGTCGGCACCGGCGAGCCCATCGGCGTGGGCCGTGCGCTGGTGCGCCAGCTCGTGCTCGGCGTCGGCGCACTGCCCACCTTCGGCCTCGGGGTGGCGACCCTGGCGTGGACCGCGGTCATGGACACCAGTGCTCGGCGCCGCGGCTGGCACGACCACCTGGGGCACTCGGTGGTCGTCGACGTGCGGCCCGCGCCCGAGGTCGAGAGCGAGGCCGAGCGCCCGCGCGCCGTCGTCAACCTCACCGCGCTGCGCCTGGCCGCCCCCGAGCCCGAGCCGGTGACCGCTCCCGCGCCTGCCCCGGCCGCCGTGCCCGCCCCGGCCCGCGCCAAGCCCGCGCAGGCCCCTCGGGCACCGCGGGCCCCCCAGGCGCCGCCGCCCCCGCCCCCGTCGCCCCCCGCGGGGCGCCGGATCCGCACCGAGCCCGCACCGCCCGCCGCCCCGCCGTCGTCGCCGACCACGGCCCCCGCGCGCTGGCGGGTCGCCTTCGACACCGGGGAGTCGTTCGTCGTCGAGGGCCTCGCCCTGGTCGGTCGCGGGCCGCAGGCCCGAGGCGGGGAGGACGTGCGCCACCTGGTGCCCCTGCCCTCCTCCGACATGTCGCTGTCGAAGACCCACGCCCAGTTCCTCGTCGCCCCCGACGGCGCCCTGGTGGTCATGGACCGCGGGTCCACCAACGGCTCGATGCTGGTGCGCTCCGGTGTCACCCGCGAGCTGTCGGCGGGCAAGGCGGTCACGCTGCTGCCGGGCGACAAGGTCCGCTTCGGCGACCGCTCCATGGACGTCTCGCGCGAGTCGTGACCCCGGGTCGGCCGGGCTGCGGACCGGTCACGACTCGGTAACGATGGCCTGTGCCTCTTCCGGTGCCCGGGGTCGGGCGTGTCGACTGCACGAGGTCGACCGCCCGACCCTGCCGTGATCCGACGGGGCTCGCCGAGCGGCCTGTCTCGGGCGCTGGAGCGCCACTCGGAACCGTCCCAGGAGGATGACTTTGCGCAGGTCCAGACTCGCCGTCGTCGCGAGCACGTCTTTGGTCGCCGCAGCGCTCGCGCTGCCGCTGACCGCTTCGCAGTCCGGCGCCGCGCCGGCTGCCCCGGCCGCCTCGGCGGCCCCGTCGGGCGAGGCCGCTGCGCCCCGCCCCACCGACTCCCTCACCATGCCCTGGCAGGCCAAGTACGAGGCTGAGCGCCAGGTCGCCGTGGAGAAGCGCCTGCGCAACGGCGGCTCGGGGGAGAGCCAGAAGATCGGCAAGGACACCTACGGCCGCGTGGCCCAGTCCGGCACCGACAAGATCTTCGTCGTGCTGGCGGAGTTCGGCGACACCCGCCACTCTGCCTACCCCGACGGTGGGACCACCGAGGGCCAGGAGCCGGCCACCACCTACGACGGCCCGCTCCACAACGAGATCCCGAAGCCCGACCGCGCCACCGACAACTCCACGCTGTGGCAGGCCGACTACGACCGCAAGCACTACCGCGACATGTACTTCAACCGGATGCGCACGTTCTACGAGCAGCAGTCCTCCGGTGAGTACTCCGTCGACGGCGACGTGACCGCCTGGGTGAAGGTCCCCTTCAACCAGGCCCGCTACGGCCGCAACACCTGCGGCGACATCGTCTGCAACAACACCTGGTTCCTCATCCGCGACGGCCTCGCGCAGTGGACCCAGGACCGGCTCGACGCCGGCCAGTCGATGGAGCAGATCCAGGCCTACCTCAAGACCTTCGACCAGCAGGACCGCTACGACTTCGACGAGGACGGCGACTTCTCCGAGCCCGACGGCTACATCGACCACTTCCAGGTCGTGCACGCCGGCGGCGACGAGGCCGACGGCGACCCGACCTACGGCGAGGACGCCATCTGGAGCCACCGCTGGTACGCCCAGATCGAGCCGCTCGGCACGGGCCCGGCCGACGGCGCCCAGCTCGGCGGCGTGAACGTCGGCGAGGGCGGCGTCTCCGACGCCAGCGGCGCCAACGTGCAGATCCCCGACAACCCGACCGGTGTCTGGGTGGGCGACTACACCATCCAGCCCGAGAACGGCGGCCTGTCGGTCTTCGCCCACGAGTTCGGCCACGACCTCGGCCTGCCCGACCTCTACGACACCTCCGGCAACACCGGCGGCGCCTCCAACAGCGTGGAGTTCTGGAGCCTGATGAGCCAGTCGCGCGGCACGCTGCCGGGCGACCCGGGCATCGGCGACCGCCCGCAGCCCTTCGGTGCCTGGGAGAAGTTCCAGCTCGGCTGGCTCGACTACGACGTCGCCCGCGCCGGACGCAGCTCCACCCACGTGCTGCGACCCGGTCAGTCGACCTCGGGCAGCGCCGCCAACGGCCTGATCACGATCCTGCCCGACAAGGAGGTCGTCTCCCAGCTCGGCGAGCCGGCCGCCGACGGCGGCGAGCGGTTCTACCACTCCACCTCCGGCAACGACCTCGACACCCGCATGACCGCGGCCGTCGACGGCGGGGGCGAGCTCACCGCCACGACGCGCTACGACATCGAGGAGGGTTGGGACTACGCCTACCTCGAGGCCTCCAGCGACGGCGGCGAGACCTTCGCCGGCGTGCCGACCAGCGTCAGCTTCGAGGGCGAGGACGCCAGCGGCCTCAACCCCGACGGCACCGGCATCTCGGGCACGACCGACGGGGCCTGGGTCGACCTGACCGCCACCCTCCCGGCCGACACCGACACGATCCGCTTCCGCTACCGCACCGACAGCGCCTTCGTGCTCTCGGGCTTCGCGGTCGACAACGTCGCCGTCGACGGTGAGACCGTGGGCACCGCCGAGGAGGGCGACACCGCCTTCGAGCTCGACGGGTTCACGACCTCGACCGGCACCGAGGTGGAGGAGTTCCTCAACGCCTACATCGTCGACAACCGGCAGTACGTCGGTCGCGACAAGCAGCTGAAGCACCTCTACAACTTCCCGGACCTCGAGAAGAAGCCCGACACCGTGGAGTTCTTCCGCTACGCCCCCGGTGCCCTCATCTCCTACTGGGACACCTCCTACACCGACAACAACGTCGGTGACCACCCCGGCTCCGGCCAGGTCCTGCCGGTCGACGCGCACCCGGACTTCGTCCACTACGCCGACGACACGCTGGCCCGCACCCGGGTCAACACCGCCGACTCCGCCTTCGGCCTGCGCCGCATCAAGGCCCAGACCCTGAGCAACGCGGGCCGCGAGTTCACGGTCCCGGCGCGACGCGCCCAGCCCGTCTTCGACGACACCCGCCCGTGGTGGTTCGACAGCGACGAGCACGGCGTCGGCACCCACCCGGGCTTCTACCAGCCCGGCTGGTTCGGCGTCGACGTGCCGCAGACCGGCACCACGATCCGCGTGGTGAAGGTGGCCAAGAACGGCAACATGACGGTGAAGGTCGGCCGCTCGAGCTGACCCGCCCGTCCTCCTCGGACCCCGTCGATCCCCGGATCGGCGGGGTCCGTCGTCGTCAGGGCCCCCGCCGCGGCCCGCGCCAACCCCGCGACAACGTGACGGGCGTTACGTTGCTCCCATGGAGTCCTACGCCGCCGGAGAGACCACGCCCCCGCTGCTGGAGGAGACCATCGGGCAGAGCTTCACCCGCACGGCCGCGACGTACGCCGAGCGCGAGGCCCTCGTGGAGGTCGCCACCGGGCGCCGGTGGACCTGGGCCGAGCTCGACCGCGACGTCGACGCGGTGGCCCGCGGGCTGATGGCCGCGGGCCTCGAGCCCGGCGACCGGGTCGGCATGTGGGCGCCCAACTGCGCGGAGTGGACGATCGTGCAGTTCGCCACCGCCAAGGCCGGCATCGTCCTGGTCAACGTCAACCCCGCCTACCGCACCCACGAGCTGGCCTACGCGGTCGAGCAGTCGGGCATGCGCCTGCTGCTGGCGACCAGCAGCTACCGGGGCAGCGACTACCGCGCCATGGTCGAGCAGGTCCGCGGGGACTGTCCCGCGCTGGAGCGGGCCGTCTACGTCGACACCGACGACTGGGCCGACCTGGTGGCCGCGGGGGAGGCGGTGGCCGCCGAGGCCCTCGCCGAGCGGCAGGCGGGGCTGCGTCCCGACGACGCCATCAACATCCAGTACACCAGCGGCACGACGGGCTACCCCAAGGGCGCGACGCTCAGCCACCGCAACATCCTCAACAACGGCTTCATGGTCACCGAGGCGATCAACCTGACCCACGAGGACCGGCTGTGCATCCCGGTGCCCTTCTACCACTGCTTCGGCATGGTCATGGCCAACCTCGGCTGCACCACCCACGGCGCGACGATGGTGATCCCCGCGCCGGGCTTCGACGCCGCCACCACGCTGCGCGTGGTGCAGGACGAGCGGTGCACCGTGCTCTACGGCGTGCCCACGATGTTCATCGCCATGCAGAGCCTCCCCGACGTCGCCGCGCACGACCTGAGCGCGCTGCGGGGCGGGATCATGGCCGGCTCCATCTGTCCGGTCGAGGTGATGCGACGCTGCATCGACGACATGGGGATGAGCGAGGTGTCGATCGCCTACGGCATGACCGAGACCAGCCCGGTCTCCTGCCAGACCCGTGACGACGACGACCTGGAGCGACGCACCGCCACCATCGGCCGGGTCCACCCGCACCTGGAGATCAAGGTCGTCGACCCGGTCAGCGGGCTCACCGTGGAGCGCGGCAGGCCCGGTGAGCTGTGCACCCGCGGCTACAGCGTGATGCTCGGCTACTGGGAGGACCCCGCCAAGACGGCCGAGGCGATCGACGCCGACGGCTGGATGCACACCGGCGACCTCGCCGAGATGCGCGAGGACGGCTACTGCACGATCGTCGGCCGGATCAAGGACATGGTGATCCGCGGCGGGGAGAACATCTACCCGCGCGAGATCGAGGAGTTCCTCTACACCCACCCCGACGTCGAGGACGTCCAGGTCGTCGGCGTCCCCGACGAGAAGTACGGCGAGGAGCTGTGCGCCTGGCTGCGGATGCGACCCGGTGCGGCCCCCCTCGACGCCGCCGCCGTGCGGGCCTTCGCCTCGGGACGGCTCTCGCACTACAAGATCCCGCGCTACGTCATGGTGGTCGAGGAGTTCCCGATGACCGTCACCGGCAAGATCCGCAAGGTCGCCATGCGCGAGGAGAGCGCCAAGGCGCTGGGCCTGGCCTGAGGGGACCGTCAGCGGCTGACGACGACCGGGATGCTGGCCCGGGTGCCGTCGCCCCCGCGCCACACGACCGTGCCGTCGTCGCCGCGAGGCGCCCCGGGGCGTGCCGTCAGCGTCAGGGTGAAGCGGGCCGACTCGCCCGGGTCGAGGCGCACGGCGGCCGGGGTGACCACCGCGCGGTGGTGGGCGAAGCCGCGGGCGGAGGAGGAGAAGTAGAGGGCGCGCCCGCCGACGTTGGTGATCGTGCGTCGCGTGCGGCTCTCCTCGGCACCCAGCAGCACCGAGGGCAGGTTGAGGACCTGCTCGGGGTCGCGTCCGGCGAGCCGGCCGTCGATGAAGGCGCGGTAGTCGGCGGGGTCGGTGAGGTAGACCAAGCCGGGGCGCAGGGCGCGCTCGGCCCTGACCCGGCCGGCCCCGGCCCGCAGCGGCGACGTGCCGCGCACGGGCGCCGCGCTCGTGGCGAGGGCGGAGCGCACCGCGGTCGCCGACCACCCGCGCCGGTCGACGAGCAGGGCGGCGGTGCCGCTGGTGATGGCCGTGGCGGCCGAGGTGCCGGAGGCGAAGGCCCACCGGGTGCCACGGACGTCGGAGGGCACGGCGCCGAGCACGCCGGTCGCCGGGGCCACGACGTCGGGCTTGACCACCGCCCCGGCGGGGTCGCCGGAGCCCGACCACGCCAGGACCTGCGACGCGGCGCGGTCGGTGCCCAGCGAGGTGAGGGTCACGCGGGCCAGCGGGTGGGAGCGCGACCAGGTGCGCACGGCGTCGCCGTCGGCGCGGTCGAGGTGCACCGTCGGCACGCTGTGCAGGTCGGTGTCGAGCGACTGGCGCCGCACGTTGGCCAGCACCATGCCGACGCCGTCGGCCCGCTCCACCGCCGCGGACTTGTCCACCCGGCCCACCCGGCCGCGGTCGCACAGCACCACGGCACCGGTCACCCGCGCAGCGTCGAGGCTGCCGGGCGCGCACACGCGGGCGTCGTCGATGCGGGCACCCGGCGCGCTGACGTCGGCCCCGACCACGAGCCGTGCCGGCCCGACGTCGCGCGGCGAGGCCATCAGACCCTCGACCACGGGGCCACCGCCGCCGAGCGCCACGCTCCCGCGACGGTCGGGACCGGTGGTGCCGCCCACGGTCGTCACCCAGGGCGAGGGGTGGGAGGCGAAGGCGCGCTCGCCGTCGTTGCCGGCGGCGGCCACCACCACGACGTCCTCCTCGGCCGCGCCCAGCAGGGCGCGCTCGAGCACGTCGAAGCCCGGGCTCCCGCCCACCGAGAGGTTGAGCACGTCGACGCGGTCGTGGGTGGCGCGGTCCACCGCCGAGACCAGGTCGGCGGTGGAGCACCCGTCGTCGGCGGGGTCGGGCGCGGTCCAGCAGGCCTTGTAGACCGCCAGCCTGGCCTGCGGCGCGACGCCGGCGTAGGACCCGAGCTCGTCGTCGTCGACGCGCACCGCGACCCCGGCGTTGCCGGCGGCGATCGAGGCGACCTGCGTGCCGTGGCCGTCGTCGTCCCGGGGGGAGAGCGAGGAGGCCGAGCGCACCGCGTCCTCGCCGAAGCCGGCGAGGAACCAGGAGCCGCCCACGACCTTGCCGTTGCACGCGCTGGCGCCCCAGTCGGCGGACTGCGAGCACTCGCCGCGGAAGCGCGCGGGCCGCTCACCCAGGCCCGGCACCGAGGCGAAGGCGGGGCTGTCGGGGCTGAGACCGGAGTCGACGACGCCGATGACGACGCCGGCGCCTCCGCGCTGGCGTCCGGAGGGCACCAGCCGCTCGGTGGCGCTGCCGCGGCCGGGCGCGGCGGCCAGGGGGCGCACGGTGTCGCGCTCGGTGGCCACGACGCCGGGCTGGGCGGCGATCTCGTCGGCCTGGGCCCGGGTCAGGCGCACGGCGACGCCGTTGAGGGCGGAGGTCCAGCGGTAGACCGGCTCCGGGGCGCCCACGGCGGCGAGCACGGCGTCCTGCTGGCCGCGCATGCTGAGCTCGAGCATCGTCTCGGGCAGCGGGAAGGTGTCGCCGGCCGTGCCGGGTCCGGCGAGGGTGACCAGCCACAGGTCGGTGCCGTCCTGCGCAGCGGCGACCGGGGCGGGACCGGCCAGGGCCGCGGCCCCGACCAGCGCGACCGCGGCCGCCACGGCGCGACGGACGGCGCGGCGGCTGCGGGAGCGGCGGGCGGCGGTCACGGGGTCCTCGTCGGTGGGTCGCGGGGCGGGCGCGGGGGCGGGAACCACCCATTGTGACCGACAGCCGGGCGCAGCGGGAGGCGAACCCCACAGCCGGGGGTCGAGGGGTGCGCGCACGTAGGCTCCGGGCATGCCCCCGACGCCCTCCGCCGTGCCGCCGGTGGTCGGCTTCGACCTCGACATGACCCTCATCGACACCGCCCCCGGCTTCCGTGCGCTGCTGCGCGTGCTCGGCGACGAGCTGGGCGTCGCCCTGCCGGTGGAGGAGATGACCGCCCGGCTCGGCCCCCCGCTCGACCAGCTCCTCGCGCCCCACCTGCCGGCCGAGGCGGTGGGTCCGGCCGGCGACCGCTTCCGCGCGCTCTACCCCGACCACGCCGTGACCACCACGCCCGTGCTGCCGGGCGCCCACGAGGCGCTGGCGGCCGTGCGCAGCCACGGCGGCCGCATCGTGCTCGTGACCGGCAAGTTCCCCGACAACGCCCGGCGCCACGTCGAGCACCTCGGACTCGACGTCGACGTGCTCGAGGGGTGGGTCTGGGGCGCGGGCAAGGCGACCGCGCTGCGCCGCGAGGGCGCGGGCGTCTACGTCGGCGACCACGTGCACGACGTCGAGGGCGCGCTGGCCGCGGGGGCCACGAGCGTCTCGGTGCTCACCGGCGGCTGCACCCGCGAGGAGCTGCTCGACGCCGGCACCCACGTGGTGCTCGACAGCCTCGAGGACTTCCCCGGGTGGCTCGACGACCACGTGCTGACCACGCGGGTGGCGGCGCTCGAGGCCCGGCTGGCCGACCTGGGGTCGCTGGCCGTGGCCTACAGCGGCGGGGCCGACAGCGCCCTGCTGCTGGCCGCGGCCGTGCGGGCCCTCGGGCCCGGGCGGGTGCTGGCGGTGACCGGCTACTCCGACTCCCTGCCCGCGGCCGAGCGCGACCCCGCCCGCGCCTTCGCCGAGGGCCTCGGCGTGGAGGTGCTCACCCCGCGCACCCACGAGATGGAGCGCGAGGGCTACCGCGCCAACGACGGCGACCGGTGCTTCTTCTGCAAGGCCGAGCTGCTCGACGTGCTCGTGCCGCTGGCCCGCGAGCGCGGGGTCGAGCACGTCGCCACGGGCACCAACGCCGACGACGTCGTCGCCGGCTTCCGCCCCGGCATCCGCGCCGCCGCCGAGCGGGGGGCGATCACCCCGCTCGCCGACGCCGGCCTCACCAAGGCGCAGGTGCGCGAGGTCTCGCGTCGCTGGGCCCTGCCCACCTGGGACAAGCCGGCGGCGGCCTGCCTGTCCTCCCGGGTCGCCTACGGCGTCGAGGTCACCCCCCACCGGCTGGCCCGCGTCGAGCGGGCCGAGGCCGCGGTGCGCGAGTCGGTCACGGGCGCCGGGCTGCCGCTGCGCGACCTGCGGGTGCGCGACCTGGGCGAGGACCGCGCGTCCGTCGAGCTCGACGCCGCCCTGCTCCCGCTGCCGTCGGTGCTCGCCGGCGCCGTGCTGGCCCGGGTCCGCGAGGCCGGCTTCGCCCACGCCGGCATCGCCGAGCGCGGCTTCCGGTCCGGGGGGCTCAACGACGCCCTGCCCGACCCCGAGCGCTGGCGGTGAGCGCGGGGGACACCTGGGCCGACACCTGGGCCGACACCTGGGCCGACACCTGGGCCCGGCTCTGGGGCGACGTGACCTCGCGCCAGCCCGTGCCCGAGGCCCGCTTCGTGCTGCTCACCGGCGCCGTCGCGGCGCTGCTCGTGCTCGCCCCCGGGACCTGGCCGCGGGTCCGGCTCGCCGTCACCGTCGTCCACGAGGCCGGCCACGCCCTCGTCGCCGTCCTCGTCGGGCGCCGGCTGCAGGGCATCCGGCTGCACTCCGACACCTCCGGCGTGACGCTGTCGCGGGGCCGGCCGCGTGGTCCGGGCATGGTGGCGATGCTGGCCGCGGGCTACCTCGCCCCGGCGCTGCTGGGCCTCGTGGCCGCCCTCGCGCTCGCGGCGGGGCGCAGCCTCGCCCTGCTGTGGGGCCTGGTGGTGCTGTCGGCGCTGATGCTGCTGTGGGTCCGCAACCTGTACGGCGCCCTGGCCCTGGTCGTCCTCGGGGCCGGCGTGGGCCTGGTCTCCTGGGCCGGCGGGCCGACCGCGCAGGCGGTGGCGGCGTACCTCATCGCCTGGCTGCTGCTGCTGGCCTCGCCCCGGCCGCTGCTGGAGCTGCTGGGCGCGGGGGCGGCGCGACGCCGGGGCTCCGACCCCGACCAGCTGGCCCGGCTGACCCGGCTGCCGGTCGTGGTGTGGGTGCTGGTGCTGCTCGCGGCCAACCTCGCGGGCCTGGTCGTCGGGGTCTCGACCCTGGCGCCCGAGCTGCTCTGAACCCGATGGCGGGGCTCACCGGGCCCCACATATCCTTCCCGTCGGTCGGTCCGCAGGGGCCCGACGCAGAGCTGACGGGGGAAGTCGCCGTGCCCAGTGGCAAGGTCAAGTGGTTCGACGCGGAGAAGGGCTTCGGCTTCCTCTCCCAGGACGGCGGCGACGACGTCTACGTCCGCGCCGACGCCCTCCCGGCCGGCACGACGTCGATCAAGCCGGGCACCCGGGTGGAGTTCGGGGTGGCGCAGGGTCGTCGCGGCGAGCAGGCCCTCCAGGTGCGCGTGCTCGACGCCCCGACCTCGGTGGCGCGCAACCAGTCGCAGGCGCGGCGCAAGAAGCCCGACGAGATGGCGCCGATCGTGGAGGACCTCATCACGCTGCTCGACGGCGTGGGCGAGGCCTACCGCCACGGCCGCCACCCCGACGCGCGCACCGCGCGTCCGACGGCCAAGCTGCTGCGGGCCCTCGCCGACGAGCTGGAGCTCTGAGGCCGCTCAGGAGACGCGCGCGACCGACCGCACGGCCCCGCGCGAGGAGCTGAGCACGAAGACCGACCACGCCCCGAGCACGGCCACGGCGACGCCGAGGCCGAGCCGGGCGGGCTCGAGCGGCAGCGCGATGCCGATGAAGCCGCCGACCACCCAGGCCAGCTGGAGGGTGGTGTCGCTGCGGGCGAAGGCGCTGGCCTGCACCCGCTCGGGGATGTCGCGCTGGATGGTGGCGTCGAGGCAGAACTTCGCGAGCGACTGCGACAGGCCGGCCACCAGGCCGAGCAGGGCCAGCGGGAGCACGCCGTAGAACAGCGTGGCGACCAGGGCCGCCCCGGTGCCGGCCAGCAGCGCGAGCACGACGGTCACGGCGGGGTTGATCCGCCGCAGCAGGGCGGCGGCCGCGACACCGAGGGCGTTGCCGGCGCCGGCGGCGCCCACGACGATCCCGATGAGCAGCTCGGGGCGCAGGCTGCTCGCGGGAGGGTTCTCGCGCAGCAGGAAGGCCATGAACATCAGCAGGAAGCCGGAGAGCCAGCGCGGCCCGCAGTTCGCGCGCAGCGCGAAGGCGACGGCGGTGGGGATCCGGGTGCGGGGCCGCCCCGAGCGCGTGGTGCCGTCGCCGACGGCGCGGTCGGCGGGCGGCGCCATCAGCACCATCGTCTCCTCGCCCTGGCTGGAGTCGACGGAGGCGGGCAGCCGGATGGCCGCGACCGTGGCGGCCACGAAGAGCAGGAAGGCGTAGCGCAGCGACCACTCGGGGCCGGCCAGGGAGGCCAGCCCGGCGAGGGGGGCGGAGACGGTGGCACCGACGATGCCGGCCATGGAGACGCGCCCGTTGGCCTTGACCAGCGTGAAGTCGTCGGGCAGCAGCCGGGGCACCGCGGCGGCGCGGGTCACGCCATAGGCCTTGGAGGAGACCAGCACCCCCAGGGCGGCGGCGAAGAGCAGCGGCGACTCGCCGTTGACCGCCCCGGCCAGGGTCAGGCACAGCACGGCCCGGATCGCCATGGTCGCCCCGATCGCCCATCGGCGACCGTGGCTGAAGCGGTCGAGGAAGGGGCCGATGAGCGGCGCCACGATCGCGAAGGGGAGCATCGTCAGCCCCAGGAAGAGCGCCACCTGCCCGCGCGCCTCGCCCGAGGGCACCTGGAAGAACAGGCTGCCGGCCAGCGAGATCGCCACCGCCGCGTCGCCGGCGGTGTTGAAGAAGTGCATTTGGATCAGCCGCGACAGCCCGGAGCGGTCGGCGCCCTGGGCGTGGGAGGCGCGCACGGCCTGGCGCCCGACGTAGCGGCTGGCGCGCCCGGTGCCGCGGGCGACACCGGCCACCCCGCGGGCTCCGGCGCGCACGCCCGTGCCCAGGCCGCGCCCCACCGACCGGGTGCGCGCACGCGGCATCCGCACGGTCGGCTCGTCGGCCGGGTCGGGTCCGTGCGAGGTCATGGGCACATCCTGCCCTGGGGGTCCGACCGTCCGAGGGGAGGGACACGGGACCCCGACCTGACACGCGGGGTGGGAGGAGGCATGATTGCCCGCCGTGACCACTGTGCTGCGCGCCAAGCCCGACCCCGCGACGGTCGCGGCCGTCGACGCCGCCCGGGAGGCCCTGCTCGCCGAGGTCGACGCCGTCGACGTCGGCGACCACCTCGGGCACCTCGTGGAGGGCGAGCGCGTCGTCACCCACCAGTTCGCGTGCCTGCGCAAGGGCTACTCCGGCTGGCGCTGGTCGGTCACCGTCGCGCGCGCCTCGCGGCAGAAGGCCGTCACCGTCGACGAGGTCGTCCTCATCCCCGGCGAGTCCGCCATCGTCGCGCCGGCCTGGGTGCCCTACCGCGAGCGCCTGCAGCCCGGCGACCTCTCGCCCGGCGACCTGCTGCCCGTCGACGACGACGACCCGCGCCTCGTGCCGACCTGGTCCTACGGCGACGACCCGCTCGACGCCGACGACCGCGCGCAGGTGCGCCAGGTGGCCCAGGACCTCGGCCTGGGCCGCGTCCGCACCCTGTCGGTCGAGGGCCGCGACCTCGCGGCCCAGCGGTGGTACGACGGTGACGCCGGCCCCGGCTCGGCGCTGGCCCAGGCCGCCCCCGACCACTGCCACTCCTGCGGCTTCCTCGTGCGTCTGGCCGGCCCGCTGTCGGACACCTTCGGCGTCTGCGCCAACGGCGACGCCAACGACGACGGTCGCGTGGTCTCCTTCGACCACGGCTGCGGTGCCCACTCCGAGGTGCGCCTGGCCAAGAAGCACGAGCCCGTGCCCGTGCCCGAGCCGGTCTTCGACACCCTCACCCCGGGCGACGTCGAGCGCTTCTGAGCCCGGCCTCCCGCGCCGGGCCGCTCAGGCCGGGTCGTGGGTGACGGTGCGGTGGTCGCCCGCGGCGGCCGGCGCGTCGTCGCGGCTCAGCACCCACACGGCGTACGCCGGGTCGACGGGGCGCAGGTCGTAGCCGCCCAGGCGCAGGTCGACGCGCAGGCCGGCGGCCTCGGCGTCGGCGACGAACTCCGCGGCGGGGTAGACCCGGCTGGTCGTGGGCCCGCCCTCCAGGTGGAAGCCGACGAGGAGGCGTCCCGTCGGTGAGAGCAGGTCGCGCAGCCGGCGCAGCACCGCCCTCTCGGTGCCCTCGGCCAGGAAGATCATGACGTTGCCCACGCAGGTGACCAGGTCGAAGCCGGTCGGGGCGCCGGCGGCCTCGAGCACCGCGGGGTTGAGCTCGAGGACGTCGACCGGCAGCACCGTCAGCCCGGGGTAGGTGCGCCGCGACTGCGCCACGAGCGCCGCGTCGGGCTCGCAGCCCACGACCTGGTGCCCGCGACCGAGGAGCGCGGCGCCGACGCGCCCCATGCCCGAGCCCGCGTCGAGCACGCGACCGCCGCGGGGGAGCAGCGCGTCGGCCAGCCGGGCCTCGCCGTCCACGTCGTCGCCGGCCTCGACCAGCTCGGCGAAGCGCAGCGCGTAGCCGGCGTTGGCCTCCCCGCCCCGGGCCCAGCGCGTCGGCGGCGACGGCTCAGTCATCGGCCCGGTCGGCCTGGTCGGCCTGGTCGGCCTGGTCGGCGCGGGCCCGGCGGCGCCGGCGGCAGTACTCGACGCCCAGCAGGCCCAGGCCGAAGCCGGACAGGCACGTCCACAGCCACCAGGTGCGTCCCGACTCCTCGAGCCGGCCGTAGAACGGGAGGAGGGCGACGAAGGCGAGCAACCACAGCCCGACCCCGACCCAGACGGTGCGCACGCCGTCGATGTCGAGCGGCTCGACGTCGGCGACGACGTAGGTGCGGTTGCCGATCTCGTGCTGCGTCGGCTGGTCGTCGCGGAGCTCCACGCGGGCGACTGTAGTGGCCCTCGCCCCACCACGCGGACCACGGGGAGGACCACGGGGAGGACCACAGGTCGGTCCGCGTTGACAGCGACGGTGCCCGGGCTGAGAAGGTTGCTCCCCGTGAGCAGTCCTGTGCGCCCCGTGGGCCGTCCTGCCGGCATCGACGGCTTCTTCCAGATCTCCCAGCGCGGCTCGACGGTGGCCCGCGAGGTGCGCGGCGGCGTGGTCACGTTCGTGACCATGGCCTACATCGTCGTGCTCAACCCCCTCATCCTGGGCTTCGCCCTCGACGCCGACGGCCAGACGCTGGGCGGCCCCGGGCCGGGCAACCTCGCGGTGATCGCGGCGGGCACCTCGCTGGTCGCGGGGGTGGCCACGATCCTGATGGGGGTGGTGGCCAACTACCCGATGGCGCTGGCCACCGGGCTGGGGCTCAACGCCTTCGTGGCCTTCTCGGTGGCCTCCCAGATGACCTGGGCCGACGCGATGGGCCTGGTCGTGCTCGAGGGCCTGGTGATCCTGGTGCTCGTGCTGACCGGCTTCCGCGAGGCCGTCTTCCACGCCGTGCCCGCGCAGCTCAAGGTGGCCATCTCGGTCGGCATCGGGCTCTTCATCGCCCTCATCGGCTTCGTCGACGCCGGCTTCGTGCAGCGCATCCCCGACGCCGCCGGCACCACCGTGCCGGTGCAGCTCGGCGCCACCGGTCAGCTCTCGGGCTGGCCCGTCCTCGTCTTCGCCCTCGGCCTGGTGCTCGTGGTGGCGCTGTGGGTGCGCCAGGTGCGCGGGGCGATCCTCGTGGCCATCGTCGTGACCACCGCCGTGGCCGTGCTGGTCGAGGAGATCGGACACGTCGGCGGCTGGAGCCTCACCACGCCCGAGCTCCCCTCCGACCTGGTGGCCTCGCCCGACTTCGGCACGCTGGGGGAGTTCTCGCTGCTCGGCTCCTTCGACCGCATCGGCGTGGTCGCCGCGCTGCTGCTGGTCTTCACCCTGCTGCTGGCCGACTTCTTCGACACCATGGGCACCATGACCGCCATCGGTGCGGAGGCCGACCTGCTCGACGAGGACGGCATGCCCCCGCGCACCCGGCGCATCCTGGTCGTCGACTCGCTGGCCGCGGCCGGTGGCGGCGCGGCCGGCGTCTCGTCCAACACCTCCTACATCGAGTCGGCCTCCGGGGTCGGCGAGGGCGCGCGCACCGGGCTGGCCTCGGTGGTCACCGGGGTGCTGTTCCTGCTCACCATCTTCCTCGCGCCGCTGGTCGCGGTGATCCCGTCGGAGGCGGCCGTGCCGGCCCTGGTGCTGGTGGGCTTCCTGATGATGCAGCAGGTGCGCGAGATCGACTGGGACGACCTGGAGATCGCGCTGCCGGCCTTCCTCACCATCGTGCTCATGCCCTTCACCTACTCGATCACCGTCGGCATCGGCGCCGGCTTCCTCGCCTTCGTGCTGATCAAGGTCGTGCGCGGCAAGGCGCGCGCCGTGGCCCCGCTGATGTGGGTCGTGGCCGCGCTGTTCGTCGTCTACTTCGCGATCGACCCGATCACCGACCTGCTGGCCTGACCCGGGCAGGCCCGGCCCGGCGCGACCGGGTCGGGCCTCCCGTCGCGGGAATGCTTAGCAAGGGTAATGAGTTATGCTCACGACATGCCCACCACGGAGAAGGTCGCCCGCACCGACGCGGGGCTCGCCTCGGAGCTGCGGCTCTCGGTGATGCGGCTGCGCCGCCGGCTGGCCGCGGAGCGCCACCCCGACAACGACCTGTCGATGAACGCCATGGCCGTGCTCGGCGCGCTCTTCCGTCAGGGCGACCTCACGGTGGGCGCGCTCGCCGCCCACGAGCGGGTGCAGCCGCCGAGCATGACCCGGGTGGTTAACGCCCTGGCCGAGCGGGGTCACGTGGACCGTCGCGCCGACGCCGACGACGGCCGCAAGGTGGTCGTGACGCTCACCGACCTCGGCCGCGCGACCGTGCTGGCCGACCGCCGCCGCCGCGACGAGTGGCTGGCCACCGCGCTGGCCTCGCTCAGCCCCGACGAGCGTGCCGCCCTGCGCGGCGCCGCCCCCATCCTCGAGCGGCTCGCCCGCCTCGACTGACGCCCCGCCCCCTGGACCCCGAAGGACTGATCGCTGCGTGAGCCCCACGTTCCGCGCCCTGGCCAACCACAACTACCGGCTCTACCTCGCCGGCAGCGTGGTCTCCAACACCGGGACGTGGATGCAGCGGGTCGCCCAGGACTGGCTGGTGCTCAGCCTCGGCGGCGGGGGCACGGCCCTCGGCATCACCACGGGCCTGCAGTTCCTGCCCGTCCTCCTGCTCTCCCCGTACGCCGGGGTCGTCGCCGACCGCTTCCCCAAGCGCCGGCTGCTCCAGGTCACGCAGGTGACGATGGCCGTCTGCTCGCTGGTGCTGGGCGTGGTCGCGGTGACCGGTGCGGCCCAGACGTGGCACGTCTTCGTGCTGGCCTTCCTCTTCGGGATCGGGTCGGCCTTCGACGCCCCCGCGCGGCAGTCCTTCGTCTCGGAGATGGTCGGTCGCGACGACGTCACCAACGCCGTCAGCCTCAACTCCGCGGCCTTCAACACCGCACGCATCGCCGGGCCCGGGCTGGCCGGGCTGATGATCGGCGCGCTCGGCGGCGGGGCCCGGGCGACGGGCTGGGTGATCCTGGTCAACGCCGTGTCCTACGCCGCGGTGATCTGGCAGCTGCAGCGCATGGACACCGCGCTGCTGCACACCACCGAGCTGCGCGGGCGCAACCCGGGCATGCTGCGCGAGGGGGTGCGCTACGTGCGCAGCCAGCCGAAGATGATGATGATCCTGGTGCTGGTCTTCTTCGCCGGCACCTTCGGGATGAACTTCCAGATCACCTCCGCGCTCATGGCCACCGAGGTCTACGGCCTGGGCGCCAGCGAGTTCGGCGTGCTGGGCTCGGCGATGGCGGTCGGCTCGCTGGTGGCGGCGCTCCTGGCGGCGCGGCGCACCCGGATCCGGCTGCGGCTGCTCGTGCTCTCGGGGGTGGGCTTCGGCGTGGCCAACATCGTGGCCGGGCTGCTCCCGTCGTACCTGGTCTTCGCCTGCTTCGTGCCCCTGATCGGCTTCTGCACCCTCACCCTGCTCAACTCCGCCAACGCCACCCTCCAGCTGGAGTCCGACCCGGCGCTGCGGGGGAGGGTCATGGCGCTCTACATGACCATCGTCATGGGCGGCACGCCGCTGGGCTCGCCCTTCATCGGCTGGGTGGGGGAGCACCTCGGCGCCCGGTGGACGTTGGTGGTCGGCGGTAGTCTCACCCTGGTCGGCGTGGCGCTCGCCGTGACGGTGCTCGTGCGGCTCAGTGGCGGGCTCCGCAGCGTTTTGACCGGGCTGGAGGCGCCGGGTAGCCTCGGTCATCGTGTCTGGGACAACCAGGCCGTTGCGCGTGCTCGGAAGT
This sequence comes from Nocardioides sp. Leaf307, assembly GCF_001423135.1. Lineage (NCBI taxonomy): Bacteria > Bacillati > Actinomycetota > Actinomycetes > Propionibacteriales > Nocardioidaceae > Nocardioides > Nocardioides sp. Leaf307. The sequence goes on along the minus strand of NZ_LMNY01000002.1, from coordinate 1,014,968 downwards.
GATCGGCGGGTCCTGACCGTCCGGCCGCCTGCACGAAAGCCACCGTCACTCGGGCGACACGCCCGACCTCGGGGGTGAGCAACGCCGGTTGGCTCCGCACCACCCGGACATGCAGGACCTGCGCAGTCGACCTGCGCACGAAGATCGTGCCCGGCAAGGCGCCGCGCACTGAGAGCGACACAGAAGGGGAACCACCAGGTGCCCACGATCAACCAGCTGGTCCGCAAGGGCCGCGAGGACAAGGTGTCGAAGAACAAGACGCCTGCCCTCAAGGGTTCGCCCCAGCGACGCGGTGTCTGCACCCGCGTCTACACCACCACCCCGAAGAAGCCGAACTCCGCCCTGCGCAAGGTCGCCCGTGTGCGCCTGTCCAGCGGCGTCGAGGTCACGGCCTACATCCCGGGCGTGGGCCACAACCTCCAGGAGCACTCGATCGTGCTCGTCCGCGGCGGTCGTGTGAAGGACCTCCCCGGTGTCCGCTACAAGATCATCCGTGGGTCGCTCGACACCCAGGGCGTGAAGAACCGCAAGCAGGCGCGCAGCCGCTACGGGGCCAAGAAGGAGAAGAGCTGACATGCCGCGCAAGGGTCCCGCTCCCAAGCGGCCGATCGACATCGACCCCGTCTACGGGTCGCAGCTGGTCTCCCAGCTCGTGTCGAAGGTCCTCATGGACGGCAAGAAGCAGGTCGCTCAGCGCATCGTCTACGGCGCGCTCGAGGGCTGCCGCGAGAAGACCGGCACCGACCCCGTCGTCACGCTGAAGCGTGCGATGGACAACGTGAAGCCGGCCATCGAGGTCAAGTCCCGCCGCGTCGGTGGTGCGACCTACCAGGTCCCGATCGAGGTCAAGGGCACGCGCGGCACCACGCTCGCGCTGCGCTGGCTCGTCGGCTACGCCGCCGACCGTCGCGAGAAGACGATGTCGGAGCGCCTCATGAACGAGATCCTCGACGCCTCCAACGGCCTCGGTGCCGCGGTGAAGAAGCGCGAGGACACGCACAAGATGGCCGAGTCCAACAAGGCCTTCGCGCACTACCGCTGGTGACCACGGCGGAGTCCCTCACCTCGTGAGGGGCTCCGTCCCCACCGCACCACTCCCACTTTCTAAGGAACGCACTCACAGTGGCTGTCGACATCACCACGGACCTCAACAAGGTCCGCAACATCGGCATCATGGCTCACATCGACGCCGGTAAGACCACCACCACCGAGCGGATCCTGTTCTACACCGGCATCTCGTACAAGATCGGTGAGGTCCACGACGGCGCCGCCACGATGGACTGGATGGAGCAGGAGCAGGAGCGCGGCATCACGATCACGTCCGCCGCGACCACCTGCTGGTGGAAGAACCACCAGGTCAACATCATCGACACCCCGGGCCACGTCGACTTCACCGCCGAGGTCGAGCGCTCGCTGCGCGTCCTCGACGGTGCCGTCGCGGTCTTCGACGGTGTCGCCGGTGTGGAGCCCCAGACCATGACCGTCTGGCGCCAGGCCAACAAGTACTCCGTGCCCCGCATGTGCTTCGTCAACAAGCTCGACCGCACGGGCGCCGACTTCTTCCGCTGCGTCGACATGATGGTCGAGCGCCTCAACTCCACCCCCCTCGTGCTCCAGCTGCCCATCGGCGCGGAGTCGGACTTCCTCGGTGTCGTCGACCTGGTCGGCATGCGTGCCCTCACCTGGCGCGGCGAGACCAAGATGGGTGAGGACTACGAGGTCGAGGAGATCCCGGCCGAGCTGGCCGAGCAGGCCGAGGAGTACCGCACCAAGCTCCTCGAGACCCTCGCCGACGCCGACGACGCCATCATGGAGAAGTACCTCGAGGGCGAGGACTTCACCGTCGAGGAGCTCGAGGCCGCGATCCGTCGCGCCACCCTCGCCGACAAGCTCAACCCCGTCCTGTGCGGCACCGCGTTCAAGAACAAGGGCGTCCAGCCCCTGCTCGACGCGGTCGTCAAGTACCTGCCCTCGCCGCTCGACATCGACGGCATCGTGGGTCACTCGCCCAAGGACGAGGAGCAGGAGATCGTCCGGAAGCCCTCCGACGACGAGCCCTTCTCCGGCCTGGCCTACAAGATCGCCTCCGACCCGCACCTGGGCAAGCTGATCTACGTCCGGGTCTACTCCGGCAAGCTCGAGGCCGGCTCGACCGTGGTCAACTCGGTCAACGGCCGCAAGGAGCGGATCGGCAAGGTCTACCAGATGCACGCCAACAAGCGTGAGGAGATCGCGTCGGTCGGCGCCGGCCAGATCGTGGCGGTGATGGGTCTGAAGGACACCAAGACCGGTCACACCCTGTCCGACCCGCAGAACCAGGTCGTCCTCGAGTCGATGACGTTCCCGGCCCCGGTGATCGAGGTCGCGATCGAGCCCAAGACGAAGAGCGACCAGGAGAAGCTGGGCATGGCGATCCAGCGCCTCTCCGACGAGGACCCGACCTTCACGGTCAAGTCCGACGAGGAGACCGGCCAGACGATCATCGCCGGCATGGGCGAGCTCCACCTGGAGATCCTCGTCGACCGCATGAAGCGCGAGTTCCGCGTCGAGGCCACCGTCGGCAAGCCGCAGGTCGCCTACCGCGAGACCCTCCGCAAGGAGGTCAAGGGCCACAGCTACACCCACAAGAAGCAGACCGGTGGCTCGGGCCAGTTCGCGAAGGTCGTCATCAACCTCGGCCCCAACATCGACCCGGAGACCGGCACGGGTGCCGGCTACGAGTTCGTCAACAGCGTCTCCGGCGGTCGCGTCCCGCGCGAGTACATCCCGTCGGTGGACCAGGGCGGCCAGGAGGCCATGGAGTTCGGCGTGCTCGCCGGCTACCCGATGGTCGACGTGAAGTTCACCCTCGAGGACGGCGCCTACCACGACGTCGACTCCTCCGAGCTCGCGTTCAAGATCGCCGGCAACCAGGCCTTCAAGGAGGCCGCACGCATGGCCAAGCCGGTCCTGCTCGAGCCGATGTTCGCGGTCGAGGTCACCACCCCCGAGGGCTTCCTCGGCACGGTCATCGGTGACATCAACTCGCGGCGCGGCCAGATCCAGGCGCAGGAGGAGCGGCACGGTGACATGGTCATCAACGCCCTCGTGCCCCTGTCCGAGATGTTCGGGTACGTCGGCGACCTGAGGTCCAAGACCTCCGGCCAGGCGTCGTACTCGATGGAGTTCGACTCGTACGCCGAGGTTCCTTCGAACATCGCCGACGAGATCATCAAGAAGGTCCGTGGCGAGTGACCCTCTAGGGTTGCGCAGCGACAGATCCTCGGCACCACCCCCAGCAAGTACGAGTCAAGCAACAACCACCACAGGAGGAGCCCACCGTGGCTAAGGCGAAGTTCGAGCGGACCAAGCCGCACGTCAACATCGGCACCATCGGTCACATCGACCACGGCAAGACGACGCTGACCGCTGCCATCACGAAGGTGCTGCACGACAAGCACCCGGACCTCAACGCCGCTTCGGCGTTCGAGGACATCGACAAGGCTCCCGAGGAGCGTCAGCGCGGCATCACGATCTCGATCGCGCACGTCGAGTACCAGACCGAGAACCGCCACTACGCGCACGTCGACTGCCCCGGTCACGCCGACTACATCAAGAACATGATCACCGGCGCGGCTCAGATGGACGGCGCGATCCTCGTGGTCGCCGCGACCGACGGCCCCATGCCCCAGACGCGTGAGCACGTGCTGCTCGCCCGCCAGGTCGGCGTGCCCGCCCTGGTCGTCGCGCTCAACAAGTGCGACATGGTCGACGACGAGGAGCTCATCGAGCTCGTCGAGATGGAGGTGCGCGAGCTCCTCTCGGAGTACGAGTTCCCCGGCGACGACATCCCGGTCGTCCGCGTGGCCGCCTTCCCGGCGCTGCAGGGCGACGCCAAGTGGGGCGACTCGATCATGGAGCTCATGGACGCGGTCGACGAGGCCATCCCGACCCCCGAGCGTGAGACCGACAAGCCGTTCCTCATGCCCGTCGAGGACGTCTTCACGATCACCGGTCGCGGCACCGTCATCACCGGTCGCATCGAGCGCGGCATCGTCAAGGTCAACGAGGAGGTCGAGATCATCGGCATCCGCGAGAAGGCCCAGAAGTCGACCGTCACCGGTGTCGAGATGTTCCGCAAGCTGCTCGACGAGGGCCAGGCCGGCGAGAACGTCGGTCTCCTCCTGCGCGGCACCAAGCGCGAGGACATCGAGCGCGGCATGGTCGTCATCAAGCCGGGCACCACGACCCCGCACACCAACTTCGACGCCTCGGTCTACATCCTGTCGAAGGAGGAGGGCGGCCGTCACACGCCGTTCTTCAACAACTACCGCCCGCAGTTCTACTTCCGCACCACGGACGTGACGGGCGTCGTGACGCTGCCCGAGGGCACCGAGATGGTCATGCCCGGTGACAACACCGAGATGGCCGTCGAGCTGATCCAGCCCATCGCCATGGACGAGGGTCTGCGCTTCGCGATCCGCGAGGGCGGCCGCACCGTCGGCGCCGGTCGGGTCACCAAGATCACCAAGTGATCGACTGAAGCACCTGTGAGAGCCCCCAGCCTTCGGGCTGGGGGCTCTTGCGCGTCCGCACCACCCCAGCACCCGCACCAGCGCCAGCAACGCCGAGGAGAGACATGACCGACCGGGTGACCCCGGCCCGCCCCCACCTCAAGCTCACCGACGACGGCCGTCGGGTGCGCGAGGTGCTCAGCTACTCCCGGCGCGGCCAGCGCTTCACCCCGCGCCAGGCCGAGGCGTGGGAGGCCCACCACGACGGTCTGGTCGTGCCCGACGAGGCCGTCGACGACCCCGACTTCTCCTGGGCCGCCTGGTTCGGCCGGCAGGCGCCGATGATCCTCGAGATCGGCTCGGGCGTGGGGGAGGCCACCGCGGTCCTGGCCGCAGCGCGACCGACGTACGACGTGCTGGCGCTGGAGGTGTGGCGCCCGGGCGTGGCCGACACCCTGTGGCGGCTGGCCGAGACGGGGGCGACCAACGTGCGCCTCTGCGGGGTCGACGCCGTGTGGACCACCGAGCACCGCATCGCCCCGGGCGCCCTGGAGGAGGTCTGGACGTTCTTCCCCGACCCGTGGCACAAGAAGAAGCACCGCAAGCGTCGCCTGGTGGACGCCGACTTCGCGGCGCTGGTCGCCTCCCGCCTGCGCCCCGGCGGCGTGTGGCGCCTGGCCACCGACTGGGGCGACTACGCCGAGCAGATGGAGGCCGTCCTCGACGCCGAGCCCGCCCTGGAGGGCGGCGTCGTGGAGCGCTGGGGCGAGCGTCCGGTGACGAAGTTCGAGCGCAAGGGCGTCGAGGCCGGCCGGGACATCACCGACCTGGTCTACCGCCGGGTCTGACCCGACCGGTCGGCGAGGGTGCCGCGAGGGTCGCTGCGAGGGTTTCCCCGCTAGTCACCGGGTGTGCGTGCGGGAGAGGTTGTGCCCGACGACGTGGTGTCGTCCACCGTCCGCTCTCGGGACGTGTGTCCTACGTGGGGACCGGGACCCGGTCCTTGGAGGTCATGAAGATGGTCAAGCACGCAGCCCTGTCGACCGCGGCCCTCGCCGCGCTCGCCCTCGGTGCGGTCGGCGTCGCGGGCAGCCCCGCCGCCACCGCGCTCCCCGCCGGCTCCGACACCGTCGCCACCGCGCCGGCCGAGGCAGGCTCCGCCCCGCTGCTGCGCAGCTCCGACGCGATCTCCGGGCGCTACATCGTCGTGCTGAAGGAGGGGGCCGACAAGGTCCGCGCCGAGGCCGACGGCGCCGTCGCCGGCGAGGGCGGCAAGGTCACCGAGGTCTACGACGACCTGGGCGGCTACGCCGCGCGGCTGACCCCCGAGCAGCTCGACGCCGTGCGTGCCGACCCCGACACGCAGTTCGTGCAGCAGGACGCCGTGGTGACGATCTCCGCCACCCAGAGCAACGCCACCTGGGGCCTGGACCGCATCGACCAGCGCTCGCTGCCCCGCTCGGGCACCTTCACCTACAACGCCACCGGCTCCGGCGTGCGGGCCTACGTCATCGACACCGGCATCAACGCCTCGCACGCCGACTTCGCCGGCCGCGTCGCCGCGGGCGCCACCGCCATCAACGACGGCCGCGGCACCAGCGACTGCAACGGCCACGGCACCCACGTCGCCGGCACCGTCGGCGGCTCGACCTACGGCGTGGCCAAGCAGGTCACCCTCGTGCCCGTGCGCGTGCTCGACTGCCAGGGCTCGGGCGCCAACTCCGGCGTCATCGCGGGCATGGACTGGGTCGCCGGCCAGGGCGTGCGCCCGGCCGTGGCCAACATGAGCCTGGGCGGCCCCGCCGACAGCGCCACCGACGCCGCCATCCAGCGCATGGTCAACGCCGGTGTCACCACCGTCGTCGCGGCCGGCAACGAGAACCAGAACGCGTGCAACGTCTCGCCCGCCCGCGCCGCGTCGGCCATCACCGTCGGCGCCACGACGTCGAGCGACGCCCGTGCGTCGTACTCCAACTACGGCTCCTGCGTGGACATCTTCGCTCCGGGCTCCTCGATCACCTCGGCGTGGATCGGCAGCTCGACGGCCACCAACACCATCTCGGGCACCTCGATGGCCTCCCCGCACGTCGCGGGCGTGGCCGCGCAGTACCTCCAGACCAACCCCTCGGCCTCCCCGGCCACGGTGACCAACGCCCTCCTCGGCAACGCCACCACCAACGTGGTCTCCGGCGTCAACGGCTCGCCCAACCGCCTGCTCTTCACCAGCTACTGAGCAGTCGCCCCGCGCTGAGCCCCCGACCGACGCGGTCGGGGGCTCAGCCGCGTGCGGTGAGCCGCTGGCGCATCCGGGCCTCGCGCTCCAGGCGCGCGGTGTCGCGCTCGCGGCGCGCGGCCACGACGGCCACCAGGAACGCCTCGGGCGGGGTGCCGGGCGGCGGGGGCGGTGAGACGTGCGGGGCCACCTGCTCGGCCAGGCGCGCCGCCAGGCCCGCGCGCGCCGCAGGGTCCACCTGACCCATGCGCCCCAGCAGCTGACGCACGGCGACCGCGAGGCCCAGGGGCAGCGGCGCGATGTCGGCGCCGCGGGCCCACGCGGCGAGCGGTGGCGGCATCGGCAGCGGCGGCGCGAGCTGCAGACGCACCCGCTCGCGCACGACGTAGGTGCCCGCGGCGTAGTCGCCCAGCCGCTTGCCCCGGGAGCTGACCAGCGCGGAGAGGAAGGCCGGGGCCCCGGTGAAGGCGTAGACCTCCACGAAGCCGACCAGCGACCGCACGAAGGCGTGCTGGAAGGAGATCGGCCCGGCGTCGTCGCGCACCGTGCGCAGCCCCATCGCCCACTTGCCCGGCGACTTGCCGCGGGTGAGCGTCTCGACCGTGGTCGGCACGACCAGGAAGACCACGATCAGCGAGCCGATCATGCCCACGGTGGCGAGGGCCTGGTCGGCCTGCAGGGTCGCGGTGAGCAGCAGGAGCACGACGGCCACGAGCAGCGCCACGGTGACCACCACGTCGATGAGCCCCGACACCATCCGGGCGCCGAGCCCGGCCGCCGGCAGGTCGAGGGCGACCGCGTCGCCGGTGACGAGGTCGTCGGCGGTGAGGTGCGCGCGCTCGGGGGTCGACATCGCCGCCAGTCTAGGCTGGGCGCGTGGACCTCGACGCCTACGTGCAGGCGCACGCGCGCGACTGGCAGCAGCTCGAGGAGCTCGTGGGCCGCCGGCGCCTCGACGGGGCGGCCAGCGACGAGCTGGTCGAGCTCTACCAGCGCGTCGGCACCCACCTCTCGGTCGTGCGGGCCTCGGCCCCCGACCCGACGCTGGTGGCCCACCTCTCCTCGCTGCTGGCGCGCGCCCGCAACCGCGCCGTCGGCACCCGGGTCGGCTCGTGGCGCACGGTGGCGTCGTTCTTCGTCGACCGCTTCCCCGCCGCTCTCTACCGGCTGCGCTGGTGGTGGCTGGGCTGCCTGGCCGGCAACGTGGTGGTGACCGCGGTGATGATGCTGTGGCTGCTCGACAACCCGGTGGTCGAGCAGTCGCTGCTCTCGCCCGCCGAGGTCGACCAGCTGGTGCAGCAGGACTTCGAGGGCTACTACAGCGAGTACGCCGCTGGCAGCTTCGCCACCCAGGTGTGGGTCAACAACGCCTGGGTCGCCGCGCTCTGCATCGCCCTCGGGGTGCTGGGCCTGCCGGTGGTCTACGTGCTCTTCACCAACATCAGCAACCTCGCGATCATCGGCTCGATCATGCACCGCGCCGACCGGGGGCAGCAGTTCTGGGGCCTCATCCTGCCCCACGGGCTGCTCGAGCTCACGGCCGTCTTCGTGGCCGGCGGGGTGGGCCTGCGGCTGTTCTGGTCGTGGATCGAGCCCGGCGCGCTGTCGCGGGCGCAGTCGATCGCGCGCGAGGGCCGCACGGCGGGCACGGTCGCACTGGGCCTGGTCGTGGTGCTCCTCGTCTCGGGGGCCATCGAGGGCTTCGTGACGCCCTCGGGGCTACCCACCAGGGCCCGGGTGGGCATCGGCGTGCTCGCCGAGGCGGTGTTCCTCGCCTACGTCCTCGTGCTGGGCCGCCGCGCGGTGCAGCGGGGCCACACCGGCGACCTCGACGCCGCGCTGCTCGAGGACCGGGTCGCCACCCAGGCCTGAGCCCCTACAGCAGCCCGCGGGCCTTGAGCCCGAGGTAGTGGTCGGCCAGCGCGGGGGGCAGCCGCTCGGCGTCGGCGTCGACCACGTCGACCCCGAGGGCGCGCAGCAGCTCGGCGGTGCGGGTCCGGCGCTCGAGCACCTGCTCGGCCGCCGCGGCGGCGTACACCTCCTCGGCGGTGCCGCGGGCGGCGGCCAGCCGGTCGAGCGCGGGGTCGCGCACGGAGGCCAGCACCACCCGGTGGTGGCGCACCAGCACGGGCAGCACGGGCAGCAGGCCCTCCTCGACCGCGGCGGGCTCCAGCGGGGTCAGCAGCACGACCAGCGCCCGCTGCCGCCCCAGGCCGGTGACGGCGCCGGCCAGCGCGCGCCAGTCGGCCTCCACGATCACGGGCTCCAGGTCGGCCATCTGCTCCTGGAGCCGCGCCGCGACGTCGCGGGCCCCGGCCGCGCGCAGTCGGGCCCGCACGACCCGGTCACCGGCCAGGAGGTCGACCCGGTCGCCGGCGCGCGCGGCCAGCGCCCCCAGCAGCAGCGCGGCGTCCATGGCGGAGTCCAGGCGCGGCACGTCGTCGACGCGGCCGGCCGAGGTGCGCGAGGTGTCGAGCACGAGCACCACCCGGCGGTCGCGCTCGGGCTGCCAGGTGCGCACGACCACCGAGCGGTTGCGGGCCGTGGAGCGCCAGTCGATGGAGCGCACGTCGTCGCCGCGCACGTACTCGCGCAGCGAGTCGAACTCGGTGCCCTGGCCCCGCACCCGCACGGCGGCGCGCCCGTCGAGGTCGCGCAGCCGGGCCAGGCGGGAGGGCAGGTGCCTGCGCGACTCGAACGCCGGGAGCGCCCGCACGCTGCCCGGCAGGTCCGTCGTGGCCTGGCGGGCGACGAGCCCGAGCGGCCCCCAGCAGCGCGCGGTGACGCCGACGGCGCGCAGGTCGCCGCGCCGGCGCGGGCGCAGCGGGGTGCGGAGCAGGACCGTCGCGCCGCCGGCCAGGTCGAGCCGGTGCCGGTCGGGCCCGGCCCCGGCGGTGGGCTGCCAGGCGTCGCGCAGGACGCCGCGCACCCGTCGGCGCCCGTCGTTGCGCACCAGCAGCGCGCTCTCGACCTCCTCGTGCAGCCGGGTCGTCGGCACGGGCCGGCGCTCCAGGTGCAGGGCGGCGGGTCGCGCGGCGAGCAGGAGGTCGGCCGTCGCGAGCACGCCGACGACCAGCACCCACAGCCACACCGTGCCCACGGCGGGGCGCAGCACCACCGCGACCAGCCCGAGGGCCAGCAGCAGGGGGAGGCGACCGGAGACGGCCACGGCGCTCCTCAGCGCGGGACCGGCACGGAGCCGATCGCCGAGGAGAGCACCTGGCCGACGTCGACGCCCTCGAGCTCGGCCTCGGGCCGCAGCCCCAGCCGGTGCACCAGCGTGGCGTGGGCGAGGGCCTTGACGTCGTCGGGGGTGACGAAGTCGCGTCCGTTGAGCCAGGCCCACGCCCGGGAGGTCCTCAGCAGCGCAGTGGTGCCGCGGGGGCTGACACCGAGGCTGAGCGAGGGGGAGGTCCGGGTGGCGCGGGCGATGTCGACGATGTAGCCGACGACCTCCGGGGAGACCTGCACGGCGGCCACGGCAGCGCGTCCCGCGGCGACGTCGTCGGGGCCGGCGACCGGGCCGACGCCGGCGGCGGCCACGTCGCGAGGGTCGAAGCCCGCGGCGTGGCGGCGCAGCACCTCCAGCTCGTCGTCGCGCCCGGGCACCGGCAGCACCACCTTGAGCAGGAACCGGTCGAGCTGGGCCTCGGGCAGCGGGTAGGTGCCCTCGTGCTCCACGGGGTTCTGGGTGGCCGCCACCAGGAAGGGCACGGGCAGCGGGTGGGAGGTGCCGTCCACCGAGACCTGGCCCTCCTCCATCGCCTCCAGCAGCGCCGACTGGGTCTTGGGCGGGGTCCGGTTGATCTCGTCGGCCAGCAGCAGCTGGGTGAAGACGGGCCCCTCCCGGAAGCGCAGCTCACCGCCCTGGCCCTCGATCACCATCGAGCCGGTGATGTCGCCCGGCATCAGGTCGGGGGTGAACTGCACGCGCCGGGTGCCGACCGAGAGCGCACCGGCGAGGCTGCGCACGAGCAGGGTCTTGGCCGTGCCCGGCACCCCCTCCATGAGCACGTGGCCGCCGCACAGCAGGGCGACGAGCAGGCCGGAGACGGCGGCGTCCTGGCCGACGACGGCCTTGGCCACCTCGGCGCGGACCGCCGCGATGCGCTCGCGGGGGTCGCCGGTCGGGGCGGGGGTCCCGGTCAGGGGTCGGGGGGTGTCGGTCACGGGGTGCGTACCTCTCGGTCGAGCTCGGCCAGCGCGCCGGCCAGGGCGATCAGGTCCCGGTCGGTGCCGGGAGCGGGGGAGTCGGGGTCGAGCAGACGGGCGACGTCGGCCGCGGACCGGCCGGTGCGGGCGGCGACCTGCTCCGCGACGACGTCGGGCCCGGCGCCCACCGGGAGGCGCAGCCGGGCCGCACCGCGCCGTCGGGCGGCCTCGCGCAGCGCCCGCGCGGCGTGGCCGCGGTCGGAGGCGTGGTGGTAGAGCCGTCCACGGCTCAGGGTCGTCTCGACGGCGCTCACCGCCACCGGCAGCGGCTCGACCGAGAGCCGGCCCAGCCGCCGCCCGCGCCAGAGCACGACGGCCAGGAGCACGACCACGGCGAGCACGAGACCGGGTGCGGCCCAGCGGGGCACGAGCCCGGAGAGACCGACGGCGTCGCCACCCTCGAGGTCACCCGCCGACGGCACGTACCACACCAGGCGCTGCCCCTGGCCGAGCAGGCGCAGCGCCACCGCGGCGTTGTCGGCGCGCAGCACCTGGTCGTTGCTCAGCGCCTGCCCGGCCCCGAGGAGGGTCACGCCCCCGACCTCGGCCACCACCGCGCGTCCGCCGCTGCCGAAGCAGCCCGGCGCGTCGTACGCCGTGGCCGTGTCGGTGGCGAGCACGAGTCCGGCCAGCGCCGGGGTGCCGCACCCGGCGGCGAGCCCGTCGCCGGGGTCGACGGCCAGGGGCTCGGCGCCGAGGCCGAGGGCGTCGAGCGCTCCCGGGCGGGCGTCGACCACGACCAGGCGGCCGGGGGCGGCGGCGCGCAGAAGGCCCTCGGCCGTGCTGCGGCCCAGCGCCTCGGTGCCGGTGACGACCACGGTGGTGTCGGCGTCGACGTCGGCCGCGTCGAGCGCCGCGGCGTCGCGGGCCACCTCCACCCGCACGCCACGGTCGGCGAGCACCCGGGCCACGGCCTGCGCCCCGTCGGGGTCGGGGTTGTCGGGGTCGAGGGGGTCGGTGGTGCGGGCGCCGCCGCCGAGGAGCACGGCGACGACCACGGCGACCGCGAGGGCGGTCGCGACGACCAGGGCGGAGGTGTGGCGCCGCAGCCGCCTCACCGGCGCGCCCCGACCAGGGTGCCGAGGAGGTCGAGCACACCGCGCGCGGAGGCCTCGTCGGCGCGCCGCTCGCCGTAGCGCACCAGGTCGAAGGTCCGGGCGGCGGCTGCGGCCGCGTCGGCCAGCGGGGGGTGGCCCGCACCGAGGGCGTGGGCCACCTCGCGGGCCGTCGCCCCGGGGTTGTCGGCGAGCAGGCCGCGCTCGACCTCGCGCAGGGTGAGCGCACGGAAGGCCTCGACGACCACGTCGTCCCAGCGCCCGTCGGCCGCGGCGGCGTGCGCGCGGCGGGTGAGCTCGTCGGCTCCGACACCGGTGCCGGCGAGCACGGCGTCGTCGGGCCCGGCGAGGCGCGCCGACCCGCGCGTCCGCGAGAGGAGCCAGCCGAGGGCGAGCACGAGCAGCAGCGCCACGACGACGGCGGCGAGCGCGGTCAGCGGAGGCGCCCCCGACGCGGCGACCAGGGCGTCGTCGACGAGTCGCTGGAGCGCGTCGAGCACCTGCTGGAGCACGTCGCGCTCGTGGTACTCCGGGCGCAGCAGCTCCTGGCGCAGCGCCGTGCGGGCGTCGTCGGGGGAGGGGGTCGGCCCCGCCACGAGCAGCGGGGTCACGGCCGGGTGATCCCCGCCTGGGTCATCAGGTCGACGTCGTAGGCCTCGCGGCGGATGCGCAGGTCGAGGTACTGCAGCGCCGTGACGGCGGTGGTGAAGGGGGCCACGAACGCCGTGGAGACGACCGTCGACAGGGCCTGGAGCAGCACCAGGCCGAGCACCTGGTACTCCGGCCCGACCGCCAGCAGGGCGAGCTGTCCGCCGAAGGAGAAGGGCAGGGTGAGCACCGAGCTCGTCACGCCGGTGAGCACGACGGTGAGCAGCGCGATGCCGAAGGTGCGCCAGAAGGCGCCCCGGGTCAGCCCGTAGCCGCGGCGCAGGGCCTGGCGGATCGTGAGGCCCTCCATCATCAGCGCCGGCGCGGGCAGGTAGTAGACCCGGATCCAGAACCATGTCATGAACGCCACGAGGAGCAGTCCGCTGAGCACGGCGTAGACCACGACCTGCCAGGTGGCGGTCGACAGCAGCACGACGGGCACGTAGGTGGCGGCGTAGAGCGCCACCACCGTCAGCGTCAGCACGAGGAGGAGCGCGGCGAGGCCGACGAGCCGCAGCCGTTGGCCGGCCGTGGCCCGCCACGCCTCGCCGAGGCTCAGGCGGCGACCGACGGCGGCCGCGGCCACGACGTGGGCCACCATGCCCGCCACGAGGATGAGCCCCACCTGCTGCAGGAGCGCGCCGACACCCAGGGCGCCGAACGACCCGAGGAAGCCCACCACCGACTCCGTCGACGGCGAGTCGGCCGAGAGCAGGCTGAGGTCGACGGTGAAGGTGAGCACGCTGGTGACCAGCACGGGGACCACCATCGCCACCGCGGCGACCAGCACGGCGGCACCGACGGTGGCCTGCGGGTTGTGCCGGATCGTGCGGAAGGCGGCGTCGTAGAGGTCGCCCAGGCCCAGCGGGCGCAGCGGCACCGCGCCGGGCCGGTGCACCGGCCGTGGGGCCGGGGGCGGGCCCCACATGCCGGGCGGCGGGGTCGGACCCGGGGGAGGAGGGGCCCACCCCGGAGGCGGCGGGCCCCAGCCGCCGGGCGGCGGATGGCCGTGGTCGTTCGACATCGCTCTCCCGTCGTGCGTGCCCGGTCCGGCACGACCTGCGTGGGTCGCCATCCTCGCAGGTGGGCCCGATCGGCGGTGCTCGACCCGGCGCCCGACCCGACCTCCACCGGCGGCCGCCAGGACGATTTGGCCCCACCGGAGGGATCTGCCAAGATAGTCCGGTTGCTTCGGCGGGTTGCCGGGGTGCGCCACATCTTGACTACTGAATCGCGTCTCCGCTCCCTCGAGGGGCACCCAGTGATGGGGAGATCGGTGGTGGTCGGCCCGTGGCGGCACCGCACCAGGAGACCCGATCAGCCTGACGAACCGTCGGGCGTCACCGATCAGACGTGAGCAGGATCCCGGTCCTGTGTCGTGCCCAGCGCAGATCCTTGTGCAGGCCGCGCGACACGCCCGACCGCGGGGGTCGGCCACGAGGTGATGGCAACAGGGCGGGACCCACTCAAGCCCGAGGAATCCCGGACACGCACGCGGCAGCTGAGAAGAAGGACGGACGAGACCTATGGCGGGACAGAAGATCCGCATCAGGCTCAAGGCCTATGACCACGAGGTGATCGACACCTCGGCGCGCAAGATCGTGGACACGGTCACCCGCACGGGTGCCAAGGTCGCCGGCCCGGTGCCGCTGCCGACCGAGAAGAACGTGTACTGCGTGATCCGCTCGCCCCACAAGTACAAGGACTCCCGCGAGCACTTCGAGATGCGCACCCACAAGCGCCTCATCGACATCATCGACCCGACGCCGAAGACGGTCGACTCGCTCATGCGCCTCGACCTGCCTGCCGGCGTCGACATCGAGATCAAGCTCTGAGGTCACTGACATGACGATGGAACGCAACCAGAAGGGCCTGCTGGGCACGAAGCTCGGCATGACCCAGCTGTGGGACGAGAACAACCGCATCGTCCCCGTGACCGTGATCGCCGCGAGCACCAACGTGGTCACCCAGGTCCGCACCCCCGAGAAGGACGGCTACAACGCCGTGCAGATCGGGTTCGGCGAGATCGAGGCCCGCAAGGTCAACAAGCCGCAGGCCGGTCACTTCACCAAGACCGCGGGCACCACCCCCCGCCGTCACCTCGTCGAGATCCGCACCGCTGCGGCCGGCGACTACACCGTGGGCCAGGAGCTCGCCGTCGACACCTTCGCCGCGGGCGAGGAGATCGACGTCACCGGCACCAGCAAGGGCAAGGGCTTCGCCGGTGTCATGAAGCGTCACGGCTTCGCCGGTGTGTCCGCCTCGCACGGTGCCCACCGCAACCACCGCAAGCCCGGCTCGATCGGCGCCTGCGCCACGCCGGGCCGAGTGTTCAAGGGCGTCCGCATGGCCGGCCGGATGGGTAGTGACACGGTCACGACCCAGAACGTCACCGTGCACGCCGTCGACGTCGAGAAGGGCCTGATCCTGCTCAAGGGTGCCGTTCCCGGCCCCCGCGGCGGGCTGATCGTGCTCCGCTCGGCTGCCAAGAAGACGCAGGAGGCCTGAGCACATGGCTATCAAGACCGTCAAGGTCGACCTGCCCGCCGAGATCTTCGACGTGGCGGTCAACATCCCCCTGATGCACCAGGTCGTCGTGGCCCAGCAGGCCGCTGCGCGCCAGGGCACGCACGCCACCAAGACGCGGGCCGAGGTCCGCGGTGGTGGTCGCAAGCCCTACAAGCAGAAGGGCACCGGCCGCGCCCGCCAGGGCTCGACCCGCGCGCCGCAGTTCGCCGGCGGTGGCGTGGTCCACGGCCCGCAGCCGCGCAGCTACGACCAGCGCACCCCCAAGAAGATGAAGGCCGCCGCCCTGCGCGC
This sequence comes from Nocardioides sp. Leaf307, assembly GCF_001423135.1. Taxonomy (NCBI): domain Bacteria; kingdom Bacillati; phylum Actinomycetota; class Actinomycetes; order Propionibacteriales; family Nocardioidaceae; genus Nocardioides; species Nocardioides sp. Leaf307. The sequence goes on along the minus strand of NZ_LMNY01000002.1, from coordinate 999,507 downwards.
CGCCCTCTCCGACCGGGCCCGCAACGACCGCATCCACGTCGTGGAGTCGCTCGTCACCGGCGACGTCCCCTCGACCAAGAGCGCCCTGGCCAACCTGGCCGGCCTCTCGGAGCGCACGAAGTTCCTCGTGGTGCTCGAGCGCAACGACTCCGTCACCTGGCTCTCGCTGCGCAACGCGCAGCACGTGCACATCGTGGCCGTCGACCAGCTCAACACCTACGACGTGCTCGCTGCCGACGACGTGGTCTTCAGCAAGGGCGCGTACGACGTGCTCGTGAGCGCCAAGGAGGATGCCAAGTGAGCACCCTGCACAAGGACCACCGCGACGTCCTGCTCGCGCCGGTCGTGTCGGAGAAGAGCTACGGCCTGCTCGACGCGAACAAGTACACGTTCGTCGTGCACCCCGACGCCAACAAGACCGAGATCAAGATCGCGGTCGAGAAGATCTTCGGCGTCAAGGTCACCTCGGTGAACACGCTGAACCGCGCGGGCAAGACCCGTCGGACCCGCAACGGTCTGGGCAAGCGCAAGGACACGAAGCGCGCGATCGTCAGCCTCGCCGAGGGTCACCGCATCGACATCTTCGGGGGTCCGGTCTCCTGACCGGGCAGCTGGATACGAGGACATAGACAATGGCTATCCGCAAGTACAAGCCGACCACCCCGGGCCGTCGTGGCTCGTCGGTCGCCGACTTCGTCGAGATCACCCGCACCACGCCGGAGAAGTCCCTGGTCGTGCCGCTGCCCAAGAAGGGCGGTCGCAACAACCAGGGTCGGATCACCACCCGGCACCAGGGCGGCGGTCACAAGCGCGCCTACCGGATCATCGACTTCCGTCGCTACGACAAGGACGGCGTCCCGGCGAAGGTCGCCCACATCGAGTACGACCCGAACCGCACCGCGCGCATCGCGCTGCTGCACTACGCCGACGGCGAGAAGCGCTACATCATCGCGCCGAAGGGCCTGACGCAGGGCACCCCGGTCGAGAGCGGCCCCCACGCCGACATCAAGACCGGCAACAACCTGCCGCTGCGCAACATCCCGGTCGGTTCGACCATCCACGCCGTGGAGCTGCGGCCCGGCGGCGGCGCGAAGATCGCCCGCTCCGCCGGCAACAGCGCCCAGCTGGTCGCCCGTGAGGGCAGCCGCGCCACGCTGCGCATGCCCTCGGGCGAGATGCGCTTCGTCGACGTGCGCTGCCGCGCCACGATCGGCGAGGTCGGCAACGCCGAGCAGTCGAACATCAACTGGGGCAAGGCCGGCCGCATGCGCTGGAAGGGCAAGCGCCCGACGGTGCGAGGCGTCGTGATGAACCCGGTCGACCACCCGCACGGTGGTGGCGAGGGCAAGACCTCGGGTGGTCGTCACCCGGTGTCCCCCTGGGGCAAGCCCGAGGGCCGCACGCGCAAGCGCAAGGCCTCCGACTCCCAGATCATCCGTCGTCGCAAGTCCGGCAAGGGTAGGAAGTAACCGACATGCCTCGCAGCCTGAAGAAGGGCCCCTTCATCGACGACCACCTTCAGAAGAAGGTGGACGCCGAGAACGAGAAGGGCTCGCACAACGTCATCAAGACCTGGTCGCGCCGGTCGATGATCGTGCCCGACATGATCGGTCACACCATCGCCGTGCACGACGGGCGCAAGCACGTCCCGGTGTTCGTGACCGACTCGATGGTCGGCCACAAGCTGGGCGAGTTCGCCCCCACCCGCACCTACCGCGGGCACGTGAAGGAAGACCGGAAGGGCCGCCGCCGCTGATGCGGCCGGCTCTGGGAACTGGAGAGAACGAGCTATGAGCGTTACTGAGCGAGGGCGCACGAGCGCCCGACGCGAGTCGCTGCTCGGCGACCAGCCGGGCGCCTTCGCGAGCGCGCGTCACACGCGGATCACCCCGCTGAAGGCCCGTCGTGTCGTGGACCTGGTCCGCGGCATGCACGTCGACGAGGCCCTGGCCCTGCTGCAGTTCGCGCCGCAGGCCGCCTCGGAGACCGTCTACAAGGTGCTGGAGAGCGCCGTCGCCAACGCCGAGACCACCGAGGGTCTCGACCGTGGCGACCTGGTGGTCTCCGTCGCGATGGTCGACGAGGGTCCCACCATGAAGCGCTGGCGCCCCCGGGCCCAGGGCCGTGCGACGCGGATCAACAAGCGCACCAGCCACATCACGCTGGTCGTCCAGCCGGCTGCCGTGGTCGCCGAGAAGAAGGGCAGGAAGGCCTGATGGGCCAGAAGATCAACCCGAACGGCTTCCGCCTCGGCATCTCGACGGACCACAAGTCCCGTTGGTACGCCGACAAGCTGTACAAGTCGTACGTCGGCGAGGACGTCGCCATCCGCAAGCTGCTGTCGAAGGGCATGGAGCGCGCCGGGATCTCGAAGGTGGAGATCGAGCGCACCCGTGACCGTGTGCGTGTGGACATCCACACCGCGCGTCCCGGCATCGTCATCGGTCGCCGCGGCGCCGAGGCCGACCGCATCCGCGGCGAGCTCGAGAAGCTCACCGGCAAGCAGGTGCAGCTGAACATCCTCGAGGTCAAGAACCCCGAGGTCGACGCGCAGCTGGTCGCCCAGGGCGTCGCCGAGCAGCTCGCCGGCCGTGTGCAGTTCCGTCGCGCCATGCGCAAGGCGATGCAGACCACGATGCGCTCGGGTGCCAAGGGCATCCGGATCCAGTGCTCGGGCCGCCTCAACGGCGCCGAGATGTCGCGGACCGAGTTCTACCGCGAGGGTCGCGTGCCGCTGCACACGCTGCGCGCCGACATCGACTACGGCTTCTACGAGGCCAAGACGACCTTCGGCCGCATCGGCGTGAAGGTCTGGATCTACAAGGGCGAGGTCGCCGGCACCCGTGCCGAGCGCCAGGCCCAGGCTGCCGCCCGCGCCGGGGTCCCCGGTCGCGGTGGTCGCCCGCAGCGTGGCGGGGAGCGCCCGAGCCGTGGCTCGCGCGGCGACCGCCCGACGCGTGCCGACCGCGGCGCCGAGGCTCCCGCCACCACCACAGAGGCGCCGGCCGAGGCCGCTGCCCCCGTCGCCGCTGAGTCCGGATCGGAGGCCTGACCGACATGCTGATGCCCCGACGCGTCAAGCACCGCAAGCAGCACCACCCCAAGCGGACCGGTGCGGCCAAGGGTGGCACCCGTCTCGCCTTCGGCGAGTTCGGGATCCAGGCCATCGAGGGTCACTACGTCACGAACCGACAGATCGAGTCGGCCCGTATCGCGATGACCCGTCACATCAAGCGAGGCGGCAAGGTGTGGATCAACATCTACCCCGACCGCCCGCTGACCAAGAAGCCTGCCGAGACCCGCATGGGTTCCGGTAAGGGTTCCCCCGAGTGGTGGGTGGCGAACGTCAAGCCCGGCCGCGTCATGTTCGAACTCTCCGGCGTCGACGAGGGCACCGCACGCGAGGCCATGCGCCGCGCGATGCACAAGCTCCCGATGAAGTGCCGGTTCATCTCGCGAGAGGCGGGTGAATTCTGATGCCCAACGGTATCGCTGCCCACGAGCTCGACGAGATGAACGACGTCGACCTCGAGGCGAAGCTGCGCGAGGCCAAGGAGGAGCTGTTCAACCTCCGGTTCCAGGCCGCCACCGGCCAGCTCGAGAGCCACGGCCGGCTGCGCACGGTCAAGAAGGACATCGCCCGGATCTACACCGTGGTGCGCGAGCGCGAGCTCGGCATCCGCACGGCGCCGGGTTCTGACAACGAGGATGGTGCCGCATGAGCGAGCAGACTGCCGAGACCACGGAGCGCAACGCCCGCAAGGTCCGCGAGGGCCTGGTCGTGAGCGACAAGATGGACAAGACCGTGGTCGTGTCCGTCGAGGACCGCGTGAAGCACGCCCTCTACGGCAAGGTCCTGCGCCGCACGAGCAAGCTCAAGGCGCACGACGAGGCCAACGAGTGCGGCATCGGTGACCGCGTTCTGCTCATGGAGACCCGACCGCTGTCGGCGACCAAGCGCTGGCGCGTCATCGAGATCCTCGAGAAGGCGAAGTAACCCCTCGCCCTCGCCGGGCGAGATCCAACCCCACCAGTTCGGCAAGGCTCACGGCCCGCGAGGCCGGCGAGAACCAGCTCGACAACCAGGAGAAACTCAATGATCCAGCAGGAGTCGCGACTCAAGGTCGCCGACAACACCGGTGCGAAGGAGATCCTCTGCATCCGTGTTCTCGGCGGCTCGGGTCGGCGCTACGCGGGCATCGGTGACGTCATCGTCGCCACCGTGAAGGACGCGATCCCCGGTGGCAACGTCAAGAAGGGCGATGTCGTCAAGGCCGTGATCGTGCGCACCGTCAAGGAGCGTCGCCGTCCCGACGGTTCCTACATCCGCTTCGACGAGAACGCCGCCGTGATCCTCAAGAACGACGGCGAGCCCCGCGGCACGCGCATCTTCGGCCCCGTGGGCCGCGAGCTGCGCGACAAGCGCTTCATGAAGATCATCTCGCTCGCACCGGAGGTGCTCTGATGGCCAAGTCGTCCGTGAACATCAAGAAGGGCGACACCGTCAAGGTGATCGCCGGCAAGGACAAGGGCGCCGAGGGCAAGGTCATCCAGGTGCTCCGTGAGGAGCAGCGGGTGATCGTCGAGGGTGTCAACCGCGTCAAGCGGCACACCAAGGTCGTCAACCAGGGCGGCTCGGGCAGCACCGGCGGCATCATCACCGCCGAGGCCCCCATCCACGTGTCCAACGTGATGCTCGTCGAGGGCGACGGCGTGACCCGGATCGGCTTCCGCCGTGACGAGGTCACCAAGCGTCGCCCCGACGGCTCGACGTACCAGGCCGAGCGCAGCGTCCGCATCTCGCGCAAGAGCGGCAAGGAGATCTGATGACCGAGACCCAGACCCCCGACGTGGCTGCGTCCGCGAAGGTCACCCCCCGCCTCAAGACCCGCTACCGCGAGGAGATCCTCCCCGCGCTGCAGTCGGAGTTCGAGATCGGGAACGTCATGCAGGTCCCCGGCCTGGTCAAGATCGTGGTCAACATGGGTGTGGGCGAGGCTGCCCGCGACTCCAAGCTGATCGAGGGCGCCGTGCGCGACCTCACCGCGATCACCGGCCAGAAGCCGCTCGTGACCAAGGCCCGCAAGTCGATCGCGCAGTTCAAGCTGCGCGAGGGCATGCCGATCGGTGCGCACACCACGCTGCGCGGCGACCGCATGTGGGAGTTCCTCGACCGGCTGCTGTCGCTGGCGCTCCCGCGCATCCGCGACTTCCGCGGCCTCTCGCCCCAGCAGTTCGACGGCCGGGGCAACTACACCTTCGGTCTGACCGAGCAGGTCATGTTCCACGAGATCGACCAGGACCGGATCGACCGTTCCCGCGGCATGGACATCACCATCGTCACGACGGCCACGACCGACGACCAGGGCCGCGCGCTGCTCAAGCAGCTGGGCTTCCCGTTCAAGGAGAACTGACATGGCGAAGACCGCTCTGAAGGTCAAGGCCGCTCGCAAGCCGAAGTTCGCTGTCCGCGGCTACACCCGCTGCCAGCGCTGTGGCCGGCCCAAGGCCGTCTACCGCAAGTTCGGCCTGTGCCGCATCTGCCTGCGAGAGATGGCGCACCGGGGCGAGCTGCCCGGCGTGACCAAGTCCTCCTGGTAATCCTTCCCAATTCAAAGATCGCTGCAGGTCGCACCTGAGCTACAGGTGCGAAACCACGGTGGAGAAAGGGCCGCAGCAGGCCATGACGATGACAGACCCGATCGCAGACATGCTCACTCGTCTGCGTAACGCCAACCAGGCGTACCACGACGCGGTTTCCATGCCGTACAGCAAGATCAAGCAGGGTGTCGCCGACATCCTCAAGCAGGAGGGCTACATCACCTCCTACGACGTCACCGAGCCGGGTGAGGGCGAGGTCGGCAAGACGCTGACCATCACGCTCAAGTACGGCCGCAACCGGGAGCGCTCCATCGCGGGCGTGCGCCGGATCAGCAAGCCGGGCCTCCGGGTCTACGCCAAGCACACGGGTCTCCCGAAGGTGCTGGGCGGGCTGGGCGTCGCGATCATCTCGACGAGCCAGGGCCTGCTGACCGACCGACAGGCCAACCAGAAGGGCGTGGGCGGAGAAGTCCTCGCCTACGTCTGGTGACGACGAGACCGAGATAGGAGAACTGAAAGCATGTCGCGTATTGGCAAGCTCCCCGTCGCGGTTCCGTCCGGTGTCGACGTGGCGATCGACGGCCAGCTGGTGACCGTCAAGGGCCCCAAGGGTGCCCTGACGCATACCGTCGCCGAGCCGATCGCCGTGGTGAAGGGGGAGGGCGTCCTCGACGTCACCCGCCCCGACGACCACCGCATCAGCAAGTCGCTGCACGGCCTGAGCCGCACGCTCATCAACAACATGGTCGTCGGTGTCACCGACGGCTACGAGAAGAAGCTCGAGATCGTCGGCGTGGGCTACCGCGTCCTGTCGAAGGGCCCGACCCAGCTGGAGTTCCAGCTCGGGTACTCCCACCCGATCATCTTCGACGCCCCCGAGGGCATCACCTTCACCGTCGACGGCCCGACCCGCCTGGGTGTCCAGGGCATCGACAAGCAGCTCGTCGGCGAGACGGCCGCGAAGATCCGCAAGCTGCGCAAGCCCGAGCCCTACAAGGGCAAGGGTGTTCGTTACGCCGGCGAGCAGGTCCGCCGCAAGGTCGGAAAGGCTGGTAAGTGACATGGGCATCTCGCTCTCGAACAACAAGCACACCGCCGCTCGCGTCAAGTCGCGCCTGCGTCGCCAGGTCCGTGGCCGCAAGAAGGTCGCCGGCACCGCCGAGCGTCCTCGCCTGGTCGTGACCCGCTCCTCCAAGCACATCACCGTCCAGGTCGTCGACGACCTGGTCGGCAAGACGCTGGCCTCGGCCTCCACCATGGAGACCGACCTGCGCGGCTACGAGGGCGACAAGACCGCCAAGGCGAAGAAGGTCGGCGAGCTCGTCGCCGAGCGCGCCAAGGCTGCCGGTGTCGACGGGGTCGTCTTCGACCGCGCCGGCAACAAGTACCACGGCCGCGTCGCGGCCCTCGCGGACGGCGCCCGTTCGGGCGGCCTGACGTTCTGATCCAGACATCGCAAGTGAAGAGAAGAGGAACAGTCTCATGAGCGGAGCCCAGCGCGGACAGCGCAGTGGCGAGCGCCAGTCTGGTGACCGTCGCGGTCGCGACGACCGTCGCGGTGGCCAGACTGACAAGACCGCCTACATCGAGCGCGTCGTGGCGATCAACCGCGTCGCGAAGGTCGTGAAGGGTGGTCGTCGCTTCAGCTTCACCGCCCTCGTGGTCGTCGGTGACGGCGAAGGTCTGGTCGGAGTCGGCTACGGCAAGGCCAAGGAGGTGCCCGCGGCGATCGCCAAGGGTGTCGAGGAGGCCAAGAAGGCCTTCTTCCGGGTCCCCCGGATCCAGGGCACGATCCCGCACCCCGTCCAGGGTGAGAAGGCGGCCGGCGTGGTCATGCTGCGTCCCGCCTCGCCCGGTACCGGCGTCATCGCCGGTGGCCCGGTGCGTGCGGTGCTCGAGTGCGCCGGCATCCACGACATCCTGAGCAAGTCGCTCGGGTCGTCGAACCAGATCAACATCGTGCACGCGACCGTCGAGGCGCTGCGCATGCTCGAGCAGCCCGAGGCCGTGGCCGCCCGTCGTGGCCTGCCGGTCGAGGACGTCGCCCCGGCGGCGCTGCTCAAGGCGCGCACCGAGGTGCCCGCGGGCGTCTCGCAGGAGGTGTCCTCCTGATGGCACAGCTCAAGGTCCAGCAGAAGAGGGGCACGGTCGGCCTCAAGGCCAACCAGCGCGAGACGCTGCGCACCCTCGGCCTGAAGCGGATCGGTGACGTCGTCGTCAAGGAGGACCGTCCCGAGATCCGCGGCATGGTCAACACGGTCCGTCACCTGGTGACGGTCGAGGAGGTCGACTGACATGACGCTCAAGCTGCACCACCTGCGCCCCGCTCCGGGCGCCAAGACCGCGAAGACCCGTGTGGGTCGCGGTGAGGCCTCGAAGGGCAAGACGTCGGGTCGCGGTACCAAGGGCACCAAGGCCCGGTACCAGGTCCCGGTGGCCTTCGAGGGTGGCCAGATGCCGATCCACATGCGTCTGCCCAAGCTCAAGGGCTTCAAGAACCCGTTCAAGGTCGAGTTCCAGGTCGTGAACCTGGACCGGATCAGCGCGCTCTTCCCCGAGGGTGGCTCCGTCACCGTCGACGAGCTCGTGGCCCGCGGCGCCGTCCGCGACGGTCACCCGGTCAAGGTCCTCGGCCAGGGCGACTGCTCGGTCAAGGTCGACGTGAGCGCCCACGCGTTCTCGGCGTCGGCCAAGGAGAAGATCGAGTCCGCAGGCGGCACCACCAGCCTGGTCTGACCCAGCCCCGTCAAGGCGCGGCCGGCACCGCTCACCAGCGTGCTGGCCGCGCCTTTGCCGTCACTCGTGAGGCCGACGAGGTGTGGGTCACCACCCCTGTTAGGCTTCCCGAGGCTTCCATGGTCGTCCGTGGGAGCCGCTCATCGTTGTGAGGAAAGAGGATCTGCCCGTGCTAGGCGCCTTCGCCAACGCTTTCCGGACACCGGACCTGCGTCGCAAGCTGCTCTTCGTCCTGGGGATCATCGTGATCTTCCGGGCCGGGTCGCAGATCCCCGCCCCCGGCGTGAACGTCGCCAACGTCCAGCAGTGCATCGACATCGCGCAGACAGGTGACAACGCCAGCCTCTACAGCCTGGTCAACCTGTTCTCGGGTGGCGCGCTGCTCCAGCTCACGATCTTCGCGCTCGGCATCATGCCGTACATCACCGCCAGCATCATCCTGCAGCTGCTCGTCGTGGTCATCCCGCGGCTCGAGGCGCTGAAGAAGGAGGGCCAGGCGGGCCAGACGAAGATCACCCAGTACACCCGCTACCTCACCCTGGGCCTCGCGCTGCTGCAGGCCACGGGCATCGTCGCGCTGGCGCGATCGGGCAACCTGCTGCAGTGCAACCTGCCGCTGCTGCACAGCAACGGCACGCAGACCTTCCTGGTCATGGTCATCACCATGACCGCCGGCACCGCGGTGATCATGTGGCTCGGCGAGCTCATCACCGAGCGCGGCATCGGCAACGGCATGTCCATCCTGATCTTCACCCAGGTCGTCGCGACCTTCCCGGCCGCGCTCTGGGAGGTCCAAAAGAGCCAGGGCTGGTGGGTCTTCGGCCTGGTCATCGCGATCGGCCTGGTCATCATCGCCGCGGTCATCTTCATCGAGCAGGCCCAGCGCCGGATCCCGGTGCAGTACGCACGCCGCATGGTCGGACGCAAGATGTTCGGCGGCAGCTCGACCTACATCCCGCTGAAGGTCAACCAGGCCGGCATCATCCCGGTCATCTTCGCCTCCTCGCTGCTCTACCTGCCGGCGATGGCGGTGCAGTTCAACCAGACCAACCCCTCGCCGTGGGTGGAGTGGATCAGCAAGTACTTCGTCACCGGGGCCCACCCGCTCTACATGGCGACGTTCTTCCTGCTCATCGTCTTCTTCACCTACTTCTACGTCTCGATCACCTTCAACCCCGTCGAGGTGGCCGACAACATGAAGAAGTACGGCGGCTTCATCCCCGGGATCCGGGCGGGCAAGCCGACCGAGGACTACCTGTCCTACGTCCTGTCCCGCATCACGCTGCCGGGCGCGCTCTACCTCGGACTGATCGCCCTCATCCCGCTCATCGCCCTCGTGCTGATCGACGCCAACCAGAACTTCCCGTTCGGTGGCACCTCGATCCTCATCATGGTCGGCGTCGCGCTGGACACGGTGAAGCAGATCGAGAGCCAGCTCCAGCAGCGAAACTACGAAGGATTCCTCCGCTGACATGCGAATGATCTTCATGGGCCCGCCCGGGGCCGGCAAGGGCACCCAGGCCAAGTTCGTCGCCGAGCACTTCGGCATCCCCGCCATCTCCACCGGCGACATCTTCCGCGCCAACGTCTCCCAGGGCACCCCCCTCGGCGTCGAGGCCAAGCGGTACATGGACGCCGGCGACTACGTGCCCGACGAGGTCACCAACCTCATGGTGCGCAACCGCATCGACGAGGACGACGCCACGCCCGGCTTCCTGCTCGACGGCTACCCGCGCACGCTGGCGCAGGTCGAGGAGCTCGACGGGATGATCGCCTTCACCGGCCACTCCCTCGACGCCGTGGTCGTGCTCACCGTCGACGAGGACGAGCTGGTGGCCCGGCTGGTCCAGCGCGCCCAGGTCGAGGGTCGCGCCGACGACACCGAGGACGTCATCCGACGCCGCCAGGAGGTCTACGCCGAGCAGACCGAGCCGCTCATCGGGGTCTACCGCGACCGCGGCCTGCTGGTCGAGGTCGACGGCATGGGCGAGGTCGCCGACGTGACCAAGCGGATCTTCGACGCCCTCGACGACCTGCCGCAGAGCTGACCGTGGGCCTGCTCGACCGCGGCCTGGAGATCAAGACCCCGGAGCAGGTCGTCGCGATGCGTCGCGCCGGCCTGCTCGTGGGGGAGACCCTGGAGCTGCTGCGCTCCGCGGTGCGTCCCGGCATCAGCACCGCCGAGCTCGACGCCGTGGCCGAGGACGCGATCCGCAGCGGCGGGGGAGTGCCCTCCTTCAAGGGCTACCACGGGTTCCCCGCCTCGATCTGCGCCTCGGTCAACGACCGGGTGGTGCACGGCATCCCCGGCGCCGACGAGGTGCTGGCCCCCGGTGACGTCATCTCCATCGACTGCGGCGCGATCGTCGAGGGGTGGCACGGCGACGCCGCGATCACCGTGGCGGTCGGCGAGGTGTCGGCGGAGCTCGTGGAGCTGATGCGCGTCACCGAGGAGTCGATGTGGCGCGGCATCGCTGCGGCGCGGCTCGGCGGACGGGTCTCCGACATCGGTCACGCGGTCGAGACCTACGTCCGCTCGCAGGGCGACTACGGCATCCTCGAGGACTACACCGGGCACGGGATCGGCACCGAGATGCACCTGCCGCCCAACGTCCCCAACTACGGCAAGCCCGGCAAGGGCCCCAAGCTCGTCCGCGGTCTGGCCCTGGCCGTGGAGCCCATGATCACCCTCGGCAGCGCCGAGACCGACGTGCTCGACGACGACTGGACCGTCGTGACCACCGACGGCAGCCGCGCCGCGCACTTCGAGCACACCTTCGCCCTCACCGCCGACGGCGCCTGGGTCCTGACCGCCCTCGACGGCGGCGAGGAGGCCCTGACCGGCCTCGGCGTCCCGTTCGGCGGACGGTGACCCCGGCGGGTACCGTGAGCCCGCTCCGCACCGGGTCCCCGACCCGGCTGCACCACTGACACCAATCGGAAAGGTCCCGTCGTGGACGTCGCCCCCTGGCTGTGGTGGACCACGGTCCTCCTCACCACCGGCCTGCTCCTCGTCGACGTCTTCGTCATCGGACGCCGGCCCCACGAGCCCACCACCCGCGAGACCTCGCTGCACCTGGCCGGCTTCGTCGCCCTCGCGGTCGTCTTCGGCCTGGGGGTCTGGTACTTCGCCGGCGGCCAGTACGGCGGGGAGTTCTTCGCCGGCTGGCTGACCGAGTACTCGCTCTCGGTCGACAACCTGTTCATCTTCATCATCATCATGACGAAGCTGCAGGTGCCGCGGCAGTACCAGCAGACCGCGCTGCTCATCGGCATCGTGCTCGCCCTGGTGCTGCGCGGCATCTTCATCGGCGTCGGCGCCGCGGCGATCGAGAACTTCAGCTGGGTCTTCTACCTCTTCGGCGCCTTCCTCATCTACACCGCCGTCAAGCTGGCCAAGGAGGGCGGCGACGACGACGAGCACTACGAGGAGCCCAAGCTGGTCGCGATCGCGCGCAAGCGGCTGCCGCTGACCGAGCACTGGAACGGCGTGAAGTTCACCGTCTCGGAGAACGGCAAGCGGATGCTCACCCCGATGTTCATCGTGGTGCTCTCCCTCGGCGTGACCGACCTGCTCTTCGCCCTCGACTCGATCCCGGCCATCTACGGCCTCACCAGCGAGCCCTACCTGGTCTTCACCGCCAACGTCTTCGCGCTGATGGGCCTGCGCCAGCTCTACTTCCTCATCGGCGACCTGCTGCAGCGCCTGGTCTACCTCTCCTACGGCCTGGCCTTCCTGCTCTTCTTCATCGGCGTCAAGCTCGTCCTGCACGCCATGCACGAGAACGAGCTGCCCTTCGTCAACGGCGGCGAGCACATCGAGTGGGCGCCCGAGGTGCCGATCTGGCTCTCGCTGCTCGTCATCGTCGGCACCCTCGCGGTGACCACCGTGCTCAGCCTGCTCAAGGACCGCAGCACCCGGCGCAAGGCCTCGATCGGCGCGGAATAGCCCTCCGCGGGGTGGGGTTGGGACGGTGATGAGCCAGTCACGCAGCCACCAGACCAGCCCCACCCTGTCCGTGCTCGACCTCGTGCCGGTGCGCAGCGACCAGACCTCGGGCGACGCCCTCGCGGCCACCCTCGAGCTCGCGCGCGAGGCCGACCGCCTGGGCTACCGGCGCTACTGGGTGGCCGAGCACCACAACATGCCGGCCGTGGCCTCGACCAACCCCCCGGTGGTGATGGCGATGATCGCCGGCGCCACCGAGCGGCTGCGCGTGGGCTCGGGCGGCGTCATGCTGCCCAACCACGCCCCGCTGGTGGTGGCCGAGCAGTTCTCGCTCCTCGAGGCCGCCTACCCGGGTCGCATCGACCTCGGCATCGGGCGCGCCCCCGGCACCGACCCGGTCACCAGCTATGCCCTGCGCCACGGGGCCGGCGGCGTCAGCGACGAGGCCGTCACCCGGTTCCCCGAGTACGTCGACAACGTGCTGGCCATGATGGAGCCCGAGGGCGTCGCCGTCGCGGTGGCGGGTCGCCAGCAGGTGCTCAAGGCGACCCCGGCGGCCGCCGGTGTGCCCGAGATGTGGCTGCTGGGCTCCTCCGACTACTCCGCCCGCCTGGCCGCGGAGAAGGGCATGCCCTACGTCTTCGCCCACCACTTCTCCGGCAGCGGCACCGCCGAGGCGCTCGAGCTCTACCGCTCGACCTTCCGCCCGTCCGCCGCACTGGCCGAGCCGCGCACCTTCCTGACCGTCAACGTCTCGGTGGCGCCGACCGCGGAGGAGGCCCGCCTGCGCGCCCTGCCGCAGCTGCAGATGATGCTGGCCCTGCGCACCGGGCAGCCGCTGCAGGCCCAGGTGCTGGTGGAGGAGGCCGAGAAGGTCCAGGCCCCGCCCGCGCAGCAGGACGTCATCGACGCGATGGCCGCGCGCTGGGTCATCGACGCCCCCGAGGCGGCCCGCGCCCGGGTGGCCGAGCTGGCCTCGACGTACGACGTCGACGAGGTCATGGTCGTGCCGGTGGCCGGAGCCCACGTGGGCACCGAGCCGGGCAGCTCGCCCGCGCGCGTGGAGGCGCTGCGGCTGCTCGCCGCGTGATCCGAGCGCAGCGCCCGGGCTGATTAGGGTTCTGGGGCGCGCGCGAACTAAACTGGCGTGTCGGCCCAACGTGGGTCTGTCCTGCGCTCCTCGAGGCTGCCCGTCCGCCGGGTGAGGAGCGCCGGTCGGCTTCACGAGGTCCACCCCCGCCCCCGGGCGGAGGAGGTTCCCGGGCCACCCGCAGGGCACCCGCCCCGCGGTGCAGCACACGGTAGACAACCGGACAACAGATTGTGGAGGACATGCCGAAGAAAGAAGGCGTGATCGAGCTCGAGGGCACCATCACGGAGGCCCTGCCCAATGCCATGTTCCGCGTCGAGCTGAGCAACGGCCACAAGGTCCTCGCCCACATCAGCGGCAAGATGCGCCAGCACTACATCCGGATCCTCCCCGAGGACCGCGTGGTGGTGGAGCTCTCGCCGTACGACCTCACCCGGGGTCGCATCGTCTACCGCTACAAGTAAGCGGTGCCGCGAGACCGCTCGCCGGCGCACGCGTCAAGCCGACAGCCCCCCGGGGCCACGAAAGGACCTCCGCGATGAAGGTCAACCCCAGCGTCAAGAAGATCTGCGACAAGTGCCAGGTGATCCGTCGCCACGGCCGCGTCATGGTCATCTGCGAGAACCCGCGCCACAAGCAGCGCCAGGGCTGAGAGGCCCGCTGCAGCCCGGCTGCACCCCGCACCACCCGCACCACCACAACTGAACACACCTCAACGTGATCGCTTAGCCGCCCTGGACGCGGCGAACCACCCCCGGAGCAGAGGCCGGGGCCCGGGCACGACGGCTCGCCGTCGAGATCCCCCCGGGGCGCGACACGACCAGAAACCTCTGTGGACTACCCGAAGGGACCGCCAGACACATGGCACGCCTCGTTGGAGTGGATCTCCCGCGCGACAAGCGCATCGAGATCGCTCTCACCTACATCTACGGCATCGGCCGTACCCGCTCCCAGCAGCTGCTCGCCGAGACCGGGGTCGACCCGAACACCCGCGTGCACCAGCTGGGTGACGAGGAGCTGGTCAAGCTCCGCGACGCCATCGAAGCCAACTTCAAGATCGAGGGTGACCTCCGTCGCGAGGTCCAGGCCGACATCCGTCGCAAGATCGAGATCGGCAGCTACCAGGGTCGCCGCCACCGCATGGGCCTTCCGGTCCGCGGTCAGCGCACCAAGACCAACGCGCGCACCCGCAAGGGTCCCAAGCGCACGGTTGCCGGCAAGAAGAAGGCCAAGTGACGCGACGGCCCGCGCCGTCCCACCTGCCCTTCCTCACCTCAACGACCAGCTACCCCAGGAGATAACGCATGCCTCCCAAGAGCCGCGCAGCGGCCGGCGCCAAGAAGGTGCGCCGCAAGGAGAAGAAGAACGTCGCTCAGGGCGAAGCCCACATCAAGAGCACGTTCAACAACACCATCGTCACGATCACCGACCCCACCGGTGCGGTGATCTCGTGGGCCTCGGCCGGCACCGTCGGCTTCAAGGGCTCGCGCAAGTCCACCCCCTACGCCGCGCAGATGGCCGCCGAGGCCGCCGGGCGTCGGGCCATGGACCACGGGATGAAGAAGATCGACGTCTTCGTCAAGGGTCCGGGGTCGGGTCGTGAGACCGCGATTCGCTCGCTGGGTGCCATCGGCCTCGAGGTCGGCACCATCCAGGACGTCACGCCCACCCCGCACAACGGCTGCCGCCCTCCCAAGCGCCGCCGCGTCTGACCCGAGACCTAGAAGGAGACTGAACCATGGCCCGTTACACCGGACCCATGACCCGGAAGTCGCGCCGTCTCGGTGTCGACCTCGTCGGTGGCGACCAGGCTTTCGAGCGTCGTCCCTACCCGCCCGGCGCCCACGGCCGCGGCCGCATCAAGGAGAGCGAGTACCTCCTGCAGCTGCGCGAGAAGCAGAAGGCCCGCTTCACCTACGGCGTGCTCGAGAAGCAGTTCCTGAACTACTACAAGGAGGCCTCGCGCCGCACCGGCAAGACCGGCGACAACCTCCTGCAGCTGCTCGAGTGCCGTCTCGACAACGTGGTCTACCGTGCCGGCTTCGCCCGCACGCGCCGCCACGCCCGCCAGCTGGTGACCCACGGTCACTTCCTGGTCAACGGCCACAAGGTCGACATCCCGTCGTTCCAGGTGACCGCGCACGACATCATCGACGTCCGCGAGAAGTCGCTGGAGACCACGCCGTTCATCGTCGCGCGTGAGACCCACGGCGAGCGCGTCGTCCCGGCCTGGCTCGAGGCCCTGCCGAACCGCATGCGGATCCTGGTGCACCAGGTGCCGACCCGGGCGCAGATCGACCTTCCGGTCCAGGAGCAGCTCATCGTCGAGTACTACTCGAAGAAGTGACCCTCGGGTGTCGCCCCCGTCCTCCGGGCCGGGGGCGGCGCCTGTTGCTGCTCCACCCTCCCTTTCCACATCCTCGCAGTTCGGGCCCGTCAAATAGCGGGTGGGCCCGGAAAGGAAAACACCAGTGCTCATCGCACAGCGCCCCACCCTCTCGGAAGAGTCCGTCGACGAGTTCCGCTCGCGCTTCGTCATCGAG
Organism: Nocardioides sp. Leaf307; assembly: GCF_001423135.1. Lineage (NCBI taxonomy): Bacteria > Bacillati > Actinomycetota > Actinomycetes > Propionibacteriales > Nocardioidaceae > Nocardioides > Nocardioides sp. Leaf307. The sequence continues at coordinate 983,588 of NZ_LMNY01000002.1, read as the reverse complement.
CCCCTCGAGCCCGGCTTCGGCTACACGCTCGGCAACTCGCTGCGCCGCACGCTGCTCAGCTCCATCCCCGGCGCCTCGGTCACCAGCATCAAGATCGACAACGTCCTGCACGAGTTCTCGACCATCGACGGCGTCCGCGAGGACGTCACCGAGCTGATCCTGAACCTCAAGGGCCTCGTGGTCTCCTCCGAGCACGACGAGCCGGTCACCATGTACCTGCGCAAGTCGGGTGCCGGTGACGTCACCGCGGCCGACATCGCGCCCCCGGCCGGTGTCGAGGTGCACAACCCCGACCTCAAGATCGCGACCCTGTCCGAGAAGGGCAAGATCGAGATGGAGCTCGTCGTCGAGCGCGGCCGCGGCTACGTCTCGGCCGTGCTGAACAAGGGCGCCGACAACGAGATCGGCCGCATGCCGGTCGACTCGATCTACAGCCCCGTGCTGAAGGTGACCTACAAGGTCGAGGCCACCCGCGTCGAGCAGCGCACCGACTTCGACAAGCTCGTCATCGACGTCGAGACCAAGCCCTCGATCCGTCCCCGCGACGCGATCGCCTCGGCCGGCAAGACCCTCGTCGAGCTCTTCGGCCTCGCCCGCGAGCTCAACGTCGAGGCCGAGGGCATCGACATCGGCCCCTCGCCGGTCGACGAGCAGCTCGCCGCCGACCTCGCCCTCCCGGTCGAGGACCTGCAGCTGACCGTGCGGTCCTACAACTGCCTCAAGCGCGAGGGCATCCACACCGTGGGTGAGCTCATCAGCCGCTCCGAGCAGGACCTGCTCGACATCCGCAACTTCGGCGCGAAGTCGATCGACGAGGTCAAGGCCAAGCTGGTCGAGATGGGCCTGTCCCTCAAGGACAGCGCCCCCGGCTTCGACCCCCACGCCGCTCTCGCCGCCTACGGCGAGGACGACGACGACGCCTTCGTCGAGGACGAGCAGTACTGAGTCCCAGCACCACCCCGCTCCACCCCCGCACCACCCGCAGCACCCAGCCCTGACCGGCACCGCGCCGGTCGACTACCCGGGTACCTGGTACGGCCCGGGAGAAATGAGAGAGAGCCATGCCCAAGCCCAAGAAGGGTCCCCGCCTCGGCGGTAGCCCGGCCCACCAGCGCCTCATCCTGGCCAACCTCGCGACCGCGCTCTTCGAGCACGGCCGGATCACCACCACCGAGTCGCGGGCGCGCACGCTGCGTCCCTACGCGGAGAAGCTGATCACGAAGGCCAAGAAGGGCGACCTGCACAACCGCCGCGAGGTCCTCAAGACCATCCGCGACAAGGGCGTCGTGCACGTGCTCTTCACCGAGATCGCCCCGACCATGTCGGAGCGTCCCGGTGGCTACACCCGCATCACCAAGCTCGGCCCCCGCAAGGGCGACAACGCCCCCATGGCCGTCATCGAGCTGGTGACCGAGGCCTACACCCCCTCGGCTCCCCGCACCGCCGCTCCGGCTGCCGCCGCCCCGGCCGCGCCCGCCGAGGAGGCTCCCGCCGAGGAGACCACCAGCGACGAGACCGCCACCGACGAGGCGCCCGTCGAGATGACCGACGAGGCCTCGCCCGAGGGCAGCGTCGTCGCCGAGGAGCAGGCCGCCGAGGCCGACTCCGACGAGGGCGACAGCAAGGACGAGACCAAGGCCTGAGCCTGGTCCTCACCGCACCGAGGCCCGCCACCCCGCTGGGGTGGCGGGCCTCGTGCCGTTCACGGCCTCACCGGCAGCCGGGCGAGCAGCCCGGCCGCATCCAGGGTGCCCGGTGCGGCACGGGTGCGCGCCGCGGCGGCCGTCGCCTCCTGGACCAGCGCGTTGGCGGGGGTCGCGACCCCGTGCAGGCGCCCCAGCAGCACGATCTCGCCGTTGAGGTAGTCGACCTCGCTGCTGCCGGCCTCGCGGGCCAGGCTCTGCCAGGTGGAGCTGCCCGCCTCGTCGCGTCGCGCCAGCGGGCGCAGCAGGTCGCCGCGCCGCTCCCGGTCGGCCACCTCGGTCACCACGTCGACCCCGGCCGCGGCCAGCACCACCTCGCCCTCGGCGCGGACGCGGCGCACGAGCTCCTCGGCGGCGGGGGAGTCGGCGCAGGTGGCGTCGACGCCGTTGCCGAGGTTGAGCAGCAGCTTGCGGTGCTTCCAGGCCATCACGTCCTCGCGCACGACGCTGTCGAAGCCCGCGGCGCGGTAGGCGGCGCCCACCGCGTGGTCGACCTCGTCGGAGCCGACGGGGCAGCGGCCCACGTCGAGCAGGCCGGGTCGGCCCAGCGAGTGCAGCACGACCTCGCCGGGGCGCAGGTGGCTGGCCGGCATCATCACGCAGACGCCGTGCACCGCGGGCATGCGCCGCAGGGCGGCGCGCTCGTTGGCCACGCCGTTCTGCAGGCACACCAGCGGCGTGGTGGCCGGGGCGTGGGCGAGCAGGGCGTCGAGGGCGTCGGCGCTCTGGTGGGACTTCACGGCCAGGTGGACCACGGCGTCGGCGCCCCAGGCGACCTCGCCGGGGCCGCCGACGACGGGCACGTCGACGCGGCGCACGTCGTCGCCGACGGCCAGGGACAGCCCCCGGGCGCGCAGGGCCTCCAGGTGGGCACCCCGGGCGACGAGGGTGACCCGGGCGCCGGACTCGTGGAGGAGCGCGGCCACGGCGCCGCCGATCGCCCCGGCGCCGACCACGACGTGGTGGATCCGGCTCACCGGCCGCTCACCCGCGCCAGGCCCGCTCGACGAGCCGGGTCGCCTCGGCCAGGGAGAGGCCGAGGCGCCGGGCGGACTCGACGTACGCCGCCGCGGCGGCGCCGGCCGCCGGACCGGACGCGGCGGCGCCCGCGGTGACCGAGGTGCCGCGGCGCCCCTCGGTCACGACCACGCCGTCGGCCTCGAGCTCGCGGTAGGCGCGGGCCACGGTGCCGGCGGCGACGCCGAGCTCGGCGGCCAGGGCGCGCACGGTCGGCAGCCGGGTGCCGGCGGGCAGGTCGCCGGAGGCGGCTCGGCGGGCGATCTGGGTGCGCAGCTGCTCGAAGGGCGCCTCGCCGGAGGCGGGGTCGAGCGGGTGGACGGTCATGGGCTGCACGCTAGTGCCCGGCGCGGGCCGCGGTCGGGCCCGGCGTGGTAGAAGCATGCCTATGGATGCACAGGTGCTGGTGGTGGGGGAGTCGCTGGTCGACGTGGTGCACCGCGCGAGCGGGGAGCGGGTCGAGTACGCCGGGGGCAGCGCGGCCAACGTCGCGGTCGCGCTGGCCCGGCTGGGGCGCCCGGTGCGCTTCGCGACGGCCTTCGCCGACGACCACCACGGGTCCATGGTGCGCGACTACCTCGAGGCCGCCGGGGTGCGGCTGGCCTGCGACCCGGCGGCGATCGACCGCACGGCGACCGCGGCGGCGACGATCGGCGCCGACGGGGCGGCGTCCTACGAGTTCGACCTCGACTGGCGGCTGCTGCCCGTGGAGCGCGAGCCGGCGCCGGTGGCCGTACACACCTGCTCGCTGGGCGCCGTGCTGGCCCCGGGGGCCGAGGACGTGCTGACACTGCTGGAGGAGCTGCGCGGCGCCGCCACGGTGACCTACGACGTCAACGCCCGGCCCGCGATCACCGGCACCGGGCCCGACGTGGTGGCGCGCGTGGAGCGGGTGGCCCGGCTCGCCGACCTGGTGCGGGCCAGCGACGAGGACCTCGAGGCGCTGTGGCCCGAGCTCGACCTCGCCGAGGCCGTCGCGCACCTGCGGGGTCTCGGCGCGGCCGTGGTCGTGGTGACGCGCGGCGCCGACGGTGCGTCGTGGACCTCGGCCCAGGGCGAGGTCGTGGTCGCCTCGCGACGCGTCGAGGTGGCCGACACCATCGGCGCGGGCGACACCTTCGGCGCGGCGCTGGTCGACGCCCTCGCCGAGCGGGGGCTGCTCGGGGGCCGGCTCGGGCCGATCGGCGACGACGTGGTGGTCGAGGTGCTCGAGCACGCGGCGCGGGCGGCGGCGATCACCGTCTCGCGCCCCGGCGCCGACCCGCCGTGGCGCCACGAGATGGCCTGAGGCCCCGGCGCCCGCACGTCAGCGCCCGGCCAGCCACCGGTGGACCAGCGGCACCACCGAGGCGCCCTCGCCGCTGGCGGCGGCGACCCGCTTCATCGAGCCCGAGCGGATGTCGCCGGCCGCGAAGACGCCCGGCAGCGTCGTGGCGAGGTCGGCGGGCGGCAGGCCGTCGGTCCAGCGCTCGCGGGGCACGTCGCGCCCGGTGAGCACGAAGCCCTGCGCGTCGCGCTCGACCTCCGCCGGCAGCCACTCGCAGTGCGGCTCAGCGCCCAGCAGCAGGAACAGCCCGCCGGCGGCGACCTCCTCGCGGGCGCCGCTGCGGGTGTCCTCGAGCACGAGGCGCTCCAGCCGGCCCGCGCCGCCGCCGTCGACGACGGCCGTGCAGGTGCGCACCGCGATGCGCGGGTTGTGGTCGATCTCGCCGACGAGGTACTGCGACATGGTCTCGGCCAGCGAGGGCCGGCGCACCAGCACGGTCACCGAGCGGGCGAAGCGCGACAGGTGCACCGCGGCCTGGCCGGCGGAGTTGCCGCCGCCCACGACGTAGACGTCCTGGCCCTCCATCTCGCGGGCCGCGGTGAGCGCGGCGCCGTAGTGGACGCCGCGTCCCACGAGCTCCTCCAGCGGCTCGACGCGCAGCTTGCGGTAGGCCACGCCGGTCGAGACGACGACGGCGCGGGCCCTGACCTCGCCGGCCTCGGTGCGCACGACGTGCGGCTCCCCGTCGACGCCGGGCAGGAGCGCCTCGACCGACCAGCCGGTGAAGAACTGCGTGCCGAAGCGCAGGGCCTGGTTGCGGGCGCGCTGGGAGAGCCGCATGCCCGAGATGCCGCGGGGGAAGCCCAGGTAGTTGCGGATCATCGAGCTGGTGCCGGCCTGGCCGCCGATCGCCTCGGCCTCGAGCACGACGGTGGAGAGCCCCTCGGAGGCGGCGTAGACGGCCGCGCCCAGGCCCGCCGGCCCGGCCCCGACCACGACCAGGTCGACGACCTCGTCCACGGCGACGTCGCCGGGGGCGCCGTAGACCGAGAGCGCGACGTCGCGCACGCTGCGCGCCTCGACCACCTCGCGGTTCAGCGCGTGGACCAGCGGGTACGCCGCGTCCGGCCGGGCCAGCGCCCGCACGTGCCGGCCGCCCTTGCTGTCGGGGTGGTGGACCCGGCTGGGCATGCCCATCCGGTCGAGGTAGTCGCGGATGGCCAGCGTGAGGCCGTCCTGCTCCGGCGCGACGATCGTGACCGAGACGACCTCGGGGTCGGCGACCGTGGAGCCCCAGTCGGAGAGCAGGTCGGTGACGGCGTGGTGGAACTCCTCGTCGCGGGTGCCGCGCGGCATCAGCAGGTAGGCGTCGTACTTGCCGGCCGCCATGCCCGCGCGCAGCGGGGGGCCGTCGGGGATGAAGCGCTCCCAGTGGGCGGCGATCATCCGCCGGGCGGTCGGCACCACGGTGCGCCAGCGCCCGAAGGCCTCGAGCACGTGGCAGTCGGGCAGCACCGACTCGGTGACGAAGAGGGCGACCGTGCCGCCCTCGGTGCGCACCCGGGCGGCGACCTCCTCGGCCTCGGCGCACGAGGTGGCCGTGCGCAGGTCGTACTCGCGCTCGTAGCGCCCGAAGTGCTCGCGCAGCTCGTCGGCGCGGGTCTCGGAGACCAGCACGATGGTGGGGGCGGTGGGGTGCTGCAGGGGCACCACGGTGGCCGGGTCGTCGCTCACGCCCCGAGCCTAGGCGGGTGAACCGGACCCGGGGCAGCGCGTGGTGGGGTGGCCCGATGGTGCTCTACGCCGCCGACCCGGCCCGCCGCACGTGGCAGCTGCTCCTCGACCTCCTCGTGGTGCTGTGGGTGGTGCTGGCCGTCTGGGCCGGCACCCAGGTCACCGACGCCCTCGGCGGGGTGGCCGACCAGGTGCGCCAGGTCGACGACGCGGGCACCAGCCTGGCCGACAACCTCACCGGCGCCGGAGACACCCTCGACGGCACCCCGGTCGTGGGCGACGAGGTCGCCGCCCCCTTCGACCGGGCCGCCGAGGCCTCCGCGGGCATCGCGCAGGCCGGCGCCGACGGCGCCGACGCCGTCGACCGCGTGGCCTTCTGGTCGGGGGTGGTCACCGCCCTGCTGCTGGTGCTGGTCGCGCTGCCGTGGTGGCTGCCCGGGCGGGTGCGCTTCGTGCTCACCGCGACCCTGGCGCGGCGCTACCTGCGCGCCGGCGGCGACCCCGACCTCTACGCCGTGCGGGCGCTCGCCCGCCAGCCCGTGCGCGTCCTGGCCCGCGTGCCCGACGCCGCCGCCGGTTGGCGGCGCGGCGACCCCGCGACCGTGGCCGCCCTGGCCACCCTCGAGCTGCGCGCCGCCGGGCTCGCGGGCGTCGCGCCGGACGACGTGCCCGCCGACGCGCCTGCCGCCGCCGCCACCGCCCCGGCCGCGCGACCCGCACCGCCGCGCACACCGGGCGGCCCGCCGCCCGGCCCGCCCGGGCCCTAGGATCGTCCACCGTGCGCCTGCGGATCGATCTCGCCTACGACGGCACCGGCTTCCACGGGTGGGCGGCGCAGCCGACGCTGCGCACCGTGCAGGGCGACGTCGAGGCGGCGCTGGCCACGGCGCTGCGCAGCGAGCGGGTGCCGGTGGTCTGCGCCGGGCGCACCGACACCGGCGTCCACGCCCGCGGCCAGGTGCTCCACCTCGACGTCGACCCCGCGGTGCTCGCGGCCTCGGCCGGGCGCGCGACCGAGCCGCCGCTGGAGGCGCTGGCCCGTCGCCTCAACGGCATCCTCGCCGCCGACGTGCGGGTGCACCGCGTGAGCGAGGCCCCGCCGGGCTTCGACGCCCGCTTCGGGGCCACCTGGCGCCGCTACGCCTACCGCGTGGCCGACCGACCCGACCTCGTCGACCCGCTCGCGCGGCTGCACGTGCTGGCTTGGTCGCGCCCGCTGGACCTGGCGTCCATGCAGACCGCCGCCGACGACCTGGTCGGGCAGCACGACTTCGCCTCCTTCTGCCGCCGCCGCGAGGGGGCCACCACCATCCGCACGCTGCTCGAGCTCGCGTGGTCGCGCGACGCCGACGGTCTCGCCGTGGCCACCGTGCGCGCCGACGCCTTCTGCCACTCCATGGTCCGCTCGCTCGTGGGCTGCCTGCTCGCCGTCGGCGACGGCCGCCGGCCCCCGACGTGGCCCGCCGAGGTGCTGGCCGCCGGCGTCCGCTCGCCCGCGGTGGCCGTGGCCCACGCCCACGGTCTCACGCTCGAGGAGGTCGCCTACGCCGAGGACGACCAGCTCGCCGCTCGCGCCGAGCAGACCCGCGCCAGGAGGACCTGTGACTGACCAGCCCGAGGACCGCTCCGAGGACCACTACTTCACCGCCGACCCCTCGGTGCCCTTCACCCGCGCCGCCGTCGCGGCGCACGTGTGGGGCCACGACCTCGAGCTCGCCTCCGGGTCGGGCGTCTTCGCCCGCGGCCGGGTCGACGTCGGCACCGCGGTGCTCTTCCGCGAGACCGAGCCGCCGTCGGCCGGGCGGGTGCTCGACCTGGGCTGCGGCTACGGCGTCATCGGGCTGGCCGTGGCCGTCGCCGTGCCCGGCGCCGAGGTCACCGCCGTCGACGTCAACGAGCGCGCGGTGCTGCTGGCGGGGGAGAACGCCGCGGCGCTCGGCGTCGCGGACCGCTTCACCGCGCTCACGCCCGACGCGGTGGCCGAGGGCGCGACGTACGACGAGATCTGGTCGAACCCGCCCATCCGCATCGGCAAGGCCGCGCTCCACGAGCTGCTCCTCACCTGGCTGCCGCGCCTGGCGCCGGGCGGGCGCGCGGTGATGGTGGTGGGCAAGAACCTCGGCGCCGACTCGTTGCAGCGCTGGCTGGGCGAGCAGGGCTGGCCCACCGAGCGGCTGGCCAGCGCCAAGGGCTTCCGCGTGCTGGAGACGCGGCGGGGCTGAGGCCCGGCCGGGGACGGACGCAGACGGGCCGCCCGCCCCCGGAGGGACGGACGGCCCGTGCTGTGCGGCTCGGCGTGCTGTGCGGCTCAGGTGGTGCGGCCGGCTCAGGGCGCCTCGGGGATGCCGGACTCCGGCGGGGCGTCGTCGGCCTGGCCGGAGCTGTCCTCCTCGATCGGGGCGTCGCCGATGTCGGTGACCAGCACCGGGGTGATCGGGTCGCTGGCGCCGCCGTTGAGCTCGACCAGCTGCACGCCGGAGATGCCGAGGTGGCTGTCGGCGGAGTAGCGGAAGGGCGCCAGCTGCGGGCCCTCCAGCGACTCGCCGGACTCCTCGAGGGCCTCGACGAGGCCGTCGCGGGTGAGGTCCTCGCCGGCCGCGGCCAGGGTCTGCACGAAGGCGTAGGCGCTGGACATGCCGTAGATGCGGAAGTTGCTCAGCTCGCCCTCCTCGCCCTCCTGGTCCCAGACCTTCTGCCACAGCTGGGTCCACGGGTTGTCGGTGTCCTCGACGCCGGGGATGTACTCCGAGGTCAGGATCCCGTCGAGGGAGGAGTTGTCGCCCTCGACCGCGCCCTCGGAGAAGCGCGAGAGCAGGGAGCCGACGAGCTCGGGGTCGGAGCCGATGTTGGAGTAGAACCACTGCGGCTCGTAGCCCAGCCGCAGCGCCACGAGCTGGCTCAGCGCGGTGTAGGACGGGGTGTTGAAGGACAGCACGAGGTCGGCGTCGGCCGACTGGAGCGCGGCGATCTGCGGGCCCACGTCGGTGTTGCCGGAGGTGTAGCGCTGCACCTCGACGATCTGCTCGTCGAGGAACTGGCGCACCCCGACCTCGGCGTCGGCGCCCAGGTCGTCGTCCTGGAGGAAGAGACCGACCTTGGCGTCGGGCATGTTCTCGGCGACGTACTGGCCGATGATCTTGCCCTCGATCTCGTAGTCGGGCTGCCAGCCGAAGGTGTAGGGCCGGTTCTCGACGTCGTCGCCCCACTGCAGCGAGCCCGAGGAGACGAACATGTCGGGCACGCCCTCGTCGTTGAGGAAGTCCACGACCGCGCTGTGGGTCGGGGTGCCGAGGCCGCCGACCATCGCGAAGATCTCGTCCTGGAGCACCAGCTCGTTGGTGACGGTGCTGGTGTTGGTGGGGTTGTAGCCGTCGTCGCGCACGATGTAGTCGATCTGGCGGCCGTTGATGCCGCCGGCGGCGTTGACGTAGTCGAAGTACGCCGCGGCGCCCAGCGGGATCTCGCTGTAGCCCGGGGCCGCGACCCCGGTCAGCGGGAAGTGCGCGCCGATGGTGATGGTGTCGTCGGTGACGCCGATGTCGGTCGACCCGCCGCTGTCACCTCCGCCCCCGTCGGACTCGCGGTCGCCGCCGGCGCCGCACGCTGCGAGCAGCGTGGAGGCGGCGACCAGTCCGGCCAGCGGGCCGATGAGCCTGGCTCGTCTTGTCATGTGGGTGTTCCCTTCGAGGAGGTGGGGACGGTGCTGCGGGTGGGGGAGTCGGGGGTGCCGGTCGTGCCGGTGGTGCTGGCCGCGACCGGCGCCGGGGCAAGGGCGACCCGGGCCTGGCGGCGGATGCGCCAGGCGCGGAAGGAGCCGGCGATGCCGGCCGGGGCGAGCAGGATGACCGCGATCATGACCAGGCCGTAGACGAGTGGCGCCAGCTCGGCGGCCCGCAGGTCGCTGAGGCCGGCGTCGCTGCCGACGCTGGTGACGAAGGGCGGCAGGAAGGTCAGCAGCGCCGCTCCGACCAGGGCGCCGCCCAGGCTGCCCAGACCGCCCAGGACCACCGCGGTGAGCAGGGTGAGGCTGAGGGTGAGCGTGAAGCCGCTGGGCGCGGCCAGCCGCACGGTGAAGGCCAGCATGGCGCCGGCCGCCCCCGCCGCGGCGGCGCTGACCATGAAGGCCGAGACCCGCGAGCGGCCCAGCCGGACGCCGGCCAGCTCCGCGGAGACCTCGCCGTCGCGCACGGCGCGCCACCGGCGGCCGACCCGGCCGCGGGAGAGGTTGGCCAGCAGCACGTAGGTGACCGCGAGGGTGGTCCACGCCATGAGGGCGACCCAGCCGCTGCGGGTCATCTCGGTGCCGGTGAGGAGGTACTCCGCGTCCAGCGCCCAGACCGGCACGTCGGGCATCGAGACCCGCAGGCCCTGCTCCCCGCCGAGGGTCTCGCCGAAGTAGAGCGCGATGCCGGGCACGGCGACGGCCAGGGCCAGGGTGGCGCCGGCGAGGTAGGGGCCGTGGAGACGGGCGGCGGCCGCGCCGACCGCCGTACCGACCGCGAGCGTGACGAGCACCGACACCAGCACCACCAGCGGCAGCGGCGTCGAGGCGTCGCGGTCGGGCAGCATGAGGGCCGCGGTGTAGGCCCCGATCGCCATGAGCGCCCCGTGGCCCAGCGAGATCTGGCCGTTGAGGCCGGTGAGGATGGTCAGCCCGCCCGCGGCGATGCCGAGGTAGGCCATCGAGGAGAGCTGGATGGCCCGGAAGTCGTTGACCGTCTCGAGCAGCAGCAGGACGACCAGCAGGCCGACGAGCGCGACGAGGACGTGGCGACCCAGGACGGAGTCGCGCCAGAGGCGTTGCAGCTTCGCGGGCATCAGACGCGCCTCTCCGCGGCCTGGGAGAACAGGCCCCCGGGTCGCAGGGTCAGGACCAGCATGAGGATGCCCAGGGCGGCCAGGGCGACGAGCTCGGAGCCGACGTAGCCGCTGACGAAGCTGAGCGAGACGCCGAGGGTCAGGCCCCCGACCACCGCGCCGATGGGGCTCTCCAGGCCGCCGAGCACGGCGGCCACGAAGCCGTAGACGACGACGGAGTCCATGTAGCCCGGGTGGACCAGGCTGCCGCCGGCGATGAGGATGCCGGCCAGGGAGCCGACCAGCGCCGCCAGGGCCCAGCCGAGGGTGAGCATGCGCCCGACCCTGACGCCCAGCAGGCGGGCGACCTCCTGGTTGTAGGCCGCGGCCCGCATGCGCAGGCCCACGTCGGTGAAGCGGAAGAGCGCCACCAGCAGCGCCATCACCACCACGACCGCGCCGATGGTGAAGACCCCGAAGCCGGTCAGCGCGATGGTGCTGCCGCCGACCTCGAAGCCGCGGATGCCGAACGGCGCGGGGAAGGAGCGGTAGGCGTTGCCGAACACCACGGCCGCGAGGGCGTGGAGCACGATGAAGAGGCCCAGGGTGAGGATGACGGCGTTGATCTCCGGCTTGTCCTCGACCGGGCGGATCAGCACCCGCTCGACGACCGCGCCGAGCACGAGGCCCGCGAGCAGGGCGGCGGCGAAGCCGATCCAGTAGGAGTAGCCGGCGTCGATGAGGGTGAGGGCGATGAAGGTGGTCACCATCGCCATCGGCGCCTGGGCGAAGTTCACGATCCGCGTGGAGCGGAAGATCAGCACGAGGGCCAGCGCGAACGCGGCGTAAACCATGCCGAGGGTCAGACCGCCGAGGGCGGTGTTCAGCAGCTGCTGCACGAGGTCTCTCCTTCTCGTCGCACGGGGTCAGAACCCGAGGTAGGCGTGTCGGAGCTGGTCGTCGGCCGCCAGCGTGGCCGCGTCGTCGTCGGCCACCACACGGCCGAGGTTGAGCACGACGCCGTGGTCGGCGACCGACAGGGCGCTGCGGGCGTTCTGCTCCACGAGCAGCACGCTCAGCCCGTCGGTCTGCACGAGCCCGCGCAGCAGGTCGAAGATCTGGGCGACGATGCGCGGGGCCAGGCCGAGGGAGGGCTCGTCGAGCAGCAGCATCCGGGGCCCGGCCATCAGCGCGCGGCCGATGACGAGCATCTGCCGCTCCCCACCCGAGAGCGTGTGGGCCAGCGCCGCCCGACGGTCGCCCAGGATGGCGAAGAGGTCGTAGACGCGGTCGAGGTCGGCGGGCTGCACGCGGCGCCCGCGTCCCAGGCCCCCGAGGCGGAGGTTCTCCTCGATGGTCAGCTCGGTGATCACGCCGCGGCCCTCGGGCACGTGGGCCATGCCGAGCCCGGGCATCCGGTCGGCCGCGACCTTGCCGAGTCGCCTGCCCTCGAGCTCGATGGTGCCGGAGTCGGCGCGCTGCAGGCCCGAGACCGTGCGCAGCAGCGTGGTCTTGCCGGCGCCGTTGGCCCCGAGGACGGCGGTGATCTCGCCCTCGCGGGCGGTGAAGGAGACCTGCTGCAGCGCCTTGACGGGGCCGTAGCTGGTCGACAGCTCGTGGAGGGTCAGCACGTCAGCGACCTCCCTCGGTCGTCGCGGGCAGGGCGCCGGGGGCGTCCTCGTCGCCGACGACCTCGCCGAGGTAGGCGGCCAGCACGGCGGGGTCGTCGCGGACCTCGGCCGGTGTGCCGTGGGCGATGACGCGGCCGAAGTCGAGCACCGTGATCTCGTCGCAGACCCGCATGACCAGGTCCATGTGGTGCTCCACGAGCATCACCGACATCCGGTCGGTCAGGCTGCGCACCAGGTCCCCGAGCTCGTCCATCTCGTCGGCGGACAGCCCGCTGGCGGGCTCGTCGAGGAGCAGCAGCGTCGGCTCGGCGGCCAGCGCCCGGGCGAGGGCGACCCGCTTGCGCACGGGGTAGGGCAGGCTGGGCGGGTAGCGGTCGGCGTACGCCGCGATGCCGAGCTCCTCGAGCACGGCGCGGGCCCGCTCGCGCAGCTCACGCTCCTCGCGGGCCGCCCGGGGCAGGGCGAGCAACGAGCCCAGGAACCCCACGCTCGCGTGGCGGTCGGCGCCCACGACGACGTTGTCGAGCACGCTCATCCGGTCGAAGAGGCCGAGGCCCTGCAGCGTGCGGGCCATGCCGAGGCCGGCCAGCTGGTGGGCGTGCAGGCGGCCCAGCTCGCGAGCCTCCCGCACGATCGTGCCGGTGTCGGGGGTGACGAAGCCGCACGCGACGTTGAAGAGGGTCGTCTTGCCGGCGCCGTTGGGGCCGATGACCCCCAGCACCTGGTGCGGACGGACGGCGAGGCCCACGCCCGAGAGGGCCGTGACGCCGCCGAAGGTGACGGTCACGTCGCGCAGCTCAAGCACGGGGCCGGTGGCCGAGGCGGCCCCGGGGGACGGCGCAGCGGGGGAGGAGGTCGCGGACATCGCGCCCTTTCGTCGGGGGGTCGGCGGGGGTCGTCGCAGGTCGGTCGCGGGTCGGTCGCGCGCGGCGGGGTGGCGCCGCGGGAGGACGGTGTCGACCAGGTCGAGGGTGGGGCCCCGGTGTGACGGCCACCACTTTGGTCGCAGCGCACAGGAAGTGCACTAGGCGCGGAGCACAAAGATCCTTGGATCCAACGCAGTGATCGGGGTCAAGGGCTGGTCAAGATTGTGCGCGGAGTGCGAACGTCGTCCCGTGTCCTCCTCTGGGCGACCCGGCGCCTCCCCCGGGGCCGCCGAGCGGGCCCCCGGCCGCCGGTCGGCGTGGCCGGCCCCCGACCCGGTCGGCTTCGACCGCGCCACGACGGCCGACGTACGTCGGGCCTGGCGGCTGCTGGTCGACGACGCCGACCGCATCGCCGACCAGATCACGCTGACCCTGCTCGAGCGCGACGCCGAGGTCTACGACCGCGTGGGGCCCGACCTGCGTCTCGACGTGCGCGAGAGCACCCGGATGCACATCCGGCGAGGGCTGGAGATCCTCAGCGGCAGCGCGCAGCCGGGGGGCGAGGGTGCGCGCGACGTGTGGCGGGAGACCGGCCGGCGGCGCGCCCGCCAGGGGGTGCCCCTGGAGGTCGTGCTGAACGCCTACACGCTCGGTGCGCGGGTGCTGTGGCAGGCGCTCGTGGAGCGCTCCTCGACCGGCCCCGCCGACCTGCGGGTCGACGACGCCGTGCTCCTCCTCGCCGGGCGGGGGGTCTGGGCCGACCTGGACATCCAGAACGCCGTGCTCATCGACGCCTACCGCCGAGAGGCGCGCCGGCTCCAGCGCCAGGACCTCCAGCGCCAGCAGACCGTGCTCGACGCGCTGCTCGAGGGCCGCGGCGCCGATCCCGACTTCGCCGGTGAGGCGCTCGCGGTGCTGGGCATCCGCGGCGACGCCGACCTCGCCTGCGTGGTCGCGCTCCAGGACGGCTCGCTCGACGACGCCCTCACGCTGGCCGAGGACGGCCTCGAGCGGCTCGGGGTCACCGCGGTGTGGCACGTCCGCGCCGGGGCCCACTTCGGCCTGCTCGCCGGCCCCCTGCCCGACGAGCCCGGGCTGGCGCAGGTCTTCGCGCCGCACGCGGCCGGTCGAGTCGGCGTCGCCGGCTGCCCCGACGGGATCGCCGGCTTCGCCGCCGCCTACCAGCTCGCCACCCGCGCTGCCGAGACCCTCCCGCGCGGCCGGCCCCAGGTGGTCTCGGTCTCCGAGCGGCTCCCCGAGGTGCTGCTGGCGGGCAGCCCCCAGGTCGCGCCGCTGCTGCTGCGCGAGACCCTCGGCGACCTGCTGAACCAGCCCGAGGCCCAGCTCACGACCCTCGTCGACACCCTGCGCGCCCTGCTGCGCCACGACGGCTCCCCGACCCACGCCGCGGAGGAGCTCTTCTGCCACCGCAACACCGTCATCTACCGCCTCAAGCAGATCGAGGCCCTCACCGGCCGCCACCTCGCCAACCCCCGGGACAAGCTGATGCTCGAGCTCGCCCTGCTGGCCTACGACCGCTGACGACGTCGGTCCCCCCGGGTGCTCGAGCAGTCGGTCGAGGTCTCGGGCGACGGAGCGCCTGAGGCGGCGCGTGGTCCCGCCGGTGGTCCCGCCCTCGGTGGCGCGGCGGGTGACGTCGTCGCCCGGGTGTCGTGGTCGTCGCGGATCCGAGACGGCGTGCTGGTGCGCAGGGCGCGGTCGGTCTGCCGGTCGCCGTAGCGTGGCCCGCCCGAGAAGTGGCGGCGTACCACCGGTCGAGGGCCGCCGGAGGTGTCGTCTCCCGCCACTCCCGGTCGGTCGGTCACCGCGCGCGCTGCCGACCCGTCACGCGCGGGCGCCTCGTGTCCTGGGGTGGGTCGTCCGGGGAGTGGCGGCGTACGACGGGTGGAGGGCCGCTTGGAGGTGTCGTCTCCCGCCACTTCCGGTCGGTCGGTCACCGACGCCGACCCACGGGCCGGTCGCCGGGCGGCACCGACGGCTGGGTGGAGCGGCTGGTCAGGCGGCGGTGAGGGAGTCGAGGACCAGGTCGGTGAGCTCGTCGCTGGTCGTCTCGGTGCCGGCGGTGACGGTGATGGTCACGAGCTGCCCGTCGACGTCGACGGCCAGGGCCTGCGATCGCACCTGGCCGCCACCGGCCTCCAGGGTGTAGGCGACACGGAGGGCGTCGCCGGCACCGGTCTCGACGGCCTCGATCGAGGTGATGGTGGCGCCGATCTGCTTCAGCTCGGCCCGCGCGGCGGACTCGGTGGGGAGGGCCCCGGGGACGTGCACGACGTTGAGGTTGGTCAGGACACCCGCGTCACGCTCGCCGTCGCTGGTGACGATGAGGTCCATCTGGGCGAAGGTCTGCACGGCCTGCTCGGGGGTGACGCCGAGGCGCTCGGCGAGGTCCTGGACGACCGGGTCTTCGGTGGCGTCGTCGCCGGAGAAGGCCTCGGCCGCGTCGACCGTCACCCACGACCCGGGTACGTCGAAGGCGACCTGGTCGGTCGCGACCTCCTGCGTGTCGGTCTCGGTGTCGGTGTCGGGCTCCGAGGTCTCCGACGGCTCCGAGGCGGATGCCGAGGGCGACGACGCGGCGGAGGTCTCCGGGGAGCTCTCGGAGGGGCCGTCGGCCGAGTCGTCGGAGGAGCAGCCGGTGGCGACGAGGGCGAGGCACAGGGCAACGGGGGCGAGGAACGGGCGCAGGCGCATGGCGTGACGCTACCCGCCGGCGCTCACGCCTGGGCCGCTCCTCCCCGCTCGGGCCGCACAGCTCTGCTCGGCCCTCCCTGGTCAGCGGTGCAGCAGCCCCCGGAAGAGCGCGAGCGACTCGTCCACCGCGGCCTGGGCCGCGGCGGAGTGGCGTCCCATGTCGACGAAGCCGTGGATGAGGCCGGGGAAGACGCGGTGCTCGACCGGCACGCCGGCCGCGGCCAGGGCCTCGGCGTAGGCGTTGCCGTCGTCGCGCAGCGGGTCGAACTCGGCGGTGACGACGACGGCGGGGGGCAGCCCCGCCTTGTCGCCGAGCATGGGGGAGAAGCGCGGCGACCCAACCACCTCGCCCCCGCCGGAGCCGACGTAGTGCGCCCCGAACCACAGCATGGTGGCCTGGTCGAGGAAGTAGCCCTCGGCGTTCTCGGTGGTGGAGGGGTAGCTGCCGGCCAGGTCGGTGGCGGGGTAGAAGAGCAGCTGCGCGTCGAGCGGGCGACCCTCGTCGCGCATCACCTGGGTGACGACCGCCGAGAGGTTGCCCCCGGCGGAGTCGCCGGTGACGGCCAGCACGTCGTTGCCGCCGAGGTCGGCGAGGTGCTCGGAGGCCCACCGGGTGGCGGCGACGGCGTCGTCGACGGCGGCCGGGAACGGGTGCTCGGGGGCGAGGCGGTAGTCGACGGAGACCACGACCGCGTGGCACGCGTCGGCGACGCAGCGGGCGTAGAGGTCGTGGGTGTCGAGGTCGCCGACGACGAAGCCCCCTCCGTGCAGCAGCACCACGGTGGGGAGCGGGCCGTCGGAGGCCGGGCGGTAGACCCGGGCGGGCCGCGGGCCGTCGCCGCCCGGGACCTCGACGTCCTCGACCCGCTCGACCTCCGGGAGCACCGCGGGGTCGCGCAGGTCGACGGCGAGGGTGCGGAAGTCGTGGCGCGCCTGCTCGGCGGTGCCCTCCGACATCGACGGCGCGCCGGAGTCGGCGAGGAACTGCAGCAGGGTGGCCAGCTGGGGGTCGAGCGGCACGGAGGGTGCTCCTGTCAGGGGTGGAGGGTGTGCGGCGGGAGGGGTCAGACGAAGGCGTTGATGCCGGTCTCGGCGCGGCCGATGAGCAGCTTCTGGATCTGGCTGGTGCCTTCGTAGAGCGTCATGACCCGGGCGTCGCGCAGGTACTTCGCGCCGGGGTACTCGTCGACGTAGCCCGCGCCGCCGTGCACCTGGATGCAGTTGTTGGCCGCTCGCACCGCGGCCTCGGAGGCGAACAGCTTGGCCTTGGAGGCGGCGGTGCCGAAGGGCTCGCCCCGGTCGATGAGGTCGGCGCAGCGCCACACCAGCAGGCGCGCGGCGTCGGCGTCGAGGGAGATGTCGGCGATCATGTCCTGCACCAGCTGGAAGCCCGCGATGGGCTTGCCGAACTGGGTGCGGTTGAGGGCGTAGTCGACGCTGGTCTCCAGGCACCCCTGCACGATGCCGACGCAGCCGGCGGCGACCGCCAGCCGTCCCTTGTCGAGGGTGCTCATGGCGATCTTGAAGCCCTTGCCGACCTCGCCGAGCACGGCCGAGGCCGGCACGCGCACGTCGGAGAGGAACAGCTCGGCCGTGGCCTGGCCGCGCAGCCCGAGCTTGCCCTTGATCTCGCGGGCCTCGAAGCCGGGGGTGTCGGTGGGCACCAGGAACGCCGTGACCCCGCGGGGTCCGTCGTCGCTGGTGCGGGCGAAGACGAGGGCGACGTCGGCCCAGGTGCCGTTGGTGATGAACAGCTTCTGGCCGTTGAGGACGTAGTCGTCGCCGTCCTTGACCGCGCGCGAGGTCAGGTTGCCGGCGTCGGAGCCGGTGCCGGGCTCGGTGAGCCCGAAGCAGCCCAGCTTCGAGGCGGTGGCCAGCTGCGGCAGCCACTCCTGCTTCTGCTCCTCGCTGCCGAAGAACAGGATCGACTTGCCGACCAGGCCGCTGCTGACCGAGACGATGCCCCGCAGGGCGGAGTCGGCGCGGCCGAGCTCCTCCATGGCGATGGCGTAGGTGACGTAGTCGCCGCCCAGCCCGCCGTACTCCTCGGGGATGGTCAGGCCGAAGAAGCCGAGCTCGGCCATCTTCGGCACGATCGCGAGGTCGACCGACTCGTCGCGGTCCCACTGGATGCGGTGGGGCACGGCCTCCTTGTCGAGGAAGGCCCGCGCGGTGTCGCGGAAGCTCTGCTGCTCGTCGCTCAGGGAGAGGTCCATGACCTCATCCTGACCCACGGGTGGTCGCCGTCACAGTCCCGGTCCCGGCGGGCGGACCGTGCTCAGCGGTGGGCGAGGGTGACGCCGCCGTCGAGCACGACGGTCTGCCCGGTCAGCCAGGAGGCCTCCTCGGAGAGCAGGAACGCCACGGCGCCCGCGACGTCGTCGGGCACACCGAGGCGGCGCAGCGGGTACGTCGCGGCGACCTCCTCCTCGCGGCCCTCGAAGAGGGCCTCGGCGAAGCGGGTCTTCACGACCGCGGGGGCGACCGCGTTGACCCGCACCGACGGGCCGAGCTCGACGGCGAGGTCCTTGGTCAGGTGGATGAGCATCGCCTTGCTCGCGCCGTACATCGCGATGCCCGGGGCGCTGCTGACGCCCGCGACCGAGGCGACGTTGACCACCGCACCGCCGTGCTCGCCCATCCAGGCGCGGTGGGCGACCTGCACCCAGCCGAGGGCGGCGACCACGTTGACGTCCACGATCTTGCGGGCGGCGTCGAGGTCGAGCGCCATCAGCGGGCCGTAGGCGGGGTTGATGCCGGTGTTGTTGACCAGCAGGTCGACGCTGCCAAAGGCCTCGAGGGTGCGGGCCACCGCCTCGTCGCGGTGCGCGGCGTCACCGGCGTTGCCGGCCACGCCGATCGCGTGGTCGGGGCCGCCGAGGCTCGCGACGGCCTCCTCGAGCGCCTCGGGCTTGCGGGCGGTGACGCAGACCCGCGCCCCCTCCGCGACCAGCCGCTGGGCCACGGCCAGGCCGATGCCGCGACTGGCGCCGGTGACGACGGCGGTCCTGCCCTGGAGTCCTCGCACGGTGGTGCCTCTCGTGTGTCTCGGTCGGTGGTGTGGGTCAGTCGGGTGGGGGTCAGGCGGGTGGGGGTCAGGCGGGGGTGGGGCGCTCGTGGCGGCGCTCCCACCAGGTGGAGCCGGCGAGCACCAGGCCCGCCAGCAGCCCGCCGGCGACCACGTCGACGACGTAGTGCTCGGCGTAGTAGACCAGGGCCACCGACATCAGCAGCGGGTAGAGCAGCAGCAGCCAGCGCCAGCGGGTGCGCAGGTGGCCCACGCCGTAGAGCGCGACGAGGAACGTGATGCCCGCGTGCAGCGAGGGCATGGCGGCGACCGGGTTGCCGACACCCTGGAGCACCAGGTCGAAGCGGCCCAGGCCCAGGTCGGCCCACCCGCGGCCGGTGATCCGGGTGACCTCGCCGAGGTAGCCCTGCTCGGAGGCCATCCACGGCGGGGCCATCGGGTAGACGACGTAGATGACCAGGGCGCCGAAGTTGATGGCCAGGAAGCGGCGCATCCAGCGCACCCACTGGGTGCGGTTGCGCACCCACAGCACGGCCGCGATGGTCAGGCCGGTGAGGAAGTGGGAGGCGTAGACGGTGGTCAGGACGACGTCGTACCACCGGGGCGGGCTCTCGCGCAGGCACGGGTCGCCGCACCACGCGTCCTGGAGGCGCTCGGTGGGCGTGACGCCCCCGCCGAGCCACTCGTCGACGGTGATCGGCATCCGCACGTGCACCGGGAGGCCGAGCTCGTCGGTGAGGCCGCGGCTGTAGAAGTAGACGACCAGGCCGATGACCGGCAGCGACCAGTCGCGCAGGAACAGCAGGTGGTAGCGCCACGGGGCCTGCACGTTCCACGCGATCGTGCCGAGCCACAGCCACACGAACACCTGGACGGTGTCGTTGGGGATGCCGAGGAGCTCGCTCCACAGCACCAGCAGCACGGCGTAGACCGCCATGGCCAGGGCCCGGGGGCCCCGGCTCGTGGTCGGCGGCAGGCCCGGGGGTGCCGAGCGGGTGGTGTCCTCGGCGGTGCCCGTCATGGGAGGGATCCTAAGGACCCCTCCCACCGGTGTCAGGGAAGCGGGTCGATCGAGCCGTAGTCGCCGATGCCGCCGGCCAGGGCGGAGAGGTGGTGCTGGCCGTCGCCGAGGAGCCGCTCGAGGGCGGTGAGGACCGAGACGTAGCTGCCCACGGAGTACTCCGCGGTCATGCCGATGCCCCCGTGCAGCTGGATCGCCTCCTGACCGACGTGGCGGCTGGCCCGGCTCACCTGGAGCGAGGCGCGGTGGGCGGCGTCACGGGTGGCCTCGGCGTCGCCGGTGGCCAGCACCATGGTCGCCCACTGGGTCAGGCTCGTGGCCAGCTCCAGGGAGACGTACATGTCGGCGGCGCGGAAGTTGAGCGCCTGGAAGGTGTTGAGCGGCACGCCGAACTGCTTGCGGCTCTTGAGGTACTCCGTGGTGGTGCGCAGCGCCACCTCCATCGCGCCGACGGCCTGGTTGCAGGCCATGATCCGGCCGATGTCCTGGACCGTGGCGATGCTGGCGGTGACGTCGCGCCCCGCCTCGCCCAGCGGCGTCGCGGCGGTGCCGGAGAAGGTCACCTTGGCCGCGCGGCCGCCGTCGTAGGTTGGGTAGTCGGTGCGCTCGGCGGCCGAGCCCTCGACGAGGAAGAGGCCGGTGCCGCCGTCGGGCAGCGCGGCGCTCACCACGAGCAGGTCGGCGCGCGCGCCGTGGACGACCGGCTCCTTGACGCCGCTCAGCGTCCAGGAGCCGCCCTCCTCGGCGGCCGTGACCGCGCCGGCCGAGGCGCTCCAGCGCGAGCCGGGCTCGTCGTGGGCCAGCGCCAGGACGCTCTCGCCGGCGCTCAGCGCGCCGAGCACCTCGCCGCGCTGCTCGGTGGTGCCGACCGCGGAGACCAGCCCGCCGGCGAGCACGACGCTGGTGAGGTAGGGCTCAGGCGCGATGACGCGGCCGAGCTCCTGGGCCACGATCGAGATCTCGACCGGCCCGGCGCCGACCCCGCCGTCGTCCTCGCTGAAGGGCAGGCCCAGCACGCCCATCTCGGCCAGCTGGGTCCAGACCTTCTCCGAGAAGCCCGGGTCGGCCTTGGTGGTCTGGCGGCGCTGCTCGAAGTCGGAGTAGGCCCGGCCGACCAGTCCGCGCACCGCGTCGCGCAGGGCGTCCTGCTCGTCGTCGTAGGTGAAGTCCATGATGAGTCTCCTGCCCGGCTCAGAGGCCGAGGATCGTGCGGGAAATGATCTGGCGCTGGATCTCGTTCGAGCCGCCGTAGATGGAGGCCTTGCGCAGGTTGAGGTACGACGGGGTCGCGTGGCGCGCCCAGTCGGGCAGCGCGCTGTCGTCGCCCGCGCCCGACGCCAGCGACCCGGGCCCGGCGAGGTCGACGAGCAGCTCGCTCACGGCCTGCTGCAGCTCGGTGCCCTTCAGCTTGAGCACGGAGCTCGCCGGGTGGGGCTCGCTGCCGGCGGAGTGGGCGACCACGCGCAGGGCGGTGAGCTCGAGGGCGAGCAGCTCGTTCTCCAGCTCGGCGATGCGGGCCGCGGTCAGCGGGTCGTGGGCCTGCTCGCCGGCCAGCTCCTTGGCCCGGGCCAGGCGGCGCTTGGTGGAGCCCACGGGGGCCACGCCGACGCGCTCGTTGCCGAGCAGGAACTTGGCCATCGTCCAGCCCTGCCCGGGCTCGCCGACGAGGTTCTCGCCCGGCACGCGCACGTCGCTGAACCACACCTCGTTGACCTCGTGGCCGCCGTCGATGAGCTCGATGGGCCGCACCTCGACGCCGGGGGAGGTCATGTCGATGAGGAGCATCGAGATGCCCTTCTGCTTCTTCACCTCCGGGTCGGTGCGCACGAGGGTGAAGATCCAGTCGCCGTACTGCCCCAGCGTGGTCCAGGTCTTCTGGCCGTTGACGACCCAGTCGTCGCCGTCGCGGACCGCGGTGGTGCGCAGGCCGGCGAGGTCGGAGCCGGCGTCGGGCTCGGAGAAGCCCTGGCTCCACCAGATGTCGAGGTTGGCGGTCTTGGCCAGGAAGCGCTCCTTGATCTCCTGGCTGCCGAACTGCGCGATGACCGGACCGATCATCGAGGCGTTGAAGGCCAGCGGCGGCGGCACCGCGGCGGCCTGCATCTCCTCGTTCCAGATGTGGCGCTGGATCTGGCTCCAGCCACGACCGCCCCACTCCTCGGGCCAGTGCGGCACGGCCAGGCCGGCCGCGTTGAGCGTCTGGTGGGCCTCCACGATCTGCTCGCGGGTGAGCTCGTGGCCCGCCGCCACCGCGTCGCGGATCTCCTGGGAGACCTTGGTGGTGAAGAAGTCGCGCATCTCCGCGCGGAACTCCTGCTCCTCGGCCGTCAGCTGCAGCTCCATGTCACGCCTCTCGTCGCGGCCCCCGCGGGGCCCAGTGCTGTGGTGCCGATCTCATCATGGCCTCCCGGTGGTTGCCCGCCCCCACCCGTCCGGGCCGCAGACGATCCCGTCGTCGGTGGTGCGACCTAGACTGGGACGGTCACCACCCCCTGTCGTCTCGACCGGGGGCCGTCGTCGTGGGTGACGCCCGTCAGTCGAGGAGCCTCGTGACCACCACCGTCCTTCCCCCCGCCCCGTCGACCAGCCCCGCGGTCACGGCGCTGGCGCAGGCCGTGCTCGCCGACGCCACGCTGTCCGAGGTGCTGGCCGACGCCGCCGGCGGCGCCCTGCGTGCGCTCGACCTCACCGGGCCGGAGGCGCTGCGACCCTTCGTGGTGGCGGGCCTGGTGGCCCAGGGCCGCACGGTGCTGGCCGTGACCGCCACCGCCCGCGAGGCCGAGGACCTGGTCGGGGCGCTCGGCGACCTCGTCGACCCCGCGACGGTGGCCTACTACCCCAGCTGGGAGACGCTGCCCCACGAGCGGCTCAGCCCGCGCAGCGACACCGTCGGGCGCCGCCTCGCGGTGCTGCGCCGCCTGCGTCACCCCGGCACCGACGCCTCCAACGGACCGCTCAAGGTGGTCGTGGCCCCGGTGCGCTCGGTGCTCCAGCCGCAGGTCGCGGGCCTCGCCGACCTCGAGCCCGTCGAGCTGGTCAGCGGCGAGGCCGCCGGCCTCGACGACGTGGTGCGGCGCCTGGCCGACGCGGCCTACAGCCGGGTCGACCTGGTCGAGAAGCGCGGCGAGTTCGCCGTGCGCGGCGGCATCGTCGACGTCTTCCCGCCGACCGAGGAGCACCCGCTGCGCGTGGAGTTCTGGGGCGACGACGTCGAGGAGATCCGCAGCTTCTCCGTCGCCGACCAGCGCACCCTCGAGAAGGTCGAGCGGCTCTGGGCGCCGCCGTGCCGCGAGCTGCTGCTCACCGACGCCGTGCGCGAGCGGGCCGCCGAGCTGGGCCGCAGCCACCCGCAGCTGCTGGAGCTGACCGACAAGATCGCCGCCGGCATCGCGGTGGAGGGCATGGAGTCGCTGGCCCCGGTGCTGGTCGACGAGATGGAGCTGCTGGTCGACCTGATGCCGGCCGACACCCACGTGCTGGTGCTCGACCCCGAGCGGGCGCGCCGCCGCGCCCACGACCTGGTCGCGACCAGCGAGGAGTTCCTCGGCGCGAGCTGGGCCGCCGCGGCCGGCGGGGGCACCGCCCCGGTCGACCTGGGCGCTGCGTCGTACCAGGACCTGGCCGAGGTGAGGCTGACCAGCCTCGAGCAGCGCAAGCCGTGGTGGACGATGAGCCCCTTCGGCATCGCCGACGACGCCGAGACCGCCACCGGCATGAGCGCCAGCGACGCCGGCGTGCCGACCCGGGCCCTGCCGGCCCACCCGGTCGACGCCTACCGCGGCGACGTCGAGAAGGCCATCACCGACCTCGAGGGCTGGCGGGCCGCGGGCTTCCGCACCGTCGTGGTGCACGTCGGGCACGGTCCGGCCAACCGCATGGTCGAGGCCCTCGGCGAGCACGACGTGCCCGCGCGGCTCGACGGTGAGCTGGGCCCCGACGTCGTGACCGTCACCTGCGGCTCGCTGACCCAGGGCTTCGTCGACGAGAGCAACCGCCTCGTGCTGCTGACCGGGGAGGACATCTCGGGGCAGAAGTCCTCCACGCGCGACATGCGCAAGATGCCGGCGCGGCGCAAGAAGCAGATCGACCCCCTCGAGCTCAAGGCCGGCGACTTCGTCGTGCACGAGCAGCACGGCGTGGGCCGCTTCATCGAGATGAAGCAGCGCGAGGCCGGGGGAGCGGTGCGCGAGTACCTCGTGCTCGAGTACGGCGCCTCCAAGCGCGGGGGTCCGGCCGACCGGCTCTACGTGCCCGCCGACGCCCTCGACCAGGTCACCCGCTACGTCGGCGGCGAGCAGCCCAGCCTCGACCGGCTCGGCGGCGCCGACTGGTCCAAGCGCAAGAGCCGCGCCCGCAAGGCCGTGCGCGAGATCGCCGCCGAGCTGATCAAGCTCTACGCCGCGCGCCAGGCCACCAAGGGCCACGCCTTCGGCCCCGACACCCCCTGGCAGCGCGAGCTCGAGGACGCCTTCCCCTTCCAGGAGACCGTCGACCAGCTGACCACGGTCGACGAGGTCAAGGCCGACATGCGCCAGGTCGTGCCCATGGACCGGCTGGTCTGCGGCGACGTGGGCTACGGCAAGACCGAGATCGCGGTGCGGGCGGCCTTCAAGGCCGTGCAGGACGGCAAGCAGGTCGCCGTGCTGGTGCCGACCACGCTGCTGGTCACCCAGCACCTGTCGACCTTCGCCGAGCGGATGAGCGGCTTCCCGGTCGTGCTGCGGGCGCTGAGCCGCTTCCAGAGCGACAAGGAGGCCGCCGAGGTGATGAAGGGGATGGCCGACGGCTCGATCGACATCGTCGTCGGCACCCACCGCCTGCTCAACCGCGACGTGCGCTTCAAGGACCTGGGCCTGATCATCGTCGACGAGGAGCAGCGCTTCGGGGTGGAGCACAAGGAGCAGATGAAGCGGCTGCGCACGTCGGTCGACGTGCTGTCGATGTCGGCCACGCCGATCCCGCGCACCCTGGAGATGGCGATCACCGGCATCCGGGAGATGTCGACCATCACCACCCCGCCCGAGGAGCGCCACCCCGTGCTGACCTACGTCGGCGCCTACGAGGACCGCCAGGTGGTGGCGGCCGTGCGCCGCGAGCTGCTGCGCGAGGGCCAGGTCTTCTACATCCACAACCGGGTGCAGTCGATCGAGAAGGCCGCCGCGCGCATCCGCGAGCTGGTGCCCGAGGCGCGCGTGGCCACCGCCCACGGGCAGATGGGGGAGAAGCAGCTCGAGCAGGTGATGCTCGACTTCTGGGAGAAGCGCTTCGACGTGCTGGTGTGCACGACCCTGGTGGAGTCGGGCCTCGACGTCTCCAACGCCAACACCATGATCATCGAGCGCTCCGACACCCTGGGCCTCTCCCAGCTGCACCAGCTGCGCGGGCGCGTGGGCCGCTCCCGCGAGCGGGCCTACGCCTACTTCCTCTACCCCGCGGAGAAACCGCTCACCGAGACCGCCCACGAGCGGCTGGCCACGCTGGCCCAGCACTCCGACCTGGGCGGCGGCATGGCGATCGCGATGAAGGACCTGGAGATCCGCGGCGCCGGCAACCTGCTGGGCGGGGAGCAGTCGGGCCACATCGCCGACGTCGGCTTCGACCTCTACGTGCGCCTGGTCGGCGAGGCCGTCCACGAGTTCAAGGGCGAGGGCGAGCCGGAGCTCGACGAGGTGCGCATCGAGCTGCCCGTCGACGCCCACCTGCCCCACGACTACATCCCCAGCGAGCGCCTGCGCCTGGAGATCTACAAGCGCCTGGCCGAGGTGCGCACCGACGAGGACGTCGACGCCATCAACGAGGAGCTGCTCGACCGCTACGGCGAGCCGCCGGTCGTGGTCGTGTCGCTGCTGCTGGTGGCCCGCTTCCGCGCCCGGGCCCGTCAGGCCGGCGTGGGCGAGGTGACGGTCGCCGGCAAGAACGTCCGCTTCGCGCCGGTGAGCCTGCCGGAGTCGCGGGTGGTGCGGCTGATGCGGATGTATCCGAAGGCCATCGTGAAGACCGGGGTCGACACCATCCTCGTGCCGCGGCCGCAGACGGCGGTCGTGGGTGGCAAGCCCATCGACGGGATCGCCCTGCTTGAATGGGCCCGCAGTGTGATCGACGCCATCATCGACCCGCGGGAGTCCACGTGAAGATCGTCCGCCCGGCAGCCGGTCTGGCCACCGTCGTCCTCCTCGGCTCGGGGCTCGCGGGCTGCGGGGTCGCCGACACCCCGATCCGTCCGGGCGTCGCCGCGACGGTCGGCGACGAGGACATCACGCTGAGCGAGGTCGACACCTACGCCGCCGACACCTGCGAGCTGCTGGAGTCCAACGAGGGCCAGGCCCCGATCGCCGGTGCCGTCTTCCGCGACCAGGTGCTCTACAGCCTGGTGCTGGGCTCGATGGCCGAGCAGATCGGCGCCGACTACGACGTGGACGTCGCGGCCGCGCGCCGCCAGGTCGAGCAGACCACCCGGGAGGGGCTGACCGGCGCCGACCCCGACCTGGTCGACGACGTGCTGCCCGTCTTCGCCGGGCCCGACCTCTTCACCGCCGTGCTCAACAGCGCGGTGACGTCGCAGGTGGAGGAGGGCACCAGCGGCGAGGAGGCCCAAGCCGCGGCCACCGGGCTGGTGCAGCAGTGGCAGGACGAGAACGGCGTGGAGACCAACCCCCGCTTCGCCTCGATCGACGTGGCCAGCCAGGAGGCCGGCACCGTGCCCGAGCTCTCGGTCGCCGTCGGGGAGGCCGCCACCGCGCTCGACGGGGAGCTGACCCCGGAGCAGGTCGCCGCCCTGCCCGCGTCGCAGCGCTGCGGCTGAGCGTGGCGGGCGCCGGGGAGCCCGGTCGGGAGGGGAGCGGGCAGGAGCCGCTGCTCGTCTTCCGCACGATGATGCGACGCCTGCGCGCCGAGTGCCCCTGGAAGCGCGAGCAGACCCACCGCTCGCTGTCGCGCTACCTGCTCGAGGAGGCCCACGAGACCCTCGAGGCCGTCGACGCGCTCGCGGCGGCCGAGGACGCCGGCGACCCCCGGCGTCGCGACGCGGCCGCCTCCCACCTGCGCGAGGAGCTCGGCGACCTGCTGCTGCAGGTCTACTTCCACGCCGCGGTGGCCGAGGAGCACGGCGACTTCGACCTCGACGACGTGGCCTCCGGCCTGGCCGAGAAGATGGTGCGGCGCAACCCGCACGTCTTCGGCCCCGACCCGGTCGCCCACGACGACGCGACGTCGGTCGACGACGCGTGGCAGCGGATCAAGGCCGAGGAGAGGCCGCGCGCCGCGCTGCTCGACGGCGTGCCCGCCACGCTGCCCGCCCTGCTGCTGGCCGACAAGGCCCTCGACCGGCTGGCCCGGGCGGGCCGACCGGTCGAGGACCTCGACCCCGACGACCTCGGCGACCGGCTGCTGGGCCTGGTCGCGGAGGCCCGCGCCGCCGGCGCCGACCCCGAGCAGGCGCTGCGCGACGCGGTGCGACGGCGGGTCTGAGCCGGCCCGGGCGGGTCCGGGGTCGGCTCAGGGGCGGGCGAGGGTGTAGCGCACCACCAGGTGCAGGTGGAGCCGGCCGTCGTCGCCGCGGGTGCCCTCGAGCACCTCGCCGATGCGCTCGAGGATCTCGGGGTGCTCCTCGACGGGGCTGCGCATCCACACGTCGGTGAGCCACGTGGTCAGCGACCAGCGTCGCCAGTGGTCGAGGTCGTCGAAGACCAGGTCGTGGGTGAGCGTGGCGTGCTCCACGTCGCTCCAGCCGGCGCCGGTGAGGAAGTCGGTGACCTCCTGGTCCTCGTCGACCTCGGGGGCCTGGGTCATGCTGCGCCGGCCCGTGCGGTGGGCGTGGTCGTCGAAGACGTCGAGCACCGCCCGCCACGCCGGCGGCCAGGTGCCGAAGGTCGTGAAGCCGGCGCGCCCGCCGGGCCGCACCAGTCGGCGCCACGCGGTGAGCGCGACGTCGGGCTCGGGCAGGAAGAAGAGCAGCAGCGAGGAGGCGAGCACGTCGTACGACGACTCCTCCAGCGGCGGCTCGACCGCGTCGCCGAGCACGACCTCGACCTGGGAGGCGCCGCGATGCCGGGCCTCGCCGGCGGTCAGCTCGACCATGCTCGGCGCCAGGTCGAGGGCGTCGACGTGGCCCTCGGCGCCGACGGCCTCGGCCAGCGGGAAGGTGACGGCGCCGCGGGCGCACCCCAGGTCGACGGCCCGCTCCCCGGCCTGCGGGGCGAGACGGCGCACCAGCTCGGCGCCGACCGGTCCGCTGAAGGCGACGTCGGAGGTGTCGTAGGTGTCGGCGAGACCCTCGAAGAGGGCGGTCACCTGGCGGATGCGGGTCTCGGGCGGGGGCAGGGGCTCCATGCGCACCGATCCTGCCCGGCGAGCGGGCGGGGCGGCTCACCCGAGACGACGGGGTCGCAGGGTCGGCGCGGGGTGCCGGGTCCCCTAGGCTGGCCGGGCCCTCACCCGAGACACCTCTGCACCAGGAGCAAGCCAGTGGCATCCATCGAAGCAGTCGGCGCCCGCGAGATCCTCGACTCCCGCGGCAACCCCACCGTCGAGGTCGAGGTCCTCCTCGACGACGGCACCTTCGCCCGGGCGATGGTGCCCAGCGGCGCCTCCACGGGCGCGTTCGAGGCCGTCGAGCTGCGCGACGGCGGCGACCGCTACCTCGGCAAGGGCGTCGAGAACGCCGTGCGCGGCGTCGTGGAGAAGATCGGCCCGGCCGTGGAGGGCCTCGACGCCGACGACCAGCGCCTGGTCGACCAGGTCATGCTCGACCTCGACGCCACCCCCAACAAGGCCGAGCTCGGCGCCAACGCGATCCTCGGCGTCTCGCTGGCCGTGGCCCGCGCGGCGGCCGACTCCGCGGGTCTCCCGCTCTACCGCTACGTCGGCGGCCCCAACGCCCACGTGCTGCCGGTGCCGATGATGAACATCCTCAACGGTGGCTCCCACGCCGACTCCAACGTCGACATCCAGGAGTTCATGATCGCGCCGATCGGCGCCCCCACCTTCCGCGAGGCGCTGCGCCAGGGCGCGGAGGTCTACCACGCGCTCAAGGCGGTGCTGAAGAAGAAGGGCCTGGCCACGGGCCTGGGCGACGAGGGCGGCTTCGCCCCGAACCTCGACTCCAACCGCGCCGCGCTGGACCTCATCGCCGAGGCCGTCGCCGCGGCCGGCCTGACCCTGGGCACCGACATCGCCCTGGCCATGGACGTCGCGGCCAGCGAGTTCTGCACCGACGGCACCTACGCCTTCGAGGGCGGCTCCAAGACCGCCGCCGAGATGGTGGCCTACTACGCCGAGCTGTGCGAGGCCTACCCGATCGTCTCCATCGAGGACCCCCTCGACGAGGACGACTGGGAGGGCTGGAAGGCCATGACCGACCAGCTCGGCTCGAGGATCCAGATCGTCGGCGACGACCTCTTCGTCACCAACGTCGAGCGCCTCCAGCGCGGCATCTCCGGCGGCCAGGCCAACGCGCTACTGGTGAAGGTCAACCAGATCGGCTCGCTGACCGAGACCCTCGACTCCGTCGAGCTGGCCCACCGCAACGGCTACCGCTGCATGATGAGCCACCGCTCGGGCGAGACCGAGGACACCACCATCGCCGACCTCGCCGTGGCCACCAACTGCGGCCAGATCAAGACCGGCGCCCCGGCCCGCTCCGAGCGCGTCGCGAAGTACAACCAGCTGCTGCGCATCGAGGACGAGCTCGGCGACGCCGCGCGCTACGCCGGTGTGTCGGCGTTCCCGCGGTACACCGCGTAGGGGACCCTAGGAGGCATGGCCGACAAGCGACGCACCCCCGCGCGGGGGGCCGCCTCCCGGCCGGGAGCCCGGGGCCGGTCAGGCCCCGGGCGTCCCGCGGGCGGCCCGCGGACCCGCGCCCCCCTGGCCGGCCGTGCCCCCGACGGGCCCGGCCCGTCGGTGCGGCGCCCGCGGCTGACCGGTCGCGCGATGATCCTCGTGCTCGTGCTCGCCGTGCTGGCGGTGTCCTACGCCTCCTCGGCGCGGGCCTACCTCCAGCAGCGGGCCCACCTCGACGACCTGCGCACCGAGATCGCGGAGCGCCAGGCCGACATCGACGTGCTCGAGCGCGAGCAGCGGCGCTGGGAGGACCCGGCGTACGTCGAGCAGGTGGCGCGCGAGCGCTTCGGCTACGTCATGCCCGGCGAGCGCTCCTTCGTGGTGCTCGACGAGGACGGCGAGCCGCTGGAGGCCGAGGCCACGCTCACCGACCCCGCCGACGTCGCGCCCGAGGAGCCCACCGCGTGGTGGGACGAGGCGTGGGCGTCGGTCGAGACCGCCGGACGCCCCCCGAAGGACGAGGGCACCCCGCCCGCCACCGAGATCGACGGCTCCCCGGAGCAGGCCCCCAGCGGCCAGGAGGACAGCGACCAGTGATCGACCCCGCCGACGAGGCGGCCATCGGCGAGCAGCTGGGCCGTGAGCCCCGCGCCATCCACGCCGTGGGCCACCGCTGCCCGTGCGGCAGCCCCGACGTCGTCACCACCGAGCCGCGGCTGCCCAACGGCACGCCCTTCCCGACGACCTTCTACCTCACCTGCCCCCGCGCCGCCTCCCGCATCGGCACCCTGGAGGGCTCGGGGCTGATGAAGGAGATGGAGGCCCGCCTCGGCGAGGACCCCGAGCTGGCCGCGGCCTACGCCCGCGCCCACGAGCGCTACCTCGAGGCCCGCGGCGAGCTGGAGCGGCGGACCGGTGCAGTGCCCGAGATCGCCGGCATCTCCGCCGGGGGCATGCCGAGCCGGGTCAAGTGCCTGCACGTGCTCGCGGGCCAGGCCCTGGCGCAGGGCCCCGGTGTCAACCCGCTGGGCGACGAGGTGCTCGCGCTGCTGGGCCCGTGGTGGGAGCAGGGTCCGTGCGTCGGCCCGTAGCCGCCGTCGACTGCGGCACCAACACCATCAAGCTGCTGGTCGGCACCATGCCGGAGGTGCTGGTGCGCGAGGCCACCGTCGTGCGCCTCGGCGCGGGCGTCGACCGCACCGGACGGCTCTCCCCGGAGGCGCTGGAGCGCACCTTCGCCGAGGTCGAGCGCTACGCCGCGATCCTGGCCGAGCACGGGGTGCGACCCGAGGACGTCCGCTTCTGCGCCACCTCGGCCACCCGCGACGCGAGCAACGCCGAGGACTTCCGCGAGGGCGTGCGCGCGCGCCTCGGGGTGCTGCCCGAGGTGCTCTCCGGCGCCGAGGAGGCCGCCCTGGCCTACGCCGGGGCCGTGCGCGAGCTCGACGCGCCGGCCGAGCCGGTGCTGGTCGTCGACGTCGGCGGCGGCTCGACCGAGCTGATCCTCGGCGGGGCGGCACCGACGGCGGCGCACTCGATGGACGTCGGCTCGGTGCGCCTGCACGAGCGGCACCTGCACTCCGACCCGCCGACCGCGGACGAGGTGGCGGCCTGCGTCGCCGACGTCGACGCCGCCCTCGACGCCTGCCCGGTCGACGCCGCCGCGGCCCGCACGGTGGTCTGCGTCGCCGGCACCGCGACCTCGGTCGCCGCGGGGGTGCTGGGCCTGCCGGCCTACGACCGCGACGCCGTCGACCAGGCCGAGCTCCCCGTCGAGGCGGTGCACGAGCTGACCGAGCGGCTGCTCGCGATGACGGTGGCCGAGCGGCTGGCCCTGCCCTGGATGCACCCGGGACGCGCCGACGTCATCGGGGCCGGTGCCCTGGTGCTCTCGCGGGTGCTGCGACGCACCGCGGTCGCCGGGGTCGTGGCCTCCGAGACCGACATCCTCGACGGGATCGCCTGGTCGGTGGCCGCCCCCGCAGGGGTGGTGCCGCCCGCCTGAGCGCGACGGCACAGTGGGGGGCTCGAGTGATCCACCCCCCCACAGGAGGAGAACGACCGATGAGCAAGACCACCCTGATCGCCGCCGGAGCCGTCGGCTACGTGCTGGGCGCCCGCGCCGGCCGTGACCGCTACGACGAGATCGTCACCGCCGCCCGCAAGGTCGCGCGCGACCCACGCGTGCAGTCGGCCAAGGACAGGGCCGCCGACACCGCCCGCACCCAGGCCACCGCCGCTGCCGAGGTCGCCCGCGAGAAGGCCGGCGACGTGGCCGCGGCGGCCAAGGACAAGATGAGCAGCGACGACGCGGCGTCCCCGACCGGAGGCCCGGTCGCCACCCAGACCACCACCCAGACCCCGCTCTGAGGTCGGGCCGGTGCCGGACGGGCTGCCCCACCCGCTGACCGGTGAGGTCTTCGCCTCGCCGGTGCCGCCCGGCACCGGCTGGCCCGACGACCCGGCCGAGCCCCGCATCCCGCTGGAGCGGCTCGCCCGCGAGGTGACCACCTGCCGGGCCTGCCCGCGGCTGGTCGCCTGGCGCGAGGAGGTGGCGCTCACCAAGCGCGCCGCCTTCGCCGAGCAGCCCTACTGGGGGCGGCCCGTCGCCGGCTGGGGCGCCGAGCGCCCGAAGCTGCTGGTCGTCGGGCTCGCCCCGGCCGCCCACGGCGCCAACCGCACGGGGCGGATCTTCACCGGCGACCGCTCCGGCGACTGGCTCTTCGCCTCGCTGCACCGCGTCGGGCTGGCGGAGCGCCCCACCAGCGAGCACGCCGGCGACGGCCAGCGCCTGGTGCACACGCGCATGGTGGCCGCCGTGCGGTGCGCCCCGCCGCAGAACAGGCCGACCCCGGCCGAGCGCGACACCTGCGCCCCCTGGCTCGACCGCGAGCTGGCGCTGGTCGGCGAGCACGTGCGCGTCGTGGTCGCGCTCGGCGCCTTCGGCTGGGCGGCGGCGCTGGGCGGCGTACGGCGGGCCGGGTGGCAGGTGCCGCGGCCGGCCGCGAGGTTCGGCCACGGTGCGCAGGCGCGGCTCGTGCGGCCCGACGGCGAGGAGGTGGCGCTGCTGGGCTGCTACCACCCCAGCCAGCAGAACACGTTCACGGGGCGGCTGACGGAGCCGATGCTGGACGAGGTGCTCGGCCGCGCCGCGGCCCTTGCGACAATGGAGCGGTGAGCACCCCCACGCCGCCCCCGACCCAGCACGCGATCACCGTCCTGGGCCACGACCGCCCGGGGATCATCGCCGAGACCACCGGCCGCCTGGCCGAGCTCGGGCTGAACCTCGAGGACTCCACGATGACCCTGCTGCGGGGTCACTTCGCGATGATGCTGGTCTGCGCGGGCGAGCCCTCGGCCGCGTCGATCGAGGCGGCCCTGGCGCCGCTGGCCGACGACGGCTCGCTCACCGTGACCGTGCGCGCGGTGTCGCCGGGCGCCGGCGCCGCGCCCGCGGGCAGTTCCTGGGTGCTCACCGTGCACGGCGGCGACCGTCCTGGCATCGTGTCGTCGGTGGTGGGCCGCGTCGCCGAGGTCGGCGGCAACATCACCGACCTCACCACCCGCCTGGCCGGCGACCTCTACCTCCTCGTGGCCGAGATCGACCTGCCCGCCGGGGCCGACGTCGACGCCCTCGAGGCCGCCGTGCGCACCGCGGCGACGGCGCTGGGCGTCGGGGCCACGCTGCGCCGCGCCGAGGCCGACGACCTGTGAGCGCTGTCGATCCCCGGGTGGCGGCCTGGACCGAGGCCGAGCTCGGCGTGGAGGGCCGGGTGCTCGACGTCCTCACCGCGCCGGCCCCGGTGCTGTCGGGGGTGGGGGAGCGGGTCGACCCGACCTCCGCCGAGGTCGTGCGGCTCGCGGCCGACCTGGTGGCCACGATGCGGGTCAGCCCGGGCTGCGTCGGCCTGGCCGCCCCGCAGGTGGGGGTCGGGGCGCAGGTCTTCTGCGTCGACGTCTCCGAGCACCCCAAGACCCGCGAGCACCACGGCACCTTCGTGCTCTGCAACGCCGAGGTCGTCTCCTCCAGCCGCAACGAGAGGGCCCGCGAGGGCTGCATGAGCGTGCCCGACCTCACCGGCGACGTGAAGCGCGCCGGCCGGATCACGGTGCGCGGCCAGCTGCCCGGCACCGGCGAGGAGGTGGAGGTGTCGACCAGCGCCTTCGAGGCCCGCGCGCTGCAGCACGAGATCGACCACTGCCAGGGGCTGCTCTTCCTCGACCGCGTCGCCGGGGCCCACGCGATCTACGCTCGCAAGACCTACCTCTAGGCGCTCGACCGGACGCTCCGCCGGAGGATCGGAGCCGGCCCCCGTATCCCAACGGCAGAGGAAGGCGCCTTAAAAGCGCCGCAGTGTGGGTTCGAGTCCCACCGGGGGCACACCGTCAACGAGGGCTCGTGTCGCGATGAGTCCGCGGCCGGAAACCGGTCGGACCACCCAGGACGCCGGCGACGGGCCGGCTCGAGGACCGAGGAGATCTCCGTGACCCGCATGATGTTCGTGAACCTGCCTGTGGCCGACGTGGCGGCCAGCCGCGCGTTCTGGGAAGGTCTGGGCTTCACCTTCAACGATGACTACAGCGACGAGCGAGCGGCCTGCATGGTCGTCAACGACTCCGCATGCGCCATGCTCCTGCGCCAGGACTACTTCCACTCCTTCCACGGCACCACCGCCCCGCCGTCGGGAGACCAGGTGCTGGTGGCGCTCACCGCGTCCGACGCCGCGGAGGTCGACCGCACGGTGGAGCGGGCGCTCGCCGCCGGCGGATCGCCGGCGGGCGCCAAGCAGGAGCACCCGGGGATGTACGGCTGGTCCTTCCGCGACCTCGACGGTCATGTCTGGGAGCTGGCTGCGATGGGCGGTTGACCTCAGGTCGACCTGAAGGGGGAGCATGGCCCCCATGACCGACGACATGTGGACCGCGGAGTTCTGGGACGAGCGCTACTCCTCCTCCGAGCGGATCTGGAGCGGCGCCCCCAACCCCCACCTCGTCGACGTCGTCGGCGGGCTCGCCCCCGGCTCGGCGGTCGACGTCGGCTGCGGCGAGGGGGCCGACGTGCTGTGGCTGGCCCACCGCGGCTGGCGCACCACCGGCGTCGACCTCTCGCAGGTGGCCCTCGACCGGGGGGCGGCCCGGGCGGCGCAGGAGGGGGTCGGGGCCACCTGGCTGCAGACGGACCTGCTCGCCGAGACCCTGCCCGAGCAGTACGACCTGGTCAGCGCCCACTTCGTGCACGTGCCGACCCAGCTCTTCGCGCCGCTCTACACCCGCCTCGGCGCCGCCGTCGCGCCCGGAGGCTCGCTGCTGGTGGTGGGCCACCACCCCCACGACGTCGAGACCGGGGTGCGCCACCACCACGGCGACGACATCCTCTTCACCCCCGACCGGGTCGTGGGCCTGCTCGACCCGCAGCACTGGGACGTGCGCCGCGCCGACGCCCCGACCCGCACGCATCGTGTGGAGGGCGCCGAGGTCGCCGTGACCGACACGGTGGTGCACGCCGTACGCCGCTAGCGCCGGTCGGGGGTCGGGGCCCGCCGGCGGCTCAGGAGATTCACAGCCGCACCGGGAACGCCCCGGACGGGTGTGACGTTGAGGCTGGTGAGGACCCCTACAGTGGTCCCCACTCAGTGAACCGTCAGGGAGACGGTCACCACCGGCCTCCAAGGAGAGACCAATGCAGAGCAACAACCCGGTGTTCCGCCGGTCGGAGGAGTTCAACCGCTCCGGCGCGAACGCCTACGGCAACCAGACCTACGCGGGCAACGGGTACCCCGGCTACTCCAACGACCCCTCGCAGTGGGGCGTCGGCACCCCGGGCGGCCCCGCCCAGCAGACGCCGGCCACCACCGGCCCGATGACGATCGACAGCGTCGTGCAGAAGACGGCGATCACGCTCGGCGTGGTCATCCTGACCGCCCTCGCGACCTGGATCGCCATGCCGGAGGTCACCGAGACCACCGCCGAGACCGCCCTGCCCACGGTGGGCGCGGCCGCGACGATCGGTGCGCTCGGCGCCTTCGCGCTGTCGATGGTCAACTCCTTCAAGCGGGTCATCAACCCGGCTCTCGTGCTCGTCTTCGCCGCCTTCGAGGGTGTCGCCCTCGGCGCGCTGAGCCTGCTCTTCAACGTCATGTACCCCGGCGTCGTCCAGGGCGCGGTCATCGGCACCTTCGCGGCCTTCGCCGGCACGCTGGCGGCCTACAAGGTCCTCAACATCCAGGTCACCCCGAAGTTCCGGATGATGGTGACCGCCGCCGTGCTCGGCATGGTCGGCCTGGCCGTCATGGAGCTCGTGCTCGGCCTCTTCGGCGCCCAGATCGGCTTCTTCGGTGTCGGCACCGGCCTCAGCCTCGTCTTCGCGGTGGTCGGTCTGGTGCTCGGCGTCTTCATGCTGATCATGGACTTCGACTTCGTCGAGCAGGGCATCGCCAACGGCCTGCCCGAGCGTGAGTCGTGGCGCGCGGCGTTCGCGATGACCGTGAGCCTGGTCTGGATCTACACCAACCTGCTGCGCATCCTGGCCTTCTTCCAGCAGGACTGACCCAGGAGCAGCACCCACCTGTCCGGCCCCGCTAGGTCGGCGTGGAACACGGAACCCCCCGGACCTCGGTCCGGGGGGTTCCGTCCGTCTGCGCCAGCGTCTGCGTCTGCGTCTGCGTCTGCGCCGGGGTCGTGGGGCGAGGTCAGCCGCGGGCGAGCTCGGGGTCGGGCGTGCCCTGCTCGCCCGCGTCCTCGTCGTGCTCGTCGGGGGTCTCGCCCTCGGTCTCGGGCCGGCGACGACGGTGGCGCAGCTCGACCCACAGGCCGCGCACGCCGAGCCGGTTGCCACCGATCTCGGTGCCGCCCAGCTCGGTGCCGGGGTGGTTGACGGCCTGGATCGCGGCGGCGGTGATGGGCAGCACGCCCTCGCCCCGCAGGGCCTCGAGCTGGGCCTCGTCGGTGTCGATGACGCCGAGCGCCGCCAGCGTGGAGGGCAGCAGCACCGCGGAGAGCGAGCGGTAGCCGGCGGCGGAGGGGTGGAACTGGTCGGGGCCGAAGAGCAGCGCGGGCGCCGCGGCGAACTCGGGTCCGAGCACCGAGGCCAGCGACACGGTGCGCCCGCCCTCCTCGATGACCGCGATGGTCTGGCCCGCGGCCAGGCGGCGCGACCAGGCGCGGGCGACCTGCTTGAGCGGCGGGGCGATGGGCTTGAGGGTGCCGAGGTCGGGGCAGGTGCCGACGACGACGGCCACCCCGGCCTCGCGGAGGCGGCGCACCCCCTCGGAGAGGTGGCGCACCGAGACCGCGGGCGTCACGACGTGGGTGACGTCGTTGGCGCCGATGAGGATGACCGCGACGTCGGGCTCGATGGGCAGCGCCCGGTCGATCTGCTCGCCGAGGTCGGAGGACTTGGCGCCGACGACGGCGAAGTCGCGCAGGTAGACCCGCCGGTCGGCGTGCTCGGCGACGCCGGAGGCGACCAGCGCGCCGGGGGTCTCCTCGACCCGCTCGACGCCGTAGCCCGCGGCACTGGAGTCACCGAGCAGGGCGACCTTGATCGCGGGCCCGGGCCGGCCGCGGCCGTACCAGCCGGTCGGGTCGGGCGGCGGCTCCTCGAGGATCGGCCCGATCGTCTTGCGCGCCAGGCGCGCCTCGGCGGTCAGGACGCCGTAGAGACCGGCGCCGAGCACCGACAGACCGCCGCCGCCGAAGGCAGCGGCGGAGGCGAGCTTGCGTGCCGCTGCTGCTTTTCCCACGCGGGGATTCTACGGAGCACGCCCGTCCACACTTCGCCGGGAGGGGTGAACGGGCCCTAGATTGACCGGGTGCAGTACGTCGACTCGCTCCTGGACCTGATCGGCAACACCCCGCTGGTGCGCCTCTCGCGCACCCTCGACCTGCCCGCGACGGGTGGCCCGCTGGTGCTGGCCAAGGTGGAGTACCTCAACCCGGGCGGGTCGGTGAAGGACCGCATCGCCACCCGGATGATCGAGGCGGCCGAGGCCTCCGGCGCGCTGCAGCCCGGCGGCACGATCGTGGAGCCGACCTCCGGCAACACCGGTGTCGGGCTGGCCATGGTCGCCCAGGCCAAGGGCTACCGCTGCGTCTTCGTGTGCCCCGACAAGGTCAGCGAGGACAAGCGCAACGTGCTCAAGGCCTACGGCGCCGAGGTCGTGGTCTGCCCGACGGCGGTGGCCCCGGAGCACCCCGACTCCTACTACAACGTCTCCGACCGCCTGGCCTCCCAGCCCGGCGCCTGGAAGCCCGACCAGTACTCCAACCCCCACAACCCGCGCTCGCACTACGAGACCACCGGCCCGGAGATCTGGGCGCAGACCGAGGGCCGGATCACCCACCTGGTGTGCGGTGTCGGCACCGGCGGCACGATCAGCGGCACCGGGCGCTAC
Source organism: Nocardioides sp. Leaf307 (assembly GCF_001423135.1). Classification (NCBI taxonomy): domain Bacteria; kingdom Bacillati; phylum Actinomycetota; class Actinomycetes; order Propionibacteriales; family Nocardioidaceae; genus Nocardioides; species Nocardioides sp. Leaf307. Next base: position 945,636 of record NZ_LMNY01000002.1, on the reverse strand, counting down.
CTCAAGGAGCAGGCCGCCGCGGCCGGCCGCGAGATCCAGGTGGTCGGTGCCGACCCGGCCGGGTCGGTCTACTCCGGCGGCACCGGGCGGCCCTACCTCGTCGAGGGCGTCGGCGAGGACTTCTGGCCCGAGACCTACGACCGCGGCGTCGCCGACCGCATCATCGAGGTCTCCGACGCCGACTCCTTCGCCTTCACCCGCCGCCTGGCCCGCGAGGAGGCGCTCCTGGTGGGCGGCTCGTGCGGCATGGCGGCCTACGCCGCGCGCCGGCTGGCCCACGAGCTGGCCGGCACCCCCGAGGGCGAGGACGCCGTCATCGTCGTCATCCTCCCCGACTCCGGGCGCGGCTACCTGACCAAGATCTTCAACGACGACTGGCTGGCGCAGTACGGCTTCCCCTCCGGCGACGGCGCCCCCCACGCCCAGACCGTGGGGGAGGTGCTGCGCGGCAAGTCCGGCCAGCTGCCCGACCTGGTGCACACCCACCCGGCCGAGACCATCGCCGAGGCCGTGGCGATCCTCCAGGAGTACGGCGTCTCGCAGATGCCCGTCGTGCGCGCCGAGCCGCCGATCGTCGCGGCCGAGGTCGCCGGCGCCGTCTCCGACCGTGCCCTGCTCGACGCCCTCTACGCCGGCACCGCGCGGCTCACCGACCCGGTCGAGGAGCACATGTCGCCGCCGCTGCGCACCATCGGCGCCGGCGAGGACGCCCGCGAGGCGGTGCACCTGCTGGAGGAGGTCGACGCCGTGCTCGTGCAGGAGGACGGCAAGCCCGTCGGGGTGCTCACGCGCCAGGACCTGCTGGCCTTCCTCGCGCGCTCCTGAGGCCGCGCATGGTCGCCCCCGCGGGGGTCACGGGTGTTCACCCACCCGGGTGACATCACGGGACGCACCGGCCACACCTGTGGTGGGGTGGCCGCGGACCGCTGACCCCCGGCGGATCCTGGAGGCGGTGGACGCGACGTGTGGGACTTCGTCAGGGAACGGCAGGACCAGATCCTGTACAACACGTTCCAGCACTTCAACCTGGTGATGCAGGCCGTGCTGGTGGCCAGCGTGCTGGCGGTGCTGCTGGCCGTGGTGATCGTGCGCTACTCGTGGCTCCAGGGCCTGGCCAACGCGCTGAGCGCGATCGGCCTCACCATCCCGGCCCTGGCACTGGTCGGCGTGATGCTGGCCCTCACCGGCATCCAGCCGATCTCGGCCTTCGTCGCGGTCGCCTTCTACGCCCTGCTGCCGGTGCTGCGCAACGCCGTGGTCGGCCTCCAGGGCGTCGACCCGACGCTGGTGGAGTCGGCCCGCGGCATGGGCATGAGCCCGCTGGCGGTGCTGTGGCGGGTGCGCCTGCCGCTGGCGTGGCCCGTCATCCACGCCGGGGTGCGCACGTCGACCCAGATGTCGATGGGCATCGCGGCGATCGCGGCGTACATCCTCGGACCGGGTCTCGGCGGCTACATCTTCACCGGCCTGGCGCAGATCGGCGGCGCCAACGCCGTCAACTACGCCCTGGTCGGCACCCTCGGCATCGTCCTCGTCGCCCTCGTGGCCGACGTGCTCCTGCTGCTCCTCGGGCGGCTCACCATCTCGAAGGGAATCAGGGCATGACCACGCAGCACACGACCGGGCACACGACCGGGCACACCACCGGGCAGACCGCCGGCATCAGCGGGGCGGAGATCCGCCTCGAGGAGGTCGTCAAGCGCTACCCCGGCCAGAAGACCGCGGCGGTGGAGTCGCTGTCCCTGACCATCCCCGCCGGCGAGATCGTGATGTTCGTCGGCCCGTCGGGCTGCGGCAAGACCACCTCGCTGAAGATGATCAACCGGCTCATCGAGCCCACCTCGGGCACGATCCTCATCGACGGCGAGGACGTGCGGAAGAGCAGCGCCGACGAGCTGCGCCGCAAGATCGGCTACGTCATCCAGGGCGGCAGCCTCTTCCCCCACATGACCGTGGCCAAGAACATCGCGATCGTGCCGAAGATGCTCGGCTGGGACGCCTCGCGGGTCAAGGGCCGCGTCGACGACCTGCTCGACCTCGTCGGGCTCGACCCCTCGCGCTACCGCGACCGCTACCCCCGCGAGCTCTCCGGCGGGCAGCAGCAGCGCGTCGGCGTGGCCCGCGGCCTGGCCGCCGACCCGCCGGTGATCCTCATGGACGAGCCCTTCGGCGCCGTCGACCCCATCACCCGCCAGCGCCTGCAGGACGAGCTGCTCTCGATCCAGCGCGAGCTGCGCAAGACCATCGTCTGCGTCACCCACGACATCGACGAGGCGATCAAGCTCGGCGACCGGATCGTGATCCTGCGCGAGGGCGGCCACATCGCGCAGTACGACACCCCCGAGGTCGTGCTCGCCTCGCCGGCCGACGACTTCGTCAGCGACTTCGTGGGCTCCGGCTCCACGCTCAAGCAGCTCAGCCTGGCCCGGGTCAACGAGGTCGACCTGCGCGAGACGGTCACCGCCCGCATCGGCGAGCCCACCGCCGACGCCGTGCAGCGGGCCGAGGCGGCCGGCGAGCGCTCCGTGATCGTGCTCGACGACCGTGACCGGCCCCGCGGCTGGCCCTGGCTGCGCCAGCTCAAGGGCGACCGGATCGTCGAGCCCACCGAGGACCTCGTCACCGTCGACGAGCGCTCGACGCTCAACGACGCCCTCGACACCATGCTCACCAGCAGCCACGGCGCCGCCGTGGTCACCGGTGACCGCGACCGCTACATCGGCATCGTCACCTTCGACACCGTCACCGACCACATGCGCCTGCTCGAGGACCGCGCGGTCGAGGAGCGCGCGTGAGCACGGCGCCCGCGGTGACCTCGGCGACCTCGGCCGGGCCGTCGGCCGACCCGACCGCCGAGCCCGTGCCGACCGGGCGTCGGGGGCGGCGCCTCGACCCGGAGATGCTGCTGCTCCTCGTGCTGCCGCCGGTGCTGGTGGCGCTGGCCTTCGGGGCCTGGGTGCTGTGGCGCCAGACCGCCGACCTCGACTCCGTCGAGCAGAGCCAGCTGGCGTGGTCGACGGTGACCTCGCTCATGGTCGAGCACGTCAAGCTCACCGCCGTGGCCGGTCTGCTCGTCGTCGCCGTCGCCGTGCCGCTCGGCATCGCGCTGACCCGCGGCCGGCTCAAGGCGGCCTCGCCCGTGGTCGTGGGCCTGGCCAACGCCGGCCAGGCGGCGCCCGCCGTCGGCCTGATCGTGCTGCTCGCGCTCTGGCTCGGCTTCGGCTTCGGCACCGCGATCATCGCCCTGGTGGTCTACGGCGTGCTGCCCGTGCTCCGCAACACCATCGTGGGTCTGCAGGGCGTCGACCCCACCCTGGTGGAGGCCGGGCGCGGCATCGGGATGACCCCGGCCGCGGTGCTGCTGCGCGTCGAGCTGCCGCTGGCGCTGCCGGTGATCATGTCGGGCGTGCGCACCGCGCTGGTGCTGATCGTCGGCACCGCCGCCCTGGCGACCTTCATCAACGCCGGCGGGCTCGGCGCCATGATCGTCGCCGGCATCAACCTGTTCCGCTACTCGCTGGTCGTCTCCGGCGCGCTGCTCGTGGCCCTGCTCGCCCTCCTCGTGGAGTGGCTGGGCCGGGTCCTGGAGTTCGTCGCCCGACCGAAGGGGGTCTGAGATGACCGGTCCTGCCACCACCCGCCCCACCCGACTGCGCACGCGCGCCCGCCGACTGGCCGCCACCGGGCTGGCCGTCGCGGCACTGGCCGTGCCTGCGGGCTGCGGCCTGGGCACCGCCGGCGGCTACGTGCCCGACGCGACCCTGGCCGGTCCGCTCGAGGGGGTCTCCCTCGACGGGGCCGAGATCGCCGTGGGCTCGAAGAACTTCTCCGAGAACATCCTGCTCGGCAAGATCGTGCTCATCCTGATGAAGGCCGCAGGAGCGGAGGTCACCGACCTCACCAACATCCCCGGCAGCAACTCCGCGCGCCAGGCCCAGGTGCAGGGCGAGATCGACGCGATGTGGGAGTACACCGGCACGGCCTGGATCTCCTACCTCGGCGAGGACGAGCCCATCCAGGGCACCGAGGAGCAGTACGACGCCGTCGCGGAGCGCGACCTGGCCGAGAACGACCTGCGCTGGCTGCCGCCCACGCCGGCCAACAACACCTACGGCTTCGCGATGACCGCGCAGAGCGCCGAGCGGCTGGGCATCACCAAGCTCTCGCAGATCCAGGACATCCCCGTCGACGAGCGCACCTTCTGCGTGGAGTCGGAGTTCGAGAACCGGCCCGACGGCCTGCCCGGCATGCTCGAGACCTACGACATCCCGCGCGGCGAGGCCCAGGGCACCCCCGACGACAACATCGGGCTCTACCAGACCGGCGCGATCTACGAGGCGACCGCGCAGGGGGAGTGCACCTTCGGCGAGGTCTTCACCACCGACGGCCGGATCCTGGCCCTCGACCTCACCGTGCTCGAGGACGACCGGCAGTACTTCCCCAACTACAACATCTCGCTCGTCGTCGGCGACCGGCTGCTGCAGGACCAGCCCGGCATCGAGGAGCTGGTCGACCCCGTGGCCGCGGAGCTCACCGACGAGGTGCTGCTGGGCCTCAACGCCGAGATCGACGTCGAGGGCCGCGAGGCCTCCGACGTGGCCGAGGACTGGCTGCGCGAGGAGGGCTTCATCGCCTGAGCGGCAGCTCCATGAGGATCAGGTCGGGACGGTCGGCGCGCAGCCAGTCGGGCCGCGCGGTGCCCACCTCGACCCAGCCGCGCCGGCGGTAGACGGCCAGCGCGCGCGGGTGGGAGGGGGCCACGTCGAGCACCGGGCGCAGCCCGGCGTCGCGGATCCAGGCGACGGCGCGGTCGAGCAGCAGCCCGCCCGTGCCGGTGCCCTGGGTGGCGGGGTCGACGTACAGCACCGCCACCATGGCCGGGGCGGGCTCCGGGGCCGGGCGCGCGAAGGCCCCGGCCAGGTCGGGCGGCACGTCGGTGACCGAGACGTGGCCGACGACGCGACCCTCGTGCTCGGCCACCCAGGCCGCGCGCTCGCCGGGGCGCACCACGAACTCCTCGGCCGGGAAGGGCAGCGGCCAGCGCATCGGGTAGCCCGAGCCGGGCTGCTGGGCGGCCAGCACCGCGACCAGGGCGGGCAGGTCGTCGGGGCGGCGCGGCCGCACCGCGACGGAGGCACGTACGTCGGGCACGTCGCCATCCTGCCGCCCCGGTAGCCTCCGGGCCGTGCCGACCCCCGCGACCCCCTCGAGCCACGTGCTCGACCTCTTCGCGGTGCCCGAGGTCGTCGAGCCGCTCCCCGGGGCGCTCACCGACAGCGTGCGCGCCGGGGACCTCGTGCTCAGCCCCGGTCGGGACGCCGCCGTGCAGGCCTGGCTCAGCCCGCTGCTGGCGCGCCTGGCCGTGCGCCTCGACGAGCGCCCCGACCGCCGGGCCCAGGACCTGCGGGTGGCGATGCCGGTGCCGGCGCGCGACGGCGCCTGGGTCGTCGAGGGATGGGCGGCCAGCCGCTGGGAGCCGGGCACCACCGCCTGCCTCGACCCCGCGGTGACGCTGGCCGCGGGGCGGCTGCTGCACGCCCGGCTGGCCCCGCTCGTGACCGAGCCGCCCGCGGTGGTGCTGGAGCGCACCGACGCCCGAGCCCGCGCCGAGCGGCTGGCCTTCGCGGGCGGCGCCGACCTGCGCGCCGCGGCCGGCACGCTCCCGGCCAGTGCCGCGGGACTCGCGCGCCGCGTCGCCGACCTGCTCGACGGGCTCGACCCCGACGCGGCCTCCCCGGCGGCGACCCGCCACCAGCTGGTGCACGCCGACCTCGCCGGGCACGTGCTGCTCGACGCCGCCGGGGCCCCGGTGGTGCTCGACGTCGCCCCGGCGTGGCGCCCGCCGCTGTGGGCCGAGGCGGTCGCCGCCGTCGACCTCGTGCGCGGCGGCGCCGACCCCGCCCGCCTCGACCGCTACGCCGGCGCGGCGACCCGCGCCGCGCTGCTGCGGGCGCTGCTCTTCGGGGCGCTGGTCGACCCCGCGGCCGACGTCGCGGCGTACACGGCGGTGCTCGACCGGCTGGACCGCTGAGAGGTCGCCGAGCCGCTGGGCCCGCGCGGCGGGGACGAAGGTCCCGACCGCGCGGTCCGTCGTGCCGTGGCGGCCCGGCGAGGGGGCCCCGAGGGTGGAGGCGTGGACCTCGACACCCTCGACATCGCCCGCTGGCAGTTCGCCATCACCACCGTCTACCACTTCCTCTTCGTGCCGATCACGATCGGCCTGTCGGCGATCGTGGCCGGCTACCAGACCGCCTGGGTGCGCACCGGGCACGAGCAGTGGCTGCGGCTGACGCGGTTCTTCGGGAGGCTCTTCCTCATCAACCTGGCCATCGGCGTGGTGACCGGGATCGTGCAGGAGTTCCAGTTCGGGATGAACTGGTCGGACTACTCCCGCTTCGTCGGCGACGTCTTCGGGGCGCCGCTGGCCATCGAGGGCCTGCTCGCCTTCTTCCTGGAGTCGACCTTCGTCGGCCTGTGGATCTTCGGCTGGGACCGGCTGCCGCCACGGCTGCACCTGGCCACCATCTGGCTGGTGCACGTCGGCACCGTGCTCTCGGCCTACTTCATCCTGGCCGCCAACTCCTGGATGCAGCACCCGGTCGGCTACCGCTACGACGCCGTGACCGGTCGCGCGGAGCTCACCGACATCGTGGCCGTGCTGACCAACCGGGTGCAGCTGGTGACCTTCCCCCACACGCTGCTGGCGGCCTACATGACCGCCGGGGCGTTCGTGGTCGGGGTGGCGCTGTGGCAGCTGAGCGCCGGCCGCAGCAGGCCCGGGGCGGACCGGTCCGAGGACCGCGGGATGTTCCGCTCGGCCGCCCGCGTCGGTGCCGTGGTGCTCGTCGTCGCGGGAGCGGGGGTGGCGCTGAGCGGCGACCTCCAGGGCAAGGTGATGACCGAGGTGCAGCCGATGAAGATGGCCGCGGCCGAGGCGCTCTACGACACCGAGCAGCCCGCTGCCTTCTCGCTGGTCACCGTGGGCAGCCTCGACGGCTCCGAGGAGCTGTGGTCGCTCCGGGTGCCCCACCTGCTGTCCTACCTGGCCACCGGCGACCTCGACGGCGAGGTCCGCGGCATCGACGACCTGCGCGCGGAGTACGAGCAGACCTACGGCACCGACCCCGGCGCCGCCTACTACTCACCGGGCGACTACACCCCGGTGGTCCCGGTGACCTACTGGAGCTTCCGGCTGATGATCGGCCTGGGCGTCGCGGGGGTCGCCGGCGGACTCGCGGTGCTGTGGGCCACCCGGCGCGGCCGGGCGCCCTCGTCGCGGCGCTGGGTCTGGCTGGGCGTCGCCCTCCCGCTGATGCCGCTGCTGGCCAACTCCTTCGGCTGGGTCTTCACCGAGATGGGCCGCCAGCCCTGGGCGGTCTTCGGCCTGATGACCACCGAGCGCGCCGTGTCGCCCTCGGTGAGCCCGACGGAGGCCCTGGTCTCGTTGCTGGCGCTCACCGGCGTCTACGCCGTCCTCGCCGTCGTCGAGGTGCGCCTGCTGCTGCACTACGTCGCGCGCGGCGCCGACCCCCACGTCGAGCCGCGCCTGCGCGACGACGAGCACGACCCCGAGCGCCCGCTCGCCGTCGCCTACTGAGTCCGGAGGACCCGAGCATGGAGCTCACGACCGTCTGGTTCGCCCTCATCGCCGTCCTGTGGATCGGCTACTTCTGCCTGGAGGGCTTCGACTTCGGCGTCGGCATGCTGCTGCCGGTGCTCGGCCGCTCCGAGGCCGAGCGACGGGTGCTGCTCAACACCGTCGGGCCGGTCTGGGACGGCAACGAGGTGTGGGTGCTGGTCGCCGGCGGCGCCACCTTCGCCGCCTTCCCGGAGTGGTACGCCACCCTGTTCAGCGGCTTCTACCTGCCGCTGCTGATGATCCTGGTGGCGCTCATCGTGCGCGGCCTGGCCTTCGAGTACCGCGCCGAGGTCGACGACGACCGTTGGCGCGCGCGCTGGGACGTCGCCCTCGTGGTGGGCTCCTTCGTGCCGGCTCTGCTGTGGGGCGTGGCCTTCGCCAACATCCTGCACGGGGTGCCGCTCGACGCCGACAGCGAGTACGCCGGCGGCCTGCTGACCCTGCTGCACCCCTACGCCCTGCTCGGCGGCGTCACCACGCTGCTGCTCTTCCTCACCCACGGGGCGGTCTTCCTCGCCCTCAAGACCGACGGACCGGTGCGGCGCGACGCCCGGGGCCTGGCCACGGGGCTGGGCACCGCGGCGGCGCTCGCCGCCGTGGCCTTCCTGTCGTGGACCCAGCTCGACACCGGCGACCTCGCCTCGGCGGTCCTCTTCCTCGGCGCGGCGCTCGCGCTGGTGCTCGGTGTGCTGGCCGTCGGCGTGGGCCGCGAGGGCTGGGCCTTCGTCGGCACCTTCGCCGCCATCGCCCTCGCGGTGGCCGGTCTCTTCGCCGCGCTCTTCCCCGACGTGATGCCCACGACGCTGGCCGACGGCACGGGCCTGACCACGACCAACGCCGCCGCGACCTCCTACACCCTCGGCGTGATGACGGTGGTCGCCGCCGTCTTCACCCCCGTCGTGCTGGCCTACCAGGGGTGGACCTACTGGGTCTTCCGGCAGCGCATCTCGGTGCACCACATCCCGGCCGCCGGGCGCGTGCCCGAGCCGCAGCGGTGAGACCGACCGACCCGCGCCTGCTGCGACGCCTGGCCCCGGCGCGGCGCGAGCTCGCCGCGGTGCTGGCCGCCGGCGCCGTCGGCGGTGCGCTGGTGCTGGCCCAGGCGGGGGCGCTGGCCGGGCTGCTCGTCGCCGTCGTCTCCGGGGCGCCGGTCGGCCCCTGGGCGTGGGCCCTCGCCGCCGCCCTCGCCGGTCGCGGCGTCGCCTCGCCGTCGGGGACCGGGCCGCCGCACGCGCGGCGGCGCTGGTGGCGACCGACGTACGCCGCCGGCTGGTGGCGCGCGTCGGCGACGACCCGGGCGGGGGCGTCGCGCTGCTCGCCACGCGCGGGGTGGCGGCGTGCGAGCCCTACCTGACCCGCTACCTGCCCGCCCTCGTGCTGGCCCTCGTGCTGCCCCCGCTCGCGGTGGCGGCGATCGCGACGCAGGACCTGCTCAGCGCCGGCATCGTGCTGGTGACCCTGCCGCTGGTGCCGGTCTTCGCCGCGCTGGTCGGCCTGGCCACCCGCGACCGCGCGGAGCGGCAGTGGCGCGAGCTGGGCTCGCTGGCCGGCCATTTCGTCGACGTGGTGAAGGGGCTGCCGACCCTGGTCGTGTTCGGTCGCGCCGAGGCGCAGTCGACGCGGATCCGGGTCGCGACCGAGCGCTACCGCCGGGCGAGCGCCGCCACGCTGCGGCTGGCCTTCGCCTCCTCGGCCGTGCTCGAGCTGGTGGCCACGCTCTCGGTGGCCCTGGTCGCCGTCAGCGTGGGTCTGCGGGTCGCCGACGGGGGCCTCGACCTGCGCACGGCGCTGGTCGTGCTGCTGCTGGCGCCGGAGGCCTACTGGCCGCTGCGCCGCGTGGGCGCGGAGTTCCACGCCGCCGCCGAGGGCGTCGCGACGTTCGAGCAGGTCGCGGCCGTGCTGGACGCGCCCGTGGCCGACCACCCCCGCGCCCACGAGGCGACGAGGGTCGGGTCCGGCCCGCTGCGGGTGCGCGGGCTGACCCTCCTGCACCCCGGTCGGACGATCCCCGTGCTCGACCACCTCGACGCCGACCTGCCCGAGCGCGGCCTCACCGTGGTGGTCGGGCCCTCGGGGTGCGGCAAGTCGACCCTGCTCGCGGTGCTGGCCGGCCTGCTGCCGGCGACCGCCGGACACGTCGACCGGGTCGCCGCCGACCCCGCGTGGCAGCGGCGGGTCGCGTGGCTCCCGCAGCGTCCGGGCTTCGTGGCCGGCACCGTCGGCGACAACCTGCGCCTGGGCCAGCCCGGCGCCGGCGACGTGGAGCTGTGGGCCGCGCTGCGCCGGGTGGCGCTGGAGGAGCGGGTGCGCGACCTGCCCGCCGGGCTCGACACCGACCTCGCCGAGGACGGCGCCAGCCTCTCCGCGGGGGAGCGGGCCCGTCTCGCGCTGGCGCGCGTGGTCGTCGCCGACCGGCCCTGGGTGCTGCTGGACGAGCCGACCGCCCACCTCGACGACCTCACCGAGCAGGTCGTCGCCGACACCCTGGTCGACCTCGCCCGCTCCCGGGCGGTGGTCGTGGTCACCCACCGCCCGGCGCTGGTCGGCCTCGCCGACCACGTGGTGCGCGTGCCCGCCCCTCCTCCGTCCATCTCGTCTCTGTCCGTCCCGCCTGTGCCCGTCCTGCCCGCGCCCGTCCTGCCCGCGCCCGCACCCCGACCGGCTGCGGGGGAGGGGCCCCGGCCCGACCCGTCCCGCGCCGCCGGCCGCCTGGGCGGCCTGGGCGGCCTGGGCGGCCTGGGGGCGGCCACCGTGCTCGGGTCCCTCGCCTCGGCCTCGGGGGTGGCCCTGACGGCGACGGCGGGCTGGCTGCTGGTCCGCGCCTCGGAGCAGCCGCCCGTGCTGACCCTCATGGTGGCCATCGTGGGCGTGCGGGCCTTCGGGCTGGCGCGACCCGCGCTGCGCTGGGCCGAGCGCCTGCGCGCCCACGACGTGGTGCTGGGCATGCTCGCCGAGCAGCGCGCACGGGTCTACGACCTGCTGGTGCCGCTCACGCCCGGCGCGCTCGGGCGACGCCGCGGCGACGTGCTGGCCTCGGTGGTCGACGACGTCGACAGCGTGCTCGACCGCGAGCTGCGCGAGCGGCTGCCGGTGCGCTCGGCCGTCCTCGTGGTGGTCCTGGCCTCGGTGGTGGCCTCCCTCGTGCGGTGGCCCGCGGGCCTCGTCGTCGCCGGGGGCGGCGCCGGCGCCGCGCTGCTGGCCCACGCCGTCGCCCGCCGTGGCGCCGCGCGGGCCGAGGCCGGTGCCGTGGCCACCCGCGCCCGGCTGGCCGAGCACGTCGTGGAGGCGGTCGACCTGGGCGAGGAGCTGCGCCTGTGGCAGGCGCGCGGACGCGCCGCCGACCGGGTGGCCGCCGACTCCGAGGACCTCGGGCGCGACACCGTGCGCGCCGCCACCGCGCTCGCCACCGGGCGCGCCGTCGTGCTCGTCGCGGCGGCCGCGTCCACGGCGGCGCTCGCGCTCCTGCTCGCCCCGGCGGTGGCCGACGGTGCGCTCGACGCGCCGCGGGCCGCGCTGCTGCTGCTCCTGCCGCTCGCGCTCACCGACGTGCTGCTGCCGGTGGCCGACGCGGGCGCCGTCGGCGTGCGCACCCGCGCCGCCCGCGAGCGCCTCGACGCGCTGGCCGCCCTGGCCCCGCGCGTGCTCGACCCGCCACGGCCGCGACCGGCGCCCGAGCACCCGGCGGTGGTCCTGCACCGCGTCGGCGCCGGCTGGGGCGAGGAGGAGGCGGTGGGCGACCTCGACCTCCGGCTGCCGCCCGGTCGCCGCGTGGCCGTCGTCGGTCCGTCGGGGTCGGGCAAGAGCACCCTGGCCGCACTGCTGCTGCGCTTCCTGGACCCGAGCACGGGCAGGGTCCTGCTCGACACCGTGGACCTGCGGTCGCTCGCGCTCCACGACGTACGCCGCACCGTCGGGCTGGTCGACGACTCACCGCACGTGTTCGCCTCGACCCTGGTGGAGAACGTGCGCCTGGCCCGGCCCGACGCCGACGACGACCGCGTGGAGGCCGCCCTGCGCGCGGCCCGGCTCGGCCCGTGGCTCGACGCGCTGCCCGACGGCCTCCACACCTGGCTCGGCGAGGGCCACGCCGGGGTCTCCGGCGGTGAGCGCGCCCGCCTCGGCGTGGCCCGTGCCCTGCTCGCCGACCCACCGGTGCTGGTGCTCGACGAGCCGACGGCCCACCTCGACGAGGCCACGGCCGCCGACCTGGCGCGCGAGGTGCTCGGCCCGGACGGGCGCGCGGCGGGTGCGGGGCGCACGGTCGTGTGGATCACCCATGGCTCGGCGGGTGTCGACCTGGTCGACGACGTGGTACATCTGGGCCGGCACGACGGGCCCCCACGGCCCGACCCGGTGGCCGAGACCGAGGAGCTGCACCGTGGCTGACCAGACCCCGTTCGACCACACCCCGAGCGACCAGACCCCGGGTGACCGGAGCGGGCAGGCCGGGCAGGACCGTCCGGTCCGCGTGTTCCTCCTCGACGACCACGAGGTGGTGCGCCAGGGCATCCGTGCGCTGCTGGAGCAGTCGGGCGGCATCGAGGTGGTCGGGGAGTCGGGCTCGGCGCACGAGGCCACCTCCCGCATCCCCGCCCTGCGCCCCGACGTGGCCGTGCTCGACGCCCGCCTGCCCGACGGCTCGGGCATCGAGGTCTGCCGCGCGGTGCGCGCCGTGGACCCCGGCATCAAGGCCCTGGTGCTGACCTCCTACGACGACGACGAGGCCCTCTTCGCCGCGATCATGGCCGGCGCCGCGGGCTACGTGCTCAAGCAGATCCGCGGCCAAGACCTCGTCGGCGCCGTGCGCTCGGTCGCCATGGGGCACTCCCTCATCGACCCCGCCCTCACCGCCCGGGTGCTCGACCGGGTGCGCACCGGCTCGGCGACCGTGCCGGAGCTGGCCGAGCTGACCGAGCAGGAGCTGAAGCTGCTGGCCCTCATCGCCGAGGGCCTCACCAACCGCCAGATCGGCGAGCGGGTGCACCTGGCGGAGAAGACCGTCAAGAACTACGTGTCGAGCATCCTGGCCAAGCTCGGCCTGGAGCGGCGCACCCAGGCCGCCGTGCTGGCCAGCCGACTGCTGGGCCCGGGCGCCGGGAGCCCCCGGGACTGAGCGGCACCCGGGCCCCACGGGCTCACGACCCGGCGCGGGCGCGCCACACCAGCACCGTGCCGCGCGGCTCGCGGGGGGCCAGCTCCAGGGAGCCCCCGAGCCCCTCGGCGCGGTGGGCGGCGTTGCGCAGCCCGCTCTCGACGCGCTCGACGGGCAGACCGCGACCGTCGTCCTCGACGCGCAGCGTCACCTCGCCGTCGTCGACGCCGAGGGTGACCCAGGCGGCCCCGGCCTCGGCGTGGCGGGCGATGTTGCTGAGGGCCTCGCGCAGCACCGGCAGCAGGTGCTCGCGCACCCGGGCGGTGACCGCGGTGTCGACCGGGCCCTCGGTGCGCAGCAGCGGGGTGAAGCCGAGCAGGGGGGCGGCGTCGCCGACCAGCTCGTCGAGCTCGTCGCGCAGAGTGGCGACGCTGCGGTGGCGCAGCGCGAAGATCGTGCCGCGGATGTCGCGGATCGTGGCGTCGAGGTCGTCGACGGCGCGGTCCACCCGCGCCGCGACCTCGCGGTCGGTGGTCAGCATGCCGGCGCCCTGCAGCTGCAGGCCGGTGGCGAAGAGGCGCTGGATCACCACGTCGTGGAGGTCGCGGGCGATCCGCTCCCGGTCGGAGACGACCGCCATCTGGGCCCGCTCGGCCAGCGCCTGCGTCCGGTCGAGGGACAGGGCGGCCTGGTCGGCGAAGGAGACCAGCAGCTCGCGCTCCTCGACGTCCTGCGGTCCGTGGGCGAGGTCGGTGACCACCGCGAGGGCGACCGGCGAGGTGAGGTGGGTCCGCACGGGCACCAGCACGACCGCCTGGCCCTCGACCTCGAGGTCGACCGGCTCCGGCAGCGGTCCCTCCACCGCGTCGACGTGGCCGGCGACGAGCGGCAGGGCGGCCTCGAGCAGGTCGGTGAACGCCTCGCGCTGGGCCTCGTGGCAGGCCAGCGCCGCGATCGTCGGGGCCTGCGGGCCGGTGGGCAGGCGCAGCACGGCCGCCGCGCGGGCACGCCCCACCGTGCGGGTCGCCTCGGCCACGCGCACGAGGGTGTCGCCCCGGTCGACGGGCGGCTGGAGGTGCTCGCCCAGCACCGCCGCGGCCTCCAGCCACTCCCGCCGTCGCTCGCTCAGGCCGTAGGCGCGCGCGTTGCCGATCACGAAGCCGGCCGCCGAGGCCAGCGCCTCGACCAGCGCGACGTCCTCGTCGGTGAAGCCGGGCTCGGGCTCCGCAACGCCATCGACAGGGTTCTTCTGCGTCAGGTAGAGGTTGCCGAAGACCGCGCCGCGCACCCGCACGGGCACCCCGAGGAAGGTCCGCATCGGGGGGTGGTGGGCGGGGAAGCCGTAGGAGGCGGGGTGGGCGGAGAGGTCCTGCAGGCGCAGCGGCTCCGGGTGGTCGACCAGCAGCCGCAGGATGCCCCGGCCGTGCGGCGGGGCGCCGATCGCCTCACGCTCGGCGTCGTCGAGGCCGGTGGTGACGAAGTCGGACAGGTCGCCGTCGCGGCCGATGACGCCCAGCGCGGCGTACTGGGCGCCGGTGAGCTCGGCGGCCGACTCCACGATGCGCAGCAGCACGCTGTGGAGGTCGAGGTCGGAGGAGATGGCGACCACGGCGTCCAGCAGCGCGTGGGTGGAGCCGCTGAGGTCGAGTCGACGGTGGGGCACCGGCTCAGTGTGGCGCACGGACGGCCTCCTGCGTCAGGGCCGGCCCGGCCCGTCGTGCGGGTCGGTCGGGCGGATCAGGCGGGAGGGGGCGGTCAGGCCGAGTGCGCGACCGACGACGCACCGAAGGTGCGGCCGGTGACGTCGGTGGTCGGCAGCGCGACCACGAGCGTGCGGGTGCCGGCGGCCCACGGCACGGGCCAGCACTCGCGCACCGCCGCCAGCCGGGCGGGGTCGGTCACGAACTCGCCGCGCCCCCGCACCACCACGCTCCAGCCGCTGCGGCTGGCCACGTCGAGCGCGTCGACCTCGAAGGCGACCAGGCCCTCGCGGGCGTGCGTGCCGACGATGCTCCACGGGCTGGTCCGCACGACCACGCGGCCGTCGTGGAGCACGTAGGTCAGCGGCACGATGTGGGGCCCGCCCGGCGTGGAGACGGCCATCCGGCCGACCTCCGCCTCGCGCAGGTGGGCGAGGCACTCGTCGGGGGAGAGGTCACGGTGGTGGAGCACGCCTCCGAGCCTGCGCCGGGGCGCTCGGGCGCGGCGAGGGCCGATGGTCCTCTCCCCACGGGACGGGTGTCCTCGGCTCCGCGAGGGGGCTAGCCGCCGGCCCCGCCGTGGTCGCCGCCGCTGCCGTCGAGGTAGACCCACCGCCCGGCCCGCCGCACGAAGCGGCTGTGCTCGCGCTGCTCCCCGGGGAGCCCGTGCCGCTCGTAACGGGCCACGAAGGCGACGTCGTCGGCCCCGGCCGAGAGCACCTCGAGCCCGGTCCACACCGTGGCGGGGTCGAGCTCGAGGTCGTCGGGGCGGGTGCGCGGGTGCCAGGTGCGGAAGAGGTACGCCGCGTCGCCCACCGCGAAGGCGGCGTAGCGCGAGCGCATCAGCTCCTCGGGGGTCTCCGCCCGCGCGGCGCCACGGTGCAGGCGCCCGCAGCAGGCGTCGTAGGCCGCGCCGCTGCCGCACGGGCAGGTCGCGCGCAGCGGTCCGGTGCTCACCCGACCTCCCCGCGGGGCAGGACCCGCCACAGGGCGTGCACGCCCGGCAGGCCCTTGAGCCCGACCTCCCCGGCCTCGACCAGGTCGACCGCGGCGTCGTCGTCGAGGGCGGCGCGGACGGCCTCGCTGGCCAGGACCTCCCCGCCCTGGGCGGTGTCGGCGACCCGGGCGGCCATGGCGACGTTGCGCCCGAAGTAGTCGCCGTCGCGGGCGACCACGGGGCCGGTGTGGATGCCGATGCGCACCCGCACCGGCGCCACCAGCCGCAGCCGGGGGTCGAGGGTGCGCTTGAGGTCGCGCTGCACCCCCACGGCGGCGCGGCAGGCCGCCTCGGGATCGCGGAAGGCGACCATGAAGCCGTCGCCGGCGGTCTTGACCACCTGGCCGCGGTAGCGCTCGATCCGGGCGCGCAGGAGGGTGTCGTGGGCCTGGAGCACCCGCACCCAGGTGGCGTCGCCGAGCCGCTCGTTGAGCCGTGTCGACCCCTCGATGTCGGAGAACAGCAGGGTCACCCGACCGTCGGAGCTGGCCATGCTCGCCACGCTCTGCTGCTGCTCGGCGGCCCAGGCCTGGAGGTCCTCCAGCGAGGACTGGAGCAGACCCGCCACGCCCTGCTCGCGGACCCTGGTGGCGGTCCGCACGACCCGGCGCACGGCGCGCTCGGCCGGGGTGGCCGCGGGACGCGGGCGCAGGGCGACGTCGAGGTCGGCCTCCAGCACGGCGACGCGCCGCCGCGCCTCGCGCTCCCGCCGGCGGGCGGCCGACAGGCGCAGGGCCAGCGCGGCCACGGCAACGGCGAGCACGGCGCTGAGCGCCGCCAGGAGGACCACCGCGAGCGTCACGAGCCGAGAGCGTAGCGACGACCGAGGGCCCGCGGGGTCGGGACCTTCGTCCGTGGCTGCCGCCCGCGGGGCTGGTGAGGCTGGAGCCATGACGGTGACCGACCTCTCCTCCGCCCGCCCGACCGCCGACCTGCCCACCGGAGCCGTGGTCGTCGGGATCGACGGCTCCCACGACGCCGACCTCGCGCTGGCGTGGGCGGCGCGGCAGTGCCTGCTGCTGCGCCGGCCGTTGGCCCTGGTGCACGCCTACCGCCTGGTGGGCTCGGTGTGGCTCGACCAGGCCGGTGTCGACTCGCGCGACGTGCTCGACGCCGTCGGCGACGACGCGTGCACGCTGCTCCAGGACGCCCGGGGGCGGGTGCTGGCCGACCACCCCGACCTCGAGGTGGTGCTGCTGCTGCGTGCCGACGACCCGCGCTCCATGCTGGAGGACCTCTCCCGCCACGCCTCGCTGCTCGTGCTCGGGTCCCGGGGGCGCGGCCCCGTGGCCTCGCTGCTGCTGGGCTCGGTGAGCGTCGCCGTCGCGCGCCACGCCCACTGCCCGGTGGTCGTGGTGCGCCCCGGCGCTGCCGTGCGCCGCCCCGGCCGGGCGGGTCGGGGCGCCCACCCCGACGACCGCCCGCGCGGCGGGGTGCTGGTCGGCGTCGACGGCACCCCGGGCTCGCTCGCGGTGGTCGAGTTCGGCTACCAGCAGGCGGCGCTGCGCGGCCTGCCGCTGGAGGTGCTCCACTGCGTCTGGGACGTGCGGGCCACCGCCGCCGGCCTGCACCGCGCCCCGGCCGAGGACCCCGAGGTCGCCGACGTGCGCGCCCTGCTGTCGGAGGCGGTCGCCGGCCTGGCCGAGCGGCACCCCGGCGTCGACGTCACCCTGACCGTCGCCTACGGCCTGGCCGACGACGAGATCGTCGCGGCCTCACGGGGCCGCGACCTCACCGTCGTGGGCTACCGCCCCGGCTCCCCGGTGCGCTCGCTGCTGCTCGGCTCCGTGGCCCCGGCCGTGCTCGAGCACGCCGACGGCGCCGTGGCCGTGGTGCCCGTGGCCCCGCTGGGAGCCGAGCGCCCCTGACCCGCGCCCGACGCGCGACGGGGCGGTTGCGACCCGTCAGTAGCGTGGATCGCGTGACGTCTGCTCCCACCTCCACCACCGTCGGCGAGCTGCGGGCCTCGGGCCACGAGCACCGCCCGCTGCGCACCGAGATCCGCGACAACCTCCTCGCCGCCCTGCGCGAGGGCCGCGACCCCTGGCCCGGCCTGCACGGCCTCCAGGACACCGTGATCCCCCAGCTCGAGCGCGCCCTCATCGCCGGCCACGACATCGTGCTGCTCGGCGAGCGCGGCCAGGGCAAGACCCGGCTGCTGCGCACCATGGTCGGCCTGCTCGACGAGTGGACCCCGGTCATCGCCGGCTCCGAGCTCGGCGAGCACCCCTACGACCCCATCACCGTGGCCTCGCGCCGCCGGGCCGGCGAGCTCGGCGACGCCCTGCCGATCACCTGGCGCCACCGCGACGAGCGCTACGCGGAGAAGCTGGCCACCCCCGACACCAGCGTGGCCGACCTCATCGGCGACGTCGACCCGATGAAGGTGGCCGAGGGCCGCTCGCTGGGCGACCCGGAGACCATCCACTTCGGGCTCATCCCGCGCAGCCACCGCGGCATCGTGGCCATCAACGAGCTGCCCGACCTCGCGGAGCGGATCCAGGTGGCGATGCTCAACGTGATGGAGGAGCGCGACATCCAGATCCGCGGCTACGTGCTGCGCCTGCCGCTCGACACCCTCGTCGTGGCCAGCGCCAACCCCGAGGACTACACCAACCGCGGCCGCATCATCACCCCGCTCAAGGACCGCTTCGGCGCCGAGATCCGCACCCACTACCCGACCGAGCTGGTCGACGAGGTCGCGGTGATCCGCCAGGAGGCCGACCTCGTGGCCGAGGTGCCCGACTACCTCGTCGAGATCCTCGCCCGCTTCACCCGCAACCTGCGCGAGTCCTCCTCGGTCGACCAGCGCTCCGGCGTCTCGGCCCGCTTCGCCATCGCCGGCGCCGAGACCATCGCGGCCGCCGCCATCCACCGCGCGGTCTCCCAGGGCGAGGACGACGCCGTGGCGCGTCCGGTGGACCTCGAGACCGCCGTCGACGTGCTCGGCGGCAAGATCGAGTTCGAGTCGGGCGAGGAGGGCCGCGAGGGTGAGATCCTCACCCACCTGCTGCGCACCGCCACCGCCGAGACCGTGCGCACGCACTTCCGCGGTCTCGACTTCGGCGTGCTCGTCGACGCCCTCGAGAGCGGCGTGATGGTCACCACCGGCGAGCAGGTCACCGCCCGCGACTTCCTCACCGGGCTGCCGGTGCTGGGGGAGTCGGAGCTCTACGACGACGTCTGCGACCGGCTCGGCGCGACCAACGACGGCCAGCGCGCCGGCGCCATCGAGCTGGCCCTCGAGGGACTCTACCTCGCCCGCAAGGTGAGCAAGGAGTCCGGGGGTGGCGAGACCGTCTATGGCTGACCGCTGGAGCCGTCGCCGCGCCGCGAGCTACGGCCGCTACGACGGGGGCGCCGACCCGCTCGCCCCGCCCGTCGACCTGGCCGAGGCCCTCGACGCCATCGGCGAGGACGTGATGGCCGGTGCCTCGCCGGAGCGGGCGATGCGCGAGTTCCTGCGTCGCGGCGGCCGCGACCAGCAGGGCCTCGACGACCTCGCCCGCCAGGTCGCGGAGAAGCGTCGCGAGCTGCTCTCGCGCCACAACCTCGACGGCACGATGCAGGAGGTGCGCGAGCTCCTCGACCGGGCCGTGCTTGAGGAGCGCAAGCAGCTGGCGCGCGACGCGATGATGGACGACGCCGACCGGGCCTTCCGCGAGATGCAGCTCGAGGGCCTCCCGCCGAGCCCCGCGGCCGCGGTCAGCGAGCTGTCGTCCTACGACTGGCAGTCGCGCGAGGCCCGCGAGGCCTTCGAGCAGATCAAGGACCTGCTCGGTCGCGAGATGCTCGACCAGCGCTTCGCGGGCATGAAGCAGGCCCTGGAGAACGCCACCGACGAGGACCGCGCCGCGGTCGCCGCGATGGTCTCCGACCTCAACGACCTGCTCGACAAGCACCGTCGCGGCGAGGACACCGAGCAGGACTTCGCCGACTTCATGGACAAGCACGGCCAGCACTTCCCCGAGGACCCCCAGAGCGTCGAGGAGCTGCTCGACTCCCTGGCCCAGCGCGCCGCGGCCGCCCAGCGGATGCGCAACTCGATGACCCAGGAGCAGCGCGACGAGCTCGACGCCCTGGCGGCGCAGGCCTTCGGCTCACCGGAGCTGATGGACCAGCTCGGCCGCCTCGACGGCAACCTCCAGGCGCTGCGCCCCGGCGAGGACTGGGGCGGCTCGGAGCGGATGGACGGCCAGGAGGGCCTCGGCCTCGGCGACGGCACGGGCGCCTTCCAGGACCTCGCCGACCTCGACGCGCTCTCCGAGCAGCTCTCGCAGTCCTACGGCGGCGCGCGCATGGACGACCTCGACCTCGAGCTGCTGGCCCAGCAGCTCGGCGACGCCGCGGGCGTCGACGCCCGCACCCTGCAGCAGCTCGAGCACGCGCTGCGCGACTCCGGGACGCTGCAGCGCGGCTCCGACGGCCAGCTGCGGCTGACCCCGAAGGCCATGCGCCAGCTCGGGAAGTCGCTGCTGCGCGACGTGGCCCAGCGCATCTCCGGGCGTCAGGGCCAGCGCGACCTCGACCGCGCCGGCGCCTCGGGCGAGCGCTCCGGCGCCACCCGGTCGTGGGCCTTCGGCGACACCGAGCCGTGGGACGTCACCCGCACCGTCACCAACGCCGTGCTGCGCACCGTCTCCGAGGGAGGCTCGGCCGCCGACGGCGTGCGGCTGACCATCGACGACGTCGAGGTGCAGGAGACCGAGGCCCGCACCCAGGCCTGCGTCGCGCTGCTGGTCGACACGTCGTTCTCGATGGCGATGGACGGGCGCTGGGTGCCGATGAAGCGCACCGCGCTGGCGCTGCACACCCTCATCCGCAGCCGCTTCCGCGGCGACCACCTGCAGCTGATCGGCTTCGGCCGCAGCGCCCAGGTCATGGAGATCGAGGAGCTCACCGCCCTCGACGCCATGTGGGACAAGGGCACCAACCTGCACCACGCGCTGCTGCTGGCCAACCGCCACTTCCGCAAGCACCCCAACGCCCAGCCGGTGCTGCTCATCGTCACCGACGGCGAGCCGACCTCCCACCTGGAGACCAGCGGCGAGGTCTACTTCAGCTACCCGCCCCACCCGCTCACCGTGGCCTACGCCGTGCGCGAGCTCGACAACGCGATGCGGCTGGGGGCCCAGACCACCTTCTTCCGCCTCGGCGAGGACCCCGGTCTGGCTCGCTTCATCGAGCAGATGGCCCAGCGGGTCGACGGCCGGGTCGTCGCCCCGGAGCTCGACGACCTCGGCGCCGCCGTGGTCGGCTCCTACCTCGGCGACCGCAGCGGCCGCTCCGGCGGGGGCGGCGGCTGGGACGAGGGCGGCGCCCGCGGCGGCGGCTACGGCGGGCTCTTCGGCGGCGGCCGGGGCTGGTGGGTCGGGGGCGACTGAGACCGCGGCCCCGCCTCGGGCCCTCGGCTCAGCGCGGGGCGCGCTCCCAGTGGCCGCAGCCCCGCGACGACGTCCGGCGCACCCCTGCGCAGTCGGGCCACCGCGCGGGCGCGCTGAGCTCGTCGGTGTGCAGGTCGCGCTCCATCACGTGACGCGCCGGTCGCCACCCCGCGGCGAGCGCGGCGCAGTCGCACCCGCCGCCTCGGTGGGACAGCCGCCGCTCCAGCCCCGTCGCCGTGGGGGAGCGCACCTCGCGGAAGCGCTCGGCCCAGCGCATCGAGCCGTCGCAGCCGTGGACCTGCAGCATCCGGGCCACGAAGCACAGCGAGCACTCCCGCGGGCGCGGCCAGGTCGCCTCGGCGGCCTCGTCGAGGATCGGGACCGCCACCCGGTCGCGCAACGGTGGGGTGTCGTGGTCGTGCACGCGTCCTCCGCTCCCGTCCGATGCACCCTGCTCCGGCGTACGACAGGTCTAGCGGGGGGCACCGACAGTCGCGGGCGGCGGCACGAGGGCCGCTAGGACCGCGCCACCGCCGCGCCGAAGGAGCGCGGCGAGCGCAGCCAGTCGACCGCGACCCCGCCGTCGGGTCGCGAGCCGGCGACCCTGACCTCCACCCGCACCGGGCCCTCGCCCGGCTCGGCCTCGAAGCAGTCGGTGTCGAGGCGCATCCTGACCAGGTCGTCGGCGTAGCGGGGGTGCAGGGCGTAGTCGCACAGCACGCGCTCCCCGGTCTTGCGCAGGCTCCAGGAGGAGGTGCGCAGCAGCGCGTAGTCGGTGCCGGCGAAGAAACCGCCGGTCAGCACGTAGTCGGGCTCCCGGTCACCGTCGGTGTCGAGGAAGACCGAGCCCCCGGTGACCTTCGGGCCGCTCTTGCGCAGGTCGCGCACCTCCACCGTCACCCGCACGGCGCCCTCACGGTTGACCACCGTCACCGCGCGCAGGTCGGCGGGGTGGTCGAGGTCGCCGGCCTTGTCGGAGAACGTCCTGGTCGCGGCGCTCGCCGGCAGCGCCGCCGTCACCAGCACGGCCACCGCCGACGCCACCACGGCGCCCACCGAGCGGCTCCCGCGTCTCGTCAGGACCATCCCCACCACGACCTTCCACGTCCGCGCGGCACCCCGACGGGCGCCGTCACCCCAGGCCTACTCCGGGTGCGTGCGCCGGCGCAACCGCCCGACGGCCCTCGACAGGGCGCGACGGCGCTCCGACGCTCGACGGGCACGGCGGCTCACGCAGGGTGCAGCACGGCGGCGAGCTCCTCGACGCCGTCGACGACCCGCGGGCCGGGGCGGGCCCAGTGGGCGTCGGCGTCCACGGGGTGCACGAAGACCCCGGCGGGCAGCAGGTCCGCGGCGAGGAGCGCGTCGGCCTGCTGGCGGGCGCCCTCGCGGTCGTAGCCGCACGGGGCGACCACGACGACGTCGGGGCGCGCCTCGTGCACGCGCTCCCACAGCACCCGGGTCGACTTCTCGCCCGCAGCGCCGAGCACGCACTCACCGCCGGCGGCCTCGACCATCTCGGGGATCCAGTGGCCGGGGGCGTAGGGCGGGTCGGTCCACTCCAGCACCACCACCCGCGGGCGGGGTCGGCCCGCCACGCGCGCCCGGACGGCGTCGAGGCGGGTCGACAGCGAGGCGGCGAGCGCCTGCGCGGCAGGCTCGCGGCCGGTGGCCCGGCCCAGGGCGACGACGGTGTCGAGGACCTCCGCCAGGGTGTGGGGGTCGCAGGTCAGGACCTCCGCGG
The DNA here is from genome assembly GCF_001423135.1 of Nocardioides sp. Leaf307. Taxonomy (NCBI): domain Bacteria; kingdom Bacillati; phylum Actinomycetota; class Actinomycetes; order Propionibacteriales; family Nocardioidaceae; genus Nocardioides; species Nocardioides sp. Leaf307. The sequence continues at coordinate 923,080 of NZ_LMNY01000002.1, read as the reverse complement.
TGCAGCCCAGGTGCGCCAGCGCGTCGTCGACCACGCCGACGTCGACCGCGCAGACCGCGCAGAGGTCCTGGGTCACCACCAGGTCGGCGTCGAGTCCCGCCAGCGCGCCGGCGTCGAGGCGGTAGAGGTCCTCACCGCGTGCGGCCGCAGCGGAGACGAAGGCGTCGATCTCCTCCGGCGCCAGCCCCTCGGGCATCGCCGAGGTCGACACGATGGTGCGGCTGCGGGCCTCGGCGGGGGTGTCGCACTCGAAGGTCACGCCGACGACGTCGTCGCCCGCGCCGATGGCGAAGAGCGCCTCGGTGGTGGCGGGGAGGAGGGAGACGATGCGCACGCCGTCAGTCTGCCTCTCCGAGCTCGCGGGCCACGACCCCGGCGGCCGCCGCGACCAGGGCGTCGCGCGCGACGGCGTCGACGTCCTCGCTGCGGGTCAGCACGGCCACCACGACCGGTGCGCGGCCGGGCGGGGTGACGACGGCGACGTCGTTGCGGGCGGCGTAGGTGGCCCCCGACCCGGACTTGTCGGCGACCGCCCAGTCGTCGGGCACGCCGGCGCGCACCAGGGTGTCACCGGTCTCGTTGCCCGACATCCACCGCAGCAGCAGCCGTCGGTCGGCGGGAGCGAGGGTGTCGTCGACCGCGAGGGTGCGCAGCGTGGTGGCCAGCGCCCGCGGCGTGGTGGTGTCGCGGTCGTCACCGGGCTCGAAGCGGTTGAGCGTCGGCTCGGTGCGCCGCGGGTCGGTCACCCGGTCGCCCAGCCCGCGCAGGGCGCGACGCAGGCCGTCGGGCCCGCCGATCGCCTCGAGCACGATGTTGCCGGCGGTGTTGTCGCTGACCCGCACGGCGGCCTCGGCGGCGGCGCCGAGGGTGAGGCCGCGCCCCACCCGCTGCTCGACCACGGGGGAGTAGTCGACCAGGTCGGTGCGGCGCACCGGCACGACCCGCTCGAGCTCGGAGGGCGTCGTGCGGTCGAGCAGCACCGCGGCGGCCAGCGCCTTGACGGTCGAGGCGTGGGGGAAGCGCTCGTCGGCGCGGTGGGCCAGGGTCTCACCGGTGGCGGTGTCGATGGCCACGACGCCGACCCGGGCGGCGTACCGCTCCTCGAGGGCGGCGAACGCGGCTCGCCCGGTGGCCGGCTGCTGCGGGTCGACCGAGGAGGTGGCCCCGGGGCCGCCCGAGGGTCCGCTGCTGCGTGCAGGGGCGTCGTCGCCCCCCGCGCCGGCGCCGCAGCCGGCGGTCAGCACGAGGGCGAGGAGACCCGCCGCGGGGGTCAGGCGGCGGCGGGGGCGGTCGGACAGGGGCGGGAGGGCACGCGTCACCCCTCCTGCCTACCAGCCCCGGCCAGACGCCTACAGTCGGCGCAGTGGGGGACCTGTCGCTGACCGTGATCGCGCTCCTGGCCCTCGCGGCGGTCTCGGCGGGCTTCGTGGACGCCGTGGTGGGAGGCGGCGGTCTGATCCAGCTGCCGGCGCTGCTGCTCGGCCTGCCGGGCGCCTCGCCGGTGCAGGTGCTGGCGACCAACAAGCTGGCCTCGATCTGCGGCACCAGCACGAGCGCGGTGACCTTCTACCGCCGCGTGCGCCCCGACCCGCGGACCTTCCTGCCGCTCATGCTGGCCGCCTTCGTCGGCTCGGTGCTGGGCGCACTGCTCGCCTCGCAGGTGCCCCGCGAGGCCTTCGAGCCGATCGTGCTCGTCGCCCTGGTGGTGGTGGGGGCCTACGTGCTGCTCAAGCCCAGCCTCGGCGAGGTCACCGCGCTGCGCTTCGCCGGCCACCACCACACCACCGCCGCGCTCGGCGTCGGGGTGCTCGTCGGCTTCTACGACGGGGCGCTCGGCCCGGGCACCGGCAGCTTCTTCGTCTTCGCCCTCGTCGGCCTGCTCGGCTACGGCTTCCTCGCCGCCTCCGCTCAGGCGAAGATGGCCAACTGGGCCACCAACCTCGCCGCGCTGTGCGTCTTCGTGCCCCAGGGCGCCGTGCTGTGGCAGATCGGGCTGCTCATGGGCGCCTGCAACGTGCTCGGGGCCTACGTCGGCGCGCGCACGGCGGTCGCGCGCGGCGCCGCCTTCGTGCGGGTCTTCTTCCTGCTCGTGGTCTCGGCCTTCGTGGTGCGCCTCGGCGGCGTGCTCGGGGTGTGGTGAGCCCGTGAGCGCCCAGGCCTACGTGACGGTGCGCGGCTCGGTCGCGGTCGAGACCGAGGTGAGGCGCTCGCGCTTCCTCTGCGTCGTGGAGCGGGTCGGGGGCGGGGCCGCGGAGGAGGCCGCCCGGGCCGTGGTCGAGCGGCAGCGGCGGGCCCACCACGACGCGCGGCACCACTGCTCCGCCTTCGTGCTCGGCCCGCCACCGCAGCCGGTGGAGCGCTCCTCCGACGACGGCGAGCCCGCCGGCACGGCCGGCGCCCCGATGCTCGAGGTGCTGCGCGGGGCCGGCCTCAGCGACGTCGTCGCGGTGGTGACGCGCTGGTTCGGCGGCACGCTGCTGGGCGCCGGCGGCCTGGTGCGCGCCTACGGCGACGCCGTGCGCGCCGCGCTCGACGAGGCCGACGTCGTGCGCCGGTCGCTGCTCGTCGAGCTCGAGGTCGACGTGCCCCACGCCGACGCGGGCCGGATCGAGGGCGAGCTGCGGGCGCGCGGCACCCGCGTCCTCGGGGCGACGTACGCCGGGGCCGTCACCCTGCGCCTGGGGGTGGCCCCCGAGCGAGAGCCGGCCCTCCACGCCACGCTGGCCGAGCTGAGCTCCGGGGCGCTCGCGGCCCGCGAGGTCGGTCGCCGCTGGGTCGACGCCTGACCCCGGCCGCGGGCAGCGCCTAGGCTCGGGGCATGAGCATCCCCGTGGAGATCGCCGACCTGGCCGCCGCGCTGGAGGACTTCGGCGCGGGCTACCTGCTGACCGTCTCCACCTCGGCCGGGGTGAAGGCCGTGACGGTCGAGCCGACCCTCGAGGGCGGCACGCTGCTCGTGCGTGCCCCCGGGCGCGGCACGCTGGCCAACCTCGCGGCCCACGAGGCGGTGACCGTGCTCTTCCCGCCCCGCGAGCCGCGCGGCCACACCCTGCTCGTCGACGGCACCGCCACGGCCTGCGGCGACACGGGCGAGGACGTGAGGGTCGAGCCCACCGGCGCGGTGCTGCACCGCCCGGCCGACCACGCCGACGGGCCGCCCGCCCCGGGGGCCGGCGGCTGCGGCCACGACTGCACACCGGTCACCTGAGCGCTCACCTGAGCGGTCACGTGAGCGCCGGGCAGGACGCCCGGGCAGGATGACCGGGTGACCGAGCAGCCCTCCGCCGCGCCCGACCCCGCCATCCGTCCCGCGACCGAGGCCGACTGGCCGCGCGTGTGGACCTTCTTCGAGCAGATCGTGCGGGCCGGGGAGACCTACGCCTACCCCGAGGACCTCACCTGCGAGGAGGCCCGTGCCCTGTGGACCGGCGGCCCGGGCGCGGTGGTCGTGCTCGAGGAGGACGGCGAGGTGCTCGGCAGCGCCAGGATGGGCCCCAACCGGCCCGGCCGGGGCGCCCACGTCGGCACGGCGTCATTCATGGTCTCCGAGCGGGCCCGCGGGCGCGGCGTCGGGCGGCGGCTGGGCGAGCACGTGGTGCGGTGGCACCGCGAGCAGGGATTCCGCGCCATCCAGTTCAACGCGGTGGTCGAGACCAACACCGCCGCCGTCGCGCTGTGGCGCTCGCTGGGCTTCACCGTCGTCGGCACCGTGCCGGAGGCCTTCGACTCCCGCGCCCACGGCCTGGTCGGGCTCCACGTGATGCACCTGCCGCTGACGGGCCCCACGCCCTAGCGGCGCCGGCGGGTCAGGTCGCGGCGCCGGCGGGGCCCGGGTCGTGCCCGCGGACCTCCGCGGTGAGGCAGGAGGCGAGCAGCGCCAGCCCGGCGAGCAGCCCCGCGACCGGCGCTGCGTCCCCGACGCCCAGGCCCGCCGCCACCGCGCCGGCGCCGCCGACCAGCACCAGCAGGCCGCCGAGCCGGGTGAAGACGGGGGCGCCGAAGGCGCGTGCGAAGGGCAGGAAGTGGGCGCCGACGACGAGCACCACCCAGGGCAGCACCACCGCCTCGAGGTCGAGGGCCACCCACGCGCGCGCACCGACGACGATCGCGACCGCCATCAGCGTGACGCTCCAGCCGTAGGTGCGCACCGCGCTGCGCGGGGGTGCCGCGCCCCCACCGCCGCGACCGCGTCGGGCGACCAGCGCCGCACCCACGGTCAGGACGAGCAGGGCCACCGCCGCGGCCCGCAGCCACGTGGTGGCGGCCAGGTCGCCGGCGGCGTTCCAGACGAAGAGCGCGCCACCTGCGGCTCCGACCACGCTCCCGAGAGATCGACCGTCCACCGGGCCACCCCATCACACCCGGCTCAGCCCTCCGCGAAGCCCGGCATCGACTCGGTGAGGATCTCGCGGAAGGGCACCTCGGCCTCGAGCTGGCTGAGGATCCCGATCGCGCCCAGCCAGGTGCGGTGGATGAGGAGGTAGGACGGGGGCAGGTTGATCTTGATGGCGACGGTGAAGGAGGGGTCGCGAGGGTTGTTGATCCGCTGGAACTGCTCCTGCATCCACGCGCGGGTGAAGCGGAAGCGCTCGGTCTTGGTCGGCTCGACGAAGGGCGCGAGGTAGTCAAGCAGCTGCTGGGGGTCGAGGCTGACCTTGTCGCGCACGAAGCCCTCGCCCCGCAGCCCCTCCATGAGGGCCTCGGCGTCGCCGGTGGCGGCGACGCGGATGAGCCGGCCGGTGGCCTCGGGCAGGCGCCCCTCGGGGAGCCGGGCCACGGCGCCGAAGTCGAGCACGCCCATGCCGCCCGGCTCGTCGTCGCGGCGCGGCAGGATGCGGAAGTTGCCGGGGTGGGGGTCGGCGTGGAGCATGCCCGTGCGCGCCGGTCCGGCCACGAGGAAGCGCACGAAGAGCTCGCCGTAGTGGTCGCGCTCGGCCTGGGTGCCCTCGGCGATCACCTTGGCCAGCGAGGAGGTCGACTCGAGCCACTCGGTGACCAGGGTGGTGTCGCCGGCGGCCACCACGTCGGGCACGAGGATGTCGGGGTCGTCGCGGAACGCGGCTGCGAAGGCCCGCTGGGCCTCGGCCTCGAGGCGGTAGTCGAGCTCCTCCTCGGTGCGGGCCTGCATCTCCTCGATGAGCGGCTTGACGTCGAGACCGGGCACCATCGGCCCGATGGTGCGGGCCAGGCGGGAGAGCTGCTTGAGGTCGGAGCGCAGGGCGTCGCCGGCGCCGGGGTACTGCACCTTCACCGCGACGTCGCGCCCGTCGTGCCACCGGCCCTTGTGCACCTGGCCGATGGAGGCGGCCGCCGTCGGGCCGCCGTCGAGCCAGGTCAGCTGGCTGCGCCAGGTCGGGCCGAGGTCGGAGGCGATGGTGTCGCGCACGGTCTGGGTCGGCATGGGGGGCGCGGAGTCCTGGAGCTTGGTCAGCTCGGCGCGGTAGGGGCCGGCGAGCTCCTCGGGCAGGGCGGCCTCGAGCACCGAGAGCGCCTGGCCGAACTTCATGGCCCCGCCCTTGAGCTCGCCCAGGGTGCGGAAGACCTGCTCGGCCGTGCGCTGCTGGATGTCGGACATGACGGTCTCGGCGGGTCTGCCGCCGATCCGCTTGCCGAAGCCGAGCGCGCTGCGCCCGGCGTATCCCAGCGGCAGGGCCGCGAGGCGGGCCGTGCGCGCTGCTGCCTTGCGGGGGAGTTCGGGCATGGCCCCATCCTCCCCGAGCAGTCCTAATCCGGGCCGAGCACGACCGCCGTCCCGGAGCCGGGGCCGGGGTCCGCGCCGACGGGCGCAGGCTCCTTGAGCTCCACGAAGAGCACCCGGGTGTCGGTCTCGCCGATGTTCTCCCCGAGGTGCTCCTGCGCCGGGAGCCACACCGCCGCGCCGGCCGGCAGCTCGACGTCGACCTCGGACTGCCCGCCCACCAGGCGCCGACGGAAGGACGACAGCGTCCACATCACCGAGTCGGGGTGGCGGTGGACCACCGTGCGGACGCCGGGGACGTCCTCGTAGAGCAGCACGCGCACGCGCTCGTTCTCCATGACCACGCGGTAGTGCTCGGGGTTGGAGGCGACGCAGTCGAGGGCCATGGCCCCGAGCCTCGACCCGGCGGGCGGGTCCGGCCAGGGTCGGAGGTCCCGCGCCCGGGCGGACGAGCCCGCGTGCTCAGGCGCCGGGGTGCGGCGGCCCCGAGGCTGGGGCGATGAGCTACTCCTTCATCCTCCTGCGCACCGCCCTCCAGGTCTTCGGGCTGCTGATCACGCTCGGGCTGGCCACGGCCGGGTCGGCGCTGCTCGGCTTCGGTGTCATGACCGCCTGCACGTCGACGACGCCGTCGTGCGGTCTGACCGACGCCGTGCTCGTCGTCGGCTGGCTGCTCCAGGGGGCGCTGCTCCTGGTGGCGGCCGCGCTCTGCGTCGGCCCCGTTGTACGCCGTCTGCGCCCGGTCACCCACCTGGCCCTGGCCGCGGCCGTGCCGCTCACCGCGCTGCTGGTGCTCGTGGGCACCGGCTGGGTGGCCGAGCGGTCCTACTGCCTGCCGTGGCACGACTCGGCGCGCCCCGACGACTACTGCGAGGTGACCCTCTAGGCCCGGCGCGGGGTGGCCCGGCGCAGCGCGGGCAGCAGGGCGAGGGCGAGCAGCCCGCCGCCCAGCGAGAGCGTCGCGAAGCTGCTGGCGCTCACCACCAGGCCCGACAGCACGCCGCCGGTGGCACCGGCCAGGGCGACCAGCACGTCGATCGCGCCCTGCACGCGGGGCCGGGTGGCGGGCTCGGTGGCGTCGACCACGAGGGCCGTGCCGGCGATGAGCCCGAGGTTCCAGCCCAGGCCGAGCAGCACCAGGGCCAGGGTGGTGAGCACGAGCGAGTCGCCGGGCGCGAGGGCCGCGGTGACCCCGGAGGCCAGCAGCACCGCGCCGGCGAGCACCGCCACCGGTGTGCGGCCCCACCGGTCGACCAGCCGGCCGGTGAGCGGGGAGGGCAGGTACATCGCGGCGATGTGCAGGCTGATCACGAGGCCGACGTCGGCCAGGTCGTGGCCGTGCTCGCGCATGTGGACCGGCGTCATCGTCATGATCGCCACCATCGTGACCTGGGTGAGCACCATGACGGTGGCGCCGACGTGGGCGCCGGGCCGGGTGCCGGGCCGGGTGTCGCGCCGGGTGCCGGGGGAGACCGGCGCACCGGCCGCGGTCGGTGCGGGCGTGGTGTCGAGGCGCCGGGCGAGCAGCAACGGGTCGGGCCGCAGCAGGGCGAGCAGCACGACCCCGGCCGCGGAGTAGGCCACCGCGGCCAGCAGGAACGGCCCGGCCAGGGCGGGCAGACCGAGCCCGACCGCGAGGCGGCCCAGCGGGCCGACGAGGTTGGGCCCGGCGACGGCGCCGACCGTGGTGGCCACCAGCGCGGTGCTGATCGCGCGGCCGCGCTCGGCGGGGGAGGCCAGGTCGGTGCCGGCGTACCTCGCCTGGAGGTTGGTGGCCGTGCCGGCGCCGTAGACCAGCAGGGCCGGGAGCAGCAGCACGACGCTGTCGAGGGCGGCGGCCACGACGATGCCCGCCGCTCCCGCCCCGCCGGCCAGGAAGCCCGCGGCGAGCCCGACCCGGCGCCCGAGCCGCTGGCTGGTGCGCCCCACGACGTACGCCGCGAGCGCCGAGCCGAGCGTGAAGAGCGCGACGGGCAGCCCGGCCAGACCGTCGGAGCCGAGCATCTGCTGGGCCAGCAGCGCCCCGACCGTGACACCCGCGGCCAGCCCGGCCCCGCCCAGCACCTGGCCGGCCACGACCACGCGCATCGTGTGCCGCTGGACGCGCAGGCGCTCGGCCTCGCCGACCGAGGCGGTCCCGGCGGTCCCGGCGGTGGGTGCGGTCACGTCGGCCTCCTGGGCGGCGGTGGGGTGGCCCCCGGAACCTAGCCGGGCCCGGAGGACCTGTCGTCGCCGAGGTCCTCTGCGAGGTCGTCGGGCAGGTGCTCGGTGGCGAAGCCCACCTCGACGCGCTGGAAGCCCTTGAGCTGCTGGGCCTTGGCCAGGTCGGTGTAGGAGCGCACGTCGCCCTCGGTGAGGGTGACGTTGTCGGTGAAGGGCGTCAGCAGGGTGCGCGGGTGGAGGCGGTCGACGAGCACGACGTTGAGCTCCAGGCAGAGCACCAGCATCACGCTGGTGAGGTAGAGGAAGCCGAGCAGACCCAGCACGACGGCGAAGACGCCGTTGGTGGCGCTGGCGCCGCCGCTCGAAGCGCCGACCAGCGCGACCCCGGCGTACTGGAGCCCGAGCCAGGCCACTGCCGCCACGCAGGCCCCGGGCAGGACGTCGCGCCGCTCCAGCTCACGGGTCGTGGCGAAGCGGAAGACGAAGGAGAAGGCGGCGGCGTGGATGAGCAGGGTGCCGACGAGGATCGCCACCGACGAGAGCGGGCCGAGCACGTCGATCGCGCCCACGATCCCGGCGACGGCCGTGGTGGCGAGCACGTCGGCCCCGATCACGCCGAGCAGCACCAGGCTGCGGCCGCGGGCGGCGATGGGGTTGGGACGCTGGTTGCGCGGCACGGTCCAGGCGTTGTTGACGGCGTTCTGCACCGCCTGGCCCACGCCCATCGCGCCGTAGAGCGCGCCGCCGAGACCGACGACGATGCCGGTCACGCCGCCGCCGAGGCCCTCGGGGCGCTGGAGGTCGTCACCGACCGCCGGCAGCTGCGCCAGCGCGGAGTCGAGCAGCCGCTCCTGGAGGTCGGGGTGGCCGACGAGCACGAAGCCGAGGATCGTCGAGGCCAGGAGCAGCAGCGGGAAGAGCGAGACGAAGGCGTAGTAGGTGATCTGCGCCGACAGGCTGCCGCCCGCGTCGTCGACGTACTTGTAGACCACCGCCAGGGGCAGGCCCACGGCCTTGTGGCGCTGCTGGAAGCGGTCGACCCGGGAGACCAGGCCCTCGTCCTCGGTGTGCTCGGGGCGGGTGTCAGTGCTCGGCACGCAGGGCCTCCATCCGGGCCAGGACGGCCTCGAGGGCGTCGTCGAACTCGTCGGCGTCGTGGTCCTCGGCCAGGCTGGCGCCGAGGCGGTCGAGCACGGGGCGGCGACCCCGGGCCGCGGGGTCGCCGGGCGCCCCGGGGGAGTCGGGGCCACCTGCGTGCAGCGAGGCCTCGAGCAGCAGGTGGCCGAGCACGCAGGTCACGAACGCACGGTACGCCGCCACCGCGGCCGCGTCGTCGAACCCGCCGTCGACGAGCACGACCAGCACCTCCTCGACCCAGTCGACGTCGCCCAGCGGCGGGCGCAGCCCCGGCGCCGCCGCGGGAGCCGTCGCCAGGGTGGCGAAGGCCTCCGGGCGGGCCAGCGCGACGCGGCGCAGGTCGTGGGCCAGCCGCTGCAGGTGGTCCTGCCAGCAGTGCGCCGCGCCCGGGTCGGCGCGGCGCTCCGCGCGCAGCCGGTCGAGGAGGTGGTGCAGGTCGTCCACGGGTGTCCTTGCCGTTCGTTCCGGTTGAGGCGGCCCTGGCTCCATCCTGGAGCGCACGCAGGGACTTACAGTGTAAATCCGCTCAGCGCGCCGGGCCGCGGTCGGGTCAGTGCCGCGTGTCGCCCTCGATGTCGACCCCGGCGTGGCGGTCGCCGGTGGCGCCGGCGTAGGCGAGACCGGCCAGCGCGGCCCCGACGAGGGGCGCGACGATGAAGAGCCACGACTGGCCGAGGGCGGCGGTGTCGAACCAGGCCACGCCCAGGGTGCGGGCGGGGTTGACCGAGGTGTTGGTCACCGGGATCGAGACCAGGTGCACCAGCGTCAGGGTGAGGCCGATGGCCAGGGGGCCGAAGCCGGCGGGCGCGCGACGGTCGGTGACGCCGAGGATGACGAAGACGAAGACGGCGGTGAGCACGACCTCGGTGACCGCGGCGGCGAGCAGGGTGTAGCCGGCCGGCGACAGGTCGCCGTAGCCGTTGGTGGCGAAGCCGTCGGCGGTGGTGAAGCCCTCGCGGCCCGAGGCGATGACGTAGAGCAGGCCGCCCGCGACGCTCGCTCCGACCAGCTGGGCGCCGACGTAGGCCGGCACGTCGCGCCACGCGAAGCGGCGGGCGACGGCGAGGCCCAGGCTGACGGCGGGGTTGAAGTGGCTGCCCGAGACGTGACCGACGGCGTAGGCCATGGTCAGCACGGCCAGGCCGAAGGCCAGCGCGACGCCGAGGTAGCCGACCTCGTCGCCGGCCAGGACGGCGGTGCCGCAACCGGCCAGCACGAGCCAGAAGGTGCCGACGGTCTCGGCGGCCAGGCGCACGGGCAGCGGCGGCGGCGCCGGTGCGGGAGAGGTGCGCGGACGGGCCGGGGTGGTGGTCGAGCGGGACATCGGGTCGTGCCTCCTGGTCGTGACGCGCGGTGGCGTCGGTCGGTGGGTGGGTGGCGCCCCGGCGGTCCGGGGCGCGACAGGCGGCCCTCGCACGACGCGGACCGGTCGCGGGAGAGCCGCCTGCTGGGCGTGAGGAGTGCGGTGCGGGGGAGCGTCACGCGGCGCGCCGGTCGTCGACCGGCCCCCGGGGGCCTGGGGCCCGGGTCAGCCCTTGAAGACGTCCTTGACGTCCTCGCCGGTCTTCTTGGCCGAGGCCTTGGCCTGGTCGGCCTTGCCCTCCGCCTTCAGCGAGTCGTTGCCGGTGACGTCCCCGACGACCTCCTTGGCCTTGCCGAGAGCGTCCTCAGCGGCGTTCTTGGCCTTGTCAGCGATACCCATGATGGTTCCTCCTCGGTGTGGTGGGTCGTTCGTGGATGCGAACACCAGGTAGTCGCACCGACCTGCGCGATCGTCACGCGCGGCCGGGATGATCTGGATCACGCCGGGGGGTCGGCGGTGTGTAGCCTCCCCCCATGCCGGGGCCCCCCCGTCGCGCCGCGACGATCTACGACGTCGCCCGCGAGGCCGCGGTGAGCATCTCGACGGTGTCCAACGTGCTCAACAAGCCCGAGCGGGTGGCGAGGCCCACCCGTGAGCGGGTCCTCGCGGTCGCCGACGAGCTGGGCTACGTGCCGAAGTCGAGCGCGGCGCACCTGGCCCGCAAGCGGGTCGGGCGGATCGGGGTCGTCGCTCCCTTCACCGCCTACCCGTCCTACCTCCAGCGGCTCACCGGGATCCTCCGCGGCGCCTCCGGCCAGCAGCTGGAGGTCGGGGTCTTCGACCACGAGTCGGCGGCCACGGCCGCGACCCCGCTGCTGGCGAGCATCCCCGTGCGCGGTGCGGTCGACGGGCTGATCGTCATGGGCTCCTCGATCGAGCAGGTCGTCGAGGAGCGGCTGCTGGCCCACGGGGTGCCGGTGGTCGTGGTCGACGCCGACAGCGGCGCCTTCAGCGTGGTGACCATCGACGACTTCGGCGCAGGTCGCACCGCCGCGCAGCACCTGCTCGACCTCGGCCACCGCCGGCTCGGCTACGTGCTGGAGCGGCAGGAGGCGGAGTACGAGTCGCAGGCGCGACGTCGGCTCGGGGGCTTCCGCGAGGCGGTGGCCGAGGTGCCCGGGGCCACCCTCGAGGTGGTCTCCTGCCTCGGCACCGCGGCGGCCGCGGAGCAGGTCGCGGCCGGGATGCTGGCCGGCGGACCGGGCGGGCGGCCGACGGCGGTGATGGCCCACTTCGACGACCTCGCGCTCGGCGTCGTGCGGGCCGCGCGGGCGCTCGCGCTGCGGGTGCCCGACGACGTGAGCGTGCTCGGCTTCGACGACGGGCCGGTCGCCGACGCCGCCGACCTGTCCACGGTGCACCAGCCCTTCGAGGAGTCCGGGGAGGTCGCCGTACGGCTCCTGCTGCAGGCGATGGCGGCGGCCGTCGCCGGGGGAGCCGCCCCGCAGCGCCAGACCTCGGTGCTCGACTGCTCGCTGGTGCAGCGGGCCTCGACCGCCGCACCGTGAGGGGGCGCCGCGTCCCCGGAGCGGTCCGGGAGGGTCCGCGCGGGGGCTGGATCGTTCCATAAAAGTGCTTTACAAGAAGTTGTTGACGCGCGTGACGGACGCCACTTAGGTTGGCGCCGTCGCGGACTCGGGTCCCACCCGCGGCACCCCGATCGAAGGAGCACCCGTGACCAGGACGACCGTCCGCTTCCCCGCCCGGCTCACCGGCCTCGTGGCGACCCTCTCCGTGCTGGCCGTGGCCGGCTGCGGCGCGCCGGGGTCGGGCAACGAGACCGCGACCCAGGACCCCGACCGCGAGGTGGGCACCGAGCTCACCGACGAGGACGTGACCCTGGACCTCTACCTCGAGACCGGCTTCCCGCTGGTCGAGGAGCTGAGCGAGGAGTTCACCCGCCAGCACCCCAACATCACCTTCGACATCCGCAGCGACCAGTTCGCCGCGCTGACCGAGAACGCCCCGCGCGTCATGGCCAGCGACGACGCCCCCGACCTCATCCGCCTGCCCACGATCGTCGACGCGGCCAAGGACGGGCTGCTGCTCGACCTCGACCCCTACTACGACGCCTTCGGCTGGGACGAGTTCCCCGAGTCGCAGCTCGAGCAGCTCCGGGTCGACGACGACGGCACCCGCGGCAGCGGCTCGCTCTACGCCATGGGCGTGGGCTACTCGGTGACGGGCGTCTACTACAACACCCGCATCGCCGAGGAGATCGGGCTCGAGGAGCCGCCGGCCACCATCGACGAGCTCGAGGACGCCATGGCCGAGGCCAAGGCCGCCGGCGAGCAGCCGATCGTGCAGTTCAACGACATCGGCGGCGTGGCCTTCCCCTTCCAGGCCCTGCTGAACCAGATGGGCGACCCGGCCGAGGTGGCCGCGTGGACCTACCAGAAGCCCGGCGCCACCATCGACACCCCGGCCGCCGTCGAGGCGGCCGACTACGTCGGGCGCTGGGCCGAGGAGGGCTACTTCCCCTCCGACGCCAACAGCCTCGACTACACCACGATGATGGGCCGCTTCGTCGACGGAGAGGGCCTGTTCATGTTCAACGGCGACTGGGAGTCGGCCAACCTCGACTCCTCGATGGGCGAGGACGTCGGCTTCTTCCTCATGCCCCCCGTCGAGGAGGGCAACGCCCCGGTCGCGATGGGCGCCCCCAACACCTACGCGATCCCGGCCAAGGCCGAGCACGCCGACGAGATGGCCTACTTCCTGAACTGGGTCCACACCGACGAGACCGCCCGCGAGATCGTCGTCGAGCAGGGCGGTGCCGCCCCCGGCGGGCCCGCCTCGCTGCCGCTGCCCGAGGTCGACCCCGACTCGCTGATCGCCCAGACCCTCGCCGGCGCCCAGACCATCGGGGAGTCGGGGGTGCTGGTGGACTTCATCGCCAACGCCACCTCCGGCATCTACGCCAACTCGATCCGCCCGGAGCTCCAGTCGCTCCTCGACGGCCGCACCAGCGGCGCCGACGTCCCCCCGGCGCTCCAGGCGACCTACGAGGACGAGCTGTCGTCGTGAGCGTCTCCGCAGCTCCCGTGGCGGCTGGGGAGGCCCTGACCTCCCCGGCCGCCACGGGCCGCGCACCCCGGCGCGGTCCCCGCCCCGGCGGCCTGCGCCGGTGGGGCCACCTGGCCTTCGTCGCGCCGGCCCTGGCCTTCTACGGCTACTTCGTGCTCTTCCCGCTCGGCACCTCGGTGCAGTACTCGCTCTACGACTGGAACGGCATCGGCCCCGCCACGTGGGTGGGTGCGGAGAACTACCGCCGGGTGCTCACCGACCCCGACCAGCTCGAGACGCTGCTGCACGCCTTCGAGCTGATCCTGTTCTTCACCGTCGTGCCCGTCGTGCTCGGCCTGGTCGCCGCCTCGCTGATGCACGGGCTGCGACCGGGTCCCTTCGCGACCGTCTCGCGCACCGTGCTCTTCATCCCGCAGGTCATCCCGCTGGTGGCCGCCGGCATCGTGTGGGACTGGGTCTACTCCAGCGACGGCATCGCCAACGAGGTGCTGCGCGCGATCGGGCTCGGCGACGTCGCCCGGCCCTGGCTGGCCGACTTCGAGACCGCGCTGCCCGCGGTGGGGCTCATCGGCTCCTGGGTGATGCTCGGCCTGTGCACCCTGCTGCTGCTCACCGGCATCAGCAAGATCGACCCCTCGCTGTACGAGGCGGCCCGCATCGACGGGGCCGGGCGGCTCAGCGAGCTGCGCCACGTCACCCTGCCCGGTCTGCGCCGCGAGCTGGGCGTCTGCGTCACGGTCACGATGATCGCGGCGCTGGCCAGCTTCGACATCATCTACATCTCGACCCAGGGCGGTCCCGGCCGCTCCACGATGGTGCCCGGGGTGGAGATCTACCGCCTCGCCTTCACCGAGCGCGAGATCGGCCAGGCCTCGGCCATGGCCGTCGTGCTCATGGTGCTGGTGCTCGTCACCATCGTCCCCGTCCAGCGACTGACCCAGAGGGCCGACCAGTGACCGCGACCCGCCGCGCCGACCTCGCCGGACGGGGCCTCCTCGTCGTCTTCATGGTGCTGACCCTCGTGCCCTTCGCCAGCCTGCTGCTCACCGCGCTCCAGCCGCAGGGCAGCATCCCCACCGGGCTCAGCTGGCCCGCCGACCCGCAGTGGCACAACTTCGTCGACGCCTACCGCGTCGCCGACCTCACCCCGCTGCTGGTCTCGAGCATGCTCATCGTGGCCGGCGTCGTGCCCGCTGCGCTGGTGCTGGCCAGCCTGGCCGGCTACGGGCTGGCCTCGCTCAAGGTGCCCGGCGCGTCGTGGATCTTCCTGCTCTTCGTGCTCGGGCTCACCATCCCGTTCGAGTCGCTCATCACGCCGCTCTACTACCAGATCGAGGCGCTCGGGCTGCTCAACACCCGCGCCGCGCTCGTGCTGCCGCTCATCGCGCTCTACATGCCCTTCGCGGTCTTCTGGATGCGGGCACACTTCCTCACCGTGCCGGTCGAGCTCTCCGAGGCGGCCTACGTCGACGGCGCCGGGGCCTGGCGCACCTTCCGCCACATCCACCTGCCGCTGGCCGTGCCGGCCCTGTCGTCGCTGGCGATCCTGCTCTTCCTGTGGACCTGGAACCAGTTCATCCTCGCCATCGTCCTGGTCAGCGACCCCAGCAAGCGCACGATGGCCGGCGCGCTCGGCGCCTTCCAGGGCCAGTACGGCACCGACATCGTGCTGCTCTCCGCCGGCTCGCTGCTCATCCTGGCGCCCACCGTCGCGGTCTTCGTGCTCTTCCAGCGCCAGTTCTCCCGCGCGCTGCTCCAGGGCGCCGTCAAGGGCTGACCGCCCGCCGCTGCGCGCCCCTCCCGTCCACGCCCGTCCGCGCCCGTTCCCGACCCCTCGAGGACCACCGTGCCCCAGTACGACCTTCCCGCCGCCGAGCTCGCCGCCTACCGCGGCAGCGTCACCGAGCCCACCGGCCTCGCCGCCTTCTGGGAGGAGACCCTCCAGGCCTCCCGAGCGCGTGCCCGCGCTCCGCGGGTGGAGCCCGTCGACGCCCGCCTGCCCCTGGTCGAGGTGAGCGACGTGACCCTCAGCGGCTACGACGGCGAGCCCGTGCGGGCGTGGTACCGCCGCCCCGCCGGGGTGGGCGGCGACCTCCCGCTGGTCATCCGCTACCAGGGCTACACCGGCGGCCGCGGCCTGCCCCACCAGGTGCCGCACTGGACGCTGGCGGGCTACGCCACCCTCGACGTCGACAGCCGCGGCCAGGGCTCCGGCGGCGGCTGGGTCGGCGACACCCCCGACCCCCACGGGCACGGACCGTCGTACCTCGGGGGCTTCATGACGCGGGGCCTGGAGGACCCGGCCCGGCACTATTACCGCCGGCTCTTCACCGACGCGGTGCTGGCGGTCGACGCCGGCGTCGCGCTGCCGGGCGTCGACCGCGACCGGGTCGTCGTCGCCGGCGTCAGCCAGGGCGGCGGCATCGCGCTGGCCGTCTCGGGCCTGCACGACGGACTGGCCGGCGTGCTCGCCGACGTGCCCTTCCTGTGCGACATGCCGCGCGGGGTGGCCATCGCCTCGACCGGCCCCTACCTCGAGGTGGCGGCCTTCCTCGCCTCCCACCGCGACGCCGCCGACCGCGCCTTCGCCACGCTCGCCCACTTCGACGCGGCGGTGCTGGGGCGCCGCGCGAGCGCGCCCGCGCTGATGTCGGTGGCGCTGATGGACACCGTCTGCCCGCCCTCCACCGTGCACGCGGCCCGCAACACCTACGGCGGCCCCAGCGAGCTGGTCGTCTACCCGTGGAACGACCACGAGGGCGGGCAGTTCCACCAGGAGGCGGCCCAGCTGGAGTGGCTGGCCAAGCTCCTCGGCGGCCCCACCCCCGGCCAGGCCTGAGCCGTGCCCGCGCGGGTCACCGTGGCCGACGTGGCCCGGGAGGCGCGGGTCTCGGTGGCCTCGGTCTCCCGGGCGCTCCACGACGCCCCGGGCGTCGGCGCCGCGACCCGCGACCACGTGCGCGCCGTCGCCCGACGGGTGGGCTACGAGCGCTTCGCCCCGGCCGCCGACCTGGCGCACGGAGCGGGCCGCGGCTCCGGGCCCGGGGCGGCCACGATGGCCGACGTCGCGGCCCGCGCGGGGGTCTCGCCCGCCACGGTCTCGCGCGCCCTCGCCGGCTCGCCCCGGGTCAGCGCCTCCACCCGCGCGCGGGTCGAGGCGGCCGCGCGGGAGCTCGGCTACACCGTCTGCACCGCCGCGGCCTCGACCGCCCGGGCCCGGTGAGCGCGGCGCCGGGGGCGACCGCGGCGTGCTAACTTCGCCGCGAGCCAGAACACATCTGACGATGTGCGGGAATCCGGTGAGAATCCGGAGCTGACGCGCAGCGGTGAGAGTGACTGGTGGGACGACGCACCACTGGGCCCGTGGCCTGGGAAGGTGTCCCACCGGGACGAACTCGAGTCCGAAGACCGGCTGGCTCGCCTGACCGATGCCGGCCCGCGCGACTCGGGTCCCCGACAGATGCGAGACCCGCTGTGGCCGTGACCCGTCCCGCCCCGCCGACCGCGCCCGCGCGCGCCGCCGACCCGCCCCCGCCCGGCGTACGACGCGGCCCGCGGCTCGCGCTGCACCTGGGCCTGCTGGCGGCCCTGGCCGTCTCGCTCGTGGTGGCCCTCGCGCTCGGCTCGGAGCGGCTGCCGGTGGGCGGGGTCGTCGACGTGGTGCGCGAGCGCGTGCTGCACGGGCGCCCGGGCCCCGACCCGGTGCTCGACGTCATCGTCTGGGAGCTGCGCGCCCCGCGCGTGCTGATGGCGGCGGTGGTCGGCGCCGGGCTCGCGCTGGCCGGCACGGCGATGCAGACCCTGGTGCGCAACCCGCTGGCCGACCCCTACCTGCTCGGGGTCTCGGCGGGTGCCGGCGTCGGGGCGACGGCGGTCATCGCCTTCGGTGCGCTCGCCGCGCTCGGGGCGTGGGCGCTGTCGGTGGGCGCCCTGCTCGGGGCGCTCGGCGCGGCGGTGCTCGTCTTCGGGGTCTCGCTGGCCCAGGGCGGCCTGACCCCGCTGCGGCTGGTGCTGACCGGGGTGGTGATGTCGTCGGCCTTCTCGTCGGTCTCCAGCCTCATGGTCTTCCTCGGCGAGGAGCCCCGCGCGACCGAGTCGGTGCTCTTCTGGCTGCTCGGCTCGCTCGCGGGCGCGACCTGGGCGCAGCTGGTGGCGCCCGCGGCGGCGGTGCTGGTGGCGGCGGTGCTCGTCGTCGGCGTGCACGGCTGGCTCGACGCGCTGGCCACCGGCGACGACACCGCCGCCGCGGTCGGCGTGCCGGTCGCGGCGCTGCGGGTCGCGCTCTTCGTCCTCACCTCCGCCCTCGTCGGGGTGCTGGTGGCGGTCTCGGGGGGCATCGGCTTCGTCGGCCTCGTCGTGCCCCACCTGGCGCGCCTGGTCGTCGGCGGCGGCCACCGGGCGATGCTCCCGGTGGCCGCGCTCGGTGGCGCGGTCTTCCTGGTGTGGGTCGACGTGGTCGCCCGCACCGTCGTGAGCCCGCAGGAGATCCCGCTGAGCGTGGTCACCGGCCTCGTGGGCGCGCCGGTCTTCCTGCTGCTGCTCGGGCGCCGGCGCTACCACTTCGGGGGCGGGGCGTGAGCGGCCGGCCCGCACCGGCCCTGACGGCCCGGGCGCTGTCGTGCGCGGTCGGCGGGCGCGTCGTGCTGCGCGGTGTCGACCTCGACCTGGCACCCGGCAGCACCACCGCCGTGCTCGGCGTCAACGGCTCGGGGAAGACGACGCTGCTGCGCACGCTGGCGGGCCTCCAGCGCCCCGAGACCGGGGCGGTGCTGGTCGGCGACCGCGAGGTCCACGACCTGCCGGCGCGCCGCCGGGCGCAGGTCGTGGCGTTCGTGGCGCAGGAGGAGAGCCCGCCGGCCGACATGACCGCGGGGGAGTTCGTGGCGCTGGGGCGCCTGCCCCACCACCGGCCGTGGGCGCGCGGCGACGGCGACCGGCCCCACGCCCGCGCCGCCCTCGCCGAGGTCGGGCTCGACGCCGCCCTCGACCGGCCCTGCGCCCAGCTCTCGGGCGGCGAGCGGCGGCGGGTCTGCCTGGCCCGCGGCCTGGTGCAGGACTGCGAGCTGCTCGTGCTCGACGAGCCGACCAACCACCTCGACGTCAGCCATCAGGTGGCGCTGCTCGCGCTGCTGCGCGCCTCCGGGCGCACCGTGCTGACCGCGCTGCACGACCTCGCGCTCGCCGCGGCCTACGCCGACCAGGTGGTCGTGCTCCACGAGGGCCGGGTCCACGCCGCGGGTGCACCGCACGACGTGCTCACCCCCGACGTCGTCGCCCGGGTCTTCGGCGTCGACGCCGCCCACCTCAGCGACTCGCGGGGTCGCCACCACCTCGTCGTCGGCCCCGGCCGCCACCTGCGCTGACCCGGCTCCCGCCGCGTCGGCCCACCGCCCTCCCGCCACCCTCCCGCCGCCCTCCCGTCGCTCCTCCCTCCCGAAGGCAGGTCCCCCGTGCACCGTCCCCTCCCCGTCCGTCCAATCCCGGTCCGTCTCCTCGCCGTCCGCCCCGTCTCCGCGCTCGCCGCCGTGGCGGTCCTGGCCCTGACGACGTCGTGCGGTGCCGGCCCCGCGACCGGCCCGGCGGCGGGCTCGCCGGGCGCGACCGGCGCCTCGCTCGTGCTCGAGAACTGCGGGGAGGAGCGCGCCTACCCCGACCCGGCCGAGCGCCTCTACGTCTACGACGGCGGCATGATCGCGATGGTGCTCGCCGTGGGTGCCGCCGATGCGGTCGCCGGCATCAGTGGGCTCCAGGACGACGCCGAGGCCCTGGCCCGGGTCTACGGCGAGGACGTCGTGGCCGACCTCCCGGTGGCCAGCGAGGACCGCCCCACGGTCGAGAACGTCCTGCTCCAGCGCCCCGACCTCATGGTCGCCGGCTGGAGCTACGGGTGGGACGAGGACGCCGGTCTCACCCCCGACGGGCTGGCCGAGCGCGGCATCGCCGCCTGGACGCTCACCGAGTCGTGCCGCCAGAGCGACGGCGAGAGCCGCGGCGTCGTCGACCCCTGGACCGCGCTGAGCACCGACCTGACCGCGCTGGGCCGCCTGACCGGACACGAGGACGACGCGGCCGCCCGGGTCGCCGACGTCGAGGAGCGGTTGGCCGCGCTGGAGCAGGCGCCGCGCGCCGCGGAGACGCCCACCGTCTTCCTCTTCGACAGCGGCACCACCTCGCCCTTCACCAGCGGCTCCTACGGCGGGCCGCAGGGCGTCATCGACGCGGCCGGCGCCCGCAACGCCACCGAGGACGTCGCCGACACCTGGACCACCGTCTCCTGGGAGCGGGTGGCGGCCGCCCGGCCCGACTACATCGCCTTCGTCGACTACCCCGGCCAGAGCCTCGAGCAGAAGGTCGACGTGCTGCGGGCCAACCCCGCCACCCGCGACCTGCCCGCGGTGCGCGAGGAGCGCTTCCTCGACCTGCCCTACGCCGCCTGGGTCAGCAGCCCGCTGAATATCGACGCCGCCGAGCAGCTGCGCGCCGCCCTGGAGGAGGTCGACCTGCTGCCCGACTCCGGCATCGAGCCCGCCCACGACCTGCGGCCCTGAGTCCGCGCCCCGGCTCAGGGCGCGCGCAGGTGGGCGCGCTGGCCCTGGCGCCCGATGAGGCTGAGGAACTCCACCGGGCCGGCCGAGGTCGCCCCGAACCAGTGCGGGGTGCGGGTGTCGAACTCGACGGCCTCGCCGGGGCCCAGGCGCAGGTCGTGCTCGCCGAGCACGAGGCGCAGGATCCCGTCGAGCACGTAGGCCCAGTCGTGACCCTCGTGGGTGCGCAGGGTGGGGCGCGCGTCGTCGCGCCCGGTGGGTAGCACGAACTTGTAGGCCTGGATGCCGCCCGGGCGCCGGGTCAGTGCGATGACGCTGCCGCCGTCACCGGTGGCCACCGGGCGCAGGTGCACCCGGGGGTCGCCGGTGGCCGGTGC
Organism: Nocardioides sp. Leaf307; assembly: GCF_001423135.1. NCBI lineage: Bacteria > Bacillati > Actinomycetota > Actinomycetes > Propionibacteriales > Nocardioidaceae > Nocardioides > Nocardioides sp. Leaf307. Next base: position 902,770 of record NZ_LMNY01000002.1, on the reverse strand, counting down.
GTCGACGAGCTCGTCGAGGGTGACCCCGTGGGCGCGGGCCAGGGGCAGCAGCTGCTCGAGGGTGGGGCGGCGCAGCCCCGACTCGAGCCGCGACAGCGTGCTGGTGGACACGCCGGTCTCGTCGGCGAGCTCACCGAGCGTGAGGCCGCGGTGCTGGCGCAGGGCACGCAGCCGTGGGCCCACGGCGTCGAGGGTGCTCTCGGCCTGCTCCCGGGGATGGGTCACCGGGCCAGTTTGCCGTTCGGCAACAGTGATTGCCAGAGGTGGTCCGGTCCGTCATCGTCGGGAGCCACGGCCGCCGCGGTGGCGGCCACGGAGGGAGACCCGTGACGCACGCGTTCGACAAGGACTACTGGGAGGGCGTCTGGCGCGGCGACCGCGCCCTGGCCATGGCCGCCGGCGAGCCCCACCCCCACCTCGTGGCCGAGACCCGGGACCTCGAGCCCGGCGCGGCGCTCGAGGCCGGCTGCGGCGCCGGCGTGGAGGCGGTGTGGCTGGCCGGCGCCGGCTGGCGAGTGACCGGCGCCGACATCGCCGCCGACGCGCTCGCCCGGGCCGCCGAGCGGGCCGCCGCGGCCGGGGTCGCCGACCGGGTCCGGTGGGTCGAGGCCGACCTGTCGGTCTGGGAGCCCGAGGAGCGCTTCGACCTCGTCACCACCCACTACGCCCACCCGGCCACCCCGCAGCTGGACTTCTACGACCGTCTCGCCAGCTGGGTCGCCCCCGGCGGCACGCTGCTGCTGGTCGGTCACCTCCACGACGAGGGTCACCAGCACGGCTCCGGTCACGGGCACGGGCACGGGCACGGGCACGGCGAGGAGGCGGGACCGCCGGCGGAGGCCTCGGTGCGCGCCGCCGACGTCGTGGCGCGGCTCGACCCGGCGCGGTGGGAGGTGGTCACGGCCACCGAGTCGCGCCGCACCGTCACCGTGCCCGACGGGCGGGAGGTGGCGGTGCACGACGCCGTCGTGCGGGCCCGGCGCCGCTGAGCGGCTCAGCCCAGCGCGCGGTAGAAGGCGAGGTGCTCCGCGGCGGCGCGCCGCCAGGTGAAGCCGTGGCTGTGGGCCCGGCCGCGGGCGGGGTCGGGCGGGGCGGCGAGGGCGTCGAGCAGGGCGGCGGCGATCGCGTCCGGGGTGGCGGCGTACGCGACGTGGTCGCCGAGCACCTCCCGCAGCACGGGCAGGTCGCGCGCCACGACGGGCACCCCGGCGGCGAGGGCCTCGAGCGGGGCGAGGCCGAAGCCTTCCTGGGTCGACACGAAGCCCAGGGCGGCGGCCTCGGCGACCAGGGAGGGCAGGGCGTCGTGGGCGACCACGCCGAGCACCTCGGGCTCGACGCCCAGCTCGGCCGCGCGGCGGTCGAAGGCGGCGCGGTAGTCGCGGTAGTCGAAGAGGGTCTCGCCGCCGGCGAGCACGAAGCGCAGGTCGGGCACCTCGCGCCGGGCCAGGGCGTAGGCCTCGAGCAGGTCGAGGGTGCCCTTGCGGGGCTCGATGCCGCCGAGCGCCAGCACGTAGCGACCGCACCGCCGTCGCCAGCGGGCGCGGCCCTCGGTGTCGCGCCCGCCGGCCTCGAAGCGGGCGGCGTCGACGCCGTTGGCGATGACGGTGGCCGTCAGGCCCCAGCCGGCCTCGACCTCGGCGGCGACGGCGGCCGAGACGCAGACGCGCGCGACCGGCTCGACCACGGCCCGCTCGTGGCAGACCACCAGCTCGGGGGTGGTGAAGGTGTCGAGGTGGTGCACGGTGCGCACGCACGGCCCCGAGCGCATGGCGGCGTTGGCGCTGATGCAGTCCTGGGCGTGGACCACGTCGTAGGCGTCGCGCTCGGCGGCGAAGGCCCGGTCGAGGGTGTCGATCGAGCGCAGGATGCGGGGCCCGACCTCGTCGCCGAGGTCGGGGAAGGGCACCGCGTGCACGGTGACCGCCGGGTCGACGGGGCGGAAGAACGTGGTGTCGCCGCCGCGGCCCAGGGTCCACAGGTGCACGTCGAGCCCGTCGAGGCCCGCCAGGGCCTCGGCCAGCGCGAGGGTGTGCACGACCCCGCCGCGGGGCTTGGTGGAGTAGGTCAGCAGGGCGATCCTCACGGGTGCCTCCCCGGGGCGTGGGCCGAGCGGCTGAGCTCGTCGAGGTGGTGCAGCGTGCGGCGGGCCCGGGCGACCTCGCCGTCGACGTCGACCGTCGCGACGGCCAGCCCGCCCTTGGTCGCGGTGCGCGCGAGCACGTCGCCGCCCGGGCCCACCACCTTGGCCTGACCCAGGAAGCGCAGCGAGCCCAGGGAACCGGTCTGGTTGGAGGAGGCCCAGACGACCTGGTTCTCCGCGGCGCGGGCGCAGTCGTAGAGGTCGAAGAGGCGGGCCTGCCGGTCGTGCACGAGCCGCTCGGCGCGGTCGGTCACCGAGGCGGGCCAGGCCGAGAGACAGGCCAGGACACGTGCGCCGTCGAGCGCCATCGCGCGGGCCGCCTCGGGGAAGGTCTTGTCGTAGTCGATGAGCAGGCCCAGGCGACCGACCGGGGTGTCGAAGGCGCGGAAGGTGTCGCCGGGGGCGTAGACGCGCGACTCGCCGGCCGGAAGGTGCACCTTGCGGTGGTGGCCGAGCACGCCGTCGCCGGTGAGGCAGACCGCGGCGTTGTAGATGCGTCCGCTGCCGTCGTCGGCGGCCTCGGCGTACCCCAGGCAGACCACCGTGTCGCCGGCGATCCGGGCCACCCGCCGCAGCTCCTCGGAGTCGGGTTGCAGCGCGGGCGGCGGGCCGGAGGGGGTGCGCAGGTCGTCGAGGTAGCCGCCGAGGGCGGCGTCGGGCAGCACGACGACGCCGCAGCCGGCCGCCCGCGCGTCGACGACGATGCCCTCGACCTTGGCCAGCGCGCGGTCGAGGTCGCGCCCGAAGTGCGCGGCGACGGCACCGATGGTGACCGGCACTAGGAGACCCGGCGCACCTGTGGCCGTGCCCCCACGGACTCGCGGATGGTGGCCGCCACGTGCTCGGCGTCGCGGGCGATCCCGAGGAAGCGTCCCGAGCCCCACGTGTGCAGCCAGGGCAGCCCGAGGAAGGACAGCCCCGGCACCGCCGTGACACCGCGGTGGTGGGTGGGGCGCCCGCTGCCGTCGAAGGCGCCGACGCCGACCCACCGGTAGTCGGGGCGGTAGCCGATGGCCCACACCACGCTGGTGACGCCGGCCGCGGTCAGGTCGAGCTCGAGCGGGTCGGCGTCGGGGGTCCACACGGGGGAGTAGCGCGAGGGCGGCGGGGCGTCGATCCCCTCGCGCTCGATCCAGCGGTCGATGTCGGCGCAGATGGAGTTGTAGGTCGCGTCCGCGGCGTCGAGCGCCGCGGTCAGCGTCGGGCGGAACTCCAGGCGTGTGCCGCGGCCGCCGGCCAGCAGGCCGTGGAGCCGCATGCCCTGCGAGGCCAGCAGGCGCAGGTCGAGGTCGCGGCCGCCGTCGCGCCCCGTCACGTAGTGGTTGGTCTTCTCCCGGGCCGCGAGGCCTCCGGGGTACTGCGCGACCGCGGTGTCGTAGAGGCCCATGTCGGCCAGCCAGGTCATGCAGTCGCGGCCGCGGTAGGTGCGCGCGACCCGCGGGGCGTCGCCGAGGGCGAGGTGCACCTGGCGGCCCTCGAGGTGGAGGTCCTCGGCGATCTGGGTGCCGGACTGGCCACTGCCGACGACGAGCACGCCGCCGTCGGGCAGGTCGGCCGCGCGCTTGTAGTGGGCCGACTCCAGCTGGGTGAGGCCCGGGTCGAGCGCCGCGGCCCAGGGCGGCACGATCGGCACGTGGTAGCCCCCGGTGGCCACGACCACGTGCTCCGCGCTCCAGGTGGTCTCCCCGTCGGGGCCGGTGCTCTCGAGCACGAAGCCGCCGGCCTCGCCCTGGCGCAGGGCGGTGACCCGTGTGTGCTCGCGCAGCGGCGGGTCGAAGGTGGCGGCGTAGCCCCCGAGCCAGGCCACGACCTCGTCGCGGGTCATGAACCCGTCGGGGTCGGGGCCGTCGTAGGCGTAGCCCGGCAGCCGGCAGTGCCAGTTGGGGGTGACCAGGGTGAAGTTGTCCCAGCGGGTGTCGGCCCACTCGTGGGCGGCCGTGGCGGCCTCGAGCACGACGTGGTCGATCCCGTCGCGGGTCAGGCACCAGCTCGTCGCGAGCCCGGCCTGGCCGCCGCCGACGACGGCGACGGTGGTGTGCACGGTGGTCATGGGCGCTCCGGGGTCGTGGGGCTGGTGGGTGCGGCGGCGGGCAGCGGGGGCCACATCCGCACGACCTCGACGAGGTCGTCGGGGCGGTGCACGGCGGCTCGGCGCCGCACCAGCTCGGCGCTGGCTGCGGCCGAGGTGCAGGCGAAGCCGTAGCGCTGCCGCACGCGCTCGCCGGCCTCGGCGAGCGCGGTCGTGGCGCGGTGGGCGAAGTCGGCGACGGTGTAGCGGGCGCCGGGGGCGAGGTGGTCGTGCATGACCAGCGAGGGCGACCAGCAGTCCTGGAGGCTGCCGTCGGGCCAGCGCACCGAGACCGTCATCTCAGGCATGCGCCGCGACCCGCTCGTGCTCGACGTAGAGGTCGGGGCGCCGGTCGCGCAGGTGGAACATCGCGCGCCGGGCGGTGCCGAGCAGCTCCTCGACGTCGACCCGGGCGTAGGCGACGCCCTCGGTGGTGCCGGTGGCGGCGAGCACGTCGCCGCCGGGTCCGACGACCTTGGCCGAGCCGACGAAGCGCAGCGACCCGAAGGTGCCGGCCTGGTTGGAGGCCACCCAGAGGACCTGGTTCTCCAGCGCCCGGGCCTGGTCGAAGAGGTCGAAGCGCCGCTTCCAGCGGTCGTCGGCCAGGTCGCCGGCCGTGGCTGTGCGCGAGGCCGGCCAGGCCGAGATGCACACGACGGTCTCGGCGCCGTCGAGGGCCAGGCCGCGGGCCGCCTCGGGGAAGGCCTTGTCGTAGCAGATGAGGGCGCCGAGTCGCCCGACGGCGGTGTCGACGGCGCGGAAGACGTCGCCGGCCTCGTAGTAGAGACTCTCGCCGAGGGGCTGGTGCACCTTGCGGTGCACGCCGAGCACCCCCTCGCCGGAGACGATCGCGGCGCTGTTGAAGCGTCGGCCGCCGTCGGACTCGCAGAAGCCGACCACGAGCGTCATCTCGCGGGCGAGCGCGGCCACGCGGCGCAGCTCGGGTCCGTCGGCGTCGAGCACGGGTGGGAGCGAGTCGGGGGCGTCGGGGTGCGTGCCGTCGCGTCCCGAGCCGAGCACCGACAGGTAGCCGCCCAGGCAGGCCTCGGGCAGCGCCAGCAGCGACGTGCCGCGCTCGCGGGCCCGCGCCACCAGGTCGCCGACCTGGCGCAGGTTGTCGTCGAGGTCGCGCCCGAAGCCTGCGCTGACGGCCCCGACGGTGAGCGTGCCGGGCGTGCCGGGCGTGCCGGGCGTGCCGGGCGTGGTGGGTGTGGTGCTCATCGGGAGGACCCCATTCCGGTGACGGTGGAGGTGACGGCGTCGGTGACGACGCCGTCGGGCCAGCGCAGGCCGACGCCCGCGCCGGAGGTGAGCTCGCCGCAGGCGGCGGAGGTGACGAAGGGGGGCAGCGCCGCGCGGGCCGGTGCCGCCTCGGCGGTGACCATGGCGAAGCCGGGGAAGCAGGTCAGCCAGTCGCCGTACGCCGCCCCCTCGGGGGCCGGGACGGCCGCGACGTCGAGCACGGCCCGGCAGCCGGAGGCCTCGGCGAGCATGCCGGTGGTGCCGACCAGGCCGCTCATGCTGACGTCCTTGGCCGCGGTGGGCCGCAGCGCGGGCACGACCCCGGCCAGGGCCCGCAGCTGCGCGCCGGTGCGGTGGCTGGAGGAGTCCCACTGCGACCCGGTGTAGCCCGGTCGCCAGCCGCCGCCGAGGTCGGCGGTGACCCGCAGCGTCTGCCCCGGGTCGGCGCCGCCGCCGGCGACGGGGCGCGAGGTGCGGCCCAGGGCGGTCACCGACAGGGCGGCGGGCACGCCGAGCTGGGTGTGCCCGCCGACGACCGGCACGCCCCAGGCGCGGCTGGCGTCGGTGAGCCCGCGCAGGACGCGGCGGGCGAAGGAGGCGTCGCGGGCGCCGAGGGCGTCGAGCAGCGCGACGGGGGCGGCGCCCATGGCGGAGAGGTCGTTGAGGTTCACCAGCACGGCGCACCAGCCGGCCCACTCGGGGTCGCGCTCGACCATGGAGGGGAGCACGGCGTCGCAGGCGGCGACGAGGTCGGAGCCGGGCACGGGCGCGCCGTCGTCGCCCAGGAACCCGGCCGGCACCCCGGCCGACACCTCGTCGAGCAGGCTGCCCAGGGCGGCCTTGGTGGCGTCGACCAGCCGCTGCACCCGCCCGATCGGCCAGTCCACGACCACGTGGGGGTGGCCGTGCCGGTGGGTGCGCTCGCGCGGCACCCAGCCGAGGCGGCGGAAGAGGGGCTCGTTCTGCGCCTGCACCGTGGCGTCGAGGCGCAGCGCGCCCGAGGCCTCGGCCGCGGCGCAGGCCGCGCGCACCAGGGCGGCGCCGACGCCCAGCAGCAGCCGGGCGTCGGAGGCCACCGCGAGCCGCGAGCCGCGCCACCAGCCGAGGTCGCGCCCGGCGGTGGCCGGGTGGAGCCGCACGCCGCCCAGCACCTCGCCGCCGGCGTCGGGGTGGGTGGCGACGGCGACCAGCACCACGGTGCGCGGGTCGTCGTCGACGTCGTCGCGGTCGGAGCCGACGAAGAGGCCCTGCTCGCGCACGAACACCTCGCGGCGCAGCGCGTGGTAGGCCGCGACCTCGCGGGCCCCGGCGCGCACCACGACGAAGGCGTCGAGGCTCGGGGCCGCCCGGCGGGCGCCGGTGAGGACCACCTCGTCGACCAGGCCGGTCACGACGCGGCCTCCGCCGAGGAGCACGAGCCGAGCGCCGAGCAGGCCCCGCAGGCCGCGCAGCCCGCCGCCTGGTCGGAGCCCAGCATGCCGTGGGCGCGCAGCGCGGCCGCGACCTCGGTGGTGACCCGGTAGACGTCGGCGGGCCTCGGGGTGACGGCTCCGTCGACGTCGACGGCCAGCGTGCCCGCCAGCGGGCGGAAGGGCACGACGAAGGGGTAGACGCCCATCTCGATGAGCTCCACCGCCCCGGCGACGAGCTCGTCGGGGTCCTCGCCGAGGCCGACGAGGAGGTAGGTCGAGACCTGGTTCCACCCGAAGACGCGCACGGCCTCGGCCCAGGCGGCGCGGTAGTCGGCGAGCGGCACCGAGCCCTTGCCGGGCATCCAGGCGAGGCGGGCGGCCTCGTCGAGGGACTCCACGTGGATGCCGATGGAGCGGGCGCCGGCGTCGTGGAGCTCCTGGAGCGAGGCCAGGTCGCCCGGCGGCTCGCACTGCACCTGGATCGGCAGGTCGGGCAGCACCTCGTGCACCGCCCGCACGCAGCGGGCCAGGTGGGTCGCCCCGCGGTCGCGGCCGTTGCTGGTGCCGGTGGTCATCACGAGCTGGGTGATGCCGTCGAGGTCGTGGGCGGCGCGGGCCACCTCGGCGATCTGCGCGGGCGTCTTGACCGCGACCGTCGCGCCGGCGCGCAGCGACTCCTCGATCGCGCAGAAGCGGCAGCGCTCGGCCTCGGCGTACCGCACGCAGGTCTGGACGACGGTCGTGGCCAGCACGTTGCTGGAGTGCAGCCGCGCGATCTGCTCGTAGGGGACGCCGTCGGCGGTCCGGAGGTCGTAGAAGCGGGGGCGGGCCACCGCCTCGACGCCCATGCCGGTGTCGGCGCCGTCGAGGAGCAGCTTGCCGCCGCTCACGGTGTAGGGGCTGCGCGGGTTGAGCGGCACCGCCGCCCCCACACCGTCGAGGAGCAGATGCCCGTCGTCGCTGGGGCCGGCGCCCGCGCGGCGCGCGACCGGGGCGTCGGACGGGTCGGCGAGGCGGATGCCCAGGATCGCCACGTCCACGCGGGTGTCGGCCGTCATGACGTCAGCCGCTCAGAGGTTGTAGACGGAGTTGATGATGGCGCCCTTGTTGGCGAAGTGGATGACGGCGTCCTGCACGTCGAGCGGGTGGCAGGGGATCACGCCCTCGATGAGGTCCTCCTCGCGCTGGCCGTGCAGGGCCATCCCGAAGCGGCAGCACAGCACCGTGCCGCCCTCGGCGATGAAGGTCCTGATGGCGTCGTTCATGTTCTGGTTGCCGGGGAAGGCGACGTCGCCGGTGGTGGGGAAGCCGCGGGTGTCGGCGCAGGCCAGGGCGCCGGGGCCGTAGAAGTAGAGGGTGGCGTCGAAGCCCTTGCGCAGCGCGCGGGTGGTCTGGAGGACCGCCACGAACGACACCGACGACTCGTGCGGGATGCCGTGCACCAGGGTCAGCCAGGACTGTCCCTCGCTGGCCTGGTAGTCGGGGAAGAGCTTGGTCGAGCCGTAGAGGTTGGTGCCCTTCTCCTGGCTGGGGTGGGGGATCTCCGAGCGGGACTTCTCCATCGCGGCCAGGATCTCGTCGTCGAACACGGACATGTGCGGCTCCTCGGTTGGGGTGCGGGGCTGGGGTGGTGCGTGGTGGTGGTGCGGGTGGTGCCGTGGGGTCTCAGGTGCCGTAGAGGGCGTCGAAGTTGGCGTGGAAGAAGGCGTCGGCGAGCGCGCCGTCGCCGGCCGCCGCGGCCAGGCGGGCGTGCTCACCGGCGAAGTCGCCCCAGGGAGCGTCGGTGGCGAAGAGGACCCGGTCGTGGCCCACGCCGCGGCGCTCGATCTCCTGGGCCAGCCAGGCCGGCGCGAAGCCGATGGCCCAGCTGGTGTCGGTGTAGACCTGCTTGCCGGCCTCGATCCAGTCGAAGAAGAGGCCGCCGACGAGCTTGAGGTGGCCGCTCATGCCCCCGCCCAGGTGCACGAGGTGGATCTTGGTGGCGTCGCCGTAGGTCTCCACGAGACGGCTGATCCGGTCGACGTCGGAGGCGGCACCCGGCGAGGTGTGCACGTGCACGACGAGGTCGAGCTCGGCGGCGGTGGTGAACATCCGGTCGAGCTGCTCGGCGCAGTCGGGGGCGTCGGGCGCCCCGCCCAGCAGGAAGCTGGTCTTGAGCGCGACCACGCCGTCCTCGCGGGCCAGGGCGAGAGCCTCGTCGTTGCGCGCCGCGTCGCTCTGCTGCGGGCTCACCCACAGGCCGCAGCGCACGCGGTCGTCGCGCTGCGCCGCCTCGAGGGCGAGGTGGTTGAGCCCGAAGGCCACCGCGGGGTCCGGCACGCCGTAGTTGGGCAGCACCAGCGCGCGCTCGGTGCCCTCGGCGTCGAGGGTCGCGACGAGCTCGGCCACGGTCTCCAGCGCCGTGGTGTCGGGACTGATTGGCGGGCCGCCGTAGAAGCGGTACGCCGGGAGCCGGCCGATGTGCCGGTGGGCGTCGCGGTGGGCGGTGCGGGTCATGGCGAGAAGCCAACGCCCGCGGTGTTGCCGGGTGGTTTCGCGCGGAAGACGATCCGCGGCGCCACGCGTAAGGGTCGTGTTACCTGCGCCGGCTCCGCGAGCCGCGCCACGGGTGGGGGTGCACCAGCCCGCGACGGTGGAACCTCAGGTCGGCGTCGACGGCGCGAGCCGGGGGACCAGCCGCACGAGGACCAGCATGGCCAGCAGCTCGACCATGGTCTGGGTGACGACGGCCAGCGGGGCCAGCGCAAGCGACTCGGGGAGCGCGAGGGCCAGCGGCAGCACGACCAGCGAGTTGCGGGTCGCCACGGAGAAGACGGCCGCACGCGTGCCCGGCACGTCGAGCCCGGCGGACCGGCTCGCGGCCAGGCCGACCGGCACGGCGAGCACCACGAAGGCGGCGTAGAGGGGCACCAGGCGGGCCAGCTGCAGCGCCTCGGAGCCGACCGCGGCGATCTGGGACCCGATCACGACGGTCAGCGTGAGCATCATCAGCGGCACCATGGCGCCGGCCGTGGCGCGCTCGACGGCGCGCCCGGAGCGGTGGTGACGTCCCAGCGCCTGCACGAGCGCCGCAGCGGCGAGCGGCACCACGATCAGGACGAGGAAGGCCTCCACGAACGGCGCGGGCTCCACGACCGCGAGGACGTCGCCGCCCGCGAAGAGGAGGAGGTACGCCGGGAGGAGGAGCACCTGCGCGAGCATCAGCAGGGGCGCCGCCGCCAGCAGCCGGGCCCGGGCGCCACCGGCCAGGCCGGCGAAGACGATCACGTAGTCGATGCACGGGGTCAGCAGCACCAGCAGCACGCCGAGCGTCAGCCCCCGGTCGTCGGCGACGAACCGCGACAGCCCGAAGGCGAGGAGCGGCACCACCAGGAAGTTGCCGCCCAGCACCGCTGCGAGGAAGCGGAGGTCGCCGAACGCCCGGCCGACCTCCACGAGGGGCACCCCCAGGAAGGTCGCGAAGAGCAGCAGCGCCAGCGCCGGGTTGATCGCGTTCTCGAGCGACGGGGCGGCCCGGGGGGCCGCGAGACCGAGCAGCGCCCCGCCCAGGATCGCGACGAGGTAGAGCGCGACCTGGTGGGAGTCCCACCACGCGACGAGCGTGCGGCTGGGCGCGGTGGGTCCTGGGCCGTTCACCTCGGCGGCCGGGGCACCGGCTCGGCGGGGGCGGGCGCGACCGCCCGGCGGGCGGCCAGGAGCAGCCGGTGGACCCGCGCCGCGGCGAGGCCGACGACGAGGCTCGCCACCAGCGCGGCCCAGGGGTGCCCGGCGTCCTCCAGGGGCGGGTAGACCTGCCAGTGCGTCAGGTAGATCCAGAGCGAGGCCTGGGCGACGGGCACGAGCAGCCGCGCCACCGGCGTCGGCACCCTCACCGGCCGGCGCAGGAGGAGCGCCGCGACGCCGAGCACCGCGACGACCTGCCTGGTCGTGTCCTCGCCGAAGTAGCCCGCCAGGGCCACGACCAACGCCGCCGCCACGACCGCCCGCTGCGCCGGGGTCCGGGCCTCCGCGGCGGCCCACCCCAGCGCGACGCAGAAGGCGGCCGTCGCGACGGCGTACTCCTGCAGCGAGGCGGTGCTCCACCCCACGAGCACGAAGCGGAGCGCGACGGTGCCCACCACGGCGGCCATCGCGGCCGCGAAGCGGTGCGCCCGCTGCCACCGGTCGACGGCGGGCACGGCGAGGAGGGCGGCCAGCGCGAGCAGGCTCCACACCAGGACCTCGAGGAACCAGAACTCCCAGTCGTCGGTCCACCGGTCGGGCCCGAGGAGCTGGTTGAGGTAGAGCGCTGTCGTGGGGCGGTAGTCGCCGGTGACCGCCCCGGCCACGAGGATCCAGACCGAGGCCGGTACGGCGAACGCCGCGACCGCGGCGAGGATCGCGCGGGTCCTGCGGCGCAGTCCCTCCACCGGGAGCGCGAAGCGCGCGACGTTGTAGCCCGCGACCGCGAGCAGCACGTGGGCGCCGCCCATGAGGCTCACCAGGTCGGTGTGGGACGCGACGATGGCCAGGATCGCCACGGCGCGCAGGACCGTCGGCACCTCGAGGAGGGTGGTCCACGCACGCACGGGACGCGCCCGGCGCGCCAGCTCGACGGGGGTCAGGTGCGGCCAGCGCGCCGGGAGGTCGCCGAGCAGGCCGGCGAGTCGCGTGGAGGTCTCCACGAAGGCCAGCGAGTCGCCGCCGAGGTCGACGAAGCTGTCGCCGGTCGTGGCGTCGGGCCGACCGAGCACGACGGCGTAGAGGTCGCGCAGACGCTCGGCGGTGACCGGGCCTGACCCCTCGTCGTGCGCCGAGGCCTCCCGGGCCGCGGAGGCGGCGTGGCGGCGCAGGGCCGCGTGGTCGACCTTGCCGCTCGAGGTGAGCGGCACCGCGGCCAGCGTGTGCACCACCACGGCTCCGTGGGGGAGGCCGGTGGCCGCCCGCAGCGACGCGCGTGCCGCTGCCGCCGACCGGGGGCGGTCGACGAACGCGTGGAGCCGGCCGTCGTGCTCCACCAGGCGGACGGGGACGGTGCACACCTCCTCGAGGCGTCCGAGGTCGAGGCGCAGCCCGAAGAGCTTGACGTGGCGGTCGAGGCGTCCCACGACCTCCCACAGCCCGTCGTCGCACTGCCGGCCGAGGTCGCCGGTGCGCAGCTCGTCGAGCTCGCCGCCCCGCGCGAGGTCGCCGCGCCCCAGGGCGTAGCCCATCATCACGTTGGGCCCGGAGTAGACGAGCTCCCCGACGCCGTCGGGGAGGTCCTGGCCCTCGACCGGCGCGAGACGCAGGTCGCCGCCGGGCACCGGCAGCCCGATGGCGTCGGGCCGGCTCGTGGCGAGGTGGGGCGGGAGGTAGGCCATGCGGGCGGTGGCCTCGGTGGCGCCGTACATGACGAAGAGGTCCCACCCGCGCCGTCGACCCAGCTCGGCGAAGCGCCGGACCGTGGCGGGCGCGAGCCGTCCGCCGGCCTGGGTGAGGTAGCGCAGGTCGGGCAGGTCGCGCTCGGCGAACCCCGAGGCGTCCAGCAGGTCGAAGGTGTGGGGCACGCCGGCCAGGCTGGTGACGCGGTGGCGACGGGCCAGGCGCCAGAAGCACTCGTCGGTGACCGAGAGACCGGTCAGCACCACGGCCGCGCCGGCCCGCAGGTGGGAGGTCAGCACCGACAGGCCGTAGCAGTAGTGGATCGGCAGCGAGGTGATCGCGCGGTCCTCGGTGGTGAGACCGAGGTAGGAGGCGATGCTGTCGGCGTTGGCCAGCACGTTGGCGCGCGAGAGCCGCACCAGCTTGGGCGACCCGGTCGAGCCCGAGGTCGACAGGAGTAGGGCCAGGTCGGGGTGGAGGTCCTCGTCGCCGGCCCCGAGGAAGCGCTCCTCCACCTCGCGGTGGCGCGCGGCGTCGTCGGCACCCAGCAGGACGACGGGGAGGCGCCGGGCCCACGCGGCGAGGAGGTCGACGACGGAGTCGAGGTCGTTGCGGGCGCGGACCGCGAGGAGCCGTCGGGTCCCGCCGAGGGAGGCGGCCCGGGCCGTGACCAGCCCGGCGAGCTCGCCGTAGGTGACCAGGCGGTCGCCGTCGACGAGGGCGAGGTCACCGTGGTCGCCCCCCAGCAGGTCGAGGTCGAGGTGGAGGTCGAGGTCGGGGTCGGGGTCCGGCCGGGTGCCGAGCGGACCGGAGGCGGGCAGCGCGGTCACGGCCGACGGTCCGACGAGAACGCCACCACGTCGCCGGTCACGACGACGCCGACCCTCTCGCCGGGCAGGGGCACGACGCCCGCCGGCGTGCGCGCGACGACCAGCTCGCCCGTGGCCAGCCGCACCCGGACGGTGGCGTCGTGGCCGAAGAAGCTGGTGTCGAGGACCTCGGCGGCCACACCACGGTCGGCCGGGGTCACCTGCACCTGCTCCGCGCGCACGGCCACGCGCACCGGGCCGGCCGGCGCCGGGCCACGCAGTCCGATCTCACCCAGGGCGCAGCGCACCGCGCCGGGCGCGGACCCCTCGACCGTGCCGTCGAGGAACACCGACAGGCCGACGAAGTCGGCGACGCGCTCGTCGGCCGGCGAGAGGTAGACCGCGGCCGGCCGCCCGACCTGGAGCAGTCGCCCGCTGTGCATCACCGCCACCTGGTCGGCCAGGGAGAGCGCCTCGCCCTGGTCGTGGGTCACCAGCAGCGCGGCCGCGCCGCGCCGGCGCAGTGCCCGCACGACCGCGCGTCCGGTCTCCTCCCGCAGGCCGGCGTCGAGGGAGGAGAAGGGCTCGTCGAGGAGCACCATCGAGGGCCGGGGAGCCAGCGCCCGGGCCAGGGCGACCCGCTGCTGCTGGCCGCCCGACAGCTCGTGGGGGTACCGGTCGGCGAGGGCGTCGGGGAGGTCGACGAGCTCGAGGAGGCCCGCGACGGTGGCGCGCGCGGCCCGTCGCTGGGAGCGGGGGAGCCCGAAGACCACGTTGGCCGCGACGTCGAGGTGGGGGAAGAGCCCGCCCTCCTGGGGCACGTAGCCGAGCCGTCGGTGCCGCGGGGCGACCGCGGTCCGGTCGGCGACCACGGCCCGGCCGGCCACCGTGACGGTCCCCGTGCGGGGGGTGACGAACCCGGCGACGGTGCGCAGCAGCGTGGTCTTGCCGCAGCCCGACGGGCCGAGGATGGCGGTGACCCCGTCGGTCACGGTGAGGTCGAGGTCGTGGACGACGTCGCCGTCGCCGTAGCCCACGCTCAGGCCGCGCACCTCCAGCGCTGGCGCCGCGGCCGTCACGACGCCCCTCCGATCGAGACCCGGCCCAGCAGCCACGTCGCCGGGAGCGACAGCAGGACCAGCGCGAGGGCGTAGGGCGCTGCTGCGCCGTAGGCGACCGAGGAGGCGTCGGACCAGAAGCGGGTCGAGAGGGTCTCGGTGCCGATGGGGGCCAGGAGGAGCGTGGCGGTCAGCTCGGTCGAGACCGCGAGCGACACGAGCGCGACCGAGGCGGCCAGGCCCGGCGCCACGAGGGGCACGGTCACCCGCGCGGCCGCCGCCGGGCCCGAGCAGCCGAGCGACCGGGCCACCTCGTCGAGACCGGGCGGCACGAGCTCCAGCGACGCGCGCACGCTGACCACGGCGCGCGGCAGGAACAGGACGGCGTACGCCGCGAGCAGCACCACCACCGTCTGGTAGAGCGCGGGCAGCACCCGGATCGACACGGTGACGAGGGCGAGCGCCACCACGATGCCCGGCAGCGACCCCGCGACGTAGGTGCTGCGCTCGACGAGCGTGGCCAGCGGGCCACGGTGCCTGACCGCGAGCCACACGACCGGCACCGCGAGCGCGGTGGCCAGCGCGCCGCCGGCCGCGGCCAGGGCCAGGGTGGAGCCGAGGGCACCGAGCAGGGAGTCGACGTCCAGCCGGGTGGAGGTGCCCCGCACCAGCCACCGCAGCAGGCTCGCCACGGGCACCACGAGCGCCAGGGCGACCAGCAGGGAGAGGCCGGCGACGACGGCGGCCATGCTCCGCCCGAGGGGGACGCGCTCGCCGGTCCGGCTGACCCCCGACCCGACGCGCGAGCGCCGCCGACGCCCGCGCAGGGCCAGCTCGAGGACGAGCAGCACGGCGCAGAAGCCGACCAGCACCAGGGCGAGCAGCGTGGCCTGCGGTCCGTTGAACACGGTGGCGTACTGCTGGAGGATCGCGGTGGTCAGCGTGGGGTAGTTGAGCAGCTGCAGCGCGCCGTACTCGGCGAGGAGGTGGAGCCCGACGAGGAGCGCGCCGCCGAGGACGGCCGGGCTGATCGCGGGCAGCGTGACCCGCCAGAAGACACCCCGGGCGCCGTGGCCCAGCGACTGCGCGACCTCCTCGACGCTGGGGTCGAGCCGGCGCAGCGCGGCGACCGTGGGCAGGTAGACCAGCGGGTAGTAGGACAGCGTCACCACCATGACGGCCCCGCTGAAGCTCTGCACGGCGTGGGTCGTGGAGACCCAGCCGTAGCCGTTGACGAAGGCGGGCACCGCGAGCGGCGCGCACAGCAGGCCGTGCCACCAGCCGCGACCGGGCAGGTCGGTGCGCTCGACCACCCACGCCGCGGCCGTGCCGAGGGCCACGCTGAGCGCGGTCCCGACGAGCAGCAGGCGCACGGTGTTCCACAGCAGCTCGCCCACGCGCGGGCGGACCAGGAAGTCGCTCGCCTGCCCGGGCTCGAGCTCGGAGGTGGTCCACAGCACGTAGCCGAGGGGGACGAGGGAGGCGGCCGCGACGAGGAGGCCGGTCAGCACCAGCGGCCACGGCGCGCGGTGGTGGGCCCGCCGACCGCCGGTGCCGGCAGGGACCGCCGTCACCGTGGTGCTCAGAGGAAGCCCACCTCGGTCATGAGGTCGACCACCGTCCGCGAGTCGAGGTCGGAGACGTCGACCCGAGGCGGCTGGAGCTCGTCGAAGGGCTTGACCGGGGGGTCGAGCCGGACGTCGGGGTTGAGGGGGTACTCCAGGGCGTAGCTGTCGGCCAGGGCCTGCTGGCCGGTCCGGTCCACCAGGAACTGCACGAACTTCTCGGCGTCGCTCGCGTCGTCGCTCGCGGCGAGCACGCCCGCGCCCGAGACGCTCACGAACGCACCGGGGTCCTCGTCGCCGAAGAAGTACAGCGCGCTGTCGTCGCTGACGTCGCCGCCCTCGGCGAGGTCGCGGTACCAGTAGTAGTGGTAGATGATCCCGACCTCGGACTCACCGGAGTCGACCGCCTCGAGCACCACGTTGTTGCCGTCGTAGACCGTGCCGTTGGCCTTGATGCCCTCCAGCCACTCCCGCGTCGCGTCCTCGCCCTCGAGCTCCAGCACCGCGGCGACGATGGCCTGGAAGTCGGCGCCGGTGGGGGAGAAGGACAGGCGACCGGCCCACTCGGGGTCGGCGAGGTCGAGGATCGAGCTCGGCAGCTCGTCGGGGTCCACCAGGTCGGTGTTGTAGACGAGCACGGTCGAGCGCGCGACGAAGCCGGTCCACAGCCCGCTGGCGGGGCGGTACTGCTCCGGGATGGGGGCGACGAGCTCCTCGGGCAGCGGGGCGAACAGCCCGGCCTCCTCGACCTGGGACATGGCCGGGGAGTTCTCGGTGAGGAACACGTCGGCCGGCGAGGCGTCGCCCTCCTGCACCAGCTGGTTGGACAGCTCGAGGTCCTTGCCGTTGCGCAGCTCGACCTCGATCCCCGTCTCCTCGGTGAACTGCGGCGCCAGCTCCTCGAGCAGCTGCTCGTGCTGGGCGTTGTAGACGGTGATGCTCGGCCCGTCGTCACCGCTGCAGGAGACCAGCGCGGGCGTGAGCAGCGCGAGCGCGAGGGCAGGAGCGAGCCGGGAGCGGCGGATCATGGGACCCCTTCGACGTCAGGTGAACCCCGTTCAAGTGAGGCGAGGCTTACCTACGTTACCGCAGCTCGCCGCCGGCTGGCTGGCCCACCCCGGTGCCCGGACGCCGGTTGGTCGCGTCGACCCACGGCCGCCACCGTGCGGACTCAGCGTGGAGGGTGCCGGCGTCGTTGCTCGTGCCGGAGGAGACCGCCGGTGACCAGGGCGACCGACGTGCCGGCGACCACCCACCAGCCGACCTCGAACTCGTCGAGGTCCCCGAGGGCCAGGTCCGCGAGGAAGGCGAGGAGGAACAGCCCCATCCCGGTGCAGAAACCCGCGAAGACAGGGTGGCCACGTCGGAACCATGCCGGCCTCGTCATGAGGTCGACGCTACAGCGGCTCCTCCCGGACAGACGTCCGAAGATGCGCCGCGCCTGTCCGAGTCGGACGGGCACAGGTCGTCCGGGCAGCAGCAGGGCCGCGGTCCTCCAGGGTGCTGGAGGGCCGCGGCCCGGGGGTGCGCGAGTCCGGCTTCGGGAGCCGGACGGTGGTGGCGCTGCTCAGGCGGTCTGCGGGAACCGCACGCCGGTGTTGGCGTGGCAGCGGTAGCCGTAGGGGTTCTTCGCGAGGTACTGCTGGTGCTGGTCCTCGGCGTAGTAGTACGTCGGCACCTCGCGGATCTCGGTCGTGATCTCGCCGAGGCCGCGGCGGGCCAGTTCGTCGCCGTAGACCTTCGTCAGCTCGCGCGCGGTCTGCTCCTGGGCGGAGGAGGTGTAGTAGATCGCCGAGCGGTACTGCGTGCCGACGTCGTTGCCCTGGCGCATGCCCTGGGTCGGGTCGTGCACCTCGAAGAAGGCCTTGACGAGGTCGGCGTAGGAGACCTGGGCGGGGTCGAAGACCACGCGCACGGCCTCGGTGTGGTTGGTGCGCCCCGAGCACACCTCCTCGTAGGACGGGTTGGGCGTGTCGCCGCCGGCGTAGCCCACCGACGTCGACCAGACGCCGGGCGTCTTCCAGTAGATCTCCTCGGCTCCCCAGAAGCAGCCGAGGCCGAAGACGGCGACCTCGTAGCCCTCGGGGGCCTCGTCGGTGCGCACGGGTGCGTCGAGCACGACGTGGCGCTCGGCGAGTCGGAAGGGGCTCTCGCTGCGACCGGGCAGGGTCTGCTCGGGAGCGATCAGGTCGGTCTGCTTGCGGGTGAAGAACACGGGACCTCCTCGGGTCGTTGCCTACGAGTGTGCAACACCGCCGGTGGCGCCGACCTTCCCGGCGAGCTCCCTTGATCGGGACCGATCCGGGGACCTTGGGCCGTTGACAGGGGCGGGTCGCGCGAGGAGGTTGGGGGCCGTCGCAGCCCGCGGAACCACCGGCTGCCACCTCACGACTTCTCGGGTGCCGAGCCTCGGCGCTCCTCAGGAGCCCCACCCGTCGCCCGCGGGCGCTCGCGCGCCCGCGGCGTACGCAGTCCTGTCCTGCCCGTGCCTCCGGCGCTGCGCGCCGGGTGAGCGAGGTGCTGTCGTGCCCGACGACCGTCGGCGCCGTGCCGACCCGCGCGCGCTGCTGCTCGACGCCGACGACCGGCCCACGCCGGTCTACCGGCGCTACCTCGAGCTGCAGCGCGAGTACGACGCCGCCGTGCGCCGACGCGACGAGGCGCGCGACCGCGCCCACCTGCGACCGGCCCTGCTTCAGGCCTGGCCGCAGGACTCCCGGGCCTACACCGAGGCCGTCGACGCCGCCCTCGTGCGGTGGCAGGCGCTCGGGCACAAGGCGGAGGTCGAGGCCGTCCTCGACCAGCTCGCCGACCCACCCACCACGACCGATCCGCCCACTGGAGGACCCCACCATGCCTGACGTCCACGACATCCTGCGCGAGCTCGAGCTGAAGGCCGTCGGCCTCGACGAGGAGACCAAGAAGATGCAGGAGGGCTACTTCGTGGCCTTCCGCAGCGTCGGCCTGCCGATCCGTAAGGACGACTTCTACAACCCCTGGGACCCCATGGGCGGCAACCTCGCCAAGAACGCACCGGTCGTGCCGCCCCAGACCGATCCCGCTGCGGCGCCGACCACGGGAAGCAAGGCCCTGGACCCGGAGAAGCTCTACGACGACGCGCTGCTCGCCAACATCTCGCGCTCCCAGCGCACCTACCTCAACACCTTCATGCTCACCGACAGCAAGCTCAACATGAACGCCACCTACTCGGTCATGCCGGCCGCCAGCAAGGTCAGCGACTCCTGGTGGGCGATCATCACCGGCGCCAACGGGATCGCGGGCGACCTCGAGGCCAACGCCGAGCTCCAGGCCGGCTACGACCGCGCCCAGGCCACGCTGATGGATCCGGCCACCGGCGACCCGACCGCCCACTACGAGAAGTACCTGGACTACCAGGACGAGTACCGCTCGAAGGTCCGCAGCTGGAACAAGGCCTACGCCATCGTCTTCACCGATCCCGACCGCCGCCAGATGTGGCCCATCGAGGGCCGGCTCTACCACGAGGAGGCCAACGAGGCCTGGGACCGCTGGCAGAGCTTCGGGCACAAGCAGGAGATCGAGGACGCCATCGCCATCCTCTCGGCCCGCGGCACCGACCCGGCCATCGCCCTCATCGGGCGGGCCAAGAAGAAGCTCAACGACAACCTCTTCGAGTTCCCCGGCGTCGGGCTGATCCCGTGGACCGCCATGATCCCGGAGACCTGGGCCGACCCCGACAACGACGAGGGGTGGAACGAGTACGACAGCACGAAGAGCCACTCCGAGGAGCACTACCAGTCGTCGAGCACCTCCTACGGCGGGGGCGGCGGCTTCGACATCGGCTTCTGGAGCGCCTCGGCCAGCGTCGACCACTCCGAGTCGCACCAGGCCATGCAGATGCAGGGCAGCAACCTGGAGATCCGCTTCAGCTACTGCACCGTCGACATCTTCCGGCCGTGGATGGACACCTCGCTGCTCAACCTCGACAACTGGTTCCTCTTCGGCGACTACCCCGCCCACACGATCTCCGACGGCACCATGGCCCAGCAGAAGCCCTCCACCAAGGAGCCGGCCTTCCTGCCCTCGGTGGTCACCAGCCTGATCCTGGTCAAGGACCTGCGCATCAAGTGGGACGACTGGAAGTCGCAGTGGGAGTCCGACAGCGCCACCACCAGCGTCTCGACGTCGGTGGGCTGGGGGCCGTTCGCGGTCAAGGGGCACTACGGCACCAGCGAGCACACCTTCGACGCCTCCTCCGACTACGAGAGCGAGGGTCTGACCGTGAAGGGCATCCAGCTGGTCGGCTACGTCTCGCAGATCAACCCGGCCTCCCCGCGCAAGAACGGCCTGGACTACCTCCAGCACGCGCCGGCGCCCGCGGACCCCGTCGCCGAGCCGGTCGCGACCCCTGCGCCGACGCCTGCGCCGACGCCTGCGCCGACGCCTGCGCCGACGCCTGCGCCGGCACCGGTGGCCACGCCGACGCCGGCTCCGGTGGCCACGCCGACGCCGACGCCCGCACCGGTCGCGACGCCCGCTCCGACGCCGGCCCCGACGCCGGCCCCGACGCCCGCTCCGACGCCCGCACCGGTCGCGACGCCTGCCCCGACGCCCGCTCCGGACCCCGCGCCCGTCGCGACCCCTGCGCCAGCACCGGCCCCGGTCGCCCCCGCTCCGGCCAACGGCTGAGGAGCGCGGTCGAGGACGGAGGAGACGGCCATGGCCCTGTCGCTGGACGCGCTCCACCAGCCGATGAACGACTTCTTCCTGGAGCACTTCGCCACGGCGGCGTCGACCCACGTCGTCTTCCGCTTCGACCGCTTCGGATCGACGCTGTCCCCGAGCGACTTCGAGGACCCCGCCGACCCGGCGGCGGGCTGGAGCGCCGTGGTGGCGCGGGAGCGCTTCTCCGACCTGGTCAACCGGATCCCGGTGGACGCCGGCGACGGGGCCAGCGTGGTGATGACCTCCGACTCCGTCGACAGCCTCTGGTTCGACCGGCTCCTCGGCCCGGCGCAGCCCTACCTGGCCCCCGACGCCGGCGCCGAGGAGCGGGCCGAGGCGCTGCGTGTCTTCAGCCTGGTCAAGTCACGCGCCCTGCGGCTGTGGGAGGACCTCAGCCTCGAGTCCTCCTCCGGCCTGCGCAGCCGCTTCCGGGTGGCGGAGGCCAGCCCCTCCCGGTGGTCCGACCCGACCGCGCAGGAGGTGTGGACGAGCACGACCTTCCAGGTCGGCTCGCCCACCCCGCCCGACACGGGCACCGTCGAGCCCGTCGACCCGGAGGCCGAGCACCTGCAGTGGCGGCTGCGGGCCAGCAGCACGGTGCTCGCCGACGCGCTGGCCGCCCCCGACCTGACCGCGCTCCTGGTCGCCGAGCCCGCCCCGGTGAGCGCGGTCGCGGTCGCGCTCCGGGCCGAGCCGGCCCTGGCGCTCCGGGCCGAGCCCGCGCTGCGGGCGACGGCCCTGCGGCGCCTCGTCGAGACGGAGCCGGACACGGTCGCCCCTGCCGGGGCGAGCGTGGACGCGCCCCTGCTGGCGCGCGCCTTCGACACCGCCACCCTGCGCCTCGACCTCACCGAGCGGCTCCACGTGCGCCAGCTGGTGCAGGAGCAGGCGCCCAGCGAGGCCGTGACGACCTCGTCGGTCCGTGTCGAGCTGGAGTACTGCCTCGTCGACGTGCGCCGCGAGTGGCTGCTCGACTCGCTGGTCAACGACGACGGCTGGTGCATCCCCGGCTCGGTCGCGGGGGAGCTGACCGACCCCGCGCGTCGCGGCAGCCTCCCGCTCCTGCCGGTCGGCATGGTCGTCGTGCGGCGCCTCCACATCAGCGCCGCGTGGTCGGCGGCCGACCTCGCGCTGGCCCGCTCGGCGACGTCGTTCGGACCGTTCGACATCACCCCCGACCAGGCCACCGGTCGCCTCGACCACGAGGGGCCGCAGGTGATCGGGTGGATGCTCCAGCAGCTGCCCCCGCTCCCGCCGCAGCCCGTGCTCGCCCCCGACCGGGCGGAGCCGGTCGTGGAGTCGGTCGTGGAGCCGGCCGAGCCCGGCACCGCCGAGCCGCGCACCCACACGGTGCGGCGCGGCGACACGCTCTGGGCGATCGCCCAGGCGGCGTACGGCGACGGCGCGCGGTGGCCGGAGATCGCCCACGCCAACGGCGAGCTCGACCCGGTCGCCCTGCAGGTCGGCGCCGTGCTGACCCTGCCCTGACCCGTCCTGACCCTGTCCGACCCGTGCACCGATCCAGAGAGAAGCCACCACCATGGACGAACCAGACCTCAGCGCAGGATCCAGCGGGGAGTGGGTGACCTACCTCCAGCAGCTGCTGCAGCAGGCCGGCTACCTCGCCACCGAGCCCGACGGCGACTTCGGTCCCGCGACCGAGGGCGCCGTGCGCGACTTCCAGGCCGCCCAGGGCCTCGACGCCGACGGCGCGGTCGGGCCCCTGACCTGGGCCGCGCTCACCGGCAGCGCCGCGCCCGAGACCCCGACCGACCCCGACACCCCGACCGACCCGGAGCCCGACCCCGGGCCCGACCTCGGCGGCGAGACCGACGACGTGCCGGTCTCGCTGCAGGAGGCCGGGGCGCCGGCGAGCCTGTCGGAGTGGACCGACGAGCAGAAGGAGGCCTTCTTCGAGGGCACGGTGACCTCCCAGGTGACCGCCGAGGCCGAGCCCGAGCCGGTCGAGGTGCTGGCCATGTCCGACGCCGGGAGCTCCGACGGGGGTGTCGTCGCATGAGCGCCGACATGGTCGTCAACGTGGCCAAGGCCGCGTGGGAGGTCTTCAAGGACGGCGCGCCGTCGGGGGAGATCACCTCCTCCACCGCCAACGCCGTGCCCCAGGTCGACGACTGGCAGACCCTCGCGGGGGCGCGCGGGCCGATGGCGATCCGCGGTCACTGGGAGCGGCTGTGCGCCTGGCCCTTCGAGGACTACGTCGTCGCCGACTTCACCTTCCTGCTCAAGTGGGACTACGCCGCGACCTACCGCGGCGGCGGCGCCTTCATCCCCAACCTGTGGCTCGAGGTGCCCAGCTACGACATCTTCTGGGGCCAGCACCTCGACCTGCGCCTCACGGTGCGCAACCCCACCAACGCCGGCACGCCGCAGGCGCCGCTGGCCCGGCTGCCCGTCACCATCGCCGGCACGGCCAGCAACGGCCTGCGCAACCTGCACGTCGAGTGGGGCCTCACCGTCTTCGGCGACGGCACCTGGCAGGAGGCCTGAGCCGCGGTCCGGCGCGGTGCGCGCGGGCCGGCGGGCGCTAACCTCGAGCGGTGAGCGAGCAGCAGCACCCGAGCAAGGCGGGCTTCGAGACCCGCGCCATCCACGCCGGCTACGAGCCCGACCCGACCACGGGCGCGGTGATCCCGCCGATCTACGCGACGTCGACCTACAAGCAGGACGGCGTGGGCGGCCTGCGCGGCGGCTACGAGTACTCCCGCTCGGCCAACCCCACCCGCACCGCCCTGGAGGGCAACCTGGCCGCGCTCGAGGAGGGGGAGCGGGCCTTCGCCTTCGCCTCCGGCCTCGCCGCCGAGGACACCCTGGTGCGGGCGCTGTGCCGCCCCGGCGACCACGTGGTCATCCCCGACGACGCCTACGGCGGCACGTTCCGGCTCTTCGACAAGGTCGAGCGGGCCTGGGGCCTGGAGCACAGCCCGGCGCCGGTCTCCGACGTCGACGCCGTGCGGGCAGCGATCCGCCCGGGCAGCACCCGCCTGGTCTGGGTCGAGACCCCCACCAACCCGCTGCTCACCATCGGCGACATCGAGGCCCTGGCCGCGGTGGCCCACGACGCCGGGGCGCTGCTGGTCGTCGACAACACCTTCGCCTCGCCCTACCTCCAGCAGCCGCTGACCCTCGGCGCCGACGTGGTGGTGCACTCGACCACGAAGTACTGCGGCGGGCACTCCGACGTCGTCGGCGGCGCGCTCGTGGTGCGCGACCTCGACGTCGCCGAGAAGGTCGCCTTCCACCAGAACGCCATCGGTGCGGTGGCCGGCCCCTTCGACGCCTGGCTGACCCTGCGCGGGCTCAAGACCCTCGCGCTGCGCATGGACCGCCACTGCGACAACGCCGAGAAGGTCGTCGACTTCCTCCTCGACCACCCGCGCGTGGAGGAGGTGGTCTACCCCGGCCTGGCCTCCCACCCCGGTCACGAGATCGCCTCGCGCCAGATGCGCCGGTACGGCGGGATGGTGTCGTTCCGGGTCGCGGGAGGGGTGGACGCCGCGCTGTCGGTCTGCGAGCGCACCGAGGTCTTCACCCTCGGGGAGTCGCTGGGCGGGGTCGAGTCGCTCATCGAGCACCCGGGCCGGATGACCCACGCCAGCGTCGCCGGCACCGACCTGGAGGTGCCCGCCGACCTGATCCGGATCAGCGTCGGCATCGAGACCGCCGACGACCTGCTCGCCGACCTCGACCGCGCCCTGGGCTGAGCCCTCCGGACGAGCACCCCGCCCCGGTCGGGGCGGGGTGGTGCGGCGGATAGCCTGCGGTGGTGGACGACGACGCACGACCGGCCGAGGCCCCGGACGGCGCCGAGGGCGACCTCGGGGGTGCGGAGAGCGCCGAGGTGCGCCGGCGGCGCGCGGTGCGCCGGGCCCGCGCCGACGCCGAGCGCGACGAGGGGCTGGCGGCGCGGCTGGCCCAGCAGTGGGCGGCGCTGCGCGACGAGCGGGAGCGGCGGCTGACGCCGGCCCCGATCACGCCCGGCCGGTCGAACTTCACCCGCGCCCAGGTGCCGTGGGGCGTCGACCTCGCCGCGGCCTGGTCGTGGCGCTTCCTGGTGATCGTCGCCGCCGGCGCCGTGGTCGCCTGGACGCTGGGCTACTTCGCGGTGGTCGTGCTGCCGCTCGCCGTCGCGCTGCTCATCAGCGCCCTGGTCGTGCCGATCGTCGACCTGCTCCAGCGGGTCGGACTGCCCCGCGGGCTGGCGGCGCTGCTGGTGGTGCTCGGCACGCTGGCCCTCGTGGGCTCGCTGCTGACCTTCGCCACCCAGCAGGTCGCCAACGGTGCGACCGACCTGGCCGAGCAGACGGTCGCGGGGCTCGGGGAGATCCGGACCTGGCTCAAGGAGGGGCCGCTCAACGCCAGCGACACCCAGATCAACGACTACCTCGACCAGGCCCAGCAGGCCATCCGGGCCCAGAGCGACGGCGGTGAGCTCACCGCTCGCATCACCGAGGTCGGCACGGCGGTGGGGCACGTGTTCGCAGGCTTCTTCATCGTGCTCTTCTCCTTCTACTTCTTCCTCGCCGACGGGGAGCGCATCTGGGCCTGGATCGTGCGGCTGACCCCGCGCGCCGCCCGCGCCCACGTCGACGGCTCGGGTCGGGTGGCCTGGATCTCGCTGACGCAGTTCGTGCGGGCCACGGTCATCGTGGCCGCGGTCGACGCGCTCGGCATCGCGCTGGGCGCCGCCGTGCTCCAGGTGCCCTTCGTGCTGGCCATCGGCGTGCTGGTCTTCCTCGGTGCCTTCGTGCCGATGATCGGTGCCACCATCGCCGGCAGCGTCGCCGTGCTCGTGGCCCTGGTCGACCAGGGGCCCGTCACCGCGCTGCTCATGCTCGGCGTGATCATCCTCGTGCAGCAGGTCGAGGGCCACGTGCTGCAGCCCTTCCTGATGGGGCGCTGGGTCTCGGTGCACCCGCTCGGCGTCATCGTCGCGATCGCCGCGGGCGTGCTCGTCGCCGGGATCGCCGGGGCGCTGGTGGCGGTGCCGCTGGCCGCCGCCGTCAACGCCGTGGTCCAGCACCTCGCGGCGAGCACGGTGGTCGGTGACGACCCGGTGGAGGCGCTCGAGGACGACTACGAGGTGACGGGCGAGCAGCCCGCCGTGACCCAGGAGGACGCATGACCGACCAGGCGGACGCCCCCGTCGAGCAGGCCGAGCCGGCGGGCCCCGGGGTGCCGCTGGGCCCCGTGCCACCGGTGCCGGAGGTGACGCTGGCCGACATCGAGGCCGCCCGTGAGGTGCTCGAGGGCACGGCCATCGTCACGCCCATGGAGGAGTCGCGGTGGCTCTCGGCCATCGCCGGCGGCCGGGTCGGGCTCAAGTGCGAGAACCTCCAGCGCACGGGCTCGTTCAAGGCCCGTGGCGCCTTCGTGCGGATCAGCCGGCTCAGCGCCGAGGAGCGCGCCCGCGGCGTGGTCGCGGCCTCGGCCGGCAATCACGCCCAGGGCGTCGCGCTGGCCGCGCAGCAGCTCGGCATCGCCGCCACCGTCTTCATGCCCGAGGGGGCCCCGATCCCCAAGGAGCGGGCGACCCGCGGCTACGGCGCCGACGTCGTCTTCTCCGGGCGCTACCTCGAGGACGCCCTCGAGGCGGCGCGCGCCTTCGCCGAGCGCACCGGCGCGGTGATGATCCACCCCTTCGACCACGTCGACGTCGTCGCGGGCCAGGGCACCGTGGGCCTGGAGCTGCTCGAGCAGATGCCCGACGTGCGCACCGTGGTCGTGCCCACCGGGGGCGGCGGGCTCCTCGCGGGCATCGCGCTCGCGGTCAAGGCCGCACGGCCCGACGTACGGGTCGTGGGGGTGCAGGCCAAGGACGCCGCGGCCTACCCCGGCTCCCTGGAGCGGGGCCGGCCCACGCCGCTGGAGCACATGCGCACCATGGCCGACGGCATCGCCGTGGGCCGCCCGGGCGACATCACCTTCGCGGCCGTGCGCGACCACGTCGACGAGGTCGTCACGGTGAGCGAGGACCTGCTCGCCCGGGCCCTCCTGGCGCTGGTGGAGCGGGCCAAGATGGTCGTCGAGCCGGCCGGCGCCGCGGCCGTGGCGGCGATCCTCGACCACCCCGAGCGCTTCGAGACGCCCGCGGTCGCGGTGCTGTCCGGGGGCAACGTCGACCCGCTGCTGCTCGGCAAGGTGATCCGCCACGGCATGGCCGCGGCCGGGCGCTACCTCAACCTCCAGGTGACCATCCCCGACGCTCCGGGCGGCCTGGCCCAGCTGCTGACCGAGGTCGGCGCCACCGGCTCCAACGTGCTCGAGGTCGCCCACGAGCGGATCTCGCCCTCGCTGGGCATGGACGAGGTCACCGTGCAGCTGCAGCTGGAGACCCGGGGTGCGGAGCACTCCGCGCTGGTGCTGGCCCGGATGCGCGAACGCGGCTACCGCGTCGTCGAGTGAGGCTCGACGCGGCAGCCGCGCTGGCGGTGCTGGGCCCCGGGGGAGCCCCCGGGCGTTGATCAGCCGGTGTAGGGCACCGCGTCGACGATGACGACCTGGAGCTCCTTGCCGTTGGGCGCGACGTAGGAGACCGTGTCGCCCTTCGAGGCGCCGATGATCGCGGAGCCGAGGGGCGACTGCGGGGAGTAGACCTTGAGGTCGCTGTCCTCGTCCTCCATCTCGCGCGCGCCGAGCAGGAAGGTCTCGGCCTCGTCGTCGTCGTCGCCGACGAACTTGTAGGTCACCTTCATGCCGGGGGAGACGGTGCCGTCGTCCTCGGGGGTCTCGCCCACCTCGGCGCGACGCAGCATGTCCTCGAGCTGGCGGATGCGGCCCTCGATGCGGCCCTGCTCCTCGCGGGCGGCGTGGTAGCCGCTGTTCTCCTTGAGGTCGCCCTCGTCGCGCGCGGCGCTGATCTTGTCGATGATCTCCTGGCGCACGGGGCCCTTGAGCTCGTCGAGCTCGGCCTGCAGCTTGTCGAAGCCCTGCTGCGTGAGCCAGATCGTGCCCTGCTCGGTCGACTGCGTCATGGGTGTACTCCTGCGGGTGAGCGGCTGCGGCCGTGCCGCGTGCTCGTCGATGGTGGATCGGTCATGCCGTCCCCGGTCGGTCGGCGAAGGACCCCGGATCGTCTGTGCTGGGCCCCTTGCCGGACGGCCCTGCGGACGGTCAGAAGAAGGAGTTTACCCCTATCCGGGGCGGCACGGGCGGATCCCCGCCGGCGGGGGTGGCTCAGCGGGGGCGGGGCTGGCCCTCGGCGGTGCAGCCGATCTTCTCCACCGAGGTGGCCATCCGCTCGGTGCGAATGGTGAGGTCGAGGCGGCCCGAGGACTCGGGGGTGAAGGCCAGCTCGCCCACCGTGGAGTGGTCCTCGGCGAAGGCGCGCAGCAGGCAGTCGGCCTCGACGTCGGCGTCGCGCAGGTCGACCTGCACGGTGGCGTCGACGGTGTGCTGGTCGACGGTGTCGAAGGTGACCAGCTCGGAGGTCACCGGCGGGTCGGCGTGGGCCACCGTGGTCCAGGTCAGCCAGCCGCCGAAGACCAGCACCACCACCGCGACCAGCGCGAGGAGCGCACGCCGTCGCCAGGGCGCAGGCGCGCCGTACCGCTGGGTCATCAGGTCGGTGGAGCTCACCCCACCAGGGTGACACGCGGGTCCAGGGCGCTGCGCCGGTGCCCCGGCACGACGGGGGAGCGGCCCACCTAGACTCGGGCCCATGTCGCAGTCGCACGCCACCGGACCCCGCGCGGGCCTCCGGCTCATGCACGTCCACGCCCACCCCGACGACGAGTCGAGCAAGGGCGCGGCCTCGACCGCGCGCTACGTCGCCGAGGGCGCCGAGGTGCACGTGGTCACCTGCACCGGCGGCGAGCGCGGCTCGATCCTCAACCCCAAGATGGACCGCCCCGACATCCTCGAGAACATCTCCGAGGTGCGGCGCCAGGAGATGGAGCGGGCGCGCGACATCCTCGGGATCACCCAGCACTGGCTCGGCTTCGTCGACTCCGGCTGGCCCGAGGGCGACCCGAAGCCCCCGCTGCCCGAGGGCTGCTTCGGCCTGGCCCCGCTGGAGGAGGCCACCGGGCGGCTGGTGCGTCTGATCCGCTCGATCCGCCCCCACGTGCTCACCACCTACGACGAGCGCGGCGGCTACCCCCACCCCGACCACGTGCGCTGCCACGAGGTGTCGGTGGTCGCCTTCGAGGCCGCCGCCGACCCCGAGCGCTTCCCCGAGGCCGGCCCCGCCTGGCAGGTCGCCAAGCTCTACTACCACCACTCCTTCAACCGCGAGCGGATGCAGCGCCTGCACGACGCCACCGTGGCCCACGGGCTGGAGTCGCCGTGGGGCGAGCGGCTCAAGGAGTGGAAGCCGGAGCCGGAGTGGGACGCCCGGGTCACCACCAAGGTGCCCTGCGGCGACTTCTTCGGCGTGCGCGACCAGGCGCTGCTGGCCCACGCCACCCAGATCGACCCCGACGGGCACTGGTTCGCCATCCCGCGCGAGGTGCAGGTCGACGTGTGGCCCACCGAGGACTTCGAGCTCGTCACCGCCCACGTGTCCTCGGCCACGCCGGAGGACGACCTCTTCGCGGGCGTCGACGCCTCCTACGACGGCTCCTGAGAGGATGGCGTCATGGTGACCACGCTCGGATCGCAGCTCAGCCTCCAGCTCACCGCGCTCGTCCTGCGGGTCGCCGACCCGACGCCCGAGCCCGAGGACGTCAAGGCCGGGTGGCCTGCGCTCGGACTCTTCCTGCTCCTCGTCGGCTTCGTGGTCTTCCTGTTCTTCAGCCTCGTCAAGCGGCTGCGCAACGTGGAGACGGCGCGCAAGACCGGCGTCTACGGCGACGCCCCCGAGACCGACGGGACTCCTGGCGAGACGGGAGCGGACCCGGCGGTCGACCCGGCCACGGAGCCGGGCGGCGACCCCTCGGGCGAGCGCGGCGACGCGCCGCCGACGCCCCGGGCCTGAGGCCCGACGCGCCGCGGCTGCGGGTCGGGGTGTGCTCCCGGCTCAGCCCTGGCCGGCGCCGGGCTGCTGCTGCTCGGCGACCTGCTTGCGCACGTCGTCCATGTCGAGGGCGCGCACCGCGCCGATGACCTGGTCCAGCGCCGGTGCGGGCAGCGCCCCGGGCTGGGCGAAGACGAGGATGCCCTCGCGGAAGGCCATCAGGGTGGGGATCGACTGGATCCCGGCCGCGGCGGCCAGCTCCTGCTGCTCCTCGGTGTTGATCGAGCCGAAGGTGATGTCGGGGTTGGCCTCGGAGGCCGCCTCGTAGGTCGGCGCGAACTGCTTGCACGGGCCGCACCAGCTGGCCCAGAAGTCGACGAGCAGGATGTCGTCGCCCTGCACGTGCGTGGTGAAGTTGTCCCCGGTCAGCTCGATGGTGGCCATGCCCCCACCGTACGTCGGGCACGCGCCGCGGCCCACCGCCCCGGTGGGTGGCCGCCGGGGTGTCCCCTCAGTCGACCACGTGGCCGTGGGGTCGGCCGGGGTCGTCGTAGGCCGGGTCGTCGCGACCGGCGCGCAGCGCCTCGAGCTGCGCGCACACCGCGACGCCGTAGAAGAACGACACCGAGCCCATCAGCGACCACAGCAGCAGCGCCACGATGCCCGCGAGGGGCCCGTAGGTGCTGCCGAAGGAGTCGCTGAGCCCGACGTAGGCCGCCAGGCCCACGGTGGCCAGCATGCTGAGCGCCACCGCGACCACCCCGCCGAGGGCCAGCCAGCTCAGCGCGGGCTGCCGGCGTCGCGGCGCGTGGTCGAGCAGCACGGCGATGGTGAGGACGCCGAGCGCGACCCCGACCGGCCAGCGCAGCACGTTCCACGTGGTCCGTGAGGCCTCCGACCAGCCGTAGGCCTCGGTCACGGCGTCGGCGAAGGCACCGCCGGCCACGAGCAGCAGGAAGGCCAGGGCCGCGGGTGCGGCGAGCAGCGCGGTGAGCACGGCGGCCCGGCCGTACTTGGCCCGCGCGGGCCGGTCGCGACGGATGCCGTAGATGCGGTTGGCACCGCGCTCGACCTGCGCCATGGCCGTGGTCATCGACACCAGGGAGAGCAGCAGGCCGAGGACGAGCGCGACCTCTCCGGCCTCCTCGCTGGAGTCGGAGCCGGAGACCGCCCCGGCCAGGGCGTCGCCCGAGCCGCTGCCCGGCGAGACGCCGTCGATGGTGGCGGCCATGACCGCGGCCACGCGCTCCTGGTCGACGTCGGCGGCCAGGCCGGTGAGGGCGAGCAGGAAGGGCACGACGGCGAGGCAGGCCTGCAGGGCCAGGGCCCGGCTGTTGGTGAAGCCGTCGCCGTAGCGGAACCGCACGAAGGCCCCGACCGCGACGGCCCGGAGCCCGTGGCGGCGCGCGAGGTGCCAGGCGTCCTCGGCGTCGAGCTCGTCACCGTCGAGCTCGACGGTCACCGGCACGAGGCGGGCGGTGGTCACGGCTTCGGTCCCTTGCCCGGCTTCGGTCCCTTGTCGGCGGGCCCCTGGCCGGGTCCCTTGCCGGGCTTCGGGCCCGGTCCCTCGTCGGGCTCGTCCTCGTCGGGCTCGTCCTCGTCCGGCTCCTCCTCGTCGGGCTCCTCCTCGTCGGGCCCGCCCGCGTCGGTGGAGGGGGACGGGGTCGGCGTGGGGGTGGGCGTGGGGGTCGTCGACGACCCGGGCGCGGTGTCGTCGGCCTCCTCGACCGCCTCCAGGGCCGCCTCGAGGCGGTCGGCGGCGCGCTCGATCCGCTCCTGCTCGGCGGCGGTGAGCTCGCCGGCGTCGACGGCCTCGTCGGCGGCCTCGCGCAGGGCGTCGAGCGCGTCGAGACCCGCGTCGGCGTCGCGGGCCACCAGGGCCTCGTCGACCGCGGCCAGGGCGTCGGTCACGGCGGTGGGAGGCCCGGTGGTGGTCTCCTCGGCGCAGCCGAGCAGGCCCCCGCCGAGCAGTGCGAGCGTGCCCAGCGCGAGGGCGCCGCGGCTGCGGCCGCCCGGGCGCGCGGGACTCATCGGCCGGCCTCCCCGACCGCGTCGTGGAGGTCCTCCAGCGGGCTCTGGAGCCGGGCCGGCACGTCGCCGGGGGCGGGGTCGACCTCGGCGGGGGTCTCGGCGCTCCCGGTGGAGGCCAGGGCCGCGACCACGAGGAGGAGCACGATGCCGGCGAGCGCCCCGGCCAGGCCCTTCTGGTGCGGCTCGAGCGCGGCCAGGCGCGCCCCCGGGCCCCGGCGGGGTCGGCCCGGGCCGCCCGTCGGCGGGTGCAGCGGCGGCGGGGGAGGCGTGGCGGGCCCGGGGGGTCTGGCGGGTGGGGGAGACCCGAGCGACGCGACCGGCGCGGTGAGCACGGCGGTGCGCGCGGGCTCGACGTACGGCGGCGGGCCGGGCGGACCCGAGGGCGGGCCCTGGCGCAGCGCACCCAGCCGGGCGGCCACCTGGGCGGTGCTCGGCCGCGCGGCCGGGTCGGCCGCGGTCATGGCGCGCAGCAGGTCGGACCAGCCCGGCGGGAGGTCGGCGGGCACCGGGGGCGGTCGGTGCAGCCGGGCCATGGCCGACTCGGTGGGGCTGCCGGGGTAGGCGCGCTCGCCGGTGAGCGCCTCGAGCAGCACCAGGCCCAGCGACCACACGTCGACGGAGGTGTCGAGCTCCTCGCCGCGCACCTGCTCCGGGGCGAGGTAGGCCGCCGTGCCCACGGCGGTGCCGGTCTGGGTGTGGCGCACGGTGTCGCCGATGAGTCGCGCGATGCCGAAGTCGGCCAGCTTGACCCGGCCGTCGGGGGCGAGCAGGACGTTGCCGGGCTTCACGTCGCGGTGCACGACGCCGCGGCCGTGGGCGTAGGAGAGGGCGTCGGCGACCTGCTGACCCACGCGCGCCGCCTCCGGCGCGGGCAGCGGGCCGTCGGCCAGCCTGGCCCCCAGGGTGGGGCCCTCCACCAGCTCCATCACGAGGAAGGGGTGCTCGTCGTCGACCCCGGCGTCGAGCACGGTCACCAGGCCGCGGTGCGAGAGCCCCGCCAGGGTGCGGGCCTCGGCGGTGAAGCGCGCGCGGTCGCTGGCCTGGTCGGCGGTACTGCGCAGCAGCTTGACCGCCACCTCGCGGGCCAGGACCGTGTCGGTCGCGCGGTGCACGTCGGCCATGCCGCCGCGTCCCAGGACCTCGCCGAGCCGGTAGCGGCCCGCGACCATCGTCGTCGTCACCCCGGGACCGTACCGGTCGGGCCGGCCCGGCCCGTTCCCGACCGGTCGGACGGCTGGCGGTGTCCGGAGGCGCTCACCCGTCGGGGTGACGACACCATGACCGCCGTCACGTGACGTGCGTTACACGATCGTTACCCCTCCGCCTTGACCCCTCGATTGCGTAAGCGCTTTCATTCATCACGCCCCGGACGCTCGGCAGTGGTCTGGGTCACGACCCAGAGAGGGAGCACCCCATGCGCTCACGCACCATCCGACACGCCAGTGTGGCGGTCGTCCTGGCCGCCGGCCTGGTCCTGGCCGGCTGCGCCGAGGAGGAGTCCACCGAGGTCCAGTCCGCCGGTGGCACCTCGCCCGGCGAGGGCAAGGCCGAATGCGAGCAGCTGACCCAGTTCGGTGACCTCACCGGCACCAGCGTCAGCGTCTACACCTCGATCATCGCCCCCGAGGACGCCGCCCAGAAGAAGTCCTACGAGCTCTTCACCGAGTGCACCGGCGCCGAGATCGAGTACGAGGGCTCCAGCGAGTTCGAGACCCAGCTCAAGGTGCGCGTGCAGGGCGGCAACGCCCCCGACATCGCCTACATCCCGCAGCCGGGCCTGCTGGCCAGCCTCGTGCGCGACGACGACGCCGTCGTCGAGGCGCCCGACACGGTCGCGGAGAACGTCGACCAGTGGTGGGGCGAGGACTGGAAGACCTACGGCACCGTCGACGACACCTTCTACGCCGCCCCGCTGGGCGCCAACGTGAAGTCCTTCGTGTGGTACTCCCCGAAGACCTTCGCCGACAACGGCTGGGAGATCCCCGAGACCTGGGACGACATGATGGCCATCACCGAGGACGCCGTCTCCAAGGGCATGAAGCCCTGGTGCGCCGGCATCGAGTCCGGTGACGCCACCGGGTGGGTCACCACCGACTGGCTCGAGGACTCGATGCTCCGCGAGGTCGGCCCCGACGTCTACGACCAGTGGGTCAACCACGAGATCCCCTTCGACGACCCGCAGGTCGCCGCCGCGCTCGACCGCGTCGGCAGCATCCTCAAGGACGAGGAGTTCGTCAACGGCGGCCTCGGCGACGTGAAGTCCATCGCCACCACCGCCTTCCAGGACGCCGGCTACCCCGTCGTCGACGGCGAGTGCGTCATGCACCGCCAGGCCAGCTTCTACGCCGCCCAGTGGGAGCCCGGCACCGACGTGTCGGAGGACGGCGACGTGTTCGCCTTCTACCTGCCCACCGTCACCGAGGACTTCGGTCGTCCGGTGCTCGGCGGCGGCGAGTTCGTGGCGGCCTTCGACAGCCGGCCCGAGGTCCAGGCCTTCCAGACCTACCTGTCCTCCGACGTGTGGGCCAACGAGAAGGCCAAGGCCACGCCCGACGGTGGCTGGGTCACCGCCAACACCGGTCTCGACATCTCCAACCTGAGCAGCCCGATCGACATCCTGTCGGCCGAGACGTTCCAGGACCCCGACGCCGTCTTCCGCTTCGACGGCTCCGACCAGATGCCCAGCGCCGTCGGCGCCGGCTCCTTCTGGAAGGAGATGACGGCGTGGATCACCGGTCAGAGCACCGCTGACGCGCTGACCAACATCGAGGAGTCCTGGCCCGCCTCCTGAGGTGAGCCACCGACGTCGGGCCGCGGGCCGCCCCCGCGGCCCGACGTCGACCCCGCCCCGGCTCCCGGGGCGCCCAGAGCCGGCCGGCGCACAGCGTCGAGCCCCAGGTACGGCGTGACCAGGCGGACGAGCCCTCGGGGGCCCGACGCGGTCACCGACAGGAACGGTGAGACGTGACCACCTCCGACAAGCTCCTCCACATGCTGATCGCCGTCGTGCTGTTCTTCGGCGTGATGGCCCTGATCCTCCTGGCCACACAGCGGCTGCGCTCGCGCCGCGGCGAGCGCGTGCAGGCGGCCGCCTTCCTCGGCCCCTCCCTGCTCCTCGTCGCCGTGGGCCTGCTCTACCCCGCGGTGCTGACCGTCTGGCAGTCCTTCCACGGCCCCAACGGCGAGGAGTTCGTCGGGCTGGAGAACTACGTCACGGTCGTCACCGACAAGGAGCAGCTGACCGTGCTGCGCAACACCGCCCTGTGGGTGGTGCTGACCCCGCTGCTGGCCACCGGCATCGGCCTGGTCTACGCCGTCATCATCGACAAGTCGCGCTTCGAGAAGGTCGCCAAGGCGCTCATCTTCCTGCCGATGGCGATCTCGCTGGTGGGGGCCTCGATCATCTGGAAGTTCGTCTACGACTACCGCCAGACCTCCGCCGACCAGATCGGCCTGCTCAACCAGGTGCTCAAGAGCCTGGGCTTCGACACCTACCAGGTGCTGCTGACGGGCCCGTGGAACACGCTGTTCCTCATCGTCATCATGGTCTGGGTCCAGGCCGGCTTCGCCATGACGATCCTCTCGGCCTCGATCAAGGCCATCCCGGAGGACATCGTCGAGGCCGCGCGGCTCGACGGCGTCAACGGCCTCAAGCTCTTCCGCCACATCACCGTGCCGAGCATCCGGCCCTCGCTGATCGTCGTGCTGACGACCATCAGCATCGCCACGCTGAAGGTCTTCGACATCGTGCGCACCAGCACGGGCGGCAACTTCGACTCCAGCGTGCTGGCCTACGAGTTCTACCGCCAGTACTTCGTCGCGGGCAACGAAGGGCTGGCGACCGCGCTGGCCGTCGTCATCTTCATCCTCGTGACGCCCATCGTCATCTACAACATCGTTCAGATGCGCAAGCTGGAGGCCCGATGACCACCGCCACGCCCCTCGTCGGCACGCCCGGCACCCCCGGGACCGGGAGCGACCAGCCCGTGGTCCCGGCGTCGACCGCGGCCAAGCAGCAGCTCACCAACCGCTGGGCCTCGCTCGCAGCGGTCGTCATCGCCGCGCTGTGGACGGTGCCGACCTTCGGGCTCTTCATCTCCTCGCTGCGCCCCGAGGGCGAGGTCAAGGGCAGCGGCTGGTGGAACTTCTTCACCGACCCCAACGTCACCCTCGACAACTACAAGCAGGTCATCAACGGCGCCGACACCGACCTGGCGACCTACCTGGTCAACTCCGCGGTGATCACCATCCCGGCCGTGCTCATCCCCATCAGCCTGGCGACCCTGGCCGCCTACGCGTTCGCCTGGATGGACTTCAAGGGCCGCGACGCGCTCTTCGTGGCGATCTTCGCCCTCCAGATCGTGCCGATCCAGGTCACGCTGATCCCGCTGCTCTCGCTCTACGTCGAGCCGCCGTTCAACCTGATGCCGCTGGCCGGCCGCGACGCCCCCGGCGGGGGCTTCTACACGATCTGGCTCTCCCACGCGATCTTCGCGCTCCCGCTGGCGATCTTCCTGCTGCACAACTTCATGCGCGAGATCCCCGGCGAGCTCATCGAGTCGGCGCGCGTCGACGGCGCCGGGCACGTGCAGATCTTCACGCGCATCATGCTGCCCCTCATGGCCCCGGCCATCGCCGCCTTCGGCATCTTCCAGTTCCTCTGGGTGTGGAACGACCTGCTCGTGGCCCTCGTCTTCGGCGGCGGCAACCTCGACATCTCACCGCTCACCGTGCGCCTGGCCGCCCTGGCTGGTCAGCGCGGCGAGGACTGGCACCTGCTCTCGGCCGGGGCGTTCGTGTCGCTGATCGTGCCGCTCGTGGTGTTCCTGTCGCTGCAGCGCTACTTCGTGCGCGGGCTGCTGGCCGGCAGTGTCAAGGGGTGACCTCACCCCGCGCGACCTGAGCCAGCCACTGGTAGGAGGCCTTCGGGGTGCGGGTCTGGTCCGCCGGGTCGATGTGGACCAGGCCGAAGGTCTTGGTGTAGCCCTCGGCCCACTCGAAGTTGTCCAGCAGCGTCCACACGACGTAGGCGCGCACGTCGGCGCCGGCCGCGCGGGCGCGGTGGGTGGCGGCGAGGTGGCCGCGCAGGTAGTCGATGCGGTCGTCGTCCTGCACCACCCCGTCGACGCGCTCGGCGTCGGCGCAGGCGGCGCCGTTCTCGGTGACGAGGATCGGCAGCCCGGTGCGGCGGTGGGTCTCGACGAGCAGCTCCTCCAGCCCGTCGGCCACGACCTCCCAGCCGATGTCGGTGCGCGGCTCGCGCACGACCAGGTCGAAGTCGCCCACCCCCGGGTACGCCGCGCCCTCGGGGTGCGGCGGTCGGCCGGGCACGACCAGGTCGGGGCGGGTCGGGGTGTAGTAGTTGACCCCGAGCCAGTCGGCCGAGCCCTGCACGAGCTCCAGGTCGCCGGGCCGGACGAGCTCGGGGTCGGCGAGCTCCGGCGCCACGGCGAGCACGCTCTCGCCGTACTCCCCGTCGACGAGGGGGTCGAGCCACACCCGGTTGCGCAGCGCGTCGATGCGCTCGGCCAGCGGCTCGGCCTCGGGGCGCTCCGGCCACACCGGGGCGAGGTTGAGCACCGTGCCGACGTCGACGGCGTGCGCGGCGCGGATGCGCTCGGCGGCCAGGGCGTGGCTGAGGTTGAGGTGGTGCACGGCGCGGTGCGCGCCGCCGCCCTCGCGGCGACCCGGGGCGAAGACGCCCGCGGCGTGGCCGAGGTAGGCGGTGCACCACGGCTCGTTGTGGGTGGCCCAGACCCCGACACGGTCGGCCAGCCGGTCGGCGACGACCTCGGCGTAGTCAGCGAAGGCCTCGGCCGTGCTGCGCACCAGCCAGCCGCCCTCGTCCTCCAGGGCCTGCGGCAGGTCCCAGTGGTAGAGCGTCGCGGTCGGCACGATCCCGCGCTCCAGCAGCGCGTCGACGACGCGGTCGTAGTGGTTCAGCCCGCGGGTCTCCACGCGGCCGCGGCCCTCGGGCTGGATGCGGGGCCAGGCGATCGAGAAGCGGTACCACCGCACGCCCAGGCCGGCCACGAGGTCGGCGTCCTCGAGGTGGCGGTGGTAGGAGTCGCACGCGGTGGCGCCGCTGCTGGCGTCCTTGATCGTGCCGGGGCGCGCGGTGAAGGTGTCCCACACCGACGGGCCGCGGCCGTCGACGTCGACGGCGCCCTCGATCTGGTAGGCCGCCGTGGCGGTGCCCAGCTCGAGCACCGACCCGTCGGGCAGGCGGTGCGGGAGGCGGGCTGCGGTGTCTGCCGGGCGCGGGTCCACTGTGCTCATGGCCACACCGTACGGCCCGCCACCCCCGGACCGGCAGGACGGCGCCGATGACCGGCATCCACGACCTCGCCCGCGAGGTCGGTGTCTCGACCGCCACGGTCTCGCGCGCGCTGCGGGGGCTGCCGCGGGTCTCGGAGTCCACCCGCGAGCGGGTGCTCGAGGCCGCGGTGCGGCTGGGCTACGTGCCCTCCCCGCACGCGGTCGGCCTGGCCAGCGGGGGCCAGACCCGCTCGGTGGCGATCGTCGTGCCGTTCGTGACCCGGTGGTACTTCGCCGCGGTCGTGCACGGCGCCGAGCAGGTGCTGCGCGAGCAGGGCTACGACCTGCTGCTCTACAACCTCGCCGGCGACTCCGCGGCGCGGCACCGGGTGCTGCGGACCCAGGTGCTGACCAAGCGCGTCGACGCCGTGCTGGTGGTCGGGCTGGGTCCGACCGCCGAGGAGGTGGCGGCGATGCAGCGGCAGGGCAGCCCCGTCGTGACCCTGGGTGCACGGGTCGAGGAGTGGTCGAGCGTGAGGATCGACGACGTCGAGGCGTCGCGCACCGCGATGCGTCACCTGCTCGACCTGGGCCACCGCCGCATCGCCTTCGTCGGGGGTCTGGGCGAGGACGGCCTCGACTTCACCACGCCGACGGCGCGGCTGGAGGGCTACCGCTCCTCGCTGCGCGACGCCGGGCTCCCGCTCGACCCCGCGCTCGAGCTCGACGGTCGCTTCACCCTCGACGGCGGGGTCGACTGCGGTCGCGCCGTCGCGGCCCTGGGCCACCGTCCCACCGCGGTCTTCTGCGCCTCCGACGAGATGGCGATCGGGCTGATGAGCGCGCTGCGCGAGGCCGGGCTGCGCGTGCCCGAGGACGTCTCGGTGGTCGGTGTCGACGACCACGAGATGGCGCGGTTCTTCGACCTCACCACGGTGCGTCAGCCCGTGCACGAGCAGGGCCGCATCGCCGCCCAGCAGATCCTGCGGTCGCTGGGGGCCGCCGACGGGCCGGGCGAGGTCGTGCCCGAGCACGTCGAGCTCGCCACCGAGCTGGTCGTGCGCGCCACCACCGCCGCGGTGTGAGCGGCCGGGCGGCCCTCAGAGCCGGCGGATCACCTTGGCCGGGTTGCCCACGGCCACGACGTCGGCGGGCAGGTCGCGGGTGACCACGGAGCCGGCGCCGACCACGGTGTTGGCGCCGATGGTGACGCCGGGGCACACGATCGTGCCGCCGCCGAGCCAGACGTTGTCGCCGATGGTGATGGGTCGCGCCCCCTCCCACTTGGCGCGCCGCGGCTCGGCCTCGACGGGGTGGGTGGGGGTGAGCAGCTGGACGTTGGGTCCGATCTGCACGTCGTCGCCGATGACCACCTCGGCGACGTCGAGGCAGACGAGGCCGAAGTTGACGAAGGTGCGGGCGCCGATGCGGGTGCGGTAGCCGTAGTCGACGTGGAGCGGGGGGCGGATCTCGGTCTCCGCGCCGATCGCGCCGAGGAGCTCGACCAGCAGGGCGCGACGCTCCCGCGCCTCCGAGGGCGGCAGGTGGTTGATGCGGTGGGCGAGGTCGCGCGCGGCGAGGCTCTCGCGCTCCAGGTCGGGGTCGTCGGCGATGTAGGGGTCGCCGGCGAGCATCCGCTCGCGCATCGAGCGGTTGTCGGGGAAGGACGGGTCGGGCAGGGCGTCAGGCATGCGCCGATGCTTCCACGCCGTCGGTCAGCGCAGCGAGTAGGTGGCCATCGAGACCGCGACGTAGTGGCTGGCGAAGGCCAGGATCGTGAAGGTGTGGAAGACCTCGTGGAAGCCGAACCAGCGCGGCGAGGGGTTGGGCCGCTTGAAGCCGTAGACCGCGCCGCCGAGGGTGTAGAGCACCCCGCCGGCGGCCACGAGGACCAGCACACCGATGGCCATCGACGTGCCGAGCTGCTCGGTGGCGCCCTCGATGAACCCGGGGA
Organism: Nocardioides sp. Leaf307; assembly: GCF_001423135.1. Taxonomy (NCBI): domain Bacteria; kingdom Bacillati; phylum Actinomycetota; class Actinomycetes; order Propionibacteriales; family Nocardioidaceae; genus Nocardioides; species Nocardioides sp. Leaf307. The sequence goes on along the minus strand of NZ_LMNY01000002.1, from coordinate 863,272 downwards.
TGAAGAACACCGCGGCCCAGCCCATCGCGATGTAGATCGGGGTGTAGAGCCAGCGCGGCGCGTCGGTCCACAGCACCCGGAAGCCGACGCCGAGCAGGGCGGTGGACCAGATGGTCGTCAGCAGCACGACCTGTTGCGAGCCGTCGAGCAGGATCAGCGTCAGCGGGGTGTAGGAGCCCGCGATGAGGATGAAGATGTTGGAGTGGTCGAAGCGGCGCAGGAAGCCCCAGACGGCCGGCGACCAGGTGCCGGTGTGGTAGATCGCCGAGACGGTGAACAGCAGCAGCGCGGAGCCGGTGAAGACGGCCGAGCCGATCTTCGTGGTCTCCGTCGGCGACAGCACGACCAGCACGATGCCCGCGGCCAGGGTCAGCGGGGCCGTGCCGAGGTGCAGCCACCCGCGCAGCTTCGGCTTGATGTCGGCGAGGGTCTCGCTGATGGTCTCCTGCACCGAGTCGACCCTCGAGCGCACCGCCTGGGGGATGTGCTGGTCCATGGCCCGACAGTACCGGCCGGCACGTCGACCCGCCGAAGCCAGGACGCCTGGTCGGCGAGGCGGTGACCACCGCCCCGACGGCGCTAACCTTGTCCGGTGGCGGACTGGAAGCGCGGGCTCAGGAGCGTGCTCTACCCGGCCTACGAGGCGCGGGTGCTGCGGCGCATGCCCGCCAACCTGCCCCAGCACGTCGGGGTGATGCTCGACGGCAACCGTCGGTGGGCCCGCGCCGTGGGTCGCGACACCGCCCACGGCCACCGCGCCGGGGCCGCCAACATCGAGCCGCTGCTCGGCTGGTGCGACGAGGTCGGCATCGGCGTCGTCACCTTGTGGCTGCTCTCCACCGACAACCTCAACCGGCCGCCCGACGAGCTCGAGCCGCTGCTGGAGATCATCGAGGAGGCCGTGGCCTCCCTGGCCGACCAGCAGCGCTGGCGGCTGCACCCGGTGGGCGCGCTCGACCTGCTGCCGGCGGCCACCGCGGAGCGGCTCAAGGCGGCGCAGGAGGCCACGCGCGAGGTCGACGGCATGCTGGTCAACGTCGCCGTGGGCTACGGCGGACGGCGCGAGATCGCCGACGCCGTGCGCTCGCTGCTGCTCGAGCACGCCGAGCGCGGGACCTCGCTGGAGGAGCTCGCGGCCCAGCTGGAGGTCGACCACATCTCCGCCCATCTCTACACCAAGGGCCAGCCCGACCCCGACCTCGTCATCCGCACGAGCGGCGAGCAGCGGCTCGGCGGCTTCCTGCTGTGGCAGAGCGCGAAGTCGGAGTTCTACTTCTGCGAGGCCTACTGGCCCGACTTCCGCCGCGTCGACTTCCTGCGCGCGATCCGCGCCTACGCCCTGCGCGACCGCCGCCACGGCTCCTGAGGCCGACCTGCCCGACGCCCGCCCGGCGGCGACGGCGGGGCGCCTGCGCGTCCGCCTGTCCCGGCTCGGTGACGTTCACGAGCGCGTCACGGCGTGTTGCCTCGAAACCGGTCGGCGGGGGGCTACTTTCGCAAGCATCGGCGGGTGGGGAAGCCCGCCGTACCAGGAGGCCCGATCGTGCTCACCCACGACTGCACCACGCACGGCTCGTCGCCGTGCGCGGACGGAGGCGGGCACTCCCGCCTGCGGGTTCCTTCCCGGTCCATCCGTGTGAAGTAGGACCGCGGCGAGGAGTGCGCGCGGCGGTCCGTGAGGGGTGTCCCGTGCCGTCTCAGGCCCAGCAGTCGCAGCAGTCCCCCGGATCCACCCGCACCCGCCGCAAGGCCCCCGCCCGCGCCGCGGCGCCGGCGGTGCGCACCTACGTGCTCGACACCAGCGTCCTGCTGGCCGACCCCGGCGCCCTCAAGCGCTTCGCCGAGCACGAGGTGGTGCTCCCCGTCGTGGTCATCACCGAGCTCGAGGGCAAGCGTCACCACCCCGAGCTGGGCTACTTCGCCCGCACCGCCCTGCGCACGCTCGACGAGCTGCGCATCCTCCACGGCCGCCTCGACGAGCCGGTGCCGGTGGGGGAGGAGGGCGGCACCCTGCGCGTCGAGCTCAACCACACCGACGCCAGCTCGCTGCCCTCGGGCTTCCGCCTCGGCGACAACGACACCCGCATCCTCGCCGTCGCCCACAACCTCTCCACCGAGGGCCTCGCGGTCACCCTGGTCTCCAAGGACCTGCCGCTGCGGATCAAGGCCTCGGCGGTCGGGCTCGACGCGCAGGAGTACCGCGCGGAGGCGATCAGCGACTCCGACACCGGCTACTCCGGCATGGCCGAGCTGGAGGTCGCGGCCAGCGACCTCGACGAGCTCTACGACGACGGCGTCGTCGACCTCGACGCCGCCCGCGACCTGCCGTGCCACCAGGGTCTCGTGCTGCTCTCCGACCGCGGCTCCGCGCTCGGCCGCGTCGGACCCGACAAGCAGGTCCACCTCGTGCGCGGCGACCGGGAGGCGTTCGGCGTCCACGGCCGGTCGGCGGAGCAGCGGATCGCGCTGGAGATGCTCCTCGACCCCGAGGTGGGCATCGTGTCGCTCGGCGGCCGCGCCGGCACCGGCAAGTCGGCCATGGCGCTGTGCGCGGGGCTGGAGGCGGTGCTCGAGCGCGGCCAGCACAAGAAGGTCGTGGTCTTCCGCCCGCTCTTCGCCGTGGGGGGCCAGGAGCTCGGCTACCTGCCCGGGTCGGAGTCGGAGAAGATGTCGCCCTGGGGCCAGGCGGTCTTCGACACCCTCGGCGCGATGACCTCGCGCGACGTCATCGACGAGATCCTCGACCGCGGCATGCTCGAGGTGCTCCCGCTGACCCACATCCGCGGCCGTTCGCTGCACGACGCCTTCGTCATCGTCGACGAGGCGCAGTCGCTGGAGCGCAACGTGCTGCTCACGGTGCTCTCCCGCATCGGGGCCAACTCCAAGGTCGTCCTCACCCACGACGTCGCGCAGCGCGACAACCTGCGGGTCGGGCGCCACGACGGGGTCGTGGCGGTGATCGAGAAGCTCAAGGGCCACCCGCTCTTCGCCCACGTCACGCTGACGCGCTCCGAGCGCTCGCCCATCGCCGCACTGGTCACCGAGATGCTGGAGAACGTCACGCTCTGACGGCTCCAGGTCCTCGCCCCTCACCGGCCCCGCCCACCCCGGGCGGGGCCGGTGTGGCGTCGGAGGTCTGCTGTGACGCATGTGACGAGACCCGCGCCACCTTTGTCCACCACCGTGGCGGTTCGGTTTGCGTGCCCCTGGATGGTCATGCAAGGTGGACGGCGTTCGTCACTCGTGATCCACCGGGGCAGACCGCCCGATCGCGTGACCAGAGCATCGGCCCGTGTCGTCTACCCGTGAGTCCATCGCCTTGTCGAAGCACGTGAAGTACGTCCCGAAGCACCGCTCGGCTCCCGCGCCCTCGCGCGTGGCCCAGGTGCCCCGCCAGGCCCTGCGCAGCACCGTGGTCCTCTCCTCGTTGGCCGTCGCGGCCACCGGCGTGAGCGTCGCCGGCGGCGTGGTCGGGTCCGACCCGGCCGTGAGCGCCGCCGACTCCGTGAGCGCCGACGCCGCCTCGCCGGTCGCGGCGGCGGTCGACCCCGACGACGCGACCGCCGGCGTCGAGCTGGTCACCGGCAGCGCCGTGCTCGAGGAGCGCCAGCCCTCCGTGTCGCGCTCCGCCGACCGCCGCGTCGCCAGCGACCCGGCCAAGGTCGCTGCGCTCTCGGCCGACGAGGGCCCGGCGCTGACCCGCACCGAGGACATCGCCGACCTCGACCCGCGCTCGATCGCGCAGTCGCTGATGGGCGAGTTCGGCTTCTCCTCCGACCAGTTCGGCTGCCTCGACTCGCTGTGGACCCGCGAGTCGAACTGGACCGTGAACGCCGACAACCCGACCTCCTCGGCCTACGGCATCCCGCAGGCGCTGCCCGGCGAGAAGATGGCCTCCGCCGGCGCCGACTGGGCCACCAACCCCGCCACGCAGATCCGGTGGGGGCTGGGCTACATCCAGGACCGCTACGGCAGCCCCTGCGGCGCCTGGGCCCACAGCGAGAGCGTCGGCTGGTACTGACCGGCGCGTCGACCGCCACCGGTCGACGTCAGGACCGCGGTGCGCTCACGCGTCGTGGAAGAGCTGCACGCCTCGGGCGACGGCCGCGGTCAGCACGCTGTAGCCGCCGAGGACCCCGAGCACCCACCCGGCCGCGGTGAGGACGGGCTCGCCCCCGACGGCGTCGACGAGCAGCGCGCCGAGCACGAGGGCGATCACGCCCAGCACGAGGTAGCCCAGGCCGAGCGACGTGCGGTAGCGGGGGCGGGGCTGCGTCTGGGTCTCCACGCCCGCAGTGTGGCCGACCCACGGCGTCGCGCCGCGCAGCCGCGCCCGGCTGCGACGAGGTGGTGCGGCGTTGCGCTCAGCGGCCTTGTGGACGCCGTGCGGGCGGTCGGAGGATCGCAGCAGCGCCGGGTCGCCGACCTGGCCCTGCCCGAGAGGACACACCGTGGTCGACGCTGACACCACCGACGCCACCACCACCGGCCCCCCTGCGGCCATTGCGCAGGCCCTCGCCGACGCCGACCGCGACCTGGGCCGGCTCGACGCCGCTCTGGCCGAGCTCACCGACGGCGACCTGCACCGCGCCCACCGCGACGGTGGCTGGACGGTGGCCCAGGTCGTCTCGCACATCAACATGTGCGCGATCCTGTGGCTCGGCGACATGCGACGCCTCGAGGCCGACCCCGAGCTCGACTTCTTCTTCCGCGAGGAGGTCGGTCACGACCTCACGGGCTACCCGCCGCCCACCATCGACCTCGCCCGTGGGCAGCTCGCCCGCACCCGGCGCACCCTGGCCACCGCCGGTGCGGTGGTGCCGGCCGAGCTGCTCGCTCGCACCGTCACCATCCCCGACCTCGGCACGATGACGGTCGAGGAGTGGACGCCGCTCATCGTGGGCCACGCCTCCGGCCACACCGAGCAGGCCTTCGAGATCATGCGCGACCGCGGCTTCGCGCCCGAGGGCGTCTGATGCGCGCCGCGGTGCTGACGGGCCTGGAGACCGTCGAGCTGCAGGAGCGCCCCGAGCCCGAGGCCCGCCCCGGGTGGGTCGTGCTCACGATCGAGGCGGCGTCGCTGTGCGGCACCGACGTCCACCAGTACGACGGGCGCATCGACACCCCCTTCCCCCGGGTCCCGGGCCACGACTTCTCCGGCCGGGTGCTCAGCGTGGGCGAGGGCGTCGACGAGTCGTGGGTGGGTCGGGCCGTCGCGGTGAAGCCGTCGCTGCCGTGCGGCGACTGCCCCGAGTGCCACACCGACAAGCCCTTCGACTGCAAGAAGAAGAAGCTCATCGGCCTGTGGTCCGACGGCTGCCTCACCGAGCGGATCGCCGTGCCCGTGGTGAACCTCATCCCGCGTCCCGACGGCGTCGAGGCCTGGCAGGCCGCGCTCCTGGAGCCGCTGGCCGTCGGTCTCAACACCGTCGACCGGCTCCGGATCGTGCTGGGCGAGAGCGTGGTCGTGCTCGGGCAGGGCCCGATCGGGCTCGCGCTGACCCGCCTCTGCGCGCTCTCGGGCGCAGGCCGCCTGATCGTCACCGACGCCCGGGAGGCGCCCTTCGCGGTGTCGCGGGCCTACGGCGCGAGCGACTGCATCGACGTCACCCGGACCGACGCGACCCAGGCGATCCTCGACCTCACCGACGGCGCGGGCGCCGACATCGTCATCGAGACCAGCGGCTTCCCGGCGTCGTCGGCGATGGTGCTCGACGCGGTGCGCAAGGAGGGCAAGGTGGCGCACATCGGCTGGGCCAACGACCTGCCCCCGCTGCCGGTGATCCCGATCATGGCCAAGACCCTCACGGTCTACGGCGTGGGCGGCAACGGCGGGCGCGGGCAGTACGAGCGCAGCCTCGAGCTGGTGCGCTCCGGGCGCATCGACCTCGACCCCGTGGTGACGCACCGCTTCGGCCTCGACCAGATCGAAGAGGCCTTCGCGACCGCGGCCTCGAAGAGCGACGGCGCGATCAAGGTCGTCGTCACGCCCTGACCCGCCCCGACCCGCCCTGCTGTCGCCAGCGCGACGGCCGCGCCGCCCCGAGACCCCTCGGGGCGGCGCGGCCGTGGGTGCGGGGCTCAGCCCGCGGCGCGCTTGTAGGGGTCGGGCGGGAACCAGCCACGGTCGACCACGGCCTGAGACCACCCCGAGAGCCGCTCCAGGAGACCGTCGAGCTCCTCGCCCAGCGCCTCGACGACCCGCTGCTCCCCGCGGTCGGTGGCCTCCTCGACCTCCTCGCGCAGCGCGCGGCCGGCCTCGGTCAGGCGCCCGTCGGCCACCAGGCCGCGCGCGGTGAGCGAGGCGGTCGCCGCCTCCATCTGCTCCGGGGACCACCCGCGGCTCGCGGTGTAGGCCAGCGGCTCCCAGCCCACCCACAGCTCGGTCAGCACGTTGGCCTCCACGCCGTCGAGGCCGGCGCCGGCGAGCGCCGCCAGGTGCCCGTCGCCGCGGTGCTCGCGCAGCAGGTTGCAGCCGTGCCACAGCCGGGCCAGGCGGTCCTCGGGCCAGCCGGCCCCGAGCAGCCCGGCGAACATCGGACGCCCCGGCAGCGGCGCGGCCGCGACCGCCCGCTCCAGCAGCGCCAGGACCTCGTCGAGACCGTCGGGGTCCTCACCCAGCACGGCCGCCAGGGCCGCCGAGGACCCCGCGGCGCGGGCGGCGCGCATCTGCGCCAGCGGCAGCGCGGCGCGCCCGGCGTCGTAGAGCCCGCTCACCAGGCCGGGCTCGAAGACCCCGAAGGACGAGACCGCGACCATGGCCTCGGGCTCGCCCAGGCTGCTGGAGCGGCCCCACACGTAGCCGAGCAGGAAGTCGAGGCCGTGCGCGGCGTAGGCGTCGTAGGCCGGCTCGCTCCAGTAGCAGACCGCGGCCAGCGGCTCGATGGTGTCGCGCAGGCGGCGGGCGGGGGTGCTCCACCCGACGTCGTGGGTGGTGCCCTCGCGGGGCGTGAAGAAGGCGGCTCGGGCCTCGGCGTAGTCCATGACGTGATGATGGCCACAGCAGGGGCCGCTCGGCCATGGCTGGGGGCCAGGTGTGCACGGATCGGTCAGGTGGGTGCGCAGGCCGGATAGTGACCCCGCGGGGGCCCGACCAGACTGCGGGAGGACGCACCGTCCGGCGGTGCGTCCTGCCGTCCCGACCACGCGGCCGCGAGGCCGCTCTGAAGAAGGAGCCCGCGTGACCGGCGCCCCCCGCACCCCCGTCGAGCTGGTCGAGGTCGGCCCGCGCGACGGCCTGCAGAACGAGGACCGCGCGCTCCCCGTCGAGACCCGGGTGGCCCTGGTCGAGCGGCTGCTCGACCTCGGGCTGCGGCGACTGGAGGTCGCGAGCTTCGTGCGCCCCGACCGGGTGCCGCAGATGGCCGGGGCCGAGGAGCTCCTCGCCGCCCTGCCCGACCGCAGCGACGCGACGTACGTCGGGCTGGTGCTGAACCGCCGTGGGGCCGAGCGCGCGGTGCTCACCGGCTGTCACGAGCTCAACATGGTGGTGCCGGTGACCGACACCTTCGCCGTGCGCAACCAGGGCGCCGACACCGCGGCCCTGCTCGAGCAGGCCCGCGACGTCGTGAGGATCGGCCACGAGGCGGGCCGCACGGTCTCGGTCACCCTCGCCGTGGCCTTCGGGTGCCCCTTCGAGGGCGACGTGCCCGCCGCGCGCTGGCGCGACGTCGTCGACCGTGCCCTCGACCTGGGCGCCGACGAGCTGGCGCTGGCCGACACGGTCGGCGTCGGCGTGCCCACGCAGGTCGAGGAGCTGGGCTCCCACGTGGCGCAGGACGCGCGCGCCGCCGGGCTGCGCTTCCACTTCCACAACACCCGCAACACCGGCTACGCCAACGCCTGGGCGGCCACCGGGCTGGCGCTGCGCGAGGGCGCGCGCGTGGCCCTCGACGCCTCGATCGGCGGCTTCGGCGGCTGCCCGTTCGCGCCCGCCGCCACCGGCAACATCGCCACCGAGGACCTGGCCTGGCTGCTGCGGCGAGGCGGGGTCGACGTCGCGGGGCCGGCCCGGCTCGACCAGCCGGCCGCCGCCGAGGTGGCGCGGTGGCTCTCGCAGCGGCTCGACAGCCCCGTGCAGGGCCTGCTCGTGCCCGCCGGCGACTTCGGCGGCCCGGCATGAGCGCCGCCGGACCGGACCGCGAACGGCCCCTGGCCGGCCTGCGGGTCGTGGAGCTGGGCAACTTCATCGCCGCGCCGACGGCGGGACGGCTGCTGGCCGACTTCGGCGCCGAGGTGGTCAAGATCGAGCGCCCGCGCACCGGCGACGAGCTGCGCAACTGGCGCCTCTACGCCGGCGACACCTCGATGCTCTACCGCACCATCAACCGCGGGAAGCTCTCCGTCGAGCTCGACCTGCGCACGCAGGAGGGGCGCGACACCGTGCTCGACCTCGTCGCCCGCTCCGACGCCCTGGTGGAGAACTTCCGCCCCGGCACCCTCGACCGGTGGGGCCTGGACGCCGCGACGCTGGAGCGCGTCAACCCCGAGCTCGTGGTGGCCCGTGTCTCCGCCTTCGGCCAGACCGGGCCGCTGTCGGCGCGGCCGGGCTTCGCGGCGGTCGCCGAGGCCTTCGGCGGCATGCGCGAGCTGGTCGGGGAGGCCGACCGTCCGCCGGCACGGGTCGGGGTCTCGATCGGCGACTCCATCGCCGGCCTCTACGCCGCCTTCGGCGTCGTGATGTCGCTCTTCGACCGCGAGCAGCGCCGCCGGCTGGCAGCGCCCCCGGTGGGCCCTGCCGCGCGCCACATCGACGTCGCCCTGCACGAGGCGGTGTTCTCGATGATGGAGTCGCTGGTGCCCGACTACAGCGCCCACGACGTGCTCCGCGAGCGCACGGGCGGCCGCATGGAGGGCATCGCCCCCTCCAACGCCTACCGGTGCGCCGACGGCCAGTCGGTGGTCGTGGCCGGCAACGCCGACGGCATCTTCGGGCGCTACATGCGCGCCATCGGCCGTCCCGACCTCGCCGAGGACCCCGGGCTCGCGCGCAACGCCCAGCGCTGGGAGCGCCGCGAGGAGCTCGACGGGGCCATCGAGGCGTGGACCGGCACCCTCGACCGCGCCGAGGTCCTCGCGCGCCTCGAGGAGGCGGGCGTGCCGGCCGGGCCGATCTACCAGGCCGACGACATCGTGGCCGACGAGCAGTACCTCGCCCGCGACATGGTGCAGTGGCGCCCGGTCGACGTCGGCGGCACCACCCGCGAGGTCGCCTTCCCGGGGATCGTGCCCGTGCTCGGCGAGCGCTCCCTGCCGCTGGGCGAGGTCGGGCCCGACCTCGGCGAGCACACCCACCAGGTCGTGGCGGGTCTGCTCGGGCGACCCTGCCCGTGCCGCGCGTGCACCGCCGAGGCAGAGTGCGACCAGCCCGACCCCGCCACCGGATCCCAGGAGACAGCGTGACCAGCACCCCCGAGCAGGCCACCGACCGCGGCGACGTCCCGAGCGGCCCCGACGGCCCCGAGGCCACCCGCGGCGTCGACGTCGAGACCCTGCGGCAGGTCTCCCAGCGTGTGCTGTGGCTGGCCAGCGCCATCGTCGACGCGGCCAACCGCGGTCGTCCCAACGACACCGGGGTGAAGGTGGGCGGCCACCAGTCGTCGTCGGCCTCGATGGTCGACATCATGGTGGCGCTGTGGTTCCACGGTCTCGACCACCGCGACCGGGTCTCGGTCAAGCCCCACGCCTCGCCGGTGCTCCACGCGGTCAACCACCTCCTCGGGGACCTCGACGCCTCCTACCTGCCGACCCTGCGCGAGCGCGGCGGCCTCCAGGCCTACCCGTCGCGCTCCAAGGACCCCGACACCGTCGACTTCTCCACCGGGTCGGTCGGCATCGGGGCCACCGCCACGCTGTGGGCGGCGATGGCCCACCGCTACGTGCGCTCGCAGTTCCCCGGCTCCACCCCCGAGGCGGGCCGATTCATCAGCCTGCTCGGCGACGCCGAGCTCGACGAGGGTGCGATCTGGGAGGCCGTGGCCGACCCCCAGGTCGCCAGCCTGGGGGAGCTGCTGTGGGTGGTCGACCTCAACCGGCAGTCGCTGGACCGGGTCGTGCCCGACATCCAGATCCAGCGGCTCGCGGCGATGTTCGAGGCGGCCGGCTGGCAGGTGGTGACCCTCAAGTGGGGCCGCCGCATCGGCGAGCTCTTCGCGCGCCCCGGCGGCGAGGCGCTGCGCCGGCGCATGGAGTCGATGCCCAACGAGGAGTACCAGCGGCTGCTGCGCGCCGACTCCTCCGAGCTGGCCGCGCGCGTGCTGGGCGACCAGGGCGACCAGGGCGACCCCGCGCTGCGCGACCTGCTCGCCGCGGTGCCCGCGGCCGAGCTGTCGGCGGCGGTGCGCGACCTGGGCGGCCACGACCTCGGCCTGCTCGTCGACACCTTCGCCGCGGTCGACGACCACCGGCCCACCGTGGTCTTCGCCTACACCGTCAAGGGGCGCGGCCTGCCCACCGAGGGCCACCCCAACAACCACTCCGTGCTGCTCAACGCCACCCAGATGCAGGCCCTCGCGGAGGCCTCCGGCACGTCCCTGGACGACCCGTGGGTCGGCTTCGCCCCCGACTCGCCCGCCGGTCGCCTCGCGGCCCGCCGCGCGGCCGACCTGGCCCGGCCGCCGGTCTCCGAGGTGGGCCGGCTCAGCGTGCCCGCCGAGCTCGGCCACGAGCACCGCAAGCCCGTGTCGACGCAGGCCGCCCTCGGCCGGCTGCTGGCCGACCTGGTGCGCGACGCACCCGAGACCGCTGCCCGGGTCGTCACCTGCAGCCCCGACGTCGCCTCGTCGACCAACCTCGGCGGCTGGATCAACAAGACCGGCGTGTGGTCGGTGGCCGAGCGGCGCGACTGGTTCGCCGACGACGCCGAGCGGCTGCTGCGCTGGTCGGAGTCGCAGAGCGGCCAGCACATCGAGCTGGGCATCGCGGAGGTCAACACCGTCGGCCTGCTCGGCGAGCTCGGCGCCACCTGGTCGCGCTGGGGGGAGCGGCTGATCCCGATCGGCACCTTCTACGACCCCTTCGTGGGGCGTGCGCTCGAGCCGTGGTCCTTCGGCCTCTACGCCGGCGGCCAGTCGATCCTCGTCGGCACCCCGTCGGGGGTCACGCTGGCGCCCGAGGGCGGCGCCCACCAGTCGGTGTCGACGCCCTCGATCGGCCTCGAGCAGCCGGGCTGCGTGGCCTGGGAGCCGGCCTTCGCCCACGACCTGGAGTGGTGCGTGCTGCGCGCCATGGACCAGGTCGGGCGCCCCGACGGCACCTCGGCCTACCTCCGCCTCTCGACCCGACCGGTCGACCCGGCGCTGGCGCGGGTGCCGGAGGACCCGGAGGGGCGCGAGCGGCGTCGCCGCCAGGCCGTCGCCGGCGGCTACCGCATCACCGACCACGACCCCGCGACGGAGCAGGTCACCCTGGTGGGAGTGGGCGCGGTCATGCCCGAGGTGCTCGCCGCGGCGACGCGGCTGGGCGAGCGCGGGATCGTGGCGGGCGTGGTCTGTCTGACCAGCCCCGACCTGGTCTGGCGCTCCTTCCAGCAGCGTGGCGACCGCGAGGGCGGCACCGGCTCGGGCGTGCTCGACCTGCTGCTGCCGCCGGGTCACCCCGCCCCGCTGGTCACGGTGCTCGACGGCCACCCCCACACCCTGGCCTTCCTCGCCGGTGCGCGCGGCGACCGGATGCGCTGCCTCGGGGTCTCGCAGTTCGGGCAGTCCACGAGCCTGCCCGACGCCTACGCCCTGCACGGGATCGACGTCACGAGCATCGCCTCGGCGGCCCTCGACCTGCTGGGCCGCTGAGGGGCCCCGAGCGGTCCGCCCCGGGGCGGGCCGCTCGGGGTGCGGCTACACCGCCTCGCCTACGATGCGTGACGACGGTCACGGGGCGGTTCCCCGGCCGGGGAGGGACGACGTGGGCGACTACCTGACCAGCGCTCCGGTGGTGCACACCACCAGCTTCGAGGAGGCCCGGGAGGCCGTCACGTCGGTCTACCTGCCCCACCGTCTCGAGGGCGGCAGCGACGTGCTCGACATGCGTCTCAACGCCGTCACCGACCGTCACCTCACGCTGGGCTACCTCACCTACCAGGCCGAGACCGAGCTGTGGATGCCGCCGACCGACGTGTGCTACCACGTCAACCTCGACCTGGTCGGGGAGACCTGGGCCTCGCGCGGCGGACGGTCGAGCGCCCACACCCGGCCCCGGCGCGGCGGCACGGTGCTCACCCCCGACGTGCAGACCACGGTGCGGTGGTCCCACGACGCCGAGCAGCTCATCCTCAAGATCTCGCGGGCGGGCCTGGAGTCGCACCTCGCCGACCTGCTGGGCCGTCCGGTGGTCGACGTCGTCGCCTTCGACCTCTTCCTCGACCTGGAGTCGGCGGCCGGGCAGTCGCTGCTGCGCTCGGTGCAGTTCCTGGCCACCGAGCTCGACCGGCCCGGTGGGCTCGCCGACAGCCCGCTGGCGCGCCGCCAGCTGGAGTCCTACGTGCTGACCCAGCTGCTGCTGGCCGGGCGCCACCAGTACACCGACGACCTCACCGGTCGTGGCGACCGTGCCCGGCTGGGACGGCTGGCGCCCGTCGTACGCCACATCGAGGAGCACGCCCACGAGGCGCTGACCCCCGAGGTGCTGGCCCGGGTGGGCTGCGTGAGCGTCCGCACGCTGCACGCCGCCTTCCAGGAGCAGCTGGGCGAGTCGCCCATGGCCCACGTGCGCCGGGTGCGCCTGGCCAAGGTGCGCGCCGAGCTGCTGGCCAGCGACCCGCTGGAGACCCGCGTCACCGACGTGGCCACGCGCTGGGGCTTCTTCCACCAGTCGCGCTTCGCCCAGCAGTACCGCGCGCAGTTCGACGAGCTGCCCAGCGCCACCCTGCAGCGCTGAGCCCACACGTGGGCGCGCTGCGCTGAGCGGCCGGGGGCGGGCGCGCAACGGATAGTCGGCCCGCCGCCGGGCCGCCTAGCGTCGTGACGACGGCCGGCGTCGGAGCCGGCCCCCGACCACGGGAGTCCACGTGAGCGAGTCCGGCGACCTCGAGACCTTCCAGCTCTTCATCGACGGCGAGCGGGTCGACGCCCTGTCGGGCCGCACCTTCGAGTCGACCAACCCCTACACCGGCCGCCCCTGGGCCGTCGTGGCCGACGGCGGGCCGGACGACGTCGACCGGGCCGTGGCCTCCGCACGCGCGGCCTTCGAGGGCGAGTGGGGAGCGCGCAGCGGCTTCGAGCGCGCTGCGGTCATGCGCGACATCGCCGCCGCGATCACCGCCAACGCCGAGCGCCTGGCGCTGCTGGAGGTGCGCGACTCGGGCAAGCTCATGCGGGAGATGCGCGGCCAGCTCAAGGGCCTCGGCGCGTGGTACCTCTACTTCTCCGGCCTGGCCGACAAGCTGGAGGGCAAGACCGTGCCGGCGCTCGCGCCGCAGACCTACTTCGGCTACACCGTGCGCGAGCCGGTCGGCGTCGTCGGCGCGATCACGCCCTGGAACAGCCCCCTGCTGCTGCTCACCTTCAAGCTCGCGCCGCTGCTCGCCGCCGGGTGCACCGCGGTGGTCAAGCCCTCCGAGCACGCCCCGGCCTCGACCGTGGCCTTCGCCGAGGTGCTCCACGAGGCCGGCCTGCCCGCCGGGGTGCTCAACGTCGTCACCGGCTGGGACCGCTCCACCGGCGAGCGCCTGGCCGCCCACCCGGGCGTGGACAAGGTCGCCTTCACCGGCTCCACCGCGACCGGGGCGAAGGTGGCCCAGGCCGCCGTGGCCAACATCAACAAGGTCACCCTCGAGCTGGGCGGCAAGTCGCCCCAGGTCGTCTTCGCCGACGCCGACCTCGACGCGGCGGCCAACGGCCTGGTGGCCGGGGTCTTCGCGGCCACCGGCCAGACCTGCATGGCCGGCTCCCGCCTGATCGTGCACGAGTCGGTCAAAGACGAGCTCGTCGCCAAGGTCGTGGCCCGCGCCGAGAGCATCGTGCAGGGCGACCCGACCGACGCCGGCACCGAGATGGGGCCGGTCGCCAACCGCCCGCAGTACGAGAAGGTGCTGGGCTACCTCGACGGCGCCCGCGAGGAGGGGTGGACCATCGCCACCGGCGGCGGCCCCAACGACGACCTCGGCGGTCTCTTCGTGCGCCCCACCGTGGTCGTCGCGGAGCCCGAGGCGACCATCGTGCGCGAGGAGGTGTTCGGGCCCGTGCTGTCGGCCTACACCTTCAGCGACGAGGACGAGGCCGTGCGCCTGGCCAACGACACCCCCTACGGCCTGGCCGGGGCGGTCTGGACCAAGGACGTGCACCGCGCCCACCGGGTGGCCGGCAGGCTGCGCGCGGGCACGGTGTGGATCAACGCCTACCGCGTCGTGGCGCCCAACATGCCCTTCGGCGGCTTCGGGATGTCGGGCATCGGTCGGGAGAACGGCAGCGACGCCGTGGGGGAGTACCTCGAGGACAAGTCGGTCTTCGTGGAGCTCACCGGCGGCACCCGCGACCCCTTCCAGCTGGGCTGACCCGCGCCCGGCGGGCTCGCCCGCCGGGCTCAGGGGTGCGTCATCGACTCCACGTCGAGGGCCTCGTCGAGCTGGGCCTCGGTGAGCTCGCCGCGCTCGAGGAAGCCCATCGCGACGACGGTCTCGCGGATGGTGGCGCCGTCGGCGAGGGCCCGCTTGGCGACCGTCGCGGCGGCCTCGTAGCCGATGTGCTTGTTGAGCGGGGTCACCACGGAGGGCGAGGACTCGGCGTAGCCACGCATGCGCCCGGCGTCGGCGGTGACGCCGTCGACGCAGCGACGCGCCAGCAGGGTCGAGGAGGTGGCGAGCAGGCGCACCGACTCCAGCAGGTTGCGCGCGATCACCGGCATCGCGACGTTGAGCTCGAAGGAGCCGCTGGCGCCGGCCACGGTGACGGTGGTGTCGTTGCCGATGACCTGGGCGCAGACCATGAGCGTGGCCTCGGGCAGGACCGGGTTGACCTTGCCGGGCATGATGCTCGAGCCGGGCTGGAGGTCGGGCAGGTGGATCTCCGCCAGACCCGTGGTGGGCCCCGAGGACATCCAGCGCAGGTCGTTGCAGATCTTGGTCAGGCCCACGGCGTAGGTGCGCAGCACCCCGGAGAGCTCGACGAGGGAGTCGCGGGTGCCCTGGGCCTCGAAGTGGTCGCGGGCCTCGGTGAAGGGCTGCCCGGTCTGCTCGCCGAGCAGCGCGATGGCGCGCTGCGGGAAGCCCCGCGGGGTGTTGATGCCGGTGCCGACGGCCGTGCCGCCCAGCGGCAGCTCGCGCACCCGGGGGAGCACCGACTCCAGCCGCTCCGCGGCGTAGCGCACCGTGGCGGCGTAGCCGCCGAGCTCCTGGCCGAGCATCACCGGGGTGGCGTCCATGAGGTGGGTGCGCCCCGACTTCACCAGCCCGGCGAACTGCTCGGCCTTGGCCTCCAGGGAGGAGGCCAGCACGTCGAGGGCGGGCAGCAGGTCCTCGGTGACGGCCAGGGTGGCCGCCACGTGGATCGCGGTCGGGAAGGTGTCGTTGCTCGACTGGCTGGCGTTGACGTGGTCGTTGGGGTGCACCTCGACGCCCGCGCGGGCGGCCAGCGAGGCGATCACCTCGTTGGCGTTCATGTTGGAGCTGGTGCCGGAGCCGGTCTGGAAGACGTCGACGGGGAAGGCCTCGACGTGGGCGCCGGCGGCGACCTCGTCGGCGGCGGCCGCGATGGCGGCGGCCTGCTCCTCGGGCAGGATGCCCAGCGCGGCGTTGGCGCGCGCCGCGGCCGCCTTGACCTGGCCGATGGCCGCGACCAGCCGCGGCTCGATCGGCGTGCCGCTGATCGGGAAGTTCTCCACCGCACGCTGGGTCTGGGCCCGCCACAGCGCGTCGCGCGGCACCTCCACCTCGCCCATGCTGTCGTGCTCGACCCGCGTCGGTGGGCCGTCGGACGCGGGGGAGGTGCGGGTCGGGGAACCGGTGGGGAGGTCGGAGTCGCTCACACCTGGGACGGTACCCGCGAGACGTAGAGCCAGTACGTCTCCTCGCGCTCCTGCAGGCGCACGGGGAAGGGGCGCGCCTCGACCTCGCCGAGCACCGCGCGCATCGTCTCCTCCAGGCGTGGGGAGGCGTCGGCCGACCACACCACCAGCACCCCGCCGGGGCGCAGCACGCTGCGGGCCCGGTCGAGGAACGGCGCCTGGTAGAGCGAGGCGTTGGCGTCGTGCACGAGGTGGTCGGGTCCGTTGTCGACGTCGAGCAGCAGCAGGTCGTACGACGCGGGGCGCGCCTCGGCGAGGGCGACCGCGACGTCGGCCACCACCACGCGGGCCCGGGCGTCGGCCATCAGCGCGGGGCCGTGCGGCACGGTGCCGTCGCGCATCCAGGCGACCAGCGCCTCCTCGACCTCGACCACGGCGCAGCGCTCGACCCGGGGGTCGGCCAGCACCTCGTGCATCGTGTAGCCCAGGCCCAGACCACCGACGACGACGTCTCGGGGGTCGTCGCACAGCTCCAGCGCGGCACGGGCCAGCGCCCGCTCGGTGTGCACCTCCACGGTGTCCATGACGAAGACGCCGTTGGCGCGCAGCTCCAGCGCCCGCGAGCCGTCGTCACCGCGGCGCTCGCGCAGCACCAGCTCGCCGCGCGCGCTCTCGGCGCGGGCGACCTCGACGTGGTGGACCTCGACGGGACCGGCTCCGGGCTGCACCCCGTCATCCTCGCCCATCGCGGGACGCGACGTCACCCGGGCGTCACACGGCCGTCACGCGGGGCTCAGGTCGCTCTCAGCCGGGCTCCCTACGGTGGTGGAAGCGTCAACTACCGACCCCCGTCGCCCCCTCTGGAGGAACCCCCGTGTCGACCGTTCTCGGGAACCGTCTGCCCCCCGCCGCGCAGGACGTCGTGCTCCTGCTCGCCCGCCTGCTGCTCGGCGCCGTGCTGATCGCCCACGGCTGGCAGAAGCTCGTCGACCAGGGCGTGGGCGCCACGGCCGACGGCTTCGCCCAGCTGGGCATCCCCGCCCCCACGGCCGCGGCCGTCTTCGCGGTCGTGGCCGAGCTCGGCGGCGGCGTCCTGCTCGTGCTCGGGCTGCTCACGCCGGTCGCCGGCCTGCTGGTGGCGGCCACGATGGCCGGCGCGTGGTGGTTCGTGCACCGCGGCAGCGGTCTCTTCGCCGCCGAGGGCGGCTGGGAGCTCGTGGCCGCGCTGGGGCTCGGCGCGCTCGTGCTCGGCGTCGTGCCGGGGCGCCTCGCCCTCGACCACGTGCTCGCCGGCCGGGGAGCGCGCCGCGAGCCCGTCGCGGCCTGACCGGCCCACCCGGCCCGCCCACCCTTTGGGACCGGATCGGCCCCGGGACCCCCGGTGGGCTCGGGGCCGGGCCGGCGGCGCAGTACGTTCGAGACGGTCGGACCCGCCGACCGCGAGGAGGACCGATGAGCGACCACGAGGCCGGCACCGGCCAGGGATCCCAGCACGCGACGCCGAAGCCCGACGCCGCCGGCTCGAAGCTCTACACCGAGCACGACCCGGAGCGCGCCGCGGAGAAGGACAACGCCCACGAGCGCCCCGGTCCCGGCGACCAGGACGGCCAGCTCTCCGAGGTCGGCAACCTCGAGGACGCGGGCGACCCGATCATGCCCGACCAGGCCGTCGCCGGCGCCCCCGACGCCGAGAGCGGATCCGTCGACGAGGGTCCTGCGGGGCCCAACGCCAACCCCAACGCCGGCGCCCGACGTACCTGACCGGACCCTGCGACGCACGACGCCCCCGCACCGGACCGGTGCGGGGGCGTCGTGCGTCGCGGGGTAGGGCTACTCCTGCGAGCGCACCCGCAGGCCGGCGCCCAGCGCGCTCAGCGGCACCGTGACGGCGCCGGAGGGGTCGGTGAAGAAGTCGTTGCCCTTGTCGTCGACGACGATGAAGGCCGGGAAGTCCTCGACCTCGATCTTCCACACCGCCTCCATGCCGAGCTCGGCGTACTCCAGCACCTCCACCGAGGTGATGCAGTCCTGGGCCAGCCGGGCGGCGGGTCCGCCGATGGAGCCGAGGTAGAAGCCGCCGTGGGCCTCGCACGACTCGGTGACCTGCTTCGAGCGGTTGCCCTTGGCCAGCATCACCTTCGAGCCGCCGGCGGCCTGGAAGGACCGCACGTAGGAGTCCATCCGCCCGGCGGTGGTGGGGCCGAAGGAGCCGGACGCCATGCCGTCGGGGGTCTTGGCGGGGCCGGCGTAGTAGACCGGGTGGTCCTGGAGGTACTGCGGCATCTCCTCGCCGGCGTCGAGGCGCTCCTGGATCTTGGCGTGCGCGATGTCGCGGGCGACCACCAGCGGGCCGGTGAGCGAGAGGCGGGTCTTGACCGGGTGGCGGGTGAGCTCGGCGAGGATCTCGTCCATCGGGCGGGTCAGGTCGATGCGCACGACGTCGCCGGCGCCGACGAGGTCCTGCACCTCCGGCTCGGGGAGGTACTGCGCGGGGTCGGTCTCCAGCTGCTCGAGGAAGACGCCCTCGGCGGTGATCTTGCCCAGCGCCTGGCGGTCGGCCGAGCAGGAGACGGCGATCGCGACCGGGCACGAGGCGCCGTGGCGCGGCAGGCGCACGACCCGCACGTCGTGGCAGAAGTACTTGCCGCCGAACTGCGCGCCGATCCCGAAGGACTGGGTCAGCTCGAAGACCTGCTCCTCCAGCTCGAGGTCGCGGAAGCCGTGGGCGCTCATCGAGCCCTCGGTGGGCAGGTTGTCGAGGTAGTGCGCCGAGGCGTACTTGGCGGTCTTGAGCGCGAACTCCGCGCTCGTGCCGCCGATGACCACGGCGAGGTGGTACGGCGGGCACGCGGCGGTGCCGAGGGAGCGGATCTTCTCGTCGAGGAACTCCAGCATCCGCTTCGGGTTGAGGATCGCCTTGGTCTCCTGGAAGAGGAACGACTTGTTGGCCGACCCACCGCCCTTGGCCATGAAGAGGAACTTGTACTCCGGCGAGCCGTCGGCGGCGGGCGTGGAGTAGAGCTCGATCTGGGCCGGCAGGTTGCTGCCGGTGTTCTTCTCCTCGTAGGTGGTCAGCGGGGCCAGCTGGGAGTAGCGCAGGTTGAGCCGGGTGTAGGCGTCGAAGACGCCCCGGCTGATGGCCTCGCCGTCGTCGGCGCCGGTGAGCACGCCCTCGGACTTCTTGCCCATGACGATGGCGGTGCCGGTGTCCTGGCACATCGGCAGGACGCCGCCGGCGGAGATGTTGACGTTCTTGAGCAGGTCGAGCGCCACGAAGCGGTCGTTGCCGGAGGCCTCGGGGTCGTCGATGATCTTCCGCAGCTGGGCCAGGTGGGCCGGGCGCAGGTAGTGGCTGATGTCGTGCATCGCCTCGGCGGTCAGCCGCCGGATCGCCTCCGGCTCGACCTGGAGGAAGGTGCGCCCGCCGGCCTCGAAGGTGGAGACCCCCTCGTCGGTCACCAACCGGTAGGGCGTGTCGTCCTTGCCGGTGGGGAGGAGGTCGGAGTACCGGAAGTCGGGTTCGCTGGCCACGGGCCGCAAGGCTACGCCTGGGCGCGCCCCCGTGGGGCAGGACCCCGCTCCGCGGTCGACCCCTGGAAGGCGCCCGGAGCGGCTGCTACGGTCGACGGCGTCCACCACGGGAGCTCGCGGCAGCGAGCTGAGAGGGAGCTGAGCCGCTCCGACCGTCGAACCTGATCCGGGTCATGCCGGCGAAGGAAGCGAGGAGCAGCCGTGCTGTCGTCACGTCCCACCACCCGTCGTCCGAGCCCGCCGTCGAGCGCTCCGTCGAGTCCCCCGACAAGGGGGTGCGCCGGGGCTCCGCCCCGCTCGGCCCGGAGGGGCTGAGCCGTGCGCGTGCGGGTGCTCGGCGCGGGGGTCGTCGGCCTGGCCTGCACCGACGAGCTGGTGCGGCGCGGCCACGAGGTCGAGGTCGTCGACCCGGCCCCCGGTGGCGGTGCGTCCTACGCCGCCGCGGGGATGCTCGCGCCCACCGCCGAGGTGTGGCACGGCGAGGAGGCGCTGCTCGACCTGGGCCTGCGCAGCCTCGCGCTGTGGCCGTTCGCCGCCCGCCGCTGGGGTGTCGCGCTGCGCCCGGGCGGCACGCTCCTCGTCGGTCGTGACGACGCCGACCTCCAGCTGGTCGAGCGCCAGGCCGCGCTGCTGGCCCGCCTGGGCCGGCCCGTCGACGTCGTGGGCGGACGGGCCGCCCGCAGCCTCGAGCCGCGCCTCGGCGCCGGCGTCGCCGGAGCCGCCCTGCTGCCCGACGAGGGCAGCGTCGCCCCGCGCGAGGTCGTGGCCGCCCTGCTCGACCGGCACCGCGCCCGCCTCCTCCCGGCCCCGTCGGGGGCCCCGGTCGACCGCACGGTGGTCGCGACCGGGATCGCCGCGACCGGACTGGTGCGCGGCGTGCGCGGGGAGGTCCTGCGGCTGCGCAGCGACGACCCGCCCGAGCGCACCGTGCGCGGGTGGGTCCACGGCGAGCCCGTCTACGTCGTGCCCCGCGCCGACGGCGAGGTGGTCGTCGGCGCGACCAGCGAGGAGCACGACGCGCCCCCGGTGGTCACCGCCGGCGGGGTGCGCCGCCTGCTCGAGGCCGCCTGCCGGCTGCTGCCCGGGCTCGACCGCGCCGAGCTGCTCGAGGCGACCGCCCGCGACCGTCCGGCCACGGCCGACAACCTGCCGCTCGTGGGGCCGGCCGGGCCGCGCTGGTCCGCGGGTCGGGCCGACGGCGGCCACGACACGGGCACCGGCGGGCGCGAGACGCCGGGAGCCCGCGACACGGCCACCGTCGGCGACAGGGGCCCCGACGGCGACACCGTGCTGGCCGTCGGTCTCTTCCGCCACGGCGTGCTGCTCGCCCCGCTCGTGGCCGCGCTGGTGGCCGACCACCTCGACCACGGCCACGTCGAGCCCGCCCTCGACCCGCGCCGCCTCGACCCGCGCCGCCTCGATCGGCGCCGCCTCGATCCGCCGCCCGCGCCACCGCACCGCCACCCGACCGCCCCGGCACACCCCCACCCGACCGCCCCAGCACACCTCCACCCGGACGGAGACCGCCCATGACCCACGTCGTGCTCAACGGCGAGGCGCGCAGCCTCGACGACACCACCACGCTGGCCGAGCTGCTGGCCCCCACCGGCGCCGGGCGCGGCTGCGCGGTCGCCCTCAACGGCGTCGTCGTGCCCCGTGCGCAGCTGGCGGACCGGCGCCTCGCCGACGGCGACGTGGTCGAGGTCGTGACGGCGGTGCAGGGCGGATGAGCGCCGACGACGACCTCGTGGTCGGTGGCGTCGCGCTCGCCTCCCGACTCCTGCTCGGCACCGGCGGCCTGCCCTCGTTGGCGCTGCTGCCCGCCGTGCTGGCGGCCGCCCGCCCCGGCCTGGTCACGGTGAGCATGCGGCGCACCGGCGCCCGGGGCCCCGGCGGGGTGCTCGACGTGCTCGACCGCGCCGGCGTGCGGGTGCTGCCCAACACCGCCGGCTGCACCACCGCCCGCGAGGCCGTGCTCACCGCGGAGCTGGCCCGCGAGGCGCTCGGCACCGACTGGGTCAAGCTCGAGGTCGTCGGCGACGAGGCCACGCTGATGCCCGACCCCGTCGAGCTGCTCGAGGCCGCCGGGACGCTGGTGCGCTCCGGCTTCACCGTGCTTCCCTACACCACCGACGACGCCGTCGTGGCGCGCCGGCTGGCCGACCTCGGCTGCGCCGCGGTGATGCCGCTGGGCTCGCCCATCGGCTCGGGGCTGGGCGTGCTCAACCCTCGTGCCATCGAGGCCCTGGTCGCCGCCGTCGACGTGCCGGTCGTGCTCGACGCAGGCGTCGGCACCGCCAGCGACGCCGCGCTCGCGCTCGAGCTGGGCTGCGACGCTGTCCTCGCGGCGACCGCCGTGACGCGCGCCGAGGACCCCGTGCGCATGGCGTGCGCCCTGCGGCTGGCCGTCGAGGCCGGTCACGCCGCGCGGCACGCCGGGCGGGTGCCCCGCCGGCGCAGCGCCCGGGCCTCCAGCCCCGTCGAGGGCCGGATCGGGGCAGGGGCGTGAGCGCCCGGCCGACCCGCCCCTCGCCGTGGCCCGGACCCGGCGGACCGCCGCGCCTGCTGCTGCTCACCGACCGCTCCCAGCTGAGCCTGGGCCGGAGCCTGGTGGGCACCGTCGCGGAGTGCGTGGAGGCCGGCCTGCGCGCGGTGGTCGTGCGCGAGCCCGACCTGCACCCGCGTGCGCGCCACGCGCTCCTGGCCGCCCTCGCCCGGCTGCCCGGTCTGGTGGTGATCTCCTCGCGGCTGCCGGACCCCGCCGCCCACGGCGTGCACCTGGCCGCCCACCAGCGACCCGGCCGCTGGGCGGCGTCGGCGGCCGGCCCGGTGATGGGCCGCTCCTGCCACGCGGTGGGGGAGGTCCGCACGGCGGCGGCCGAGGGCGCGACGTACGTCGTGCTGTCGCCCTTCGGCGTCTCGCCGAGCAAGCCCGGCCACCTCCCGCCGCTGCCGCGGACCGCGTACGCCGAGGCAGCGGACGCCGGCGTGCCGGTGCTCGCCCTCGGCGGGATCGGCCGCGACGACGTGGCCGCCGCACTCGCCGCCGGCGCCCACGGGGTGGCCGTGATGGGGGGCGTCATGCGCGCCCGCGACCCCGCCGCCGAGGTGGCCGCCCTGCTGGCCCGGCTGCCCCCGCCCGCCTCCCAGCCGCCCGCCTCCCAGCCACCCGCCTCCCAGCCACCCGCCTCCCAGCCACCCGGGGGCCCACCTCCCGCCCCCGGCCGCCCACGTCCCACCCGCCCGAGCGCGAGCTGTGACGCCCCGTCAGCCGCTCTGCCGGCCCGCCGGCCCCCCTGCTGACCCGTCACGACGGAGCGGTGGACGAGCGGACCGCGCGTGGCGGCGCGCGGCCCCCGACCCGACCCCGACCCGGCCCAGACCTGACCTGACCTGACCCGACCTGACCCGAGGAGCCCCCCATGACCACCCACCCCGCCCACACCCGCGTGCTGACCGAGGCCGGCACGCCGGTGACCCGCGTGGCGCTGACCAACGGCGAGACCTTCGACCGCTACTGCACGGCCGGGCCCGGCTGCGACCCCGAGGTCGGCCTCCCGCGGCTGCGCGCCGACTGGATCGCGGCGCGCGGCGACACCGAGACCTACGCCGGGCGCACCCCGCAGCTGCTCGACGACGGACGGGGCGCGGTGCGGCGCGGCGCGGCCACCGACGCGTGGCGCGGCCCGCAGGCGCAGCCCCGCCGCGCCGTGCCCGGGGCACGGGTGACGCAGCTGCACTACGCGCGCCGGGGCGAGGTGACCCGGGAGATGGAGTACGTCGCCGCGCGCGAGGGCTGCGACGTCGAGCTGGTGCGCAGCGAGGTCGCCGCGGGCCGCGCGATCATCCCGCTCAACGTCAACCACCCCGAGGCCGAGCCGATGGTCATCGGGCGACGCTTCCTGGTGAAGGTCAACGCCAACATCGGCAACTCCGCGGTCACCAGCTCGATCGCCGAGGAGGTCGAGAAGCTCACCTGGGCCACGACCTGGGGCGCCGACACGGTGATGGACCTCTCGACCGGTGACGACATCCACACCACGCGGGAGTGGATCGTGCGCAGCTCGCCGGTGCCGATCGGCACCGTGCCGATCTACCAGGCGCTGGAGAAGGTCGGCGGCGAGGCCGACCGGCTGACCTGGGAGGTCTACCGCGACACCGTCGTCGAGCAGTGCGAGCAGGGCGTCGACTACATGACCGTGCACGCCGGGGTGCTGCTGCGCCACGTGCCGCTCACCGCGCGCCGCGTCACCGGCATCGTCAGCCGCGGCGGCTCCATCATGGCCGGCTGGTGCCTGGCCCACCACGAGGAGAACTTCCTCTTCACCCGCTTCGAGGAGCTCTGCGAGATCCTCGCCGCCTACGACGTGAGCATCAGCCTCGGCGACGGCCTGCGCCCCGGGTCGGTCGCCGACGCCAACGACGAGGCCCAGCTGGCCGAGCTGCGCACGCTGGCCGAGCTCACCACCCGCGCCTGGGAGCACGACGTGCAGGTGATGGTGGAGGGGCCCGGCCACGTGCCGCTGCACCTGGTGGAGGAGAACGTGCGCCTGCAGCAGGAGTGGTGCCACGGCGCGCCCTTCTACACCCTCGGCCCCCTCGCCACCGACGTCGCGCCCGGCTACGACCACATCACCAGCGCCATCGGCGCCGCGGCCATCGCCATGCACGGCACCGCCATGCTCTGCTACGTCACGCCGAAGGAGCACCTCGGCCTGCCCGACCGCGACGACGTGAAGACCGGCGTCATCACCTACAAGCTCGCCGCCCACGCCGCCGACGTCGCCAAGGGCCACCCCGGCGCGCGCGACTGGGACGACGCGCTGTCGCGGGCGCGCTTCGAGTTCCGCTGGCACGACCAGTTCGCGCTCTCCCTCGACCCCCGCACCGCGCAGGCCTTCCACGACGAGACCCTGCCGGCGGAGAGCGCCAAGACCGCCCACTTCTGCTCGATGTGCGGGCCGAAGTTCTGCTCCATGCGGATCAGCCAGGACGTGCGCGACCGCTTCGGCACCCCCGACGCCCAGGCCGACCCCGACCTCGACCCGGCCGCCGGCATGGCGCGGATGTCGGCGCAGTTCGTCGAGCTCGGCGGCACGGTCTACGTCGAGCCCGGGGCGGGGCCCGACCGGGGAGGGCCGCGTCCACGACGTGTGACCTGCCTCGCGCAACCGCTTGCGCTGCCCTAGGGTGACCCGAGTCACTTCACAACGGATCGTCCGGCACGTACCTGCCGGTGAAGGGAGCTGGTCATCATGGCCTCAGTGACGTTCGAGAAGGCACAGCGCTGGTACCCCGGGGCGGACAAGCCCGCGGTGCCCGGCATCGACCTGGAGGTGCGCGACGGGGAGTTCATGGTCCTCGTCGGCCCGTCGGGGTGCGGCAAGTCCACCACCCTCCGCATGCTCGCCGGGCTGGAGGAGGTCAACTCCGGCACCATCCGCATCGGCGACCGCGACATCACCACGATGCCGCCCAAGGACCGCGACATCGCGATGGTGTTCCAGAACTACGCGCTCTACCCCCACATGACCGTGGCCGAGAACATGGGCTTCGCGCTCAAGATGGCCAAGGTCCCCACCGCCGAGCGCGACAAGCGCGTCAAGGAGGCCGCCGCCATCCTCGGCCTCGAGGAGTACCTGGAGCGCAAGCCCAAGGCGCTCTCCGGCGGTCAGCGCCAGCGCGTGGCCATGGGTCGTGCGATCGTGCGCCAGCCGCAGGTCTTCTGCATGGACGAGCCGCTGTCGAACCTCGACGCCAAGATGCGCGTGCAGACCCGCACCGACATCGCCCGGCTGCAGGCCGACCTCGGCGTCACGACCGTCTACGTCACCCACGACCAGGTCGAGGCCATGACCATGGGCGACCGCGTCGCGGTGATGAAGGACGGCTACATCCAGCAGGTCGACACGCCCCTGGCGCTCTACGACCGGCCCGCCAACCTCTTCGTCGCCGGCTTCATCGGCTCCCCGCAGATGAACCTGCTGGAGGCCACCGCGGTCGAGGGCAAGGCGCAGATCGGCGACTACCAGGTGCCGGTCGACCCGACCGCCGCCCAGGTCATGCGCGGCAACGTCACGGTCGGCGTGCGCCCCGAGTCGTGGCGCATCGTCGGCGAGGGCGAGGGCGGCCTGCCCGTGCGGGTGACGGTCGTCGAGGAGCTCGGCGCCGACGCCTTCGTCTACGGCACCAGTGGGGTGGAGGGCACGCCCAACAACATCATCGTGCGCGTCAACGGCCGCGACCACGTGCACAAGGGCGAGACGATCTACGTCACGACCGACCCCCAGCACGTGCACGTCTTCGACACCGACACCGGGGAGCGGCTCTCCGCCTGAGCCGCAGGCCCCCGACGTACGACGAGACCGGCGCGTCCCCCACGGGGGGCGCGCCGGTCTCGCGTCGTGCGGGTCGGCTCAGCCCGGGGTGGGCTCGAGGGCCCGGGCGGGCACCTCGCCGGCGTGGTCGTGGTCGATGGTGAGGTTCTCGCCCGTGCTCGGGTCGAAGAGGTGCATCTTGGAGGTGTCGACCCAGATCTCGGCCTCGTCGCCCTCCGCGATCCGGCTGGAGCCGTCGAGCCCGACCACCAGCTGGGTGCGCAGCGACTCCCCGTCGAGGTCGCGCTCGAGCTGCTGCAGCTGCTGCTGCACCTCCGGCGGGGCCTCGAAGGGGATGTAGGCGTAGGCCTCGTTGCCCAGCCACTCCACGACCTCGACGGTCGCGCGGAAGGTGGAGCCCTCGCGCCCGGCGTCGACCACGGAGGCGTCCTCGAAGGCCTCGGGGCGGATGCCCGCGATGAGCAGGCCCTTGCCGGCGACCCGCTCGGCCTTCTCGGCCGAGATCTGCACGCTGCCGAAGGGCAGCGTGACGGTGGTGCCGTCGACCTCGGCGGGCAGGAAGTTCATCGGCGGGGAGCCGATGAAGCCGGCCACGAAGAGGTTGCACGGGTTGCCGTAGAGCTCGCGCGGGCTGGCCAGCTGCTGGAGCAGGCCGCGCTTGAGCACCGCGACGCGGTCGCCCAGGGTCATCGCCTCGGTCTGGTCGTGGGTGACGTAGACGGTGGTGATGCCCAGCTTCTTCTGCAGCCGCGCGATCTCGCTGCGCATCTGCCCGCGCAGCTTGGCGTCGAGGTTCGACAGCGGCTCGTCGAAGAGGAAGGCGTCGGCGTCGCGCACGATCGCGCGCCCCATCGCCACCCGCTGGCGCTGGCCGCCCGAGAGGTTGGCCGGCTTGCGCTCGAGGTGCTCGTCGAGCTCGAGGGTCTTCGAGGCCTCGCGCACCTTGGCGTCGACCTCCTCGTCCTTGGCCCCGGCCAGGCGCAGCGGGAACGCGATGTTCTCGTAGACGCTGAGGTGGGGGTAGAGGGCGTAGTTCTGGAAGACCATGGCCAGGTTGCGGTCGCGGGGGGCCAGGTCGTTGACCCGCTTCTCGCCGATGACCATGTCGCCGGAGGTGATGTCCTCCAGGCCGACGATCATCCGCAGCAGCGTCGACTTCCCGCAGCCCGAGGGGCCCACGAGGATGACGAACTCCCCGTCGGCGATGTCGATCGACACGTCGTTCACGGCCGGGAAGCCGTCGCCGTACTTCTTGACGATGTTCTTCATCTGGATGGAAGCCACGACGAGGTCACCCCTTCACCGCGCCGGACGTCAGCCCGGCCACGATCTTGCGCTGGAAAATCAGGACGATGATGACGATCGGGATCGTCGCGATGACGGCTCCCGCGGCCAGCAGCGAGGCCGGCCGGTTGAACGGGTCGGCGCCGACGAAGAAGGACAGCGACGCCGGGATGGGCCGGGCCGCCTCCGTCGAGGTCAGGGTGATGCCGAAGACGAAGTCGTTCCACGCGAAGAAGAACGTCAGGATCGCCGCGGTGAAGACCCCGGGCGCCGCGAGCGGCACGATCACCTTGCGGAAGGCCTGCCACGACGTGGCGCCGTCGACCTGGGCCGCCTGCTCCATCTCCCACGGGATCTCGCGGAAGAAGGCCGACAGGGTCCAGATCGCCAGCGGCAGCGTGAAGGACATGTAGGGGATGATCAGGCCGGGCCAGGTGTCGTAGAGCCCGATCGCGCGCCACATGTCGAACAGCGGGCTGACCAGCGAGACCACCGGGAACATCGCGATGGCCAGCGCCGTGGTCAGCACCAGCTTCTTGCCGCGGAACTCCAGGCGCGCGATGGCGTAGGCGGCCAGCGTCGCCAGGATCACCGACAGCGTGGTCGAGATCAGGCTGATGCCCAGGGAGTTGACGATCGCGCGACGGAACTGGTCGTTGCCCCAGGCGTCGCGGTAGTTGTCGAGGCCGGCGAACGCGCCGTCGGCCGGGAAGAAGCCCGGGCTGCCGTTGGTGACCGCGACGGCGTCCTTGAAGGACAGCGAGACGATCCACACCACCGGCAGCAGGCACCACACCAGGATCAGGCCGACGCCGACCACGAGTCCGATCTTCTGCTTCATGCCGCTCACCCCTCTCCTCGTGCCTTGGCCAGGTCGACCCGGAACAGCTTGACGATCAGGAAGGCCACCAGCAGCACCGAGAGGAACAGCAGCACCGACAGGGCCGAGCCCATGCCGAGCTGGAACTGCTCGATGGTCTGGCGGTAGACCAGGAACGAGATCGACTCGGTGCCCACGGCACCGCTGGTCATGACGAAGATGTTGTCGAAGATCCGGTAGGCGTCGAGGGCCCGGAAGAGCACTGCGACCATGATCGCCGCACGCATGTTGGGCAGGATCACCCGCCACAGCCGCTGCCACCAGGTGGCCCCGTCGACCTTGGCCGCCTCGATCATGTCGTCGCTGACCTGGGCCAGGCCCGCCAGCAGCAGCAGCGACATGAAGGGCGTGGTCTTCCAGATCTCCGAGACCATGATCGCGATGACCGCGGGCGTGGTCTCGCCGAACCAGTTGAAGGAGTCGCTGATCCCCGGCAGCCAGCCGTTGATGAAGCCGTTCTGGTAGGTGAACGCGAACTGCCAGGCGAAGCCGGAGACCACGGTGATGATGCCGTAGGGGATCAGGATCGAGGTCCGGATGATGCCGCGGGCGAAGACCACGCGGTGCATGACCATCGCGAAGGCGAAGCCGATCACCAGCTCGATGGCGACGGTGACCACCATGTAGAGCACGGTCACGCCGATGTCGCGCCAGAACAGCCCGTCGGTCAGGGCCGTGACGTAGTTGTCGATCCCGATGAACGCGCGGTCCTCGGGAGAGGTCAGCGAGTAGGTGTAGAACGACAGGTAGAGCGCGCGCAGGATCGGGAACGCCGTGACCAGCAGCATGATGACCACGGCCGGGGCGACCAGCCGCTGGCCGAGGCGCTGCTCGTGACGGGCCCGGTCGGAGAGCTCCGGGCGCTTGTCCTTGCGCCGGTCGCGACGGTTGTCGGTGGCCTCGCGCTCCTCGCCCCGGGCCGGGGGCGCCACGGCGCTCACAGCAGGGCCTCCGAGCGCAGGACCTCACGCAGGTAGTCCGCCGACTCGGCGGGCGTGGTGTCGGGGTCGACCTCGGTGGGGGAGTGCCACGAGGCCTGGATCGCACCCGAGATGAGGTTGTAGTAGGCGCTCTTGGGCCGCGGGGCGCCGGCCTCGAGGCTCTCCTGGAAGAGGGTCAGCAGGCTGGGGTCGAAGGCGTCGACGAGCTCCTGGGCGTCGTAGACCGACTGCCGCGAGGGCATCAGGCCGTCGGTGACGGCCAGCTGCTGCTGGGCCTCGGGGGAGGACACGCACTGCGCGGCCTCGAAGGCCCAGTCCTTGTTCTCGGTGAACTCCCCGACCGCGATGTCGATGCCGCCGACCGGGGGCCGGGACTCCTCGCCCTCGACGGTCTGGGGGTAGCGCGCCCAGCCCAGGTCGTCGAACTGCTCCTGGGTGAAGGCGCCGCCCTCGGTGGGCTCGTAGTTCTTGTAGACGAAGGTCCAGTTGGTCATGAACTCACCCGGCCCGTCGAACATGAAGGGCAGGCTGGTGCCCTCGCGGGAGACCGACAGGTCGGGCTGGGCGGCGCCCGACTCGGCGAGCTCCTGCACGACCGTGGCGGCGGCCCGGCCGGCCTCGGAGTCGATGTCGACCTGGGCCTCGCTGCCGGCCTCGGTGTCGGAGACGATGTCGCCCCCGGCGCCGGCGACCAGCGAGTTGATCCACACCATGTAGGCCTCGTAGCGGTCGGCCTGCACGCCGACGGTGCCGCCCTGGTCGGCGGCGGCCTCGATGACCTGCGACCAGGTGACCGGCCGGCTCATGTCGAGGCCGGCGGCCTCGGCCAGCGACTTGCGGTACCACAGCACCTGGGTGTTGGCCCACTGCGGCGCGGCGTAGACGCCGTCGTCCCAGCGCACGGTCTCGGCGGGGCCGGAGAGCACGTCGTCGTCGACGACCTGCGAGGCCAGCTCCTCGGGCCACTCCGCGATCCACCCGGCGTTGGCGAACTCCGGCACGAAGACCGGGTCGAGGCTCATCAGGTTGGTCTCGGAGTCGGAGGCCGCGAGGCGCCGGGCCAGCTGCGTGCGCTGGTCGGTGGCGCCGGTGGGCAGCAGCTGGATCTCGATGTCGTAGTCGTCGGTGCTGCAGTCGGCGGCGAGCTGGGTGAGCGTGGCCTGGCCGTCGGGGTTGATGTACCAGTTCAGCACCGGCTTGCCGTCGCTGCCGCAGGCGGCCAGCAGGCTCGAGGCCAGCGCCAGGCCGGCCAGGCCCGCGATCGCGCGGCGCGGCCGTCGGGACGCACGGGGGAGCCGGGAGCGGTGCGGGGGCGCGGGGAGGGAAGTGTCACCGCCCCCCGCGCTGGTGGAGGGTGGGGCGCTTCGATGCATGGGGGAGCCTCTCCGGTCCGGGGTGGTCCCACACGTCTAGTCCTCCCCGGTGCGGATGTCCACCCCTCCCACCGCGAGGGGTGAGCGGGCACCGGTGGCCGCGGCGGGCCGGGCCGGCGGGCCGGGTCAGGCCGGCCGGGCGCGGTCCGCCGTACGTCGGATCGCGGCGACGAAGGTCTCGAAGAGGGCGGGGGGCATGTCGTGGCCCATGCCGTCGACCAGCAGCAGCTCCGCGCCGGGCAGGGCGCGGGCGGTGGCGCGGCCGCCGGAGACGTGGACCATCTTGTCGGCCAGGCCGTGCACGACGACCGCGGGCGCCGTCACCGCGCGCAGGCGCGGGGCACGGTCGGGCTGAGTGAGGATGGCCAGCATCTGGCGCATCACGCCGTGGGCGCTGACGCCCCGGTCGAAGGTCTCCTCGGCGCGGGCGCGGCGCTCCTCCTCGGTCTGGGGGTAGGCGGGGGAGCCGATGAGCTGCCACATCTTCTCGCTGGAGCGCACGTAGGCCTCGCGGCCGGCGCCGGCCCGGGCGATCAGCGC
Source organism: Nocardioides sp. Leaf307 (assembly GCF_001423135.1). NCBI lineage: Bacteria > Bacillati > Actinomycetota > Actinomycetes > Propionibacteriales > Nocardioidaceae > Nocardioides > Nocardioides sp. Leaf307. The sequence goes on along the minus strand of NZ_LMNY01000002.1, from coordinate 832,449 downwards.
CGGCAGGAGGGAGGGGTGCTGCCAGCCGACCGTGCGCTTGCCGGTGGTCGACATGATGCTGGCCACCGACCTGACCCGGGAGGGCTCGGCGATCGCGACCGTCTGCACGATCATGCCGCCCATCGAGACCCCGGCCAGGTGGGCCGACCGCACCCCGAGGTGGTCGAGCAGCGCGACGGCGTCGCCGGCCAGGTCGGCCATGGAGTAGGGAGCGCGCACCTTGGTGCCGGCGAAGGCCCGCACCAGGGCGGTGCGCCCGACCCGCCCGGGCATCCGGCTGGAGCGGCCGGTGTCGCGGTTGTCGTAGCGCACGACGTAGAAGCCCTGGCGCGCGAGCATGCGGCACAGCTCGGCGTCCCACCAGGTCATCGGGCCGCCGAGGCCCATCACGAGCAGCAGCGGCTCGTCGTCGGGGTCGCCGAAGGTCTGGTAGCACAGCTCGAGGTCGGGGCGCACCGGAGCGAGGAGCTCCTCGGAGACGGCCACGTCGTGGGCGTCGTCGGTGCGGTCGTCCTGCTGGGGCGTCCGGGAGGCCATGGCCCCAGTGAACCGCATGGGCCATACCGCCCCCCGAACGGACCCGATGGGGTGAGTGGGGTCACATACCGGCGTTACGTGGGCGTAACGTCGGGGCATGAACGACGCGACCCCCGGCTCGCTGGACCCCCTCGGCTCCTTCCTGCTGCCCGACGGCTTCCGCCGCCCGCCCCTCGTGGCGATGCTGCGCGAGGGCCGCGTGGTCGGGGAGGCCGGGCGCCACGTCGTGCGGTCGGTGGGCGAGCGGCGCGAGCGCCTGGGCCGGCCCTACGCGACGCGGGCGGGGGGCCGCGACGCCGACCCGGTGCTGCTCGTGCCCGGCTTCATGGCCGGCGACGGGTCGCTGCAGTGGATGCGCTCCTCGCTGCGCCACCAGGGCTTCCGCACCTACCGCTCGATGATCCACGTCAACATCGGCTGCACCCTGGCCGCGGCGACCCGCCTCGAGGCGCGCCTGGAGTCGATCGCCATTCGACGCGAGAGCCGCGTGCAGATCGTCGGGCACAGCCTCGGCGGCATGCTGGCGCGCGGCGTCGCCGTACGCCGCCCCGACCTGGTCTCGGGCATCGTCACCATGGGCAGCCCGATGCTGGCGCCCGGCGCCCACCACCGCGCGCTGAGCGCCGGCGTCGAGACCCTCGTGCGGCTCAGTCGCGCCGGCGTGCCCGGGCTGATGTCGGAGGAGTGCGTGGCCGGGGCCTGCGCGCGGGAGAGTTTCGAGGAGAGCCGCTCGCCGATGCCCGCGGGCGTGGGCTTCACCGCGATCTACTCCCGCCGCGACGGGGTCGTGGACTGGCAGGCCTGCGTCGACCCCGAGGCGCACGCCGTCGAGGTGCGCGCCTCCCACCTCGGCATGGCCGTCGACCCGCGCGTGGCCGCCGAGGTCGTCGCCGCCCTGCACCGCCACCGCGCCGGTGTCGCCGGCGAGCTGCAGGCGGCCGAGATCGCCTGAGCCCTCCGCCGCTGCCGGGCCGCGGGTGGGCTGCGGGTGGGACGTCATGCGGAGGGTGGAGGCGCATCCACGTCTCGCATGACGTCCGCAGCCGTGGTGCTCAGCCCCCGAAGTCGATGGAGGAGAAGGCGCTCAGCTTCTGCAGCCGGTGCTCGGCGGTGATGGTGCGCACGGTGCCGCTGCGCGAGCGCATCACCAGCGACTCGGTGGTGGCGCCACCGGCGCGGTAGCGCACGCCGCGCATCAGGTCGCCGTCGGTGATGCCGGTGGCCACGAAGAAGCAGTCGTCGCCGGTGACCAGGTCGTCGGTCGACAGCACGCGGTCGAGGTCGTGGCCGGCGTCGAGGGCGCGCTGGCGCTCGTCGTCGTCGGTGGGCCACAACCGGCCCTGGATGACGCCGCCCATGCACTTGAGCGCGGTGGCGGCGATGATGCCCTCGGGCGTGCCGCCGATGCCGAGCAGCAGGTCGACGCCGCTGTCGGGGCGGGCCGCGGAGATCGCGCCCGCGACATCGCCGTCGACGATGAACTGGATCCGCGCGCCGGTGGCGCGGATCTCCTCGGCCAGGTCGGCGTGGCGCGGACGGTCGAGGAGCACCACGGTGACGTCGGAGGGGCTGGCGCCCTTGGCCTTGGCCACGGCGCGGATGTTCTCCGAGACGGGGTTGCGGATGTCGACGACGTCGGCGGCCTCGGGGCCGGCGACCAGCTTCTCCATGTAGAAGACCGCGGAGGGGTCGTACATCGAGCCGCGCGGGGAGACCGCGAGCACGGCCACGGCGTTGCTCATGCCCTTGGCCGTCAGCGTGGTGCCGTCGATGGGGTCGACGGCGACGTCGCACTCCGGGCCAGTGCCGTCGCCCACGGACTCGCCGTTGTAGAGCATGGGGGCGTTGTCCTTCTCGCCCTCGCCGATGACGACGGTGCCGTTCATGCCGATGGTCGAGATCATCACGCGCATCGCGTTGACCGCGACCTCGTCGGCGCCGTTCTTGTCACCCCGCCCCACCCAGCGTCCGGCGGCCATGGCAGCCGCCTCCGTCACGCGCACCAGCTCGAGGGCCAGGTTGCGGTCGGGCGACATCGGGGCGACCCGGAGGGCCTCCGGCTCGGCGGGGTGCGGCGTGGGGCGGGTCATGGGCGCATGCTAGCGGTCCGGGGATAGGTCCTCACCGACGTCTCCTTCACCGTCAGCCAGACCTCGCGGCCCGGGTCGAGCCCGAGCTCGACCGCGGCCTCGGGCGTCACGTCGGCGATCAGCTCCTGCGCGCCGTCGGTGCGCGCGAGCAGGCGTACGGCGTCACCGTGCGGCACCACGCTCAGCACCGAGGCGCGCCACCGGTTGCGCGCCGACCCCTCGGGCGCGCGCAGCGAGACCGTGACGGCGCTGGGCGGGAAGGACCGGTTGGTGTCGGAGTCGGCGACGACGTTGAGCCCGACGAGGCGAGCGACGTGGTCGGTGAGCGGGTGGGCCGCCACGTCGCGGGGGGTGCCGGTCTGCGCGACGCGGCCCTCGTCGAGCACCAGCACCTCGTCGGCGAGGGTGAGCGCGTCGAGGGCGTGGTGGGTGACCAGCAGCGCCACCCCCGCGAAGTCGGCGAGGTGGCGGGCCAGCTCGATGCGCAGCGCGGTGGCCACGCCGACGTCGAGGCCGGAGAAGGGCTCGTCGAGCAGCAGCAGCTCGGGCTCGGTGGCCAGGGCCCGGGCGATCGCGACCCGCTGCGCCTGGCCCCCCGAGAGCTGGCGGGGCCGGCGCGCGGCGAGGTCGCCGACCCCGAGCCGGTCCAGCCACTCCTGAGCGTGGGCCCGCGCGGGGGTGCGGGCCCGGCCGCGGGCGCGCAGGCCGAAGGCGACGTTCTCCAGCGCGCTGAGGTGGGGGAAGAGCGACTGGTCCTGGAAGACCAGCCCGACGCGGCGGTGGCGCACGGCGAGCGGCGGGGCGGTCCAGCTGCGCCCGCCGACCTCGACCTCGCCCGCCATCGCGGTCGTGCCGGCGAGGGCGCCGAGCAGGGTGGACTTGCCCGCGCCGTTGGGTCCGATGACCGCGACCACCGACCCTGCGGCGGCGGTGACCTCGGCGTCGAGACGACCGGGCACCCTGACGCGGGCGCGGAGGCCCGGCCCGGTGGCCCTGCCGGGCCCGCTCAGGGCCTCCTCGGAGCCGGTCACGAGGTCGTCAGCCATCGGTTGCGCAGGCCGGCGAGCACGCCGACGGAGACCAGCAGCAGGATCATGCTCAGCGTGCGGGCCACGGCGGGGTCGGCCTGGAGCTGGGTGTAGATCAGCGACGGCATGGTCTGGGTGGTGCCGGGGAAGTTGCCGGCGAAGGTGATGGTGGCGCCGAACTCGCCCAGCGAGCGGGCCCAGGCCAGCACGGCGCCGGCCACCACGCCCGGCATCGCCAGCGGCAGGGTCACCCGGCGGAAGGCGTGCCAGCGGGTCGCACCCAGGGTGGCCGCGACGACGTCGTACCGCTCGCCGGCCGTGCGCAGCGCGCCCTCCACGCTCAGCACGTAGAAGGGCATGGCCACGAAGGTGTGGGCGATGACCACGGCGGTCGTGGTGAAGGGCACGGTGAGGCCGGTGGTCTCGCGCAGCAGGGAGCCCACGACGCCGTTGCGGCCCAGCGCGGTCACGAGCGCGACGCCGGCCACCACCGGTGGCAGCACGAGCGGCACGGCCACCGCCGCGCGCAGCACCGAGCGGCCGGCGAAGTCGACCCGCGCCAGCAGCCACGCCAGGGGGGTGCCCAGCACGAGGCAGGCGAGCACGGTGACCGCCGAGGTCAGCGCGGTGATCCTCAGCGCCGCCAGCACCGGCGCCGAGCCGAGCTGGTCGAGGAAGTCGCCCCAGGGGGTGTCGAGCACGAGGGTCACGAGGGGTACGACGAGCAGCGCCGCGGCCACCGCGCCGGGCACGACGAGCACCAGCGGCGGGCGGCCGAGGTGGGAGCCGGGGCGCGTGGTCGCCCCCGCGTCGGGGGGTGGGGTCACGGCTGCCCGAAGCCGGCGTCGGCCAGCACCTGCCGGCCGGCCTCGGAGAGCACCAGGTCGACGAACTCCTGGGCGAGCTCCGGGTCGCCGGCCTGGTCGAGCGGGGCGATGGGGTAGTCGGTGACCTGGTCCTCGGCGCCCGGCACCTCGAAGGTCTCGACCTGGTCGCCGGCCGCGACCGCGTCGGTCTCGTAGACGAAGCCGGCGTCGGCCTCGTCGTCGGTCACCTTGGCCAGCACCGCCTTGACGTCGACCTCGAGGCTGGCCGGCTGGGAGGTCACCCCCTCCTCGGCCGCGACGGCCGCCCAGATCGCGCCGCAGGGGGCGGTGTCGACGCACACGACGTAGGTGGCGTCGCCGTCGGCGACGTCCTCGAAGCCCGACAGGTCGGCCGGGTTGCCGGCCGGCACCGCCATGACCAGGGTGTTGGTGGCGAAGACCTGCGGATCGGCGGCCAGCACGTCGGCGGCGGTGTCCATGGTGCGGGAGTCGGCGGTGGCGAGGACGTCGGCCGGAGCCCCCTCGACGGCCTGCCCGGCGAGGGTGGCGGAGGAGTCGAAGGCCAGCTCCACCTCGACGCCCTCGTGGTCGGCCTCGAACTGCTCGGCCAGGGTCGTGAAGGTCTCGGTGAGCGAGGCGGCGGCCAGCACGGTGATCGTGGTGTCGCCCGTGCCGTCACCCGCGCCGCCGGTGTCGCCGCTGCCGTCGGCGTCAGTGCCGCAGGCGGCCAGGGGGAGGACGAGCGCGACCGCGGCGGCCGTCGCGGCGAGGCGGCGGGTGGTGCGGGTGGGGCGTGTGGTGCCGCGGCTGGCGGGGCTGGTCATGGCTGGCTCCTGGTCGGGGCTGCGGGGGGGGGKGGGAGGGACGGCGTGGCGGGTCGGGCGCGCGCGGCTCACGTGGGCCGCTCGACGACGACGTTGGTGGACTTCACGGAGGCGATGGCGCGCACGCCGCGCTCGAGACCCAGCTCGTCGGCGGCCTCGGCGCTCATCAGCGACACCAGCCGGAAGGGCCCGCAGACGAGGTCGACCTGCGCCATGACGGTGTCCTTCCTGACGCGGGTGACGATGCCCACGAGGCGGTTGCGCGCGCTCACCGCCGAGGCGCGGGTGCGCTCGCGGTCGGGCTCGTCGACCAGGGTCTCGGCCAGGCCGGCGAGGTCGGCGCCGGCGATGACCGCTGGCCCGTCGGGTCGCGTCGCCGCCACCCGGCCGGAGTCGACCCACCGGCGCAGCGTGTCGTCGCTGACCCCGAGCAGCTCGGCGGCCTCGGCGATCCGGTACGTCGTCACGCCCGCATCATGCCTCATCCGCGGATGATCTGTCCTACAAGCGCCCGCGCCCGCGGACGAAACCCGACTGTGGGCCCGTGTCTGCGGTGGAGGGCGTCGGTGGCGGGTTTCGCCGGTCGGCTGGTGATACCCGCACCTGTCGGCCCACGCGTCGGCCGACAAGTGCGGGTCCGGGCCGACAGGTGCCCCGGTGCGGCGGCGGCGTACGACGTCGGGTTTCACCGGTCGGCTGGTGATACCCGCACCTGTCGGCCCACGCGTCGGCCGACAGGTGCGGGTCCGGGCCGACAGGTGCCGCGATGCGGCGGTCACGAGGGGCCGCGCCAGGTCGGCTCGGGTCGGGGTCAGGTCAGGGTGAGGGCGGTGACCGCGGCGAGGAGCACGACCGGGGTGGTGGTCAGCGACCACGCGTGGAAGGTGCGCATCGACGGTGCGGCCGTGCTGTGGCCCAGGCCGCGGCGCCAGAGCAGGTTGGCCAGCGAGCCGGTGTAGGTCAGTCCGGAGCCGATGTTGAGGCCCAGCAAGGCGGCCAGCACGGCGTCGGTGCCGAGGGGGGCCACGAGCGGCACGACCAGCAGCGTCGCGCTGAGGTTGGTCACGAGGTTGGCCAGCACCGTGGCGACGAGCGCGACGACCAGCAGGTCGGTCCACGACGGCGCGCCGGAGGGGTCGGGCAGCAGGCGTCCCACCGCGTCGCCGAGCGGGCCGGTGGTCAGGGTCGCCACGACGACCCCGAGACCGAGCACGAAGAGCGCGAACGACGGGTGGGTGGCGCGCCCCGCCTCGGGCCACGTCAGCAGCCCGCGGCGGGCGGCCCAGCCCACCAGCACCACCGCGGCCACCGCGGCGACCCAGCCCGGCTCGACGCCCAGCGGGGAGCCGACCGCGAAGCCCGCGAGCATGAGCGCCACGACGACCAGCGGCACGCGCTCCCAGTGCGGTGCGAGCGCGGCCGCGCCGCCGTCCTCGTCCGCACCGGCCTCGCCGACCGCGCCCGCACCCGGCCCGCCGACCGCGCCCGCCCTGGGCCTGCCGGCCGTGGCCGGGCTCAGCTCGCGGCGGAACAGCACGCGCAGCGCGACCCACTCCACGACCAGCACCACGACCAGCACGGGGGCCATCGCGAGGGCGAAGCCCGCGAAGGTGAGGTCGAGGTCGCGCATCGCCAGCAGGTTGGTGAGGTTGGAGACCGGCAGCAGCAGCGAGGCGGAGTTGGCCATGCGCAGGCAGGCCCAGGCCACCGGCCGCGAGGACCAGCCGGCGCCGCGGGCGGCGGCCACCACGACGGGGGTGACGAGCACGACGGTGGCGTCGAGGCTGAGCACGCAGGTGACGGCCGCGGCGAGCACGAAGGCGCCGAGCAGCAGGCGGCGCGGGTCGCCGCGGTCGGTGCGGCGTACGACGGCGGCAGCGGCGGCGAAGAGCCCCGCGCGGGAGCACACCTCGGCCACGACGAGCACGGCCGCGAGGAACACCACCACCGGGGCCAGGTGGGCCAGCGTGCTGCCCACCGCGTCGAGCCCGAGCCGACCCGTGGCCAGCGCGGCCAGCCCGGCGACGACCGCCACGGCGGCCTCGACGAGCGGGCGGGGGTGGGCGTAGGCGGTGACCAGCAGCGCGAGGAGCGCGACCACGGCCACGACGTCGGCGAGGCTCCCGGCGAGGGCCTCCTGGATCTGCACCCGGCGAGCATGGCAGCCCACGGGGCGCCGTCGTACCGGTGGTCTGCCAGCATGGACACGTGAGCGAGACCCCCGGCACCCCGTCGCAGCCCGCGCCCGAGGGGCAGGACCCCGGCCAGGACCCCGGCCAGGGCGCCGGTCAGGGCGCCGGTCAGCCCCAGGGCAAGCCGGGTCGCTACCAGCGCACCACCGGCGGTCTCATCGGCTCGATGATTGTGCTGGTCGCGGCGGTGATCGGCATCGTGCTCTTCCGCGGCGCCTTCCGCGACACCCCGGAGTTCGAGCCGACCAGCGTCGACTACCTCAGCGAGGTCGTGCGCCCGGTGCAGGGCGCCGGCAGCGAGATCGTCTACCCCGCCGCGGTGCCCGAGGGCTGGATGGTCAACGACGTCACCTACACCCCCGGCGAGCAGCCGGTCTTCGAGCTCGCGCTGCTGACCCCCGAGGAGAGCTTCGCCGGTCTGCACGAGGAGGCCGAGGACGTCGACGACCTCGTCGAGGAGCTCGTCGACCCCGAGGCGGTCGAGGGCGAGGCGCTGGCCACCCCCGACTCCGACGTCGCCACGAGCTGGCAGACCTTCACCGACGAGGGCGGCGACACGGCCTACGTCGCGACTACCGGCAGCGGCGACGACGAGCGCACCGTGGTCGTCTACGGCTCGGCGACGCCCGAGGAGCTGCAGGAGCTGCTGGGCGAGCTCACCGTGGAGACCCTGCCCGAGCGCGGCTCGGGCGCCTGACGCGGTCTGCCGGGGCACCGGCCCCCGGGGTCGCGCCTCAGTCCTCGGAGCCCTCGCGGTCGGCGGCCACCACGGCGTCGAGTCGCTGGCGCGCGCCGTCGAGCCAGTCCTGGCAGACCCGGGCCAGGTGCTCGCCGCGCTCCCACAGGGCGAGCGACTCCTCCAGGGTCGTGCCGCCCGCCTCGAGGCGGCGCACGACCTCCACGAGCTCCTCGCGGGCGGCCTCGTAGGACGGGGTCTGCGGCTGCTCAGGCATCGGTGGGCTCCTCGAGGCGGGTGGTGCGGGTGGTGGTGGCGTGGACGCGGCCGTCGGCGACGCGCACGGAGACCTCGACGCCCGCGGCCCCGGTGGACCCGGCGCCTCCGGCGGCCAGGTCGTCGACGGAGGTGACGACGCGGCCCTCGGCGTCCTGCAGGACGGCGTAGCCGCGGCGCAGGGTCTCCAGCGGGGAGAGGGCGCGGGCGCGGGCGCGCTGGTGGCCCACGTCGTCGGCGGCGCGGTCGAGGCGGTGGCCCAGCGTGCGGCGGGCCCGCTCGAGCAGGGCGTCGAGCTCGGCGGAGCGGGCGTCGAGCAGGGTGCGGGGGTCGGCCAGCGCCGGGCGCGAGCGCAGCGCGGCGAGCCCCTCGGCCTCCCGGCGCAGCCAGGCGTCGAGGGTGGAGCGCACCCGGTCGCGGGCCCAGGCCACGCCGCGGGCCTCCTCGGCCACGTCGGGCACGATCAGCTTGGCGGCGTCGGTGGGCGTGGAGGCGCGCACGTCGGCGACCAGGTCGAGCAGCGGGGAGTCGGGCTCGTGGCCGATCGCGGAGACCACGGGGGTGCGCATCGCGTGCACCGCGCGCAGCAGGGCCTCGTCGGAGAAGGGCAGCAGGTCCTCGACCGCGCCGCCGCCACGCGCGACGACGACCACGTCGACGTCGGCGTGGCGCTCGAGGCGGCCCAGCGCCTCGATCACCTCGCTGGCGCACCGGGGACCCTGCATCGCGGCGTAGGCCGTCTCGAACTCCACCGCCGGCCAGCGGCGACGCGCGTTGTCGACCACGTCTCGCTCGGCGGCCGAGCCGGGCGCCGTGACGAGGCCCACGCGGGTGGGCAGGAAGGGCGCGGGGCGCTTGAGCTCGGCGGCGAAGAGGCCCTCGGCGGCCAGCAGCTGGCGGCGCCGCTCGAGGCGCGCGAGCAGCTCGCCCAGGCCGACCATGCGGATCTCGCGGGCGTAGAGCGAGATCGTGCCGCGGTTGGCGTAGTAGGACGGCTTGGCGTGCACGACGACACTCGCGCCCTCGACCAGGGGAGGGTTGAGCCCGTCGAAGAGGGTGCGCGAGCAGGTCACGGTCACCGACAGGTCGGCCACGGCGTCGCGCAGGGTCATGAAGACGGTCTGGACGCCGGGGCGACGGTTGACCTGGGCGATCTGGCCCTCGACCCAGATCGCGCCCAGCCGGTCGATCCAGCCGGCGATGGCGTTGGCGACCTGGCGCACCGGGGCCGGCGACTGCGCGGAGGTCTCCATGGCCATGCGAGGACCCTAGGCGACGGTGGGGACACCACGACGGACAGCACGGAGGACAGCACGACGGTCAGCACGGGGGACAGCACGGGACACGGCCCGGGGTACGGCGCCGCCCCCTCCCGGCGGCCCGCCGGGAGGCTCCCCGCGGCCCGCCTAGGATGGGGCCATGAGCACCGACATGGGGATGCCCCCGATCCTGTCGCCCGACGAGGCCGAGAAGGCCGTCCTGCTGGCGGCACCGCGGGGCTACTGCGCGGGCGTGGACCGGGCGGTCGTCACCGTGGAGCAGGCGCTCGACCTCTACGGCGCCCCGGTCTACGTGCGCAAGCAGATCGTGCACAACAAGCACGTCGTGGCCGACCTCGAGGCGCGGGGCGCGATCTTCGTCGAGGAGCTGGTCGAGGTGCCCGAGGGCGCCACGGTCGTCTTCTCCGCCCACGGCGTCTCGCCCGAGGTGCACCGCCAGGCCGAGGAGCGCACCCTCAAGACCATCGACGCCACCTGCCCGCTGGTCACCAAGGTCCACCACGAGGCCAAGCGCTTCGCCGCCGACGACTACGACATCCTCCTCATCGGCCACGCCGGCCACGAGGAGGTCGAGGGCACCGCGGGCGAGGCCCCCGAGCACATCCAGCTCGTCGAGAGCCCCGCCGACGTCGCCGGCATCGTCGTGCGCGACCCCTCCCGCGTGGCCTGGCTCTCCCAGACCACGCTCTCGGTCGACGAGACCCTCGAGACGGTCGCCGCGATCCGCGAGCGCTTCCCCGAGCTGCTCGACCCGCCGAGCGACGACATCTGCTACGCCACCCAGAACCGTCAGCTCGCGGTCAAGGAGATCGCCCACGGCTGCGACCTGCTGATCGTGGTCGGCTCCGGCAACTCCTCCAACTCCGTGCGCCTGGTCGAGGTGGCCCTCGAGGCCGGCGCCAAGGCCTCCTACCGCGTCGACGACGCCTCCGAGATCGACGAGGCCTGGCTCGACGGCGTGCGCACCGTCAGCGTCACCTCCGGCGCGAGCGTGCCCGAGAGCCTCGTGCAGGGAGTCCTCGCCTACCTCGCCGAGCGCGGCTACCCCGACGCCAAGGCCGTCCACAGCGCTGAGGAGTCGCTCATCTTCTCCCTGCCCAAGGAGCTGCGCCGCGACATGAAGGCCGCGGCCCGCGCGCAGTAGACCCTCGGACGGGACCCCGGACGGCGCGGGAGGGTGCTCGGGTGAGGCTGCACGACGACGAGCTCGAGGTCGACGAGCCCCTGGTGCACCGGCTGCTCGCGACCCAGCACCCGCACCTCGCCGACCTGCCGCTGCGGGCGCTCGGCGGCGGCGGGCAGGCGGCGGGCTCCTCCAACCGGCTGTTCCGCCTCGGTGACGACCTGCTGGTGCGCCTGCCCCGCCAGCCCGGCGGGTCGCGCGCGCTGGAGACCGAGCGGCGCTGGGGGCCGCTGGTCGCGGCCGCGCTGCCGCCCGGGGTCGTCGTGCCCGAGGTGGTGGCGAGCGGGCGCCCCGGGGAGGGCTACCCCGAGGCCTGGTCGGTGACGCGGTGGATCGAGGGCACCCCGCCGGCGGTGCCGGCGCTCGCGGCGTACGCCGGGTCGTCGGGGCCGCTGGCGCGCGACCTGGCCGCGGTCCTGCGGGGGCTGCGGGACGCCCCGGTGCCGGCGCAGGCCGTGGCCGACCCGGCGCTGCGGGGCTACCGCGGCGGCCGGCTGGGCGACCTCGACGACGACCTGCGCGAGACGGCGGCCGTGTGCGCCGCCCTGCCCGGGTGGTCCGACCTCGGCCTCGACCTCGACCGCGTGCTCCTCGTCTGGGAGAGCGCGCTGGTGGCGGAGGCGGCGCTCGAGGCCGCCGGGCCGGTCGCGGAGGGCTGGCTGCACGGTGACCTGCTGGCCGAGAACCTGCTCGTGCGCGGGGGCCGACTCGCCGCCGTGCTCGACCTCGGCGGGCTCGGGGTCGGCCGGCGGGCCGTCGACCTGGTCGTGGCGTGGGAGGTGCTCGACGCCCCCGGTCGCGCCCTGCTGCGCGAGCTGCTCGACGTCGACGAGGCGACGTGGCGGGTCGGCCAGGGCTGGGCGCTGCTGCTGGCGCTCATCACCATCCTCTACTACGGGCGCACGATGCCCGCCCGCTGCGCCGCTCGCCGGGCGATGGCCGCCGCGGTGCTGGACGCGGTGGTCGACGTGGTGGTCGTCGTGGGGCCGGTCGTGGGGCCGGTCGTGGGGCCCGGCTGAGTCAGGCGTGGGTGCGGCGGCGGGGCCAGACGACGAAGCGGTAGGCGCAGAAGTTGAGCACGATGACGACGCAGATCGCGCCGAGCTTGGCCAGCAGCACCGCGTCGTCGCCGAGCACCGCGAGCAGGGCGTAGATGACCAGCGGCTGCACGAGGAAGAGCACGGTGCCGGTGCTCGCCACGAAGCGCACGGCGTCGCCGAGCCGCAGCCGCTCGGCGCGGAAGGTCAGCAGGCCGTTGACCACGAAGCTGAAGGTCATGCCCGCGGCGGTCGAGACCACGTTGGCCAGCACGATGCCCAGGGTGTCGTGGAGCAGCCAGAAGAGTCCGACGTCGATGCCGGTGTTGACCGCGCCGACCGCCACGAAGCGCACCAGCGTGCTCTCGTGCAGCGTGCGCAGACGCTCGCGTCGCGACGGCGCGCTCGGGGTGGCGCTCGGGGTGGCGCTCGGGGGCCCGCTCGCGGGATCGCGCGGTGGCACGGGCTGCGGGGCCGGGTGAGAGGAGGTCAGGACACGCTCCCGTGCTGGGTACGGAGGTCGGGCTGGGTCTGCGGCAGCGAGCGTACGCCGGAGTGCTCGCCGCGGGCGGTGAGGGCCAACGAGTAGAGCGGACGACCCTGCACCTGGGTGTAGGTGCGCCCGACGTAGCTGCCGATGACGCCCATCATCACCAGCTGCAGCCCGGCGAGCAGGAACATCCCCACCCCGAGGAAGGCCCAGCCGGGCACCGAGTCCTCGGGGCGCAGCAGCCGCACCGAGGCGACGTAGGCCGCCATGACGACGCTGAGCGCCGAGAGCGCGAAGCCGAGCCGCGTGATCATGCGCAGCGGGGCGGTGGAGAAGCCGAGGATGCCGTTGGCGGCGAAGGCCAGCATGCGCCCCAGCGGGTAGCCGCTGGTGCCGGCGTGGCGCTCGTCGCGGTCGAAGAGCAGCGCCTCCTGGCGGAAGCCGACGTGGGCGACGATGCCGCGCAGGAAGCGGTCCTGCTCGCGGTAGCGGGCCACCTCGGCCACGACGCGGCGGTCCATGAGCCGGAAGTCGCCGACGTCGCGGGGGATGTCGACCGAGGCCAGCCGGTCGAGCACGCGGTAGAACGCCCAGGCCGTGGTGCGCTTGAAGAGGGTGTCGCGCCGCGAGCGGCGCTGGGCGTAGACGACGTCGGCCCCGTCCTCCCACAGCCCGACCATCTCCAGGCTGACCCGGGGCGGGTCCTGGAGGTCGGTGTCCATGACGATGACCGCGTCGGCGTCGCCGGCGGCGTCGAGGCCCGCGGTGACCGCGATCTGGTGCCCGCAGTTGCGGGCGAGGTCGAGCACGCCGACGCGCGGGTCGTGGCGGCGCAGCTCGAGCAGCCGGGCCAGCGACTCGTCGCGGCTGCCGTCGTTGACGTAGAGGAACTCCCAGTCGAGGTCGTCGCGGACGGCGGTCGCCTCGGTGAGAGCGGCGTGGAAGGGCGCGACGTTGTCGGCCTCGTCGTAGACCGGCAGCACGTAGGTCACCTTCGGACGCGGGGTGTCGGGGGTGCGGACGGGCAGGGCGCGGGGGCTGGTGCGGGCGGGCATGGCCGGGTCCCTTCGCAGGCGGGTCGGGGCTGGGGGGTGGTCTGGTCCCAGTCAGCCCGGGTCACCTCTGCGTGGGCTGTGAGCCGCCCCCGGACCCGCCGTGAGTGGCGCGTGGATGCTGTGGGCCGGGGCGGCGTAGTCTCGAGCGGTGGCGAGGTACGTGGACATGCACCCGGACAACCCCCAGCCCCGGCTCCTGGCCCAGGTGGTGGAGGCGCTGCGCGACGACGCGCTGATCGCCTACCCGACCGACTCCGGCTACGCCCTCGGCGCCCAGCTGGGCAACCGCGAGGGGCGCGACCGGATCCTGCGGATCCGCGGCCTCGACGAGCGGCACCACTTCACGCTGGTGTGCCGCGACTTCTCCCAGCTGGGCCAGATGGTGCACGTCGACAACTCGGCCTTCCGCGCCATCCGCGCGGCGACGCCGGGGCCCTACACCTTCATCCTGCCGGGCACCCCCGAGGTGCCGCGACGGCTGCTGCACCCCAAGAAGAAGACCGTCGGCGTGCGCATCCCCGACCACGTGCTGGTGCAGGCGCTGCTCGCCGAGCTCGGGGAGCCGCTGCTGAGCAGCTCGCTGATCCTGCCCGGGGAGTCCGAGCCCCGCACGAGCGGCTGGGACGTCAAGGAGGAGCTCGACCACCAGGTCGACCTGGTCATCGAGGCGGGGGAGACCCCGGCGGAGTCGACCACGGTGGTGGACTGGTCCGAGGGGGCTCCCGAGGTCATCCGGCGGGGTGCCGGGGACCCGGACCGCTTCGCCTGAGGTCACCGCGGCCGCCCGGGCCGCCCGCGCGCTGCTCCAGCCACGCGGTGGCCCAGCCGGGGAGGGGTGCGCCGGTGCGGCGTACCTGGTTGCGCGCGGCGAGGGCCAGCAGGCACAGGGCGTAGCCCACGACGAGGGCGAGGCTGTGGTCGGCCAGCCCGGTGACGACGACCTGCACCACGCCGTCGCCGGGGTCGGCCAGCGCGCCGGGACGGGTCGCGCCGAGCATCGCGAAGACGCCGACCATGAGCAGGGGCGGCAGGACGCCGACGGTGAAGAAGTCGCGGGGACGCACCAGCAGGGCCAGCGCGAGGGCGAGCGCGACGAAGGCGAGGTCGAAGAGCCAGCCGATCACGGCCGCGCCGACCAGCAGCTCGACGGCGCAGGCGGTGAGCAGCACGGCCACGCCGAGCGCGACCATCTCGTGCGCGGGAGCGCGGCCTTCCTCCCACAGGGTGTGCGACGTCATCGCCTGATCACCTCACTGCCTCGGTGACGGGCCGGGAGCGACCGGTCACCACGCCACGCTAGGGCGCTCGTCGGGCTCCTCGGGGGCGGCGCGCCGGTCGACGGCGCGCAGCTCCACGGTGCGCGGCGTCGGCAGCGGGTCGTCGGTGACGCCCAGGTCGGCGAAGCGGCGGGTGGTGACGAGCACGCGCGACTCCAGCGAGCCGACCGCGGAGTTGTAGTGGCCGACCGCGGCGTTGAGGGAGCGGCCGACGTGGTCGAGGTGGCCGCCCAGCGTGGCGACCCGGGAGTGCAGGTCGCGCCCGAGGCGGTGGATCTCGGCGGCCCGCTCGGCGAGCACCTCGTGGCTCCAACCGTGGGCCACGGTGCGCAGCAGCGCGATGAGGGTGGTCGGGGTGGCCAGCACGACCTGCTGCTCGGCGGCGTGCTCGATGAGCCCGGGGTCGGCCTCGAGCGCGGCGGCCAGGAACGACTCGGCCGGCACGAAGAGCACCACGAACTCCGGGGTCTCGGGCAGCGAGCGCCAGTAGGCCTTCGACGACAGCAGCGCCACGTGGGCCCGCAGCTGGCGGGCGTGGCGCTGGAGGTGGGCGGCGTGCTCGGTCTCGTCGTCGGTGGCGGTGGCGTCGAGGTAGGCGTCGAGCGGGACCTTCGCGTCGATGACGACGTGGCGCTCGCCCACCAGGTGCACCACCAGGTCGGGGCGCCGGGCGCCGTCGTCGAGGCGGTGCTGCTCGCTGAAGTCGCACCGGTCGACCAGGCCGGCGAGCTCGACGGCGCGGCGCAGGTGCAGCTCGCCCCAGCGCCCGCGCACCTGCGGCTTGCGCAGCGCCGTGGACAGCGACTGGGTCTCGCGGCGCAGCACGTCGGTGGAGTGGCGCACGTCGGCCACCTGCTCGCGCAGCTGGCCCTGCCACGTCGCGCGCTGGTGCTCCAGGTCGACCAGCTGGTCGCTGAGCCGGTCGAGCCCCTGCATCACCTCGGCCTGCTCCACCAGCCCCTGGCCCAAGGCACCCACGTGCTCGGGCCGCGACCGGGCCCACAGCACCCCCAGGACCACCCCGAGGCCCAGCCCCAGCACCAGCCCCGCCCCGAGCACCCCCAGCATCGCCGTGATCTCCATGCCCGCAGCATGCGGCACGCCACCGACAGTGGGGTGGCGGCGGGCGGGGGCGGTCGGGGGCGGTCGCGGGTTTCACCGGCCGGCTGGCGAAACCCGCACCGGTCGCGCCGACGCGTGGGCCGACAGGTGCGGGTCCGGGCCGACCGGTGGGGCTGAGGGGACGGGTGGGGCTCGGCGCTCGACGTCCCCCTGGGGCGCGGTGGGGTGCGGGACGTGGCGGCGTACGACAGCTCGGCCGGGCCCGGGGGCGTCGTCTGCCGCCACTTCCGGCGGGAGCCTCCGGTACGGCGACCACCGCGGCGGCACGCGTCGGGGGCGGTCGCGGGTTTCACCAGCCGGCTGGCGAAACCCGCACCGGTCGGCCGATGCACGGGCCGACAGGTGCGGGTCCGGGCCGACCGGTGTGACAGGAGGGGCTCGAGGGGCGGCTCGCGCGCGGGGCCGGCCGGGGCGGGTGGGGCTCAGTCGGCCAGGTCGACGACGACGGGGGCGTGGTCGGAGGCGCCGGTGCCGGCCCGCTCGTCGCGGTCGATGAAGGCGCCGGTGGTGCGGGCGGCCAGGCCGGGGGAGCCGAGGACGAAGTCGATCTTCAGGCCGCGGTCGCGCTCGAAGCGCTGGCGGTAGTAGTCCCAGTAGGTGTAGCCGGGGGCGTGCTCGCGGGTGACCTCGGCGTAGCCGTCGTCGAGGAAGCCCTGGAAGGCCGCGCGCTCGGGCGGGGTGACGTGGGTGGAGCGGCGGAACTGCTCGATGTCGAAGACGTCGGAGTCGAGCGGCGCGATGTTCCAGTCGCCGACCAGCGCGGTGTCCTCGCCCAGCCAGGAGCGGGAGGCCTCGCGCAGCCGCGCCAGCCAGTCGAGCTTGTAGACGTAGTGCGGGTCGTCGGGCTTGCGGCCGTTGGGCACGTAGAGCGACCACACCCGCACCCCGCCGCAGACGGCGCCGATCGCGCGGGCCTCGGGCGCCAGGGGATCGCCGTAACCCGGCATGCCCTCGAAGCCGACCTGCACGTCCTCGAGACCGACGCGGCTGAGCAGGGCTACGCCGTTCCACTGGCTGTAGCCGACCGATGCCACCTCGTAGCCCAGCGACTGCAGCCCCAGGAGCGGCAGCTGCTCCTCGCGGGCCTTGGTCTCCTGCAGGGCCAGCACGTCGACGTCGTGGCGCTGCACGAAGGCCTCGACGCGCTCGATGCGGGAGCGGAGGGAGTTGACGTTCCAGGTCGCGAGGCGCACCCCGACAACCTAGGCGCCGCCACCGACGCCGTGGGTGCCCGGGTGGGCGCCCGGGTGGGCCCTGGTCCGGCGGGCCCGGGTCGGGTATGCCGACGCGTCGGCGCTCCGGCCGGTCGGCGCCCCAGTCGGTCAGCGCACCAGCGCGGAGACCCCGGCCAGCAGCCGGTCGACGTCGTCGTCGCTGCTGTAGGCCGCGAGCCCGGCGCGCACGGCCCCGTCGTCGCCGAGCCCGAGGCGCCGGGAGGTCTCGAGGGCGTAGAAGTTGCCGGCGGGGGCGTTGACGCCGAGCGCCCCGAGGTGGGCGTGCACCTGGGGGCCGGGGTGGCCGGCGACGGAGAAGAGCACGGTGGGCGTGCGGTGGGCCGGGGAGCCGACGAGCGTGACGCCGGGCAGCGCGGCGAGGCCGTCGAGCAGCCGGGCCAGCAGCGTCTCCTCGTGGCGCTCGACGGCGCCCATCGAGGCCACGACCCGCTCGCGCCGGGTCAGCTCGGCGGGCACCGAGGAGGCCTCGGCGAGGCCGGCGACGTAGTCGACGGCCGCGGTGACGCCGGCCAGCAGCTCGTAGGGCAGCGTGCCGAGCTCGAAGCGCTCCGGCACGGCGTCGGTCGAGGGGAGCAGCTTGTCGGGGTGCAGCCGCTCCAGCAGCGCGGGCGGCGCGGCGAGCACGCCGAGGTGCGGACCGAAGAGCTTGTAGGGCGAGCAGACGACGACGTCGGCGCCGAGGGCGGTCGCGTCGACGGCCGCGTGGGGCACCAGGTGGACGGCGTCGACGTACGACAGCGCCCCGACCTCGCGGGCGGCCCGGGTGACGGCGGCGACGTCGGGTCGGGTGCCGATCAGGTTGGACGCCGCGGTGACCGCGACCAGCCGGGTGCGGGGGCCGATGGCGGTGGCGGGGTCGTCGAGCTCGCCGGTGACGGGGTCGAGGTCGAGCCAGCGCACGGTGGCGCCGGCGCGCTCGGCGGCGATGACCCAGGGCCTGACGTTGGCGTCGTGGTCGAGGCGGCTGACCACCACCTCGTCGCCGGGCGCCCACCCGCGCGCGAGCGTGCGGGCCAGGTCGAAGGTCAGCTGGGTCATCGAGCGGCCGAAGACGACGCCGGCCGGGTCGGCGCCGAGCAGGTCGCCGGCAGCGGCCCGGGCGTCGGCCACCACCGCCTGCGTACGACGCTCCGTGGCGGTGCCGCTCCCACGCTGTCCCAGGCCCGCGGTCATCGCGCCCGCGACGGCGTCGGCCACCGCGCGCGGCACCTGCGAGCCGCCCGGCCCGTCGAAGTGGGCCACCCCCAGCGACAGCGCCGGGAAGTCGTCGCGGATCGGTCGCAGGACGGGTGCGTGGCTCATGGGGCCGAACCTACGCACCACCTGCGCGCGGTCGGCCGGACGGCCCCGACGCGCCCGCGGGACACGCCTGCGCGACCCGGCTGCGCGACCCGGCTGCGCGACCCGGCTGCGCGACCCGCCTGCGCGACCCGGCTGCGCGACCCGGGTGCGCGACCCGCCCGGGCTCGACCCGCTCGTGCGACGCCTCCGCTCGCACCGCCGGCGCGGCACGTCCCTCAGACGAAGGCGCTCTCGCCGGTGATGGCGCGCCCCACGATGAGGGTGTTGATCTCGCGGGTGCCCTCGTAGGAGTAGATGGCCTCGGCGTCGGCGACGAAGCGGCCCACGTGGTGCTCCAGCAGGATCCCGTTGCCGCCGAGCACCTCGCGGGCCCAGCCGACGGTCTCGCGCATCCGCACGGTGCTGTGGACCTTGCACAGCGAGGCGTGCTCGTCGCGCAGCAGGCCGGCGACCTGCAGCTGCGAGGCGCGCACGTTCATCGCGGTGGAGGCGGTGACGTTGGAGAGCATCTTGACCAGCAGGTCCTGAACCATCTGGAAGGACGCGATCGGGCGGCCGAACTGCTCGCGGGCCTTGGTGTAGCGCAGCGCGTGCTCGTAGGCGCCGCGCGCGCAGCCGGCGGCCTGCCAGGCCACGCCCATGCGGGTCACCCGCAGCACCTGGGAGGTGTCGTGGAAGGAGTGGGCCTCCTGCAGCCGGTTCTCCTCCGGCACCCGCACGTCGCGCAGGTGGATCTCGGCGTTCTGCACCACGCGCAGGGCGATCTTGTCGCGCTGCACATCGAAGGTCATGCCCTCGGTGTCCTTCTCGACCACGAAGCCCTTGACCTGGCCGTCGTCCTCGTCGCGGGCCCAGACGACCACGAGGTCGGCGAAGGAGGCGTTGCCGATCCACTTCTTCTCGCCGTTGAGCACCCAGGCGTCGCCGTCGCGGCGCGCCGTGGTGGACAGCCCCTGGGAGATGGCCGAGCCGGTCTCGGGCTCGGTGAGGCCGAAGGCGCCGATGAGCTCCAGGCGCGCCATCGCGGGCAGCCACCGCTGCTGCTGCTCGGGGGAGCCGCACAGCGCGATCGAGCCCATGGCCAGCCCGCCGTGCACGCCCATGAAGGTGCCGATGGAGGGGTCGACGCGGCTCAGCTCCATGGCCACGAGGCCGTCGACCAGCGCGCCGCGGGCGGGGCAACCCGGCCCGTCGTAGGCCAGGCCGGCGATGCCGAGGTCGGCGATGCCCCGCACCAGCTCGTGGGGGAACTCCCCGCGCGTCCAGTGCTCGTTGATGACCGGCTCGACCTCGCGGTTCATGAAGGCGCGCACGCGGCCGAGCAGTTCGCGGTCGTCGTCCTCGAGCAGCAGCTCGAAGCCGAGGAAGTCGGAGAAGGGGGAGTCGGTGAGCTCCACGTCCTCCAGGCCGGTGGTGCGGGGGTCGCCGCTCAGGTCGCCGTCGGGGCGGGCCGCGGCCTCGGCGGCGTGCTCGGTCGGCTGCTCGGTCGCGGCGTCGGCGGTGTCGGCGGTGGGGGGAGGGGTGCTCATCGGTCGGGCTCCTGGTCGTCGAGGAAGTGGTCGATCAGCGGGGCCAGCTCGTCGCTCTCGGTGAGGATCCCCAGGTGGCCGCCACGGTAGACGTGCAGCTGCGAGCGCGGCACGAGGCGGGCGATGACGCGGGCGTTGACCAGCGGGATGATCGGGTCGTCGTCGCCGGCCATCACGAGCACCCGCTGGCGCAGGAAGGGCAGCGCGGGCAGGCTCGACCAGCCGGTGCCGGCGAGCAGCTGGAGGTAGTAGCCGCGGCGGGGGCCGCTGCGGGTGGCCTCGTGCAGCAGGGCGGCGCCGCGGGCGGGGTCGGTGCGCATGGTGCCGCCGTAGATGTCGCCGGCGATGGAGGCGGCGTAGCCCGCGTCGCGGTGGCGCTTGGGGGTCAGCATCCGCGAGAGCACCCGCGGGTGGGCGGGCACCATCAGCGAGCCGGTGCCGGTGGCCACGAGCACGACGTGGCGCACCCGTCGCGGCGACTGGAAGGCCAGCTGCTGGGCCAGCCCGCCGCCCCAGGAGAGGCCGAGCACGTCGAAGCGCCGGTGGCCCAGGCGGTCCATGAGCGCGGTGAGCCAGGAGGCGATGCCGGCCATCGTGTAGGGCACCGGCGGCGCCGGCGACCCTCCGACGCCGGGCACGTCGAAGCGCACCACCCCGCGCCGCGGGTCGAGGGAGTCCACCAGCGGCTGGAGCGCCTCCAGGCTGGCCCCGATGCCGTTGCACAGCAGCAGCGGTGGCTCGCCGGTCAGCGCGCCGGTGCCCGGGCGCACGGAGACCCGCACCGGGATGCGGCGTACGGCGAGGGTGCGGATCCGGTCGGGGGCGGCCGGGCCGCGGTCGTCGGCGCCGGGACCGTCCGGGCCGCCGGGGCCCCGGGTCGCCATCGTGGGGCTCACCGGTCGTGGACGTAGGCGCCGGGCGCGGCTCCCACGGGCTCGTAGCGGGCCGAGCCGTGCCGGCGGGGGCGGTTGCGCTCGGGGCCGGTGCGCTCGGCCAGCCAGGCGGCGTAGTCCTCCCACCAGCTGCCGCGCACCTTGCGCGCCCCGGCCAGCCAGGCCTCGGCCGTGTCGGGGTTGTCCTCGGCGGTCTGGAAGCTGGCCTTCTCGTTGCCGGGCGGGTTGACCATGGCGGCGATGTGTCCGCTGGTGGAGAGCACGAAGCGGGTCTCGCCGCCGAAGAGCTGGGTGGTGCGGTAGCACGACTCCCACTTGCACAGGTGGTCGGCGATGCCGGCCACGACGTAGGCGTCGGTGTCGACCTTGGCCAGGTCGACCGGCGAGCCCAGCATGGTGGAGCCGTCGGGCTCGGTCAGCGCGTTGCGGATCGCGAGGTCCATGAAGTCGCGGTGCATGGCGGCGGTCATCCGCACGGGGTCGGCGTTCCAGTAGAGGATGTCGAAGGCCTTGGGGGCGTGGCCCATCAGGTAGTTGTTGACCCAGTAGTTCCAGATCAGGTCGTTGGGCCGCAGCCAGGCGAAGATCTCGGCCAGCGCGGCGCCGTCGAGGTAGCCCTTCTCCCGCGAGGCGCGGGTGGAGGCGGCGGCGCCCTTGTGCGAGAGCAGCGCGCTGGGCAGCCCGGCCTCGAACTGGTCGAGCACGGTGACGGCGAGGCTGAAGGCCGCGACCCGGTCGAGGTCGCCGGTGGCGGCGAGGTGGGCCATCACCATCGAGGCGAGCATCCCGCCGGAGCAGATGCCGAGGATCGCGACCTGCTCCTGGCGGGCGATGTCCTGGGCGGCGCCCATCGCCTCCACGATGGCCTGGCCGTAGGTGTCGAGGCCCCAGTCGGCGTGGCGGGCGTCGGGGTTGCGCCAGGAGATGCAGTAGACCTGCTGCCCGGCGCGCACGAGGTGCTCGACCAGGCTGCGGTCGGGGGCGAGGTCGATGACGTAGTACTTGTTGATCGTCGGCGGCACGATCAGCAGCGGCACCGAGCGCACCTTGGTGGTCTGCGGGGTGTACTGGATCAGCTCGAAGACGTCGGTGCGCAGCACCACCTCGCCGGGCGTCACCGCGATGTCCTCGCCCACCTCGAAGGCGTCGGCCTCCACCATCGACGGCACCCGCGGCGCGGTGGCGAAGTCGCGCACGAAGCGGCGCCCGCCGGCCACGAGGTTGCCGCCGCCGGTGTCGATGACCCGCTTGAGCACCTTCGGGTTGAGCGCGGGGTTGTTGGTGGGCGCCGAGGCCTCCACGATGTTGTCGACCACGAAGCCCATGCGCTGGCCGTCGCCGTGGTCGAGGCCCGCGTCGGCGACCAGGCCGCGCAGCGCAGCGCCCGTGGCGAGGTAGCTCTGCAGGGTGCGGCGGAAGAAGGGGTTCTTCTCCCACGCCTCGTCGCTGAAGCGGCGGTCCTTGGGGTGCGGGGCCAGCTCGGAGCGGCCCACCTGCACCTTGGCCAGCTCGGCGCCCAGGCCGGCGACACGGCCGACCACCCGACGCGGGTGACGGGCCAGCCCGACCCCGAAGCGCACCCCCGACATGCCCGGCAGCAGCCGCCGCAGCGGGCCGCGGGTGGCGTCGGCGAGCAGCAGGTCGAGGGGCGTCGCGAGCTCGCCGGGGCCCGGGGCGTCGGCGGCGCCGGCCTCGCGCATCCTCTGGTCGGCCTCGCGGGCGGGTCGTGCGCTGAGATCGGTCATCGTGCCTCCGAGCGGCTGGGCGTGGCCGACGTACGCCGGCCCTGCTGCGCCCAGTGTGACTGGTGCCACACCGGGCGGGACCACCCGGTCGGATGGGCGGTCGACGGGCGGGTCGGCGGGCCGACCGGGCGGGCCGGGCGGGGCCCGTCGGGGTGAGGGTGCGGGCCGCGGGGGCGACGTACGTTCGAGGGGCGGGCAGGACCTGCCCGCCCCACGATCCCCAGGAGGCACCATGAGCGCCCACGACCAGAGCACGAGCGAGCAGGAGCAGCGCGTCGTCGAGCTGCTGAAGGACTCGAAGGTCGCGATGCTGACCTACCTCGACCCCAGCGGCAAGCTGCTCAGCAAGCCGATGGCCACCCAGGACGTCGACTTCGACGGCACCCTCTACTTCATCGCCGAGCGCGGCTCCGACAAGGTCCAGGCCCTCGTGGCCGACTCCCGGGTCAACGTGTCCTACTCCAACAACGGCTCCTGGGTCTCGGTGGCCGGCACCGCCTCGGTCGTCAACGACGAGACCAAGCTCAAGGAGCTGTGGAGCAGCTTCACCGACTCCTGGCTCGAGGGCGGCCCGGAGAACCCCGAGAACGTGCTCGTCGAGGTCACCCCCGACTCCGCGGAGTACTGGTCGGCGCCGGGCGGCAGCACGATCATCTCGCTGACCAACCTGGTCAAGGCCAAGCTCACCGGCTCGCGCATCGAGGGCGACAACGAGCAGGTCGACCTGCGCTGACCCGGCTCTGAGCTGCGCCGGGCCCGCGCCGACCCCGCGCCGGGCCTGCGCCGGGCCGGCCCCGGGCACGCCCCGGCCCGGCCGGGGGCGCGACGGCCCGGCCCGGGCGCGATTGCGGCCGGGTCGTCGCCCGCCCGTAGAGTTTCCGCCCGTGGCACTCACCATCGGCATCGTCGGTCTCCCCAACGCGGGCAAGTCGACCCTCTTCAACGCCCTGACGAAGAACGACGTCCTCGCGGCGAACTACCCCTTCGCCACCATCGAGCCCAACGTCGGCGTGGTGGGGGTGCCCGACGGGCGCCTGGCCCGGCTGGCCGAGGTCTTCTCCTCGGCCAAGGTGCTGCCCGCGACGGTGGAGTTCGTCGACATCGCCGGCATCGTGCGCGGCGCCTCGGAGGGCGAGGGCCTGGGCAACAAGTTCCTCTCCCACATCCGCGAGTCGGCCGCGATCTGCCAGGTCACCCGCGTCTTCCGCGACGAGGACGTCACCCACGTCGACGGTGAGGTCAACCCCGGCAACGACATCTCCACCATCCAGACCGAGCTGATCCTGGCCGACCTGCAGACGGTGGAGAAGGCCATCCCGCGCCTGGAGAAGGAGGCGCGCGGCAACAAGGCCGTCACCGCCAACCTGGAGGCCGCCAAGGAGGCCCTCGGCCACCTCGAGGCCGGCACCCCGGTCATCGACACCACGGTCGACCGCGCACTCGTGCGCGAGCTGTCGCTGCTGACCGCCAAGCCCTTCATCTACGTCTTCAACTGCGACGCCGACGAGCTGGCCGACGAGGAGCTCAAGGACCGCATGCGCGCCCTGGTCGCCCCCAGCGAGGCGATCTTCCTCGACGCCAAGTTCGAGTCCGAGCTCGTCGAGCTCGGCGACGACGACGAGGCCCGCGCCATGCTCGAGGAGATGGGCGTCGAGGAGCCCGGCCTCGACGTGCTCGCCCGCGTCGGCTTCGACACCCTCGGCCTGCAGACCTACCTCACCGCCGGCCCCAAGGAGACCCGGGCCTGGACGATCCCGAAGGGCGCCACCGCCCCCGAGGCCGCCGGCGTGATCCACACCGACTTCCAGCGCGGCTTCATTAAGGCCGAGATCGTCTCCTTCGACGACCTCATGGAGCTCGGCACCATGCAGAAGGCCAAGGAGGCCGGCAAGGTGCGCATGGAGGGCAAGGACTACGTCATGGCCGACGGCGACGTGGTGGAGTTCCGCTTCAACGTCTGACCCGAGTGACCCGGCGCTCGTCGTCCCGGGTCAGGACGCACGCTGCTCGCTGTCGGGCGAGGCGGTGCTGTCCTCCACGGCGTCGTCGTCCTCGCGGCCCTCGTCGGGCTCGCGCTCCTTGCGCCGCAGCAGGTAGGCCGCGGCCGCGAGCAGCAGGGTCAGCACGCCGAGCACGCCGATGAGGGTCACGTCGTCGCGGAAGACGTCGCCCTTGCCGGTGGCGTCGGCGGCCTTGACCGACACGACCACGATCTCCTTGATCGAGGCGATGATGCCCACGATCAGGAAGGGCTCCGCGACCAGCTCGCGGCGGGCGACCGTCGCACGCACGGCGAAGAGCAGCTCCACGACGATGAAGACCAGCAGGACGGCGTCGAGCACCTCGAGCACGGGTGCCTGACCACCGGTGGAGAAGAGGTCGGGCACCCCGCGGGCCAGGTCGACCACCAGGGCCGTGGCGCAGAGGGCGAGGACGACGGCGATGACGACGTAGAGGAGGTCCTCCAGCCAGCCGATGGCGCGGTCGATGACCTCCGCGCGGCGTTCCTCGCTCGACGGAGCGTCCTTGGATCGTGTGCTCATCGGCTGATGATGGCAGCCCGACGGCGGCGGCGTCGCCAGCGCCGCGCGGAGGTCCGACGGCGCCGGGCCCGCGGTGCCCGCGCGGCGGGCGCGGAGCCCGCCGCGTCCTCCTCGACCGGTCGCGCCAGGTGGTGCAGGACCTGCCGCGATCCGGCGCTGCTGCGGTGCGGTCCGGCGCCCGTGGCGCGGAATCATTCTCGGGTGCTTTCTCGGGAGTGGATCGACAGCAGGCAGGCGGCCGAGGTGCTCGGCCTGACGCGGAGCCAGGCGGTGTGGCTGGCGCGGCGGGGGAGGATCCCCGCCGAGCAGCGCGACGGACGGTGGGTCTTCGACGCCGCCCACGTGCGCGCCGACGCCGCCGAGCGGCGGGGGTGGGTGTCGTGGCGGGAGGCCGTCGACCTGGCCGACTGCACCGAGCACGCGCTGTGGGAGGCGGTGGCCGCGGGCCACGTCGAGCAGCGCACCGGGCGGGGGCCCTCGCTGCGGCGCGACAGCGTGCTCGCCTGGGCCCGGTCGCGACGGGTCCGGGGGATCGTCCGCACCCCGCGCCAGGGCTGTACGCCGGGAGCCGGGCCGACGACCTAGCCCGGGCCCACGAGCCGGCCGCGCAGCGGGGTGGGCCAGCGGGTGCGCCAGCGGGTGCGCGGCGCCCGCCACCCGGCTGATCGACCCGCGGCCCGACCGGCCGATCGGAGGGGGAGCCCCCGCGGGGTGGCGCCGTACGGGCTCCACCGGTGACCGCGGACGCTGAGTGCGTCGACCCCCCTGAGCGACGCGGCAGGGCGAGCACACGGAGGCACCATGTCCACGACCAGTGCGCGACGCTCTCGGGCGCGCCTCGCACCCGCCGGCCCGGTCACCCACGGCACGCCGCGCCGGGTCCTGCTGCTCCTCGCGGTGCTCCTCGGGGCCCTCGCGGGGATGCAGACCGTGGCGGCCGGGAGCCTGACCCCGACCGTCTGGCCCCCGGCCGGGCTGGCCGCCGGGCTCTACCTCACGACGCCGCCGCGACGTAGGCCGCACGTCGTCGGTGCGTTGCTCGGCCTCCTGGTGCTCGCCCACCTGCTCGACGGCGCGGGCGGGCGGGTCTCGCTCGGGCTCGCCGTCTCGACGGTGCTCGGGGCCGTGGTCACCGAGACCCTGCTCGTCGCCCGCCGCCCCGACGGGCGCGCACGGTTGCGCGACCAGGGCGACGTCTCGCGCATGATCGGGGCCATCGCCGTCGGCTCCGCCGTCGCCGGGGCGGGCTGGGTCGCGACGCTGCTGCTCACCGGGGGCCCGGTCGAGAGCACGTGGCGCGTGGCGCTGGCCGCGGCGGGCGCCCACGCCGCGGCCGCGGTCGTGCTGGTGCCGCTCTTCCTCGACAAGCTGGAGTTCCAGGCGCTGGCCTCGACGGGTGAGAGGGCGGTGCAGCTCGCGCTCACCGTCGGCACGACGGTGGCGGTCTTCGTGCCCACCGACCTGCCGCAGCTGATCTTCGCGGTGATGCCGATGTTCACCTGGCACGCCTTCCGCGGCAGCCTGCGCGAGTCGATGGTGGTGCTCGTGGTGGTGGCGGTGGTCAGCACGACCCTGACCACGGCCGGCCTCGGGCCGGTCGCCGCGGCAGGTGCGCTGCTCGACCTGCCGCCGGAGGTGTCGCTGGGGGTCCTCCAGCTCTTCCTGCTCGACTGCGGGCTGATCCTGCTCCCGCTCTCAGTGATGGTCACCCAGCAGCGGGTGGCCACCGCCTGCGCCGAGCAGGAGCGGGAGACGATGATCCGGCTCGTCGACGCCGCCACCGGCACCGCCGTGGTGGCGACGGCGGCCGACGGCACGGTCACGCTCTTCAACCCCGGCGCCGCCGCGGTCTTCGGTCGCCGCGCCGACGAGGTCGTGGGCTGCCGGCCCGACGCCCTCTTCACCGAGGCGGAGCTGCGCCGTCACGCCGACGCCGTGGGGGCGGCGCCGGTCTTCGCCGACATCTGCCGGGCCTCGGTGGCCCAGGGGGTGCGCGACGCCCACTGGCGCGTGCGGCGCGGCGAGGAGGAGCGCATCCTGCGGATGACGCTGACCGCGGTGCCCGACTCGGTGGGCGGACTGACCGGCTACCTCGCCACGGCCGAGGACGTCACCGACCGCGAGCGCGCCCACCGCTCGCTGCTGGCCACCCTCGAGGCCGAGCGCGAGGCGGTGGAGCGGCTCAGCTCCCTGGAGCGCACCAAGACCGAGCTGGTCGCCACCGTCAGCCACGAGCTGCGCACCCCCATCACCAGCATCCTGGGCTTCGCCGAGGTGCTGGAGGACGGCGACGTCGGCGAGCTCACCGGGCCGCAGCGCGCCGTGCTCACCCGGATCAGCAGCAACTCGCGCCGGCTGTCGGCGCTCGTGGAGGACCTGCTGATGCTCTCCAGCGTCGAGGAGGCGACCGTGCGGCTCCAGGTCGAGTCCCTCGACCTGCGCGACGTCGTGGCGCGCGCCGCGGCGGCGGTCGTGGACTGCGTGCCCGAGCGCTCGCTCGACGTGGCGCTCCACCTGCCGCCCGGCCCGGTCCTGCTCGGCGGCGACGCGGGCAAGCTGGAGCGGGCGGTGACCAACCTGGTGAGCAACGCGCTGAAGTTCACCCCCGACGGGGGCGCCGTCACCGTGGCGGTCGAGCCGGGGGCCGACGAGCACGTGGTGGTCGTCAGCGACACGGGCATCGGTATCGCGCAGGAGGAGCAGGCCCAGCTCTTCACCCGCTTCTTCCGCTCGGCCGAGGCCAACCTCCGCGCCATCCAGGGCACGGGTCTGGGGCTGTCGATCGTCCAGGCCATCGTGGAGCTGCACGGGGGTCGGGTCGGCGTCGACTCGGCGCCGGGCGTCGGCACCACGGTCACCGTGGTGCTGCCCCTGGTGATGCCCTCGGTGCTGTCGTCGGCGGTGCCGCTCGCGGCCCCGGCGTCCGAGCCGGCCGGGGGCGGGGAGGGCCTGGCGGTCCTCCCCGCGTGACACGGGCGCCTGCTGCTCGGGCGGCTCAGCGCTGGGAGCGCAGCAGCTCCACCAGGATGTCGCCGTGCCCGGCGTGGCGGGCCAGCTCGGTGAGCAGGTGCAGGTGCACCGCCCGCAGGCTGGTCTCGCCGTGGTGGGAGGAGTAGGTCTCGTCGAGGTCGCGACCGGCCACGATCTCGCGCGAGCGCTCGCAGGCGGCGAGGTAGGTCGCGCGCACCGAGGCGACGGTGTCCTCCTCGTCGATCACGAAGCTCTCGTCGACGGTGTCGGGGAGACCGAGCGCGGCGCGCGGCACACCGGCGACCCGTGAGTGGAACCAGACCCGCTCCACGAAGGTCAGGTGCTTGACCAGGCCCAGCGGCGTGGTCGCGGACGGCACGAGGCGCGCGCGGGCCTCGTCGTCGTCGAGGCCGTCGAGGACGGCGACGACCTCCTCGCGCTGGCGGTCGAGGGCGTCGGCGAGCAGCGTCCGCTCGTCGTCGGGGGAGTGGGCCATGCCGGCAGGCTAGCGACGGACGTCGGTGCCCGGGCCTAGCGTGTGGCCATGGACCGACACGACGCTGCCGCGATGCCCTGGGAGATCCCGCTGGCCGGCGACGAGGTCGACCACCTCGTCGGGTCGCTCGACCGGCTGCGGGCGACCTTCCGCTGGAAGGCCGGTGGTCTCGACGCCGCCGGGCTGTCCGCCCGGGTGGGCGTCTCGGCCATGACGCTGGGGGGCCTGCTCAAGCACCTGGCCCTGGTGGAGGACGACGTCTTCGCCTGTCGCCTGTCCGACGACCCGCTGGGTCCGACCTGGGACGCCTACTTCGCCGGGATGACCGCGCCGCCCGCCGACGACTGGTCCTTCGCGTCCGCCGCCGACGAGTCGCCCGCGGTGCTCTACGCGCTCTACGACGGCGCCATCGCGCGCTCGCGCGTCCGCCTGGCCGCCGCTCTGGCCGCCGGCGGGCTCGACCAGGAGGTGGCGATGGCCGACGACGCGGGGCGGCACGCCAGCCTGCGCCGGCTGCTGTGCGACCTGCTGGAGGAGTACGGCCGCCACACCGGCCACGCCGACCTGTTGCGCGAGGCCGTCGACGGCCGGGTCGGGGAGGACCCGCCGGCGTACTGGGTGGGAGGCTGAGGCCCCCGGACGATGTGACATACACCGTAAGGCGGCACCCTCAGGGGTGGTCGTCGTGCTTGGCGGCCTGTGGTGCACTGGATAGTCGACCACGCGTCGGGGAGACCCCTGCCGCGCCGACAGACCCCGGGCCCCGGGCCCGACGAAGGAGCCAGATGACGCCGGACCCCATCGCAGGCCGCTACCGGATCGTGCGCGAGATCGGCCGTGGAGGGATGGGCGCGGTCTGGCTGTGCCACGACGAGACCCTGGGCCGCGACGTCGCGGTGAAGAGGGCGGGAGCGCTGCCGGGCGTCGCAGTCGACGGCGCCCGCGCGCTGAGGGAGGCCCGCTCGGCCGCCGCGCTCAACCACCGCAACGTCGTCTCGGTGCTCGACGCGGTCGAGGACGGCGGGGAGGTGTGGCTGGTGATGGAGTACGTCGCGTCGCGCAACCTCACCGAGGTCGTCGACCAGGACGGTCCGCTGACGCCCCGGCGTGCGGCGGCGATCGGCGCCCAGGTGGCCGACGGCATCGCCGCGGCCCACGCCCGCGGCACGATGCACCGCGACGTCAAGCCCGGCAACGTGCTGGTGACCTCCGACGGCACGGCCAAGATCTCCGACTTCGGCATCGCCCGCACCGCCGGCGACGACCAGCTCACCGGCACCGGTCTGGTGCTCGGCACCCCCGCCTACTTCGCGCCCGAGCTGGCGCGCGGCGACGACCCCACGCCCGCCGCCGACGTCTGGGCCCTGGGCGCCACGCTCTACGCCGCGGTCGAGGGCCGCCGTGCCTACGGCGAGGGCAGCGCGCTCGAGGTGCTGGCCCGCATCGCCGACGGCCCGCCCCCGCCGCCGCAGCGCGCACAGGCCCTGGGCCCCGTGATCGAGCAGATGATGGACCCCGACCCCACCCGTCGCCCGAGCATGCCCGAGGCGGCGGAGTCGCTGCGCGCGCTGGCCGCCGGTCGCGCCGTGCCCGCCGGCGCCGCTCGGGCCGACGCCACACAGGTGATCGCGACCCAGGCGGTCGCCACGAGGACCGTGCCCGCCGTGGCCCCGGTGCCCGTCCCGGCGCCGACCCCGGCCGGGGCCTCGTACGACGGCTCGCGGCGGCGTCGGGCGCCGTGGCTCGTCGCCGCGGTCGTGCTCCTCGTGCTGGCCTTGGCCGGCGGAGCGGTCGCGCTGGTCGTCGGCGACGACGGCGTCGACGAGGCCGGGCGCGCCGAGCAGGCCTCCGCCCGCACCGGCAACGGCGCCGGCGACGGTAACGCGCGGGACCGCTCGGCCACGCCGACTCCGACGCCGACCCCCACGCCGACCCCGACGCCCACGCCGACGCCGACCCCCACGCCGACTCCGACCCCGACTCCCACGCCGACGCCGACCCCGAGGCCGACGCCCGCGGACCAGGCCCCGAGCAGCAGCCCGGCCGCCTTCGTGCAGTCCTACTACGCAGCCCTGCCCGGCGACCCGTCCCAGACCTGGCCGGCCCTCTCGCCGCAGCTGCAGGCCCGGGTCGGCAGCTACGACGACTACGCGTCCTTCTGGTCGAGCATCGACGCCGTCACCGTGACGGGCACGTCGGGCTCGGGCCGCACCGTCGACGTGTCGCTGACCTACTCCTCCGGAGGCGGCCAGCAGAGCGAGGTGCGCCGACTCACCCTGCAGCCCACCGACGGCACGTGGCTGATCGTCGGCGACGCCGTCGTCGGCTGACCCGGCCGCCGAGCGCCCGCGGCCCCCGCACTGCGCGGACAGCGCAAACCTCTGCGGTGGCGGTGCTCGGGCGCGCGCAATTGCGCTGCTCGTGCAGACCTCGGGCCCTGTGCGTGGCGCGGACCGCGCAAACCTCTGCGGTGGCGGTGGTCGGGCGCGCGCAATTGCGCTACTTGCGCAGACCTCGGGCCCTGCGCGTGGCGCGGACCGCGCAAACCTCTGCGGCGGCCGCGGTCGGGCGCGCGCAATTGCGCTGGTTGCGCAGACGACGGGCCCCACACCTGGCACGGACCGCGCAAACCTCTGCGGCGGCCGCGGTCGCCCGCACGCAATTGCGCTGGTTGCGCAGACGACGGCAGGCCGCCGCGCGCGGTGCCGTCACCAGTCGTCGCCGGGGCGTTCCTCGCAGGCGATGGGCGCGGTGAGGTCGAGCGGGCGGTCGGGGTCGACGACGAGCACCATGAGGCCGTCGTCGTCCTCGGGGGTGCGCTCGCGCCCGCCCGTGCGCACGACGTACGACGGGCCGCGCCAGGAGCGCCACCCCAGCGACTCGTAGAACAGCGGCACCCCGGTGCTCAGCACGCCCAGGTCGTGGCGGGCGACCAGCTCCTCCTGCAGGGTGCGCATCACGGCGCGCCCCACGCCGCGGCCGCGGACCGGGCCCAGCGTGCAGACGGCCTCGACGTAGCCCGCGTCCCACACGGTGAGCGCGTCGCCCTCGCCGACCAGGATGCTGCGGGGCACCACGCTGGCGTGGCCGACCAGGACCCCGTCGAGGTGGGCCAGCACGTGCACGCCGCCGAGCGCGTGGTCGGCGTCGGTGTCGGCGAAGTCGCCGTCGAAGGCGTCGTGCCACAGCGCGCGCAGCGCGGTCAGCTCCGCGGCGCCCAGCTCGTCGGTGGCGGCCACCCACAGCTCGGGGCCGGTGCTCACCGCAGGACCCGCGCCGGGGCGAGGCCCCTCAGGCGGGCAGGGGTGGGGCCGTCGTCGGCGACGGCCCAGCCCCGCGGGGCGAGGTCGGCGCTCGAGGTCGTCAGGCCGGCCCACCGGCGGAGCGTGCGCACCAGCCGGTCGCGCTCGGCATCGGGGAGGTCGGCGATCGGGGCGCCGTGGGTGCCGCCGGGCACGGCCGTGGTGAGGCAGGCACGGGCTGCGGCCGCGGCCGGGTCGTCGCCGCAGCTGAAGGGCTCGGCGTGCCAGGGGTCGACCCCGCCGTCGACGAAGAGCATGCGCTCTGCCTCCTCGCGCACCCACGCGTCGACCGCCGGCATGGCGCTGGGGTCGAGCGCGAGCGGGCGCAGCCGTCGCGGCACCAGCTCCGCGGCGGTGTTGGCGCCGGGGTGGCGCAGGAGGTCGGCCAGGGCCGACTCGTCGAGCTGGGGCGAGCCCAGCTGGGTGGCGGCCTGCACGTAGTAGGGCGCGTAGGTGCGCAGGACGGGGTCGACGTAGGCGATCGGGGGCGCGACCTCGGTGACCTCGGCCCACAGCCGTCGCGGGCCCAGGGCGGCGGGGTCGCGGGGCAGCGTCGGGCAGGCCTCCTGCCCGCGGTAGGCCCAGAAGCCGAAGGCCAGGTCGGTGGCGAGGAACTCCAGCGCCCGGTCGGGCCCGCCCAGGATCTTCGTCGGGCCGAGGTCGGCCAACCGGGGCGCCAGCGCCTCGCGCTGCACCAGCACGGCCCGCTGCAGGGCCACGAGCCGGTCGCGGCAGCCCGCGCTCGTGCCGACCCGGTCCAGGAAGTCGCTGTAGGCGTCGTCGGTGTCGACGACGTCGTCGGGCGCGCCGTAGGGGATCGTGCCGGCGACGTCGTCGGGGTAGGACCTGCGGTGGTAGACCGCGGCCATGCCGCCCTTGGAGACGCCCGTGCTCAGCCACGGGCGCGGGTAGAGCCGGCGCAGCGAGGCGATGATGCGGTGCTCGTCGGCGGCGGCCTGCTCGAGGGTGAGGTAGGTCCGCCACGACTCGGGGCTGAGGTCGGTGGGGCGCGAGCGCCCGAAGAAGCGGTGCTCGAAGCCGACCTGGTTGCCGTCGACCAGGCGCGTGGGCTCGGTCGGGTCGGGCCCGGGCAGCGAGTAGCCGCTGGTCGTCACGACGGTGGGCCGACCCACGCCGCGGTGGGTGACCACGACCTGCTGCACGAAGGTCGGCCCGCCGCGCACGGTGTGGTCCACCGGCTGGCGGAACCGTACGTCGAGCACGCGCGGCCCGCGCCGGCTCACGCCCACGACGTGCGGCAGCCGGTCGATCCGCTCCTCCAGGCTGTGCCGCGGGGCCCGGCGGACCTCGGCGGACGCGTGGGCCGGGCGGTCGGCCGCCGTCGCCGAGGCCGTCGACGGGGCGGCCGCGACCCCCGGGCCGGCCGGCAGCAGACCGCCGAGCAGCAGGCTGGAGACGACGACACCGGCGACCACACCGACGACGGGACCGACGACGAGAGCGGCGCCGGGGCGCCGGGAGCGGCGTGGGGCGCGGGGAGGAGCGAGGGGCACGGGGGACCTCCGAGACGTGGGGCTCCACCCAAGCAGACGCCGGCGACACCCCCGTCGTGACGGGGCCGACGCCGGCGTGCGTGGCTCAGATGCCGAGGGAGCGCCCGACGATCTCCTTCTGGATCTCGGTGGTGCCGCCGTAGATGGTCTGGATGCGGCTGTCGACGTAGGCCTTGGCGATGGGGTACTCCATCATGTAGCCGTAGCCGCCGTGCAGCTGCACGCCCTGGTCGACCAGCTTCTTCTGCAGCTCGGTGGTCCACCACTTGGCCATCGAGGCCAGCGAGGTGTCGACGTCGCCGGCGTTGAGCCGCATGACGCAGTCGTTGACGAAGACGCGCGCGATGTGGACCTCGGTGGCCATCTCGGCCAGCAGGAAGCGGTTGTGCTGGAACTTCCCGATCGGGCGGCCGAAGGCCTCGCGCTCCTTGGCGTAGGACAGGCACAGGTCGAGC
Source organism: Nocardioides sp. Leaf307 (assembly GCF_001423135.1). NCBI lineage: Bacteria > Bacillati > Actinomycetota > Actinomycetes > Propionibacteriales > Nocardioidaceae > Nocardioides > Nocardioides sp. Leaf307. The sequence goes on along the minus strand of NZ_LMNY01000002.1, from coordinate 798,571 downwards.
ACGTGCTCGCAGGCGGCGACGGCGATGGCGGCGATGGAGATCCGCTCCTGGGGCAGGTTGACCATGAGGTAGATGAACCCCTGGCCCTCCTCGCCCAGCAGGTTCTCCTTCGGCACGATGACGTTGTCGAAGAACAGTTCGGCGGTGTCCTGGGCCTTGAGGCCCATCTTGTCGAGGTTGCGGCCGCGCTCGAAGCCCTCCATGCCGCGCTCGACGACGAGCAGGCTGATGCCCTGGTGGCCGGCGTCGGGGTCGGTGCGGGCGACGACGATGACCAGGTCGCTCATGATGCCGTTGGAGATGAAGGTCTTCGACCCGTTGAGCACGTAGTGGTCGCCCTTGTCGACCGCGGAGGTCTTGATGCCCTGCAGGTCGGAGCCGGCGCCGGGCTCGGTCATCGCGACCGAGGAGATCAGCTCGCCGCTGACCAGGCCGGGCAGCCAGCGCTGCTTCTGCTCCTCGGTGCCGAGGGAGGAGATGTAGGGGACGATGATGTCGGTGTGCACGGGGAAGCCGAGCCCGCTCGCGCCGACCTTGGAGATCTCCTCCGCGACGATCATGTTGTAGCGGAAGTCCTGGATGCCCATGCCGCCGTACTGCTCGTCGACGTCGAAGCAGAGCAGGCCCTGCGCGCCGGCCTTGGTCCACACCTCGCGGCTGACCTGGCCGTCCTTCTCCCACTGCTCGTGGAAGGGCACGACCTCCTTCTCCATGAAGGAGCGCACCATGGCGCGGAAGTCGTCGTGCTCGGTCTCGTAGATGGAGCTGGCGGTGCTCATGGGGCGGCCTCTCGGGGGTCGGGACGGTGCCTGCACGCCCTACTGTGACAGCGGTACTGTCACAGTTCAAGAGGTACGCCGAGGTTCGCCCGACGCCGTGTCGCACGCGTCGCGACACCGCCCGCGGCGCCCTCGGCGACCCGGCGGCTCAGCCGCGGGCGAGCCGGTCGGAGACCCGACGCCGGGTTTGCTGGGCCGCGCCGACCCCGAGCGCGGCCAGTCCGCGCGACGAGCGCGGGAAGAGCCCGAGCTGCACGTGGGGACGCACGTGGGGGGTCCACACCCGCGTCCACGCCTCCTCCTGGCCGAGCATCTCGACGCGCTCCAGGCCGCGCCCCAGGCTCCAGCCGATCACCTCGGCCAGGAGCAGCTGGCCCGGGGAGACCCGGGCGAAGGCCTCGTCGTAGCCGATCTTCAGCAGCCACAGCGCCCCGTGGCGCTCCACGGCCAGCTGCATCGCGGCGAGGTCGTCGCCCACGTGCAGCAGCGCCACGCGCAGCACGCCGGCGCCGGCCGCGGCCCGGGCGTAGCGGCGGTAGAACCCCTCGCGCACCGGGTCGCGCAGCAGGGCGGTGCCCGCCGGGGCCTTCCAGCTGCGCAGCTCCACGGCCAGGGCGGCGTCGAGCAGTGCGTCGACCTCCCCGGGCCCGGGCGCGTGCACCTGCGCGCCGAGCGGCCCGAGGGCCTCGGCGCGGCGGCGGGCCCGGCGCAGGTCGGAGCGGCGCCCGGGGTTGAGCACCGCGTCGGGCGCGTCCAGCCCCGCGAGGTCGACGTACGGCGTGCCGGGCCCGTCGCGCCGCACCCGCACGGCGCGGGGTCCGTAGGCCCGCTCGAGCGCGTCGACGACGGGGGAGTCGCGCGGCACCCGTCGCAGCATCAGCGGCAGCGCCTGCGCGGCGAGGGCCTCGGCGAGCCGGGCGGCGGCGTCGGCGTCGGCGGCGAGCACGTCGACGGGCTCGGTGACCTCGACCGCGCCGGGCACCTCCCACCACGGGGCGCGGGGCCCGCCGTGGGCGAGCACGGCCACCGCGCCGTCGACGGCGACGACGCGGGTGCGGCGGGGCTCGGCGAAGACGGCGGCGCAGCTCTCGAGCCACTCGGCGTCCTGCACCACCGAGGTGGCCGCTCCCTGCAGCCGGCGCACCGCGCCGAGGTCGGGTGCCGCTGCCGTGCGCATCGGGCAAGCCTAGGCAGGAGCCGCGGCCGGTCGGGCCGCGGGTAGAGCGCCCGCCGCCCGAGCGGGGCGCACCTCACCCCGGTGGTCCGGGTAAAGGCTCAACGACCCACGGCGGGGTCGCGCGGACCCTAGACTCCGCGCATGCCTCTGACCGCCGGCCCCTCCCCGGCCGCGTGGAACCGTCTGGCGCACGACGCCGGCAACCTCTTCGCCACCCACACCTGGGCGTCGTGCTGGTGGGACTTCTACGGCGACGGCGCGCAGGCCGACGTGCTGTGCGACGACCTCGCCGACCCCACGGTGGTGCTGCCGCTGGTGGTCACCGGCCGGGTGCTGCGCCAGGCCCGCTTCATCGGCCACGGCCCGGCCGACCAGCTCGGCCCCGTCTGCGCCCCCGAGCACCGCCCGCGCGCCCAGGCGCTGCTGCGCGAGGCCCTCGAGGGCGGACGGGTCCGCGCCGACGTGGTGCTGCTCCAGGACATGCCGCTCGACGAGCCGTGGTGGCAGCCGCTCGGCGGACGTCAGGTCAGCAGCGAGGTCAGCCCGGTGGTCGACCTCGTGGAGCACGACGACTGGGAGTCCTTCCTCGCCTCGCGCAGCCGCAACCTGCGCGCCCAGATGCGCCGCAAGACCGCCAAGCTGGAGGACGCCCACGACGTCACCTACCGGCTGGCCACCGCGGAGACCATCGAGGCCGACCTGGCCACGCTCTTCGACCTGCACGCGCGCCGCTGGGAGGGCGAGAGCCCGCTGCTCGACGAGCGGCAGGGCGGCTTCACCGCGGCCTTCGCCCGTGCCGCGCTGGCCCAGGGCTGGCTGCGGCTGTGGTTCCTGGAGATCGCGGGCCGACCGGTGGCCACGGCGCTGGTCTTCGAGTTCGCGGGGGCGTCGTACTGCTACCAGCTGGGCCGCGACCCCGACCACGACCACGAGTCGGTCGGCTTCGTGCTCATGGTGCGCATCATCCGCGCCGCCCTGGAGTCGGGGCTGCGCGAGTTCCGCTTCCTGCGCGGCGACGAGGGCTACAAGGGCCGCTTCGCCACCCGCGAGCCGATGATCGAGAGCATCGCCCACGCCCGCACCGCCCGGGGCCGGGTGGCCGTGCGCGCCGCCCTCGTGCGCCGCCACCACCGCGAGGTCGCCGCCGAGGAGCGGGCCGCGGTGTCGGAGCCGGCCGCCGCCCGTTGAGGGGCCCGCTCGGCGGGGCGTCCTACTGATCGTTGCGACCACTGGCCGACCGTCAGGACTGTCAGCCAGTGGTCGCAACGGTCGGTAAGACGGGGCGCGGGCGGCGCACCCTCAGCCGCGGGCGACGTGGTCGAGCATGCGCTCGGCGGTGTCGACGTCGAGGGCGGCGTGGCCGTCGCCGACGGCGACCCAGCCCAGCCGGCGGGCGAAGAAGGCCAGCTGGAGCGGCTCGGCGAGACGGTCGGCGAGGGCCTCGGAGCCGGTGGCGGCGACCAGGCAGGCACGGTGGGCTCGCCGGGCCTGGGCGAGCAGCGGCTCCTCGTGCCAGGCGCGGGTGAAGGTGCTCAGCACCCGCTCGGGCGAGCGGGAGCGCAGGCCGACGCCGTGCTCGAGCAGCGACACCGCGGCGTGCAGGGCGTCGTGGCCGGGCACGCCGTCGAGCATCGCGGTGTCCCAGTCGACGAGCCCGACCAGCGCGTCGTCGCGCACCAGCCAGTTCTGCGCCGAGAGGTCGTGGTGCTGGAGGCTGCGGTGGGTGAGGCGGCGTACGTCGCGCAGCGCCGCCTCGACCAGCAGCCGGGTGCGGGGGGAGCGCACCAGCGGCAGGGCGGGCTGGGCGTCGGCGAGCAGCCGGTCGGGCCCGCCGGGCACCGCGGTGGCGGAGGCGAGCCGCTCCAGGCCGGCCCCCAGCGAGGCGTAGGCGTCGGTGTAGGCGCCGCTCCAGCCGGGACGCCCGGGTGGCCGCACCCACAGCGGCCGGCCCGTGAGCCCCTCCTGGGCCTCCAGCCCGGCGATGCGGCCCAGGCAGCGGGGGGCGAGACCGAGCGCGGCGGCGCGGGTGAGGGCCTCGGCCTCGGCGGCGCCGTCGGCCGTCGCGTCGGGCGACTTGAGCACCAGCAGCGGGTGGGGGTCGTCGGCGAAGACGAAGACGAAGCGGCGCCCCGAGCGGTCGACCTCGAGCGCGGCCAGCCGCGCGGGAGCGTCACCGGCGAGACGTCCGGGGCGGGGCGCCCCGCCATCGCCACCGCCGCCACCGGCGCCACCGGCGGCCGCGACGAGGGTCGGCCAGGCCTCCCGCACCGCGTCGAGCACGGCGTCGGTGGCCGGGGCGGGGCGGTGCGGCAGCCGGGCGACCAGGGAGGCGACGGCGGGGGCGGGCAGGCCGCGGCGTCCGACCGCGGCGGCGAGCGGCCCGCTGCGCCGGTGCGCGGGCAGGCCGTGGTTGAGGGCGTGGGAGAGCTGCTCGCCGAGGAAGAGCGCCGGCCAGGGCAGGTCGGTCGAGACCAGGGCCCGCCGCGGCCGGCGGACCCGCGCGTAGCGGCCGCTCACCGGCGCGCGACCCGCCGGGCGACGCCGGCGACCATGGCGTACTGGTCGGGGGCCAGGCGCCGCGAGACCAGCGCCCACACCGCGAGGTAGACCACGCCGCCGAGGGCGAGCTCGACCACCACGGGCAGGTCGAGGGCCAGCAGCACGCCGAGGAGCACGACGCCGCCCAGGGCGGCCGAGGTCAGCGGCTGGAGCAGGCGGGGGCGGTCCTCCAGGTCGCGCACGACGTAGACGACCAGCAGGCTCTGGGCGAGGTAGGCCACGCTGGTGGCGATCGCGGCGCCGACCCCGCTGTAGGCCGGGATGAGGGCCAGGTTGAGCCCGGTGTTGACGACCAGGGCGAGCACGGAGGAGGCCAGCAGCAGCCGGTTGCGCTGCTGGGCCAGCATGAGGGAGTTGCCGAAGAAGGCGATCGCGAAGAGCATCGGCGCGGGCGCCAGCCAGGCCAGCACGGGGGCCGCGGCCTCGCCGTAGGGCGCCCCGAAGAGCAGCCGCAGCACCCGCTCGCCCTCGACGACGCAGACCACGGCGAAGGGCAGGTAGACGAAGCCGGCCACGGCCACGCCCCGCTCGAAGGCGTTGCGGCGGCGCAGGGTCGAGGAGGTCGAGCTGAGCACGGGCAGCACGGCCTGGTTGATGGCGTGGGTGACGAAGAGGACCGTCTCGAGCAGCCGGTAGGCCACCGAGTAGACCGCCACCGCCTCGTCGCCCTTGAGCGCGGCCAGCAGCACGGCGTCGAGGCGGAAGAGCAGCATCAGCACGAGGCTGGAGACCCCGAGCAGGAAGGTGCCCGAGGCCGCCGCGGCGAGGTCCTCGCGGGTCAGCTCGCGGGTGCGGGTGTGCAGGTCGAGGCGGCGTACGGCGAGCACGTGCGCGCCCCAGCCCGCGAGGGTGCCGACGAGGAAGCCCGACGCCACGCCGACCGGTCCGAGGCCGAGGGCCAGGGCGGCGACGATGACCACGGCGGTGACCAGCCGCTGCACGACCAGGGCGCTGGAGACCGCCGCGGCGCTCTGCCGCACGGCGGCCGCACCGCGGGCGCTCTGGCTCCACATCTCGGGGAAGCCGGCCAGCACCATGAGCACGATCACCACCCAGGTGCCGGTGTCGGCGCGTGACTGCACCGCCACCAGGGAGGCGACGGAGAAGACGACCAGCCCGAGCCCGGTCTTCTCGACCTGGGTGGCGCGGTAGAGCCGGGGCAGGGAGTCGGGCTCGGCGGCGCCGCGGCGCACCAGGCCGGCGTCGAAGCCCCACGCCGCGACCGAGCTGAGCAGCAGCATGAGGGTCAGGGCGTAGGAGATGGCACCGAAGTCCTCGGTGCTCAGGGTGCGGGCGGCCGCGACCGTCCAGGCCAGGGTCGCCACCTTGCCGAGGATCTCGGCCACGCTGCGCACGGCGGTGTTGAGGGCCGCCCGGCGGCTGAGCTCGCCGACGCCCGAGGTCGGTGACGGGGTGTCGCCCGAGGTGTCGGTCGGGGTCTCGGCCGGGGTCTCGGTCGGGGTGTCGCCCGACGTGTCTGCCGGGGGCTCGTCGGGGCCGGCCGGGCCGCTCGCGGGGGCCGGCGGGTGCGGTGAGGTCACGCGCGGTCCCCTCGCAGCCGGCCGAGGCTGCCCCGGGCGCAGCCCACGGCCTTGGCGACGTCCTTGAGGGCGAGCGCGAGGGGCATCAGGGCCACCGTGGCGGGGTCGGCGTGCTCGGCCCGGGCGCGGCTGAGCGGCACCGCGAGGTAGCCCAGTGCTCCCAGGGCCAGCAGCGCGCGGGTCGCGGCGCCGCCGCGCACGGCGAGCACGGGGGCGACGAGGTAGGCCGAGCCGCGCACGAGGTCGCGGCTGACCAGCGGCCAGGAGCCGGCGCGCCCGCCCCACTCGCCGTACTTGCGGTACATCGCGGCCGTCTCGCCGATCCGGCCCGACTGGGCCCAGGTCACGCACGCGTCGAGGGCGAGCACGCTGCGCCCGCCGGCGGCGCGCACCGCCGAGCCGAAGACCGCGTCCTCGGAGGAGTAGAGGGACTCGTCGAAGCCGCCGGCCCGTTTCCAGGCCTCGACGGTGCAGGCCATGGAGCGTCCGTCGAGGCGGGCGGCGTCGAAGCGGCGACCGGTCAGCGTGCCGGCCATCCGCACGAGCGGGGTGCGCCGGCGTGCCTCGGCCACCGCGGGGAAGAGCGCGAGCCGCGCGGCGTCGCGCCAGGGGTCGCCGCCGTCGACCTCGTAGACGCCGACCACGAGGTCGACGCCCCGGCCGCTGGAGGCCACCGCGTCGGGGCCGAGGGGGCTGGCGGGGCCGCCCTGGTCGGCCGCTGCCGCTGTGTCGCTCGGCGCGGCGGGCAGCCGCTCCGCGAAGGGCGTCCGCAGCGCGTCGAGCCATCCGGGGGCGGGCTCGACGCCGGCGTCGGTGCAGGCGACGACCGCGTGGGCGGCGTGGGCGAAGCCGTGGTTGCGCGCCGCGGAGAGGTTGATCCCGGGGCCGGGCAGCACGCGGATGCGGGGCTCGCGGCGCGCCCAGGCGGCCAGCTCCTCGCTCGTGCCGTCGGTGGAGTGGTCGTCGACGAGGAGGTACTCGTCGTCGGGGCCGAGCTGCTCGACCACGCGGGCGACCACGCCGTCGACGTGTCCGGCCTCGTCCTTGAAGCAGGTGAGCACCGTGACCGGCTCGGCCGGGGCCAGGCCGGCGCCGGGGCGACCGGCGGTCTCGGCCAGCAGGCCCACGGTGAGGGCGGTGCACGTGGCGGCGTCGGGGTGGGCGGTGTGGAGGCGCTCGGCGCCCAGCCGCGTCGCGCGGCGTACGTCGGGGTCGCCCAGCTCGGCGAGGCCCCGGGCCACGTCGGCGACGGCCCGCGCCCCGTCGGGCGTCGCGGGGTCACCGGTGGCCACGACCCGGCCCGCGGCGGCGGCCATCCGCTCGACCTCGGGGTTGCCGCGGCCCCCGAGCAGCGGCACGCCGGCGGCGAGGGCCTCGAGCGCGACGAGGGAGTAGCCCTCGCGACCGAAGGCCCCGGCGCTGCGGGTGAGCACGGCGACGGCGTCGACTGCGGCCAGCCAGCGGCCCGCGTCGTCGACCTCGGGCACCAGCCGCACCCGTCCGGCCACGCCGAGGTCGGCGGCGAGGGCCTCGAGGCGGGCGCGCTCACCGGGCTCGGAGGGGTCGTCGGGGCCGACGACGAGGAGGTCCCAGCCGGCGGCGGCGGGCTCGGCCAGCGCCGCGATGGCGGTGTCGACGCCCTTGTAGGCCACCAGGCGGGTCAGCATCGCGAGGGTGCGGCGCCCGGCGGCCGGGGCATCGGCCGGCACCGGCGCGCCCGCGGCCGACCAGAAGGCCTGGGCCTCCAGCCGCGAGGCGGGCTCGCGGGCCGGGCGCGGCGGCGGCACCAGGGCGACGTCGTCACGGCCCGTGGCCGCGGCAACGGCGGCCGAGGTGGCGAGCACGGCGTCGGCGAGCGCCCCGAGGGGGCGGGCCAGGGTGGAGTCGAAGGAGAAGTCGTGCTTGGCCCACACCACGGGCACGCCCACCATCCGGGCGGCGGGCACGGCGGCGGCCGCGGCCTTCACGCCGTTGGCGAGGAGCACGTCGGCGTCGCCGGCGCGCAGGCGGCGCGCCAGGTCGGCGCCGCGGGCGGCCAACGAGCGGGCGTCGGCGCCGGTGGGCAGCACGAGGGTCGGGACGTCGCGCCGCTCGAGCTCGGCGCGCAGCGGACCGTCCTCGAGCAGCCACACCTCGGCGTCGAGGCGGGCGGCGGCGCCGTCGAGCAGCGCGAGCAGCCAGCGCTCCGAGCCGCCGAGGGTCGCGTAGGGCGTCACCACCACGCACCGCAGCGGGGGAGTGGCCGGGCGGTCGGCGGCGCCACGCGTCGCGACCGGCTCGGCGGCCGACCCGGCGTGCGACCCGGCGTTCGACCCGGCGGCCGGCCCGGTGACCGGCCCACCGCGCGACCCGGCGTCGGACCCGAGCGGGTCGGTCGGGCCGGTGCTGGTGCTGCTCATCGGGAGTCCTCCATGCTGCGCGGGGCGCGGGTGGGCTGGTGCGGCGGGAGGGGGGTGCGGGTCGTGCGGTGGGCCGGGTCGAGGTCGACCTGACCGGCTCCAGTGTCGCGGGTGCTGCCGGCGCGGACGTGCTCGGGGCGGGCACCGGGGTCGGTCGCCGGGAGGTCGGGGGCGGTGGGCGTCGGGCGCCGCGGCTCGACGGGTCGCACGACGCCGGCCAGGTCGGCGGCGCGGGTCTCGCCGGGCAGGTCGGGGCGCTCGGAGCCGCGCACCCGGCCGGCGAGGTCGGCGAGGCGCGCTCCGGAGCGTGCCGCGGCCCGCGGGCGCTGCGCCGCGGCCCGCGGGCGCTGCGCCGCGGGGTGCCCTGCGCCGCGGGCGGCGGCTGCGGCGCGACCGGCCGGGGTGGGCACGAGGCTGGGGTGCACGGCCACGACCGGCACGTCGGCGAGGTGGAGGTCGGGCGCCCGGGCGGGGTCGGGCGCGGGCGGCGCGGCGACGTCGGCCCCGTGGAGGTGCCAGGCGCCCAGCAGGGCCACGACGAGGAAGACGGTGGTGACCACGGCGGCGTTGCGCAGCGGGTAGTCGACCATGCCGTGGGCCACCACGGCCACGAGGGCGGCGGCCAGGGCCACGGGCACGCCGGCGTCGCGGGGGTGCGGCCCGGCGGCCAGCAGCCGCGTGGCGCGCACCGCGGTCACCACGACACCGGCCATGAGCGCGAGGAGGCCGAGCAGGCCCGGCACGCCGTACTCGCTGGCCGCGGCGAGGAAGAGGTTGTGGGCGTGCTCGATCTCCAGCACGATGCCCTCCCCGCTCAGGCCGCGCGCGGCGTAGGGGAAGCCGCCGGGGCCCTGGCCGGTCACCGGGCGCTCGGCGAGCTGGCGCAGCGCCTCGGCCCAGATCTGGCCACGCTGGTCGTAGGGGTTGTCGCTGGCGTTGAGCACGCTGTCGAGGCGGGCCAGCAGCGCCTCGGCGATGCCGGCGCCCGCGAGCTGGAGCACCACCACGACCGCGAGGGCGGCCCCGGAGAGCGCACCGATCGGGCGGCGCGCCTGGGGGCTGAGCAGGGCCAGCGTGACGAGTCCGGCGACGGCCCCGATCCAGGCCCCGCGCGAGAGCGACTGCGCCAGCGCCGCGGCCAGCAGCCCACCGGCCACCAGGCACAGCAGCTGCTGGCGGCGCGAGGTCGCGGTGGTGCCGAAGCCGATGGCCACCACGAGCAGCACGGCGCTGAAGAGGCCGAGCTCGTTGGGCTGGGAGAAGACGCCCTGGGCGCGGCCGCTGACGACCGCGCCGCCGTAGAACGTCGTCGAGGGCCCGGAGCTCACCAGCGCCCAGCCGGCCGCGAGCGCCCCGCCCGCCACGGTCGAGGCGGTGACGAGCACCAGCGCCCGGCGGCTGCGCAGGGCGCTGGCGGCGGCCACGGCGAGCAGCACCAGCAGCAGCAGCTGTACGTCGAGCCTGAAGGCCACGTCGCTGCCGCGGGCCAGCGGCGTGGCCAGCGCGGCGCTGAGCAGCATCGCCAGCAGCGGCACCGCCAGGGCGGGGGCCGGCAGCCGCAGCCCGTGCGTCAGCGCGGCGCGGCCCAGCAGGGCGACCACGGCGAAGGCCACCGTGAGCTGCACGACCTCGACGGGGCCGACCGGCACGGGGCCCAGCGGCAGGGTCAGCCCGACCGCCGCGAGCATCGTCTCGGGGCGGCGCGGCACCACCGCGGCCAGGCCGGTGGCCACGACCACCGCCACCACCGCGGCCGGGCCGAAGCGCACGCCGAGCTCGGCCAGCAGCAGACCGGCGGCGATCCCGCCGACCACGCAGCCCACGACGCAGGCCAGCGTGGTCAGCGCGGCGGGCAGGAGCGGCACCAGGGGCCGGAGCGGCCCCAGGAAGGCCGGTCCGCGGGCCGGTCGCGCGGGCGCGGCCGGCAGCAGCGTGGTCATCCCCGGGGCCCCCTGCCGTCGGCCGGCGGGGTGGTGCCGGTCGACGGGTCGGGCTCGGGGGCGGAGGCGAAGGCTGCGCGCTGGGTCGTGGTCCGGTGCGTGGACGTGGACGTGGGGGCGGCGTCGGTGCGCGGCGGGCGCCTGATCGGGGTCGGCTCCGAGGCCGCCTGCTCCGAGGCCGCCTGTTCCGGCGCCTCGGCGACCGGCGCCTCGGCGACGGGGGGCTCGCTCGGCACGGCGGTGGGCGCGGCCTCGGGCGGGCCGTCGGGGGTGCGGTTGGGCGTGCGGGTGCTGACCTTGTGCACCAGGCGGCGCAGGGCGGGAGCGCTCTCGAGGGCGCGCCAGGCGCGGCGGTACTGCGGCATCAGCTTGACCCGGAAGGAGCGCAGGGTGTCGGTGGCGTTGACGTCGACGCGGGAGACCGCCATCGGCCCCGCGTCGTCGAAGACCGAGAAGGCCTCCAGGAAGCCGGCCGCGGCGACGGCGTCGCGGGCGGCTCGGTCGTGGGCGCCGTAGGGGTAGGCGAAGGACCGCACGCACCGCGCGGCCGGGGCGCCCAGGAAGTCGGCGAGCTCGGCGCGGGCCAGCGCCGTCTGGCGGTGCAGCTCGTCGGGGTCGATGCCCCGCAGGTCGCGGTGGTCGCGTCCGTGGAGGCCGATCTCGACGCCGCGCGCCGGCAGCTCGCGCAGCCGCTCGGGCTGGAGCAGCGGGCTGGAGGCGGGCTCGGGCAGCCAGGTGGCGGTGGCGCCGACCAGGCCCGAGGGCACGAAGAGCACCGCGGGCACGCCGAGCCGGTGCAGCACCGGCGCGGCGAGGTCGGCGACGGAGTCGAAGCCGTCGTCGATGGTGACCAGGAAGGTGCGGTGACCCGAGCGGCGACCGGCGCGCACGTCGCGGTAGCCGTCGAGGTCGAGCGCCTCCCAGCCGTGGGCCAGCAGCCAGGTCATCTGCTCCTCGAGGCGGGCGACCTCGACGAAGAGGTTCTCCGGGTCGTCGGCGCGACGGGTGGTGCAGAAGCCGTGGTACATCAGCACCACCGTCGAGCGCGACGGGCGCAGCGGCGAGCGGCGACCGGGGGCCGCGGTGGAGCCGGTGGTGGCGGGCCGCGGCTCAGCCATCGGCGTGGCTGACGGTCGCGACGGTGCGCATCGACTCCACGACCCCTCGCGGCGCACGGTTGAGCACGACGCCGCGCACGGGGATGCCGTGGCGGGCCAGGCGCCGCGCGGCGCGGCGCACCCGGTGCACCGGCGCCCCGAGCGGCACGACCAGCAGCACCGACGCGGCGTGGAGGCCGACGACGTCGGCGCCCTGGCTGCCGACCGGCGGGGCGTCGACGATCACGCGCTCCCAGGAGCCGGCGGCTTCCTTGAGCACCTCGCCGAGGCGGCGCTCGGTGAGGGCGTCGGAGCCGAGCTTGCGGCGCGTGCCGACGACGGGCACGCGGCCCTCGCGGTCGATGGCGGCCTCGAGGTCGGCGCGCCCGGCGAGCACGTCGTCGAGGCCGACGTCCTGGGGGAGCAGCAGGTGCTTGCTCAGGCCCGTGCCCTCGAGGTCGCCGTCGATCAGCAGCACGGCCTCGCCGGCGTCGCTGGCCGAGCGGGCGAGCAGGAAGGAGATGGTGGTGCCGCCGGCGCCGAGCTCGCTGCCGAGCACGCAGATCGGGCCGCTCGGCGCGCTGCGCTCGCTGGCCAGCAGGCCGGTGCGCAGGGCGCGCGCGGCCCGCAGCACCTCGTCGTCGCTGACGACGTTGCGCCGCAGCAGGCCGGGCTGGGGGAAGCGGCGCATGCCGGCCACGACCATCGCGCCGGTGGCGGCCTCGGCGTCGCCGCCGGTGCGGATGCGGGGGCGCGCCAGCTCCACGGCGCAGGCGGCGCCCAGGGCGACCACGAGGGCGATGAGCAGGAGCACGGCCTCGAGCACGCGCTTGGAGGCGGTGAGCGGCGGGGCCTGGACGACGGCGGGGGAGAGCACCGAGACGTCGGTGGCGTCGTCGTCGGCGCCGAGCACCCGGGCGTGGGCGGCGACCGCGTCGGCGATCTCCTCGGCGCGCTCCTCGGTGGCGGCGTCGACCACGATGCGCAGGTTGGCCGAGTCGAGGCTGGACTCGACCGAGACCGCCCGCTCGAGCTCGTCGACGTCGATGCCGGTGTCGTCGGAGACCCCCTGCAGCCCCGTGGGCGAGGCGAGCAGCACGGCGTACCGGTTGACGGTGAGCTGCACCAGGTCGGGGTTGGCGTACTCCACCGACGCCGGGGTCACGCCGACGACGCTGACGGCCTCGGCGCGGGTCGGCTGGGCCTCGACCCACCAGATGCCCACGACCGCGACGGGCACGAGCACGAGCACCATCCACGGCCACCGCCAGCGCAGTGCGCGGCGAACTGTCTCGATCATCGTGCGGTTCCTCCTGCAGGCACGGCGAAACCTCCCCCCGGAGGAATTGTCGCTCCATGATCTACCCACGATGGGTGAGGGCCAATCTGAGGGACACGTCACGTGAGTCGTCCCCTCGGGCGCGGGGAGGCGTCCGGGGTCACCCGGGCGGGGGTTCCTGGCCGGCCCGGTGCGCCGATAGGCAGGACCCTGGGCGTGCCGGCCGCGGGGGTGGTGGGCCCCTGACGGCGTGCAGGGACGACGAGGAGGAGGCCGACGTGGCTGGTGGCAAGGACCTGACCGACACGGGTGCCGACCCGGGCACCGACCCGGTGTCGCAGTGGGAGGTCGCGCGGCAGCGGGTGCGAGCGCTGGTGACCGGGCTCGACGAGGAGCAGGTGCAGCGCCACGTGCCGGCCTGCCCCGACTGGACCGTGCGCGACCTGCTCAGCCACGTCGTCGGTCTGCCCGTCGACGTGCTCGACGGCGACGAGCCCGAGGACCACGACCCCGCCTGGACCCAGGCCCACGTCGACCGGCGCCGGGGCCGCTCGGTGGCCGAGCTGGTCGCCGAGTGGGACGACGTCGCCCCGCGGCTGGTGGCCTGGATGGGCGAGCACGGCAGCCGCCCCCTCAACGACGTCGTCATCCACGAGCAGGACCTGCGCGGCGCCGTCGGCGAGCCCGGCGGGCGCGACACCCCGGGCCTGGCGGAGGTACGCCGGCGCATGGCCGGCCGGCTCGCCGACGCCGTCGCCGACCTCCCCCCGATCGCCCTGGTCGACCCCGCCCCCGAGGGCTGGCGCTGGTGCAGCCACGGCGGCGACGGCGGGGTCGACCCCGACGACGCGCCCGTGCGGCTGGAGGCCTCCGGCTTCGACCTCTTTCGCGCCCTCACCAGCCGCCGCACCGCCGACCAGCTGCGCTCCTGGACCGTGCGCGGCGACGTCACCCCCCACCTCGACGCCTTCGCCGGCCTCGGCGACCTCCCCACCGAGCCGCTCCCCGAGTAGCCCGTCGCGGTGGTCGAGGAGCGAGGAGCGCCGGCGACGGCCTCCGGCGGTTGAGGAGGGAGGAGCGCCGGCGACGACCGTCTCGGAACCATTCTCCGGTGGGGAGTGGTTTCGAGACGCTCGCTGGCGCTCGCTCCTCAACCACCGTGGGGCCCCGGTGGTCGGGGAGGGAGGAGCGCCAGCGACGAGCGTCTCGAAACCACCACCCCGCCGACCTACGATCCCTGCGTGCCCACCCCTCGCCCGCGACTCACCCCGGGCATCCGCCTGGTCGACGCGGTGATGCGCGCCAGCCCGTCCTTCTCGGTCGCGCGCATGGACCCCGCCCGCCTCGAGCGGGTCCAGGCCCTCGCCCTGCCCGACCGCGGGCCCGTCGGCCGGGTGCTGGGAGGGGTGCTGGGGCGGGTGCAGCCGGGGGTGGTCGTGCGGACGACGGCGTACCCCGCCGCCCACGGCGAGGTGCCCCTGCGCGTCTACACCCCGCCCGGGCCGCGACCGGCCGCCGGGCGCCCGCTGGTGCTGGCCTTCCACGGCGGCGGCTTCGTGCTGGGCAGCGCGCGGCAGGGCGACTGGGCCTCCAGCGTGGTGTGCCGCGAGGTGGGCGCGGTGGTGGTCTCGGTCGACTACCGGCTCGCCCCGACCCACCGGTTCCCGGCGGCGCTCGACGACTGCCTCGGCGCGCTGCTGTGGGCCGTCGAGCACGCCGCGGAGCTCGGCGCCGACCCCGAGCGGGTCGCGGTGATGGGGGAGTCGGCCGGCGGCAACCTCGCCGCGGTGGTCGCGCTGCTCGCCCGCGACCGCGGCGGTCCGCGGCTGCGCCACCAGACGCTGCTTTACCCCGCCACCGACCTCACCGAGGCCCTGCGCGAGCACGACTCCTTCGCCGCCAACGACCACGGCGTCGTGGTCAGCCTCGAGGACCTCGAGGTCTTCCTGGACCACTACCTGCCCGAGCCCGGCTCCACCGCGGTCGACGCCTCCGACTGGCGGCTCTCCCCGCTGCTCGCGCCCGACCTCGGAGGCCTGCCCCCGGCGCTGGTCGTGGTGGCCGGGCTCGACCCGCTGCACGACTCGGGTGTGCGGTACGCCGAGGCGCTCGCCGCCGCCGGGGTCCCCGCCCGCGTCGAGGACTTCCACCGCATGCCGCACGGCTTCCTGGGCTTCCCCCACCTCGCCCGCTCGGCGCGGCCCGCCATGGACGCCGTCGTCGCGGCCCAGCGCGCGGCGCTGGGGTGACCGGGCCGGGGCCAGGCGACACCGCGGTGTAGCGATCGCTACACTCGAGGGATGTCCCGACGCACCCAGCTGCTCGACCAGGTCACCGACCACGTGCTCGAGCACGGTCTGACCGGGCTGACGCTGCGCCCGGTGGCCGCGGCGATCGGCACGAGCGACCGCATGCTGATCTACCACTTCGAGAGCCGCGACGGCCTGGTCTCGGCGGTCATCACGCGGGTCACCGAGCGCGCCATCGAGATCGTCGAGGCCCTCCCGACCGCCCGCACCGTGCGCTCGGGGGTCAACCGGCTGTGGGAGACCTACCAGGAGGAGCCGATGCACGGCTGCCTCACCGCCTACTGCCAGGCCGCGGCCACCGGCCTGATCGGCGACGAGCCATACCTCTCCGAGGCCCGCGCGGCCAACGAGCGGTGGGCGGCCGCGCTGCGCACCTACTTCGTGCGCTGCGGCGCCCCGCCCCGCAAGGTGCGCCGCGTGGTCACGCTGGTCGAGGCGTCGCTGTCGGGCTTCCACCTCGACCTCGCCACCGACCGGCCCGAGTGGCTCGCCGCCGGCGTCGACGACCTGGCCCGCGCCGCGCAGGAGCTCGCGGGCCCGCGGGAGCGGCGTACGGCCTGAGGTCGGGTCGCCGCCGGATCCGGGCGTGACCTCGGCGGGAGTGTGACGTTGGTCTCCGCATGAGGTCCTCGCGCCGTCTCGTGCCCGCCGTCCCCCTCGCCGCGCTCGCGCTCGCCGCGGCCCTGCTCACCCCGGGCGTGACGCCCCTGGCCGGGTCCGACGCCCAGGCCGCGCCGACCGCCACGGCGGCCACGACCGCACCGCCGACGCAGACCCGGGCCCCTGCGACGCAGGCCCCCGACCGGCGCCGGCTGCCGTCGCTGACCGAGTACGTCGCCCTCGGCGACTCCTGGACCGCCGACGTGGTGCTGCTCAACCGCGACGGCGCGCCCGACACCACGCACGTGCCGGTCGACTGCGCGCAGTCGCACCACAACTACCCCAAGATCGTGGCCGAGGCCCTCGGCGCCGACCGCTTCCGCGACGCCTCCTGCGGCTCGGCGACCACCCGCGACTTCCGCCACCCGCAGACCGGGCTGCCGCTGGGCGGCACCAACCCGCCGCAGTTCGACCGGCTCACCCGCCGCACCGAGCTGGTGACCATCGGCATCGGCGGCAACGACGCCGGCATCGCCTCGGCGGGCCTCGACTGCCTCGGCGTGCTGCCGGTCGACAACCCGCTCACCGACTCCGGCGCGGGCCTGCCCTTCGGCGGCTGCAAGGCCAAGTACACCGCCGGAGGCACCGACCAGCTGGCCGAGCAGATCCGCGCCTCGGAGACCAAGCTGGTGCGGGCCTTCCGCGCCGTGCACCGCCTCGCCCCGCGCGCCCGCGTGCTGGTGCTCGACTACATGGACGTCATCCCCGACCACGGCTGCTACCCGACCGTGCCGGCCAGCGACGAGGACATGGCCTACATCGCCGCGAAGTTCCGCCAGCTCAACCGCATGGTCGAGCGGGCCGCGCGCCGCGGGGGAGCCGAGTTTGTCGACACCTTCAGCCACACCGGCGGCCACGACCTGTGCCAGGACCCCGTCACCCGCTGGGCCGAGACCTACGGCCCCTCGGTCAACGACCCCGCCGTCGGCGTACCCGCCCACCCCAACGCCGCCGGCGCCCGCGCCCAGGCCGCCGTGCTGCTGCAGTACCTGCGCGACACCGAGTGCTACTCCTGCTCCTGACCCGCCCTCGGGTGCTTGAGGAGCGAGCGGAACTCCGACGGTGGTTGAGGAGCGAGCGCCAGCGAGCGTCTCGAAACCACCCGACCGCCACGGTGGTTGAGGAGCGAGCCCTTCGAGACGCTCGCTGCGCTCGCTCCTCAGGGACCACTCCAGCGAGCGCCTCGAAACCACCCGACCGCCACGGTGGTCAGGGAGCGAGCCCTTCGAGACGCTCGCCGCGCTCGCTCCTCAGGGACCACGCCAGCGAGCGTCTCGAAACCACCCGGCCACCCACCCCCACCCGCACGCCCGGCGAGGATGACCCGGTGACCTCCCGCCTCGCCGCCGTGTCGCACGAGCGCATGCACCTGGTGCTCATGCTCGTGCTGACCTTCACCACCGGCATCGTCGACGCCGTGGGCTACCTCGGCCTCGACCGCGTCTTCACCGGCAACATGACCGGCAACGTCGTCATCCTCGGCATGGCGATCGTCGGCGCCGACGACCTCCCGGTGCTCGGGCCCGTGGTGGCCCTGGCGGCCTTCATGGCCGGCGCGGCGCTCGGCGGGCGGGTGCTGCGCCGCGCGGGCGGAGCGTGGACCGCGCGCACCACGCTGCTCTTCACCGCGGTGGCCGTCGTCTGCGCCGGTCTCGGGACGCTGCTGCTCGTGCTCGGCGAGACCCCGGGTGAGACCCCCGCCCGGGCCGTGGCGCTGCCGGTCACCGCAGCCCTCGGCGCGGCGATGGGGGTGCAGGCCGCCACCGCGCGCTTCATCGCGGTCAAGGACGTCACCACCGTGGTGGTCACCTCGACCATCACCGGCCTCGCCGCCGACTCGGTGCTCGGCAGCGGCAAGGGCGGTGGCTCCGGGCGCCGTGTGCTCGCCGTCGCGCTCATCCTCCTCGGCGCCGCCGCCGGGGCCGCGCTGCTGCGCTGGCACCTCGGCGCCGGGCTCGTCGTCGCCGGCGCCCTCGTCGCCCTCGCCACCCTGCTCGGCGCGGTCCACGCCCGCGTCGCCGCCCGGGCGACCCCCCGGGTGCCGGCGTAGGCGGAGGGGCACTGTCGACCCTTCGGCGACCTCGGGCGGCCGAGCGCCGCGTGGTGGTGGGCCGCGACCCGGCTGCCGCCGGGGCGGACGCCGACAGTGCCCGTCCGGCTACGGCGACCCGGCGACGGCGACCCGGCCGTGGTGACCCCGTCGCGCTCGGTCTCAGCCGGCGAGGCTGGCGGCCAGCGCGAGCAGGTCGCGGTCGCGACCGGGGCCGGCGACCAGGCACACGCCCGCGGGCAGCCCGTCGCTGGTGGTGACGGGCAGCGACACGGCGGGCAGGCCACCGAGGCCGGCCAGGCAGGTGAGGGCGAGGGTGGCCTCGCGCACGCGGCCGAGGTCCTCGCCGATGAGCGGGGCGACCGAGGGCGCGGAGGGCAGCACGAGCACCCGGTCGCCGACGAGCTCGCGCACACGGGCGCGGGCCCCGGCGACGACGGCTTGCGCGGCGTCGGCCTCCGCGCGCGAGACCGCCGAGGCGGCGGCGAAGCGGCCGCGCACGTCGGGGCCGAGGGTGTCGAGCCGCTCGGCCAGCCACGCGCCGCGCACCTGCCAGGCCTCCCAGGCCTGCCAGGTGGAGAAGGCGCGGCGCCAGGCGTCGAGCTCCCCGAGCGGCCAGCTCTCCCGCACGACCAGTCCCTGGTCGCCGATCCAGCCCTCCACCGCGGCGCGCACCGGCGGGGTGGCCAGCCCCAGCAGCTCGGGCACCACGACGAGGTCGCTCGAGCCGCCGGGGGAGTCGGGCAGCAGCACCTCGCCGACGAGGGCGAGCAGGTCGGCGTCGCGGGTCATCCACCCGACGGTGTCGAAGCTCGGCGCGAGCGCGAGCAGCCCGTGGGTGGCGATGGCGGCGTGCGTCGTACGGATGCCGTAGAGGCCCTGGTAGGCCGTCGGCACGCGGATCGAGCCGCCGGTGTCGGTGCCGAGACCGATGGTGGCGTGACCCAGGGAGACCGCGGAGGCCGAGCCGGAGGAGGAGCCCCCCGACACGCGGTACGGCGCCCGCGGGTTGGGCGGGCTGCCGAAGTGGTGGTTGGTGCCGGCGAGGGAGTAGGCGAACTCGTCGGTGCGGGCGATGCCGCGCACCGAGGCGCCGGCCTCGACGAGCAGGTCGACGACGCGGGCGTCGCCGCGCTCGACGGGGGCGGCGGCCTCCCAGGCGGGGTTGCCCGCGCCGACGACCTGGCCGGCCACGGCGTAGAGGTCCTTGACCGCGAGGCTCTCCCCGGCCAGCGGGCCGCCGGCGGCACCGGGCACGAGGGGGTCGCCGACGACGCGCCAGATGCGGCTGTCGATGGTGGGGGCGGGCGCCGAGACGTGGGCGGCGGTGACGACCCAGCCGTCCGCGCCGCGGGCCCACAGCTGGGTCTGCTGACCGCGGCCGCCGCGCTCGAGCTCGGTGACGGCGACGACCAGGGCGTGGTCGGGGTCGGTGACCTGCACGTGGGTCTGGACGATCCGTCGCCGCGGCGCCGCGCCGTGCGAGCGGCGGAAGGCGCTGATCTGGTCGTGGCCCACCAGCAGCCCGGCGGCGTCGCCGCGCAGCGTGGTGGAGGCGCGCGCGAAGAGCCGGTCGAGGGTCTCGACGTCGTCGGCCATCAGGGCTCGCTCGTAGGCCCAGAAGGCCTCGACCAGGCCGTCGGGCACGGGCAGGCTCGGGCCGGTGGGTCCGGGGACGGGTCCGGGGGGAGTGGCGCTCACGCGCTGATCATCCCCTGCCGGGCCGCACGGCAGGCGGCGTGCCGCCCACCGGTCGCCCCGGCGCCGGTGGGCGGGGCGTCACGCACGGGCGCGGCGACCACGCCGCTCCAGGTGGGCGAAGTCGGCCTTGCGGATGGTGGCGTGCACGCCCTTGACCACGTCGACGACCTGGGAGATCTCGAAGTCGGTCGCCGCGGAGAGGTAGGCGTAGGCCTGGCGCGGGTCCATGCCCCAACGGGCGCCGAGCAGGGCGATCGCGGCGCGCACGCAGCGCTGCACGGCGACGTCGAGGTCGGGGTCCATGCCGGTGGGCACGAGGTGCTCGGCGGTCTCGGCCAACGGCCCGGCCAGCTGCCCGAAGTGGGCCACCGCCTCCTCCCGGGCGATGACGTCGAGGCGCACGGTGGCGCGCAGCGAGGCCTCCATCGCCGTGAGGCCCACCTCACCGTTGCCCTGCGCGAAGTGCGGGTCGCCGACGTGGGCCATGGCCCCGTCGACCTGCACCGGGAGGTAGAGGGTGGCGCCGGCGGTGAGCAGGGCGATGTCGACGTTGCCGCCGTGGGGGCCGGGCGGCACGGAGTGGGGCCGCTCGTCGCCCTCGACCGCCACCCCGATCACGCCGAGGAAGGGCGCCAGCGGGAAGCGCGGCCCCTCGCTGCCCCCCGGCACGAGCGGGAGGCCGGCGTGGGCGCCGTCGTCGGTGACCCGGGCGAAGGCGCTGAAGACGCCGCCGTCGCGCGGGTACTCCTCGGGCAGCGACCCCTTGCCGTGCCGGTTGGAGATCACGCCGTAGGGCACCCGCGGCAGCGTCTCGAGGATCGTCACCGCGAGCAGGTCGCCGCGCCTGGCCCCCGCCACCTCCACCGGCCGGCTCACGACGTGCGGCCCGTCGACGCCGGGCGCCCGCTCGTACGTCGACCCCGCCAGCGCCACCGCGTCGTCGAGCACCTCGACCTCGTGGGGCGCGAAGAACGCCCGCGGGTCGCGACCCTGGTCCTCGAGGATCCCCTCGTGGCTGATCGTGTCGAAGGTGACCTCGGCGCCCGGCTCGACCTGCAGCTGGGGCGCGTCGGCCGCGCACGGCAGCCGCCCCCAGAGCACCTCGTCGACGCCGGCTGCGACGTACTGGCCCCGGATCGGGCCCGTCCCGGGCTGCAGGACCGGCGGCGGCGCGGGTGTCTCGGGCATGGCGCGCAGCGTAGGCAGCGGTTGTTTCAGCCGTGTGGCGCGCGCATCCGTCCGCGGGCGCCGCGGGGTCGGGCTCAGGCCTCGCCGACCGCCGGGGGCCGACGGCAGCTGTCGGCGTCGTAGATGGCCGGCCCGGTGGCCGCCCACCAGCGCGCGGCGCGCGCCGACTCCTCCGAGGCCCGGGCGACCTCGGCCACGTGGCGGGGCCCGGCCATGCCGAGCGCGAAGACCGCCGAGGCCCTGACGTCGGCGTGGGGGGTCTCGCGGGCCACGGCGAGCAGCTTCTCGGCCTCGTCCTCGTCGAGGTGGCGCTGGCCCAGCCCGACGCTCACGAGGGCCTCGCCCTGCAGTGCGGAGCGGGGCTCGCCGACGGCGAGCGCCACGACCTCGGCGCGACGATTGCCGTGCCCGAGCACGAGCAGGGAGTCCCAGGCCCGGGCGGCGAGCACCTCGTTGNAGCCCGACGCTCACGAGGGCCTCGCCCTGCAGTGCGGAGCGGGGCTCGCCGACGGCGAGCGCCACGACCTCGGCGCGACGATTGCCGTGCCCGAGCACGAGCAGGGAGTCCCACGCCCGGGCGGCGAGCACCTCGTTGACCCCGCCGGCCAGGGGCACGCAGGCGTCGGCGACCGCGGGGCCGTAGGGGCTCAGCGCCAGCACGCGCCCGGCCATGCGGCGCCGCACGCCGTGCACGTGGAAGAGCCGCTCCCATGCCCGGCCGCGCTCGACGGCGTCGCGCNCCGGGCGGCGAGCACCTCGTTGACCCCGCCGGCCAGGGGCACGCAGGCGTCGGCGACCGCGGGGCCGTAGGGGCTCAGCGCCAGCACGCGCCCGGCCATGCGGCGCCGCACGCCGTGCACGTGGAAGAGCCGCTCCCATTGAGCGCGTTCTGCACAGCGCCGCAATTGGAGCAGGCGGGCATGGATGCACTGCAGGGTGACTTGATCGTCAAGACGTCCAGGTTCAAAGCGGAGCGAGCAGCGCGACCCCCGCTGCTCCTCGGTAGGAACGGAGTCAACTGAGCGGCAATCGACCGCAGCAATCGAGACCTTGAGCCGCAAGGCAACCCGCTCCGCCACTTGGTGTGGGCGGTGGTGGGGCCGCTGCATCCCTGCGTCCGATGCCAGTGTTTTACTCCCGTCATGCGCTCATCACGACTCGTCACGGTTCTCCTCTGTGTCCCTCTTGTGATCACGGCCGTGGGATGCACCGGTGACGAATCCGCCCCGACTTCTTCTGAGCAGACCCGTTCGGCCGACCCGGTCGAAGAAGAGACAGCCTGCGACGCCACGGTGAAGATCACAGGCGACAAGAGAGTCTCTTGGTCGGGAAAGGCCTTCGCAATCACTGCCGACGGTTCTTTCGCGATCTACAAGACGAGCAAGGGCAACAACGCCATCACGGTCTTGCCGGCCGAGGACGACATCCCTGCCTCGGTCACCTTGACGTCCGGCAAGGCCAACTGGACGACCCAGCCCGACTCGGGCACGGTCGAGGTAGAGCCCGACGGCGCGGGCGCCACGATCGACGCACCTGCTGAGGGGGCGGCTCCGGGTGACGTGGTGCAGATCGTCGCGAACTTCGCCTGCGAAGGCTGATTGCGTCTAGAAGTCAGCCCCCGGCGCGGGCCTGCTGACCGCAGCTGTCGGCGTCGTAGATCGCCGGGCCGGTGGCCGCCCACCAGCGCGCGGCGCGCGCCGACTCCTCCGAGGCGCGGCCCGCGTCGGCGATGTGCCCGGGGCCGGCCATGCCGAGCGCGAAGACCGCAGAGGCCCTGACGTCGGCGTGGGGGGTCTCGCGGGCGACGGCGAGCAGCTTCTCGGCCTCGTCCTCGTCGAGGTGGCGCTGGCCGAGCCCGACGCTCACGAGGGCCTCGCCCTGCAGTGCGGAGCGGGGCTCGCCGACGGCGAGCGCCACGACCTCGGCGCGACGATTGCCGTGCCCGAGCACGAGCAGGGAGTCCCAGGCCCGGGCGGCGAGCACCTCGTTGACCCCGCCGGCCAGGGGCACGCAGGCGTCGGCGACCGCGGGGCCGTAGGGGCTCAGCGCCAGCACGCGCCCGGCCATGCGGCGGCGCACGCCGTGCACGTGGAAGAGCAGCTCCTTGACCAGCTTCTCCAGCAGCGCGTCGGGCTCGGCCGGCCGGGCGGTGGGGGTGACGGCCTGGGCCTGGCCGGCGATGGTGCGGCACAGCACGTTGATGTGCTGGGCCGGGAGCAGCAGTCCCTTGTCGCGGGTGTGCTGGAGCCGGGGCCGCTTGCCGGGGTCGCGCAGCCCGCGCAGCACCCGCTCGAAGCCGTCGTCGGGCAGGTGGGTGACCAGGTCGATGGTGTCGACCGCGGCGCGGGTGGTCTCGTGGGTGTCGAGGCGCCGGGCCGCGACCTTCTCCAGCTTGCGCAGCGAGAGCGAGTCGAAGTGGCCGCGCGCCGCCTTGCCGGCGGCGACGCCGATGGCGGCCTCGCGCAGGGTGGCGTTGTCGCTCTGCAGCAGCCGCAGCACGAGCTCGCCGGCCGGGGCGTCGGGGATCTCGCGCAGCAGCGAGACCGCCGGCGCCGCGAGCTGCACGTCGGGGTGCGTCAGCCAGGAGCCCAGGGCGTGGAGCATGTGGGGGCGTGCGATGTCGTGGCCGATGAGGGTCACACAGGCCTCGTAGCGGCGCAGGTGGTCGATGCCCATCGTGCGGGAGAGCTCGTTGACCAGCCGGCCGCAGAGCACCTGCCAGGAGTCGGCCATGAGGAAGAAGTAATCGAAGCGGGCCAGCTCCACCGCGAGCTGCAGCCACTCCCCGCCGGTGAGGGGGTCGCCGGCCAAGGCACGCTCGAGGAGCACCTGCACGAGCTGGGGTCCCCTGTCCTCCTCGCCGTAGGTCGCCCGCTCGGGCGGCGGGGGAGTGGGTGCGGAGTTGCGCAGCAGGCTGCGCGAGGTCGACAGCATCGAGCCCGACGGCAGGCCGAGGGCCTGCTCGTAGGCGAGCACCACCTTGGTCGGCACGGCCTGCTGCCCCGACTCCCACCGGCTGACGCGGCTGAGGTCGGCGGCCAGGCCGAGACCTCTCATCGTGTCGACGAAGGTCGAGCGGCTGGCCAGCTCCAGGTCGGTGCCGAGCATGCGCGAGGTGGCCAGCAGCCACGCGGTGCGGGGCCAAGCGCCGAACGTGCGCGATCGCAGCGAGCTGGGGTCGTCGGGCATCTGCTGCGGACGGCCGCGTCGCCGGCCCGTCACGCCGAGCCCTGGTGGCAGTGGGTCTGTCGCTGCAGTGAGCGCGTCGGGGGGGACGCAACGCCCATGGTTGATCGTGCTCCTCACGTCGTCGTGCAGGAGAAAGGTAGGGGAGCACCTCGGGCTCCGTCTCAGGAACCACAACGATCACCCGGCGCCATAGTTATTGCGGATCAAAAATCGGTACACATAAAAGGGGGTGCTCACCTCTTTACCTTCCTAGGGTCCTCACTGTTTGGGTCTGCTCGGCAGACCTGGGCCCGGGTCCCAGCGGGGGCCCGGCGAGTCCCCCGGCAGGTGTCGGAGGCTCACTTCACCTTCCGGAAGGAACATCTCCACATGAACAGCAGCGGCATCAAGCGGGGACTGGCCACCACGGCCATCGCCGCCCTCGCGATCACGGGCGTCCCCGCGATCGCTAACGCGGTCCCCCTTTCCTCGGTGGCCGGCGGCGCGGACCAGGTCGTCCTCTACGCCCCCGACGTCGTCAACGTCTCCACCGCCAACGACGGCACCAACACCACCGTCTCCCTTCTCGCCGGCGCCGGCGCCGACGTGGCCTCCGTCGTCTTCCAGTACCAGACCACCGCCTCGGCCGGCGCGTGGATCGACGTGCCCGGCGGCAACGTCGCCCGCGGCGCCGACGGCGCCTTCGGCGTCGACTGGAGCAACATCCCCACCGACCTCCTCGCTGTCCGCGTGGTCGGCGCGGGCGCTGGCGACATCGACTCGCAGACTGCGACGTTCCTCGCGAACACCGCGACCGTCGAGCTCGACACCGAGGGCTCCCTCGGTGTCTTCCAGGCCCCGTACACCGAGGTTGGCCGCGACGGTGACTACGTCGGCGTCACCGGCACCACCTCCGGCACCGCCGTCAACGTCGAGGACCGCAGCAACGCCACCGCTGGTGGCTCCACCGCCGCTACCGTCGGCACCCCCGCCAACGGTGTCAGCCAGTTCAGCGCCGTCTATGACGCGTCGGGCTACCAGTACAGCGGCGGCAACGAGGCCAACCAGATCGTCATGGGCGCCGAGACCGGCACCACCGACGACGCCGAGGCTTCGACCCTCTACGTCCAGACCATCGGCCAGATCACGGCTCGCTCGACCAACACCTCGGTGATCCTCACGGTCACCGACACCCAGGGTCAGCCCGTCGCCGGTGCGCAGATCTTCCAGGCTGACAACGCCACCACGCCGACCACCGGCACGCTGGTGGGTTACACCAACGGCCTCGGTCAGTTCGAGGACACCACGCCTCCCGCCGCCGGCACCGCAGCTGCCTACTACGTCAACGCCAACGACAACGACAACTACGACGCCGCCGTCGACAAGATCGTCAACGTCAACCGCGTGACCCCGGTCGCGACTGCCGTCCAGATCGTCAACGTCCGCAACCGCGCCGCGTTCGACATCGACGAGTTCACCGACGCCGACGACTTCGCCATCGTCGTGCGCGACCAGGCCGGCGACCCGCTGCAGGAGACCGCTGGCGTCGAGTACCGCTACGTCATCGACCCGACTGCCGCAGGTGCTGCCACGCAGACCTCGAACTGGATTCCGCTGACGACCACCAACGGTCGCGCTGCCGTTCCCGCCCTTACCAACGCGCAGTACTCCAACACTGCCGTGTTCCCGGGCAGCACCGCCGGTGCAGTTCTCCCCGCGGGTTCCTACACCCTCGAGGCTCGCCGCCCGAACGTGAACGGCACCGGCCTGGTCAACGCCACGCCGCTGACCGTCTCCGCGGCCGAGTCGGAGATCGACTTCGCTGACGGCAACAACGCCAACGCGACCGTGAACGGTGAGTTCACCGTGACGGGCACCCTGGCCCTCGTCGACGCCGCCGAGACCGGCCTGGCCGGTCGCCTGGTGGACATCGACTACCCGGCGGTCCTGGGCGAGAGCGACTCCCGGATCGCGCCGCAGGCCCAGCAGCCGGCTGGTGTCACGGTGATCGATGGTCAGAACGCCACCGTCACCACCGGCACGGGCGGCAGCTTCAGCATCGTGCTCACGGACCCCGATGTTCCCACCGGCGTGACCCCGCGGCCCGAGTCGCGCACGCTCACCGCCACGGCTTTCGAGGCTCCCAACGACATCACCCCGCTCAAGGGCGACAACGGTGCAGCTGAGGCCGCCACGGCTCCCAACGCCGACGCCAACGCTCAGGAGTCGCTGACCGTCAACTTCCAGCAGGCTGCCGTGGTCAAGCGCATCGACGTCGACACCAGCTCGGTGTTCTTCGGCGACGTGGCCCCCGGCAAGCCGGTCGAGATCAACGTCACCGTCCTCGGCGAGGGCCCGACGGCGTCCGACAACGACGACGTCGTGCTCAACGACTACCCCGTCTCCTTCTCGGCCGACAAGGGCTTCTTCACCACCGACACCGTCGACGGCGTGGGCAACCTCGGTCCCGAGGACCTGGTGCTCGACGCCGACAACGACGACGAGGGCGACCTCTTCGGGTTCTACGAGGACCTCGGTGACGAGGAGACCGTCGACACCGACGAGTCCGGCGACGGCGCGGGCATCGTGGCCGCGATCGAGGACGACGCCGACTTCGACGACGACGGCCTCGCCGAGATGACCGTCACCGTCACCGCCGGTGGCGTGTCCGAGGACGTCGAGGTCACCTTCGACTCCTCCGACTACCTCAACCTGGGCAACGTCACGCTCGAGCGCGCCGACGGCGGCACGGGCGACGTGACCGTGGGCGACGAGGTTCCCTTCTCGCTCACCGCCGAGGACCAGTTCGGCAACCTCGTCCGCGAGGTCGCCCGGGTCACCGACGACACCCCGCTGGCCGACGTGACCACCGACGGCGACTTCGGTGACACCGAGACCGACTTCGAGAACGACAACGCGGGCATCATCGCCACGTCGGACAACGAGGTCGTCCAGACCCTCATGGCCCGCATCGCCGGCGTCTCCGAGGTCCTGGTCGACGAGGACGAGGACCCCGACTACGGTTCGCGTACCGTCACCGAGTCGGCCGCCCCGCTGAACTGGGTCGAGGGCGACGTCGTCACCCCGCCGAACCCGCCCACGGTTGCGACCCTCAGCGCTAACAACAACGGCGCCAAGGCTGACCGCCTGAAGGTTTCGGCTGGCTCGTTTGCTGGTGCCGCCGGCGCCACGGTCGACTTCTTCCGGATCAAGAAGGACGGTTCCCGCAAGCTGGTCGGCACTGCCGTGCTCAGCTCGGACGGTATCGCCAAGGTCAACGCCCCCGACGTGAACGGCAAGCGCTTCACGAAGTACTTCGCCATCGTCAAGGCCACCGCCACCACCACGCGCGACCGCTCCAACAACACCCGGGTCCGCTGATCCAGGTCACCACGTGAGGCTTCAGGGCGGCCTCAGCCGCCCTGAAGTCCTCTCGGGGGCTCGCTCGGGCCCCACACCTCTCCATCACAGCTGCATCCACTGAGCCGGGAGACACAGACGCGGTCCGGGCCATTCTCTGTTGCCGCTGCTTGAGAATGGTCCGGACCGCCTGTCCACCCTAGGCCACTCAGGTCGGTCTGCTGCCGCACCGGGGCGACACACGATGTGTGTCGCCCCGGTGGGCATTTCGTCCGCCGCGGTCCATGGGTGAAGCACCCCCGTGCCATCGCCATTGCGTCGGCCGGCCGGTGGGACGACTGGCCTGCGTCGAATCGACGTCATGGTCGGTCCCGGGGTGCTCTTCGCTGACACCACCGACCACGTCCGAGCCGCCGTCAGCCTGAGCCATGAGCGCGCGAGCAGTACCGACGAACGTGGCGCGGAGAAGGGCCGGAAGCCCCTACCTGGTGGCGCGCGAACTGTCCGCCGATTCGCTGAGAACCATCCGTTTTTACTGTTCTCTCAGGCTCGAATCGACTATGGGCCAGTCGGGTGGGGACGTGGTGAGGTTCTCCTGGCCGAGTGTGCGCAACAGGGGGTTGCCCCGGCCGTGTGAGTCCGGAGTTCCTCGTGCGTGCTTCCCGTCCTGCTGTCCTGCGTCGCTCCCGTCGTCTGCTGGGGGTCGTCGCTGCTCCCACAGCGCTCGCCGTCGCCGCGGCGACCCTGTCGGTCAGTCCGTCCCAGGCGGCCCCGCCGGTCGGTTCGACCTCGGCCTCCGACGTCGTGATCGGCCTGCTCGGCCTGGGCAACGCCCTCGGCGCCGCGGCCCAGCAGCCGGCGCTCGCCGACAGCTTCCCGCTGACCGACCTCTCGGTGCGCGACGTGCTCCAGCTCGACACCGCACTGGGACGCCGGGTCACCGCGGCCGTGCTGAACAAGAACGCCACGCTCGACACCATCGACGACGTCATCTCCGCCGATCCCGCGCTGGAGATGCGCGCCGTGACACCACTGTCCAGCGCCCCCGCCGACAGCATCGAGTGGCTCCTCGACATCGACCTCACCGGCACCGCCCCCGTCGCGCTGACCTACGCCGACGACCGCATGCAGTTCGGAGCCGCCGAGCTGAGCGGCGAGGCCACCGGCCGTCTCACCGGCCAGGTCCGCCTCCGCTTCGACGACTCCGCCGAGGACCTGCGCGAGTTCTCGGTGGTGGGCCAGTCGGAGCTCACCACGCACGTCTGGACCCGCCCGGCCGGCAGTGGCGCGGAGACCGGCCAGGACCTCCCGATCGCCCCCTTCACCGTGCGCGACGGGTTCGTCGAGCTCGCGGCCCAGGGCGCCGGTCGCATCGACACCACCACCGTCCTGCGGCTGCGCGACCCCAACGGCCGCGGTGCGCTGACCACCGAGGACCTCCAGCTCAGCGACCCCGCCGAGATGTTCGCGACCCGCCGGCTCCCCGGCGCCGACGACGTCTCGATGGACGTCTCGCTCACCAGCGACCTTCTCGACGGTGGCCCGCACGGCGACGTCAGCGTCGGCACCCGTGCCGCCGACGCCGAGACGCCCTACGCGACGCCCGTCATCACCCGCGAGACCTCCCTCGAGCAGCTCACCGCCCTGACCCGCACCCAGGCACTCACCGGCTTCACCCAGTACGCCACTGCCCTGCGCAGCGCCGAGGGTGCCGCCGACGCCGAGCTGCCCCTGCTCGACGCGAACCTGTCCGATCTGTACTCACCGGCCGACGACCTCATCGAGCTGCTCAGCCAGCAGGCCACCGCGACCATCACCTGCGGCGCCGCCGACACCAACCCGCCGAGCGGCGCCCCTCGCCCCGGTCAGGTGCAGTACTGCCAGGCCACGACCACCGGGGTGAGCGTCGACGACGGCGCCACCGTCACCTGGGACTCGCCCGATCCCTCGGTCGCCATCACCGGGGTCACCGGCGCCACCGTCGGCACCGCCCCCACCGACAACGTCGAGGTCACCGGCGGCGGCGGCTTCCCCGTCCTCACCACGAGCTTCGTCAGCAACGGCGAGAAGCGCACCGCGCGCACCGTCACCGGCTCGATCCAGGAGCTGGGTCGCGCCATCGGCGACCTCGGCCTCGACGGCACCGTGTCCTACGCCCCCGACACCCGCGCCCTCGAGGTGGCCGTCCGCCAGGACGACGCCGCCTCCCGCAGCGTCGACGTGCTCACCGGCGGCAGCGGCAGCCTCGCGCCGCTCACGGGGCTCACCGGTCTCTGCCAGGCCCTCGTCGCCGACGGCGTGCGCTCCTGCCCGAAGACCGGCGACGCCCCCGGCGCCGTCGAGCCGCCCGCGGGCGCCGCCACGGTCGCCACCGCCGGGCGCTACCTCGAGGCCACCTTCGGTCTCGGTCTCGTCGACCCCGCCCCCCTCGAGGAGGGCGACCAGCCGAGTCTCGCCGAGGCCGACCAGGTCCCCGTGGCCTACCTGAAGCCCGGGGCCGACGGCAAGCTGTGGGAGATCGGATCGGTCGACGCCGGCCTCGACGGCGACACCGCCATGGCCGCTCGCATCGGCTTCCTCAAGGTCGACGTCGACGTCACCGACTACGACCTCACCCAGGCCGCCGGGCAGCCTGCTGCCCGCGTCACCGTGCCCACCGGCACGGTCGACCTCGAGTACGGCCAGGTGGCCGACGCGCTCCCCGTCGCCGATCTCCTCGACGACGGCCAGAGCACCGTGGTCGCCGAGCCCGAGGGCTCGGTCGCCCTGAGCGCCACCGCCTCCCTCGACGTCGCCGACGCGCCGACCATCGCCACCGGCGGCGGGGCCGGGGAGCGCCTGGTCGGTTCCGACGGCACCATCGACGCCACCTGGGCCACCCTGGCCGCCGGCGCCCTGCCCACGGTCACGACCGGCGGCGCCTACGACGACCTGCGCCTGCTCGACCTCGTGCCCTCGCGCAACGGCACCATGGGGGAGACCTCCGACGGCGCCACCCTGGTCGACGAGACCGCCGACTTCTACACGCAGTTCGGCGTCACCGACGACACCGCCGCCGAGGACCGCGTGGTCAACCGTCAGCTCTACGACCTGGCGCCCACCGACCCGACCGCGAGCATCTGCACGCAGTTCACCGTCGACACCGCCACCACCGTGACCTGCACCGACGGTCCGCTGGCCGAGGTCGGCTTCACCGCCGGCCACCCCTACGTGATCAACGGCGACCCCGAGGCGCTGCGCGACAAGCTCATCGACGACTACGCCGCGGTGCTGCTGTCCTTCGCCTCGCCCGCCCCCGAGCTCGGCGCCGACCAGACGCTGCCGCTGCTCGACGTCGTGCCCTCCGAGCTCAACCGCGCCCGCCAGGGCCTCAACGCCGTGCTGCTCGGGCTCCAGGGCTCGGCCACCGGCACGGCGGCGCCCGCCGACACCCAGGACGTCTCGACCCTGCAGGCCTTCGCCGCCGCCATCCCGGCGATCGCGCCGGGCACCGAGGCGACCTTCGGCCTCGACGGCGACCGTCTCAGCTTCGCCACCACCCGCAGCGAGAGCGACCAGAGGGACAGCGTGCCGCTGCGCCTGGCCGCCGGTGAGAGCCAGCTGCGCATCGTGACCGACGCCGTCGACGACGACGGGGTCCGCAAGCCCGCCCAGGTCCTCCTCGGCTCGGAGTCGAGCGCCACCGTCGACCTCACCGTCGACCTGGCCACCGCCACCTCGTTCGTCGGCTCCGACACCCGCACCGTCGAGACCGTCACCGACGTCGCCTCTGCCGACGTCGCCGCCCTGGGCGGCAAGGACGCCGAGTACGGCTCGGCCGCGCTGACCGTCGGCGCCACCGGCTCCGACCTGCGCATCGGCGTCACCGTCACCACCGAGTCCGGCAGCACCGAGGCCCTCGTGCCGCTCGCCGACTTCCGAGACTCCCTGACCCAGGACCGTGCCCTCGCCGGCTCGGCCCAGCAGTGCCCCGGCAACGCCGGGGGCGCCGACGTCGCCGCCTGCGCGACGGTGCCGCTCGACGGCTCCGACACGGTGCGGCTCGACCTCAAGGCCACCGACAGCTCCGGCGGCACCGGTGCCGACCTGGCCAACCAGCCGCTCGCCACGCAGTTCCTGGTCGACGCCCTCAGCGGCTTCGACCGCACCCTGGGCGACTCCCTCGACGGCGAGCTCGCCGGGGTGACGATGCCGCTGGTCGGCGCCGACCTCGACGCCGCCGCCGACATCCCGGCCGCCGTCCGTGCCTTCAGCGGCGCGGCCCGCCAGGCCCTCGACGTCGAGTCGGTCACCGACATCGCCACCACCGCCGACGCCAGCACCCTCGAGACCGCCGTCGAGGACGCCCTGAACGGCATCGACGACACCCCCGAGACCACCCTCGCCCCCGTCGACGTGACCCTGCGCTGCACCAGCTCGTGCACGTCGTCGTCGAAGGTCTCCGACGTCACCTCGATCTCGGCTCCCCTGGCGCTGAGCGGCACCGTCATCGGGGAGCCCGTCGCCTTCGACGCCGGCCTGCCCGGTGTCTCGATCGACACCGTCGGCGAGGTCGTCACCACCGTCGACTGGGACCTCTCGGTCACCGTCGGCATCCAGAAGGGCACCGGCCCCTACCTGCAGCTGCCCGACACCTCCACTCCGCTGACCGCGACCGTCGAGGCACGGCTGCCCGCGCGCACCGACGACAGCTGCCACGCCTGGACGCGTGCCTCCTACTGGGAGGCGGAGGCCGGAGCCGGCTCCGTGCCCGCCCCGACCGCTGCCCGATGCATCGACGCCGTGGTCGGCACGATGCCGAGCGTGCTCGTCGACCTCGGCGGCACCGGCCTGCAGGCCGACGTGGCGGTCGAGATCGACGCCGCCGACGCCAACGGCAACGACGGGCGGGTCTACCTGCCCTCCATCTACGACCGCGAGCTCGGCTTCACGACCTCGGCCGCCGGCACCGGAGGCCTCGACGTCTACTCCGAGTCCTTCGCAGGCGAGCTCGGCTTCTTCGACACCGTCGGGGCCATCTCGCTGACCTGGGAGGACGGGGAGTTCTCCGACCTGTCCTTCGACAACACCTACCTCGACGCCACGACCTTCTACAAGGCCGTCGGCGAGGGCTTCGGCAAGGCCCGCCAGTGGCTGGCCCCGCTCAACCCGGTCGTGGAGACGCTCAGCGCACCGATCCCGGTCATCAACGACCTCGCCACCCTGGTCGGAGCAGGGCCTGTCTCGATGCTCTCGATCCTGGTCAAGCGCTACCCCAACCTCGGCCTCATCACCAACCTCATCGCCTTCCAGCAGCTCGTCGGCAACCTGCCCGAGCTCAAGGACGAGCCCGAGCTGGTCAGCCTGAGCAGCATCGACGAGGGCGGCAGCTTCGAGATGGACGCCGAGTCCCTCAAGGTCGGCTCCTGCTCGTC
Organism: Nocardioides sp. Leaf307; assembly: GCF_001423135.1. NCBI lineage: Bacteria > Bacillati > Actinomycetota > Actinomycetes > Propionibacteriales > Nocardioidaceae > Nocardioides > Nocardioides sp. Leaf307. The sequence continues at coordinate 765,950 of NZ_LMNY01000002.1, read as the reverse complement.
CACCGCGGTGGAGAAGCTCGACGACGGCTCCACCAAGACCGAGAAGAGCAGCAAGAGCAACGTCGGCGCCGAGTCGGCCTGCGACGTCGAGGACGAGGACGAGAAGAAGGGCGAGGAGGGCGCCGAGGTGCCCGCCGAGGAGGAGCAGGAGAAGCCCAAGACCGTCACCGAGGTCTCGAGCGAGGCCTACTTCGACCTGCCCAGCATCAGCGTGCCCGTGCTGCAGGACTCCGAGCAGGTCTACAACCTGCTGCTCGGCGAGGGCGACGCCACCCTGCTCTACGTCGACCTCGGCCACCTCGGCTTCAACGTCGGCGTCTCGCGCAGCTTCGGCCCCTTCATGGTCGGCCCCGTGCCGGTCAGCGCCTCCATCGGCGGCGAGATCGGCATCGACGGCCGCATGGCCTTCGGCTTCGACACCCGCGGGCTGACCCAGAAGATCGAGGCCATCGACCCCGGCGCCACCGACCAGCTCACCGGCGGTGGGTCGGTCTTCAAGGACGGCTTCTACATCGACGACCTCGAGGAGGGCGACGACGTCCCCGAGATCGAGCTCACCTTCACCGTCGAGGCCGGCGCCGCGGTCAGCATCGGCTTCGCCGAGGCCGGCATCAAGGGCGGCGTCGTGCTCGACCTGGGCCTGGACGCCTTCGACCCCGACGGCAGCGGCAAGATCTACACCGACGAGTTCATCGGGGCGAGCGCCGGTCCCAGCTGCGCCTTCAACGTCTCGTCGGGGATCGTCTTCTTCCTGCAGTTCTACTTCAGCATCGACCTCTTCCTCTTCTCCATCGAGGAGGAGTTCGACATCGTCCGCAGCCCCCGCATCACCCTCTTCGAGTTCAACTGCGCCACCGAGGAGCCCGTGCTCGCCAAGCGGGTCGGCAACGACCTGCGCCTGCTGATCGGAGACTCATACGCCGGCGAGCGCAAGGTCTACACCAGCCAGCAGAACGAGAAGTTCACCGTGCGCCAGCTCAGCCCGACCCGGGTGGAGGTGACCGCCTTCAACATCGTGCAGGAGTACGACGTGCCCGCCAGCGGGCGGATCCTCGCCGACGCCGGCAGTGGCAACGACATCGTGCGGCTCTACCCCGGACAGCTGCTGAGCACCGACGGCGGATCCACCAAGGTCACGACTGTGCCGGTCACGACACAGGCCGTCGTCAACGGTGGCGCCGGAAACGACGCCGTCGTCACCGGCGGTGGTGCCGACACCGTCACCGGCGGCTCGGGCAACGACACCGTCGACGCCGGCGACGGCGAGGACACGGTGAGCGACGAGTCCGGCAACGACATCCTCGACGGCGGTGCCGGTCGCGACGACGTAGACGGCGGCGCGGGCGACGACCGCACCAGCGGCGGCCCCTCGACCGACGAGGTCAAGGGCGGCGACGGCAACGACGTCGTCGAGGGCGGCCTCGGCATGGACGTCGACTCGCTCTTCCCGACCGACGACGACGCCGCGATCGCGGCCCTGGTCGACTCCGGCGACGTCCTCGTCGGCGGCAACGGCTCCGACACCGTCAACGGCGGCGACGGGTCCGACCTCACGGTCGGCGGCGCCTACGACACCGCAGGCATCCGACGCGACCAGAGCGTCACGATCACCGTGAGCTCCGCGAGCGGCACGCAGATCATCGACAACAACGTCTCCGTGCTCACCGTGGCGCTCCCGACGGAGAGCGCGGTCCTGGAGTCCTGCGGGGAGCAGGGGGCGGCCAGCGACGGCGGGGTCGACTCCGTCACCGGCGGCGACGCCCGTGACTACGTGCTCGGCGGTGCCGGCCCGGACACCCTCTCCGGGGGTGGCGACTCCGACATCGTCTGCGGGCGCGGCGGGGACGACCTCCTCGACGGCGACGGCTCCGACGTGCTGATCGACGACCAGGGCGACGACCTCGTCCGTGGTGGCGACGGTCGGGACCGCATCTACGGCTCCGCCGGCACCGACACGCTCTCCGGCGACGCCGGGGACGACCTGGCCCGCGGTGGCGAGGGTGACGACACCCTCGCCGGCGGCACGGGCAGCGACCTGCTCGTGGGCGACGCCGGGGACGACGTGGTCAAGGGCGAGCCCGCCGACCCGTCGGCTCCGCTGGGCGCCGGTCGCTCCATCGTGTGCCGCCCGTCCACGAGCATCGTGGTCGGTATGGTCGACCTCAACGGCGACCTCTCCGGCACGGCCGAGGACGACGGTCAGCTCGAGGGTCTGCAGGTCACCGACGGCTACGTGATGGCCGCCGGCGGCGGACGCTACTCCGGGGTCCTCTCCGGAATCGTGTTCAGCGACGGGCGCGCCGACCTCGACGGCAACGGCAAGGTCGAGGGCCGGCCGGCAGGCGGCGCCGTGCTCGGCGACACCGGGACCGTGGAGCTCGCCGGCCTCACCGGCGCCACCGGCGACGGCGACTGCGTGCTTGGTGGCGAAGGCACCGACGAGCTCGACGGCGGCGCCGGAGGCGACTTCGTCGACGCCGGCGAGGGCGACGAGACCAAGATCCGTGGCGGCGTCGGCGACGACTTCGTGCGCGGTGGCGACGGCGCCGACCTGCTCCACGGCGACGCTGGCAACGACCTGGTCTCCGGCGACGCCGACGGCGACATCCTCTACGGCGACGCCGGCAACGACGTCGTGCGCGGCAGCTCCGGCACCGACCTCCTCGCCGGCGGCAGCGACACCGCCGGCGTGGCCGACGGCGCCGACGAGGTGCTCGGAGACGGCAGCGTCGACGTGGTCGCGGGCGGCAACGCCGCCCTGGCCTTCAAGCCCGGAGTCTCCGGCTCGATCGTCGACGGCGTCGACGCCACCCTCCTGGCCACCCCGGCCTCGGGTGACAACGACAAGCTCTACGGCGGCTACGCCTCCGACTGGGTCTTCGGCCAGGCCGGCGACGACCAGGTCTTCGGTGGGCCCGACGACGACAACGTCGAGGGTGGCAACGGCGCCGACCTCGTGCAGGGCGACGACGGTGCCGACCTCCTCGTCGGTGGATCCTCGACCTCCGGGCCGTTGACCCTCAACCGCTCCGGTGCGGGGCAGGCCGACGGCGCCGACACCCTCGTCGGCGACGAGGGCGTGGACGAGATCGAGGGCCAGGACATCCTGGCCGGCGACAACGCCAAGCTCGTGCCGCCGTCGCAGAACGCCGCGGCCGCGCGCACCTGGTGGGCACGGATCCGTCCGACCGTGGGCATCACGCTCTACGACACCGCCACGACCCAGGCCCCGGCCACGGCCGTCTCGGGCGCCGACACGCTCTACGGCAACGGTCAGGACGACCTGCTGCTCGGCCAGGGCGGCAACGACACCGTCTACGGCGGCGACGGTATCGACGCCGTCGAGGGCGCAGCCGGCGGCGACACGCTCTTCGGCGAGGCCGGCGACGACCACCTCATCGGCGGGTCGTGGGCGGCCGGCTCCTACGACGGGGTCTCCACCGACACCGTCGACGGCGGCGAGGGCAACGACCTCGTCCTCGGCGACAACGGCACCGTCACGGGCGCAGGCACCACGGCCGACCCCGCCAAGGTCACCCTGCTCAACTACCCCGCCATCGGCGGCACTGCCCCGGTCTCCACCTACGGCCCCGACCGCCTCGGCGGCGGCGTCGGCGACGACCTCGTCTTCGGCCAGGGCGGCGACGACGAGCTGCGCGGCGGCGACGGCTACGACGGGCTCGAGGGAGGCGCCGGCAACGATGCCCTCTTCGGCGAGCTCGGCGACGATGCGCTGACCGGTGGTAGCTCCTCGCGCGACGGGGTCATCGTTCCGACACGATTCGCGAACGGCCAGCTCGACGGGGCGGACAGCCTCAACGGTGGCGAGGGTGACGACGTCCTCGCAGGTGACAACGCACGTGTGATCCGCCGTGACGACACACGCGCCGATGGGACGACCTACCGATCAGTGGTCCTCTTCGACACGGACCGCGCCGACGGTCGGGTCGCGTCTGGCCTGGGGGGCTCGGACACCCTGGCCGGCGACACCGGAAAGGACCTGCTCTTCGCGCAGCTTGGGGACGACACCGTCGCCGGCGGCGACGGCGACGACTACGTCGAGGGCGGCCCCGGTGGAGACACCATTTCTGGTGGCCTGGGAGAGGACGACCTCATCGGCGGGGGCTCGACCTCTACTGGGGCAGTCATCGACTCGTCGAGCGCTTCAGACCGGTTGCTGGTGAAGCCGACGAGCTCGACGGACGCCTCTGCGTCCGCCATGGTCGACGGCAACGACACGATCGACGGCGGCGACGGGCCCGACGTGGTCCTCGGCGACAACGGTCGGATCACGCGTGACGCCGCTGGCACGACCATCCTCGGTGGAGCGGGTGGCAGTCGGGTGGTGAGGCACGTCGCCATGGGTGACTCCGCACCCGGCGTGTGGGCCGGAAGCGACACTCTCATCGGTGGGGCGGGCGACGACGACCTCTACGGTCAGTTCGATGCGACCGGCACCACCCGCCTCCAGCAGATCTGGTCGGGCAAGGTCGTGGAGGGTGATGTGCTCGACGGCGGCTCAGGTGAGGACGCGCTGATCGGCGACCAGGGCATCGATGTGCCCACGCCGGCGAACGCGTTCGGACGCACCAACGCGGTGCTGTCGGACCGCACCGGATTCGTCAGCGAGACTGTGCGACCCACTGGATCGCTGGTCCGCGTGGTCACGACGACCCAGCCGGGCACCGGCGGCGCGGATCTCCTCCTCGGAGGTGTCGGCAACGATTCCGTCCACGGCGGGGCCGGCAACGACGTGGTCAACTCCGGAGACGGCGACGACGTGGCGTTCGCAGGTTCGGGAGACGACGCAGTCTGGGGCGGCATCAACCACGACCGACTCTTCGGAGGATCGGGTGACGACTTCGTCGACGCCAAGATCATGAGCCGCTTCACTCCGCTGTGGACCGCTGCCGCACCGGTGCAGGACACCGACGGCCGGGTCGCCACCGTCAACGGTGTCGACACCATCTACGGCGGAGCGGGGCATGACGCGATGCAGGCCGACCCGGGCGACATGGGCCGCGACGTCGGTGACCGTCTGATCGACTGGACCAGCACGTACAACGTCACCCTCATCTGCGGGGAGCGCAACGGGCTGGGCCGAGCGATCGACACCTACGAGGCGTCCATGGTCACGTTCCTCCAAGCGCTCGCTCTCCAGACGGGCTCGGTGGGACCCGAGGAGCTCGCACTCGTCGACAACGGGGCGGAGCGGACTCCTGGCCACCCTCTGCGCAACCCGCTGGTCTGCGAGTCGCGATAGGGGACCGGCCTAGATAAAGAACGTCGGCCCTCACCCTGAGGTGGGGGCCGACGTTCTCTTCTCGACCAAGATGGCCGAGTGCTACTTCAGCACCGTGGTGCCGGAGTCCTCGTCGTCGATCCAGTCCTGGCCGTCGTCCCAGAAGTCCTCGCCGCCGGCGCCCTTCTTCTTGTCCTTGCTGCCGCGCCCGGCGCCACCGCCGGCCCCGGCCACGCCGCGACCGCCGGCCCCGCGGCCCCCGGCGCCGGTGCCACCGCGCGCGGCCCCACGGGCCCCGCTGCGGCTGCCGCCACGACCGCCCGCACCGGCGGCGCCCGCCGTACGGGCTCCGCCCGTAGAGCCGGGAGCGACCGCCGCGCCGCGGCCCAGGGCGCCCGAGGCGCCCGTGCGGGCCGACGCGCCGATGGCGCCGGCCTTCGTGGCGGCGTTGGAGAGCGAGCCGGTCAGGCCGCTGAAGGCGCCGCTCTTGATGCCGCCCAGGAGCGCGCCGCCCCCGATGGCGCCGGCGGCCACGCCGCCCGCGACACCGCCGGGGAAGCCGCCGCCCGTGCTGCCGCCCGAGCCGCCGGTGCCCGTGCCCGACGCGCCGCCGTCGGTCCAGGAGCCGGGGTCACCGATGTCGGGGTCGGTGCCGTCGGGGACCTCCGGCTCGCCGGTGATCGGCGGCTCGGTGATGATCGGGGGCTTGGGCTCCTCGGGGTCGACCGGGTCGATGATCGGGTCGCGGTCACGATCCGGGTCGCGGTCACGATCGGGATCGCGGTCGATCCGGCCGCCCTCGTCGGGGCGCCACGTGCTGTTGCCCCCGCCGCCTCCGCCGGAGCCGTCGCCGTAGGGGTTGTCGCCGCCGCCACCGCCGCCGTTCCTCGTGCCGGGGAGGGGCTCGGGGTCGGGGATCTTGTGGATGTCCTTGAAGATGGTGATCGGCTCGTCGTAGTCGGCCTCCATCTGGTCCGCGATCTCGCGGGCGCGCTGCTCGCGGGCCTGCTCGCGTTGAGCCGCCAGGGTCGCGGAGTTGTCGGCCGTGGTCTTGGCCTGGTCGTTCTCCGCCTGGGTCTTCTCCGGGTCGGGCGTGTAGGTGATCGGCGTCAGGGACGGCAGCTCGGTGTCGATCTTGTCGCGGGCCTCGCGGGCCTTGATCACGCCGTCCTTGGCCATCTCGAGCGCCAGCTTGCCGCGGAAGGCCTCCGTGCCACGCTCGCGCATGCGGTCGGCGGAGGCACTGAGGGCGTTGAACATGGCGGGACCGGTCTCGCCTCCGATGTCCACCCCGTTCTGGGCGGCCGTCGCGAGGTGGATGGCCACCCTGTTGAGCACCTCGGAGACGTTCTCCCACGCCGTGACGCCGTTGGTGATGGCGTCGTCGCTCGACTGGTCGACGGCCTGGTCGAGGCGCGTCCGCTCGGTGCCCTTCATCGGTTCTCCAGGTTCTGGTTGATCGCTTCCACCGCGTCGGTGCTGCTCTGGATCTGCGCCAGGGCCTCCGCGGAGTGCGTGTCGGTCGTGTTGGTCCCGTCGCGGAACGTCTGGACCGCCTCGATGTAGATGTTCATCGCCTGCCGGAGGTCCACCAGGCTGTCGCGGAGGTAGTCCTTGGCCTTGTCGGCGTGTCCGCTGAGCTCGGTGCCTCGCGGCAGCGAGCCGAACGACGACCCGGCCGCCCAGTCCAGGTCGGTGGAGCTGAGGTCTCCCTCGCCCGTGCTCAGCTCGTCGAGGATGCCCTCGATGACGCCGTAGTCGATGATGAGCTCCTGCAGGGCACCTACGAGCCCTGGCAGTGGCGTGGTGTCGCTCATGAGCGCGTCCTCCTGGGACAGTCGAGGTGTCGTGGGCTCAGGGTGTGGCCGAGACGCTCCTTCCCCTCGCGCTGCGACTTCTAACGTCCTCGACATAAGTCGTCCGCCCCGCGTGCGCTCCCTCGGCCGGCAGGGCCTCCCGCGGGCGGCTGCGCCCGTGGGGGGTCTGGCACGCTGTGGCCATGCTGTCCCGTGCGCGCACCGTCCTGCTGTCCCTGACCGCCGCTGCCGTCGCGATGACCGGCGTCGCGTGCTCCGACAACGGCTCGGGAGACGATCCCGACCCGTCCTCGACCGCGGCGGCGTCCCCCACCGACGCCGGCTCCGCGGGCTCCACCAGCGCCCCGGCGGAGCCCTCGGAGCCCTCGGAGCCCTCGGAGCCCTCGGAGTCCGAGGCGCCCGCCGGCACCGAGCTGCGGATCGAGGGGATCTCCGTCGTCGCGCCCCAGGGTGCGAAGCCCCAGGAGCTGGGCGAGGGGCTGATCAGCGCCGACTACGCCGACGGGTCCTTCGTCAACGCCGGGTCGATCCCCGACTACGGCGGGTCGCTGCGCGAGCTGGCCCAGACCGCCGCCGAGACCTCGCGCTTCCCGACCCCGCCCACCGTGCTGGCGCCGGTGGAGTACGTCGGACAGCGCTGGTGGCACCTCGCCGGGCCGGCCGGCCTGGGCGACCGGGTGGAGTCGTTCGGCACCAGCACGGGGGAGTACGTCGTCTACGTGGAGTTCGGCATCCCGCAGGGCACCAGCCGGGCCGACGCTCAGGAGCGGATCGAGTCGGTGATGGGGAGCGTCGAGCTCGGCTGAGGTGTGACGCCGCTGCGCCCGGGGGAGGGTGGGGGCATGAGGTCGTACCGCCTGGCCGCTGCTGCGGTCGTCTCCTGCTGCGGCGTACTGGTCTCGGGGTGTGGGGGCGGCTCTGAGGACGACCCTGTGGACACGGCGCAGTCTTCGACGTCCTCGGCTGGTCCGACCGGCGCATCCTCGGGGCCGCCCTCGGCTGACTCCGATCCGACCGACGATCCCGCCACCGGCGAGCGGGTCGAGATCCCCGGCCTGAGCGTCAACGCCCCCGAGGGCACGACGGTCGAGCCGATCAGCGACGACCTGGTGCAGGTCGGCTTCTCCGGCGCGACCACCGACGCGATGCAGATCGCCTCCATCCCGTCCTACGGCAGCACGCTGCGCGAGCAGGCCGACATCTTCCGCGAGACCGCGCCCTACGGACCCGACCTCGAGTCGCAGCAGCCGGTGGAGTACGCCGGGACGCGGTGGTGGCACCTCGCGGGCTCCGCCGACGGTGGCACCGGCCTGGGCACGACGGCCGAGGTCTTCGGCACGACCTCGGGCGAGCTGCAGGTCTACGTCGTCTTCGAGCTCGACCGCAGCGTCTCCGACGCCGAGGCGCAGGAGCGCGTCGAGTCGGTGATGGGCAGCGCCGAGCTGACGGGGTGACGCGCCGACCGGTCGGCGGGCGTGGTTTCGAGACGGTCGCTGGCGCTCCCTCCTCAACCACCGGGGGCGGGTGGCGCTGCCTCCTCGACGACCGGGGGTGGTTTCGAGACGGTCGCTGGCGCTCCCTCCTCAACCACCGGGGCCGGGTAACGCTGCCTCCTCGACCACCGGGGGTGGTTTCGAGACGGTCGCTGGCGCTACCTCCTCAACCACCGGGGCCGCTGGCGCTGCCTCCTCGACCACGGCGCGGTCAGGCGCTGAGCAGGACCACGACGGCGAGGAGCAGCGAGACGCCGACGACGGCGGCGGTCATCAGCAGGCCCAGGCCGAAGGCGGGCAGGGGGCGGCCGGTGCGCATCGCGCGCTCGACGCGCGCCCAGCGGGCCAGCGCGACCGCGGTGGTCAGCCCGCCGAGGAGCACCAGCACCACGACGAGGGTCAGCCGCAGCCACGTCGGCTCCGGCACCCCCAGCGACGACAGCGCGACGCCGCCGGCGAGCAGGGCCAGCGAGGTGCGCACCCAGGCGAGGAAGGTGCGCTCGTTGGCGAGGACGTAGCGCGGGTCGGGCTCCTGGCCCTCGCCGTAGACCCACGCGGGGCGGCGCGGGCGCTCCTGCCCACGGGGGCTCTCGCCGGGAGCGGGGGAGGCGGACGCGGGCACGCGACCATCGTGCCGCACGACCGCGGGCGCGGGAGGGTCGGCGGCGGGCGGTAGCGTCCGGCCATGACCGCAGGCCTCCCCCCGACCTCCGAGTTCGACACGCAGACCGCCGTCACGGCGCAGGGCGAGGGGCGCTACGCCGCCGACCTCGCCGCCGGGTGGAAGGTCGGGGGCGGCCTCAACGGCGGCTACCTGCTGGCCACCCTCGGCACCGCCGTGCGCGCCGAGCTGGCCGAGCGCGGCAAGCCCGACCCGCTGGTCATCAGCGCCTACTACCTCTCCGCCGCGACCGCGGGGCCGGCCGAGGCCCAGGTCGCCGTACGCCGCGACGGCGGCCGCGTCGCCACCGTCGCCGCCGACCTCGTGCAGGACGGGCAGACCCGCATCACCGCGCTGGCCACCTACGGCGACCTCGCCCGCGCCACCGACGACGTGCGCACCACCGCCGTCGAGCCCGAGCTCCCGCCGCTGGAGCAGTGCGTGCGCAACACCGACGCCCCGCCCGAGGTGCGCGCGATGGCGCCGCTGATGGAGCGCTTCGACATGCGCTTCGCCCCCGAGAGCGCCGGCTGGGCGGTCGGCGCGCCGAGCCGCCGCGGGGAGATCGCCGCGTGGTTCCGCCTGCACGACGACCGCGAGCCCGACCCGCTCTCGCTGCTGCTCGTCGTCGACGCCCTGCCGCCGGTGACCTTCGACCTCGGGCTCATGGGCTGGGCCCCCACCGTCGAGCTCACCGCCCACGTGCGCGCCCGGCCCGCCCCTGGCTGGCTCAAGGTGCGCCACGCCACCCGCAACCTCGCGGGCGGCATGTTCGAGGAGGACTGCGAGGTCTGGGACTCCTCCGGGCGCCTCGTGGCCCAGGCGCGCCAGCTCGCGATGGTGCCGCGCGGGGCCTGAGCCGCCTGCGGGCGCGGGCGTCAGCGGGGCACGCGCAGCTCGCAGATCCAGCGGCGGCGGGGGTGCTCGGTGACGGTCCAGAGCCGGTCGTCGGCGGGGGTGTCGCCGGGCCAGACGGCGAGGTCCTCCGGACCCATCGGGGTCGCCCAGCGTCGGGGCCGCCAGGGGTCGGCGGCGTCGGGAGAGGCGCCGGTGACCAGGGTGCCCGGGGTCCAGGGGCCGTGGGAGGTCGTCACGTGCCAGCGCCCGCGCGAGACCACCGCGCCCTGCATGCCGGCCACCCCGCTGTCGTGCACCGACAGCGGCCGGGCGCGTCCGTCGTCGCCGACCACGGGGGCGCCCTCGGGGGTGAGGGCGAAGCGGGCCAGGCGCCGGGTCCGGCGGCCCCTGGCGTACTCGCCGACCACCAGCTCCGGGCCCGCCGCGGGCGCGGCGGACGACGCGGGTGACGCGGGTGACGCGGGGGAGGCGTCGACGGAGAGGAACGAGTAGCGCAGCGGCTCGACGCCCTCACCCGAGCCGGCGGCGTGGCCGCGCCGCACGGGCAGCACCCAGCGGTGGCCGAAGGTCTCCGCGCGGCGACCGGCCGGCACCTCGACGACGTCGTCGACCCGGGCGCTCCAGAAGCCCTTCGCGGTGGCGGCGACGTGCAGCCACGACCCCACCCACGCGATGCCGCCCGCGTGCACCTGCAGCGGCTTCCACGACCCGTCGGCCTGCGCGCGCACCAGCAGGACGTGGTCGTAGCGGCGCGCCTCGAGGTCGACGACGCTGATCCGCGAGCCCTGGTTGCCCGGCGGCGTGGGGTCGCCGGGCATCGTCTTGGCGTACCAGCTGATTATCAGCACCCGTCCCGGCACCGGCGCCTCGGCCGCCCCCGCCGCGGCGTCGGCCGACGACGTCACCCCCTGCGGCCACCAGCGGGGGTCGCGCCGGTCGGGCCCCTGCCACGTCCACGAGCGTCGCGCCGCGAGACCCGGCGACAGGGTCCGCCGCAGGCGCCGGCCCTCGTGCGGCAGGGCGGCCACCAGTCCCGCGACACCCGCGCGCCGCCCGCCGTACGACGAGACGAGCGCGTCGATCGCGGGGCCCGCGTCGCGGCCGGGGGTGAGCCAGAGGTCGGGGTCGGTCACGGGGTCCTCCTGGTCGACGGGCGGGGCTCCAGCCTGGCAGGTCGTCCTGGTCGGGCTGACCGGGACGGGTCGTCGAGAGGGAGGAGCGCCAGCGACGAGCGTCTCGCGATCACCGTCGGGCCGGTGGTTGAGGAGGGAGGAGCGCCAGCGACGAGCGTCTCGAAACCACTGTCCCCGGGCGTAGTGGTTTCGAGACGGTCGCTGGCGCTCCCTCCTCAACCACCGGGGCTGGGGCTCCCTCCTCGACCACCGGGGCTGGGGCTCCCTCCGCAACCACCGGGGCTGGGGCTCCCTCCTCGACCACCGTCGGGGTGAGGGCGGGCGGAGCGGGTGGCGACGGCGACACCGAGGACGGCGACGACCAGGCCGACGAGCTCGCGGGCGTCGAGGGTGTCACCGAAGCAGAGCCAGGCCATCACGGCGGTGACGGGGGGCATGAGGAAGAAGACGCTGGCCGAGGCGCCGGCGCCGCCGCGGCGCACGACGGCGCCGAGCAGCAGCAGGCCGACGATGGAGTTGACGATCGCGAGGTAGGCCACGGTGGCGACCGCGACGGCGGGGTCGTGCACGGGGCGGGTGCCCTCGAGCAGCAGCCCGAGCACCACCAGCGGCACGGCGCACACCGCGAACTGCACCACCGCCGCCCACACCGGGTCGATCGCGCCTCCGGGCGGCGTCGCGCCCGACTCGGCCGCACCGGCCTCCTCGAGGGAGTCGGACGGTCGGGGGGACCCGGGGGCGGCGGCCGTCCAGCGCTGGCCGAGCGTGCCGAGGCAGAGGCTGAGGGTGCTGAGCACGCCGAGGGTGAGGCCGACCGCCCCGCCGGCCTCCTCGACGTCGGGGCCGAGGATCGTCACGACGCCGGCGACGCCCACCACCAGGCCGACGACCTGCACGCGGGTGACCCGCTCGCGCAGCAGCACGCCGGCGAGCACGACGGTGAGCACGGGGGAGAGCGAGTGCATCAGCGCGCCGAGGGTGGCGCCGAGGCCGACGTCGAAGGCGAGGTACATGAAGACGAACTGCAGCCCGTTCATCATCAGCCCCACCGCGCCCAGCCGCACGAGCACGCCCCGCGGCAGCCGCATCGGCCCGCGGCGCCACCGCGCCCAGGCCCCCAGCAGCAGCGTGGCCACCACGAAGCGCAGCGCCAGCAGCGTGATCGGCTCCACCGCCTCGACGCCGAGCGGGCCGGCGATGTAGCCCGAGGACCACACGACCACGAAGGCCGCCGCCGGCACGAGCGGCACCTGCGGGTGGGCCGGGCCCGGGGCGTGCGCGGCGCCGGCCGGTGGTGGCGTCGGCAGGGCAGGCGCGCGACGAGGTCCCCGAGACAGCATGGGCCCACCCTGCACCACCGGTGCACGGGAGACCTAGAGTCGCGCTCGTGGACGGGCAGCGGGAGCGGCTGGTGGTGGGCGCGGCGCTCGTGCGCGGCGGGCGGGTGCTGGCCGCGCGGCGTACGGCTCCGCCGGAGGCGGCGGGACGCTGGGAGCTGCCGGGCGGCAAGGTCGAGGCGGGGGAGACCCCGGGCGACGCGCTGGTGCGCGAGGTCGCCGAGGAGCTGGGCTGCGAGGTCGAGGTGGTGGCGTGGCTGCGACCGCTGACGGGGCCGGGGGCGGGCGCCGCCGGGGCGCCCGCCGACGGTGTCGCGGTGCGGCCCGGGCTGAGGCTGCGGGTGGCCACGGCGCGGCTGGTGCGCGGCGAGCCCGAGCCGGGCGAGCACGACCTGCTGGCCTGGGTCGGCCCCGACGAGCTCGACGACCTCGACTGGCTCGAGCCCGACCGGCCCTTCCTGCCCGAGCTGCGCCACGTGCTGCTCACCGCGCCGGTGGCCTCGGCGCGCGCGGTGTTCTTCTCCGACGACGACGCCCGGGCCGTGGAGCGCCGGCTGCGCGCCGACGGCTACGACGCCCTCGTCGAGCGCGAGCGGCTGGCCGGGGAGGACGACGACGAGGACCACCCCTGGGCCGTGGTCACCGATGCCCCCGCCTTCGTGCTCGACGTGCTCTGCGACGAGCACGACGGCTGGCTCGACGAGGGCCTCGAGGCCCCCGACGCGCCGCCCGCGGCGCCGCTGGACCTGCCGAGCGCGCCGAGGCGGATCAAAAAGCCGCAGTGAGGTGTTGGGGCCACTGACCGGCCGGTGCGCCGGTCGCGGTGCACGGCGGCGGGACTCCCGCGGCCGGGCGCCCTCCGCCCCTGTCGGACCTCGTCCCTAGGATCCTCGCCATGCCCGCAGCGCCCGCCCACGCCTCCCAGCAGCCGCCCGCCGCCACGCCCGCCGAGCAGCGGCTGCTCCTCGTGCACGCCCACCCCGACGACGAGACGATCGGCCAGGGCGCCACGATGGCGCAGTACGCCGCGCAGGGCCGCTCGGTCACCCTCGTCACCTGCACCGCCGGCGAGATGGGCGAGATCCTCGTGCCCGAGCTCGAGCACCTCGCCGCCGACAAGGAGGACCGCCTCGGCGAGCACCGCCGCGGCGAGATCGCCGACGCGATGGCCGCCCTCGGCGTCACCGACCACCGCTGGCTCGGCGGCTTCGGGCACTACCGCGACTCCGGCATGCAGTGGCACGCCGACGGCCACGCCGTCGCCGCCGACGACGTGCACGACAACGCCTTCTCCCGCGCCGACCTCACCGAGGCCGCCACCCTGCTGGTCGAGGTGGTCCGCGAGGTGCGCCCGCAGGTGCTGGTGACCTACGACGAGTTCGGGGGCTACGGCCACCCCGACCACATCCAGGCCCACCGCGTCGCGATGTACGCCGCGCAGCTCGCGGCCGTGCCGTCCTACCGCCCCGACCTCGGGGCGGCGTGGGACATCGCCAAGGTCTACTGGGGCGCCATGTCGGAGAGCCGCATGCGCGCCGGCCTGCGCGCCCTGCGCGACGCCGGCGACACCACCTCCTTCGAGGGCATGGACCCCGACGGCCCGCTGCCGCACTTCGTGACCGCCGACGACGACCTGTCCTGCGCCGTCGACGCCCAGGACCACGTCGAGCGCAAGATGGACGCCCTGCGGGCCTACCCCACGCAGGTCACCCTCGACGGGCCCTTCTTCGCGCTGTCCAACAACGTCGGCGCCGCCGCCTGGGGCGTGGAGTTCTACCGCCTGGTCAAGGGCGTGCTGGGCCCGGTCGGCGACGACGGGCTCGAGAGCGACCTCTTCGCCGGGCTCGCCGGCGACGCGGGCTGACCCCGCCCGTGGTGGCCGAGGCACCGGCGCACCCCCGGGCGCCGGGGCGAGCGGCCCGACCGGGGCCGGTCGGGCTGGTGCTGCGCGTGCTCGCCGCCGGGCTGCTGGCCGCGGTGGGCGCGGCGACCGCGACCGCCGTCGTGCTGGTGCACCCGCTGTGGTGGGGCCTGCTGCTCGGCGCGGCCGCCACCCTGGCCACGGCGTGGGCCCTGCCGCGGTCGTGGTGGGCGCGCCCGCCGTGGGCGCTGGGCTGGGTGGTCGTGCTCGGCGTCGTGCTGGAGAGCTCCCCGGGGTCGGGCTACCTCGTCGCCCAGGACGTCGCGGGCTACCTGCTGCTCGGCCTCGGGCTGGTCGTCGTGGTCCTCGTCGTCTCCGACGTGACCACCCTGGTGCTCCGTCCGCGGGGCGCCCGACCCGATGACCGGCCCGGTGACCGGCCCGATGACCGGACCGACGACCAGCCCGGTGCTCGGCCCCCGGAGGGCGCCGCCGCGGCCGACCCCGCGCCGCCCGCCCAGGGCCGGGGATCCTGACCCGGCGCGGGCCCTTCCTTAGGATGGGGGTCGTGAGCCCGCGAGACGACGCCAAGCCGCCCCGCCCCGACCGCGAGGGGAGCGGGGGCAAGGTCGTCGCCGCGGTCATCGGCGGGCTGGCCCTGCTCGCCGGTGGCGGCTACGCCGCGCTGGCCCTCACCGCCGGCGACAAGGTGCCGCGCGGCACGGCCGTCTCGGGCGTCGACATCGGCGGGCGCACCCAGGCCGACGCGGTCGCCGCCCTCGAGGAGGGCCTCGCCGAGCGCGAGGGCGGCCGGCTGCGGGTCTCGGTGGCCGGCTCCGACGCCGAGCCGCTGCGCATCAGCCCCGCCGACGCGGGGCTCTCGGTCGACCACCTCGCCTCGGTCGAGGCCGCGGGCGGCGAGCGCACCTGGGACCCCCGCCGCCTGTGGGACTACTACACCGGCGGCGACGACCTCGAGGCCGTCGTCGACGTCGACCCCGCCGCGCTGGACGCGCTGGTGACCCGCCTCGACGACGAGGCCGGTGCTCCCGCGGTCGACGGCGAGGTCGTCTTCGGTCCCGCGGGCGTCAGCACCGTCTCCCCGCAGCAGGGCCGTGCCCTCGACGCCGCGGAGGTCCGCGAGGCGATGGAGGCGGCGTACGTCGCCGAGCGCCGCGCCGACCGCAGCGTCGAGCTGGAGCCCGTCGTGGTGGAGCCCGACATCGACGCCGCCGACGTGCAGGCCGGCCTCGACGACTTCGCCAACCCCGCGCTCTCCGCCTCGGTCGTGCTGCGCTTCGACGGCACGCCGCTGCGGCTGCAGCCGGCCGACTACCGCGAGGCGCTCTCGATGGAGCCGGTCGACGGGGAGCTCGAGCCGCGCGTCGACACCGAGGCGCTGAGCGCGCTGGTCGACTCGATGACCACCTCCGACGACCCCGTCGACGCCACCGTCGCGCTGGTCGACGGCCGCCCGGAGGTCGTGCCGGGCCGCCCCGGGGTCTCCTACGACCCCGACGACGTCGCCGCCGACTTCCTCGACGTGCTCACGCGTCGCGAGGGCAGGCGGGAGGTCGACGTCGCGGCCACCGTGGCCCGGCCCGACTTCACCACGAAGGACGCCCGGGCGCTGGGGATCCGCGAGCGGGTGTCGTCGTTCACGACGTACTTCCCCTACGCGGAGTACCGCAACGTCAACATCGGCCGCGCCGCGGAGATCGTCGACGGCACGGTCGTGAAGCCGGGCGAGACCTTCTCCCTCAACGACATCGTGGGCGAGCGCACGGTCGAGAACGGCTTCACCACCGGCACCATCATCAGCGACGGCGTCTTCGTCGAGGACCTCGGCGGCGGCGTCTCGCAGATGGCGACCACGACCTACAATGCCGCCTTCTTCGCCGGCCTCGAGGACGTCGAGCACAAGGCGCACTCGGTCTACATCGACCGCTACCCCGTGGGCCGCGAGGCCACCGTCGTGTGGGGCGCGGTCGACCTGCGCTTCCGCAACGACACCGACCACGGCGTGCTGGTCGACACCGCCTTCTCCGACAGCACCCCGTCGTCGCAGGGCGTGCTGACGGTCTCGATCTGGTCGACCAAGACCTGGGACATCACCACCCGGACCTCCGAGCGCTACGACTACACCGCCCCGGCCACGCAGACCCTGAGCACCGAGAACTGCCTGCCCAACACCGGTTACTCCGGCTTCTCGGTCGACGTGTGGCGCTACTTCCGGCGACCCGGCGACGACCGGCTGGTCAAGCAGGAGAAGATCCACACCGATTACATCCCCTCCGACACCATCATCTGCCGCCCGCCGGCGGGTGCCGGGCGCGGCTGACCCGAGCGGCTGACCCGAGCTGCCGGCCAGGGGTCCGGCCAGGGCCCCGACCTCAGGCCGGGGAGACGCGGAGCCGGTCGCGACCGACGTCGTGGCGACGCCCGCGCGAGTCGGTGGCCCGGGCGAGCAGGGTGTGCACGCCGGGGGCCTCGGGCACCCAGGGGTGCTCCCACTCGACGGGGCCGGCCGGCTCGTTGGGCCCGGTGAGGGTGGCCTCGTGCCAGCTCTCGCCGCCGTCGGTGCTCACCTCGACGATGGCCACGGTGGCGTCGTGCACGCACGCCGTGCCCCGCAGCACGCACATCCGCCCCTCCTGCGCCTCGACCGCGGTGTCGATCGCCACGCGGGGGTCGAGGGGCTGGCAGCCAGACGGCTGGGGGAGGCCGGCGTCGGTCATCATGCGCGTAACCATACTGACCTAGGTGAGTTACGCGAACTACTGGCTCGGCGTGTCCGGCGCGCACCCGGGCCCGTCGGAGCCGACGAGGCCGGCCGCTCTAGCCTGGGCGCGTGCTGCTCCACCTGCGCGTGACCACGCCCGCCGACCTGACCGAGTCGGTCTGCCAGACCCTCTGCCGCCACGACTGGATCACCAACGTGACCCTCCAGCGCGGCGTCGTGCTCGAGCCCGCCGGCGACCTCGTCGAGGCCGACGTGGCGCGGGAGAAGGCCGGACCGGTGATCCGCGAGCTGACCCGCCTGGGGCTGCGCGAGCGCGGCGGGATCGTGGTGACCTCGCCCACCGGCACGCCCTTCGACGCCGCCGACCGGCTCGAGCGCGCCGCCCCGGGCCATCCCGACGACGCCGTGATCTGGGAGTCGGTCGAGGCGGCCGCGGAGGCGGGCGCCGTGCCCACGGTGTCCTTCCACGTCTTCCTCGTGCTCGCGGTCGTGCTGGCCGCGGTCGCCGTGATCACCGACTCCGCGGTGCTGGTCATCGGGGCGATGGTGGTCGGCCCGGAGTTCAGCGCCATCGCGGCCACCTGCGCCGGGCTGCTGCTGGGTCGCTGGGGGCTCGTCGGCCGCGGGCTGCGGCTGCTCGTGCTGTCGTTCCTGCTCGCGATCGTGGTCGTGACGCTGCTGGCGGTGCTGGCCCGGGCGACCGGGCTGGTCACGCTCGAGGAGGTCGTGCGCGAGCGGCCCAACACCGGCTTCATCTGGCACCCCGACCGGTGGTCCTTCATCGTCGCCCTGGTCGCCGGCGCCGCCGGCGCCCTCGCGCTGGCCATCGAGAAGACCGCCACCATGGTCGGGGTGTTCATCAGCGTCACCACCGTGCCGGCCGCCGGCAACCTCGCCCTCGGCCTGGCCTTCCTCGACGGCGGCGAGATCCGGGGGTCGCTGGCCCAGCTGGGGCTCAACGTCGCCGGCATGATCATCGCCGGCACCCTCGTGCTGGTGGTGATGCGGCTGTGGTGGACGCCGATCACCGTGGCCAGCGAGCGGCTCTTCCGCCGGCTGTCGTGACCGGGCTCAGGTCCCGCCGCCCGGCCCGCCGCCGGTGGAGCCGTCGCCCGGCCACGCGGCGACCCCGGGCGGGAGGAGGTAGCGCGTGAGGTGGTGGGGCAGCAGGCCCAGGCCGTCGTAGAGCGCGAGGGCGGGCTCGTTGTCGGTCTCGACGTGCAGCCACACGGTGCTCGCCCCGCGCTCGGCGCCCCACTCCAGCAGCGCGTCCATCACCTCGCCGGCCAGGCCCTGGCGGCGGTGCTCGAGGCGGACCTTGAGCGCGTGCAGCCCCAGCCAGTCGCCGTCGAGGATGGCGCGGCCCTCGGCGATGCGGCCCGCCGAGGTCGCGACCACCGCGAGCGCCCGGTCGCCGGTGACCTCCACGTGGGTGCGGTCGACGGCGGGGGCGAGGCCGCGCCGGCGTCGGCGTACGGCGGCCAGCGAGCCGAGCCGGAACTCGACCTCCCCGTGCGGCAGCAGCCCCCAGCCCGCGGCGAGCGCGGCGGCCTCGACCGGCCCGTCGGCCTCGACCTGCAGCAGCGCGGGCCGGTCGCGCTCGGCGTAGAAGGCCTCGACCCGGGTCAGGGCCTCGGCCACCGGCACGCCGGGGTCGCCCACGGCCAGGCAGGAGTTGGCGCGCTTGAAGGGCCTCCCCACCGGCATCGGGTCGCTGCGGGCCACCCAGTCGCCCAGGTCGCGGCGCTCGACGTCGGGGAAGGCCGAGAAGGAGTGGCCCTCGGCCTCGCGGGCCGAGACCCGCTGGCGCACCGAGGCGCGCGGCGGCACCGGCTTGCCCGAGACGATGTCGCGCAGCGCGATCTCGACCGGCTCGCCCCGCTCCGGGGCGATCGTGCAGGTCTCGGCGCCCCAGGCCGTGCAGGTGCCGAGCAGGTCGGTGAAGGCGGGGCCGCCCGTGGGGCCGGTCTCGGGCTCGTCGCCCGAGGCGCCGCCGCCGCGCACGACCCGCCTCACGACGACCCGCGTGCCCACGACGTGCGGACCCAAGCGGTGGGCGGGGGCGGCGTCGGGCACGCCGGGATACTAGGCTGTGGGAATCCATCAGCACCCCCAGGCCCCGGCCTGGATCTCCACTCCCAGGAGGATCCCGGTGACCTACGTCATCTCCCAGCCGTGTGTCGACGTCAAGGACCGCGCCTGCGTGGACGAGTGCCCCGTCGACTGCATCTACGAGGGCAAGCGGATGCTCTACATCCACCCCGACGAGTGCGTCGACTGCGGTGCGTGCGAGCCGGTCTGCCCGGTCGAGGCCATCTTCTACGAGGACGACACGCCGGAGGAGTGGAAGGACTACTACGACGCCAACGTGAAGTTCTTCGACGAGCTCGGCTCGCCCGGCGGCGCCGCGAAGATGGGGGAGATCGACCACGACCACCCCTTCATCGCCGCCCTCCCCCCGCAGAACCAGGACCACTGAGCGACACGGCCGGGCCGGGCGCGCGGGGCACCGTCTCCGCGCGCCTGCCCGACTTCCCCTGGGACGCCCTCACCGGGCACGCCGCCCGGGCGCGCGCCCACCCCGACGGCGTCGTCGACCTCTCCATCGGCACGCCGGTCGACCCGACCCCCGAGGTCGTGCGCCGGGCGCTGGCCGGCGCGACCGACTCGCCGGGGTACCCGACCACCGTCGGCCTCGAGCGCACCCGCCAGGCCGTCGTGGACTGGCTGGCGCGCCGCCACGGCGTGACCGGCCTCGGGACCGACCAGGTGCTGCCGTCGATCGGCTCCAAGGAGCTCATCGGCGCGCTGCCGCTGCACCTCGGTCTCGGCCCCGGCGACCTCATCGCCTACCCCGCGCTGGCCTACCCGACCTACGAGGTCGGCGCCTCCCTCGTCGGCGCGCGGGCCGTGGCCACCGACTCGCTGACCTCCCTGGGCCCCGAGACCCCGGCGCTGGTCTGGCTGAACTCGCCCTCGAACCCCTCGGGCCGGGTGCTGCCGCCGGAGCACCTGCGCAAGGTCGTCGACTGGTGCCGCGAGCGGGGCGCCCTGCTGGTCTCCGACGAGTGCTACCTCGAGTGCGCCTGGGAGACCACCCCGGTCTCGGTGCTCCACCCCGACGTCAACGGCGGCTCGCTCGAGGGGATCCTCGCGGTCCACTCGCTGTCGAAGCGCTCCAACCTCGCGGGCTACCGCGCCGCCTTCGTCGCCGGCGACACCCCGGTCGTCGCCGAGCTGCTGGCCGTGCGCAAGAACCTCGGCCTGATCATGCCCGGGCCGGTGCAGGTCGCGATGGCCGCCGCCCTCGACGACGACGAGCACGTCGTGGCCCAGCACGCCGTCTACGCCGCCCGGCGCGCCCGGCTGCGCGAGGCGCTGCTGCACGCCGGTTTCCGCGTCGACCACTCCGAGGCCTCCCTCTACCTCTGGTCGACCCGCGACGAGGACTGCTGGGACACCGTGTCCTGGCTCGCCGAGCGCGGCATCCTCGTGGCTCCTGGCGCCTTCTACGGCGCGGCCGGTCGCCAGCACGTGCGCGTTGCCTTCACCGCCAGCGACGAGCGGGTCGACGCCGCCGTCGAGCGCCTCACGCGCTGACCGAGCGGGTCAGTCGAGGACGTCGACGTGCACGTGGTCACGGTGCTCGAGGATCGCGGCGGTCTCGGGGGAGCGGCCGGAGGTGTCGGGGGTGTAGTCGCGCCAGCCCTCGTCGGCGCGCCCGGAGGTCCAGATCTTCGCGTCGTAGATGACGGTGGCGACGTCGAGGCGCTCGGCCTGCGCCACGAGGTACTGCGCCACCGCCCAGCCGCGCACCAGGTTGGTCGGGTTCACCGGGCGGTAGAAGAGGTCGACGGCGCGCCCCTCGTAGTGCGCCGAGCCCTCCATGTGGCCGGTGCTGACCCCGCCGGGGGCGAAGCCGCCGACGGCCTGGCGGCCGAAGTGTCGGTCGACGTCGCGTCGCACCCGCTCGGCGCGGGCGACCAGGCCGTTGTCGCCGAGGGTGTCGGAGGCGGCCTCGGCGGAGTCGTCGCTCTCGCAGGTGAAGGCGGCCGGTGAGTTGCCGGTCAGCGCCGAGGCGATGACGCGGGCGTCGTCCTCGTGGTCGGCGTAGGCGTCGGGGAAGGCCGAGCGCTGCACGGCCTGGGCGGCGACGGTGATCTCCATCGACTCGTAGCCGTCGACCTCCTCGAGCTCGTCGTAGAAGGCGTTGGTGGCGTAGGTCGGGTCGAGGATCTGCTCCACGGTGCCCCAGCCCTGCGAGGGGCGCTGCTGGAAGAGGCCGACGGAGTCGCGGTCGCCGTAGTCGATGTTGACGATCTTCGACTCCTGGTAGGCCGTGGCCAGGGCGATCGACGCCGCGCGGGCGGGCATGCCGCGGCGCACGGCGGTCGCGACGATGAGCGAGGCGTTCTCGGCCTGCTCCACGCTCAGCTCGACCGAGCGGCCGTCGACGGTGGCGACGCAGGTCTCGCCGTCGAGCGAGGGCGCCACCTCCTGGTAGACGCCGTAGCCCACGGCCCCCACGACCCCCAGCGCGGCCACGGCGGAGCCTGCGGCGATCACGGAGGTCCTCATGGGTCGATTGTCCTGGGACCGGCCAAGAACCACCTGAGAACGCGCCGGTCGGCGGCTGTGGGTCCTCGACCGCGCCTCAGTTGGCGTGCAGGTCGGCGTTGAGCGCGATGCCCTGCCCGGTGCGGGCGACGGCCTCGACGGCGCCGGAGACGGAGTTGCGGCGGAAGAGCACGTTGTCGGAGCCGGAGAGCTCGAGGGCCTTCACCACGCGGGGCTCGCCGGCCTCGTCGCGCTCGCCGACCAGGGTCACCTTGGTGCCGGCGGTGACGTAGCAGCCGGCCTCGACCACGCAGTCGTCGCCGAGCGAGATGCCGATGCCGGCGTTGGCGCCGAGCAGGCAGCGCTCGCCCAGCGAGATGACCTGGGTGCCGCCGCCGGAGAGCGTGCCCATGATCGAGGCGCCGCCGCCGACGTCGGAGCCGTCGCCGACCACCACGCCGGCGGAGATGCGGCCCTCGACCATGCTGGCCCCCAGCGTGCCGGCGTTGAAGTTCACGAAGCCCTCGTGCATGACGGTGGTGCCCTCGGCGAGGTGGGCGCCCAGTCGCACGCGGTCGGCGTCGGCGATGCGCACGTTGGCGGGCACGACGTAGTCGACCAGGCGCGGGAACTTGTCGATCCCGAAGACGGTGACGTGCTGGCCGCGGGCCTTCAGCCGGGCGCGGGTCAGCTCGAAGCCCTGCACGGCGCAGGGGCCGGCGGAGGTCCACACGACGTTGGCCAGGTGGCCGAAGACGCCGGCCATCGAGATCGTGTGGGGGCGCACCAGGCGGGAGGACAGCAGGTGCAGGCGCAGCCAGACGTCCTCGGTGGAGGTCGGCTCGGCCTGCAGGTCGGCGATCTCCACCAGGCGCACCTCACGGCGCACGCCACGGGCCTCGTCGCCGCCGACCAGGTCGGCGAGCTCGCGCGGCGCGGTCGCGTCGGCCGGGGTGTCACCGAGGCGGGGCTCGGGGAACCACACGTCCAGCACGGTGTCGTCGCTCGTCACGGTCGCCAGGCCGTGGGCCCAGGCGCGGGTCGGGGTGGCGGTCGGGTCGTTGGCCTCAGTCACGGCGGCAAGCCTAGGCGGGCCCGCCCCGCGGCTCGTCCGCGGTCCACGACCCCGGACTGCAGCGCCCGCCACCGCGGGCGAGGCGCGCTGCCACCCGCCCCGACCCCGATCCTGGGGAGGCGGTGTGGTGCTCGCCGCCGTGGGGCTTAACCTGGAGACGTCCGGCGGGGGGTCGGACGAGCCGGTGCTTCGGGGGGAGCCATGAGCGAGCAGCACGCCGCGGCGTCCGCGAGGGCGACACCGTCCACCACAGCCGGCGCAGGCGGGTCCGCCGCCTCGCTCCCGTCGGCCCTGCCGGGCCGCACCCACCTGCTGCCCGAGATCGCCGACGCCGTGCACAGCGCCGGGGTGCTCGTGCTGCGCGGGCGACCGGGCATCGGGGTCTCGGCGGCCCTGGCCACCGTGGTGCCCCTGGCCGCGGCCACCGGCGTCCGCTGCCTCGCCACGGCCGCCGACCGCTGGGCCGCCGACGACGTGGGCGTGCTCGACACCCTCCTCGGCGAGCTCGACGGCCGCCCCGCGCTGGTGCGCCCTGCCGACGCCGACGAGGTGAGCCGGCGCCTCGCCGGCCGCGGCGTCTGCGCGCTGCCCGGCCCGGGCGGGATCGCCCCCGACTCCCCGGTCGTGCTCGTGGTCGACGACGCCCACCTGCTCGGACCCACCGCCCAGTCGCTGCTCGCGGTCGCGGCGCGGGAGTCCGGCGTCGCCGTCGTCGTCGGCGCCCATGGTGCCGTGCCCGCGCTCGAGGACCTCCCCGGCGCGCGCGTCCTCGACCTGCCCGGCCTCGACCGGGCCGCGGTCGCCGAGGTGGTGTCGCGGGCGCTGGGGGAGCAGGTCGAGCCGGGCTCCTCGCTGGCCGCCGGCTACGCCCGCGCCAGCGGCGGCGAGCCCGGTCGCCTGACGGCGGTGCTCGACCTGCCCGACGCCCGCGCGGCCCTCGACCTCGTGCGCTGGGCGCCCGACCCGTCGCAGACCGCGATCCGTCTCGAGGACGTGCTGCCCGTCGTCGTCGGCGGGGTCGTGGCCGGGGGCGGCGACCGCGACCTGGACGCCTGGGCCGTGCTCGCGCTGGCCGGGGCGGGGGCGCCGAGGGGGCTGCTCGACCACGCCCTGGGGGCGGGCTGGCAGAGCGCCGGGGTCGCGGCCGGCCTGCTGCGCGAGGGACCCGAAGGGGTCTCCTACCGTCACGACGCCGTGCGGCGCCTGGTCGAGCAGACCGTGCCCCCCGCGGTGCGCGCCGGCCTGCTGCACCGTCTCGCCGTGGCCGCGCTCGAGTCCGGCTGCCCGCCGCGGGTCTCCGCGCGACTGCTCCTCGCCGCCGGCCCCGTCGACGTCGAGCTGGCGGTGCGCACCGCCGAGGACGCCGCGGCCCACCTGCGCGACGCCGGTGAGCGCGCCGAGGCCCGCGCCCTGCTGACCCGCGTGCTCGAGCTGCCGGTCACCGAGCCCGCCGCCCGCTGACCCGTCCGGAGGACGGCGGGTCCGGGTGGACCCGGGCGGCTCCCGGTCGGCCCCGGATCGAGGCCGCCCCGGGCGCTGCCGGGCGTGACCATCGCCACCGGGCGTCGTTGGGCGGGTGATCCCGTCTCCCCCCGAGAGGCCGCTCCCGTGCGCCGTACGCCGCTCCGCCCGTCCACCGCCCGGCTGCGCCCGGCCGCCGCCCTCGCCGCGGCGGCCCTCGCCTTCGTGAGCGCCCTGACCGGCGTGGAGGCCCTCACGGCCGGGCCGGCCGGGGCGGCCGGTGCCGGTGCGCCGGGGCCCGACCTGCGACCCACGCGCGCCCAGGTGCTCGAGGCCCTCGACTGCACCGGTGACCTCACCCGCGGCCGCGCTCCGGTGCTCCTCCTGCACGGCACGACGTCGAGCGCCGAGGCCAACTGGTCGTGGAACTGGGACCGCGCCCTCGACGCCCGCCGCCGCGCCCACTGCGACCTGCAGTCGCCCGACAGCGCCAACGCCGACATCCAGGTCAACGGCGAGTACGTCGTGCGCGCGATCCGCCTCATGCACCGCCGCGCCGGGCGCGACATCAGCATCGTGGGCCACAGCCAGGGCGGCATGGTCGGCCGCTGGGCGCTGAAGTACTGGCCCGACACCCGCGGCATGGTCGACGACTACGTCGGGCTCTCCTCCTCCCACCACGGCACCGAGGTCTTCGGCGCCGTCTGCGAGACCCTCGGGCGCTGCACCCCGGCCAACTGGCAGCAGCTGGCCGGCTCCGACTTCCTCACCGCCCTCAACCGCGGACGTGAGACCTACGACCGGGTCGACTACACCGCGATCAGCACGCGCTACGACGAGGTCGTCGTGCCCAGCACCTCGGCCCACCTCGCCCCCGGGAGCAACGTCACCAACGTCGCGGTGCAGGACCTCTGCCCGACCGAGGTCGTCGACCACTTCGGCATGGCCTACGACAACGCCGCCTGGCTGATCGGCCTCGACGCCCTCGAGCACCGCGGGCCGGCCCGCCTCGACCGCGTGCCCACCGCGACCTGCGGCCAGCCGCTGATGCCCGACGTCGACCCCGTCACCTTCCCGGCCGAGGTGGCCGCGGCCCTCGCGCAGACCGCGCGGTCGAGCGCCACCTCGCCGATGGTCACCGCCGAGCCGCCGCTGGCGCCCTACGCCCGCTGACCCCGGGCCGCGGTGGCCCGGCCCGTCTCGGTGGGCCCGGCTCGCAGGCCGGCAAAGCGGGCCCGGATCAGTGGGCCCGGATCAGTGGGCCCGGCTCAGTGGGAGCCGAGCCGTCCGGTGAGCCGCCCGTGGCGCTCGGCGCTGGCCTCGTTGAGCCCCACGATGTCGGCGCGCTTGCCCTTCGCGGCGTACTTGGTGGTGATGGCGTCGAGGGAGGCCACGGTTGAGGCGTCCCACACGTGCGACTCGCTGAGGTCGATGACGACGCGCGCGGGGTCGCCGACGTAGTCGAACTGGCGGTAGAGGTCGTTGCTGGAGGCGAAGAACAGCGCCCCGGTGACGCGGTAGACCGCCGTGGGCTCGCCGTCGGGGCCGACGGTGAGCTGGCGGTCGACCTCGGTGAGGTGGGCGACGCGGCGGGCGAAGAGGGTCGTCGCGACGAGCACGCCGACGACGACGCCGATGGCGAGGTTGTGGGTGGCCACGGTGACCGCGACGGTAGCCACCATCACGGTGGTCTCCGAGCGCGGCATGCGGCGCAGCGTCCGCGGGCGCACCGAGTGCCAGTCGAAGGTGCCGACCGAGACCATGACCATCACCGCGACCAGCGCGGCCATCGGGATGATCGAGACCACGTCGCCGAGACCGACCACGAGGACCAGCAGGAAGACGCCGGCGAGGAAGGTGGAGATCCGGGTGCGGGCGCCGGAGGCCTTCACGTTGATCATCGTCTGGCCGATCATCGCGCAGCCGCCCATGCCGCCGAAGAAGCCCGTGATCACGTTGGAGGCGCCCTGGCCCCACGACTCGCGGGTCTTGTCGGAGTGGGTGTCGGTGAGGTCGTCGACCAGCTTGGCCGTCATCAGCGACTCCAGCAGCCCGACCAGCGCCATCGCCAGGGCGTAGGGGGCGATGATCTGCAGGGTCTCCAGCGTCAGCGGCACGTCGGGCACGAAGAGCGCGGGCAGGGAGTCGGGCAGCTCGCCCTCGTCGCCCACGTCGGGCACCGACAGCGCGGCCAGCACGGTGAAGCCGGTGAGCGCGACGATCGCGACCAGCGGGGCCGGCACGACCGTGGTGACGCGCGGCAGGCCGACCATGACGGCGATGCCGACGGCCACCATCGGGTAGACCAGCCACGGCACGTCGACGAGGTAGGGCAGCTGCGCGAGGAAGATGAGGATGGCCAGCGCGTTGACGAAGCCGACCATGACCGAGCGCGGGATGAAGCGCATCAGCCGGCCGAAGCCGGCCAGGCCGAGCACGACCTGCAGCACGCCGCCGAGCAGCACGGTGGCGATGAGGTAGTCGTAGCCGTGCTCGCGCATCACCGGGGCGATGACCAGGGCGACCGCCCCGGTGGCCGCGGAGATCATCGCCGGACGCCCGCCGAGGAAGGCGATGGAGACGGCCATGGTGAAGGACGCGAAGAGGCCGACCTGCGGGTCGACGCCGGCGATGATCGAGAACGAGATGGCCTCGGGGATCAGCGCCAGGGCGACCACGAGGCCGGCCAGCACCTCGGTGCGCAGCAGCGCGGGGGAGCGCAGCGCCTCGCGGACGCCGGGCTGGCGGGGCGGCGGCGTGGCGTCAGGCCGGGCGTCCGGCACGTCGGCCGGCAGGGAGGGGGGCGTGGTCACGAGGCTCCGTTCGGGGGCAGGGCACACCGGCACGCCCCGGTCCGCGCGGCGTGCGCGGGCGGTCGGGAGCGTCGGTGGACGGGATGGGAGGGTGGTGCGCGCCGGGCGCGCTGCCGGCGTCGTCGCCGGCGGAAGTCTGAGCGCAACCCTACCCTTACGTGAGGGTAGGGTTGAAATCGCTCCCACCCGACGCGCAAGCACACCCACCGACCGAGGAGACCCAGGTGAGCGAGGAGACCGCCGGCCCCGCGGCCGACCCGTCCGACCCGATCCCGGAGGCGCGCGCCATGCACATCGGTGAGGTCGCCACCCGCACCGACCTGTCGCTGCGCAGCCTGCGCCACTGGGACGAGGTGGGCCTGCTGCGTCCCTCCGGTCGCACCGACGGCGGCTTCCGGCTCTACACCGAGCGCGACGTCGAGCGGATCCTGCTCATCCGCCGCATGAAGCCGCTCGGCTTCAGCCTCGAGGAGATGGGCGCCGCCCTGGCCGACCTCGACCTCCTCGCCGAGGAGGGCCCCGGTCCCGACACCGGCCCCGGCGCCCCGGGAGCCGCAGCCCGTGAGCGGCTCGCCGCCGTGCAGGCCGAGGCGGCCGCCCGCCGCGAGAAGCTCGTGCGGCAGCTCGCCATGGCCGACGAGTTCCTCGACCTCCTCGGCCGCCACCTCCCCTGACCACCCACCCCGCCGGGGCCGGACGACGAAGGACCGGGCCCGTCACGCAGCGACGGGCCCGGTCCGGCCGGGGGGCGCCTGGAGGGCGCGGGGGTGCGGTCAGTCGTCGTCGTTGTCGGTCTCGGTGCCGCTGACGTCGCCGGAGACGGCGTCGATGCGCACGGTCTGCTCGGTGGTGCCGTCCTGCACCTGGACCTCCCACTCGGCCGCGCCGTTCTCCAGGTCGAGGTCGACGTCCTCGACCACGCCGCCGGCGACCTCGCCGCGCGCGGCCTCGACGGCCTGGCGGTAGTCGACCTGCACGTCGTTCAGCAGCTGCTGGCGCTCGGCGAGGTCGTCTTGGTCGTCGGCGTCGTCCTGGTCCACGTCGGGGCCGCGCTCGACCGAGGAGCCGTCGGCGGAGACGACCACGTCGTTCTCGACGCCCTGACCGTCGACGACGGTGATCTCCCAGCCGCCGGTGTCGTCGCGGTCGATGGAGAAGAGCGTGCTGCCCTGCACCGAGCCGACGGCGGTCGCCGCGGCGGCGAGGAGCGCGCGCTCGTCGCCGGAGCCGCCGGCCGAGCCGCCGGTCGAGGCGTCGTCGGAGGCGTCGTCGGAGGAGCCGGTCGACGGCGAGGCCGAGGCGGTCTCGGTGACGGTGGCGGTGGGCGCCGGGGCGGTGACGTCGTCGTTGTCGTCGTCGGAGTCGCCGCAGGCGGCGAGGCCGAGGGCCAGCGGGACGACGGCCGCGACGGCGAGGCTGCGGCGCAGGCGACGCCCGGGGGTGCGGCCGGTGGGGAGGGCGGTCGTGGTGCGGACGGTCTTCGTCATGGTCGTCTCCTGGATCGGGGTGGTCTTCCTCGAGGTCTCCTCGAGCACAGGCACCACTCTGCGTCGGTGCGCACCAACGCGGCTCCAAGGGAAGGTCAAGGCGACGCTAAGACGCGCGCCGGCCCCTCGCCGGACCACCGCGGGAGCCGAGCGGTGCGACGTACGACGGGGAACCGGTTGGCCGCGGACGGGCCCGGCTGGCTACCCTGGGAGCACAGGCGCTCGAGCCGTCATCAGCGGCGAGCCTCCGGAAGAACGGGTCGCGCGGTCCCCGACCGCGCGACCTCACTAGACCCGGACGGGTAGGCCCGTCACAGCCCGCAACGAGCGGCCCCGCCCGACGCACGCGCCCAACGGCGCGCACGGCGCGGCAGGGCAAGCGAGGTGGTACCGCGGTCCCCGTCAGGGAGTCGTCCTCGTGGTGAGGCAGCCCACGACCCGACGCACCGCAGGAGATGACCCCGATGACCTATCCCCAGGTCTCCACGGCCGGCCAGGCCGCCGTCCCGTCCGCGCCGCGCTTCCCCGAGATCGAGGAGAAGGTGCTGGCCTACTGGGCCGCCGACGGCACCTTCCAGGCCTCGGTGGAGCAGCGCAGCGCCGGCGACGACGGCTCGGGAGAGTTCGTCTTCTACGACGGCCCGCCCTTCGCCAACGGGCTGCCGCACTACGGCCACCTGCTCACCGGCTACGTCAAGGACCTCGTGCCGCGCTACCAGACGATGCGCGGCAAGCGCGTCGAGCGCCGCTTCGGCTGGGACACCCACGGCCTGCCCGCCGAGCTCGAGGCGATGCGGCTCAACGGCATCAAGACCACCGACGAGATCGTCGAGATGGGCATCGACAGGTTCAACGACGCGTGTCGCGAGTCGGTGATGAAGTACACCGGCGAGTGGCGCGACTACGTCACCCGCCAGGCGCGCTGGGTCGACTTCGACCACGACTACCGCACGATGAACCCCGACTACATGGAGTCGGTGATCTGGGCCTTCAAGAGCCTGCACGACAAGGGCCTGGTCTACGAGGGCTTCCGGGTGCTGCCCTACTGCTGGAACGACGAGACGCCGCTGTCGAACCACGAGCTGCGCATGGACGACGACGTCTACCAGAACCGCCAGGACCCCGCGGTCACCGTCGGCTACACCCTCCACGCCCGCGACGGCGTCGAGGGCGACGCCGAGCTCGACGGCGCGAAGGTGCTCATCTGGACCACCACCCCGTGGACCCTGCCCTCCAACCTCGCCGTCATGGTCGGCTCCGACATCGACTACGTCGTCGTCGAGGCGCCCGTGCCCGGCACCGAGGCGACCGCGCGCTACCTGCTGGCCGAGGCCCGCCTGGGCGCCTACGCCCGCGAGCTCGGCGACGAGCCGGTCGTGCTCGCCCGCCGCCGGGGCGCCGACCTGGTCGGCCTCACCTACACCCCGCCCTTCTCCTACTACGCCGACCACGCCCGCGCCTTCCGCGTCGTGGCCGCCGACGACGCCGTCACGACCACCGACGGCACCGGCGTC
This sequence comes from Nocardioides sp. Leaf307, assembly GCF_001423135.1. NCBI lineage: Bacteria > Bacillati > Actinomycetota > Actinomycetes > Propionibacteriales > Nocardioidaceae > Nocardioides > Nocardioides sp. Leaf307. Next base: position 735,898 of record NZ_LMNY01000002.1, on the reverse strand, counting down.
GTCCACACCGCCGGCGCCTTCGGCGAGGTCGACAAGGAGGTCACCGACCGCGAGGGCATCGAGGCGGTCATGCCCGTGGGCAAGGACGGTCGCTTCACCGCGCCGGTGGCCGAGTACGCCGGCATGCAGGTCTTCGACGCCAACCCCCACGTCATCGACCACCTGCGCGCGGCCACCCGCGGCGCCACCGGCGAGGAGGCCGGCGCGGTCACCGCCGGCACCGTCCTGCTGCGCCGCGAGACCTACGACCACTCCTACCCCCACTGCTGGCGCTGCCGCGAGCCGCTGATCTACAAGGGCGTCTCGTCGTGGTTCGTCGAGGTCACCGCGATCAAGGAGCGGATGCTGGAGCTCAACCAGCAGATCCGCTGGGTGCCCGAGCACATCCAGGACGGCCAGTTCGGCCGGTGGCTGGAGAACGCCCGCGACTGGTCGATCACCCGCAACCGCTTCTGGGGCTCCCCGGTGCCGGTGTGGAAGAGCGACGACCCGGCCTACCCCCGCCTCGACGTCTACGGCTCCTTCGCCGAGCTCGAGCGCGACTTCGGCGACCTGCCCCGCAACGCCGACGGCGAGCGCGACCTGCACCGCCCGTGGGTCGACGAGCTGACCCGTCCCAACCCCGACGACCCGCGCCCCGAGGGCGAGCGCTCCACCATGCGCCGCGTCACCGACGTGCTCGACGTGTGGTTCGACTCGGGCTCGATGTCCTACGCCCAGGTGCACTACCCCTTCGAGAACGCCGACTGGTTCGACGGCACCGCCGCGGCCAAGGGCCACTTCCCGGGCGACTTCATCGTGGAGTACATCGGCCAGACCCGCGGCTGGTTCTACACCCTCCACGTCCTGGCCACCGCGCTCTTCGACAAGCCCGCCTTCTCGGCCTGCGTGAGCCACGGCATCGTCCTGGGCTCCGACGGCAACAAGATGAGCAAGTCGCTGCGCAACTACCCCGACGTGCGCGAGGTCTTCGACCGCGACGGCGCCGACGCGATGCGCTGGTTCCTCATGTCCAGCCCGATCCTGCGCGGCGGCAACCTCGTGGTCACCGAGCAGGGCATCCGCGACTCGGTGCGCCAGGTGATGATGCCGCTGTGGAACAGCTGGTACTTCTTCCAGCTCTACGCCAACGCCGCCGGCGAGGGCGGCTACACCGCGCAGCGCTCCACCGCCTCCAGCGACCCGCTCGACCGCTACCTGCTGGCCAAGACCCGCCAGTACGTCGAGCAGATGACCGACGCCCTCGACGACTACGCCGTCGCCGAGGCCTGTGACGTCACGCGCTCCTTCCTCGACGTGCTGACCAACTGGTACATCCGCCGCTCCCGCGAGCGCTTCTGGCAGGGCGACGCGGCGGCCTTCGACACCCTCCACACCGTGCTCGAGGTCGTCTGCCGCACGACCGCCCCGCTGCTCCCGCTCACCACCGAGGAGATCTGGCGCGGCTTGACCGGTGGCCGCTCGGTGCACCTCACCGACTGGCCGACGCCCGAGGAGCTGCCCGGCGACGACGCGCTGGTCGCGGCGATGGACCAGGTGCGCGACGCCTGCTCGGCCACCTCCGCGCTGCGCAAGGCCGGCCAGCTGCGCAACCGGCTGCCGCTGCCGGCCCTCACCGTGGTCGTGGCCGACCCCGCGCTGCTCGCCGGCTTCGAGTCGATCCTCGCCGACGAGGTCAACGTCAAGACCGTGCGGCTGCTGGGCGCCGATGCGCCCGAGGCGGCGTCGTACGGCGTGTCGCAGCGGCTCACCGTCAACGCGCGCGCCGCCGGGCCCCGGCTCGGGCGCGAGGTGCAGGTCGCGATCAAGGGCTCGAAGTCGGGCGACTGGTCGGTGGCCGAGGACGGCACCGTCACCGCGGGCGGTCTCGCGCTGGTCGAGGGGGAGTACACCCTCGAGACCGTCGCCGGCGCCGCCGACGACACCACCGCGGTCGGCCTGCTGCCCCGCGGCGGCGGCTTCGTGGTGCTCGACACCGCCGTCACCCCCGAGCTCGCGGCCGAGGGCCTGGCGCGCGACCTGGTGCGCGCGGTGCAGCAGGCCCGCCGCGACGCCGGCCTCGACGTCTCCGACCGGATCGCGCTGACCCTCACCGGCGGCCCGGCCGTGCGCGGGGCCGCCGCCACCCACGAGGCCCTCATCGCGGGGGAGACCCTGGCCACGTCGTTCTCGGTGGTCGACCCCGACCAGGGCGGCACGCCCACCGGGGCCACCGAGGTGGTGGTCGGCGACGGCGAGAAGGCCGGCGTGCACGTCGCCCGCGCCTGAGCCCGGCCGGGGCCCCACGGGCCGGTGACCCCGGCCCGTGGCCGGCCCGTGGCAGGGTGGGCCCATGGTGCTGGCGACGTGGAAGGACCTGTGCCTCGACGCGGTCGACGTGGAGGCGCAGTCGCGCTTCTGGGCGGCGGTGACGGGCCTGGAGGAGCGCGACGACCCCACGCACCGCCACCTGGTCGGCCCCACGCCGCGCCACACGATCTGGGTCAACGCCGTCGACCGGCCCCACGTGACGAAGAACCGGCTGCACCTCGACGTCGACTCCGGCCCCGTCGAGGAGCTCGTGGCCCTGGGCGCGCGCGTGCTCTCGCGGCCCGCCGCCACCGGCTTCGGGTGGCACGTGATGGCCGACCCCGAGGGCAACGAGTTCTGCGCCTTCGAGCGCGACGACCCGCCGGCGGTGCGCCTGCACGGCGTCGGGGTCGACTGCGTCGACCCGGGCCGCGTGGCCCGCTGGTGGGCGGACGTCCTCGGGGCCGAGGCCGTGCACGACGAGGGCGGCTGGTGGACCGTGGCCGGCGTGGCCGCCGACGAGCGGATGACGCTGGACTTCAACGCGGTGCCCGAGCCCCGCACGGTGCCGCACCGGGTGCACTGGGACGTCACCGGCGACGTCGAGGCCCTGCTCGCCGCGGGCGCGCACCGGCTGTGGGAGACCGAGCGCTGGTCGGTGCTCGGCGACCCCGAGGGCAACGAGTTCTGCGTGTTCGCCCCCGAGGGCTGACCGGGACCGGTCAGTCGTCGGCGAGCTCGACCTTGGTGGCCGCGATCCGCTCGAGCAGCTGCTCGAGGGCCTCCTCGAACTCGGTGGCCGAGTGGTCCTGGGCCAGGTCGGCGCGCAGCCGCGCCACCGTCGGGTGCTGCCGCAGCGCCTCGTTGTCCTCCTCGCCGTCGTCGACGACGTCGAGGGGGCCGATGTCGGCGCCGTGGGAGGCGACCTCGAGCAGCAGGTTGCCCAGCAGGAAGCTGGTGAACGAGCGGTAGGCCGCCACCGCGGCCGCGTCGCTGAAGCCCTCGGAGGTCAGCCCGGCCAGGAACGACTCCACCCAGTCCAGGCTGCGCAGCGGCGGGCGCAGCCACGGCGCCTCCGGCGGGCGCGAGGCCACGAGCGGGAAGGCCTGGATGTGGGCGAGCGCCACGCGCCGCACCCCGTGGGCCATGCGCTGGAGGAAGTCCTGCCAGCCGTTGTCGGGGGTGCTGAGCACCTCGGGATCGGCGTACATGCCGGAGATGAGCGACTCGACGACGGCGTCGAGCAGGTCCTCCTTGCCCGGCACGTAGCGGTAGAGCGACATCGCCTCGACGCCCAGGCGCTTGCCCAGACGGCGCATCGAGAGTCCGCCGGGACCGACCTCCTCGAGGAAGACCAGCGCCTCGGAGACGATCCGGTCGCGGTCGAGCGGCACACGGGCCGAGGGGGGTGCGCCGCCGGCCACGATGGCCGCGTCGGCGTCGGGCAGCGGGGGCTCCTGGCCGTCGCCGGGGGCAGGGCCGACCGCGGCCGCGTCGGTGACGGGCCGGTCGTGGTCGGGGTGCTCGGCGGACGACATGGGGGTGCTCCTCGGCTGGGGGTTCCACGGTAGCGACGACCGCGGTGACGCCGTCGTCCGGGCCGACCCTCCGGCACGTGGCGACGTGCGAGGGAGGGTGGACCCGGACGACGGGGTGGAGCACGCGACCGGGGGGAGTCGCGGTGGTGGTGCGGGGGGGGGGCTGGGGTCGGCTGGGGTCAGCGACCGAGGCCGGCGCGGTCGACCTTGCGGTGGAAGTGCATGCCGGCCAGGCCGCCGAGCAGGGCGCCGACCAGGCTGACGACGACGACGCCGACGAGCACGGCGATGGCCTGCAGGGTGAGGTCGCCCGCGTCGACCGGGATGCGCGGGAAGGAGTTGATGTCGCCCAGCACGTCGTACTGCGAGCCGGCGACGGCGCCGAGGATCGCCACGACGATCGCGGCCACGACGGCCCAGGCCCACACGGCGAAGCCCTGCTTCATGCCGTCGAAGCGCGCCATGCGGCCGGCGACGTAGCCACCGGAGTAGTAGGAGAGGAAGACGACGACCAGCACCAGGATGACGCCGGCCCAGCCGATCTCCTCGGCCTGGAGGCCGTTGCCGGTCGCCGCGTCGGCGACCTCGGAGGCGCTGGAGACCAGGCCCACGCCGGCGCCGGCGGCGGCGACGAGGGCGGTCAGCAGCACGGCCATGCCGGTGGCGGTGAGCCAGCCGAAGAAGGCGACGAAGGGCTTGATGCCCCCGAAGCGCTCGCGCTCGCGGTCGACGACGTCGCGGCGCGACTCGGTCGGGATCGCGTCGTGGTTGTGATCGTGTCCGGACCCGAGGGGTGAGGTGGCGGTCATGGCGTCCTGCTTTCGTCGAAGTGGTGACCGGGCCGCCCGTTTGACCGGGGGGCTACGGTGAAACTGACTTACGACGTAAGTCAACCGGAGCGGCCGCCGCGGCTGCTCACCCCGAAGGCCCGACCTGGGCCACAGACGAAGGAGTAGCCATGGGTATCGCCGACAAGGCCAAGAACGCCGCTCAGGACGCCGCCGGCAAGGTCAAGGAGGCCGTGGGCGACGTCACCAACAACGAGAAGCTCGAGGCCGAGGGCAAGAAGGACCAGGCCGCGGCCTCTGCCAAGAAGACCGGCGAGGGTGTCAAGGACGCCTTCAAGGGCTGACGTGGGCAAGCCCAAGCGCACGATCTTCCAGCTGCTCGGCTGGCTGGTCTGGAAGCTGCTGGCCCTCTTCGGGGTCAAGTTCGCCAAGGACAAGCTCAAGCAGGGCGAGCGCCGTCGCTGAGGTCCCCGAGACCACCGCGACCGAGCGCCGCTCGCGCGCAGCCACCACGACCCCCGACGGCCGTCGGGGGTCGTGGTGCGTCCGGACACCGCCCGGTCGCCCGGCGTACGCCGGGGCGTCGCGCGCCGCCGGGGCCCGGCGCGCGCCCCGGCTGGTTGACTAGCGCCATGCCGCAGACGCCCGTGACGACCCCCGTGCTCGACCTGACCGCCGACGCGGTCACCCTCACCCGCCAGCTGTGCGACATCGAGTCGGTCAGCCTGGGGGAGCGCGACATCGCCGACGCGGTGGAGGAGGCGCTGCGCGCCCTGCCCCACCTGGAGGTGGTGCGCCGCGGTCACACGGTGGTGGCGCGCACCGACCTGGGCCTGGGCGACCGCGTCGTGATCGCGGGCCACCTCGACACCGTGCCGGTCAACGACAACATGCCCAGCCGTCTCGACGAGGCCACAGGCCTGCTGCACGGCCTCGGCACCTGCGACATGAAGGGCGGCGACGCCGTCATCCTGCGCCTGGCCGCCACCGTGACCGCGCCGGTGCGCGACGTGACCTACGTGCTCTACGAGGCCGAGGAGATCGACGCCGAGTTCAACGGCCTCCACAAGCTCTCCCAGTCGGACCCCGAGCTGATGACCGGCGACTTCGCGATCCTCATGGAGCCCTCCGACGCCGTGGTCGAGGCCGGCTGCCAGGGCACGCTGCGCGTCGAGGTCCGCACCCGCGGGGAGCGCGCCCACTCCGCGCGCAGCTGGAAGGGCGTCAACGCCATCCACGGCGCCGCCGACGTGCTGGCCCGGCTCGCCGGCTACGAGGCGCGGCGCCCGGTCATCGACGGGCTGGAGTACCACGAGGGGCTCAACGCGGTCTTCATCCGCGGCGGGGTCGCGGGCAACGTGCTGCCCGACGAGTGCGTCGTCGAGGTCAACTTCCGCTTCGCGCCCGACCGCTCCGAGGCCGAGGCCGAGGCCTTCGTGCGCGACTTCTTCGACGGCTACGACGTCACCCTCACCGACACCGCCCCCGGCGCGCTGCCCGGGCTCGACCAGCCCGCCGCCAAGGCCTTCCTCGAGGCCGTCGGCGGCGTGGCCAACCCCAAGTTCGGCTGGACCGACGTCGCCCGCTTCAGCGCCCTGGGCGTGCCGGCGGTCAACTACGGACCCGGCGACCCGCTCCTGGCCCACAAGCAGGAGGAGCACGTGCCGGTCGAGCAGGTGCTGCGCTGCGAGCGACAGCTCGCCGCCTGGCTGCGCGGGGAGCAGGGCGGGGAGCAGGGCGCGTGAGGCACAAGTTCAAGGGTCCGGTCATCCAGCGCCGCGACCAGGTCGACGGCTCCACCACCGACCAGCGCCTGCTCGACTCCCGCGGGCCCTCCGACTGGGTCCACACCGACCCGTGGCGGGTGCTGCGCATCCAGGCGGAGTTCGTGGAGGGCTTCGGGGCGCTGGCCGAGCTCGGCCCGGCGATCGGCGTCTTCGGCTCCGCCCGCACCCCGCTCGACCACCCCTCCTACGCCCAGGGCGAGGAGCTCGGCCGTCGCCTGGTCGACGCGGGCTTCGCCGTGATGACCGGCGGCGGGCCCGGCGCCATGGAGGCCGCCAACAAGGGCGCCAGCGAGGCCGGCGGCCTCAGCGTCGGGCTCGGCATCGAGCTGCCCTTCGAGTCCGGCCTCAACGAGTGGGTCGACATCGGGGTCAACTTCCGCTACTTCTTCGCCCGCAAGACGATGTTCGTCAAGTACGCCCAGGGCTTCGTCGTCCTGCCCGGCGGCCTCGGCACCCTCGACGAGCTCTTCGAGGCCCTCACGCTCGTGCAGACCCAGAAGGTCACCCGCTTCCCCGTCGTGCTGCTCGGTGTCGACTACTGGTCGGGGCTGCTGGCCTGGCTGCGCGACACCGTGCTCGCCGACGGCAAGATCTCCGCCGCCGACCTCGACATGATGGTGCTCACCGACGACCTCGACGAGGCCGTCGACCTCATGGTGCGTGCCCGAGAGGAGCGTGCGTCGTGATGTGGTTCCTCGCCGTCCTCGGCGTGCTCCTCCTGGGCGGGATCGCCGTGGTCGCCTCGGGCCGCGGCACCCCGCTCGCCCCGGCCTACGACGACCGGCCCGACGCCCTCGTGCCCGCGGCCGGACCGCTGCGCCCCGACGACCTGCGACGCGTGCGCTTCTCCCTGGCCCTGCGCGGCTACCGCATGGACGAGGTCGACGCCCTGCTCGCCCGGCTCGCCGACCAGCTCGCCGACCAGCACGACGGGGCCGGTGGGACCGGTGGGACCGCCGCGGGTGCGGTCGCTGCCGCGGAGGGACCGGGCCCCGCCGACGGCGACGCTGCTGCGCCGTACGACGGCGGTGGCCACGACCGGGCCGCGAACGGTCGTGGCGACGCCCCACAGCCGTAGGGCACACTCTCCCGCGTGCTCGAACCGGCCGTCTACGTCCTGACCGCCCTCGCGGCGCTCGTCGTCGTGCTGACCAGGCTGCGGCTCGGAGGGGCCGCAGGAGGGGGCGGGCGCCACGTCGTGCCGCGCCGGCTGCTCACGGTGCACCTGCTCGCCGGGGTCCTCGCGCTGGTCGTCTGGACGGTCTTCCTGGTGTCGCCCGACGACTCCGCGCCCGGCAGCGCGCTGGTCGGGGTGGTCGGGCTCGGCTTCTGGTGGGTCGTGGCCGGCGCCGGGCTGCTGCTGCTGGCCCGCTGGCTGCCGAGCAAGGGGCGCCACGCGGGGGACGGCGCCTCCGACGCGTGGGCAGGAGGGCCGTGGCTCTCCCTGCTGGCCCACCTCGGCATGGCCGCGGGGGTCGTGGTGTTCACCTACGCCTACGTCAGCTCCGCGGTCTGAGGCCGCCCCCGGCGGGCGTCGGGGGGAGGACCGGGTCGCCGCGCGGAGGCCCGCGCGGCGGCGCACGAGGACGGTCGCGAGCCGCGTCCGCGAGCGCGCGGCCGTGACCAACCACGAGGCGGTGCTCCCGGTCGGAGGGTCCATGGGGGATAATGGTCACGCACGACCGGGACGCACCCGCGACCCCGGCGCGCACACCTGAGTTCACGACATGTGGGGAAGAGGTGCCGGATGGCGGCGATGAAGCCGCGGACGGGCGACGGTCCGCTGGAGGTCACCAAGGAAGGACGCGGCATCGTCATGCGCGTCCCGCTCGAGGGTGGTGGCCGACTGGTGGTCGAGCTCAACGCCGAGGAGGCCGGGAATCTCGGCGACGCCCTCAAGGACGTCGTCGGCTGATCGGCTGATGCCCCCCACGACGGCTCCGACAGCGGGTCACACCCTCCCCACCCAGGTCACCCCGCCGGGGTTCGCGCTCAGCGACCTCGGCCCCCACGCGATCCTCGGCGTCGACGTGGTCGCCCTCCCGGTCCTGCAGACCGACGAGGACGACCGCGACGCCGGCGAGCGCCGTGCGGACGACCCCGGGCCCCGGCTGCTGCTGGGCCCGGGCGCCGAGGAGCTCTCCGAGCTGCTCGGCGTCGACCTGATCGCCCTGCTGGAGGCCGAGAAGGCCACCGGCAGGGCAGGAGAGATCACCCGTCTGCCGGTGCCGCTGGGGGGCCCCGACAACGCCGAGCTCCGCTCGGTCCTGCTCGTCGGCACCGGCAGGCAGAGCCCCACCGACCTGCGCCGCGCCGGCGCGGCGCTCGCCCGGGCGACCAAGGGTCGCTCGGCCGTGGCCACCTCCGTGCCGGCCGTCGCCGACTCCGCGGGCCTCGAGGCCTTCGTGGTCGGCCTGATGCTGGGCTCCTTCGTCTTCCACTGGAAGTCCGAGCCGCCCGCGCAGGGCCCCGTCGAGAGGGTGGTCCTCACCGACCTGCCCGACTCCGAGGCCCACGTGCTCGCCCGCGCCATCGCCGTCGGTGGCGCCGGGTGGCGCGCCCGGCTGCTGGCCACCGTGCCCTCCAACCTCAAGAGCCCCGCCTGGCTCGCCGACCAGGCCGTCGCCGCGGCCGAGGAGGCCGGGCTCGCCGTACGCGTCTGGGACGAGCGCGAGCTCGTCGCCGAGGGCTTCGGCGGCATCGTCGGCGTCGGTCAGGCCTCGGCCACGCCGCCGCGGCTGATCCGGCTCGACTACACCCCCGACGGCGCGTCGCGCCGCACCCCGACCGTGGTGCTCGTCGGCAAGGGCATCACCTTCGACACCGGTGGCCTCTCGATCAAGCCCGGCGAGGCCATGACGACGATGAAGCGCGACATGACCGGCGGCGCGGTCGTGATCGCCACCATGGCCGCGCTCGGCGCCGTCGGCTGCCCGGTCAGGGTGGTCGGCCTCGTGCCCGCCGCCGAGAACGCCGTCTCCGGCGACTCCGTGCGACCCGGCGACGTGCTGCGTCACTGGGGCGGACGCACCTCCGAGGTCACCAACACCGACGCCGAGGGCCGCCTGGTCATGGCCGACGCCCTCGCCTACGCCGCCGCCGAGATCGAGCCCGCCGCCATGGTCGACGTCGCCACCCTCACCGGGGCGATGAAGGTCGCGCTCGGGCAGCGCACGGGCGGCTACTTCGCCAACGACGACGCCCTGGCCGGTGCGCTCGAGGACGCCGCCGAGTCGGCGGGCGAGCCCTTCTGGCGCTTCCCGCTCGCCGAGGTCTACGAGGAGAAGATCGCCTCCAAGGTCGCCGACGCCGACAACGCGGGCGGGGGCCCGGGCGCCATCACCGCCGCGCTCTTCCTCCAGCACTTCGTCGGCGACGTGCCGTGGGCCCACCTCGACATCGCCTCCGCCGGTGACGCCCCCTCCGACTTCCACGAGTGGACCGCCGGCCCCACCGGCTTCGGTGCCCGCACCCTGCTGGCCTGGCTGGGCGGCGACGACCCGCTCGCCGGGGTGCGCGGGGCCTGAGGCCCGCCCGGGGGCTGCACGCCCCCGGCGACCGGCGGCGCTGGTGCGTGCGGTCGGGCCCGTCGCGGGCTCCGACCGGCGCGGGACCGGCGCGCGGGCCCGGGGTGCGCGCGGGCCCGCCCGGCCCGCGGGGTCGGGGGCGCGGGCGGTCGGGCGCCAGCGGCGTCCGGGGTCGGTCAGACCGCGGCGGGGTCCCAGACCTTCTTGGCGCACAGCAGGCCGTCGCCGACCGGCAGCAGCACCGAGAGCAGCCCCTCGTGGGCGGCGATCTCGCGGCCCAGCTCGCGGATGGCGACGGTCTCGGAGTCGCGCTGGGCGGGATCGGCGACCTTGTCGTGCCACAGGGCGTTGTCGAAGGCCACCACGCCGCCGGGGCGCAGCAGGCGGAGGGCCTCGGCGAGGTAGGCGGAGTACTCCGACTTGTCGCCGTCGCAGAAGACGAGGTCGTAGTGGCCGTCGGTGAGGCGGGGGAGCACGTCGAGGGCGGAGCCGGAGATGGTGCGGGCCCGCTGGCTGGGGATGCCGGCCTCGGAGAAGCCCTGGCGCGCCAGGCGCTGGTGCTCGGCCTCGATGTCGACGGTGGTCAGCACACCGTCGGAGCGCATGCCCCGCAGCAGCCACAGGCCCGAGACGCCCGTGCCGGTGCCGATCTCGACGACCGCGCGCGCGTCGAGCACCGAGGCCAGGAAGCGCAGGGCCGCGCCGCCGCCGGGGCTGATGGCGACCACGCCGACCTCCTCGGCGCGGGCGCGCGCGGCGGAGACCACCTCGTCCTCGGCGACGTGGGCCTCGGCGTAGGACCAGCTCGCTGCGGTGATCGGGGTGGTGATGACGGCCTCCTGAGGGACGGTCCGGCGGGGCGGGTGCCCCGCGCGGCACGGTGGGGGTGCCCAACCTATCGCCTGCGGTGCGGGTGGTGCGACGCCCCGCGCGCGGGCCCGCCCCGGCCGGTCCCGCCGCCCGGCCCGCCGTACCCGCCGGCCCCGCCGCCCGCACCACCGGCACCACCCGTCACAGCTGTCGGCCCGGACCCGCACCTGTCGGCCCACGCGTCGGCCGACAGGTGCGGGTTTCGCCAGCCGGCTGGTGAAACCCGCGCCGGGAACGCCCAGCCCCCCGAGCGCGTTGAGCAGGGCGAGGCACGAAGCGCACCGGCTCACAGGATTTCCTCAGACAGGGTCCCTACGGTGTGGGGGAGGACGCGATGCTGCTCAGGTCGAAGGGGACCGCGATGGAGGCTCGACAGGTCGACGACACGGTCGTCGGGTCCGGCACGCCGCCGGAGGTGCCGAGCTGGGACGAGGTGGTCGAGCGCCACTCCGACCGCGTCTACCGCCTGGCCTACCGTCTCACCGGCAACCGCCACGACGCCGAGGACCTCACCCAGGAGGTCTTCGTGCGGGTCTTCCGCTCGCTGGACTCCTACACCCCCGGCACCTTCGAGGGCTGGCTGCACCGCATCACCACCAACCTCTTCCTAGACCAGGCGCGTCGCAAGCAGCGGATCCGCTTCGACGCCCTCTCCGACGAGCGGGCCGACCGGCTCACCAGCAGCTCCCCGGCTCCCGACGCGGCCTTCGCCGACCAGCAGTTCGACGACGACATCGAGCGGGCCCTGGCCACGCTGCCCCCCGACTTCCGCGCCGCGGTCGTGCTCTGCGACGTCGAGGGCCTGTCCTACGACGAGATCGCCCAGATCCTCGACGCCAAGCTCGGCACCGTGCGCTCCCGCATCCACCGCGGCCGCGCCATGCTCCGCACCGCCCTGTCCCACCGCGCCCCCTCGGCCGGCCGCCTGCGCTACTCCGGTCCGGCCGCCGACGCGCCGCCGGTCGCGGTGCAGGTCTCCGGCGGGGCGCAGCGGTGATCGGGCACCTCGGCCCCCGCGTCAGCGCCCTCCTCGACGGCCAGCTGTCGGGCGAGGAGGAGGAGCGCGCCTGGGCCCACGTGCACAGCTGCCACTCCTGCCGCGACCTCGTCGAGCGCGAGGGCTGGATCAAGACCCGGCTCTCGGGACTGTCCGGCGACCCGGCCGGCTCGGCGCCGTCGGCGCTCAAGGGCTCCATCCTCGGCGTCCCCCCGTACGCCGGGCCCGGGCCGGCCCCGTCGCTGGGCGCCATCGGCGCCGACCACGTCGCGGGTGGCGCCCCGCGCGGCTGGTCGCACCCGCCCGCCCGGTCGCGTCGCGCCCCGGCCGTCGTCGCGCTGGGAGGCGGCGCCCTCGGGGCGGCCGTGCTCGGGGTGCTGGCCCTGGGTGTCGCGCCGGCCACGGCGCCCACCGGCGACCGGCGTCCGCCGGCGGCCTCGATCGACCGGCCGGTCGACACCGCGTCCCCGTCGACCTCCTCGCCGCGCTCCGCCGACCCCGCGCCCGCCACCGTGGCCTCGATCGCCTCCGCCGGGCTCGGCCCCGTGGCCGGACCCGCCCTGGGCTGGTCGGTGGCCACCGCCGCCGACCCCGACCGGCGCTGAGCCGCAGCGAGCCCGACCCGCGCCGACCCCGACCGGCGCCGACCCGCACTGGCCCGCACCGACCCCGACCGACCCGGACCGGCGCCGAGCGGCACCGGCGCCGACCCCGACCGGCGCCGGCTCGCGCCCGGCCGCAGCGGTGGTCCACCCCTCCGGGCCTGCAGCGGTTGCGGGCCACCGGTCATGATGGTGCGGTGAACGACGAGCACCAGCACGGCCAGGCCGACGGCGAGCCCACGCAGCCGGTGGGTCCGCTGCCTCCTGCCGCGCACGACCCGGCGGGGTCCTGGCAGGCGCCGGCGCCCCACGAGGCTCCCGCCGACCGGTCGACCCCGCCCTCCTGGGTGCCCCCGCAGCAGCAGCCGGCGCCCTACCGCGAGCCGTGGGGCGGCTACCCCGCGCCCGGCACCACGCCCTTCCCCGTGGGGGGCTTCGCAGGCCGGCCGGCCCAGCCCGGCGGTCACCCGGGCCAGCCGCACGCGCGCCACGCGACGACCAAGGGACGCGTGAGCGGCTGGGTGTGGCCCGTGGTCGCCGTGCTCGCGCTGGTGGTGGGCGTGCTCGGCGGCGTGGCCGGCAGCGTCGGCTACGAGAACCTGCGCTCCGACGACACCCCGGGCACCGTCGCCGACGGCCTCGCGGGCGTCGACACGGTCACCGAGGCCCCGCTGGCCGCCGAGGACGGCACGGTCGCGGCGGTCGCCGACGCCCTGCTGCCGAGCACGGTGCAGATCGTCGCGGAGTTCGAGGGCCAGGACGGCGGCGCCACCGGGTCGGGCTTCGTGCTCGACCGGCAGGGTCACATCGTCACCAACAACCACGTCGTGGCCGACGCCGCCGACGACGGCGGTCCGATCGAGATCGTCGACCAGGACGGCAACCGCTACGACGCCACCGTCGTGGGCCGCAGCCCCGTCTACGACCTGGCCGTCCTCGTCAGCGAGGAGGCCACCGGGCTCGAGCCCGCCTCGCTCGGGGCGTCCGGCAAGCTCCGCGTCGGCGAGACCGTCGTGGCCTTCGGCTCCCCGCTGGGCCTCAGCTCCACCGTGACCGCAGGCATCGTCAGCGCCCTGCAGCGCCCCGTGACGACCGGCCAGTCGGCCGACCAGTCCTCCTACATCAACGCCGTGCAGACCGACGCCGCCATCAACCCCGGCAACTCCGGCGGGCCGCTGGTCAACCTGCTCGGCCAGGTCGTCGGCGTCAACTCCGCCATCGCCACCACCGGCGGCGGGCTGGGCGGGGAGTCGGGCAACATCGGCGTCGGCTTCGCGATCCCCGTCGAGCAGGTGCGCATCACCGCCGACCAGATCCTGCGCACGGGCGAGGCCAGCTACCCCGTGATCGGTGCCGAGGTGCAGACCGGCGGGCAGGGCGGCGACGGTGCCGAGATCAGCCGGGTCGTGGCCGACGGCGCCGCGGCCGAGGCCGGCCTGGAGGAGGGCGACGTGGTCACCGCGGTCGACGGCGAGCGCGTCACCGACGGCATCGCCCTCATCGTCAGCATCCGCTCGAATCAGCCCGGCGAGACCATCGAGCTCACCGTGCAGCGCGGCGGCGAGGAGCGGCAGGTCGACGTCGTGCTGCGCTCCGAGGTCGGCTGACCCCGGAGGCGTCGGCCGCCTGGCGACGGCCGGCCACGCACCACCACCGCTAGGGCTCGGGGCGCTCGGCGGCCTCGACGTAGGGGTGCTCGTCGACGAACGTGCGGGTCTCGGCGTACATCCGCTCGATGAACTGCTCCAGCTGCTCCGACTCCACGCGCCACTGGCCGCGGCCGCCGATCTTGATCGCCGGCAGGTCGCCGCGGCGCACCAGCGCGTAGACCTGGGCGCTGGAGGTGTTGAGCACCTCGGCCACGTCGGCGAGGGTGAGGAAGCGAGGCGACGCCATGGCCCCATCGTCGCACCTGCCTCCGACGCACGGCACGAGCGGTGGTCCGGACCTGTGGAGAGACGATGTCTGTCTCCGGCGCCGCTGGGCATGATGGCACCGTGGCCAGGAAACTCGGGAGCACTCCGTCACCACCCCAGCCGTCGGCGGCCCTCGCGCCGCCCGCCGCGCAGCGCACGCGGTCACCGGGGTGGCGCGACCCGCGGCTGTGGATCGGGGTGGCCATCGTGGCGGGCTCCGTCGTGCTCGGTGCGCGCCTGCTGGCCGCGGCCGACGAGACGGTCGCGGTCTGGGCGGCCGCCGACGACCTCGGCCCGGGTGAGCGGATCGACGCCGGCGACCTCGAGGCGCAGCGGGTGCGCTTCGCCGACGACACCGACCTCGCGCGCTACTGGAGCGCCGACGAGGAGCTGCCGGCCGACCTGACCCTGGTGCGGGGGATCGGGGCGGGGGAGCTGCTGCCGCGCGGGGCCACCGGTCCGGCCGGGGATGCCGACCTGCGCGTCGTGCCCGTCGCGGTCGACCCCGGGCTCGTGCCGAGCGGGGTCGGGCCCGGCGTCGTCGTCGACATCTACGTGCTCGACGGTGCCGGCGCGCTCGCGGAGGGCGACGCGGGCGCGGCGGGAGGCGCCGACGCCGAGGAGAGCCGCATCGAGGGCCTCTCGGTGGTGGGCGTGGCCGCCGACTCCGAGGGCTTCGCCGCCTCGGGCCAGCAGCGTCTCGACCTCGCGATGAGCCCTGAGCAGGCCGACCGGTACTTCGCCCTGCTGGCCTCGCTGGGCGACCCGGTCGTGACCGTGCTGCTGGGGGGCTGACCCGTGCCTGACCGCACCGCCGTCGTCCTGGTCGTCGCCTCCGGGGCGGCGTGGGAGTCCCCGGCGCTGCAGCACCTCAACGCCCGCCCCGGCGTGGTCGTGCTCAAGCGCTGCGTCGACGTCGACGACCTGCTCGCCTCGGCCGCCGCCGGTCAGGCCGACGTCGCCGTGCTCGGCCTGGACTCCCCGGGCCTCGACCTGGCCGCCGTCGACCACCTGCGCCGCCACGGCGTGCGGCCGGTCGCCGTCGTGCCCTCCGCGCTCTCCCCGGAGGCGGCCCGGCTGCGGGCCTCGCGCATCGCGATCTCCTCGATCGTGCCGGAGACGCGCCTCGACTCCCTGCCCGAGGCGGTCACCGCGCCGGAGGAGCCGCCGCCGCCCACACGCCCGGCCGGCGGCGGCGACCCGGTCCCCGCGGCCCCCACCGCGCCGCGTCCCGCTCCGCCGGAGCCCGACTCAGCGCGCGACCGGCCCGCCGCGGCCCCCGCGTCCCCGTCGGCGCCCGGCCGCGTGGTCACGGTGTGGGGCCCCGCCGGCGCCCCGGGTCGTACGACGATCGCCGCCGGTCTCGCGGCGGTCCTGGCCGGGCGCGGCGCGCGCACGGTGCTGGTCGACGCCGACCCCCAGGGAGGGGCGGTGGCCCAGCAGCTGGGCATCCTCGACGAGGTCTCGGGCCTGCTCGCCGCGGCGCGTCTGGCCTCGGCGGGCATGGTCGAGGAGCGGTTCGCCAGTGTGCAGCGCTCCCTGGGGCCGCACCTCTCGGTGGTGACGGGCCTGCCGCGTGCCGACCGCTGGGCCGAGGTGAGGGCCGGCGCCCTGGAGCACCTGCTGGAGGTCGGCAGGGAGCAGGCGCAGGTGGTGGTCGACACCGGGTCGAGCCTCGAGGGTGACCTCGGTGCGGAGCTGTCGGGGCGACCGGGGCGCAACCACCTCACCCTGGCCGCCGTCGACGTGGCCGACACCCTTGTGGTGGTGGGCACGCCCGACCCCGTGGGCCTCTCGCGGCTGGCCCGCGGCCTGGCCGAGCTCCACGAGCACACCGGGGGGCGTCCCGTCCACGTCGTGGTCAACCGGATGCGGTCGACCCTCGGCTGGAGCGAGAAGGACGTCGCGGCGATGGTGGCCGGCTTCGGCCGGGTGGAGGGCCTGCACTTCCTGCCCGACGACCGGGCCGGGGTCGACCGCGCCCTCGTCGCGGGTCGCACGCTCACCGAGTCGGGGGACACCCCGCTCGTGCGCGCCCTGGCGCCGCTCGCCGACGCCCTCGTCCCCGACGTGGCGCGCGAGCACGCCTCACCCCGCCCGGGCCGGGGCGCGCGGGCGCGCCGACGCACCCGGTGAGCCGCGGGCGCGACCCGGCGACCGGTGGGTCCGCCGCCGCGGCGCTCCGCAGCGACTTCAGCGCCCGCAGCACCCTCAGCGCGGGCGGAGGGTGAGCACCTGCGCCGCGCGGCCCACGGGTCCGTGGAGGTCGTGCAGCACGCTGCTGGTCAGCCCGACGCCGTCGGGGCCGAAGACCACCGTGGTGTCGAGGCCCAGCCACACCGGGTCGCCGTCGGCCACCCGCGGCTCGCGCACGAGGTGCACGGTGAGGTCGAGGTTGGGGAAGGCCCACTCCTGCGGCGAGGTGCGCACCGCCAGCCCGTTGGCGGTGTCGACGAGGCCGAGCAGCCGCGCCAGGGCGCTCGCGGGCTCACCGGCCACGAGCGCGGCCGTGGTGGAGATCCACGACCGGCCCCGGCCGGGCTCGACCTCCCCGGCGGCGCGCACGTCGAGGCCGGCGATGTAGCCGCCCGGCCAGACGTCGGTCATGGCTCGCGTCGGCAGGTCGTGGGGCGGTGGGAGCGGCTCCCCGGCCCCACCGGCGACCACCGAGGTGTCGCCGGTGGCCAGCCGCCACACCCGGGCACGGGCCGCCGCCCGGCCGGCGCTGCGCAGGGTGGCCTCGACCAGCTCGATGGTGCGGCCCGGGCGCAGCACCTCGACGTCGACCTGCACCTCCTCGGGCCCGATGACCCCGAGGATGTCGACCGACACCCGGCTCACCGTCATCGCCCGCGCGCCGCCGGCAGCACCGGTGGGGCCGGCGGCCCGGGCGGCGGCGTCGCGCTCGACCTCGTGCACCAGCAGGCCCACGAAGGGGCTGATGTGCTGCTCCGCGGTCGACCACGCGCCGCCGGTGAGGTCGGTGGGCAGGAAGCGGCCCTCGGCGAGCCGGTCGAAGAACCGGTCGGGGCGCTCCACGTCGCGGCTCACGCCGCGAAGAGGAGGTAGAGGCCGCCGGCGGTGAAGGCGACCATGACGAAGAGCAGCGGCAGCTGCCCGGTGAGCTGGTGGCGTCGCGGCAGCAGCTTGATGGCCCGGTCGTGGGCGGCGACCACGCCCAGCACGTGGCCCAGCACGACCGCGGCGACCTTCGTGTTGGCCAGCAGCGTGGGGTGGTTGGAGAGCCAGTAGTTCGGCGTCCAGCTGCCGGTGCCGAGCAGGTCGGAGCCGTTGCTCAACGGGTCGCTGGCCTGGATGAGGGTCTGCTGGCCGTACTCCACCCAGTAGGACAGGTAGTGGGCGATGATGTAGCCGACGATGATCGGGACCACCGAGTGGGCGAACAGCATCGGCAGCGCCCGCCGCGACCGGCCCTCCTCGACGCCGGTGGTCATCGTGCCGAGGGCGAAGAGCCCCCCGACCCCGGCGCAGAAGACGACCAGGCCGATGTTGTTGGCCACGTCGGGCGCCCAGGAGCGGGAGTCGATCCACGCGGTGTTCTGCAGGAACGAGACCCAGCGCAGGGAGTCGCGGAAGGAGTCGAAGGCGGTGGACCCGAAGAGCACCGCCACCACGGCCACCAGCCCCGGACGCGGCACGAGGGAGTCGAGGTTGGCCAGCGGGCTGCGCAGCAGCACCACCCCGTCGCGCCGGCCCCACACCGAGAGCTTGGCGACGAGGCTGGAGTAGACCTCGAAGGGGTCGGCGCGCTCGTACCAGACGTTGCCGAAGACCGCCCCGCCGACGAGCATGGCCGCGACGTAGACCGCCGCCCACAGCCGCACCGGCCCCAGCTCGGTGGAGTAGGGGTAGACCAGCTCCAGCCACACGAAGGCGAAGAGACCGATCGCCGCCGGCCAGTAGCCGAGCCGCTCGGGGTAGCGCAGCAGGCCGACCTCGGGGTCGCCGCCGGAGATCTTCGCCAGCGCCAGGTTGATCGTGCGGGCCGGGCTGATGGCCTTGAAGACCGGGCCCAGGAGCACCGAGGCGGGCACGATCCCCACCCACAGCCACACGTAGAACATGCCGAAGAAGGGGTTGAGCAGCAGGTCGCGGCCGAAGACCGCGGCGAGCGCCCCCCAGCCGAAGACCGCGAGACCTGCGACGCGCAGGGCCACGCGCCACGGCACGGAGTCGACCACGCGCGTGAGCAGCGGCAGCGGCCGGCCGCTGGTGGCGGCGTCGTAGCGCGGGCTGCGCCACGCCACCGCGAGCACGGTGAAGGAGACCGTCAGCGCCGCCACGGCGCCGGCGATGGCCAGCTCCGGGGAGATGGGCAGGTCCTTGGCGCCGCCGATGCCGTGCGCCTGGGTGACCCGGTCGTCGGTGACCCCGGCGGCGAGGGCCGCCTGGAGGCCGGCGTGCAGGCCGGTCAGGCCCGCCACGGTCAGGAGACCTCGAGCTGCAGGATGGTCAGCCCGAGGTCGTGGGACTCGACCTCGACCACGCCGGGCTGCTCGAAGGTGAGCTCGAGGTCGGTGGTGCCCTCGTCGTACTCCAGCTCCTGCTCGGGGGTGGAGTGCACGTGGATCTCGCCCGGGGCGTCGGCGGTGATCTCGAGGGTGACGGTCTCGTCGAGGGAGACGGGCAGGCGCTGGGCCTCGGGGGAGACGGTGTCGCCCTCGATGGTGATCGGGACGACGGTGCCGGCCGGCTCCTCGGAGCCCTCCGAGGCAGAACCGGAGGGCGAGGCGCCCGAGCCCTCGGTGGCGCCGGTCGTCGCGCTCGACGTCGCCGCACCGGGGGTGTCGTCGGAGACCGTCTCGGCGTCCCCGCAGCCGCTGGCGAGCAGCAGGACGCAGGTGAGGGCGGCGGACGAGGCCAGCAGACGCATGGTGCGGGTTCCTTCGCAGACGGGGACGTGGCGGACCGGGGGGAGGTCGGCCGGGGGCCGGCCGTGGTCGTCGGCCCGGTGGTGCACGGGCCTCTGACAGAATCGCACGACGAGCAACTCCGGGGAGAGCCGGGCCGGTGGGTTCAGCAGCCCCTCAGCGCGGTCTCAGCGGGTCCTCAGCCCGCCCCCGGCCGGGGGCGCCGAGGGCCCGGGTCGGCCCCGGTCCCGCCCGCCCCGTCCCGGTGGAGGGACCCCCGTCAGCACAGAGAGGCACCGATGAGTGAGCGTCTGCGGTCGCGGGACCTCGCGTTCCTGACCGAGGAGTCGTTGACCACCCCGAGGCACAACGCGACGGTCGAGATCTTCGAGCCGGGCGACTCGGGCTTCGACTACGACCGGCTGGTGGAGCTCATCGCCGACCGGATCTCCTTCGTCCCGCGCTACCGCCAGCGCGTGCAGAGCGTGCCGGGCTGGCTGGCCAACCCGGTGTGGGTCGACGACGAGCGCTTCGACCTGGGCTACCACGTACGCCGCTCCGCGCTGCCCCGCCCCGGCTCGCTCGACCAGCTGCGCGAGCTGGTCGCCCGCATCGTGTCGCGCCCGCTCGACCGCAGCCGCCCGCTGTGGGAGGTCTACTTCGTGGAGGGCCTCTCCGGTGGTCGGGTGGCCCTGCTCTACAAGTCCCACCAGGCGCTGGTCGACGGCGTCGGCACGGTCGACCTGGCCCAGGTGCTGCTCGACTCCTCCGCGGAGCCGAAGTCGCTGGGCCACGACGACTGGGCGCCGGAGCCCCGCCGCTCCACCCCGGGCCTGGTGGCGGAGGCGCTCGGTGACTCCCTGCGCGACCGCGCGACGGTGGTCGACACCCTGCGCAGCAGCACCGGCGCCCTGACCCGCACCGCCACCGGTGCGGCCGAGCGCGCCGGCCGTGTGGTCGGCGGGCTGACCGGGCGGGGCCAGGCCCCGGAGACCCCGCTGGCCGGCCGGCTCTCCCAGCAGCGGCGCGTGGTCTCGGTGACCACCCAGCTCGCCGACTACCGCCGCATCCGCGACGTGCACGGCGGCACGGTCAACGACGTCATCCTGGCCACGGTCGCCGGCGGCCTGCGGGCGTGGCTGATGACCCGGGGCGCCTCGCTCGGGTCGCTGAGCCAGGTGCGCGCCGTCGTGCCGGTCTCGGTCATCGACCACGAGCTCGAGGCGACCTCCCTCGGCAGCCAGATCGCGCCCCACCTGGTGCAGCTGCCCCTGGGCGAGGCCAGCCCCGTCGTGCGGCTGCACCAGCTGAGCTACTCCTTCCTCTCCCACCAGGAGACCGGCCGCAGCGTCGCCGCCAACCGGCTGGCCGGGATCGCGGGCTTCGCCCCGTCGACCTTCCACGCCATCGGCAGCCGCGTCGCCGCGGCCGAGACTCGCCGGGGTGCGCAGATCACGATCACCAACGTGCCGGGCCCGCAGTCGCCGCTCTACGCCGCGGGCGCCCGCATGCAGGCGACCTACCCCGTGCCGCCGCTCCCGCCGGGCCAGACCCTCGCCTTCGGCGTGACCTCCTACGACGGCGGCGTCTACTACGGCATCACCGCCGACCGCGACAAGGTCCCCGACGCCGAGGTCCTGGGCCAGTGCCTCTCCGAGGCCCTCGACGAGCTGCTCGACACCGTGACCGGCGCCCGCTCGCGGGTGCCACGGGGCCGCCGTCGCGGCGGCGCCGGCACGACGGCCCCCCGGTCGACCCGCAGGGTCACCCGGCCCGCGAGCAGCCGCCCCACCGGCGGCGCGACCCCGCCCACCAGACCGTCCGCGGGCCCGCCCACCAGCCCGCCCGACGGCCCCGCGGGGGAGGAGTCGTGAGCCCGCGCTCCGGCGCCGTCCGCGCCTACGTGCCGCTCACGTCCTCCTCGCTCGCCGCCCTCGTCGCCGCGGGCCGCCTCGAGGGCCCGCTGCGCGCCCACGCGGTGACCGAGGCGCTGCGCGCGGAGTGGCCCGACGGCGACGAGGAGGGCTGGGAGTACGCCGCCCTCATGGCCGCCGCCGCCACGTCGCGCACGCTGCTCACCCCCGCCGACCGGCCGCGCCGCGTGGTGCTCGCCGTCGACGTGCCCGCGGTCGAGGCCGTCGCCGGCGACGACCCGACGCTGGTCGACGTCGCCGCCGACGTGCCCTGGCGCACCGTCGCCTCGGCCCACGTCGACCCGGTCGACGACGCGCCGGACGACGACGACCTCGCGTGGTACGCCACCCAGGAGATCGCCCACCTGCTCTGACCCCCGCGGGGGGAGGGGGCCGGGACTCGGAGCCCGGGGCACGGCCTCGTTAGAGTCGCGCCCATGGACGCCCTCACCTTCCCGCCGGCACCCGTCAACGAGCCCAACCTCACCTATGCGCCCGGATCGGCGGAGCGCGAGGCGCTCCAGGCCGAGATCGCGCGGCTGGAGTCGGAGCAGCGCGACCTGCCCGCCCACATCGGCGGCGAGGCGCGCCCCGGCGGCGGGGCCGAGATCCGCGTCGTGCAGCCCCACGACCACCAGCACGTGCTGGGCGTGACCCGCAACAGCACCCGCGCCGACGCCGAGGCCGCGATCACCGCCGCCCAGGACGCCGCTCCCGCCTGGCGCGCGATGGCCTTCGACGAGCGCTGCGCGGTGATCCTCAAGGCCGCCGACCTGCTCGCCGGTCCGTGGCGCCAGCGCATCAACGCCGCCACCGTGCTGGGGCAGTCGAAGACCGCCTTCCAGGCCGAGATCGACAGCGCCTGCGAGCTCATCGACTTCTGGCGCTTCAACGTGCACTACGCCAAGCAGATCCTCACCGACCAGCCCATCGCCAACTCCCCGGGCATCTGGAACCGCACCGACCACCGCCCCCTCGAGGGCTTCGTCTACGCGATCACCCCCTTCAACTTCACCGCCATCGCCGGCAACCTGCCGACCGCGCCGGCGCTGATGGGCAACACCGTGCTGTGGAAGCCCTCGCCGACCCAGCAGCTGGCGGCGTCGCTGACCATGGAGCTGCTCGAGGAGGCCGGCATGCCGCCGGGCGTCATCAACATGCTCCCCGGCGACGGCCTGGAGGTCTCCGAGGTGGCCCTGGCCCACCGCGACCTCGCCGGCATCCACTTCACCGGCTCGACCCCCACCTTCCAGCACCTGTGGCGCACGGTGGGAGAGAACATCGCGGGCTACCGCTCCTACCCCCGCATCGTCGGCGAGACCGGCGGCAAGGACTTCGTGGTCGCCCACCCCTCGGCCGACCCCGACGTGCTGCGCACCGCGCTGATCCGCGGCTCCTTCGAGTTCCAGGGCCAGAAGTGCTCGGCGGCCTCGCGCGCCTACGTCGCCCGCTCGGTGTGGGACCGGATCAAGGACGACCTGGTGGCCGAGGTCGAGGCGATCAGCGTCGGCGACCCCACCGACTTCTCCCACTTCATGGGCGCCGTCATCGACGACCGGGCCTTCGCCAAGCACCGTGCCGCCATCGCCCGCGCCCAGGAGACCCCGCACCTCACGGTGATCGCCGGCGGCCAGACCGACGACTCCACCGGGTGGTTCGTGCGTCCCACGGTCGTGGAGTCGACCGACCCCACCGACGAGATGTTCTCGACCGAGTACTTCGGCCCCATCCTCGTCGTGCACGTCTACGACGACGCCGACTTCGAGTCGGTCGTGCACCAGATGGAGTCCTTCGCCCCCTACGCCCTCACCGGCGCGATCATCTCCCAGGACCGCGCGGCCATCGCCTGGGCTCGCAAGGAGCTGCGCTTCGCGGCCGGCAACTTCTACATCAACGACAAGCCCACCGGCGCGGTGGTGGGCCAGCAGCCCTTCGGCGGCGGGCGCGCCAGCGGCACCAACGACAAGGCCGGCGCCGCGGTGAACCTGCTGCGCTGGACCTCGCCGCGCTCGATCAAGGAGACCTTCGTGCCGCCGACCGACTACCGCTACCCCTACATGGGCTGAGCCCCGGCGCGCACGCCCGCAGACGCCACGAGGCCCCACCGGACGACCGGTGGGGCCTCGTGCTGCGTCGGGCCCTGGTGCGGGACCTGGGTCGACCCGCGGGGGAGTCGGAGGCTCAGGCCTCGAGGGCGGGGTAGTCGGTGTAGCCCTCGGCGCCGCCGCCGTAGAACGTGTCGGGGTTCGGCTCGTTCAGCGGGGCGTCGGTCTGCCAGCGGCGCGGCAGGTCGGGGTTGGCGATGAAGAGCCGGCCCACGGCCACGGCGTCGGCGAGGTCCTGGTCGAGGATGCGCTGCGCGTCCTCCTTGGTGGTGACGGTGCCGAAGCCGTCGTTGGCGATGACCACACCGCCGAACTCCTTGCGCAGACCCTGGATCAGGTCGAGCTCGGGGTCGGCGAGGAAGCTCAGGTAGGCCAGGCCCAGCGGGGCGATGGCCTGGACGAGCGCGGTGTAGGTGGCCTCGACGTCGGCGGGGTCGGTCTCGGTGCAGCCCTGGATGTTGTGGGCCGGCGAGATGCGGATGCCGACCTTGTCGGCGCCGATCTCGGCGGCCACGGCCCGGGTGACCTCGATGGCGAAGCGGGCACGGTTCTCCGGCGAGCCGCCGTAGGCGTCCTCGCGGTGGTTGGAGCCCGGAGCCAGGAACTGGTGGATGAGGTAGCCGTTGGCGGCGTGGACCTCGACCCCGTCGAGACCCGCGTCGATCGCGCCGCGGGCGGCGTCGACGTACTCCTGCACGACCGAGGCGATCTCGTCGGTCTCGATGGCGCGCGGGGTGGGGGAGGGCTTCATGCCCCCGGCGGTGAACATCTCGTCGGGGGTGGCGATCGCGCTCGGCGCGATCAGCTCCTGGCCCCCGGTGTTGTCGGGGTGCGCGACGCGGCCCGCGTGCATGAGCTGGGCGACGATGCGACCGCCGCCGGCGTGCACGGCCTCGGCGACGCGCTTCCAGCCGGCGAGCTGCTCGGCGGTGTGGAAGCCGGGGGTGTTGAGGTAGCCCTGGCCGTGGGCGCTGGGCTGGCTGCCCTCGGTGATGATGAGCCCGGCGGAGGCGCGCTGCGCGTAGTACTCCACGTTGAGGTCACCGGGCACGGTGCCCTCGGCGCGGTTGCGGGTGAGCGGCGCCATCACGAGGCGGTTGGGGAGCTCCCAGTTCTTCACGGTGAGGGAGTCGAAGAGGTCGGCCACGGTGGTGTCAGCTCCTGTACGTCGGGTGCGGTCGGTCACGAGCACGAACGCCCCGGACGCCCCACCTCATCCCGGTCTCACCCGGGGAGGTGAGAATGGGGCGTGATGAGCACCGCAGCCCTCGCGCCGACCGCCGACACCGCCACCGTGTGGCTGGTGGCGCTGCACCTGGGCGCCCTGCACCCGGTGGAGCAGGCGCTCACCGTGGCGCTGGCCTTCGGGCCCTTCCTGGTGCTCGGCGTCGTCGTGGCGCTGCGGCGCCGCTCCGACCGGGCCGCCGAGGAGGCCGCGGGCGAGGAGGTCGCCGACGACGGCGCCCGGGCGGCCCAGGCACCCGACGCCGGCGACGGACCCCGAGGTGCCCCCGGCCGCGACCCCGGCCACGACTGAGCGACCGGGGCGACCCGGGGCGGCCTCGGTCAGCGGGCGAGGTACTCCCGGCCGACCTTGTTCTCGGCCTTGAGCGCCTTGAGGAGCATGTCGCTGACCAGGCCCTCGATCTTGCCGCCGACCAGCGGGATGCCGACCTTGATCTCCAGGTCGACGGTCTCGGTGGTGACCCCGCCGGCCTCGCGCAGGGTGGCGGTGCCCTTCATCTCGCCGGGCTTGCCCGGGATGGTCACGAGCACGGCGCCGCGGTCGATCGTGCTCCACGACTCGGTCTGCACGATGTTGATCTCGTCGCCGACGAACTTGGTGGCGAAGGAGGGGATGCCCTTGGCCGGCTGCACCTGGTCGATGACGACCTCCATGCCGTCCTCCGGCCGGTCGCCCTTGGGGGTGACGGTCACGGTGCGCGAGAGCACCCGCTGGTAGTCGCAGACCTCCTCGCGGAAGGACCGGTCGGCCAGCATCGCGGCCACCTCGGCCAGGGGGGCGTCGTAGGTCAGGTCGTGCTTGAGTCGCTTGCTCACTTCTCACCTCTCGTGGCCGCGCCGGGGGCGCGGGGCCGCGTGCGTGCGGATCGGTCGGTGCACATCATGCACGGGTGTGCACCGAGTCGGCAGGCCCGACCGGGTGACGTGCGCCCGGTCAGCTCTGCGGGACGTGCGGCCCGATCGCGGGCAGCTCCTCCTCCTCGGCGAGGATCTCGGCGTACGTCGGGTCCTCGAAGGAGATCGGGTCGGGCACCCCGGCGGTGATGCGGGTGCCGTCGGAGCGCACCCCGCCGAGCTGCGGCTCGTCGCCCAGGTGACCCGAGAGCCGGTCGCCGTGGCCGTCGAGCGCGACCACGAGCGGGGCGCCGGCGCGCACGACGTGCTCGCGGCCCGCGACCGCGATCTCCACGTCGGGGGCGTCGTCGCCGTCGAGGGTGAAGCTGATCGCGGCCTCGGTGAGCTCCACGCGCACCCGGGTGCCGCGCCAGGTGACCGCGAAGCGCAGCCGGCCCCAGGCGTCGGGCAGCCGCGGGTCGAAGGACAGTCGCGGACCGCGGTCGCGCATGCCGCCGAAGCCGAAGACCAGCGCGCTCCACACACCGCCGGTCGAGGCGATGTGCAGGCCGTCGACGGTGTTGCCGTGCAGGTTGCACAGGTCGACGTAGAGCGACTGCAGGAAGTACTGGAACGCGACCTCGTGGTAGCCCACCTCGGCGGCCATCACCGACTGCACGACCGCCGACAGCGTGGAGTCGCCGGTGGTGATCGGGTCGTAGTACTCGAAGTCGGCGCGCTTCTCGGCCGCGGTGAAGCGGTCGCCCTGGAGGAAGAGCGCGAGCACGACGTCGGCCTGCTTGAGCACCTGGAAGCGGTAGATGACCAGCGGGTGGTAGTGCAGCAGCAGCGGGCGCAGCTCGTCGGGCGTGCGCGTGAGGTCCCAGACCTCCCGGTCGAGGAAGAAGTCGTCCTGCGGGTGGATGCCCAGGCCCTCGTCGAAGGGGATGTGCATGCCGGCCGCACAGCGGCGCCACTCCTCGACCTCGTCGTCGCTGAGGTGCAGCCGGCCCACCAGGCGTGCGTGCTCGACGGGGTGCTCGGCGCGCAGCAGCTCGACGGCGGCCACGGCCTGCTCGAGGTTGTAGCGCGCCATGACGTTGGTGAAGAGGTTGTTGTTGACGACCGTCGTGTACTCGTCGGGGCCGGTCACGCCGTGGATGTGGAACGACAGCGAGCCGTTGCTGCGCCAGAAGCCGAGGTCGACGTACATCCGCGAGGTCTCGACGAGCACGTCGATGCCGTCGCGCACGAGGAAGCCGGTGTCGCCGGTGGCCGCGACGTACTGCGTCAGGGCGTAGGAGACGTCGGCGTCGATGTGGACCTGGGCGGTGCCGGCGGCGTAGTAGGCCGAGGCCTCCTCGCCGTTGATGGTGCGCCAGGGGAAGAGCGCGCCGCTCTGCGCCATCTCGCGGGCCCGGTGGCGCGCGGCGGGCAGCATCCGGGTGCGGAAGTGCA
This sequence comes from Nocardioides sp. Leaf307, assembly GCF_001423135.1. NCBI lineage: Bacteria > Bacillati > Actinomycetota > Actinomycetes > Propionibacteriales > Nocardioidaceae > Nocardioides > Nocardioides sp. Leaf307. Next base: position 709,158 of record NZ_LMNY01000002.1, on the reverse strand, counting down.
GCAGGTTCCGGGCCAGGTGGGGCTGGGTGTAGGTGAGGAAGGGCGCGACGTAGATCTCGGAGTCCCAGAAGTAGTGCCCCTCGTAGCCCGAGCCGGTCACCCCCTTGGCCGGCACGCCCTGCTGGTCGGCGCGCGCGCTGGCCTGGGCCAGGGAGAAGAGGTTGAAGCGGATCGCCTGCTGGGTGGCGAGGGTCGCGTCGACGTCGGTGCCGTCGGCGGCCTCCACCTCGACGTCGGCGGCCGACCAGAACCGGTCGAACCACGCGCGCTGCTCGGCGTGGTAGTGGGCCACGCCGTGCAGCGCGGCGCGGTCGAGGGTGCGGTCGCAGCGGTCGGCCAGCTCGCGCACGGGCACGCCGCGCGAGGTGTGGTAGGCCACCGTCTTCTCCAGGCGCACGGTGCGGCCCTCGCGGGCCTCGACGCGGAAGACCATCTTGGTGAGGTCCTCGTCGTCGCGCAGGATCACCTCGGGCTCGTCCTCCGACTCCAGCCGGTGGTCGGCGCCGACCGCGATGGTCATCTTGGAGTTGGCGCACATGTAGCCGAGCATCATCCGGTCGTGGCGCGCGTAGCTGAGCCGCGGCAGCAGCACCCGGTCGTCGAACGACGCGGCCTTGCGCGGGTCGACGCCCTCGCCCATCGACTGCGAGGAGACGTGGTACTCGTCCTTGCCGTCCTGGCGGTTGAGCACCTGCGAGGAGATCACGATCGGGGCGTCGCCCTCGAGCATCGTGACCTCGAAGGTCATCACCGCGAGGTGGCGCTGGGTCATCGAGACCATGCGGGAGGACTCGACCTTGACCCGCTTGCCCGAGGGGGTGCGCCACACCAGCGAGCGGCGCAGCACGCCGTCGCGGAAGTCGAGGCTGCGCTCGTAGTGCTCGAGGTCGGCGGTGCCGATGGTGAGCGGCTCGTCGTCGACGTAGAGCTTCATCAGCTTGGCGTCGGGCACGTTGACGATGGTCTGGCCGGTGCGGGCGAAGCCGAACGCCGCCTCCGCGTGGCGGATCGGCCAGGTCTCGTGGAAGCCGTTGACGAAGGTGCCGTGGGCGTAGGCGTCGCGGCCCTCGGCGGGGTTGCCGCGCATGCCGAGGTAGCCGTTGGCGACGGTGAAGAGGGTCTCGGTGACCCCGAGGTCGTCGGGGTCGTAGGCGCGCTCGACCAGGCGCCACGGGTCGACGGGGAAGCGGCTGCGGTCGACGGGGTCGGCCGCGACGTGGCGGCCGTGGCTGCCCTGGGCCTGACCCTGCCCGGGGGTGCGCGCGCTCACGGGACCAGCTCGGCGAGGTCGGCGACGACCAGCGTGGCCCCGGCGCCGGTGAGCACCTCGGCACCGGCGCCGCGGTCGACGCCGACCACGACCGCGAACCCGCCGGCCGCGCCGGCGCGCACGCCGGACACGGCGTCCTCGAGCACCACGGCCGAGCCCGGGTCGGCGCCCAGCACGGTGGCGGCGTGCACGAAGGTGTCGGGGGCCGGCTTGCCCGGCAGGCCGAGCTCCTCGGCCACCGCGCCGGACACGACGGTCGCGAAGCGGTCGGCCAGGCCGGCGGCCTCCAGCACGGCGGGGGCGTTGGCCGAGGAGGACACGACCGCCAGCGGCGTGCCGAGGTCGCGCAGGTGGTCGAGCAGTGCCACCGAGCCCGGGAAGGCGGTGACGCCGTCGCGTGCGAGCACGGCGTTGAAGGCGTCGTTCTTCCGGTTGCCCAGGCCCTTGACGGTGGGCGCCCGGTCGGGGGCGCCGGAGTCGGTGGCCTCGCCCTCGGGCAGCGTGATGCCGCGCGAGGCCAGGAAGTCGCGCACGCCGTCGTAGCGGGGCTTGCCGTCGACGTGGGCGAAGTAGTCGGCCTCGGTGTAGGCCGACCAGTCGCCCGCGGCGTCCTCGGAGCGGTGCTCGGACAGGAAGGCGTTGAACATCTCCGACCAGGCGCGCATGTGCACCTCGGCGGTCGGGGTGATCACGCCGTCGAGGTCGAAGAGCACGGCGGCGTGCGCCGACCAGTCGACCGGGGTCGTGCCGGCGGGCTCGGGCGGGGTCGCGGGAGTCGTCACCGCAGCAGGGTAGGCCGCGCGTGTGTCGCGGGTGTGAAGGCCCGGCGTACGCAGGTCGGGACGGTGACGGGCGCAACGCCGCGGCGGACGTAGGCTGCTCGGCATGGACGACCAGCCGGACCTGAAGCCCCGCTCCCGCGACGTCACCGACGGCCTCGAGAGAGCGGCCTCGCGCGGCATGCTCCGCGCGGTCGGCATGGGCGACGACGACTGGGAGAAGCCCCAGATCGGCGTGGCGTCGAGCTGGAACGAGATCACCCCCTGCAACCTCTCGCTCGACCGGCTGGCCAAGGCGGTCAAGAACGGCGTGCACGCCGCCGGCGGCTACCCGCTGGAGTTCGGCACGATCTCGGTCTCCGACGGCATCTCGATGGGCCACGAGGGCATGCACTTCTCGCTGGTCTCCCGCGAGGTCATCGCCGACTCGGTGGAGACGGTGATGATGGCCGAGCGCCTCGACGGCTCGGTGCTGCTGGCCGGCTGCGACAAGTCGCTGCCCGGCATGATGATGGCCGCGGCCCGCCTCGACCTGGCCTCGGTCTTCCTCTACGCCGGCTCGATCATGCCCGGGCAGGTCGACGGCAACGACGTCACGATCATCGACGCCTTCGAGGCCGTCGGCGCCTGCCTGGCCGGCAAGATCACCCGCGAGGAGGTCGACCGCATCGAGCGGGCCATCTGCCCCGGCGAGGGCGCCTGCGGCGGCATGTACACCGCCAACACGATGGCCGCCGTCGGCGAGGCCCTCGGCATGTCGCTGCCCGGCTCGGCCGCCCCGCCGGCCGTCGACCGGCGCCGTGACGGCTTCGCCCACCGCTCCGGCGAGGCCGTGGTCGAGATGCTGCGCCGCGGGATCACGGCGCGCCAGATCATGACCATGGAGGCCTTCGAGAACGCCATCACCGTCGTCATGGCCCTCGGCGGCTCCACCAACGCCGTGCTGCACCTGCTGGCCATCGCCCGCGAGGCCGAGGTCCCGCTGACCATCGACGACTTCAACCGCATCGGCGACAAGGTCCCGCACCTGGCCGACCTCAAGCCCTTCGGCCGCTACGTCATGAACGACGTCGACAAGATCGGCGGCATCCCGGTGGTCATGAAGGCGCTGCTCGACGCGGGCCTCATGCACGGCGACTGCCTCACCGTCACCGGCCGCACCATGGCCGAGAACCTCGAGGCCCTTGCGCCGCCGGCCCTCGACGACGACGTCATCCGCCGTCTCGACCGCCCGATCCACGCCACCGGCGGGCTCACCATCCTCAAGGGCTCGCTGGCCCCCGAGGGCGCCGTCGTGAAGTCGGCCGGCTTCGACGAGTCGGTCTTCACCGGCACCGCCCGCGTCTTCGACGGCGAGCGCGCCGCCATGGACGCCCTCACCGCCGGGCAGATCACCGCCGGCGACGTGGTCGTCATCCGCTACGAGGGCCCCAAGGGCGGCCCCGGCATGCGCGAGATGCTCGCCATCACCGGCGCCATCAAGGGCGCCGGCCTGGGCAAGGACGTCCTGCTGCTCACCGACGGCCGCTTCTCCGGCGGCACGACCGGCCTCTGCGTCGGCCACGTCGCCCCCGAGGCCGTCGACGGCGGCCCGATCGCCTTCGTGCGCGACGGCGACCGGATCACCCTCGACGTGCTCAACCGCAGCCTCGAGGTCGAGCAGGGCGACGACTGGGAGTCGCGCAAGGAGGGCTGGGCGCCCCGCGAGCCGAAGTACACCCGCGGCGTGCTGGGCAAGTACGCCCGCACCGTCGCCTCCGCCGCGCACGGCGCCGTCACCGGCTGAGCCGCGTGAGCGTCCCGCGACGGGCGCCGAGCGAGCGCCGGGCGCTGCTCGGCGCCCTCGCCGGGCTGGTCGCGCTGGTGCTCGCCGCGGGCCTGGTCACCCACCTGCCGCGGTGGCTCGCGGGTGACGACCCGGTCGCGGAGGGCGTCGGGCGCCCCGGTGCGGCCCCGGGGGCGGGCCCGGGCCCGGGCGGCGGCCGCGGCGACCGGCGTACGCCGGAGCAGGTGCGGGCCGCCAACGCCGCGACGCTGCTGCCCAACGGCACGCGCCGCGTCTTCGGCGCCGACGACTTCCTGGTGGCCTACTACGGCACGGCGCAGACCCCCGCCCTCGGGGTGCTCGGGGAAGGAGCGCCCGAGCAGGTGCGCGAGCGCCTCGACGCCGCGGCGCGGCCCTTCGCCCGCCCCGGCTCGCCCGTGCAGCCGGTCTACGAGCTCATCGTGACCATCGCCGACGCCGGGCCCGGTGACGACGGCGACTACGCCCACGACGTGCCGCGCGCCGAGGTGGAGCGCTGGATCGCCGCGGCGCGCCGGCACGACGCGCTGCTGCTGCTCGACCTGCAGCCGGGCCGCACCGGCTTCCTCGACACCGCCCGCCGCTGGGAGTGGGCGCTGCGCGAGCCCCACGTCGGGCTCGCCCTCGACCCCGAGTGGCGGATGGGGCGCCGCGAGGTGCCCGGGCAGGTCATCGGCAGCGTCGGCGCCCGCGAGGTCGACCGCACCTCGGCCTGGCTGGCCGGGCTGGTGCGCCGCTGGGAGCTGCCGCAGAAGCTCTTCGTGCTCCACCAGTTCCGCACCGACATGGTGCGCGACCTCGCGGCCGTCACCTCGCGCCGGGAGCTGGCGACGGTGCAGCACGTCGACGGCTTCGGCGCGCCCCGCGAGAAGCTCGCGACCTACCGCGCGGTCGTGCGACCGCAGCAGTTCCGTCGCGGCTTCAAGCTCTTCTACGACGAGGACGTCGACCTGATGGGCCCGCGCGAGGTGCACGCGATCCGGCCCGCGGTGAGGTTCGTGAGCTACCAGTGAGCCAGCCGTGAGCCACCCGACGGGCTCGGGCGCCCTCCAGCCCGACCCCGGGCGGGTCACCGGGCGTCGCGGGCACCACCGCCCCGACCTCCACCCAGTGGAAGCCCGCGGGAAGGTGGCGCGGCCCCGACGGTTCGACCGGACGTGCCTGAGGTGACGACCGAGCCATCACGCCCGCCCACGACGACGCCGCGCCGGCCCGGTGGTGGTGGCGGTGGCCGGCTGCGCGACCAGCTCCTCGCCCTCGGACCCCACGACGGCGCGCACCGCGTCGCGGCCCGCGCGGGGGTCTCGATCCTCGTGCCGCTGCTCGTGCTGCTGGCCGCGGGTCGTCTCGAGTGGGCGCTCTACGCCACCTTCGGCGCCTTCGCCGCGCTCTACGCCCGCGACCGCGGCGGCGCCGAGCGACGCCGCATGCAGCTCACGCTCGCGACGCTCCTGGTGCTCGCCGTCGGGCTCGGCACGATCGTGGCGACCTCCCCGCACCGCGCCTGGCTGGCCGTGCCGCTGGCGGCCGGCGCCGCCGCGCTCGGCTCCACGCTGTCGGACCGCCACGCCTGGCACCCGCCCGGGGCGCTCTTCCTCGTCTTCGCCTTCGGCGCCACCGCCTCGGTGCCCTCCACGGCGGGCGACGTGCCGGTCGCTCTGGGCGTGGCGGCGGCCTCGGCCGCGCTCGCCGTGGTCGTGGGGGGCCTCGGCGCGGCGGTGCGCGCCAGGCTTGTCGGGTCGGGCGCCGCCGGTGGGCCCGGTGCAGCGGTGGGTGCGCAAGCGGCGGCGGGTGCGACGGCAGGTGCGACGGCCGTCGCGGCCGCCCGGGTCGCGCCGACCGACGTACGACGCCACGCGCTGCGGGCCGCCCTCGGCGTGGCGCTGGCCGGTGCGCTGGCCACCGCGACCGGCATCGGCCACCCCTACTGGGCGATGGTCTCGGCCGTGGTGCCGCTCGCCGCGCGCGACCCGCGGGCCCAGGCCGTGCGGGGGCTGCACCGCCTCCTCGGCACAGGCGTCGGTCTGCTGGTCGCCGCGGCCCTGCTCGGCCTCGACCTCGAGGGGCTGGGCCTCGTGCTCGTGGTGGTCGCGCTGCAGGTGGGCGCAGAGCTGCTCGTCGGGCGCAACTACGCCCTCGCGCTGGTCGCCATCACGCCGCTGGCGCTGCTGATGGTGCACCTGGCCAGCCCGGTGCCCGTCGGCACGCTGCTGCTCGACCGCGCCGTGGAGACCCTGCTCGGCGTCGCCGTCGGGCTGGCGGTGGGTCGGGCGCTGCGGCGCCGGCCCTGACCCGCGGTCGCCGTCGGTCGCGTGGGTTGCTGAAGCGGCGCAATTGCGTGGTGGTGCGGGGGGTGGGGTGGGGGGGTGCGCGGCTGGTGCCGGTGGTGGGTCGCGTGGGTTGCTGAACCGGCGCAATTGCGTGGTGGCGCCGCCGGTCGGGTGAGGGGTGTGCGCGGCTGGTGCCGGGGTGGGTCGCGTGGGTTGCTGAACCGGCGCAATTGCGCCGTTGCGCACCGGACCGACCGGGCGGCTCAGAAGTAGTCGCGCACGTGCAGCGGGCGGCCCGCGAGCAGCAGGTCGAGCAGGGTGTCGTGGTGGTCGGGCCCGGTGAGGTGGTCGAGCATGCGCAGGTTGGCGCAGGTCTGCACGCCCGCGAAGAGGAGGGCCAGCCCCTGCGGCGTGAGGGTCGGTACGTCGACCCCGCCCGGCGCACCGCCCGCGACCCCACCGGTGGCCAGCCGCTCGCAGCGGCCCGGCCCGTCGCCGAGCGTGAGCCGGTAGCGACCGTCGGCGCCGAGCCGGTCGCCGGCCACGGCGAGGTCGATCGCGACACCTGACCCGGCAGCCCCGTCCCCGGTCCCGCCCCCGGCCCCGCCCCGCGGGCCGGGACCCGCGGGGAGGGCGAGACGTCGAGCGGTGAGGGCGCCGGCGACGTCGTGCACCCGCAGCATGTAGGGGTGGTGGGCGGCGGGGTCGGGTGACCAGGTGACGCCGGGCAGGAGGAGCCGTGCGGGGTCGGCACCGGAGGTGCGCAGCGCGAGGGTGGGGGCGACGGAGGCGGAGCTGGCCAGCACCTGCCACAGCGCGCGGTAGCCGTCGGCGCTGACGGCGAGGAGGTCGTGCACCTCGAGCACGCCGTCGGGGCCGTAGCCGCCGTGGCGCGACCAGCTCGCGTAGCCGACCACCCGCCCCGCGGCGTCGACGGCCAGGGTGGTCGCGCCGCGGTCGGCGTGGAGCTCGGCGTCGGGCCGGTCGAAACGCGGGCCGGTGCGGGTCAGCGGACCGTTCTGCGCCGCGGCCCAGGCGGCGTACAGCCCCTGCACCGCGCGCACGTCGCCCACCTCGGCGCGCCGCGTGGTGACGCCGGTGGGCGGGCGCACGCGCGACAGCAAGGCGGTCGGCAGGGTGACCCGGTCGAGGGCGGCGACCAGCTCCCAGCCCAGCGAGCGGTAGATGCCGGGGGCGGTGGGGTAGAGCGTCGAGAGGACCTCGCCGCGCGCGGCGGCCTGCGCGAGGAGCGGGGCCATCACCGCGGCGAGCAGCCCGCCGGAGCGATGCTCCGCGGCGACGGCCACGCCCGCGATGCCGCAGGTGGCGAGCTCGACCCCGCCCCACCACGACGCCTGCTCGAGCGCGACCACCTTGGCCACGAGCCGGCCGCCGTCGAGAGCGCCCCAGCCGTGGCGACCCGGCGGCGGCTCGGCCGGGCGCGTGCGGGGCGGGCTGCCGGCCGGCGGGGCGCCGAAGGCCTCCTCGGCCAGGGCGGCCTCGCCCTCCCAGTCGTCGGGGGTCAGCTCGCGGATCTCCACGACCCCGAACCTAGCCGGGCGCGCCGGGCCGGTGGCGGGCCCGGGGCGGGCGCGCGTGTAGACATGCGCCGTGAGCGACCTCGACCCCGCCCCCCGCGACGCCGCCGACCCGCTGGCCCCCCACCGCGACCGCTTCGTCGGCGCGAGCAGCCCGCTGGTCTACCTCGACGGCAACTCCCTGGGCCGCCCCCTCGCCGTCACCGGCGCCCGCCTCGCCGGCTTCGTCGACCACGAGTGGGGCGGGCGGCTGATCCGCGGCTGGGACGAGGACTGGTTCGACCTGCCGCAGCGCGTCGGCGACGACATCGCCCGCACCTGCCTGGGCGCCGCCGCGGGCCAGACCACCATCGGCGACTCCACGACCGTGCTGCTCTACAAGGCGATGCGCGCCGCGGTGGCGCTGCGTCCGGGCCGCGACGAGATCGTGGTCGACCGCGACAACTTCCCCACCGACCGCTACCTCGCCGAGGGCGTGGCCCGCGAGTGCGGGCTGACCCTGCGCTGGGTCGAGGTCGACACCGCGCTCGGGGTGAGCGAGGAGCTGCTGGCCGACGCCGTGGGGGAGCGTACGGCGCTCGTCGTGCTCAGCCACGTGGCCTACCGCTCGGCGTACCTCGCCGACGGCGCGACGCTGACCCGTCTCGCGCACGACGCGGGCGCGCTGGTGCTCTGGGACCTCAGCCACTCGGTGGGCTCGGTGCCGGTGGAGCTCGACGGCTGGGACGCCGACCTCGCGGTGGGCTGCACCTACAAGTACCTCAACGGCGGCCCCGGGTCGCCGGCCTTCGTCTACGTCGCCGAGCGGCTGCTCGCCGAGATCGAGCAGCCGCTGCAGGGCTGGATCGGTGCGCACGACCCCTTCCTCATGGGCCCGACCTATCGCCCGGCCGAGGGCATCCGGCGGATGCTGTCGGGCACGCCGCCGGTGGTCGGCATGCAGCCTGTGCGCGACATGCTCGAGCTCCTCGACCGGGTCGGCATCGCCGCGGTGCGCGAGAAGTCGGTGGGGCTGACCGGCTACGCCCTCGACCTGGCCGACGACCTGCTCGCGCCGCTCGGCGTGGGCGTGGCCACCCCGCGCGACCCCGCCCTGCGCGGCGGCCACGTCACCCTGGTGCACGAGCGGATGCGCGAGGTCACCACCGAGCTGTGGCGCCGCGACGTCATCCCCGACTACCGCGACCCCGGCGGCCTGCGCCTCGGCCTGTCGCCGCTGTCGACGTCGTACGCCGAGGTCCGCGCCGGTCTCGAGCAGGTGCGCGACGTGCTCGGGGGGCTGCTCGGCTGAGGTCGCCGCCGGCCTGCCGGCCTGCCGGGTGAGGTGCGGGACGTCATGCGGAGGGTGGAGTCGCATCCTCGTGGCGCATGACGTCCGGGTGCACGCGCCGCCCGCCCCGCCCGCAGGGCGCTCGTCGCCCCGCCCGCAGGGCGCTCGTCGGGCCGCGTGGCAGGGTGAGGCCATGCGCTACCCCACGCCCCTGCAGCCCGGCGACACGATCGGCGTGACCGCTCCCTCCTCGGGGGTGGCGGGCCCGCTGCGCCCGCGCCTCGACGCCGCCGTGGCCTCGCTGCGCGAGCGCGGCTTCGAGGTGGTGCTCGGCGACTGCCTCGACGGCTCGTCGGTCACCTCCGCCCCGCGCGCCAGGCGCGCGGCCGAGCTCGGCGCGATGCTCACCGACCCCGCGATCCGCGCCGTCGTGCCGCCCTGGGGCGGCGAGCTGGCCGTCGACCTGCTCGAGGAGCTCGACTGGGCCGCCGTCGAGCGCGCCGAGCCCACCTGGGTGGTCGGGTGGAGCGACCTCGACACCGTGCTGCTGCCGCTCACCACCCGGCTGGGCTGGGCCACCCTGCACGGCTGGAACCTCATGGACACCCCCTACGCCGCCCCCGACGGCCTGCTGCACTGGGTCGACGTCGCCTCCGCCACCGGCCCCCTCACCCAGACCAGTCCGGGCCGCTACCGCGCCGACGGCTGGGACGACTACGTCGCCGAGCCCGGCGTCGACCGCATGACGCTGCCCGACGAGGGCGGCTGGTCGCTGCTGGGCGGGGGAGAGGCCTCCTTCTCCGGACGCCTGGTCGGTGGCTGCCTGGAGGTGCTGAGCCCACTGGCGGGCACGGCGTACGCCGACGTGCGCGGCTTCGGCGAGGCCCACGCCGACGACGGCCTGGTCGTCTACGTCGAGGCCGCCGAGCACGGCGCCTACGACGTCGCCCGCGCGCTGCACGGCCTGCGCCTGGCCGGGTGGTTCGACCACGCCACCGGCATCCTCGTCGGGCGCACCTCCGCCCCCGCCGCCGAGCACCTGACCCAGGCCGAGGCGGTCAAGGACGCCCTCGGGATGCTCGACCTCCCGGTCGTCCTCGACGTGGAGATCGGCCACGTGCAGCCCTTCCTCCCGCTCGTCAACGGCGCCCTCGCCGACGTCGACACCGGCGACCGCACCCTCGTCCAGACCTTCGCCTGACCACGCCGTCGCCCGCCCCCGCCCCCGCCGCGGGACGTCATGCGGAGGGTGGATGCGCATCCACGGTGCGCATGACGTTCGCCGCCGGGGCCCGACCCGCCGCCTGCCTGCCCGCCGGCCCGCCGCCCGCCTGCCGCCCGCTGCGGGATGTCATGCGGAGGGTGGATGCGCATCCACGGTGCGCATGACGTTCGCCGCTGGGGGCCCGAGCCGCCGGCCCGCCACCCGCCGGCCCGCCGCCCGCCTGCCGCCCGCTGTGGGACGTCATGCGGAGGGTGGATGCGCATCCACGGTGCGCATGACGCTCGCCGCCGGGGCCCGAGCCGCCCCCCGCCGACCCGCCGCCCGCGCGCCCGCACCGCCGCCCGCTGCGGGACGTCATGCGACAAGTGGATGCGCATCCACCTCTCGCATGACGCTCGCCCCACCCGACCCGACCATCGACCCGCCCCGCACGAGCCGCCCCGCACGAGCCGCCCCGGGCCGACCGGAGCCACGAGGGTGACCCGAGTGTCGGTGGCGCGGGCGATGCTGAGGTGGTGCCCAGCCTCCCGCCGCCCCCGTCCCTCGCCGACGGCGCGACCCGCGACGACGTCGTCGCGTGGGTCGCGGCCCACCTGGGCGACCTGACCCTCGAGGGCCCCGACGGGGTGCGCGCCGGAGCGCTCACCGGCGGGCAGGGCGCCGCCGACGCCGCGCTCGCGGCCCTCGACATCACCGGCTACGCCCGCAACCGCAGCACGGTGCTGCCCGTGGGGCGCCGCGGCGCGAGCCGCATGTCGCCCTACATCCGCCACGGGCTCACCCCGCTGCCCGCGGTGTGGTCGGCGGTCGGCGACGCTTCCGAGCGCGACCGCCGCAAGTACCGCGACGAGCTGCTGTGGCAGGAGTACGCCCGCCACCTCTACGCCCGTGTCGGGCCCGCCCTGGGCCGTCCGCTGCGCCACGAGCAGCCCGCCGGACCCCGACCCGCCGACGGCCGCGACCCCTGGCCGCGGGAGATGGCGTGCATGGACGCCGTGGTCGGCGAGCTCCACGACGACGGGTGGCTGGTCAACCAGACCCGCATGTGGCTGGCCTCCCAGTGGGCCGTGCGCGAGGGTGCGGCCTGGCGCGACGGCGAGGACGCGATGTTCGCCCACCTGCTCGACGGCTCGCGCGCCGCGAACCGGCTGGGCTGGCAGTGGACCACCGGCACGGGCAGCGGCAAGCCCTACGGCTTCAGCCGCTGGCAGGTCGAGAAGCGCGCGCCGCAGCTGTGCCGCTCGTGCCCCCTGAAGGCCGCCTGCCCCGTGCAGGACTGGCCCGAGGCCTCCACCGGCGCGCGGGTCGAGGGGCCCGGCGCCCCCGACCTCGGTCCCGGCGACATCCCGGCCGGCCCCGAGTCGGTCGAGGGCGGCGGGGCCGAGGAGGTCTGGCTCACCGCGGAGTCCCTCGGCGACACCGACCCCGCGCTGGCGGCCGACCCCGAGCGGCCCGCGGTGTTCGTCTTCGACGAGCCGCTGCTGCGCGGTCTGCGGCTCTCGGGCAAGCGGCTGGTCTTCCTCGCCGAGACCCTGGGCGAGCTCGGCGCGGGCCGCGGTCTCGACGTACGCCGGGGCGACGTGGTCGAGGAGCTGGCCGGTCGCTCGCTCGCGACGACCCACGCGCCGGTGCCCGGATGGGCGCGCCGGGCCGCGGCGCTGGAGCCGGCGGAGGTGCACCCGTGGCCGTGGCTGGTGCGTCCGCGGCGCGCCTCGGTGCGGTCCTTCTCGTCGTGGCGCAAGGGCGTGCGGGCCTGAGCCGACCCGGCCCCGGTCCGGGCGGGCGCCGTCGGCGGTGACCACCTCGTGCGGGACGCCGCCCGGCTCGACCCCGGCCGAGCCGTGCAAGCCATGGCCTCGGGCGGCGCCCTCTGGCAGGGTCGGCGGATGGACCAGCGACTCAGCTTCGTGACCCTGGCCGCGCGCGACCTCGCCGCGAGCCGACGGTTCTACCTCGACGGCCTCGGCTGGCGGGCCGCGCTCGACGTCGAGGGTGAGGTGCTGATGGTCAAGGTCGCCGACCGGTTCGTGCTCTCCCTGTGGGACCGCGACGCCTTCGAGGCCGAGGTCGGTCCGCTCGCCGGCGGGCCCGGTCTGGCGCCGCTCACCCTGGCCCACAACGTCGCCACCCGCGAGGAGGTCGACGCCGTGCTCGCCACCGCCCGCGGCGCCGGCGCCGACCCGGTGCACCCCGGGCAGGAGCGCGCCTGGGGCGGCTACACCGGCTACTTCGCCGACCCCGACGGCTACCGTTGGGAGATCGCCTGGAACCCCGGGCCGATCGGGCAGGAGGTCCTCCCATGAGCAGCGACACGAGCCAGACCGACACCACCGACGACCAGCAGACCGACCCGGACAAGCAGGTGCTCACCGGCCACGACGTGGCCGAGGCCCTGCTCGAGGAGTGGCGCTTCGTGCTCGGGCGCCTCCACGCGCGCTTCCGCACCGGCGACTTCAGCACCGGCGCCCGCCTGGTCGCCGCGATCGCCGACGCGGCCGACGCGGTCGACCACCACCCCGACGTCGACCTGCGCTACCCCCACGTCGACGTGGTGCTCTCCAGCCACGACGTCGGCGGCATCACCCGTCGCGACCTGCGCCTGGCCGCCACGATCACCGACCTGGCCGGCCAGGTCGGCGCTGAGCCGGCGCCGCACGAGGTGCAGGCCCTCGAGTGGGCCCTCGACACCCCCGACCCGTCGGGCATCAAGCCCTTCTGGGCCGCCGTGCTCGGTCTCGACCCGAGCGCCGGGAAGGACGACGAGGTGCTCGACGGCGACGGCCGCTCGGCGCTGTGGTTCCAGCGCTCCGCCGACGGGGCCGCCGACAGCTCCGCTGACAACGCCGCCGACAACGCCGCCGACAGTGGCGCCGACGGGGCCGGCGGCGGGGCCGCCGACCGCGCGGGGGCGTCCGGTCAGCGCTTCCACCTCGACGTCACCGTGCCCCCGGAGCTGGCCGAGAAGCGCGTGCGCGCCGCGGTCGAGGCTGGCGGCACCCTCGTCAACGACGGCTACGCCCCGGCCTTCTGGGTGCTCGCCGACGCCGAGGGCAACCACGCCTGCGTCTGCACCTGGCTGGGTCGCGACGGCTCCGCCACCGCCCCGCTCGCCGACGAAGCCTGAGCCCCGCTCGGCCGCCCCCGGCGGGGCGGCCGAGGGTCCGCGCAGCCACCGGGACTGCGCAACCGGCGCAATTGCGCGGGCGGGCGGGACGGTGCCGGGGAGGTTTGCGCGGTCGGCGCGGACGGCACCGCCGCGGGACTGCGCAACCGGCGCAATTGCGCGGGCGGGCGGGACGGTGCCGGGGAGGTTTGCGCGGTCGGCGCGGACGGCACCGCCGCGGGACTGCGCAACCGGCGCAATTGCGCGGGCGGGCGGGCGGGACGGTGGCGGGGAGGTTTGCGCGGTCGGCGCGGACGGCGCCACCGCGGGACCGCGCAACCGGCAAAATTGCGTGATCGGGAACGCCGCACCCAGCCGCGTGCGCACCCGGGCCGCCGATCGGCACCCTCGACCCGACCACGATGTGGGACCGCCGTCCCGCATCGTGGGACGGGGTGGCAGGGTGTGGTGACGGGAGAGGGGCCACGGGCTACCGTGGTCAGCATGCGCCAGGACCTTCTTGTACGCACGCGACGCGTGAGCTGAGACCACCACACCCGGTCGAAGTCCACGTGTCACCCCTCGTCGCCCTCGGGCCGGGGGGCTTTTTTGTGCCTCGCACACCGGAGGCGACCACGAGCGGCACGCCAGATCCAGCACGCAGCACCGGCAGGCGGATCCAGCGCGCAGGTCCAGGCGGCACGGCCCTCCGGGGCCACCTTCCACGAGCCACACACCGGCCCCCCGCGGGCCACACAGGAGCAAGGGGCACAGAGGCATGAGCGAGCAGGTGACGGGTGCGCAGAGCCTGATCAAGTCGCTGGAGGCGGCCGGCGTGACCGACGTCTTCGGCATCCCCGGCGGCGCGATCCTCCCGGCGTACGACCCGCTGATGGACTCCTCCATCCGCCACATCCTGGTGCGCCACGAGCAGGGTGCGGGCCACGCCGCCCAGGGGTACGCCGCCGCGACGGGGCGGGTCGGGGTCTGCATGGCCACGTCGGGCCCGGGCGCGACCAACCTGGTCACGCCGCTCGCCGACGCCCACATGGACTCCGTGCCGCTGGTCGCCGTGACCGGTCAGGTCGGGGCCTCGATGATCGGCACCGACGCCTTCCAGGAGGCCGACATCCGTGGCATCACGATGCCGATCACCAAGCACAACTTCCTCGTCACCGACCCCGCCGAGATCCCGCAGAAGGTCGCCGAGGCCTTCCACATCGCCTCGACGGGTCGCCCCGGGCCGGTGCTGGTCGACGTCGCCAAGTCGGCGCTGCAGGCCATGACCGACTACCGCTGGCCCACCGAGCTCCAGCTGCCCGGCTACCGCCCGGTGACCAAGCCGCACGCCAAGCAGATCCGCGAGGCCGCGCGCCTGGCCCTGGAGGCCCGCCGCCCGGTGCTCTACGTCGGCGGCGGCGTCATCCGCGCCCGCGCCCACCGCGAGCTGCGCGTGCTGGCCGAGCTCACCGGCATGCCGGTGGTCACGACCCTGATGGCCCGCGGCGCCTTCCCCGACTCCCACCCCCAGCACCTGGGCATGCCCGGCATGCACGGCACGGTGGCGGCGGTCGCGGCGCTGCAGAAGAGCGACCTCATCATCAGCCTCGGTGCCCGCTTCGACGACCGCGTCACCGGCAACCTCGACTCCTTCGCCCCCGGCGCCAAGGTCGTGCACGCCGACATCGACCCCGCCGAGATCGGCAAGAACCGCCACGCCGACGTCCCGATCGTGGGCGACTGCCGCGAGGTGATCTCCGACCTCGTCGTGGCGCTCACCGCCGAGAGCGACGCCGGCACCACCGGCGACTACGAGCAGTGGGTGCAGTTCCTGGCCGGGGTGAAGCAGAAGTACGCCCTGGGCTACGACCTGCCCACCGACGGCAGCCTCTCGCCGCAGTACGTCATCGAGCGGCTCGGCTCGATCGCCGGGCCCGAGGCCATCTACACCTCCGGCGTCGGCCAGCACCAGATGTGGGCCGCGCAGTTCATCGGCTACGAGCACCCCAACACCTGGCTCAACTCCGGCGGCCTCGGCACCATGGGCTACTCGGTGCCGGCCGCGATGGGCGCCAAGGTCGGCATGCCCGACACCACCGTCTGGTCGATCGACGGCGACGGCTGCTTCCAGATGACCAACCAGGAGCTCGCCACCTGCGCGATCGAGGGCATCCCGATCAAGGTCGCGATCATCAACAACGAGTCGCTCGGCATGGTGCGCCAGTGGCAGACGCTCTTCTACAACGAGCGCTACTCCAACACCAACCTCCAGCGCCACGGCGGCCCGGTGCGCATCCCCGACTTCGTCAAGCTCGCCGACGCCTACGGCTGCGTCGGACTGTCCTGCGAGGCCCCCGGCGACGTCGACGCCACCATCGAGAAGGCCATGGAGATCAACGACGTGCCCGTCGTGGTGGACTTCCGGGTGCACCGCGACGCCATGGTGTGGCCGATGGTCGCCGCCGGCACCAGCAACGACGACATCAAGTACGCGCGAGACCTCGCGCCCGACTTCGACGAGGACGACCTGTGAGCGCACACGCCGACTCCCGCAGCACCCTGTCGGTGCTGGTGGAGAACAAGCCCGGTGTCCTGGCCCGCATCGCCGGGCTCTTCAGCCGCCGCGGCTTCAACATCGACAGCCTCGCGGTGGGCCCCACCGAGCACCCGGAGATCTCGCGGATGACGATCGTGGTCGACGTCGAGCGCTCCCCGCTGGAGCAGGTCACCAAGCAGCTCAACAAGCTGGTCGAGGTGATCAAGATCGTCGAGCTCGACCAGGGCGCCTCGGTCAACCGCGAGCTGGTGCTCGTCAAGGTCGCCGCCACCGCGGAGACCCGCGGCCAGGTGCTCGACACCGTGCAGCTCTTCCGCGCCAAGGTCATCGACGTGGCCCCCGACGCCCTCACCGTGCAGATCACCGGCAACGCCGGCAAGATCGCCGACTTCCTGCGCGTGCTGGAGCCCTTCGGGATCCGCGAGCTCGTGCAGTCCGGCATGGTCGCCATCGGCCGCGGCTCCCGCTCCATCTCCGAGCGCAGCCTGCGCCCGGTCGCCACCCCCGCTCCGCCCGCCGCGGTCTGACCCGGCGCCCCCGACGCACCTCCACTGAAACCAACCCGAAGGAGAAGCCCCCGTGGCTGAGATGTTCTACGACGACGACGCCGACCTGTCCCTGATCCAGGGCAAGAGCGTGGCGGTCATCGGCTACGGCAGCCAGGGCCACGCCCACTCGCTGTCGCTGCGCGACTCCGGCGTCGACGTCCGCATCGGCCTGCAGCCGGGCTCGAAGAGCCGGGCCAAGGCCGAGGCCGAGGGCCTGCGCGTGCTCACCCCCGCCGAGGCCGCGGAGGAGGCCGACGTCATCGTCATCCTCGCCCCCGACCAGCACCAGCGGAAGCTCTACGCCGAGGAGATCGCCCCGGCGCTCGCCGAGGGCGACACCCTCGTCTTCGGCCACGGCTTCAACATCCGCTTCGGCTACATCACCCCGCCCGAGGGCGTCGACGTCTTCATGGTCGCCCCCAAGGGCCCCGGCCACCTCGTGCGCCGCGAGTACGTCGACGGCCGCGGCGTGCCCGTGCTCGTCGCCGTCGAGAAGGACGCCTCGGGCTCCACCTGGGACCTCGCGCTGTCCTACGCCAAGGCCATCGGCGGCCTGCGTGCCGGCGGCATCAAGACCACCTTCACCGAGGAGACCGAGACCGACCTCTTCGGCGAGCAGGCCGTGCTGTGCGGCGGCGCCTCGCAGCTGGTGCAGTACGGCTTCGAGGTGCTCACCGAGGCCGGCTACCAGCCCGAGGTGGCCTACTTCGAGTGCCTCCACGAGCTCAAGCTCATCGTCGACCTGATGTACGAGGGCGGCATCGCCAAGCAGCGCTGGTCGGTCTCCGACACCGCCGAGTTCGGCGACTACGTCTCGGGCCCCCGGGTCATCACGCCCGAGGTGAAGAAGAACATGGAGGACGTGCTCGCCGACATCAAGAACGGCGCCTTCGCCGAGCGCTTCATCACCGACATGGACAACGGCTCGCCGGAGTTCACCGAGTTCCGCAAGAAGGGCGAGGCGCACCCGATCGAGTCCACCGGCCGCGAGCTGCGCAAGCTGATGGCCTGGGTCAAGAGCCACGACTCCGACTACGTCGAGGGCACCTCCGCCCGCTGACCCGGTCGGTCCCGCCCGGGACGACCCGCACCACCAGCAGCACCAGCAGCACCAGCAGCACCCGCCGAGCCGGCGCCCCACCCGGGGCGCCGGCTCGTGGCGTCCGGTCGCCCGCCACCCGGCCGGCGCGCGGCCCGCGCGGAATGCCCCGTGCCCCGGGGCCGTTGGGGCAGGCATGCAGATCGAGATCTGGTCAGACGTCGTGTGCCCGTGGTGCTACGTCGGCAAGCGCCGGCTGGAGTCGGCGCTGGCCGACTTCGAGCACGCCGACGAGGTCGAGGTGGTCTACCGCTCCTTCGAGCTCGACCCCTCCGCGCCGCACCACGGCCACGAGAAGACCCTGCCGCAGCTGGCGCGCAAGTACGGCCGCCCCGAGGACGAGATGCGCCAGATGGTGGCCTCGCTGGTCGAGACCGGCGCCGAGGAGGGCCTGGAGCTGCGGCTCTTCGACACCGTGCACACCAACACCGTCGACGCCCACCGGCTGCTGCACCACGCCCTCGCCGTCGGCGGGCCCGCGCAGCAGCGCGCGCTCAAGGAGGAGCTGCTCGCGGCGTACTTCAGCCGGGCCGAGGACGTCGGCGACCACGACGTGCTGGTGGCCGCCGCCCGGGCCGCCGGACTCGAGGAGGGGCCGGCCCGCGCGGTCCTCGCCGGGCAGGCCCACGCCGAGGAGGTCGCCGCCGACGTCGAGCAGGCCCGGGCCTACGGCGCCACCGGCGTGCCGTTCTTCGTCGTCGACCGGCGCTACGGCATCTCCGGTGCCCAGCCGGCCGACGTCTTCGCCCAGGTCCTGCGCACCGCCTGGACCGAGGCCCACCCGCCGCTGCAGGTCGTCGGAGCCGGCGAGGCGGGGGAGGCCTGCGGGCCCGACGGGTGCGCGCTCTGACCCACGGCGGGCGCCGGCGGGTGCGGCCGGCGACGGGCCCCGCCCACCTGTCCCGGTGGACAGGTGTGGCCCCGACGGTGTGACGGCGGTTACGGTCGGCGGGTGACCCGACGCTCGCCGCTGCGCGCCCTCGCCGCCCTGCTCGCCACGACCGCCCTGGGGGCCGCGCTCGCCGGCGGGCCGCCGGCGGCGGCGGCCGATCTCGGCCCCGTGGCGTCGGCCGCGGCGTCGGCGGCGCAGGAGAGCGGCGTCGGGCCGCGGCTGACGTCGTTCCCTGCCGCGCTGCTGCTGAGCAACCTGCTGCCCGACCTCGACCCGCCCGGCGCCAACGACTGGGCCTGCCGGCCCAGCGCCGCCCACCCGCGCCCGGTCGTGCTGGTCCACGGCACGGTCGAGAACCGCTACGACAACTGGGCGCAGATGGCCCCCGACCTCGCCGCGGCCGGCTACTGCGTCTTCGCCCTCGACTACGGCAGCTACACCCGCACGCCCTACCGGGGCCTCTCGGACATCGCCGCGTCGGCCCAGGAGCTCTCGGCGTACGTCGACCGGGTGCTGGCCGCCACCGGTGCGGCCGAGGTCGACCTGGTCGGGCACTCGCAGGGCGGGATGATGCCGCGCTACTACCTGCGCTTCCTCGGCGGCGCCGACAAGGTCGACCAGCTCATCGGGCTGTCGTCGAGCAACTACGGCACGACCTTCTTCGGCGTGCTCCCGCTGGTCGCCGCGCTGCCCGGCGGTGAGGGGCTCGTCGGCCTGGCGGCGCCGGCGATCCCGCAGCAGCGGCAGGGCTCGGACTTCCTGGCCCGGCTCAACCAGGGCGGCGACACGGTGCCCGGCGTGCGCTACACCGTCATCCAGACCCTCTTCGACAACGTCGTGACGCCTTACCGCAACGCCTTCCTCAAGGACCCCGGCGTCACCAACATCCTGCTCCAGTCGCGCTGCCCGCTCGACCAGAGCGACCACCTCAGCATCAGCTACTCGCCCAACGTCGTGCGGCTGGTCAAGAACCGGCTCGACCCCTCCACGGCCCGCCCCCTCTGCGTCTACTCCCCGCCGCTGCTCTGAGGCGTCCCGCCCAGGTCGACGACCCGGTCCACGCCGACGTCCTCGAGGAACACTGGGTCGTGGCTCACCACCAGCAGCGCGCCCCGGAAGGCCGCCAGCGCGCTCACGAGGGCGTCGTAGGAGGCCAGGTCGAGGTTGTTGGTGGGCTCGTCGAGCAGCAGCAGCCGCGGCGCCGGGTCGGCCAGCAGCAGGGCCGCCAGGGTCGCGCGGAAGCGCTCCCCGCCGGAGAGCACGCCCACCAGGCGCCCGGCGGCGTCGCCGCGGAAGCCGAAGCGCGCCAGCCGCGCCCGGGCCTCGTGCGCGTCGGCGCCCGGTGAGCGGTCGAGCACCCCGTCGAGCACCGTGCGGGCGGGGTCGAGCACGTCGAGGCGCTGCGGCAGCAGCGCCGTCGGCACGTACGTCGACACCGCGCCGGCGGCGGGCGGCAGCAGCCCGGCCACGGTGTGCAGCAGGGTGGTCTTGCCGGCTCCGTTGGGCCCCACCACCGCGACCCGGTCGGGGCCGTGCACGGCGAGGTCGACCGCGGCGCCGGTGCGCAGCACCAGCCCGGCGGTGGCGAGCACGCGCCGCCCCCGCGGGACCGCGGTGGCGGGCAGGTCGACCCTGACCGCGGTGTCGTCGTGGACCCGGCGCGCGGCCTCCTCGAGCCGGGCACGGGCGTCCTCGAGGCGCCCCTCGTGGACCGTGCGGTAGCCCGCGGCCGAGCGCTCCGAGCGGTTCTGCTTGTAGTCGATCTCGGCGCGTCCCATGCCGCCGGCACGTGCGGCGCGCACGCCCTGGCGCCGGCGCTGGGCGATCACGCGCTCGGCCTCGACCCGGTCGGCCCGCTGGCGCCGCACCTCGGAGCGGGCCGAGGTGACGGCGGCCGCGGCGGCCTCCTGCTCGGCGCGCAGCTGCGCGGCGTAGGCCGACCAGCCGCCGCCGTACCACCGCACCCGCCCCGCGCGGAGGTCGCCGACGCGGTCGACCTGCTCGAGCAGCGCGCGGTCGTGGCTGACCACGACCAGGGTCCGGGTCCACGACGCCAGCACCTCGCCGAGACGTCGCCGCGCGGCGGCGTCGAGGTTGTTGGTGGGCTCGTCGAGCAGCAGCACGTCGGGTCGGCGCAGCAGCAGCCGCGCCAGCCCGAGCCGCACCACCTCGCCGCCCGAGAGCTCGCCGAGGCGGCGCCCGAGCACCCCGGCGGGCAGCCCGAGGCGGTCGAGCTCGGCCTCGGCGCGGTCGGGCAGGTCCCAGTCGTCGCCGACCTCGGTCACCAGCCGGGTCGCCCGCTCGTCGGAGGCGCCGGCCTCCAGCTCGCGCAGCGCTCGGCGCACCGACCCGACGCCGAGCACGTCGGCGACGGCCGCGCCGACGTCGAGGGTGAGGTCCTGCGGCAGCAGCCCGACCTCCCCGCGCACCGCGACGTGACCGGAGGTGGGCGTCAGCTCACCGGCCACCAGCCGCAGCAGGGTGGACTTGCCCGAGCCGTTGGCCCCGACCAGGCCGGAGCGGCCGGGGGGCACCGCGAGGTCGAGCGGCTCGCCGCCGCCGAGGGCGGGGGTGCCGTCGGCCCAGGTGTGGACGACCCCCGCCAGCCTGATCGCGGGCGCCGGGTCCGGGGGCGGGGAGGGGGTACGAGGGGTGGGTGCGGGCATGGGGCCTCCTGAGGACGTGACGGATCGCGGGCGAGCGGGGCTCGCCGACGCGGGGACGTGGGCCTCAGAGGAGCAACCGGACCTGCCGTGGGGGAGGGGATGGGACGGGTCCACGGTAAGTCGCCGCGTAGGCGCGGTGCCACCGCTTTCCCGTCGCCCGCGGCCGGTAGGGTGCGGGCCGCACAGCGTCGTGCACCGTCCCGTCCCCGCCGTCGTCCCGCGACCGCGCCGCGCACCGCCCCGGCGGCCCGCGTCTCTCGCGGCCACGCCCCGGGGAGCCCCGTCGAGGACCAGCGAGGTCACCGCTCGTGAGCAAGCCCGTCGTCCTGATCTGCGAGCCGCTGAGCCCGGCCACCCTCGAGGCCCTCGGCCCCGACGTCGAGGTCCGCACCTGCGACGGCACCGACCGCGCCCGCCTGCTCCGCGAGGTCGCCGACGCCTCCGCGCTCGTCGTGCGCTCCGCGACGCGGGTCGACGCCGAGGTCCTGGCGGCCGCGCCCCGCCTGCGGGTCGTCGCCCGGGCCGGGGTCGCCCTCGACACCATCGACGTGCGCGCCGCCACCCACGCGGGCGTGGTCGTCGTCAACGCGCCCACCTCCAACGCGGTCTCGGTGGCCGAGCTGGCCGTGGGCCTGCTGCTGGCCGCCGCCCGGTGCGTCGTACCGGCCCAGGAGGCGCTGCGGGAGGGGCGGTGGGAGCGGGAGAGCTTCACCGGCACCGAGCTCTACGACAAGACCGTCGGCGTGGTGGGGCTGGGCCGCATCGGCGTGCTCGTCGCGCAGCGCCTCGCGGCCTTCGGCATGAAGGTGCTGGCCTACGACCCCTACGTCCAGCCCGGCCGCGCCGCCCAGGTCGGCGTGCGCCTGGTCGACCTCGCCACCCTGCTGCGCGACTCCGACGTCGTCTCGGTGCACCTGCCCCGCACCCCCGAGACCACCGGGCTGATCGGGGAGGCCGAGCTGCGGCTGGTGCGGCCCTCGGTCATCGTCGTCAACGCCGCACGCAGCGGCGTCGTCGACGAGGCCGCGCTCCACGACGCCCTCGTCGAGGGCAGGGTGGCCGCCGCGGCCCTCGACGTCTTCGAGCACGAGCCGGCCACGGGCAGCCCGCTGCTGGGGCTGCCGGGTGTCGTGGCCACGCCGCACCTCGGCGCCTCCACCCACGAGGCCCAGGAGAAGGCGGGGCTGGCGGTCGCCCGGTCGGTGCGCCTGGCGCTGGCCGGCGAGCTGGTGCCCGACGCCGTCAACGTGCAGGGCGGCGTCATCGCCCACGACGTGCGCCCCGGCATCCCGCTGACCGAGCGGCTGGGCCGGATCTTCAGCGCGCTGGCCGGCGAGGCCGCCGCCAGCCTCGACGTGGAGGTGCGCGGCGAGATCACCGACCACGACGTCACCGTGCTCGAGCTCGCCGCCCTCAAGGGCGTGCTGGCCGACATCGCCGAGGAGACCGTCTCCTACGTCAACGCCCCGCTGCTGGCCGCCGAGCGCGGCACCGCCGTGCGCCTCGTGGTCGACCCCGAGAGCCCCGACCACCGCAACCTCGTCACCCTGCGCGGCACCCTCGCGGGCGGCGACACGGTCTCGGTCAGCGGCACCCTGGTCGGCATCGGCCAGCGCGAGCGGCTCGTGGAGGTCAACGGCTACGCCCTCGACATCGAGCCCACCGACCACCTGGCCTTCCTCACCTACGCCGACCGCCCCGGCGTCGTCGGCACCGTCGGGCGGGTGCTCGGCGACGCGGGCGTCAACATCGGCGGCATGCAGGTCTCCCGCGACGCCCCCGGGGGCCTGGCCCTCGTCGCCCTCTCGGTCGACTCCGCCGTGCCCGCCGACGTGCTCGCCGCCATGGGGCGCGCCATCGACGCGGTCTCCGTGCGCGCCGTCGACCTCACCTGAGGACGCCCGGGCGAGGTGGGTCTCAGGCGACGGTGACGCGGTCGCGGGCGGTGTGGGAGCGGCCGCGGCCGCGGGCGACGACGTCCCAGGCCTCGGCCAGGCGGGCCACGGCGTCGTCGAGCTCAGCGGCCGGGCGCGACCAGGGCAGCCGCACGAAGCGGTCGAGACCGCCGTCGGCGGCGAAGACCGGGCCGGGCGCGACGAGCACGCCGCGTCGCTCGGCCTCGTCGGCCAGGGCGCTGGCCCGCGCCGCCGGCAGCTCGCACCACAGCGCCAGCCCGCCGCCGGGCAGGCGGAAGCGCCACCCGGGCAGGCGCGAGCGCACCGACGCCGCGAGCGCGTCGCGCTGCGTGCGCAGCCGGGTGACGTGCTCGGGCAGCACCGGCCCGCCGGCCAGCAGCCGCGTCAGCACCAGCTGCTCCATGACCGGGGAGCCGAGGTCGAGCACGAGGCGGGCCTGGGTGAGGGCCTCCACGCGGTGGTGCGGTGCCCTGACCCAGCCCAGCCGCAACCCGCCCCAGAAGGACTTGCTGGCGCTGCCGAGCGTGATCGTGTCGGGGGAGTGCAGGGCGAAGGGCGCGGGCATCGCCTGGCCGTCGAGGGCCAGGGCCTGGTGGGCCTCGTCGACCACCGCGACCGTGCCCGCGGCGCGCAGGTAGGAGGCGTAGCGCTCGCGCTCCTCGTCGGCCATGAGCAGGCCGGTCGGGTTCTGGAAGTCGGGCACGAGGTAGGCCAGGGCCGGGCGGCTGCGCCGCAGGGTGCTCGCGACGGCGTCGAGGTCCCACCCGTCGGGGTCCACCGGGCAGGGCACCAGCCGGGCGCCGGCGTTGCGGATGGCGCCGGTCGCGTTGGGGTAGACCGGCGACTCCACCAGCACCCGTGAGCCCGGCCCGGCGAAGGCCCGGGCCACGATCGCGGCCGCGGAGAGCGCACCCGGGGTGACCAGCACCTGCGCGGGGTCGGTGGGCAGGCCCCGTGCGGCGTACGACGCGGCGATCGCGGCCTGCAGCGCCGGCATGCCGGCCGGGAAGTAGCCGTGACCGCCGAGGTGGGCCGGCAGCAGTGCTGCGGCCTCGGCGAAGGCGGCGGCCAGGCCCGGCGGCGCGCTGGCCGCGGCGCAGTTGAGGTCGATGGCCTCGGCGTCGTCGGGGCCGGGCAGCAGGGCGCGGTCGTGGGCCCGGCCGCGCCCGCCCGGCAGCCGGGCGAAGGTGCCGGCGCCCTGCCGGGCCTCGGCGAAGCCGGTCTCGCGCAGCGCGGCGTAGGCGCGGGTGACGGTGGTGCGCGAGACGGCCAGCGCCTCGGTGAGGTCTCGCTCGCTGGGCAGCCGGGTGCCGTAGCCGATGCGGCCGTCGCCGATGAGCAGGGTGAGGGCGTCGGCGAGGCCGAGGTAGGCCGGGGAGCGGTCGAAGCCGCCCACGAGCGCGGCCAGGCGCGGGGCCGACACCGTCGTGGCGCTCAGCGGCAGCGGGCCCGGGTCGGAGCGCCGCGCCCCGGCCGGGCGGTGGGGCGCGCTGCGGGCGGAGGTGGCCTGGGTCATGCAGACCACTGTCCCACGATTGGCTATTTGTTCCCAGGCCAATCGGGCGCAGGCTGGTGTGGTGCCCACGACCACCGCCACCCGACGCCCCCGACCCGCCCTGGCCGACCTCGGACCCGTCGCCCAGCTGCGGGCGGGGCGCCTGGGCCGCCGGCTGCCCCAGCTCGCCGTCGGCCTGGTGCTCTACGGCGTGTCGCTGGCCATGATGGTCCGCGGCGACCTGGGTCTGGCCCCCTGGGACGTGCTGCACTCGGGGCTGGCGGGCCTGGTGCCGCTCACCCTCGGCCAGGTGATCGTGGCGGTGAGCTTCCTGCTGCTGCTCGCCTGGGTGCCGCTGCGCGAGGTGCCGGGCCTCGCCACCGTCGCCAACGCCGTCGTGGTGGGCCTCTCCGCCGACGCCACGCTGGCCCTGCTCGAGGCGCCGCAGGGCTGGGCCGCCCGCGCCGCCCTCATGGTCGGCGGCGTCCTGCTGTGCGGCTTCGCCAGCGCGCTCTACATCGGCGCCCAGCTGGGTCGCGGCCCCCGCGACGGGCTGATGACCGGGCTGAGCCGGCGCACGGGGCTGTCGCTGCGGCTGGTGCGCACCGGGCTCGAGGTGAGCGTCGTGCTGCTCGGCCTGGCCCTCGGCGGGGTGCTCGGGCTCGGCACGGTGCTCTACGCGCTCGCGATCGGCCCGCTGACCCAGGCGATGCTGCCGTCCCTCACGGTCGACCTGCGCCTCGACCCCGCCCGCGGACCCGCCGCCGGCGGCTCCTGAGGTCCGGCGGGCCGGAGCCTCAGCGCCGGGTGGCGATGAGGGTGGAGGCGTCGGAGGCCACCATCACCTCGACGGTGGTGAAGCGGGGGTCGGTGAGCCACTGCTCGCGCAGGGTGTCGACGCGGCCGTAGCTGATCGGCGGCCAGACCTCGCAGGGGGTGAAGTCGTCGAGGACGACGATGCCGCCGGCCTCGACCAGGTCGGCCACGGCGTCGACACCGACCTCGGTGGGCTCCCCGGAGTCGAGGAAGAGCAGCGAGAAGGGGCCCTTGTCGAGCAGGGTCGACCAGTCGGCGGCCAGCACCTCGACCTGACCGTCGTCGACGAAGATCTCGGAGGCGGCGCCGGCCAGGCGGGGGTCGAGCTCGGCGGTGACGATCCGGGTGGCGTCGTCGCGCACCCCCGAGCGCAGCCAGGCCGTGCCCACCCCGCAGCCGGTCCCGAACTCCGCCATGGTGCCGGAGCGGGTGGCGGCGAGCGTCGCCAGCAGCCGGCCGGTCTCGTTGCGGCAGAACGACACGTACCCCGCGCGCCGTGAGACCGCGAACGCGCGGGCGACCACGTCGGGAAGGTCGGGAGGGGCGCTCATGCGCCGAGTCTCCCACTGCGGGACGGTCGTCTCGGATCGCGGACGGATTCCGGAAAGCGGTGGCCGGCGTCCGGAATGCGGGGCTACCGTGGTCGCACCATGCGGAGCATCCTCGTACTCATCGAGCGCCGCGGCGGGGCCCAGCAGTAGATCTGCTCAGAGAGGCCACCTCGCCGCGGTGGTCGTCGTACGTGGTCTCTTGGCACTGCTGGATCGATGACGTCCCTACCGGTCGGCCCGTGCGCCACGCGCGACCCGCCCCCCGCACGGCCCGTCCCTCGTGCGATCCGCGAGCCGACCCGCCCGCCCGTGTGGGGTGTCGTCGTTCCAGCCGTGCCGCGAGCCGCACGGCGCCACCGCCGTCGGCCGGCGCCCCGCCGGTCGGCGCGACCGACCGGGTCACGACCCGGGAACGAGCCCGGGAACGAACCCAGGACCGAAGGAGAGACCGATGTACGACATGTACCCCGAGTGGGGACCGGCCAGCCACGACCCCGAGAACCCCCGCAGCCGCGAGGCCCTCCAGCGCTCGCTCGACCAGCGGGACGACGGGGGCGAGCGGCCCGACGACAACTAGCCTTCCGCGCATGACCGACCCGAACGCCGCCCCCACCTCCGGAGCACCCTCCGGGCCCGCCACCGGCACCGTGCGCCTCGCCGTCATCCCCGGCGACGGCATCGGGCCGGAGGTGACCGCCGAGGCCCTCAAGGTCCTCGACGTGGTCGCCCCCGCGGGAGTGACGTTCGAGCAGACCCACTACGACCTCGGCGCCGAGCGCTACCTCGCCACCGGCGAGGTGCTGCCCGACTCCGTGCTCGGCGAGATCCGCCAGCACGACGCCATCCTCCTCGGCGCGGTCGGCGGCAAGCCCAACGACCCGAACCTGCCCCCGGGCATCCTGGAGCGCGGCCTGCTGCTGCGGCTGCGCTTCGAGCTCGACCACTACGTCAACCTGCGACCCTCCCGGATCTTCCCGGGCGTGACGTCGCCCCTCGCACACCCCGGCGAGGTCGACTTCGTGGTGGTCCGCGAGGGCACCGAGGGCCCCTACACCGGCAACGGCGGCGCCCTGCGCGTCGGCACCCCGGCGGAGGTCGCCACCGAGGTCTCGGTCAACACCGCCTTCGGCGTGGAGCGCGTCGTGCGCGACGCCTTCGCCCGCGCCCAGCGCCGGCCCCGCAAGAAGCTCACCCTGGTCCACAAGACCAACGTCCTCGTGCACGCGGGCGCGGTGTGGTGGCGCCTGACCCAGCAGGTCGCCCGGGAGTTCCCCGAGGTCACCGTCGACTACATGCACGTCGACGCGGCCATGATCTTCCTGACCACCGACCCCGCGCGCTTCGACGTGATCGTCACCGACAACCTCTTCGGCGACATCGTCACCGACCTGGCCGCCGCCATCACCGGTGGCATCGGCCTCGCGGCCTCCGGCAACGTCAACCCCGACCGGACCGCCCCCAGCATGTTCGAGCCCGTGCACGGCTCCGCGCCCGACATCGCGGGCCAGCAGAAGGCCGACCCCACCGCGGCGATCCTCTCCGCCTCGCTCCTGCTCGACCACCTCGGGCACCCGCAGGCGGCCGCCGTCATCGAGGCGGCGGTGATCGCCGACCTGGCCGAGCGCGCCGGCTCGCGCCCGACCGCCGAGGTCGGCGACGCGATCGCCGCACGCGTCGGCGGCTGACCGGCCCCACCGCTCACGGACGCCTCCTCCCGACCGGGGGGAGGCGTCCGCGCGTCACGGGGGCCGCACGACCGCGTCGTACGCCGCTCCGCCCCAGCCCGTCCCAGCCCAGCCCGTCCCAGCCCGCCCGCCCGCGGCCGCCCACACCGCGCCGGGCCCCACCACCGAGGTCGACTACCGTGAGCCCCATGCAGATCAGCACCACCCTGACGTCCACCCCCGTCGACGACGCGCGCCTCGCGGGCATCCTGGGCGACCCCGGGTTCGGCAACTTCTTCACCGACCACATGCTCACCGTGGAGTGGACCCCCGAGGCCGGCTGGCACGACGCCCGCATCGAGCCCTACGCGCCGCTGAGCATCGACCCGGCCTCGGCGGTGCTGCACTACGCGCAGGAGACCTTCGAGGGGATGAAGGCCTACCGTCACGCCGACGGCTCGGTCTGGTCCTTCCGCCCCGAGGAGAACGCGAAGCGCATGGCGCGCTCCAGCCACCGCCTCGCGCTGCCGGTGCTCGACCCCGCCGACTTCGTGCAGGCCGTCGACGCCCTCGTCGAGGTCGACCAGCGCTGGGTGCCCGACACCACCGCGCCCGGCGCGGGGGAGAAGAGCCTCTACCTGCGACCGTTCATGTTCGCCTCCGAGGTGTTCCTGGGCGTGCGCCCGGCCCAGCACGTCACCTTCATGGTCATCGCCAGCCCCGCCGGGGCCTACTTCAAGGGCGGCGTGAAGCCGGTCAGCCTGTGGCTGACCGAGGAGTACACCCGCGCCGGTCGCGGCGGCATGGGCGCGGCCAAGACCGGGGGCAACTACGCCAGCTCGCTGGTCGCCCAGCAGGAGGCGATCGCCCAGGGCTGCGACCAGGTCGTCTTCCTCGACGCCCAGGAGGGTCGCTACGTCGAGGAGCTCGGCGGCATGAACCTCTACTTCGTGCACCGCGACGGGCGCATCGTCACCCCCGCGACCGGCACGATCCTCGAGGGCATCACCCGCGCCAGCATCATCGAGCTGGCCCGGGAGATGGGCCACGTCGTGGAGGAGCGCAGGTTCTCCATCGACGAGTGGCGCGAGGGCGTCGCCAGCGGCGAGATCACCGAGATCTTCGCCTGCGGCACCGCCGCCGTGGTCACCCCCGTCGGAGCCCTGAAGTGGGACGGCGGGGAGGTGCCCTGCGCCGCCGAGGCCGGCGAGGTCACCACCGCCGTGCGGCAGGCCCTCGTCGACGTCCAGTTCGGTCGCGCCGAGGACACCTTCGGCTGGATGCACCGCATCGTCTGACGACCGGCCGACCGGCCGACCGGCCGACCGGCCGACCGCCGGCCGGCGGGCGACGCCGGGTGCGGCGTCCGCGACGCGGGCACCGCCCTGGCCGCGCGCTGCCGAGTGAGGTTACCCTTACCTAAGTCGCTCGCGCAGACGGTGCGGGCACCGGCGGAGGGTCGAGCCATCAGCGTCGTCGCGGAGACCGGCACAGCGCCCCACGCCCCCCAGGGACCGCCGCAGGGTCGAGGTGGCGGAGGCCGTCGCGAGGATGGCCCGCGGGCGCCTCGCACGACCCTGCGCGGCGTCGTGGCGCTGCTCGTCCTGCTGCTCCTGGTGGCCGTCGTGGCCCTCGCCAGCCTGGTGTGGGGCGCGCGCGACGTGGCCCCGGGCCAGGTGTGGCGCGCGCTGGTCGACCCGGTGACCGGCGACAACGACCACCTCGTCGTGCGCGACCTGCGGGTGCCGCGCACCCTGATCGGCCTCGCCGCCGGCGCCGCGCTCGGCGCGGCGGGAGCGCTCATGCAGGGCGTCACCCGCAACCCCATCGCCGACCCCGGCCTCCTCGGCATCAACGCCGGCGCCTCGCTCGCCGTGGTCGCGGCCATCGCCGGACTCGGGGTGGCCTCGACCGCCGCCTACCTCCCCTTCGCCTTCGGCGGTGCCGCCGTCGCCGCGCTCGTCGTCTACGGCGCCGCCTCGCTCGGCTGGGAGGGCGTCACCCCGGTCAAGCTCGCGCTGGTGGGCGCCGCCTTCACCGCCACGGCCACCTCGGTCATCACCGTCGTGCTGCTCACCGACCGCCGCACCCTCGACGAGTACCGCTTCTGGCAGGTCGGCTCGCTGGCCAACCGCCCGCTCGACGTGCTCACCACCGTCCTGCCCTTCGTGCTCGTCGGGCTCGCCCTGGCGCTGGCCGCCGGTCGGGTGCTCAACGCGCTCGCGCTCGGCGACGACGTGGCCCGCGGGCTGGGCCAGGACGTCACCCGGGGCCGCCTGCTGGTGGTCACCGCGGTCGTGCTGCTGTGCGGGTCCGCGGTCTCCCTGGTGGGCCCGATCGCCTTCGTGGGGCTCGTCGTGCCCCACGTCGCGCGCGCGGTGGTCGGTCCCGACTACCGGTGGATCGTGGTGCTCTCCACCGTGCTGGGCCCGGTCGTGCTGCTCCTCGCCGACGTGGTCGGCCGTCTCGTCGCCCGCCCCGGCGAGGTCGAGGCCGGTCTGGTCGTCGCGGTCATCGGCGCCCCCGTGCTCGTCGCGCTCGTGCGCCGCTCGAAGGCGGTGGCGGCATGAGCGCCCCGTCCTCCACCCGCCCCGGCCCCGCCTCCGCGTGCCGGCAGCAGGGCCCGTCCGGGGCTGCCGCGGGCCAGGTCGCGCCCGACGGGTCGACGCCGGGCCCGGTGGAGGTCGCGCGCCGCGGGCTGGCCGCGAGCCGTCGCCGTCGCCTGCGCCGTCGCGCCGTCGTGACCGTGGCCCTGGCCGCCGTCGCGCTCACCCTGTCGGCGCTCGCCCTCATGCTCGGCGACTTCCGCCTCTCGGTGGGCCAGGTCGTGGGCGCCCTCGTCGGCAGCGACGACGACCTCGCCGCCCGCTTCGTCGTGGTCGACCTGCGCGCCCCCCGCCTCGTGCTCGGGGTGCTGGTCGGGCTGGCCTTCGGCCTGGCCGGGGCGCTCTTCCAGTCGGTGCTGCGCAACCCGCTGGCCAGCCCCGACGTCATCGGCATCTCCCAGGGCGCCAGCGCCGGCGCCGTGGCCGCGCTGCTGCTCGGTGGAGCCACCGGCGCCGCGGTCTCCGCCTCCGCGCTGGTGGGCGGTGCCCTCGTCGGCCTCCTGCTCTACGCCGTGGCGTGGCGGCAGGGCATGACCGGCCACCGCTTCGTGCTCGCCGGCATCGGCGTGGCCTACGTCTGCAGCAGCGTGGTGGGCTACCTGCTGACGCGCAGCGAGGTCAACGAGGCGCAGGCCGCGCTGCTGTGGATGACCGGCAGCCTGGCCCAGGCCACCTGGGGCCTCGTCGTGACCCTGGGGGTGGCGCTCGCGGTGCTGGTGCCGCTCGTCGTGCTGGTGGCCCGGGGCCTCGACCTGCTGCTGCTCGGCGACGAGCAGGCCGCCGGGCTCGGCATCCGCCCCGAGGTGGTGCGCGCCCTGGTCATCGCCCTGGGGGTGGCCCTGGCCTGCGTGGCGACCGCCGCCGCCGGCCCCGTGGCCTTCGTCGCCTTCACCGCCGCCCCCGTCGCGCGTCGCCTCCTCGGCGATGGCTCGCTGGCCCTGCTCCAGGCGGCCCTCGTCGGGGTCGTGCTCGTCGTCGGCGCCGACGTCGTGGCCCAGCACCTCCTGCCCGCCGACCTCGCCGTCCCCGTCGGTGTCGTCACCGGCGCCGTCGGCGGCCCCTACCTGATCTGGCTGATGGCCAGCGGACGCACCCGGACCGCGTGAGCCGGACGTCGTGAGAAGGAGATCCCGCATGACCGCCACCACCGCATCCCCCCTCGACCGCCCGCTCGGCGGTGGTCCCGCGGGTCCCGCCCGACCCGACGAGGCCTCCGACGCCGGCCCGGGCCCGGCGAGCGGTGCCTTCCACGCGCCGGTCCGGCTCGTGGCCCGCGGGCTCGAGCTGGCCTACGACCAGCGCACGGTGGTGCACGGCGTCGACCTCGCCGTGCCGCCCGGCCGGGTCACCGTGATCGTCGGGGCCAACGGCTGCGGCAAGTCGACCCTGCTGCGCGGCCTCGGCCGGCTGCTGACCCCCGCGGCCGGCCGGGTCGAGCTCGACGGGCGCGACCTGCGCTCGGTGCGCCCGCGCGAGGTCGCCGCCGTGCTGGGGCTGCTGCCGCAGCAGCCCCTGGCACCGGAGGGGATCACGGTCGCCGACCTCGTCGGCCGCGGTCGCCACCCCCACCAGGGCGCCTTCCGACGCTGGAGCGCCGCCGACTCCGACGCGGTGGCCGAGGCGCTCGCCCTCACCGACACCCACGAGCTGGCCGCCCGCCGGGTCGAGGAGCTCTCGGGCGGGCAGCGCCAGCGCGTGTGGGTGGCGATGATGCTGGCCCAGGACCCCCGCATCATGCTGCTCGACGAGCCCACGACCTACCTCGACATCGCCCACCAGGTCGACGTGCTCGACCTGCTCGCCGAGCTCAACGAGCAGCGCGGCACGACGGTCGTCATGGTGCTGCACGAGCTCAACCTCGCGGCCCGCTACGCCGATCACCTCGTGGTCATGCACGAGGGGCGGCTGCTGTGCGAGGGGAGCCCCGCCGAGGTGCTCGACGCCGACTGCGTCGAGCAAGCCTTCGGGCTGCGCGCGCAGGTGGTGCCCGACCCGATCACGGGCTCGCCGATGGTCGTGCCGGTCGGTCGGCGCGCGGCCGCGCGGGCCGCGCGCCCCGCGATCCACCCGGGCGAGCGGTCCGAGGTCCGGGCCGCGGACCGGGCGTGACGCACCGCAGCTCCGATCATGTAAGGTGAGCCTTACCTAACTCAACGACCGGGCTCGGCCGGTCCCGCACACCTGAGGAGCGGACGTGACGTCCCTTCGTCCCCTGAACCGCCGCGGCTCCCGCCGGGGCCTGGCCCGCCGGGTCGCCCTGCCGCTCGGCGCCCTCCTGCTGGCCCTCCCGCTCGCGGCCTGCGGCGCCGAGGAGTCCGGCGGCAGCGCCTCCGACAGCGAGTCGACCGGTGGCGAGAGCTTCGAGCCCGTCACCATCGAGCACGCCTTCGGCGAGACCGAGATCGACGAGCAGCCCCAGCGCGTCGTCACCTGGGGCTGGGGCAGCTCCGACGCCGCCATCGCCCTGGGCACGATCCCGGTCGCCATGCCCAAGAACTCCTACGGCGCGACCGAGGAGGGCCTCATGCCGTGGCAGGAGGAGGCCCTCACGGCCGCCGGCGCCGAGACGCCGACCCTGCTGACCGAGGGCACCGAGGTGCCCTTCGAGGAGATCGCCGCCGCCGGCCCCGACCTGATCCTGGCCAACTACTCCGGCATCACCGAGGCCGACTACGAGAAGCTCTCGCAGATCGCCGACACCGTCGCCTACCCCGACGAGCCGTGGACCACCCCGTGGCGCGACGTCATCACCACCGTCGGCGAGGCCCTCGGCCAGTCCGACGAGGCCGAGCAGCTGCTCGAGGACATCGACGACGAGGTGGCCACCGCCGCCGAGGAGCACCCCGAGTTCGAGGGCAAGACCATCGCCGCGGTCGCCATCGACCCGACCGCCTTCTACGTCTACAAGGGCGCCGACCCGCGCGTGCAGTTCCTCGAGGACCTCGGCTTCGAGCTCGCGCCCAGCGTCGACGAGCTGAGCACCGACGAGTCGTCGTTCTACTACACGATCAGCACCGAGGAGGTCGACAAGCTCACCTCCGACGTCCTGCTGTCCTACGTCGCCGACGAGGCGACGCGCGACGAGCTCGCCGCCGACCCGGCCTACCAGGCCATGGAGCAGTTCCAGGACGACACCGTCGCCTCGGTGGTGGGGGAGTCCTACATCTCGGCGGTCTCGCCGCCGACCGCGCTGTCGCTCACCTGGGGTCTCGACGAGTTCGTCGCCTCCCTCGAGCCGGCCGTCCAGGCCGCGGGCTGACCGCCCGACCCCGCACCCCGGCCGCGGCCGGTCCCCCCGCTCCGGCGGGGCGACCGGCCGCGGCTGTCGCGGTTCCGGCGGCTCGCGACGGTAGATTGCCACGGTGACGACCTTCTCCCACGGGCGCTCCGGCGAGCACGCGACCTCGCCCCGCCCGCCCCAGCAGGCGGTCACGGTCGGCCCCTACACGCTGCTGACCAAGATCGGCGAGGGCGGCATGGGCGTGGTCCACCTCGCCCGTGCGCCCCACGGCGAGCGGGTCGCGCTCAAGGTGCTGCGCCCCCACATCGTGGGCGACGACGAGGCCCGCGCCCGGCTGGCCCGCGAGGTCGGGTCGCTCTCGCGCATCCGCAGCCGCTGGGTCGCCGAGATCAAGGACGCCGACCCGTGGGCCGTCGTGCCCTACGTCGCCACCCGCTACGTGCCCGGCCTCTCGCTGCACGACCACGTCGTGGAGGAGGGACGCATCGAGGGCGAGGACCTCGTGTGGTTCGCCGCCTGCCTGGCCGAGGGGCTCGACTCGGTCCACGCCGTGGGAGTCCTCCACCGCGACGTCAAGCCGTCCAACGTGCTGATGGAGGGGCGCACCCCGATCCTCATCGACTTCGGTCTGGCGCGCGTGGCCGACGACCCCAAGCTCACCCACACCGGGTGGCTGCTCGGCACCCCCGGCTACCTCGCCCCCGAGATCCTCTACGGCGACGACGCCACCACGGCCTCCGACGTGCACAGCTGGGGCGCCACCGTGGCCTACGCCGGGCTGGGCCGCGCGCCCTTCGGTCGCGGCCCGTCGATGGCGATCATGGACCGCGTGCGCCGCGGCGAGCACGACCTGTCGGGGCTGGACGGCGACCTCGCCCAGGTCGTGGCCGCGGCCCTCCACCCCGACCCGGCGCGCCGGCCCACCCTGGCCGAGCTGCTGGCGTGGCTGCGCCCGCAGACCACCCGACCCGAGGCCGCGCCCGCCCCGCTGCCGGCCCCCGCCCGCGAGGACCCGTTCACGCTGCCGCTGGCGCTGGCCGCCGAGGCCGTCGCCCAGCGCCTCGGCCACCCCGCCGGGCCGGGCGCCGACGCCGGTGCCGACCGCGCTGCCGACGCCGACGCCGCTGCCGACCCGGCCACCGACGTGCTCGCCGACCCCGCGTCCGTGCGCGACGACCCGGCCGCGGCCGACCCCTGGGCCGACCCCTGGGCCGGCCCCCCGGGCGACCGGCAGGGTGCGGCGTACGACGGGCGGGGACCCGACGGCACGCTCGTCGAGCGCGACCACCCGCCGACCCGCGTCTACGAGGAGGACCCCACCCGCCGCCTCGGCGACCCCGACCCCTGGTCGGCCCCCCGGCCCGAGGCCGGTCCCGGTGAGCCTCCGGGCGGACATCCCGGCGTGCGCCCGGAGGGGCACGACCCCGACGGTCCTGAGGGCTCCGGGGACCCCTGGGTCCACGAGCCCTGGGGCGCACCGGTCGAGGTGGCCCGGGCCCCGCTGGCCGAGCGGGCGCGACGGGCGACGCTGCTGCTCGCCGCGGCGGGCGCGGTCGGCACCGCGACGGCCGCCGCGCCGTGGGTGACCCTCGCCGTGCTGCTGGTCCTCGTCACCGTCCTGCGGGGCGGGTCGCTGGCCGGCAGCGTCGCCGCCGACCGGCGACGGGCCCGCGGGCCGAAGTGGTACGACGGCCCCCGCCTGCTGCTGGCCGCCCCCTGGACGCTGACCCGCTCGTTGCCGGCCACGGCGGTGCTCACCCTCTGGAGCGTCGGCCTCGGCCTGGCCGTGGCGCTGCTGTGCTACGCCGTCGCCGCCACCACCCCGACCATCCTCCTCGTCTCGGGCGCCACCGTCGCGGTGTCGCTGTGGGCCGGGCCGGGCGGCTCGCGGGTCCGCAGCCCCCTGGCCCGCGTGGTCGAGCCGGCCGCACGCTCGGGCGCGCGCTGGGTGGTGTCGCTCGTCGTGCTGGTCCTCCTCGCGGCCGCCGGCGCCTTCGCCCAGGCCCAGGGTGGCACCCGCTGGACCCCCGACGACAGCCCGCCCCTGGCCGACGTCAGCCTGCCCTCCTGGTGGGCGGCCGGCTGAGCGACGGGCGCCCGGAGCGGCCTGTCCGCACCGCGCGGCCGCCCGACCCCACGGTTCTGAGGACCCGAGACGTGCCGGCCCCGGTGGCGCGGCCGCGGTCCGCGACGGTGCCGTCGGGCCGCTGCCGGGCCATCGCCGGACCACCGCCCGCCGCTGCTAGGGGGAGGGGCACGACCGTGCCCCTCCCCCTAGCAGCCGCGAGGTGGATCCTCCTGGGCCGCCGCCCGGCACCGTACGGTCGCCGGGGCCTCTCGCCGGGCCGCATCGTGGGACTCCCTGTCGGGGGCCGGCCGCGCGTGGCAGCATGAGCGGCATGCAGCACCACGTCATCATTCGCTAGCGCGTCGAGCGCCCACTCGGGCCCCCGACGCGCCACCTCTCGCACGCGAGAGGTTTTTTTGTGCCCGGACCACGACGGAGACCACCGAGACCATGGACCTGCACGGCGACTTCCACGTCTACGACACCACCATGCGCGACGGCGCCCAGCAGGAGGGGCTCAACCTCTCCGTCGCCGACAAGCTGACCATCGCCACGCTCCTCGACGGCCTCGGCGTCGGCTACATCGAGGGCGGCTGGCCGGGAGCCAACCCCAAGGACACCGAGTTCTTCCGTCGTGCCGCCACCGAGCTCGACCTGCGCCACGCCCGGCTCGCGGCGTTCGGGGCGACCCGCCGGGCCGGCGTGCGTGCCGCCGACGA
The DNA here is from genome assembly GCF_001423135.1 of Nocardioides sp. Leaf307. Classification (NCBI taxonomy): domain Bacteria; kingdom Bacillati; phylum Actinomycetota; class Actinomycetes; order Propionibacteriales; family Nocardioidaceae; genus Nocardioides; species Nocardioides sp. Leaf307. Next base: position 673,061 of record NZ_LMNY01000002.1, on the reverse strand, counting down.
CCCGGGCACGGCCGCCCTGCGCGACAGCGGCGCCGGCACCGTGACCCTGGTGGCCAAGGCGCACACCCGCCACGTGGAGCTGGCGCTGCGCACCACGCTGGAGGAGAACCTCGCGATGGTGCGCGACACCGTCACCCACCTGCGCGAGGAGGGCCAGCAGGTCTTCGTCGACGCCGAGCACTTCTTCGACGGCTACCGCCTCGACCGCGCCTACGCCCTCGAGGTCCTGCGCACCGCGGCCGAGGCCGGGGCCGAGGTCGTCGCGCTGTGCGACACCAACGGCGGGATGCTGCCGCCCTGGGTGGCCGACACCGTGCACGACGTCGTGGAGTCCCTCGGCGCCCGCGGGTCCGGCGCTGGGTCGGGCGGTCTCCACGTGGGCATCCACGCCCACAACGACACCGGCTGCGCGGTGGCCAGCTCGCTGGCGGCCGTCGAGGCCGGGGCGACCCACGTGCAGGGCTGCATCAACGGCTACGGCGAGCGCACCGGCAACGCCGACCTGGTCACCGTCGTGGCCAACCTCGAGCTCAAGACCGGTCGCGCCCTGCTGCCCGAGGGACGCCTGCGCGAGGCCACCCGCATCGCCCACGCGGTCGCCGAGGTGACCAACGTCCCGCCCGCCTCCCGCCAGCCCTACGTGGGCACCTCCGCCTTCGCCCACAAGGCGGGGCTGCACGCCAGCGCGATCAAGGTCGACCCGAACCTCTACCAGCACATGGACCCCGTCGGCGTCGGCAACGACATGCGGCTGCTGGTCTCCGACATGGCCGGTCGCGCCTCGATCGAGCTCAAGGGCCGCGAGCTGGGCTTCGACCTCTCCGGGGAGTCGCGCAAGGAGCTCGTGGGCCGCATCACCGAACGGGTCAAGGTGCTGGAGTCGCGCGGCTACACCTTCGAGGCCGCCGACGCCTCCTTCGAGCTGCTGCTCGTCGAGGAGGTCGAGGGCCGCCGCCCGTCGTACTTCGACGTCGAGTCCTGGCGCGTCATCACCGAGACCCGCGCGGGGGCGCCCGTGGGGGTGGAGGCGCTGTCGGAGGCCACGGTGAAGCTGCGTGCCGCCGACGTGCGCTACGTCGTGACCGGCGAGGGCAACGGTCCCGTCAACGCCCTCGACCAGGCCCTGCGCGCCGCCATCGGGCAGGCCTATCCCGAGGTCGCCCGCTTCGAGCTGATCGACTACAAGGTGCGCATCCTCGACCAGGGGCACGGCACCGACGCCATCACCCGGGTGCTCATCGAGACCACCGACGGGGAGTCGTCGTGGGTCACCGTCGGGGTCGGCGCCAACGTCATCGAGGCCTCCTGGGGCGCCCTCGTCGACGGCGTCACCTTCGGCCTGCGCCGCCACGCGGGCTGAGCCCGGGGCCGGCCGCTCCGGCCACGACGCGGTGGACCAGGTCGGCCCAGGCGGCGTAGACCCGCTCGACAGCGAAGCCCTCCACGCGCACCTGCTGCTCCAGCACCGGCACCTCGAGCGGGGCGAGCAGGGCGGTGGCCAGCAGGGGCAGGTCGCCGCTCACCCCGAGCTCGGTGAGCAGGTGGCGCACGTGCATGGCGACGAAGGAGTACGCCGCGTAGGACCGCGTGCCCGCCCGCCCGGCGGCGCGGATGAGGTCTGCGCTGAGCAGGGTGGCCTCGATCCGCGAGCGGCCGAAGGCCAGCAGCCGGTCGAGCGGGGGAGCGCCGGGCCCGAGGGGCGGCGGGCCGGAGATGACCGAGGCCTGCCAGGCGGTCTCGGAGTGGTCGAGCAGGGCCGCCATCAGACCCTCGCGGGAGTCGAAGCGGCGGAAGACGGTGCCCTTGCCGACGCCCGCCTCGGCGGCGACCGCCTCCATCGTGACCCGCTCCAGTCCGCCGCACCGCCCGATCAGCCGGCCCGCGGCCTCCAGCAGGGCCGCGCGGTTGCGGGCCGCGTCGGCGCGCTCGACCGGGGCGTCGTGGAGGAGGGGGAGGAGGGGCCGCTCGGTCATGGTGCGCCCAGTGTAGGGAGCCGGACCAGCCGGGTGACCGGTTCCACAGCAGTGCGGGAATGGAAACGGACTGTGGTCCGTTTAAGATCGCGACCGTCCGGTACCACCGGACCGCAGACCCGCCGGCCCGCCGCCGGCACCCCATGACCCGCCCGACGGCGGGACCGGCCGTCCTCCGAGGAGCACCCCATGTCTGAGACCACCACCGTCGAGACCACCACCACCGTCGCCGTCCTGGTCGGCAGCCTGCGCGCCGACTCCCTCAACCGTCGCCTCGCCGAGGTCCTGCGCGACCAGGCCCCCGAGGGCGTCGTGCTCGACATCGTCGACGGCCTCGCCGACCTGCCGTTCTACAACGAGGACCTCGACGCCGGCGACGCCCCCGCCGCCGCGGTCGCCCTGCGCGAGCGCGTCGCCGCGGCCGACCGGGTCCTGGCCGTGACCCCCGAGTACAACGGCACGATGCCGGCCGTGCTCAACAACGCCATCGACTGGCTCTCGCGCCCCTACGGCGCCGGCGCCATCGTGGGCAAGCCCTTCGGCGTCGTCGGTGCCACCCCCACCCCCTACGGCGGCAAGTGGGCCCACGCCGACACCGTGCGCTCCGCGGGCATCGCCGGCGCCACCGTCGTCGAGGACGTCCTCGTCTCGCAGTCGGCCCTCGAGGTCGACGTGCTCACCGACGCCGAGGTGCTCGGCCGCCTCACCGGCGCCGTGCAGACCCTCGCCGCCTACCAGCCCGCCACCTCCGCGGCCTGATACACGCGGGGGGACACGTCTTACTGACCGTTGAGACCACTGGCTGACCGTCGTGACGGTCAGGTAGTGGTCGCAACGGTCAGTAACATGCGGTGCGTGAGCGACCCCCGGCCCGACCCCGCCCCGCCGGTGCCCTACGCGCCGTACGGGCCGGCGGTGCCGCCGCCGGTGCGCCCTCCGGCGCCGCGCTCGCGCCCGCTCGACGTCACCGTGACGATCCTCGAGCTGCTGGTGCTGGCCATGGGCGCGCTCGTCGCGTCGTTCTTCGGCCTCTTCCTCGGGATGGTCTCCGACGGGTGCGGCGGCTCGGTGCAGTGCGACACCGGCCGCATCGGCGCCGGGGTCCTCGTCGCCGCCGGCTCGCCGTGGGTCGTGCTGCTCATCGCGGCCTGCTGGTCCACCGTGCGGATGGTCCGGCGGCGCGTGGCCTTCTGGGTGCCGCTGCTGGCGGTCCCGGTCTGGGCCGGTCTCCTCGCGCTGGGTGTCGCCCTGGCCGTCAGCGGCGTGCCGTCCTGAGGACGACCCCGAGGCGCTAGCGTCGGCGCATGGTCGACCTGCACGACATCCACGAGCTCACCGCCCTCGAGCAGGGCGACCTGGTCCGTCGCGGGGAGGTCTCCCCGCTGGAGCTCACCGAGCACTACCTCGACCGCGTGGCGCGCCTCGACGACGTCGGGGCCTTCGTCACCGTGACCGCCGAGCGCGCCCTCGAGCGCGCCGCCTCCCTGGGCCGGTGCGCCCCGGGGGAGGCGGGGCCGTCGGGGTCGGTCTCGCGGCTGTGGGGGGTGCCGACGGCGATCAAGGACCTCAACCTCACCGCCGGCGTCCCCACGACCTTCGGCTCGGCCGCCTTCGACGACTTCGTGCCCGAGGTCTCCGACGCGGTCGCCCTGGCCGTGGACGACGGTGGCCTGGTCAGCCTGGGCAAGACCAGCACCCCGGAGTTCGGGTCGCCCTGCTACACCGAGCCCGAGGGTCGACCGGCGGCCGTCACCCCGTGGGACCGCACCCGCATGGCCGGCGGCTCCTCCGGCGGCGCGGGCGCGGCCGTCGCGGCCGGTCTGGTGCCGGTGGCGCAGGGCTCCGACGGCGGTGGCTCGATCCGCATCCCGGCCTCCTGCTGCGGCCTGGTGGGCCTCAAGCCCTCGCGGGGTCGCGTGAGCGGCTTCCCGATGTACGGCGACCCCGTGGGCCTCGCGGTGGCCGGCCCGCTGGCGCGCACGGTGCGCGACGCCGCCGCGCTGCTCGACGTGCTCGAGGGGCACCGGGTGGGCGACCCCTTCTGGGCGGCGCCCCCGCAGACGACCTTCCTGGAGGCTTGCGACCGTCAGCCGGGGCGGCTGCGCATCGCCCGCTTCGTGGCGCCGGTGATCGCCGACGTGCCGGTCGTCGCCTCCAGCGTGAGCGCCTGGGAGGACGCCTCGCGGCTGCTGGAGTCACTGGGCCACGACGTCGTCGACGTGCCCGTGCCGCTGCCTCCCGAGGCGGTGCCGGTCTTCGAGACCTGCTGGGCCGTGCTCACCGCGCTGTCGGCCGCACCGGCCGGCCGCGAGGCGCTGCTGCGTCCGCTGACCCGGTGGCTCACCGAGCGCGGCCACGCGGTCAGCGGCCCCCAGCTCGGCCTGGCGATCGGCGCGATGCGCCGCTACGCCGCCAACGCCCTCGCCGCCCTGGCCCCCTACGACGCCGTGCTCACCCCGACGCTGGCGAGCCCGCCGCTGGCGGTCGGCGCGATCCGCGACGACGCCGACCCCGCCGCCGACTTCGCCGCGCAGAAGGCGTTCACGCCCTGGACCTCGGCGTGGAACGTCACCGGCATGCCGGCGGTCTCGCTGCCGCTGCACTGGACCGCCGAGGGTCTCCCGGTCGGCGTCATGCTGGCCGGGCGCCCGGCCGAGGACGAGCTGCTGCTGTCGCTGGCCGCGCAGGTCGAGGCGGCCGCACCGTGGCACCACCGGCGCCCGCCGGGCTGGTGAGACAGGAGCGGATGGGTCGGGCAGGTCGGGCCGGGTTCAGACCGCCCGCTCGTCGACGCCCCACTGCTCGCGGAACTCCTCGGGGCTGAGCTCGGCGAGCTCCGTGCGCAGGTGGTGCAGGGTGTGGCTGGCGACCTCGGGGTTCTCCACGTCGATGGCCAGCACCCGGCGCCCGGTGTGTCGCTCGTGCACCTCCACCGTGCCGGCCGAGGAGCACTCCAGGGTGCCGCCGCTCAGGGCGAACCAGACGTCGAGCGCCACCACGAGGGCCCGCCGCAGCGGCGGGCGCCGGTCGCCGGCCAGCGCGACGCGGTAGACCTCGTCGGCGGTCTGCGGGTCGAGGGTCAGCACCCCCCGATCCTACGGCGCCGCCGCGCACCGCCCGGCTCAGTCGTCGCCGAGCCCGCGGGCCGCGAGCGCGTCACCGGTCTCGTGGGCGCGGGCCACCACCCGCACCACGAAGGGCGTGAGGTAGGCGCGGGGGTGCCGGCCCAGGCCGCGGGCGCGGGCGGCGTCACGGGTCTCCAGCGCCAGGGCGACGGTGCCGGGCAGGGCCTGCACGGCCAGGCCGACGGTGAGGGCGACCCGCTCGGGCGGCACCCCGACGTGGCGCAGCGGGCCCGACCAGCGCACGAGCGCGTCGAGCATGGCGTTGACCGGCGTCGTGGCGGTGACCACGACCGCGGCGAGGGTGAGGGCGAGGAGGTCGACGAAGGTCTCGACGGCCTTGCCGGCGCCGTAGAAGAGGCCCTGCACGAGGGAGGCGACCAGCGCGATGAGCAGCACGCCGCGCGCGGCGGTGAGCAGCAGTGGCAGCCGCACCCGCGCGAGCAGGGCCAGGCCGAGCGCCACGGCGAGGAACAGCAGCGAGGCGGGGGCGCTGCGCACCAGCACGATGGTGAGGCTGAGCGCGCCGAGGCCGGCCAGCTTGGGGCCCACGGGCAGACGGTGCAGCAGCGTGTCGCCGGGCTGGTGGATCGCCACCATCGACGGCTGGCTCACGAGCGCTCCGCCACCGAGGCGACGTAGTCGGCGACCCCGGCCGCGGCCGGCCCGTCGTAGCGCACGCGGGCGTCCTCCACGACGAGCACGCGGTCGCAGCGGGCGGCCAGGTCGAGGTCGTGGGTCACGAGCACCAGCTGCTGGTCGAGGCCGAGGAGCAGGTCGCCGACGCGGCGGGTGTTGGCCAGGTCGAGCAGGGTCGTCGGCTCGTCGGCCACCAGCACGGCCGGCTCCGCGGCCAGCACCCCGGCCAGGGCCAGCAGCTGCTTCTGGCCCCCCGACAGGGCGTGGACCGACACATCGGCGTGCTGGCCGAGGCCGTAGCGCTCGAGCACCTCCAGGGCCCGGGCGCGGCGCCGTGCGCCGTTGCGCTCGTGGCGGCGCAGCGACAGCTCGACGTCCTCGACGCAGGTCGGCATCACCAGCTGGGCGGCGGGGTCGGTGAAGCAGAAGCCGACCCTGCGGCGCACGGCCCCGGCCTCGCGGGCCACGTCGAGACCGTCGACGACCACGCGGCCGGAGGTGGGCTCGACGAGGCCGTTGAAGAGCCGGGCCAGGGTCGACTTGCCGGAGCCGTTGGCGCCGATCACGGCCACGCGGCGCTCGGTCAGCCGCAGGGTCGTGGGGTGCAGCACCACGCGCTCGCCGTCGGTGGTGTCGACGGTGACCGCGGCGGCGTGGAGGTCGAGGACGGGCACGGGGCGGGGCGGCGCGAGGTCAGCGACGGCCGTGCAGCAGCTGGGGGAAGGCGCGGTGCACCTCGGCGGCCACCAGGGCGACCAGCGAGGTCTTGACGACGTCGCCGATCCAGAAGGGGGCGTCGTAGCTGATCGCCTCGCGCCACGACACGTCGAAGTAGAGCTTCATGCCGACGATGCCGGCGGTGTGCAGCACGAGCGCGCTCGCGACGAAGGAGCAGGCGAAGACGACGAGGGCGCGGGTCTTGCCGCGGCGCCCGGCGACGTACTTGACCAGCACGCCGGCGGCGAGCGCGGCGAGCGGGAAGCCGACGAGGTAGCCGGCGCTGGGGCCGGTGAAGACGCCGAGCCCCGAGGAGTGCTCGGCGAAGACGGGCAGGCCCACGGCGCCGAGCACGAGGTAGAGGGTGACGGCCAGGAAGCCGCGCACCGGTCCGAGCAGGCAACCGGCCAGCATCACGCCGAAGGTCTGCAGCGTGATCGGCACGCTGGCGCCGCCCACGGGGATCGCCCCGACGTAGGCGCAGGCCGAGATGAGCGCCGCGAAGGCGGCGACCAGCGCGATGCCGGTGGTCGTCGAGCGCAGCCGCGAGGAGGTCGAGCCGCCGCGTCCGTCGTACGCCGGGTCGGCGCCGGGGTGGTCGGCCGGGTGGCCGGTGGTGGTGTGGTCGGAGGCGGGAGCCGGCTGCTGCGTCGTCATGGGGTCCTCGTCGTGCGGGTGGGCCACGCCGGACGGTCGCCGGCTGAACGGCGTTCAGGTTAGGGTGGTGCGGCGTCCGTGGTCAACGCGTGCGCCGGCCGACCGAGGAGTGAGATGTCCTACCGCCGCCCCGACATCGTGGCCCGTGCCGTCGAGGTGCTCGACACCTACGGCCTCGCCGACCTCACGATGCGCCGGCTCGGCGGCGAGCTCGGGGTGCGCCCCAGCGCGCTCTACCACCACTTCGCCAGCAAGCAGACCCTGCTCGCCGCCGTGGCCGACGAGGTGCTCGCCCGCGGACGGGCCCCGCGCGACACCCCGCCTGACACCGTGCGCGACGGCTCCTGGGACGACCGTGTCGTCGCGGTCTGCACCGAGCTGCGCGAGGCGATGCTGGCCTACCGCGACGGGGCCGAGCTCGTGGCCACCGTGCACGCCTTCGGCCTCGGCGCCGCCGCCCCCGGGCGCGACCTGGCCGCCGCGCTGGCCGACAGCGGCCTCGACCCGGCCCTGGCCGGCACGGCGACGCGGACCCTGCTGCACTTCGTCTTCGGCCACACCCTCGACGAGCAGACCCACCTGCAGGCCGGCAGCGCCGGCGCCATCGAGGACCAGCCGCGGGAGCGCTCCGACTTCGCTGCGGGCCTGGGCATCGTCCTCGACGGCATCCGGCTGCGCTGTCGCGTCGCACCGCCCCCGCGGGGCTGAGGCGCCGGCTCGGGCGCCGGGCTCGGTCCGCCCTAGGGTGATCGCATGGCGGCGACGGCGGAGCACTACGCGGAGGTCCTCGAGGAGGTCGGGCTCGACACGGAGGCCACGTTCGTCGTGGTGACCGGCGCGACGCGCGAGGAGGTGGCCGAGGTGCTGGGGGTCGACCTGGGGCGCCGGGTCGCGCTGGGTGACGCCTTCGAGGAGGACCACTCCGCCTACGCCCTCCTCGAGGTCGCCGGTGGCGTGCTGGCCGCCGAGCCCACCGGCTACGCCGACCCGAGCCTCGAGGCGCTGCGACGGCTCTCGGCCGGAGGGCGCACCGCCGCGGTCGCGCGCTCCAACGTGCAGGCCCACGACCGCTTCGGCTTCGCCCGCGACGGGAGGGTGGTCTTCGACGCCGACGAGTACGTCTTCCTCGACGACCCCACCCAGGTGCCCGACGACCTCCGCCCGCTCTTCGACCGGGCCTGGATCGACCTCGACGCCGAGGACCCCGTCCCGGCGCCCGCGCCGGTCGCCCCCGCCGATGTCGCCGACGGGGAGGAGCCGACCGGTCCGCCCGACGCGCTGGCCGTGGCCCTGGCCATGGTCGAGCACGTCACCGGGGTCGAGCTGACCGTCGAGGACCTCGACCGGCTCCAGGACGTCGAGCGCTTCTGGGTGGCCTCGCTCACCTACGAGCCGGCGCAGCAGCCGGCGGACTGACCCGGTCCCCGGCGGGCCGAGGGGTCCGCCGCGACGCGGGCCGCGCGGGGCCCGGGTGCGGACTCTGGCGCGGGCCCGGGTGCGGGCCCGGGTGCACGGTTCCGCAGTGCGCCGTGTCGGCAGAACCAGGCACGTCCGTGGTGGGACAGGGCCTCGACGCGGAGCAAACAGTAGTAACTTGGTCGAGTTAAGTCTGTTTGCGGGTCGGTCCTCGGGCGACCACCGCACCGACCAGGAAGGCCCGTCATGAGCGCTCCCACCCACACCACCGCCCCGGCCGCCACCGGCCCGACGAGCACGCGTCGCGGCCCCGCCGTACGCCCCGGGTCGCCCGAGCTGCGCGACCTCCTCGACCGCATCCGGGCCGGCGCGGCCGAGCGCGAGCTCGAGGTCGACCCGCCCCACGAGCCGCTGGCGTGGTTCAAGGAGGCCGGCCTCGGCGGGCTGCGGGTGCCGGTCGCCGAGGGCGGCGGCGGCGCCACGATGCGGGAGTTCTTCGCCACGCTCATCGCGCTGGCCGAGGCCGACTCCAACCTGGCCCACATCGTGCGGGCCCACTACTGGTTCGTGGAGCAGCAGCTCCAGACCGACGACGCCGCCGCGCGGGAGCACGGCATCGACCTCATCACGTCCGGGGCGCTCGTCGGCAACGGCTTCAGCGAGCAGAGCGCCAAGCCGGTGGGGCTGCACTTCGACACCACGATCACCCCCGACCCCTCCGGTGACGGCGGCTTCCGGCTCGACGGCACCAAGTTCTACTCCACCGGGAGCATCTACTCCGACTACACCCAGATCTGGGCCGCGGCGCCCGAGGGCCGCATCGCCGGCGCCGTCATCCCGGTCGACCGCGCCGGGGTGACGATCGCCGACGACTGGGACGGCTTCGGCCAGCGCATGACCGGCACCGGCACCACCATCCTCGACGACGTGCGGGTCGAGCCCGGTGAGTTCTTCGACCTCGGCGAGCCCGACGGGCCCCAGGCCCCCAGCTACCAGGGCGCCTTCCTCCAGCTCTACCTGCAGGCCGTCACCGCCGGCGTGCTCCGCAGCGTGCGCAACGACGCGGTAGAGCGGGTGCGCAGCCGCACCCGCGGCTTCAGCCACGCCCACGTGCCCCAGCAGCCCCGCCACGACGCCCAGGTGCTGCAGGTGGTGGGGGAGATCTCGGCCGACGTGTTCGCCGCGGAGGCCATCGTGCTCGCCGCCGCCGACCGGCTCCAGGACGCGGTCGACTCGGTCGTCGACGGGCTGCCGACCCCCGAGGCCGCCGAGGCCGCGCAGCTGGCCGCCGCCCAGGCCAAGGTCGCCGTCGACCGGTTCTCCTACGCCACCGCCGCCCGCATCTTCGACGTCGGCGGCGCCTCGGCGACCCAGCGGGTGCACAACCTCGACCGCCACTGGCGCAACGTGCGCACCATCGCGACCCACAACCCGACCTACCTCAAGGCCTCCGCGATCGGCGACCACGAGGTCAACGGCAGCGGCTTCCCGGGCAACGCCTACTTCTGACCCGACCGACCCCGGCGCCGGACCCGGCACCGGACCCCGCACCGGACCCCGCACCGTCCTCCTCAGGACACCCCTCGAGAAAGGCCCCGCCATGTCCTCGGTCGGACTGACCTTCGTCGGCGCCGCCCTCTTCGTCAACGGCCTGCTGCTCCTCGGCAGGATCGACGCGAAGGGCGCCGGCGTCTTCAACCTCTTCGTGGGAGCGCTGCAGACGGCGATCCCGTTCTTCCTCATCGCCACCGCCGACACCCCCGACGAGATCCTCGGCGCCGCCGGGATCTTCCTGTTCGGGTTCACCTACCTCTACGTCGGCATCTGCAACCTGGCCGGCTACGCCAGCACCGGCGTCGGGTGGTACTCGCTGTGGGTCGCCGTCATGGCCCTCGGCTTCGGCGTCGTCAACATCGTCCGCTTCGACGACACCCCGACCGGCCTGCTCTGGCTGCAGTGGTCGGTGCTGTGGACGCTGTTCTTCCTCGTCCTGGCCCTCGGCCGCGAGCGGCTCACCGCCCTCACGGGTTGGTTCACCCTCATCCTGGCCTTCACCACCTGCACGGTGCCGGGCTTCCTGCTCCTGCTCGGCGAGTGGGGGCGGGTGCCGACCTGGGCCGTGCTCGCCTCGATCGCCGTCACGGCGCTCGCGCTCGTGCCGCTCTCGCGGGTCGACCTGGCCGACACGGCGGCGTCCACCTCGCAGCCCTCGGAACTCGCAGAGCTCGCAGAGGCCTCGGTGGAGCCCGGCACGGACACCACGGGTGGGACCCCGGGGCGCCGTCGCGCGGAGCCGGCCGCGGTCTGAGGAGTCGGCGGCGACCACCGTCCGCCTAGGTTCGGGGCACACGGTCGCCGCCGGCGGCCGCCGAGGGACGACCGGGAGACGCCGTGGCCAAGCAGGACCGAGACATCGAGCAGATCTACGCCACCGACGAGGTGGTCGCCAAGCTGCGCCGGCTCGCCGACGCGCTGGAGAAGGGCGAGTCGTTCCGGATCCAGATCGCCGGGGAGCGCTTCCGGGTGCCGCAGCGCGCGCAGTTCTCCATCGAGCACGAGCGCGGTGACGGCGAGGAGGAGATCGAGTTTCAGCTGACCTGGTCGGTCGACGACGCGCCGTCGTCGGACGAGGGCGACGAGGCCGGCGGCGACGTGGTCTGACCCGTCGGCGGCGCTCCGGTGCGGGTGCTCGCGGCGCCCGCCGGGGCCCCGACTCGACCACCGCTCGCCGGGTCGCCTCAGCCGGCGGTCTCGGGTCGGCCGACGTCGACGGTGGCGCCGTGCTGCTCGGCGAGCAGCACGGCGCCGGCGAGGTCGAGGCGCGTGCCGTCGAGTCTCGCCGAGGCCAGGTCGACGCCCGCGAGGTCGGCCCCGCGCAGGTCGGCGCCCGCGAGGTCGGCCTCGCGCAGGCTCGCCCCGCCCAGCCGCGCCTCGCGCAGGACCGTGCCGGTGAGGTCGGCCAGCGCGAGGTCGCTCTCGCGCAGGTCGAGCCCGGTGAGGTCGAGCCCGGCGAGCCGGGCGCCGCGCAGACCGACGGCGCGCCACTGCCCGCCGACGACCCGCATCGGCCGGGTCGTGCAGGAGGCGAAGGTCGAGCCCGTCGTCTTGCAGCCCTCGAAGGTCGCGTCGAAGAGGTTGCAGCCGCGCAGCTCGCAGCCCACGAAGGCCGTGGCCACGTGCACCGAGGAGTTGAGTCGGCAGGAGTCGAAGCGGCAGCGCTCGAACAGCGCGCCCCTCGTCGTGACCTCGGAGAGGTCGACGCCGACGAAGGCGCAGTCGACGAAGCGGGCGGCGGCGAGGTCCTCGGCGTACCAGTCCTCGCCGCGGAAGGTCCGCCCCTCCGCGCCGTCGGGCGCCTCACCCACGAGAGGTCCCGGGTGGCTGGGTGACCGGGGTCACCGGGGTCACGGGGCTCACCGGGCTCACCGTAGCCAGGGGCGCCGACGGCGGCCCCCTCGGCAGGGTCAGCCGAGCGGCCACCAGGTCAGCCGCCGGGTCGCGCCCTGCTCCCACCACGCGAGGTCGACCCGCTCGGCGCGGCAGCGGGCGGGCAGCAGGTCGCCGAGGTCGCGGCGCAGCGAGTCCTCGTCGACGCCGGGGCCGGCTAGGTCGAGGGTGAGGTGCGGGTGCAGCTCGGCGTACCGCCCCTCGTAGGGCGGGCACTGCGGGAAGGCCGCGGCCAGTCGCGCGGTGAGCTCGCGGAAGGGCCCGTCGGGCTCCGGCACGAGGTGGAGCGTGCCGTCGGGGAAGCGCGCCACCTGCTCCAGCACCACGTCGAAGGCCGCCACCGAGGCCACCACGCGCCGCACCCGCTCGGTCTCGGCGGCGTCGGGGGAGGCCAGGAACGGCCCGAGCACGGTGACGTGGGCGTGGGTGAAGCCGGGGTCGCGCGACAGGTACGCCGCGTCCTGGCGGCCGGTGAGCCCCCGCACGAACCCGTCCAGCGGCGCCACCGGCACCTGCAGCACGCTGTGACCCGGCCACCCCACGCCACCATCCTCCCCGCCCGCGCCGGACCCGCCCTCAGCGGGCCACGGGGTTGACCAGCTCCCCGGCGTAGAGCAGCGAGGAGGCCTGGTCGGCGAGGTCGACCATCTGCAGCGTGTTGCGCAGCTGGAGCCGGTTGAGGCAGGAGTGCCGGAAGGCGGGGCGACGCAGGTCGTAGGCAGCGACGGCGTCGGCGAGCTCCGGGTGCTCCTCGGCGTGCTGGTCGAGGCAGCGCGCGACCTCGGCCCAGAAGTCGTCCTGGTCGAGCACGCCGTCGACGTGCAGGATCGCGGCGAGGTGGCGCAGCACGCCGTCGAGGACGTCGGTGTGCAGCGCGAGCGCCTTGACGTCGGGCTCGACGTCGGCGCGCACCCGCTCCACCTCGGCCGGCAGCGGACGGTCGGGGTGCATGACCGCGACCTCCTCGCCGACGTCCTTCATCAGCGCCCGCACCGGCACGTGGTCGCGCAGCACGAGCACGAGGTTCTCCCCGTGCGGCATGAAGGCCAGGTCGTGGGCGAGCAGGCAGTGCACGAGCGGGCGCACGTAGGCGTGCAGGTAGCTGCGCAGCCACTCGCGCGCGTCCAGCGACGAGGCCTCGACCATCGCGGTGGCCAGCGCCCGCCCCTCGGCGTCGCGGTGCAGCAGCGAGGCCATGGTGGCCAGCCGCTCGCCGGGACCGGTCCGCGGCAGCGGGCTCTCGCGCCACAGCGCCGCGAGCATCTTGCGGTAGGGCGAGGTGGCGGTGTGGCGGTGGAAGGCGTCGCCGGTGTAGCCGACCGCCGCGCGCTCGCGCAGCACCGTGAAGCCGCAGCCGGCCAGCGTCGGGTCGCCGGCGACGAGGTCGGCCACCCAGTCGTTGACGGCGGGGGTGACGGCCATGTAGCCGGGGGAGAGCCCCCGCACGAAGCCCATGTTCTGGATGGCCAGGGCGGTCTTGACGTAGTGCCGCTCGGGGCGGTCGGTGTTGAAGAACGTGCGGATCGACTGCTGGGCCCGGTAGGTGTCGGGCCCCTCGCCGAGGTGCACGAGGTCGCGCCGGGCGAGGTCGGGGGCGAAGGTGACCGCGACCTTGCTGCGCCACTGCCAGGGGTGCAGCGGCAGGTAGGTGTAGTCGTCGGGGTCCAGGCCCAGCGCGAGCAGCCGCGCGGCGAAGCCCGCCCGCACCTCGGGGTCGAGCTCGCCGGCCCACAGCCGCTCCTCGCTGAGCCCGGCGCCCAGCGAGAGCCGGGTGGCGCTGCGCCGGGCGGCCAGCCACACCAGCCGCACCGCTCGCCCGGCCTCGGGGGCGTAGGCGGTGTAGTCGTCGAGGTCGAAGCCGATGCGCCCGTTGTTGGCCACGAAGCCGGGGTGGCCCTCGGTCATCGCCGCCTCGACCTCCTGGTAGTCGGCCCCGAGCAGCTCGGCCACCGGCACCCGGCGGTGCGCGAGCTTCCAGCAGGCCGCGGCCAGGGTGCTGGCGACCTCCTCGAGGTAGGTCGGCACCAGCGCGTCGGGGATGCCGAGCTCGGGGGCGAGCTCGACCACGAGCTCCTGGGCGTCGAGGGGCGCGGGCTCGCCGTCGACGCGCCGCTCGAGGCTCTCCTCCTCGATCGCCCAGTGCTCCAGGGCCAGCCGCCGCGCCCGGAAGCGGTACGCCGCCCCGCGCCCGGTCTCCAGCAGCCAGGCCGCCGGGTCGGACGCCGCGGCCGCGTCCGGCGCGACGCCGGGCCCGGCCCCGGGGTCGGGCACGGGGGCGATGATCCGCTCGTGGGCGTACTCCGCGATCGCCTTGGCCACCAGGTGTCGCTGCGCGACGGCGAGGTGCTCCGGGGCGAGGTGGTCGGCGGGGTCGACGGCCCGCGGGGCCGGGCCCGTCGGGTCGGCGGCGTGCCCGGTGGGGTGCTCGCTCGGACGCTCGGACGGGTGCTCGGTGGGGTGGGTCAGCGTCATCGGGTGGTCTCCAGTCGGGAGAGGCGGGAGGCGGCGTGGGCCTCGCGGGTGCAGAAGGACAGGGCGGCGGTCTTGCCGGGCAGGGCGACGTGGCGGGCCACGACGAAGCCGGCCTCGGCGTTGAGCGCGGCGATGGCGTCGTTGCGCACGTCGGGCTCCACCACGACGCGGCGCACCGCGGGGTCGGCGAGGCAGTGGGCCATCACCGCGGCGAGGACCGCGCGCGTCAGCCCGGGGCGCGGTGACCCGGTGGGCGGGGCGACGAGCACGTGCATGCCCAGGTCGCCGGGCTCGAGCTCGGGCAGGTCGCGCAGGTGCGGGTCGGCGGCGGGGTCGTAGGTCTCGGCGAGGAAGGTCGGCTCCCCGTCGACGCGGCCCAGCCAGGCGTCGTGGGTGGGGGAGGCGGCGATGCCGACGTACTCGACGGCCACGTCGTCGTAGGTGGCGCCCTGCATCTGCCAGAAGGCCGAGCGCGGGTGGGTGACCCAGGCGTGGAGGAGCCGCAGGGTGGCGGGGTCGAGGGGCAGCGGGCCCAGGGTCGCCCTCACCGCGTCGCCCCCTGCCCGGCGGGGGCCCGGCGCAGGTGCTCGGGCACGCCGAAGCTCTGCACGGCCACCCGCTTCTCCAGGGGGTAGACCTCGCGGCCGGTGACGGCGGCGAGGATCGCGGAGCTGCGGTAGGCGCCCATGCCGAGGTCGGGGGCGACGAACCCGTGGGTGTGCTCCTCGCCGTTCTGCACGAAGACCTCGCGGCCGGTCCGGTCGACGGCGTAGCGGGAGTCGGCGAGGTAGCGGCCGCGCTCGTCGAGACGCAGCCGGTGGCGCACGGGGTCGAGGAAGTCCGGCACCGAGGCCTCGTAGCCGGTGGCGAGCACGAGGCCCTCGGTGCGCAGCCCGAAGTCCTCGCCGGTCTCGTCGTGGTGCAGGTCGAGGTCGTAGGCCTCGCCGTCCCAGCGGGCGCCGGTGAGGGTGGTGGCGCTCACCAGCGTGGTCCGCGGTCCGGCGCCCTGCACCCGCAGCCGGTAGTGAAGGTCGGAGATCTCGTCGACCAGGTCGCCGCTGATGCCCTTGTAGAGCGAGCGCTGCTCGCGCAGCAGCCGCTCGCGGGTGCCGGCGTCGAGGCCCTGGAAGTAGGCGGAGTACTCCGGCGAGGTCAGCTCGAGGGTGAGCTTGGTGTACTCCATGGGGAAGAAGCGCGGGCTGCGGGTCAGCCAGGTCAGCTCGTAGTCGTGCTCCGGCGACTCGGCCAGCAGGTCGCGGTAGATCTCGGCCGCGCTCTGCCCGCTCCCCACGATCGTGATCGAGCGCTGCTGCTGCAGCCGCCGCTTGTGCGGCAGGTAGTCGGCGGAGTGCAGGGCGGGCCCGCCGGCCGCGCGCACGCTGTCGGGCACGCGCGGGCGGGTGCCGACCCCGAGCACGAGGCGGCGCCCCAGCACGGTCTCGCCCGAGGCCGTCGTCACGACGTACGCCGCGCCCGCGGCCCCGTGGGGGTCGAGCCCCTCGTGCAGCCGGTCCCTCAGCCCCGGGTGGGCGTCGAGGTCGAGGTCGTCGGTGTGCTCGACGCGCACGACGGGGCAGCCGAAGCGCACCGAGGCGAGACCCTCGGCGGCCCAGCGGCAGTAGTCGTCGTACTCGCGGCGCAGCGGGTAGAACGACTCGCGCACGTAGAAGGGGTAGAGGTGCCGCGTCTGCTTGAGGAAGTTGAGGAAGGACCACCGCGACGTCGGGTCGGCCATGGTGACCAGGTCGGCCAGGAACGGCACCTGGAGGGTCGCGTCGTCGAGCATCATGCCCGGGTGCCAGGCCAGCTCGTCGCGGGCCTCGAGGAAGACCGCGTCGAGGTCGTCGAGGGGGTCGGCGAGGCAGGCGAGGCCGAGGTTGAAGGGGCCCAGGCCGATGCCGACCAGGTCGTGCACCCGGCCGGTCGAGGGGGCGGCGGCGGTGGCGGAGGTGGAGGTGGAGGTGGAGGCGCTCACGCGGCGACCTCCCCGAGCAGCTCCTCGGCCAGGGCGACGCAGTGGTCCACGACGCCGAGCAGGTCCTCGGTGGTGGCCATCGGGTTGAGCAGGGTCAGCTTGAGCCAGCGCCGGCCCTCCAGGGTGGTGGCCGCGACCATGCCGAGGCCGCGCTCGTAGAGCGCCGAGCGCACCAGCGGCACCAGCCGGTCGGCGGAGTCCTCGCCGAGCCCCGGCGGGCGGTAGCGGAAGACCACCGTGCTCAGCTCCGGCACGGCCGCGAGCTCGACGCGGCGGTCGGCGGCCAGGTGCTCACCGACCTCGAGGGCCAGGCGGGTGACGGTGTCGACGTACTCCCCGATCACCTCCGGGCCCATCACGCGCAGCGTCAGCCACAGCTTGAGCGCGTCGAAGCGCCGGGTGGTCTGCAGGCTCTTGTCGACCTGGTTCGGGCTCGCCGCGCCGCCGGGGTCGCGGGGGTTGAGGTAGTCGGCGTGCCACGCGACGTGGCCCAGCGTGCGCGCGTCGCGCACGAGCACGGCGCTGGAGGAGACGGGCTGGAACCACGTCTTGTGGAAGTCGACGGTCACCGAGTCGGCCCGCTCGATCCCGTCGAGGCGCTCGCGCTGGGTGGGGGAGACCAGCAGCCCCCCGCCGTACGCCGCGTCCACGTGCAGCCAGCAGCCGTGCCGCTCGGTCAGGTCGGCCACCTGCGCCAGCGGGTCGATGGCGCCGAAGTCGGTCGTGCCGGCGGTGGCGACGACCGCCATCGCGGTGCGGCCCTCGGCCGCGACGGCGTCGAGGGCGTCCGCCAGGCGGGCGGGGTCGAGCCGGCGCCGGGCGTCGACCCCGACGGCCACGACCGCCTCGGCGGGCAGGCCGAGCAGACGGGCCGACTTCTGCACGCTGAAGTGCGCGTCGACCGAGGCCAGGACCCGCAGGTCGGCGAGCGCCGCCCCGGCGGCGAGGGCGCGGTCGCGGGCCAGGTGGAGGGCCTGGAGGTTGGACTGCGAGCCGCCGCTGGTGAAGATCCCGTCGGCGACCGTGCCGGCGCCGGGGCCGGCGTCGGGGCCGGTGGCCCAGCCGATGCGCCCCGCGGTCCACGCCACCAGGTGGCGCTCGACGAAGGTGCCGGCGACGCTCTGGTCGAAGGTGTCGAGACTGGCGTTGACCCCGGAGACGAAGACCTCGGCCAGCAGGGCGGGGATCACGACGGGGCAGTTGAGGTGGGCGGCGTAGGTCGGCTCGTGGAACCACACCGTGTCGTCGAGCCACAGCCGGCCCATCTCCTCCAGCGCCGCCGCCGGGTCCTCGAGGGGGGCGTCGAGGTCGACGTCGAGCACCGGCTTGGCCGCCTGCGCCGGGCCGACCCCGGTCGCCGGGCCGGACACCCGGGTCAGGGCGTCGGCGAGGTGGTCGACGCCGAGGCGCATCGAGGCGACGTAGGCGTCGGCGTGGTCGGGGTGGAACAGGTGCGCCAGGGCGCGAGGGGAGGGGGGCACCGGAGATCCTTCCGAGATCAGGTCAGGTAAGGCTCACCTTAGTTAGGTTTGCCTAAGTCTGCATCCGTGGTCTCGGAGGACGAACGTCACACCGTGGCCCGGTGGTGGGAAGGGGCCCTTCGAGACGTCGCTGCGCTCGCTCCCAGGGACCACGCCGGCGACCGACGCCCCTGCGTGCCGTCACGGTGGTTGAGGAGGGAGCGCCTCGAGACGCTCGCTCCGCAGGAGCCACGCCAGCGACCCGTCACGGTGGTTGAGGAGGGAGCGCCAGCGACCGTCTCGAAACCACCCACCCGCGCGGTGGTCGAGGAGGGAGGCCCTCGAGACGCTCGCTCCGCAGGAGCCACGCCAGCGACCCGTCACGGTGGTTGAGGAGGGAGCGCCAGCGACCGTCTCGAAACCACCCACGCACGCGGTGGTCGAGGAGGGAGGCCCTCGAGACGCCTGCTCCGCAGGAACCACGTCAGCGACCGTGTCGACAGCAGCCGCAGGTGTCGTCTCCCGCCACTCCCATGGTCGGTCACCGCGAGCGCTGCCGACCCCACCATGCGGGGGCGCTTCGCGTCGCCGGCCGGGTCGCCCGAGAAGTGGCGGCGAACGACCGGTCGAGGACCGCCGCAGGTGTCGTCTCCCGCCACTCACCGACACCGACCGCCGGGCCGACCCACGCGGCGGTCACCGGGCCGGTCACCGGGCCGGTCGCAGGGTCGGGGACCCCGGTGCACCGGGGCCGTGCACCGCCTCCCGCGCGAGACGGTGGTCGCTGACGCTCGTCCCTGCTCGACCACCGCCGCCCACGCCCACCCGGCGACCGTCGGAGACCTCAGTCCCCGACGGCCAGGAGTCGCTCGACCTCGCCGAGCAGTCGCGCCCGCAGCGGCGCACCGCGCTCGCTGAAGCTGCGCTGCGCGGCGACGTAGGCGGCCTTGCCCTCGGCGGTCTCGATGCGCACGGGCTCGAAGCCGAGGTCGGCCAGGTCGTAGGGCGCGGCCCGCATGTCGAGCTCGCGGATGTCGCGGGCCAGCTCGAAGCAGTCGGCGACGAGGTCGGAGCAGATCATCGGCGTGAGCCGGAAGGCGTGCTTGTAGAGGTCCATCCCGGCGTGCAGGCAGCCGGGCTGCTCGAAGTCGGGCCGGTCGGCGGCGCTCGGCGCGAGGGTGTTGAGCGGGGCCGCGGTGGGGGTGAAGAAGCGGAAGGCGTCGAAGTGGGTGCAGGTGATGCGGTGCGACTCCACCACCGCGTCGGTGCCCTCGCGGCCCAGCCGCAGCGGCCAGTCGTGGCGGGTCTCGTCGGCGCGGTGCACCATCGCCCACTCGTGCAGCCCGAAGCAGCCGAAGGCGGCCGGCCGCGCCGCGGTCGCGGCCAGCAGGCGGCGCAGCGCCTCGAGCAGCGGGCGCTGGGCCGCCACGTGCTCCACGCCGACGGCCGGCGGGTCCCCGGCGTACCCCTTGAGCCCGGCGTACGCCGTGGCGTCGCCCCCGAGCGAGGCTCCGAAGCCGGGGTGCCAGCGGCGCAGCTGGGCCGGGCGCTGGGAGTAGTAGGTGAAGAGGAAGTCGTGCACGGGGTGCTTGACGCTGGCCCCGCGCCGCGCGAGGTGAGGGGCGAGGAAGGCGTCGACCCGCTCGGCGTGGGCGGCGGCCCGTGCGCGCCAGGTGTCCTCGTCGAGCACGAGCGGCTGCGCGGTCGGGGTCACCGTGCCGATTATCCGCGGCTCGTCGTCGAGGGCCCAGTCGAGGAGGCCGGTCGAGGGGGCCAGTCGAGGAGGCCGGTCGAAGGGGCGCCTCGGGTTCGGCCCCGCACGGCCCGCCTCGCTAGGGTCGAGGGGTGCGCATCGCGAGATTCACCACCGGCGAAGACCCTCTCTACGGCGTCGTGACGGGGGAGGTGGACGAGTTCGGTCAGCCCGACGAGGACAGCGTCGTCGTGGCCCTCGCCGGCGACCCGCTCTACGTCGGCGTCAAGCTGCTCGACCAGGAGCACAGGCTCTCCGACGTGCGCCTGCTCGCGCCGGTGCTGCCGCGCAGCAAGGTCGTCGGCATCGGGCGCAACTACGCCGCCCACGCCGCCGAGCTGGGCCACGACCTGCCCGAGGAGCCGCTGATGTTCCTCAAGCCCAACACCAGCGTGGTGGGCCCGGGCGACCCGATCTTCTACCCCCGCCAGACCCGTGAGCTGCACTACGAGGGCGAGCTGGCCGTGGTCATCGGCCGCATCTGCCGCGACGTGCCGCCCGAGCAGGCCACCGACGTCATCCACGGCTACACCATCGCCAACGACGTGACCGCGCGCGACCTGCAGCGCTCCGACGTGCAGTTCACCCGCGCGAAGGGCTTCGACTCCTTCTGCCCGCTGGGGCCGTGGATCGAGACCGACCTCGACCCGCAGCACTTCAAGGACGGGGTGTCGGTGCAGACCTTCCTCAACGGCGAGACCGTCCAGGACGGCTCGACCGCCGACATGATCTTCGACATCCCCGCGCTGGTGGCCCACGTCTCCAGCGTCATGACGCTGCTCCCGGGCGACGTCATCCTCACCGGCACCCCCGAGGGCGTCGGTCCGATGGAGGTGGGCGACGAGGTGGAGATCTCGATCGCCGGCCTCGGCACCCTCACGAACAAGGTGGCACAGCGTTGAGCACCACGACCCCCGGCACCGACCGTCCCGTCCGCGTGCGGATGGCCCCGAGCCCCACCGGCAGCCCGCACGTCGGCCTGGTCCGCACCGCGCTCTACAACTGGGCCTTCGCGCGCCACCACGGCGGCACGTTCGTCTTCCGCATCGAGGACACCGACACCGCCCGCAACACCCAGGAGTCCTACGACGCCCTCGTGGACCTCTTCCACTGGCTCGGCCTGGGCTGGGACGAGGGGCCCGAGGTCGGCGGCGACCACGGGCCCTACCTGCAGTCGCAGCGCGGTCACCTCTACGTCGACGCCCTGGCCCGCCTGGCCGAGGCCGGGCACACCTACCGCTGCTTCTGCACCACCGAGGAGATCGACGCGCGCCGCAAGGCGTCGGGCTCGAAGATCCTGGGCTACGACCGCTTCTGCCGCGACCTGACCGCCGAGCAGGTCGCGGCCTTCGAGGCCGAGGGCCGCTCGGCCGTCGTGCGCTTCAAGATGCCCGACGGCGAGATCGCCTTCGACGACCTCGTGCGCGGCACGATCACCTTCCACTCCGACCACGTGCCCGACTACGCGCTGGCCCGCGCCAACGGCGACCCGCTCTACACGCTGGTCAACCCCGTCGACGACGCGCTCATGGAGATCACCCACGTGCTGCGCGGCGAGGACCTGCTCTCCAGCACCCCGCGCCAGATCGCGCTCTACGCCGCCCTGGCCGACGTCGGCATCGGCACGGGCGCGCCGTACTTCGGCCACCTGCCCTACGTCATGGGCCAGGGCAACAAGAAGCTCAGCAAGCGCGACCCCGAGGCCAACGCCCTGGGCTACCGCGAGGCCGGGTTCCTGCCCGAGGGCCTGCTCAACTACGTCGCCCTCCTCGGCTGGGCGATCGCCGCCGACCGTGACGTCTTCACGCTGGAGGAGATGGTCGAGGCCTTCGAGATCGGCGACGTCAACCCCAATCCCGCCCGCTTCGACCTCAAGAAGGCCGACGCGATCAACAGCTCCCACATGCGGCTGCTCTCCACCGAGGACATCGCCCACCGCGCGCTGCCCTTCCTCAAGGCCGCCGGCGTCGTGTCCGACCCGGTGGGCGACGCCGACGCGCAGCTGCTCGAGCTGGCGATGCCGCTGGTCGCCGAGCGGATCAACAAGCTCACCGAGGCCGTCGACATGCTCGGCTTCCTCTTCGTCGAGGAGGCCGAGTTCACCCGCGACCCCGCCGACGTCGAGAAGCTGGTGGCCACCGACGACGGCCGCGCGGTCGTGCAGGCCTCCCACGACGCCCTGGCCGGTCTGGAGCAGTGGTCGACGGCCGCCATCCAGGAGGCGCTGCAGACGCGCCTGGTCGACCAGATGGGCCTCAAGCCCCGCCACGCCTTCGGGCCGGTGCGCGTCGCGGTGACCGGCCGCAGGGTCTCCCCGCCGCTCTTCGAGAGCCTCGAGCTGCTCGGTCGCGAGCGCGGCCTGGCCCGCCTGGAGGGGGCGCTGGGCGCGTGAGCGACCACGCCCCCGCCCGTACGCCGGAGCCGTTGGAGTACCAGCGGCTGCTGCGCGCCGGCCGGCCGGGGGCGTGGCGCCCCCTCGTCGGCGTGGTGGCCCTGGTGGCCCTCGTGCTGCTGGCCCAGGTGGTCGTCGTCTCGGTGCTCAGCGTCTACCTGCTGCTCACCGGCGTCGACGGCGCCGAGGCCTCGCGACGGCTGTCGGGCGCCGACGAGGTCACCCCGGTCTTCCTCGCCGTGGTCAACCTCGGGTGGGCCGCGGCGATCCCCGCGGCCTGGCTGGTGCTGTGGAGCGTGCACCGGCTGCGGCCGGGCTGGCTGGCCTCGGTGCGACCGCGCATCCGGTGGCGCTGGTTCGCCACCTGCCTGGGGCTGGCGCTGCTGGCACTGGTGGCGACCCTGGTGGTCTCGGCCGTGCTGCCCGCCCAGGGCGAGAGCACGCAGGTCAGCGGGCAGGTCAACGACTTCTCGCGCACCACCCGCGACTTCCTGCTGGTGATCGTGCTGCTGACCCCGCTGCAGGCGGCGGGGGAGGAGTACGCGTTCCGCGGCTACCTCACCCAGGTCTGCGGCGGGCTCGTGCGCCAGCGCTGGGTCGCCGTCGTCGTGCCGGCGCTGCTGTTCGCCCTGGCCCACGGGCTGGGCCAGGACCTGCCGATCTTCTTCGACCGCTTCGCCTTCGGCCTGGTCGCGGGCGCCCTGGTGGTGCTCACCGGCGGGCTCGAGGCGGGCATCGCGATGCACGTGCTCAACAACTTCTTCGCCTACGGCCTGGCCCTGGCCTTCGGTGACATGACCTCCGCGCTCAACCCCACCGGTGGGAGCTGGTGGAGCATCCCCGTGACGCTCACGCAGTCGCTGGTCTTCCTCGCGCTGACCCTCGCCGCGGCCCGCCGGCAGGGCGTCGAGCGGGTCTCCGCGCGCCTCGACTTGGTCGGCTCCAGACGTCCCGTGTAATGTTTTGTCCGGCCCGGAGACGGGCCGAGCAGCAGGTCCGACGAGCTCGGGTCGACTGCGATTGGGATATGGTGTAATTGGCAACACGACTGGTTCTGGTCCAGTTATTCTAGGTTCGAGTCCTAGTATCCCAGCTGACAACCGGCAGGATCGCGGCCGCGAGGCCGCGATTTTGTGCGAGACGGGAGCTTCGGCTAACGTTCCGCGAGTTGTCAGGGAGACGCCGCGAGGCAGATCCCAGCAGCACCGCAAGGCCCCCGTTGTGTAGCGGCCTAGCACGCCGCCCTCTCACGGCGGTAGCGCCGGTTCGAATCCGGTCGGGGGTACAAGCAGACGAAGGCCCGGCTCCTCGGAGCTGGGCCTTCGTCGTTCTCGGACGGGTCCGTCCGAGGTGCCCTCAGGCGCAGAGCCCGGCGGCCGCGGCCTCCTCGGCGTCCTGCTCCGAGCCCCCGCCGCCGTCGACCGGGTCGGCGGCGGAGATGGCGCCTCCGCGGAACTCGCGGCCCAGCGACTCGTCGGCCTTGATCCGCTTCCACAGCGCGTCGGCCTCCGCGGTCCAGACCAGACGGTTGGGATCGGGCTCGTAGGCCTCGAACGGCACGCTGATGAAGCGGATCTTGGTCAGGCCGGTGTCGCGGAACTGGCGGGCCAGCTGGGTCAGGTCGCGCAGGCTGTCGATCTGGTCGTCGACCTCGATGGAGTCGGTGGCGGCCTTGAGGAACTGGTAGACCCGGTCGACGCGGGTGAGGGTGCCGGCGGAGAAGACCTTGTTGACCATGGAGGCGATGAAAGCCTGCTGCCGCTTCATCCGGCCGATGTCGCCGGTCGACGACAGCACCGTGCGCTCACGCACGTAGTTGAGGGCCTGCTGGCCCTCGAGCTCCTGGACGCCGGCGTCGAAGTAGATGTCGTGCTCGGGGTCGTCGACGTCCTTGGGGATGCAGACCTCCACCCCGTCGACGGCGTCGACCATGTCCTTGAAGCCGTTGAAGTCGAGGACCACGAAGTGGTCGACGTAGATGCCCGTGAGCTGCTCGACGGTCTGCACGGTGCACAGCGGGCCGCCCACGGCGAAGGCGGTGTTGAACATCGCCGCCTCGGCGCCGGGGATCTCCTCGCCGTCGACGCGGCACGCGGGGCGGTCCACGATCGCGTCGCGGGGCAGGCTCACGCCGTAGGCCTCCTGGCGGTCGGCCGAGACGTGCACCAGGATCGTGGTGTCGGCGCGCTGGCCGCCGCCGGTGAGCCCGTCGATGTCGTTGCCCTCGCCGTCGCGGTTGTCGGAGCCCATCACCAGGATGTTGAGCGGCTCCAGCGGGGCGTCGTCGGCGACGTCCTCCTTCTCCACGACGTGGGGGATGGCGCTGCCGGCCGCGATGTTGTCGTCGAGGCGCTGGTAGGCCAGGGTCACCGCGGCGGCGGTCAGCAGGGCCAGGCACAGCTGGGTGGTCAGCACGACCCGCAGGACCGTGCGCCGGTGGCGACGCGCCATCGTGCGGTGGCCCCCTCCAGCGGCTGCGGCGCCGGTGCGGGTGCGGCCCGGGCGGCGACGCCGCCCGCGACGCGGCGCCGTCTGGGAGGGCGCCTCGGCCGCGGGGTCGGAGCCCGCGGGCGGTGTCGTGTCGTGATTCACCCCACCATCGTCGCAGGCCCATGCACGGGCGGGCTCCCGCCGTGTCCGATTCCCGCCGGTCCGGCCACCGGGCATCGGCCATGATGAGCACGTGACCCCGCCCAGCGACCTCGACCCCGCGTCCTGCTACGGCGCGGTGAAGTCACGCGACCGCCGCTTCGACGGGATGTTCTGGACCGCGGTGCGCACCACCGGCATCTACTGCCGTCCCTCCTGCCCCGCCCGCACCCCGGCGCCGGGCAACGTCACCTTCCACCGCAGTGCGGCCTCGGCCCAGGCCGCCGGCTACCGCGCCTGCAAGCGGTGCCTGCCCGACGCGGTGCCGGGCAGCCCGCAGTGGGACGTCGCCGCCGACGTCGCCGGGCGGGCCATGCGGCTGATCTCCGACGGCGTCGTCGACAGGGAGGGCGTCGAGGGTCTCGCCGCCCGCCTGGGCTACACCCCGCGCCACCTGACCCGTCTGCTCACCGCCGAGCTCGGCGCCGGCCCGCTGGCCCTCGCCCGGGCACGGCGGGCGCAGACCGCGCGGGTGCTGGTGGAGACCACCGACCTCGGGCTGGCCGACGTCGCCTTCGCCGCCGGCTTCTCCAGCGTGCGGCAGTTCAACGACACGGTGCGCGCGGTCTACGCCGCGACCCCGTCGCAGCTGCGCGGTGCGGGCCGGCGTGCCGGCGGCGCGGGCGGTGCGGGCGGTGCGGGGGACACGGGAGACGTGGGCGGGGCGGGCGGCGTGGAGGGCGGGGACCCGTCCGGCTCGCGGGGCGCGGAGGACCCGGTGGCCCTCGCGGTGGTGGGGCTGCGGCTCGCCGTACGCACGCCCTTCGCGGGCCAGGCGCTGCTGGCCTTCCTGGCCTACCACCTCGTGCCGGGCGTCGAGGTCTCCGGGCCGGGGTGGTACGCCCGCACGCTCGACCTGCCCCACGGGCACGGCACGCTGCGCCTCGACCTCGACCCGGCCCTCGACGCCGCGCCGGCGGGGGAGACCGTGCTCGTGCCGGTGACCCTCGCCCTCAGCGACCTGCGCGACACGACCGCCGCCCTCGAGCGGGCCCGCCGGCTCGTCGACGCCGACTGCGACCCGCTGCCGGTCGCCGAGCACCTGGCCGAGGACCCCGTGCTGGGCCCCCTGGTGCGGGCCACGCCGGGTCTGCGGGTGCCCGGGCAGGTGGACGGCCCGGAGACCGCGATCCGCACCGTGATCGGCCAGCAGGTCAGCGTGACCGGCGCGCGCACCGTCACCGGCCGTGTCGTGGCCGAGCACGGACGCGTCGTGCGCACCTCGACCCCGGGGCTGACCCACCTCTTCCCCAGCTCCGCGGCGCTCGCCGCCGCCGACCCCGAGACGCTCCCGATGCCGCGCGCCCGCGGCCGGGCCCTCGTCGCCCTCGCCGGCGCCCTGGCCTCGGGCCACCTCGCGCTCGACCGCGGCACCGCGCGGGCCGAGGTCTGGAAGGCGATGGTGGCGCTGCCCGGCATCGGTCCCTGGACCGCCGACTACGTCGCCATGCGCGCCCTGGGCGACCCCGACGTCTTCCTGCCCACCGACCTCGGCGTCCGCAACGCGCTGCGGCGTCTGGGCCACGACCCGGTCGCCACGATCGAGGCGGCCGAGCGGTGGCGGCCCTGGCGCTCCTACGCGCTGATGTACCTGTGGGACACCCTCATGCCGCCGGCCGCATCCGCCCCTCCGGCGGACGCCCGCGCCGCCGCCGTCACCACGGGCGCCGCGAGCCGGGCCGCGAGCCCCGCCGCGAGCCCCGCCGCGAGTCCGGCCGCGAGTCCGGCCGCGAGTCCGGCCGCGAGCCCGGCCGCGAGCGAGGCCGCGAGTCGCGCCAGGAGCGCCGCCGCGACCACCCCCACGACCACCCCCACGAGCACCGCCACGAGCACCGCCACGAGCACCGCCACGAGCACCGCCACGAGCACCGCCACGACCACCGAGGAGCCCTGAGATGTGGACCGAGACCGACACCCCGGTCGGGCCGCTGCGCCTGGTCGAGACCGGGGGCGCGCTGAGCGCGATCGAGTTCGCCCCGTGGAGCGACGCCACCGGTCACGACCGCGGGGAGCGCGACGACGACCACCCGGTCCTCGCCGCGACCGTCGCGCAGCTCTCGGCGTACTTCGCCGGCCGGCTGACCGCCTTCGACCTCCCGCTCGCCCCGGTGGGCAGCGACTTCCAGCAGCGGGTGTGGGCCGCGCTGCGCGAGATCGGCTTCGGCGAGACCGCGTCGTACGGTCAGGTCGCCCACCGGCTGGGCATGACGAACGCCGCCTCGCGCGCCGTCGGACTGGCCAACGGGCGCAACCCGATCCCGATCGTCATCCCGTGCCACCGCGTGATCGGCGCCGACGGCAGCCTCACCGGCTACGCCGGCGGCCTCGAGCGCAAGCAGCTCCTCCTGGGCCTCGAGCGGCCCGGCCTGTTCTGAGCCGCTCGCGCCCGTCCCGCACGCCCCACCCGTCACACCGGTCGGCCCGGACCCGCACTCATCGGCCCACGCGCGGGCCGACAGGTGCGGGTTTCGCCAGCCGGCCGGTGAAACCCGCGAGCGGCGTGGGGAGCGGCGCGGCACGCCCCGCGTACCCCATGCGTCACACCGGTCGGCCCGGACCCGCACTTGTCGGCCGACGCGTGGGCCGACAGGTGCGGGTTTCGCCAGCCGGCTGGCGAAACCCGCAGCGGGTCAGGCCGACTCGGCCGCAGCCCGCCGCAGCGACTCGGAGAGCCGCTCGGCGGCGGCGAGGACGGCGGGGGCGTGCATGCGGCCGGGCTGGCGGGAGAGCCGCTCGAGGGGGCCGGAGACGGAGACGGCGGCGATGATCTTGCCGCTGGGGGAGCGCACCGGCGCGGAGACCGAGGCGACGCCCTGCTCGCGCTCGCCGACCGACTGGGCCCAGCCGCGGCGGCGGATGCCGGAGAGGGCGGCGGCGGAGTAGGCGGCGTTCTGCAGGCCGCGGTGCATCCGCTCGGGGTCCTCCCAGGCCAGCAGCACCTGGGCGGCCGAGCCGGCGCGCATCGTGAGCTGCGAGCCGACGGGGATGGTGTCGCGCAGGCCGGAGGGTCGCTCGGCGGCGGCCACGCACACGCGGTGCTCGCCCTGCCGGCGCCACAGCTGGGCCGACTCCCCGGTGATGTCGCGCAGCCGCGCGAGCACGGGGCCCGCGGTGGCCAGCAGGCGGTCCTCGCCGGCGGCGGCCGAGAGCTCGGCCAGACGCGGTCCCAGCACGAAGCGGCCCTGCATGTCGCGGGCCACCAGCCGGTGGTGCTCGAGCGCCACGGCGAGGCGGTGCGCCGTGGGCCGGGCCAGTCCTGTGGCCGTGACGAGGCCGGCCAGGGTGGCCGGCCCGGCCTCGAGAGCGGTCAGGACGATGGCGGCCTTGTCGAGCACGCCCACTCCGCTGGTGTCCATATGGCAATACTCGCGTCTCAGATCATGGGATGCAACCTCCCGGCACCAAGTCGGCGCTGTGACCTGGCCGACACCGTGGGTGGGCGTGTCGCGCCCCGGCGGACCCGACGCCGCCTGTGCCTCGCATGCCAAGACCCGAGTCTCACACAATGGGACGAGCGTCGTACGCTGGTCCTCCCGCCGGCGACGCCTGTCGCCGTGCCGCACCGCACTGCAGTCGTCACGAGGGAGTGAGCCATGGGTGCCACCCGCACCGCCAGGACGTTGGCCGAGAAGGTCTGGGACGAGCACGTCGTCCGCTCGACCGAGGGGGAGCCCGACCTCCTCTTCATCGACCTCCACCTCATCCACGAGGTGACCTCCCCGCAGGCCTTCGACGGGCTCCGCCTCGCCGGTCGCCAGGTGCGTCGCCCCGACCTGACCCTGGCCACCGAGGACCACAACGTCCCGACCGTCGACTGGGACAAGCCGATCGCCGACCCGGTCTCCAAGACCCAGGTCGACACGCTGCGCCGCAACGCCGAGGAGTTCGGGGTGCGGCTGCACCCCCTCGGTGACATCGAGCAGGGCATCGTGCACGTCGTGGGCCCGCAGCTGGGCCTGACCCAGCCCGGCATGACCATCGTGTGCGGCGACTCCCACACCAGCACCCACGGCGCCTTCGGAGCGATCGCCTTCGGCATCGGCACCTCGGAGGTCGAGCACGTGCTGGCCACCCAGACGCTCATGCAGGCCAAGCCCAAGACCATGGCGGTCACGATCAACGGCAGCCTCCCCGCGGGCGTCACCGCCAAGGACATGGTGCTGACCCTCATCGCGCACACCGGCACCGGCGGCGGCCAGGGCTACATCGTGGAGTACCGCGGCCAGGCCATCGAGGAGCTCTCGATGGAGGGCCGGATGACGGTGTGCAACATGAG
Organism: Nocardioides sp. Leaf307; assembly: GCF_001423135.1. Classification (NCBI taxonomy): domain Bacteria; kingdom Bacillati; phylum Actinomycetota; class Actinomycetes; order Propionibacteriales; family Nocardioidaceae; genus Nocardioides; species Nocardioides sp. Leaf307. Next base: position 644,113 of record NZ_LMNY01000002.1, on the reverse strand, counting down.
CATCGAGTGGGGCGCCAAGGCCGGTCTCATCGCACCCGACCAGACCACGTTCGACTACATCGAGGGCCGTCCCGAGGCGCCGAAGGGCGAGGACTGGGACGCCGCGGTCGCCCACTGGAAGACCCTCGTCACCGACGACGACGCGGAGTACGACAAGGAGATCGTCCTCGACGCCGCGGAGATGACGCCCTTCGTCACCTGGGGGACCAACCCCGGCCAGGGCGTCCCGCTGGGCTCGGCGGTGCCCGACCCGGCGTCCTACGACGACGAGTCCGACCGCGTCGCGGCCCAGAAGGCCCTGGAGTACATGGGCCTCGTGGCCGGCACCCCGATGCGCGAGGTCAAGGTGGACACCGTCTTCGTCGGCTCCTGCACCAACGGCCGCATCGAGGACCTGCGCCTGGCCGCCGAGATCATCAAGGGCCGCACGGTCGACCCCGACACCCGGCTGCTGGTCGTGCCGGGCTCGGTGCGGGTGCGCCTGCAGGCCGAGCAGGAGGGCCTCGACGTCGTCTTCAAGGACGCCGGCGCCGAGTGGCGCGGCGCAGGCTGCTCGATGTGCCTGGGCATGAACCCCGACACCCTGCAGCCCGGCGAGCGCAGCGCGTCGACCTCCAACCGCAACTTCGAGGGCCGGCAGGGCAAGGGCGGGCGCACCCACCTGGTGTCGGTCCCCGTCGCCGCCGCGACCGCGGTGCGCGGCACCCTGTCCTCGCCCGCCGACCTCGCCTGACGCCGACCTCGCCCGACCTGAAAGGCCTCCGATGGACAAGTTCACCCAGCACACCGGCGTCGGCGTGCCGCTGCGCCGCAGCAACGTCGACACCGACCAGATCATCCCCGCGGTCTACCTCAAGCGCGTGACGCGCTCGGGCTTCGAGGACGGGCTGTTCTCCGCGTGGCGCAACGACCCCGACTTCGTGCTCAACGACCCGGCCTACGCCGGCTGCTCGGTGCTCGTCGCCGGCCCCGACTTCGGCACCGGCTCCTCGCGCGAGCACGCCGTCTGGGCGCTGCAGAACTACGGCTTCAAGGCCGTGGTCTCCTCCCGTTTCGCCGACATCTTCCGCGGCAACTCCGGCAAGGCGGGCCTGCTGGCCGCCCAGGTCGACGAGAAGGTCGTCCAGAAGCTCTGGGACCTGCTCGAGGCCCAGCCCGGCGCCACCGTCACCGTCGACCTCGAGTCGCGCACCGTGCGCGCCGGCGAGGGGCCCGACGCGATCGAGGACTCCTTCGACATCGACGACTACACCCGCTGGCGCCTGCTCGAGGGCCTCGACGACATCGGCATCACCCTCGGGCACGCCGACGACATCACGGCCTACGAGCAGACCCGCCCACGCTGGAAGCCCGCCACCCTCCACGCCTGAGCCCGACCGGGCACCACCCGGGCACCACCCAGGCACCACCGCCGCGACCCCGTCCGCACCCGCGGGCGGGGTCGCGCGCGTCAGGGGCGTACGGCGACCTGCGCGCACCAGGTCTCGAAGCCGATCCGGCGGGCCGTCGCCAGCGAGGCGGCGTTGTCGTCGCGGCTGCTCCACCGGGCGTGGCCGTGGTGGCGCACCGCCCACGACGCCGCGTGGCGCCCGACCCGCTCGGCGAGACCGCGCCCGCGGTGCGCCGGCGCCACCAGCACGCCGACGTCGAGCGGTGCGCCGTCCACGGGCCGGAGGTTGGCCGCGGCGACGACCCGGCCCTCGACGACGAGACCCCACGCCAGGGCGGGGCGGTCGGCCCAGCCGGCCTCCTCCCAGTCGGCGGCCGGCACCGTGGTGCGCAGCTGCTCGCGCTGCGCGGCGTCCAGCGCCACGACCCCGTCCCCGTCCCCGTCTCCAGCCCCGTCCCCGTCCGCCGGTCCGTCGCCGACCCGCCCACCCCGGGCGAGGGGGTCGGCGTCGAGGTAGGTGTGGGTCGCGGGCCCCACCAGCCGCAGACCACGCTCGTCGGCGAAGCAACGCCAGAAGGCGACGTCCTGCAGCTCGGGGATCTCGCAGCCGGCGAGCATGCCGGCGTCGACCGCCGGGGCGTCGACGGGGGAGGAGACGTGGACGCCCTCGCCGCGCCAGGCGACGTACCAGCCCGGGTAGTCGCCGAGCCGGCGGTGGGTGCGCACCGTGAGGTCGCACCACAGGTCCTCCTCGTCGACGCCGAAGACGCGGGCGTAGGAGCGGTCGACGGCGGCGGCGGTGGCGGGGTGCACCCGCCTCACCCTAGGCAGCGGTCACTCACCCCAGTGAGCGGGACCATTCGTCCGGGTCGCGACGAACCATGGAGGGGAGACAGACGTCACCCACGAAAGGCACACGTCGTGACCACGATCCCCAGCAACGGCATCACCCTCGAGTACACCGACACCGGCGGCACCGGCCGCCCGGTCGTCCTCATCCACGGGTGGCCCCTCAGCGGCGCCTCGTGGTCGGAGCAGCTGCCCGCGCTCACCGACGCGGGTTACCGCGTCGTCACCTACGACCGGCGCGGCTTCGGCGACTCCGACAAGCCCGGCGAGGGCTACGACTACGACACCTTCGCCGCCGACCTCAAGGGCCTGCTCGACGGTCTCGACCTCTCCGACGTCACCCTCGTCGGCTTCTCGATGGGCGGCGGCGAGATCGCCCGCTACCTCGGCACCTACGGCGACGAGCGCGTCCACTCGGCCGTCTTCGCCGCCGCGGTCCCGCCCTACCTGCTCAAGACCGACGACAACCCCGACGGCGGCCTGCCCGAGGAGGCCGTGCAGGAGATGCAGCAGGGGGCCCGCGACGACCGGGAGAGCTTCCTCGACGGCTTCACCACCGACTTCTTCTCCGTCGACGGCACCCTCAAGGTGACCGAGGAGCAGCGCCAGGAGGCGCTCGCCCTCGAGACCAAGGCCGAGGACAAGGCGCTGGTCGACTGCATCGGCGCCTTCGGCCGCACCGACTTCCGCGCCGACCTGGCCAAGGTGAAGGTGCCGACCCTGGTCATCCACGGCTCCGGTGACGCCACCGTGCCCTTCGAGGTCTCCGGCAAGCGCACCGCCGAGGCCGTCGACGGCGCCGAGCTGGTCGTCGTCGACGACGCCCCGCACGGCTTCAACGTCAGCCACGCCGCCGAGTTCAACAAGGCCGTGCTGGACTTCCTGGCCCGCTGAGCCTGCCCGCACCACGACGGCCCTCCCGCAGCTGCGGGAGGGCCGTCGTCGCGTGCGCCGACGGCGGCCGCGCGGCTCAGCCGGCGGCGAGGCCCCACCGGTGGGCCGCGACCGAGGTCGCCGGGCCGACGCCGAGGCCGAGCGCGACGGCGAGGTCGTCGAGGTCGTCGACGTCGCGGCGCAGGGTGGGCAGGTCGCCGCGCACCTCCAGCGCGCCTGCCGCGAGGTGGGCCTCGCGCGACCCCTCGCCGTAGGACGGGGAGAAGTCGGCGTGGGGGGCGGTGTAGAGGGTGGTGCCGACGCCGTCGGCGTCGGCCACGAACGACGCCCCGCCGGGCACGAGCGCTCCCAGCGCGGCGTCGAGGTCGCCGGGTCGCAGGGCGGGCAGGTCGGCGCACAGCGCCACGGGCTCGAGGGCTGGCCAGCGACGGCGCGCCTCGGCCGCCGTGAGGCGCAGCGTGGCGTTGAGGTCGCTGGTGGTGCCGTCGGGGATCGCCGCGCAGCCCAACCGCGCCAGCGCGTGGGAGAGCCGGACGTCGTCGGTGGCCACGAGCACCCTCGCGACCCGCGCCGCCGCCACGCACGCGCGGGCGGTGTCGAGCGCGAAGGCCTCCGCCAGCTCGCGGCGGCCCTCGTCGCCCACGCCGAGCAGGCGCGACTTGCCCACGGCCGGGGGCTTCACGGGCAGCAGGACGGCGTGGACCGCAGGAGGGACGGACATCGCCCCCATCCTCCCAGCAGCCGCGGCGCGTCCGGGGCGCACCTGCGGTGTGGCCGAGGTCACCGGCGAGTAATGTGCGCCTGTGAGTGTCGTCCGCAAGCACGCCCGTCCGCCGGGGGGAGCCTGGAGGTTCGCGGTGGCCGTCGTGAAGCCGGCCCTGCTCGCCACGACCCGCCGCGACTGGCGCGGCGGTGAGCGGATCCCCGCCGAGGGCGGCTGCCTGCTGGTGCTCAACCACATCTCCCACGTCGACCCGCTGACCGCGGCCCACCTGGTGCACGACCACGGCCGGGTCCCGCGCTACCTCGCCAAGTCGGGCCTCTTCCGGGCCCGCTTCGTCGGCCGGATCATGCGGGCCACGGGCCAGATCCCCGTCGAGCGGCTCAGCCGGGAGGCCGTCGGCGCCTACGCCGCGGCCGTCCGCGCGGTCGAGCAGGGCGAGGTCGTGGTCGTCTACCCCGAGGGCACGATCACCCGCGACCCCGGGCTGTGGCCGATGACCGGCAAGACCGGCGCGGCCCGGATCGCGCTGGCCACCGGGTGCCCGGTCGTGCCCGTGGGCCAGTGGGGGGCCCAGGAGATCCTGGCGCCCTACTCCCACCGGCCGCACCTCGTGCCGCGCAAGCAGGTCACCATGCTCGTCGGGGAGCCGGTCGACCTCGCCGACCTCGTCGCCCAGGGCCCCACCCCCGAGGCCGTCGCCCGCGCGACCGAGCGGATCATGGACGCCCTCACCCACCTCGTGGAGGAGGTCCGCGGCGAGCGGGCCCCCGACGTACGGTTCGACCTGCGCCGCGCCCGCGCGGACCACCCCCACCGGAAGGACTCCGCATGACCCTCGGCTCCAGCTCCGGCAAGGTCGCCGTGCTCGGCGCCGGCTCGTGGGGCACGTCGTTCTCCATCGTCCTCGCCGACGCCGGCAACGACGTCACGGTGTGGGCGCGTCGCGAGGAGGTCGCGGAGTCGATCAACGAGAGCCGGGAGAACGTCGACTACCTCCCCGGCGTGGAGCTGCCCGCGGGCATCGGCGCGACCCACGACGTCGAGAAGGCGCTCCACGGCGCCGACGTCGTCGTGCTGGCCACGCCCTCGCAGACCCTGCGGGCCAACCTCGCGACCTGGGCTCCCTACGTCGAGGACGACGCGGTGCTGGTGTCGCTGATGAAGGGCGTCGAGCTCGGCACCCTCAACCGGATGAGCGAGGTGATCGCGCAGGAGACCGGCGCCGGCCCCGAGCGGATCGCGGTGATCAGCGGGCCCAACCTGGCCAAGGAGATCGCGCGGCGCGAGCCGGCCGCCTCCGTGGTGGCCTGCGCCGACGAGTCGGTGGCCAAGCGGCTGCAGCAGCGCTGCCACTCACCGGCCTTCCGCCCCTACACCTCCGTCGACGTCGTCGGGTGCGAGCTGGGCGGGGCCTACAAGAACGTGATCGGCCTGGCCGTCGGGATGGCGGTCGGCCTCGGCTTCGGCGACAACACCACGGCCTCCCTCATCACCCGCGGGCTGGCCGAGACCGCGCGCCTGGCCACGCGCCTGGGCGCCAACCCGCTCACGCTCATGGGGCTGGCCGGCCTGGGCGACCTCGTCGCCACCTGCTCCTCGCCGCTCTCGCGCAACCGCACCTTCGGGGAGAAGCTCGGCCAGGGCATGACGGTGGAGGAGATCTACGCCTCCACCCGCCAGGTCGCCGAGGGCGCGAAGTCCTGCTCCTCGCTGCGCGCGCTGGCGGCCAGCCACGGCGTCGACGCCCCGATCGCCGAGCACGTCGACGACGTCGTGGCCGGCCGGCTGACCACGCAGGAGATGATGAACTCCTTCATCGCCCGCGACACCAAGGCCGAGACCGACTGACCCGCCCGGCGCGGGCGGTCCTGGCCCGGTCCCCGGCCCTGGCCTGGTCTCAGCCCAGGTCGTCCAGGGCCCGGCGCAGGTCGGCCCAGAGGTCCTCGACGTCCTCGATGCCGACGGAGAGCCGCACCAGGGCGTCGGGCACGCTGGCGGGCTCCGACTTCCAGCGACGACGGCGCTCGAAGGTCGACTCCACACCGCCGAGGCTGGTGGTGTGGACCCACAGCGAGGTCTTGCGGGTCAGCAGGTCGGCGGCGAGGGCTCCCTGGGCGAGCACGATGGACACGATGCCGCCGAAGCCGGGGTAGCGCACCTCGCCGACCGCGGGGTGCTCGCGCAGCCGTCGAGCCAGCTCCCCGGCGTTGGCCTGGGCCCGCTCCACGCGCAGGTGCAGGGTGCGCAGGCCGCGCAGGGCGAGGTAGGCCTCGAGGGTGCCGGGCACGGCGCCGAGCAGGTCGCGACGGCCCTTGAGCACGCCGAGGAGCTCGTCGTCGGCGGTGACGATCGCCCCCATGAGCGCGTCGCTGTGCCCGGCGAGGTACTTGGTCGCCGAGTGGACCACCAGGTCGGCGCCCAGGCTCAGCGGCCGCTGCAGCAGAGGAGTGGCGAAGGTGTTGTCGACCACGACGTAGGCGCCGGCCTCGTGGGCCGCTGCGGCGATCGTCTCGATGTCGGCGACCTCGAGCGAGGGGTTGGTCGGCGACTCCAGCCACACCAGTGCCGCGTCGTCGCAGGCGGCCACGCAGGCCGCGGTGTCGGTGACGTCGACCAGGTCGGTGACCACGCGACCGCGCGCCTCGAGGTCGGCCAGCTGGAGGATCGTGCCGTTGTAGGCGGTGCGGGGGGCCACGACCTTCGCGCCCTGCCCGACCAGGTCGAGCACGGTGGCGACGGCGGCCAGGCCCGAGGAGAACGACAGCGCCCGGCCGCCCTCGAGCGCGCCCAGGGCCTCCTCGAAGGCCTGCCAGGTCGGGTTGCCCCAGCGGCCGTACTCCCGGTCCCCGCCGGCGACGAAGGTCGACGCCATCGTGATCGGGGTGTTGAGCGGCTGGTCGGCCTCCCGCGGCGGGCGACCGGCCGTCACGGCGACGGTGGAGGGGCGGAGCTCGGCGGGCTGGGGGTGGTCGGCCATGACGTCCAGACTAGGGTCACGCGACATGACGTCGAAGGTCGGGACCGCGCCCGGAGCAGCCCTGTGATCGCCCTGTCGCTGGCCGAGGTGGCCGCGGTGGTCGGCGGGGAGGTCGTGCTCCCCGCCGGCGCCGGCGGCACGACCGGCGCCGAGCCGGGGGCGGTGGCCGGGGCGGGGACCACCGTGACCGGCCCCGTGGTCATCGACGGGCGCGAGGCCGGTCCGGGCAGCCTCTTCGTCGCCTTCGTGGGCGAGCGCTCCGACGGCCACGACCACGCCGCGCAGGCCGGCGAGGCCGGCGCCGTGGCGGTGCTGGGCAGCCGTCCGACCCCGCTGCCGACCGTGGTCGTGCCCGATGCGCGCGCGGCGCTGCAGCGCCTCGCCTCCCACGTCGTGGAGCAGGTCCGCCGCGCGGGCGGTCTCACCGTCGTCGGCATCACCGGCTCGCAGGGCAAGACCTCGACCAAGGACCTGCTCGGCGCCGTGCTGGCCCACGCCGCCCCGACGGTGGCCACGCGCGGGTCCTTCAACAACGAGCTCGGCATGCCCCTCACCGCGCTGCGCGTCGAGCCCGACACCCGCTACCTGGTGCTCGAGCTCGGCGCCCGCGGGCGCGGCCACATCGCCGAGCTCACCGCCCTGGTGCGCCCCGACGTCGCCGTCGTGCTCAACGTCGGCCAGGCCCACCTCGGCGAGTTCGGCTCGCGCGAGGCCATCGCCGAGGCCAAGGGCGAGCTGGTCGAGGCCCTCACCGCCGAGGGCACCGCCGTGCTCAACGCCGACGACCACCGCGTCGCCGCGATGGCCTCCCGCACGCGGGGCGCGGTGGTGAGCTTCGGCGAGGCCGAGGGCGCCGACGTACGGGTCGGGGGGCTGCGGCTCGACCGGCTCGGCCGGCCCTCCTTCACCCTGGCCACCGCGCAGGGCGACGTGCCCGTCACGCTGCGGCTCGTCGGCGCCCACCAGGCGCTCAACGCCGCCGCCGCGGCCGCGGCCGCGCTCGCGGCCGGCGTCAGCCCCGCCCTGGTCGGCGAGGCGCTCGACGCCGTCGAGGCCCTCTCGCAGTGGCGCATGGAGCTCACCGAGCGCGCCGACGGCGTCGTGGTGCTCAACGACTCCTACAACGCCAACCCCGAGTCGATGCGGGCCGCCGTCGACGCCCTGGTCTCCCTCGGCGCCGACCCGGCCGTGCGGCGCACCGTCGCGGTGCTGGGGGAGATGCGCGAGCTGGGGGAGGCCGCGCCCGAGGAGCACCGCGCCGTCGGCTCCTACGCCGCGCAGCGCGGCGTCGACGTCGTGGTCGTGGTGGGTGCTGCCGCGCAGGGCATCGCCGCCGGCGCCGGGCAGCGCGCGGTGCTGCTGCCCGACAACGCCGCGGCCGTCGCGTGGCTGCGCGAGCACGTCGCGGAAGGTGACGCCGTTCTCCTCAAGGCCTCCCGCGGGGCGCGCCTCGACGAGGTGGCCGCGAGCCTTCAGTAGGGTCGCGGACCATGACCGAGACCCCTTCCCGGAAGGTCCGGGTGGCCCTCGTCTTCGGCGGCCGCTCCGGCGAGCACGCGATCTCGGCGGCCACCGCCGCCGGGGTGATGAGGGCGATCGACCGCGACACCTACGACGTGCTGCCCGTCGGGATCACCCGCGAGGGGCAGTGGGTGCTGGCCCCCGACGACCCCGCCCGCTGGGAGCTGGCCGCCGACCGGCTGCCCGAGGTCACCACCGACGCCGGGCCCGCGCTGGCCAGCCTCGGCGAGGCCGGCCCGGTCGACGTGGTGTTCCCGCTGCTGCACGGGCCCTACGGCGAGGACGGCACCATCCAGGGCCTGCTCGAGCTCGCCGGCGTGCGCTACGTCGGGGCCGGTGTGCTGGCCTCCGCGGTGGGCATGGACAAGCACTACATGAAGCTGGTCTTCGCCGGCCACGGCCTGCCCGTGGGGCCCTACGTCGTGGTGCTGCCGCGTGCCTGGGAGCAGGACCCCTCCGCGGTGGTCGACCGGGTGCAGGCCGAGCTGCGGTTCCCGGTCTACGTCAAGCCCGCCCGGGCCGGCTCCTCGCTCGGCGTGACGCGCGTCGAGGACCTGACCGGGCTGGCCGACGCCATCGAGGAGGCGCGCGCCCACGACCCCAAGGTCCTGGTCGAGCAGGCGCTCGCCGGTCGCGAGATCGAGTGCGCGGTGCTCGGCGGACGCGCCGGGGGCCCGACCCGCGCGTCGGTGCCGGGGGAGATCGTGGTCGACCACGACGCCGCCGACTTCTACGACTTCGAGGCCAAGTACCTCTCCGACTCCCAGGCCCGCACCCAGGCCCCGGCCGACCTGCCCGACGACGTCGCCGAGCGGGTGCGCGCCCTGGCCGTGCAGGCCTTCGAGGCCATCGGGGGCGAGGGGCTCTCGCGCGTCGACGTCTTCGTGGCCCCCGACGGCGACGTCGTGATCAACGAGATCAACACGATGCCCGGCTTCACCCCCATCTCGATGTACTCCAAGATGTGGGAGGCCTCGGGCCTGGCCTACACCGACCTCGTCGGGGAGCTCATCCAGCTCGCCCTCGAGCGCCCGGTCGGCCTGCGCTGAGGCCCGGCCCGGGCGTCAGGGGCTCGAGGCTCGAGCCCGGCGTCCGGGCTCAGCCCGCGACGACGCCGCGCAGCAGGTCGCGGGCGACCTCGCCCAGCGAGGTGCCGCTGTGGGTGCAGGCGTAGGGCATCACCGAGGTCTCGGTCATGCCGGGGGTGATCGCGGTCTCGAGCACGACGAAGGAGCCGTCGGGCTCGACGATGAAGTCGGAGCGTGAGACGCCGCTGAGGCCGAGCACGCGGTGGGCCTCCACGGCGGTGCGGCCGATCTCGGCGACCTGCTCGTCGGTGAAGGGCGCGCGGGAGAGCGAGACGTACTCCGCGGTGTAGCGGGCGCTGAAGTCGAACTCGTGGCCCTTCTCGTACTCCACCCACACCGGCATGAGCGCCTCGAGACCGCCGGGGCGCTCCACGCAGACGACGCTCACGTCGACGCCGTGGTGGAAGCGCTCGATGAGCGCGTCGTCGCAGTAGGCGTAGCTGCCCACGAGGGCCGAGGGCAGCGCCCCCATGCCGTCGACGCCGGTGACGCCGAGCGCGCTGCCGCAGCGGGTGGGCTTGACCACCACACGGTCGCCGAGGCGGGTCATGACGTGCTCCATGAGCGCGTTGGCGCCGATGTCGCGGAAGGTCTGGGCCGAGAGGCCGACGCTCTGCGGCACCGGGATGCCGGCCCGGCGCATCAGCTCGCGGGCGGTGCCCTTGTCCCAGGCCACGCGGCAGGCGTTGCTGGAGGAGCCGACGTAGGGCAGGCCGAGGAGCTCCAGCAGGGTCTGGATCTCCCCGTCCTCCCCGAACTGCCCGTGGAGCACGGGGAAGGCGACCGCGACCTTGTCGCGCTCCAGGGCGTGCATCAGGTTGCGGTCGAAGTCGTAGGCGTGCGCCTCGACGCCCTGGGCGCGCAGCTCGCGCACCAGGTTGCGGCCGCTGGCCAGGGAGACGTCGCGCTCGTGGCTGAGGCCGCCGGCGATGACGGCGACGGGGCCCGGGAAGTCCTCGCTCATGGCACGAGGGTCCCACACCGTCCGGTCGCCGGCGGCGGGTGCCGCCGTCCCGGACACGACGGACGCCCCGTGCCGTCGGGGGCGCGGGGCGTCGGTCGTGCGGTCGGTGCCCCGTCGGTGCGGGGCGGGAGGCGGCTGCCTCAGATGTGCACGACGGGGCAGGTGAGGGTGCGGGTGATCCCCTCGAGGGTCTGCACCTTGGCCACCACGAGCTTGCCGAGCTCGTCGACGTTGCGCGCCTCGGCGCGGACGATGACGTCGTAGGGCCCGGTGACGTCCTCGGCGAGGGTCACACCCTTGACCTGCGCGATGGCCGTGGCCACCTCGGCGGCCTTGCCGACGTCGGTCTGGATGAGGATGTACGCCTGGACGACCATGGTGGTTCTCCCTCTACAGCGACTCTGCTGGTCGGTGGATCTGCTCACGCAGACGATTCGCGGTCAACCTACCGCCCCCACCGCCGCGCCGGGTACCCGACCGTCACCGGTCCGCGCCACGGTCCCCGCGTCTGCTGGGATGGGGCCATGACACCCCCGTCGTCCGTCCCCTCGTCCGGCCCGTCGTCCCAGCCGTCGTTCCCGCCCGGGGCCACGCTGGCCGACGCCGGCGAGTTCGGCCTGATCGAGGAGCTCGTACGCCGCTTCCCGCAGGGCGAGCACGTCCTGGTGGGCCCGGGCGACGACGCCGCCGTGCTGCGGGTGCGCACCGGGCACGTCGTGGTGTCGACCGACCTCATGGTCGAGGGACGTCACTTCCGCCGCGAGTGGGCCTCGGCCGCCGACATCGGCCACCGCGCCGCGGCGCAGAACATCTCCGACGTCAACGCCATGGGCGGGCGCGTCACCTCGCTCACGATCGGCCTGGCGGCCCCGGCCGACCTGGAGGTCGCCTGGGCGCTGGACTTCGCCCAGGGCTTCGCCGACGAGTGCGCGCTGGTCGGGGCCAGCGTCGTGGGCGGCGACCTGACCCGCGCCGACCAGGTCGTCGTGGCGGTCACCGTCATGGGGGTCTGCACGGTCGCGCCGGTGCTGCGCTCCGGCGCCCGTCCCGGCGACGTCCTGGCGCTCGCGGGACGCCAGGGCTGGGCCGCGGGGGGCCTGGCGGTGCTGGGTCGCGGCTTCCGCTCGCCGCGGGTGCTCGTGGAGGCCTACCGCCGCCCCGAGCCGCCCTACGACGCCGGTCCGGCCGCCGCCGACGCCGGGGCGACGGCGATGATCGACGTCTCCGACGGCCTGCTGGCCGAGGCCGGGCACCTGGCCCGGGCCTCCGGGGTGGCCGTCGACGTGCAGCGCGCCGCGCTCGACCTGGCCGAGCCGCTCCAGGCCGTCGGTGCCGCGCTGGGCGCCGACCCGCTCTCCTTCGTGCTCGGCGGCGGTGACGACCACGCGCTGCTGGCGACCTTCCCGGCGGGGGCGGACCTGCCGGAGGGCTTCACGCCCATCGGCACGGTGGGGGAGGGCTCCGGCGTCACCCTCGACGGCGCCGCCTACGACGGGCCGACCGGGTGGACCCACTTCTGAGGCCCCGGTCCTCTGAGGCCCCGGTGAACGACGAAGGGGCCGTCACCGCGAGGTGACGGCCCCTGTCGAGGCGTGGGTGCTGCGCTGGGTCAGCGGGAGACCTTGCCGGCCTTGAGGCACCCGGTGCAGACGTTGAGGCGCTTCGGGGTGCCGTTGACCTTGGCACGGACGCGCTGGATGTTGGGGTCGAAGCGTCGCTTCGTGATCTTGCGCGACCACGGCCGGTTGTTGCCGAAGCCAGGCTTCTTGGCGCAGATGTCGCAGACGGCAGCCACCGTGAACTCCTGTAGATCGATTGCTAGAGATGAGGTTCGAACGACGTTCGAGGGGCCCGGTCGAGCGGGCAACCGCACCAGAGTATCCGACGTCTCCGGGCACGGGCGAATCGAGCCGACCGAGCCGCGCGAGCGGCGTCGGTGCGTTGATCTAGCCTAAGCCCCGCACCCCCCGGGCGACGATCCGGTCCGGGCGCCCCGTCCGCTGCCCCGGCAGCCCGACCCGAGGTGAGTCGATGGAAGTCCCCGGCAGCGGCCACGTGCAGCTGGCCGTCGTGCTGCGCTTCGTCGACGTCGCGGTCGACGCCCTCGCGGCCGCGCGCGAGGAGGTCGACGCGCTCAACGTCTATCCCGTGCCCGACGGCGACACCGGCACCAACATGCACCTCACCGTCTCCGCGGCGCGCGAGGCGGTGCGGCAGGCGGTGGCCGACCGGTCCGACGCCGACGTGGTGGAGGCCCTCGAGGCGCTGCGGCGCGGCGCGCTGCTGGGGGCCCGCGGCAACTCGGGCGTCATCCTCAGCGAGATGCTGCGCGCGATCGTCGAGCGCCTGCTCGCCGCGACCTCCGAGGAGACCAACGCCGGCGTCGTCGCCGACGCCCTGCGCCGTGCGGCGGCCGCGAGCTACGCCGCCGTGGGGGAGCCCGTGGAGGGCACGATGCTCACCGTCGCCCGTGCCGCCGGTGACGCCGCGGTGCTCCGGGCCGAGGAGCCCCGCGCCCGTGCCCGCGACGTCTTCGCCGCGGCCGCGGCGGCGGCGCGTGCAGCGCTGGCCGCCACGCCCGACCAGCTGCCGCTGCTGCGCGAGGCGGGTGTGGTCGACGCGGGCGGTCGTGGCCTGAGCGTCGTGCTCGACGCCGCCGAGACCGTCCTCACCGGCCGGCGCCCGGTGCCGGTCGCGACCGGTCTGGGGGCCGCCCGCACCATCCCGGTGCCCCACCTCGCCCCCGGTGGTCACGCGCTGGCCGCCGACGGGCCGTCCTACGAGGTGATGTACCTCCTGGAGACCACGGCCGAGCGTGTGCCGGAGCTGCGGGCGCGGCTCGGCGGGCTGGGCGACTCCCTGGTCGTCGTGGGCGGCGACCCCCTGTGGAACGTCCACGTGCACGTCGACGACGTCGGCGCGGCGATCGAGGCGGGCATCGACGCCGGTCGCCCCCACCGGATCCGGGTCACCCACTTCGCCGAGCAGCGCGCGGGCGCGGCGGCCACCCCCGTCGGCGCGGCCTCGCGCAGCGGCAGGCGGGTCGTGACCGTCTCGGCCGGTGCGGGCCTGACGCGGCTCTTCGAGGAGGCCGGGGCCGTCGTCGTGGCCGGGGGGCCCGGTCGTCGGCCCTCCACCGGCGAGGTGCTCGCCGCGATCGAGGCCAGCGGCGCCGCCGAGGTCGTGCTGCTGCCCAACGACGAGGCGTCGGTGCGGGTGGCCGAGGTGGCGGCCTCCACCGCCGCCCAGGACCTCGGTCTGCGGGTCGCCGTGGTGCCCACGATCGCCCAGGTCGAGGGGCTGGCCGCCCTGGCGGTCCACGAGCCCGGGCGCGGCTTCGACCGCGACGTGCGCGAGATGACCGCGACCGCGCGCCACGTGCGCCAGGGTGCGGTCACGGTGGCGGCGCGCCAGGCCATGACCATGGCCGGGCCCTGCGAGCCCGGCGACGTGCTGGGCGTCGTCGCGGGCGACTTCGTGGTCGTCGGCTCCGACGCCTTCGACGTCGCCACGCAGGTGCTCGACCGGCTGCTGGCCAGCGGCGGCGAGCTGGTCACGGTGGTGGCGGGGGTCGACGACCCCGAGGGATCCCTGGCCACGCGGGTGGCCGGGTGGCTCGAGGAGCAGCACCCCACCGTCGAGGTCGTCGTCTACGACGGCGGCCAGGACCGCTACCCCCTCCTGGTGTCGGTCGAGTGAGGGCGGGGAGGCTCTTCTCGTGATCGGTCCTGACTCCCCGGTCGAGACGGTGCTCGGCAACGCCGACAAGGCCAAGCGCGACCTCGTCGTGGACAAGCTGGGCCTGCGCACCGTCGGCGACCTCGTGCACCACCTGCCGCGGCGCTACCTGCGCACGGCCGAGCTCACCCTCGTCGAGGACGTCGAGGAGGGCCAGGTGCTCGTCGTCGTGGGCCGGGTCGTCGCCACGAGGGTCATCCCCTACGAGGACCGCCGCACCGGCAAGCCGGCCTTCCGCGTCGAGGTGACGGTCGAGACCGACGGGCCGCCGCTGCGCATGACGTTCTTCTCCAAGCGCAAGGGCGTCGCCCAGTGGCACGCCGATCGCCTCGAGGTGGGACGGCGGGGGATCTTCCAGGGCAAGGCCACGATCTTCAACCGGCAGTGGCAGCTGACCAACCCGCAGATGGTGCTCTTCAGCGAGGAGGAGGGGCGCGACCTCGAGCGGAAGCGCCAGGAGGGTCGCCAGCCCCTCGAGCTCGAGGCGCTGCGTGCCCTCTACCCGCTCTACCCCGCGATCAAGGGCGTGGACTCCTGGGATCTCCAGCGCGCGATCACCTTCGCCCTCTCGGTGCTCGACGACCCGCCCGACGCGCTGCCCGAGCCGTTGCGCGCGGAGCACGGCGTGCTCGACCGCGCCACCGCCCTGCGCTGGATCCACCTGCCCGACGACTGGGGGCAGGTCACGCGCGCCCAGCACCGCCTGCGCTTCGAGGAGGCCCTGGTCACCCAGCTGGTGCTCGGCCGTCGCCGCCGGGCGCTGCAGGCGCAGGGGGCGCAGGTCCGCGCCGGCGGAGGAGGGCTGCTCGCCGCCTTCGACGCCCGCCTCCCCTTTGAGCTGACCGAGGGCCAGCGCGCCGTCGGGGCGGAGGTGGAGGCCGACCTGGCCCGTCCCGTGCCGATGCACCGCCTCCTGCAGGGCGAGGTCGGCTCGGGCAAGACCCTGGTGGCGCTGCGCGCGATGCTGCGGGTCGTCGACTCCGGCGGCCAGGCGGCGTTGCTGGCGCCCACCGAGGTGCTGGCCCAGCAGCACCACCGCTCGATCACCGCACTGCTCGGCGACCTCGCCGGCGGCGGCATGCTCGGCGGTGCCGCCGAGGCCACCGGCGTCGAGCTGCTCACCGGCTCGATGACCAAGCGGCAGCGCACCGCCCCGCTCTCGCGGCTGGCCAGCGGCGAGAGCGGCATCGTCATCGGCACCCACGCGCTGCTCGAGGACACCGTGCAGCTCGCCGACCTCGGGCTCGTCGTCGTCGACGAGCAGCACCGCTTCGGCGTCGAGCAGCGTGCGGCGCTCACCGACAAGGCCGGCAGCCCGCCGCACGTGCTCGTGATGACCGCGACCCCCATCCCGCGCACCGTGGCGATGACCGTCTTCGGCGACCTGGAGGTCTCGACGCTCGCCGAGCTGCCGGCCGGGCGCGCGGCCATCCAGACCACGGTCGTGCCGGTGGCCGAGGCGCCGCACTGGGTCGACCGGGTCTGGCAGCGCGTGCGCGAGGAGGTCGCCGCCGGCCACCAGGTCTACGTCGTGTGCCCGCGCATCAGCGGCGACGTCGTCGAGCAGGGCGGGCAGGACGCCGTCGACCTCGACGAGGACGGGCAGCCCCTGGCCCGCCCGCCGTCGCTCAGCGCGGTCGAGGAGGTGCTGGCCGAGCTGCGGGCGGGCCCCCTGGCCGATCTGCGGGTCGAGCCGCTGCACGGCCGGATGACACCGGAGGACAAGGACCGCACGATGACGGCCTTCGCGGCCGGCGAGGTGGACGTGCTCGTGGCCACCACCGTGGTCGAGGTCGGTGTCGACGTCGCCAACGCCACCACCATGGTGCTGCTCGACGCCGACCGGTTCGGGGTCTCCCAGCTCCACCAGCTGCGCGGGCGCGTCGGCCGCGGCGGCCTGCCCGGGCTGTGCCTGCTGGTCACCCACACGCTGCCCGGACCGGCGCGCGAGCGGCTCGACGCGGTCGCGGCCACCACCGACGGCTTCGAGCTGAGCCAGGTCGACCTGGAGACCCGACGCGAGGGCGACGTGCTGGGCCGCTCGCAGTCGGGTGGCCGCTCCAGCCTCGAGACGCTGCGGGTGCTGCGCGACGAGGACACCATCCTCGCCGCGCGCGCGGCGGCCGGGAGCCTGCTCGACGACGACCCCGACCTCGACGGGGTGCCGCAGGTGGCCGCCGCAGTGCGCGCGCTCGAGGACTCGGTGCGCGCCGACTGGATGGAGCGCTCGTGACCCGGATCATCGGGGGCAGCGCGGGTGGTCGTCGCCTGGCCACGCCCCGCGGGGCCGCCACCCGTCCCACCAGCGACCGGGTCCGCGAGGCGCTCTTCTCGGTCATGGAGTCGTGGTGCGGCTCGCTGCACGGCCTGCGCTTCCTCGACCTCTACGCCGGCTCCGGCGCGGTCGGGCTCGAGGCGTGGTCGCGCGGCGCCGGCTTCGTCACGCTGGTCGAGTCCGACCGCCGCACGGCCGCCCTGGTGACGGCCAACGCGCGGACGCTGGGGTTCCCCCGCGCCGACGTGCGGGCCGCCCCCGTGGCCAGCGTGCTGTCGCGGCCCGCGGTGGCGCCCTACGACCTGGTCTTCGCCGACCCGCCCTACCCCCTGCCCGAGGAGGCCGTGGCCGCCGACCTCGCCGCCCTGGTCGAGCACGAGTGGCTGGTGCCCGGCGCGCTCGTGCTCGTGGAGCGCTCCTCGCGCAGCCCCGAGCCGACGTGGCCCGACGGCTTCGACGACGTGCGGCGCCGCACGTACGGTGAGACCACCGTGTGGACGGCCCACGCCCCCGAGCCGGACTGACCCCACGACCCGAGCACGACCCCGATCCCCACCTCTGCCCCCCACCCGACCCGACCCGACCCCGAGGAGTGGCGCGTGCGCCGAGCCGTCTGTCCCGGATCCTTCGACCCCGTCACGCTGGGCCACCTCGACATCGTCGGGCGTGCCGCCTCGCTCTTCGACGAGGTCGTCGTGGCCGTCGGCGTCAACGCCTCGAAGAACCGGATGTTCACCGCCGAGGAGCGCATGGACATGCTGCGCGAGGCCTGCGCGCCCTGGTCCAACGTGCGCGTCGACGGCTTCAGCGGGCTGCTGACGACCTTCTGCTCCGAGCACGGGGTCCACGCCATCGTCAAGGGACTGCGCGCGGTGAGCGACTTCGACTACGAGCTGCAGATGGCCCAGATGAACGCCTCCCTCAGCGACGTCGAGACCGTCTTCGTGCCGACCAGCCCCGAGTTCTCCTTCCTGGCCTCGAGCCTGGTGAAGGAGGTCGCGACCTTCGGCGGCGACGTCTCCACGCTGGTGCCGGCCTTCGTCGACGAGCGGCTGCGGGCCCGGATCGCGGAGAACGCCGCTGCCCGGTGACCTGCCTGGTGACCTGCGGGGGAGGGCCGGAGCTGCGTTTTGGTCCGCCACCCCCGCGGCGGTTACGATTCCCGACGATCTGTTGTGCCTGGAACCGGAAGTGACACCCTGAAGAGCCTGGACCCGAGAGCGCCGCTCGTGCTCGACACCCGCGAGCTCGGCCGCCGCCCGGGGTCCCAGCGTCAGGTGTCCCGTCAGGTCCCAGCCCCAGCAGATCTCGGCATCGAAGTCCTCCATGTCCCCGAGGGTGCGCCGGTCGACCTCGACCTGCGCCTCGAGTCGGTCATGGAGGGGGTCCTGGTGACGGGCGAGGCGCGAGCCACGCTCGAGGGCGAGTGCGCGCGGTGCCTGGAGCCGATCTCCGACGAGATCGAGGTGACGTTCCAGGAGCTGTACGTCTACGAGCAGCACCAGACCCCGCACGACGAGGACGACGAGGTCAGTCGGCTCGAGGACGACCTGGTCGACCTGGAGCCCCAGCTGAGGGACGCGGTGGTGCTCGCACTGCCGTTCCAGCCGCTGTGCCGCGACGACTGTCCGGGGCTGTGCACCGAGTGCGGTGCCCGCCTCGCCGACGATCCGGACCACTCGCACGAGGAACCGATCGACCCCCGCTGGGCCGGCCTGGCCGCGCTCCAGCAGGACGAGGCTCCCCGGGGCGACTGACCCGGCGCCGAGGCAGTACGGTGCACCGATCGTGCACCAACCCCGCACCACCCACCGAACGACCGGAGTGCCCATCCCGGGTGCTCCACAGCGAGCCGGACCTGCCGGCCCTGGTAGAGGAGAGAACTGTGGCTGTCCCGAAGCGGAAGATGTCGCGGAGCAACACGCGTCACCGTCGCTCGGCCTGGAAGGCCGTCGCCCCCACCCTGGTGACCTGCGCCAACCCGGCCTGCGGTGCCAAGCACCTGCCCCACCGCGCCTGCGCCACCTGCGGTCAGTACGGCGCGCGCGCCGAGCGTCGTCAGGTCCTCTGATCTGAACGACTACGCCGAGCTCCGAGCAGCGCTCGGGGACCCTGAGCTGGCCCCCGAGCTGCTCGAGCGTGCCCTGACCCACCGGTCCTACGCGTACGAGAACGGCGGCCTGCCGACCAACGAGCGCCTGGAGTTCCTGGGCGACTCGGTGCTCGGCGTGGTCGTGACCGAGCAGCTCTACGTCACCCACCCCGACCTCTCGGAGGGCCGTCTGGCCAAGCTCCGGGCCGCGGTAGTCAACGCACGCGCCCTGGCCGAGGTCGGGCGCGCGATCGGGCTGGGCGAGCACGTCAAGCTCGGTCGGGGCGAGGAGTCGACCGGCGGTCGCGACAAGGCCTCGATCCTCTCCGACACCGTCGAGGCGGTCATCGGCGCGGTGCACATGTCACCCGGGGGCTTCGAGACCTCGGCGCGCGTCGTGCACCGTCTCTTCGACCCGCTCATCGAGGCGGCGTCGGCGATGGGTGCCGGGCTGGACTGGAAGACCTCGCTGCAGGAGCTCGCCGCCGAGCACACCCTCGGCGTGCCGGAGTACGTCATCGAGGACGACGGCCCCGACCACATGAAGACCTTCACCGCCCAGGTGCGCGTCGCCGACCGGCTCTACGGCAACGGCAACGGCCGGTCGAAGAAGGAGGCCGAGCAGGCGGCCGCCGAGACGGCGTACGGCGAGATCGCCAGTGCCCTCGGCGTCGTCGACCCCACGACCGTCGCCGTCACCGAGGCCGTCGGCGAGGTCGTCGCGCCCACCGACGCCGACGCCTGACCCGTGCCGGAGCTGCCCGAAGTCGAGGTCGTCCGCGCGGGCCTCGAGCGCCACGTCGTGGGCGCCACCGTCACCGACGTCGAGGTGCTCCACCCGCGCCCGGTGCGCCGGCACGCGGCCGGCCCCGCGGGCTTCGCCGCCGACCTGACCGGCCGCCGCATCGTCGGCGCCCGCCGACGCGGCAAGTACCTGTGGCTCCCCCTCGACGACGCCGACACCGGTGACGCCCTGGTGGCGCACCTCGGCATGAGCGGCCAGATGCTGGTGCAGCCGCCGCAGGCCCCGGCCGAGCGGCACCTGCGCGTGCGGCTGCGGCTCGCGGGGGCCGACGAGGGCCGTGAGCTGCGCTTCGTCGACCAGCGCATGTTCGGCGGGCTGTCGATCTCGGTCGGCGGCGCCGTCCTCCCGCCCGAGATCTCCCACATCGCGCGCGACCCGCTCGACCCGGCCTTCGACGACGACGCCTTCGTCGCCGCGGTGCGCCGCCGCCGCTCGGCGGTCAAGCGGCTGCTGCTCGACCAGGGGCTGGTCTCCGGGGTGGGCAACATCTACGCCGACGAGTCGCTGTGGCGGGCGCGCATCCACGGCGAGCGGCCGGGGGAGCGGCTCACGCGCGGCCAGGTCGTCGAGCTGCTCGCGCACGCCCGCGAGGTCATGGGCGACGCCCTCGCGCAGGGCGGCACGTCGTTCGACGCCCTCTACGTCAACGTCAACGGCGAGTCGGGCTACTTCGACCGCTCGCTGCACGCCTACGGACGCGAGGGCGAGCCGTGCGAGCGGTGCGGCACGCCGATCCGACGCGTGGCGTTCACCAACCGCTCCTCGTTCTTCTGCCCCGTCTGCCAGCCGGCGCCGCGGCGTCGGCGGGCGCCGGGGCCGCTCGCCGGGCCGGCGCTGCCCGCCCCCGACTGAGCTCGACCCCGACCAGGCCCGACCGGGCCCGGCCAGGCCCCGCCTGTGCGCTCGGATTGACCCTGCGGGGCACCGGTGGGACTCTTGTAGACGGCCCTCTCAGGGTCGTACCGCACGCACCCAGACCCACCTCCGGAAGGTAAGCCATGGCCAAGGCGCTGATCGGCTACATGAGCAGCGACCTGCGCGACCCGCGCCTCGCCTCCGACAACGCGCGACTGCGCGCGCGGGTGGCCGAGCTGGAGTCGCTCGTCGTCCGCCTCAGCGAGGAGAACGACCGCCTGGTCGCCTCGCGCGCCGCCGAGATCCTCGACGCCGCGCACACCCAGGAGATGCAGCCGGCCTGACCCGCCGCACCGGTCGGCGCACGCCGGCCGGAAACCCGCGTGCCGACCGCGGGGCGGAGCGCTAGCGTCCTGACCCCGTGAGCAGTCTGGTCGAGATCGTCGTGCCCCGTCGGCTGGGCCCGGGCTACCGGTGGCTCCTGGCCTCCTCGTGGACCAGCAACCTGGGCGACGGGATCGTGCTGGCCGCCGGGCCGCTCCTGGTCGCCTCGCAGACCGACCAGGAGTTCCTGGTCGCGCTGGCGGCGCTGGTGCAGTGGCTGCCGCCGCTGCTGCTCGGTCTCTACGCCGGGGCGCTGACCGACCGCGTCGACCGCCGGCGGCTGGTGATCGCCGTCGACCTCGTGCGCTGCGGCGTCCTGGCCCTGCTGACCACGGCGGTCCTCACCGGCGCCGTCTCGATCGGTCTCGTCCTCGTCGCGCTCTTCCTGCTCGGCACGGCGGAGATGTTCGCCGACAACGCCTCGAGCACGATCCTGCCGATGCTGGTCGACCGCGACGACCTCGCGGTCGGCAACGCCCGGCTGCAGACCGGCTTCATCACCGTCAACCAGCTCGCGGGCCCGCCGCTGGGCGCCGCGCTCTTCGCGGCGGGCGCGGCGTGGCCGTTCGCCGCGCAGGCGGTGCTCGTGGCCCTCGGGGCCCTGCTGCTCTCGCGTCTCGTGCTGCCGCACCGGCCGGCGCCGACCGACGTGCCGCGCGCCGACCGGCGGCTGCGGGCGGAGGTGGGCGAGGGCTTCCGGTGGGTGCGCCACCACGCGGCCGTGCGCACCCTCGTGCTGACCATCTTCGCCTTCAACGTCACCTTCGGCGCCGCCTGGTCGGTGCTGGTGCTCTACGCCACCGAGCGGCTGGGGCTGGGCGCGGTCGGCTTCGGCCTGGTCACGACGGTGGGTGCCGTCGGCGGGCTGCTCGGCACGCTGTCCTACGGCTGGATCACGCGCCGGGTCAGCCTGGGCGACCTCATGCGCGTGGGGCTGGTGGTCGAGACCCTCACCCACCTGGGGCTCGCCCTGACCACCGACCCTCGGGTGGCCCTGCCGATCTTCCTCGTCTTCGGCGCCCACGCCTTCATCTGGGGCACCACCTCCATCACCGTGCGCCAGCGGGCCGTACCCGCCCGCCTCCAGGGCCGCGTGGGCAGCGTCAACCTGGTCGGGGTCTACGGCGGCCTGGTGATCGGGTCGGCCCTCGGTGGGGCGCTGGCCCAGGGGTTCGGGGTCACCGCCCCCTTCTGGTTCGCCTTCGTCGGCTCGGCGGTGCTCGTGGTCGCGCTGTGGCGCCAGCTCAGCCACATCGCCCACGCCGACGCGCGCACCGCGCCGCTCGACGACGTCTGACCCGCCGGCCGGAGCCGGCGCCGGTAGGGTGACGGGCGCCGGGCTTCCCCCACGTGGCCGTCGAGACGGCCCCGTGCCCGTCCGGACGCGACGACCGAGGAGCCCGTGGTGTACCTCAAGAGCCTGACCCTGAAGGGCTTCAAGTCCTTCGCGTCCGCCACCACGCTCCAGCTCGAGCCGGGCATCACCTGCATCGTCGGGCCCAACGGCTCGGGCAAGTCCAACGTCGTGGACGCCCTCGCCTGGGTGATGGGCGAGGCCAGCGCGAAGTCGTTGCGCGGCGGCAAGATGGACGACGTCATCTTCGCCGGCACCTCGGGCCGCCCACCGCTGGGGCGTGCGGAGGTGCTCCTCACCATCGACAACTCCGACGGCGCGCTGCCGATCGAGTACGCCGAGGTGACGATCAGCCGCACCATGTTCCGCAGCGGCGGCTCGGAGTACGCCATCAACGGCAGCACCTGCCGCCTGCTCGACGTGCAGGAGCTCCTCAGCGACTCCGGCATCGGCCGCGAGATGCACGTCATCGTCGGGCAGGGCCAGCTCGACACCATCCTGCACGCGACACCGGAGGACCGGCGCGGCTTCATCGAGGAGGCCGCCGGGGTGCTCAAGCACCGCAAGCGCAAGGAGAAGGCGCTGCGCAAGCTCGACTCCACCGACGGCAACCTCACGCGGCTGACCGACCTGCTCAGCGAGATCCGTCGCCAGCTCAAGCCGCTGGGCCGCCAGGCCGAGGTGGCCCGCCGTGCGGCGACCGTGCAG
Source organism: Nocardioides sp. Leaf307 (assembly GCF_001423135.1). Lineage (NCBI taxonomy): Bacteria > Bacillati > Actinomycetota > Actinomycetes > Propionibacteriales > Nocardioidaceae > Nocardioides > Nocardioides sp. Leaf307. Next base: position 621,495 of record NZ_LMNY01000002.1, on the reverse strand, counting down.
GCCGACGTGCGCGACGCCCGGGCGCGGCTGCTGGCCGACGACCTGGTGGGCGCCCGCACGTCGCTGGAGCAGGAGCTGGCCGACGAGTCGGTGCTCCTGGAGCGCCGGACCCGGCTCGAGGCGGCCCTCGCCGAGACCCGCGAGGCCGAGGCGGCTCTCGAGGCGGCGCTGCGCGAGGACCTCCCGGCGCTGTCGGCGGCCCAGGAGACGTGGTTCGCCCTCTCGGGCCTGCGCGAGCGGCTGCGGGGCACCCAGTCGCTGGCTGCCGAGCGCGTGCGCAACGCCGCCGGTGCGGCGCCCGAGCAGCCCTCGGGCCGCGACCCCGAGGAGCTCGAGGAGCAGGCCGAGCGGGCCCGCGCGCGCGAGCAGGAGAGCGCGGCCGAGGTCGAGGAGCGACGCGCCGCGATGGACCGGGCCGTCGCCGACCGCACGGCGGCCGAGGAGGCCGCCGCCGCGGAGGACCGGCGCGTGGCGGGTCTGCAACGGGCTGCGGCCGACCGCCGCGAAGGCCTCGCGCGGCTGCACGGCCAGGTCAACGCGCTGCGCTCGCGCGCCGCGGCGGCCGCCGACGAGGTGGGCCGCCTCGGTGCCGCCCGCGAGGCCGCGGTGGCCCGCGCCGAGCGGGCCCAGCGCGACTTCACCGCCCTGGAGACCCGTGTCGCCGGCCTCGACGCGGGCGAGGAGGGCCTCGACGCCGAGCACGAGGCCGCCGTGGCCGCCCTCGACGACCTCGAGGAGCAGCTGGCCGCCACCCGCGAGGAGGCCGCCCGGGCCGACCGCGAGCGCTCGGCGCTGAGCGCGCGCAAGGAGGCCCTCGAGATGGGGCTGCAGCGCAAGGACGGCGCGGGCGCCCTGCTCGCCGCCTCCGACGGCGTCTCCGGCCTGCTGGGCTCGGTCGCGGCGCTGGTGTCGGTGCGCCCGGGCCACGAGACCGCCGTCGCCGCGGCGCTCGGCGCCGCCGCCGACGCCGTCGCGGTCACCGGCCCCGACGCCGCGCTCGCGGCCATCGGCCACCTCAAGGACCGCGAGCTCGGCCGGGCCGGGCTGCTGCTGGCGGCCGACCCGGCCGAGGCCGGCGGGGCGGCGGCCGACCGTGACTGGCCGGCCCTGCCGGCGACGGCGTCGTACGCCGTGGACTCGGTGGAGTGCCCCGCAGGGCTGCGGGCCGCCCTGGCCCGCCTGCTGCGCAAGGTCGCCGTGGTGGACGACCTCACCGCCGCGCGCGCCCTGGTCGCCGAGGCCCCCGACCTCGTCGCGGTCACCCGTGACGGCGACGTGCTCGGCGCCCACCTCGCAGCCGGCGGGTCGGGCGACCAGCCGAGCCTGATCGAGGTCCAGGCCGCCGTCGACGACGCGACGACCCAGCTGGCCGAGGCGGTCGCGACGGGGGAGCGGCTCGGCTTCGCGCTCTCCCGCCTGGAGCGGGAGCGCCTCGAGGCCCAGCAGCGCGTCGACGCCGCGCTGGCGAGCCTGCACGAGTCCGACGCGACGCTGGCCGCCGTCGCGGAGGAGCTGGGCCAGCACGGCTCGCAGGCGCGCGCGGCGCGGGGGGAGGCCGAGCGCCTGGAGCAGGCCATCGCGCAGGCCGAGGCCGCGCGCGACCGCGACGTCGCGGGCCTGGCCGATCTCGAGGCCCGCCTGGCCGGGGCGGAGGAGAGCCCCGACGAGGAGCCCGACACCGCCGAGCGCGAGCGCCTCGCCGCGGCGGCCCGCGAGGCGCGACAGGGCGAGATGGAGACCCGGCTGGCGTTGCGCACCGCCGAGGAGCGGGCGCGCGCGCTGCACGGGCGAGCCGACTCGCTGCTGCGCGCCGCGGCGCAGGAGCGCCAGGCCCGTGCCCGCGCCGCCGAGCGGCGCCGCCGGCTCGAGCGCGAGGCCCGCGCCGCCCGCGCCGTGGGCGCCGGTGTGGCCGCGGTGCTGGAGCGGCTCGAGGTGTCGGTGGGCCTGGCCGCCGAGGCCCGCACCGCGATCGAGGAGCAGCGGCGGGGCCGGGAGGGCGAGCTGCTCGCCGCCCGGGCACGGCTGCGCGACCTGGGCCGCGAGCACGACGAGCTGGTCAGCACCGTGCACCGCGACGAGCTGGCCCGCTCCCAGCAGCGGATGCGCATCGAGCAGCTCGAGCAGCGCGCCCTCGACGAGCTCGGCGTCGAGCCCGACGCCCTCGTCGCCGACTACGGCCCCGACCAGCCGGTGCCGGTCGCGCCCGCCCCGGACGCGGCCGAGGACGACCCCGCCCCGGAGCCGGTGGCCTACGTGCGCGAGGAGCAGCAGAAGCGGCTGCGCAGCGCCGAGCGCGCGCTGGCCCAGCTGGGCCGGGTCAACCCGCTGGCGCTGGAGGAGTTCACCGCGATGGAGGAGCGCCACCAGTTCCTCTCCGAGCAGCTCGACGACCTGCGGCGCACGCGCAAGGACCTCCTCGACATCGTCAAGGACGTCGACGTGCGCGTGGAGCAGGTCTTCACCGAGGCCTACGCCGACGTCGAGCGGGCCTTCGACGCCACCTTCGCCCGGCTCTTCCCCGGCGGCGAGGGCCGCCTCGTGCTCACCGACCCCTCCGACATGCTCACCACCGGCATCGAGGTCGAGGCACGCCCGCCGGGCAAGAAGGTCAAGCGGCTCTCGCTGCTCTCCGGCGGCGAGCGCTCGCTGGTGGCGGTGGCCTTCCTGGTCGCCCTCTTCAAGGCCCGGCCGTCGCCGTTCTACATCCTCGACGAGGTCGAGGCCGCGCTCGACGACACCAACCTGGGCCGGCTGCTGCAGATCTACGAGGAGCTGCGCGAGAGCTCGCAGCTGCTCGTCATCACCCACCAGAAGCGGACGATGGAGGTCGGCGACGCCCTCTACGGCGTGACGATGCGCGGCGACGGGGTCTCCACGGTCATCAGCCAGCGGCTGCGCGAGGCGGAGACGGCCTAACCCCGGCGGCCGACCCGGACGGTGCGCAGCGGGCCCTCGACGACGCGGTCAGCCCGCGGCGCCCCGTCGTCGGTCGGCGCGCCGGGCGTTGGCAGGATGGCCGCCGTGAGCGACCGCACCCGACCCACCCGAGCCGACTACGTCGCCTGGCGCACCATCACCACGCGCTGGCGCGACGACGACGCCTACGGGCACCTCAACAACGCGACCTACTACGAGATGTTCGACACCGCGGTCAACGCGCACCTCTACGAGCACACGGGCGTCGACGTGCGCCGCCTGCCCGCCATCGGCGTCGTGGCCGAGACCTCGTGCCGCTACTTCCGCGAGATCGGCTTCCCGGCCCCGGTGGAGTCGGGCCTGGTCGTCGACAAGGTCGGCACCTCCTCGATCGTCTACCGCATCGGTCTCTTCCAGGGCGACGCGGAGGAGGCGGCGGCCGAGGGCCGCTTCGTCCACGTCTACGTCGACGACACCGACCCGGCCCGGCCGGTGACCCCGATGCCCGACGTGATCCGTGTCGCAGTCGAGCCACTCCTGCGCGGGGGTGAGGCGGGCTGACCCCGCCTGTGCGACCGTGACGGTGCGGCCCCGACCGGGCGCCGCGCCTCACACGTCTCGGAAGGTCCGCGTGCTCGTCATCGCCGTCGCCATGCTCGTCATCCTCGTCCTCGCGGGCCTGGTCATCTTCTACGTCGCCTTCCCGCACCGCGGGCAGACGCCGCCGCAGGGCGAGTGGCTCGGCGGCGTGATGTCGCGCGCCGCCGACGCCGTCCCGACCCTCGAGCACGACGCCCGCGCCCGGGTGGGCGCGCAGCAGGACCGCTCCGCCTGAGCATCCGCCCGCGGCTGTGGGCCGGCTCGCGAGCAGCCCGGCGGCAGGTGCCGTGGGGCGAGCCGCCGAGTCACGCTCCTGCCCGACAGGCACGGCGGCCCGCTCTGGTTGGATGAGGCCATGGAAGCCATCGCCATCCTGATCCTCGTCATCGCGCTGGTCGGCGTGGCCCTCGTGGCCACCGTGACCGGCCTGGTGGTGACCCGCCGCCGCAAGCCGGCGCCCCTGCCCGACACCCACACCGACGTCCTCGGCACGCCCGTCGAGGACGGCGCCGAGCCGGTCGAGCTCAGCTCGCCGCCGGCCACCCTCGAGCCCGAGGCGCCGGTCGAGCCCGAGACCGCCCCCGCGCCGACCCTGGAGCGGCCGGAGAGCACGGCCTCGCGCCTGCAGCGGCTGCGTCAGCGGCTGGCCGGCTCCCAGGGAGCCCTGGGCCGCGGCCTGCTCGCGCTGCTCTCGCGCGACCGGCTCGACGAGGACACCTGGGAGTCCATCGAGGACACCCTGCTCACCGCCGACATCGGCGTCGGCCCCACCCAGGAGCTGGTCGACCGGCTGCGCACCCGCATGCGCGTCGACGGCGCCGACGCCTCCCAGGCCCGCGAGGTGCTGCGCGAGGAGCTGCTGGCCCTGGTCGACCCGAGCATGGACCGCCGGCTCCAGGTCAGCGGCGAGGACGGCCGGCCCGGCGTCGTGCTGGTGGTCGGCGTCAACGGCGCCGGCAAGACCACCACGGTGGGCAAGATCGCCCGCATCCTCGTGGCCGAGGACCGCTCGGTGGTGCTCGGCGCCGCCGACACCTTCCGCGCCGCCGCCGTCGAGCAGCTGGCCACCTGGGGCGAGCGCGTCGGGGTCGACGTCGTGCGCGGCCCCGAGGGCACCGACCCCGCCAGCGTCGCCTTCGAGGCGGTCAAGCAGGGCGCGAGCGAGGGCGCCGACACCGTCATCGTCGACACCGCGGGCCGGCTGCAGAACAAGGCCGGCCTCATGGACGAGCTGGGCAAGGTCAAGCGGGTCATCGAGAAGCAGGCCCCCGTCACCGAGGTGCTGCTGGTGCTCGACGCCACCACGGGTCAGAACGGCATGATCCAGGCCCGCGTCTTCAGCGAGGTCGTCGACGTCACCGGCATCGTGCTCACCAAGCTCGACGGCTCCGCCAAGGGCGGCATCGTCGTGGCCGTGCAGCGCGAGCTCGGCGTGCCGGTCAAGCTCGTGGGCCTGGGCGAGGGCCCCGACGACCTGGCGCCCTTCGACTCCGGCGCCTTCGTCGACGCGCTGCTGGGCTGAGCGCCCGGCGCACGCCGACCGGGCCGCACGGGCGCGGCCCCGCACCTCGGTGCGGGGCCGCGCCCGTCGTCACGTCATCGTGAAGTTACACAGCCACCGGGTCGTTTACGTGGCTGAAACACACCTCACGGGGAGAGGAAACCTGGCCCCACCAAGGTCTCCTGCAACAGCCGCTGGGCCGCCGACACCGGAGTCGCCGACGCCCCAGCGTCACCGCGCAATTCCCCTGGAGGTCCTGTGGACGGCTATTACGCCTTCATGCTCATCGCGACAGCGCTCGTGCTGATGATGACGGTGCCCGCGCTCGCCCTGTTCTACGGCGGCATGTCCCGCTCGAAGTCCGTGCTGAACATGATGATGATGTCCTACATCGCCGCCGCGATCGTGGGCATCCTCTACGTCGCGGTCGGCTGGTCGATGGGCTTCGGCGGCGAGGGCACCTTCTTCGCCAACCCCTTCGAGCTGTTCTGGCTCGACGGCGTCACGACCGACGGCTACATCTTCGTGATGTTCCAGATGACCTTCGCGATCATCACCTGCGCCCTCATCAGCGGCGCGGTCGAGGGCCGCATGAAGTTCGCCGCCTGGGTGACCTTCGTGCCGATCTGGGCCCTGGTCGTCTACTTCCCGCTGGCCCACATGGTCTTCAGCTGCACCGACGACTCCCTCATCTGCGGCCGCATCGGCGCGCAGGACTACGCCGGCGGCACGGCCGTCCACATCAACGCCGGCGTCGCGGCCCTCGTGCTCGTGCTGCTGCTCGGCAAGCGAGTCGGCTGGCCCCGCGACAAGATGCGCCCGCACAACCTGACGCTGACCATGCTCGGCGCCGGCCTGCTCTGGTTCGGCTGGTACGGCTTCAACGTCGGCTCGATCGTCTTCGGCGGTGAGAGCGAGGAGGCCGACATGGCCCAGTTCCTCTCCGAGACCGGCCGCACCTTCGCCAACACCACCCTGGCCACCATGGCCGCCATCCTCGGCTGGCTGGTCGTGGAGCGCGTCCTGCACAAGAAGGCCACCTCGCTCGGCGCGGCCTCCGGCATCGTCGCGGGCCTCGTCGCCATCACCCCGGCCGCCGGCGCGGTCGACATCGAGGGTGCGGTGGCCATCGGCGCCATCGCCGGCGCGGTCTGCGCCTGGGCCGTCGGCCTGAAGTTCAAGGCCGGCTTCGACGACTCCCTCGACGTCGTGGGCGTCCACCTCGTCGGCGGCATCGTCGGCACGGTGCTGATCGGCGTCTTCTCCACCAGCGACGGCGCCGGCGGCGTCGACGGCCTGCTCTACGGCGGCGGCGTCGACTCCCTGGTCGACCAGGTGCTCGGCGTGCTGGTCGCGGTCGCCTACTCCGGCGTGCTGACCGCGGTGATCGCGCTGGCCATCAAGTACACCATCGGGCTGCGCCTGGCCGAGGAGGACGAGGTCGGCGGGATCGACCTGGCCGCCCACGGCGAGTCGGCGTACGACCTGCACACCGGCGTCGGCGGCTCGGGCAACGCCACCAGCGTGCTCGCGCCGAAGACCCAGAAGGAAGGTGTCTGAGCCATGAAGCTCGTGACCGCGGTGATCAAGCCGCACAAGTGGGAGGACGTCCGCGAGGCCCTCGAGACCTTCGGCGTCACCGGCATGACCGTCAGCGAGGTCAGCGGCTACGGCCGGCAGAAGGGCCACACCGAGGTCTACCGCGGCGCGGAGTACGACATCGCGCTGGTGCCCAAGATCCGCATCGAGATCGTCGTCGAGGACGACGACGCCGAGGACGTCGTGGGCATCGTCGTCAAGACCGCCCAGACCGGGCGCATCGGCGACGGCAAGGTCTGGCTGAGCCCCGTCGAGAGCGTGGTGCGCGTGCGCACCGGCGACCGGGACGCAGCCGCACTGTGATCCATGGGACGGGACGGGCCCGGCCCCCCTCACGCAGGGGTGCCGGGCCCGTCCCGTCCCGGACCGACCGGCCGACCCGCGGCGCGGGGCCCTCCCCGCCGCCGGGGCCGTCCGGCATGATCGGCCCCACCTTCCCGGCTCCCGCCGGCCCGCCCGACCCAGGAGAGACCCATGAAGCTCGTCACCGCGGTCATCAAGCCGCACAAGTGGGAGGACGTCCGCGTCGCCCTCGAGAGCGTCGGCGTCACCGGCATGACCGTGAGCGAGGTCAGCGGCTACGGCCGGCAGAAGGGCCACACCGAGGTCTACCGCGGCGCGGAGTACGACATCGCGCTGGTGCCCAAGATCCGCCTGGAGATCGTCGTCAACGACACCGACGCCACGACCGTGGTCGACACCATCGTGGCCAGCGCCGCCTCGGGCCGCATCGGCGACGGCAAGGTCTGGGTCTCACCGGTCGAGTCGGTGGTGCGCGTGCGCACCGGTGACAAGGACGACGCAGCCCTCTGACCGTGCCTCCCCACCCCCACGCGCACCCCCAGCACGCCCATCACCCCCGGCACCTCCGCACGAGCCGGCAGCAGGCCCCCGCATGAGCGCCTCCGACCGCGCCCGCCGTACCGCCGAGGCCGACGCGCTCTGCACCAAGGCCTACGAGGCCGCGGGAGGCCAGGACACCGGCACGGCCCTGGTCGCCGTGGGCGGCTACGGCCGCGGCGAGCTCGCCCCGCACTCCGACCTCGACGTCGTGCTGGTCACCGAGGACGGCGTCGACCCCGGTGAGCTGGCCCACCAGCTGTGGTACCCGCTGTGGGACTCCGGCACCACCATCGACCACTCCGTGCGCTCGATGCCGCAGATGCTGGCCGCGGCCGAGGCCGACCTGCGGGTCGCGCTCGGGCTCGTCGACATCCGCCACCTGGCCGGCGACCCGAGCCTGACCCTGAGGCTGCGCACGACCATGCTGGCCCACTGGCGCCGCCGCTCGCGCGAGCGGCTGCCGGCCCTGCACGAGATGGTGCGCTCGCGCCACGAGCGGGTGGGGGAGCTGGCCCACCTGTCGGTGCCCGACCTCAAGGAGGCGGAGGGCGGGCTGCGCGACGCCACCGTGCTCAAGGCCCTGGTCGCGACCTGGCTGGTCGACGTGCCCCACGTCGAGCTCGAGCGCAGCCGCCAGCAGCTCCTCGACGTGCGCGACCTCGTGCAGGACGCCGCCGGACGCGCCACCGACCGGGTCAACCCCGAGACGTGGAGCGAGCTGGCCACCGGTCTCGACCTGCCCGACGCGCGCAGCGCGCAGGTGCACGTGCGCGAGCTCGGGCGGCGCATCACGCACCTCTCGCGCCTGACCTGGCGGCGCGTCGACGACGTGCTGGCACGTCCGGCCCAGGTCGGCGTACGACGCCCGTCGCTGACGCCGGTCGCGTCCGGGGTGGCGCTGGCCGGTCGCGAGATCGTGCTCGACGCCCGCGCCAAGCCCGCCCAGGACCCCGTGCTCCTGCTGCGCGCCGCCGCAGCCGCCGCCGAGATGGACGTCGTGCTGGCCCCGCCCACCGCGGCGCGGCTGGCGCGCGAGTGCCCGCCGCTGCCCGACCCGTGGCCGGCCGAGGCCCGCCAGCAACTGGTGCGGCTGCTGGCCTCGGGCCGGGGTCTGCTGCCGGTGTGGGAGACCCTCGAGGAGACCGGGGCGCTCACCCGGCTGCTGCCCGAGTGGGAACGCATCCGGCTGCTGCCGCACGCCTCGGCCATCCACCGCTTCACCGTCGACCGCCACGTGGTCGAGACCTGCATCGAGGCCTCGGCGCTCATCCGTCACGTCGGACGACCCGACGTGCTGATGGTGGCCGCCCTGCTGCACGACATCGGCAAGGGCTCGCTGACCGAGCACAGCGTCGCCGGCGAGCCCCTCGCCCGGACGATCGCGACCCGCATGGGCTTCGCCCCCGACGCCGTCGACCTCATCGCCTCGCTGGTGCGCTGGCACCTGCTGCTCTCGGAGACCGCGACCACCCGCGACCCCGACGACCCGGCCACCGTCGACCGGGTCGCCAGCCACATCCGCACCACCGAGGCGCTGGCCCTGCTGACCTCGCTCACCGAGGCCGACGCCAAGGCCGCCTCGGCCCCGGCGTGGTCGAGCTGGCGCGCGGGCCTGGTGCTCGACCTGTCGCGCCGGGTGCGCACCGCGATCGACACCGGCCAGAGCCTGCCGGTCGTGGAGACCGACGAGGTCGACATCCCGGAGGCCGTGCGCCGCGGGGCGGTGTCGGTGAGCGTCGAGGCCACCCCCGACGGCTCGCGCGTGACCGTCATCGCCCCCGACCGGGTCGGCCTGCTGGCCGACTTCGCCGCGATGTTCGCCCTGCAGCGCATCGCCGTGCGCGCGGCACGGGTCTGGGCCCAGGACGTCTACGGCGTCTCGGTATGGGAGGTCGCGCAGAGCGACCTGACCGGGGCCTTCCTGCTGGAGAAGTACGACGCGATCGTCGAGGGCCGGGTCGACCCCGCGGCGCGGCTGACCCCGCCCGACGCCACCACGCTGGCGCCCACGGTGGAGGTGCGGGCCGACGCGTCGGCCTCGGCCACGGTGCTCGAGGTGCGCACCGCCGACCGCCCGGGGGTCGTCTACCTCGTGTGCTCCGCCCTGGCCCGCCTCGACGTCGCGGTGCGCTCGGCCCACGTCGACACCCTCGGGCCGCAGGCGGTCGACGTCTTCTACCTCCAGGAGGCGGGCGCCGGTCAGCTGGCCGAGACCCGTGCCGCGGCGGCGGCGCACGCGGTCAGGGCGACCTTGTCGGGGGAGTCGCGTTAGGCTCGACGCCGACTGCTCGCCCGTTCGACGCCCCCGAGGACACCCTTGTTCGCCACACTCTCCGACCGTCTCGCCGACACCTTCAAGAACCTGCGGGGCAAGGGTCGGCTCTCCGAGGCCGACATCGACGCCACCGCGCGCGAGATCCGCATCGCGCTGCTGGAGGCCGACGTCGCGCTGCCCGTGGTCAAGGAGTTCGTGGGGGCGGTCAAGGACCGTGCCCGCAGCGAGGAGGTCAGCGGTGCGCTGAACCCCGCCCAGCAGATCATCAAGATCGTCAACGAGGAGCTCGTCGCGATCCTGGGCGGCGAGACCCGCCGGCTGCGCTACGCCAAGTCGGGCCCGACCGTCATCATGCTCGCGGGCCTCCAGGGCGCCGGCAAGACGACCCTGGCCGCCAAGCTCGCGCTGTGGCTCAAGGACCAGGGCAAGACCCCGATGCTCGCGGCCTGCGACCTCCAGCGGCCCAACGCCGTCAAGCAGCTGCAGGTCAACGGCGAGCGCGTCGGCGTGCCGGTCTTCGCCCCCGAGCCCGGCAACGGCGTCGGCGACCCCGTGTCGGTGGCCCGGGCCTCGATCGCCGAGGCCCGGCGCACCCTGCACGACGTGGTCATCGTCGACACCGCCGGCCGCCTCGGCATCGACGCCGAGCTGATGCAGCAGGCCTCCGACATCCGCGACGCCGTGCAGCCCGACGAGGTGCTCTTCGTCGTCGACGCGATGATCGGCCAGGACGCCGTGGTCACGGCCCAGGCCTTCCTCCAGGGCGTCGGCTACGACGGCGTCGTGCTCACCAAGCTCGACGGCGACGCCCGCGGTGGCGCGGCCCTGTCGATCGCCTCGATCACCGGCAAGCCGGTCATGTTCGCCTCCAACGGCGAGAAGCTCACCGACTTCGACCTCTTCCACCCCGACCGCATGGCGTCGCGCATCCTCGACATGGGCGACATGATGACCCTGATCGAGCAGGCCGAGAAGACCTTCGACGCCGAGCAGGCGATGAAGGCGGCCGAGAAGCTCTCGGGCCGGGGCGGGCAGTTCACCCTCGACGACTTCCTCCAGCAGATGCAGCAGGTGCGCAAGCTGGGCTCGATGTCGAAGATCATGGGGATGCTGCCCGGGATGGGCCAGTTCCGCGAGCAGCTGGAGAACTTCGACGAGCGCGAGATCGACCGCATCGAGGCGATCATCCGCTCCATGACGCCCGGCGAGCGGGAGAACCCCAAGCTCATCGACGGCTCGCGTCGCGCCCGCATCGCCAAGGGATCGGGGCGCCAGGTCTCCGACGTCAACCAGCTCGTCGACCGCTTCTTCGAGGCGCGCAAGATGATGGAGCAGATGGCGCGCGGTGGCGGCATGCCCGGGATGCCCGGCATGCCGGGGATGCCGGGGATGGGCGGGCCCAAGCGCGGCAAGGCCAAGGCCCAGCCCAAGAAGGGCAAGGGCGCCAAGCGCTCCGGCAACCCCGCGAAGGCCGCCCAGGAGGCCGCGGCCGCCAAGGACAAGGCGGGTGCGGTCAACCCGTTCGCCACCCCGGGCGAGGACGTCGACTACGAGCAGGCGGCCGCGGCCCTCGACCTGCCGAAGGACTTCTCGAAGTTCCTGAAGTGACCGGTCGCGACGTGGTCGGGCCCGCTCCGACCGGCCCCGGGGACGGTCGGCGGCCGTGACCTCCGTGCTCGTCGTCGACGCCGCCAACGTCGTCGGCTCGCGACCCGACGGCTGGTGGAGGGACCGCGCGGGCGCCGCGCGCCGGCTCCACGAGCGGCTGCTGGTGGCCGACACCCCCTACGACCGGATCGTGCTGGTGCTCGAGGGGGCGGCCAAGGGCGGGGTGCGGGCCGGTCGCGACCAGCACGTCACCACCGTGCACGCCCCGCGCGACGGCGACACGACCATCATCGAGCAGACCCGGGTGGCCTGCGAGCGAGGCGACCAGGTCGTCCTCGTCAGCGCCGACCACGTGCTGCGCGGGCGCTGCGAGGGCCTGGGCGCCCGGGCGATGAGCCCGTCGTGGCTCCTGGACCAGATCGAGCGCTGAGCCCGGGCGGCCCAGCGGCCCGGCGGCCCGGGCGGGCGGGCCGAGACCCTCAGCCGGCCGGTCCCGCGGCCGCCGTGCGCAGCACCGCCGATCAACGTCGGCGACGCCGACCACGACCCGCTCTACGCCTTCGGCCACGGCCTCACGACCCGTCGCTGAGCGCCGACGCCGGGACGACCTGCGCACCCGCGACCGGGCGCGCAGGTCCTCGTCGGGGCCCGGTGGGCGCGGTAGCGTCCGGGCATGGCCGCCCCCAGCGCTCGCCCCCGCTCCTCTGGCTCCGCCCGACCGCCCGTCCTGCGCGTGCGCGGGCCGGTGCTGCCCGGCGACGACGTCTCCCGCGACCTCTACGTCGTCGACGGGCACGTGACCTACGAGCCGCAGCCGGGCGCGGAGACCGTCGCCACCGGCTGGGTGCTCCCCGGCCTGGTCGACGCCCACAATCACCTCGGCATGGAGGACCACGGGGCCGTCGACGCGGACGAGGTGGAGCGCCAGGCCCTGCAGGACCGCGACGCCGGGGCGCTCCTGCTGCGCGACTGCGGCTCGCCCGCCGACACCCGCTGGGTGCACGAGCGCGAGGACCTCCCGCGGCTGCTGCGCGCCGGTCGCCACGTGGCACGCACCCGCCGCTACATCCGCCACTACGCCGACGAGGTGGAGCCCGTCGACCTCGTGCCGACCGTCGTGGAGCAGGCCCGCTCCGGCGACGGCTGGGTCAAGCTCGTCGGCGACTGGATCTCGCGCGAGCAGGGCGACCTCGCGCCGTCCTTCCCCGCCTCCGACTTCGCGGCGGCGATCGCCGCCGCCCACGCCGAGGGCGCACGGGTCACCGCCCACTGCTTCGGTCGCGACGTGCTCGACGGCCTCCTCGACGCCGGCATCGACTGCATCGAGCACGGCACCGGGCTGTCGACCGCCCACCTCGAGCGCATGGTCGCCGCGGGCACCGCGCTGGTGCCGACGGTGATGCAGACCGACAAGTTCCCGGAGTTCGCCGACGCGGGGCGGGAGAGGTTCCCGGCGTACGCCGCCACGATGGAGGACCTCCACGCCCGCCGACGCGAGACGCTGCTGAGCGCGCACGAGGCGGGCGTGGCCCTCTTCGTCGGCAGCGACGGGGGCGGGGCGCAGCGCCACGGTCACCTCGCGGGCGAGGTGATGGCCATGGTCGAGATGGGGCTGCCCGCCCCCGACGTCGTCGCGGCGGCCTCCTGGTCGGCCCGTGCCTGGCTCGGGCACCCCTCGGGGCTCGAGGAGGGCACGCCCGCCGACCTCGTCGTCGTCGAGCGCGACCCCCGCCGCGACCCGTCGGTGCTCTGGGAGCCGAGCCGGGTGGTGCTGCGCGGTCGCGTCGTCGCCTGATCCCGGGGTCGCGCCGGTCCGGCCTACTCCCGCGCGCGGGCCCGGTCGGTGGCCGCCTGCTCCGTCATCGCGCCGGCCGCCTCGTCGATGATGGCGCGCATCGCGTGCTCGGCGCCGGCGCCGTCGCCCGTGCGCACGCAGCGCGCGACCTCGTCGTGCAGCGCGATCGCGGTCGGGTTGGGCCGCGCCGGCATGAGGTCGTGGTGGGTGCGCCCGGCGAGCACCTCCTCGACCAGGCCCGCGAGTGCACGCACCATGTCGTTGCCGCTCGCGTCGAGCAGGGTGCGGTGGAAGGCCACGTCGGCCAGCAGGTAGGCCTCGAGGTCGCCGGTGCGGCCGTGCACCGCCATGTCGGTCGTCGCCTCCGCCATGGCGCGGCACTGCTCCGGGGTGGCGCGGTCGGCGGCCAGGCGCGCCGCGACGGGCTCGAAGCCCTGGCGCAGCTCGCTGATGGCCAGCAGCTGCTCGGTGCGCCCGGAGCCCTCGAGGCGCCAGCGCACCAGCCGGGGGTCGAAGACGTTCCAGTCCGAGGGGTCCTGCACGGTCACGCCCACGCGGCGGCGCGAGACGACCATGCCCATCGACTCCAGGACCCGGACGGCCTCGCGGGCCACCGGGAGCGAGACGCCGTGCTCGCGCCGGATCGCATCGAGCGTGAGGACCTCGCCCGGTGCCACCTCGCCCGACGCCAGCCGGGACCCCAGGGCGTCGAGGGTGTCGACGTGGAGCGCCCCGTGCGGGCGCGCGTCGGCGGCGGGGGCCTCGGCGGGCGGGTCGAGGGGGCTCATGGCGCCCATCCTCCCAGGCGGGCCGGGAGAGGCGGACCCGCGTGTCGGAGAAAAGAACGCATCTTTGAACCTTCCAATTGCCAATGATCAGATCATTGGCCATAGTGTGCGTGCAGTCACACGATGTGTCGACGGTCACGGCCGTCGCGACGACGGGAGCACGATGCCGGACACGAGCCGCCCCCCGGGACCTCCGGGACCCGCGAGACCCCTGGCCCTGGTGATGGGGGTGTCCGGCTCCGGCAAGTCGACGGTCGGGGCCGCCCTGGCCCGGTGCGCCGGGGTGCCCTTCGCCGACGCCGACGACTTCCACCCGGCGGCCAACATCGCCAAGATGGCCGCGGGGATCGCGCTGGACGACGCCGACCGCGCCCCGTGGCTGGACCTGCTGGCCTCGTGGCTGCGCGAGCACGAGGTCGGCGGGGGAGTGCTGAGCTGCTCCGCCCTGAAGCGGTCCTACCGCGACCGGCTGCGCGACGGGGCCGGTCGTCTGCTCGTCGTCCACCTCGCGGGCAGTCCGGCCGTCATCGCGCGCCGCCAGGCCGCCCGCCCGGGGCACTTCATGCCCGCGTCGCTGCTGGCCTCCCAGTTCGCCACCCTCGAGCCGCTGGCCCCCGGTGAGCCGGGCGCCGTGCTCGACGTGGACCGACCGGTCGACGTGCTGGTCGAGCAGGCACTCGCCCTGCTCGCCGGGCCCGTCGCCACCCCGTCCGACCCCACCACCCCCTGGCCCGCCCGGGCCGACAGGAGCTGACCCCATGACCCTCCCGCAGATCCTGCCGCTCGCCGCGGCCGAGCTGGCCGAGCCCGTCGCGGGCGGCGGTCAGCTCGTGCTGGCGGCCCTGGCGGCCATCGCCCTCATCGTCGTCTCGATCACCTGGCTCAAGCTCCACCCGTTCCTCGCCCTGATCGTCGGTGCGCTGGCCGTCGGCATCCTGGCCGGGCAGAACGTCAACGGCGTCATCACGAGCTTCTCCACGGGCTTCGGGTCCACCGCGGCCGGCGTGGGGGCGCTCATCGCCCTGGGAGCGATGTTCGCCAAGCTCCTCGCCGACTCCGGCGGCGCCGACCAGATCGTCGACACGATCGTCGGCAAGGCCTCGCCCCGGGCGCTGCCCTGGGCCATGGCCGGTGTCGGTGCGCTCATCGGGCTGCCGATGTTCTTCGAGATCGGGCTCGTGCTGCTGATGCCGGTGATCTACCTGGTGGCCCGCCGCGCGCAGCTGTCGGTGATCACGATCGGCATCCCCACCCTGGCCGGGCTCTCGGCCATGCACGGCCTGGTGCCGCCGCACCCCGGCCCGCTGGTGGCCATCGACTCCCTCGGCGCCGACCTCGGCACGACGCTGGCGCTCGGCGTGCTCGTGGCCGTGCCGACCGTGGTCGTCGCGGGCCCGCTCTTCGGCAGGCTCGCCGGGCGCTGGGTCGACGTACCGGCCCCGGACCTCTTCGAGGCCGAGGAGCGCACCGACGCCGCCGCCCGGCCGGCCTTCGGCCTGACGGTCGCGACCGTGCTGCTCCCGGTGGTGCTGATGATGGCCAAGGCCCTGGTCGACATCGGCATCGAGGACGAGACCGACACGGTGCGGCAGGTCTTCGACGTCGTCGGCAACCCCTTCGCCGCCCTGCTGATCGCCGTGGTCGTGGCGATGTTCACCCTCGGGCGGGGCTCGGGCATGGACCGCGCCGCCATCACCTCCTCGGTCGAGAGCTCGCTGCCGGCCATCGCCGGCATCCTGCTCATCGTGGCCGCCGGCGGTGGGTTCAAGCAGGTGCTCGTCGACACCGGCATCGGCACGCTGCTGGCCGACTGGGCCGGCGACGCCAACGTGTCGGTGCTGCTCCTCGCCTGGGTCCTGGCCGTGCTCATCCGCCTCGCGACCGGCTCGGCCACGGTCGCCACCATCACCGCCTCGGCGCTCATGCTCGGCCTGGTCGAGGGGCTCAGCCAGGGCGAGGTCTCGCTGGTCGTGCTGGCCATCGGCGCGGGCTCGGTGTTCTTCTCCCACGTCAACGACGCCGGCTTCTGGCTGGTCAAGGAGTACTTCGGCCTGAGCGTCGGGCAGACCATCAAGTCGTGGTCGCTGATGGAGACCGTGCTGTCGGTGAGCGGGCTCGTCTTCGTGCTGCTGCTCGGCCTCGTGATCTGACGGGGAGGCCTGCGGGGCGATTTAGCCCACCCGGGGGTCTCTGGCATCATTGCTCGTCGAGTCCTGCGTGCCCGGTCCCTCTCACCCGGTCGCGCGGTGCCCTCGAGGCGATCGGGCCCGGTGTTTCCCCACCTGGTGCACGCTCCCTCACCCACCACGATAAACGAGGAGACACCACAAACGTGGCCGTCAAGATCCGCTTGAAGCGCCTGGGCAAGGTCCGGGTGCCGCAGTACCGCATCGTCGTCGTCGACTCGCGCAAGAAGCGTGACGGTCGAGTGATCGAGGAGATCGGCAAGTACCACCCCAAGGAGGACCCGTCGTACATCGACGTCGTCTCCGACCGGGCGCAGTACTGGCTGGGCGTCGGCGCGCAGCCGACCGAGGCCGTCGAGGCCATCCTCAAGGTCACCGGTGACTGGCAGACCTACAAGGGTCTCCCCGGCACCGAGGGCACGCTGAAGACGAAGGCCGCCAAGCGCGACAAGCTCGACATCTTCAACGAGGCCCTCGCCGAGGCGCACAGCAGCCCCAAGGGCGACGCCGTGACCAAGAAGGCCAGCAAGAAGGCCGACGAGAAGCCCGCCGAGGACAAGCCCGCCGAGGACAAGCCGGCCGAGGTCCCCGCCGACGAGACCCCCGCGGTCGCCGCCGAGCAGGCCGAGGCCGCCGAGACCCCGGCCGCTGACGCCGAGGCCGAGAAGACCGAGGCCTGAGCGTCGTGCTGGCCGAGGCGCTCGAGCACCTGGTCCGCGGCGTCGTCGACAACCCCGACGACGTCTCGGTCCGCGACAAGCAGCTGCGACGCGGCTCGATCCTCGAGGTCCGGGTCCACCCCGACGACCTCGGCAAGGTGATCGGTCGCGGCGGGCGCACGGCGTCGGCCTTCCGCACCGTCGTGTCGGCCCTGGCCGGTCGCGAGGGTGCACGCGTCGACTTCGTCGACGTCGACCGCCGCCGCTGAGCCCTCCGGGCCAGCAGCGCCGACCGGCAACCGCGTGAACGGGTGCCGCCCCCCGGGGCGGCACCCGTTCGGCATTTCGCACCACCCGCCACCACCGAGAGGACCCGCCGTGCCCCCGTCACCTCCGAGCGCCCCCGGCACGCCCCCGGGCGAGCCCACCATCGAGCTGGTCGTCGGCCGCATCGGCAAGCCCCACGGCATCCGCGGCGAGGTGACCGTCGACGTCCGCACCGACGAGCCCGAGCGCCGCTTCGGCGACGGCGCGGTGCTGCGCGCCGAGGCGCCCCGCGGCTCCTCCTCGCCGCTGCGCTCCGTGAGCGTCGTCCGGACCCGCTGGCACCAGGGCGTGCTCCTCGCGACCTTCGCCGAGCTGCCCGACCGCAACGCCGCCGAGGCCGCCCGCGGACTGCTGCTGCACGCCACGGTGCCGGCCGACGCGACACCCGACGACCCCGACGAGTACTACGACCACCAGCTGGTCGGCCTCGCGGTGCACGACCTCGACGGCACCGAGCTCGGCACGGTCACCGCCCTGGTCCACGGTGGCGCCCAGGACCTGCTGACCGTGCGCACCCCGTCGGGTCGCGAGGGTCTCGTGCCCTTCGTCAAGGCGCTCGTGCCCGTGGTCGACCTCGTCGCGCGACGCGTCGTCGTGGCCGACCGACCGGGGCTCGTCACCCCGCTGCCCGAGGACGCCTGAGCCCGTCGTGCGCCTCGACTACCTCACGATCTTCCCCGACTACCTCGCGCCGCTGTCGCTCTCGCTGCCCGGCAAGGCGGTGGCCAAGGGTCTGATCGAGCTCCACGTGCACGACCTGCGCTCGTGGGCCCACGACCGCCACCGCACCGTCGACGACACGCCGTACGGCGGGGGCGCCGGCATGGTCATGAAGCCCGAGCCCTGGGGTGAGGCGCTCGACGAGGTGCTGGGTGCCGGCGGGCCCGGGCAGGCGCCGGCCACGGTGGTGTTCACGACGCCGTCGGGGGAGCCGATGACCCAGGCCCTGGCCCGCGAGCTGGCCGGTCGCAAGCGCCTGGTGTTCGCCTGCGGACGCTACGAGGGCATCGACCAGCGGGTGCTCGACCACGCCCGCACGGTCGCCGAGGTGCGGGAGGTCTCGCTCGGCGACTACGTGCTCAACGGTGGCGAGGTGGCGGCGCTCGCCATCACCGAGGCGGTCGTGCGACTGCTGCCGGGCTTCATGGGCAACGCCGCCTCGCTGGTCGAGGAGTCGCACGAGGACGGCCTGCTGGAGTACCCCGTCTACACCAAGCCCGCGTCGTGGCGAGGCCTCGACGTGCCGCCCGTGCTCCTCGGCGGCAACCACGGCGCGATCGCGGCCTGGCGCCACGACCAGGCCGTGCGCCGCACGGCCGAGCGGCGCCCCGACCTGCTGCACGCCAGCGCCGCGGTGAGCGGGGAGTGGGCCGTCGTGCCGGCCGTGCGCGGCGACGCGGCCGAGCTCCTCACCCTCCAGCTGGCGTGCTGGGTGGGCGAGGCGCTGGTCAACGGCGACCTCACCCTCCCTCCGCTGCAGGAGGGCCTCGACGACGTCACGGCCTCGCTGTCGTCGTGGGACACCTACGTCGTGCGCTCGGCCGGGCGTCTCGTCGGGTCGGTGCGGGGAAGGCTCGACGGGCGCACCTGGGAGATCGGGCGTCTGATGGTGGCCCCCGACCTGCGCGGGCGCGGGCTGGGACGCCACCTGCTCGAGCACGCCGAGCGTGTCGCGGCGCCGGAGGCCACGGCGTACCGGCTCTTCACGGGGGCCGCGAGCACCGCCAACCTGCGCCGCTACAAGCGCGCGGGCTACTCGGTGCGCGAGGTGCTCGACGGTCCCTCGGGGCCCGCGGTGCTGACCAAGCCCCGCCGCGGCTGACGCGGGCCGGCCGCTCAGGCTGATTCACCCCCGCCCGCCCGGCTGTGGCAGACTTGCGCACCGGCCAGTCGGCCAAATCCGGATCACCCCGAGGCGCTGCCCAGCAGCCGCCGGCAGGGGGGTCTGCGTCGGGCACCTGCCACAGGGGGAGCACGACGCCGCCGGCCACTCGCACTGCGCCCGACACCTGAACACGCACGACCATCCGACACCGCGGCTGACCTGTGGCACCCGCGAGGAGAACCATGACCAACGCGATTGCCGAGCTCGGCAACTCCCTCAAGCGCGACGACGTCCCGGCCTTCCGCGCCGGCGACACCATCAAGGTCCACGTCAAGGTCGTCGAGGGCAACCGCTCCCGCGTCCAGGTGTTCCAGGGCGTCGTCATCCGCGTCCAGGGCTCCGGCATCGGCCGCACCTTCACCGTGCGCAAGGTGTCCTTCGGCGTCGGCGTCGAGCGCACCTTCCCCCTGAACTCCCCGATCTTCGAGGAGATCGAGATCGTGACCCGCGGTGACGTGCGTCGCGCCAAGCTCTACTACCTGCGCAACCTGCGCGGCAAGAAGGCGAAGATCAAGGAGCGCCGCGAGGCCTGAGCGGTTCTGCTCCCCGCAGCACCACCGGCTTCCTAGACTCACCCGCGTGACCTCACCCGACCGCGACCCCGTGCCCGTCGAGAGCGACGGCACCGCGCACCCGACCGAGACCGGTCGGGGCGCGGAGCCCGACCCGGCCGTCACGGAGTCGCGGTCGCGGTCGTTCCCGGGCGCGCGCGGACCGCGCCGGGAGCGCTCGCTGCCGTTCGGGGTCGAGACGCTGGTGCTGCTCGCCGTCGCGGTGGGCCTGGCGGTGCTGGTGAAGACCTTCCTCCTGCAGGTCTTCTACATCCCCTCGGAGTCGATGGAGCCCGGCCTGGTCGAGAACGACCGGATCGTCGTGCAGAAGGTCTCCTACTGGGGCGGTGGCACCCCCGAGCGCGGTGACGTCGTGGTCTTCCAGGACCCCGGCGACTGGCTGGGCGAGGAGGAGACGCGCACCGCGAGCAACCCGGTCACCAAGGGCCTCGACGCGCTCGGCCTCTACCCCGGTGGCGGCCACCTCGTGAAGCGCGTCGTCGGCGTCGCGGGCGACACCATCGTGTGCTGCGACGAGGCCGGGCGGATCAGCGTCAACGGCCTGCCCATGGAGGAGGACGCCTACGTCCTCGACGAGAAGAACATCAAGTGCCGCGGGCCGATGCTCGGCGACTGCGACTGGCAGGCGGGACCCGTGCCGGAGGGCACCGTCTTCGTGATGGGCGACAACCGCGGCCACTCCGCCGACTCCAGCTTCCAGATGTGCGCCGAGGGCGACACCGCCTGCGTGCCGGGCGACGAGTTCGTGCCGGTCGACGACATCGTCGGCAAGGTGATGGCCGTCTTCTGGCCCGTCGGGCACGCCGGGCTGCTCGATCGCCCCGACGTCTTCGCGGACGTGCCCGACCCGTCGTGAGCCTGCTCCCGCGCGGTGCCACGGTCCGGCGCGACGCCGGGCTCTACGGCTACGAGCGCGCCCTGCGACGCCACGGCATCGAGACCGTGGCCGGGGTCGACGAGGCCGGGCGCGGCGCCTGCGCCGGCCCGCTCGTGGCCGGGGCCTGCATCCTGCCCGCCGGTCGGGCGGGGATCGTGCCGGGTCTGGCCGACTCCAAGCTGCTGACCGAGCGGGCCCGCGAGCGGTGCTACGCCCAGGTCGTGCGGCGTGCCCTCGCCTGGTCGGTCGTCGTGGTCCCGCAGGAGGAGTGCGACCGCCTCGGCATGCACGTCGCCAACATCGAGGCGCTGCGCCGTGCGGTGGCCCTGCTCGACGTGGCCCCCGACTACGTGCTGACCGACGGCTTCCCCGTCGACGGCCTCGGCGCGCCGGGGCTGGCGGTCTGGAAGGGCGACCGGGTGGCCGCCTGCATCTCCGCGGCCTCGGTGCTGGCCAAGGTGACCCGCGACCGGATCATGACCGAGCTGCACGAGCAGTGGCCGGCCTACGACTTCGCCACCCACAAGGGCTACATCACCGAGACCCACACCGCGGCGCTGCGCGAGCACGGCCCCTCGCCGGTGCACCGGATGCGCTTCGTCAACGTCCGCCGCGCCGCGGGTCTGGAGCCTCCCGCGGGCTCAGAGCCGCTCGGGCAGCCCGAAGCGGGTCTGCACCCCGGTCGAGAACAGCACCGAGTCGGGCGCTGACCCGCTCACCCCGGGGAGCCCGGCCGCGGCGACCAGCTCGTCGTCGAGGGCGCTCACCCGGGCGCGGCGCAAGGGCCACGGGCCGTGGGTGTTGGGCACCCACAGCGTGCGCCCCAGCACGCTGGTGTGCAGCCCGAAGCGGGCGGTGAGGAAGAGGTCGAGGGGGTCGGGCTCGGCGACCGGCTCGCCCACCTCGATCTCGAGGCGACTGCGCGCGCGGCCGCGGGCGCGGCGTACGGAGTCGTAGCGGACGCGGGCGCCGGTGACGTCGGCGTCGTGGGGGAGCGCGGCCGGGTCCATCCTCATGCCGGCCCAGCGGTAGGGCACGTTGAAGGTGAGGTTGGCGCCGGCCACCACCGCGAGCCGCTCGGCCTCGAGGGAGCGGAAGACCACGCCGTGACGGCCGCGGTCGTCGGTGGAGTAGAGCCTGACGTTGGTCTCGAGGAACGTGCCGAACCACGGCGCCGTGCTGCGCCGCCCGAAGCCCGCCCCGACCATCCGGAAGGGGATGAGGCCGACCCAGGCGCTGCCGTCGTGCAGGTCGGGGCGCACCCCCGGCGGGAGCAGCGGTGCCACCCGGTCGGGATCGACGCGCCAGTGGACGAAGGTGATGTCGCGCCACCACTGGTTCATGATCGGGCGGCCCGGCAGCGGGGGCCCCTGGGCCTCGACGGGCCGCCCCGGGCCTGGGGGCACTCGGGTGTCGCTCACGTGTCTACGATGCCAGTGCGCACGGCCCGCGACCCCACCCCTCGGGCCCGCCCGCGCCGACGACGAGGAGAGCGATGAGCGCCGAGGATCTCGAGAAGTACGAGACCGAGATGGAGCTGACCCTCTACCGCGAGTACCGCGACGTCGTGGGCATCTTCAAGTACGTCGTCGAGACCGACCGGCGCTTCTACCTGTGCAACCAGGTCGACGTGAAGGCGCGCACCGAGGCCGGCGACGTCTTCTTCGAGGTGTCGATGAGCGACGCCTGGGTCTGGGACATGTACCGCCCCGCCCGCTTCGCCAAGAACGTGAAGGTGCTGACGTTCAAGGACGTCAACGTCGAGGAGCTCAGTCCTTCGGACATGGATCTGCCCGAGAAGTAGTCCTTTCGGGCCATCTGCCCCCAGCTGGCCGCGCGCCCCTGAGCGCCTTCCCTAGCCTCGCTCGTGGAGCTCGGGGGCTGCTGTGCGGGGTGAGGGAGACATGGGTCTGCGACAGGGACGCGACCGCGAACGGGGCGCGGCCGCGGTCGAGTTCGCCCTCGTGGCACCGCTGCTGCTGCTGCTCGTCTTCGGCATCATCACCTACGGCTACATGCTGAGCTTCCGCCAGGCGATCAGCCAGGGGGCGGCCGAGGGCGCCCGCGCGGCCGCCGTGGGCGCCCAGGCCTTCAACACCACCCAGGAGGCCTCGCGCCGCACGGCGGCCCTGGCGAGCGTGAACGAGGCGCTCCAGAGCTACGGCGTCTCCTGCAGCTCCGGTGCCACCTGCACGGTCACCTTCACCACCTGCGGCAGCGCCCGCTGCGTGCAGGTGCTGGTGTCCTACCCCTACGCCGCCCAGCCGCTGACCCCCAAGCTCCCGCTCGTGCCGCTGCCGCAGACGCTGAGCTACACCGCGACGGCGAGGGTGAGCTGATGCTGCGGGGCACCTGGTGCGTGCACCGTGACGAGCGCGGCCAGCGCGGCGCCGTCGCGGTCTTCCTCGCGGTCACCATCGCCCTGCTGCTCGCCGTGGCCGCGCTCGCCGTCGACCTCGGCACCCAGCGCGTCGTGCGCCGTGACATGCAGGCCATCGCCGACGTCGTCGCGCTCGACATGGCCCGTGAGATCGACGGCCGCTCCCAGGCCCAGCTGGCCGCGCTGGTGACCACCTCGTCCACCTCGCTGCTGAGCCAGAGCGTCGCCCGCAACAGCACCACCCTCGGCGACGACCTCGTCGTGACCGCCGACTGGGGATCGTGGAACGGCACGACCTGGAACACGACCGCCGAGCCGCCCACCGCCGTCAAGGTCGTGGCCAGCGCGAGCACCGACTTCGCCTTCGCCGCCGGCTCGGGCAGCGCGACGCGCACGGCGTACGCCACCTCGACGACGACCGCCTGCCACGCCCTGGGGTCCTACGCCGCAGCGGTGCGCAGCAACGACTCGGCCCTGCTCGCCCCGCTCAACAGCCTGCTGGGGGTCAACCTCACGCTGGTCGGCTACCAGGGCATCGCCAACACCGAGGTGAGCCTGGCCCAGCTGGCCGCGACCGCCGTGCTCGGCACCGAGACCGAGCTGCTCACCGCGCCGGTGGCCTTCGGCGACCTGGTCAAGGGCACCATCGACGTGCTCAACAAGGAGAAGCCGGCCGGCTACAGCGCGGCCGTCAGCGCCCTCGGCTCCTTCCTGGCCGTCGCCGGCAGCGTGCCGGCGGTGCGGCTGGGCTCGCTGCTCAACATCTCCCCGACCGACAGCGCCGCCCTGGAGACCGGGCTCAACGTGCTCGACCTGATCGCGGGCTCGGTCGGCGTCGCCACCGGCCAGCACGCCGTGGCCATCCCCAACCTCCAGGCCCAGGTGCCCGGCCTCGGCAGCCAGGTGACCGGCGGGATCTTCGTGCAGCAGGGCAGGCAGACCGCCTGCGGCGCGCCCAACTCGGTCGAGGCGCGTGCGGCCACCAGCCAGATCTCCGGCGACCTGGGCCTGACCTTCGTCAACCTCCCGAGCATGAACCTCAACCTCGGCCTGGTGAAGGGCACCCTGCAGACCCCCAAGGCCACCGGGAGCGTGCACCTCAAGCTCGGCAACGCCACCTCCCAGCTCGTCGACCCACCCCAGGTCCACTGCGGCAACGGCACCACGACCGACCCCTCGACCTTCTCCGTGGCCGTGGCCAGCGGGCTCGCGGAGTACAGCCTCACCGTCGACCTCGAGGTCAAGGGCACCCTCAAGCTCGAGCTGCTGCTGACCTCGGTCGACGTGGCGGTCGACGTGGGGGTCAGGCTGACCATGAGCAGCCCCGCCCCGGCCGCGACCAGCACCGTCTCACTGGCGCTGCCTCCCAACGACGTCACGCCGAAGTCGACCGGCGGCACCGTCAACGTGCTCAGCTCGGTGGTGCCCACCATCACCTCCTCCTCCATCACCGCCGCCGGCCTGACCCTCAACGCCAGCCAGATCACCTCCGTCACCATGGCGGTGCTCGACGGGCTCACCAACGGGCCCAACGCCTTCGTCAACAAGACCCTCACCCCGCTGGCCGGCAACCTCGACAGCCAGCTCGTCGGCCCGGTCGCCAGGCTCCTGGGCGTGCGGGTGGGTGGCGCCGACGTGTTCGCCCTCGAGGCGGTGTGCAGCCTCCCCGCGCTGCGCGGCTGAGCCGGTCGCCGTCCTCCGGCGGGACGCGGGCCGTGGTGGATCTGTTACCGATCTGAGGATCTCGCGTTGATTTTACCGAGCGAGCGCTCAGCACGGGTTCAGCCCGACCGATGCTCCTTGTCGCTGACGCGCGTCCACCGGGGGACCTGAGCAGCGCTCCCGAGAGGTGACCGGCTGTGGGCACGAGGCGAGCGGCACCGCAACGCTCCGAGCGGGGCGCGACCGTCGTCGAGTTCGCCCTGCTCATGCCGGTGCTCTTCCTGCTGCTCTTCGGGATCATCCAGTACGGCCTGTACTTCTGGGCCATGCAGGGCGGCAGCGACATCGCCCGCAACGCCGCCCGGATGGCGGCCGTCGGCGACCCCGCGACCTGCGCCGCCTACCGCACCGCCGTCGCCGCCGACATCCAGGGCCTCACCGGGTCGGGCTCCACCGCGACCGTGCGGCGCAGCTACGCCACCGCGCTGCCGAGCCAGGTGCAGGTGGGCGACGTGGTCACGGTGACGGTGCAGTTCGACAGCTTCGACCTGCAGCTGCCGATCCTGCCCTTCGTCGACGACGGGGAGGTCAACGCCACCGCCGAGGCGCGCGTCGAGTTCGTGCCGCGCCAGCCCGAGGCGTGCCCGTGACCGGGTGGTGCGCCCGCCCGGCCGCTCCCCGGGCGGCGGGGCGCTGCCGGCGTACGCGGGACGAGGGCGGGGCCATGGCGGTGATGATCGCCGTGATGGCCGTCGTGCTCTTCGGGGTGTCCGCGCTCGCGGTCGACCTCGGCAACGCCTGGTCCCGGGGGCGCGCGGTGCAGAAGCAGGCCGACGTCACGGCGACCAGCGCCGGGTGGCGCCTGCCGATGAGGGTGTCGGTGCCGGCGGCCGCGCCCGCGGCGATCGCGGCCGACGCGGCCCGTTACCTCAACGCCAACCGCGCCCCCGGCCAGCCGGTCGCCACCGGGTCGGCCCTGCTCGACGGCCAGCGCGCCAACGGAGAGGTGTCCTTCGAGCACGCCGACGGCACGGCCTGCACCGACGTCTGCGTGCAGATGGAGGTGGTGGCGCCGGCCGCCCACGTCGAGTTCGGCCTCGCCGGCGTGCTCGGCCGGACGGCCGTCGACGTGCAGCGGGTCGCGACGGTCAGGGTGGTCTCGCCGCTGCCGTCGCCCGCCGACATGGTGCCCTTCTGGCTGCCCGACGGGTGCGCCCTCGGCCCGGCCGCCGCCGACACCACCGGCGGCAACTCGCTCGCCGCGACCACGACCACGACCGTCGCCCCCAGCCCGACGCCCAGCCCGACGCCCAGCCCGACGCCCACAGCCACGGCAGGCGCCACGGGCAGCCCGACCGCGACGGCGAGCCCGAGCGCCACGACCACGACCGCGACCACGACCGCGACCACGACCACGACCACGACCACGGTGGCCTCACCCGGCATCCCGGTGGGGTCCCACCGGATCACCAGCCCCCGCACCCTGAGCGTCACGGTCGGGCAGCAGCTCAGCGTCTCCCAGCTCCAGGTCGACTCCATCCCCAGCAACACCGACCGTGCCTCGATCCGGTTCTACTCACCCGACGGCTCCACCTACGTCGACTACGCCGCCCAGGACGTCGGCAAGACCAACCCGCTGGTCGTGCCGACCTTCACCGTGGGCGGCGAGGTGTCGGCCACCCCGGGCACGTGGCGGGTCTACGCCCTGATCCAGGCGAAGGGCAACGCCCGGCTGGAGATCTCCGCCAACCACCTCGACTACGTGGTGGTCGGCCCGTCGCCCTCGCCGACCCCCACCCCCAGCCCGACCCCGACGGCGAGCTCGAGCCCGTCCCCGAGCGCCGGGCCCTCGCCCACCCAGAGCTCGTCCCCGACGGCGACGCCGACCCCGACACCCGAGCCGGCGCCGTCGCCGACCGGGGTGCCCGTGGGCTGCGTGGGTCAGGACCGCGGCAACTTCGGCCAGCTCGACAGCCCCCGGCGCGACGGCCTCACCGGGCAGCGACGGCTCGCGGCCAACATCGCCGGCGGGCTCGACCACCAGCTGGTGCCCTACTCCTTCGCCGTGGGCCAGACCGTCACCAAGGAGTGCGGCAGCGGCTCCTCCTGGATCAGCGGAGCCGTGCCGGACAACCAGCCCCTCGACGGCCGCAACTGCATCCTCGGCGACACCGGCAACGACGGCCCGGCCCTCTACGACGGCTTCGTCAGCGGCACGGGGTCGAGGCCGGGGCGCCTCGACGTGCGCAACGGCGCCACCACCTGCCCGGGTCGCGGCGACCTCGTCGTCGGCAGCGTGCGGCTCAACAACGACGTGCTCTCCTGTTTCCTGCGCAACGGCGCCACGCTCGACTCGCTGACCCGCACGGGGGTGTCGGCCACGATGCTGGCGCCGGAGGTCGTCGACTCGCCCCGGCTCGTGTGGCTCCCGGTGGTCTACGCCACCGACCGGGCCCAGAAGCGCTTCCAGCCGATCCTGGACTTCGTGCCCGGCTTCCTCACCGACGAGACCCAGAGCAGCGCCGCCTCGGCCTCCAACGGCCTGGCGATCAACGGCAACTCGGTCAAGGCGCTCCAGGTCTTCGTCTTCGACAAGGCGGCCCTCCCGGTCGACGCGCAGGCGCCCACGGTGGCCTACGACGCCGACCTCGGGCCCAGCATCGTGCGCCTCGTCGGCTGAGCCGACGCGACGTCCGGCCCGGGCCGGACCACGAGTCGTCCACAGACGCGCGCGACCGGAACGTCCTCCACACCCTCCTGCAGCGGCACCCCACGCACCGGCGATCCGGGGGAGCCTCCTTCCCAGGAGGTCCCATGACGACGACGGCAGGATCACGACAGGCCCTGGGTGCCTACGGCGAGGCGCTCGCCGAGCGTCACCTCGTGGCGCAGGGGATGACGGTGCTCGCACGCAACTGGCGCTGCCCGGCAGGAGAGATCGACCTCGTCCTGCGCGACGTCGACGTCCTGGTGGTCTGCGAGGTCAAGACCCGCAGCAGCCTGGGCCGTGGCACGCCGCACGAGGCGGTCACCGACGCCAAGCTCGACCGGTTGCTGCGCCTCGGCGAGGCGTGGCGGGTGGAGCAGGGGTTGGGGCGCGTCGAGCTCCGCATCGACCTGGTGGCGGTGCTGCGGCCCCGCCAGGGCGCCTCGACGATCGACCACGTGCGGGGGCTGGTCTGATGAGCACGGCGACCGCGCGGTCGGTGTCCTTGCACGGCGCCCTGGGGCACCTCATCGACGTCCAGACCGACGTGTCACCCGGCCAGGTGGGGCTCACGCTCGTCGGCCGACCCGACGCCTCGCTCAACGAGTCGCGCGACCGCTGCCGCATGGCCGTCATCAACGGCGGCTTCGAGTGGCCCTCCACCAAGCGCATCACGATCCTGCTGTCCCCGGCCGACCTGCTCAAGCGCGGGACGCACTTCGACCTGGCCATCGCCGTGTCGGTGCTCGCCGCCGACGGCACGGTGCCGAAGGCCGCACTCGACGGGGTCGTGCTCATCGGCGAGCTCACCCTCGACGGCAACCTGCGCGGCGTGCACGGGGTCCTCCCGATGGTGCTGGCGGCCGCGGCACGGGGGGTGCGCCGGGTCTTCGTGCCCGAGCCGCAGGCGCACGAGGCCGCGATGGTGCCCGACATGGAGGTCCTCGGGGTGCGGTCGCTGGGTCAGGTGGTCGCCGAGCTCCGCGGTGACGAGGTGCCCTGGGCGCCTCCGGTGGCCTCGGCGAGCGGGAGCCGTCTGCTCGCCTGGCGCGGCGACGAGCGCCGCGAGGAGGGCGACTTCGCCGACCTGCTGGGTCTCGAGGACACCCGCTTCGCCGTCGAGGTCGCCGCCGCGGGTGGCCACCACCTGATGCTGGAGGGGCCCAAGGGGGCCGGCAAGACCAGCATCGCCGAGCGCATCCCGACCATCCTCCCCGACCTCACCGGCTCGGAGTCCCTCGAGCTCACCGCGATCCACTCCCTGGCCGGGGTGCTGGAGCCGGGCGCGGGCATGGTGGTCCGGCCTCCCTTCAGCGCCCCCCACCACGACGCCAGCAAGGCCAGCCTGATCGGCGGCGGCAGCGGCGCGGTGCGGCCCGGCGAGCTGAGCCGGACCCACCTCGGGGTCCTGTTCCTCGACGAGTTCCCGCTCTTCCACAGCGACGTCATCGACGCGCTACGGCAGCCGCTCGAGAGCGGCGACGTCACCGTGGCGCGCCGCGAGGAGTCGGTCACGCTGCCGGCGCGGGCCATGGTGGTGCTCGCCTGCAACCCCTGCCCCTGCGGCGAGTACGCCCCGCGGTCGGGCTCGATGAGCTGCGGGTGCACCGAGCGCAAGCGTCGCGACTACCGCGCCCGCATCACCGGTCCCATCGCCGACCGCATCGACGTCGTGCGCTACGTCGAGCCCCTGGCCCCGCACGACCAGCGCGACGTGTTCAGCCGTGCCGAGCCCTCCGAGGTGGTGCGGCGCCGGGTGTCCCTGGCCCGTCGCCGCCAGGCCGACCGCTACGCCGGGTGCAGCTGGCGGCTCAACGCCCACACCCCGGGCCCGCAGCTGCGTGACCGGTGGCGGTTGGACGCCGACGCCCAGCGGGTGGTCGACGATCAGGTCTACGCCGGCCAGCTGACCGGGCGCGGTGCGGTGAGGGTCAACCGCCTCGCCTGGACCGTCCTCGACCTCCTGCCCGACGAGCGGGCCCGACCGGGGCTCGACGAGGTCGAGGTGGCGCTGCGGCTGCGTCGGGGCGAGCCGCTGCTGTCCTCGACGCTCCGGCGCGCCGGATGAGCCGGCGACCCACCGGGTCGGCGCCACGGGTCGGGCTCGACGACCGGCTGGCCCGCGTCGCGCTGAGCAGGCTCGCCGAGCCGGGCGACCTGCGGATGAACACCCTGGTCACCGATCTCGGACCCGTCGCCGTCCACGAGCACCTCACCTCCCAGCACGACCTGCACGGCCTGCTCGACGACGTCGGGCAGCGGCTGGAGGCCCTCGATCCCGAGCGGGAGCTCGTGCAGGCCGAGGAGCGGGGGATCCGCTTCGTCGTGCCGGGCGACCCCGAGTGGCCCGCGGGCCTCGACGACCTGCGGTCGGCCGACCCGCTCCACGACCGCGGCGGCGTGCCGATCGGACTGTGGGTGCGCGGGCCCCTGCGTCTCGACGAGCTCGCCGGGGGAGTGGCGGTGGTGGGCTCGCGCTCGTCGACGACCTACGGCGAGAGCGTCGCGCGTGACATCGCCGCCCGGGTGTCGCTCACCGGGCTCACCGCGGTCTCGGGGGCGGCCTTCGGCATCGACCAGGCGGCCCACCGCGGGGCGCTCGCCTCGGGTGCGCCGACCGCGGCGGTCCTCGCGTGCGGTGCCGACCGGAGCTACCCGGCCGCCCACTCGACCCTGCTGGACCACATCGCCGCCGTCGGCGCGGTGGTCTCGGAGACGGCACCGGGATTGCCGCCCACCCGCATCCGCTTCCTTAGCCGCAACCGGCTCATCGCCGCGCTGACCTGCGGCACCGTCGTCGTCGAGGCGGCCGCCCGCAGCGGCGCCCTCAACACCGCCAACTGGGCCGGCCGGCTCCACCGGGTCGTGATGGGGGTGCCGGGACCCGTGACCAGCGCGCCGTCGCAGGGCGTCCACCAGCTCCTGCGCTCCGGTGCCGCGGCACTGGTGACGGGCGGGGCCGACGTCCTCGAGCTCGTGGGAGCCAGCGGCGAGCACCTGGTCGAGGAGCCCCGCGGCCCGGTGCGCCGTCGCGACCGCCTCAGCCGGCGCGACCAGCAGGTCCTCGACGGTGTGCCGGTCGCGCGCGCCGCGCCCGCCGACTCCGTGGCCCGGGCCGCGGGGCTCGGGCTCCTCGAGGTGCAGTCGGCCCTGAGCCGCCTGCACCGCGCGGGGCTCGTGGAGCACGGTGAGGAGGGCTGGCGGCTCGCCGCCCTGGCTCACGACTGAGCAGGCCCGCCCGGCCTAGCATCGCCGGATGAGCACCCCGGCGCCGGACGACAGGGCAGCCGCCGTCGCCGCGTCGCCGGGCACGGGTGGGCCGGCTGACGACGGGCGGTCGGCCGAGCCCACCGAGCCCACCGAGCCCACCGAGCCCACCGACACGCTGCCGCCGGAGATGAGCCGCGTCCTGGCCGACTACGAGCGGCACCTCGCCGTCGAGCGCGACCTGAGCCCCCACAGCGTCCGCGCCTACCTCGCCGACGTCGCCGGCCTCCTCGAGCACGCCCGTCGCCTCGGCCACACCGACGTCGGCACCCTTGACCTCCGCACGCTGCGCAGCTGGCTGGCCAAGCAGCAGACGATGGGACTCTCCCGCACGACCCTCGCCCGCCGGGCGACCGCTGCGCGCGTGCTCACCGCCTGGCTCGCCCGCACCGGGCGGGCCCCCCAGGACGTCGGCGCCAGCCTCGCCAGCCCCCGGGCCCACCGGACCCTGCCCCCGGTCCTGCGCGCCGACGAGGCGGCCGACCTGATCCGGGCCGCGAGCGAGCTGGCCGACGACGGCAGCCCCGTGGGCCTGCGCGACGTCGCGATGCTCGAGCTGCTCTACGCCACGGGCGTCCGGGTCGGCGAGCTCGTCGGCCTCGACGTCGACGACGTCGACCGCGAGCGCAACGTCGTGCGGGTGCTCGGCAAGGGCCGCAAGGAGCGCACGGTCCCCTTCGGCCGGCCCGCCGCCCGCGCGGTCGACTTCTGGGTCCGGCACGGGCGACCGGCCCTCGTGCGCGCCGGGTCGGGCCCTGCGCTGTTCGTCGGCGTCAGGGGTGGTCGCATCGACCAGCGCGCCGTGCGGACCCTCGTGCACCGACGCATCGGGGACGTGCCCGGAGCCCCCGACATCGGACCCCACGGCCTGCGTCACACCGCGGCGACCCACCTGCTCGAGGGTGGCGCCGACCTGCGCTCGGTGCAGGAGCTGCTGGGCCACGCCTCCCTGGCCACGACGCAGCTCTACACGCACGTCACGACCGACCGCCTGCGCCGGGCCTACCAGCAGGCCCACCCCCGCGCCTAGGCCCACCGGGTGGCGCCTGCGCCGTGAGCCACCCGGGCCGTGAGCACCACTGCCCGCGCGGCGTCACGGGTCGTCGAGCCGTCCGGGGCGACAGCACCGGTCGTGCGTCAGCCCCTCGGCTCCTCGGCCCCTCGGTCCACCAGCCCCAGCCACGGAGCCCACGGGACCCAGGCCACCCATGCGCCCCGGGGGAGCGGGGGCGCCCACGGCACCGGCGACGTCGCCGCCGGACCGGCCGGGCGCGGCCGGACCGCTCCCGCCGCCCCGCCCGACCCCAGGGGGAGGAGGCGCACGGGCCCGGCCCCCACCAGGCGCAGGGGGTCGAGGTAGGTGTCGGGATCCGCGATCCACCCCCAGTGCAGGCAGGAGCGGGGCGCGCAGTGCGAGCCGCCGACCTGCAGGGCCCCGATCTCCTCACCGCCGGAGACGGTCGAGCCCACCGCGGCGGTCCCGGCCACCGGCTCGTAGGTGGTGCGGGTGGCGCCGTGGTCGACCACGACCACGCCGCGGCCCGCGATGATGCCGGCGAAGGAGACCGTGCCCGGGAGGGCCGCCCTCACCGCCTGGCCCGGCCGGCCGAGCAGGTCGACCCCTCGGTGGCCCGGCGCCCAGGGTGAGGCCGGCGCGTCGAAGCGCGCCGTCACCTCCGGAGGCGGGAGCAGGGGCCAGGTGCCCACCGGGTCGTCCCCGGCGCTGGCCGGCGCGACGACGCCGAGCAGCGACGCCAGCGTGAGTCCCGCGCCCGCCAGGAGCCGCCTCCGTGCCCGAGCGGAACCCGGCGGGCCGGCCGAGCCGGTCCCGGTGGTCCGGGGCGGCACGGCACGGACGGGGAGGGTCGGCGGGTGACGGCGCATGACCCCAGGCTCGAGGACCGTCGGGTGGACCGGGGAGAAGCGGGCGCACGGTGTGGAGGGAGCGCGGCGTCGCGCCGCCTGGGGGCGACTCGTGGGTCGTCGGATTGGGCTGCTGCGGCGGCCAGCGCGTAGGCTGGAGAGTGCGATCAGTGCGGCATGTCCGCAGTGGTCGACTTCGCACGTCGGCAGACCGCGTCGACCGCCCTCACCGGGGTGGTCGGTCTCCCGTGGGCGACGACCCTCGGTCCTGTGGCTCCCACTGCGCAGGTCGGGTCGCGCGCCGGCGTCAGGGCTCCCAGCACCCGCTGGGGGCGAACAACCGAGAACACGACCGGCCTCGAGCGCCGGTGCGTCCTCCCCGCCCCCGGGCGGAGGGCAAGGACGCACGCACGGGCTCGCGGCCACACAGGAGAAACCACACCATGGCAGTCGTCACCATGCGCCAGCTCCTCGAGAGCGGCGTCCACTTCGGGCACCAGACCCGTCGCTGGAACCCCAAGATGAAGCGCTTCATCATGACCGAGCGCAACGGCATCTACATCATCGACCTGCAGCAGTCGCTGGCCTACATCGACCGCTCCTACGCCTTCATCAAGGAGACCGTCTCGAAGGGCGGCACCGTGATGTTCGTGGGCACCAAGAAGCAGGCCCAGGAGGCGATCGCCGAGCAGGCGACCCGCGTCGGGATGCCCTACGTCAACCAGCGGTGGCTGGGCGGCATGCTCACCAACTTCCAGACGGTGCACCAGCGGATCAACCGTCTCAAGGAGCTCGACGAGCTCGACTTCGACAACGTCGCGGGCTCCGGTCGCACCAAGAAGGAGCTCCTGCAGATGAAGCGGGAGCGCGACAAGCTCGAGAAGACCCTGGGCGGCATCCGCGAGATGGGTCGCACCCCGTCGGCCGTGTGGATCGTCGACACCAAGAAGGAGCACCTCGCCGTCGAGGAGGCCCGCAAGCTCCGGATCCCGATCATCGGCATCCTGGACACCAACTGCGACCCCGACGAGGTCGACTTCCCGATCCCGGGCAACGACGACGCCATCCGCGCCGTCGGTCTGCTGACCCGCGTGGTCGCCGACGCCGTGGCCGAGGGCCTCATCGCCCGCTCCGGCGCCAAGACCGGGTCCGAGAGCGCCACCGCCGAGGAGCCGCTGGCCGAGTGGGAGCGCGAGCTCCTGGCCGGCGACGCCGAGAAGGCCGCCGAGACCGCCACCGCCTCCGACGCCACCGCGGAGGCCCCGGCCTCCGAGGCGACCGGTGCGTCCTCCGAGGGCGCCGAGTCCGCCGAGGTCGCCGCGTCGGCCGAGCCGGCCGCCGAGGCCCCCGCCGAGACCGAGACCGCCGAGGCCCCCGCGGCCGACGAGGCCAAGGCCTGATCCTGCTCCAGCCGTGACCACCGTCCGCGAGCGACGCTCGCGGACGGTGGCACGCCCGGACACCTCCCACTCACACAGAACCGAGGGACGAAGCACATGGCGAACATCTCCGCCGCGGACGTCAAGAAGCTCCGCGAGACCAGCGGCGCCGGCATGATGGACTGCAAGAAGGCGCTGACCGAGGCCGAGGGCGACTTCGACAAGGCCGTCGAGATCCTGCGCATCAAGGGTGGCAAGAAGATGGCCGAGCGCGCCGCCGAGCGCGAGGCCACCGCCGGCCTGGTCGCCACCTCCGGTGGTGCCCTCGTCGAGCTGCGCTGCGAGACCGACTTCGTCGCCAAGGGCGACGCCTTCGTCTCCGCCGCCCAGCGCATCGCCGACGCCGCCGACCAGGCCAAGGCCGTCGACGCCGAGGCGCTCAAGGCCGTCCCGCTCGACGGCAAGACCGTCGGCGAGGTCGTGGACGACCTGGCCGTCTCCATCGGCGAGAAGATCGAGCTGGGTCGTGTGGCCTACTTCGAGGGCCCCGTCGTGGTCTACATGCACAAGCGTGCCGCCGACCTCCCGCCGGCCGTGGGCGTCCTCGTCGAGTACGACGGTGACGAGACCGCCGCCAAGGGTGCCGCCATGCAGGTCGCCGCCATGCGCCCGCAGTACCTCACCCGCGACGAGGTCCCCGCCGACGTCGTCGCCAAGGAGCGCGAGATCGCCGAGGCGACCTCGCGCGAGGAGGGCAAGCCGGAGCAGGCCATCGCCAAGATCACCGAGGGTCGCCTCAACGGCTTCTTCAAGGACGTCGTGCTGCTCGAGCAGCCCTCGGTCACCGAGAACAAGAAGTCGGTCAAGGCCGTCCTGGACGAGGCCGGCACCACGCTGAAGCGCTTCGCCCGCTTCGAGGTCGGGGCCTGATCGCCACGACCCGTTCCGGCGTCATCCACTAGGTTGGCGCCACACGCTCGACGAGGAGGCCGGCCGACGATGACTCAGACCCTGATCATCGCCGCCGGCCTCCTCGCTGTGCACCCCCCGACCCGCTCTCGAAGGGACCGTCCGTGACCGGATACAAGCGTGTGCTCCTCAAGCTCTCCGGCGAGGTGTTCGGCGGCGGCAACGTCGGCATCGACCCCGACGTGGTGCAGGGCATCGCCAAGGAGATCGCCGCCGTGGCCGAGGCGGGCGTGCAGATCGCCGTCGTCACCGGCGGCGGCAACTTCTTCCGCGGCGCCGAGCTCCAGCAGCGGGGCATGGACCGTGTGCGGGCCGACTACATGGGCATGCTCGGGATCGTCATGAACTGCCTGGCGCTGCAGGACTTCCTGGAGAAGATCGGCGTCGAGACCCGGGTGCAGACCGCCATCACCATGGGTCAGGTCGCCGAGCCCTACGTGCCGCGCCGCGCGATCCGCCACATGGAGAAGGGCCGCGTCGTCATCTTCGGCGCCGGCATGGGCATGCCCTTCTTCTCCACCGACACCGTGGCCGTGCAGCGCGCGCTGGAGAGCCGCTGCGACGTGGTGCTGGTGGCCAAGAGCGGGGTCGACGGCGTCTACTCCGCCGACCCCCACCTCGACCCCACCGCGACCAAGTACGACGAGCTGACCTACGACGAGGCCATCTCGCAGGGCCTGCGGATCATGGACCAGACGGCGTTCGCCCTGTGCGGGGAGAACAAGCTGCCCATGATCGTCTTCGGCATGGAGCCCGAGGGCAACATCCTGCGCGTCGTGCAGGGTGAGAAGATCGGCACGCGGGTGAGCGCGGGCTGAGCGCCCGCCCCGCCCGCAGCAGTCCGCGACGACACAAGGAGCCCCTTCGGTGATCAACGACATCCTCAACGAGGCCGACAGCAAGATGAGCAAGTCGGTGGAGTCGACGCGCGAGGAGTTCGCCGCGATCCGCGCCGGCCGGGCCCACCCCAGCATGTTCAACAAGATCGTGGTCGACTACTACGGCTCGCCGACCCCGCTGCAGCAGCTGGCCAGCTTCACCGCCCCCGAGGCGCGGGTCATCCTGATCCAGCCCTACGACATGGGTGCGATGAACAACGTCGAGCGCGCGATCCGCGACTCCGACCTGGGCGTCAACCCCTCCAACGACGGCAAGGTGCTGCGCTGCGTGTTCCCCGAGCTCACCGAGGAGCGCCGCAAGGAGTACATCAAGGTCGCGCGCGGCAAGGCCGAGGACGGCCGGGTCGCGGTGCGCAACCTGCGTCGCACCGCGAAGCAGAACCTCGAGAAGCTCGAGAAGGACGGCGAGGTCGGCAAGGACGACGTCACCGGGGCCGAGAAGCGCCTCGACGGCACCACCAAGAAGCACACCGACGCGATCGACGAGATGCTCAAGAACAAGGAAGCGGAGCTGCTGGAGGTCTGAGACCTCCCACCACCGACTCGATGACAGACACCTCCCCGGACACCACCCCCGGCGCGACCCCACCGGTCAAGGACCACGGTCGCGCCGGGCGTGACCTGCCTGCCGCGTTCGCCTCGGCCTTCGTCCTGCTCGCGGCGATCGCCGCGTCGCTGCTGTTCTACAAGGCGGCCTTCATGGTCATCGTGGTCGCCGCCGTCGTGGTGGCGATCTGGGAGCTGCACCGTGGCTTCGGCGCCAAGGGCATCGACCTGCCCGAGCAGCCGCTCATGGTGGGTGGCGCCACGATGGTGGCCGTCGCCTACTTCTTCGGCGCCTCGGCCCTCGTCACCGCCACCGCGGTCGCCGCGCTGGTGATCATGCTGTGGCTGCTGCGCCGGGGCATCGACGGCTACGTCATGAACGCCACGGCGTCGGTCTTCACCCTGGTCTACGTGCCGTTCCTCGGCTCGTTCGTCGCGCTGCTGCTCGCCGAGGGCGGCTCGAGCGGCGCCGGCCTCGACAACGACGGCGTGCTGGCGGTCATCGTCTTCATCCTGGTCACCATCGCCTCCGACACCGGTGGCTACGTCGGCGGTGTGCTCTTCGGGCGACACCCGATGGCGCCGGTCATCTCCCCGAAGAAGTCCTGGGAGGGCTTCGCGGGGTCGGCGGTCGCCACCGTCGCCGGCGGCACGGCCCTCGTGGTGTGGCTGCTCGACGGCGACTGGTGGGTCGGCGTGGCCCTCGGCCTGATCACCGTCGTGATGGCCACCCTCGGTGACCTGTGCGAGTCGGTCATCAAGCGCGACCTCGGCATCAAGGACATGAGCCAGGTCATCCCGGGGCACGGCGGCCTCATGGACCGTCTCGACTCCCTGCTCGCCACGGCCGCGCCGATCTGGCTGCTGCTGCACTACGCCGTCTTCTGAGCCGGACCCTGCCGTGGCCGTCCACCTCGTGCGTCACGCGCGCCCGCTGGTCGAGCCGGGACGCCCGCCCCACACGTGGGGCCTGGACCCGGCGGGCTTCGACGAGGTCTGGGCGCTGCGCGAGTCGGGTCGGCTGCCGCGGCGGGCGGCATGGCTCAGCTCGCCCGAGCCGAAGGCGGTCGGGACCGCCCAGCTGTTGACCGACGGCGAGGTCTCCGTGCTCGACGGGCTGCGCGAGCACGTGCGGGAGTCGACGCAGTGGCTCGAGGACTTCCCGGCGGTCGTACGTCGTGCCTTCGCCGCCCCCGACGAGTCGGCCCACCCGGGCTGGGAGCCGCTCGCGGCCTGCCGGGAGCGGGTCGTGCGGGCCGTCGACGCCGTGCTCGCCGACCACGACGGGGACGAGGTCGTGCTCGTGGGCCACGGCACGGCGTGGACCCTGGTCGCGGCGCACCTGCGCGGCGAGGCGCCCGACCTCGACCGGTGGGAGCGGCTGGGCATGCCCGACGTGATCCGTGTCGACGACCCGCGCCGGGGCCCGCGGGCGCGGTGAGCGGCCCGCGCGGGCCCGCAGGTGAGATATTGCCTCCCATGGACACGACCCCCGACCGGCCCGTCGCGACGACGCCGGACCCGTCGCACGAGCCCGCGACCGCGGAGGCGAGCCGCGCCCGGACCTCGGAGGTCGAACCGCCCGAGCCGGGCGGGAGCAGCAGGGCCGACGAGGCCGCCCAGGAGGACGAGGGCGCCGGCGGGGGCCCGAGCTGGTGGCACCGTGACCACCCGACGTTCACCGCGCTGTCCGGCTTCTTCACCGGGCTGCTCTTCCTCATCCTGGTGCCGGGCGTCTACGGCGCGGTGCTCAACGCGATGGTCGCCTACGACACCGCGGAGCGGCTCTTCCCCTACGTGCTCGTGGCGCTGCTCGTGCCCGCGGTGCTGCTCGTCGTGCCGCGCACCCGGCGGTTCGGCCGCTACATGGCGCTCGGCCTGGTCTCGACGGCCGTGGTCGTGCTGGGCGTCGGCGGCCTCGTGCTCTGGATCCTGGTGGCCCGCGGCTGACCGGGCTGGCCGGGCGACCCGCTCAGCCGGGCGCCGCGGCGTCGGGGTCCTCGTCGACGACCCAGTGCAGGGTGCGCTGCACCGCGCGGTCCCAGGCGGCCCGCTCCCGACGGCGCACGACCGGGCTCATCGACGGCTCCCACAGCGCCGCGCGGCGCCACGTGCCGCGCAGGACGTCGAGGTCGGGCCAGAAGCCGACGGCCAGGCCGGCGGCGTAGGCCGCCCCGAGCGAGACCGACTCGGCCACCAGCGGCCGCTCGACCGGCACGTCGAGCACGTCGGCGACCGTCTGCATCAGCAGGTGGTTGGCGGTCATGCCGCCGTCGACCCGCAGCCGCGACAGGGTCAGCGAGGTGTCGAGGTCGACGGCCTCCACCACCTCGCAGGTCTGCCAGGCGGTGGCCTCGAGCACGGCCCGGGCGAGGTGACCGCGGGTGACGTAGGACGTGAGGCCCACGACGACGCCGCGAGCGTCGGCCTGCCAGCGGGGGGCGAAGAGGCCGGCGAAGGCCGGCACGATGTAGCACCCGCCGTTGTCCTCCACGCGACGTGCGAGGGTCTCGATCTCGGGGGCCGAGGAGATCATCTCCAGCGAGTCGCGGAACCACTGCACCAGCGCCCCGGCCACGGCGATCGAACCCTCGGTGGCGTAGACGGGCCTCTCTCCCTCGAGGGCGTAGGCGACCGTCGAGAGCAGGCCGTGCGTGGAGGGCGTGACGCTGGCGCCGGTGTTCATCAGCAGGAAGGCGCCGGTGCCGTAGGTGCACTTGGCCTCGCCCTCGTCGAAGCAGGTCTGCCCGAAGAGCGCGGCCTGCTGGTCGCCGAAGGCGCCGCCGATGACGACACCCGGCAGCCCGACCGTGCAGGTGCCGTAGACCTGGGCGTTGGGGCGGATCTCGGGCAGCATCGCCGCCGGCACGTCGAGGGCGTCGAGCAGGCGCTGGTCCCACTGCAGGGTGTGGATGTCCATCAGCATGGTGCGGCTGGCGTTGGTGACGTCGGTGACGTGGACGCCCCCGTCGGGGCCGCCGGTGAGGTTCCAGATCAGCCAGGACTCCATGGTGCCGAAGGCGACCTCGCCGAGCCGGGCCCGGCGCTGCAGGCCCGGCACGTGGTCGAGCAGCCACCGCAGCCGGGGTGCGGCGAAGTAGCCGGCCGGTGTCAGCCCGCAGACCTCCTCGAAGAGCGGCGCGGCGGCGCTGCGGCCGAGCTCGGCGACCAGGTCGGCGGTGCGGGTGTCCTGCCAGGTGATGGCGGGTGCGACCGGTCGACCGGTGGCGCGGTCCCAGACCACCGTGGTCTCGCGCTGGTTGGCGATGCCCACCGCGGCCACGTCGGAGGGCTGGAGCCCTGCGAGCGCCAGGGCCTCGGGCAGCACCCGCAGCGTGTTGGCCCAGATCTCGGCCGCGTCGTGCTCGGCCCAGCCGGGCCGGGGGTAGTGCTGGTGGTGCTCGTGCTGCGCGACCGAGACCATCCGCCCCGCGTGGTCGAAGAGCAGGCACCGCGTGGAGGTGGTGCCCTGGTCGATCGAGGCGACGTACGACGCGCTCACAGCCGCTCCTGCAGGGTCGAGGAGACGGCGTGGGCGGCGGCGACGACCTGCGTGACCAGGTCGTCGCGGGGCTCGCCGGACGGCCCGAGGACGCGGTCGCGCGGTCCGCTGACGCCGAGCGCGCCCACCCCCACCCCGAGCCTGTGCCCCAGGTGGCGGCGCAGGGGAGCCGCGAGGGTGGCGACACCGGGGCGCAGCGTGCTGTCGACGCAGGCCCATCCCTGGCGGCGGGCCAGCTGCACCGCGCGGGCGAGCGAGACCCGGGGGGTCGGGTCGCCGGCCTCGCGGGCCGCGGAGGCGCTCACCGCGGGGGAGAAGGCGAGCAGCACGAGTCCGAGGGCGCTGGTGGCCAGCGGCTGCAGCTCACCGACGCGCAGGCGCTGGGGCGAGCCGTCGGGGCGGAAGACGTGGTGCACGAGCTCGACGGTGCGCCCGGTCAGCACGCCCAGCTCGACCTCCATGCCGGTGCGGGCCGCGAGCCCGTCGGCCCAGTTGACGGCGCGCGAGCGCAGCAGGTGGGGATCGAGCCCCTCGCCCAGGGTGGCCAGGCCCGAGCCCAGGGCGTAGCGGCCGGTGTCGGGCTCCTGGGTCACGAAGCCGACCTCGCACAGGGTGCGCACGATCCCGTGCACCGTGGGCTTGGGCAGGTCGAGCAGCCGGGAGAGCTCCCCGAGAGCCACCGGCTCGTGCACCGCGCCGAGCACGTGGAGCACGGCCGCGGCCCGCTCGATGGACTGGATGGTGGCCATCGGTCGATCGTAGGTGTTCGACATCGACGAACGCACGTTCGACGATGTCGAACGACGGGCCTCGCCTGTGACGCGCGTCTCGTGTTGGCTGTGACCGGCGCCACCCCCGAGTCCCGGAGGAGCACGGCGCGTCCGGGAGGAGAGACAGTTGCGGTCCACGAAGAACCCCCTGGTCGGCGAGCTCTGTGCAGAGTTCGCCGGCACGATGATCCTGATCCTGTTCGGCACGGGCGTGGTCGCCCAGGTGTCGACCAGCGCCGACGGCAGCCTCGGCGACCACGACTCGATCGCCTGGGCCTGGGGCCTCGGCGTCACGCTGGGCGTCTACGTCGCCGCCCGCCTGTCGGGCGCCCACCTC
Organism: Nocardioides sp. Leaf307; assembly: GCF_001423135.1. Taxonomy (NCBI): domain Bacteria; kingdom Bacillati; phylum Actinomycetota; class Actinomycetes; order Propionibacteriales; family Nocardioidaceae; genus Nocardioides; species Nocardioides sp. Leaf307. The sequence goes on along the minus strand of NZ_LMNY01000002.1, from coordinate 580,783 downwards.
AACCCCGCGGTCACCATCGCGCTCGCGGCGTTCAAGGGCTTCTCCTGGCGCAAGGTGCTGCCCTACTCCCTCGCCCAGCTCCTCGGCGCCTTCGTCGCGGCACTCATCGTGCGCGCCACCTACGCCGACCTCATCGCGACCGTCGACCCCGACCACACCATCAAGACCCAGGGCATCTTCTCCACGCTGCCCGGCAACGGCGGCGCGGGCGTCAGCATCCCCACGGCCTTCCTCGACCAGGTCGTCGGCACCGCGATCCTCGTCTTCGTGATCTTCGCCCTCACCACGGCGTGGAACAACCCGCCCCTGGCCAACCTCGGACCGGTCGTGGTCGGCCTGCTCGTGGTCGCCATCGGCATGGCCTTCGGCGCCAATGCCGGCTACGCCATCAACCCCGCCCGCGACCTCGGGCCGCGTTTGGCCTCGCTCATGACCGGCTACGGCGGGGCGCTCAACGACCAGAACGGCGACCTCTACTTCTGGTTGCCGATCATCGCCCCGATCATCGGCGGCCTCATCGGCGGCGCGCTCTTCAAGCTGCTCATCGAGAACCACCTCACCGAGGACCCCGCCGACGGCGCCCAGGACGAGGCGGTCAGCGAGCCCCGGCCCAACCAGTGACCGGGCCCGTCACCGGCCCCGGCACCACCCCCGGCACCACCCCCAGCACCACCCCCAGCACCACCCCCAGCACCAGCAGCACCCACCCACACCAGGAGGCACGCATGGCCGAGTACGTCGGAGCCGTCGACCAGGGCACCACCAGCACCCGCTTCATGATCTTCGACCACGGCGGCAACGAGGTGGCCCGCCACCAGCTCGAGCACGAGCAGATCCTGCCGCAGGCCGGCTGGGTGGAGCACGACCCGGTGGAGATCTGGGAGCGCACCCGCTCGGTCATCGAGACCGGGCTCGGCAAGGCCAAGCTCACCGCCGAGGACCTCTGCGCGCTCGGCATCACCAACCAGCGCGAGACCACCGTGGTGTGGAACCGCAGGACCGGGCGGCCCTACTACAACGCCATCGTGTGGCAGGACACCCGCACCGACCGGATCGCCAGCAAGCTCGAGCGCGACGGCCACGGCGACCTGATCCGCGAGCGGGCGGGCCTGCCGCCCGCGACGTACTTCTCCGGCGGCAAGATCCAGTGGATCCTGGAGAACGTCGACGGGGTCCGCGAGGCCGCGGAGGCCGGCGACGCGATCTTCGGCAACACCGACTCCTGGCTGATCTGGAACCTCACCGGCGGCACCGACGGCGGCGTGCACGTCACCGAGCCGACGAACGCCAGCCGCACCATGCTGATGGACCTCGAGACCCTGCAGTGGGACGACGAGCTGCTGGCCCTCTTCGACATCCCGCGCCAGATGCTGCCCGAGATCCGCTCCTCCTCCGAGCCCGGCGGCTACGGCACCACCCGGGCCAACGGCCCGCTGCGCGGCGAGGTGCCCCTCACCGGCATCCTCGGCGACCAGCAGGCCGCCACGGTGGGCCAGGTCTGCTTCGCCCCCGGCGAGGCCAAGAACACCTACGGCACCGGCAACTTCATGCTCCTCAACACCGGCACCGAGCTGGTGCGGTCGAAGTCGGGCCTGCTCACCACGGTCTGCTACAAGTTCGGCGACCAGGACACCGTCTACGCCCTCGAGGGCTCCATCGCGGTGACCGGCTCGGCGGTGCAGTGGCTGCGCGACCAGCTCGGGATCATCTCCGGCGCCGCCCAGAGCGAGTCGCTGGCCCGCCAGGTCGACGACAACGGCGGGGTCTACTTCGTGCCGGCCTTCTCGGGTCTCTTCGCGCCCTACTGGCGCTCCGACGCGCGCGGCGCCATCGTGGGGCTCTCGCGCTTCAACACCAACGCCCACCTGGCGCGCGCCACGCTGGAGTCGATCTGCTACCAGTCGCGCGACGTCGCGGAGGCCATGGAGAAGGACTCCGGCGTCACCCTGGAGGTGCTCAAGGTCGACGGCGGGGTGACCGCCAACGAGCTGTGCATGCAGATCCAGGCCGACGTGCTCGGCGTCGAGGTCAGCCGACCGGTCGTGGCCGAGACCACGGCGCTCGGTGCCGCCTACGCCGCCGGTCTGGCCGTCGGGTTCTGGAACAACACCGACGAGCTGCGCGAGAACTGGAACGAGGCGAGGAGATGGTCGCCACAGTGGGATGAGGAGCGTCGCCAGGCGGGTTACACCCAGTGGAAGAAGGCGGTCGAGCGCACGCTGGACTGGGTCGACGTGGAGTGACGTCGACCCCGGCCCGGCCGGTCGCCGCCTGACCGGCCGGCCCGGGCCCGCTCCACCCCGGCACCACGCAGCCCAGGCACCGCCGGCACCACCCGTCGTACCGCACCCGCCCCACCGTCGAGAGGACACCCTGATGAGGTCCGTCGCCCTGTCACCCGAGCTGCGCGAGCAGTCCCTGGAGGCCATGGCCTCCGAGGAGCTGGACATCCTGGTCATCGGCGGTGGGGTGGTCGGCGCGGGCAGCGCGCTCGACGCCGCCACCCGCGGGCTGAAGGTGGGACTGGTCGAGGCCCGCGACTTCGCCTCCGGCACCTCGAGCCGCTCCAGCAAGCTGGTCCACGGTGGCCTGCGCTACCTGGAGATGCTCGACTTCCGCCTCGTCGCCGAGGCGCTCAAGGAGCGCGGCCTGCTGCTGCAGGAGCTCGCCCCGCACCTCGTGCACCCCGTGGCCTTCCTCTACCCGCTCCAGCACCGCGGCTGGGAGCGGCTCTACGCCGGCTCCGGCGTCGCGCTCTACGACGCCATGAGCCGCATCTCCGGGCGGGCGGGCGTGCCGCTGCACCAGCACCTCACCCGACGCGGCGCCCGCAAGCTGGTGCCGTCGCTGCGCAAGGACGCCCTGGTCGGCGCGCTGAAGTACTACGACGCCCAGGTCGACGACGCCCGCCACACCATGTTCATCGCCCGCACCGCGGCGGCCTACGGCGCCCACGTGGCCTCCCGCGCCCGCGTCGTGGAGCTGCTGCGCGAGGGGGAGCGGGTCACCGGCGCCGTGGTGCGCGACCTCGAGAACGACCGCACCGTCACGATCCGCGCCAAGCAGGTCGTCAACGCCACCGGCGTGTGGACCGACGAGACCCAGTCGCTGGGCGGCCAGCGCGGCCAGTTCCACGTGCGCGCCAGCAAGGGCATCCACCTCGTCGTGCCCAAGGACCGCATCCGCTCCGAGGTCGGGATGATCCTGCGCACCGAGAAGTCGGTGCTCTTCGTCATCCCGTGGGGCCGCCACTGGATCATCGGCACCACCGACACCGACTGGGCCCTCGACAAGGCCCACCCCGCGGCCAGCGAGGCCGACATCGACTACCTGCTCGAGCACGTCAACGCCGTGCTCGAGACCCCGCTGACCCGCTCCGACGTCGAGGGCGTCTACGCCGGGCTGCGCCCGCTGCTGGAGGGGGAGTCGGAGGCCACCTCCAAGCTCTCCCGCGAGCACGCCGTCGGCCACCCGGCCCCCGGCCTGGTCGTGGTCGCGGGCGGCAAGTACACGACGTACCGGATCATGGCCCAGGACGCCGTCGACGAGGCCGTCTTCGGGCTGTCCTCGCAGTTCGACCGCGTGGTGGGGAAGTCGGTCACCGACAAGATCCCGCTCCTGGGCGCGGAGGGTTACCACGCGCTGCTCAACTCCCGTCACGTGCTGGCCCAGCGCTCGGGTCTGCACGAGGTCTGGATCGAGCACCTGCTCAAGCGCTACGGCTCGCTGGTCCACGAGCTGCTCGACCTGGTCGCGGCCGACCCGGGCCTCGGCGAGCCGCTGGCCGCGGCGCCCGATTACCTGCGCGTGGAGGCGGTCTACGCCGCCAGCCACGAGGGGGCCCGCCACCTCGACGACGTGCTCACCCGCCGCATCCGGCTCTCGATCGAGACCTTCGACCGCGGCGTCGGGGCGGCCGAGGAGGTCGCCGACCTCGTCGGCGGCGTGCTCGGCTGGAGCGAGGAGCAGCGCTCCCTGGAGATCGAGCACTACCGCAAGCGGGTCGAGGCCGAGCGAGAGAGCCAGCAGATGCCCGACGACGCCACGGCCGACGCCGCCCGCCTCGGCGCGCCCGACGTGGTGCCGCTGAGCTGACCTGCCGGCCCGGCCGCCGTCCGCGGACTCGCCGCGGGCGGGGCCGGGGTGGGAGAATCGGTGCCCTGATGTCCCAGAACCCTGACCCGACCCCCGCCACCGCACCGTCCGCCGGCACCACCGGGGCCCCTGCGGCCGCCGGTGCCTCCGCCGGCGCCGTCGCGGCCGGCGCTCCCGAGGGTGCCCTCACCCTGCCGCTGGTCTTCGAGGAGCCGCGGGGCCGCAAGAAGCCGCCGCGCCACCTCGCCGACCTGACCTCCGCGGAGCGCAAGACGCTGCTGGAGGACAACGGGCTGCCCGGCTTCCGGGCCAAGCAGCTCTCGACGCACTACTTCGCGCGCCTGGCCGACGACCCCGAGCAGATGACCGACCTGCCGGCCGCCCAGCGCGCCGAGCTCGTCTCCACGCTGCTGCCGAGCCTCATGACGCCGCTGCGCACGATGGAGGCCGACAAGGGCACCACGCGCAAGACGCTGTGGAAGCTCTTCGACGGCGCCCTGGTCGAGTCGGTGCTCATGCGCTACCCCGACCGCGCCACGGTGTGCGTCTCGAGCCAGGCCGGCTGCGGCATGGCCTGCCCCTTCTGCGCGACCGGGCAGGGCGGCCTGCAGCGCAACATGAGCACCGCCGAGATCGTCGAGCAGGTCGTCGCGGGAGCGCGCTCGATGGCCCGCGGCGAGGTGCCCGGCGGCCCCGGCCGCGTCTCAAACGTGGTCTTCATGGGCATGGGCGAGCCGCTGGCCAACTACAAGGCCGTCATCGGCGCCGTGCGGCGCCTCACCGACCCCGCGCCCGACGGCCTCGGCATGTCGGCGCGCGGCGTGACGGTCTCCACCGTCGGCCTGGTGCCCCGCATCCGTCAGCTCACCACCGAGGGCATCCCGGTGACCCTCGCGCTGAGCCTGCACGCCCCCGACGACGAGCTGCGCAACGAGCTGGTGCCGATCAACACCCGCTACTCGGTCGCCGAGACCGTCGAGGCGGCGTGGGACTACGCCCGCCAGACCAAGCGCCGCGTCTCCATCGAGTACGCCATGATGCGCGGCATCAACGACCAGGCCTGGCGCGCCGACCTGCTCGGCGACGTGCTCGGCTCCTACGGCGACTGGGGCTGGGTGCACGTCAACCTCATCCCGCTCAACCCCACGCCGGGATCGAAGTGGACCGCGTCCGACCCCGCCGACGAGCGGGAGTTCGTGCGTCGCCTTGAGGCCAAGGGCATCCCGACCACGGTGCGCGACACCCGCGGGCGCGAGATCGACGGCGCCTGCGGTCAGCTGGCCGCCGCCGAGTGACCCTCCGAGGCCCGGGAGCAGCATGACGCTGACGCACGAGGACGTGGCCGCGGCGGCGGCGGCGTGGGTGTGGGTGCCCGACAACGCCCGGCGCATCCGGGGCGAGGGATGGCAGCTCGTGCGCTTCCCCGACTGGTTCGAGCACCCCCTGGAGCTGGTGTCGCTGGACCCGGACCGGGACGTCGCGGCGCTCGTCGACGACGCGCTCGTCGCGGCGCGGGCCGAGGCGGTGCCCGGTGTCGTCGAGCAGGTGGTCTGCTGGGCCAGGCTCGGCGCGGCCGACGCTGTGGCCGACGTGCTGCTCGCACGCGGCGGTGTGCTCGAGGAGACCCTCGACGTCATGGCCCTCGACCTCGCCGGTCCGCCTCCCGACCTGGGTCAGCCCCCGTCGGCGGAGGTCGAGCTCCGCTGGACCGTCGACGTCGCCACCGCCCAGGACTCCTTCGCCGTCGGCGCCGAGGTGTTCGGCGGCAGCACCCCCTCGCTGCCCGAGGTCGAGGCCTACGTCGCGCGCGCGGGCGACGACCTGGCCGCCGGTGCCGGCGGCGCCGTCGTCGCCTACCTCGGCGACCGACCGGTCGCCAGCGCCGGCCTCACCGTCGTCGACGGCGTGGCCCGCCTCTGGGGCGGCGCGGTCGTCGCCTCCGAGCGCGGCCGTGGGCTCTACCGCACCCTCCTCGCCGAGCGGCTCGTCTACGCGCTGGCCCACGACGCCCGCATGGCCCTGGTCAAGGGACGCGTCGAGACCTCCGGCCCGATCCTGCGGCGCGTCGGCTTCGTGCCCCACGGCCAGGAGCGCTCCTACGCCGTGCCCCTGACGGCACCGCCGGGGCCGCCGGGCGCCGCGGGTGCGCCGGGAGCGCGCGCGTAGGAGACCGACGGGCACGCACGGTTCACGTGCCGGTCACCCCGTCGGCCCGGGCCGTTGCCCGGCGCTCCCTAGCGTCCGAGGCGTGACGAGGCTCCTGCAGCTGCGACCCGCCCCGACCTCCCGGACCGCCCAGGGTGGTCGCGACCACGCGGCGGTCCCCCTGCGACCCGGGTCCCTGCGACCCGGGTCCCTGCCACCCGGCGGTGCCACCGACCGCCCTCTGCGGGTGCTCGTGGTGGCGGAGTCGTTCCTGCCGCAGGTCAACGGCGTCACCAACTCCGTGCGGCGGGTGCTGGAGCACCTCGCGGCGGAGGGCCACGAGGCCGAGCTGGTCGCCCCGACCGGCCCGTCGTCCTACGCCGGCTTCCCGGTGACGCTGGCGCGGGGCGCGACCCTGCCCTTCTACCGCGACTTCCGGATCGGCCTCGAGACCCGGCGCCGGCTGCGTGCGGTGATGCTGCGCTTCCGGCCCGACGTCGTCCACGTCGCCTCGCCCGCGACCCTGGGCCACCAGGCCGTGCGGGCCGCCGACGAGCTGGGCGTGCCGACGGTGGCGATCTACCAGACCGACCTGGTCGGCTTCGCCGAGCGCTACGGCATCGCCGGCGGCACGCGCGCGATGGCCCGCCTGACCCGCCGCATCCACACCCGGGCCGACCGGACCCTGGCGCCGTCGCGGGCCAGCCTGGCGCAGCTCGAGGCCCTCGCCGTGCCCCGCACCGCCCTGTGGCCGCGCGGTGTCGACCTCGACGCCTTCCACCCGCGGTGGCGCTCGGCCGACCTGCGGCGGGGGCTCAGCCCCGACGGGCGGCTCGTGGTCGGCTACGTCGGCCGGCTGGCCCCGGAGAAGGAGCTGCACCTGCTCGCCCGCCTGGCCGACGACCCGCGCTACGCCCTCGTGGTCGTCGGCGGGGGGCCCGAGGAGGGCCGCCTGCGCGAGCTGCTGCCCGGCGCGCACTTCCTCGGCGTGCTGCACGGCGACGACCTCAGCCGTCTCTACGCCTCGCTCGACGTCTTCGTGCACACCGGGCGTCACGAGACCTACTGCCAGTCGGCGCAGGAGGCCCTCGCCGCCGGGGTGCCCGTGGTCGCGCCCCGCTCGGGGGGACCCGTCGACGTGGTCACCGACGTGGTCTCGGGGTTCCTCTACGTGCCGGGCGACGCCGACGACCTGGCCGCCTACGTCGAGCGCCTCACCGACGCCGCCCTGCGCCAGCAGATGGCCCGCGCGGCGCGCGAGAGCGTCGCCGGCCGGTCGTGGCGCGCCGTCAACGAGTCGCTGCTGACCCACTACCGCGAGGTGGTGGCCCACCGCTCCGGGGCCGCGCCGGCGGCTCCCCGGCAGGTCGGGCTCAGCGGCGACCGGATGGCCGGCTGAGCACCACGGCTGCCGCCTCCTCGACGCTGTCGACCAGCGCCACCGGCATCGTGCGGCCCCGGGCCAGCGACTCCAGCAGCGGCCACGCGGGCAGCTCCTCGGTCCAGTGGTGCCGACCCACGAGCACCATGGGGGCCACCGACGACTCGTCGGCGTAGTAGTTCTCGCAGGCGTCCTGGAAGACCTCCTGCACCGTGCCCGCGGCGCCGGGCAGGAAGACGATGCCCCCGTCGCAGACCTCCAGCAGCACCGCCTCGCGGGTGGCGTTGCGCACGTACTTCGCGATCGCGGTGGCCAGCACGTTGGGCGGCTCGTGGCCGTAGTGCCAGGTCGGGATGCCGAGGGTCTCCACCGGGTCGGGGCCGGCCGCGACCTCGAGGGCGGCCTCGGCCCACGCCTGCACCGAGGGCCGGTACGACGCCACGCCGGCCAGCCGCGCGAGCGCCGCGTCGAGCTCGGCCTCCGGGCGCCCCGACAGCCGCGCGCCGAGGTTGGCCGCCTCCATCGCGCCCGGCCCGCCCCCGGTGGCCACGGTCAGGCCTCCCGCGCCGAGCAGCCGACCCAGCCGCGCGGCGTCGGCGTACCCGGCCTGGCCGCGCTGCAGCGCGTGGCCGCCCATGACCCCGACGAGGCGCCGGCCGGCGACCCACGAGGTGAGGGCCTCGTCGATCGCGTGGTCGTGCAGGGCCTTGGCCAGCGAGTCGTCGGGCCCGCCGCGCTGCTGCGACCACGCGTAGGCGCGGGCGTCGAGGCTGTCGGCGTAGCGCGCGGCGTCGTAGAGGTCGGCGGCGGTGTAGAGCCCGGCGCGGTAGACGTCGAGCGGCACGTCGGCCAGCGCGGGCAGCACCAGCGCGCCCGCCGCGCCGAGGCGCTCGGCGTCGCCGGGGGCGAAGGTGCACCCCAGGAAGAGCGCGCCGGCGACGCGGCAGCCCAGCACGGCCTCCCCGCGCTCGCTCAGGTCGATGCCGCGCACGCGCCAGCCCGACAGCGAGGTGGTGCCGGCGGCCAGGCGCGCGTCGAGCTCGTCGAGGCTGCCGAGGTCGACGACCCGCCCGCGGTGGCGCCTCACGCGGTGCCCGACCCGGTGCCCGGTCCGGGGGTGCCCGGACCCGCGGCGTCCGGTCGTGGGGTCCAGCGCTCGTCGTGGAGCACCGAGGCGAGGGGGGAGCGGTGGCGCCAGCCGTGGCGCTCGAGGTCGGGCACGTCGGGTAGGTCCTCGACCCGACCCACGCAGAGCCAGGCCACCGGCCTGACGTGGGCGGGGAAGCCGACCAGCTCGCCCAGGACCTCCTCGCGGTAGAAGCTCACCCAGCCGACGCCGAGCCCCTCCGCGGTGGCGGCCAGCCAGAGGTTCTCGATGGCCAGGCACACCGAGTAGAGCCCGGTGTCGGCGATGGTGTGGCGGCCCAGCACCGAGGGCCCCGCGCGGCGCGGGTCGTAGCCGACGACGACGCCCAGCCCCGACTCCACCACGCCCTCGACCGTGATCGCGGCGAACGTCTCGGCCCGCTCGCCCTCGAGCGTGGCCGCGAACCGCGCCCGCTCGGCGCGGACGTGGTCGCGGAAGGTCGCCAGCGTCGCCGGCTCCCGCACGAGCACGAAGTCCCACGGCTGCGACATCCCCACGCTGGGGGCGCAGTGCGCCGCCGAGAGCACCCGCTCCAGCACCTCGGGATCCACCGGCTCGCCGGTGAACTCGCGTCGGGTGTCGCGGCGGCGCCGGACGGCGTCGTAGAGCAGCAAGGCCGGGCTCCTCGGTGCGGTGAGGGGGCGGAGGTGGGACGGAGGGGGAGGGGCCCGGCCACGCTACTGCCGGCTCAGAAGGCGTGGGCCACGAGGTCGCCGAAGAGGTCCTGGGCGTCGACGTCGAGACCGCGCGCCCGGAACCACGTGCACATGTTCGTGCAGTCGCGCAGCAGGAAGTCGAAGCCCTGGGCGTTGCCGACGAGGTCGACGACCTGCGGCAGGTCGATCACGACGAGACGCTCCGCGGCGGCCAGGACGTTGTAGGGCGACAGGTCGCCGTGCACCAGGCCGTCCTGGACCATCGTGGCCATCGCCTCGCGCAGCTGCTCGAAGTAGGCCGCCAGCAGGCCGGGCGCGGGACGGGTGGCGGCCAGCCGGGGCGCGGTCTCCGGCCCGTCGGGCCCCTCGACGGTGATCCACTCCATGAGCAGCTCGGTGCCGTCGACCTGCACGGGGTAGGGCACCGGCAGGCCGAGGCGCCAGCAGCGCACGAGGGCGCTCCACTCCGAGACCGCCCACTCGGCTGCGGCGACCTGGCGGCCCCAGGTGCTCTTGCGCTTGAGCGCCCGCTGGTCGCGCGAGCGCCTGGTGCTGCGGCCCTCGGTGTAGGTCGCCGCGCGGTGGAAGGTGCGGTGCTCGCTGCCGCGGTAGCGCTTCGCGGCCATCACCACCCCGTCGTCGGGGAAGGCGGGGTCGGTGCGGTCGAGCAGGAAGACGTCGGCCTCCTTGCCGGTCTTCACGATGCCCAGGTCGGTGTCGACCGCGCCCTGGGAGGTCACGACCCAGGGCGGGCGGGGCTCGGGGCCCCGCGAGAGCGGCTCGACGCTCGACCAGGTCGACCAGCGCCGGCCGGGGTCGTCGGGGTCGGGCTCGTCGTAGGCGCGGAAGGCGAACGTGAACGCCGGGTCGGGGGCGGCATCGGACGGCCGGTGGTCAGGCGCGTCGTGGGACGCGGCGAGCGGTGCGTCAGAGGGCGCAGAGGAGGCGGGGGAGGAGGTGTCGGGCTGGTGGGGCATGGGTGGTGGGTGCTCCGTCGTGAGGAGGGATCTGGTCTGCGGGCAGGCCGGCGACAGTCATCGACATGTCACGCTCCTCTCGACGGTGGGCGGCGCTCGACGCGCGACGCCCGGGTCCGACCATGGTGGTGGTCGGACCCGGGCGTCGGCAACGGGTTATCCCCGGGCTGGCAGCCGGACGGGCGGCCGGGCTAGCAGACGGAGTCGGTGGGGCGGGGGTTCGTCAGCCCGAAGAGCGGGCGCAGGGCGAGCCCGGCGACGGTGCCGACCACGGCCATGACCCCCCACAGCCAGCCGTGCAGGCTGAAGGAGGCGATCCCGCCGAAGTAGGCGCCGATGTTGCAGCCGAAGGCGATCCGGGCGCCGTAGCCCATGATGACGCCGCCGAGCACGGCACCGAGGGCGAGCCTGCCGGGGATGCGGCGGTGCAGCACCCACGACCCGGCCGCGGCCGAGGCGATGAGCGCTCCGACGATGATGCCGAGGTCCATGACCGAGGTCTTCTCGGCCAGCACACCGGCCTGGTACTTCGCGAGGTTGGCCGGGTCGCTCCAGAAGGGCCAGCCGAGCACGTCGACGCCGAGGGCGTCGAGGATCTTGGAGCCCCACAGGCCGAAGGCGAAGGTGATGCCCCAGGCGCCGCCGGAGACCAGCAGCGTGAGCGCGTTGAGACCGGCCAGCAGCAGGGCCCCGACCCACAACGGCCACGAGCCGCGCACGGCGCGGGCGGCGCCGTGGGCCACCGGCGGCGGCTCGACCGGGGGCACGACGCGGCCCCGGCCGAGGACGAAGGTGAGCCCGACGATCGCGGCCATCACCGCCAGGGAGATGGCCCAGGCGCCCAGGTAGCCCGCGCCGGTGTCGGCCAGGGAGACCGGCTCGAAGCTGGGCAGGCCGGTCCAGAAGGAGAAGGTGCGGGCGGCGAGGACCGAGCCGACGACGAAGCCGACCAGGGTGAGCACGATGGCGCTCTGGCCCGACCCGATCGCGAAGAGGGTGCCGGAGGCGCAGGAGCCGCCCAGCTGCATGCCGACCCCGAAGAGGAAGGAGCCGACGAAGAGCCCGAAGCCGATGGGGGCCAGCGTGGGCGCGGGCGCCGCGTCACCGAAGGAGACCCCGGTGGCGAGGATCGGGGCGAAGAGCGTGCAGGCCACCGCGAGCATCAGCATGTGGGCGCGCAGCGCCTTGCCCTGCCTGACCGCGACCAGCTGGCGCCAGGCCGAGGTGAAGCCGAAGCGGGAGTGGAAGAGCACGAAGCCGAGGGACAGCCCCAGGCCGAAAAGGACGGCGGGGGTCTGCCCGGAGCGGGCGAAGATGACGGCGCCGAGCACCCCGGCGGCCACGAGACCGCCGAGCACGATGCCGGCCTGGGGTGCGGGGGCGTCCTGGGCGGGAGGTCCCGGCGGTGCGGAGCGGCCCACCTGGGGGCGTTGGAGGATCGACATGGTGGTGTCCAATCTAGGTCCCGGCCCCGGCGGAGCGCCGGGGCCGGGTCGGGGCGGGGTGGTGCGGGAGGGAGGAGGGCTCAGCGCGCTGCCGACGGCTCGAGCGGGAGCCCGACCGGGGTGACGGTGCCGCCGGGGAACCACGCGACCTGCGTCTCGTGGCCCTCGTGACCGGGCTGGCTGGGCATGTACGCCGCACGCGACGCGGCGTAGAGCGCCAGGGGGAGCGGGTCCTGGGCGTGCTGGCTGCGCCAGGCCGCGTAGCCGCTGGACGTCGGCGACTGGCCCGGCAGGTAGGTCGCCAGGGTGGCGCTGAAGTCGCGGGCCTCCGGGGTGCGGATGTCGAAGTCCAGCGGCACCATGGCGCCGGCGGTCGAGTCGACGACCCCCGGGGAGAGGAGCCAGGGCGCCAGCCAGGTGCCGTCGGAGCGGATCGGCTGCCGGCGCAGGGGGGTGGCGCTGACCTGCGCCAACGACCGGGCGGCGTCGGCCCACCCGCTCACGACGAGCAGCGCGTTGCGCTCGCCGGGGGCGGTCGCGGGGTCGACCACCTCGACGCCGAGGTCCTCGGCGCGGGTGGTCACGGCCGCGAGGGCCTGCTGGCTGCGGGCCGACGGGTCGTGCTCGACGGCCAGCTCCTCCACGCCGCGGGCCGCCAGGGTGTCGACCACCGCGAGCAGCGCCTCCTCGTCGGGCTGCTTCAGCCCGGCGGCGGGGCACGCCGAGGGCAGCGCCCCGGTGAGCACCTCGGCGGTCGCGGCCGCGACGCACTCGGGGCCGTCGTCGCCGGTCCACAGGGCGGTGTCGGGGGTGTCGGTGCCCGTCTCGACGGCGAAGGGCACGCGGTGCCAGCGACCGTGGGTCACCAGCACGGTGCCACTGCCCTCGGGGAGGTCGACGGTCGCCCACAGGCCGTCGGTGCCGGGTCGCGGCACCGCCTTGACCAGGGACTCCTCGCTGGTGCCGACCCAGGCCGGCTTGGTGGCGTGACCGGCGGCGCCGGGGCGTCCCGCGGCGGGGCGCTTCACGTGGAGCGCGTCGATGCGCACCAGGTTGGGACCCGGGCGGGCCGGTGCGACGGTCACGGTGAACTGCACGTCGTCGTGCCGGATCCGCTGGATCGTGGGGACGCCGGGCTCCCGCTCGCCGCCGAGGACCTGCTGGCCGTCGGTGCGGGCGGTCCAGTCCGTCACGAGGGCGCTGCCCTCGCGGGGGTCGGAGCCCGTGGGTCCCGCTCCGGCGCTGACGGCGCCGGCGACCACGAGGGCCGCCACGGCTCCGGCCGCGCCGAGGGTCAGGACCGCCCGGAGGCGGGACCGGTCGGACCGGTCCCGCCCCGGGGTGGTGTCGTCGTACGACGTCATCGTCGAGTCCTCGTCGCGTCTCAGCGGATGTCGTCGTCGGCGGTGACGAAGAGCATCGAGTGCGGCTTGGCCGGGCCCCACACGCCGTGCGGCCACTCCTCGCGGTCGAAGTCGAGGCACGGCTCGCCGGTGTTCTCGTCGGCGAACTCCTCGTCGATCGCCATGGTGGCGTCTTCGGCGATGTCGACCATGCAGACGCGGTGGTCGCCGTCGAGGCCCGTGCGGGCCACGAAGTAGTTCGAGTAGGCGATCCGCTTCACGTCGGTGGTCTCGTGGTAGTAGCCGTCCTCACCGAGCTCGAGGTTGTCCAGGGTGCCCCAGTGGGGGCCGCCGGGCGCCTCGAGTATGTCGACGACCGCGGGGCAGTCGCTCTCGGCGCCGCCGTTGACGGTCTCCTCGATGGTGTCGATGCTGCACTCGGGGTCGCCCCCGGAGGCCACCAGCTGCTGGATGTCCAGCTTGAGGATGAAGGGCTTGCTGCCCTGGTCGGTGCCGCTGGCCGAGCGTCCCGCGACGGCGTTGTACAGGTACTTGTCGTCGAGGCTGGTCTGGATCCAGGCGCCGTTCACGCCGCCGCCGTAGGGGTTCTGGTCGGGGGCGATCTGCTTGTTGGCGGTCGAGAGGTCGAAGACCTCGCGCCACTCGGGCTGGGCCGCCGTGATGTCGGGGCTGTAGAAGATCGCACCGCCCTGCATGGTGGAGGCGAAGGCGCCCTTGTGGCCCGGCTGGTTGGTCACCGTGGTCTCCATGACCGCGCGGTTCTCCTCGTGGTGGGCGACCTTGCCCACGCGGGGCCCGTCGGGCAGGAAGGAGACCGCCTTGAGCTTCGGCGCGTCGGGGTCGGAGATGTCCCAGGTGCGCACGGTGGGCCGGCGCAGGTACGACGAGGGCGCGGCCACCGGGGTGAGGATGATGTTGCGGGGCTCGTTGTAGTCGCTGGTGATCAGCGTGTCGAGGTCCTCGCGCACCTGGATGCCGTGCGGGTTGGCGCAGGTGGCGGCGGGCAGCTGCGGGATGTTGTCGCAGCGCTCCTTCGTCTCCGCGGTGAGCGGGGTCGCCGGCGCCTCGTAGACGGTCTCGCCGTTCTCGTTCAGCCGGACCAGCTCGCCGGGCGAGCCGGCGAAGCCGTTGCCGATGCGTGTCGTGCCGTCGCTGTAGGTGCAGGGACCGGGCACGTCCGGGCCACCCATGTAGGTGCCGTAGGCGCCGCCGTCCTTGGTCACCCAGTAGGCGTCGGGCACCGAGCCGCACAGGGTGTCGGTGGGCAGGTTGACGTGCTTGAGCTCGAGGGCGGGGAGCTGGGAGGTGTCGATGACGTAGGTGACGTCGGTGAACAGCCCGCCGGCGAAGATGTTGTTGCCCTTGTGCCAGATGTACTGCATGTGGTGGGGCTCGTTCTCGACCAGCGGGCCGACCGTGGCGGTGTTGACCACCTTGCCGTAGCTGGGGGATCCCTGGGTGGCGTCGACGACCGCGAAGAAGTCGGGGCCGATGAGGTCCTGGGTGCCGAGGAGGTCGGAGTTGACGACCTCCGGCAGCGAGGTGAGCTCCTTGCCGGTGCGGTCGAGGATGTTGTTGTCGCCGGCCCAGACCACGAGGTACTCGCGGCGCAGCCCGTCGTCGGGCACCGTGCCGCCGGAGTCCCCGCCGCCCAGACCGAGGTCGGGGATGACCTCGCCGAGGCCGAGGTCCTGCAGGACCGTGGTCGGGATGAGGTCGGACTTGAGGTTGTTGGTGAGCCAGTAGGCACGGTCGTCGGCCCCGACGATCTTCGAGGTCTGGCTGACGATCTCGGAGTTGAACAGCGACTGGATCAGGCCGTTGAGCGTCGCGATCGCCGGGGTGGCGATGTCGACGGGCTGGCCGGAGTCGCTGCCCGGCTCGTTGGTCTCGTTGGCCGAGGCGGGGGCCTGGGCGACGAGACCGGAGGACGCCAGGCCGAGGGCGGCCAGGCTCGCGCCGGCGGCGAGTCGCCACCGGCTCTGGGCCCGCTGGGTGCGGGGGCGCGTCGAGCGCGCGGGGTGGGATGTTGACACGGGGTGGAGCACCTCCCGAGAGGGGCGGCCGGGGGGCCGCCTCTGAACAATGTCCTTGCGGTGTTGCGGGGTCCCGCTCGGGGATCTGGTCGGGTCACCTCCGAGGTCGTGGTGGGGCGGGGTGCCGTCGCGGGGAGCCCGGACGGCTGGTCGTGGGGTGGGCGGTCCGTGGTGGCCGCCGGGTCGGGGGCCTAGGCGGCGAGACCGGCGACGGTGGGGATGGCGAGCTCCTCGACCCGCTCCCAGCCGTCGTCGACGTGCACCACCGAGCGGCCGGTGCGGTGCAGCAGGCTGGCGGCGATGCCGGCGCGGTAGCCCGAGCGGCAGTGCACCCACAGCTCGCCGGCGGGCAGGCGGTGCGCGGCCCGCTCGACGTCCTGCACCGGCAGGTGCAGGGCCCCGGGCAGGTGCCCCGACTGCCACTCGTCACGCTGGCGCACGTCGACGACGACGCGGCGCACCCCGGCGGGGGCGGTGCGGTAGCCCGCCCAGTCGGTGCGGCGGTAGCGGGCCCCCATGGCCTCGCTGCCGTCGAGCACGTGGGTGCCGACCCCCTCGATGCCGATGGCCGCGAGGTCGCTCACGGCCTCACCGAGACGGGTGGGGTCGTCGGTCAGCAGGACGATGTCGTCGCCCCACGGCACCAGCCAGCCGACGTACGTCGCGAGCTGCGGCCCCTGCTCCACGCTCACCGACCCGGTCAGGTGGCCCTCGGCGAAGCGGTCGCGTCCGCGCAGGTCGACGACCCAGGCCCCGGCGAGCACCGCGTCGGAGACCTGGGCCGCGGTCACCGGCCGCGCCGCCCGCCCGACGCTGCGTCCTGCCCCGGCCCGGTTGAGCGGGGCCATGTGGCCGTAGTGGCGCGGGACCGGGCCGAAGCCCGCGACGAGGTCGGACACGAACGTCTCCTCGGCGGTGGTCAGCACGGGGTTGGTGCCCCGCTGGGAACCGAGCGTGACGTCACCGTCGCCGGCCTCGGCGGGCCGGCCGGCGCAGAACGAGCCGAAGCCGTGGGTGGGGTGGAGCAGGGTGGCGGGGTCGAGCGCGGCGAGGCGCCGGGCGCTGCGCCACTGGGCGCGGGCGAGGTCGGTGGCCAGGCGCGGGTCGACCAGGTCGGTGCGACCGACGGTGCCGTGCAGGAGGCTGCCGCCGCTGAACACGGCGCCGGCGGTGGGGCTGCCGGACGCCCCGGTGGCCCCGGTGACCAGGAAGGCCTGGTGGTGGCGGGTGTGGCCGGGCGTGGCGAGCACCTCGAGGCTCATCCGGCCGACGGCGACGCGGTCGCCGTCGCGCACGCCGACCCGCTCGAAGTCCACCGCCTCGTCGGCCGAGAGCAGGTAGTCGGCTCCGTGGCGACGGGCGAGCCCGAGGGCGCCGGAGACGTAGTCGTTGTGCACGTGGGTGTCGGCCACGACGCGGATGTCCACGCCGGCCTGCTCGGCGGCCCGCTCGACCGGGCGCAGGTCGCGCGGCGGGTCGACGACCAGCGCCGAGGCGCCGTCGTGCACCAGGTGGCACCGGTTGCCCTGGGCGGGCAGGGGGATGGTGATGACGTGCACGGGGGCCTCCAGGTGCTTAAGTCGAGTAAAGCACTAGAGATATATCAGTACAGACGTGCGCGGGTCGACCGAGCCGACGGCAGGAGTTGCCTGTCACCCCCGCCAGGGGTGCGGCTGTGCGGGGGGACCGGCCGCAGGAGGAGGCCCGGCTCAGCCCAGGAAGGGGGCCGTGGCGCGCGCCAGCAGCGAGGGGCGGCGGGTGAGCCGCTCCTCGGCGTCGGCCCAGGTCGTCGCGGTCAGGCCGGCGTTGATGCCGAGCCAGCGCAGCGGCTCCGGCTCCCACGCGGGGGAGCGGTGGCCGACCCACGGCAGCGCGGTGAGGTCGGTGTCGTGGCCCAGCACCAGGTCGCGCAGGGTGCGTCCGGCGAGGTTGGTCGTGCTCAGGCCGTCACCGACGTACCCCCCGGCCCAGGCCACGCCGCTGCGGCGGTCGAGGCCGACCGAGGCGCACCAGTCGCGGGGGATGCCGAGCGCCCCGCCCCAGGCGTGGGTGAAGCGGGTGCCGCGCAGCACCGGGAAGAGGTCGAGGAGGGCGGCGTGGAGGCCGGCGAAGACCCGGTCGTCGCGGTCGAACGACGGGTGGGTGCGCGAGCCGAGGTGGTAGGGCGCGCCGCGGCCGCCGAAGACGATCCGGTCGTCGGCGGTGCGCTGGCCGTAGACCACGAGGTGGCGGTGGTCGCTGAAGGTCTCGCGGCGCGCCAGTCCGATCTCGTCCCAGACCTCGGGGGGCAGGGGCTCGCTGGCGATCATGAGCGAGTAGACCGGGGCCAGCGTGCGTGCGTGACCCGGCAGGCGGGCGGTGTAGCCCTCGGTGGCGCGCACGACGACGTCGGCCCGCACCGTGCCGTGGGTGGTCTCGACCCGGCCGGGCCCGATCGACGTGGCCCGCGTGCGCTCGTGGATCAGCACCCCGCGACGCTCGACCGCCTCGGCCAGGCCCCGCACGAGGCGTGCCGGGTGGAGCGCTGCGCAGTCGGGGGTGTAGGTCGCGGCGAGGGTCCCGCGACCCCGCAGCACGGCGTCGGCCTCGGTGGCGCCGAGCAGGCGCAGGTCGTCCTCCTCGCGCCCCCAGGCGCGCGCGGCGTCGACCTCGTCGCGGGCCCGGGCGAGCTGGGGCCGGCTGCGCGCGAGCACGATGGTGCCGCCCTTGGCCAGCTGGGCGTCGACGCCCTCCTCGACGCAGGCCCGGGCGACCTCGTCGACGCTCGCGCGCATCGCGGCGTGCTGGGCCAGGGCGGCCCGCCGCGAGGACGCCGCCGCGAGCGTGGGCAGCGAGGCCGGGAAGAGCGCCGAGCACCAGCCGCCGTTGCGTCCCGAGGCGCCGAAGCCGGCGGTCTCGGCCTCCAGCACCACGATCCGCAGCGTGGGGTCGGCGCGGGCGAGGTAGAGCGCGGTCCACAGACCCGTGAGCCCGGCGCCGACGACGGCCACGTCGGCCTCGCGGTCGCCGGGGAGCGCGGGCCGCGGGGCCCACGACCCGCCCGCGGTGGCGTGCCACAGCGACAGGTGGCGCGGGTCCGCGCTCAGCGCACACCCCAGGAGTAGGTCTGCTTGCGCAGCTCGAGGTACATGAAGGTCTCCGTGGCGACGACGCCGGGAATCGTGCGGATGCGCGTCGACAGCAGCTCCAGCAGGTGCTCGTCGGACTCGCAGACGGCCTCCACCAGCAGGTCGTAGGAGCCGGCCGTGATGACGACGTAGTCGACCTCGGGCATCTCGGCCAGGGTGTCGGCCAGCGGCTCGAGCGGACCCGTGGCCTTGATGCCGATCATCGCCTGGCGCGCGAAGCCCAGCTGCAGCGGATCGGTGACCGCGACGACCTGGATGACGCCGCTCTCGGTGAGTCGCTGGACCCGCTGGCGCACGGCGGCCTCCGAGAGGCCGACGACCTTGCCGATCGCGGCGTAGGAGCGCCGGCCGTCCTGCTGCAGCTGCTCGATGATGGCCTTGGAGACGTCGTCGAGGTGGGTCGTGGGACGACCGGGCTTGCGACTCATGCCCGCAAGGTACCGCCTCAGGGGGTGCTCTCGGACGCATGGCGGGGGGTTTGACGAACGATTTCGTTGCGAGGAGGTTTCGTCTCGACCGGATCGCTTGTCGACCCGGGGTGATCGTGGCACGATCCGAGCACTTGCTCTCGTGCCAGCCCGTGCCCCGGAAGGAGTGTCGTGAGCGTCCCGTCCCACCGACCCACCGGCCTCAGTCGCCGCTCCCTCCTGCGCGGCGGCGGCGCGCTCGCCCTCGGCGGAGCCAGCCTCGCCGCCCTCAAGCTGCCCGTCTTCGAGGTCGCGGGCGCCGCCCAGGATCCCGCCAGCTGCCGCGCCGCCGACCGCTCCGGGAGCGACCGCTCGCTCGTCATCTCCAACTGGCCGCAGTACATCGACCCCCGCAACAACAAGAACGGCACGTTCCAGGGGTTCAGCGAGCGCACCGGGATCACGGTCGACTACACCGACGACGTCAACGACAACGCCGAGTTCTACGCCAAGGTGCGCAACCAGCTCGGCACCTGCGAGCCCATCGACCGCGACATGATCATGCTGACCGACTGGATGGCGGCGCGCATGATCGGTCTGGGCTGGATCCAGCCCCTCGACCCCGAGCGGGTGCCCAACCTGCACGCCAACCTCATCGAGCCCCTGCGCGGCGTGCAGTGGGACCCCGACCTGCGCTACCACGCGCCGTGGCAGACCGGCCTGACCGGCATCGCCTACGACGCGAGCAGGACCGACGCCGTCGGCAGCTTCGAGGAGCTCCTCACCCGTCCCGACCTCAAGGGCCGCATCAGCCTGCTCTCGGAGATGCGCGACACGATGGCCTTCATGCTCAAGGTCACCGGAGCCGACCCGGGCGACTTCGACGACGACGAGTGGGCCGACGCCATCGACCGGCTGCGCCAGGTCGTGGCCGACGGCCACGTGCGCTCCTTCACCGGCAACGAGTACGTCCAGGACCTCGCCGCGGGCAACGTCGTGGCCTGCGAGGCCTGGTCGGGCGACATCATCCAGCTGCAGTTCGACAACCCCGACATCAGGTTCGTGACGCCGGAGGAGGGGCTGGCGCTGTGGAGCGACAACATGATCGTGCCCAACCTCGCCACCCACACCGCCAACGCCGAGGCGTGGATCGACTACTACTACGAGCCGGCCGTGGCGGCGAAGCTCGCCTCCTGGGTCAACTACATCTGCCCCGTCGAGGGCGCCCGCGAGGAGATGGAGAAGATCGATCCCAGCCTCGTCGACAACGCGCTGATCTTTCCCGACGACGAGGCGCTCGCCGCGACCTTCGACTTCATGCCGCTCGACGACCAGCAGACCGCGCAGTACGAAGGGGAGTGGGCCGATGTCACAGGTGGCTGAGGGAGCAGGACCGGCGAGCGCTCCGGGCGTCGCACCCGGCGCCGACCCGGGCGGTGCGCGCAGCGCGGCGTACGACGGGCTGCGGCTGCGCAGCGTGACCAAGCGGTTCGCGACCTTCACGGCGGTCGACGACCTCGACCTCGACGTGCCGGCCGGGTCGTTCTTCGCGCTGCTGGGCCCGTCGGGCTGCGGCAAGACCACCACCCTGCGCATGGTCGCGGGCTTGGAGACGCCGACCTCGGGCAGCATCACCCTGGGCGAGCAGGACATCACCTGGGCCAAGCCCTACCGGCGTCCGGTCAACACCGTCTTCCAGAGCTACGCCCTCTTCCCCCACCTCGACATCTTCGAGAACGTCGCCTTCGGCCTGCGTCGGCGCAAGCGCAAGGACGTCAAGGAGAAGGTCGCCGAGATGCTCGACCTCGTCGAGCTGGGCAGCCAGGCCCGCAAGAAGCCGGCCCAGCTCTCCGGCGGCCAGCAGCAGCGCGTGGCCCTGGCCCGGGCGCTGATCAACGAGCCGGAGGTGCTCCTGCTCGACGAGCCGCTCGGGGCGCTCGACCTCAAGCTGCGCCGCGGCATGCAGATCGAGCTCAAGCGGATCCAGACCGAGGTCGGTCTCACCTTCGTCCACGTCACCCACGACCAGGAGGAGGCCATGACCATGGCCGACACGGTCGCGGTGATGAACGCCGGCGTCATCGAGCAGATGGGTGCGCCGGCCGAGCTCTACGAGAACCCCCGCAGCACCTTCGTCGCCAACTTCCTCGGCCAGTCCAACCTCGTCGCCGGCACCGTCGTCTCGCGCTCGGCCGACCTGACCACGGTCGACATGCACGGCATCCAGGTCTCGGTGCCGACCGCGCGCACCCACACCGATGGCGACGCCGGCTGGGTCGGCATCCGCCCCGAGAAGGTGCTGATCGGGGAGGAGGGCGCCGAGCTCGACGCGCCGGGCAACACCATCCCCGGCGGCGTCGTCACCGACGTCAGCTTCGTCGGGGTGAGCACGCAGTACCTCGTGCGGATGCCCTGGGGCCAGGAGCTCCAGGTCTTCGCCCAGAACACCGGCCGCCAGCGCCTCTTCACCACGGGTGAGCGGGTGGAGCTGTCGTGGCGCCCCGAGTACGCCTTCCTCCTCGACGCCGCCCAGGACGCCTCGGCCGGGGCGCAGCGGGACGGCGTGTGATGGCGCCCCCGACCACCCCGACCCTGGCGCCGCCCGACGCGCCGCCACCGCAGGCCGAGCTCGCCGACGCCGAGCCCGACACCGGGCGCAAGCGGGGCCTCACGGGCTACCTGCTGCTCCTGCCGGCCGCCGTCTGGCTGGCCCTCTTCTTCGTCGTGCCGTTCTACTCGCTGGCCGCCACCAGCCTCTACGACCCCAGCGGGTCGGACTTCCGCGGCTACGAGATGACCTACGCCTTCGGCAACTACGTCGACGCCGTCCAGGAGTACTGGACGCCCCTGCTGCGCGCCCTGGCGTACGGCGCCGCCGCCACGCTGATCTGCCTGGTGCTGGGCTACGTGCTCGCCTACGCGATCGCGTTCAAGGCCGGGCGGTGGAAGAACCTCATGCTGGTGCTGGTCATCGCGCCCTTCTTCACCAGCTTCCTGCTGCGCACCCTGTCGTGGAAGCTGATCCTCGCCGACGACGGCTACGTCGTCGACACGCTGCAGTTCCTCCACCTCCTCGGCGAGGACGGCCGGCTGCTGGCCACGCCGGTCGCGGTGGTGGCGGGCCTGGCCTACAACTTCCTGCCCTTCATGGTGCTGCCGCTCTACGCCAGCATCGACAAGATCGACCCCCGGCTGATCGAGGCCTCCTCCGACCTTTACGCCCACCCGGCGGTCGGCTTCCTCAAGGTCACCTGGCCGCTGTCGCTGCCCGGCGTCGTGTCGGGCACGCTGCTCACCTTCATCCCGGCCGCCGGCGACTACATCAACGCGCAGCTGCTGGGCAGCCCCAACCAGCGCGTCATCGGCAGCGTCATCCAGAGCCAGTTCACCGACGCGGGCGACTACCCCTCGGCGGCCGCGCTGTCGATGGTGCTGATGGTGCTGATCGTGGCGCTGGTGCTGGTCTACGTGCGCCGCGCCGGCACGGAGGAGCTGCTGTGAGCGCCACCCGCTCCACCACCCGCCCCGACCGCACGTCCGGCCGGAGCGCCGGCGCGGCCCGGGCGGCGCGGCCCCCGGCCGGTCGCTGGCTGCGCGAGCACCTCGTGCTGGTGCTCGGCTTGCTGGTGCTGCTCTACACCTTCGTGCCGATCGCGGTCGTCGTGCTGATGAGCTTCAACGAGGGCACCCGCAACGTCTACGCCTTCCAGTCCTTCACCCTCGACAACTGGGCGAACGTCTGCGAGGACCAGTCGATGTGCGACGCCCTGTGGGTGTCCATCCGGATCGGGGTGCTCGCCACCCTCGGCGCCACCCTGCTCGGCACGCTGGCGGCCTTCGCGCTCGTGCGCCACGACTTCCGGGGCCGCTCGGCCTCGAACCTGTTGATCTTCCTGCCGATGGCCGCACCCGAGATCGTGCTCGGCTCCTCGCTGCTGGCCCTCTTCGTGGCCGCCGGCTTCTCGGGACAGCTGGGCTTCTGGACGATCCTGATCGCCCACGTCATGTTCTGCCTGTCCTTCGTGGTCGTCACCGTGCGCTCCCGGCTGGCCGGCATGGACGACTCGCTGGAGCAGGCGGCCATGGACCTCTACGCCACCCCGGCCCAGACCTTCTGGCGGGTCACCCTGCCCCTCGTCTTCCCCGGCATCCTCGGGGCGGCGCTGCTGAGCTTCTCGCTGTCCTTCGACGACTTCATCGTCACCAACCTCAACGCCGGCACCGAGCTGACCTTCCCGATGTACGTGTGGGGTGCCAGCCAGCGCGGTGTGCCCATGCAGGTCAACGTCATCGGCACCGTGATGTTCGTGCTGTCCATCGCCGTCGTGCTGGTCGGCGAGCTCGGCAGCCGCCGCCGCTCGCGGGCGCTGTCGCGGTGAGCGCCCCCTCCGTGCCGGGCCGCAGCCGCGACCCGGGAGCGGGCGCCGCGGCCTCCCTGGCGTACGCCGAGCCGCGCACCTACTGGCTCGACGACCCAGCGCGCCCCAGCCCGACGGCGTCGCTGACCGGCGAGCGCCAGGCCGACCTGGTCGTGGTGGGCGGCGGCTACACCGGGCTGTGGACCGCCCTGCTGGCCCGCCACCGCGATCCCTCCCGCTCGGTGCTCCTGCTTGAGGCCGGCACCTGCGGCGACCAGGCCAGCGGGCGCAACGGCGGCTTCGCCGCGGCCAGCCTCACCCACGGCTTCGGCAACGGCCTGGAGCGCTGGCCCGAGGAGCTGGCGCAGCTCGACCGGCTCGGGGCGGCCAACCTCGAGGAGATGGGCGCGACCATCGCCGACCTCGGCATCGACTGCGACTGGCGCCGCAGCGGGGAGCTGACCGTGGCCACCGCGCCGCACCAGGTCGAGGAGCTGCGGGAGGTGGCCGCCGAGGTCGCGGCCCATGGCGGAGACGCACGCTGGCTCGACGCGGCGCAGACCCGGGCGCTCGTCGACTCGCCGACCTACCTCGGGGCGCTGCACGACCCCACCTCGACCGCCCTCGTCGAGCCCGCGCGGCTGGCCTGGGGCCTGCGGCAGGCCTGCCTGGACGCCGGTGTCGAGGTCTGCGAGCAGAGCCGCGTCACCGGTCTCGCGCGCGACGGCGCCGGGGTGCGCCTGACGGTGCGCGGCGCCGACGGGCCCGGCGCGGTGCGTGCGGGACGGGTGGCCCTGGCCACCAACGCCTTCCCGCCCCTGCTGCGGCGGCTGCGGCTGATGAGCGTGCCGGTCTACGACCACGTGCTGATGACCGAGCCGCTCTCGCCGGCCCAGAAGGCCGCGATCGGCTGGGAGGGCCGGCAGGGGGTCGGCGACGGGGCCAACCTCTTCCACTACTACCGCCTCACCCGCGACGACCGGATCCTGTGGGGCGGCTACGACGCCGTCTACCACTGGGGCAGCCGCATCGACGCCGCCCTGGAGCAGCGCGAGCGCACCCACGGGCTCCTGGCCGAGCACTTCTTCACGACCTTCCCGCAGCTGGAGGGGCTGCGCTTCACCCACCGCTGGGGCGGGGTGATCGACACCTGCACCCGCTTCGCGGCCTTCTACGGCACGGCCGTGTCGGGTCGCGTCGGCTACGCGCTGGGCTACACCGGTCTCGGGGTCGGCGCCAGCCGCTTCGGCGCCCAGGTCGTGCTCGACCTGCTGGAGGGGGCCGACACCGAGCGCACCCGGCTGCGCATGGTGCGCGAGCAGCCGCTGCCCTTCCCGCCCGAGCCGGCCCGCTCGGTGGGCATCAACCTCACCCGCTGGTCGCTGGCGCGCGCCGACGCCCGCGGCGGGCGGCGCAACCTGTGGCTGCGCGGCCTCGACCGCGCCGGTCTCGGCTTCGACTCCTGAGGCCCGCCGCCCCGCGCGGGTCGGCGGCGGGCCGCCGCCTCAGATCTGGGCCCAGGCCTTGTCGAGCACGGAGCGCAGGATCTGCTCCATCTCGTCGAAGTGCTCCTGGGTCGCGACGAGCGGGGGCGCGAGCTGGATGACGGGGTCGCCGCGGTCGTCGGCGCGGCAGTAGAGACCCTCGGCGTAGAGCGACTTGGAGACGAAGCCGTAGAGCAGGCGCTCGCTCTCGTCGTCGTCGAAGGACTCCTTGGTGGCCTGGTCCTTGACCAGCTCGATGCCGTAGAAGTAGCCGTCGCCGCGCACGTCGCCGACGATGGGCAGGTCCTTGAGCCGCTCCAGCGTGGCGCGGAAGCCGGGCTCGTTGGCGCGCACGTGCTCGAGCACCCCCTCCTCCTCGAAGGCGTCGAGGTTGGCCAGCGCGACCGCGCAGGAGACCGGGTGGCCGCCGAAGGTGTAGCCGTGGGCGAACCACTCGCTGCCGTGCAGGAAGGGCTCCATCAGCCGGTCGGAGGCGATCATCGCGCCGAGCGGGGAGTAGCCCGACGTCAGGCCCTTGGCGCAGGTGATGATGTCGGGCTGGTAGCCGTAGCGCTCGGCGCCGAACATGTGGCCGAGGCGGCCGAAGGCGCAGATGACCTCGTCGGAGACCAGGAGCACGTCGTACCGGTCGCAGATCTCGCGCACGCGCTGGAAGTAGCCGGGCGGCGGCGGGAAGCAGCCGCCCGCGTTCTGCACCGGCTCGAGGAAGACCGCGGCCACCGTGTCGGGGCCCTCGTTCTCGATCGCGACCGCGATCTGGTCCGCGGCCCAGCGGCCGTAGGCCTCGAGGTCGTCGCCGCCGGGGCCCAGGGCGTGGGCGGGGGCGCGGTAGGCGTTGGTGTTGGGCACGCGGAAGGTCGAGGGCACCAGCGGCTCGAACTGCTGCTTGAGCAGCGGCAGGCCGGTGATCGACAGCGCCCCCTGCGTGGTGCCGTGGTAGGCGATCGAGCGGCTGATGACCTTGTGCTTCATCGGGCGGCCGGTGAGCTTGAAGTAGTTCTTGGCCAGCTTCCAGGCGCTCTCGACCGCCTCGCCGCCGCCGGTGGTGAAGAAGACCCGGTTGAGGTCGCCGGGGGCGTAGGACGCCACCCGCTCGGCCAGCCGGATCGCGGTGGGGTGGGCGTAGGACCACAGCGGGTGGAAGGCCAGCTCGCCGGCCTGCGTGGCCGCGGCCTCGGCCAGGTCGCGGCGGCCGTGACCGAGCTGGCTGACGAAGAGCCCGGCCAGGCCGTCGAGGTAGCGCTTGCCGTGGGCGTCGTAGAGGTGCACGCCTTCCCCGCGCACGATCACCGGCACGTCGGCGGCCTCGTAGGACCCGTGGCGCGTGAAGTGCATCCAGAGGTGGTCCTTGGCGGCCTTCTGGAGGTGGTCGTAGTCAGGGAGCATGCGCTCATCGTGCGCGCTCCGAGGCGAGGTGTGCAAGCGGAATCGACGGTGCAAGCGGCTTTTCGTGACGGAATCCGTCGAATCCCGCCCGTCGGGCGTCAGGGCGCGACCGGCCCGGCGCTCTGGTTCACTGCAGCCATGACCTCGACGGTGTTCACCGGTGGGAGCCTCTTCGACGGCCACGAGCATGTGGGCGCCGTCGACGCGGTGGTGGTGCGCGACGGCGTCGTGACCGACGTACGCCGCGCCGGGCAGGGCCGCCCGCGCCCGGAGCCCGGTCAGCAGGTGGTGGACCTCGCCGGCGGGATGCTGGCCCCGGGGTTCGTCGACGCCCACGTGCACGCCGTGCAGGGCGGTCTCGAGCGGGTGCGCTGCGACCTCTCCGACGTCGGCACGCGCGAGGGCTACGTCGCGGCGGTGGCCGCCTACGCCGACGCGCACCCCGAGCGCGCGTGGGTGCTCGGCGGGGGCTGGGCGATGGCCGCCTTCCCCGGCGGCACGCCGACCGCGGCCGACCTCGACGCGGTCGTGCCCGACCGGCCGGTGCTGCTGCCCAACCGCGACCACCACGGCGCCTGGGTCAACACCCGCGCCCTCGAGCTGGCCGGGATCACCGCGGAGACGCCCGACCCGCCCCACGGGCGCATCGAGCGCGACGCCGACGGCCGGCCCACCGGCACCCTCCACGAGGCGGCCATGGCGCTGGTCGCCGACCTCGCCCCGGCGACCACCGAGGCGGAGTACGACGCGGCGCTCCTCGCGGGGCAGTCCTACCTGCACTCGGTGGGCGTCACCGGGTGGCAGGACGCGATCGTCGGGGCCTACGCCGGCATGGACGACCCGGGGCCGGCGTACCTGAGGGCGGCGCAGCGCGGGGTGCTCACCGCCCACGTCGTGGGCGCGCTGTGGTGGGAGCGCGACCGCGGCCCCGAGCAGGTCGCCGACCTGGTCGCCCGCCGCGCCGCCTACAGCCACGGCCGCTTCCGCGCCACGAGCGTCAAGGTCATGCAGGACGGCGTGGCGGAGAACGGCTCGGCCTCCCTCACCGCGCCCTACCTCGACCGGTGCGGCCACCCCACCGACAACGCCGGGCACTCCTTCCTCGACCCCGCCGCCCTCACCGCGGCGGTCGCGGCCCTCGCGGCGGAGGGCTTCCAGGTGCACGTGCACGGCATCGGCGACCGCGGGGTGCGCGAGGCGCTCGACGCCTTCGAGGCCCTCGACGACGACCTGCGTCGCGCCGGACGGCACCACGTGGCGCACCTGCAGCTCGTGCACCCCGACGACGTGCCGCGCTTCGGCGCCCTGGGCGTCGCCGCCAACCTGCAGACGCTGTGGGCCTGCCTCGACGAGCAGATGGTCGAGCTGACGCTGCCGTTCCTCGGCCTGGAGCGGGCCGGGTGGCAGTACCCCTTCGGCTCCCTGCACCGCACGGGTGCGCGGCTCGTGGCCGGCAGCGACTGGCCGGTCTCGACGCCGCACCCGCTCGAGGCGGTGCACGTCGCGGTCAACCGCTGGGCGCGCGACGAGGCGGGCCGCGGCGGCACCGAGGCCTTCCTGCCCGAGCAGGCGCTCGACCTCGCGACCTCGCTGGCGGCCTACACCTCGGGCAGCGCGTGGGTGAACCGCCGCGACGACGTCGGCGCCGGCACGGTGGCGCCCGGCGCGGTGGCCGACCTGGTCGTGCTCGACCGCGACCCGTTCCTCGGGCCCGCCGAGGAGGTCGGGGCGACCCAGGTCAGCTCGACCTGGGTCGACGGAGCGTGCGTCTTCGCGGTCTGAGGTCGCGGTCACGACCGATTTCGCATCGGATCGGGCGGAGGTCTACAGATTCCGTTGTCTTCTGACTAGGCTCCGGTCATGGCCGACCAGACCTTCCAGAACGTTGTCAACGGCGAGCTCGTCGCCGCCGCCTCCGGCGCCACCTACGACGTGGAGGACCCCACGACGGGGGAGGTCTACGCCGCCGCGCCGCTCTCGGACGCCGAGGACGTCGACCGCGCCTACGCCGCCGCCGACCGGGCCTTCGAGACCTGGGGCGAGACCACCCCGCAGGAGCGGATGACCGCGCTGCTGGGCATCGCCGACGCCCTCGACCGGCGCAGCGAGGAGTTCGTGCGCGTGGAGTCGCGCGACACCGGCAAGCCGCTGGGCCTGACCGCCACCGAGGAGCTCCCGGTCGGCGTCGACCACTTCCGCTTCTTCGCCGGGGCGGCGCGGCTGCTGGAGGGCAAGTCGGCGGGGGAGTACATGGCCGACCACACCTCGTGGATCCGCCGTGAGCCGATCGGCGTCATCGGCCAGGTGACGCCGTGGAACTACCCGCTGATGATGATGATCTGGAAGATCGCCCCGGCGCTGGCCGCCGGCAACACCATCGTGCTCAAGCCCAGCGACACCACCCCGGCGACCTCGGTGCTGCTCGCCGAGCTGGCCCAGGAGTTCCTGCCGCCCGGGGTGCTCAACGTCGTGTGCGGCGACCGTGACACCGGCCGGCGCCTGGTCGAGCACCCGACACCGCAGATGGTCTCGATCACGGGATCGGTGCGCGCCGGCATGGAGGTCGCGGGAGCCGCGGCCGCCGACCTCAAGAAGGTGCACCTCGAGCTCGGCGGCAAGGCCCCGGTCGTGGTCTTCGACGACGCCGACGTCGAGCGTGCCGCCGCGGCCATCGCCGAGGCCGGCTACTTCAACGCCGGTCAGGACTGCACCGCCGCCACCCGCGTGCTGGTCGCCCCCGGGGTGCACGACGAGTTCGTCGCCGCGCTCACCGAGGCCGCCCGCGGCACCCGCACCGGACTGCCCGACGACGAGGACGTGCTCTACGGCGCGCTCAACAACGCCGACCAGCTGGCCCGCGTCAGCGGCATGGTCGACCGGCTGCCCGACCACGCCACGCTCCAGACCGGCGGTGCCCGCCAGGGCGAGCGGGGCTACTTCTACGAGCCGACCGTGGTCTCCGGGCTGCGCCAGGACGACGAGCAGGTGCAGACCGAGATCTTCGGCCCGGTCATCACCGTGCAGCGCTTCTCCGACGAGGCCGAGGCCCTGCGCTGGGCCAACGGCACGAAGTACGGGCTGTCGTCCTCGGTGTGGACCGCCGACCACGCCCGGGCCCTGCGCATGTCCAAGCGCCTCGACTTCGGCGTGGTGTGGATCAACACCCACATCCCCTTCGTCTCCGAGATGCCCCACGGCGGCTTCAAGCACTCCGGCTACGGCAAGGACCTCTCGGCCTACAGCCTCGAGGACTACACCCGGGTCAAGCACGTCATGAGCTACCACGGTGAGTGACCCGGTGAGTGACCCGGTGAGCGACCGCACGGGCGAGCCGACGAGCAGCCCCATGCGCATCCTCCTGGTCGGTGCCGGCGGCGTCGGCTCGGCCTTCGCGGCCATCGCCGCGCGCCGCGACTTCTTCGAGGCCCTGGTCGTCGCCGACTACGACGAGGCCAAGGCGCAGAGCGCCGCCGCGATCGACGAGCGGTACGCCGCCGCGCGCGTCGACGCCTCCGACGCGGGCTCGGTGAGCGCGCTGTGCCGCGAGCACCGGATCACCCACGTGATGAACGCGGTCGACCCGGTCTTCGACATGCCGGTCTTCGAGGGCGCCTGCGCCGCGGGGGCCGACTACCTCGACATGGCGATGTCGCTCTCGCGGCCGCACCCGGAGGCGCCGTACGAGCAGTGCGGGGTGAAGCTGGGCGACGAGCAGTTCGCGGTCGCGGGGGAGTGGGAGGCCGCCGGACGGCTGGCCCTGGTCGGCATCGGCGTCGAGCCGGGCCTGTCCGACGTCTTCGCCCGCTACGCCGCCGACCACCTCTTCAGCGAGATCGACGAGCTCGGCACGCGCGACGGCGCCAACCTCGTGGTCACCGACGACGACGGCAACGAGGTCTTCGCGCCGTCGTTCTCGATGTGGACCACGATCGAGGAGTGCCTCAACCCGCCCGTCGTCTGGCAGGACGGGCAGTGGTCGACCACCGCGCCCTTCAGCGAGCCCGAGGTCTTCGACTTCCCCGAGGGCATCGGGCCGGTCGAGTGCGTCAACGTCGAGCACGAGGAGGTGCTCCTCATGCCGCGCTGGATCGACTGCCGGCGCGCGACCTTCAAGTACGGCCTGGGCGAGGAGTTCATCTCCATCCTCAAGGCCCTGCACACCCTGGGGCTCGACCGCACCGAGAAGGTGCGCGTCAAGGGCGTCGAGGTCAGCCCGCGCGACGTCGTCGCCGCGGTGCTGCCCGACCCGGCCACGGTGGGCCCGCGGATGCGCGGCAAGACCTGCGCGGGGCTGTGGGTCACCGGCCTCGGCAAGGACGGCGCGCCCCGCTCGACCTACCTCTACCACGTGGTCGACAACGCCTGGACGATGCAGGAGTACGGCCACCAGTGCGTGGTGTGGCAGACCGCGGTCAACCCCGTGGTCGCCCTCGAGCTGCTCGCCACCGGCGTGTGGCGCGGGGCCGGTGTGTTGGGCCCCGAGGCCTTCGACGCCGTACCCTTCCTCGACCTGCTCACGGCCTACGGCAGCCCGTGGGGAATGAAGGAGATGGACTCGTGACCGACACCCAGCAGCACGCCCCGACCACCCCGACCGACCCCGCCACCAACGTGGGCCTGCCCCAGGAGCGGCGCCTGGTCACCGCGATCCCCGGCCCGGCCTCGCTCGAGCGCCTCGAGCGCAAGAAGGCCTACGTCGCCGACGGCGTGGGCACGACCCTGCCCGTCTTCGTCGTCGCCGCGGGCGGCGGCGTCCTCGTCGACGTCGACGGCAACTCCCTCATCGACCTCGGCTCGGGCATCGCGGTCACCACGGTCGGCAACGCCGCCCCCGCGGTGGTCCGCAACGTCACCGAGCAGGTCCAGGCCTTCACCCACACCTGCTTCATGGTCACGCCCTACGACGGCTACGTCGACGTCGCGCAGGCCCTCGCCGAGCTCACCCCGGGCTCGCACGCCAAGAAGTCGGCCCTGTTCAACTCCGGCGCCGAGGCCGTCGAGAACGCCGTGAAGATCGCCCGCGTCGCCACCGGCAAGGACGCCGTGGCCGTCTTCGACCACGCCTACCACGGCCGCACCAACCTCACGATGGCCATGACGGCCAAGAACATGCCCTACAAGCACGGCTTCGGGCCCTTCGCCGGCGAGGTCTACCGCGCCCCGATGTCCTACCCCTTCCGCGACGGGCTCTCGGGCCCCGAGGCGGCCGCGCGCGCCATCGACGTCATCGAGAAGCAGGTGGGCGCCACCAACCTGGCCTGCGTCGTCATCGAGCCCGTGCAGGGCGAGGGCGGCTTCGTCGTGCCGGCCCCGGGCTTCCTGCCGGCGCTCTCGCAGTGGTGCACCGACAACGACGTCGTGCTCATCGCCGACGAGATCCAGTCCGGCTTCTGCCGCACCGGCGACTGGTTCGCCAGCGACCACGAGGGCGTCGTGCCCGACCTGGTCACCACGGCCAAGGGCATCGCCGGCGGGCTGCCGCTGGCCGCCGTCACCGGCCGTGCCGAGCTGATGGACTCCGTGCACGGCGGCGGCCTCGGCGGCACCTACGGCGGCAACCCGCTGGCCTGCGCCGCCGCGCTGGGCGCCATCGAGGAGATGAGAGAGCACGACCTCGTGGGTCGCGCCCGCGACCTCGGCGCGCTCATGACCGAGCGCCTCACCGCGCTGGCCGCCGAGCACCCCGTCGTCGCCGACGTCCGCGGTCGCGGCGCCATGATGGCCATCGAGCTGTGCGAGCCCGGCACGACCACCCCCGACGCCGCCCGCACCGCCGCCGTCGCCGCGCACTGCCACCGCAACGGCGTCGTGGTGCTCACCTGCGGCACCTGGGGCAACGTCTTCCGCTTCCTGCCGCCGCTGTCGATCCCCGACGCGCTGCTGCACGAGGCCTTCGACGTCGTCGCCGAGGCCTTCGCCGCCACCGCCCCCGACGCCGAGCCCGTCACCCCGGTCGCCCCCTGACGGCGACCCCGGCCGGGCCGGTCGTGGGGCCGGTCGCGGGGTCCCGCGGCCGGCCCGGGCGCGACGGGGGAGACTGGCGCGCGTGAGTGAGCGTCGCGACATCGTCATCCTCGGCTCCACCGGCTCGATCGGCACCCAGGCCCTCGACCTCGTGCGGGCCCACCCCGACCGCTTCCGCGTGGTCGGGCTGAGCGCCGGGGGAGGCCAGCCCGAGCTGTTCGCGCAGCAGGTGGCCGAGCTGCGCCCGGCGTACAGCGGGCTGGGGGAGGAGGCCTCGGTCGAGGCCGCCGGTCTCGGGGCCGACGTCGTGCTCAACGGCATCACCGGCGCGGTCGGGCTGCGCCCGACCCTCGCCGCGCTCGAGTCGGGCTCGACGCTGGCCCTCGCCAACAAGGAGTCGCTGATCATGGCCGGCCCGCTGGTGCTGGCCGCGGCGGCCCCCGGCCAGGTGGTGCCGGTCGACTCCGAGCACTCCGCCGTCGCGCAGTGCCTGCGCGGAGGGGCGCGCGAGGAGGTGCGCCGCCTCGTGCTCACCGCCAGCGGCGGGCCCTTCCGCGGGCGCAGCCGCGAGCAGCTCGCCGAGGTCACCCCGGCCGAGGCGCTCGACCACCCGACCTGGTCGATGGGGCCGGTCATCACGATCAACTCCGCGACCCTGGTCAACAAGGGCCTCGAGGTGATCGAGGCCCACCTGCTCTTCGGCGTGCCCTACGACGACATCGAGGTCGTGGTGCACCCCACCAGCGTCGTGCACTCGATGGTGGAGTTCACCGACGGCTCCACGCTGGTGCAGGCCAGCCCGCCCACGATGATGATCCCGATCGCGCTCGGCCTGGCCTGGCCCGACCGGGTGCCCGGCGCCGCGGCGCCCGTCGACTGGTCGACGGCGCAGACGTGGCGCTTCGACCCGCTCGACGACGAGGCCTTCCCCGCCGTCGCCCTGGCCCGCGAGGCCGGTCGGCGTGGCGGCACGGCCCCCGCGGTCTACAACGCCGCCAACGAGGAGTGCGTCGCGGCCTTCCGCGACGGCCGGCTGGGCTTCACCGGGATCGTCGACGTGATCGCTGCGGTGCTGCGCGGTCACGACGTACCCTCGGACGAGCAGCTCACCCTCGACGGCGTGCTCGCTGCCGACACCTGGGCCCGTGAGACGGCCCGCGCCACGATCCGCTCCACGAGCCGAGGAAGCCGATGACCACCGCCCTGCTCTACCTCCTCGGCGTGCTCGTCTTCGTCGTCGCGATCCTGGTCTCGATCGGTCTGCACGAGCTCGGCCACATGATCCCGGCCAAGCGCTTCGGCGGGAAGGTGACGCAGTACTTCATCGGCTTCGGCCCCACCGTGTGGAGCAAGCAGGTCGGCGAGACCGAGTACGGCGTCAAGGCCATCCCGCTCGGCGGCTACGTCAAGATCGTCGGCATGCTGCCGCCCGGCGCCGCGCAGCTGGCCGACGAGACCACCGTCGACGCCGACGGCAACACCGTCACCCGCGTGCGCAAGTCCAACACCGGCATGTTCACCCAGCTCATCTCCGACGCCCGCGCGGCGGAGTGGGAGCTGGTGCGCCCCGAGGACAGCGACCGTCTGTTCTACAAGATGGCCTCCTGGAAGAAGATCGTGGTGATGGCCGGCGGCCCCACGGTCAACATCCTCATCGCCTTCTTCCTGTTCTGGATCGTCTTCGGCACCTACGGCACCCGCACCATCGAGCCCGAGGCCGGTGCGCCGGTCGTCGACACGGTGTCGCGGTGCGTCATCCCCTACTCCGACGAGGGTCGCGAGTGCGCCGCCGACGACCCGGCCAGCCCGGCCAGCGACGCCGGCCTGCGACCCGGTGACACCATCACCTCCTTCAACGGCACGGCCGTCACCGGCTGGGACCAGCTGCGCGAGCTGATCCGCGACAACGCCGACGGCGAGGCCGTCATCGGCTACGAGCGCGACGGCCAGGAGCTCACCGGCACGACCAGCACCACGGTCGAGACCCGGCCGACGTCGGCGACCGACGAGACCCTGCGCCAGGTCGGCTTCCTGGGTGTGACGCCCACCGTCGAGCTCGTCGTCACCCGGGGCGGCCCGCTCTACACCCTCGAGCAGATGGGGGTCATGGCCAAGGACACCGTGCAGGCGCTGGTCACCCTCCCGGTCAAGGTCTACGAGGTCGGCCAGGCCATCGTCGGGGTCGAGGAGCGCGCGGCCGACAGCCCGGTCAGCATCGTCGGCGGCGGCCGGATCGCGGGCGAGGTCAGCTCGGCCGAGCAGATCCCCGGCGGTGACAAGGTCGCCTTCCTGCTCTCGCTGATCGCTGGCTTCAACTTCTTCATCGGCGTCTTCAACTTCGTGCCGCTGCTGCCCCTCGACGGCGGCCACATCGCCAGCGCCACCTGGGAGTGGATCCGTCGCGGCGCCGCCCGCCTGCGCGGTCGACCCGACCCCGGCTACGTCGACGCGGCCAAGCTCCTCCCGGTCGCCTACGTCGTCGCCTCCGCGCTGCTGGTCATGGGCGTCGTGCTCATCGTCGGCGACCTCGTCGCCCCCGTCGCCACGCCGTTCTGAGGCCGCCCTCCCGCCCACGCGGGGCCACACGGGACGCGGTCGGGGCGCGCGCGTCCTGGGAGCGGCGTGCGCGTGGCGCGGGCTGTGCGTCATACGGAGGGTGGATGCGCATCCACGTCGCGCATGACGTCCGGTGTGTCGTGTGGGTGGTTGCTCGGGGCGTGGGCGGGGCGTCATACGGAGGGTGGATGCGCATCCACGTCGCGCATGACGYCCGGTGTGTCGTGTGGGTGGTTGCTCGGGGCGTGGGCGGGGCGTCATACGGAGGGTGGATGCGCATCCACGTCGCGCATGACGTCGCCACCTGAGCTCGGCGTGCGGCGCGGCCCGCGAGTCGTCCACCGCGCCGCTCCTGCGACGGCTCGTCCACAGGTCGGTGACGGCCGGCCCCGCCGACCGGCTCGACGGCCGAGGCTGGCGGCATGCCCAAGCCCCTCCCTGACGACTCCCTCGCTGCTCGCCGGGTCCGACGCCTCGCCCGACAGCAGCACGGCGTGGTCTCGCGCCGCCAGCTCTACGCCGCGGGCGTGACCCGGTGGCAGGTGACCGGCCAGCTGCGGGCCCGCCGGTGGCAGCGCGTCGGCGACCAGTCGGTGTGCCTGCACACCGGCGAGCTGTCGCAGCAGGCCCATCACTGGGCTGCGGTCTTCCAGGGAGGCCCGCGCGCCGTGCTCGACGCATCGAGCGCGCTGGTGGCCGGCGGACTGGAGCGCTTCGAGCCCTCGCGCGTCCGGGTCTCGGTGCCGCGCGGCGCACGCGTGCGGCGCACGCCGTCCTACGACATCCGCCAGACCCGTCGCTGGGCCGCCGACGACACCGTCGTCGCCTCCGGCCCTCCGCGCGTGAGACCGGAGGTCGCCGCCATCCGTGCCGCTCTCTGGGCGGCCAGCGAGAAGCAGGCCGTCCACCTGCTCAGCGCGACGGTCCAGCAGGGTCTGGCCACGCCCGAGATGCTGGCCGCGCAAGCGCTGCGCGTACGTCGCGACCGCCGACGACTGCTCGTGCACGAGGTGGTCAACGAGCTGCTCGACGGGGCACGGTCGCTGGGCGAGATGGACGTCGCCCGCGAGCTGGCGCGCCGGGGCATGCCCGCTCCGCAGCGCCAGGTCCTGCGTCGCGGCCCGTCCGGCCGCTTCTACCTCGACCTCTACTGGCCCGACTGGCGGCTCGTGGTCGAGGTCGACGGCATCCACCACACCTGGGCCGAGGAGGTGGTAGGTGACGCCCTCCGGCAGAACGCGCTCGCGCTCGGCGACGCCACCGTCCTGCGGCTGCCGCTGCTGGGCCTGCGCCTGCGGCCGGACGAGTTCTTCGAGCAGATCCGGGCCGCTCTCGTGCACGCCGGCTGGGGGGCTCCCGCGGCCTGAACAGGACCAGGACGCCTCCGCGCCTCGGCGCGGCCCGATCGGGGGCCCGTGTGCCCCGGGTGTCATGCGCTGGGTGGATGCGCATCCACGTTTCGCATGACGTCTCGACGGGCCTAGGCGCCCGCGCCGGGACGTCATGCGTTGGGTGGATGCGCATCCACGTCTCGTATGACGTGCCGACCGGGCCCGTCGACCCGCGCCGGGACGTCATGCGTTGGGTGGATGCGCATCCACGTCTCGTATGACGTGCCGACCGGGCCCGTCGACCCGCGCCCGGACGTCATGCGCTCGGTGGATGCGCATCCACGATGCGCATGACGCGCCGACCGGCTCGTGACGACACCCTCCCGGCACCCCTCACCGCGGCCCGCCACGCCGTACTGGGCCCCTGCGGGGTGCGCAGTAGCCTGGGGGCATGACCGAGATCAACCTGGGGATGCCGTCGGCCCCGCCGCCCGTGCTCGCCCCGCGCCGCCCCACCCGCCAGATCAAGGTCGGCTCGGTGGGGGTCGGCAGCGACTCGCCGGTCTCGGTGCAGTCGATGACCACGACGCTGACGTCCGACATCAACTCCACGCTGCAGCAGATCGCCGAGCTCACCGCGACCGGCTGCGACATCGTGCGGGTGGCCTGCCCGAGCCAGGACGACGCCGAGGCCCTGCCCGCGATCGCGCAGAAGTCGCAGATCCCGGTCATCGCCGACATCCACTTCCAGCCCAAGTACGTCTTCGCCGCGATCGACGCCGGCTGCGCCGCGGTGCGCGTCAACCCCGGCAACATCCGCAAGTTCGACGACCAGGTCAAGGAGATCGCCCGGGCCGCCAAGGACCGCGGCACGAGCATCCGCATCGGCGTCAACGCGGGCTCCCTCGACAAGCGGATCATGGACAAGTACGGCAAGGCCACGCCCGAGGCCCTCGTGGAGTCGGCGGTGTGGGAGGCCAGCCTCTTCGAGGAGCACGACTTCCACGACTTCAAGATCTCGGTGAAGCACAACGACCCCGTCGTGATGGTCCGTGCCTACGAGCTGCTCGCCGAGGCCGGGGACTGGCCCCTGCACCTCGGTGTCACCGAGGCCGGCCCGGCCTTCCAGGGCACCATCAAGTCGGCCACCGCCTTCGGGGCCCTGCTGAGCCAGGGCATCGGCGACACGATCCGCGTCTCGCTCTCGGCCCCGCCGGTCGAGGAGGTCAAGGTCGGCATCCAGATCCTGCAGTCGCTCAACCTGCGCCCGCGCAAGCTCGAGATCGTCTCGTGCCCCAGCTGTGGCCGCGCCCAGGTCGACGTCTACAAGCTCGCCGAGGAGGTCACCGCCGGTCTCGAGGGCATGGAGGTGCCGCTGCGCGTCGCCGTCATGGGCTGTGTCGTCAACGGTCCGGGCGAGGCGCGCGAGGCCGACCTCGGCGTCGCCTCCGGCAACGGCAAGGGCCAGATCTTCGTCAAGGGCGAGGTCATCAAGACCGTGCCGGAGTCGCAGATCGTGGAGACCCTCATCGAGGAGGCCATGCGCATCGCCGAGGGCATGGAGGCCGTCGACGGCGCCGCCGCCGAGGTCAGCGTCGGCTGAGCGCACCTGCCGGTGCCGGCTCACCCGGACCCTCCTGCGGCGGGGTGACTCGGTGACGGCCTCGGGGCCGTAGGCTCCAGGAGTGCTGACGACCCGCCACGGCGTGCGCCCCCTGGGGGCGTCCGACCTCCACGAGTTCCTCGCGCTCGTCGAGCTCGACCCCGTGGTCAACGTCTTCGCCGACTACCGGGCGCGCACGACCAACCTGGAGCCGCGCTGGCTGGGCGGGGAGGTGTGGGGCCGCTTCGTCGACGGTCGCCTCGTCGCCGCGTGCCACGTCGGCGCCAACCTGGTGCCGATCGGCGCCACCGCCGACGACGCCCGCGCCTTCGCGGAGCGCGCGCTGACGCGCGGCCGCAGCGTGTCGACCATCGTGGGCCCCCACGAGGCCGTCGAGGTGCTGTGGGGTCACCTCGCCTCGTCGTGGGGCCGACCCCGCGAGACCCGGTGGCGCCAGCCCCACCTCGAGCTCGCCCGCACCCCCGACGTCGCCCCCGACCCGGGCGTACGGCGCACGACGCGCGCCGACATGGGCGAGCTCTACCCCGCGTGCGTGGCGATGTACACCGAGGAGGTGGGCGTCTCCCCCGAGCAGGGCGGCGGTGCGGAGCTCTACCGCGCCCGGGTCACGCAGCTGGTGAGCCGGGGCTGGTCCTTCGCCCGCTTCGACGACGGCCGGCTCGTCTTCAAGGCCGAGGTCGCCTGCGCCTCGCCCCACGCCGCGCAGGTGCAGGGCGTCTGGGTGCCCGCCGACCGTCGCGGCGAGGGGCTGGCCGTCGCGGGCATGGCGGCGGTCGCCGAGCTGGTGCGCGCCGAGATCGCCCCGACGGTCTCGCTCTACGTCAACGAGTGGAACGAGCCCGCCCGGAGGACCTACGCCGCGGTCGGCTTCGAGGAGACCGCGCGCTTCTCGACCGTCATGTTCTGAGCCGGCCCGCTCCCCGCCCCCGCGGCCCACTAGCCTCGGGCCGTGCCCGCACCCACCGCCGCTCCGCTGCCCCTCGCCGCCAAGCTCCTCGCCGGGGCCTTCGTCACCAGCGGTGTGGTCCACCTCGTGCGACCGCAGACCTTCGAGCCGCTGATGCCCGCGTGGGTGCCGGCCCACCGCGAGGTCATCCGGGGCAGTGGCGTCGCCGAGCTGGCGTGCGCCGCGGGCATGGCGGTGCCGTCGACGCGCCGCGCCGCCGGCTGGGCCAGCGCCGCGCTCCTGGTCGGGGTCTTCCCGGGCAACGTGAAGATGGCCGCCGACGCGCGCCGCAGCCGCAGCGCGGTGCTGCGCGCCGGCACGCTGGCCCGGCTGCCGCTGCAGGCCGAGCTGGTGCGGGTGGCGCTCAAGGTCGCCCGCGGCGCCTGAGCCGCGCGGCCCGACCGGACCGGCCGGATCGACGTACGTCAGTGCCCTGCGGTCACCGCTCTCAGGTCCCCGGCCCGCTCGCACCCTGCGTCGGTGGCGCCGGCTGTGGCGTCGGTGTCGCAGCGCACGAGAGCCGCTCGGCGCACCCCGTGGCTGTCGAGCAGCAGCCCGGTCGCGTCCTCCCACTGCACGAGCCCGAACCAGCCGGCCACGGTGTAGTGCTGCAGCAGGGTGCCGTCGGTGCCCCGCGCCCACACGTCCTGGGGGCCGCGGCCGTCGGCCAGCAGACCGACCGTGGCGAGACGCTCACCGCCCGGGGCGAAGGCCGTCACCCGCTCCTCGCACGAGCGCCACAGCGTCCTCGAGGGGTCCTGCAGCCGCACGACGCGGCTGCACCCACCCCGGTAGGGGTCGCCGGTGTAGACCGCGAGCCGGTCGTCGGCGAGCGAGGCGGCGTAGCCCGGCTGCCGGCCGACGAGCTCGACCCGGTCCGCGGCCAGGTCCCAGAGCATCGTGGCGCGTGGAGGGAAGGTCGAGACAACGACCCGGGTCTCGTCGGCGTCGAGCACGTCAGCGAAGCCCTCGAACCCTCGACGCTGCCCGATCGACGCGGTGGCGACGTCGAGGACCCGCACCCGTGACCTCTGCGCGGCGAACCGGTAGCGGGTGAGGACGACGACGGAGCCGTCGGAGGCCAGCCGCGCGTCGTCGGTGCCGAGGTCGTCGACGAGGGTGCGGCGCCCCGACCCGTCGAGCAGCAGCACCGGCCGGCGACCGTCGAGCTCGGTGGTGACGACGTACCCGTCGCCGGAGGCGCCGAGCAGGGAGGGGGAGCGGCCGGGCACGCGGACGGTGCGCTCACCGTCGGTGATCGTGCGTCCCGTGAGTACGGGCACCGCCGGGTCGGCGCCACGGGTCAGCGAGCCGGGCGCGACCGGCGTCGCCGCCTCGGCGCTCGCCGCGCCGGCGCCCGGCCCGACGAGGGTCGAGCACGACAGGGCGGCCAGGGCGGCCACCGCGGCTGCCGCGGCGAGCGCGGAGGGGAGTCGTCGGGTGCGGGTGCGGGTGCGGTCCATGGGTGGTCGGTCCTCCCGGGCTGGTGGCCCGGCGGGTCCGGGCTCCTGGGGGAGACGCGCGCCCGGCGTGATCGGTTGTGCCCGCTCCCGCGGGGAGCGGGTAACTGGTTCGTGCCGTCGGCGGCACCACCCCTACGCTGAGCCCATGATCCTGCGGATGTCGACCCTGTTCGTGCGCACCCTGAGGGACGATCCCGCCGACGCGGAGGTGCCCAGCCACCGCCTGCTGGTGCGCGCGGGCTACATCCGTCGCGCCGCGCCCGGCATCTACTCCTGGCTGCCGCTGGGCCTGAAGGTGCTGCGCAAGGTCGAGGCCATCGTGCGCGAGGAGATGGACGCCATCGGCGCCCAGGAGCTCAGCTTCCCCGCACTGCTGCCCCGGGAGCCCTACGAGGCCACCAACCGCTGGACCGAGTACGGCGACGGCATCTTCCGCCTGAAGGACCGCAAGGGCGCCGACTACCTGCTCGGCCCGACGCACGAGGAGATGTTCACCCTCGTCGTCAAGGACCTGTACTCCTCCTACAAGGACCTGCCCCTCTCGATCTACCAGATCCAGACCAAGTACCGCGACGAGGCCCGTCCCCGCGCCGGCCTCCTGCGCGGACGTGAGTTCACGATGAAGGACTCCTACTCCTTCGACGTCGACGACGCCGGCCTCGACGCCAGCTACCAGGCCCACCGCGACGCCTACGTGCGCATCTTCGACCGTCTCGGCTTCGAGTACGTCGTGGTCAAGGCCACCTCGGGCGCGATGGGCGGCTCCCGCTCGGAGGAGTTCCTGGCCAAGGCCGACGTGGGGGAGGACACCTACGTGCGCTGCACCCGCTGCGACTACGCCGCCAACGTGGAGGCCGTCGAGGTCCTGACCCCGCCCGCCTCCGGCTGGGAGGACGCGCCCGCCGCGCACGCCGAGGCCACCCCCGGCACCCCCACCATCGACTCGCTGGTGGCCCACCTCGACGAGGCGTTCCCCCGCGAGGACCGCCCCTGGCACGCCGCCGACACCCTGAAGAACGTGCTGGTGGTGCTCAAGCACCCCGACGGCACGCGCGAGCCGCTCGCCATCGGCCTGCCCGGCGACCGCGAGGTCGACCAGAAGCGGCTCGAGGGCCAGCTCGAGCCGATCGAGGTCGAGCCCTTCGGCGAGGCCGAGTTCGCCGCCCACCCCGCGCTGGTCAAGGGCTACATCGGCCCCGGCGTGCTGGGCGAGGAGAGCGCCTCCGGCATCCGCTACGTCCTCGACCCCCGCGTCGTCGACGGCACCCGCTGGGTCACCGGCGCCGACGTCGACGGCAGCCACGTGCTCGACCTCGTGGCCGGCCGCGACTTCACCGCCGACGGCACCATCGAGGCCGCCGAGGTGCGCGACGGCGACCTGTGCCCCGCCTGCGGCGGCACCGACGGCGGCGTGCTGGAGACCGCGCGCGGCATCGAGATGGGCCACATCTTCCAGCTCGGTCGCAAGTACGCCGACGCGCTCGACCTCAAGGTGCTCGACGAGAACGGCAAGCTGGTCACGGTCACGATGGGCTCCTACGGCATCGGGTGCACCCGCGCGGTGGCCGCGATCGCCGAGGGCACCCTCGACGGGAGCGGGCTGTCCTGGCCGCGCAACGTCGCGCCCGCCGACGTCCACCTGGTCGCGGCCGGCAAGGACGAGGCGGTCCTCGCCGCGGCCGAGCGCATCGCCCACGAGCTGTCGGGCCAGGGGCTCGACGTGCTCTACGACGACCGCACCGGCAAGGTCAGCCCCGGCGTGAAGTTCAAGGACGCCGAGCTGATCGGCGTGCCGACCGTCGTGGTCGTCGGCAAGAGCCTGGCCGAGACCGGCACGGTGGAGGTGCGCGACCGCGCCTCCGGCGAGCGGGAGGACGTCGTCGCCGACCACGTCGTCGACCACCTCGTGCGGCTCGTCCGCGCCTGAGGGGAGCAGGCGCGATGGGCGGGGCAGGCGGCGTCGAGGCGGTCCTCTTCGACTGGGGCGGCACTCTGACGCGGTGGCACGACGTCGACTTCCACGCCGAGTCGCTGGCCCTCGCGCGGGCGGTGGTGGAGTCGGA
This sequence comes from Nocardioides sp. Leaf307, assembly GCF_001423135.1. Lineage (NCBI taxonomy): Bacteria > Bacillati > Actinomycetota > Actinomycetes > Propionibacteriales > Nocardioidaceae > Nocardioides > Nocardioides sp. Leaf307. The sequence continues at coordinate 538,806 of NZ_LMNY01000002.1, read as the reverse complement.
GCACGGCGACGACGTCCACGCAGCGCGCCTGCACGAGGCCGGCGGCGTGGTGTGGGGCCGCAGCCGCGACCACCAGCGCAGCGCCACCGTGGCCGACCTCTTCGACGAGGCCGGCCTGGCCCACGACCCCGAGCTCCTCGAGGCCTACCGCGCCTTCTGGGAGCCCCACACCGCCACCGACCCCGAGGTCCGACCGCTGCTCGAGGCGCTGCGCGCCGACGGGATCCTCGTCGGGGTGCTCTCCAACACGATCTGGCCGCGCGCCTGGCACCGCGGCTTCTTCGAGCGCGACGGCGTGCTCGACCTGCTCGACGGCGACGTCTACACCTCGGAGATCGCCTGGACCAAGCCGTCCCGCCACGCCTTCCGGGCCGCGATGGACGCCGTCGGGGCCAGCGACCCCGCCCGGTGCGTCTACGTCGGCGACCGGCTCTTCGACGACGTGTGGGGCGCCCAGCAGGCCGGTCTGCGCGCCGTCCACGTGCCGCACAGCACCATCCCCGACGAGCAGCGCGGCCACACCGAGGGCGTGCCCGACGCGGTGGTGTCGAGCATCGGCGGGGTGCTCGACGTCGTGCGCGGCTGGGCCTGACCCCGGCGCCACCGCGTCGTGCGCCGGGGCGACGCGCTGCACGATCTCCTGCACGTTCCTGCATTGCACGAACGTGCAGCGTCGTTAGGCCTCTGCGCCCGGTCGTTCTGTTGCAGGATCAGCCCACCTGGCCGCGACGAACGGCGGCCCGCACGAAGGATCCCCACTCCATGGGCATGACGCTCCAGCTCCGCCGCTCCGCCGCCGTCCTCGGCCCGGGCGCGCTCCTCCTCACCACCCTGGCCCTCGGCTCGCTCGCGCCGGCCCAGGCCATGACCACCGGCGACGTCTCGCGCGACTGCGTCGTCGCCGACGCCCACGCCCACGACGAGGCGGCCGCCGCCCGCGGCGGCAAGCACGTGCGCGACCACCGGGCGATCGACACCCTCGAGCAGGAGCGGATCGAGCGCGACTTCCAGCGCCGCCTGGAGCAGGAGAGCCTCGAGCAGGAGCGCCGCCCCGGCATCCGCGCGGTCGGTGCGACCGTGCCCGTCTACGTCCACGTCATGCGCGACGCCAACGGCGGGGGCGACGTCACCGACAGCCAGATCGCCCAGCAGATCGCGGTCATGAACACCAGCTTCAGCGGCGGCAAGTCCACCGAGGCCGCCGACACCGGCTTCCAGTTCACCCTCGCCGGAGTCGACCGCTTCAACAACACCCAGTGGCACCAGGACAAGCAGAGCGCCACCTACCGCAAGCAGACCCGCCAGGGCGGGGCCAACGCGCTGAACATCTGGCTGGTCGACTTCGACTACCTCGGCATCGCGACCTTCCCGTGGGACTACAAGCGCAACCCCGGCATCGACGGCATCCGCGTGCAGTACACCTCGCTGCCGGGCGGTGCGGCCGCCAACTACAACCTCGGCGAGACCGCCACCCACGAGGCCGGTCACTGGTTCGGGCTCTACCACACCTTCCAGGGCGGCTGCACGAGCACCAACGACGAGGTGGGCGACACCCCCGCGCAGTCGAGCTCGACCACGGGCTGCCCCGAGGGTCGCGACTCCTGCACGCTGCCGGGCCTCGACCCCATCCACAACTTCATGGACTACAGCTACGACTCCTGCTACACCATGTTCACCGCGGGCCAGGCGACCCGCAGCCAGCAGATGTGGACCGCCTACCGCGGCTGATCCACACCGGTCCGCCGGGGCCCGCCCTCGGCCCCACACGCACGGCCCCACACGCACGGCCTCACGCACGGCCCGTCCCGCACCGCGGGACGGGCCGTGCGTGCGTGCGTGTGGCAGGTAGGTGCCGCTTGCACGGACCTGCCGTTCTGCAGGTTTGTGCAATGCAACTTCCTGAGGAACCGCGCGGCTCGCGGCGCTCCGGCGGGGCGTTGCATGATTCTGCACGTAGCGCGGGACGGACCCACACCGATCCGCGTGAGCACCGGCCACGTCCCCGGCCACGACGGTCCGCGGACTCGCGTCCTCGGGGGAGATCTCGGGACTTCCTCGACGACGCGAGTTCGCGGATCGTCGCATTTCCGGGGGCTGTCGACGGGGCGGCAGGCTCCGCCGGGCGGTCAGCAGAGGCGGCCTGCGCGTGGTCCGCGCGTGGTCCTGCGGCCGGCGGCTCAGGCGGTGCCGGGCAGCGCCTCCGGCGAGCCCCCCAGGTCCAGCAGCCCCACCGCCGTGACGCGCAGCGCGTCGACGGCCCACCGGCGTCGCGCCCCGGTGCTGCTCCCGACGAGCACGGCGTAGGCCCGCGCGCACCGTGCCTCGACGCCGCGGGCGGTGTCGACGACCGGGCCGGCCCCCTGCGCGGCCACCCCGGCGGCCGGCCCGGGCACGTCGTAGGCGACCGCGGCCCCGACCGGGTCCTCGCCGAGGGAGAGCAGGGTGCCGCTGAGGTCGTCGCGACGCGCACGGTGTGCGGCGTAGAGCCCCTGGAGGCGCGCGTAGAGCTCGGGGGAGGCCGACGCGGAGGTGCGGGCGCCGAGCACTCCGAGGACGTAGAGGGCCGCGTGCTCGCCCTCGAGCGTGGTCTGCAGCGCCGTGACGAGCGCGGCGCGGCCGGTGCCGTCCTGCGCCGTGGTGTCGGACGTCGCGGAGCCGCTCATGCCGCACCCCCGCGAGGCGGCGTCGCCGGGAGGACGGCCAGGCGCTGCGCGGTGCCCGCCGCCATCGCGGCCAGCGCCTGGGCCAGCTCGCCGCTCTCGGCCGCCACGGCCCAGGTCGTCAGCCGCCGCACCAGCCGCTCCTCGCCCCGTCGTACGCCGAGCAGCGCCGCACCGGCCCCGGGGGCCACGGGGGAGTCGTCCCGGGGCCCGTCGTCGGCGGGTGCACCTCCGAGCAGGTCGAGGTGGGTCGTGTGCAGTCCCGCCACGGGGCGCAGCGCCGAGCGCAGGCCCGGGTGGCGGCGCACGGTCCTCTCCGCGAGGGCGCGGGCGGCGGCGAGGTCGGCGACGACCGTCGTCACGAGGTCGCCGTCGGCGCCGGGGGCGGACCCGTCCTGCTCCCCGGCGGTGCCGGGTGGGCGTGAGTCGGCCGGGGACGGGGCGGTGCGGGCCGGCTCGCCGCCGCTGCACCCGCCGACCGCCGGCAGGACCACGGCGGCGCCGGCGAGGCCGGTCAGCACCGAGCGCCGCGACGCACCGGCCGACGCGGCCGGTCCGGTGGTGGTTCGACGGAGCGGCGCAGGCACCGCACGACCCTAGCGCGACCGGGTGCCGGGCCGTGGCCGCGCGGTCGCCCGCGATGGGCGAAGGGGTCGGTCCACGGGCTATCGTGGACCGCCCGACCCGGTGGGTCTCCACCGTGGGCCGGACGGCAGTGCACACAAGAGAAGAGGGAGGCTGCGACCCGTGAGCAGCACACGACAGGACAGCGAGCGGATCGAGGCGGAGCTCACCGGCCCCCTCGCCGCTCTCGGGCTCGACGTGGAGGCGGTGGAGATCACCCCCGCCGGCAAGCGTCGGGTCCTGCGGGTCGCGGTCGACCAGGACGGCGGGGTCACCCTCGACGACGTCGCCGAGGCCACCCGTGAGGTCAACCGGGTGCTCGACGAGTCCGACGTGATGGGCGAGCACCCCTACACCCTCGAGGTCACCTCCCGCGGCGTCGACCGCCCGCTCACGCTCCCGCGCCACTGGCGCCGCAACACCGACCGCCTGGTCAAGGTCACCCTCGCCGACGGCACGAGCATGACCGGTCGCATCACCGACACCGGCCAGGAGACCGCGACGCTCGACGTCGCGGGCCAGCAGCAGCTGGTCACCTACGCCGAGGTGGCCAAGGCGCTGGTGCAGGTGGAGTTCAACCGCCCGGGCGGCGGCCGGGCCGGCTCCGAGGAGCCCGACGGGGCCGGGGATGCCGAGGACGGCACCGGGCACGACACCGAGCACGGGGACGACGAGGGGGAGGACACCTGATGGACATCGACATGAGCATCCTGCGGATGCTGGAGCGCGAGAAGGAGATCTCCTTCGAGGTGCTGGTGGAGGCGATCGAGCAGGCCCTGCTCACGGCCTACCACAAGTCCCCGGGGGCCAGCGAGCAGGCGCGGGTCGAGCTCGACCGCAAGAGCGGCCACGTCACGGTGCTCGCCGCCGAGCTCGACGACGACGGCGTCAAGGTCGGGGAGTTCGAGGACACCCCGGCCGGCTTCGGCCGGATCGCGGCGACGACCGCCAAGCAGATCATGCTCCAGCGGCTGCGTGACGCCGAGGACGACATCCGCTTCGGGGAGTTCGCCGGCAAGGAGGGCGACATCATCTCCGGGGTCGTCCAGCAGGGGCGCAACCCCGACGACGTGATGGTCGACCTGGGCAAGCTCGAGGCCCTGCTGCCGGTGGGCGAGCGGGTCCCGGGTGAGCAGTACACCCACGGCAGCCGCATCAAGTGCCTGGTGGTGTCGGTGCGCAAGGGCATGCGCGGCCCGCAGATCACGCTCTCGCGCAGCCACCCCAACCTGGTCAAGAAGCTCTTCGCCCTCGAGGTGCCCGAGATCGCCAGCGGTCAGGTCGAGATCGCCGCGATCGCGCGCGAGGCCGGTCACCGCACGAAGATGGCCGTGCACGCCCGCCCCGGCACCACCGGCATCAACCCCAAGGGGGCGTGCATCGGGCCCATGGGCCAGCGCGTGCGCAGCGTGATGGCCGAGCTGAACGGCGAGAAGATCGACATCGTCGACTGGTCGGAGGACCCCGCGACCCTCGTCGCGAGCGCCCTGTCCCCGGCCCGGGTCACCTCGGTGGAGATCGTCGACCTCGCCGCCCGCTCGGCCCGCGTGGTCGTGCCCGACTTCCAGCTCTCCCTGGCCATCGGCAAGGAGGGGCAGAACGCCCGCCTGGCCGCCCGCCTGACGGGGTGGCGCATCGACATCCGCTCCGACGAGGCGCCGACCGAGCGACCGGGCGACTGACCGGTCGGGCGACCGGCCGGACCCGGTGCCGTCGGGGGCTGCGGCGGCGCGGCACCGTGGCGCCGGTTCGGAAAGGTCGGGCGTGTCGGGCTAGGATCGTCACAGTGGCTCGACCAGACAGCTCCCGCAGTTCCCCGGACGACCGGCCCCTCGAGGGCCCCGTCCGGACCTGCGTGGGTTGTCGGACCCGGGCCGCGAAGCGCGAGTTGTTGCGGGTCACCGCCGGCTCGGACGCGCACGGCCGCTCGGTCGTCGTGCCCGATCCCGACGGCACCGCGCCCGGCCGGGGAGCACACCTGCACCCCACCACCGGTTGCTACGACCTCGCGGTGCGACGCAAGGCGTTCGGGCGGGCCCTCCGGCTCACCGACGGCCCGGGCAGTGCGCCGGTGGGGGAGTGGGTCGCAGCCCGCGAGCACGACGACCGATCACGATCGACCAGCAGATCCACTTCCGGATCGAACGACCAGGACTGGAGCAGCAGCTCATGAGCACTCGATGAGTTCTTTCCGATGAGTTTGCACCACCACCACCGCCTCTCGTAGACACCCGACCGGGTCGAGGGGCCGATTAGGAGAATTGTGGCCAAGACCCGCGTTCACGAGCTCGCCAAGGAGTTCGGTGTCGAGAGCAAGTTCGTTCTCGAGAAGTTCAAGGAGATGGGGGAGTTCGTCAAGTCGGCGAGCTCGACCGTCGAGCTCCCTGCGGAGATGCGTTTCCGCAAGGAGGTCGGACCCCAGCTGAAGAGCGACGGCCCCGCCGCCGCCCCCGCGCCCAGCGCCCCCGCCGCCAAGCCCGGCCCCGCCGCTGCGGCGAAGCCCGCCGCCCCGGCGCCCGCCGCTCCGGCCCAGCCGGCCGCGTCGACGCCCCCGGCCGCTGCGCCGGCCGCCGCCGCCCCGAGCGCGCCCGCCCCGTCGGGCCCGCGCCCGGGCCCCAAGCCGGCCCCGCGCAAGCAGGCGCCCGCGGCTCCGGAGGCTCCGGCCGCCCCCGCGGCGCCGGCTGCACCCGCGGCCAAGGCCACCCCCGCTGCGCCAGCTGCTCCCGCCGCGAAGGCGGCCCCCGCTCCGGGTGCCCCCAAGTCGCCGGCACCCCGGCCGGTCGGCCGCCCCGGTGCGCCGCGCCCGGGCAACAACCCCTTCTCGTCCAACCAGGGCATGGGCCGTCGGCCCTCCGCCCCGGCCCCGGGCGGCGACCGCGGTCCCGCCGCGCCCGCTCCCGGCAGTGCCGGTGGCGGCGCGAGTGCCGGTGACCAGCGTCCCCCGCGTCCGCCGGCCGGTCGCGACGGCGGTGCGCCGGGTCGCTCGGGCATGCCCCGTCCCAACCCCGCGATGATGCCCAAGTCCCCGGCCGCGTTCGGCCAGGGTCCGGGCGGTCGTCCCGGCGCTCCGGGTCGCCCGGGTGCCCCCGGTCGCGGCGGTGCTCCGGGTCGTCCCGGCGCCCCCGGTCGCGGTGGTCCCGGCGGCGGCGGTGCTCCGGGTCGTCCCGGCGGCTTCGGCCCCACCGGCGGCGGTCGTCCCGGCGGCGGTCGTCCCGGCCAGCGCGGTCAGACGCAGGGTGCCTTCGGTCGCCCCGGCGGCCCCTCGCGTCGTGGTCGCAAGTCGAAGCGGGCGCGTCGCCAGGAGTTCGAGGCGATGCAGGCGCCGACCATCGGCGGCGTGCGCGTCCGCAAGGGCGACGGCGAGACCGTCAAGCTGCCCCGAGGCGCCTCGCTGACCGACTTCGCCGAGCGCATCGGCGTCGACGTGTCCTCCCTCGTGCAGATGCTCTTCAGCCTCGGCGAGATGGTCACGGCCACCGAGTCGGTCAACGACGAGACCTTCGAGCTGCTCGGCGAGGAGCTCAACTACGTCGTCCAGGTCGTCTCCCCCGAGGACGAGGACCGCGAGCTGCTCGAGTCCTTCGACCTGGAGTTCGGCGAGGACGAGGGCGACGAGAGCGACCTGGTCATCCGGCCGCCGGTCGTGACCGTCATGGGTCACGTCGACCACGGAAAGACCAAGCTGCTCGACGCGCTGCGCAACGCCAACGTCGTGGCCAAGGAAGCCGGCGGCATCACGCAGCACATCGGTGCCTACCAGGTCGCGGCGGAGGTCGACGGCGACGAGCGTCGCATCACCTTCATCGACACCCCCGGTCACGAGGCGTTCACCGCCATGCGTGCCCGTGGTGCCCAGGCGACCGACATCGCGATCCTCGTGGTCGCGGCCGACGACGGCGTCATGCCGCAGACGGTCGAGGCGCTCAACCACGCCAAGGCCGCCGGTGTGCCGATCGTGGTCGCGGTCAACAAGATCGACAAGCCCGACGCCGACCCGACCAAGGTCCGCGGCCAGCTCACCGAGTACGGCCTCGTGCCCGAGGAGTACGGCGGCGACTCGATGTTCGTCGACGTCTCGGCCAAGTCCGAGCTCAACCTCGACAAGCTCCTCGAGGCCGTCGTCCTCACCGCCGACGCCTCGCTCGACCTGCGGGCCAACCCCACGCAGGACGCGCAGGGCCTCGTGGTCGAGGCGCACCTGGACCGCGGTCGCGGCCCGGTCGCCACGGTGCTGGTCCAGCGCGGCACGCTGCGCGTGGGCGACTCGATCGTCGCCGGCGCCGGCTACGGCCGCGTGCGGGCAATGCTCGACGAGCACGGCGAGAACATCACCGAGGCCGACCCGTCGCGCCCCGCGATGGTGCTGGGTCTGACCGCCGTCCCCGGCGCGGGTCAGAACTTCATCGTCGTCGAGGACGACCGGATGGCCCGCCAGATCGCCGAGAAGCGCGAGTCGCGTGAGCGGGCGGCCATGCAGGCCAAGCGCCGCGTGCGTCGCACCCTCGAGGACTTCATGGCCTCCATGGAGAAGGGCGAGAGCCAGGAGCTCAACCTCATCCTCAAGGGCGACGTGTCCGGCTCGGTCGAGGCGCTCGAGGACGCCCTGTCGCACATCGACGTGGGCGACGAGGTCAGCCTGCGGGTCATCGACCGCGGTGTCGGTGCGATCACCGAGACCAACGTCGACCTGGCCGCCGCCTCCGACGCCATCATCATCGGCTTCAACGTCCGGCCCCAGGGCAAGGCGACCGAGATGGCGGACAAGGAAGGCGTCGAGATCCGCTACTACTCGATCATCTACCAGGCGATCGAGGAGATCGAGGCGGCCCTCAAGGGCATGCTCAAGCCGGTCTACGAGGAGTCGGTGCTCGGCCAGGCGGAGATCCGCGAGATCTTCCGCTCGTCGAAGATCGGCAACATCGCGGGCTGCATGATCACCAGCGGTGTCGTGCGACGCAACGCCAAGGCGCGCGTGCTGCGCGACAACGCCGTGGTCGCCGACAACCTCGACCTGTCCTCCCTGCGCCGGGAGAAGGACGACGCCTCCGAGGTCCGCGAGGGCTTCGAGTGCGGTCTGGTGCTGCGCAACTTCCAGGACATCAAGATCGGCGATGTCGTGGAGTCCTTCGAGATGCGTGAGATCCCGCGCTCCTGATCGACCCTCCGAGCCRGCGCCCCAGCCGGGCGTGCGAGAGAGTGAGAACATGAGCAGCCCCCGAGTCCGCAAGATCGCCGACCGGATCCAGGTCATCGTCGCCGAGATGCTCGAGCGTCGCGTCAAGGACCCGCGCCTCGGCTTCGTCACCGTCACCGACGTGCGCGTCACCGGCGACACCCAGCAGGCCACGGTCTTCTACACCGTGCTCGGCGCCGACGGCGACGACGAGGCCGCCCGGGCCGGCACCGCCGCCGCGCTGGAGTCGGCCAAGGGCCTGATCCGCTCGGAGGTCGGCAAGCAGCTCGGCATGCGCCACGTGCCCACGCTGACCTTCGTCGCCGACGCGCTCCCCGACACCGCCCGGCAGCTCGACGAGGTCCTCGCGCGTGCCAGGGCCCAGGACGAGGCCGTGGCCGCTGCGCGCGGTGCGACGTACGCCGGCGGGGAGGATCCGTACAAGAAGCCCCGCGAGGCCGACGACGAGGCCGACGACGAGGCCGACGACGAGCCCGGGGCCGTCGCGGACGGACCCTCGGCGGCGGAGCCCGACACCGGGGGCGACGAGCTCCGGTGACCGACCTCGCCGGCCTGCTGGTCGTCGACAAGCCCGGCGGCATCACGTCGCACGACGTGGTGTCCCGGGCGCGCCGGGCGCTCGGCACGCGCAAGGTCGGCCACGCCGGCACGCTCGACCCGATGGCCACCGGCGTGCTCGTGCTGGGCGTCAACCGGGCGACCCGGCTGCTGGGCCACCTCATGCTCACCGAGAAGGCCTACGCCGCCACCGTGCGCCTCGGGGTCGCCACGACCACCGACGACGCCGAGGGCGAGGTCGTCGCGACCACGCCGGCCGGTCACCTCGACGAGGCGGCGGTGCGCGAGAGCCTCGCGGGCTTCGTGGGCGACATCGAGCAGGTGCCGACCGCGGTCTCGGCCATCAAGGTGGACGGCAAGCGCGCCTACCAGCGCGTGCGCGACGGCGAGGACGTGCAGCTCGCCGCCCGGCCGGTCACGGTCCACGAGCTCACGGTCCTCGACGTGCGCCGGGTGCCCGGCGGTGCGGTGACGGGGGACGGCGCCGGCGGGTCCCCGACCACGGACGTGGTCGACGTCGACGTCGCGCTGCGCTGCTCCAGCGGCACCTACGTGCGCGCCATCGCCCGCGACGCGGGTCGCGTGCTCGGCGTGGGCGGCCACCTCACCGCGCTGCGCCGCACGGCCGTCGGGCCCTACGACCTCACGGTCGCCACCACCCTGGAGCAGCTGGCCGAGCAGGGTCCCGGCGCACTGCTGCCGGTCGCCGCCGCCGCACGCGCGGCGTTCGCGTCCCTCGACCTCGACGCGCGTCAGGCCGGCGACGTGCGCATCGGGCGGCCGCTCGACCTGGCGCTCGACGGCCTCACCGCGCTCTTCGACCCGGCGGGGGAGTTCCTGGCCCTCTACGAGCCCCGCGACGACCGGGCCCGGGCGGTCGCCGTCTTCGTCTGAGGGCCCGGGTCTAGGGTTTGACCGTGCAGATCTGGCGCTCCCTCGACGACGTCCCCCCGGACCAGCCGCGCTCAGTCGTGGTGGTCGGCAACTTCGACGGCGTCCACCTCGGTCACCGTCGCGTGCTGGCGAGGGCGCGCTCGCTCGCCGGCGACCGCCCCGTCGTCGCGGTCACCTTCGACCCGCACCCGATGGCCGTGCTGCGTCCCGAGCACGCGCCGACGACGCTCACCACGATGGAGGCGCGCGCCGCGCTGCTCGACGAGGCCGGCGCCGACGCCGTGCTGGCCCTGCCCTTCGACCGCGCCGTGGCGGCCTGGACGCCGGAGGAGTTCGTGGTCAAGGTCCTCGTCGACGCGCTGCACGCCGCGAGCGTCGTGGTCGGGGCCAACTTCCGCTTCGGCCACAAGGCCGCCGGCGACGTGACCACGCTGGTCGAGGAGGGTCTGCGCCACGACTTCGCCGCCGAGGGCATCCCGCTCGACGGCGGCCCGATGGTGTGGTCGTCGACCTACGTCCGCACGTGCCTGGCCGCCGGCGACGTGGCCGGCGCAGCCGAGGCTCTCGGTCGGCCCTACGCCGTGCGCGGCCTCGTGGTGCAGGGCGACCAGCGCGGACGCGAGCTCGGCTACCCCACGGCCAACGTGCCGATCGACGCGAGCGTCGCGGCCCCGGCCGACGGCGTCTACGCCGGCTGGCTGCGCCGCGTCGGCGCGACGGGCGACCCGCTGCCCGCCGCGATCAGCGTCGGCACCAACCCGACCTTCGCCGGGGAGCGCGACCGGCGCGTGGAGAGCTACGTGCTCGACCACACCGACCTCGAGCTCTACGGCGTCGAGGTCGAGGTCTCCTTCGTCGAGCGCCTGCGCGGCATGACCGCCTTCGCCTCGGTCGAGGAGCTGCTGGTGCAGATGGCCGACGACGTCGCGCGGGCCCGCGACCTGCTCCGCGGCTGATGGGGGAGTCGTCGACCCCGACCGACCTCGCGGCCGCGGAGACGTGGTTCGCCCGCAACGGCCTGACCTACTTCGTGCCCTCCGAGCGGGCCGCGGCGCGCCAGGCCCTCAAGCCCGGGCGCACCGCACCGCTGCTGCTGGTCGTCGCGGTCGTGGCCGGCACCCTGGGCGGGCTGCTGGCCTGGTGGGTGGGTGAGCTCAGCGCGGCGCCGGCGCTGCTCGTCTCGCTCGGGCTGGCGGCCCTCGGCTGGTACGCCCTCACGGCGCTGCGGCTGCGCCCGATCCTCGCCTGGGCGCTGGGCCGGACGTTCGGCAGCCTGCGGCTGCTGCTGCCGATGGCCACCCGGGCGCTGCCGCTGCTGCTGCTCTTCATGACCTTCCTCTTCATCAACGCCGAGGTGTGGCAGCTCTCGGCCAGCCTCGCCCCCGGCGTGCTGTGGCTGCTGGTGCTGCTGCTCGGCGGCCTGGCCGTGGCCTTCCTGCTGGTGCGGCTGCCCGAGGAGGTCGACCGCGCCGACGACGCGGTCGACGACGCGTTCCTGCGACGCGCCTGCCGGGGCACACCGCTGGAGGCCGCCTGCGAGGAGCTGCTCGCCGACGCGACGGCCGATCCTGCGTCCCGCGCCGAGGTCACCGGCTTCGAGCGGTGGAACCTCGTGCTCGTCCTCCTGGTCATCCAGGCCGTGCAGGTGCTGCTGCTGGTGGCGATGGTCTTCGCCTTCTTCCTGCTCTTCGGCTCCCTGGCCATGGGGGAGCAGGTGCAGCTGGCCTGGACCGCCCGCGAGAGCATCACGAGCCTCACCTGGCTGCCGAGCGTCTCGGTGGAGCTGGTGAAGGTCGCGCTCTTCCTCGCCGCCTTCTCCGGTCTCTACTTCACGGTCTCGGCGGTCACCGACGAGACCTACCGCGAGCAGTTCTTCTCCGGCGTGACCCGCCACGTCGAGCGGGCGGTGGGGATGCGCGCGGTCTACCTCACGCTGCGCGCCCGCGCGGCGGACTGAGGGTCGACGGGCGGCGTCGCCGCGACGCCTCCGGACGCGCCGCGGCCCGGCACCCTGGAGGGTGCCGGGCCGCTGCGTCCGCGCGGGTGGGACGACGTCAGGCGTCGAGGTCCTTCTCGACGAGGGCCGCGATGGCCTCGACGTCGGCCTCGGAGTCACCGGAGACGGTGACCGAGTCGCCCTTGCCGGCGCCCAGGGTCATGATCAGCAGCGCGGAGCTGGCCTCGACCGGCTCCTCGCCCTCGACGGCGAGCATGACCTCGGAGTCGAGCTCACCGGCCGCCTCGGAGATGATCGCGGCGGGGCGGGCGTGCAGGCCGACGGCGGAGCCGACGGTGACGGTCTTGCTGGGCATGGTGCTCCTTCGGAGGGGGTGGGTGCGGGCGGGTGTGGCGGGGTCAGGCGATGGGGGCGACGACAGGCGTCTTGGCCGTGGACTTCAGGGCAATGACGGCGGCCGCGGCGACGAGCACCCCGGCGACCAGGGCGATGATGAAGCCCAGCACCCCGTCGACGGCGAAGAGCACGAAGATGCCGCCGTGCGGTGCCCGGAGCGTGACGTCGAAGGCCTGCGACAGGCCGCCGGTGACGGCGCTGCCGAGCATGATCGAGGGGATCACGCGCAGCGGGTCGGCCGCGGCGAACGGGATGGCGCCCTCGGTGATGAAGGAGGCGCCCAAGAGCCAGCCGGCCTTGCCGTTCTCCCGCTCGGGCTGGGTGAAGAGCTTCGGCCGCACGACGGTGGCCAGGGCCAGGGCGATCGGGGGCACCATGCCGGCGAGCATGACCGCGGCCATGATCTTGAGCTCGGGGGCGTCGGTCGAGGTGGCGGCGGCGGCCAGCCCGGTGGTCGCGAAGGCGTAGGCGGTCTTGTTGAGCGGGCCGCCCATGTCGAAGGCCATCATCAGACCGAGGATCGCGCCGAGCAGGATCGCCAGGCCGGGGCGGTCGCCCATGTAGGTCAGGCCGTCGCTGAGCGAGCCCATCAGGCTGGCAAGCGGGCGGGCGAGCACGACGACCATGATCAGGCCGGCGATGAGCGTGGCGCCCAGCGGGATGACCAGCACCGGCATCAGGCCGCGCGCCCAGGTCGGGATCTTCCACGAGGCGATCCAGTGCGCGACGACGCCGGCGAGAACACCGCCGATGATGCCGCCGATGAAGCCGGACTGCGTGGTCCCAGCGATCGCGCCCATCACGAATCCGGGGGCGATGCCGGGACGGTCGGCGATGGCGTAGGCGATGTAGCCCGCGAGGGCAGGGACGAGGAAGCCGAAGGCGGCTCCACCGAGGACGAAGAGGAGGGCTCCGATGTAGGCGAGGAAGGCGGACCCGAAGAGTGCGTGGTCGAGGCCCAGCGCGTCGACGTCGGGCAGGTTGAAGAGGGTGTTGTCGGTGGCGATCTCGGGGTGGTTCACGATCTCGTAGCCGCCGAAGAGGAACGACAGGGCGATCAGCAGACCGCCGGCGGCCACGAACGGGATCATGTAGGACACGCCGGTCATGAGGATTCGGCGGATGCGGCCGCCCCAAGTCTCCTGGCCTGCGGTGTCGGTGTCTCCCGCGTCGGAGCCGGAGCCCTCGACGCGCGGAGCGGCCGGGTCGTCGGCGTTGCGCAGCGCCTCGGCGATCATGGCGTCGGCGGCGTCGATCGGCCGCTTGACGCCCGAGGAGACCAGCGGCTTGCCGGCGAAGCGGGCCCGGTCGCGCACCCCCACGTCGACGGCGAAGATGACGGCCTCGGCCTGGCGGATCACGTCGGCGCCCAGCGGCGTCGAGCCGGCCGAGCCCTGGGTCTCGACGGCGAGGTCGACCCCGGCCCGCTCGGCGGCGGCCTCGAGGGCCTCCGCGGCCATGTAGGTGTGGGCGATGCCGGTGGGGCACGCCGTGACCGCGACCAGGCGGCGTCGGGTGGCGGTGGCGGCGGCCGGGGCGGCCGGGGCGGCGGCGGGCGCGGTGGCGGCAGCACCGCCGGCGGACGCCGACGCGCTCGCGGCGGCCGGGGCCGCGGCGGCGGCCGGCTTGGCCGCGGGGGCTGTGCCGAGCACGTCGGCGACGATCTCCACGACCTCCTCGCGCGTCTCGGCGGCGCGCAGCGCGTCGGTGAAGGCCGGCTTCACCAGGGCGCGGGCCAGCTTGGTCAGCAGCTGCAGGTGGGTGGCGTCACCGCCCGCGGGAGCGCTGATGAGGAAGGCGAGGTCGGCCGGCCCGTCCTTGGCGCCGAAGTCGACCGGCGGCGAGAGCCGGGCGAAGGCGAGCGTCGGCTCCTCCACGCCGGCGGTGCGGCAGTGGGGGATGGCGATGCCGCCGGGCAGGCCGGTGGGCGACGTGCCCTCGCGGGCGATCGCGTCGTCGGCGAGCTGCGCGACGTCGGTGGCGCGGCCGGCCTCACCGACCGTCGCCGCCAGCGCACGGATCACGTCGTGCTTCTCCGAGCCGAGGTCCGCGTCGAGGCGGACCAGGTCGGCAGTGATGAGGTCAGACACGTTCACCCTCCTGGGTGTCGAGCAGGTCGCGGACCGCGACCAGGTCCGGGCGGACCTGGGCGGGCAGCGGGATGGTGGTGCCGGGGAGTCCGGCGGCCGCGCTGCCGTAGGCGACGGCGAGCGCGAGTCGTTGGGCGGGCGAGTGCTTGCGCAGGTCGCCCAGCAGGTAGCCGAAGAGGCTGGAGTCGCCCGCACCGACCGTGGAGACCACGGTGGTGGGCGGGGGAGTGGCGTGCCACGCGCCGTCGGCGGTCACGAGCACGGCGCCGTTGCCGCCGAGGGTGGCGAGCACCGTGGAGACACCGCGGTCGACCAGCAGCCGGGCGGCGCGGGCCGCGGCGTGCGGGTCGCGCTCGAGCTCCTCGGCGTCGCCGCCGGTGAAGGAGGCCAGCTCGTCGCCGTTGGGCTTCATCAGGTACGGCGCCGCCCCGGGCAGGGCGTCGACGAGGGCGCGCAGCGGGGCGTCGCTGGTGTCGACCGCCACCCGGGCGGGGGTGTCGCGCAGCGCGGTGACGACCTCGGCGTACCAGGAGCTGGGCGCGCCGGGGGGCAGCGATCCGGCCAGGACGATCCAGTCGGCGCTGCCCGCCCGGCGGCGCAGCGAGTCGACCAGCGCCCGCAGCACCTCGGGGGTCACGTCGGGCCCGGGGCTGTTCAGCTTGGTCGTCGTGCCGTCGGGCTCGGTGATCGTGATGTTGACCCGCGGGCTGCCCGTGCCGTCGACGGGGCGGCAGTCGATCCCGGCGGCCAGCAGCTCGAGCACGAAGGGGTCGTCGGAGGGCGCGGGCAGCACCGCGATCGACGGCACTCCTGCGGCCACGGAGGCGCGCGAGATGTTCACGCCCTTGCCCCCGGCCTGCGAGAGCACCGAGGCCGCGCGCTGCACGGCGCCGCGCTCGAGCGGGGCGTCGAGCGTGACCGTCCGGTCGTGGCTGGGGTTGGGCGTCAGGGTGACGATCATGCGATGACGACCTCCACGTCGTGGTCCTTGAGCTCGACGGCGTGCTCGGGGTCGATGGCGTCGTCGGTGACGAGCAGGTCGACGTCCTCCAGCGACGCGAACCGCACGAGGGCCTCCTGCCCCACCTTGGCGGCGTCGGCGAGCACGACGACCTGGCGTGCGGCGGCGACCATGGCCCGCTTGGTGGCGGCCTCGTCGTGGTCGGGGGTGCTGAGGCCGTGGCCCACGGTGATGCCGTTGGTGCCGACGAAGGCGACGTCGGCGCGCACCAGCTCGAGGGCGGCCACCGTGTCGGCGCCGACGGCGGCCTGCGTCGTCGTGCGCACGCGTCCGGGCAGCAGGTGGAGCTCGATGTGGGGCACGGTCGCGAGGCGGGCCGCGATCGGCACCGAGTGGGTGAGCACGATCAGCTGGTGGTCGCGGGGCAGCAGGCTGGCGAGGCGGGCGGTGGTGGTGCCGGCGTCGAAGAGCACGACCGAGCCGGGCGCGGGCAGCAGGTCGAGCGCGGCCTGGGCGATGCGGTCCTTCTGCGCGACGTTGGCCTGGTCGCGCTCGAGCAGGCCGGACTCGATGGCGGCGAGGGTGTGGGCCGGGATCGCCCCGCCGTGGACACGCCGCACGAGGCCCATCCGCTCGAGGGCCGACAGGTCGCGGCGCACGGTCTCCGTGGTGACCTCGAAGGTCTCGGCGAGCGCGGTCACCGACAGTCGGCCGCGGTCGGCGACGAGCTGGGCCATGGCCTGCTGGCGTTCCTCTGCGTACATTGCCCTCGTCCCCCCTCTCGGTTGCCGGCTCCTGCCGGTCTGGTCGGTCACCGGCTCGGCCGGTGCGGTTCTGCGTTCATGTTGTTTTATCCCCGTTTCTGTTTGACTGTCAAGTGATTCCGGGGATAAGTTGTGGCCATGGTCACCCAGACGTCCACCGACCAGCTCCTCGGCACCCCGGTGGTGCCCGGGCTGGCGACCGGGCCCGCGCTCGTGGTCCGCTCCGAGATCAGCCCCGCCGCGATCGAGGCCTTCGACGGCGCCTCCCTCGACGAGGAGGCCGCCCTGCGGGCCTACGACGACGCCGCGGGCGCGGTCGCGGCCGGCTTCGAGCGCCGCGCGGGCAGCGCCCACGGCGCGGCCGCGGAGGTGCTCACCGCCAGCGCGGGCCTGGCCCGTGACAAGGGCCTGCGCATCGCCGTGCGCAAGCACCTGCGCTCCGGTGAGGACCTGCTGAGCGCCCTCGCCGCCGGCGTCGAGCAGTTCGTGGGCGTCTTCACGCAGATGGGCGGGCTGATGGCCGAGCGGGTCACCGACCTGCGCGACATCGAGCGCCGGGTGCTGGCGCACCTCGTAGGCGAGCCTGAGCCGGGCGTGCCCACACCGCAGGAGCCCTCGGTGCTGGTGGCCGAGGACCTCGCGCCCTCCGACACCGCGGGGCTCGACCCCACGGTGGTCGTCGCGCTGGTGACCGAGCGCGGCGGGCCCACGAGCCACACCGCGATCATCGCGCGCCAGCTCGGCATCCCCTGCGTGGTCGGCACGGCGGGCGCCATGGGCCTGCGCTCGGGCACCCGCCTGCTCGTCGACGGGTCCACCGGCGTCGTCGAGCTCGACCCCGACGAGGCCGACACGGCCCGCCGGGTCGCGGCCGACCGCGAGGTCCGCGCGGCGGTCGAGGGCTGGACCGGCCCGGGGCGCACCACCGACGGCACGAGCGTGAAGATCCTGGCCAACGTCGCCGACGGCGAGAGCGCCGCGGGGGCGGCCACCGGCCCCGTCGAGGGCGTCGGGCTCTTCCGCACCGAGCTGTGCTTCCTCAACCGCACCGAGGAGCCCTCGGTCGAGGAGCAGGCCGACATCTACTCCGACGTCCTGTCGCCCTTCTCCGGTGAGCGCTACGTCGTCGTGCGCACCCTCGACGCCGGCTCCGACAAGCCGGTCGCCTTCGCCACCCACGACGGGGAGGAGAACCCCGCCCTGGGCGTGCGCGGGCTGCGGCTCTCCTTCGACAACCCCGGCCTCCTGGAGCGTCAGCTCGACGGCATCGCCGCTGCCGCGGAGCGCACCGGCACCGAGACCTGGGTGATGGCGCCCATGGTCGCCACGGTCGCCGAGGCGGCCGGGTTCGCGGAGGCGGTGCGCTCCCGCGGGCTCAAGGCCGGTGTCATGGTCGAGGTGCCCTCCGCCGCCCTGCTCGCCCACCGGATGCTCGAGGTGGTCGACTTCCTCTCGATCGGCACCAACGACCTCACGCAGTACGCCATGGCGGCCGACCGCATGGCCACCGACCTGGCGCACCTCACCGACCCGTGGCAGCCCGCGGTGCTGCAGCTGATCGCCATCACCGCCCACGCGGGCCAGGAGGCCGGCAAGCCCGTGGGCGTGTGCGGCGAGGCCGCGGCCGACCCGCTGCTGGCCTGCGCGCTGGTCGGCATGGGGGTCACCTCGCTGTCGATGGCCTCGGCCGCCGTGCGGTCGGTCGGCGCCCGCCTCGGCACCGTGTCGATGGCCACGTGCGAGGAGGCCGCGGAGGCCGCGCTGTCGGCGCCCGACCCGCAGGCCGCGCGGGCCGCGGTGCTCGCGCTGCTGGAGGGCTGAGCGGGTCCGGGCCGGGGGAGCCCGGCCCGGACCGGCTCCCCACAATGGGGGTCGCGGGTGCGGCGGTGCGCTCGCAGACTCGCTGGGTGAAGCCTGTTGCGCGCCGTGCGGTGACCGGGGCGCTCGTCGCGCTCCTCGCCCTCGCCCTGCCCCTCCTCCCGCTCCTCCCGGCGCCGGGCCCGCACCGGGCCGGGGTCGGCCCCGGCGCGGCGGCGGCCGAGCCGTGGAAGCCCCCCGCGATGGTGCGCACCATCGGCGGCACCGGGCGCGCCAGCCTCTTCCCCTGGGGCCTGGCGTGGAACCCCGTCTCGCAGCGCTGGATCGTCGGCGACTACTTCAACTACCAGGTGCGCACCTTCGACGCTGACTGGCGCTCCACCGGCGTGCTCCCGCAGCCCAGCGCGGCCTCGGGCGACCCCGAGTCGGTCCTGGCCTCGGTGGCCGTCGACCCGCGCACCGGCGAGACCTACGTCGGCAAGCCCAAGCCCGACACCCTGGCCCACTACGCCGCCGACGGCACGCGACTGCCCGACGTGGTGGTCGACCCGACGTCCGGCTCCCAGACCTACACCGCGTGGGTCACCGTCGACGACGAGGGCTACGTGTGGGTGCTCGACAGCCACCTGTGGAACACCGACGCCGACCCCTCGCGGCTGATCCGCCTGGCCCCCGGCGGGGGCGCCCAGGTCTCCTCGTGGGACCTGTCCTTCCCGGGCCAGAAGCCGGGCCAGTTCTACGGCATCGACGTGGGCTCCGACGGACGCGTCTACCTCGCCGACGCCGTCAACCGCCGGGTCCAGGTGCTCTCGCCCGACGGCACCCTGATCCGCTCGATCGGCACCTCCGGCGAGGCCGACGTGCCCGGCGCGCTCTCGGGCGACCTGCGCAGCGTGGTGGTCGACGACGAGGCCGGGCGCCTCTACGTCGTCGACGCGGTGCAGGACCAGGTCGAGGTCTTCGACCTCGAGGGCCGACCGCTGCTGCAGATCGGCGGCCACGGCACCGAGCCGGGGCGCCTCGTCGCCCCGCGCCAGCTCGCCTTCGGGCCCGAGGGCGACCTGTGGGTCAGCGAGTACGGCAACTACCGCATCCAGGCCTTCGACCCCCTGACCGGCGTCTCGCGCGGGGTCGAGCCGACCCCGCTGCCCGAGCGCCCCGGCGGGCAGCTCGGCCAGCCGCGCGACGTCGGCGTCGACCCCGCGACCGGCGAGGTCTGGGTGGCGGACTCCTGGAACCAGCGCTTCTGCCGCTACGCCGCCGACGGCACGTGGACCGGCTGCTGGGGCGGGCGCGGCAACACCCCGCCCTACGGCGTGAAGTACCCCCGCGGCATCGCCGTCGACGCCGCGCGCGACCGCGTCTGGGTGAGCAACAACGCCGGCGGCACCATCTTCGTCTACGACGACGAGGCCGGCTTCCTCTTCCAGGTCGGCGAGGAGGGCAACCGGCGCAACAACGAGCCCGGCATGCTCGAGAAGCCCTTCGGGATGGCCTTCGGCAGCGGCTACGCCTACGTCGCGGACCCCGGGTCGACCTACGAGAACAGCAGCGCCCAGGTCAAGGTGCTCGACGCCGACACCGGCGCGCAGGTCGCCACCATCGCGCGCAACGCCCGGACCGTGGCCGTCGACGAGGCCACCGGTCTGGTCTACGTCGCCGACACGGGCACCAACCAGCAGAAGATCTACGTCTACGGCCCCACCGGCGGTCCGGCGCTGCGCAGCTTCGGCGGCAGGGGCACCGCGGCCGGCAAGTTCACCGGCCTGTGGGGCGTCACCGTCTCCGACGGCGTCGTCTACGCCACCGACGAGGCGCAGTCGAGGGTGCAGGCCTTCACGACCGGCGGGGCCTTCCTGGGGCGCTGGGGCTCGGTGGGCTCGGGTCCGCTGCAGCTGCGCAACCCCGCCGGCATCACCCACGACGCGGCGGGCCTGCTCTACGTCGCGGACTCCTCCAACGACCGGGTCGTCGTGCTCGACCCGGGCCGCGCGCGCCCGGCGTACCTCTTCTCACGGCCCACGCTGACCCTGACCTCGCCGACCACGGGCTCGGTCACGCCCGGCCCGGTGGTGGTCGAGGGCCTGGCGGGCGACGACCGGTCGCTGGCCTCGGTCGAGGTGTCGGTGCGCGACCGGGCCACGGGCCTGTGGTGGGACCCGACCACGGCGACCTGGGCGACCGCGCAGACCTGGGGTCTCGCCCCGTGGGCGGGCAGCCCCACCTCGGCCCGGTGGCGGTGGGTCTTCCCCGGCGCCGAGACCGACCACGACTACCACCTCGAGGCCCGGGCCCGCGACGCCGACGGCACGCTGTCGGCGCCGGTGCGCAGCACCGAGGTCTCGGTGCGCGAGCCCGACCCGGTGGCGCCGAGCACCACCGTGACCCCGCCCGCCACCACGCTCCTGCCCGGCATGGTCGCCCTGTCCGGCGACGCGGCCGACGACCGTGGCGTCGCGGCGGTGCGCTGGGCGGTGCAGCACGCGCGCAGCGGGCTGTGGTGGACCGGCAGCGCCTGGTCGGCCGACCCGACCTGGTCGACCGCCAC
The DNA here is from genome assembly GCF_001423135.1 of Nocardioides sp. Leaf307. NCBI lineage: Bacteria > Bacillati > Actinomycetota > Actinomycetes > Propionibacteriales > Nocardioidaceae > Nocardioides > Nocardioides sp. Leaf307. The sequence goes on along the minus strand of NZ_LMNY01000002.1, from coordinate 518,342 downwards.
GCTCACGGCGCCCGGCGCGACGGCGACCGGCTGGAGCGCGACCTGGACCCCGCCGGCCGCCGAGCGGTACGTCGTGGTCGCCCGCGCCGTCGACACCGGTGGGGGAGAGGACCCCGTCGGCGCCTCGGCGGGCTTCGTGGTCGGCCTCGCCGAGCCCGACCAGACCGGCGCGGAGACCCGGGTGACGGCACCGACCGCGGGCCAGGTGCTCGCGCCGGGCGACGTGGTCCTCGCCGGCCGCGCCACCGACCTCTCGGGGGTGGGCTGGGTCGACGTGGCGCTGCAGGACCGGACCACGGGCCTGTGGTGGAATGCCGCGACCGGGAGCTGGGGACCCTTCACCTGGAACGACGGCGCCTCGACCCCCGCCGCGCGCTTCGCCAGCCCGACCACGTGGTCCTGGACCTGGTCGGCCCTCGCGCCGGGGTCCTACCGGATGGGAGCACGGGCGCGCGACGGCGGCGGGCGCGTCGACGCCACCCCGGCGTGGGTCGACGTCAGCGTCGGCTGACGCCCTTTTGGGGGCCCCGGCGTGCGCGCGGTAGTCTCCACCGGTTGCCCGCAGCACGTCGTACGCCGTCGCCGCGGGCAGCGGCACCACCTCGCACGACCCTCACACGAACACCGCCGTCCAACGGCCGCGGAACCAGAGTGCCCGGGAGAACAGGCCCCGGCGCGCCGCGCAGCGAACGCCCACCTCGGGCACGGAAGGAGACCGCATGTCGATCGGTACCGACGCGGAGACCAAGAAGAAGATCATCGCCGAGTACGCCACGACCGAGGGCGACACCGGCTCGCCCGAGGTGCAGATCGCGCTGCTGAGCCACCGCATCAGCCACCTCACCGAGCACCTCAAGCAGCACAAGCACGACCACCACAGCCGTCGTGGTCTGCTGCTGCTCGTCGGCCAGCGCCGTCGCCTGCTGAACTACCTGCAGAAGACGGAGATCGCCCGCTACCGCTCGATCGTCGAGCGTCTCGGCCTGCGTCGCTGACACCGCGTTGACGGGCGGAGCGGCTGCCCCTCGTGGGCAGCCGCTCCCTCGCATTTACGGCTCCGGGCACTACGCTCGGAGACGGAACAACTGAATCTCCACACCATCTCCACCCACCAGGAGCGACCCGCATCGTCGGCCCGGTCCTCGGTAGTGGCCCTCAGACCCGCCAGGAGGCGGACGCGCTGCGGGCCTCGATCGAAGACCGGCCCCCTCCCAGCAGCTATCGGGAGGGTCACCCACGCGGGATCCTCGTCGCAAGACGCCCGCCACCTCGAGCGGGGACGCCGCGGTCCGCTCCGCGAGCACAGAACAAGGACACCCCTTGACCGAGAACACCACGGCTGAGCCCGTGATCTCCGCCGTCGAGACCGTCATCGACAACGGTCCCTTCGGCACCCGCACCGTCAAGTTCGAGACCGGGCTGCTGGCCCGCCAGGCCGCCGGCTCCGTCACGGCCTACCTCGACGACGACACGATGCTGCTGTCCGCGACCACCGCGGGCAAGCACCCCAAGGACCACTTCGACTTCTTCCCCCTGACGATCGACGTCGAGGAGCGGATGTACGCCGCGGGCCAGATCCCCGGCTCCTTCTTCCGCTCCGAGGGTCGTCCGGGCGAGGACGCCATCCTCACCTGCCGCCTCATCGACCGCCCGCTGCGCCCGACCTTCAAGAAGGGTCTGCGCAACGAGGTCCAGGTCGTCATCACGGTGATGGCGCTCAACCCCGACACCCCCTACGACGTGCTGGCCATCAACGCCGCGTCGATCTCCACCCAGCTCTCGGGCCTTCCCTTCTCGGGCCCGGTCGGCGGCGTGCGCGTCGCCCTCATCGACGGGCGCTGGGTCGCCTTCCCGAAGCACTCCGAGCTCGAGCGCGCCGTCTTCGACATGGTCGTCGCCGGCCGCGTGACCGAGACCGGCGACGTCGCCATCATGATGGTCGAGGCCGAGGCCACCGAGCAGACCTGGACCCTGGTCCAGGGCGGCGTGCAGGCCCCGACCGAGGAGATCGTCGCCGGCGGTCTCGACGCGGCCAAGCCCTTCATCAAGCAGCTGGTCGAGGCGCAGGTCGAGCTGGCCAACGTGGCCGCCAAGCCCGTGCAGGAGTTCCCGATCTTCCTCGACTACGAGGACGACGTCTACGCCGCCGTCGAGGCCGCCGCGCAGTCCGACGTAGCAGCCGCGATGACCATCGGCGACAAGCAGGAGCGCGAGGCCAAGACCGACGAGGTCAAGGCCGCCGTCCTGGAGAAGCTCGCCGGCCAGTTCGAGGGTCGCGAGAAGGAGCTCGGCGCCGCCTTCCGCTCGCTGACCAAGTCGCTAGTGCGCGAGCGCGTCCTGCGCGACAAGGTCCGCATCGACGGTCGCGGCCTGGCCGACATCCGCCCGCTGCACGCCGAGGTCGGCGTGATCCCGCGCGTGCACGGCTCCTCGCTCTTCGAGCGCGGCGAGACCCAGATCCTGGGTGTCACCACCCTCGACATGCTCAAGATGGAGCAGCAGCTCGACACCCTCTCCCCGGAGAAGTCGCGCCGCTACATGCACAAGTACGTCTTCCCGCCGTTCTCCACCGGCGAGACCGGCCGCGTGGGCTCGCCCAAGCGCCGCGAGGTCGGCCACGGTGCGCTCGCGCGCCGCGCCCTGCTGCCCGTGCTGCCCACCCGCGAGGAGTTCCCCTACGCGATCCGCCAGCTCTCCGAGGCCATGGGCTCCAACGGCTCCACCTCGATGGGCTCGGTCTGCGCCTCGACGATGTCGCTGCTCCAGGCCGGCGTGCCGCTGCGCGCCGCCGTCGCCGGCATCGCGATGGGCCTCATCTCCGGCGAGGTCGACGGCTCGACGCAGTACGTCGCGCTGACCGACATCCTCGGCGCCGAGGACGCCTTCGGCGACATGGACTTCAAGGTCGCCGGCACGCGCGAGTTCGTCACCGCCCTGCAGCTCGACACCAAGCTCGACGGCATCCCCGCCGAGGTGCTCGCCGCGGCCCTGACCCAGGCCCGCGACGCGCGCCTGGCCATCCTCGACGTCATGGCCGAGGCCATCGACGAGCCCGAGGAGATGGCCGAGACCGCGCCGCGCATCATCACCGTGCGCGTGCCCGTCGACAAGATCGGCGAGGTCATCGGCCCGAAGGGCAAGATGATCAACCAGATCCAAGACGACACCGGCGCCTCGATCTCCATCGAGGACGACGGCACCGTCTACATCGGCGCCACCAGCGGTGCCGCCGCCGACGCCGCGAAGGCCGCGATCAACGCGATCGGCAACCCGACGATGCCCGAGGTCGGCGAGCGCTACCTCGGCACCGTCGTGAAGACGACGAACTTCGGCGCCTTCGTGTCGCTGATGCCGGGCAAGGACGGGCTGCTGCACATCAGCAAGCTGCGCGGCCTGGCCGGCGGCAAGCGCGTCGACGCCGTCGAGGACGTCGTCGCGGTGGGCCAGAAGGTCCAGGTCCAGATCGCCGAGATCGACGACCGCGGCAAGCTCTCCCTGATCCCCGTGGTCGAGGAGACCGAGGGCGGCGGCGACGACGCCGCCGCGGAGACCGCCCCCGAGGAGGCCTGACCCTTCGTGGTTGCTGCACCCCGGTCGACCCGCCCGAGCACCTCGGGCGGGTCGACCGCTTCCCAGGCCGGTGCGCCCGGCCCCCTCGCCCCGTCCGACCGCGGGCTCGCCGCCCGCGGCACGGGCACGGCCCACACGCTGCAGACCGTCACCGACGCCGCGGGCGCCGTGGTGTCGCTGGTGCGGCGTACGGTCCTGCCCGGGGGTCTGCGGGTCATCACCGAGCACATGGCCGGGGTCCGCTCGGCCAGCATCGGGGTGTGGGTCGGCGTCGGCTCCCGCGACGAGGACGACACCCTGCACGGCTGCTCACACTTCCTCGAGCACCTGCTCTTCAAGGGCACCGCGGAGCGCTCGGCGCTGGACATCTCCATCGCGCTCGACGCGGTGGGCGGTGAGTTCAACGCCTTCACCGCCAAGGAGTACACCTGCTTCCACGCCCGGGTGCTCGACGACGACCTGCCCCTGGCCGTCGACGTGCTCGGCGACATGATCACCGCCAGCCGGATCGACGGGGACGACGTCGAGGCCGAGCGCGACGTCATCCTCGACGAGATCGCCATGCACGACGACGACCCCGACGACGTGGTGCACAACCTCTTCGCCGAGCAGGCGTGGGGCTCCACCTCACCGCTGGGCCGCTCGATCGCGGGCACGGAGGAGTCGATCACCGCGATGACGCGCGAGCGCATCGTGGCCTTCTACCGGCGCCACTACCGCCCCGCCACCATGGTGGTCGCGGTGGCCGGCAACGTCGACCACGACGTGGTCGTGGCGCAGGTCGGGGCCGCCTTCGGCCGCGGGGGGTTCCTCGACGGCGACGAGGAGCCGGTGACCCTGGCACCGGGCGGCGCGGACGACGCGGCCGGCGGGCGGGCCCTGCTGCCCGTGCGCCCCGGCACGGTGGCCACGACCCGCCCCTTCGAGCAGGTCAACGTCGTGCTCGGCATGGAGGGCATCACCCGCAACGACCCCCGCCGCTTCGCGCTCGGGGTCATCAACACCGCCCTGGGCGGCGGCACCTCCAGCCGGCTCTTCCAGGAGGTGCGGGAGCGTCGCGGACTGGCCTACTCGGTCTACTCCTTCGAGAGCCACCACCTCGACTCCGGCCTGGTCGGGGTCTCGGTGGGCTGCCTGCCGGCCAAGCTCGACGACGTGCTCGCCGTGGTGCGCGCCGAGCTGGCCCGGGTGGCCGCCGAGGGCATCACCGCCGAGGAGCTCGAGCGCGGCAAGGGCATGCTCCGCGGCGGCCTCGTGCTGGGCCTGGAGGACTCCGGCTCGCGGATGTCACGGCTGGGCAAGGCCGAGCTGGTCTACGACGAGCTGCTCGGCATCGACGAGGTCATCGAGCGCATCGACGCGGTGACCCTGGAGGAGACCCGGCAGATCGCGGCCGAGATCTTCGCCCGCCCCGAGATCCTCGCGGTCGTCGGGCCGGCCTGAGCCGGCCCCGCCTCGCGCGCCGCGTGTCGGGCGGCGCGTCTCGGGCGGCGTTGTCGGCCGGCGTCGGGCGTCGCGCTCAGCGCCGTCCGACGATGCCGACCACCGAGGGCACCTTGCGCTGCACGACCTGCACGCGGAAGCCGCCCTCGGCGAGCGCGGCGGAGCACTTCTCGACGATGGTCGGGACCTCCTCGGGGCGCGTGGCCTCGAAGAAGAGGTAGACCGCGCCGCCCGGCACGACCCGCTCGTGCAGCAGCGCGATCTCGTCGGCGCAGTCGCGCACCCAGAAGAGGTTGACGTTGAAGGCGTAGACCTTGTTCAGGCGCTTGACCGGCACCCGCAGGGTGGCCAGGTCGATCTGGCGCACGGTGAGGCGCCCCGACTCGACGTAGCGCGCGCAGCGGCGCTTGGTGCGGTCGACGCCGGACTCCGAGCGGTCGATCGCGAAGAGCTTGCCGGTCTCCAGCCGGCTGCAGATCAGCTCCGCGCCCGCGCCGGGACCGCACCCGATCTCGAGCACGTGGTCTCCCGGCTGGACGTCCATGAGGTCGACCGACCAGCGGATCCGGGCCGGGATCGTCTGCAGCACCATGGGGGCAAGACTGCCAGAAGTCCGCGAGCGCGTGGCCGGTAGGTTGGCGCTGTGGAAGCAGCGCAGTCGCAGGACGGTCGGCAGGGGCACGCCCCGGGAGCCCTGAGGGTCGGTGTGCTCGGCGCGCGCGGCAAGGTCGGCAGCGCCGTCTGCGCCGCGGTGCGCGGGGCCGAGGGCCTCGAGCTCGTCGCGCAGGTCGACGCCGGCGACTCCCTCGACGTGCTGGCCGAGCAGCGGGTCGAGGCCGTCGTCGACTTCACCCACCCCGACGTCGTCATGGGCAACCTCGAGCGCTGCGTCGCCGAGGGCGTCCACGCCGTCGTCGGCACCACCGGCTTCGACGAGGAGCGCCTGGCCACGCTGCGCGGCTGGCTGGAGGACTCCCCGGGCACCGGGGTGCTCATCGCCCCCAACTTCTCCATCGGCGCGGTGCTGATGATGCGCTTCGCGGCGCTGGCGGCGCCTCACTACGAGTCGGTGGAGATCGTCGAGCTGCACCACCCCGACAAGGCCGACGCCCCCTCCGGCACGGCTCGTCGTACGGCGGAGCTCGTCGCCGCCGCCCGCCGCGAGGCGGGGCTGGGCCCTGCGCCCGACGCGACGTCGACCGCCCTCGACGGGGCCCGCGGGGCCGACGTCGACGGCGTGCCGGTCCACTCCCTGCGGGTGCGCGGTCTCGTGGCCCACCAGGAGGTCGTGCTCGGCGGCGTGGGGGAGACCCTCACCATCCGCCACGACTCCCTCGACCGGGCCTCCTTCACCCCCGGGGTGCTGGCCTCCCTGCGCGTGATCGGGTCGCGACCGGGCCTCACGGTGGGGCTGGAGCACCTGCTCGACCTGGGCTGAGGGTCGACCGGGGGGGTCGACCGGTCCCGGGGCCGGACCGGAGCCCGAGGGGTCGGGCGCCGCTGGCCGCCGGTCCGTCGTCGCGCCCTGCGCCGACGCGACGTCGCGGACATCTGCAGGTTCGTGCGATGCACGAACCTGAGGTGCGGCGCCGGTTCCGCGCGCGCCCCCCGCTTGGCAGGGTCGTCCCCGACGCCGTCCCTCCGGACGGCGCGGGCGAGAGGGATGCACGCATGAGAAGGACCACGGGGATCGCGGCGGCCGCAGTGCTGGCGCTGGGGGCGCTCGGCGCCCAGACCACCGGCGCGCTCGCGGGCCCCGGGGAGGGTCCGTCCGCCGGCCCCGCCGCGGGCGGCACGGTGCAGCAGCTCGACGGCGCCACCGGCGCGGCGCGCGACGCGGTCGCGGCGCTCGCCGCCCACCCCCGCGCCGCGCTCGCCGCCCCGGGCCAGCAGGTGCGCGCCACCCAGACGATGCTCGACCCCAGCGGCGCCACCCACGTGCGCATGGAGCGCACCTACCGCGGCCTGCCCGTGCTGGGCGGTGACCTGGTGGTCCACCAGGGCGCCTCCGACGCCTGGCGCGGGGTGAGCCAGTCCCTCGACACCCCCCTCGACCTGTCGGTCACGCCCACCGTCACGGCCTCCCGTGCCGCCGCGCGGACCACCGCGCCGACGGCGCAGACCCGTGCGATCGAGGACATGGAGGTGTCCGCCGACCAGGCCCCCCGCCTGGTCGTCGACGCCCTCGCCGGCGCTCCCCGGCTCGCGTGGGAGGTCGTCACGACGGGCCGTCAGGACGACGGCACCCCCAGCCGTCTGGCCAGCTACGTCGACGCCCGCACCGGCCAGGTGCTGCGCCGCGAGGAGCAGATCCAGACCGTCGACGGCTCCGGCCAGTCGCTCTACGGCGGCACGGTGCCGCTGCAGGTCGCGCCCGCGGGATCGGCGTACGAGCTGCGCGACGTGACCCGCGGCGGCACCTACACCGTCGACCTCGCGGGCAAGCAGGACTCCGCCCTGTGCGGTGTGCTCGGCGTCGGCTGCGCCACCGGCAAGGTCGTCTCCAGCCCCACGACGAGCTTCGGCAACGGCACGACCAGCGACCCCGACTCCGCCGGCGTCGACGCGCAGTACGGCACCGACGTCACGTGGGACTACTACTCCGACGTGCACGGTCGCGAGGGCATCTTCGGTGACGGCTCCGGCTCCTACAACCGGGTCCACTACGGCAAGAACTACGTCAACGCCTTCTGGGACGGCGAGAAGATGACCTACGGCGACGGTGACGGCACCAACTTCGGTCCGCTCGTCTCCCTCGACGTCGCGGGCCACGAGATGTCCCACGGCGTCACCGAGAACACCGCCGGCCTGACCTACTCGGGGGAGTCGGGCGGTCTCAACGAGGCCACCTCCGACATCTTCGGCACCATGGTCGAGTTCTACGCCGCCAACCCCGCCGACCCGGGCGACTACCTGATCGGCGAGGAGTTCGACCTGAAGGAGAAGGTCGGCTTCCGGCGCATGGACGACCCGATCGCCGACGGCAGCTCGCCGAACTGCTACTCCGCCGACACCAAGAACCTCGACGTCCACTACTCCTCGGGCGTGGGCAACCACTTCTTCTACCTGCTCGCCGAGGGCTCGGGTGCGAAGACGATCGGCGGGGTCGCGCACCGCTCGACGACCTGCGACGGCTCCACGGTCACCGGCATCGGCCGCGACCAGGCCGACGCGATCTGGTTCCGCGCGCTGACGGTCTACATGACCTCCGGCACCACCTACTCGCAGGCCCGGGCGGCGACCCTGTCCGCCGCCCGCGACCTCTACGGCGCCGGGAGCGCCCAGGAGTCGGCGGTGGCCGCGGCCTGGACCGCCGTGAGCGTGGCCTGACCCGGCACGCCCCTGACCGTGGGCTCGTGCCGGACGGAAACGGCACGGTCCCACCTGGTCGCGGACCCGGTCCTCCGTGGGGGAGGGACCGGACGCGACGAAGGCCCGCACCCCTCGGGGTGCGGGCCTTCATCTGTCCCTGTGTCGCTGTCCCTGTGCCGCTGTCCGGGCGCGTCGCTGTCCGTGGGCCCGCTCAGGGCTCGACGGTGACCTTGATGGCCTCGCCGGCCTTGACGATCGCGAAGGCGTCGAGGGCGCGCTCGAGCGGCACGTGCTCGGTGATGAGGTCCTTGACCGGCACCTGGCCGGTGGAGATGTACTCCAGCGCGCGCTTGTTGTGCTCGGGGGCCGATCCGTTGGCGCCGTGGATGTGCAGCTGGCGGTAGTGCACGACGTTGGAGTCGCAGGTGATGGTCGGGTCGGTCTTGGGCAGCCCGCCGAAGAAGGAGATGCGGCCGTTGCGCGCGGCCATGGCGATGGCCTGCTCCTGGGTGACGTTGGCCGCGGTGGCGGTGATGATGACGTCGGCGCCGCGACCGTCGGTGAGCTCCATGACCCGCTCCACGACGTCGACCTCGGCGCCGTTGATGACCTCGTCGGGCTGCACCGCGTCGGCCGACATCGCCAGGCGGGCGGCGTTGACGTCGACGAGGAAGACCTTGCCGACCTTGTGCACGCCGCGGGCGATGCGGATGTGCATGCAGCCGATCGGGCCGGCGCCGAAGACCACGAGGGTGTCGCCCTCCTCGATGTCGAGCAGCTCCTGGGCGTTGATCGCGCAGGCGAAGGGCTCGGCGGCCGAGGCCTCGTCGTAGCCGACGTTGTCGGGGATCCGGTTGAGCCCGTCGACCTTGAGCACCTGCTGCGGCACGATCATGTACTCGGCGAAGCCGCCGTCGTACTGGTAGCCGACCGAGGTCTGGTTCTGGCAGACCGCCATCCACCCCTTGCGGCACTCGTGGCACTCCCCGCACGGCACGGCGGCGATGACCTGGGCCCGGTCACCGACGGCCCAGCTGCTGCCGTAGGTGGCGTTGACGTCGGCACCGACCTCCACGACCTCGCCGGCGATCTCGTGGCCGATGGTGCGCGGGGGAGTGAGGTTCTGGTGGCCGTTGTGGAAGATCTTGACGTCGGTGCCGCAGGTGGAGCAGTTCTTCACCTTGAGCTTGACCTCGCCGGGCCCGCACTCGGGCTCGGGCACGTCCTCGAGCCGGACGTCCTCGGGGGCGTAGAACCGCAGGGCCTTCATGTGTCTCCTCCAGGGGTGCTGTCGACGGGAGTGACCGCGGTCACCCACGGATCACCCTAGACCTCGGCCGCGGGCCGGGGCTCGCGCCGACCCTACCCGCGTTTGTGTGGAAACGCACCCGCTTGTGTTGGTTTGTTGCTTGACGGGCCTCAGGGGTCGGGGTATAAACAACGAAACGAAGGTGGGTGACCGCGGTCACAGATCGCCCGACCCGCCTCGACACGGGATCCCGGCTCGGCCGGGCTGTTCGAGAGAAGGCGCCATGGCCAGCACCACCCACGCGGCACCCGGCGGAGCGAGCGTCCGGGTCCGGGTCCAGAAGTTCGGCACGGCGATGTCGAACATGATCATGCCCAACATCCCCGCCCTGATCGCCTGGGGGATCCTCACCGCCCTGTTCATCCCCGACGGGTGGCTCCCCAACGCCGACCTCGCCACGCTGGTCGGCCCGACGATCCACTACCTGCTGCCGCTGGTCATCGCCTACACCGGTGGCCGGATGGTCTACGACGCCCGTGGCGGGGTGGTGGGAGCCTTCGCGACGATGGGGGCGATCGCAGGCTCCGACCTGCTGATCGCCAACTTCAACGCCACGCTGCCCGAGGGCTCCAGCGAGCTCGGCCAGGTCCACATGTTCCTCGGCGCCATGATCCTCGGGCCGCTCTCGGCCTGGGTGATGAAGCGGCTCGACGCCCTCTGGGACGGCAAGGTCAAGCCGGGCTTCGAGATGCTGGTCAACCAGTTCTCCGCCGGCATCACGGCCTTCCTGATGGCGCTCGTCGGCTTCTACGGCGTGGCGCGGCTGGTCAACGCGGTCATGGACGCGGCGAGCAGCATCGTGGAGACCCTCGTCGACAACAACCTGCTGCCGCTCACCTCGGTGCTCATCGAGCCGGCCAAGGTCTTCTTCCTCAACAACGCCATCAACCACGGGGCACTGACCCCGCTCGGCATCTCGGAGGCGGCGGAGAACGGGAAGTCGGTGCTCTTCCTCCTGGAGGCCAACCCCGGCCCCGGACTCGGCATCCTGCTGGCCTACACCTTCTTCGGCAAGGGCCTGGCCAAAGCCTCGGCCCCCGGCGCCGCGGTCATCCACTTCCTCGGCGGCATCCACGAGATCTACTTCCCCTACGTGCTGATGAAGCCGAAGCTCATCCTCGCCGTCATCGCCGGGGGCGCCACCGGCGTCGGCGTCAACGTCCTCTTCGACACCGGGCTGCGCGCCCCGGCCTCACCCGGCTCGATCATCGCCGTCTACGCGCAGACCGCCCGCGACAGCTACGTCGGCGTCACCCTCGCCGTGGCCGCCTCGGCCGCCGTCACCTTCGCGGTCGCGGCCTTCCTGCTCAAGCTCGACAAGTCCGACGACGAGGGCGACCTCGCCGCGGCGACCGCCAAGATGGAGCAGCACAAGGGCAAGAAGTCGTCGGTGGCCTCCGCGCTGACCGGTGCGGGTGCGGGCACCGGGGCGATCCACTCGATCGTCTTCGCCTGCGACGCCGGCATGGGCTCCTCCGCGATGGGCGCCTCGGTGCTGCGCAAGAAGGTCCAGGCCGCCGGCTTCTCCGACGTCAGCGTCACCAACAAGGCGATCTCCAACCTGCGCGACGACGTCGACCTCGTGGTCTCCCACCAGGACCTCACCGACCGGGCCCGGCAGCGCAGCGGCTCGGCCCTCCACGTGTCGGTCGACAACTTCATGCAGAGCCCCGCCTACGACGAGATCGTCGACCTGCTGCGCCAGCGCAACGGCGCGGGCGGTGCCCCGACCCCGGCGGCGGCAGAGGAGGGCGCCCTCGGCGGCGCGCTCCTGGCGCGCGAGTCGATCGTGCTCGACGGCACGGCCCGCTCCCGCGACGACGCCATCACCGAGGCCGGCCGGCTGCTCGTCGCCGCCGGGGCCGCGGAGCCGGCGTACGTGGAGGCGATGCACGAGCGCGAGGCGTCGGTGTCCACCTTCATGGGCAACGGCCTGGCCATCCCGCACGGCACCAACGAGGCCAAGTCCTCGGTGCACCGCACCGCGATCTCGCTCGTGCGCTACTCCGACGGGCTGGACTGGAAGGGCAAGCAGGTGCGCTTCGTCGTGGGCATCGCCGCGGTCGGCAAGGACCACCTCAAGCTGCTGGGGCGCATCGCCGAGGTGTTCCTCGACGACGACCAGGTCGCGCGGCTGGAGCGGGCCTCCACCACCGACGAGGTGCTCGAGGTGCTCGGCCAGGTCCAGCCCGCCTGACCCGGCCCGCTCGCGCCTCTGCCCGACCACGCACGGCCCCCGGCTCCGGCCGGGGGCCGTCGTGCGTCGCGGCGCCCGGCGACCAGGTGTGGCCGGGCGGTCAGACGGACAGGCGCAGGAGTGCTGCGGTCGCCGCGGCCCCGACCACGACGACGAGGAAGGGCGCCCGGGCCAGGAGCAGCAGCACCGCCGCGCCCAGACCGGCCAGGCGGGCGTCGACCTCGAGCCGCCGGTCGCCGGCCAGCACCTGCACGGCGACGAGCGCGGCGAGCAGCGCCACCGGCAGCAGGTCGGCCACCCGCCGCACGACCGGACGCTCCAGCACCCGCTCGGGCACCGAGAGCCCGGCCAGCTTGAGCAGGTAGCAGCCCACGCCCGCGCCCAGCACGGCGACCCAGGTCGCGCTCACGACGCCGCCCCCGCTGCCGCCCCCGGGGCCGTCCCCGGGTCGGGCCGGTCGCGGCGCAGCACGCCGACCAGCAGTGCCACCCCGCCCGCGACGAGCACGGGCACGCCCGCGGCCGTCAGGGGTACGGCACCCAGCGCCACACCGGCCGCGGCGAGCGCCACCAGGCGGGTCGGCAGGTCGCGCAGCCGCGGCCAGAGCAGGGCCAGGAACGCCGCACCCACCGCGGCGTCGAGGCCGAGGGCGCGGGGGTCGCCGAGCGACTCACCGGCGAGGGCACCGAGGAGGGTGGCGAGGTTCCACAGCGCGAAGACGGACAGGCCGGTCGACAGGAACCCCAGACGGGCCAGCGCGGTCGTGGGGCGCGCCACCGCCATCGCGGTCGACTCGTCGATCAGCAGGTGGGCGGCCAGCGCCCGGCGACGCCCGCGCCAGGCCAGCAGCGGGGCGAGGCGCAGCCCGTAGAGGGTGTTGCGGGTGCCGAGCAGCAGCGCGGTGACCGCACCCGAGACGGGGCTGCCGCCGACGGCGAGCACGCCGACGAGCGCGAACTGCGAGGCCCCGGTGAACATCAGCAGCGACAGGACGCAGGTCTGGGCCACGTCCAGCCCCGACGAGACCGACACCGCGCCGAAGGAGAGGCCGTAGGCGCCGGTGGCGAGCCCGATGCCGAGGCCGTCGCGCACGATCGCGCGCCGCTGGGCACGCTCACGGCCCGGCTCCTGGCCCGGTCCTCCGACCGGCTCCCCGGTGGGCTCGTGGGCCGCGGGAGGCTGCCCGCCGTCGCCGGGTGGGGTGGTCACGGGCGCCGCGTCAGACCAGCGAGGTGTGCAGCCGCACCTGCGAGACCACGGTGGTGCCGTCGCCGGTGAGGTCGAGGCGGCGGTGGGCGCCGTCGGCGGCCCAGCCCGCGCCCACCAGGAAGGCCCGCAGGGCGTCGTCGGCCGCCACCGACCACAGCACGGCGCGGGTGAAGCGGTCGGCCTGCAGGGTCTCGGCCGCCGCCTGCAGCAGCCGCGACCCGTGGCCACGCCCGCGGTCGGCCGCGGCCACGACGAGCTCGACGACCTCCGCGTCGGCCACCGGGTCGCAGTCGGGGTCGGCGGCGGGGGTGAGCACCACGAAGCCGGTGGGCCGGTTGCGCTCGAGGGCGACGAGCACGCGGTTGCGGGCGTCGGCGGGGCGGGCCAGCGACCGGGCCCAGGTGTCGGCCGCGGCCGCCTCCGCCTCGGGGCCGCTCGGCAGCGCATCGACCGGCACGGCCCCGGCGTACAGGTCGGGCCAGGCGCGCAGCTGGAGGGCGGCGATGGCGGCGGCGTCGTCGGCCCACGCCACCCGCACGGACACGTCGGGGCCGGCAGAGGTCATGGCGCGATCCTCGCAGCACCCGGCGGCCCCGGGCCGTTGCCCCCCGGGTCTAGGGTCGGAGCCATGGAGATTCGTAACCTCGGAAAGAGCGGCCTGAAGATCTCGGCCATCTCGTACGGCAACTGGCTCACCCACGGCTCGCAGGTCGAGGAGGACGCCGCCCTGGCCTGTGTGCGGCAGGCGCTGGAGGAGGGCATCACGACCTTCGACACCGCCGACGTCTACGCCAACACCGCCGCGGAGAGCGTGCTCGGCCGGGCGCTCGCCGGCGAGCGGCGCGAGGGCCTGGAGATCTTCACCAAGGTCTACTGGCCCACCGGCCCCGGCGCCCACAACGACCACGGCCTGTCGCGCAAGCACATCATGGAGTCGATCGACGGCTCGCTCTCGCGCCTCGGCACCGACTACGTCGACCTCTACCAGGCCCACCGCTACGACTACGAGACCCCGCTCGAGGAGACGATGGAGGCCTTCGCCGACGTCGTCCACTCCGGCAAGGCGCTCTACATCGGCGTCTCGGAGTGGCGCGCGGAGGAGATCCGGGCCGCCCACGCGCTGGCCCGCGAGCTGCGCATCCCCTTCGTCTCCAACCAGCCGCAGTACAACATGCTGTGGCGCGTCATCGAGTCGGAGGTCGTGCCGACCTCGGAGGAGCTCGGCATCGGCCAGGTCGTCTGGTCGCCGATCGCGCAGGGCGTGCTCACCGGCAAGTACAAGCCCGGCCAGGACGCCCCCGCCGGCTCGCGCGCCACCGACAGCAAGGGCGGCGCGGACATGATCAGCCGCTGGATGAAGGACGACGTGCTCGAGCGCGTGCAGCAGCTGCAGCCCATCGCCGACGAGGCCGGCCTGACCCTGGCCCAGCTGGCGATCGCCTGGGTGCTGCACAACCCCAACGTGTCCTCCGCGATCATCGGGGCCAGCCGCCCCGAGCAGGTCACCGACAACGTCAAGGCCGCCGGCGTGAGGCTGGAGGACGAGGCGCTGCGCCGCATCGACGAGGTGCTCGACCCCGTCGTCGAGCGCGACCCCGCCAAGACCCAGTCGCCGAGGACCCGGGACTTCTCCGACCGCTGAGCCCCGACCGCCCTGGGCGTCGCCGCCCCGGACGCGCACCGCCCCCCGACCGGCTCGGTCGGGGGGCGGTGTCGTGCCGGGGTGTCGTGCCGGGGCTGCCGGGTCAGCGGTAGTGCTCGGGCAGGCTCTGGCCGAGCTTCACCTTCGCCTTGGGCAGCCGCATGAACTTCATCTGCAGCGCGCGGGTGAGCGCGTAGTACGTCGTGCCCTTGAGCGCGGTGTCGGGAAAGCGTCGCTTGAGCTCGCGTCGCATCTTGAAGCGCAGGAAGACCATGTCGAGCACGACGAGCAGCAGCGTGCCGAAGAGGATGGTGTTGCCGATGCCGGCCAGCGTCGCGTTGCCCGAGTAGGTGAGGATCATCGTGATGAT
The DNA here is from genome assembly GCF_001423135.1 of Nocardioides sp. Leaf307. Taxonomy (NCBI): domain Bacteria; kingdom Bacillati; phylum Actinomycetota; class Actinomycetes; order Propionibacteriales; family Nocardioidaceae; genus Nocardioides; species Nocardioides sp. Leaf307. The sequence continues at coordinate 503,290 of NZ_LMNY01000002.1, read as the reverse complement.
CAGCAGCGGGATCATCAGCTCGATGAAGGAGAAGCGCACGTCGACGAAGTCGCGGATGAAGCTGCGCACCGGCCCCCGGTCGCGGGCCAGGAAGTAGCGCTCGTCGCCCTCCTTCATCGCCTTGCGGACCTTCTGGCTCGACTCCACGCGCGCGGCGCGCTGGGCCTGGGCCTGCTCGCGTCGCGTGCGCGGCACCTTGGCGCGGGCACGGGCGGCGGCCTCGGCCTCCTTGCGGGTGGGCGTCGGGCGTCCCTTGCCGCCGGGCTTGACGACCGGCGGCGCCTCGGTGGTGGTGTCGGACTTGCTGCGACCAAACAACGCGGTGACCTCGTGACGGGCGGGGAGCGGACGGAGAGGGTGCTGAGCGTGAGGGCGGCCCCGCGCACCTGCCCGGTGCCAGCCTACCGGCGTCGTGGCGCCGTCGGCGGTGCGGTGGCAGTGCGGTGACGGCGTGCCGGAGGTGCCGCCCGGCCGCCCGTGCGTGCCCGTGCCCCGGTGGCCGTGGCCGGTGTTGCCGCGCGGCCGTAGGGTGAGCACCACAGCCGCACCCGTCCGGAAGAGGGACCAGCACCCCATGAGCCTCATGAAGCGCATCAGCCTGATCTTCAGGTCGAAGGCCAACACCGCCCTCGACCGTGCGGAGGACCCCCGCGAGACGCTGGACTACAGCTACCAGCGCCAGCTCGACCTGCTCTCCAAGGTCCGCCGCGGCGTGGCCGACGTCGCCACCAGCCGCAAGCGGGTCGAGCTGCAGGTCAACCAGCTCGAGCAGCAGGGCGCCAAGCTCCAGGGCCAGGCCCAGAAGGCCATCGACATGGGCCGCGAGGACCTCGCCCGCGAGGCGCTCACGCGCAAGTCGGCCCTCAACGGCCAGATCGACGACCTCAAGGCCCAGCACGCGCAGCTCCAGGGTGAGGAGGAGAAGCTGACCCTCGCCCAGCAGCGCCTGCAGGCCAAGGTCGAGTCCTTCCGCACCCGCAAGGAGACGATCAAGGCCACCTACACCGCCGCCGAGGCCCAGACCCGCATCAACGAGGCGATGTCGGGCATCGGCGAGGAGATGGGCGACATCGGCCTGGCCATGCAGCGCGCCGAGGACAAGACCGCGCAGATGCAGGCCCGCGCCGGCGCCATCGACGAGCTGATCGCCTCCGGTGCGCTCGACGACGCCAGCTCCCTCAACCGCGGCGACGACATCAGCCGCGAGCTCGACGCGATGAGCTCGCAGTCCGACGTCGAGGCCGAGCTCGCCCGGCTCAAGGGCGTCTCCGCCCCCGCGCAGCCGCAGGCCATCGAGGGCGGCGACGGCGGCGACATCCTCGCCGCCGAGCCGCAGAGGGCCGAGCAGCCGCGGGACGGCCAGGCATGATCGTCCGCATCCTCGGCGAGGGGCAGTACGACGTCGCCGACAACGCCCTCGACCGTCTCAACGCGCTCGACGCCGCGGTGGAGACCGCCGTCGAGGCCGGCGACGAGGACGCCTTCGCGCCGGCGCTGCACGCCCTGCTCGAGGGCGTGCGCACCGTCGGCGTGGCCCACGCCCTCGACAGCCTCGACGAGTCCGACCTCATCCTCCCGCCCGCCGACGCCAGCCTGGCCGAGGTGCGCGAGATGCTGGCCGACGACGGGCTCATCCCCGGCTGACCCTCCGTCGGGACCCGTCCGCGCCGGCCCAGGCCGCTCACAGGGTCCTCTTGGGCAGGTCGGGGACACTGGGTCCATGGCCCACTCCCGCTTCGTCAAGGACCGCGGCCTCACCGCGCGGATGACCCTCGTGATGTTCCTGCTCGGGCTGCTCTTCGTGGTGCTCGTCGTCGGGCTGATGGCGGTCTTCCGCAGCCCGGGTCTCGGTCTGCTCATCGGCGTGGCCGGCCTCGGGCTGGTGTGGTGGCAGTGGTACTCCTCCGACACCGTGGCGATGAAGGCCATGCGTGCGCGCGAGGTGACCCCGCAGCAGGCCCCCGAGCTGCACGGCATGATCGACCGGCTGTGCGCCTTGGCCGACATGCCCAAGCCGCGGGTCGGCATCGCCGACCACCGGCTGCCCAACGCCTTCGCCACCGGGCGCTCCCCGGAGCGCGCCGTCGTCGTCGTCACCACCGGCATCATGCAGACCCTGAACGCCGAGGAGCTGGAGGGCGTGCTCGCCCACGAGCTCTCCCACGTCGCGCACCGCGACGTGCTGGTGATGACCGCGGCCTCCTCGGCCGGCATCCTCGCCGGCACGCTCACCCAGGGTGCGCAGTACGGCGCGATCTTCGGCGGCGGGCGCCGCGACAACAACAACGGGCTCCCGGTGTGGCTGCTCGTGCTGCTGGTCAGCGTGGTCACCTACGCCGTGAGCTTCGTGCTCATCAAGGTCCTCTCGCGCTACCGCGAGCTCTCTGCCGACCGCTCGGGGGCCTACCTCACGATGAACCCCCAGGGACTGGCCTCCGCGCTGCAGAAGATCACCGGCGAGATCAACACGATCCCGCAGAAGGACCTGCGCGCCTCGCAGTCGATGAACGCCTTCTTCATCGCCCCCGCCGTGCGCGGCGCCTCGCTGAAGAGCCTCACCAGCACGCACCCCTCGCTCGAGCAGCGCCTCGAGCAGCTGGCCCGCATCCAGGCCGAGCTCGGTCGGCCGGCGCTCTGATGGGCTTCCTCGACGCGATCCTGGGGCGCACCACCCCCAAGCAGGCCAACCTCGACGCGCTCTTCCTCGTGCCCAGCGCGGCGATCACCCTGCAGGCCTCGGCCGGTCTGCGGCCCACCGGCTCCGGGGCGGTGTGCTACCGCGCCGCCGGCGGCGCCGCCTTCGGGCAGGTCGAGGCCGACATCCTCGCGCTGCTGCGCGACGCCCCCGACGCGCCCGAGGTGCGCACCAGCCGCGACGAGTTCGGCTTCACCTGGCTGGTGGTCGACGACGACCCCGACGACGTCGCGGGACTGTGCACCGACCTCCACGCGGTCAACACGACCCTGGAGGCCCACGGGTTCGGTCCCGGGCTGCTGTGCTCCCTGGTGCCCTTCCAGGACGCCTCCGGGCGTCGGGTGGGGCTGGTCTACCTCTACAAGCAGGGCACCTTCTACCCCTTCGCCCCGTCGGGTCCGCAGCAGCGCGACAACCTCACCGAGATCTCCCTGCGCGAGACCCTGGCCGGCGAGCTGCCCGTGGAGAAGGACATGTCGCGCTGGCTCGCGGTCTGGGGCGCACCGGGCCTGTGACCCCGCGGCCCCGACCCGGCCGGACGCCGCACCCGCGTGCTCCCAGGCACTAGGGTCTGCCCCAGGACCCATCCACCGCGCCCACGTCCCCCCGCGGGGGCCGCGGTCTCACCCCCCCAGGAGCGTCGTGTCCCTCTCGGAGCAGTCCCGGCCCCACCCCGCGCCGCCGGTGGCGCCGGACGGCGACGGCTCGGCCCTCGACCGCCAGCGCGTGGTGGAGATCGACCGCTACCAGGTGCTCGTCGACCCGCCGCGCGACGACCTGGTCGCCCTGGTCGAGGTGGCCGCCCAGGTCGCCGACGTGCCGATGGCCACCATCAACCTCATCTCCGACACCTCCCAGCACCAGATCGCCACCAAGGGCTTCGACGCCTCGGTGTGCAGCCGGGAGGACTCGATGTGCGCCGCGGTCCTCCACGAGGACGAGCCGGTCGTCGTGGCCGACGCCTCCCAGGACGAGCGCTTCAGGGACAACCCGTTCGTCACCGGGGTGCTCGGCGACGTGCGCTTCTACGCCACCCACCAGCTGACCACACCGGGCGGGGTGGTCATCGGCACGCTGTGCGTCTTCGACACGGTGCCGCGGCAGCTCTCCGCCTCGCAGGAAGACTCCCTGCAGAAGCTGGCCGACCGTGTGGTCGACCTCCTGGAGCTCGAGCTGCGCAGCCGTGAGCTCGCGGCCTCCGTCGTCGAGCTCGAGGGTGCGCGGGTCGAGCTGGAGCGCTCCAACCAGCAGCTGGCCGCCTTCGCCGGCCAGGTCAGCCACGACCTGCGCAACCCGCTCACCGCCGTCGCCATGTCGCTGAGCATGATCGAGGAGGAGGTCGACCCGGAGTCCGACGACCTCCAGTTCCTCGTGCGCCGTGCCCGCGGCGGCGCGACGCGCATGCAGTCGATGATCGACGACCTGCTCGCCTTCGCGCGCGTGGGGGCCGAGCTGACACGAGAGCCGGTGGACCTCGACGAGGTCGCCGCCGAGGTCCACGAGGACCTCGAGACCGCGTTGGTCGGCGCCGAGCTGACCATCGACCCGCTGCCCACCGTGCCGGGCGACCACGTGCAGCTGCGTGCCGTCCTGCAGAACCTCGTGGCCAACGCCGCGAAGTTCACCCGACCCGGGCAGCCGGCCCGCATCGAGGTCCGCGCCCGACCGACCGTGGTCCTCGGCCCCGGGGTGGCCGACCCGCTCGACCCCGAGGCGGGCCAGGGCGTCGACGGCTGGCGCGTGGAGGTCGTCGACCACGGCATCGGCATCCCCGCCGAGCAGCGCGACCGCGTCTTCGAGCCCCTGGCCCGCGTCGCGACGGAGGTGCCGGGCTTCGGCATCGGCCTGGCCACGGTGCGCCGCATCGTCGAGGCCCACGGCGGCGACGTCGGCGTCACGGAGACCGCCGGCGGCGGGGCCACCGTCTGGTTCGCCCTGCCGCTCTGACCTGCCGACCAGGCCCGGCCCGCGAGGCGGCCCCGGCGTACGGGCCGGGTCAGTCCTTGGCGGTGCGTCCGGGCAGAGCGAGCATCCGCTCGAGCGCCACGAGCGCCCACTTCTCGGTCTCGGGGTCGACCTCGATGCGGTTGACCACGGTGCCCGCCACGAGCGACTCCATGGCCCACACGAAGTGGGGCAGGTCGATGCGGTTCATCGTGGAGCAGTAGCACACGGTCTTGTCGAGGAACGTGATGCGCTTGTCGGGGTGGGCGGCGGCCAGCCGCTTGACGAGGTTGAGCTCGGTGCCGATGGCCCAGCTCGAGCCGGCCGGTGCGGCCTCGATGGTCGTGATGATGAACTCGGTGGAGCCCACCAGGTCGGCCTTCAGCACGACCTCGTGGGTGCACTCGGGGTGCACGAGGATCTGCACGTCGGGGATCGTGGCGCGCAGCTGGTCGACGACCTCGGCGGAGAAGCGGCCGTGCACCGAGCAGTGGCCCTTCCACAGGATCATGGTCGCGTCGGAGAGCTGCTCGGGGCTCAGGCCGCCGTCGGGGCGGTGGGGGTCGTAGACGACGCAGTCGTCGAGGCCCAGGCCCATCTGCAGCACGGCGGTGTTGCGGCCGAGGTGCTGGTCGGGCAGGAAGAGGACCTTCGCGCCGCCGGCGACGCCGCCCTTCTGCTCGAAGGCCCACTCGAGGGCGACCTCGGCGTTGCTCGAGGTGCACACCACCCCGCCGTGGCGACCGCAGAAGGCCTTGATGTCGGCCGAGGAGTTCATGTAGGTCACCGGCACGACCGAGTCGGCGACGCCGGCGGCCTCGAGGGCGGCCCACGCGGCCTCGACCTGGGTCAGGCGCGCCATGTCGGCCATGGAGCAGCCGGCGGCGAGGTCGGGGAGGATGACCTGCTGGTCGGGGCCGGTGAGGATGTCGGCCGACTCGGCCATGAAGTGCACGCCGCAGAAGACGATGTACTCCGCGTCGGGGCGGGCCGCGGCGTCGCGGGCCAGCTTGAAGGAGTCGCCGGTGACGTCGGCGAAGGCGATGACCTCGTCGCGCTGGTAGTGGTGGCCGAGCACGAAGACCTTGTCGCCCAGCGCCTCCTTGGCCGCCCGGGCGCGTGCGACCAGGTCGGGGTCGGAGGCCGGGGGGAGGTCGCCCGGGCACTCGACGCCGCGCTCGGCGGACAGGTCGGTGCCGCGGCCCAGCGGCAGCAGCGGGAGGTCGACGGTCGTCATGCCCCGATCGTATTCCTGCCACCCGCGCGCCGGCGCATCCCCTGCGCGGCGCTGGACGCCCCGCGGCGTGCCCCGGCCCCGCCCGGCGGCCTCAGAGCAGGGCGCCGTTGTGGACGTACGGCGCGGGCGGCGCCATGCCGCGCACCGCCAGGTGGCCCTGCGTGTCGAGCGCGAGCCGCAGCCCGAGGGCCACGTCGACGGCCCAGGCGTTGAGGCTCGTGACGTGGCCGACCTGCACCGAGGAGCCCGCGCGGTCGTCCACCCGGGCCAGGCACTCCACCAGCAGGTCGCGGGCGGTGGCCTCGTCTCGAGCGGCGAGCAGGGCGGGGCCCGCGGGGCCGGCGTAGGCGTAGCCGGAGCGGTCGCCGGCCACGACCAGCGGCGCCATCTCCGAGAGGGAGACGTGGTCGGGCCCGTGCGGTCCGCCGCGCAGCGCGCGGTCGAGGTCGTCCATCCACGTGCGGTCGGCCGCGGTGCCCTCCCGCAGCCCCCTCACCGACGGCAGCAGGGACCGGTCGAGGCGCCCGTGGAGCAGCAGCTGGGGGTGCAGGCTGAAGCCCGCAGCCCAGTAGCGCCGCAGTGCACCCTGGTCCTCCGAGGCCGACAGCATCGCGCGGTCGCACCCGGCTCCGTGCGCCCCGGCGCGGGCGAGCAGGGCCGCACCGACGCCGCGACCCTGCGCTCCCGGGCGCACCGCGAAGGTGACCAGCACCCACAGCCGCTCCCGCCTCACCGAGGTGGCGAACCCCACCAGCCCCGCGGCGTCCTCGGCCACCCAGCAGCCGCCCGGGTCGGTGTCGAGGAAGCGTGCGGTGCGGGTGACCCATCGTGCGACCCGCTCGGGCCCACGGCGGCCCGGCTCGGGCCGACCGGGCCGCCGGGTGGCGGTGTCGACGGCCTCGAAGGCCGCGCCGCTGAGCGCCTCGGCCGCCGCCACGTCACCGGGCTCCATCGGCCTCAGCACCCAGCCGTCCACGTCTGCGCCCATGACCGGGACCCTAGGTCCCCTGGCCGCCCGGCGCGGGGTGTGAGGATGGTCGCATGCGCATCCTCGTGGCTCCCGACAAGTTCGCCGGCACGCTCTCCGCGGTCGAGGCCGCCGAGGCGGTCGCGCTCGGCTGGCGCCGGCAGGCGCCCGACGACGAGGTCGACCTGGCGCCCATGTCCGACGGCGGACCCGGCTTCGTCGACGTCCTCCACGCCGCGCGGGGCGGCGAGCTGCTGGCGGTGACCGTCACCGGCCCGACCGGTGCGCCCACGCCGGCCACGGTGCTGGTGCTCGACGGCACGGCGTACGTCGAGACCGCGCAGGCCTGCGGACTGCACCTCACCGGCGCCTCCGGGGCCGAGGGCGCCACCACGCGCGGGGTGGGGGAGCTGCTCGAGGCCGCGCTGGGCACCGGTGTCCGGACCGTGGTCCTCGGCCTGGGCGGCAGTGGCACCAACGACGGGGGAGCCGGCCTCCTCGCCGCCCTGGGGGCCACCGCCGACGTCGCCCTCGACGCCGGGCCCGCGGGCCTGGCCGGCGTCACGCAGGTCGACCTGGACGCTGCCCGCGAGCGGGTCGGCGACGTGCGGCTGGTCGCCGCCTCCGACGTCGACAACCCGCTGACCGGCCTCTTCGGGGCCACCAAGGTCTTCGGTCCGCAGAAGGGCGTCGGCGAGGACCGGCTGCCGGTCCTCGACGGCTGGCTCGAGGAATGGGCGGGGGCCACCGACCGGCGCACGTCGCTGGAGAAGGGCGCCGGGGCGGCGGGGGGCCTCGGTCACGCGCTGCTGCTGCTCGGGGCCACCCGGGAGCCCGGCATCGCCCTCGTCGTCGACGCCGTGGGGCTGGCCGAGCGGGCCCGCGCCGCCGACCTCGTGCTCACCGGCGAGGGCGCCTTCGACTTCTCCAGCCGCGCGGGCAAGGTGCCCTCCGGGGTGGCCGACGTCGCCCAGCAGGCGCTGCGGCCCTGCGTCGCGCTTGCCGGGCAGGTGCTGGTCGGCTCGCGCGAGATGCGGGCCCTCGGCGTGGAGTCGGCGTACTCCCTGGTCGACCTGGTGGGCGAGGAGCGCGCCTTCGCCGACCCCGCCGGGGCCCTGGCGGAGCTCGCCGAGCGGGTCGCCCGCACCTGGTCGCGCTGAGGTGCCGACCGGCGGGGGAATAGCCGCAGGTGTGCGACCATTGAGGAGAACGTAGACGTCGCTCCTCCCCGGGGCGACACCCTCGCACCCTCGACGATCGGGAGCCACAGACATGACCGAGCAGGTGGAGACCACCACGGAGCGCCGCACCGACAGCATCAACCTCAGCCCGGTGGCGGCTGCGAAGGTGAACAGCCTCCTCGAGCAGGAGGGCCGCGACGACCTCGCGCTGCGCATCTCCGTGCAGCCCGGTGGCTGCTCGGGCCTGCGCTACCAGCTGTTCTTCGACGAGCGCAGCCTCGACGGCGACGTCGTCACCGACTTCGACGGCGTGTCCGTCGTGGTCGACCGGATGAGCGTGCCCTACCTCAACGGCGCGATGATCGACTTCGTCGACAGCATCGAGAAGCAGGGCTTCACCATCGACAACCCCAACGCGACGGGTTCGTGCGCCTGCGGCGACTCCTTCCACTGAGCCGCACCGCGGCGGCAGACGCGCCGGACGGCCCCTGAGGCCGCCACCGGCTGCGGGACGACGAACGCCCCCGACCTCTGGTCGGGGGCGTTCGTCGTCGGACCAGCCCCGGTCAGGCCCCGGGCCCGTGGTCGCGGTCTCCGTCGTGGGGCCCGTCGAGGCGGGCAGCCCTGCGCGAGACGGCGCCCGACAGGCCACCGCACCGCCGATCGCCCCGACCCGAGGGACGGTCCCGGGGCCTTCGACGTCGCCCCGTCGGGCCGGCTGAATGCGGGCTCCGGGGCCTCGGACCTCAGTCGTAGGGCCGGTGGTGCCGCTCGGCCGCGCGACGTGGCGGCAGACGGCAGGTCGACGGACCGCCGGCGTGTCGTTCGCCGCCACTCCGGCCCGGGCCGCCGTTGCAGCACCCGCGCCAGCGCTGCCGGCGGGGGTGGCCCCGGCCCGCGGGCGGCCCACCGCCGGAGGTCCGACGGCACCGCCGGCGAGCGGACCCGGTCCGACGACGGGGCCGGGCGAGCCGCCCGCAGGTCAGTCGAGGTGCAGGTGCAGCGCGTTGGCCAGCCGTTGCGCGGCCTCGGAGATCGCGATCTCGCGCTTGGGGAGATCGGTGGGGTAGCGGTCGTAGGTGAGGCCCGGGGCGGGGGTGCCGACCCGGTCGAGGGCGTCGGCCAGGCCCAGGTTGCGGCCGACCTCGACACAGTCGCGGCGCATGTCGACGGGGCTGGCGAGGTCGGCGTGGGCGAGCCGGTCGGTGCGGGCGTCAGCAGTCATGCGTTCGACGCTAGGGGCTACCAACGGGTACTCCCAGGAGTACCCGCGGGTAGTGTTCGCCGACGTGCCTCCCACCTCTGCCGACGCCCCCGTCGACGCTCCCGCCGCGCTCCTCATCGCCGGCTCGATCGCCACCGACCACCTGATGGGCTTCGGCGGCCGGTTCGCCGACTCGCTGGTCGTGGACCAGCTCGACAAGCTCTCGGTGTCCTTCCTGGTCGACGACCTCGAGATCCGTCGCGGGGGAGTGGCGGCCAACATGAGCTTCGGCCTGGGCCGCCTCGGCCTGCGCCCGGTGCTGGTCGGAGCGGCCGGCGAGGACTTCGCGGGCTACCGCTCCTGGCTGGAGCGCCACGGCGTCGACTGCGACCACGTGCGCATCTCCGAGAGCAAGCACACCGCCCGCTTCGTCTGCACCACCGACACGACCGGCGCCCAGTTCGCGTCGTTCTACCCCGGCGCGATGAGCGAGGCCCGCCTGCTGGAGCTCGCCCCGATCGTGGCGAAGGTCGGCGCCCCGGCCTACGTCCTCATCGGCGCCGACGACCCCGACGGGATGCTGCGCCACACCGAGGAGTGCCGTCAGCGGGGCTACCCCTTCATCGCCGACCCCAGCCAGCAGCTGGCCTTCGCCGAGGGGGCGGTCATCCGCGACCTCATCGACGGCGCGACCATCCTGTTCTCCAACGAGTACGAGTCGGCGATGATCGAGCAGAAGACCGGCTGGTCGGGCGCCGAGGTGCTCGACCGCGTCGGCACCCAGGTCACCACGCTGGGCGCCGAGGGCGTGCGGATCCTGCGGGCGGGCGAGGAGCCGATCGAGCTCCACGCGGCCCGTGGCGTGACCGCCGTCGAGCCCACGGGGGTCGGCGACGCCTTCCGTGCGGGCTACCTCGCCGCCGCGGCCTGGGGGCTCGGCCTCGAGCGCTCCGCGCAGGTCGGCTGCGTGCTCGCGGCCTACGTCGTCGAGACCGTCGGCACCCAGGAGTACTCCTTCACCTCCGAGCAGTTCCTGGGCCGCCTCGAGGACTCCTACGGCGCGGAGGCGGCCGCCGACGTCGCTCCGCACCTGGCCCGCCTGGCCTGAGGTGCCGGCGGGCCCGCCCGCCGTCGGCCGGGCTCAGGCCCGGCGCACCCGCAGCCGCACCGCGCCGTCGCCGAGGTCGTCGGCGCCGACGTAGTGGTGCCCGCGCATGCGGCACCACGCCGGCACGTCGACGCGGGCCGCGACGTCGGTGGCGACCACCGCGACCACCTCCCCGGGCGCCACGTCGCCGACGTGGCGGGCCAGCTCGATCACCGGCGCGGGGCAGACCATGCCGCGGCAGTCGAGCTCGAGGGCGACCGCGGTCGGGTCCTCGCCCGCCACCTGGGCCGGCACCTGGCCCGGCCCTTGGCCGGGCGCCTCGTCCGGGTCGGCGCCCCGGGTCACAGGCCGACCTCGGCCCGCAGGTCGGCGACGACCTCGGGCAGCGCGCTCACGAAGCGCTCGACCTCGTCCTCGGTGGTCGCGGTGGTCAGCGACACCCGGACGTTGCCGTGGGTCAGGGCGCCCATCGCGGCCAGCACGTGGCTCGGCTCGAGGGTCGAGGCGGTGCAGGCCGAGCCGCTGGCCACCCCGAAGCCCCGTCGGTCGAGCGCGGTGACCAGCGCCTCGCCGTCGAGGTAGAGGCAGGAGAACGTCACCAGGTGGGCCAGCCGGTCGTCGGGGTCGCCGACGACCTCGGTGTCGGGCACCGCCGCCGCGGCAGCCCGGATGCGGTCGACGAGCCGGCGCTGCCGCGCATCGACCTCGGCCCTCTCGGCGACCACGGCGCGCAGTGCGGCGGCAGCGGCCAGTGCCGCCGGCACGTTCTCGAAGCCGGAGGTGCGCTCGTCGACGCGGTCGTCGGCGGGGAAGGGGCTGACCCAGCCCGTGCCGTGGCGCACCAGCAGCACGCCCACGCCCGCGGGACCGCCCCACAGGTGGGCCGAGGCGGCGGCGACGTCCCAGCCGGGCGGCAGGTCCTCGCGACCAGCCGAGGCCCGGGCGTCGACGAAGACGGGCACGTCGCTGCCGCCCGCGCGCAGGGCCGCGACGAGACCGGCCACGGGCTGGCGGGTGCCGACCTCGTGGTTGGCCGACTGCAGCGCCACCAGCGCGGTCCCGGGCGCCGAGGCCGCCGCGGCGAGCGAGGCCGGGTCGGCACGGCCGAGCCGGTCGACCTCGAGGGTCTCGGCGCTCGCGCCGGCCCACTCCAGGGCGTGCAGGACGGCGGAGTGCTCGACCCTCGGCAGCACGACCCGGTCGCCACTGCGGGCGCGGGCCCGCAGCAGGCCCAGCAGCCCGCGGTGCACCGCGTCGGTGCCCGAGGCGGTGAAGCTGACCTCGTCGGCACGGACCCCGAGGCACTCGGCCACCACGGCGCGGGCGTTGTCGAGCAGCAGTCGGGCGTCGCGGGCGGGCCCGTGCAGGCGGCGCGGGTCGGCGTAGCCCCGCTCGAGCGCGGCGAGCACGACCTCGCGCGCGGCAGGATGGAGGGGCTCGCCGGACGCGGCGTCGAGGTAGGTCGCGGCCGGTCGCGGCGCGGAGTCGGTCACGGTGGCAACCGTAGGCCACCCTGCTCCCCCCGTGAGGGGGCGGTGAAGTACTCTGAGAACTACCCAAGATGGCTTGAGAGGAAGGCTCTTTCGTGAGTCTGTGGCTTCCCCAGCGCTCAGCTGTGAGTCGAGGCGGTGCACGCCGCCTCGGCCTGTCTGCCGCGCTCGGCCTCGGCGTGCTGCTGATGTCCGGTTGTTCCTCGGAGGCGCGGCGTCTGGCGATGCCCGAGCCCGTCACCGAGCAGGGTGAGCACACCCTCGACCTGTGGCAGGGCGCGTGGATCGCGGCCCTCGTCACCGGTGTCGTGGTGTGGGGGCTCATCTTCTGGGTCGTGGTGCGCTACCGCCGGCGCAGCGACGACGAGATCCCCGTGCAGACGCGCTACAACCTGCCGCTGGAGATCTTCTACACCGTCGCGCCGATCATGATGGTGATCGTGTTCTTCGCCCAGACCGTGCGTGTGCAGAACATCGTCCTCGACGAGGACACCCCGCCCGACCAGACCATCGGCGTCGTGGGCTTCCAGTGGTCGTGGGCGTTCAACTACGCCCTCGACGACGAGAACGGCGACGGCGTCTCCGAGACCGACCGCTACGTGTGGGAGGCCGGCACCGCCGGCTACATCCCGACGCTCTACGTGCCGGAGGGCTCCACCACGCGCTTCGAGCTCAGCTCGCCCGACGTCATCCACGACTTCGGTGTGCCGGGCTTCCTGATCAAGATGGACGTCATCCCCGGTCGCGACAACTCCTTCCAGGTGACGCCCAAGCGCCTCGGTGAGTTCGCCGGCAAGTGCTACGAGCTCTGCGGCACCTACCACTCGCGGATGCTCTTCAACGTCCAGGTGGTCCCGCAGGAGAAGTACGACGCCTACCTGCAGACCCTGGTCGACGCCGGTCGTGAGACCGACGCACCCATCACCGGCGGCGAGTTCGTCCGGACGCAGGCCGGAGCCCCCACCGACGAGACCGAGGGAGCAGCAGAGTGACCGCCACCGCAGCACAGCCGACCACGTCGGCGCCGCAGGGCCAGCCGCGCAAGCAGCTGGGCCAGCAGCTGGTCACGATCATGACCACGACCGATCACAAGCTGATCGGCAAGCTGTACCTCATCACGTCGTTCGCGTGGTTCCTGATCGGTGGCGTCATGGCGCTGCTGATCCGCTCCGAGCTGGCCTACCCCGGCCAGCAGGTCGTCAACGACGAGCTCTACAACCAGCTCTTCACCATGCACGGCACGATCATGCTGCTGCTCTTCGCGACCCCGCTGTTCTTCGGCTTCGCCAACGTGATCATGCCGCTGCAGATCGGTGCGCCCGACGTGGCGTTCCCGCGCCTGAACATGTTCAGCTACTGGCTGTTCCTCTTCGGCAGCCTCATCACCGCCTCCGGGTTCCTGACGCCCTCGGGCGCCGCCTCCTTCGGCTGGTTCGCCTACACCCCGCTCTCCGACGCGGTCCGCTCGCCCGGCGTGGGTGGCGACCTGTGGATCATGGGTCTGTGGATGGCCGGTCTCGGCACGATCCTCGGTGCGGTCAACTTCATCACCACGATCATCTGCATGCGCGCTCCGGGCATGACGATGTTCCGGATGCCGCTGTTCGTCTGGAACACCCTGATCACCAGCCTGCTGGTGCTCATCGCCTTCCCGGTGCTCGCCGGCGCGCTGCTCTCCCTCGAGGCCGACCGGCAGCTGGGCGCCCACGTCTTCGACACCGCCCACGGCGGTGCGATCCTGTGGCAGCACCTGTTCTGGTTCTTCGGCCACCCCGAGGTCTACATCATCGCGCTGCCGTTCTTCGGCATCGTGACCGAGATCCTGCCGGTCTTCAGCCGCAAGCCGCTCTTCGGCTACGTCGGCCTGGTCGGCGCCACGCTCGGCATCGCGATCCTCTCGGTCGCGGTGTGGGCGCACCACATGTTCGTGACCGGCGCGGTCGACCTGCCGTTCTTCTCCGGCATGACCTTCCTCATCGCCGTGCCGACCGGGGTGAAGTTCTTCAACTGGATCGGCACGATGTGGGGCGGCTCGCTGTCCTTCGACACCCCGATGCTGTGGTCGATCGGCTTCCTGACGACCTTCCTCTTCGGTGGTCTCACCGGCATCATCCTGGCCAGCCCGCCGCTGGACTTCCACGTCTCCGACTCCTACTTCGTGGTCGCGCACTTCCACTACGTCGTCTTCGGCACCGTGGTCTTCGCGATGTTCGCCGGCTTCTACTACTGGTGGCCCAAGATGACCGGCCGCATGCTCGACGAGCGGCTCGGCAAGCTCCACTTCTGGATCCTCTTCGTGGGCTTCCACCTCACCTTCCTCGTGCAGCACTGGCTCGGTGTCGAGGGCATGCCCCGTCGCTACGCCGACTACCTCCCCGAGGACGGCTTCACCACGCTGAACCAGATCTCGACCGTGGGCGCCTTCCTGCTCAGCGCCTCGATGATCCCCTTCTTCTACAACGTCTACGTCTCCCGCAACGCCCCGCTCGTCGAGACCGACGACCCGTGGGGCTGGGGCCGGTCGCTGGAGTGGGCCACCTCGTGCCCGCCGCCGCGCCACAACTTCGTGACGCTGCCGCGGATCCGCTCGGAGTCGCCGGCCTTCGACCTGCACCACCCGGAGATCGCGGCGATGGAGATGGAGCAGAACGCCGCCGCCGCCGACAGCGGCTCGTTCGCCGACGCACCCGACATGGAGGGCCGTGCCGACCTGCTGCGTGAGCGGCGCGGTCAGACCGGCACCGACGACCACGGCACCGACGGAGGTACCCAGCGATGAAGGCCGAGGCCTGGATCTTCGCGATCTGCACGATCTTCCTGGTGCTGGTCACCCCGGCCTACTGGTTCATCACCGAGGCCGGCAGCACCGGTGGCGACTGGACGGGCACCTCGGCGCTCACCATGACCACCCTGCTGACCCTCATGGTCACCATCTACCTCGGCTTCCACGCCAAGAAGATGGACGACCGGCCCGAGGACCGCAAAGACGGCGAGATCGCCGACGGCGCCGGCGAGCTGGGCTTCTTCCCGCCGTACTCGTGGTGGCCGCTGTGGGCCGCGCTGACCCTGGGCGTGATGGTGTTCGCGATCGCCATGGGCGCGTGGTGGCTCTTCATCATCGGCACCGTGCTCGGCGCCGTGGCCACCTGCGGCCTGATCTTCGAGTTCTACCGCGGGGAGCACGCCCACTGAGGCAGGCCCCGTCGTGAGGTCCCGCACGGACCGCACCGCGCAGTGACCGACTCCGCACGCCGTCCGGCGTGCGGAGTCGGTCTTTTTACTCTGCGCGGTTACCCTGGAGGAGCGGCCCTGCTGGGCCGACGCCACCACCTGTCCCGGGGGACCCGGGACGTCGTCCTCCTGGAGTCGCCCGCATGTCGCTCAGCCTGCCCCGTCGCGCCCGCCGGTCGAGCGCGGCCGTCATGACCTCCCTGGCCCTGGCGGCCTGCGTGGGCCTGACCGCCTGCGACGCGGGACAGACCGACGCGGACGCCGGCAGCGACACCGCGCCGGGACGGTCGGGCACCGACGAGACCTCGCAGGCGGCCCCCGCCTCAGTCTCGGCCAACGTGCGCAAGGCCGCCCAGGACGTGCCGGTCGACACCCTCGTCGCCGTGACCGTCGCCCACGCCGAGCTCGACTCGGTGAAGGTGACCTCCCCGGCCGGGCCGGTCGCCGGCGCCATGGCCGACGACGCCTCGTCCTGGAAGGCCTCCGAGCGGCTGGAGCCCGGGACCCCCTACACCGTCACCACGCTCGCCCACGACGGGGCGGGGGAGCCGGTCCGCGACGTCACGCGCTTCACGACCGCGGACCTCACCCTCGACCAGCAGACGTTCCCCTCCGTCGCACCGCTCGACGGCGAGACCGTCGGCGTCGGCATGCCCGTCGTGGTGACCTTCGACCTGCCCGTGACCGACCGTGCAGCCATCGAGCGGGCGATGTCGGTGACGGCGACCCCCGCGCAGCCGGGCACGTGGCACTGGCTCAGCGACTCCGAGGTCCACTACCGGCCGAAGACCTACTGGAAGGCCGGCACGCAGGTCAGCGTCGACGTCGACGTCAACGGCGTCGACGCCGGCGGCGGCATCTACGGCCAGGAGGACCGCGACATCGACTTCACGGTCGGTGACGCCCACGTCTACAAGGTCGACGCCAGGACCCACCAGATGCAGGTCTTCAGCAACGGCGAGCTGCTGCGCACCATCCCGATCACCACGGGCAAGGCCGGGTTCACCACCCGGTCGGGCACGAAGGTGATCATGGAGAAGTTCGAGAGCCGCCGCATGAACTCCGAGACCGTCGGCATCGCCGCGGGCAGCGCGGAGGCCTACGACATCGCCGACGTCCAGTACGCCATGCGGTTGACCTACTCGGGGGAGTTCATCCACGCCGCCCCGTGGTCGGTGTCGTCCCAGGGCTCGGCCAACGTCAGCCACGGCTGCACGGGCATGAGCACCGAGGACGCCGCCTGGCTCTACGCGATGACGCTGCGCGGCGACGTCGTCGAGTACACCGGCACCGACCGCCCGATGACGCTCGACAACGGCTACGGCGACTGGAACGCCTCCTACGCCGACTACCGGGCCGCCTCCGCCCTCTGAGGTCGCTCTGCGGCACCCCGGGCGCCCTCTCCGGTGTCCTGTGGCGCGGCGCGGTTGACTCACGCCGCTCGCCCCTCTGAGGCCGGTGCCGCCCGCTAGGCGCCGCCAGAGGCGTCCTCGGGGGTCGCTCGCGCACGAGGGAGGGCCTGGCCGCCACGCGCGCGGCGGGCGCGGCGGGGGAGGGGAGAGCGGGTACGACGAAGGCCCCGGACCGATAGGTCCGGGGCCTTCGTCGTGGTGGTGCGGGTGGATCAGTGGTCGCCGCGGAGCGTCTCGCCCTCGACGGAGTGGTGACCGTCGAACTGGTGACCGTCGGCGGAGCGACCCTCCATCGCACCCTGGAGCTGGTGCTCGTGCTCCGCGTGGTGGTGGGCCTCCTCGAGCTCGGCCGCCGTCGGCTTCTGCACGTTGTCGGCGTACCACAGCGTGGAGAGCCGTCCGCGCAGCTTGGCCAGGCGACCGCCGGGGGCGGGCACACCGTTGGCGTCGGTCTGCGCCTCGGGGTCGTAGACCTCCTCGCGGGAGCGGGCGGTGAGGGTGTAGGCCGCGCTCTCCGAGATGGGCAGGTGACGCTCGCTGTAGCCGCCCTCGGGGGAGCGCATGATGATGCCGGTCTCGTAGCCGTGCAGGAGCTTCTGCTCGTCGTGACGCTGCAGCGAGATGCACCAGCGACGCGTGATGAAGAAGGCCAGCACCGGACCGACGAAGACGGCCACCCGCATGAAGTAGCTGATCTGGTTGATGCTCAGGTTCAGCTTGATCGCGATGATGTCGTTGCCGCCCGCGGCCCACATGAGGCCGTAGAAAGTCATCAGCGCCACCATGATCGCGGTGCGCGTCGGGGCGTTGCGCGGGCGCTCCAGCAGGTGGTGGTCCCGCTTGTCGCCGGTGATCCACGACTCGATGAAGGGCAGCATGAGCAGGATCGTGAACATCAGGCCCGGCAGCACGATGATCGGGAGGAACACGTTCCACGCGATCGTGTAGCCGAAGATGTGCGACTCGATGCCCGGCATGATGCGCAGCGCGCCGTCGGGCCAGCCCATGTACCAGTCGGGCTGGGAGCCCGCGGTCACCTTCGTCGGGTCGTAGGGGCCGTACTTCCACACCGGGTTGATGGTCAGCAGGCCGCCCATCATGGCGCAGACGCCGAACACGATGAAGAAGAAGCCGCCGGCCTTCGCGGCGTAGACCGGGAGCATCGGGAAGCCGACGACGTTCTCCTCGGTGCGTCCGGGACCGGGCCACTGGGTGTGCTTGTGGTAGACGAGCAGCAGCATGTGGGCCGCGATCAGGGCCAGCAGCAGACCGGGGATGAGCAGCACGTGGATGGTGTAGAGCCGCGGGATGATCGACTCACCCGGGAACTCGCCGCCGAAGAGGAAGAACGACAGGTAGGTGCCGACCACCGGGATGGACTTCATGAAGCCGTCCGCGGCCCGGATGCCGGTGCCGGAGAGCAGGTCGTCGGGCAGCGAGTAGCCGGTGAAGCCCTCGAGCGTGCCCAGGAGCAGCAGCAGCGAGCCGATGACCCAGTTGAGCTCGCGGGGCTTGCGGAACGCACCCGTGAAGTAGACGCGCAGCAGGTGGATCATCATCGACGCGATGAAGAGCATCGCGGCCCAGTGGTGCATCTGGCGCATCAGCAGGCCGCCGCGCACGTCGAAGGAGATGTGCAGCGTGGAGGCCAGGGCCTCCGACATCGCGATCCCGCGCAGCTGGTTGTAGGAGCCCTCGTAGTGGACCTCGCCCATGCTCGGGACGTACCAGAGCGTCAGGAAGACACCACTGAGAAGGAGGACCACGAAGCTCCACAGGGCGATCTCGCCCAGCATGAAGGACCAGTGGTCGGGGAAGACCTTGCGCAGGTTCTTCTTCGCGAGCGTGCCGAGGCCGAGGCGCTCGTCCGCCCAGTTCGCGACGGCGCCGGCCCGGTTGGGCTTGGCCGTCGCCGCGGCGCCGGAGGTGGTCGTCGCGACCTTGCTGGTGTCGATGCTCATAGGTCAGCCTCGCCTTGATCGCCGATGTCTTCGTGGGATCGCTCCCAATAGCTGGGCCCGACGGGCTCAGTGAAGTCGCTCTGCGCCACCAGGTAGCCCTCGTCGTCGACCATGATCGGCAGCTGCGGCAGGTGCCGGGCGGCCGGGCCGAAGATGACGCGGCCGGAGTCGGCCAGGTCGAAGGTGGACTGGTGGCAGGGGCACAGCAGGTGGTGCGTGGTGCGCTCGTTCAGCGAGATCGGGCACCCGACGTGGGTGCAGATCTTGGAGTAGCAGGTGATGCCGTCGACGGTCCAGTTGTCCCGGCCCTCGCCGGGGATGATCTCGTCGGGGTCCATGCGGAGCAGGATGACCGCGGCCTTCGACTTCGCGACGTTGAGCTCGACGCCCTCGATCTCGGGGTAGCCGTTCTCCTCGGTCGGGAAGATGGCCTCGGGCTCGGCGTTGACGAGGTCGCCGATCTCCAGGTCGGAGGCACGGATCGGGGTGCCGACGACGTCGCGCACGATGCGCATGCCGGGCGCCCAGATGGTGCGCTCGAGGCCACCGCTCTCGGGGTCGGCGGCGGCCGCCTGGCTCGGGGTGGGGCCGAGGTCGCGCAGCAGCACGATCGCCGGCGCGCCCAGGAGGCCGACGGCGCCGAGCAGCGAGTTGCGCACGAGGGGGCGTCGGGCGATGCCCGACTCCTCGAGGCCGTCGTTGAGGGCCTTGAGGGTGACCTCGCGGTCCTCGTCGGAGGAGCGGGCGGGGTGGCGCATCTCGACCATCTCGTGGTCGGCCATGAGCTTGCGGGCCCACTGGATGATGCCGATCCCGATCAGCAGGAGCGCGCCGCCCAGCGTGGTGCCGAGCACCACGGTCGAGGCGCCGTAGTTGAGCACCGTGTCGTGGTTGTCACCGATGCCGAGGGCGATGTAGCCGACGACGAAGAGCACGGTGCACACGGCCGACAGGCCGAACAGCACCGCGACCTGGCGCTCGGCGCGCTTCTCGGCCTTGGGGTCGACGTCGGTGGGACGCCAGGTGTGCTCCGGGAGCCCGGGGTTGGCCAGCGGCTCCTCGGGCGGGAGCGCGGGGAGGTGGTGGCCGTCGGAGCTCTGCTCGAGTCCGGCGCCGCCTCCCTGGGAGTCGTGCGTCGTGGTCACGCGCTCACCTTCTTCTTGCTCGAGCGGGTCGTGTGGGCTGCGATCCAGATGGCGAAGCCGACCAGGGCGCCGATGCCGACGACCCAGGCGAAGAGGCCCTCGGCCACGGGGCCGAGGCCGCCGAGACCGAAGCCGCCGTACTGCGGGGACTCCTCGAGCGAGCCGAGGTAGGCGATGACGTCGCGCTTCTCGTCGGGGGTGATGTTGCCGTTGGAGAAGCTGTCCATCGCCTGCGGGCCGGTCAGCATCGCCTCGTAGATGTACTTCGGCTCGACGCCCCGCAGGGTGGGGGCGTAGCCGCCGCGGGGCATGGCCCCGCCGGCGCCCTCGAAGTTGTGGCAGGCGGTGCAGTTGGTGAGGAAGATCTGGCCACCGCGGACGATGGCGGCCTCCTGCTCTTCGGCGGTGAGGCCCTCGAGGCTGTAGTCGCTCTCGTCGGGGATGCCCGGGCCGGGAGCGAGGGAGGCGACGTAGGCCGCCAGCTGGGCGGTCTCCTCGTCGCTGTAGGACTCCGGCTTGCGGGGGGCCTGCTGGCCGGGCTGGGCCATCGGCATCCGGCCGGTGCCGACCTGGAAGTCGACCGCCGCGGCGCCGACGCCCACGAGGCTCGGGCCGATCTGGTCGCCGTTGACGGTGTACTGGCCCTCGCCGTTCTGCCCGTGGCAGAAGGCGCAGCCGATGAGGAACAGCTCGCGGCCGGCCTCGACGTCGGCGGCCTGCGTGTCGGTGCTCTCCGCCTGGGCCGGCGCGAAGGCGGCGTACATGCTGCCGGTGAGCAGCAGACCCACGACCAGCATCATCAGGCCCGCGAGGCGGCCACGACGGTGCCGGGAGAGTCGTCCGGCGGAGCGGTTCAGGAAGCGCACAGTAGATCCTCTGTCGTCTGTTGAGAAAACTCTACATCTGTTGTGTAGGAATCGGTCACTTCACCAGGTAGATCGTGGCGAACAGACCGATCCAGACCACGTCGACGAAGTGCCAGTAGTAGGAGACGACGATCGCGCTGACCGCCTGCTCGTGGGTGAACCGCCTGGCCAGGTAGGTGCGACCGAGGACGAGGAGGAACGCGATCAGGCCGCCGGTCACGTGGATCCCGTGGAAGCCGGTGGTGAGGTAGAACATCGAGCCGTACGCCGAGTCCTGGATGGTGATGCCCTCCTGGACCAGGTTGGCGTACTCCACCGCCTGCCCGCCGACGAAGATCGCGCCCATCACGTAGGTGAGGAAGAACCACTCGCGCAGACCCCACGTGCGGAACTGGAGCAGGGAGCCGGCACGGCCCACCTGGCCCCGCTCCGCGGCGAAGACGCCGAGCTGGCAGGTCAGCGAGGAGAGGACCAGGATCGTGGTGTTCACCGAGGCGAACGGCACGTCGAGGACCGCCGTGTTCTCGGCCCACAGTTCCGGGCTCACCGCGCGGATCGTGAAGTACGACGCGAACAGGGCCGCGAAGAACATCAGCTCGCTCGAAAGCCAGATGATTGTCCCGACGCTGACCATGCTCGGTCGGTCATGGTGCCCGTGCAGACGGGATGCAGGGATAGTTGCTGCTGTCGCCACCTGAGCATTATGTCCTGAGCCCGGGCTGAGGCCACCCCGACCCCCTCATGAGAGTCGTCCTATCGTGGAGCGCGTGGATCCTGCCGCGCTGTCGTCGCTCCTGCCCGCCTCCAGCGGAGGTCTTCCGGCGGTGTCCGCGGGCACGGCCTGGACCTCCGACCTGACCCTGCCGCCCTTCGACCTCGGCGCCTTCTTCAGCCAGTGGTCGCTGGCCCCGGTGCCCACGATCGGCACCGTGTGGGTCGTCGGGCTCTACCTGCTCGGCGTGCGCGCGATGCACCGCCGGGGGGACCACTGGCCGGTCGGCCGGACCGTCTCCTTCGTGGTGCTCGGCATGGGCACCTTCTACGTCGCGACGGCCTCGGGGCTGGCGGCCTACGACACCACGCTGCTGAGCGTGCACATGGTGCAGCACATGGCGCTGTCGATGCTCGTGCCGCTGGCGCTCGCCCTGGGGGCGCCGGTCACGCTCGCGCTGCGCACGCTCCCCGCGGCCCCCCGCCGCTGGCTCCTGGCCGTGCTCCACTCGCGGGTCGGGCGGGTGCTGTCCTTCCCCCCGCTCACCTTCACCCTCTACATCGTCTCGCCGTGGGCGCTCTACTTCTCCGGGTGGTACCGCGCCTCGCTGGAGTCGGTGTGGGTCCACGAGATGATGCACGTGCACCTGGTGATGGTCGGCGCCCTCTTCTTCTGGCCCCTCATGGGCATCGACCCGGTGCCGGGACGGGTGGGCTACCCCTTCCGGGTGCTGCTCACGGTGCTGACGCTGCCGTTCCACGCCTTCCTCGGGGTCACGATCATGGGCCAGGAGACCCTGCTCGGCGGCGACTGGTACCCCCGGCTCTCCGAGGGCCCGATGGGCGCCTGGCTCCCCGACCCGATGGACGACCAGCACCTCGCGGGCGGGATCCTGTGGGGCACCGGCGACCTCATCGCCCTGGTCTTCTTCGGCGTGCTCTTCACCCAGTGGGTGCGCTCGTCGATGAAGGAGGCCACGCGCGAGGACCGTCGCCTCGACCTGATGGAGGCACGCGAGGCCCGCTCGGCGGCCGTCGCCGGCGCGGGGAGCGCCGCCACCCCGCCGCCCGGCCGCGATCCCGAGAGGTAGCATCGCGCCCGTGACCAGCCCGAAGACCGCCCTGAAGGTGCTCGTCTACAGCGACGACGTGCACACGCGCCAGCAGGTGATTCTGGCCCTCGGCCGGCGCCCCCACCCCGACCTCCCCGAGCTGGAGTACGTCGAGGTCGCCACCGAGCCGGTCGTCGTGCAGCACATGGACTCCGGGCTGATCGACCTCGCGGTGCTCGACGGCGAGGCCGTGCCCGCCGGCGGCATGGGCATCGCCAAGCAGCTCAAGGACGAGATCTACCACTGCCCGCCCGTGATCGTGCTCACCGGCCGCCCGCAGGACGCGTGGCTGGCCACCTGGTCACGGGCCGAGGCGGCCGTGCCCCACCCCATCGACCCCCTCCAGCTCGCCGAGACCGTCGTCACGCTGCTGCGCGACCGCGCGCCCGCGGCGACCTGAGCGCCGTGGTCACCTGGCCCGACGTCCTCGGCGACCTCGTCGCGCGCCGCGACCTGAGCGCGGAGCAGACCGCCTGGGCGATGGCGGAGATCCTCGAGGGCAACGCCACGCCGGTGCAGATCGCGGGCTTCGCCGTGGCGCTGCGCGCCAAGGGCGAGACGATCGAGGAGATGCTCGGCCTCGTCGAGGCGATGAGCGCGCGCGCCACCCCCATCTCGGTCGAGGGTCGCCTGCTCGACATCGTCGGCACCGGCGGCGACCGCTCGATGTCGGTCAACATCTCCACGATGTCGGCGATCGTCGCCGCGGGCGCCGGCGCCCGCGTGGTCAAGCACGGCAACCGCTCGGCCTCCTCCAAGTCCGGCTCCGCCGACGTGCTGGAGGCGCTCGGGGTGCGCCTCGACCTCTCCGCGGCTCGGGTGGCGGAGCTGGCCGGCAGCGTCGGCATCACCTTCTGCTTCTCGGCCGCCTTCCACCCGGCCATGCGTCACGCCGCCGTGGCTCGTCGCGAGCTGGGGGTCGGCACCACCTTCAACTTCCTCGGCCCCCTCACCAACCCCACGCGCCCCGCGGCCCAGGCCGTCGGGTGCGCCGACGCCGCCGTCGCGCCGGTCATGGCCGGCGTGTTCGCCGCCCGCGGGGTCGACGCCTGGGTGTTCCGCGGTGACGACGGCCTCGACGAGCTCACCACCACCACCACGTCCTCGCTGTGGGTCGTGCACGCCGGGGAGGTCACCCGCACCTCGGTCGACCCGCGGGCCCACGGTCTCGCGGCGGCGACGACCGCCGATCTCGCCGGGGGCGATCCCGCCTACAACGCCGAGGTGGTGCGGCGGCTGCTCGCCGGTGAGCGCGGGCCGGTGCGCGACGCCGTGCTGCTCAACGCCGGCGCCGCCCTCGCGGTGCACGCAGCGCCGGGGGAGCCCGTCGACGAGGCCCTGGCCGCCGGCATCGCGCGTGCCGCCGAGGCCGTCGACACCGGGGCCGCCCAGGACCTGCTCGCCCGCTGGGTGGCCGCCTCCGCCTGAGGGGCCCGCCCGCGGCTCAGTCGAGGCCGAGGGAGAACGCCGACTCCAGGTCGTGGCGGGAGTAGGCGCGGAAGGCGATGTGGGTCTCCGTGGACTGCACGCCCGGGACCTTGTTGAGCCGGTCGGCCACCACCGCGGCGACCTCGTCGTGGTGGCGCACCCGGATGAGCGCGATCAGGTCGATCTGACCGGTGACGGAGTAGACCTCCGAGACGCCCTCGAGAGCGGCGATGCCCTCGGCGACCTCGGGGATCCGGGCCACGTCGGCCTTGACGAAGACGATCGCAGTCAGCATGCGGGCCAGCCTAGACCCGGCGGGCCGCGAGCCCGCGCGACCGGACCCGGGCCGGGGTGGGGGCGCCGGGGTCGGCGCGCCGGGGTGGGCGGGGCCGTGGGCCGGGGGTGGGCTCAGCGCGCCGGGCGGTGGACGGGCGCGAGGTCGCGGCGGTCCTCGAAGGGCACGAGGGTGCGGCGCGACTCGGCGACCGCGTCGTGGACGGCCAGGTGGCGGGTCGCCCCGGCCACCGGGCAGACCCACTCGCCCTCGACGTCGACCAGGCGCACGCCGGGGGACTCCAGCCACCGCAGGATCTTCTCGCTCTCCTCGGCGGTGGCCGCGGGCACCGGCCCCGGCGCGGCGGCCACGGTCTCGGCGCTCGCGCGCAGCTCCGCGACGTACTGGTGGGCGTCGGCGCCGGTGGGGATCACCCCGGCGGCGGCCAGGCGCCCCCGGCGCACGACGTGCACCGCCCAGCGGCCGTCGTCCTCGCGGCGGCAGGCCACCAGCTCGGGGCAGCCACTGAGCGCGGAGAGGCGCTGGGTGCGTGACGCGGCGCGCACGAAGGCGGCCAGGCGGTCGCGGTGCACCCCTGCCTCCTCGAACCGGTCGCCGGAGGCCAGCGCCTCCATGCGGTGGTTGATCGACTCCACGACCTCGTCGGGGCGGCGCAGCAGGGTGTCGCTGAGCCGGCGCACCATCGCGGCGTAGGTCTGCTCGTCGACGCTGCCGTCGCAGGGGGAGAGGCAGCGGCCCATCTCGGCCAGCACGCAGGCGCTGCGGGAGGGGCGCCGCGGCAGGCGGCCCGAGCACTGGCGCACCGGGAAGGTGTCGTGCAGCGCGGCGAGGGCCTTGTCGGCGGCGCGGCGCGAGCCGAAGGGGCCGAGGTAGTCGGCGTCGTCGTCGAGCACCCGGGTCACCAGCGACAGCCGCGGCCAGGTCTCGCGGGTGAGCTTGACGAAGTGCACCTTGCGCGAGTTGCGCGAGCGGCGGTTGTAGCGCGGCTCGTGCTCGGCGATGAGCCGCAGCTCGCGCACCTGGGCCTCCAGCGGCGTCGCGCACTCGATGCCGGTGACCGTGGCGGCCAGCCCGACCATCTCGCCCATGCGTGAGCGGGTCTCGGAGGCCGTGAAGTACGACCGGACGCGGGTGCGCAGGTCCTGCGAGGTGCCGACGTAGAGCACCCGCGAGCGGTCGTCGCGGAAGAGGTAGACCCCCGGGGCGTGGGGGAGGCCCTCGGCGAGGTGGCGCTTCTTGCGCTGGGCGGTGCTCACCCGGGCCGAGAAGGTCTGCAGCTCCTCCAGGGTGTGCACGCCGAGGCCCCCCAGCCGCTCCATCAGGCCGTGCAGCACGTCGACGGTGGCGCGGGCGTCGGACAGGGCGCGGTGGTTGGGGGTCGTGGTGGCGCCGAAGAGGGCCGCCAGCGAGGAGAGCTTGCAGTTGGGAGCGTCGTCGCGGGTGATGACACGGCGGGCCAGCCGCGCGGTGTCGAGCACCTCGAAGCGGGGCCACGGCCGCTGCTGCTGCTCGGCGAAGTGCTTGAGGAAGCCGACGTCGAAGGGCGCGTTGTGGGCGACGAGCACGCAGCCCGCGGCGAACTCCAGGAAGGCCGGGAGCGCCGACTCGATCGGCGGTGCGCCCGCGACCATGCCGTTGGTGATGCCGGTGAGCACGGCGATGAACGGCGGGATCTCGCCGCGGGGGTCGACCAGGGTCTGGAACTCGCCGAGGACCTCGCCGCCGCGGACCTTGACCGCGCCGATCTCGGTGATCATCGAGCCACCCGCGGCCGAGCCCCCGGTGGTCTCGAGGTCGACCACGCAGAAGGTCAGGTCGCGCAGGGGGCGCCCGAGCTCGTCGAAGCTGCGCTGGGCCTCCCAGGGCGAGGGCGCCTCTCGCGTGCTGCTGCTCATGGTGGGCGACGCTAGAGCGGCGCACCGACAGTCCGGTGGCGACGCGCGGCATAGGCTGGCGGTCCGCAGGGGCGCGGTCCGGGTCGTGCCCCGGGTGCCGTGGGCCCACCGCGCGGTGCCCGCCCCGAGCCGCCCGTCCCGACCCGCCCGACCCGACTTCCCCGCGAGGTGCCCCTCCATGTCCGACCCGGCCGCCCCCT
Source organism: Nocardioides sp. Leaf307 (assembly GCF_001423135.1). Lineage (NCBI taxonomy): Bacteria > Bacillati > Actinomycetota > Actinomycetes > Propionibacteriales > Nocardioidaceae > Nocardioides > Nocardioides sp. Leaf307. The sequence goes on along the minus strand of NZ_LMNY01000002.1, from coordinate 477,208 downwards.
CCGACCTCGGGGACCTCCCCGAGCCGGTGCGCGCCCGGGTGGTGGCGCTGAGCGCCGAGGTGCTGCCCGACGTGGCCGCGCTGCCGCCGTCGCTGCGACGGGTCGCGGCCTTCACGCCGTCCCGGCGCGCGCGCCTCGGTGCGACCGCCCTCGCCGCAGCGCTGACAGACCAGCGCCTGCGCGAGCGGGTGGCGGTGCAGGTCGCCGCGCGACGGTCGTCGACCCTCGCCGACCTGGCGCGGCTGGACGACCCGGTCGAGGCGGCCGCGCTGGCCTGGCTGGTGCGCCCCGACGGCTGGCAGGAGCCGGTCGCCGCCGCGGTCGACCTGACCGCGGCCCGGGCCGCACAGCAGGAGGCCGAGCAGGAGTCGCGGTGGCGACGCCGCGCCGAGGCGGCCGAGCAGGCCCTGCGCGAGCAACGCGCCCTGCACCGCCAGCAGGTCGAGGACTACAAGGCCGAGGTGGCGGGCCTGCGGCGCCGGCTGGCCGAGGCGCGCCGCGGCGACCAGGCGGTCGACGACGCGGTCCTCGACGGGCTCCGAGGCGAGCTCGACGAGCAGACCCGGGCCCGCCGGGCCGCCGAGGACGCACTGGCGGCCGAGCGGAGCGGCGTACGACGGCTGCAGGCGCAGGTCGAGCGGCTCGAGGCGACCAGCCGCACCGAGCGCCGCGCGGCCCGCAGCGAGCGCGACGAGGTCAGCCTGCGCGCCCGTCTGCTGCTCGACTCGGTCATCGACGCCGCCGCGGGGCTGCGCCGCGAGCTGGCCCTGCCGCCGGTGAGCGGCAGCCCGGCCGACCGGGTCGAGGCCGAGGTGGCGGCGGAGCGCGGACCCCGCGCCCCCGGCGGCGTCGCCGACACGGTGAGCCCGGCGGTGCTCGAGCAGCTGCTCGCCCTGCCCCACGGACGGCTGCTCGTCGACGGCTACAACGTCAGCAAGGGCGTGTGGGGCGGCTCGTCGCTCGAGGCCCAGCGGATCCGGCTGCTGGCCGCCCTGGCGCCGCTGGTCGCGCGCACGGGGGCCGAGACCACGGTGGTCTTCGACGCCGCCGACTCCGAGCACCGGCCCCCCGTCAGCCCGCCCCGCGGGGTCAAGGTGCTCTTCAGCCCGCCCGGGGTGATCGCCGACGACGTGCTGCGCGACCTCGTGGCGGCCGAGCCCGCCGGCCGCACAGTGCTCGTGGTCACCGACGACCGCAGCCTGCGCGCCGACGTCACCCGCTCCGGAGCGCGCGTCGTCGGCGTCCACGCGCTCGCGGGGCTGCTGGGCCGGGTCTGACGCCGGGTCCGACGCCGAGCGGACACCGGGCCGACGCCGGGCCGACCAACCGCCCACCGCGCCGCCGGCCCACGGATCCGGCCCTGCGACACGCGCTCCCGCCCGGTGCGGCGCGGGACTGTCGGTGGCGCCTGCGAGCGTCTCGCCCATGACGACGAGAATCGACTGCGACAGCTGCGTGGTCCGGGGCCTGGCCTGCCACGACTGCGTGGTCACCGTGCTGCTCGGGCCGCCGCCCGAGCTGACCTTCGACGACGACGAGGCGGCCGCGCTGGAGGTGCTCGCCGCCGGCGGCCTGGTGCCGCCGCTGCGGCTGGTGCGGGCGGTCGACACCCCGGGCGCCGAGTCCGCGTGACGCACCCCCGCGCCCGGTGTGACTCCTGTGGTCACTGGGACCCGAGGGGCTGGCGGGGGTAAAGATTGCGTGAAGGCGCCCGACGCGCCGGGGCGATCCGGCGGGCGGGTTTTGTCCGCCGGGGTGAGGCGACTAACCTCGCGTGCTCAGGTGCCCGTGGCAGTGGACCATCCGGTTCGCGCGGGCACCACGCTGAGTCCGACGCCGCCTGGCGGCGCCGGAGCCGGGGAACCAACTCTTCTGGGGTGAATCTCCCGCGAGGCGCACCCACCGGTGCGAGGAGCGGGCGTAGGGCGAGTCGTGCCCGAATCCGTCAGCTCACCCGGTAGGCGTACGACAGCAAGGGAGACCGTCCGCTCGTGCAGCACGGCCGGAAACGACTCAGCACCGCCCTCGTCGGACTCACCCTCGTGGGTGCGATCGGGCTCATCCCCACCTCGCCGGCCCAGGCCGAGCCCGACATCGACGACGTCGAGGCACGCGTCGACCGTCTCTACCACGAGGCCGAGCAGGCCTCGGAGCGCTTCAACGACGCCCGCATCGAGCTGGCCGACCTGCAGAAGGACCTGGCGGCGCTCAACGCCGACGAGGACCGCCAGGACGCCCGACTCGACGCCGTGCGCGAGCAGGTCCGCGACTCCGTCGTGCGCCAGTACGAGGGCGAGAGCATCTCCGCCGTCGGCCAGGTCGTCGTCTCCGACGACCCCAGCGCCTTCCTGGCCCAGATGACCACGATGTCGTCGTTCGACTCCGTGCAGGACGAGCTCTTCGACAGCTACACCCTCGAGACCAAGGCCCTCGACATCCGGGCGCAGGCCGTCGCGCAGCGCGCCGCCGACGTCGCGGAGACCAAGGAGCAGCTCGCCGAGGAGAAGGCGACCATCGACGACAAGCTCGCCGAGGCCGAGTCGCTGCTCGACCGCCTCGAGACCGAGGCCCGCGAAGCCGTCGTCTCGCGCGACAGCTCGGCCCGCACGGCCGCACCCGCGCCCACCAGCGTGCCGGCCTCGGGCCGCGCCGCCGCCGCGGTGCAGTACGCCCTCGCCCAGGTCGGCGACGCCTACGTCTACGGCGCCGCCGGTCCGTCGGCCTTCGACTGCTCGGGCCTCACCATGATGGCCTGGGCCCAGGCGGGCGTCTCCCTGCCGCACAGCTCGAGCGCCCAGTTCTCCTCCGGTCCGCAGGTCAGCTCCAGCGACCTCCAGCCCGGCGACCTGGTCTTCTACTACAGCCCCATCAGCCACGTGGGCATGTACATCGGCAACGGCATGATCGTGCACGCCGCCAACCCCGGCAGCGGTGTCACCACCGCCCCGGTGATGTCGATGCCCTACGTCGGCGCCGTCCGCCCGGGCTGAGCCCTGACCGACGCCCCGACCTCGAAGGCCGGTCGCCCACGCACGTGGGTGGCCGGCCTTTCGCTGTGCGTGCTGGTGCTCGCCGGGCTCGTGGTGTGGCGGGTCGTCGACTCGCCCTACGTCGCACCGGCCGGCCCCGACCCGGCCGCGGCGGGGGAGGCCGAGCCGGGCCTGGCCACGGCCGCGCTGCAGCGGCTGCAGCAGGCGATCGCGAGCGGTGACGCCGCGGCGGCGGCCGCCCTCGCCCCCGAGGACGACCCGGCCGCGGCGGAGCGCCTGCGGGCCGCGGTCGAGAACGCGGCCGACCTGCGGCTCGCCGGCGTGACGCTGCGCTACGTCGAGCAGGCGAGCGCCGTCGACGCGGCCGGCACCTGGTCGGCTGCGGTCGAGGTGACCTGGCGCCTGCGCGGCTTCGACCCGGCGCCCGCCCGCACCGAGGTGGCGTTCACGCTGCGGGCCGAGCCCGACCGCGTCGCCCTCGTCTCGGCCGGGGGAGGGGGCCTGCGCACACCGCTGTGGCTCGCCGAGCCGCTGCGGGTGGCCCGCACCCCCGACACGCTGGTGATGGTCGCCGGCGACGCCGCCGAGCTGCGCGAGTACGCCGCCCTGGCCCGCCGCGCCGTGCCGGTGGTTGCGCGCGTGGTGCCCGCCGACCGCCCCCGTCTGGTCGTCGAGGTGCCCGCCGGCGCCGACCAGCTCGACGCGCTGCTCGACGTGCCCGCCGGCACCTACGCCGGTGTCGCCGCGGTGACCGCCCCCGTCGACGGCCGTGACGAGCCGGGCGGTCCGCTGCACGTCTTCGTCAACCCCGAGGAGATGTCGAGGCTGCGCCCGACCGGCGCCCAGGTGGTGATGAGCCACGAGGCCACCCACGCGGTCACCGACGCCCCCACCAGCCGGGCGCCGCTCTGGCTGGTGGAGGGCTTCGCCGACTACGTCGCCCTGCGCGACGTCGACCTCCCCCTCGCCACGACCGCGGCACAGGCCATCGCCCGGGTACGGCGCGAGGGTCTGCCGGCGGCCCTGCCCGGCACCGACGACTTCGACGTCGCGCAGACCCACCTGGGGGCGACCTACGAGAGCGCCTGGCTGGCCTGCCGGGTCGTCGCCGAGCAGGCTGGCCAGCAGGCGCTCGTGCGGCTCTACGAGGCCACCAGCCGCGGCGAGGACCTCGGCGCGACCCTGAGGCGGGTGTCGGGCCTCGACGTCGGGAGCCTCACGCAGGACTGGCGGCGCGAGCTGCGGGCCCTCGCCGACGGCCCCCGTTGAGACCGGTACGTCGTCGGACGCGGAGCAGCCCCCGTCGACCACCGCTGTGGTCGCCGGGGGCTGCTAGTCCCTCCCCTGACGGGGTCGTGCTGTGCTGGGGTGCCGGTCTCAGCAGCCGTCGGTGGCGGTGCTGGCGCTGACGGTGTCGCAGGTGTCCCCGAAGAGTCCGTCGACACCGCCGCCGAAGGCGAAGACCGCGGCGGCCACGAGGGCGGCGATGCCGGAGATCAGCAGGCCGTACTCGACCGCTGAGGCGCCGAGGTCAGCGAGACCGTCGGTGCCCCGGGTCTCGAGCACCTGTTACTCGCCAGCGGGGGCCGCAGGCGCGTCGCAAGTGGTGGCTCCGCCGCTCACGCTGTCGCACGTCTCGTTGAAGATGTCGCTGATGGTGCCGCCGAAGGCGAAGACGACCACGACGATGAGGGCCGCGATACCGGCGATGAGCAGGCCATACTCCACGGCGGAGGCGCCGCGCTCGTCGTCGCGGTCGGTGCGGAGGGCGTTGAGCAGGATGCTCAGGTAGGTGATCATGTTCGGGCTCCCATGTGGTCCGTGGATCTGCGGTCGAGGTCGGGGGACCTCACACCACTGATCCTGCTAGGGATCGCCCGCCGTCGGATCGGCCCACCGCTCCGACCCGGGTAGTCCCTTCGGACTACCTCTCCGCACCGCCCGCCGCGGGCCCATGGCCCGGTCGGCGGAGCCTCAGGACCGTCCGCCCGGGGCGATGCTCGACAGCAGGCCGATCCGCATGGCGGTGACGAGGGCCTGGGCGCGGTTGGCGGCGCCGAGCTTCTGGTAGATCCGCGCGATGTGGGACTTCGCGGTCGACTCGCTGAGGTAGAGCTTGTCGCCGATGGCGGCGGCGCCCAGGCCGTCGGCGAGCAGCAGCAGCACCTCGTGCTCGCGGTCGGTGAGGCGGGTCGACTCCGCGGCCGTGCGGCGCATCATGGCGCCGACCAGACCGGTGCAGACGAAGGACCGCGGGGAGACCTTGGCGTGCCGCGCGGCGCGGATGACCTCGGCCGACGGGGCGTCCTTGCCGACGAAGCCCGAGGCGCCGGCCTCCATGGCGGCGAAGATCTGGTCGTCGCCGGAGTGCATGGTCAGCACGACCAGCCCGACGGTGGTGCTCTGCTTGCGCACGGCGCGTACGACGTCGAGGCCGGTGCCGTCCTGCAGCTGAAGGTCGGTGACCACCACGTCGGGCGCCAGGGTGTCGAAGGAGGCGATGGCCTCGCTGACCGTGGCGGCCACCCCGGCGATGGTCATGTCGGCCTCGAGCTCGAAGACGCCGGAGAGTCCGGTGCGGATGAGCTCGTGGTCGTCCACCAGCAGGACACGGATCGGCTGGTCGGTCATGCCCTCACTGTAGTGGTGCTCACGGGCTCGCTGTCTGCCGCCGGGCCCGAGGGCTGGGACGAGTCCTGGAGCGCCGGCCGGTCGCCGAGGCTCACCCGCACGCCGACGCCGCCGCCGGGGAGGTCCTCGACGGTGAGGTCGGCCCCCACCAGGCGGGCGCGCTCGCGCATGATGCCGAGGCCGAAGGAGTCGGTGCGGGGCTCGCCGAGGCCGCGGCCGTCGTCGACCACGCTGATCGACGCGCGTGGCGGGTGGACCTGGCAGTGCACCCGCACGGTGGTGCAGCGGGCGTGCTTGACCGCGTTGTTGACGGCCTCCTGGGTGATCCGGAAGAGCTCGGCCTCGACCTCCGGGCGCAGCCGGCCGGTGTGCTCGTCGAGGGTGACCTCGATGGCCAGGCCCGAGACCTCGCTGAGGTTGCGGGCGATGGCCCCGATCGCGGCGCCGAGGCTCTCGCTCTCGCCGACCGTGGTGCGCAGGTTGATGACCGAGCGGCGCACGTCGGCGACGATCGCGCTGATCCGCTCGCGCAGCATCTCGATCCGCTCGGCCTGCTGGGGGTCGGCGGGCCGGGCGGCCAGGGCGTCGACGACGTAGCCCAGGGAGGCGATCTCCTGGGCCACCCCGTCGTGCATCTCGCGGGAGAGCCGGCGGCGCTCGTCGGCGGTGGCGGCGTCGCGGAAGGAGGCGAAGAGCAGGGCGGTGTCGAGGTGCACCGCGCTGGGGCCGAGCCCGCGGGCCAGGCCCACGAGGCGGTCGCGCAGGTCGAGCGGCACCGGGTCGAGCCGCTCCGAGAGCGTGCCGGCGACGATGCCGGCGACGCCCGCGCCGGTGGAGAGCGGGAAGGCGAAGGAGCGGCCCTCCACCAGGATCGCCGCCCCCGCCCAGGAGCGCTCGGCGCGCAGCTCGCTGTCGCCGAGGTCCTCGCCCTCGAGCGAGCGGGTGAGCAGCGGGGTGAGGCCGTCGCCGCGGGGCACGTAGAGCACCAGGGTCGAGGTGGGGATCTCGTCGCGCACCCCGCTGAGGATGGCCCCGCCCAGGGCGTTGGGGTCGAGGCCGGAGCTGAAGCCGCCACTGAGGTCGATGAGCTGGCGCAGCAGCTCCTGGGCGAAGCGGTAGGGCTCCAAGGGGTCGTTGGTGCGGGCGATGGAGGAGCGCAGGAAGGTCGCGATCAGGCCGAGCCCGAGGCCGGTGATGGTCCAGGTGACGATGCTGAAGGCCTCGTCGCCACTCGCGCCGCCGTGGAGCAGCTGCACCGCGGCCAGCAGGGCCGCCAGCTCGACGCCCAGGGCCACCGCGGTGCCGACCAGCCCGCGGCTCAGCCCGGCGACGAAGGGCGGCACGGCGAGGATGCCGAGGATCGCGATGGTGCCCGGCAGGCCGTAGCCGGCGGCCACGCCCACCGCCAGCGCCTCGACCACCATCAGCGGCGGCGACGACCCGGCGCTGCGCCGCTCGGCCAGGCTCGCCAGGAGCCAGGCCAGTCCCGCCACGACCAGGGCGTAGGCGGCAGCCGACCCTCGCCCCTGGGAGACGGGGACCAGCAGGGCCACCAGCACGAAGGCTCGTGCGGCGGCGCTGATGGAGAGCGGCTGGAGGTCCTTCACCGGGGGCGGCCCACTAGAAGTTGTCCATGATGCTGATGACGGCCGGGCCCATGACGGCGATGAAGAGGCAGGGCAGGATGCAGAAGATCAGCGGCACCGTGATCTTCACCGGCACCTGCTGGGCCTTCTCCTCCGCGCGCTGGCGGCGCTTCACGCGCATCTCGCTGGACTGCACGCGCAGCACCTGGGCGACGGGGATGCCGAACGAGTCGGCCTGGACCATGGCACTGACGAAGGATTGCAGATCGTCGACGTCGGTGCGCTCCGACAGGCCGCGCAGGGCCGCCGAGCGCCCCTGGCCGATCTGCATCTCCTTGAGCACGCGGGCGAACTCGTCGGCCAGCGGACCCTCGGTGTTGCGGGCGACCTGCTGGAGCGCGGCGTCGAAGCCAAGGCCCGACTCGACGCTGATCGTCATCAGGTCGATGGCGTCGGGCAGCTCGCGCAGGATCTGCGCCGAGCGGTCGTAGGTCTTCTGGTAGAGGTAGAGGTTGGGGCCGAGGAAGCCGAGCACCAGAGCGCCGAGACCGACGCCGAGCAGCACCCCCAGCGAGGCGCCGAGGAGCAGGGCGACCAGCACGCCCACCACGAGCCCGGCCACGGCGCCGAGCACCTTGGCCGAGACGACCTTGTCGACGGTGAGACCGGCGGGGTTGCCGGCGAGGTCGAGCTTGCGCCGGATCCGCTCGGCGGCGTCGGCGCCGGTGATCCTGCGGCCGACCACGAGGGCCCGGGCCCGCAGCGGGTCGAGGACCCGCTCGGCGAAGGGCCGATCGATCTCCTCGGTGAGGACCTTCGGAGCATCGGTCATGGCCTCGAGCACGGCGAGGGAGCGGGTGACCCCGGCCGACTCGGCGTCGGTGCGCAGGGCGGCACCGACGAGGACGAGGGAGACCGCCACCAGCACGACCCCGAGCAGGAAGACCATGGTCATCTCACACCTCCACCTTGATCAGCCGGCTCATCCAGAACACGCCCAGACCCAGGATGAGCCCGGCGCCGCCCAACATCAACCAGCCCAGGGGCTCGGTGAACATCGGAGCGACGTACTCGCGGTTGGTGAGCACGAGGTAGACCATGAACAGCGGGGGGAGCAGCCCGAGCACCCACGCGGAGAGCTTGCCCTCGGCGGCGAGCGCGGCGACCTGGCGGCGCATGTACTCCCGCTCGCGCATCGTGCCGGCGACGGTGTCGAGCAGCTCGGCGAGGTTGCCGCCGACCTGGCGCTGGATGCGGATGGCCATGACGACCCACTCGAAGTCCTTGCTCTCGAAGCGCTCGGCGACGCTCTCGAGCGCCTCCTCCAGGCTCACCCCGAGGCGCACCTCGACCAGCACGCGGCGGAACTCCGAGGCGACGGGGTCGACGCCCTCGCGCACGATGGTGTCGACCGACTGCGCCAGCGAGAGCCCCGCCGACAGCGAGCCCGACATGAGCTGCAGCGTGTCGGGCAGCGCGCTGTTGAAGGCCTTGCGGCGCCGCGAGCGCCGGACGCCGAGGTAGATCCAGGGCCCGAGCACGCCCAGGGCGAGGAAGAGCAGGCCGACGACGAGGCTGCCCTGGCCGAGCAGCAGCCCCATCAGGCCGGCCGCGAGCACGATGCCGGTGTGCACCAGCAGCCACTCGGCGGCCTTGAGGTCGCTGCCGGCCCCGTCGAGGCGCACGGCGATGCGGGCCTCCAGCCCCTTGTTGCGGCGCAGCACCTTGCCGGCGGCGTCCTTGGCCTGCTGGAGGGCCTGGTCGGGGTCGACCTTGGGCACCGTCGGCAGCCGGGACCCGCCGGAGGCGCTCGCGGTGTAGGACTCGACCCGCTCGGCGGCGGTCATCGGCGCGGCCGGTCGCGGCACCAGCAGGACGACGAGACCGACCAGGCCGACGCCGAGGGCGCCGACCCCGGCGTACATGGTCCAGGCCGGGGCGACCCAGCCGCTGTCGTCGACGACGGACGCGTCGAGGCCGGCGCTCCCGGGCGCGGCCGCGCTGGCGGCGCTGACGGTGGTGAAGGCCTCGGCGACGACCTCGCCCTGCGGTGTCGGCAGGGCGATCCGCAGCTCGGCCTCGGTGGCGGCGAGGTCGGCCGGTGCGGTGAGGCTGACCAGCACCTGGCGGTCGAGGGCGTCGGCCTCCTCGGCGAAGGCGGCGCGCAGCGCGTCGCTGTCGGCGGCCACGACCCGGCCCTGCCCGGCCCGCGAGAGGGTCTGGAGCACCTTCTCCTGGGCGGAGCCCTGCTCGAGGGCGATGACGTCGACCAGCACGCCGGAGTCCTCGACGGCGGCGGCGACGTCGTCGATGTCGGTCTCGGAGGTGTCGGCGCCGTCGGAGAGCACGAGCAGCTTGCGCTGGCCCTCGTCGCCGGCCATGGCGACCCCGCCGAGGACGCCGTCGTAGAGCAGGGTCCGGCGCGAGAGGGAGAGGCCCTCGACGACGGCGCGGGCGGCGTCGCGGTCGAGGGTCGGCTCGAGCGCCGCGGTGACCTCGCCGGAGAAGGCGACGACCCCCACCAGGACGTCGTCGGGTGCGCTGTCGAGGAAGGTGAGCGCGGCCTGCCGGGCCGCGGCGAACCGCTCCCCGGCCATCGAGTTGCTGGTGTCGACCACGAGGACCGCCGTGCGCCGCACCGCGCCGGAGCTGCCCGCGGGCTGGGCGGTGGCCTCGACCGCGGTGCCGTCGACGGTCACCGAGACGCCGCCGAGGTCGACGTCGCTGTCGGGCGGCACCGAGACGAGCACCTCGGCGCCGTCGTCGCGGGGCTCGACGTGCGAGATCGTGGCCTCGGACGCGTCGGGGGAGCCTTCGATGGAACCGGGGGCGGAGCCGGCGGCCAGGGCCGGGCCGGCGGCGCCCAGGCCCAGGGTCGCCGCGACCGCGAGCAGGGCGGCGGCGCGCAGCAGGCGCCGGCTCCGTGACCGCGGCGCGGTGAGGCACCGCCCGGCCGGGGAGTGCGGGCGCATCAGATCCGGTCCGTCGCGAAGAGCACCGGGTCGACGGTGACGTTGGCGTAGGCCATCTTGTCGAGGAACTTGGGGCGCAGCCCGGTGGGACGCATCCGGCCCAGGGTGCGGCCGTCGTGGTCGAAGCCCATGGCGTTGTCGAAGACGAAGATGTCCTGCAGCGTGATGACGTCGCCCTCCATGCGCTCCACCTCGGTGATGTGGGTGATGCGGCGGGTGCCGTCCTTGAAGCGGGTCTGGTGCACGATCAGGTCCACCGCCGAGGCGACCTGCTCGCGGATGGCGCGCACGGGCAGGTCCATGCCGGCCATCAGCACCATGGTCTCCATGCGGGCCAGCGTGTCGCGCGGTCCGTTGGAGTGCAGGGTGCAGATCGAGCCGTCGTGGCCGGTGTTCATGGCCTGGAGCATGTCGAGGGCGGAGGCGTCGCGGACCTCGCCGACGATGATGCGGTCGGGGCGCATGCGCAGGCTGTTCTTGACCAGGTCGCGGATCGTGACCGCGCCCTTGCCCTCGATGTTGGCCGGGCGCGACTCCAGCCGCACGACGTGGTCCTGCTTGAGCTGGAGCTCGGCGGCGTCCTCGATGGTGACGATGCGCTCGTCGTCGGGGATGAAGGACGACAGCACGTTGAGCGTGGTCGTCTTGCCGGCGCCGGTGCTGCCGGAGACGATGACGTTGAGCCGACCGCGCACGCAGGCGTCGAGGAAGTCGGCGGTGTGGGGGCTCAGCGAGCCGAAGCGGATGAGGTCGTCGACCGTGAGCGGGTCGGCGGCGAACTTGCGGATGGTCAGCGCCGAGCCGTCGACGGCCAGGGGCGGCACCACGGCGTTGACGCGGCTGCCGTCGGGCAGACGGGCGTCGACCATGGGGCTCGACTCGTCGACGCGCCGGCCGATGCGGGAGACGATCTTGTCGATGGTGCGGCGCAGGTGGTCCTCGTCGGCGAACTGGGCCGTGGCCGGCACCAGCCGGCCGCCCTTCTCCAGCCAGATCGAGTCGTGGCCGTTGACCATGACCTCCGAGACGTCGGGGTCGCGCAGGTAGGGCTCGATCGGTCCGTAGCCCAGGATGTCGTCGCTGATCTCCTGGGTGACGCGGGCGCGGTCGCTGCTGCTGAGCGGGCGGTCCTGGGCCCCCAGCACCTCGGCGAGCACGGCGCGCACGCGCTGGTCGAGCTCGTCCTGGTCCATGTCGGAGGCGTAGAGGTGGGGCCCCAGCTGCTTGAGCAGCTCGACGTGGACGTTGCTCTTGAGCTCCTCGATCCGGTCGCCCTGCTGCGAGGCGAGCGTACGCCGGGCAGCGGCGCCCACCGAGGGCTGCTCGGCGGGCGCGGGTCGCCGGGTGGTGAGGGCCGAGCCGGCCGTGGCGGACGACGCCGCGGCCGCGGCGGCCGCCTGCACGCTGGCCTCGGGCGTCACCGCGCCGACCGGGCCGCGGTGGCGGGCCGGCTGCGGCGCGCCGGACTCCTCGGCGGTCCGCCCCGGTGCGGCCTCGGTGGTCGTGGTGGACGTCGTGGTGCTGGATCCGGCGGGGGACCCGGACGCGCGGCGGGCCGCGGCGAGACGGTCGGCGAGGGTGCTCATCGCGTCATCTCCTGATCCGGAAGCGGGCCTTCGCGGCGGTGGGCTCGGCGGGGGCACCCGTCGACGCGGTAACCGGGGTGGCGGCCCGGTCGTCGGCGTCGCCGACGAGCTCCGCGGCGAGGGCGAGGATCGCGGTGCTGGACTGGTGGTCGGGGGAGCCGACCACGATCGGGGTGCCGGCGTTGGTGGCCGCCGCGATGTCCATCGAGGTGGCGATCTGCGCCGCGACCGGCATGCCAAGGATGGTCTCCACCTTCTCGGCGCTGATGCCGACGGCGTCGTCGGCGCGGTTGAGCAGCAGGTGGCGGTGGCCCGGAGCGATGTCGAGCATCTCGAGGGTCTCCAGGGCGACCTTGACGTTCTTCAGCGTCGGCACGTCGAGGGTGGCCACGATGACGCACTCGTCGGTCTCGTCGAGCGCGGTGAGGACCTGCTCGTCGAAGGACGGCGCGGTGTCGACGACGACGTAGTCGAAGCCCTCGCGCAGGGTGCGCAGGATGCGGGCCACCAGCAGCGGCGTGACCCGCTCGCGCACGTCGGGGTGGGCGGGCGCGGCGAGCACCATGAGCGAGTCGCGGTGGCGGGTGAGCAGCCCGTCGAGCAGGGTGAGATCGAGGCTGTCCTCGGAGCCGATGGCGTGCTCGAGGGAGTGGCTGGGGAAGAGCTGCATGGTGATCGCCACGTCGCCGAAGGCGAGGTCGAGGTCGACCAGGCAGACGCGGCGGGCGCCGCCGTCGTTGAGCGCCAGGGCGAGGTTGACCGCCATGGTCGTCTTGCCGACGCCGCCCTTGGGGGAGAAGACGGTGACGACCTTGCCCACCTGCGTGGCCCCGGCGGGGCCACGCAGGGCGACGAAGAGCTGGTGGGCGCGGGCGACGGCCGAGGTGAGCGACTCCAGGTCGCCCTCGGGCACCACGTCGCGCGCGCCGGCCTTCATGGCCTGGGTGAGCATCGTGGTGTCGAGCTCGCCGAGCACGAGCACCACGCTGACGGTGGGGCGGGAGGTGCGCAGCTGCTCGCACACGTCGAGGGCGTCGACCAGCTTGAGGCCGGGGCCGAGCACGACGACGTACTCGTCGTGGTGCTGGGCCAGCCAGGCCGCCATGCGGTCGGTGGTGTCGAGGGCCTGGCTGCCCGCGGGCAGTGCCGGGAGCAGGGCGGCCAGGACGGCGGGGTCGGGGTCGACGACTACGGGCACGTCGTCACCCGAAGAGGTTCTCGGCGGTGACGCCCGGGTCGGCCTTGAGGTTGGCCTCGGGGGTCAGCAGCGCGAAGGTCAGCTCCCCGGAGCCCTGGGCGAACAGGATGCGCTGGGCCTGCGCCTGGTCGACGGCGAGGGTGAGCAGCGTGTTGGGCACCTGCTCCGCCGGCGCGGGGGCCTCCTGTCCGTCGGCGGCGGCGGCCACGCTGACCGGGGTCGTGGAGCCGACGCCCAGGACGGTGGCACGCGTCATCAGCGTGCGGGTGAACTGCTGGCCGGCCGGGTCGGTGCCGTTGTAGATGATGGCCACCTCCGAGCCGGGGGTGATGAAGCCGGCGACCCGGGCGGGGTCGGTGAGGTTGACCGAGACCGCGATCTTGCCCGGCGGGATGGTGAGCGGCGACTCGCCGGCCGCGGTGGCCCCGAGCTTCTGCGGCACGATCTGCTCACCGGGGTAGATCGTGGTGAGGGCGACCAGGTCGGCGACGTCGGTGGCCTCGCTCAGCGCCCCGGGCAGGATCTGCCCCTCGGCGACGGCCTCGCGCGACAGCTTCCCGCTGTCGAGGGCCTGGCGCACGGTCTCGCCGCGCTCGATCTGGGTGTTGGCGACCAGGACCTCCTGGGTGGCGAACTGCGCCTCGGCCCGGTTGTCGGCTCCCTGCACGTAGAGGAACACCAGCACCGTGCCCAGGGCGGCCACCACGGCCGCGACCACCAGGAGCACCCTGCGTCGGTCCATCGTCGGTGACCTCTCCTCGGCTCAGACGGGACCGCCCTCGGGCCCCGTGCACCGGCGCCCGGGCCGATCCGGCCCTGGCGCCCCTCCGCGACTCATGCTAGGGACGCGCCGGCGGTGCATCTGGCTTTTCGGTCAATCGCCACCGCTGCTGAGCAAAAGGTCCCGCCGTCTCGTGGGGTGGGACCCCGGGTGCTCGTGGGGCGTCTGGGACGCCTCGGACGCCTCGGACACCCGTGGGCTCGGCTGACGGGTGCGTGGATCGCGCAATTGCGCGGGGTGGGGAGCGCGGTGGGGTAGTGGGTGTCGGGCTTTGCGTGGCTGGTGCGGGGTGGGGGCCGGGCTGGTGGTCGAAGTGGCGCAATGCTCGTCGTGCGTCAGCCGTGCCGTCGGTACGGCGCACGTGCGTGATCCGGGTGCGTGGATCGCGCAATTGCGTAGAGGGCGAGGCGGCACGGGCCAGGCCACGCGTCCTGCGTCCGATGGCCCGCTGCCGAGGGGGGGGCGAGACCCGGGGAAGGAGGGAACCCCGGCCCTGAGCCGCGCTGCTCGGATGCGTCAGGAGTAGAGCGCCTCCACCTCGGCGCGCAGCTCGCGCATGACGACGTTGCGCTTGAGCTTGAGGCTCGGGGTGAGCTGGCCGCCCTCCTCGGTCCACTCCTCGGTGAGCACGCGGAACTTGCGGATCGACTCCGCCTTCGAGACCGCCTTGTTGGCCTCCTCGACGCCGGCCTCGATCTCCGCCTGGAGGTCGGGGTCGTCGACGAGCGCCCCGACACCGCCGGACTTGCCGTGGGTCTGGGCCCAGGCGGCCAGCGACTCGGGGTCGAGGGTGACGAGGGCGCCGATGAAGGGCTGGCCGTCGCCGACCACGATGCACTGGTCGACCAGGGGGTGGGCCCGCAGCCGGTCCTCCAGCACCGCGGGAGCGACGTTCTTGCCGCCGGCGGTCACCAGGATCTCCTTCTTGCGCCCGGTGATCCGCACGAAGCCCTCGTCGTCGACCTCGCCGACGTCGCCGGTGTGGAACCAGCCGTCGCGCTCGAGCGACTCGGCGGTGGCGGCCTCGTTGCGCCAGTAGCCGGCGAACACCTGGCCGCCCCGGAAGAGCAGCTCGCCGTCGTCGGCCACGCGCACGGCCGTGCCGGGCAGCGGGCGACCCACCGTGCCGATCTTGGCGGCGTCGGGCAGGTTGACGGTGAGCGCCGCGGTGGTCTCGGTGAGGCCGTAGCCCTCGAGCACGGTGAGGCCGATCCCGCGGTAGAAGTGGCCCAGCCGCTCGCCCAGCGGCGCCCCGCCCGACACGGCGTGGGTGCACTCCCCGCCGAGGGCGGCCCGCAGCTTGGCGTAGACGAGCCGGGAGAAGACGGCGTGGCGGGCCTTGACCGCCAGCGACGGGCGGCCCCTGTCGAGGCCGCGGGAGTAGGCGATGGCGGTCTCGGCGGCCTTGTCGAAGATCGCGCCGCGGCCGTCGGCGGCCGCCTTCTGCGAGGCGGTGTTGAAGACCTTCTCGAAGACGCGGGGCACGGCGAGGATGAAGGTGGGGCGGAAGACCTGGAGGTCGTCGAGCAGGTGCGTGATGTCGGCGCTGTGGCCCAGCCGGGTGCGCGACTTGACCGCGCCGACCTGGATGATCCGGGCGAAGACGTGGGCCAGCGGCAGGAACAGCAGGGTCGAGGCGCCCTCGGCCTCGAAGAGCCGCTCCAGCTCGTCGACGGCCACGCCCAGCTCGAACATGAAGTTGCCGTGGGTGAGCATGCAGCCCTTGGGCCGCCCGGTGGTGCCGGAGGTGTAGATCAGGGTGGCCAGGTCCAGCGGCGTCGCCGCCGTACGTCGTGCCTCCAGCTCGGCGTCGGTGACGTCGCCGCCGAGGCGGGTGAGCACGTCGACGGCGTTGTCGGTGATCGACCAGACGTGGACGAGGTCCTCCAGGTCGCGGCGCACGGCGCTCACGCGGGCGACGTGGGCGCTGGTCTCCGCCACGACCGCGCGGGCCCCGGAGTCGTGCAGGATCCAGGCGACCTGCTCCTCGGAGGAGGTCTCGTAGACCGGCACGGTGACGGCGCCGGCGAACCAGATCGCGTAGTCGAGCAGGGTCCACTCGTAGCGGGTCTTGGAGATCAGCGCGACGCGGTCGCCGGCCTCGATCCCGGCGGCGACCAGGCCCTTGGCGACGCCGCGCACCTCGGCGAGGAACGTGGCCGCGGTGACGTCGGCCCACCCCGACCCGTCGGGGGCGGGCCGGCTGAAGACGACCGCGTCGGGGGCCTCGGCGGCGTTGCGCACGACGTCGTCGGTGAGGTTGCCGGTCGCGGGGACCTCGATGGTCAGGGGCGTGGAGAACTCACGCACGGTGCCTCCTGTGGGGTGCTGGCGGGGGTCCGGAGCGGATCCGGAGCGGGCGGTCGTCGGCCGTCCGGGCGCGACCGCGAGGAGGTCGGTCCCGGCGCAGGTTACCGCTGGGGGCGGCAGGCGCGGCATCCGGTACGCTCGCGAATCGACCTGCCCCCGTCACTGGCGTGCGCCGCGGCGGACCTGCCAGGTCGACGTGCGGCCGCCGGGTCGCCCGGATCCCACCCGGCCGAGGCGCCCGCCACCGGCCGAGCCCCAGACCAAGCCGCAAGAACGCCGTAGGAACAAGGAGGCTCGCGTGGCCGAGCAGACCACGTCGTCGATCGTGATCGACGCCGCGCCGGCCGACGTCATGGCGGTGATCGCCGACTTCCCGTCGTACCCCGCCTGGGCCAAGGGCGTGAAGACGGTCGAGGTCGTCGAGCCCGGCAGCGGCGACCGGGCCGCGCAGGTCTTCTTCGTCCTCGACGTCGCCCCGATCAAGGACGAGTACACCCTGGCCTACACCTGGTCGGGCGACCGCGAGGTCACCTGGACCCTGGTCGAGGGCAAGATGCTGCGCTCCCTCGACGGTGCCTACACCCTGCGTGCCCTGCCCGGCGGATCCACCGAGGTCACCTACCGCCTCGCGCTCGACGTCACCATCCCGCTCATCGGCATGCTCAAGCGCCGCGGCGAGAAGATCCTCATCGACACGGCGCTGAAGGGCTTGAAGAAGCGCGTCGAGTCGATCGCCTGACCGGGACGCACCAGTGCGCATCGTGCTGTTCACCGGCAAGGGCGGCGTGGGCAAGTCGACCGTCGCCGCCGGCACGGCCGCCCGTGCCGCGGCCGAGGGTCACCGCACCCTGCTGCTCTCCACCGACGGCGCCCACTCGCTGGCCGACGCCTTCGGTGTGGCGGTGGGCAGCGAGCCGACCGAGGTCGCGCCGCACCTGAGCGTGCAGCAGGTCGACGCGCAGCTGCGCTTCCAGCAGTCCTGGGTGGAGGTGCAGGGCTACCTGCTCTCCGTGCTCGACCGCGCCGGCGTCGACGCGGTCACCGCCGAGGAGCTCACCGTGGTGCCCGGCGCGGAGGAGGTCCTGGCGCTGCTCGAGCTGCGCACCCAGGCCCTCACCGGCGAGTGGGACGTCGTGGTCGTCGACTGCGCGCCCACCGCCGAGACCCTGCGGCTGCTGGCCCTGCCGGAGGCGCTGGGGTGGTACGTCGAGCGCGCGCTGCCCGCCGACCGGCGCCTGGTGCGCGCGCTGCGCCCCGTGCTGACCCGCGCGGCGGGCGTGCCGCTGCCCGCCGACTCCGTGCTGGGCGCGCTGGAGCGGCTGCACGCCGACCTGGTCGAGGTGCAGGCGCTGCTCTCGGGGCCCGAGGCCAGCGTGCGCCTCGTGCTGACCCCCGAGCAGGTGGTCGTCGCCGAGGCCCGTCGCCTCCACACCACCCTGTCGCTCTTCGGCTACCGCGTCGACGGCGTCGTGGCCAACCGCGTCTTCCCGGCCGGCGGCTCCGACGACTGGCGTGCCGGCTGGGTGCTCGCCCAGGACGACGTGCTGGCCGGCGTCCAGGAGTCCTTCGCGGGCCTCCCGGTGTGGCGCGCGGCTTACCGCGCGCAGGAGCCGGTCGGCCTCGAGGCGCTGCGCGGCCTGGCCGAGGAGCTCTACGCCGGGGACGACCCGCTCGCCGCGCCCACGGGGGCCGGCCCCTTCCGCATCACCCGCAGCAGCGACGGCGCCGTCCTGCGCCTGGCCCTGCCCGGCGCCACCCGCTCGGAGGTCGACCTGGCCCGCACCGCCGACGACCTGGTCGTGACCGTGGGGTCCTACCGCCGCCTGCTCACCCTGCCCACCGCCCTCGCGCGCCTCGACCTCGTCGGCGCCGGTGTGGTCGACGGGGAGCTGCAGGTGCGCTTCGCCGGGGCTCCCGCCGCGGCCGTGGACGTGCCCCCGCGACGGGAGCGCACGTCGTGACCGGGCCGGAGGAGCAGCCGCCGGGCGCTGCGGGCGAGCCGGACGCGCGCAGCGGGTCCGGTGAGGACGTGGGCGACGTGGGCGACGTGGCCGAGGAGGCCGCGAAGCTCATGGGCGCCCTCGCCGACTGGGCCCGCGACCAGGGCCCCGGCCTCGGCGCGGGCCTGGGCGCAGGACTGGGCGCAGGGCTGGGGTCGGGCCTCGGCGCCGGCCTCTCGGGGCTGGCCGAGCAGGTGGCCGAGCAGGCCGCCCGCGTCGGCGAGCACGTGCACCGCGGTCTCCAGGACAACCTCGCCACGGGCGCCCCCGAGTGCGCCTGGTGCCCGGTCTGCCGTGCCGTCGCCGCGGTGCGCCAGCTCAGCCCGGAAGTGCGTGCCCACCTCACCTCCGCGGCCTCCTCCCTCGTGCAGGCCGCCGCCGGGGTCCTGGCCACCCAGGTGCCCGACGACGCCGGCCCCCGCACCACGGGGGCCGACCGCTCGGAGGCCGACCCGACCGGGGCCGCGGCCGAGCGGCGCACGTCCCGGGTGCAGCACATCGACCTCGACGACGACCCGCCCGACCCGCCCGACCCGGCCCGGCCCCCGCGGGCCGAGCAGCAGCAGGACCAGAACCCGCACAACCAGACCCCGCACGACCAGACCCCGCACGACCAGACCCCGCACGACCAGACCCGGCACCAGACCCAGCACCTCCAGGAGGACCAGTGACGCTCACGTGCGGCATCGACGTCGGCGGCACCAAGATCGCGGGAGGCGTGGTCGACGAGGACGGCAGCATCCTGGAGGAGCTGCGCGTGGTCTCCCCGGCCTCCGACGAGGAGGCCATCGAGCTGGCCATCGCCGGGCTGGTGACCGAGCTGCGCAGCCGCCACGACATCACCCGCGTGGGCGTCGGCGCCGCGGGCTACGTCGACAAGTCGCGCGCGGTGGTGATGTTCGCGCCGAACATCGCCTGGCGCCACGTCGACCTCAAGGCGGAGCTGGAGGCGCGCGTGGACCTGCCGGTGGTGATCGAGAACGACGCCAACGCCGCGGCCTGGGGCGAGTTCCGCTTCGGTGCGGGCCACGACGTCGACGACCTGCTGCTCGTCACCGTCGGCACCGGCGTCGGCGGCGGGCTGGTGCTCGACGGCCACCTGCGGCGCGGTGCCTTCGGTGTCGGCGCCGAGATCGGCCACATGCGGGTCGTGCCGGGCGGGCACCTGTGCGGCTGCGGCAACTACGGCTGCTTCGAGCAGTACGCCAGCGGCTCGGCGCTGGTGCGCGAGACCCGCGGCGCCGCCGCGGGGGGCTCGCTGCTGGCGCGCACCCTGCTCGACCGCGCCGGCGGGGCGGCCGAGGCGATCACCGGCCCCCTCATCACCGAGGCCGCGCGCGAGGGCGACCCCTTCGCCGTGGAGCAGCTGGCCGACCTCGGTCGCTGGCTCGGGGAGGGCATCGCCTCGCTCACCGCCGTGCTCGACCCGGCCGTGGTGGTGATCGGCGGCGGGGTCAGCGAGGCCGGCGAGCTGTTGCTGGGCCCGATCCGCCAGGCCTTCGCGGCCAACCTCACCGGGCGCGGGCACCGCCCCAGCCTGGAGATCCGCAAGGCCCGCCTGGGCAACCGCGCGGGCCTCATCGGCGCCGCCGACCTCGCGCGCTACTGACGTGGCCCCGCCCCACGAGACGGTGTCGCGCGACGGCGCCGGGCTGTTCATCGGCGTCGACGTCGGCGGCACCAAGGTGCTCGCCGCCGAGGTCGCCCCCGACGACTCCCTGCCGCGCATCGCCCGCCGCTCCACCCCGGGCCGCCGCGTCGAGGTGGGTCTGGTGGAGACCGCCCTGGACGAGGCCGTGCGCGAGGTGGCCGACGGACGACCGGTCGCGGGGGTGGGCCTGGCCGCGGCCGGCTTCGTCGACGCGGCGGGGGAGCGGGTGATGTTCGCCCCGCACCTGCCCTGGCGCGGCGAGGACGTGCGCGCCCGGCTGGCCGCGCGCTGGGAGACCGTGGTCGCCCTCGACAACGACGCCAACTGCGCCGCGCTGGCCGAGTGCGTGGCCGGCTCCGCCCGGGGCGCCTCGGAGGCCCTGGTGGTCACGATGGGCACCGGGATCGGGGGTGCGGTCGTGCTGGGCGGGCGGGTGCACCGCGGCACCAACGGCATGGCCGGCGAGTTCGGCCACGCGCAGGTCGTGCCCGACGGTGCGCCGTGCGAGTGCGGGGGCCGGGGCTGCTGGGAGCAGTACTCCAGCGGCAATGCCCTGGTCCGCTTCGCCCGCGACCGCCTCGGCCACGAGCCCACGGTGCTCGAGGAGATGTGCGGCGGCGTGCCGGAGCGGCTGCTCGGCCCGATGGTCACCGAGGCCGCCGAGCACGGCGACCTGCTGGCCCGGCAGGCCTTCGCGTCGGTCGGCGACTGGCTCGGTGTCGGCCTGGCCAACCTCGTGGCCGCCTTCGACCCCGAGGTCGTCGTGGTCGGCGGCGGGGTCTCGGCCGCGGGCGACCGGCTGCTCGAGCCGGCCCGCTCCGCGCTGGCCCGGTCGCTGGTCGGCGCCGCCCACCGCCGCGTGCCTCCGGTGCTGCGGGCCCGCTTCGGCCCCGAGGCCGGTGTCGTCGGTGCGGCGTACCTGGCGCGCGGGGCCGCCGGAGGCTGAGGCCGTCCGGGTGCCGGCGCCCGCGGGTGGGGCTCAGACCTGGGCGCCGTCGTCCCAGGGGTCGCGGGGCTCGCGGGGCATGCGGGCCACGAGGTAGAGGAACCCGCCGATGAAGGCGGCCACCAGCAGCAGCAGCACCCAGCCGGGGAACCCGACGCCGAGCACGGTGGAGAGCAGGAGCAGGGCCACCACGACCACGGGGGCGCCGAGCACACCGACCCACGCCGCCAGGCGGTCGAGCGGCGGGCGGTCCACCGGCGGGGGCTCCGGCGGCACGAAGCGGTCCTCCGGGGTCAGCGCGAACGGGTCGCGGGGTCCCTCGACGGGGGTCTCGGGCTCCAGGCGCCACCGGCCCACGCGCTCGGCGGGAGGCTCCGGTGCGTCACCGGGGCCGGCCGCGGCGTGGTCGTGGCGCGGCCCCGCCCCCGGGAGGTCGTCGGGGTCGAGCTCGGGGCGGTCGCCGTAGTTGTCGACGATCGCGCGCCAGGCGGCGTCGTGGGGGTCGGTCGACCCGTCCTCGGCGTCGTGGGGTTCACGCTGCACCCGGCCCACGGTACGCGGTCAGCGGGCGGGCGCGGTCACCCGCTCGAGGAAGCGCAGCGTCTCCTCCACGATCCGCTGGGCGTCGTTGTCGAGCGTGGCGACGTGGTAGCTGTCCTCGAGCCGGACCAGCGTGCGGTCGGGCGAGGAGATCCGGTCCATCACGAGCGGCTCGGTGGAGTCGTCGACGACGTGGTCGACGGTGGAGCGCAGGTAGAGCAGCGGGACCGAGATGCGGGGCAGGTCGGCCACGACCCCCGGCCAGGCGCGCATCATCGAGTGGGCCGCCTTGAGCGGCGTGCGGTGGTAGCCGTGCTCGTCGGTGCCGGGTCGCTTGATGTCGTTGACGATGCCGGGGAAGGACGGCACGACGTGCTTGAGCACGGGCAGCAGCCTGACGTCGAGACGCTTCGTCGCCAGCGCGGGGTTGACCACGACGACGCCGGCCACCCGGGGGTCGTCGGCGTGGTCGGCGGCCAGGCGCAGCACCAGCGCCCCGCCCATGGAGAGCCCGGCGAGCATGACGGCGTCGCAGCGCGCGGCCAGCTCCTCCAGGGTCTCCTCGAGCGCGTCGCGCCACTGCGACCAGCCGACGGTGTTGAGGTCCTGCCACGACGTGCCGTGCCCGGGCAGGCGCGGCACCTCGACGGCGTAGCCGCGGGCTGCGAGCCGCTCGCCCCACGGTCGCATCGAGGCGGGGGAGCCGGTGAACCCGTGGCTGAGCAGCACCCCCACCCGGCGCCCGCCGGTGAGCTCCGGTCGCGCGGGGATCGAGAGCGGCTGCGCCTGCGGGTGGACCTGCGGCTGGGTCTCCATGGCGGCGATCATGCCCTAGTCTTCGCCTGGCGACCCGGGCCGACGGCCCCTCCAGCTGATCGGCGCTGGCGGTCGTGGTGTGACAGGCGTGCGAGGTCGGGGAGGGTGTCTCGGTGTTCTACTGGTTCCTCAAGTGGGTCGCGATCGGCCCCCTGCTCCGGGTCGTCTTCCGCCCCCAGACCTTCGGCGCCGACAACGTGCCCCCCGAGGGCCCGGCCATCCTGGCCAGCAACCACCTCTCCTACGCCGACTGGCTCTTCATGCCGCTGACCCTGCCGCGGCGGGTGACCTTCGTGGCCAAGGCGGAGTACTTCACCGGCACCGGCCTCAAGGGCTGGCTGCAGAAGACGTTCTTCTCCGGATCCGGCCAGGTCCCCATCGACCGCACCAGCGGCGACGCGGCGGCGGGCGCGCTGGCGTCGGCCAAGCGGGTGCTCGGCGAGGGCGGGCTCTTCGGGATCTACCCCGAGGGCACGCGCTCCCACGACGGCCGGCTCTACCGCGGCAAGACCGGTGTGGCCCGCCTCGCGCTCGAGACCGGGGTGCCGGTGGTCCCGGTCGCCGTCGTCGGCACCGACGTCGTGGCGCCGCCGGGCAAGAAGTTCGGCTCGTTCACCCGACCGATCGTGCGCTTCGGCCGCCCCCTGGACTTCTCGCGCTACGAGGGCCTCGAGAACGACCGCTACATCCTGCGCTCGGTCACCGACGAGATCATGTACGAGATCATGCGGCTCTCCGAGAAGGAGTACGTCGACATGTACGCCACCCGCGCCAAGGACCTGGCCAAGGAGCAGGCCAAGGACCTGGCCAAGGAGCAGGCGAGGGCGCGCGCGGAGGAGAAGGCCGCCGAGGACTCCCGGCGCCAGGCCTCCTGAGACCGGTGGGCTGAGACCGGTGGGTCCTGCGAGCGCGGCCGCGCGGGCGGTCGAGGACCGGCTGTTCCGGGCGCTCGCCGTGCTGCGGGTGGTGGTGCTGGCCAACGCGGTCGGGCTCAACCTCTACCGCGCGGAGAACTTCCAGCACCCGCGGTGGGCCGCGGCGGCGGTCGTCGCCATGGTCGTGTGGACCGGCGTGGCGCTCGCGGCGTACGCCGTGGTCCGGCGGCGCACGGCGCTGCTGCTCGTGGCCGACCTCGGGCTCGCGGTGGGCTCGCTGGCGGTGACGCCGCTGCTCAAGGGCGACGGGTTCAGCGCGTCGCTGCCCGGCTTCTGGGTGATGGGTGCCCTGCTGGCCTGGGCGGTCCACTGGCGCTGGGCCGGCGGCCTGGTCGCCGGGCTGGTGCTGGGCGGCACCGACCTGCTGGTGCGCGAGGACCTCACGCAGAACAACTACGGCAACGTCTTCCTGCTCGTCATCGGCGGCCCGATCGTGGGCTACATGTGCGGCTCGCTGCAGGAGATGGCCACCGAGCGCGACCTCGCCCAGCGCGCGGCCGCGGCCGCGGCCGAGCGCGTGCGCCTGGCGCGCGCCGTGCACGACGGCGTGCTCCAGGTGCTCGCGCTCGTGCAGCGCCGCGGTCGCGAGCTGGGGGGCGACGGCGCGCAGCTGGCCCGGCTCGCCGGGGAGCAGGAGGCGGCGCTGCGCCGGCTCGTGCAGGAGGAGGCCTCCCTGGGGCGCGGTGGTGACGGGAGCGACGGGGCCGACGGGGCGGTGCCGGGCTCCGCTGGCCCCGTGACCGTCGACCTCGCGGTCGCCCTGGCCCGCTTCGAGCAGCGGGCGGGTGTGACCGTGGTGGTGCCGGCCGAGCCGGTGCTGCTGCCCGGTCACGTCGCCGGTGAGGTCGCCGCGGCGGTGGGAGCCTGCCTCGACAACGTGGCGCGCCACGTCGGCGAGGGGGCCCCGGCCTGGGTGCTGCTCGACGACCTCGGCACCCGGGTGGAGGTCTCGGTGCGCGACGAGGGCCCGGGCATCGCCCCCGGCCGGCTGGCGAGCGCCGAGGCCGAGGGCAGGATGGGGGTGAGCGGCTCCGTCGTCGGCCGGATGGTCGACCTGGGCGGCACCGCCACGCTCAGCACCGGCGCGCACGGCACCGAGTGGGAGCTCGTCGTACGTCGCGACGCGGCGCAGGAGAACGCATGACCATCCACGACACCCATCCCTTCGCCGACCCCGATCCCGACCCCGTACGCCGCCTCCGCGGCCGCACCGGCGGCGCGGTCTCGCTGTGGACCACGGGCGCCGGGCCCGCGCGCGCCGGGCTCACCGTCAGCTCGTTCCTGGTGGCCGGGGGCGAGCCCGCCCGCGTGCTCGGGCTGGTCGACCCCGACTCCGACCTCGCCGACTCCGTCGACGTGGGCGACGCCCTCGTGGTGCAGCTGCTGGCCTGGGGCCACCGCGACCTGGCCGACCAGTTCGCCGGCACGGCGCCCGCGCCCGGAGGGCCCTTCCGGCAGGCGGCCTTCACCGAGACCGCCTGGGGGCCGCGGCTGGCCGACGTCACCACGTGGGCCGGGGTGCGGCTGGTCGCGGCGGAGCCGGCCGGCTGGTCGCGGCTGCTGACCTGCCTGGTCGAGCACGTCGAGGTGGGCGACGACGTCGAGCCGCTCGGCCACCGCCGGGGGCGCTACTCGCGGCTGGGCTGACCCTCGCGGCCCGGGGGACCCGCGGCCGACCACGCGTCAGGGCCCGCCGACCTGGGTAGGGTCCGGGCCATGGCGGAGCGAGCGGTGCGGGTGATGGTGGTCGACGACCACCCGATGTGGCGCGACGCGGTCGAGCGCGACCTGCAGGCGGCTGGCTTCGACGTGGTCGCGGTGGCCGGCACCGGGGCGGAGGCGATCGCCCGCTTCCCGGCCGCGCGCCCGCAGGTCGTGGTGCTCGACCTGCGCATCCCGGAGCCCGACGGGGTGGAGGTCACCGCCCGGGTGCTGCGCCACGACCCGTCGGCGCGCGTGCTGATCCTCTCGGCCTCCGGCGAGCAGGCCGACGTGCTCGAGGCGGTGAAGGCGGGGGCCACCGGCTACCTCGTGAAGTCGGCGTCGCGCGAGGAGCTGCTCGAGGCCGTTCGTCGGGTGGCGCGCGGCGACTCGGTCTTCACCCCCGGCCTGGCCGGACTGGTGCTGGGGGAGTTCCGGCGCATGGCCGAGGGGCCCGCCGCGCCCGACCCCTCCCGCGACGCGCTGACCGACCGCGAGACCGAGGTGCTGCGCATGGTCGCCAAGGGGCTGTCCTACAAGCAGATCGCCGAGCGCCTCGTCCTCAGCCACCGCACGGTGCAGAACCACGTGCAGAACACCCTGCGCAAGCTGCAGATGCACAACCGGGTCGAGCTGACCCGCTACGCCATCGAGCAGGGCCTCGACGACGACGGCTGAGCGACCCGTCCGCCGCGGGCCCGCGCCCCGGGCCGCACGCCGGCGACGTCGCGGCCCCGGTGCCCGTGGGAGCCCCCGCGGGCCCCGCCCTATGCTCGCCGGATGGCAGACCCGGTGCTCGAGCTCGCCGACGAGCTCTACGCGCTGCCGCCCGGTGACTTCACCGCCGCGCGGGACGCCCGGGCCAGGGCCCACAAGGGCACCGACCTCGCCGCCGCGCTCAAGGCGCTGCGCAAGCCGTCGACGGCGGCCTGGGTGGTCAACCTCCTGGTGCGTCGCGAGGCCGCCCAGGTCGACCAGGTGCTCAGCGTGGGCTCGGCCCTGCGCGAGGCCCAGGCCGGCATGTCGGCCGACCAGCTGCGGGCCCTCACGCGTCAGCGCCGCCAGCTCACGGCGGCGGTGACCCAGCAGGCGCGGTCCCTGGCCGCCGAGGCGGGGGTGCGGGTGACGCAGGCCGTGGCCGACCAGGTGGAGGCCACGCTCACCGCCGCCGTGCTCGACGAGCGCTGCGGGGCCGCCGTGCGCAGCGGCCTGCTCGTGGGCCCGCTCGCCAGCACCGGCGTCGACGAGGTCGACGTGGCCGCGGCCCTCGCACTGCCGGCGGCGCTCGGCCACGCGGCCGCACCGCGCAAGGCCGCGCCGACGCCGCGACCCGAGCTGCGCGTCGTGCCCGACCCGGAGGCCGACGCGAAGGCCCTGGCCTCGGCCCAGGAGAGCCTCGAGGCGGCCGAGGAGGCGCTGGCGGCGGCGACCGGCGAGCACGAGCAGGCGCAGGCCCACGTGCAGGAGCTCGAGGCCCGCTCGATGCAGCTGCAGGCCGACCTCGACGAGCTGCGTCGCCGCGTGGCCGAGACCGAGGCGCGCGCCGAGCAGGTCGACGACGAGCTCGACGACGCCGAGGACGCCCGCGGCGAGGCGGCCGGCGCCCTCGAGGCCGCACGTGCCGAGCGCGACGCGGCCGCGGCCGCCCGCGACCGGCTCAGGCCGGCGCGAGCGCGCTGACCGGCACGGCCAGCCCGGCGAACGTGCGGGGGTCGGTGCGACCCCAGGCGCCGACCCGCAGGTCGGGTCGGTGGTCGGGCCGGGCGTCGGTCCGGGGAGTCGGCGCGTGCGCGGGCGACGTGGCCTCGACCAGCTCGGGCAGCGCGTCGAGCGGCACGCCGAAGAGGGCGCACAGCTCCTCCGACCAGCCCTCGGCACCCAGCAGCAGCGTCGGCCGGGCGTGGGCGGCGTCGGTGACGTGCTCGAGCCCGCGCGTCATCCGGGCGACGAGGTAGGACTCCACCCCGCCGACGGCGTAGCGGCCGTCCTCCACCAGCGCCCACGTGTGCGGCTCGTGCTCGGCCAGCCAGCGCAGGCGCGGGCCGGCGACCCGGTGGTCCAGCGGCTGGTCGGCGAGCAGCTCGACGTGCGCCGCGGCCCCTTCCGCGCGCAGCTGCTCGCACAGCCCCGTCGTACGACGGTCGCCTGCGGTGATCGCGGGCCGGGGCGCGCCGAGAGTCTCGCGGTCCCAGACCAGCAGCGTGTGGGGGTCGCCGCCGACGGCGACCTCGCCGACCGTCCAGCCCTCGGGCAGCGCCGCGCCCACCTCGGCGACGGCGCTCAGCGTGCCCTGCCAGACCTCCTCGGGGGAGGTCTCGACCTGGTCGGGCGCCGGCCGGTGGTGGCGCAGGGTGAGCGCGGAGGTGGCGATGGTCGCGCCGTTGGGCGCGAGGCCGGCCACGTGGACGGCGGTGGAGGTCACCCGCACGGCCAGCCGCACGCCCGCGCCCTCCGCGGTGGTCGGGCCGCTCATGCCCGGGTCACGGGCCCGGCGCCCACGCGCCCGGGCCGCCGGCGGCGCTCACGCGCCGGTCGAGCGCACGATGTCGAGCACCCGCCGGTCGATCCAGGCCAGCTCGGGGTCGACCCGCATCTCGTAGTTTTCGGTGCCGACCCAGGCGTGGAAGTCGCGCTGGCCCTGGGCCGCGGCGAAGGCGGCGAGCTCGGCCTCGAGCTCGGGCGTGACCGGCACCTTCTCCTCCTCGGTCGAGGCGGTGAGGTAGAGGTCGTTGAGGTCGAGCAGCCGGGCCAGCTCGGCCAGCGGGTCGACGTGGTCGTCGACGCGCAGGTCCACGGCGATGTCGTCGAGCCCGCCGTAGCCGGCGCCGTCGCTCACCACGAGCAGCGCCGCCGACTGCCGGCCGCGCTTGTCGCCGCCCGCGTCGTCGCCGGCCGCGAGGGCGGCGAGCAGGCGCCGCGCCAGGGGAGCCTCGGCGGGGGAGCCCTCCCAGGCCGTGCGCATGGCCTCGACCACGTGCTCCCCGGCGAGCACGTTGCCCTGGATCGCGAAGCCCTCGCCCGTCGCGCCGCCGGCCCAGTCGAGGCACGCGGGGCCGGTGTGGCTGGCCGCGCCGCCGTCGACGTCGACGATGCCGACCTGGCGGTGGTCGCGGCCCGGGTCCTCCTCGAGCAGCCGCTGCAGGGCGACCTCCGCGGTGGCGCCGTCGTCGAGGTGGGAGAGGGCCATGCCCTTGTAGGCGACGTTGGCGTCGGCCTGGGTCGCGAGGGCGCCGACCTGGGCCACGGCGGCCGGCACGGCCGCACCGACCGCGAGGAACTTGGAGGCCACCGCCACGCCCCAGGACTCACCGTCGGCGGAGCGGGCCACGATCGAGAAGGTCATGGCGCGACCCTAGGACACGCCCGCCCCGCCCCGGCCCACCCCGGCGGCTCCACCCCGGCCCACCCGCCCGCCACCCGCCCGCCACCCGCCCGCCACCCGCCCGCCACCCAGCCCGCCACCCAGCCCGCCACCCAGCCCGCCACCCGGCCCGCCACCCGGCCCGCCACCCGGCCCGCCACCCCGGCGGCCCGACGCCGACCCGCTCGGGCGGTGGACAGCACCTGGCCCGACCGTGTGACCGCCACTACAGTCGGGCCCGCCCGCTTCGAACGATCCAAGCCGTCGGCCGGGCCGACCACCGACCACGGCCCTCCCGGGTCACGAGGACAGGAGCGCAGATGCGCGTCGGAGTACTCACCGGAGGCGGGGACTGCCCCGGTCTCAACGCCGTCATCCGCGCGGTCGTGCGGCGCGGCACGCGCGACCACGGCTTCGAGTTCGTCGGCTACCGCGACGGGTGGAAGGGCCCGCTCGAGGGGCTGACCATGCCGCTGGGCGTCGAGCAGTGCCGCGGCATCCTGCCCCGCGGCGGCACCATCCTGGGCTCCAGCCGCACCAACCCGTTCTCGATCGAGGGCGGCGTGGAGCGGATCAAGGACAACCTCGCCGCCGACGGCGTCGACGCCCTCGTCGCGATCGGTGGCGAGGACACCCTCGGGGTCGCCACCAAGCTGGCCGACCTGGGCGTCAAGGTCGTGGGGGTGCCCAAGACGATCGACAACGACCTCTCGGGCACCGACTTCACCTTCGGGTTCGACACCGCGGTCAACATCGCCACCGAGGCCATCGACCGCCTCCACACCACCGCGGAGTCCCACCACCGCGTGCTCGTCGTCGAGGTCATGGGCCGCCACGCCGGCTGGATCGCGCTGCACGCCGGCATCGCCGGCGGTGCCAGCGCCGTGCTCATCCCCGAGCAGCCCTTCGACATCGCCGCGGTCTGCGCCCACGTCGAGACCCGCTTCGAGAGCGAGTACGCCCCCATCGTGGTCGTCTCCGAGGGAGCGGTGCCCGCCGACGGCTCGGGCATGACCCTGGCCTCGGGGGAGAAGGACGCCTTCGGCCACGTTCGCCTCGGCGGCATCGGCGACCGGCTGGCCTCCGAGATCGAGCACCGCACCGGCAAGGAGGCCCGCGCGGTGGTGCTCGGCCACGTGCAGCGCGGCGGCACGCCCACGGCCTTCGACCGCTGGCTGGCCACCCGCTTCGGCCTCCAGGCCGTCGACGCGGTCGCCGACGGCGACTTCGGCACGATGATGGCCCTGCGCGGCACCCGCATCGACCGGGTGCCGCTGGCCGAGGGCACCGCCGAGCTCAAGCTGGTCTCTGCGGAGGAGTACGCCGAGGCCGAGGTGTTCTTCGGCTGAGCCCCGGGCCCGCCGGGAAGGCCTCCTGCCGCGGGGCGAGTAGCCAACGACCCCCCGCCTGGGGTTGGGTAGGCCCACTCGCACGCATCCACCAGGAGGCACCCTGATGAGCACCCACGAGACCGCCGCGGTGGAGACACCCGGGTCCGAGCCCACCCTGAAGCGGGTGATGGGCCCCAAGCTGCTGCTGCTGTTCATCGTCGGCGACATCCTCGGCGCCGGCGTCTACGCCGTGACCGGCCAGATGGCCGGCATCGTCGGCGGCGTCGTCTGGCTGCCGTTCCTGGTCGCGTTCGTCGTCGCGACGCTCACGGCGCTGTCCTACCTCGAGCTGGTCACGAAGTACCCCCAGGCCGCCGGCGCCGCGCTCTACACGCACAAGGCCTTCGGCATCCACTTCGTCACCTTCCTCGTGGCCTTCGCGGTGATCTGCTCGGGCATCACCAGCGCCTCCACCTCGGCCAACGTCCTGGCCCAGAACCTCCTGGCCGGGCTCGACGGCATCGGGCTGGAGACCGGGCTCTCGACCACCGGCACCACGATCATCGCCATGCTCTTCATGGGCCTGCTGGCCGCGATCAACCTGCGCGGGGTCGGCGAGAGCGTGAAGTTCAACGTCGTGCTCACGCTGGTGGAGATGACCGCGCTGGCCATCGTCATCGGCGTCGGCTTCTACGCCATGGCCCAGGGCGAGGGCGACATCAGCCAGATCACGACCTTCGAGTCGCCCGAGGACAAGGGCCTCTTCCTCGCCGTCACCGCGGCCACCTCGGTGGCCTTCTTCGCGATGGTCGGCTTCGAGGACTCCGTCAACATGGTCGAGGAGACCAAGGAGCCCGAGCGGATCTTCCCGAAGATGATGCTCACCGGCCTCGGCATCGCGGTCATCTTCTACATGCTGGTGGCCATCGCGGTGGTCACGGTGCTCACCCCCGACGAGCTCGCGGTCATCAACGAGTCCGAGGGCCGCGCGCTGCTCGAGGTGGTCGGCAAGGGCGCCCCCGACTTCCCGATCGACAAGGTCTTCCCGTTCCTGGCCGTCTTCGCCGTCGCCAACACCGCGCTCATCAACATGCTCATGGCCAGCCGCCTGGTCTACGGCATGGCCCGTCAGGACGTCCTGCCCCGCAGCCTCGGCAAGGTCTCCCCGAACCGCCGCTCGCCCTACGTCGGCATCATCTTCACCACGCTCATCGCCGTGGCCCTGATCTGGTACGTCGCGACGCAGTCGGACTCGAGCATCGTCGCCGCGCTGTCCGGCACGACCTCGCTGCTGCTGCTCGGCGTCTTCACCATCGTCAACGTGGCCTGCCTGATCCTGCGCCGCGACGACAAGCAGGGCACGGGCTTCTTCCGCTCCCCGGGCGTCACCCCGGCCGTGGCCGCGGTGCTCTGCGCCTTCCTCATCGGCCCGTGGGTCGACCGCGACGTCCTGCAGTACCAGATCGCGCTCGTGCTGCTGCTCATCGGCGTGGCGCTGTGGCTGCTCACCTGGTTCGTCAACCGCGGGGTGCGCGCCAAGCGCACCGGCTTCCGCGACATCGAGCACCTCGAGGACTAGAGGCTCCGCCGCGTCGCGCGCACCGTCCGGCACGACCCCGTCCGCATCGCGGGCGGGGTCGCGCTGTTTCGGGGCGCGAGCGGACCCGGCCGTACCCTTGGCCGGTGAGCACCATCCCCGACCTCGCCACCCTGCACGCCCTCGGCCCGGCCCAGCAGCCGACCTACCCCGACCAGGCGGCCGTTGACTCCGCCGTCGCGCAGCTGCGCACGATGCCGCCGCTGGTCTTCGCCGGCGAGTGCGACGAGCTGAAGGGCAAGCTGGCCGCGGTCGCGCGCGGCGAGGCCTTCCTGCTCCAGGGCGGCGACTGCGCCGAGACCCTCGCCGGGGTCACCGCCGACAACGTGCGCAACAAGCTGCGCGTGCTGCTGCAGATGGCGGTCGTGCTCACCTACGCGGCCTCGGTGCCGGTCGTGAAGGTCGGCCGCCTGGCCGGTCAGTACGCCAAGCCGCGCTCCTCCGACCTCGAGACCCGCGAGGGCGTGACCCTGCCGGCCTACCGCGGCGACGCGGTCAACGGCTTCGAGTTCACCCCCGAGGCCCGCGTGCCCGACCCGCAGCGCCTGGTCGACGTCTACAACGCCTCCGCCGCGACCCTCAACCTCGTGCGCGCCTTCACCACCGGCGGCTACGCCGACCTGCGCCAGGTCCACACCTGGAACACCGACTTCGTGCGCGAGTCGCCGGTCGGCCAGCGCTACGAGGAGATGGCCGGCGAGATCGAGCGCGCGCTCACCTTCATGCAGGCCATCGGGGCCGACCCCGACGAGTTCCACCGCGTCGACTTCCACTCCAGCCACGAGGCGCTGGTGCTGGAGTACGAGCACGCGATGACGCGCATCGACTCGCGCACCGACGCGCCGTACGACGTCTCGGGCCACTTCGTCTGGATCGGCGAGCGCACCCGCCAGCTCGACAACGCCCACGTGGAGCTGCTCAGCCGCATCCGCAACCCCATCGGCGTCAAGCTCGGCCCCACCACCACCCCCGACGACGCGATCGCCCTGGCCGCCAAGCTCAACCCCCACAACGAGGCCGGCCGGCTCACCTTCATCACCCGCTTCGGCGCGGGGAGGATCCGCGACGGTCTGCCGCCGCTGGTGGAGAAGGTCAAGGCCGCGGGCCTGGAGGTCGCCTGGGTCTGCGACCCGATGCACGGCAACACCTTCGAGGCCTCCTCGGGCTACAAGACCCGCCGTTTCGACGACGTCATCGACGAGGTCCAGGGCTTCTTCGACGTGCACCGCTCGCTCGGCACCTGGCCCGGCGGCGTCCACGTCGAGCTCACCGGCGACGACGTCACCGAGTGCGTCGGCGGCGGCGAGGAGCTCACCGACATGGACCTCTCCTCGCGCTACGAGTCGGTCTGCGACCCGCGCCTCAACCGCGTGCAGTCCCTCGAGCTGGCCTTCCTCGTCGCCGAGATGCTGCGCAAGGCCTGATCAAGACACGAGGGCGCCCGGGCACGTCGCCGGGCCGCTGTCGTTGCTCGCCCCGCGACCGGCCGGCGGGAGCCGGTGCGGGAGGATGGCCGCGTGATCGACCTGCGCAGTGACACCGTGACCCGCCCGACCGACGCGATGCGCCAGGCCATGGCCCGGGCCGAGGTCGGCGACGACGTCTACGGCGAGGACCCCACCGTCCTGGCGCTCGAGGAGCGGGTGGCCGACCTGCTGGGCCACGAGGCCGCGCTCTTCTGCCCCACGGGGTCGATGGCCAACGTCCTGGCCGTGCGCGCGGTCGTGAAGCCGGGCGAGGAGGTGCTCTGCGAGGCCTCGGCCCACATCGTGCGCGCCGAGCTGGGGGCCCACGGCGCCTACTCCGGCATCACCTCCCGCACCTGGATCCACCCGCGCGGCCAGGTGGACCTGCCGACCGTGCGCTCCATCCTGGCTCCCGACATGGGTCCGTTCTTCGTGCGCACCGCGGCGATCTCGGTGGAGAACACCCACAACTTCGCCGGCGGCACCGTGCTGCCCCTGGCCGACCTGCGCGACCTGCGCGAGCTGGCCACCGGCGCCGGCGTGGCGGTGCACATGGACGGGGCGCGGCTGTGGAACGCCCACGTGGCCACCGGCACCGCGCTGAGCGAGTACGGCGCGATCGCCGACGTCATGGCGGTCTGCCTGTCCAAGGGGCTGGGCGCCCCCGTCGGCTCCCTGGTGGTCGGCTCGGCCGACGTCATCGCCGAGGCCCGCGTGTGGCGCAAGCGCATGGGCGGCGGCATGCGGCAGGTCGGCATCCTCGCCGCGGCCGGCCTGCACGCCCTCGAGCACCACGTGGAGCGGCTGGCCGAGGACCACGAGCACGCCCGGCTGCTCGCCGAGGCCTGCGGCGTCGACCCGGCCGGCGTCGACACCAACATCGTCGCCGTGCCGCGCGGCGACGCCGCCGAGGTCGTCGCGCGCGCCCGGGAGGCCGGCGTGCTCGTCTCGGCGGTCGGCCCCGCCGTCGTGCGGCTGGTCACCCACCTCGGCGTCGGCCGTGCCGACGTCGAGCGGGCCGCCGGGGTGCTCGCGGCCCTCTGACACCACGGCTCCGGGACCACGCCCCCCGCCGCGACCCCCGCGCGCGGGGAGGTGCCGGGCCCCGCGGGTCAGCCGGCGGCCACGGGCGCGCCGAGGAGGGAGACCTCGCTCAGCGCGGTGTAGTCCTTGGCGTCGGGGCCGTCACCGGGCGCCGAGACCGCCACGATGCGCAGCCGCACGCTGCTCGTGACGGCGCCGCCGGCGTCGAGGGTCTGCAGCTCGCGGCTCTCGCCCAGGTCCTGGCGCAGGGTCGTGCCGTCGTCGAGCACCCACTCCACGGCGAGGACGCGGCGGTTGAGGGAGTACCAGTCGTAGGTCGTGCCGCGCGGGTCGGTCGCGGTCTTGGCGTAGCCGTTGACCAGGCCGACCCGGGACAGCGCCACGGGCTCGGCGAGGTCGAGGACGATCTCGGAGCCGCCGGCGTCGCCGCTCGTGCGCCAGCAGGTGGTGGGGTCGCCGTCGACGAGCCGGGTGTCGTCGTAGGAGGTCGTGCTGCCGTCGGCGACGTCGACGCTGCTGGGCGCGGTGGCGGGCACGGTGATCGACGCGGCGGCGGCGACCTCGACCGGGGCGCCGGTCGGGGTCGGGGCGATCTCCTCGCCGGGGGACCCGGAGGGCGACGCCGCGGAGGTGGGGGCCCGGTCGGGGGCGCGACCTGCGCCGCCGCGCGGCACGTCGACCGCCGCGGGCTCCTCGGGGCCCTCGCGCAGCACCAGCAGCGCGCCGCCAGCGGCCAGCAGCACCACGACGAGCGCGCCCACGACCCAGGGCAGCACCCGGGCGGTGCGGCCGGCGCTGGCGCCGGACGGACTCGCGGATCCGGGACCGGCGGCGGGTGAGGCGGCGACCGGGGCACCGCACTCGGCGCAGAAGCGCCCGGTGGGGGTCGCGGCTCCGCAGCGGTGGCAGCTGCTCACGGGTCTCTCCGGGTCGGGGTCGCAGGCACGCGGCCGACCAGGGGCGGGAAGCGGCGTACGGCCTGGGCCAGCTCGCGCAGCTCGGTGTCGACCAGGGCCTGCGGGCCGTCGCACAGTGCGGTCTCGGGGTCGGGGTGCACGTCGACGACGAGCCCGTCGGCGCCGACCGCGACGGCCGCGCGCGACAGCGGCACCACCAGCTCCTTGCGGCCCACGGCGTGGGAGGGGTCGACGACCACGGGGAGGTGGCTGCACGCCTGCACGACCGGCACGGCGGAGAGGTCGAGGGTGCGGCGGGTGGCGCTCTCGAAGGTGCGGATGCCGCCCTCGCACAGCACGATGTCGAGGTTGCCGCGCTGGGCGACGTGCTCGGCGGCCATCAGCCACTCCTCGACCGTGGCGGTGGCGCCGCGCTCCAGGAGCACCGGGAGCCCGGCGTCGCCCACGGCCTGCAGCAGGCCGACGTCGCTCATGTGGCGGGTGCCGACCTGGAGCATGTCGGCGTGCTCGGCGACCACGTCGACGTCTCGGACGTCGACCACCTCGGTGACCACCGGCAGGCCGGTGGCCTCGCCGACGTCGGCGAGGATCCGCAGGGCGGGCACGCCGAGGCCGGCGAAGGCGTAGGGCGAGGTGCGCGGCTTGAAGGCCCCGCCGCGCAGCAGCGTGGCGCCCGCCGAGCGGGCCATCCGCGCCGCCTCCAGGGTCTGGGCGGCGGTCTCGACCGCGCACGGCCCGGCGACGAGGGTGAAGGTGCCGGGCCCCACCGGGACCTGCCGGCCGGGACGCCCGACCCAGACCGTGGAGCGCTCGGGGTGGTGCTGGCGGTTGACCAGCTTGAAGGGGTCGGAGATGCGGTGCACGTCGGCGACGCCGCGCAGCGTGCGCAGGTTGAGGTGGTGGAAGGACGTGATGTCGCCGACCAGCCCGATGACGGTGCGCTCGAGGCCCTTGCTCACGTTGGCGCGGCCGCCCACGCCCTCGACGCGGGCCACGACGGCGGCGACGTCCTCGTCGGTCGCCTCGGGTGACATGACGACGACCATGACGTGCTCCCTCCTCGCCGGCGCGGGACGGTGCCGGTGGTGTGTCGCCGCACCGTGCCGACCCGCGTCGTGCTGACCCGGGCCCGGGCCCGACCCTAGGGCGGTGACGGCGCGCGTCGGGGGCGTTCCCGGCCCCCGAGACACCACCGGGTCACACCACGAGGTGCTGGACCTCGCCCTCGACCGTGCGCCGTGGCACCAGCTCCACGACGAGCATCGCCGCCAGCACCATCGCGCCGCCGCCGAGCATGCGCAGCGTCAGACCCTCGCCGCCGAGGAGCACCGCGAAGAAGGCGGCGAAGACCGGCTCCATGCTCATGATGATCGCGCTGCGCGTGGGCGCGAGGTGGGCCTGCGCCCAGGTCTGGCCGAGCAGGGCGAGGGCGCCGGCGAAGAGGGCCATGTAGACCACCGAGACCCAGTCGCCGGTGGTCGCGGGCAGCACGACGCCGTCGGGCGCGGTGGCGACCAGGCACACCGCCGCGATGACGAGCAGCTGCACGATCGACATGCCGAGCGCCTGACGGGCGTCGGACCAGGCGCCCAGGCCCACGATGTGCAGGGCGTAGAGCACCGCGCTCACCAGGGTGATGGACTCGCCGTAGCCGATGGACAGCCCGTCGAGGGTCAGCACGCCGAGGCCGGCGGTGGCGAGGGCGACCGCGGCCCAGGTGACCGGGGAGGTGCGGGTGCGCAGCAGCAGGGCGGCCAGCACGGGGGTGAGCACGACGTACATGCCGGTGATGAAGCCCGAGACGCTCGCCGGGGTGTGGGCCAGGCCGGCGGTCTGGAGGATCTGGGCCGCGCCGTAGACCAGGCCGAGCACGGCGGCGTGGCGACGCGACTCCGCGCTGAGGCGCGCCACGGCGCGCGGTGCGACCAGCAGCATCACCAGCCCGGCGATCGTGAACCGCACGGCGAGGAAGTCGAGGGTCGGCACCCGCTCGAGCAGGTCCTTGATGAGGAAGAACGTGCTGCCCCAGCAGGCCGTCATGGCCAGCAGCGCGGCCGTCGCGAGCAGGGTCGTACGCCGGTCGACGCCGCTCGCGTCGTGGGCGGGCGTCGCCGGGGCCGGGGCGCTCACCGGGCCTGCTCGGACCCGACGCGGGCCCGCAGCCGCTTGAGCAGCGCGAGGTCGGGGTCGCCCTCCTCGCGCGAGCCCGGGGTCTCGAGCACGAAGGGGACCCCCGCGGTGGCGGGGTGGGCCAGCAGCTCGGCGAAGGCGGTCTCGCCGATGTGGCCCTGGCCGATCTTCTGGTGGCGGTCCTTCAGGGCGCCCCGCACGTCCATGGAGTCGTTGGCGTGCACCAGCCGCAGCCGGCCCGGCCCGCCGATCTCGACGACCCGGTCGAGGGTGGCAGCGGCGCCGCCGGGCTCGTCGAGCGGGGCGCCGGCGGCGAAGACGTGGCAGGTGTCGAGGCAGATGCCGGCCTTGGGGTGGTGGTCGAGGGCGTCGAGGTAGGCGGTGAGGTCCTCCACGCCTGCGCACAGCGAGCGGCCCTGGCCGGCGGTGGGCTCGAGCAGCAGCCACGGCGCGGCGTCGTCCTCGAGGGTCTCCAGCAACGGCAGCAGACCCTCGCGGACCTGCCGCAGGGCGGCGGCGTGCCGCGCGGACCGGGCGGCCTCGGCCTCGGGGCCGTCGACCCCGGCGGGCGTGCCGGTCTCGACGTAGGAGCCGGTGTGCACGACGACGCCCTCGGCGCCGATCTCGACCGCGCGGCGCAGGTTGTGGGCGACCACGGCGACGCTGTTGTCGTAGGTGCTGGCCGTCGGGGAGCCGAGGTTGACCAGGTAGGGGGTGTGGATGAAGGTGCGGATGCCGCGCTCGGCGGTGGCGGTGCGGAAGGCTGCGTCGTCGGCGGGCCTGCCCGGCGAGAGCCGCCAGCCGCGGGGGTTGCCCACGAACACCTGGAGGGTCTCGCAGCCGAGCCGCTCGGCGTCGGCCAGCGCACCGGCCGCGAGGCCCTTGCCGACGAGGACGTGGGTGCCGACGGGGTTGCGCATGGCGCGAGGCTAGGGCGGCGCCCGTCCGCCGGCGAAATCAGGCCAGGACGTCAGGCCAAGGTGTCGGACCAGGGCGTCAGGCCAGGACGTCGGACCAGGACGTCGGACCAGGACGTCGGACCAGGCCGTCAGACCAGGAAGAGGGTGACCGTGCTGCCCTTGGGCACCATGTCGCCGGGGTCGGGGTCGGTGGACAGCACGTAGCCCAGCCCGATGTAGGTGGAGGAGTTCTCG
The DNA here is from genome assembly GCF_001423135.1 of Nocardioides sp. Leaf307. NCBI lineage: Bacteria > Bacillati > Actinomycetota > Actinomycetes > Propionibacteriales > Nocardioidaceae > Nocardioides > Nocardioides sp. Leaf307. The sequence continues at coordinate 439,565 of NZ_LMNY01000002.1, read as the reverse complement.
ACCCTCACCTCGAAGCCGAGGTCCTCCAGCCGCTCGCGGGCCGCGTCGACGCCGCTGGCGGTCAGACGCGGCATCTCGACGAGCTCGGGGCCCTTCGAGACCACGAAGGTGACGGTCTCGCCGGCGAAGAGCGTGCCGCCGTCGGGGCTCTGGCTGACCACGTCGCCCGCGGCGACCTCGTCGTCGAAGACCTCCTGGTCGCGCACGACGACCAGGCCGCGCTCGGTGAGGGTCTGCTCGGCCTGGTCGGCCGACCGCCCGACCCAGTCGCCCACCTGGAGGGGGCGTCGGCCCTTGCTGACCACGAGGTCGACGGTGGCGCCGGGGCGGCGCACGGCGCCGGTGCCGGGGGTGCTGCGGATCACGACGCCCTCGGGCACGCGCTCGGAGAAGCGCTCGCGCACGCGGCCGGGCACGAGCGTGAGGTCGCGCAGCGCGTCCTCGGCCTCGGCGCGGGTGCGACCGGCCAGGCGCGGCACCTCGTACTCCTCGACGCCGAGGGAGGTGACGAGGGTGACCTCGCGGCCGCTGACCAGCCGCGAGCCGGGATCGGGGTCGGTGGAGACCACGCGGCCCTCGGCCACGTCGTCGCTGTAGACCGGGTCACCCACGACGACCTCGAAGCCGGCCGCCTCGAGCTCGGTGACCGCGCTGGCGCCGGTCTGGTCGAGCACGGCCGGCACGGTGGAGTAGCGGGCCCAGCCGAACCAGTAGGCGCCGCCGCCGACGCCCACGGCGAGCACGAGCGCCACCACCAGGAGCAGCAGGCCACGGCGCGAGCGGCGCGGGCGGGCGCCCGGGGGCGCGCTGCGTGCGCCGGGGTGCCCGGGGGTGCCGACGGTGCCGCCCGGGCCGCCCGTGCCGCCCGCCGGTGCGTCGCGGTCGAGCACCGGCACGGCCACCGTGTCGGGGGAGGCGGTGGGACCGGCGCCCGGGTCGTGGGCGGCCAGGGCCAGGGCGGTCGGGCCGGTGAGACGCACCGGACCGGCCGGTCGCGGGGCCTGCGCGTCGTCGCCCTCGCCCTGCCGGGGCAGCCAGGAGGTGGGCTCGGGCACGGGGCGCGAGCGGTCGGGACCGAGCAGGGCCTCGATCTCCTCGGGGTCCCACACCTCGGGAGCCGTGTCGCCGGGTGCGGCGACGGCGGCCGACGCGACGCCGGGGGCGGGCCGCACGGGGGAGAGGTCCTCGGTCAGGTCGGCGTCGTCGGCGACACCGGCGGCCAGCGCGTGCTGCACGCGGTGCAGCTGGTGCAGCAGGACGCCCGCGTCGGCCGGTCGCTGGCTGCGGTCGCGCGCCGTGGCGCGGGCGACCAGCGCGTCGACGTACGGCGGGATGCCCGGCACCTGGCGCGAGGGGGCGGGCACGTCGGCGTGGACGTGCTTGTAGGCCACCTGGATCGGGGTCTCGCCCTCGTGGGGCTTGCGACCGGTGAGCAGCTCGTGGAGCACCACGCCCACGGCGTAGACGTCGGCGCGCGTGTCGGAGCGGCCGTCGACCACCAGCTCGGGGGCGAGGTAGGACACCGTGCCGATGAGCACCCCGCCGGTGGCGGTGTGCTGGGTGTCGGCGCTGACCGCGCGGGCCAGGCCGAAGTCGGCGACCTTGACGACCTCGGCGCCGGTGTGGGGGTCCTCGGCGATGAGGACGTTCTCCGGCTTGACGTCGCGGTGGATGATCCCGGCGCGGTGGGCCGCGGCGAGGGCCGAGACCACCGGCTCCAGCAGCGCCAGCGCGCGCCCCGGCGGCATCGGGCTCTCCTTGGCGACGGTGTCGCGCAGGGTGTGGCCGGCCACCAGCTCCATGGCCAGGAAGACCACGCCGTCGTCGTCGCCCTGGTCGTGCACGGCCACCACGTGGGGGTGCGAGAGCCGGGCCGCGGCCCGCGCCTCGCGCACGAAGCGGGCGGCGAACTCCTCGTCGTCGCCCAGCCCGGCGTGCATGATCTTGATCGCCACCGTGCGGTCCAGGCGCAGGTCGAGCGCCTCGTAGACGCTGGCCATGCCGCCCCGCGCGATCCGGGCGCCGATGCGGTAGCGACCGTCGAGGACACGGCCGCCCATGGGGTCGCCCGTCGACGCTGACGACGCCGTCGAGCCCGTGGGCACGGGCGCGGCGTCGTGCTGCGGCTGCCGTCGTGTCGGCACAGGCGACCCTCCTGCGGTCCGGACGGGGAAGGATCCGGGCTCCTCATCGTACGGTCTGCCCCGCCGGGGGCCCGGGTGCGCGCCCGGTGCGGCGTGGCGCGACCGCCGGTTCCGGCCCGGTCGTGGCGCGGCGGCGCACGGCGTTTCGCCTCCCCAGGACCCAGGTGGAACCATGGTGGCCATGAGCGAGAGTGCGGGCCCGACCCCGGGCGAGCTGAGGCTGGCCGACCACGACCTGTCGGTGCTGGTGCCCACGTGGTGGGACTGGGCGACCGCCGCCCGCGAGCTGGGCGTCACGGTGGCCAAGGTGCGCACGATGATCCGCGACCACGAGCTGGCCGCCGCGGTGCCCTACCCCGGCGCGGGCCAGCAGGTGCCGGCCGACCTCGTGCAGGACGGCTTCCCCGTCAAGGGCGTGCCCGGCCTGCTCACCGTGCTCCACGACGGTGGCTACGACGACCGCGAGATCATCGCCTGGCTCTTCCTCGACGCCGACCTGCCCGGCCGCCCGATCGACGCGCTGCGTGAGAACCGCGGCTCCGAGGTCAAGCGGCGCGCGCAGGCGATGGCCTTCTAGGGCCGGTCGACCGCCGCCGTGGTCTACCGCATCCCGAAGGTCGAGGAGCACCGCCGGCCCCACCCCACGGGCCTGGCGGCGATGGTGGCCGTCGTGGCGCTCGCCGTCGGCATCTGGCTGCTGGCCGGTCGCGACCCCGGCACCTCCACCGGCGCGGGTCCCGAGACCACCGACCCCGCCAGCGGCCTGCCCTACGTCGACCTCGACCGGCTCCCCGACGAGGCCATCGACACCCTGCGGCTCATCGACGCCGGTGGGCCCTACCCCACGCCCGGCGACGGTCGCACCTACCGCAACCTCGAGGGCCTGCTGCCGCTCGAGGTCGAGGGGTACTACTCCGAGTACGCCGTGCCGCTGCCCGCCGACTCGCCTGAGGTCACGGCCGACGCCGCCGACGGGACGGCCGACGGGGCCAGCCCGCGCCGCATCGTCGTCGGCGAGGGCGGCGAGGAGTACTGGACCCCCGACGGCTTCGAGTCGCTGGCCCGGATCCGCACCTGAGCCGCCGCCGGTCCCGCCGGCGGCCGCGTCCTACTGACCGTTGGGACGACTACCCGACCGTCACGACGGTCAGGCAGTGGGCGCAACGGTCAGTAGGACGCGCCGCCGGGCCGCGCAGCAGGTGCGGTCGGCCTCAGGTGCGCCGCTGGGTCGCGGCCACCGCGAGGTCGCGGAGCACCTCCTGGGCGCGCGGGTCGAGCCCGGAGGCGGCCAACGCGCCGGTCGCACGCTCGGTCAGGTGGCCGATGACCTCCTCGACCTGGTCGTGCGCGCCGGAGTCGGTGATGACCTCGCGCAGCCGCTCGACGGCCGCCGCGTCGAGCGGACGGCCCAGCGAGCGGTCGAGCAGCGCGGCCTCCTCGGGCGCGGCGGCGTCGAGGGCCAGGGCCACGAGCACGGTGCGCTTGCCCTCGACGAGGTCGTCGCCGGCGGGCTTGCCGGTGGTGGCGGGGTCGCCGAAGACCCCGAGCAGGTCGTCGCGCAGCTGGAAGGCCTCGCCCAGCGGCAGCCCGTACGCCGTGAGCGCCGCCAGCTCCTCGGGGCCGGCGCCGGCCAGCGCGGCCCCGACGTGCAGCGGCCGCTCGATGGAGTACTTGGCCGACTTGTAGCGCAGCACGGTCATGGCCGCGTCGACGTCGGCGCGCCCGCGGGCCTGCACCGAGACGTCGAGGAACTGCCCCGCGATGACCTCGGAGCGGCACAGGTCGAAGACCTCGAGGGCCGGCACGACGCGCTCCAGCGGCAGGCCGCAGCGGCGCAGCAGCTCGTCGGCCCAGGTGAGCAGCAGGTCGCCGAGCAGGATCGCGGCGGCGGCGCCGTACTGCTCGGGGTCGCCGGTCCAGCCGGCGCGGCGGTGCTCGGCCTCGAAGGCGCGGTGCGTGGCCGGGCGCCCGCGACGGGTGTCGGAGGCGTCCATGAGGTCGTCGTGGACCAGGGCGCTGGCGTGCAGGAGCTCCAGCGCGGCGCAGGCCCGCAGCACGGCCCGCTCGGTCTCGGGCGAGGGGTCGGGCTCGAGGGCGCGGAAGCCCCACCAGCAGAAGGCCGCGCGCAGCCGCTTGCCGCCGGCGACGAGGGCGCGGGCCTCGTCGAGCAGCCGGGTGGCGTCGGGTCCGACGGGTGCGAGGCGGGTCACCTGCTCCTCGACGTGGGCGTCGAGCGCAGCCTGCACACGGGCCCGGAAGCCGCTGCCGTCCCACGGTGCGCTCTCCAGCGCTGCCTCGGCACCGTCCGTCGACCCGTCGTCGGCCTGGTCGGGGAGCCGGTCGGGTCCCTGGTCGGGTCGCTGGTCGGGTCGGTCGTCGGTCGGGCTGGCCTCGCGCGCGCTCACGCCACGACCCTAGGCGGTGGGTCCAGGTCGCGCGCGCCGGCCCGGCGCGGGGGCCGCAGGGGGTCCGACGGGGCCCTCCACCGGCCCGTCGGGCGGCCGTCCGCCGCCCGTCCGCCGCCTGTCCTGGTCCCGTGGAGGTGGACAGCGCCGGGTCCGCAGACGGGGCGAACCTAGACTGGGCGGCATGACCGACGGCCGTGGACGCTCCCTCGCAGACCTCATCCAGCGGGGCGAGCGGTCGTTCTCCTTCGAGTTCTTCCCGCCCAAGGACGCCGCCGGCGAGGAGCAGCTGTGGCAGGCGGTGGCGACCCTCGAGGCCTACCGTCCCACCTTCGTCTCGGTGACATACGGCGCCGGCGGGGGCACCCGTGACTCCACGGTGCGCATCACCGGCCGCATCGCGCGCGAGACCTCCCTGCTGCCCATGGCCCACCTCACCTGCGTCGGGCACACCCGCGGCGAGCTCGAGTCGATCCTCGACGAGTACGCCGCGGCCGGCGTGCACCACGTCATGGCCCTGCGCGGCGACCCCAGCGACGGGCCCCGGGCGCCGTGGACCCCGACCGAGGGCGGCCTGACCTACGCCACGGAGCTGGTGGAGCTGGCCCGCGCGCGCGGCGACTTCCGCGTCGGCGTGGCGGCCTTCCCCGAGGGCCACCCCTCGGCGGAGTCGCTCGACCACGACGCCGACGTGCTCGTCGCGAAGGCCCGGGCGGGCGCGGAGTTCGCGGTCACGCAGATGTTCTTCCGTGCCGCCGACTACTTCGCGCTGGTGGAGCGGGTCCGCGACCGCGGCGTCGACCTGCCGATCCTGCCCGGCATCATGCCGATCCTGAACCTCAAGGCCATCCGTCGCCAGGGCGAGCTCATCGGCACCGAGGTGCCCGAAGAGGTCGTGGCCCGCATCGCCGCCCACGACGGTGACGCGGTCTCGATGCGCGCCGAGGGCATCGCCGCCGCGGCCGAGCTGTGCGAGGAGCTGCTCGAGGGCGGCGCGCCGGGGCTGCACTTCTACACGTTGAACCGCTCGCGGGCCACGCTGGAGATCTTCGAGAAGCTCGACGTCAGCGTCTGACCCTGACCCCGTCGGCGGGCCCGACCACCTGGGCCACCAGCGCCGCCGAGAGTCCCACGAAGGGCAGCCCCGCGCCCGGTGTGGCGTGGGCGCCCGCGGTGACGAGCCCGGCGACGGGGGTGTCGGGGCCCAGGCGGCGGCGTACGGTCGAGCGGCCCTGCCAGAGCACGCCGAGCGGCGAGCCGCCCCACTCCTGCACCAGCTCGCGGGGTGTGAGGTCGATCCGCGTGACGACGTGGGGCCGGACGTCGATGCCGGCCCGCGCCAGCGCGACGAGCACGTCCTCGGCGAGCCGGCCGCGACCGTGGATCGTCCAGGCGGCGCCACCGTCCGGGGCCGTGCCTCCCGGCCTGACCACGATGACGGGGTCGCCGTGGAGCACGACCTCGTGCGGGAGGTCGGGCAGGTCCGCCGCGGCCCGCAGGCCGACGTGGCACACGGTCGGGGGGATGGCCGGCATGGTGCGCTCGACCAACCGGGCGAGGGCGGGCATGCGCCGTGGGTCGACGGCGAGCACGACGACGTCGGCGTCGACCTCGCCCTGGTCGGTGCGGACCGCGACGGCGCGGCCCCCGCGCACCACCACGTCGCGCACCTCGCAGCCCAGGTCGACCTCGACCCGACGGGTGGCCAGCCGCGCGGTCAGCGCCGTCGTGACCTGGTGCAGGCCGCCGGGCACGGTCCAGGCGCCGAAGCGCTGCTCGAGGTAGGACACCAGCCCGGCCCAGGCCGGCACGTTGCGCAGGTCGTGCCCGTCGGCCGTGAAGGGGTGGCCCGCGACCAGGCGCAGCCGCTCGTCGCGGAAGGTGCGGCGCAGGCGCTTGTGGAGGGTCTCGCGGGAGTCGAGCCGTGCGGCGACCTCGCGGGGCAGGGCCCCACGCTGCCAGGGCACCTCGAGGTAGCCGCGGCGCAGCACCTCCCAGTCATCGGTGAACGACGCCGTCCAGTCGGCCCACTGCCGACCCAGCCCGGGGGAGAGCGCGTCGAAGGCCGCGACCTGGGGCGCGCGGGTGGCGGGGAGCCGCAGCACGGTGCGGTCCTCGAAGCGGTGCTCGCGCACGAGGTCGAGCGGCGCCAGGTCGAGCTCGCGCTCCAGCGGACGGCCCGACTTGCGGAAGAGGTCGCGCAGCACCGCCGGCACGAGGGTGGAGGTGGGCCCGGCGTCCCAGGTGAAGCCGTCCTGCTCGCGGGCCGCGAGGGCGCCGCCGAGGGCGGTCGAGCGCTCGAGGAGCCGCACCTCGTGGCCCAGCTTGGCCAGCCGGACGGCGGCGGCCATCCCGCCGAAGCCCCCACCGACCACCACCACCCGCGACATGCCCGGAGCCTAGGGCGTCGAGGGGCCGGGCCGGCGCGCAGGACCCGCGCCGCGGGAGGGCGTCGGTGCCGTGAGCAGACCCTCCACCGGGTCGCCGACCGCGATGGGACCCGAGGACAGCGCCCGCAGCACCGACCCGCCCCGGCGACGCAGCGCCGCGGCACCGCCCGGGCCCATGCTGCGCTCCATCAGGGCGCACGGGGCCGCCACCCGCACCACCTCCAGCTCGACCCCGCCCACGCTGACCCGCGCGCCCGGGTCGGTCGGCACCACGCCGTGGCTCACGGTGACGGTGCGTCGCGTCGCCGAGGCCGGCACCGGGGAGCCCAGGGCCTCGGCGGCCTCGAGCAGGGCGTCGGCGGACTGGAGGGTGACGTGGCGGTGACGGGTGCCGTGCCAGCGGTCGCCGACCACGCCTGCGCCCGCCTCGACCTCGACGCACCGGCGGGGCTCCATCGGGGCGTGCCGCTCCGGCGCGACCCAGAGCTCGGTGACGCGGGGCACGGTGGTGGCGTCGGCGTCGGAGGTCGTGGAGCCCGGGGCGGTCGGGGCGGTGCTCGGCGACCCCGGGGACGGGTCGGGAGAGGTCACGGCGCCGGCTCGACCTCGACCGGGGTGCCGCCGGTGAGGCGCAGCAGCTCGTCGTGGGTGGTGCTGAAGACCGCCGCGGGGTGGCCGGCGGCCGCCCACACCACCGGGTGGCGGCGCAGCCAGGAGTCGACGTACGTCGGCACCGGCGCGGGGTGCCCGACCGGGGAGACCCCGCCGATCACCTGGCCGGTGTGGGCCCGCACGAACTCCGGGGTGGCCCGGCGCAGGGCGGCGACGCCCACGACGGCGGCGACGTGGGCGGTGTCGACGCGGTGCGCCCCCGAGGTGAGCACCAGCACCGGGGAGCCGCCGGCGTCGAAGAGCAGGCTGTTGGCGATGGCGCCCACCTCGCAGCCCAGCGCCTCGGCGGCCATGGCCGCGGTGTGGACGGCGTCGGGCAGCACGACGACCTCGCCCGTGCCGCCCCGCTCGCGGTGGGCCGCCCGGAAGCGGGCGATGCCGGGGTGCTCCTCGCTCATGGTGCGACCCTAGGCGGTGACGCCGACAGCCGTGGTGCGGTCGCCCGGTCGGGGCGGGTCGTGCCGGCGGCGCGCCGCGCGCAGGGAGCGGTGTGGTGCGCGTCGCCCCCGCGGCGCCCGCCCCGCGTGGTGGTGCGGGACGTCCTCCACCTCGTCTGGGACCATGGCCCGGACAGGACGGCTCGAGACGGAGGAACACAGCATGATGCGGCAGCAGCCCAGGTCGTTGACGGTGGCGATGGCGCTGCTCGGGCTGCTGGTGGCCGTGGGTGCCGTCACCGTCGCGCTCACCGCCCTCATGCGCGACACGCTGATCCTGAACTGGGCCGAGGGGCACCGCTCGGCGCGGGAGATCCTGGAGACCCGGGGCCTGGACTACCTCAAGTCCAACGAGCCGATCGTGATCCCGCAGTTCTTCCCCGTGGCCGCCGTGCTCTTCGTGGTGCTCGCCATGCTCATCGCCGTGCTCGTCGTCTTCCTGCGCGACTCCCACAACTGGGCGCGGGTCAGCCTGACCGTGCTGGTCGTGATGATCGCGGTGGCCACCATCGGTGGCATCCGGATCGACCCGCCCGCCGTCTTCGTGGCCATCTCCTACCTCGCCCTCGCCCTCGACATCGGTCTGCTCGTGGCCCTGTGGCACCGCGACACCAACACCTACATGCGCGGCGTCGAAGAGGCCCCCGCGGCCCTCTGAGCCGCCCGGCCCACCCCGCCCGCTCGTCTGGCTCCCGGTCCCACCCGCCCGGCCCGCCCCGCCCGGCCCCGCCAGGCCCGCCGCGGTCGGGCCCGCTCCGCCCAGCCCGGCCCGGCCCGGCCTGGCTCCCGGTCCCACCCCGCCCGGCCCCGCCAGGCCCGCCGCGGTCGGGCCTGCTCCGCCCAGCCCGGCCCAGCCTGGCCCGGCCCAGTCCCGCAGGCCTCGTCGGCCCCTTGGGCCCCAGCTGTCGGCCCGGACCCGCACCTGTCGGCCTGCGCGCGGGCCGACAGGTGCGGGTGTCACCAGCCGACCGGTGACTCCCGCCAGGGCGGGCCGCAGCCCCTCCGCGACCAGGCGGCCCCGGGGGCGCTCGGGCGACCCTTGACGCACTGTCCGTGGCGGGCGGTATGGTTCACCCGTGTTCGAATACATGTTCGAACGCTGCCGACGGGGGCGACCTCGACCCCCGTCCCCGTCGGCGTTCGATCCCGGGTGGCTCCGCCGGAGCAGGGCCTCGTCGGGAGCAGGTCAGGGGGTCGCACGTGGGGTCGACGACCAGGTGAGGTGGACCATGACAGACGACATCCAGCAGCACGCCCCGCACGGGGCCGAGGTGGAGGCGTGAGCGCGCCGCGGGCGTCGGTGGCCCCGCCCAACCCCTACGCCCTCCCGGCGACCACCCACTCCTACCTCCTGCGGGCCGCGGAGTCGCTCCAGGAGGCCGTCGTGGCCACCGAGGTGCCGGCGCGCTACGCGCTGGCCCACGTCGCCGCGCTCCGCTCGGCGGCCGCGTTGCTCTCGGCGCGGGCCCAGCCGGCGCCGGCGCGGCGTCGACCGCAGAAGAACGCCTGGGTGCTGCTGGCCGAGGTGGCGCCGGAGCTGGCGGAGTGGGCGACCTTCTTCGCAGCGGGGGCCTCGAAGCGCGCCGCCGCGGAGGCGGGGTCGCGGCGCGCGGTCAGCGAGCGCGAGGCCGACGACCTCGTCCGCGACGCCGACCGGTTCCTGGGTGTGGTGGAGCAGGCCCTGGGCCTGGTCCCGCACGCGCCCTCGGCCGAGCGCATCAGCCGCGCCGGCTGAGCCCTCCGCCCCCCTTCGACCGGCCGCCCGGCCGCGCGGCGAGGGCGGTGACACGGCTCGGGGCGGGGCCTCGTCGGTCCGGGTGGCTGGATGGTCGGGGTTGAGTCCATGACGAGGGGTTCCCCGGTCGCGCCGGGCGGTGAGGATCGCCCAGGCTCGACCGGGGGCCGCTGTGGCCCCGCCCGCCCCGACGCCCGCACGGGTGTCCCAGTGATCGGAGTCCCGCGCATGCGGCTTCTCGGGCCGCGCCGCACGGCGCAGCTGGTGTCCCTCCTCCTCGTCCCGGCCACCCTCACGGTGGCCCCCGCCCTCGCGCCCGCCGCCCTCCTCGGCGCGCCCGAGGGATCGACGACCGGCTCGACGACCGGCTCGATGGTGGGCTCGATGGTCGGGTCGGTCCTGCCGGGGGCGGCCACCGCGGCGGCGCCGGTGAGCGTCGCCACCGCGCGCACCGTGCAGGACGGCTCCACGGCCACGGTGCGTGGCTACGTCGTGGGTCAGCCCACCGCCACCAGCACCGTGGTGACCTCGGGGTTCCCCGACGACTACGCCCTCGCCCTGGCCGACGCGCCGGGGGAGACCGCCACGTCGCGGATGGTCTACGTGCAGGTGCCGAGCGCCTTCCGTGCGTCCTGGGGGCTGCGGTCCAACCCCGCGCTGATGGGGCGCCGCATCGACGTGACCGGCACGCTCGGCGCCTACTTCTCGGCACCCGGCGTGCGCAACGCCACCGCCTTCGCCCTCGCCGACGGCGGCGGGGGCGCCACCCCGCCCCCGAGCGGGGGCACCGACGACTACGACAGCACCTACTACGCCGGTGCCGTCGGCAAGACGGGCTCGGCGCTGGAGACGTCGCTGCACACGATCGTCTCGCGCGGTGTCGCGCGGCTCACCTACGACGAGGTCTGGGCCGCCCTGCGCGAGACCGACCAGGATCCCGCCGACGCGAGCCGCGTGATCGAGCTCTACACCGGCGAGAGCCGCCCCGAGACCGACAACGGTGGCGGCGTCGAGCAGTGGAACCGCGAGCACGTCTGGGCCAAGAGCCACGGCGACTTCGGCACGGCCACGGGCCCCGGCACCGACCTGCACCACCTGCGCCCCGCCGACGTGACGGTCAACTCCGCTCGCGGCAACCTCGACTTCGACGAGGGCGGCTCGCAGAACGCCGAGGCTCCGGGCAACTACGCCGACGGCGACTCCTGGGAGCCGCGCGACGCCGACAAGGGCGACGTGGCGCGGATGATCTTCTTCATGTCCGTGCGCTACGAGGGCGGCGACGGCTTCCCCGACCTCGAGGTCAACGACCGGGTCGCCAACGGCACCGCCCCGCTGCACGGCAAGCTGTCGACGCTCCTGCGGTGGAACGCCGAGGACCCGCCGTCGGCCTTCGAGATGCGCCGCAACGACGTCATCTACGAGCGCTTCCAGTTCAACCGCAACCCCTTCATCGACCACCCGGAGTGGGCCGACGCCATCTGGTGACCCGCGCCGGCGGCCGCGGTCGGTGGCGGTGACGAGCGGCCACGGTGCCTGGCGGGTGGCGGTGCGCGACGGGTGGCGGTGACCTGCGACGCGTCGTAGGGTGCAGGGTGTCGAACAGACGTTCGACACACGACGTCCCCGGCGGCCGCAGCACCTGCCACCGGGTCGAGCCCCAGGGAGTCCGCCCCCGTGCCAGGTGATCGACCCCAGCGCGTCCCCACCGCCGCCCCCGTCGCCGCGTCCCTCGCCGGGGGCGGCCCGGCGACGCGGGCGCGGGCCCGACCGCTCGTCGGTCCCCTAGGGTGGGCGCCATGGCAGCAAGCGAGCGCCCTCCCGCCCGGCCCGACGAGCGGTCCCAGGAGCGGCCCAGCGAGCGGCGGGCGGCGGCGCGCACGGCCGTCGTCTGGGCGGCCCTGCAGGAAGCGCTCGGCGCGGGAGGGGCGGGCCGACCGCTCGACGTGCTCGACATCGGCGGCGGCACGGGCGGCCTGGCCGTGCGGGTCGCCGAGCTCGGCCACCGGGTGTCCGTCGTCGACCCCAGCCCCGATGCCCTCGCCTCGCTGGCGCGGCGCGCGCGGGAGCGGGGCGTCGAGGTGTCGGGCCAGCAGGGCGACCTGTCGACCCTGGCCGAGGTGGTGGGCCCCGCCAGCGCCGACGTCGTGCTGTGCCACGGGGTGCTCGAGGTGGTCGACGACCCGGCGGCCGCGCTGGCCAGCCTGCGAGCGGCGATGCGCCCCGAGGCCACCCTCAGCCTGCTCGTCGCCCAGCACCACGCCGCCGTCGTCGCCCGGGCCATGGCCGGACACTTCGGGCAGGCGCTGGCGATGCTCGACGCGCCGAGCGGCGCACCGGTCGCCGGCGGACGCGCCCGCTCGGGGCGACGCTTCACCCGTGACGAGCTCGAGGGGCTGCTGGGCGGCGCGGGGCTCGAGGTGCTCTCGGTGGACGGCGTGCGCGTCTTCGCCGACCTCGTGCCCGGGTCGCTGCTCGACCTCGAGCCCGGCGCCAGTGCCGCGCTGGTCGAGCTCGAGCGGGCCGTCGCACGCCGCTCGGAGTACCTCCCCCTCGCGACGCAGCTGCACGTGCTCGCCCGCTAGCGACCGGCCGGCTCCCGCCGACCGACGCCCTCGCGCCCCTGGGCCGCGGGGGGACCGGTGGTGACCGACCGGGGGGTGGCGGGCCCCGACGACGCCGCGTTCCCGGACGCGGGCCGGAGCGTCGCGCCACGCGCCGATCGGCGACCGGAGGGCACGCCCCGACCGGTGACGCCGATCCTGCACGTCGACATGGACGCGTTCTACGCCTCGGTGGCCCTGCGGGAGCGGCCCGACCTGCGTGACGTGCCCGTCGCCGTCGGCGGCGCCCACCGCGGCGTGGTGCTCGCCGCCAGCTACCCCGCCCGGGCGCACGGCGTGCGCTCGGCGATGCCGATGTCGCGGGCGCGACGGCTCTGCCCCCAGCTGGTCGTGCTGGCCCCCGACTTCGAGCTCATCGGCAGCGTCTCCCGCGCGGTCCACGAGTGCTTCCGCCGGGTCACTCCGCTGGTGGAGGTGCTGTCGGCCGACGAGGCCTTCCTCGACGTCGGCGGCGCCGGGCGGCGGCTCGGGCCGCCCGAGGTCGTCGCCGAGCTGGTCCGCGCCACCGTCCACGACGAGCAGGGCATCACCTGCTCGGTGGGGGTGGCCGCGACGGTGTCGGTGGCCAAGCTGGCCAGCCGGCTGGCCAAACCGGACGGCGTGGTCGTCGTCGCTCCCGAGGACGTCCCCCGCATGCTCCACCCCCTCGACGTCGGCCTGCTCTACGGCGTGGGGGACAAGACCCGCGCCCGCCTCCAGCGACTGGGTCTGCGCACCGTCGGCGACGTCGCCCGCACCCCCCGCGCCGCTCTCCACGAGCTGGTGGGCGCCCGCCAGGCCGACCACCTGCTCGCGCTGGCGTGGGGCACCGACCGCGGCGAGCTCGTCGTGGGGCGTGCCCCCGGCTTCGGCGGCGGCGAGCCCGACTCCTCGATGGGCGCCCAGCACACCTTCGGGCGCGACGTCGTCGACCGCGACGGCGTGCTGCGCGAGCTGCTGCGGCTCACCACCTCGGTGACGGGCCGGATGAGGGGGCGCGACCTGGTCGGACGCACGGTGGCGATCACGGTGCGCTCGACCGACTTCACCACCGTGAGCCGCTCCCGGACGCTCGCGGAGCCCACCGACGTGACGCGCGAGGTCTACGAGACGGCCGTGGCGCTCTTCGACGCGCTGGGTCCGCAGCGGCGCGCCGTACGCCTGGTGGGGGTGCGGGTGGAGGGCCTCGGCCCCCGCGGTGCGGTGCACCACCAGCACGTGCTCGGCGAGAGGGAGCGTGGCTGGTCGGAGGCCGACCGCGCGGTCGACCGCGCCACCCGTCGCTTCGGGGGCGCCGCGGTGCGTCCGGCCAGCCTGCTCTGAGGACCGGCGGCGCGCGACAGAGGTCGTCGTGCCGCCGCCGAGCACGTCCCTCGACCCCCGCCGCGCGAGTAATTTCCCGACGCGCCTACCGTGACGTCGATCGCCTGCCTAGAATTGGCGCGACGGTGAGCCCGCCGATCCGCGTGACCCTGGAGGACCCTGTGCCACTCTCCGAAGAGGAGCTGCGACTGCTCGAGCAGATGGAGCGCGCCCTCTCTGAAGAGGATCCCAAGTTCGCCTCCACCCTGCGCGGCACCTCGCTGCGCCGGGCTGCACGGCGCCGCGCGATCCTGGCCGGCGTCGTCTTCGTCGTCGGCATCTGCGTCCTCATGGGCGGCGTGATCAGCAAGGTCTACGCCGTCGGCATCGTCGGGTTCGTGATCATGCTCGCCTCGGCGACCATCGGTCTCAACGCCCTCAAGGGCCAGCAGGCCGCCGCGGCCGCCGAGACCCAGGGCGCCGCGGCGCACCCGTCGTCGGGCTTCACCGTCATCGACGGCGGCCGCGCAGGTCGCTCCGCGCGCGCCGGCAAGAGCCGCGGCGGGCGGCCGTCGCGTCGCCCCCGCAAGTCCGGCACGTTCATGGAGCGCGCCGAGGAGCGCTGGCGCCGGCGCCGCGAGCAGAACGGCGGCTTCTGAACCCTCGCTCGGCGCTGTCCTCACGCGTGATCGATGGCGGCTCGGACCCGTGCCCGGCGTGCGCGCCTGAGGTGACCGCTGCTCGGTCCTGACCGCTCGGCCTCCGGCGGCCGGCCCTCGACGAGCCGGACGACGGTCCCGGTCGACGGTCCTGGTCGACGGCTCGGTCCGAGGCCTCCGGTCGACGGCACTCGTCGACGGCGGCAGCCGACGGCTACTCGGGCCCGCACCGACCGACATGCCGGCCCCGGTCGGCAGGTCGGTGCGAGGGGCTCGTCGTCCGCGGGGTCCAGCGGCCACCTCGGCCTGCGCCGGCCGATGTGCCCGGCCCCGGTCGTCGGACCGGCGAGGTCGTCGGAGCGGGAGCCGGTGGAGCCACGGGGCGGAGCCCCCGACCGCCCCCACCGGAGCCCGCCGGGAGCGGTGGCACCCGGCCCGCCCGGCGGCCCCGCTCAGCGGCGGCGGCCCCGCTCAGCGGTCGGGCCAGGGCGGCGGCCCGTGCTCAGCCGGTCGGTCGACACCCGGCCCGCCCGGCGGCCCCGCTCAGCGGTCGTCGGGCCAGGGYGGCGGCSCGTGCTCAGCCGATCGGTCGATCCGGTCGCACCGGTGAGGTCACCCGGCCGGAGCCGCAGAGGTCAGCCGACCTCGTCGACCGTCGCGGCGCCGGTGCGCGTGGCACGCACCTCGGCCCGTCGCGCCTGGGCGCCCGACGGTCGCCGGCCGGCGGTGAGCACCGATCGCGGCCACCACCGCGCCGCGCGGCGCTGTCGCGGCGTGACGCCGGCCAGCAGGGCCGCGACGCAGACGCGCCCGTCGTCGCCCACCTGCTCGCTGGCGGCGGGGGAGTCGGGCGCCCCGGCCGGGGCGTAGCGCCGCCGCTCGAGGGCGGTGACGAGCCGACGGGTCGCGGCGGCCGCCTCCGGGGCGGCCGCGGCGCCGCGCTCGGGTCGCTCGACCGGCTCGGCCGCGGGGTCGGCGTACCAGTCGAGGAGCGCGGCGCCGGCGGTGCGCACCGAGCGCTGCTCGGGCCAGGGGTGGCCGAGGTCGAGGGCGGTGGCGCGCAGCTCCTGCCAGACACCCTCGGGACCCGCGGCGAGCCAGCGCTCACGCCGGCGGCCCCGCAGCAGGCGCGGCAGGAGCAGCAGCGCCCCGAGCGCCAGCAGGCCGCCGACGCCCCCAGCGACGGGGGCCCACGGGAAGGTCGTCGCCGTCGTGTCGGTGTCGTCGGGGCCCTGCGCCTGCGGCACCTCGGGCTCCGCGCTCGGCGCCGGCCGGTCGGGCTGCACCGGGGCCTGCGACTGCTCGCTCGGCTGGGCCGAGGGCTGGTCGGGCTCGGAGTCGAGCTGGCCACGGGTGTAGTCGGGCACGGCGGCCGCCCGGTCGGCGGGCGTGGGCTCGAAGCGCACCCACCCGGCGCCGGCGATGAAGAGCTCGGGCCAGGCGTGGAGGTCGTAGGCGCTGAACTGGTACCGGTCGGGACCGATCTCGTCGGGGCGCAGGAAGCCGACGGCGACCCGGGCCGGGATGTCGAGCTCGCGGGCCATCACCGCCATGGCCGAGGCGAACTGCTCGCAGTAGCCGACCCGACCGCCCTCGTCGTCGCGCAGGAAGGCCTCGAGCTTGCTCACGCCGTTGCCCTCCTCGGCACGCGCGAGGTCGTAGGTGAACTCCGAGCGGAACCAGTTCTGCAGGGCCACGGCCTTGGCGTAGCGGGTCGGTGCCTCGGCGGTGACCTCGATGGCCAGGTCGCGCACCAGGTCGGGCAGCGGGGGCAGGTCGACCATCTCCGCGCTGACGGCGCCGGCGGCCGAGGGCGCCGCGGCGAGCTGGGCGGCGGAGAGGTCCAGCTCGACGCCGGTCATCGAGTAGTCGAGCCCGGCGGTGTCGAGGTCGTCCGCGCTGGCCAGGAAGTCCATGGTCGACTCGTCGTAGCGCCAGTCGCCCTCGGCGCGGATGGCGCGGATCGGTGCCCAGGTGGGCAGCCAGCGCGACTGGAAGTCCTCACCGACGCTCACGTCGTAGTCGTAGGAGCGTCGCGCGACGTCGCCCGCGACGCCCTGCAGAGCCGGCACCGCGCCGTCGGGCAGGTTGTCGGTGGGGATCTCGCGGTCCCCGGAGCTCCACGCCTCGCTGGAGAAGCGGTTGAGCACGGCGATGCGCAGGTACGACGGGTCGGGGTCGTCGGTCTGCACCTCGAGCAGGGGGATGTCGCTGCCACGGCGCAGGTCGCGCTGGAGGTCGGTCATGGGGTTGACGATCTGCACGGCGTCGTCGCCGCCCGCACCCCCCGCGCCGAGGGAGAAGACGTCGACGTCGAGGGTCGGCACCCCGAGGGGCACGAGCACGGCCAGCGCCGTCGCCGCGGCACCGACGCTCGCGGCGCCCACCCGCGAGGTCGAGCTGCGGGGGCCCAGGGCGGCCGAGGCGCGCAGGTCGGTGTCGCTGGCCTCGGTCGGGCGGCCGCGCTCGTCGAGCGGACGGCCCCACCGGGCGACCTGCTCGTCCTCCTGGAGGAAGAGCATGACCAGGAAGCCCGCCGCGGTGAGTGCGAAGACCCACCAGGAGAGCCCGGAGTCGACGATGCTCACCGGCACCGCGTAGACCGTGAGGAGGGGCAGGCCCGCCAGCGGCACGCGGCGCACGCCGTTGGCGAGCAGGTCGACCAGGAGCATGCAGGCCAGCCCGCCGCCGACGAGCAGCGGGTCGAGCGGGGCGGCCTCGGGCGGCACGGGGGCGGCGTACTGGCGTGAGGTCGCCACGGCGGCCTCGACGGCGCGCACCAGCTCGCTCCAGCCGGCACCGAGCGGCACCGGGGTGTCGATGAGCAGCTCGGAGGCCAGGGCGACCCCGACCACCGTCTGCGCGAGCAGCACCACGAGGGCGGGGAGGCGGGCGAGGCGGGCCAGGGCACCCGTGCCGGCGACGACCAGGGCCAGCAGCAGCAGGGGCCGCAGGAATCCGCCCGGGGTCTCGGTCAGCCCCCGCCAGGACACCACCGCGGCCCAGGTGGTGAGGGTGGCGGCCAGGGCCGAGAGCAGCAGGCGCCCGGCGCCCCGGGCGCGAGGGTCCTTCGACGCCGACGCTCGCGCGCGGCCGGTGCTCGGGCGGGCCGGGGACCCGGCCGGTGGCACGAGGGTGGGTGCGCTCACGAGGGTCCTCCACGGGTGGTCGCGCCGGTGCCGCCGCCGGTCCTGATCCCGGTGCCGGGCCCGCTGGTCGCCCCGTGCGGTCGGGGGGCGGTGGCGCGGCTGCGGCCGAGGTCCTGCCAGGCGGCGTCGAGGCGGTCGCGCGGGCCGAGCCCGACGCTGCGCCAGCCCTGGCGGGAGAGCACCGCGGCGCCGGAGGCGCCCGGGGCGGTCGGCACGCCGGTGCCCCAGGCGGCCACGTCGAGGGCGACCGCGAGACCGGCGTCGGCGCCGTGGTGCATGCGGCGCAGCACCGGCAGGTCGGCCTGGGTGAGGTCGCCGAGCACGGCGATGACGAGCCCGCCCTGGCCCTGCTCGCGCAGCCAGCCGGTGTCGAGGTGGGTGGCCCGCAGCGGCTGCAGGACGGCGAGGGACTCCAGGATCGGCCCGGTGTCGAGGGTGGCGTCACGCACGTGCCAGGCCGCGGCGGCGTCCTCGCCCGCAGCGGTGACCAGACGTACGGCGAACCCGCGCCGACTCAGGTGCGTGGCGATGGAGGCGGCGGCCACGACGGCGGTCTCCAGCGAGGAGGCGACGCCCTGGCCGCGGTGGCTGCCGGCGCGGTTGTCGATGAAGAGCGTCGCGCGGGCCTGCCACGGCTGCTCCTCGCGGCGCACCATCAGCTCCCCGGTGCGGGCCGAGCTCAGCCAGTGCACGCGCCGCAGGTCGTCGCCGCGGCGGTACTCGCGCACGGTGACGTCCTCGGCGCTTCCGTGGGCGAAGGCGCGGGGCCGGTTGTCGCCCGACCCGGAGGAGCCGCCGCCGATGTTGATGGGCGGCAGCGGCACGACCCGGGGGGTGACGGTCAGCGGCACGCTGGTCTGGAAGGCCCGGCCGAGCTCGACGAGTCCGAAGGGGTCGCTGACCCGCACCGTCATCGGCCCGACGTCGTAGCGCCCCCGGACGTCGCTGCGCACCTGGTAGCTCACCTCGCGGCGCCAGCCCTGGCCGATGCCGTCGAGCACGAAGCGCGGGCGGGTGCCGAGCACGTAGGGCAGCTGGTCCTCCACCAGGAGCACGGCGTGGGGGGTGCGGCCCTGGTTGGTCATGGTGAGCCCGACCCGGGCGGGCTGGCCGGCGGTGACCAGCTGGGGGCTCACCGTGCGCACCAGGGCGAGTCGGTAGCGGTTGCGGCCGACGTAGGCGGCGGTGAGCAGCGGCAGGGCCAGCACCAGCACGCCGACGCGGGTGAGCGCGGGCTGGCCGAGCAGCACGGCGCAGACGACGGCGGTGACGCCCGCGGCGACGAAGGCGCGACCGCGCAGGGTGAGCCCGGCGAGGGCCTCGCGCATCGGTCCTCCCAGGGTCGTCCGGCGGTGTCGGTGAGGTCGGTGGTGTCGGCGTGGGGCGGTGTGGCGCGGCGCGGGGTACCGCGGTGGGGGAGTGGGGCTCAGGCCCGGTCGGGCTCCGGCACCGGCACCCCGGCGAGGATGCGGTCGAGCACGGCCTCGGTGGTGCGACCGTTCATCGCGGCCTCCACGCTGGGCAGCAGCCGGTGGGCCAGCACGGTGCGCGCCAGCAGCTGCAGGTCGTCGGGCACGACGTAGTCGCGGCCCTCGATGGCGGCGTAGGCCTTCGCGGCGCGCACGAGGTGGAGCGTCGCGCGGGGGGAGGCGCCGAGGGTGAGGTCCTCGGTGGTGCGGGTGGCGCTGGTCAGCGCGACGGCGTAGCGCTGCACCGCGTGGGCGACGTGCACCTGCGCCACGATCCCGGTGATCTTGCGCAGCTCGGAGGCGTCGGTGACGGCCTCGAGGTCGTCGAGGGGGTTGGAGCGGGTGTGGGAGTCGAGCATGGCGATCTCCGCGGAGGCGACGGGGTAGCCCATCGAGACCCGGGCCATGAAGCGGTCGCGCTGGGCCTCGGGCAGCGCGTAGGTGCCCTCCATCTCGACGGGGTTCTGGGTCGCGATGACCATGAACGGCGCCTCGAGGTGGTAGGTCGCGTTGTCGACGGTCACCTGGCGCTCCTCCATCGCCTCCAGCAGCGCCGACTGGGTCTTGGGGGAGGCCCGGTTGATCTCGTCGCCGACGACGACGTTGGCGAAGATCCCGCCGGGGCGGAACTCGAACTCGCGGGTGTTCTGGTTGAACACCGAGACCCCGGTGACGTCGGAGGGCAGCAGGTCGGGGGTGAACTGGATGCGGCTCACCGAGCAGTCGATGCTGCGTGCCAGGGCCTTGCTGAGCATGGTCTTGCCGACCCCGGGCACGTCCTCGATGAGCAGGTGGCCCTCGGCGAGCAGCACCACGAGGGCCGCGGAGACGACGTCGGGCTTGCCCTCGATGACCCGCTCGACGTTGCCCCGCACCCGGGAGACGACCCGGGCCACGGTCTCGAGGTCGGCGCCTCCAGGGATCGGAGCAACCACGTCGGGTCCTTTCGGTCGTGCACTCGGCGCCGGCGGGCACGGCGCCCGGGGATGACATCACGGTAGGGCGTCGGTGCAACTCGCGTCGCCTGCCGGCGCGCTCGCGTCAGGTCCGGCCCCGGCGGTCACGGTGGTCGGCTGCGCCCCACCACGCACCCCCGGGGCGCGCCGGGTGCCCCACGCTCCTCCACCCGCGCTCCACCTCCGCGCGGGCCCGCTCCACCGGCCCCCACCGTGCGCCCCGCAGCAGGTCCGCGTCGCCTCGTCGTACGCCGGGAGCGCCCGGCCGATCTCGGTGCCGCAGGCCGCTGACCTGCGACGACAACGGTTCGGCGGGGTGCTCGGCCGCCGCGGCGCGCCGCGCCGGCGCAGGGTCTGCCCCCGCAGGTCGGACGGACAGGGCGACGAGCGGCCGCGGCCCGGTGGAGCGCTCGCGGGCGCAGAACACCGCCCCGGAGTGGTCGGATGTGGTTGACGGTGGAGGAAGGTGGAGTAAGGTGGTGCGAAGTGGAGGAGGCTCCCGGATCAGTGGAGGTGCGACGTGTTCTTCATGGGCACGTACACGCCGAAGCTGGACGAGAAGGGACGTCTCTTCCTGCCGGCCAAGTTCAGGGACCGACTCGCAGAGGGGCTCGTCGTGACACAGGGACAGGAGAAGTGCCTGGTCGTGTGGCCCGAGGACGTCTTCATGCAGGAGGCCCAGCGCGCACAGAGCACGCCGATGACCAACCGCGACGCCCGTGACTACGCCCGCGTGCTCTTCGCGGGCGCCGAGCAGGGCACACCCGACAAGCAGGGGCGCATCGGCATCCCGTCGGTGCTGCGCCAGTACGCCTCGCTCGAGCGCGACGTCGTCGTCATCGGCGTGATGGACCGCATCGAGATCTGGGATCCCGCCCGCTGGCAGGAGTACTCCTCGGGGGCCCAGGAGAAGTTCGCCGAGCTCGACGAGCAGCCGCCCGTCTGACCCGGCACCCCCCGGCTCCACCCCGCACCACCGCAGACGGCTCCACCCGCACCACCGCAGACGGCTCCACCCGCACCACCAGCAGCACCACCCGCACGTCCACCACGGATCCGCCGGTCTCGGTACCGGCCCGCTCCCTCGGCCCTGGGGCACCTTCCCCGGCACCAGGACCGAACGCCACCTCGAGTCTTCTCACGGAGCGGGCCGGGACCCGGCTCGGCGGATCTGCCCTTTCCCCCGCACCGCCCGCACACCACCCGATCTGGGGTCGACGATGAGCATCACCCACGAGCCCGCGCCGCCGCGGGTGCGCCACCAGGCGCGCGACGCGGTGGTGCTGATGGCGTTCTCCGCCGCGGTCTCCCTCGGCGGCGCCGCGACCCTCCTGCTGCTCTCGAGCCTGGGACGCTGAGGTCGCCTCCATGGCTTCCCCCCGCCACGTCCCGGTCCTGCTCGACCGGGTCGTCGACCTGCTGGCGCCCGCGCTCGGCGAGTCCGCCGCCGCCCGGCTGGGCGCGGCTCCCGTGCTCGTCGACTGCACCCTGGGCCTCGGTGGCCACAGCGAGGCCGTCCTCGAGCGGCTGCCCGGCGCCCGCGTCGTGGGCATCGACCGCGACCCCGCCGCGCTCGCGCTTGCCGGCGAGCGCCTGGCGGCCCACGGCGAGCGCTTCACCGGCGTGCACGCCACCTACGACGAGATCGGCGAGGTCGTCGCCGACCTCGGTCTGGGCGAGGTCGCGGGCGTCCTCTTCGACCTCGGGGTCTCCTCCATGCAGCTCGACGTGCGCGAGCGCGGCTTCGCCTACGCCGAGGACGCCCCGCTCGACATGCGCATGGACTCCTCGACCGGGCCGACCGCCGCCGACGTCCTCAACACCTACTCCGCCGCCGACCTGACGCGCGTCCTGCGCGACTACGGCGAGGAGAAGTTCGCCCGCAAGATCGCCGCCGCCGTCGTGCGCCGCCGCGAGAGCGAGCCCTTCACGACGTCCGGGCCGCTCGTCGAGCTGTTGTACGCCGAGATCCCCGCGCCGGCCCGGCGCACCGGCGGCCACCCCGCCAAGCGCACCTTCCAGGCGCTGCGCATGGAGGTCAACGACGAGCTGGCCGTCCTGCGCCGCGCGCTGCCGGCCGCCATCGACGTCCTCGGCGTCGGCGGGAGGGTCGTGGTGGAGTCCTACCACTCGCTGGAGGACCGGCTGGTCAAGCAGGCCTTCACCGCCGCGACCCGCTCGGTCGTGCCCGACGACCTCCCCTTCGTGCCCGAGGGCAGCGAGCCGGCCCTGCGCCTGGTCACCCGCGGCTCGGAGAAGGCCGACGCGGGCGAGATCGAGGCCAACCCGCGCGCCGCCTCCGTGCGCCTGCGCGCCGTCGAGCGGGTCCGACCCTCCGACGGGCCCCAGGACCGGCCCCAGGGCCGGTCGGCCGCCCGCACGCCCCGCACCACCCACCGTCCCGACACCCGAGGGGGAGCAGCCCGATGAGCAGCACGGCACGAGCGATCCAGACCAGACTGCCCCGCCTCGCCGAGGCCGCCGTCGAGCGCGCCCGGCTGACCGTCGTGCCCCGGGGCCGCACGAGGGCGGCCAAGGTGCCGTTCGTGACCCTGCTCAGCCTGCTGATGCTCGGCGGCGTCGTGGGCCTGCTGCTGTTCAACACCTCGATGCAGCAGTCGGCCTTCGCCGCCACCGAGCTCCAGGACCGCGCCACCGTGCTCACCGCGCGCCAGGCCTCGCTGTCGATGCAGCTCGAGCGCCTGCGCGACCCGCAGAACGTCGCGCGCCGGGCCCAGGCCCAGGGCCTGGTGCTCCCGGCCGCACCGCAGTTCCTCGACCTCTCCGACGGCACCGTCACCGGCACCACCGACGCCGCCCTGGCCCCCGGGACGCTCGCGCTCGACCCGCCCCCGGCGCCGCTGCCGGCCGAGCTCCGCCCGCCGGCGCCGACCCAGGCCCCGCCCGAGGGCACCCTCCCCGGCGACCGCGACCGCTCGGGCGACCGTGACGGCTCGGGCGACGGTGACCGCTCGGGCGACCGCGACGGCTCGGCCGACCGCGACGGCTCGGACGCCGGCGACCGGTCCGGCGACCGCGACGGCAGTGGTCGTGAGCGCCAGCAGGACCAGACCGGCGACGACACCGGCGAGGACGCCCCGCGCGGCAACCGCGACGGCGACGCCGGTGGGGGTAGGAACGACCGGTAACACCTGCACCACCCGCACCACGTGCACCACCCGCACCACGGACCGAACCGCCCAGCACCAGCACCACCCGGAGGACGAGCGTGCGACAGACCCGCCAGCCGATGCGCAGGACCGCAGCCCGTGGCCCGGCCCGCCCCGCCGGCGAGCTGAGGGGCTCCCCGCAGCTGCGGCTGCGGATCGGCTTCCTGGTCATCGCGATGGTGCTGTCGGTCTTCGTGGGCCGCCTCGTGCAGCTCCAGGGTCTCGACCCCGCCTCCTACGCCTCGATGGCCGCGGCCGAGGGCCTGGAGGAGATCGTGCTCCCCGCCGAGCGCGGCGACATCCTCGACCGCAACGGCGAGCCGCTGGCGGAGTCGGTCGACGGGCTGATGGTCGTGGCCGACCCGGCGCTGACCGCCGACGACGCCCCGGAGCTCGCGCGCTTCCTCGCCAACCGCCTCGACGTCGACTACTTCACGATCCTGCCCCGCCTGCGGGCCGAGGACAGCCGCTTCCAGTACATCGCCCGCAGCGTGCCCGCCGCCCTCGCCACCTCAGTGGTCGCCAAGGCGCGCGCGCTGGGCTACGACGGTCTCGTGACCGAGCGCGACCCGGTGCGGGAGTACCCCGCGGGCGACGTCGCCGCCAACCTCGTCGGCTTCGTCGGCACCCCCCGCAAGAACGGCACGACCAAGCCGCTGGCCGGCTTCGAGCGCACCTTCGACGACCTCCTCGACGGCGTCGACGGCGAGGCGCGCTACTCCGTGGCCGCCGGCAACCGCGTCCCGCTGGGGGAGAACACCACCGTGCCGGCCGTCGACGGCGAGGACCTGCGCACCACCCTCGACCGCGACCTGCAGTTCTACTCCCAGCGCGTGCTGCGCCAGGCCGTGCGCGACTCCGGAGGCGAGTCGGGCTCGGTCGTCGTGCTCGACAGCCGCACCGGCGACGTGCTGACGCTGGCCGACTACCCCACCTTCGACGCCAACCACCCGCTGGAGTCCGACGAGGCCGACCTCGGCTCGCGCGCGGTCAGCGACGTCTACGAGCCCGGGTCGGTCGAGAAGGTCCTCACCGTCGCGGGCCTGGTCGACGCCGGCAAGGTCACCGCCCGCACGCGGCTCACGGTGCCCGGCGTGCTGCAGCGCGAGGGGGACAACCCGATCAGCGACTGGTTCGACCACGGCACCATCCGGCTCACGCTGGCCGGCGTCATCGCCCAGTCCTCCAACATCGGCACCGTGATGGCCACGGAGAAGTACGACGACGGCGAGCTGCGCTCCTACCTCGACGCCTTCGGCCTCGGGCGCACCACCGGCACGGGCATCCGCGGCGAGTCGGCCGGCATCCTGCCCGACGAGAGCATCTGGTCCGACGCGCTGCAGGACCGCATCGCCTTCGGTCAGTCGGTCTCGGTCAACGCGCTGCAGATGGCGGCCGCGGTCAACACCATCGCCAACGGCGGGGTGCGCATCGACCCCAGCGTCGTGCTCGGCTCGGCCACCACCGACTCCGGCGAGCAGGTCGGCACCGACCACGCCACGGAGCGGCGCGTCATCAGCGAGGACGCGGCGCGCCAGACGACCCACATGATGGAGCGCGTGGTCGACCCCGAGGTCGGCGTCGCCCCGGGCGCGGCCGTCCCGGGCTACCGCGTCGCCGGCAAGACCGGCACGGCGCAGCGGGCCAGCAGCGAGTGCCAGTGCTACGACGGCAGCTACACCGTCTCCTTCGCCGGGTTCGCGCCCGCCGACGACCCCCGCTTCACCATCTACGTCGTGGTGCAGAACCCCACCAACGGCGGCGGGGGCGGCTCGGTCGGCGGTCCGGCCTTCTCCAAGATCATGGGCTACGCGCTGCGCCGCTACGCCGTGCCTCCCACCGGCACCGAGCCCTCGCGCCTGCCCGTCGAGTGGTGAGCCCGGCCGCGCGCTCCTAGGCTGACCCGATCGTGACCTCGACACCTGGCACTCCCGGCACGTCCGGCGACACCCGCCCCTCAGACCCGCCCCGCACGCCCCTCTCGGAGCTGACGGCGTGGGTGCGCCGCGAGCTGGCGCCGGCCCACCGCACCGCGCCCTCGACCGACCCGACGCTGACCGGCATCACGCTGAGCTCCCAGCGCGTCCGGCCGGGCGACCTCTACGCCGCGCTCCCCGGCGCGCGCGCCCACGGCGTCGACTACGCCGCGGCGGCGGTCGGGGCCGGAGCCGTGGCGGTGCTCACCGACCCCGCGGGCGCCGACCGTGTGCCCCCCGGTGTGCCCGCCCTCGTGGTCGACGACCCCCGCCGTGTGCTCGGGCGGGTCAGCGCCCACCTCTACGGCCACCCCGCCGAGCGGCTGACGATGATCGGAGTCACGGGCACCCAGGGCAAGACCACCACCACGCGGCTCCTCGAGGGCGGCCTGGCCGGCGCGGGGGTGCGCTCCGCGGTCATCGGCACGGTCGGCACCCGCATCGCCGGGGTCGACGTACGCACGGCGCTGACGACGCCAGAGGCGCCCGACCTCCACGGTCTCTTCGCGGTCATGGTGGAGCGCGGCGTCGAGGTGTGCGCCATGGAGGTCTCCAGCCACGCGCTCGTGCTGGGCCGCGTCGACGGCGTGGTCTTCGACGTGGCCGTCTTCCTCAACCTGGGGCGCGACCACCTCGACTTCCACGACACCGTGGAGGAGTACTTCCAGGCCAAGGCCGCACTCTTCGGCCCCGACCGCGCGCGTCGCGCGCTGGTCAACCGCGACGACGAGCACGGCCGGCGCCTGGCCCGGGAGACGCCGCTGCCGGTCGCGACCTTCTCCACCACCGGCGGGGGCGCCGACTGGGAGGCGCTCGACCTGCGCCCGGCCCCGAGCCGCACCTCCTTCGAGGTGCGCGGCCCGGCAGGCCCGCCGTTCCCGGCCGAGGTGCCCCTGGCCGGTGCCTTCAACGTCTCCAACGCCCTCGCGGCCGTGGCCGCCGCGGGCGAGGCCGGGCTCGACGCCTCCGGCGTTGCCGACGGGATCGCCGCTCTGGCCGGCGTGCCGGGCCGGCTCGAGAGCGTCGACGCGGGGCAGGACTTCGAGGTCGTCGTCGACTACGCCCACAAGCCCGACGCCGTCGAGGCGGCCGTGGCCGCCCTGCGCCCGCTCACCGCGGGCCGGGTGGTGGTGGTGCTGGGCGCCGGGGGTGACCGCGACACCGGCAAGCGCCCGGTGATGGGGGAGATCGCCGCCCGGCTCGCCGACGTGCTCGTCGTCACCGACGACAACCCCCGCAGCGAGGACCCGGCCGCCATCCGCGCCGCCGTCCTGGCCGGCGCCGCCGCGGTGTCCGAGGCCGAGCGCGCCGAGGTGCGCGAGGTCGGCGACCGGCGTACGGCGATCGCCGCGGCCCTCGCCGTGGCCCGGTCGGGCGACATCGTGCTCGTGGCCGGCAAGGGCCACGAGACCGGCCAGGAGGTCGACGGTGTCGTGCACCCCTTCGACGACCGGCTCGTCGCCCGTGAGCTGCTGCTCGCCCCCCGGGCCGAGCAGCCCGACGCCTGAGGTCCTCCCGCACCCCGCGGGCACCGGCGGCGTGGCACGAGGGCGCCGCCGGTGCCTCGCGGCTCAGCCCGGCACGCGCTCGCGCCGCCCGAGGTCGAGACCGAGGTGCTCGCGCAGGGTGCGACCGGCGTACTCCCGGCGGAAGAGCCCGCGCCGGCGCAGCTCGGGCACGACCTGGTCGACGAAGTCCTCGAAGGTGCCGGGGCTCTGCGCCGCCGAGAGGATGAAGCCGTCGGCCTCGCCCCCGCGGAAGCTCTCCTCGATCTGGTCGGCGACCTCGGAGGCGGTGCCGACGAGCTGCGGCAGCAGGACGCCCTGGGCGTAGAGCCGGCCGATGTCGCGCAGCGTCAGGCTGTCGCGCTCGCTCAGACGGCGGGCGAGGTCGAAGAGTCCCTGCGTGCCCGAGACCTCGACGTGCTCGAGCGGGGCGTCGAGGTCGTAGGCGGAGAAGTCGTGGTCGGTGTGGACCGAGAGGGTCATCAGGCCCGAGACCGGGTCGGCCAGCTCGTTGTGGAAGGCCTGCTTCTCCTCCGCGATCGACCGCGTCTCGCCGACGAAGGGCACGAAGGAGGGGAAGACCTTGACCTGGTCGGGGTCGCGGCCCGCGTCGCTGGCGCGGCTCTTGATGTCGTCGTAGTAGGCGCGCCGCCCCTCCGGCGTCGGGTCGATCTCGAAGATGGCCTCGGCCCACCTCGCGGCGAAGTCGCGCCCCTTGCTCGAGGAGCCGGCCTGGATGAGCACGGGCCGGCCCTGGGGGGAGCGGGGGGTCGTGAGAGGTCCCCTCGTCTTGTAGAAGAGCCCGTCGAAGTGCGCCGGCCGCACCTTGTCGGGGTCGGCGAAGACGCCGGTCGCCTTGTCCTGCACCAGCGCGTCGGCGTCCCAGGTGTCCCACAGGGCCACCGCGGCCTCGACGAACTCCTGGGCGCGGTCGTAGCGCAGGTCGTGGTCGAGGGCCTCGGTGAGGCCGAAGTTCTGGGCCTCGGAGCGGCTGAGCGACGTGACGATGTTCCAGGCCGCGCGACCGCCGCTGAGGTGGTCGAGGCTCGCGAAGGCCCGCGCCACCTCGAAGGGGTGGAAGTAGGTGGTGCTCCTGGTGACCGCGACGCCGAGGTGGCGTGTGACCGCGGCGATGCTGGCCGCCACGAGCGACGGGTCGAGGGTGGCGCTGGCCTGCGTGCCGCGCCGCAGCGCCTCGCGCTCGTCGCCGCCGTAGTTGGTGGGCACGGCCAGCAGGTCGGCGAAGAAGACGAAGTCGAAGGTGCCCCGCTCCAGGGTGCGCCCCACACGGTGCCAGTAGTCGGGGGTCAGGAACGCCGGGTCGGAGCCGGGGTGGCGCCAGGCGGCGTGGGAGTGCGTGACGTGGGAGGCGATCTGGAATCCGCCGAGGTGCAGCTGCCGGCTCATGGAGGTCTGCCTTTCAGGAGTAACTGGAGTCAGTTACTAGAGAATAGATTGCGCCGTGGTCCGTCCGCCCTCGCCGTCCGGCTGCCGGTCGGCGCGGGCCGGGGTGGGCCGGGGTGGGGCCGGGGTGGGTCGGGCGGGCCCGGGGGTCGGCGGCGCACGTGAGGATCGCCACCGGGCGGCGGGGCGCGGAGGCGCCGGCGGCCCTCGTGGGCCAAGATGTCCTGGTTGCCCCGGCGACGTCGGGGATCACCCCGGCGGCGACGCGGGGCGAGGGACGGCGCGGCGACGCGCAGTGACGGCACCGAGGGAGCGGACGTAGTCGGATGAGAGCGATCCTCATGGGAGGTGGCCTGGCGCTGCTGATCTCGCTGCTCGGCACCCGCGTCGCGATCCGGCGCTTCACCGAGTGGGGCTACGGCCAGGAGATCCGCGACGACGGACCCACCAGCCACCACACCAAGCGCGGCACCCCGACGATGGGCGGCGTCGTCATCATCGGCGCGACCGTGGTGGGCTACTTCGTCGCCAAGCTCGTCACCCGCGACCTGCCCAGCGCCTCGGCGCTGCTGCTGCTCTTCCTCTTCGTCGGCACCGGGCTGGTCGGCTTCCTCGACGACTTCATCAAGATCTACAAGCAGCGCAGCCTCGGCCTGCGCAGCAAGGCCAAGATCGTCGGTCAGACCATCGTCGGCCTCACCTTCGCGGTCCTGGCGCTGAGCCCCTGGTTCGCCGACGACCGCGGCCAGCGGCCCGCGTCGTTCTCGCTGTCCTTCATCCGCGACTTCGACAGCTTCGTGCTGCCCGCCGTGGTGGCGGTGGTGCTGATCCTGCTGATCGTCATCGCCACCAGCAACGCGGTCAACCTCACCGACGGCGCCGACGGCCTGGCCACCGGGGCGAGCGTGATGGTGTTCGGCGCCTACACCCTGGTCAACATCTGGCAGAACAACCAGTGGTGCGGCCAGGACGACATCGCCTACGGCAAGTGCTACGAGGTGCGCGACCCCCTCGACCTGGCGATCATCGCCGCGGCCATCACCGGCGCCTGCTTCGGCTTCCTGTGGTGGAACGCCTCGCCGGCCCAGATCTTCATGGGCGACACGGGCTCCCTGGCGCTGGGCGCGGCGCTGGCCGGCTTCGCGGTGCTCAGCCGCACCGAGCTGCTCCTCATCGTGCTCGGCGGCGTCTTCGTCATGGAGACCGTCTCGGTGATGCTCCAGGTGACCTGGTTCAAGGCCACGCGACGCATCACCGGCACGGGCAAGCGGCTCTTCCGCATCGCGCCCATCCACCACCACTTCGAGATGGTCTGGGACGAGATCACGGTGGTCATCCGGTTCTGGATCATCACCGGGCTGTGCGTCGCCGGCGGCCTGGGCATCTTCTACGCCGAGTGGGTGGCCGGCACATGAACGCGCCCCGCGACCTCGACTCCCTGGGCCGGCACACGCCCTGGGACGGCGTGAAGGCCGTCGTCGCCGGCTTCGGCGTCTCCGGCTTCGCCGCCGCTGACAACCTCAACCACCTCGGCGCCGACGTCACCGCCCTCGACGAGTCGGCGGCGGGCAAGGAGGAGAAGGCCGAGCTGCTGGAGGTGCTCGGTGCCTCGATCCGCCTGGGGGAGGGTGCCACGGCGACCCTGCCCCACGACGTCGACGTCCTCGTCACCTCGCCGGGCTGGCGCCCCGACGCGCCGCTGCTCGCGCAGGCGCGGGCCCGCGGGATCCCGGTCTGGGGCGAGGTGGAGCTGGCCTGGCGCCTGCGCGACCCGGCCCACGCCACGCCGTGGCTGGCGGTGACCGGCACCAACGGCAAGACCACCACCGTGCAGATGCTCGACGCGATCCTGCGTGCGGCGGGTCTGCGCAGCGTCGCCGTCGGCAACGTGGGCCTGCCCATCGTCGAGGCCGTCATGGACCCCGAGCCCTACGACGTGCTGGCCGTGGAGCTCTCCAGCTTCCAGCTGCACTACACCGACTCGATGAGCGCCCAGTCGGCGGCGGTGCTCAACCTCGCCGAGGACCACCTCGACTGGTACGCCTCGATGGCCGACTACGCCGCCGACAAGGGGCGCATCTACGAGCGCGTCCAGCGCGCGTGCGTCTACAACGTCGCCGACCCCGAGACCGAGCGCCTGGTGCGTGAGGCCGACGTCGTCGAGGGGGCCCGCGCGGTCGGCTTCACCCTCGGCGTCCCGGGCGTGGGCATGCTCGGCCTGGTCGAGGACATCCTCGTCGACCGCGCCTTCATCGAGCAGCGCGGCACGAGCGCCGCCGAGCTGTGCCACCTCGCCGACCTCGAGGTCGACGGCCACCCGGCCGCACCCCACCAGGTCGCCAACGCCCTGGCCGCCGCGGCCCTGGCCCGCTCGCACGGGGTCTCCCAGCAGGCGGTGCGCGACGGGCTGCGCGGCTTCCGGCCCGACGGCCACCGCATCGCCGTGGTGGCCACCCACGAGGGCGTGACCTGGGTCGACGACTCCAAGGCCACCAACCCCCACGCGGCCGGGGCGTCGCTGCAGGCCTACGACCCCGTGGTCTGGGTCGCCGGCGGCCTGGCCAAGGGCGCCGACTTCGACGACCTCGTGCGCTCCGCCGCACCCCGGCTCCGCGGTGTCGTGCTGCTGGGCCGTGACCGCGACGTGATCGCCCGCGCTCTTGCCCGACACGCGCCCGATGTGCCCGTCAAAGTCGTCGGCGGCGACCAGACTGGCGCCACACACGCACCAGCAGTCACACGCACACCAGACACACCAGAACAGGTCATGCGGCAGGTCGTCGACGCGGCGGCCGGGCTCGCCCGGCCGGGGGACACCGTCCTCCTCGCGCCGGGATGCGCCTCCATGGACATGTTCGCCAGCTACGCCGCTCGTGGTGACGCCTTCACCGCAGCGGTCCGGGAGAGGACCGGCTAGCGGTCCGACCGGGCCCGCAGGGCCCACGCAGGAAGGGACGCCGTGACCACCACCGCCGAGCGGGGCCCCAGCCCCACCCGCACCGCCCGCCCCGCGCCGCAGGGCCTCGACGACACCCGGTCGATGCCCGCCCCCGGCGGCGCCGCCTCGGCGTGGTGGACCCTGCGCGAGCGCGTGCGCACGACCACGGCGACGGTGCACGACGCGCTCGACCGCCCGCTCACGTCGTACTACCTGCTGCTGGGGGCCTCGACCCTGCTGCTGACCATCGGCCTGATCATGGTCCTCAGCGCCTCGAGCGTGTACTCCTTCACCCAGAACGACGGCGACTCCTACGCCATCGTGCGCCGCCAGCTGATGTGGGTGGTGCTCGGGCTGCCGCTCGCCTTCGTGGCCAGCCGGCTGCCCCACCGGCTGCTGCGAGCCCTGGCCTACCCGGGCTACCTCGTCTCGCTGGCGCTGCTGCTGCTCACCGCCTTCATCGGCGTCGCGGTCAACGGCAACCAGAACTGGCTGGCGATCGGGCCGCTGCAGATCCAGCCCTCCGAGATCGCCAAGCTCGCGCTCATCCTGTGGGCCGCGCACATCTACGCCAACAAGGAGCGCCGCCTCGCGAGCCTGCACCAGGTGATGGTGCCGGTGGTCCCCGGCCTGCTGCTGGCCACCGGCCTGGTCGTCTTCGGCCGCGACCTCGGCACGGCGCTCGTGCTGTTCGCGATCATGCTCGGCATGCTGTGGGTGGTCGGCGCGCCGCTGCGCTTCTTCGCCGTCTGCCTCTCGCTGGTGGGCGTCGCCGCCATCGGCCTGGCCGCCAGCGACCCCGAGCGGGTCTCGCGGCTGACCACCTTCGCCGACCCCTTCAAGGACTTCCACGACTCCGGCTGGCAGCCCGCCCACGGGCTCTACGCCCTGTCCAGCGGCGGTTGGTTCGGCCAGGGGATCGGCGCCTCCCAGCAGAAGTGGGGGGACCTGCCCGAGGCCCACACCGACTTCATCTTCGCCGTGCTCGGCGAGGAGCTGGGCCTGGTCGGCACGGTGCTGGTCGTCGCGCTCTTCCTCACCATCGCCTTCGCCGCCCTGCGGGTCGCGCGCCACACCGCCGACCCCTTCGTGCGCTACGCCTCCTTCGGCATCGTGGTCTGGCTGGTCGGGCAGATGGTGATCAACGTCGGCATGGTGCTCGCCCTGCTGCCCGTCATCGGCATCCCGCTGCCCCTGGTCTCCTACGGCGGGTCGGCGCTGCTGCCGTCGCTGATCGCGCTGGGCCTGCTCATCGGCTTCGCCCGCCGCGAGCCCGAGGCGGCCCGGGCCCTCGCCCTGCGCCGGCGCGGACGCTCCAGCGGCGTGGCGGCCGGCCCGCTGGCGGGCCTCACCTCCGGGCGCGGCCGGTCCGATCGCTAGGTTGGTCCGGATGCGCGTACTCCTCGCCGGCGGTGGCACCGCCGGTCACACCTCGCCCCTGCTCGCCACCGCCGACGCCCTGCGTCGGCTCGACCCCGCCACCGAGGTGACCTGCCTCGGCACCCCCCGCGGGCTCGAGACCCGGGTCGTGCCCGAGGCCGGCTACCCCCTCGAGCTGGTGCCGCCGGTGCCGCTGCCGCGGCGCCCCGGCGCCGACCTGCTGCGGGTGCCGGGCCGCCTGCGCGGTGCGGTCACCGAGACCCTCGCCGTGCTCGACCGCGTCCGCCCCGACGTCGTGGTCGGCTACGGCGGCTACGTCTCGGTGCCGGCCTACCTCGCCGCCCGGCGTCGTCACCTCCCGATCGCGCTGCACGAGCAGAACGCCCTGCCCGGCGTCGCCAACCGCCTCGGCGCCCGCCTCGCCGCGCGCGTGGCCGTGAGCTTCCCCGACACCCCGCTGCGCGGCGCCGAGTACGTCGGCCTGCCGATCCGCCGCATGATCTCCCAGCTCGACCGGGCCGCCAGCCGCGCCGAGGCCTGCGCAGCCTTCGGCCTCGACCCCGCACGGCCGACCCTGCTGGTGACCGGGGGGTCGCAGGGCGCGACCCGCCTCAACCAGGCCGTCTCCGCCGCGGCGCCCGCCCTCGCGGCCGCCGGCGTGCAGGTGCTGCACGTGCAGGGCAAGCACGGCGGGGCCGACCCGGCCGCGGCGGGCTCCTCCTACGTCATCGTCGACTACGTCGACCGCATGGACCTCGCCTACGCCGCCGCCGACCTCGTGCTCTGCCGCGCGGGGGCCAACAGCGTCGTGGAGGCGGCCGCCACCGGCCTGCCCGCCATCCTCGTGCCGCTGCCGATCGGCAACGGCGAGCAGGCGCAGAACGCGCGACCCGTGGTCGACGCCGGGGGCGCGCTCCTGGTCGACGACGCCGCGGTCACCCCCGACTGGGTCGCGGCGACCGTGCCGGGCCTGGCCACCGATGCACCCCGGCTGCAGCGGATGAGCGCGGCGGCCGTGGCCCTCGTGCCCCGCGACGCCGACGAGCGCCTGGCACGCCTGGTGCTCGAGCTGGGTGCCACGCGCCGCGACCGCACGGGGGGTGCTCGATGAGGGTGCCCGTGCCGTCGACCCTCCTGCCCGCCGACCGGCTCGGCCGGGTCCACCTCGTCGGGATCGGCGGCGCCGGGCTCTCCGGGATCGCGCGCATCCTCCTCGCCCGCGGCATCACCGTGTCGGGCAGCGACGGCACCGACTCCCCGACGCTGCAGCGGCTGCGCGAGCTGGGCGCCACGGTCCACGTCGGCCACGCCGCCGACCAGCTCGGCGACGCCGACACCGTGGTCGTCTCGACCGCTGTGCGCGAGGACAACCCCGAGGTCGTGGCCGCGCAGGAGCGGGGGCTGCGGCTGCTGCCGCGCTCGGCCGCGCTGGCAGCGGTGATGGCGGGGCGCCGCGTCGTGGCCGTCGCCGGCACCCACGGCAAGACCACCACGACCTCGCTGCTCACGGTCGCCCTCCAGGCGGCCGGCGCCGACCCGACGTACGCCGTCGGGGGCGACCTCGCCCAGACCGGCACCAACGCCGCCGAGGGCGCGGGCGACCTCTTCGTCGCCGAGGCCGACGAGAGCGACGGCGCCTTCCTGGTCTACGAGCCCACCGTCGCGGTCGTCACCAACGTCGAGGCCGACCACCTCGACAACTGGGGCACCGAGGAGGCCTACGCCGCCGCCTTCGAGGAGTTCGTCGGCCGCATCCGCCCCGGCGGCCTCCTGGTGGCTTGTGTCGACGACGACGGCGCGGCCGCCCTGCGCGCCGTCGCGGCCTCCCGCGACCTCGCCTTCGTGGGCGTCGGCGAGGGCGAGGGCGCCGACCTGCGCGCCGTCGACATCGTCTTCGCCGGCACCACCTCCTCCTTCACCGTCGTCGACCGCGGGGTCGAGCTGGGTCGGGTCACCCTGCAGATCCCCGGGCGCCACTACGTGCTCGACGCCCTGGCGGCGCTCGGCGCGGCGCTGCGCCTGGGCCACGACTTCGAGGCCCTCAAGCGGGGCCTGGAGTCCTTCGGCGGCACCCGGCGCCGCATGGAGCGCAAGGGCGAGGCCGCCGGGGTGCGGGTCTACGACTCCTACGCCCACCACCCCGTCGAGATCGCCGGCGACCTCCAGGCCGCCCGCTCGGTGGCGGGGGAGGGGCGCGTCGTCGTGGCCTTCCAGCCCCACCTGGTCTCGCGCACGCGCATCTTCGGCGTGGCCATGGGCCAGGCGCTCGGCGCCGCCGACGAGGTCGTCGTGCTCGACGTCTACCTGGCCCGCGAGGACGCCGACCCCGAGGTGACCGGCGCGCTGGTCGCCGACGCGGTGCCGCTGCCCGACGACCGGGTGGCCTTCGTGCCCGACCTCGCCGACGCCCCGGCCGCCCTCGTCGACCGGGCCCGCGCGGGCGACCTCGTGCTGACCCTCGGCGCCGGCACCGTGACCACCGTCGGCCCGCGCGTGCTCGACCTGCTCGAGCAGCGCGCCGACGGGGTCGAGGCGGGGCCCCGGCCGTGAGCGACCCGGTCGACCCGCGGACCCGGCGCACCCGTCGCCGCTTCGTGCGGCGTCGCTGGGCCCGGCGCTGGTCGACGCTGCGCTACGCCGTCGTGGGCCTCGTGCTGCTCGCGCTCGGAGCCGCTGCGGTGTGGACCGTGTGGTTCTCCGCGATGCTCGACGTCGAGGAGGTCGAGGTCACCGGCGTCGGGCCGCTGGCCGCCGACCAGGTGCGGGCGGCCGCGCAGGTGCCCGACGGCGAGCCGCTGGCCCGGGTCGACCTCGCCGCCGTGCGCGCCCGCGTCGAGTCGCTCTCGCAGGTGGCCTCCGCCGACGTCACCCGGTCGTGGCCCGACGCGGTGACGATCTCGGTCGAGGAGCGGGTGGCCGTGGCCGTGGTCGAGCTCGGCGGCACGCTGCGCGGCCTCGACGCCGAGGGCGTGGCCTTCCGCACCTACACCGCCGCACCGCAGGGTCTCCCGCGCGTCGAGAGCCAGGTCGACACCACCGCGGAGGCGCTGCGCGAGGCGGCCCAGGTCGTCGCCGCGCTGCCGGAGGACCTCGCGGGCCGGCTCGACCACGTGGAGGTCGAGACCGTCGACCGGATCGTCCTGGCGCTGCGCGACGGCCGCACCGTGGCGTGGGGGAGCGCCGACGAGTCCGCGCGCAAGGCCGAGGTGCTGACCGTGCTGCTGTCGCAGCCCGGCACGGCGTACGACGTGAGCGTGCCGGGCCGTCCGACCGTGAGCGGTCCCGCGGTCGGCTGACCTGACCGGGCCTCGTCCGGATCGTCGAGGACGCGCCGGGCGTGTCTGCGCGATCCGGCGCCTCCGTGTGCCTACTGTCGTCGTCACGGTGAGGTTGACATAACTATAACCCTCAGGTTGAGGGTCAGAGTTGAGGCCCGTCGCTTCCCCGCAGCACCATCCGGCACGACCCCAGCACCACATCAGCACCACCACCAGCAGCACGAACGCCGCCCGTCCCGGTGCGGCACCCCAGACCACCCGTGCGCGACGCACGGACCCAGCACCACCACCGATCAGCGAGAGGCGAGCCGCCGTGGCAGCAGCACAGAACTACCTGGCCATCATCAAGGTCGTGGGCATCGGCGGAGGCGGTGTCAACGCCGTCAACCGGATGATCGAGGTGGGGCTCAAGGGAGTCGAGTTCATCGCGATCAACACCGACGCCCAGGCCCTCCTCATGAGCGACGCCGACGTCAAGCTCGACATCGGCCGCGAGCTCACCCGCGGCCTCGGCGCCGGCGCCAACCCCGAGGTCGGCGGCCAGGCCGCCGAGGACCACGCCGACGAGATCGAAGAGGTCATCAAGGGCGCCGACATGGTCTTCGTGACCGCCGGCGAGGGTGGCGGCACCGGCACGGGCGGCGCTCCCGTCGTGGCCCGCATCGCCCGCTCGCTGGGCGCGCTGACCATCGGCGTGGTCACCCGGCCGTTCGCCTTCGAGGGCCGCCGCCGCGCCAACTCCGCCGAGGAGGGCATCGCGCAGCTGCGCGAGGAGGTCGACACCCTCATCGTCATCCCCAACGACCGGCTGCTCTCGATCAGCGACCGCAACGTGTCGGTGCTCGACGCCTTCAAGCAGGCCGACCAGGTGCTGCTCCAGGGTGTCTCGGGCATCACCGACCTCATCACCACCCCCGGCCTGATCAACCTCGACTTCGCCGACGTGAAGTCGGTCATGGCCAACGCCGGCTCCGCCCTCATGGGCATCGGCTCGGCCCGGGGCGAGGACCGCTCCGTCGCCGCCGCCGAGATGGCCGTCTCCAGCCCCCTGCTCGAGGCCTCCATCGACGGCGCCCACGGCGTGCTGCTGTCGATCGCCGGCGGCTCCGACCTCGGCCTGTTCGAGATCAACGAGGCCGCCGCGCTCGTCGCCGAGGCGGTGCACCCCGAGGCCAACATCATCTTCGGTGCCACCATCGACGACGCCCTCGGTGACGAGGTGCGCGTCACGGTCATCGCCGCGGGCTTCGACGGCGGCACGCCCAAGCGGCGCGACGAGGGCACCGTCCTGCGCCGCGAGCCGAAGGCCGAGCCGGCCCAGGAGGCCCGTCAGGCGTCCCCGGCGCCGTCGCTGCGTCGCGGCGAGGAGCGCGAGCCCGTCCCCGCGGGCGCCCGGCAGGGCTTCGGCCAGCCGGCGCCCCAGGGCGGCCAGTCCGGCCAGGCCCCGCAGCAGCCGCCGCGCCAGGCGCCGCAGCAGGCCCCGCACCAGGGCGGCCAGCAGGGCGCTCAGCAGGGTGGCCAGTCCGGTCCCACGGGCCCGGCGCCGACCCAGCCGCCCGCCCCGCGGCCGGCGCCGCGGCAGGTGCAGTTCGACGACGACGAGCTCGACGTGCCCGACTTCCTGAAGTAGGTCCTGCCCCGGTGTACGCCTTCCGCACCACCACCGGCCCCGCCGACTCGCTCGTGGACCTCGCGTTCACCGACCGTGTCGGCGGGGTCAGTGCTGCTCCCTTCGCCGAGCTCAACCTCGCCGTCGAGGGCGACGACGACCCCGGCTCGCGACAGCGCAACCTCGAGCTGCTCCTCGCCGACTTCGCGCCGGGCGACCGGGTCGCCGACCTGCTCCAGGTGCACGGCCGCGAGGTCGTCACCGTCGGCGAGCACCCCGCCGCCGAGCGTCCGCGCGCCGACGCCCTGGTCACCGACAGCCCCGGCGTGGTGCTCGTGGTCCGGGCCGCCGACTGCGTGCCGGTGCTCCTCGCCGACCCGGTCGCCGGCGTCGTCGGTGCGGCCCACGCCGGCCGACCGGGCCTGGTCGCCGGGGTGGTGCCCGCCGTGGTCTCGCGCATGCGGGAGCTCGGGGCGCGGCGGATCGAGGCCTGGGTCGGACCGCACGTCTGCGGGGGGTGCTACGAGGTGCCCGAGCAGATGCGCGACGAGGTCGCGGCCGTCGTGCCGGAGAGCCGCGCCACGACCACCTGGGGCACGCCGGCGCTCGACGTCGGCGCCGGGGTGGTCGCCCAGCTGCGCGGCGAGGACGTCGTCGCTCACGACGTCTCCCGCTGCACCCGCGAGTCGCCCGACCTCTTCTCCTACCGTCGCGACGGCCGGGCGGCCGGGCGGCTGGCCGGCGTCGTACGGCGGCGCGCGTGAGCGCCCACGGCGCCGGGTCCGGTGACCCGCACCGGCCCACGGACGGCTCCGTCGCCACGACGGAGCGCGCCGCGGAACTGACGGCCGCCCTCGGGCGTGCCCGCGAGCGGCTCAGCGACGCGTGCGTGGCGGCGGGGCGTGCACGCGACGACGTCGACCTGGTGGTCGTCACCAAGTTCTTCCCCGCCTCCGACGTGCGCGTCCTGGCCGGGCTCGGGGTCACCGACGTGGGGGAGAACCGGCACCAGGAGGCCGAGGCCAAGGCCGCGGAGCTGGCCGACCTCGACCTGTCGTGGCACTTCATCGGCGGTCTGCAGAGCAACAAGGCTTCGGCGGTCGCGGCGTACTCCGCCGTCGTGGAGTCGGTCGACCGTCCCAAGCTCGTCGGTCCCCTCGACCGGGGCGCCGAGCGGCGTGGGCGACCCCTCGACGTGCTGGTGCAGGTCAGCCTGGACCCGCCCGGGGCCGAGGGGCGCGCCGGCGTCGGACCCGAGGCGCTCCTGGCCCTCGCCGACCGCGTGGCGCAGGCCGAGCACCTGCGCCTGCGGGGCCTGATGGCGGTGGCGCCGCCGGCCGAGGACCCCGCCGTCGCCTTCGAGCGGCTGGCCCGCCTGCACGAGCGGCTGCTCACCCAGCACCCCGCGGCGACCGTGCTGTCCGCCGGCATGAGCGGCGACCTCGAGCAGGCGGTGGCCGCCGGCGCGACACACGTGCGGCTCGGCTCCGCGGTGCTCGGTTCGAGGCCCACGGTCCAGTAGGGTCCGACTACAACGTTGAGCGCCGATCGCCCCCCACCCGGGGACGACGGCGCAGGAGTTCCGGAGGACGACTGTCATGAGCGGCGCGATGCGCAGGATCGGCGAGTACCTCGGCCTGCTCGAGGACACCGGCCGGTACGACGACGAGTACGACGGCGACGACACCACCCGTGAGACCCAGGCGGTCCCGGCCCAGCGTCAGCCCGCCCCGGCGGCGCCCCGTCAGCCCGCGGCGCGAGCCGCGTCCGTGTCCGACCTCGCCGAGCGCCGCCGTCCGGCCGCCGGCCCCACCGGAGTGGTAGCCGAATTGTCCCGCATCACGACCCTGCACCCGAGCACCTACAACGAGGCCCGCACCGTCGGGGAGAACTTCCGCGAGGGCGTGCCGGTGATCATGAACCTCTCGGAGATGGACGACGCCGACGCCAAGCGTCTCGTCGACTTCGCCGCCGGCCTGGTGTTTGCCACCCGTGGCACGATCGAGCGCGTCACCAACAAGGTGTTCCTGCTCTCCCCGCCCAACGTCACGGTCGCCGCCGAGGACAAGGAGCGGATCGCCGAGGGCGGTTTCTTCAACCAGAGCTGAGGCCCGTCGTCACGACGAGCCCGGTCCGGCCCCGACAGGAGCTATCACCGACGTGCAGATCGCCGGTTGGATCATCCACTGGATCCTGTTTTTCTTCATCGCGCTCATGTGGGTGCGCTTCATCGTGGACTGGGTGCAGGTCTTCGCGCGCTCTTGGAGCCCGCGCGGACCGCTGCTGCTGGTCCTGGAGGCGGTCTACTCCGTCACCGACCCGCCCATCCAGTTCCTGCGCCGCTTCATCCCGCCGCTGCGTCTGGGGAGCATCGCGCTCGACCTGAGCTTCCTGCTCGTCCTGGTCATCGCGTGGGTGCTGCTCAACGTCAACGACGCCGTCTTCAACATCGCCTGAGCGCCCTCCGGGGCCCCGGCCGCCCACCGGGACCCGCCTGTCCCACCTGTCCCACGACAGGCGCTATTGTTCCCCGAGAAGTTCGCAGCACGACCTCGCGCACCCGCGCGCGGCACGTCTGGGATCCACTTGAACACCACGACTGAGAATGGGTGAGGTCATGCCACTGACGCCTGAGGACGTGAGCAACAAGCGCTTTACTCCCGTCCGGCTGCGCGAGGGCTACGACATGGGGGAGGTCGACCAGTTCCTCGACGAGGTGGAGGCCGAGCTCGCGAGGCTCACCAAGGAGAACGAGGACCTCCGCTCCAAGCTCGCCTCCGCCCAGTCGGGATCGGGCCCGTCGGGATCGGGTCAGGCAGGCCCGTCCTCGGGTCAGTCCGCCCCGGCGACCACCGCGCCGTCCACGCCCGAGCCGGTCACGCAGCCCGTGCCGGTCGCGAAGCCCGAGCCGACGCCGGCCCCCGTGGCCGCACCGGCCGCGCCCGCCGCCGCGGCCCCCACGGAGACGATCCGCGTCGAGACGGTGCCGCAGGCCTCCAACGCCGCGGCGCGCCTGCTCGAGATCGCCACCCGCAACGCCGACGAGCTCGTCGACGAGGCCAAGAACGACGCCGACAAGATCGTGGGCGAGGCCCGCACCAAGGCCGAGCGTCTCGAGGCCGAGTCGAAGTCGAAGGCCGACCGCATGGAGTCCGACGCGCGCACCCGCGCCTCGATGCTCGACTCCGAGACCGCCGAGCGCCGCCAGCAGATGTTCGGCGACCTCGAGCGCGAGCGCGACAAGCTCAGCAGCGAGGTCGAGAACCTCCGCTCCTTCGAGCGCGAGTACCGCTCGCGCCTGAAGAGCTACTTCACCCAGCAGCTGGAGGCGCTGCAGAACGGCGCCGAGAGCGCCGCTCCGACCGAGGAGGCCCCGGCCCCCAAGCGTCTGCGCTCCATCCTGGGCGACGAGGAGTCCTGAGCGACTGCTCCACCTGGCTCGATCCGGCGCGGCCGGTCCCCTCGGGGGCCGGCCGCTCCGTCGTCTGCGCGGGCCCGTGACGGAGGGGCCCTGGTCGGTTCACCACCGACTGGCTACCCTCCTGCTCACCGTCCTCACCCCTCTCCCGCCCCCCGGACCTCCCTGCTCCGTCCACCCCTGGCGCTGCGGCGCCCCCGCTCGAAGGCTGTGCCCGTGACCAAGGCAGCACCCACCAAGAAGGCCGCCACCGCGGCCCAGGCCCAGGACCTCGTCGTCAAGGAGGGCGAGTCCGACTGGACCGCCGCCGAGCTCGACGAGGTCGTCGCCGAGCTGCACGAGCAGCACGACCACATCGCCCAGGTGATCGCCGACCAGGAGCAGGAGCTGTCGGGACTGATGCGCGACTCCGGTGACGGGGCCGGGCAGGACCAGGCCGACGTCGGGGCGAGCAGCTTCGAGCGCGACCACGAACTCACCGTGCTCAACAACGAGCGCGACAAGCTGGCCCAGATCGAGCGGGCCCTGGCGCGCATCGACGACGGCACCTACGGCGTCTGCGAGTCCTGCGGAGAGCCGATCGGCAAGAATCGGCTGATGGCATTTCCGCGTGCCACACTGTGCATGACATGCAAGCAGCGCGAGGAACGGCGATAGACCCCGAGACCACCGCAGCAGCCCCCGCCGGGCGCTCCCGGGCGCGGGTGTGGGCGCTGTTCGCGACGATCGCGGCCACCGCGTACGCCGTGGACCTGGTCACCAAGGTGCTCGCCCTCGACCGTCTCGAGGGCCGGCCCGACGTGCCCGTCGTCGGTGACCTCCTCACGCTGACGCTGGTCAAGAACCCGGGCGCCGCCTTCAGCACCGGCACCCAGTTCACCGTGGCGCTGAGCTGCATCGCGAT
Organism: Nocardioides sp. Leaf307; assembly: GCF_001423135.1. Taxonomy (NCBI): domain Bacteria; kingdom Bacillati; phylum Actinomycetota; class Actinomycetes; order Propionibacteriales; family Nocardioidaceae; genus Nocardioides; species Nocardioides sp. Leaf307. The sequence continues at coordinate 398,065 of NZ_LMNY01000002.1, read as the reverse complement.
CGCCGCCACCGTGGTCGTGCTCGTGCTCAGCCTGCGGGTGCGCTCCCGGCTGTGGGCCGTGGCGCTGGGCCTGCTGCTCGCGGGAGTGACCGGCAACCTCACCGACCGGCTCTTCCGCGACCCCGGGCCGATGCGCGGCCACGTCATCGACTTCCTGATGCTGCCCAACTGGCCGGTCTTCAACGTGGCCGACGTCTGCATCAACGTCGCCGCCGGCCTCATCCTCGTGCAGGCCTTCCGCGGCGTCCGCCTCGACGGCACCCGCGACCACGAGCCCGACGACCACGAGCCCGGCGACCAGTCCGGCGGCCGGCCTGACGTCGAGCCTGACGACGCAGCCACGGCGAGCGGCCCGACCGCGGGGGACCAGCGATGAGCCAGACCTCCGAGCACCGCAGCCTGAGCGTGCCCGAGAGCCTCGCGGGGGAGCGGGTCGACGCCGCCCTGGCCCGCATGTTCGGGCTCTCGCGCACCCGCGCGGCCGACCTGATCGCGCAGGGCCTGGTGCAGGTCGACGGCGCCGGCGTGGGCAAGAGCGACCGGGTGCTGCCCGGCTCGCTGCTCGACGTGGAGATCCCGACTCTGACCGACCCGCTGACGGTGACCCCCGAGATCGTCGAGGGGATCAAGATCGTCCACGACGACGAGTCCATCGTGGTGATCGACAAGCCGGTCGGCGTCGCCGTCCACCCCTCGCCGGGCTGGACCGGCCCCACGGTCGTCGGCCACCTCGCGGGCGCGGGCTTCCGCATCGCCACCAGCGGCGCCTCCGAGCGCCAGGGCATCGTGCAGCGCCTCGACGTCGGCACGTCCGGTGTCATGGTGATCTGCAAGTCCGAGCGGGCCTACTCGGTGCTCAAGAACGCCTTCCGCCACCGCACCGTCGACAAGACCTACCACGCGCTCGTCCAGGGCCACCCCGACCCGCTGGAGGGCACGGTCGACGCCCCGATCGGTCGTCACCCCCGCTCGGACTGGAAGTTCGCCGTGATGGCCGACGGCCGAGCCAGCGTCACGCACTACGAGACGCTCGAGGCGCACCGCTTCGCCAGCCTGCTCGAGGTGCACCTCGAGACCGGCCGCACCCACCAGATCCGGGTGCACATGTCCGCGCTCAAGCACCCCTGCGTCGGCGACCTGACCTACGGCGCCGATCCCGTGCTGGCCAAGCGCGTGGGCCTGGAGCGTCAGTGGCTCCACGCCGTCCGGCTCGGTTTCGAGCACCCCGACACCGGTGAGCACGTCGAGTACGAGACGGAGTACCCCGCCGACCTCGCCCACGCCCTCGAGGTCGTCCGTGACGGGTCCTGACGGACCCCCTGCGCAGCCCGACGTCCTGGTGCGTCCGGGCACGGGCGCCGACCTGGCCGAGGTGGCCGACGTGCACCTGCGCAGCCGCCGCGCGGCGCACCCTGCGATGCCCCCGGGCGCGCACCCCGACACCGAGGTGCGCAGCTGGTTCGCCACCTGGGACCTCTCCGCGCGCGAGCTGTGGGTGGCACAGGAGGGCGGGCGCGTCGTGGCCTACGCCGCCCTGGCCGGCGACTGGCTCGACGACCTCTACGTGCTGCCCGGTGCCGCGGGTCGCGGGCTCGGCTCGCTGCTGCTGGAGACCGTGAAGGCGCAGCGGCCCGACGGCTTCTGCCTGTGGGTCTTCGAGACCAACACCGCGGCGCGCGCGTTCTACGCCCGCCACGGGCTGGTGGAGCTCGAGCGCACCGACGGCTCGGCCAACGAGGAGCGCGCCCCCGACCTGAGGGTGGCCTGGCCCGGCCGCGAGCCCCTCGTCTTCCTGCGCGGGCTCATCGACGAGGTCGACGACCAGCTCGGCGACCTGCTGGCGCGCCGCGCGGCCCTCACCGCCGCCGTGCAGCCGCACAAGGGCCACACCCGTCGCGACCCCGACCGCGAGCGCGCCATCGCCGTCGCGATGGCGCAGCGGGCACCGGCCCTCGGGGTCGAGCGCCTGCACCGCATCGTCGACGTGGTGATCACCGAGAGCCTCGACGCCGCCCGCGAGGGCTGAGCCGCCGGGGAGCCGCCGGTGGTGCCGCCGGTGGTGTCGGCGGCGGCTGGCACGATCCCCGGAGCGGTTGACGTAGGCTGATCCCCTTCCCCCAGAAGGTCGATCGGCGCCCGTCCGAGACCGCTGCACCCTGCTTGACCGCTGCCCGATCTCGACCCGGCGAGGACTTCCACACACGATGTCGACAGGCTCCCAGGACTCCTTCGTCCACCTGCACGTGCACACCGAGTACTCCATGCTCGACGGCGCCGCCCGCCTCGGCGCGCTGGCCGACCGGGCCGCGGAGCTCGGCATGCCGGCGGTGGCGATGACCGACCACGGCAACGTCTTCGGGGCCTACGAGTTCTACTCCAAGGCCAAGGCCGCGGGGGTCAAGCCGATCATCGGCATCGAGGCCTACTTCACGCCCAACATCTCCCGCTTCGAGAAGCGCGGCGTGAACTTCTACGGCGGCGGCCCCGACGACGTCTCCAACCGCGGTGCCTACACCCACATGACGTTGCTCTCGGAGTCCACCGAGGGCATGCACAACCTCTTCCGGCTCTCCACGGGCGCGTGGCGCGACGGGTTCTTCAAGCACCCCCGCATGGACCGCGAGCTGCTCTCCCAGCACGGCAAGGGCATCATCGGCACGACCGGGTGCCCCTCCGGCGAGGTGCAGGTCCACCTGCGTCACGGCAACTACGAGGCCGCCAAGCAGGTCGCGGGCGACTTCCAGGACATCCTCGGCAAGGACAACTACTTCCTCGAGCTGATGGACCACGGCCTCGACATCGAGACCCGGGTCAAGGACGGCCTGCTGCGGCTGGGCAAGGACATGGGCATCCCGCTCCTGGCCACCAACGACTCGCACTACGTGATGCGCGAGGACGCCAAGGCCCAGGAGCACCTGCTCTGCATCAACTCCGGGTCCACCATGGACATCCCCGCGGGCGACGGCCCGGGGCAGCGCTTCGCCTTCAACGGCGACGGCTACTACCTCAAGTCGGCCGCCGAGATGCGCGAGCTGTGGCGCGACTTCCCCGAGGCCTGCGACAACACGCTGCTCATCGCCGAGCGCTGCGACGTGGAGTTCACCGAGGGCAACGGCACCTACATGCCGCGATTCCCCTGCCCGCCGGGGGAGAACGAGGACTCCTGGCTGGTCAAGGAGGTAGAGCGCGGGCTGCACGTGCGCTACCCCTCGGGCATCCCCGACGCGGTGCGCAAGCAGGCCGACTTCGAGATCGGCGTCATCACCCAGATGGGCTTCCCGGGCTACTTCCTGGTGGTCGCCGACTTCATCAACTGGGCCAAGGACAACGGCATCCGCGTCGGACCCGGCCGCGGCTCGGGCGCGGGCTCGATGGTCGCCTACGCGATGCGCATCACCGACCTCGACCCGCTCCAGCACGGCCTGATCTTCGAGCGCTTCCTCAACCCCGACCGCGTCTCGATGCCCGACTTCGACATCGACTTCGACGAGCGTCGGCGCGGCGAGGTCATCCGCTACGTCACCGACAAGTACGGCGACGACCGCGTCTCCTACATCGTCACCTACGGCACCATCAAGGCCAAGCAGGCCGTCAAGGACTCCTCGCGCATCCTGGGCTACCCCTTCGCGATGGGCGACCGGATCACCAAGGCCATGCCGGCGGCGGTCATGGGCAAGGACGTGCCGCTGCAGGAGATCTTCGACCCCGAGCACAAGCGCTACGGCGAGGGCGGGGAGTTCCGCCAGCTCTACGACGCCGACAAGGACGTCCAGCGCGTCGTCGACACCGCCATCGGCATCGAGGGCCTCAAGCGGCAGTGGGGCGTGCACGCCGCCGGGGTGATCATGTCCAGCGAGCCGCTGGTCGACGTGATCCCGCTGCTCAAGCGCCCCGCCGACGGCGCGATGATCACCCAGTTCGACTACCCCACCTGTGAGGGCCTCGGCCTGATCAAGATGGACTTCCTGGGCCTGCGCAACCTCACCGTGCTCGACGACGCGGTCAAGAACATCCAGGCCAACCGCGGCGAGACCGTGGTGCTCGAGGACCTCCCGCTCACCGACGAGGCCACCTACGGCCTGCTCCAGCGCGGCGACACCCTCGGTGTCTTCCAGCTCGACGGCGGTCCGATGCGGGCGCTGCTGCGCTCCATGCGGCCCGACACCTTCGAGGACATCTCCGCGGTCGGCGCGCTCTACCGCCCCGGCCCGATGGGCGCCGACTCCCACAACAAGTACGCCCGCCGCAAGACCGGGCGCGAGCCGGTGGAGGCGATCCACCCCGAGCTGGCCGAGCCGCTCGAGGACATCCTGGGCGAGACCTACGGCCTGATCGTCTACCAGGAGCAGGTCATGGCCATCGCGCAGAAGCTCGCGGGCTACAGCCTGGGCCAGGCCGACATCCTGCGTCGCGCGATGGGCAAGAAGAAGAAGTCGGAGCTGGACAAGCAGTTCGAGGGCTTCTCCCAGGGCATGAAGGAGCGCGGCTACAGCGCCGCCGCGGTGAAGACGCTGTGGGACATCCTGCTGCCCTTCTCCGACTACGCCTTCAACAAGGCCCACTCCGCGGCCTACGGCCTGGTGTCGTACTGGACGGCCTACCTCAAGGCCAACTACCCGGCCGAGTACATGGCCGCGCTGCTGACCTCGACCAAGGACGACAAGGACAAGTCGGCCATCTACCTCAACGAGTGCCGCCGGATGAAGATCCAGGTGCTCCCGCCCGACGTCAACGAGTCCTCCTCCAACTTCACCCCCGTCGGCACCGACATCCGCTTCGGCCTGACGGCGGTGCGCAACGTCGGCGCCAACGTCGTCGACGGCATCGTGGCGGCGCGCGAGGAGAAGGGCCGCTACGCCGACTTCAACGACTTCATGGACAAGGTGCCGGCGCTGGTGTGCAACAAGCGCGTCATCGAGTCGCTGGTCAAGGCCGGCGCCTTCGACGAGATGAAGCACAGGCGGCGCGCGCTGGTCACGATCCACGAGACCGCGGTCGACCAGTACGTCGACATCAAGCGCAACGAGGCGATCGGTCAGGACTCCCTCTTCGGCGGGCTCGACGACGACGCGGGCGGGTCCTTCGGGATCACGGTGACGGTGCCCGAGATCGACGAGTGGGACAAGATGACCCTGCTGGGCCACGAGCGCGACATGCTCGGGCTCTACGTCTCCGACCACCCGCTGCTGGGTCTCGAGCACGTGCTCACCAACTCCAGCGACTGCAGCATCGGTCAGCTCATGCTCGACGAGGAGCGCTCCGACGGCTCGCCCATCACCATCAGCGGCCTGGTGACCACGGTGCAGCGCAAGATCACCAAGCGCGGCGACGCGTGGGCGATGGTCACCCTCGAGGACCTCGACGGCGCGATCGACGTGCTGCTCTTCCCCAGCGCCTACCAGCTGGCCAGCACCCTGCTCATCGAGGACGCCATCCTCACGGTGAAGGGACGGCTGTCGAAGAGCAAGGACCAGCCCGAGATCCACGGCCAGGAGGTCTCGGTGCCCGACATCTCCGACGGCCCCTCGGGTCCGGTCGTCATCAGCATGCCCTCGACACGCTGCACCCCGCCCGTCATCGAGCAGCTGCGCGACGTGCTCTCCACCCACCCGGGCATGACCGAGGTGCGGCTGCGGCTGATGACGCGCGAGGCGACCAAGGTGATGCGGCTCGACGACCGGCTCCGGGTCACCGCCACCCCGGCGCTCTTCGCCGACCTCAAGCAGCTGCTGGGGCCCGGGTGCCTGAGCGTCTGAACCCCTCCGTCGGCGTCCGCGACGGCGGCAGCGCCGCTGACGCGCCCCGGCTGCGCGGGCGCCGCGAGTGGGGCCGGGCCGGGATCCAGGCGCTCCTGGTGGTCGTGGTCTTCGCCGTCGCCGGCCTCGGCGCGGCCTGGCTGTGGCACCTGGTGTGGGAGCCCTCGCGGGGGCTGGCCTTCCAGGGGCGCTTCGTCGTCGTCGACCGTGACGGCTTCTACGACCTCCCGCAGCTGCGCGGGCTGTTCTCGGCCACCGGCCTGCTCGCCGTCGTCGCCTTCCCGACCGCGGTCGCGGTCGGGCTCCTCACGGCACTGGTCCTCGACCGCCACGAGCTCGTGACGCTGGCGGCGGTCGTGGTGGGCGCTGTCGTGGCCGCCGCGCTGATGGCCTGGCTGGGCCAGCAGCTCGGCCCGCCCGACCCCGACGTGCTGGCGCGCTCCGCCGACGACGGCACCACCCTGCTCAGCGCGCTCGAGGTGCCGCGACCGGTGCCGTACCTCGTGTGGACCACCGGCGCCCTCGTGGGCCTGCTGGTGGCCTTCGTCGGGGTGGCCAAGCGCGGCACCCGACGCGCCCCCGCCGACCCCCGCGCCTGAGCGGCGCCGCGGACCGCCCGACGGGTGGGGGAGCGACCGGTTAGGACCGGCCCCGCCGGGGTAGGTTCCCGCGCGAGCGCGGCCGACGGGGCCGGCGCCAGGACACCCACGGGAGCCGTCGTGACGAGCAACCTTCCGCCCGGACCGCCGCCCCAGGGCCCGCCGCCGCAGGGCCCGCCGCCGCAGGGCCCGCCGCCCGAGATGCTCGACAGCAGCGGCGGAGGGCGGCTCCCGCGGGAGCGGCGGCCCCGCCGCACGGGGCTGCTGGTGGGTGGGGGCGTCGCCCTCGTGGCGGTCGTCGGTGCGGGAGCCTTCGGGGCGGCCTGGTGGTTCGCCGACGGCGCCCAGGCCGCGGAGGCGCTGCCGGCCGGCACGATCGGCTACGTCGGCGTCAACCTCGACCCCAGTAGCGGTCAGAAGGTGGAGGCGCTGGAGACCCTCGAGAAGTTCCCGGCCATCCGCGAGGAGTTCGGGCTCGACGGCCCGGTCGGCGACATCGACGTCAAGCAGACCCTGGTCGACTACCTCGCCGAGCAGACCGACTGCGCCCAGGTCACCGAGGCGGCCGACGCCTTCGGCGACCGCGCCGCCTTCGCCGCGGTCGACACCGGCGGCGAGGAGCCGGCGCCGGTCTTCACCATCGAGGTCGCCGACGCCGACGCCGCCGGCCGGGCGCTCGACGACCTGAGCGCGTGCACCGGCAGCGACCCCGCCGAGGGCGGGGGCGGCCCGGCCTACGTCGTGAGCGGCGACTGGATGGTGCTCGCCGAGACCGAGGAGACCGCCCAGGCCGTGGTCGACCAGACCGAGTCCGACGGCAGCCTCGCCGACGACGCCGACTTCCAGCGCTGGACCGACGAGACCGGCGGTGACGGGGTCGTCACCCTCTACGCCGCGCCGGAGGCGGGTGAGTACCTCGCCGAGGCCTTCGGACCCGGCCTCGAGGGCTCCTCCGACCTGCTCGCCCCCGCGGTGCCGGAGATGAGCGTGTCGGCGCCGGCGATGCCCAGCGCGCTCTCCGGTGCGGGCCGCGCGTCGGGCGACGGCGTCGTCGGCGCCAGCGCCGGCCTCCCGAGCGCCGAGACCCCGGCCGAGGCGCTCGAGGACTTCGCCGGCGCCGCCCTGACGCTGCGCTTCGACGACGGGGCGCTGGAGATCGAGGCGGCGGGCGAGGCCGCGGTGTTCGGAGGGTCCGACCTGCTCGTGACCGACCGCGGCGCCGACGTCGTCGAGGAGCTGCCCGCCGACACCGTGGCCGCGGTCGGGGCGGGCTTCGAGGAGGGGTGGTTCGCCGCCGTGCTCGAGCAGCTCGAGACGGCCTCGGAGGGCCTCATCGACGCCGAGGGCCTCGAGGAGCTCGCCGGCGAGACCGGCCTGACGCTGCCCGACGACGTCGAGACGGTCGTCGGCGACGCCGCGGCCGTCTCGCTCGGCAGCGGCTTCGACGTCGAGGAGCTGACGGGCTCCGCCGACCCCGCCGACCTGCCCGTGGCGCTCACCGTGCGCGGCGACGAGGACGACGTGCAGGGCGTGCTCGACCGGCTCGCCGAGGGGCCGCTGGGCTCCGAGGTCGGCACGGTGGGCGTCGCCGGCGGCGACGGCCTCACCGCGATCGGCCTCGACGAGGACTACCTCGCCGACGTGGTCGCGGACGGTGAGGGTCTCGGCGACTCCGAGACCTACCAGAGGGTCGTGCCCGACAGCGACGAGGCCGGCTCGGTCGTCTTCGTCGACCTCGACCAGGTCAGCAGCATCGCCGGGGACTCCTTGCTCCCGCTGCTCGGCGACGACGCCCCCGCGGTCGAGGACAACCTCGACCCGCTGCGCGCCCTCGGCCTCAGCAGCTGGGTCGACGACGACGTCGCCCACCTGGTGCTCCGCGTCTCGACCGACGACTGAGCGCTGTGGCGCGACCCGCCCCCGGGCCGGGTCGTGCCGCAGCGGGGCGCTCCGCCCGGCGGGCCGACGGGGTCGGCTCAGTCGCGGGCGACGGCCGCGGTGACGGCGCCGGTCAGGGCGACGAGGTCGCCCGGGGTCAGGCCGAGGTCGAGCCCGCGCCGCCCGCCCGAGACGTAGACCACGGGGTGGGCGAGGGCGGAGACGTCGACCACGGTGGGCAGGCGCCGTCGCTGGCCCAGGGGGGAGATGCCCCCGACGACGTAGCCGGTGGACCGCTCGGCCGTCGCGGGGTCGGCCATGGCGGCGCGACTGCCGCCGACGGCGCGCGCGAGGGCCTTGAGGTCGAGGCGGCCCGAAACCGGCACCACCCCGACGACCAGTCGGCCGTCGACGTCGGCGAGCAGGGTCTTGAGCACGCAGGCCGGGTCGACCCCGAGGGCGCCGGCCGCCTCGAGCCCGAAGGACTCCGCACGCGGGTCGTGCTCGTAGGGGTGCAGCGTGAAGGCCACGCCGGCGCGCGTCAGCGCCTGCGTCGCCGGGGTCGCGCCCGCACCCTTCCTCGCCACCGCCGCGCTCCGTCGTACGGCGGCTAGTTGGGCGACCAGCGGGTGCGGGCGACCTCGGTGGCCGGCAGCGACGGGATGACGTTCATCGCGCGCAGCTCCGAGCGCAGCAGGTCGGTGACCATGACCAGCCGGCTGCCGGCGTCCTCGGCCTCGAGCAACGCCTGCCGCTCCGGCATCGGCAGCGGAGCGCAGGCCGCGAGCGTCCACGACAGGTAGGACGGGTCGCGCGGCAGGCTGCCGGAGTAGGGGTCGGTGCGGATCTCGGAGAGCGCGGCGCGGTAGGCCGAGAAGGTCGCCCGGGCCCGCTCGAGCACGCCCTCGTCGACGGGGTCGGTGCCCTCGGGCACCGCGTGGACGTGACCCACGGGGAAGGTCTCGCCGCTCTCGAGGCGGTCGAGACCGATGCGGTCGAGTCCGACGGCGACGACGTCGAAGGTGCCGTCGGGGTGGGCCTCCACCTCGGTCAGCTGCAGGCGCACACCGACCCGGTAGAGCGACTGGGCCCCGTGGTCGCCCACCTCGTAGCCCTCGCGGATGGCCACCGAGGCGAAGACCCGCTCCGCCGGGTCGGGCACCCGCAGCAGGTGGTGGACCAGGGCGCGGTAGCGGTCCTCGAAGACGGTCAGCGGCACGCTGACGCCGGGGAAGAGCACCGAGTTCAGCGGGAACATCGGCAGCGTGTCGGTCACGCTGACGACCCTAGACCCCCGGCCCGCACGCCGTGGCCCGGACGGGTGGGTCCGTGCAGGGTCCACGCGGGGTCGCCGGTTCGGGTTGCCGGCACCGGGGCTCGTAGGATTGACCCATGATTCGCCGGATCGACCTGCGAGGGACTGCCGCCGACGGCGCTGCCCCCGTCGACTACCGCGCCGCCGTGCCGCGCGCCGAGTTCGACGTCGAGGCCGCGATGCATGTCGTGCGCCCGATCTGCGACGCGGTGCGCGACCGTGGCGTCGAGGCGATCCTGGAGTTCTCCGAGACCTTCGACGGCGTCCGCAACGACGACATCGTCGTGCCCCCGGCGGCGCTGTCGCAGGCCCTCGAGGAGCTCGACCCGGCCGTCCGGGTCGCCCTGGAGGAGTCGATCCGCCGCCTGCGCGAGACGTGCGTCGCCGAGCTCGAGGAGGACACCTCGGTCGAGCTCGGTCCCGGCGCACGGGTCAGCAAGCGGATGGTGCCGATCACCCGGGTCGGCCTCTACGTGCCCGGCGGCATCGCCCCGCTGGTCTCCAGCGTCGTGATGAACGTCGTGCCCGCGCAGGTCGCCGGCGTCGAGTCCATCGCGCTGACCTCGAGCCCGCAGAAGGAGTTCGGCGGGCTGCCGCACCCCACGATCCTGGCCGCCTGCGCGCTGCTGGGCGTGGAGGAGGTCTACTCCGTCGGCGGCGCCCAGGCCGTAGCGATGTTCGCCCACGGCGCGGGCCCGTGCCGCCGCGTCGACCTGGTCACCGGACCGGGTGCGATCTACACCGTGGCCGCCAAGCGCCTGCTCAAGGGCATCGTCGGCATCGACTCCGAGGCCGGGCCGACCGAGATCGCGGTGCTGGCCGACGACACCGCGGAGCCGGCGTACGTCGCGGCCGACCTGCTGAGCCAGTCCGAGCACGACCCGATGGCCTCCAGCGTGCTGGTCACGACGTCGGTGCAGCTGGCCGACGAGGTCGAGGCCGAGCTCGACAAGCAGGTCTCGGTGACCCGCCACGCCGAGCGCATCCGCACCTCGCTGGGCGGGGAGCAGTCCGGCATCGTGCTGGTCGACGACCTCGAGCAGGGCCTCGCCGTCGTCGACGCCTACGGCGCGGAGCACCTGGAGATCCAGACCCGCGACGCCGCCGCCCTGGCGGCCCGGGTCCGCAACGCGGGCGCCATCTTCGTCGGCCCCCACGCACCGGTCTCGCTGGGCGACTACTGCGCCGGCTCCAACCACGTGCTGCCCACGGGCGGCTGCTCGTGCCACTCCTCGGGGCTCTCGGTGCGCAGCTTCCTCAAGGCGGTGCACGTCGTCGACTACACCCGTGAGGGACTGGCCGCCGTGGCCGACCACGTCGTCAACCTCGCCGAGGCCGAGGACCTGCCCGGTCACGGCGCGGCGGTGCGGGTGCGCTTCGACCGCCCCCTCGCCGACGGGTAGGCGCCGGTGTTCCCGCCCCTGCGCGAGGAGCTGCGCGGCCTCGAGCCCTACGGCGCCCCGCAGCTCGACGTGCCCGTGCAGCTCAACGTCAACGAGAACCCCTACGGCCCCTCGCCCGCGTGCGTGGCCGACATCGCCGACGCCGTGGCCACGGCGGCCACGACGCTCAACCGCTACCCCGACCGCGAGTTCGTGGCGCTGCGCACCGCCCTGGCCGACTACCTCGCCCGCGACACCCCCCACGGGATCGTGCCGGAGCAGGTGTGGGCTGCCAACGGTTCCAACGAGGTCATGCTGCAGCTGCTCCAGGCCTTCGGCGGCCCGGGGCGCACGGCGCTGAGCTTCGCCCCGACGTACTCGATGTACCCCGAGTACGCCCGCGACACGATGACCCGCTGGGTCGCGGGTCGCCGCGCCGAGGACTTCACCCTCGACCTCGACGCCGCCCGCGCCCTCGTCGAGTCCGAGCGCCCCAGCGTCGTGCTGCTGCCCAGCCCCAACAACCCCACCGGCACCGCGCTGCCGCCCGAGGCGGTCGCCCTGCTCTGCGAGGCCGTGGGCGAAGACGGCGTGCTCGTCGTCGACGAGGCCTACGGCGAGTTCCGCCGCACCGGCACGCCGAGCGCGCTCGAGCTGCTGCCGCACCACCGCAACCTGGTGGTCAGCCGCACCATGAGCAAGGCCTTCGCCGGGGCCGGTCTGCGGCTGGGCTACCTCGCCGCCGACCCGGCCATCTGCGACGCGATCCGCGTGGTGCGCCTGCCCTACCACCTCTCCTCGGTGACCCAGGCGACGGCGCTGGCCGCGCTGCGCCACACCGAGGAGCTGCTCGGCCAGGTCGACCGGCTGCGCGAGGAGCGCGACCGCACCGTCGCGTGGCTGCGTGCGCAGGGCCACCAGGTCGCCGACAGCGACGCCAACTTCTGCCTCTTCGGCACCTTCCCCGACCGTCACGCGGTCTGGCAGGGCCTGCTCGACCACGGGGTGCTCGTGCGCGAGGTCGGCCCCGAGGGCTGGCTGCGCGTGTCGATCGGCACCCCCGACGAGATGGCCGCCTTCCGCACCGCCCTGACCCAGGTGACCGGCCAGACGACCCCGCAGGCCCCCAAGGAGACGACATGAGCAGGACCGCACGCGTCGAGCGCCAGACCAGTGAGTCCTCGGTGCTCGTCGAGGTCGACCTCGACGGCACCGGGCGCCACGAGATCGCCACCGGCGTCGGCTTCTACGACCACATGCTCACCGCCTTCGCCCGTCACGCCCTGGTCGACCTGACCGTGCGCACGACCGGCGACGTGCACATCGACGCCCACCACACCGTCGAGGACACCGCGATCGCCCTGGGCCAGGCCCTGCGCCAGGCGCTCGGCGACAAGCGCGGCATCCGCCGCTTCGGCGACGCCACCGTGCCGCTCGACGAGGCGCTCGTGCAGGCCGTCGTCGACGTGTCGGGCCGCCCCTACTGCGTGCACACCGGCGAGCCCGAGGGCCAGCAGTACGTCGCGCTCGGCGGCTCCGGGGTCTCCTACCTCGGGTCGCTGACCCAGCACGTCTTCGAGACCCTCGCCTTCCACGGCCACCTCGCGCTGCACGTGCGGGTGCTGGCCGGGCGCGAGCCCCACCACCTGGTGGAGACCCAGTTCAAGGCCTTCGCCCGCGCCTTCCGCGACGCCGTCGCGCTCGACCCGCGCGAGACCGGCATCCCCTCCACCAAGGGCGCGCTCTGAGCGCCGCGGCGGGGGAGGGCGCCGGTCCGGTCACGGAGGGGGCGGACGGACCCGACGTGGTCGTCCTCGACTACGGCTCGGGCAACCTGCGCTCGGCCGTGCGCGCCGTCGAGCGCGCCGGGGCCCGCGTCACCCTGACCTCCGACTTCGAGACCGCGCTGCACGCCGACGGCCTCGTCGTGCCCGGCGTCGGCGCCTACGCCGCCTGCATGGCCGGCCTGCGCGAGATCAAGGGCGACCGGCTGATCGGGCGCCGCCTCGCCGGCGGACGCCCCGTGCTGGGCATCTGCGTGGGCATGCAGGTGCTGTTCGCCCGCGGCGTCGAGCACGGCGTCGAGACCGAGGGCTGCGACGAGTGGCCCGGCGTGGTCGAGCGGCTCCAGGCCCCGGTCGTGCCCCACATGGGCTGGAACACCGTCGAGGTCGCCGAGGGCAGCACGCTCTTCGCCGGCCTCGCCGACGAGCGCTTCTACTTCGTGCACTCCTACGGCGTGCGCGAGTGGACCCTGGTCACCAACGACCGCACCACCGCACCCCGCGTCACCTGGGCCGAGCACGGCGGCGACCGCTTCGTCGCCGCCGTCGAGAACGGCCCGCTCACCGCCACGCAGTTCCACCCCGAGAAGTCCGGCGACGCCGGCGCGGCCCTGCTGCGCAACTGGGTCGCCACCCTCGGGCGCGGCTGAACCGCCCCCTCCTGCCGCCCCGCCCCCTGCCGCCCCAGCCTCTGCCGCCCCAGCCCGCCGCCACGGTCCCGACGTACGCCGGGAGCGCGCCGACCCGAAGGAACCCTGATGTCCGACCACCTCGAGCTCCTCCCCGCCGTCGACATCGCCGGCGGCCAGGCCGTCCAGCTGGTGCAGGGCGTCGCCGGCTCCGAGAAGCGCTTCGGCGACCCCGTCGAGGCGGCGCTGCGCTGGCAGGAGGCCGGCGCGGAGTGGATCCACCTCGTCGACCTCGACGCCGCCTTCGGGCGCGGGCACAACCGCGAGCTGCAGGCCCGCATCGTCGGCACCCTCGACATCGACGTGGAGATGAGCGGCGGCATCCGCGACGACGAGTCGCTGGCCGCCGCGATGGCCGCCGGCTGCCGCCGCGTCAACATCGGCACCGCCGCCCTCGAGCAGCCCGAGTGGTGCGCCCGGGCCATCGCCGAGCACGGTGACCGGGTCGCGGTCGGCCTCGACGTGCGCGGCCGTACCCTGGCGGCGCGCGGCTGGACCCAGGACGGCGGCGACCTCTACGACGTGCTGACCCGCCTCGACGCCGAGGGCTGCGCGCGCTACGTCGTCACCGACGTGAACAAGGACGGCATGCTCCAGGGCCCCAACCTGCAGCTGCTCCAGGACGTCTGCGCGGCCACCGACCGCCCGGTCGTCGCCTCCGGCGGCATCACCGAGCTGGCCGACCTCGAGGCCCTCATGGGCCTGGTCGGCAGCGGCGTCGAGGGCGCGATCATCGGCACCGCGCTCTACGAGGGCCGCTTCACCCTGGTCGACGCCCTGGCCCTGACCCGGCCGGGAGGCGTGTCGTGACCCTCGCGGTGCGGGTCATCCCGTGCCTCGACGTCGACGGCGGCCGGGTGGTCAAGGGCATCAACTTCACCGAGCTGCGCGACGCCGGCGACCCCGTCGAGCTGGCCCGCACCTACGACGCCGAGGGCGCCGACGAGCTGACCTTCCTCGACATCTCCGCCTCCCACGAGGGCCGTGCGACCACGATGGAGGTGGTCTCGCGCTGCGCCGAGGAGGTCTTCATCCCCCTCACCGTCGGCGGGGGCGTCTCCTCGACCGCCGACGTCGACCGGCTGCTGCGCGCCGGGGCCGACAAGGTCGCGGTCAACACCGCCGCCATCCGCCGCCCCGAGCTCGTCGCCGAGATCGCCGACCGCTTCGGCAACCAGGTGCTCGTGCTGTCGGTCGACGCCCGGCGCGCCGCAGGCACCGACTCGGGCTTCGAGGTCACCACCCACGGCGGGCGGCAGTCCTCGGGCCTCGACGCGCTGGCCTGGGCCGTGCGCGCCGCCGAGCTCGGCGCGGGCGAGATCCTGCTCAACGCCATGGACGCCGACGGCACGCAGGACGGCTTCGACCTCGACCTCATCGCCGCCGTGCGGCGCGAGGTGGCGATCCCGGTGATCGCCTCCGGCGGCGCCGGGCGCCTCGAGCACTTCGCCCCCGCCGTCGACGCCGGCGCCGACGCCGTGCTCGCCGCCACCGTGTTCCACTTCGGCACGCTGCGCGTGGGCGAGGTCAAGAACGCGCTCGCCGCCACCGGTCACCCGGTGCGCTGAGACCCGGCGCCGGGCCCTGGCGCCGGGACCTGCTGCTGGGCCCGGGCGCTGGGACCGGGTGCTGGGACCGGGCGCTGGGACCGGGCGCGGGGACCACGGCGCTGGACCGGGCGCGGGGACCGGTCCGGCGTGCACGCCGCCCCGCCAGCCCCACCCGTCACACCGGTCGGCCCAAACCCCCACCTGTCGGCCGACGCGTGGGCCGACAGGTGCGGGTTTCACCAGCCGGCTGGTGAAACCCGCCGCCCGCCGCCAGCCCTCAGCAGGCGAACCCGGCAGCGCGGAACGCCGCGACCCGGTCGGGCGGGCCGTCGACGGTGACGCCGCGGACCTGGTCGCGCCCCGAGAGCAGCAGGGCCAGCTCGACCGGGGCGCCGGTCACGACCACCGGGTCGGCGCCGGCGCGCAGCGTCGTACGACGCCCGGAGTCGGCGTCGCGGACCTGCACCGGCACACCGGTGGGGCGCACGAGCAGCCGCCCGAGGCCGCCGAGGGAGCCCCACACCACGGCGGCGTCGGCGGGCGGCAGGGCGCGCGGCTGCCAGCCGGGCTGCGCGCGCCGGACGTCCTCGTGGTGGATGAGGAACTCCAGGGTGTTGGCGACCCGCTCCACCGGCCGCAGGCGGTACGGCGTGAGCCCGGGGTCGCGCAGCCGCGCGACCAACTGCGGCAGCGGCCGCCGCCGGGCGCGCGCGACCGCCCGGTCGGCCAGGCCCGACAGCGGCGGGACGACCGCACCCAGCGCCGCGACGGGGTCGGTCTCGCGGACCAGGCAGTGGGCGACCAGGTCGGCCACCGCCCACCCCTCGCACAGCGTGGGCGCCTCGGGGCCGAGCTCGAGGGCGAGGTCGCACAGGGCGTGGCGCTCGCGCCGGGCCAGCAGCAGGTCGCTCATGCCCCGAGCCTAGGCAGCGGCACCCACCGCTCGCCCCGGGGCCGGGGGCGACCGGGATTCGGGGCCTGTCGGCGCCCGGGAATAGCGTGCGTGAGGCGGGAGGTTCTCCTGCGGCCCCCGAGCGCTCCCGCAGGTCCTGCGGAGCGCGGGGCCACCCCGGCACCCGAGCGCAGGACGGACGGCACGTGACGCAGACCCAGGAGCGGATCGACCGCGACGCCGCCGAGATGGCCTCGTCGCGGGCCTCCACGACGCGCGACGGGTTCGGTGTGCTGCTCGTGGCCATCAAGCGCGAGCCGTGGATCTTCACGCTCTCCACCCTGGGCAGCGTGCTCTTCGGGGCGCTCACGGTCGCCGACGCGTGGGTGCTGGGCTGGTCGACCGACCACGTCGTGCTGCCGGCCTTCCGCGACGGCGAGATCGACGGCGGCCTGCTGTGGGCGATCCTCGGGCTCTTCGTCGCGGTGGCGATCCTGCGGGCGGTCGGGATCGTCGCGCGCCGCCTCGGCGCCGGGATCATGCAGTACCGCATGCAGGCCCACACCCGCCGTGCGGTGACACGGCAGTACCTCCAGCTCCCGATGGAGTGGCACCAGCGCCACCCCACCGGCCAGCTGCTCTCCAACGCCAACTCCGACGTCGAGGCCGCGTGGGGCCCGATCGCGCCGCTGCCGATGGCGGTCGGCACCGTGGCGATGATGGTGATCGCGGTGGCCCAGATGCTGGTGGCCGACCTCGTGCTCGCGCTCGTCGGCCTCCTGGTCTTCCCCGCCGTGATCGCGGCCAACCTGGCCTACCAGCGCCTCGCCTCGCCCTTGATGACGCGCGCCCAGCAGCTGCGCGCCGAGGTCAGCGAGATCGCCCACGAGTCCTTCGACGGCGCGATGGTCGTCAAGACCCTGGGCCGCGAGCCCCAGGAGACCGAGCGCTTCGCGGCCAAGGCCCTGGAGCTGCGCGACGTCAACATCCGCGCCGGGCGCATCCGCGCGGCCTTCGACCCGACCCTGGCCGCGCTGCCCAACCTCGGCGTGCTCGTCGTGCTGGCCGTCGGCGTGCAGCGCGTGCTCACCGGGGCCACCGACGCCGGCGACGTGGTCACGGTGGCCTACCTGCTGACCATCGTCTCCTTCCCGATCCGCTCCATCGGCTGGCTGCTCGGGGAGTTCCCCCGCAGCGTGGTCGGCTTCCGTCGGGTCTCCTCGGTGCTCGACGCCACGGGCGAGATGGTCTACGGCGAGCACGCCGTCACGCCCGCGCGCGGCGCCGGCGGTGGCGCCCGCCTCGAGGTCGACGCGCTGGCCTACGCCTACGACCCGGCGCAGCCGCTGCTGCAGGACGTGTCCTTCACCGTGGAGCCCGGCCGCACCGTGGCCCTGGTCGGGGCCACCGCGTCGGGCAAGAGCACCCTCACCTCCCTGGTGACCCGTCTGGTCGACCCCGACGCCGGTCGGGTCCTCCTCGACGGCACCGACGTGCGCGACCTCGCCGCCGGCGAGCTGTCGCGGGCCGTCGCCGTGGTGCCCCAGACCGCCTTCCTCTTCGACGACACGGTGCGCGGCAACGTCGCCCTCGGCGACGACCTCGACGACGAGACCGTCTGGGAGGCGCTGCGCGCGGCGCAGGCCGACGGCTTCGTCGCGGCGCTGCCGCACGGCCTCGACACCCGCCTCGGCGAGCGCGGCACGTCGCTGTCCGGCGGGCAGCGCCAGCGGCTCTCGCTGGCCCGGGCCCTCGTGCGCCGGCCCCGCCTCATGGTGCTCGACGACGCGACCTCCGCGGTCGACCCCGAGGTCGAGGCCCGCATCCTCGCCGCCCTGCGCGACGGCTCCGGCGGCGCGAGCCTCCTCGTCGTCGCCTATCGCAAGGCCACCATCGGCCTGGCCGACGAGGTCGTGCACCTCGAGGGCGGCCGGATCGTGGACCGCGGCACCCACCGCGAGCTCCTGGCCCGCAGTGCCTCCTACGCCCGCCTGGTCAACGCCTACGAGACCGAGGACCACACGCCCTCGGCCAGGACCGACCAGCCGACCGACCAGCCGACCGACCAGCCGACCGACGCCACCACCGGAGGCACCCCGTGAGCCGCACCGAGACCGACGCCGCCACCGGCCCCGGCGGTCCCGCGCGCGACGGGCGACCCGACGCGGCCGGCCGCTCCGACGGGGCCGCCCGTGCCGACGCGCGCGCCGCGACGACCATGGACACCGGCGAGGAGATGAAGGCGCTGGAGACCATCCGGCGCGGCATCCACTTCTCACCCGAGCTCACCGACGGCATCCGCGGCACGCTGCTGCTCGCCGTCCTGGCCTCGGTCGGGCAGGTGATCGTGCCCATCGCGGTGCAGCAGACCCTCGACCGGGGGCTGGGCCGCGCCGGCGGGCCCGACGTGTCCTTCACCGTGTGGATGGGCGTCGCCGCAGCCCTCGCCCTGGTCGTCACCAGCTGGGCCTCCTACGCCATGACGTCGCGGTTGTTCACGACCTCCGAGCGGGGCCTGGCCACGCTGCGGGTCAAGGCCTTCCGCCACGTGCACGACCTGCCCCTGCTGACCCAGAACACCGAGCGACGCGGAGCGCTGGTCTCCCGCGTCACCAGCGACGTCGACCAGGTCAGCCAGTTCCTGGTCTTCGGCGGGCTGCTCTTCGTGGTGAGCGTCGGCCAGGTGCTCATCGCCACCATCGTGATGCTGTTCTACAGCTGGCAGCTCGCGCTGGTCGTGTGGGTCGCCTTCGCGCCCCTGTTCCTCTCGCTGCGCTTCTTCCAGCGCAAGCTCTCCGACGCCTACGGCACCGTGCGCCGCCAGGTCGGCCTGCTGCTCTCGGCCATCGCCGAGCCGGTGGTCGGCGCCGCGGTGGTGCGCTCCTACTCGGTGCAGTCACGCACCCAGCGCCGCATCGACGAGGCCATCGACGCCCACAAGGCGGCCAGCACCCGCGCCCAGGGCTTCACCGCCGTCTCCTTCTCCCTCGGCGGCATCTCCGCGGGCCTGGCCAACGCCGGCGTGCTCATCGTCGGGATCTGGCTGGGCTTCGCCGACGACATCACCGCCGGCGAGGTGCTCGCCTTCGCCTTCCTCGTCACCCTCTTCGTCGGCCCGGTCCAGCTCGGCACGCAGATCCTCACCGACGCCCAGAACGCCATCGCCGGCTGGCGCCGGGTCATCGGCATCCTCGACACGCCGGCCGACCTGGTCGACCCCGGTGCCGACGGCGTCGCGCTCCCGCGCGGCCCGATCGACGTGCGCTTCGACGACGTCACCTTCGCCTACCCCGGCGGGCAGCCCGTGCTGCGCGACGTCGACCTGGCCCTCGACGCCGGCACCCGCGTGGCGATCGTCGGCGAGACCGGCTCCGGCAAGTCCACCTTCGCCAAGCTGCTGACCCGCCTGATGGACCCCTCCGAGGGCCGGGTGCTCCTCGACGGCGTCGACGTACGCCGGATCGCCGAGGCCTCGCTGCGCAGCAGCGTGGTGCTCGTGCCGCAGGAGGGCTTCCTCTTCGACGACACGCTGCTGGCCAACGTCCGCTACGGCCGTCTCGACGCCACCGAGGCCGACGTGCTCGCCAGCGCCGACGAGCTCGGCCTCGGCGACTGGCTCGCGGGCCTGCCGCAGGGCCTGACCACCCGGGTCGGGCAGCGCGGAGAGTCGCTGTCGGCCGGGGAGCGCCAGCTGGTGGCGCTGCTGCGGGCCCACCTGGCCGACCCCGACCTGCTGGTCCTCGACGAGGCCACCAGCGCGGTCGACCCCGCCCTGGAGATGCGCATCGGGCGCGCGCTCGAGCGGCTGATGAGCGGTCGCACGTCGGTGACCATCGCCCACCGTCTCTCCACCGCCGAGAACGCCGACGAGGTCGTGGTCGTCGACCGCGGTCGCGTGGTCCAGCGCGGCCCGCACGACCGGCTGGTCACCGAGGCCGGCTCGGTCTACGCCGGGCTGCACGCCTCCTGGGTCGCCCAGCAGGGCGCCTGAGCCCGGGTGGTCGGGGGCCGCACCTCGATGCGGTCCGGCGCCCGCCGCCGGGCGATACTGGGGTGGTGAGCACCCTCGATCCCGCCGTCGCCGCCCGCCTCAAGCGCACCCCCGACGGACTGGTGCCGGCGGTGGTGCAGCAGCACGACACCGGCGAGGTGCTGATGCTGGGCTGGATGGACGACGAGGCCCTGGCGCGCACGCTGAGCACCGGCCGGGCGACCTACTGGTCGCGCTCCCGGCAGGAGTACTGGATCAAGGGCGACACCTCCGGGCACCTGCAGTGGGTGCGCGAGGTGCGCCTCGACTGCGACGGCGACACCCTCCTGCTCAAGGTCGACCAGGTCGGCGCCGCCTGCCACACCGGCGACCGCACCTGCTTCGACGCCGACCTGCTGCCGGCCGTCGTGGGTGAGCCCCGTGGCTGAGTCCACCGGTGGGCCCACCGGTGGGCCCACCGGCGCGGGCCCCGACGGGGACGCCGGCCGGAGCGCCGCGAGCACGCCGCAGCGCACCCGGGGCCGACGCCTCTTCGCCCCCGTGGTCCTGGCCGGCCTCGCCTCGGCCGGACTCGCGGCCGTGGCGGGAGCCCGGCCGTGGGTGCAGCCCGAGGGCGGGAGCGGGTCCGACGCGGCGATCGGCTACGCCGTCACCGGCACCGACCCGGGGGAGTCGCCGGTGGTGACCTCGCTGGCGCTGGTGCTGCTGGCCTGCTGGGGCGTCGTGCTCGTCGCCCGCGGGCGCGCCCGGCGCGTCGTCGCGGTGCTGGGGGCGCTCGCCTCGCTCGGTGCGGTCGTGGCGGCGGTCTCCGCCTGGCTGACCCTCGACGACGCGGTGGCCGACGCGCTCGGTCCGGCCGGCGGGGGCACCGAGCACACGTGGTGGTCCTACGTCGGCGTCCTGGCCTGCCTCGCCGCGGCCGGCGTCGCGCTGCCCGCCGTACGCCTGGTGCGGGAGTGGCCGGAGATGGGCACGCGCTACGACACCCCCCAGGGCGGCGCCGCCCCGACCCGGGTCTCCACCGAGGACGCCAGCAACCTCGACCTCTGGAAGGCCATCGACGAGGGACGCGACCCGACGGCCTGACCCGACGGCCCGACCCGACGGTCTGACCCGACGGCCCGACCCGGCGGCCCGACCCGGCGCCACGGCTCCTCGGCGTGATGCCGGCCTCGCCGGGCGCGGTGGCGCGGCGAGGCCCCCGACGCCGGTCGGGGACCCGCCCCTACACTGGGCCCGACGTCCTGCGACGAGATCCGACCGCACCCGCCGCACCCCGAGGAGCACCCGCATGTCCAACAACCACGGCAACACCCCCGCAGCCTGGAGCGCGGTCGTGGTGGGTCTCCTCGGCTTCGTCGTCGGCGGGATCGGGCTCATGCTCGACCCGGTCAGCATGACGATCTTCTACGTCGGCCTGGCCATCATCCTGGCCGCGGGCGTCGTCTTCCTCGTCATGGCCAAGATGGGTCTGCACGAGTCATCGCACTGACCGAGGCCGCCGCCCCGACCGGACCGCGCCCGCGGCCCGGTCGCGAGCGTGCCGCCCGGCTCGCGGCCCCACTCGGGACCGCCGCCGGACTGGCCCTGGCGGTCGCCGCGCTGCACGTGCGCGACCCGCACCGCGCCGGCAGCTGGGGGCTGTGCCCCTCGTCGCTGCTGGGGATCTGGTGCCCCGGGTGCGGGGGGCTGCGCGCGGTCAACGACCTGACCCACGGCGACCTCGCGGCCGCCGCGTCGAGCAACCTGCTCCTCGTGCTGCTCGCCCCGGCGGTGCTCGCGCTCCTGGCCGTGTGGACCGTACGCCGATGGCAGGCGCGCCCGCTGCGGGGCGCGGCGACGGTGCCGGGCTGGTCGGTCGGCGCACTCCTCACGCTGGTCGCCGTCTTCACCGTGCTGCGCAACCTGCCCGGAGCGTGGCTGGCGCCCTGAGCCCGCCTGCCCCCGCCCCGCCCGGCGGGGCACCCGCCGCCGCACGGGCACCACGACCGGCCACGACCCGCCACGACCCGCCACGACCGGCCACCACCGGCGGCGCCGCCCGACGCCGCCCGACGACACCCGACGCGGCGCCCCGTGACAGACTCGGGGTGCCGACCCAGACCGACGAAGGACCGCTCATGTCCGTGCTCGACGACATCGTCGACGGCGTGCGCGCCGACCTCGCCGTCCGCGAGACCGCCACGCCCCTGGCCGACCTGCGCGCCGCCCTGGCCGACGTCGACGCGCCGCGCGACCCGATGCCGCACTTCCGCGCCGCCGGCTCGAGCGTGATCGCCGAGGTCAAGCGCCGCAGCCCCAGCAAGGGGGCGCTCGCCGACATCCCCGACCCCACCGTGCTGGCGCGCCACTACGCCGCCGGGGGAGCGGCCGCGATCAGCGTGCTCACCGAGGAGCGGCGCTTCGGCGGCAGCCTCGCCGACCTGCGGGCGGTGCGCGCGGCGGTCGGGACCCCGCTGCTGCGCAAGGACTTCATCGTCACGACCTACCAGCTCGTCGAGGCCCGTGCGGCCGGCGCCGACCTGGCGCTGCTCATCGTCGCCGCCCTCGACCACGACACGCTGCACCGTCTGCACGACGAGGCGCGCGAGCTGGGCCTCACCGTGCTGGTGGAGGTCCACGACGAGGCCGAGACCGAGCGGGCCGTGGAGCTGGGCGCCGAGCTCGTGGGCGTCAACGCCCGCAACCTCAAGACCCTCCAGATCGACAGCGACACCTTCGGGCGCCTCGCGCCGCTGCTGCCCGACGACCGGGTCCTCGTGGCCGAGTCGGGCATCTTCGGCGTCGAGGACGTCCGCCGCTTCGTCGGCGAGGGGGCCCGTGCGGTCCTCGTCGGCGAGGCCCTCGTCAAGGACGGCGACCCCGAGGCCGCCGTCCACCGCCTGACAGGAGTGATGGCATGACCACGCAGGTGCACCGGCCCACGTCCCACGACGCCGACGAGCGCGGCTGGTTCGGCGACCCCGCCGACGGCGGCTTCGGCGGTCGCTTCATGCCCGAGGCGCTCGTCGCGGCCCTCGACGAGCTCACCGTCGCCTGGCACGAGGCGATGGCCGACCCCACCTTCGTGGGGGAGTTCGACGCGATCCTGCGCGACTACGCCGGCCTGCCCAGCCCGCTCTACTTCGCCGAGCGCCTCAGCGAGAAGGTCGGCGCCCGGATCCTGCTCAAGCGCGAGGACCTCAACCACACCGGCGCCCACAAGATCCGCAACGTGCTGGGCCAGGCCCTGCTCACCAAGCGGATGGGCAAGACCCGCGTCATCGCCGAGACCGGCGCCGGCCAGCACGGCGTGGCCAGCGCGACCGCCGCGGCGTACTTCGGCCTGGACTGCACCGTCTACATGGGCGCCGTCGACACCCGCCGCCAGGCGCTCAACGTCGCGCGGATGCACCTGCTCGGCGCCAAGGTCGTGCCCGTGGAGTCGGGCAGCGCGACGCTGAAGGACGCCATCAACGAGGCCCTGCGCGACTGGGTCGCCAGCGTCGACCACACCGCCTACCTCTTCGGCACCGCCGCGGGGCCGCACCCGTTCCCCAGCATGGTGCGCGACTTCACCCGCGGCATCGGCGACGAGGCCCGTGCCCAGTGCCTGGAGCAGTACGGCGCCCTGCCCGACGCCATCGCGGCCTGCGTGGGCGGCGGCTCCAACGCGATCGGGCTCTTCACCGCCTTCCTCGACGACGACGACGTCGCCATCTACGGCTTCGAGCCCGGCGGCGAGGGCGTCGACACCCCCCGCCACGCCGCGACCATCCACGCCGGCGCCCGCGGCGTCCTCCACGGCGCGCGCACCTACGTGCTCCAGGACGACGACGGCCAGACCGTCGAGTCGCACTCCATCTCCGCCGGCCTGGACTACCCCGGCGTGGGCCCCCAGCACGCCCACCTCTCGGCGACGGGACGCGCGACCTACCTCCCGGTCACCGACGACGAGGCGATGCAGGCCATGGCCCTCCTCAGCCGCACCGAGGGCATCATCCCCGCCATCGAGACCGCCCACGCCGTGGCGGGCGCGATCCGCGTCGCCGAGCGGCTGGCGGCCGAGAAGGGACCCGAGGCCACCGTGCTGATCAACCTCTCGGGGCGCGGCGACAAGGACATGGGCACCGCGATCGAGTACTTCGGCCTCGGGGACCCCGAGCAGGTCGCGGCCCACCCCGTCGGCGGCTCGGCGGCCCACGCCGAGGGCCACGGCAGCGGCGAGGGGGAGCAGAAGTGAGCACGCCCGGCCCCTCCGCCGCGACCCCGGGAGCCGGCTCCGGCCCCCGGGTCGACGCACCCCCCACCACGGCCCGCGCGGCCGACGCCGCGGCCGCGGTCACCGGGTCGGGCGCCCCGGCCGGCACCACGGCCGGCTCCGCCTTCGCCGCGGCCCGCGCCGAGGGGCGCGCCGCCCTCGTGGGCTACCTGCCCGCCGGGTTCCCCGACGTGGCCGGCGGGATCGAGGCCCTGCGGGTCATGGTCGACTCCGGCTGCGACGTCATCGAGGTCGGCGCGCCCTACACCGACCCGGTCATGGACGGCCCCACCATCCAGGCCGCGGCCCAGCAGGCGCTCGAGCGCGGCTACCGCACCAGCGACGTCCTGCGCACGGTCGAGGCCGTCGCCGCCACCGGCGTGCCGACCGTGGTGATGACGTACTGGAACCCCGTCGAGCGCTACGGCGTGCCGCGCTTCGCCGCCGACCTCGCCTCGGCCGGTGGGGCCGGGCTGATCACCCCCGACCTCACCCCCGACTTCGCCCCGGAGTGGATCGCCGCCGCCGACCAGCACGGTCTCGACAAGGTCTTCCTCGTGGCGCCGTCGTCGACCGACGAGCGCATCGCGATGACCACCGCGGCGTGCCGCGGCTTCGTCTACGCCACCGCCGTCATGGGCGTGACCGGGGCCCGCACCACCACGAGCGACCTGGCCGGTCCCCTCGTGTCGCGCGCGCGCTCCCTGGCCCCCCAGGGCCTCCCGGTCGGGGTCGGCCTCGGCGTCGGCAGCGGCGACCAGGCCGCGGAGGTCGCCTCCTACGCCGACGGCGTCATCGTCGGCTCGGCGTTCGTGCGCACGCTGCTCGACCACCCCGACGACCGCGCGGCCGGCCTGCGGGCGCTGGCCGCCCTCACCGAGGACCTGGCCGGGGGAGTGCGTCGTGGTCGCTGACCTCCTGCCGCAGCTCGCGGCCACCGGCGTGCCGTGGTCGATCCCGAGCCCGGCCGACGGCACCTGGGACCTCGGCCCCGTGCCGATCCGGGGCTACGCCCTGTCGATCATCCTCGGCATCGTCGCCGCGATCTGGATCGGCGAGCGCCGCTGGGTGGCCCGCGGCGGGCGAGCCGGCGAGATCCAGGACCTCGCGATCTGGGCGGTGCCCTTCGGCCTCGTCGGCGGCCGGCTCTACCACGTCGCCACCGACAGCGGGCTCTACTTCGGCGAGGGCCGCGACCCGTGGGCCGCGCTCTACATCTGGAACGGCGGCCTGGGCGTGTGGGGCGCGGTCGCCCTGGGCGCGGTCGGCGTGCTGATCGGCGCCCGCGTCGCCGGCATCAGGCTGCTCCCCGTGCTCGACGCCATGGCACCCGGGGTGCTGGTGGCCCAGGCCCTCGGCCGCTGGGGCAACTGGTTCAACCAGGAGCTCTTCGGCGGACCGACCGACCTGCCCTGGGCGCTGCGCGTCAGCGACGACGTGGCTGCCGCCGCGGGCTACGCGCCGGGCACGACCTTCCACCCCACGTTCCTCTACGAGTTCGTCTGGAACCTGCTGGTCTTCGCGCTCGTCATCTGGGCCGACCGCCGCTTCCGGCTCGGCCACGGCCGGGTGGTCGCCCTCTACGTCATGGCCTACACCGCCGGGCGCGGCTGGATCGAGATGCTGCGCATCGACGACGTCGAGCTCTCCGACGTGGGCGGCCTGCGCTTCAACGTCTGGGTCTCGATCGTGCTCTTCGTGCTCGCGCTGGCCTACTTCGTGCTCAGCGCCCGGCGTCACCCGGGACGCGAGGAGGAGGTCTACCTCGACGGCCGCGGTCCGGACGCCACCGCCGCCGCCACCAGCACCGACACCGGCACCGGCACCGGCAGATCTGGCCCCGCCGGCCCGGCGGGGGAGACCCCCGGCACCCGGGTCGACGACCCGCCGGGCGCCCGCTGACCCGTCTCACCTGACGTACGCCGCAGCGCTGCCGGCCGGGTGCCGCGAAACGCAGTGGTAACCTGAGCCTGCCGCGAGGGCCAGCGTCGTCCCCTCCACCGCGGTGCCTGGAGCCTCGTAGGATCACCGTGCCGGCCGCGTCCGGCACGACCCTCGCTCGACACCCGCTCCACCCCCTGCCCCACCCCCGGCCGCCTCCTCAGCCCCACCACCTCGGACCTTCCCGGCCCGGCGTGCGTCGAGGAGCCCGGCTCAGACGACGACGGGAGAACGACCGGTGCCCTACCAGCACGCATTCCCGCCGCCCCAAGGGCTCTACGACCCCGCGCACGAGCACGACGCGTGCGGTGTGGCTTTCGTGGCAACCCTGACCGGCGTCGCCAGCCATGACATCGTCCGCAAGGGCATCATCGCCCTGCTGAACCTCGACCACCGTGGTGCCGCCGGTGCCGAGCCGAACTCCGGCGACGGTGCGGGCATCCTGATCCAGGTGCCCGACGCGTTCCTGCGCGAGGTGGTCGACTTCGAGCTGCCGCCGCAGCACGCCTACGCCGTCGGCACGGCCTTCCTGCAGGGTGACGGCGACCAGGTCGCGGCCACCCGCGCCGCGATCGAGGCCATCGCCGCCGAGGAGGGCCTCGACGTCCTCGGCTGGCGCGACGTGCCGGTCGACCCCAGCTCGCTGGGCTCCACCGCCCGCGGGGTCATGCCGACCTTCGCGCAGCTCTTCGTGGCCGGCGCCGGCGCCCGCGTGACCGGCATGGGCCTGGAGCGCCTCGCCTTCGTGCTGCGCAAGCGCGCCGAGCACGAGACCGACGTCTACTTCCCGTCGCTGTCCTCGCGCACGCTGGCCTACAAGGGCATGCTCACCCCGGCGCAGCTCGACGAGGTCTACCCCGACCTCAAGGACGAGCGCGTCGCCTCGGCGATGGCCGTCGTGCACTCGCGCTTCTCCACCAACACCTTCCCGAGCTGGCCGCTGTCGCACCCGTTCCGGTTCATCGCCCACAACGGCGAGATCAACACCGTGATGGGCAACCGCAACTGGATGCGCGCCCGCGAGGCCCTGCTGTCCTCCGACCTCATCCCGGGCGACCTCGAGCGGCTCTACCCGATCTGCACGCCGGGCGCCTCCGACTCCGCGTCGTTCGACGAGGTGCTCGAGCTGCTGCACATGGGCGGCCGCTCGCTGCCCCACTCGGTGCTGATGATGATCCCGGAGGCGTGGGAGAACCACACCGAGATGGACGAGGCGCGCCGCGCCTTCTACTCCTTCCACTCCAACATGATGGAGCCGTGGGACGGGCCCGCCTGCGTCGTCTTCACCGACGGCTCGCAGATCGGCGCGGTGCTCGACCGCAACGGCCTGCGCCCCTCGCGCTACTGGGTCACCGACGACGGTCTGGTCGTCCTGGCCTCCGAGGTCGGCGTGCTCGACCTCGACCCCGCCTCGATCGTGCGCAAGGGCCGGCTCCAGCCGGGCCGGATGTTCCTCGTCGACACCGACGAGCACCGCATCATCGAGGACGAGGAGATCAAGGCCGAGCTCGCCGCCGAGCACCCCTACGACGAGTGGCTCCACGCCGGCCTCATCCACCTCGACGACATCCCCGAGCGCGAGCACGTCGTGCACACGCACGCCTCGGTGACGCGTCGCCAGCAGGTCTTCGGCTACACCGAGGAGCAGCTGCGCGTGCTGCTGACCCCCATGGCCAACACCGGCGCCGAGCCGATCGGCTCCATGGGCACCGACACGCCCATCGCGGCGCTGAGCGAGAAGCCGCGGCTGCTCTTCGACTACTTCGCGCAGCTCTTCGCGCAGGTCACCAACCCGCCGCTCGACGCGATCCGCGAGGAGCTCGTCACCTCCCTCAACGGCACCATCGGCCCGGAGTCCAACCTCCTCGACCCCACGCCGGCCTCCTGCCGGCAGGTCGTGCTGCCCTTCCCGGTCATCTCCAACGACGACCTGGCCAAGATCCGCCACATCAACCGTGACGGCGACATGCCGGGCTTCATCACCCACGTCTCCCGCGGCCTCTACGAGGTCGAGGGCGGCGGCGCGGCGATGGCCGCGCGGATCGAGGAGATCTGCCAGGAGGTGAGCACCGCGATCGCCGACGGCGCCCGCATCATCGTGCTCTCCGACCGCCACTCCACCGCCGAGCTCGCGCCGATCCCGTCGCTGCTGCTCACCGGTGCGGTCCACCACCACCTGGTGCGCGAGAAGACCCGCACCCAGGTCGGCCTGCTCGTCGAGGCCGGCGACGTCCGCGAGGTCCACCACGTGGCGCTCCTGGTCGGCTACGGCGCGGCCGCGGTCAACCCCTACCTGGCCATGGAGTCGGTCGAGGACCTCGCCCGCGAGGGCTACTACGTCACCGCCGACCCCGAGCAGGCCATGGCCAACCTGGTCAAGGCCCTCGGCAAGGGCGTGCTCAAGGTGATGTCGAAGATGGGCGTCTCCACCGTCGCCTCCTACACCGGCGCGCAGATCTTCGAGGCCGTCGGGCTCTCGCAGGCCGTGGTGGACAAGTACTTCACCGGCACGACCTCCAAGCTCGGCGGCATCGAGCTGGACACCATCGCCGAGGAGGTCGCGCGCCGGCACGCCACGGCGTACCCGCGCGGCGGCATCCTCCAGGCCCACCGCGAGCTGGAGACCGGCGGGGAGTACCAGTGGCGCCGCGACGGCGAGCCGCACCTGTTCGACCCCGAGACGGTCTTCCGCCTCCAGCACTCCACGCGGGCCGGTCGCTACGACGTCTTCAAGCAGTACACCCAGCGCGTCGACGAGCAGGCCGAGCGCCTGATGACGCTGCGCGGGCTGTTCCGCTTCAAGGACGGCGGGGCCACCGGACGCACCCCGGTGCCGATCGAGGAGGTCGAGCCGGTCTCGGAGATCGTCAAGCGCTTCTCCACCGGCGCGATGTCCTACGGCTCGATCAGCGGGGAGGCCCACGAGACCCTCGCCATCGCGATGAACCGCCTCGGCGGCAAGTCCAACACCGGCGAGGGCGGCGAGGACCCCGAGCGCCTCTACGACCCCGAGCGCCGCAGCTCGATCAAGCAGGTCGCCAGCGGCCGCTTCGGGGTGACCTCGGAGTACCTCACCAACGCCGACGACATCCAGATCAAGATGGCGCAGGGCGCGAAGCCCGGCGAGGGCGGGCAGCTGCCCGGCCACAAGGTCTACCCGTGGGTGGCCAAGACCCGGTACTCCACGCCGGGCGTGGGCCTCATCAGCCCGCCGCCGCACCACGACATCTACTCCATCGAGGACCTCGCCCAGCTGATCCACGACCTGAAGAACGCCAACCCGCAGGCGCGGGTGCACGTGAAGCTGGTCTCCGAGGTCGGCGTCGGCACGGTCGCGACGGGGGTGTCGAAGGCGCACGCCGACGTGGTGCTCATCTCCGGCCACGACGGCGGCACCGGCGCCTCGCCGCTGACCTCGCTCAAGCACGCCGGCGGTCCCTGGGAGCTCGGCCTGGCCGAGACCCAGCAGACCCTGCTGCTCAACGGTCTGCGCGACCGGATCGTCGTGCAGACCGACGGACAGCTCAAGACCGGTCGCGACGTGGTCATCGCCGCCCTGCTGGGCGCCGAGGAGTACGGCTTCGCCACCGCGCCGCTGGTGGTCTCGGGCTGCATCATGATGCGGGTCTGCCACCTCGACACCTGCCCGGTCGGCGTCGCGACGCAGAACCCCGTGCTGCGCGAGCGCTTCTCGGGCAAGCCGGAGTTCGTGGTGACCTTCTTCGAGTACATCGCCGAGGAGGTGCGCGAGATCCTCGCCGAGCTGGGCTTCCGCTCGCTCGACGAGGCCATCGGCCAGGTCGCCACGCTCGACGTCGAGCAGGCGGTGGAGCACTGGAAGGCCTCGGGTCTCGACCTGGCGCCGATCCTCCACGTGCCCGAGCTGCCCGAGGGCGCCGCGCTGCGCAACACCACCGGTCAGGACCACGGCCTCGACAAGGCGCTCGACGTCATCGAGCTGCTGCCGCTGGCCGAGCCGGCGCTGGAGCGCGGCGAGCCCGTGCGCGCCCAGGTCACGATCCGCAACGTCAACCGCACCGTCGGCACGATCCTGGGCCACGAGGTCACCAAGCGCCACGGCGGCGAGGGGCTGCCCGACGGCACGATCGACCTGACCTTCCTGGGGTCGGCCGGCCAGTCCTTCGGCGCGTTCCTGCCCCGCGGGGTCACGCTGCGGCTGGAGGGCGACGCCAACGACTACGTCGGCAAGGGCCTCTCCGGCGGGCGGATCGTGGTGCGGCCCGACCGCGCGGCGACCTTCCGCTCGCAGGAGCAGATCATCGCCGGCAACACGATCGCCTACGGCGCCACCTCGGGCCAGGTCTACATCCGCGGCGGCGTCGGCGAGCGCTTCGCCGTGCGCAACTCGGGGGCCTGGCTGGTCACCGAGGGCGTGGGCGACCACGCCTGCGAGTACATGACCGGAGGGCGCGTGGCCGTGCTGGGCAAGACCGGGCGCAACTTCGCCGCCGGCATGTCCGGCGGCGTGGCCTGGGTGCTCGACCTCAAGGACTTCCGGGTCAACAAGGAGCTCGTGGAGCTCGGCCCGGTGACCGACGAGGCGGCCGCGGAGCTGCACGAGATGGTCCGCGCCCACCACGAGGAGACCGGGTCGGAGGTGGCCGAGGAGCTGCTCGCCGACTGGGAGACCTCCCTGACCCGCTTCACCGAGGTCATGCCGCGCGACTACCGGATCGTCCTGGAGGCCAAGGCGAAGGCCGAGGCCGACGGGCTCGACGAGAACGACACCGCCAACGCGATGATGGAGGCCCTCCATGGCTGACCCGAAGGGATTCCTCAAGGAGGGGCGCAAGGTCGCGGAGCGACGCCCCGTCGAGGAGCGTGTGCACGACTGGAACGAGGTCTACCCCGACGGGATCGGCCGTGCGCTGCTGCCGATCATCACGCCCCAGGCCGGACGCTGCATGGACTGCGGTATCCCGTTCTGCCACCAGGGCTGCCCGCTGGGCAACATCATCCCGGAGTGGAACGACCTGGTCTGGCGCGACGACTGGGAGGGCGCCATCGAGCGTCTCCACGCGACCAACAACTTCCCGGAGTTCACCGGTCGCCTCTGCCCGGCTCCCTGCGAGACCGCCTGCGTGCTGGGCATCAACCAGGACCCCGTGACGATCAAGAACGTCGAGGTCTCGATCATCGACAAGGCCTGGGAGTCGGGCTTCGTGCGGCCCCAGCCCCCGGAGTGGCTCTCGGGCCGCACGGTCGCGGTCGTCGGCTCGGGCCCCGCAGGCCTGGCCGCCGCCCAGCAGCTCACCCGGGCCGGCCACACGGTCGCGGTCTACGAGCGGGCCGACAAGATCGGC
The DNA here is from genome assembly GCF_001423135.1 of Nocardioides sp. Leaf307. NCBI lineage: Bacteria > Bacillati > Actinomycetota > Actinomycetes > Propionibacteriales > Nocardioidaceae > Nocardioides > Nocardioides sp. Leaf307. The sequence continues at coordinate 366,724 of NZ_LMNY01000002.1, read as the reverse complement.
GGGCTGCTGCGCTACGGCATCCCCGAGTTCAAGATGGAGAAGAAGCACCTCGACCGCCGCCTCGACCAGATGCGGCGCGAGGGCACCGTCTTCCGCCCCGGGGTCGACGTGGGCGGCGAGCTCACCGGCGAGAAGCTCAAGGACCGCTACGACGCGGTCGTGCTCGCGATGGGCTCGACCACCGCGCGTGAGCTCGACGTGCCGGGCCGCGACCTCGACGGCATCCACCAGGCCATGGACTTCCTGCCCCAGGCCAACCGGGCCGCGCTGGGGGAGCAGGTCGAGGGCCAGGTCACCGCGACCGACAAGCACGTCGTCATCATCGGCGGCGGCGACACCGGCGCCGACTGCCTCGGCACCTCGACCCGTCACGGCGCGGCCTCGATCACGCAGCTGGAGATCATGCCGGAGCCCCCGGGGGCACGGCCGAGCGGCCAGCCGTGGCCGACCTACCCGATGACGTTCAAGGTGTCCTCGGCCCACGAGGAGGCCGGCGAGCGGGTCTACTCGGTCTCCACGAAGCGCTTCGTCGGCACCGAGGGGCGCGTCACCGGCCTGGTGCTGGTCGACGTCGTCTTCGAGGGCGGCAAGCTCACCGAGATCGAGGGCACCGAGCGCGAGATCCCGGCCGACCTGGTGCTCTTCGCGATGGGCTTCACCGGCCCGGAGACCGCCGGCCTCGTCGAGCAGCTGGGCGTCGACCTCGACCAGCGCGGCAACGTCGCGCGCGACGCGTCGTACATGTCCTCGGTGCCGGGGGTCTTCGTGGCCGGCGACGCCGGTCGCGGCCAGTCGCTCATCGTGTGGGCCATCGCGGAGGGCCGCGCGGCCGCCTCGAAGGTCGACGAGTTCCTGACCGGCTCGACCACGCTGCCGGCGCCGGTGAAGCCCACCGACCGGCCGCTGACGGTCTGACCACCGCCGCTGCGCGCGACACGCCGGCGGGAGCCCCTCGAGCGAGGGGCTCTCGCCGGTTTTGTCCGTGGAAAGTGTTGGAACGTTCCAAGACAGCGCTAGGGTGAGGGACGTGCGTAGAGCCAAGATCGTCTGCACCCTGGGTCCCGCGACCTCGTCGCCGAGGCGCATCCGTGAGCTGGTGTACGCCGGCATGGACGTCGCCCGGCTGAACATGAGCCACGGCAGCCACGCCGACCACGCGGAGAGCTACCGCCTGGTCCGCGAGGCCTCCGACGCCAGCGGCCACGGGGTCGGCATCTTCGCCGACCTGCAGGGCCCCAAGATCCGCCTGGAGCGCTTCGCCGACGGGCCGGTCGTGCTGCGCCGCGGCCAGGTCTGGACGATCACGACCCGCGACGTGCCCGGCGACATCGAGAGCTGCGGCACGACCTACAAGGGCCTGCCGGGCGACGTCGGCGTGGGCGACCCGATCCTCATCGACGACGGCAAGATCCGGCTGCGGGTCACCGGCGTCGACGACACCGACGTGACCACGGAGGTGCTGGTCGGCGGCAAGGTGTCCGACAACAAGGGCATCAACCTGCCCGGTGTCGCGGTCTCGGTGCCGGCGCTGTCGGAGAAGGACGTCGAGGACCTGCGCTTCGCGCTGTCGCTCTCGGTCGACTTCATCGCGCTGTCCTTCGTGCGCGACGCCCAGGACGCCGAGGACGTGCGGGCCATCATGCGCGAGGAGGGCGTCATGGTGCCCGTCATCGCCAAGATCGAGAAGCCGCAGGCCATCGAGAACCTCGACGAGGTGGTCGCGGCCTTCGACGGCATCATGGTCGCCCGCGGCGACCTGGCCGTGGAGTGCCCGCTCGAGGACGTGCCGTTCCTGCAGAAGCAGATCATCCAGAAGGCCCGGCTCAACGCGAAGCCGGTCATCGTGGCGACCCAGATGCTCGAGTCGATGATCTCCAGCCCCTCGCCCACGCGGGCCGAGGCCTCCGACGTCGCCAACGCGGTGCTCGACGGCTCCGACGCCGTCATGCTGTCGGGGGAGACCGGGGTGGGGGAGTACCCCGTCGTCACCGTCGAGACGATGGGCCGCATCATCTCCTCCACCGAGCGCCAGGCCCTGTCGGCCGGCGCCGTCGCCGGGGTCCGAGAGATCGACTGGGACCCCCACACCAACGGCGGCGTGATCGCCAAGGCGGCCGCCGAGGTCGCCGAGCGCGTGGGCGCCAAGTACGTCGTGGCCTTCACCCAGTCCGGTGACTCCGCCCGGCGGATGTCGCGGCTGCGCGGCCCGATCCCGATCCTGGCCTTCACCCCCGAGGCGGTCGTGCGCTCGCAGCTCTCGCTGAGCTGGGGTGTGGAGACCTTCAAGACCGCGCCCGTCGAGCACACCGACGAGATGGTGCGCCAGGTCGACGAGCAGCTGCTGCGCATCGGCCGTGTGCAGGAGGGCGACCTGGTGGTGATCATCGCCGGTGCGCCCCCCGGCATCCCGGGGTCGACCAACGCGCTGCGCATCCACCGGATGGGCGATGCGATCAACGAGGTCGCCCCCGCCTACCGTCGCCCGGAGGCCTGAGGCGGGTCCTGCGGACCTCTCGGGCAGAGGATCAGCCCTTGAGCCCCACCAGCGCGTCGAGGCGGGCCACGCCGGCGCGCGTGGAGACGCTGATCGTGCGGTACGCCGACTGCCGCCAGGCCACCTCCACCAGGTCGAGGGCCCAGCAGCACAGGCCACGGATGTCGGCCGAGGCGTTCACGAACTGCCAGCGGGGGTAGTCGTAGCGGCGCACCGTGCCGTCACGCAGCCACCGCGACGTCCAGTTGGCGCTGCGTGAGCCGTCGGAGTGGAACAGCCCGCGCAGGAAGGCGGCGGGGTGCGCCTCGACCGCCGCGCGCTGCCAGGCCTCGAGCACGATCGGCCGCTCGTGCTTGCGGCCGGGCCCGTGCTGGGGGAACAGGCAGGGCCAGTGGCGCCAGTTGACGTGGACCACCGTCGTTCCGGGTGCGGACACCCGGAACACCCGGGCCCCCGGGCGGACCTGCGCGACCACCGTGGCCACGTCCTCCACGATGCCGGGCAGGGAGGCGTCACAGGCGACCCGCAGCGACACGGTGCGCCTCTGCTGCGAGACGCAGCCGTCGCCGAGGTAGTAGCCGAGGAGGACGGCGTAGGGCTCAGCCGCCAGCGGAGCCTCGCCACACGTCGGGCAGTCGACGTCGCGTCGGCGGTGCCGTTCCTCCCGCCAGCGCCCGAGCCGCCAGTCGCGGACGGTCGTGCGGGCCACACCGAGGCGGCGCCCGATCTCGCTGTCGCTGGCGCCACCCTCGTGCTCCCGCCGGGCGGCGGCGACCAGGTCGTCGGGGTGCATGGCCCCACGGTCCCCTCACGCACCGACATCCCGGGGGAGCCGGACGGGTGCCCCGGGTGGGATTCGAACCCACACTGCATGGTGTTTGAGACCATCGCCTCTGCCGTTGGGCTACCGGGGCCACGACGCGCGCAGACGCTACCCGACGGTGCTCCGGGCTCGACAGTCGACAAAAGTCGACCAGATAACTACAGTTTGAGTCATGGCGAGGGCAGTGATCGGCAGGGGCGGCCACTGGGCGCCGTGGCGGTGGGCGCGCGCCAGCCACGAGCGCGCGGTGCGCAACGCCCGCGAGGGTGCGACCGACGCCGCCCGTCGTCGCCTCGAGCGGGCCGAGGTCGAGCTCTTCCTCGCGACGCCCCGCACGGCGCGGCGCGCACAGCACCCGGCCTGACGACCGCCGCGCCGCCTCCCGACGCCCTCCTGACGCTCCGACCTGGGTGGGACACGTGCGGGCCCCGCCGGTCGGCGCCTCGCGGTCTCGCGCTCGGCCGCGGCGCGGCGGGCGATAGCCTGTCGCCGTGACTGACGCCCCCGCCCCCGCCGCGCCCAGCACCCGGACGGTCGTGATCGCCGAGGACGAGGTGCTCATCCGCATGGACCTCGCCGAGATGCTCACCGAGGAGGGCTGGTCGGTGGTGGGGCAGGCCGGCGACGGCGCCAAGGCCATCGAGCTGGCCGAGCAGCTGCGCCCCGACCTGGTCATCCTCGACGTGAAGATGCCGGTGCTCGACGGCATCGCCGCCGCCGAGTCCATCGCTGGTCAGCGGCTCGCGCCGGTCGTCATCCTCACCGCCTTCTCCCAGCGCGAGCTGGTCGAGCGGGCCCGCGACGCCGGTGCCATGGCCTACCTGGTGAAGCCCTTCACCCAGAGCGACCTGGTGCCGGCCATCGAGATGGCGGTCAGCCGCTTCGCCGAGGTGCAGCAGCTGGAGACCGAGGTCGCCGACCTCACCGAGCGGCTCGAGACCCGCAAGGCCGTCGACCGGGCCAAGGGCATCCTCCAGGAGCAGCTGAAGGTCTCCGAGCCCGAGGCCTTCCGCTGGATCCAGAAGACCGCGATGGACCTGCGGCTCTCGATGCGCCAGGTGGCCGAGGGGGTCGTCACCCACGGCCCCGGCATCGCCTCCGGCCCCGGTTCCTGACCGCGGCGCCGGGCGGCGCCCGTCGGTCCCCGGACGTCCCGCGCCCGTCTGCGCCCGGGTCGGGGGCGCCCGCGTGCCCGGGTGCCTGCATCAGGGTTGTCACCGTTTGGTGTCGGTCCGTCACAGAGCCCTTGCGCGACCCCCGCCGACCCCTACACTCCTCGCAGCCCTCGCCGGAAGTGCGTGGAACGACAGGAGTTGTGTGTGGCTTCGCGATTGATGGCGCTCCTCGCGCTCGTGGCGGCCTCGCTGGTGGCGGTCCTGCTGCCACTGGCCGCCCACGCCGGGACGACGAGCCCCAGCCCCAGCCCGTCCAGCAGTCCGTCGGCGGAGTCCTCGGCCTCTCCCGGGGCGTCGCCCTCGGGTGACGCCGGCGCCCCGCAGCCGACGATCGGTCCTGACGAGACCGGCATCAACGTCCTCCTCACCGACAGCTCCGACCTCGACGCCGAGGGCAACGGCACGCCGATCCCCGACGTCGGCCTGACCGTCACCGACGAGTCCGACCAGGAGGTCGGCGAGGGCGTCACCGACGCCGAGGGACGCGCCATCATCGCCGTCCCGTCGAAGGGCACCTACACCGTGACCCTCGACGAGGCGACGCTGCCGGAGGGGGTGGAGCTCGACTCCGACACGCCCTCCTCGGTGACCGTCGTCGCGCGTCTCGACGGCCCCAACAACTTCGGCGCCTTTCCGATCGGTGTCGTCGCGGCCGACACCGCGACCTTCGCCGACAAGCTGGCCGCGGCCCTGGTCTCCGGGGTGAAGTTCGGCCTCATCGTGGCCCTCGCGGCCCTCGGCCTGTCGCTGATCTTCGGCGCCACCGGCCTGACGAACTTCTCCCACGGCGAGCTGATCACCCTCGGCGGCATCTCGGCCTACGTCGCCAACCGCACCTTCGGCCTGCCCGTCATCGTGGCCGGCATCGTGGCGGTGGTCGTCTGCGCGGCCTTCGGCTGGGCCCAGGACCGCGCGCTGTGGAGACCGCTGCGCGCCCGCGGCACCGGGCTGATCGCGATGATGATCGTCTCGATCGGGTTCGGCCTCTTCCTGCGCAGCCTCTACCAGTACTTCTTCTCCAGCTCGACCAAGTCGCTCTCGGAGTACACCAGCCAGGCGCGCGAGAGCTACGGGCCGATCGCGCTGGCCGACAAGGAGCTCGCGATCATCCTGATCGCGCTCGTGGCGATCGCCGCGGTCTGCGTGGCGCTCATGCGCACCCGCCTCGGCAAGGCCATGCGCGCGGTCTCCGACAACCCCGCCCTGGCCGCCTCCTCCGGCATGCGCGTCGACGGCGTCATCAGCTACGCCTGGATCCTCGGCACCGCACTGTCCGGGCTGTCGGGCGTGCTACTGGCCATCAACAGCCAGGTCAACTTCCTGATGGGCTTCAAGCTGCTGCTGCTGGTCTTCGCGGCGGTCACGCTGGGCGGCCTCGGCACCATCTGGGGCGCGCTGTTCGGCTCGATGGTGATCGGCCTGATGGTCGAGGTCGGCCCCCTCTTCGGGGTGCCCTCGTCGATCAAGGAGGTCGGCGCCCTCGTCGTGCTCATCCTCATCCTGCTGATCAGACCCCAAGGCATCCTGGGTCGTCGCGAGCGGATCGGTTAAGGACCCCGACATGGACTTCACAGACATCTTCTCGACGGCCCTGACCCAGGCCCTGGGTCCCAACGCCATCGTCTACGCCCTGGCCGCGATCGGCCTCAACATCCACTTCGGCTACACCGGCCTGCTCAACTTCGGCCAGGCCGGCTTCATGGCCGTGGGTGCCTACGGCCTCGCCGTCACCGTGGTCGTGGCCGGCCTGCCCTTCGGCGTGGGCCTGGTGATGGCCTTCGCCGCCCCGCTGCTGCTCGCCGTGCTGCTCGGGTTCCCGACCCTGCGGCTGCGGGCCGACTACCTCGCCATCGCCACCATCGCGACGGCGGAGATCCTGCGCCTGGTCTTCGGCTCGGTGGAGATGAAGGACTACTTCGGTGGCTCCAACGGGCTCACCGGCTACTCCAGCGTCTACAAGGGCCTCAACCCCTACTCCGAGGGCATCGACTGGGGCATCGTGCGCTACAGCCGTGACGACCTCTGGTCGGTCACGGTGGGCTGGGTCCTCGTGGCCCTCGGCTGCCTCATCGTGTTCGCGCTGATGCGCAGCCCGTGGGGTCGCGTGCTCCGCTCGATCCGCGAGGACGAGGACGCCGTGCGCTCGCTGGGCAAGAACGTCTTCGCCTACAAGATGCAGGCGCTCATCCTGGGCGGCATGTTCGGTGGCCTGGCCGGTCTGTTCCTGGCCCTGAAGCAGTCCTCGGTCGTGCCGAGCGACTACTCCACCAACATCACCTTCTACGCCTACACCGCGCTGCTGCTCGGTGGTGCGGCCCGGGTGCTCGGTCCCGTGGTGGGCGCGATCATCTTCTGGTTCCTGCTGTCCGGCCTCGGCTCGTTCTTCGGCCAGGCCACCTCGGGCGTCGACCCGCTGATCCCCAGCTGGATCATGGACGACACCCAGTCCAGCCTCGTCCGCTTCATCATCACCGGACTGGCACTGATGCTGCTGATGATCTACCGACCACAGGGGATCTTCGGTGACCGGAGGGAGATCGCGATCGATGGACGCTGACTCGACAGGGCGCGCCGGCCTCGCCGGCGTCCCCACCGACCCCGGGGCCCGCAAGCCCGACCCGCTGATCGTCGGCGACAACATCTCCCGCGCCTTCGGCGGCCTCAAGGCCGTCGACGTGGAGCACCTGGAGATCCAGCGCGGTGTCATCACCGCGCTGATCGGGCCCAACGGCGCCGGCAAGACCACGCTGTTCAACCTGCTCACCGGCTTCGACACCCCCGACACGGGCGACTGGAGCTTCAACGGCAAGCCCCTCAGCGGGGTCGCGGCCTACAAGGTCGCCCGCCGCGGCATGGTGCGCACCTTCCAGCTGACGAAGGTGCTCTCCAAGCTGACCGTCATCGAGAACATGCGCCTGGGGGCGACCGGCCAGCGCGGCGAGCGCTTCTGGTCGGCACCCTTCAAGTCGCTGTGGTCCTCGCAGGAGGACGAGATCACGCGTCGTGCCGACGAGCTGCTGGTGCGCTTCAAGCTCGACGCCAAGCGCGAGGACTTCGCCGGCTCGCTCTCGGGCGGTCAGCGCAAGCTCCTCGAGATGGCGCGCGCGCTGATGGTCGACCCGGAGCTGATCATGCTCGACGAGCCGATGGCGGGTGTGAACCCGGCGCTCAAGCAGTCGCTGCTCGGCCACGTGCAGTCGCTGCGCGACGAGGGTCGCACCGTGCTCTTCGTCGAGCACGACATGGACATGGTGCGTCACATCTCCGACTGGGTCATCGTCATGGCGCAGGGCCAGATCGTCGCCGAGGGCACCCCCGCCTCGGTGATGGCCGACCAGCGCGTCATCGACGCCTACCTCGGCGCCCACCACGACACCGACCTCAGCGAGATGGACGAAGAGGCCATCATGGAAGAGGCCATGGCCGAGATCGAGGGGACCAAGGAATGAGCGGCACCACCGAGCCCGACAGCCCCGAGCGCCGCGCCCACGAGGCCGGCGCCGAGGGCGCCGTCCTGCGGGCCGACAACCTGATCGCGGGCTACCTCCCGGGTGTCAACATCCTCAACGGCGCCGACTTCTACTGCCAGCCCGGTGAGCTGGTCGGCATCATCGGACCCAACGGCGCCGGGAAGTCGACGCTGCTCAAGGCGCTCTTCGGCCTGGTCAAGATCCACACCGGCCAGGTCACGCTCAAGGGCGAGGCGATCACCAACAAGCGGGCCGACCAGCTGGTGGCGCAGGGGATCGGCTTCGTGCCGCAGACCAACAACGTCTTCCCCAGCCTCACCATCGAGGAGAACCTCGAGATGGGCTGCTACCAGGCTCCCAAGACGTTCCAGGACCGCTTCGACTTCGTCACCGACCTCTTCCCGACCCTCGGCACCCGGCGCAAGCAGCGCGCGGGCTCGCTGTCGGGCGGCGAGCGGCAGATGGTGGCGATGGGCCGCGCCCTCATGATGGACCCGTCGGTCCTGCTGCTCGACGAGCCGTCGGCGGGCCTGTCGCCGGTGATGCAGGACGAGGTCTTCGTGCAGACCCGCAAGATCAACCAGGCCGGGGTCTCGGTCGTCATGGTCGAGCAGAACGCCCGTCGCTGCCTGCAGATCTGCGACCGCGGCTACGTCCTCGACCAGGGACGCAGCGCCTACACCGGCACGGGCCGCTCGCTGGCCGACGACCCGAAGGTCATCGAGCTGTACCTCGGCACGCTGGGCAAGCAGGCCTCCTGAGCCGGCCCCACCTCGGCTGCGGGAAGCGGTCCCGCTCCTGCGGGAGCAGGAGCGGGACCGCACCCGTGTCGCTGCCGGGTGTCGTCGACCGGGGGCCGGGTCCTCCTTGGCTGCCCCCTCCACGATGGTGGACATGACCGCACTCGCCAGCGAGCACCTGACCGCCCTCGCCCGGGAGCACCTCGACGAGGCGGGCGCGAGGGCCTGGCTCGGGGTGCTCCGCCCGGCGGTGCTGCTGAGACCCGCCGGGCCGGGGGAGCCGGCGGTGGCGCGGCTCGGTGGGTCGCCCGACCTCCCACCGGGCGCCGACCGCCCGCGGTGGCCGGGTGAGGGTCGGCTGCGCCTCGTCGCCGAGGTGGACCTCGCCGCGGTGGCCGCCGCCGGCCTCGACGCCGGCCTGCGGCTGGCGAGCACCGGACGGCTGCTCGCCTTCTGCTTCGACGACCCCGACGGCACCGGTGCGATCGTCGACGCCGCCGATCCCGGCACCGCGGCGGGGTGGCGACTGCTCCACCTGGAGGGGGTCGGGCCGGCCCTGGGCGCGCACGCCGCGCTCGCCGGCGTCCAGGTCCTCACCTGGCCCGACAGCGAGCACCCGGTGCTCGAGATCGCCGGGGTCGAGCTCCCCGACGCCATGGAGGAGCGTCTGGGGGAGCTGCTCGACGACGCGGTCGGTGAGGACGCGGTCGGTCACCAGCTCGGAGGCTGGGCCCGTCCGGTGCAGGGAGCGGTGGAGTGGGAGGCGGCCGAGGCCCGGCTGGGCGCGGCGACGTGGGACGAGGAGCACCGCCGCGAGGCGCTGCGGTGGCGCCCGCTGCTGCAGGTCGACGGCGGCGCGGACTCCGCCTGGGGCGACGCGGGCTGCCTCTACTGGCTCGCCCGCACCGACGGCACACGACCGCCGGAGCCCTCCGAGCTGGGCTTCACCTGGCAGACCGGCTGAGTCGGCCGGGGTGCCGGGCGCGGTGGTCGCTCCACAGCACGACCAGCATGTGCGGCACCGTCAGGGCCAGCAGGAGCAGCAGCGTCGTGGCGAGCGCGCGGCTCGGGTCGGCGGCGCGCACGGACCCCGCGAGGAGGGCGGCGAGCACGGCCGTGGCCGCGAGGGTGGGCCACGCGGCGCGGCCGGCCAGGACGCGCACCGCTCGGGCGGGGTCACCCGCGGCGACCCAGGAGGCGCAGCGCTGGTCGTCGAGCAGCAGGCGGGCGCAGTGGCGCAGACCGTGCCAGCCGCCGAACCACAGGGCGAAGGCGGCGAGCGGCGGCACGACCGCCCCGAGGAGGCCGAGCACCAGCACGTCGGCGGCGACCTGACGCTGGCCCGCCCGCAGCGCGGCCGTCGTCGCCACCGCTGCGGCCGCGACCCAGGTCGCGGCGAGCGCGGCCCGCACGACGGGCTCGCCCAGGAGCGGCCCGAGCCCGGGGGAGACCGCGGTGCCGACGTCGACCAGGAGCGGCCCGGCGCGGGCCAGCGGCAGCAGCAGGGCGCCGGCTCCCGCGAGAGCGACCGCGACCGACACGACGGGGCCGGGCCGCCACCCGGAGACCTCCCTGACGACCTCGAGCTCGCCGAGGCCGAAGTGCACCACGCTGAGCAGCAGCACCGCGACCAGGGCCACCGGCCCCGCGGTGGCGAGCAGGACCCAGCTCACCGCGGCGACCGCGGCGTACGCGAGGGCGACCACGGGCCACGACCGACGGGCGAGCCGCGCGGCCACGACGTGGTCGACGGCACCGTGCGGCAGACCGAGGAGCAGCCCGGCGCCCGCGACGGCGAGCACGAGGGGACCCGAGACCCCGGCGGGGACCGGCGCCGCCGCCAGCACGACGGCCCCGCCGACGGCCACGACCGCGAGTCGGCGCGACCAGCGGCACGCGGTGCGGAGCACGTCGACGCGCGCCGGCCCGCCGGCGGGGGCGAGTCGGGGCTCGAGGACGGTCACACCGCGAGTATCGACCTCGGCGACGGCCTCGGGGACCCCTGGACGGCAAAATCTCAACAAAGGATTGAAATATCTTGTTGAAGTTCACGTGGAGGTCCACACTGAGGCTGCGTCAGCGGCCCACCACGGCCCGCATCGGCGCAGGTCAGCGCCACTTGTGCTGACCTGAGGGCGCCGTCGCCCTCCTCGGCCACACGTCAACGGAGGTCGTTCCAGTGATTCCCGATCAACTCACCCAGGGCCAGTACGACACGGTCTACAACCTGCTGTCGCTGGTCATCGCGGCCCAGCTGTTCACCGCGCTGTTCCTCGTCGCCGCCCAGCCGCGCGTGCTGCCGCGCTACCGGCAGGCGCTCCTGGTCTCCGCGGTGGTGTGCGGCATCGCCGCCTACCACTACTTCCGCATCTTCAGCTCCTTCAAGGAGGCCTTCGTCACCGACGCGGTCGGGGGTGAGGGCACCTACACCCAGGCCGTCGGTGCGTCGTTCAACGAGGGCTACCGCTACGTCGACTGGCTGCTCACGGTGCCGCTCCTGCTCGTGGAGCTCGTCGTCGTCCTCGCCCTGGCCCGCAAGCTCCAGGCGTCGCTGCTGTGGCGGCTCGTGCCGGCCTCGGCGCTGATGATCGTCCTGGGCTACCCGGGGGAGATCAGCGACAGCGACGCCCTGCGCCACGTGTTCGGGCTGCTGTCGACCCTGCCGTTCCTCTACATCCTCTACGTGCTCTTCGTGGAGCTGACCCGGTCGCTGGACCGCCAGCCGCCCGCGGTGCGCCAGACCATCTCGCGGCTGCGGATCCTCCTCTTCGCCTCGTGGGGGGTCTACCCGATCGCCTACCTGCTGCCCCTGCTCGGTCTCGACGGCTCCGACGCCTGGGTCGGCAAGCAGGCCGGCTACTCCATCGCCGACATCCTGGCCAAGGCGCTCTACGGCCTGCTCATCTACCGCATCGCGCGCCTGAAGTCCTTCGCCGACGACCCGGCCTTCGAGGCCGCGGAGGAGGGCACGGCGCTCGAGCGGCCCGCCTCGACGCGGGACCGCGGGGCGTCCACCACCACGGTGGCCTGAGCGGGGGGACCGGTGCGCGCGTCGCCCGGTCCCTCCCGCTCCCGTCCGGGCGGGACGGCGCAGGGCCCCGGAGCGGTGCTCCGGGGCCCTGCGGATGAAGCGGGTGCTGGTGGTGCGGTGCCGCGGTCGGCTCAGATGTCGCCGCTGATGTAGTCCACCGGCGAGATCTTGTTCTGCGCGTCGTACTCGTAGATGCCGATCGACGCCGAGGTCGGGCTGCCCAGGTCGCTCAGCTCGATGGGGCCGGAGACACCGTCGTAGTCGATGTCCTCGCCGTCGGCCAGCAGGCCGGCGCACTCCTCGAAGGTGGTGCACTTCGTGCCCTCGCGGGTCACGTCGGGGATCTGCTCGGCGATGGCGTCACCGGCGTCGCTGTCGGCCGCGATCGCGGCCAGGGCGGAGACGATGGTGGCGTCGTAGGACTCCGCGGCGTAGGCGTAGTCCTTGAGGTTGTCGTCGACCGTGGCCAGGCGGTCCTTGAAGTCGGCCGCGGTCTCGGCGCCCGGGATCGTGCCCTTGGTGCCCTCGAGGGTGCCGTCGGGCAGCGGTGCGGTGGCCGACTTGTCGTAGTTGGCGGTGTTGCCGTCGACGAAGTAGGTCGGCAGGTCCTGCGGACCGGCGCCGGCCTGGATCAGCTGCGGGATGATCGAGGTGGTCTCCTCGAAGGCGACCAGCACGACGGCGTCGGCGCCGGAGCCCGCGATCTCCTCCACCTGCGAGTCGTAGGACTGGGCCTTCTCGCCGTAGAACACGGTGGCGGCGACCTGGCTGCCGGCGTTCTCCAGGTTGGTGGCGATCTGCTCGGCCAGGGTCTCGCCGTAGGCGTCCTGGCGGGCGAGGATCGCGACGTTCTGGCGACCGTCCTGCAGCAGCAGGTTGGCCATGACCGCACCCTGGAGGATGTCGGAGGGGGCGGTGCGGAAGTAGTTGTCCGGCTCCGCGTAGTCGCCCTCGTCGAAGGCGGTGGAGGTGTTGGCCGGGGAGAACATGACCGCGCCCGAGGACATGATCTTGTCGATCACGGTGAGCGAGACGCCCGAGGACGCGGCACCGACGATGACGTCGGCGCCCCCGTCGAGGAGCTTGTCGGTCTCGGCCGGGGCGATACCGGAGTCGGTGTCGCCCGAGTCGCCGCGGACGCTCTCGACGTCGGCACCGAGGACGCCGCCGGCCTCGTTGATGTCGTTGACGGCCAGGTCGACGCCGGCGAACTCCGGCGGGCCGAGGAAGGCCAGGCTGCCGGTCTGCGGGAGCAGCGTGCCGAACACCAGGGTGCCGTCGCCCTCCGCGGTCGGGGCCGAGGACCCGCTGTCGGAGCTGGTGGAGCTGGGCTCCTCGTCGCCCGAGTCGCTGCCGCAGCCTGCGAGCACCATCGCGCTGGCAGCCGCAACGGCGGCGAGGCGGATCGTGGTGGATCTACGCTTCATCTGTCCTCCGGGATCTCGTGGCACCGTGGTCGGGGTCACGGCACAGGAGGCAACCTAGTGCGCAGGGGCCGCTTTGGTACCCCGCTTGCGCAGGCTGAAACGTTTGTGGCCGATTCGTGACCTTGGGGCCGGATCGGTGCCCCGGGGGGCCCGTCACGCGAGGATCAGCGGTACGCCGCGAGCGCCGTCACCAGCAGCGGGGCCACGAGCAGCGCCGGCAGCAGGTCGGCCACGGCCACCTCGCGGATGCGCAGCAGCCGCAGCGCGACCCCGACGAGCAGCAGCCCGCCGGTGGCCGTGATCGCGGCGAGCTGGGCGTCGGGGAGCACGTCGCCCAGCGCGAGCCCGACCAGGGTGAGCCCGCCCTGCACGGTGACGACGGTGAGCACCGAGGCGGCCACGCCCCACCCGAAGGAGGCCGCGAAGGCGATGGCGGCGAAGAAGTCGAGGGTCGACTTCAGGTAGAGCTGGTCGGCGCCGTTGCCGAGGCCGTCGTTGAGGGAGCCCAGGATGGTCAGCGGCCCGGTGCAGAAGACCAGCGAGGCCACGACGAAGCCCTCGACGAAGCGTCGGCGCCGCTCGCCCGCCGCCGCTCCCGGTCCTGCGGCCTCAGGTGCCGCGGCGTCCGGTGCTGCGTCACCCGGCCCGGAGGCCCCGCCGAGGCGGCGCTGCAGCCAGGCCCCCAGCTGCTCGACGCGCTGCTCCAGGCGCAGCGTGGAGCCGACGATCCCGCCGACCAGCATGGCGCCGAGGACGACGAGCACCGGGGCGCTGCTGCCGACGGCGTCGCTCAGGTCGGGGGAGAGCACCTCCATCGCCGAGGTGGCGGCGATGAGCAGCGTGACGAGGCCGAGGGCGTCGGTGACCAGCTCGCGGGTGCGGGTCGGCAGCCGGTTGCCCAGCAGGACGCCCAGCCCGGAGCCCAGCAGGACCGTCGCGACGTTGACGAGCGTGCCGGCACCGGGGATCACGGGACTCCTCTGACAGTCGATCGGGTGGGAGCGTAGTCTCAACGGCGCGTCACACGCACGAAGGGGGCTCGCCGGGGGGCGCCCACCACGGACGGGCCCTGCCGAGGGCCCAGGGGAGGGTCGGGTCGATGACACGCTCGCAGGTCTCGCTGCGGCCCGCCGAGGTCGCCGACGCCCTGTTCCTGGCCGAGCTGTGGGCCGACTCGCTGCGTCGCACCGACCTGCAGGAGCAGGTCGCGGACCTCGAGGTGGTCATCAAGTCGGCCGCCGACTCGCCCGAGCAGCGGCTGCTGGTGGCCGAGCACGACGGCGAGCCGGCCGGCGCGGTCTACCTCCGCGTGGCCACGGTCAGTCCGATCAACCTCGAGCCGGTCGTGCAGGCGCTCTCGCCCCACGTGCTGCCGGCCTACCGCCGCCGCGGCATCGGCCGCACCCTCATGGAGTCGGCCGTCGCCTACGCCGAGGAGCTCGGCGTCGCCCACGTGATGACCGCGGCCGACTCCGGCTCCCGCGACGCCAACCGCTTCATGGCCCGCCTCGCGCTCGCCCCGCAGGCGACCGTCAGGGTCGCGGCCACCGCGCTGGTGCGCAGCAAGATCGAGGCCCAGCGCCCCGGCGCCGGGCGCGGGCTCACCAGCCGGCAGCGCGGGCAGGTGCTCGCCGCCCGCCGCTCGCTGCGGCGCAAGGAGTCCCAGGCCGAGGCCTGAGCCCGCTCCGTCGACAGGGCCCCGGCCGGTCCGAGGACCACCCGGGGCGCCGGGTCACATGCCCAGCTGCTCCTTGGGCACCAGCGCGCAGGTGATGCGCGCGGTGCAGACCCGCTTGCCGCGCTCGTCGGTGACCACGACCTCGAAGCACGCCGAGGAGCGCCCCAGGTGCACCGGGGTCGCGGTGCCCGTCACCAGGCCCGCGGTCGCCGAGCGGTGGTGGGTGGCGTTGATGTCGACGCCCACCGCGACCTTGCCGAGCGGGTCGGCGTGCAGCGCCGAGCCCATCGAGCCGAGGCTCTCGGCCAGCACGACCGAGGCCCCGCCGTGCAGCAGGCCGTAGGGCTGGGTGTTGCCCTCGACGGGCATGGTCGCCACGACCCTGTCGGCGGAGAACTCGACGAGCTCGATGCCCATCTTCTCGTTCAGCCCACCCATGCCGTGGGGCAGGGAGGCCATCAGGTCGTCGGTGGACCGGGGTGCGGAGGTCTGGCTCATGGGGCTCAACCTAGCGGGGTCGCGGCACCGGCCGGGCCCTCCGGCGGCGCGGGTGGCGGTGTCCCCGGCGACGGATAGAGTCGCCGGGTGCCCGAGACGACGCCCGCTCCCGACGCCTCCGCCCGCCCGCGACTGCTGCTGCTCGACGGCCACTCGCTGGCCTACCGCGCCTTCTTCGCGCTGCCGGTGGAGAACTTCTCGACGACCACGGGGCAGCACACCAACGCCGTCTACGGCTTCACCTCGATGCTCATCAACGTGCTGCGCGACGAGCAGCCGACGCACCTCGCGGTGGCCTTCGACGTCTCCCGGCAGACCTTCCGGCTGGAGGAGTACTCCGAGTACAAGGCCAAGCGCAACAAGACCCCCAGCGAGTTCGGCAGCCAGCTGCCGCTGATCGAGGAGGTCCTCGGGGCGCTGCGGGTGCCGTTCCTGAAGAAGGACGGCTTCGAGGCCGACGACATCATCGCCACGCTGGTGACCCAGGCCCAGGCCGACGGCATGGACGTGCTCGTGCTGACCGGCGACCGCGACTCGCTGCAGCTGGTCACCGAGGCCTGCACGGTGCTCTACCCCATGCGCGGCGTCTCCGACCTGGCCCGGATGACCCCGGAGGCCGTGGAGACCAAGTACGGCGTGCCCCCGCACCGCTACCCCGAGCTGGCCGCGCTGGTCGGCGAGGACTCCGACAACCTCCCCGGCGTGCCCGGGGTCGGCCCGAAGACCGCGGCCAAGTGGATCGCGCAGTACGACGGCCTCGACAACGTCATCACCCACGCCGACGCCATCAAGGGCAAGGCCGGCGACAACCTGCGCGCCCACCTCGGCGACGTGATCCGCAACCGTCGCCTCAACGCCCTCGTGCGCGACCTCGACCTCGAGCTGCTGCCCGCCGACCTCGCGATGCGGCCCTGGGACCGCCAGGAGGTCCACACCCTCTTCGACGGGCTGGAGTTCCGCGTGCTGCGCGACCGGCTCTTCGAGACCCTGACCTCGGAGGAGGAGGTCGACGGTCCCGGCTTCGAGGTCGGCGGCACCACCCTGGGCGCCGATGAGCTGGGCCCGTGGCTGGAGGAGACCGGCGACGGCGTCGTGGGTCTGCACGTGCGGGGCGCGTGGGGCGCCGGCTCCGGTCGCGTCGACGGCCTCGCGCTGGCCGCCCCCGGTGATCGCACGGCCTACGTCGACGCCGCCACCCTGACCCCCGCCGACGACGCCGCCCTCGCGGCGTGGCTCGGCGACGCCGCCCGGCCCAAGGTGCTCCACGACGCCAAGGGCCCTGTGCTGGCGCTGGCCGCCCACGGCTGGACCCTGCGCGGCCTGCAGAGCGACACCGCGATCGCGGCGTACCTCGTGCGGCCCGACCAGCGCTCCTACGACCTGGCCGACCTCACGCTGCGCTACCTGCGCAGGGAGCTGCGCGAGGAGACCGACGGCGACCAGGGCCTGCTCTTCGACGAGGACGAGGCCGTCGCCGACGTCGCGATGCTGCGCGCCCGCGCCGTCGTCGACCTCGCCGAGGCCCTCGACACCGCGGTGGAGGAGCACGGCGGGCGCGAGCTCATGGCGCAGGTCGAGCTGCCGCTGGTGGAGCAGCTGGCCCGCATGGAGCAGGTCGGCATCGCCGTCGACACCGACCACCTGGAGGCGCTGGAGTCCCACTTCGCCGACGAGGTCAAGCAGGCCGCCGACGAGGCCTTCGCCGTCATCGGCAAGGAGATCAACCTCGGCTCGCCCAAGCAGCTGCAGGTGGTGCTCTTCGACGAGCTCGACATGCCCAAGACCAAGCGCACCAAGACCGGCTGGACCACCGACGCCGACGCGCTGCAGGCGCTCTACGTCAAGACCGAGCACCCGTTCCTGCTGCACCTGCTGCGCCACCGCGACGTCATCCGGCTGCGCCAGACCATCGAGGGCCTGCTCAAGACCGTGGCCCCCGACGGGCGCATCCACACCACCTACAACCAGACGATCGCCGCCACCGGCCGGCTCTCCAGCACCGACCCCAACCTGCAGAACATCCCCATCCGCACCGAGGAGGGTCGGCGCATCCGCGAGGCCTTCGTGGTCGGTCGCGAGGCCGACGGCGCCGACTTCGAGTGCCTGATGACCGCCGACTACAGCCAGATCGAGATGCGCATCATGGCCCACCTCTCCGAGGACGCCCTGCTCATCGAGGCCTTCAGGTCGGGTCGCGACTTCCACTCGATCACCGCGGCCCGGGTCTTCGACACCCCGGCCGACGCGGTCACCGTCGAGCAGCGGGCCAAGATCAAGGCCATGAACTACGGCCTGGCCTACGGGCTCTCGGCCTTCGGGCTCTCCCAGCAGCTCGGCATCGAGCCGGGCGAGGCCCGCGGGCTGATGGAGGAGTACTTCGAGACCTTCGGCGGCATCCGCGACTACCTCGAGGGCATCGTCGAGGAGGCCCGTCGCTCGGGCTTCACCGAGACCATCATGGGTCGCCGTCGCTACCTGCCCGACCTCACCAGCGACAACCGTCAGCGCCGCGAGATGGCCGAGCGGATGGCGCTCAACGCCCCCATCCAGGGCTCGGCCGCCGACATCATCAAGGTCGCGATGCTGCGGGTGGAGGAGGCGATCGCCGCCGAGGGGCTGCGCTCGCGGATGCTGCTCCAGGTGCACGACGAGCTCGTGCTCGAGGTCGCCGCCGGTGAGCGGGAGGCCCTCGAGGCCCTCGTGCGCACCCACATGGGCGGCGCCGCCGACCTGGCCGTGCCGCTCGACGTCTCCGTCGGCACCGGCCGCAGCTGGCACGACGCGGCCCACTAGCCGTCCCCGGCCGGACGCACGCTCCCGTCGCCGGTGGTGCCGGAGGGCGCGGGCGGGCTCAGTCGCCGACGCGCGCCGGTGCCGCCTCGGGGGCGACGGCCGGGCGGTCGAGCAGGGCCAGGGTGAGCAGGCACACGAAGAGGCAGGCGTCGATGACGACGACCAGCACGATGAGCGAGCCCACCGACTCCACCGTCAGCGCTCCCGCGACGAGCACGACGAGCCCGGTCCACAGCGCCAGGATCGCGCGGCCCTGGCGACGGGCCAGGGCGGAGTAGAGGAGCAGCTGCAGCATCGCCAGCAGGGTGCCGACGATGGCGAAGAGCCACAGCTCGGACTTGATGTCGTCGAAGTCGGAGCCGCCGACGAAGAGCAGCGCCAGGTCGGGCAGGAGCAGGGTGCCGCCGAGCGCGCACGCCCCGAGGACCGCGGTGGTCGACAGCGACAGCAGCAGGGCGCGACGGCTGGCGCCGTCGGAGGCCATGCTGGGGAAGGCGATGACCACGACGAACTGCGGCAGGAAGAGCACCGCCTTGACCAGGATCAGACCGGCGGCGTAGAGGCCCGCCTGGTCGTCGGGCAGCACGGCGCGGGCGACCAGGATGTCGGCGTTGGAGAGGGCGAAGAAGGCGAAGAGGGCCTGGCTGCTGCGACCGACCTCGCGCAGCAGCTCCACGCCGGGGTGGCCCTCGGGTGTCTCGACCTCGGGGCGGGGACGCCGCAGCGCGACCCAGCCGACCAGCACCGGCAGCCAGGCGCCGAGCGCCACGCCGAGCATCGCGGCGAACTCGGTCGGCCACACCGCCATCAGCCCCAGTCCGCAGGCGACGCGGCCGAGCCCCTGGGTGAGGTAGACCAGGGCCAGCGGCTCCCAGCGGCGCTCGCCCTGGAGCACCCCGGCCTGCGCACCCATGAGGGTCAGCGGCGCCGCCGCGAGGGCGACCAGCATCGCGGTGGGCAGGCTGTGGAGCTGGAGCACGGTGTTGAGCACGGGGGAGGCGAGCAGGCACAGCGCGCCGAGTCCCAGCGCGCTGCGCACCCCGACGCCGAGCACGACCCGCTCGATCTCCTCGGTCTGCGCCGGCGCCGCCGAGATCCGCCGGGCACCCGTGGCCTGGAGGCCCAGCGACAGCACGTTGACCACGAGCAGGACGCCCATGAGGGCGGAGAAGGCGCCGAAGGGCTCGCGGCCGAGCAGGTGCGCCGCGGCCACGGTGTAGCCGTAGGTGGCGACGTTCATGACGCCCATCGCCACGGCGATCGAGGCGCCACCGCGCAGGCGCCGGGTGGTCGGCGCGGTCGTGGAGGTCACGGGCACGAACACTACGACGGGGCGCGCCGCCGGTGGTGCCCGGACGCTCCGGCCGGGGTGGTTGGATCACCGCGACCCCGCGCGCGACGGACGACGAGGGCGTCGACGAGGGGAGGACGAGGGGGACCGTGACCGACACCGGACAGTACGACCCCTCCGAGCGCCGCGTGGTCGACCCCCGGCGCACGCCGCCCTGGCTGGTGCCGCTGTGGTCGCTGCTCCTGGCGGTCCTGCTGCTCGGGCCGGCCCTCGCGCCGGGCTACGTGCTGACCTTCGACATGGTGTGGGTGCCCGACCTGGCCCTGCGACCCGACGTGTGGGGGCTGGGCTCGGGGCTGCCGCGGGCGGTGCCCTCCGACGCGGTGGTCGGGCTGCTCGACGAGGTGGTCGGCGGCATGGTGCTGCAGAAGGTCGTGCTCCTGGGGAGCCTGGTCGCCGGCGGCGTGGGGGCCGCGCGGCTGGCGCCCGGCCCGACCCCGGTGCGGCTGCTCGCCGTCGGGCTGTGGCAGTGGAACCCCTTCGTGGTCGAGCGGCTCGTGCTCGGCGCCTGGCCCGTCCTGGTCGCCTACGCCGCGCTGCCGTGGCTGCTGCTGCTCGCGCGGGAGTGGCGCGTGGTGGGCCGCGCGCCCCGCCGGCTGTGGCTGGTGGTGCCGCTGGCCTGCCTGAGCGCGAGCGCGGGCCTGGCCTCGGCGCTCGTGCTCGTGCTGGCCGCCTGGGGGCGCGGCCGGCGTCGCGCGGTGCTGGCGATGGCGGCGGCCGGCAACGCGCCGTGGCTGGTGGCGGGGGCGCTGCACGCGTCGGTGGCGACCACCGACGCGGCGGGCGCGCGTCTCTTCGCGCTGCAGGGGGAGGGCGCGGTGCCGGGTCCGCTGGCCGCGCTGACCCTGGGTGGGGTGTGGAACGTCGAGGTCGTGCCGCCCAGCCGCCTGGGCGCCACGGGATGGGTGGCGCTGGTCGTGCTCGTGGCGCTGGCCCTGCTCGGCTCACGCGCCTGGTGGCGGGCGACGCCGGCGCGGGAGCGGGGCGTGCTGCTGGCCGCGTGGGCGACCGGGTGGCTGCTCGCCGCGCTCACCTGGGCCGTGCCCGACGCGCTGGGCTCGCTGGCGGCGACCGTGCCAGGGCTGGGCCTGCTGCGCGACGGGTCGCGGCTGCTGCTGCTGTGCGCGCCGCTGCTGGTGCTCCTCGTGGCCCACGGCGCCGGTGTGCTGCTCGCGCTGGCGCGTCGCTCGGCGGCCCCGGTGCTGCCGCTGGCGGTGGCGGGGGCCGCGGTGCTGCTGCCCGTCGCGCTGCTGCCCGACGCGACGTGGGGCGCGGCGGGCCGGCTGGGCGCCGTCGACCTCCCGTCGTCGTGGGCCGCGGCGCGCCCGGTGGTCTCGGCCGCCGCGGCCCCCAGCGGGGGCGACGTGCTCGTCCTGCCCGCCTCGAGCTACCGCCGGCCGGCGTGGAACGGCGACCGGAAGGTGCTCGACCCCCTCGGTCGCTACCTGGCGCCCGACTACGTCGCCGACGACTCCCTCGTGGTCGACGGCACGGCCGTCGCCGGGGAGGACCCCCGCGCCCGCGCGGCGCTGGCCGCGCTCGACGCGGGCACCCCCGGGGCCGCCGCCGCGGAGCTCGCCGCCCTGGGCGTCGCGGTGGTGGTGGTCGACCTCGAGGCCGCCGCCGCCCTCTCCGCTGACGTGCCCGACGTGGCCGGGCAGGTGCTGGTCGACGGGCCCGAGCTCCGGGTCGTGCGTCTCGCCGGGGTCGAGGCGGACCCGTCCCCGCGCGGCTGGGTGGTGGCGCTGGTGCTCGCCTGGACGGCGTACCTGGGGGGACCCGCGGTGGTGGGCGTGCTGGCCCTGCCGACCGGGGTGCGGGCCGCGGCGCGCCGCCTGCGCAGGAAGTCGGCGTGAAGTCCGCCTGAGACCGTCGTCACTGTTAGGCTCTCCCCGAACTCAGGGAGGGGTTTACACAGTGGGAACTATTCTCAGCACGGTCGCGGCCGTCCTCGTCGGCGGCGCCATGGCCACCGCCACCATCGTCGGTGTCGTCTCGTCGCAGACGCAGAAGCCCGATCAGAGCCCGGTGAGCGTCACCGACGCCTCGCAGGTCGTCGGCTACGGCTCGACCAACTGACGCAGCGGCGCAGCGGCGCCGTCACCCAGCGTGCCCGGAGGGGCCGGAGGTCATCGCGACCGCCGGCCCCTCCTGGCGTCCAGGGCCCGCCGGGCCCGTGCGAGCGGGCCGGCGCCCGTGCCCCCGCGCCGCGCCCGCGTGCGGCGGGGCCGCACGTCGGCGACCACCTCGGGGTCCTGGCTCTCGACGTGGCGCCCTTCCACCGCAGCGAGCAGCACGAGGGCGAAGGCCTGCTGGGCGGCCTCCCACGTGTAGGTGCGGCTGACGCGCCGGGCGCCCTCGCCCAGCCGCCCGCGCAGGGCGTCGTCGGTGAGCACGGCCCGCAGGGCGTCGGTGAAGGCGTCCTGGTCGTCGACCAGCAGCCCCGAGTCGCCGTCCTCGACCGACTCCTGGGTGCCCCCGGCGGAGCGGTAGGCGACGGTGGGGGTGGCGTGCATGCCGGCCTCGCCGATCACCAGGCCCCAGCCCTCCTTGAGGGAGGGCAGGGCGAGCACCCAGGCACGCTCGTAGACCTCGTGCTTGCGCTCCTCGGTGACGTGGCCCTCCAGCGTCACCAGGTCGTCGGCGCCGAGGGCCGCGACGTGCTCGGCCAGCTGCGCCTCCCACCAGCCGCTGCCGACGACGCTGAGGTGCAGGCCGGGCACCTCCTCGCGCAGCGCGACGACCGCGTCGACGGCGTGCTCGACCTGCTTGTGGGGCACCACCCTGCCGACGACGGCGACGAGCGGCCGGGGGGAGGGGCCGGGGTCGACCGGCACCCACGGGTCGGTGCCGTTGTGCACCACGGCGACCCGGGGGCCGCGCACCCCGAGCGCCCGCAGCTCGCGGGCGGTGGCGCGCGAGACGGCGACGTACTGGGAGCGGCGGTAGAGCCTCGGTGCGAGGCGCCGCTCGATCCACCAGCCGACCCGGCCCACCAGCCCGGGGTAGACCACGGGCCACTGCTCGCGGTGCACGTGGTGCACGAGCACGACGACGGGGGCACGGGTGACGAGACGGCTGAAGAAGGGCAGGCCGTTCTGCACGTCGACGACCACGTCGGGGTCGCCGAGGTCGCCGCGGCGCAGCGCGCGCATGCCCTCGAGGTAGACCGAGAGCTTCGTGCCGCGCCGCACGAACCGGACGCCGTCGACCACCTGCTCGGGCGGTGCCGCGGCGTGGGCGGCGCAGAAGACGGTGACCTCGCAGCCGCGCGCGACCAGCCCCGCCGCCATCTTCTCCAGGTAGCGCTCCGCGCCCCCGCCCTCGGGGTTGCTGGTGTCGCGCCAGCTGAGGAACACCACCGAGGTGCCGGCCAGCGAGGCGGCCAGCGGGTCGGCCAGCGGGTCGGAGGACGGGTCGGCCGGGCGGTCGGCCGGTGACGGGCGAGCGTGCATCCGGCGGACACTACCAACGCGGCTACCAGCGGGTAGTCTCGCCGCCGTGCGTCGCCCCAGCTCCCTCCTGCCCCGCCGCCGACCCGGCGAGGTCCGAGCCTCCGGACGCGGGCGTGGCCGGGTGTTCCCGACCGGTCCGCGCAGCGCTCGTCGCCGCGCGACCTGGGGGCGGGCGACCCGGCTGCTGGGGGAGTTCCGCCACGAGCAGAGCGATCCCGCGCGCTTCTACACCGCGCTCGCCGACGACTCCGCGACCCAGCTGGGGTCCTACGTCGACCTGCGCGGCGCCACGCTGCTCGACGTGGGCGGCGGCCCCGGCTACTTCCGCGACGCGTTCCGCGCGGCGGGGGCGACGTACTTCTCCCTCGACTCCGACGTCGGCGAGCTCTCCGGCCTCGGCGGCATCGCCGGCGGCACGGTCGTCGGCAGCGGGATGCGGCTGCCCTTCCGCGACGGCGCGGTCGACGTCTGCTACTCCTCCAACGTCCTCGAGCACGTCTCCGACCCGTGGCTGATGTGCGAGGAGATGCTGCGCGTCACCCGGCCCGGCGGCACGACCTTCATCAGCTGGTGCCTGTGGTGGGGCCCGTGGGGCGGCCACGAGACCTCGCCGTGGCACCTCGTGGGCGGCCGCTACGCGCGTCGCCGCTACGCCCGCACGCACGGCCACGAGCCCAAGAACAAGTACGGCGAGTCGCTGTTCGCCGTCACCGTCGCCGCCGGGCTCGACTGGGCGGCGCGCCAGCAGGACGCCGAGGTCGTGGCCGTCCTGCCGCGCTACAACCCCCGCTGGTCGTGGTGGATGCTGCGCGTGCCGGTGCTGCGCGAGGTCGTGACCTGGAACCTCGTGCTGGTGCTGCGCAAGCGATGACCGCCACCTTCCGGCTGCGGCTGCTCGCCGCGTGCCTGGTGGTCGTGGGGGTGGCCTTCGTCCAGGACCCCGGCTACCTCGTCGCCGACACCAAGCTCGACCTCGCCGCCGCGCCCGCCGACTTCCTGGGCCGGGCCCTGCACCTGTGGGACGGCGAGGGCGCCTTCGGCCAGCTGCAGAACCAGGCCTACGGCTACCTGTGGCCGATGGGACCGTTCTTCCTCCTCGGCGGGCTCGTCGACCTGCCCGGCTGGGTGGTGCAGCGGCTGTGGGTGGGCCTGGTCATGGCGGTGGCACTCAGCGGGGCCGCGCGGGTCACCCGGGCGCTGGGGGTGCGCTCCGACCTGGCCTCCCTCACGGCGGGCTTCGCCTTCGCGCTCTCGCCGCGGCTGCTGACCACGCTCGGCCCGATCAGCATCGAGGCGTGGCCCAGCGCCCTGGCGCCCTGGGTGCTGCTGCCGCTGGTGCGCGGTGCCACGGTGGGGTCGCCCCGCCGTGCCGCGGCCCTCTCCGCCCTGGCGGTCGCCATGGTCGGCGGCGTCAACGCGGCCGCGACCTTCGCGGTGCTGCCGCTGGGCGTGGTGTGGCTGCTCACCCGCACCCCCGGACCGCGGCGGCGCGCGCTGATGCTGTGGTGGCCGCTCTTCACGCTCCTCGGCACGCTGTGGTGGCTGGTGCCGCTCTTCGTGATGGGCGCCTACAGCCCGCCGTTCCTCGACTACATCGAGACGACGTCGGTCACGACCTTCCCGACCACGCTCTTCGACGTCCTGCGCGGCACCTCGAACTGGGTGCCCTACGTCGACCCCGCCTCGCGCGCCGGCAACGACCTGATCACCACCGCGACCCTCGTGCTCAACAGCGGTGTGGTGCTGCTGCTCGGCGTGGCCGGGCTGGCCCACCGCCGCACGCCGCACCGCTCCTTCCTCGTGCTCTCGGTGCTCCTCGGCGTGCTCATGGTCGGGGCCGGCCACACCGGGGCGGTCGAGGGCTGGTGGGCCGCGGACGTGCGCGGGCTGCTCGACGGCGCGCTGGCCCCGCTGCGCAACGTGCACAAGTTCGACCCCGTGCTGCGCCTGCCGCTGGTGGTGGGCCTGGCCCTCGTGCTCGACCGGGTGCTGGCGCGTGGTCGCGACGACCGTGCCGACGTGGGTGCCCCGCAGGGGCCCGGCGCCGGTCCGCAGGCGCGCCTGGAGCGGGTCAACCGCGCGGCGGTCGTGGCGATGGCGCTGGCGGTCGTGGCCGGCGCGGCGCTGCCGGCGGCGCTGGGCCGGGTGACCCCGGCCGGCGCGACCCTCGGGGTGCCGTCGTACTGGGAGGAGACCGCGGCCTGGCTGGCGGCCCAGGACGACATGGACCCCGGCGGCACCGACCTGCTGGTGCCGGGCTCGGCCTTCGGGGAGTACGTGTGGGGCGGCCCGCGCGACGAGCCGCTGCAGTGGCTGGCCGACGCGCCCTGGGCGGTGCGCAACGTGATCCCGCTGACCCGCCCGGGCAACATCCGCATGCTCGACGCGATCGAGGACCGGCTGGCCCAGGGCGAGGGGTCGGCGGCGCTGGTGGCCTACCTGCAGCGCGCCGGGGTCGAGCACCTCGTGGTGCGCAACGACCTGGCCCGCGACGGCGACGTGCCCGACCCCGTGCTGGTGCGCGCCGCCCTGGCCGACAGCCCGGGGCTGGAGCGGGTGGCGACCTTCGGGCCCGACGTCGGCGGTGGCTCGCTGCTCGACGAGGTCGACGGCGAGCGGGTGCTCGTCAACGGCGGCTGGCAGTCGCTGCAGGCCGCGGTCGAGGTGTGGGCGGTGCCCGACGGCGGTCGGCTCGCGGTGGGCACCGAGCAGCCCGTGGTCGTGGCCGGCGGCCCCGAGGACCTGCTGGACCTGTCGCGGCTCGGGCTCCTCGGCGACACCCCGACCGTGCTCGCCGCCGACGGTGCGGAGGGCGCCGGTGCCCTGGTCGGCGACGACGGGGGCCTCGAGGCCCCGGTGGTGCTGACCGACGGGCTCCGCGCCCGCGAGCGCGGCTTCGCCCGCCTCCACGACGGCGCCTCGGCCGCGCTGACGCCCGGCGACGTGCGGCGCACCGGCAACCCGGCGCGCGACTACCTGCCCGCCGACGCCGGGCGCTGGTCGACGACGGTCCGGCTCGAGGGCGCGCGCGCCGTCTCGGCGTCCTCCTCGGCCTCCGACGCCACCGCGGTCGGTGGCGCGCGCCGCGGCGCGCTGCCCTACGCCGCGGTCGACGGCGACCCCGCGACGGCCTGGGAGACGGCCCCGCTGTCCTCCTCGTCGGCGTGGTGGCGCCTCGACCTCGAGCAGCCCCTGGCCGGCGGCACCGTGCGGCTCGAGGGCGGGCCCGGCGCCACCGACGACCAGCTCGTGCGGCTGCGCACCGAGGCCGGCGTCGGTGAGGAGCTGCGCCTGGGCCCCGGCGACGTGCGCGAGACGACGCTGCCGGCCGGGGAGACCGCCTGGGTCGGGGTCGAGGACGCCTCCGGGGTGGCCGGCCGCGCGCTGTCGCTGGCGGAGGTCGTGCTGCCCGGCGTCGACGTACGCCGCCGGCTCGTGCTGCCGACCCTGCCCGAGGCGTGGGGCGACCCGGCCGCGGTCGTGCTGCGACGCGACCGCGACGCCCGCCGCGGCTGCGTCGTCGTGGACGGCGACGTGCGCTGCGTGGCCGGCCGCGACCGCGACGACGAGGAGGCCGCCGGCCTGAGCCGCGCGTTCACCCTCGACGCCGCCTCGGCGTGGGACACCCGGCTGAGCCTGGTGCCGCGCGGCGGGCCCGAGCTGGACCGGCTCGCCCTGCGCGACCAGCCGGTCTCGGTCGGCGCCAGCAGCACCGCCGTGCCCGACCCGCGCGGTGGTGCGGTGGCCGCCGTCGACGGCGACCCCGGCACGACCTGGAGCGCCGACCCCGACGACCTGCGCCCGGCGCTCGAGCTCTCCTGGCTCGGCCAGCGCACGCTGCGACGGATCGCGGTCGACGTCGACGAGGACGCCGCGGTGCGTGCCCCGACCCGGCTGCGGCTCACCTGGCCCGACGGCCAGCGCACCGTCGACCTCGACGACGGCCGGGCGCGCCTCGTGCCGATCCGCACCGACCGGCTCCGCGTCGAGGTGCTCGAGGCCGACGACACCACGAGCCTCGACTTCTCCGCCGCCGGCATCGACCTGGGGGTGGGCGTCTCGGAGATCGACCTGGGCGGGGTGGAGTACCTCCCGCTGGCGCTGCCCACCGAGCCGGTGGCCTACCCCTGTGGCACCGGCCCCGACGTCGTCGTCGACAGCGAGGTGCTGCCCACCGCGCTGGATGCCGCGCCCGCCGACCTCGCCCGCGGCGAGGTCGTCGACGGCCGCCTCTGCGGCGGCGCCACCCTCGACCTGCCCGCCGGCGAGGTCCTGGTCGACGCCCCCAGCAGCGCCGCGCTCGGCGTCGACGCGCTCGTGCTCACCGACCCCGCGCAGGCCGCCCTCCCGCTGGGCGCGGGGGAGCAGGCCCTGCCGTGGCGCCGGACCCCGGACACCCGCACGGTGGAGCCCGCCGCCGGCGACGCGCTCGTGGTGCTGCGGCAGAACGCCAACGCCGGCTGGCGCGCCTCGCAGGAGGGGGTCGACCTGACCCCGGTGGTCGTCGACGGCTGGCAGCAGGGCTGGCTGCTCCCCGACGCCGCGGCCCCCTCCGCGACCGCTGGAACGGCCACGGGAACGGCCACGGGAGCGGAGCCCGAGGCCGCCCCGGTCGAGGCGGTGTTCGCACCCGACCGCGCCTACCGCACCGGTCTGCTGGCCGGGCTGGTCGGGCTGGTGGCGCTGCTCGTCCTCGTGCTGCTCGGCCGACGCCGCGGGTGGCCCGACGACGCCGCACCGCTGACCGACCGCCGGGTGCCGGGCGCCCTGCTGGCCGGCGTCGGGCTGCTCGGCGCGGGCGCCGTGGCCGGCTGGCCCGGCGTGGTCGTGGCGGCCGTCGTCACGGTGCTCGTGCGGGGTGCGGCCGGGCTGCTGGAGCGCCGAGGGGCGGGTGACGCGCTCGCCTGGGCGGTCGCCGTGCCCGTCCTCGTCGTCGCCGGCGCCTACGCCGTGACGCCCTGGGGCAGCAGCGACGGGTGGGCCGGCGAGGCGGCGTGGCCGGTCTACCTGATGCTGGTGCCGCTGGTGGGGCTGCTCGTCGCCGGACCGGAGGGGGTGCGGCTCCCCGGCCGGCTGGCCGAGCGGCTCCCCACGAGTCCGCGCAGGCGCATCGCCGGGCGCTCGACGAGGCGGTAGGACGCCTCCGCCGCCACCAGCGACAGCGCGAGGGTCAGCAGCCACAACGGCACGCCGTGGCCCTCGAAGAGCTCCCACGGCGTCGCCCACATCACCAGGTGCAGCAGCGGCAGGTGCAGGCAGAAGATCCCGAAGGAGATCCAGCCCAGCCGCCGGGCGGCGGGGTGGGAGAGCACCCGGGCGTAGCGGCTGGCGGGGTCGGCGAAGACCCCGGTCACCACGACCAGCAGCCCGACCACGGCGTAGAGCAGGCTCTTGGTCAGCGACTGCCCCGGCGTCGGGGCGTCGAGCATCGAGGGTCCGGCCACCGGGGTCGCGGCGACGAGCAGCAGGCCGGCCACCAGGGCCCAGCAGCTCCCCGGCTGGCGGCCCAGCGCGACCAGCGGCGCGGTGAGGCGCTCCCACGCGCCCCGCTCGTGCAGCACGTGGGCCAGCGCGAGCAGCAGGCCGAGCGCGAACCACGACAGGTACGCCGGCAGCCACTGCA
Source organism: Nocardioides sp. Leaf307 (assembly GCF_001423135.1). Classification (NCBI taxonomy): domain Bacteria; kingdom Bacillati; phylum Actinomycetota; class Actinomycetes; order Propionibacteriales; family Nocardioidaceae; genus Nocardioides; species Nocardioides sp. Leaf307. The sequence continues at coordinate 338,166 of NZ_LMNY01000002.1, read as the reverse complement.
GCGGGGCGCCGTCGGTGTGGGGGCCCACCCGGGTCGCGCCGTCGAGGTGCCACCAGGCGGTGACCACGACGAGCGCCGCGATGCCGACCAGGACCCGGGCCGGGCGCAGGCCGCGGGCCGCCCGCACCCGGCGACGGCCCAGCAGCGCGACCATGAGGGCCGGCAGCGCGAGGTAGAAGGTGACCTCGACCGCCAGGCTCCACATGTGGGTCAGCCCGCCCGGCAGCAGCGGGGAGCGGAAGGTGTCGAGCATGAGGAGCGTGGCGACCCGGTCACCCCACGAGAGGTCGGCGTTGCTGCGCACGAACGCCAGGGCGAGGGCCGCGGTCACGACGTAGAGCGGGGCGATCCGCAGGAAGCGCTTCCACAGGTAGTCCGGTGTCGCCGGCGTCGGCCTGCGGTCGGCCGTGGCGGCCAGCCAGGGGCGGGCGAGCAGGAAGCCGGAGAGGACGAAGAAGAGCGCGACGCCGACGTCGAGCCGGGCCAGCAGCGTGCCCCAGAACCCGTTGCCGGTGTAGTCGCCGGACCAGAAGGCGACGTGGGTGGTGAGCACGCACAGCGCGCCCACGGCGCGCAGCGCGTCGAGCGCCGCGAAGTCGGGGCCGCTGCGCGCCGGCGGGGGCACGAGCGAGCCCTGGGGGAGAGCGGCGGCCGCGGTGGTCGCGCTGCGGGCCCCCGTGGCGGCCCCCGTGGCGGCCCCGGAGTCGGCCCCGGAGTCGGCCCCGGGCTCGAGCCGGGCGTGCGACGGTGTGCTCACAACGGACCTCCTGCGACGGCTGTGCCCACCTCCACGACGTCGACGCACATCGTGGTCCCCGGCGACAGCCCGTCCAGGGTGACAGACGACACCGCGGAGGTCACCTCGACGTAGAGGCTGCCCAGGCCGGCGTCGACCGGCGCCTCGACGGTGCGGTCGCCGACCTCGACGGTGACGGTGTCGGCGGCCGACGACAGGTAGCCGACCCGCACCCACCAGGTGTAGTCGAAGGCCGTGTCGTCGAGCGGCACGGTGCGGGAACGACCCTCGCGCACGGCCCACCCGCAGTCGGGCCGCGGCCCCTCCTCGGCCACGGCCACGGGGTCGATGACGGCGCGCCGCGGGCGCCCCTGGGCGTCGAGGGCGACGAGGCGGTCGGTGACCGAGGGGAAGCGCGCGTTGTCGACCACCACGGGCAGCAGCCTGACCGTCGTGTTGAACGGGTAGAGGTAGCCGGGCACCACCTCGTCGGGCACCACGGTGTCGGCCACGTCGACGGCTCCGAGACCGGCGAACTCGGCCTGGGTCGTGCGGAGGTACGTCTCGCCGGGGTTGTCGGTGTGCCAGATGCGGGCGTAGAGCACCGAGCTCACCACCCCGGCCACCACCACCGCGACGGTGGCGACGGTGAGGACCCGTGGCCCCACGCCCACCAGCAGCAGCGGGGTGTCCCGCGGCCGGCTCGAGCCGGGCGCCCCGGCCAGGGGCAGGACGGCGAGACCCAGGCACAGCACGGCGGCGCAGGCCACGTCGCTGAGGTAGCGGTACTCCAGCCCCGCCACCTCTCCGACGACGGGCGCCCGGGTGACCAGCAGCAGCACGTAGGAGGCGGCCGCGTAGGCGGCCAGCAGCGCCCAGGCCCGGGCCGCCCCGATGCGCCGGAGCACGACGAAGAGACCGCCGAGCGCCAGGGCGACCCAGGCGAGGTGCACGAGCAGGTCGGGCGGATCGGCCAGCCCTGCGGGCGGGTTGACGTCGCTCCAGCGCCACGGACCGCCCAGCAGCCCGGCGGACAGCGACCGGCCGAGCATCGTCTCCGCCAGTCCGCCGGCCACCGAGCCCGAGGTCTCCTCGGCCAGCGAGGGCACCCGCAGCAGGTAGTGCACGAGGTAGGCCACCGCCAGGGCGGTGCAGGCGACCAGGGCGGGCCAGAAGCGACGGGCCAGCACGCGCGCACGTCGCGCCGGACCGCCCTCGGCGAACCACCCGAGCGCGTACGCGGCGAGCATCGGCAGCAGGACCAGCGCCTTGACGTAGCCCAGCAGGCCGAAGGACAGCGCCACCAGCGTCACGAGGAGCCAGCGCAGCCGCCCGGTGCGCAGGTAGCAGGTCCAGGCGGCGACCGAGGAGAAGAACGCGACCTGCAGCGGCAGCGCGTTCAGGCTGGCCGCCCACCACATGGCGGCCGGCAGGGTCATGGCGCTGGAGAGGTAGAGGGCGAGCAGGGGCACGACTGCCCAGCGGGCCCCGAAGAGCACGAACAGCATCCAGACGCACGCCGCCGCGGCCAGCAGGTGCAGCAGCAGGGTGGTCGTGGCGGCGAGGGCCCAGTCGACGTCGCCGCCGGTGGTGACCACCCAGGCGAGGAACCGGCCGAGCGGCATGAACTGGCTGTCGTAGGGCTCCAGCAGCAGGCCCGCACCGAGGCCCGAGCGCTCGGCGTCGTCGAGCATCTGGAGGTCGTCGAGGTAGAACCAGCTCGGGTAGAGCGCCCACGCCCGCAGGGCCAGGTGCGCCGCCACCAGGATCGCGCACGCGCCGAGGACGAGGGGGCGCGCGCCGGCGGCCGGCGGCCGGTCGCCGCGCGCGGGAGGTGCGGGAGGTGTCGACACCGCTGCGTCGTCCGAGGTCGTGCGGGTCGACGACGACGGCTGGTCTGGCACGCCGGCGAGTCTCGCACAGGCGCGCCGCGGGCCACCGATTCCTACTGTTCGGTAACAGCCTGTGACGGGAGGCACACTTCGTCCTCCGGATGGGTTACGGTTCGCCGATCGATCTTTCTGGGAGGGAAGTGGATGAAGATTCTGGGACGGGTCCTCGTGGGCCTGGGGGCATTCCTGGTGGTGGCGGCCGTGGTCGCCCTCACGTGGGCACCGGGGGCCGTGAAGCGCACCCCCGTCGACGTCGACTCGGTGACGGTGCTGAGCGGTGAGGCGGCGCGCCTCGACACGGCCACCAACGAGCTGGGCGCGGCGGAGCCGATCTACGCCCTCAGCATCACCAAGAGCGACAGCGAGGCCTCGAGCGACGACACCGCGGTGTTCTTCAACCGCTCCTGCGCCGTCTACGGCACCGAGGCCACCGAGGAGTGCCCGGCCTTCGACGACGAGTCGGTGCTGTCGGGTGCCGACGACTTCTTCGCCACCGACCGCACGACCGCCGAGTCGGTCGAGTCCGACGAGCTGCCGGCGCAGGCCGCGGCCCACGAGGGCGTCGTCAACAAGTGGCCCTTCGACGCGGAGAAGACCACCTACACCTACTTCGACAGCGTGACCGGCGAGGGCGTCGACGCGGTCTACGACCGCACCGAGGACGTCATGGGCCTCGAGACCTACGTCTACCGCGTGGAGATCCAGGACGCGCCGATCGTGGTCAGCGCGCTGCTCGAGCTCAACGGCACCTACGACGACGTCAAGGAGATCTACGTCGACCCGCGCACGGGCGCGATCATCCACCAGACCGACGACCAGCAGCGCTACCTCGACGACGGCACGCAGGCCCTCGACCTGCAGCTGGCCTTCACCGAGGACCAGCAGGCGACCAACGTCGCCGAGGCCGAGGAGAACATCGCGAGCCTCGACCTCATCACCCGCACCGTGCCGATCGTCGGCTTCGTCGGCGGCGGCCTGCTGCTCGTCGCCGGCGCCGTGCTCCTGCTGCGCGCGCGCCCGCGCACCGCGGGCACGGCCAGCACGACGCACCGCGACAGGACGCCCGCCGGTCGCTGACCGGTCTCGCGGACCCGTCGCGGGCCGCACCCGCACCACCAGCAGGCCCCGGACCACGCGGTCCGGGGCCTGTCGGCGTCACGGGCCGTCACGGGCCTCGACGGTGCGGGCTCAGCGCAGGTCGCAGGCGAAGATCGCGGTGCCCGGGGTCCAGCGGCCGCGGGTGGCCGACCAGCCGCCCCAGACCCGGTCGTGGTGCTCGGGCCACTCCGGCTCCACGAGCCGCACGATCGCGAAGCCGTGACCGGCCAGCACCCCCACCCAGTCGCCGAGGGTGCGGTGGTGCTCGACGTACGACACCTCGCCGCTGGCGTCGTCGACCTCGACGTAGGGCGTGCGGTCCCAGTAGGACTGCGACGCGACCAGGCCGGCCTCGCCGGGGTCGTCGGGGAACATCCAGCGCGTCGGGTGGGTGATGGAGAAGGCGAAGCGGCCCCCCGGTCGCAGCACCCGCGCGGTCTCGGCCACGGCCCGGTCGAGGTCGCGCACGAACTGCAGCGCCCCGAAGGAGGAGAACACGGCGTCGAAGGAGGCGTCGGCGAAGGGGAGGTGGGTGGCGGTCGCCTGCACCGAGGGCACGTCCACGCCGGTGCCCTCGTCGATGCGCCGCGAGTGCTGGAGCTGGCGGTAGGACAGGTCGACGCCGAAGGAGCGTCCGCCCTGGTCGCGCACCCAGCGGCTGCACTGCCCGGCGCCCGAGCCGACCTCGAGCACGTCGCGGCCCGCCACCGGGCCGAGCACGCCGACCTCGGCCTCGGTCAGGCCCTCCGGACCCCACACGAAGCCGGCGTCGCCGAGGAACTCCCCGTGGGTGGCCTGGTAGTCGTCGGCGTAGCGGTCCCAGTCGGGGCCGTTGGCGCGCCGCGACTCCTCCTCGCCGACGTCGCGGCGCTCCACCCGCACCGGCGGGAGGGGCGGGTGGGAGCGGGAGTCGGGCGCCTGGTCGGGCTGCGGCGGCAGGGCGCTCACGGTGCGAGCGGCATCGGCTTGCGCCGCCCGGGCAGGCGGCCGGCCAGGTCGCCCAGCGGGCCGACGGCCCGCCCGAGCGCGTCGGCCGACTCGGCCAGCGCCGGCACGATCCGGGCGAGCTCCACCAGGCGCGGCTGGATCCCCTCGAGCGTGGCGCCGAGCGCCACGAGCTGGTCGAGGGTGCCGCCGTCGGCGATGAGCTTCTCGACGAAGCCGTCCTCGGTGAGCATCCGGTCGGCCAGCCCGCCCGGTCGCAGCACCTGGTCGAGCACCCCGTCGGCGGCGGTGAGGCGGTCGAGCGCGCCGCCGGTCTGCAGCAGCCGGTCGAGCACGCCCTCGTGGGCGATGAGCTGGTCGAGCGCGCCGCCCTCGGCGAGCAGCCGCTCGAGCGCCCCGTCGGGGGCCAGCAGCCGCTCGACCGGGCCCTCGGGTCCGAGCAGCCGCTCCAGCCCGCCGTCGGCGGCGGTGAGCCGGGCCAGCGGGCCCTCGTCGGCCAGCAGCCGGTCGAGCAGGCCGTCGCGCTCGAGCAGCCGGGCGACCGGGCGACCGGGCTCCATCAGCTCGTTGACGGTGCGGGCCAGCCGCATCGGGCCGTCCTCGTCGGTGAGCAGCTCCACCAGCTGCTGGGCGTAGCCGTGCTCGCCGATGACCCGCAGCACCAGGTCGGCGTAGCCACCCGGGCGGCGCACGGGCCCGTCGGGAGCCGCGAGACGACCCAGCTGGAGCGTGGTCTGGGTGGCGGCCACCCCGACCCGCACGGGGAGCATGGCCGCCCCGCCGAGCACGCCCAGCACGCCGCCGAGGTCGCGGGGCACCTCCCGCGGCAGGCCCGCGGGCCAGCCCGGCGTCGGCCGACCCGGCGCCGGTCGGCGCGGGGAGCGGGGGGCGGGGCGGTCGGGCACGTCGGGACTCACGGGTTCACCGTACGGCGCAGCGCCGTCGCGCGGAGGCCGTGGCAGCATCCTGGCCATGACGGTGCCCCCCTCCGAGCACGCCCCCGAGCACGCCACCGAGCACGCCGGCGCCCCCGGCGATCTCGCGGCGGGTCTCCGACCGCTCGAGGGCGGCTTCTCCGGGGAGACCTTCCTGGCCGAGACCGGGGGTGAGCGCTCGGTCGTGCGGATCTACGCCGGCGGCCGGGGTCCGGTCGCGCCGTCGGTCGACGCGGCGGTGCTGCGGCTGGCGCGCGGCACGGTGCCGGTGCCGCAGGTGCTCGAGGTCAGGCACGGCGACCCCGACCGCGGGCTGCCGGGCCTGCTGGTCACCTCCTTCCTGCCGGGCACGCGGGGCGACCTGGTCCTGCGCCGCGCCGACCCGCTGGCCGACCTGCTGGCCGACCCGCTGGCCGGGTCAGCGGGTGCGGGCGCCGAGGTCGCCTCCGACGAGGCGCTGGCCGCCCTGGGCGAGGAGCTCGGTGGGGCGCTGGCTCGGCTGGCGGGGATCCGGATGCTGCGCTGGGGCCCCTTCGTCGACGCCGACCTCAGCGTCGGGGTGCACGCGCCGCCCTACGACGTCGACGGCCTGCCGGCGCTGGTGGAGGTCTACGCCGACCGCCTCGACCACCTCACGCCGGGGGAGTGGACGGGCCTGCGCGCCGCCGCCGTCGACGCCCAGGCGGCGCTCGACGCCGTCGAGGGGGTGTGTCTCGTCCACAGCGACGCCAACCCCAAGAACCTGCTCCTCGACCCCGCCCGCCCGGCCGGCGAGCGGCTCACCGGCCTCGTCGACTGGGAGTACGCCCACGCGGGGCTGCCCTTCACCGACCTGGGCAACCTCGTGCGCCACCACCGGGCCCCGGTCTTCCAGGACGCCGCCGTCGCGACGTACGCCGACGCCCTGGGCGTCGGCGTGCAGGAGGCCCTGGTGCTCGCCCGGGCCGCCGACCTCGGTGCGCTGGTCGACCTCGCCTCGCGACGCGGCGACAACCCCGCCGCCGCGCGCGCCGACGTCCTGCTCCGCGCGATCGCCCGAGCCGGCGACGCGGCGGCCGACGAGCCCGCGGGCTGAGCCCCGCCGAGGGCGTGTCGGCACAGGGGTGCGGGTTGGACTGCCACGCGCGCCGCGGCGTAGTCTGGCAAGGCGCCTGAAGTCTGCCTGCGTCCCAGACGGAGTGGACCCTCGCTCGCTACCACGCCCAGCCGCCTCGCCCACCGCGTCGCGATCGCCCCGGGCACCGATCCACCGGTAGTGAAACCCGACCTCGGGCGTGCCCGCACGACTTCTGCCCATCCAAGGAAACACTTCCCTTATGACGAGCACCATCTCCATTCTTCCCGACTACGACGCGCCTCAGGTCGCGATCAACGACATCGGGTCGGAAGAGGACTTCCTCGCCGCCATCGACGCGACGATCAAGTACTTCAACGACGGCGACATCGTCGCCGGCACCATCGTGAAGGTCGACCGCGACGAGGTCCTGCTGGACATCGGCTACAAGACCGAGGGCGTCATCCCCTCGCGTGAGCTGTCGATCAAGCACGACGTCGACCCCGCCGAGGTCGTCTCGGTCGGCGACGAGGTCGAGGCCCTGGTCCTCCAGAAGGAGGACAAGGAAGGCCGCCTGATCCTGTCCAAGAAGCGCGCCCAGTACGAGCGCGCCTGGGGCACCATCGAGCAGGTCAAGGAGGAGGACGGCGTCGTCGAGGGCACCGTCATCGAGGTCGTCAAGGGCGGCCTCATCCTCGACATCGGCCTGCGCGGCTTCCTGCCGGCCTCCCTCGTGGAGATGCGTCGCGTCCGCGACCTGCAGCCCTACGTCGGCCAGACCCTCGAGGCCAAGATCATCGAGCTCGACAAGAACCGCAACAACGTGGTCCTGTCGCGCCGTGCCTGGCTCGAGCAGACCCAGTCGGAGGTCCGCCACGGCTTCCTGACCCAGCTGCAGAAGGGTCAGATCCGCAAGGGCGTCGTCTCCTCGATCGTCAACTTCGGTGCGTTCGTGGACCTCGGCGGCGTCGACGGTCTGGTGCACGTCTCGGAGCTGTCCTGGAAGCACATCGACCACCCCTCCGAGGTCGTGGCCGTGGGCGACGAGGTCACCGTCGAGGTGCTCGACGTCGACATGGACCGCGAGCGTGTCTCCCTGTCGCTCAAGGCGACGCAGGAGGACCCGTGGCAGCACTTCGCCCGGACCCACCAGATCGGTCAGATCGTGCCCGGCAAGGTCACCAAGCTGGTGCCCTTCGGCTCGTTCGTCCGCGTCGAGGAGGGCATCGAGGGCCTGGTGCACATCTCCGAGCTCGCCGAGCGTCACGTCGAGATCCCCGAGCAGGTCGTCCAGGTCAACGACGACGTCATGGTCAAGATCATCGACATCGACCTCGAGCGTCGTCGCATCTCGCTGTCGCTCAAGCAGGCCAACGAGACCGCCGCGGCCGCCGACGTGGAGGAGTTCGACCCGACCCTCTACGGCATGACCGCGACCTACGACGAGCAGGGCAACTACGTCTACCCCGAGGGCTTCGACCCCGAGACGGGCGAGTGGCTCGAGGGCTTCGACGAGCAGCGCGCGGTCTGGGAGGAGCAGTACGCCAAGGCGCACGCTCGCTGGGAGGCCCACGTCAAGCAGCAGGCCGAGGCCAAGGTGGCCGAGGTCGAGGCCGGCGAGGCCACGTCGTACTCCTCGGGCTCGACCGAGGACGAGACGGAGTCCGAGGGCGGTTCGCTGGCCTCCGACGAGGCGCTCCAGGCCCTGCGCGAGAAGCTCACCGGCGGCGCGAGCTGACCTGCAGCACCCCGTAGCACCCGCACCACGCAGCACCCGCACGACGCCCGAGGGCCCGGTCACCGAGAGGTGGCCGGGCCCTCGTGGCGTCGGCGGGCGGGGCTGGTACTTTGCCGCCCATGATGGTCTCCCACGAGGCGCGCGTGCTCTTCGTCCACGTGCAGAAGACCGGCGGGTCGACCATCGACTCGATGCTCCAGGCGGTGCTGCCCGACGTCGCCTACGTGCGCGACCTGCCGCAGGGCCGCCACGCCCAGCTGGGTCCGGCGCTCAGGCAGCACCCCGAGCTCGCCGACTACTGGATCTTCGGGTTCGTGCGCAACCCGTGGGCCCGGCTGCTGTCGTGGCACTCCATGATCAAGCGCAACGAGCGGTACGTCGCCGAGGGCAACGCCAAGGCCGCCGAGCGGCTCGCGGGCAACCGGCTGTGGCGCCTGGTGCAGGAGCGCTACCCCGACTTCGAGTCGTTCGTGATGGAGGGACTCGACCGGCAGGGGCAGCTCAACAGCCCCCAGATCGCCTACCTGCGCACCAAGCAGCGCACGGCCGACTTCATCGGTCGCCAGGAGAGCTTCGAGGCCGACCTGCGCACCGTGCTCGACCGTCTCGGCGCCGAGTGGCCCACCGAGATCCCGCGGTTGAACTCCGGCACCCCCACCGACTACCGCGAGCGCTACACCGACGCGATGCGCGACAAGGTCGCCGAGGTCTTCGCCCGCGACCTCAAGCGCTTCGGCTACGAGTTCTGAGGTGCGCGTCGGACTGACCGGGGGCGTGGCCTCGGGCAAGAGCACGGTCTCCGGCCTGCTGCGCGAGCTGGGCGCCGTCGTCATCGACGCCGACCAGCTCGCCCGCGAGGTGGTCGAGCGGGGCACCCCGGGGCTGGCCCGGGTGGTCGAGGAGTTCGGCGAGGGACTGCTGACCCCCGAGGGCGACCTCGACCGGCCGGCGATGGGGCGGCTGGTGTTCGGCGACGAGCAGGCGCGGCGTCGTCTCGAGGCGATCGTGCACCCGCTGGTCTTCGAGCGCTACGCCGAGGCCGAGGCGGCCGCGGGGCCCGACGACCTGGTCGTCCACGACATCCCGCTGCTGGTGGAGTCGGGGCGCGCCGGCGACTTCGACGCCGTGGTCGTCGTCGACGCCCCGCGTGAGCTCCAGCTCGAGCGCATGGTCGGCGACCGCGGCTGGACCCGGGAGGACGCCGAGTCGCGCATCGCCGCCCAGGCCACCCGCGAGCAGCGGCGCGCGGTGGCGACGTACGTCGTGGACAACACCGGCTCGCTGGAGGACCTGCGCGCCCGGGTGGCCGAGGTGCACGCGCGTCTGGTCGCCGGGTGAGACGCCGCGCTGCGGGGACGCGGCCGGCGCGGCGGTAGCCTCGCAGGTCGACGACGAGGAGGTCGACATGGTGGCGAGCCGATCGGCGCGCGAGCGCAAGGCCAGCGCGGAGGGTGGTGCCCTGGCGCTGGTGAGGATCGAGGTGGGAGCCGACGAGGCCTTCGTCTACAAGATCAGCTGCGTGCGCTGCTCGACCACGACGGCGAAGGGCACCCGGGCCTGGTGGACCTTCCGTCCCGGCGAGGACAACGGCTACCTCACGGCCATGGACCGCTGGACCTTCCACCTCACCGAGCGTCACCCCGAGGCCGAGGCGCCCTGCCTGGCCTACCTGGAGGCCGCGCAGCAGCGGCTCCAGGAGCGTCGCGACGCCCGCGGCGGCTCCTAGCGGGCCCGCGGCACCTCCGGGACGCACGAGAGCCCCCGCCCGAGGGGCGGGGGCTCTCGTGGGTCGTGCGTGCGGTCAGGCGGCCGAGCCGGCGGCCAGGTCGGGGTCGGCGAAGCGGCGCAGCTTCTGCAGCGCCTCCCGCTCCAGCTGGCGGACCCGCTCGGCGGAGATGCCGTGCTTGGCGCCGATGTCGGCCAGCTTGTGCTGGCGTCCGTCGGTGAGGCCGTAGCGCGAGCGGATGATGTCGGCGGCCCGGTCGTCCAGGTGCCCGACGAGGGCGTTGAGACGGTCGCGCGACTCGGTGTCGAGGACGGTCAGGTCGGGACCGGGGGAGGTCTCCTGGGCCATCAGGTCACCGAGGCTGGTGTCGCCGTCCTCGTCGACGGGGGTGTCGAGGCTGACGTGCTCGCGGCCCCACGACATGAGGTCGAGCACGCGGTCGACGTCCATGCCGAGCTCGGCGGCGATCTCCGCCGGCTCGGGGTCGCGGCCCAGCTGGCGCTCCAGGGTGCGGCGCGCGCCACCGACCTGGTTGAGCTCCTCCACGACGTGCACGGGCAGGCGCACGACGCGGGCCTGCTGCGCGATGCCGCGGGTGATGGCCTGGCGCACCCACCACGTGGCGTAGGTCGAGAACTTGTAGCCCTTGGTGTAGTCGAACTTCTCGACCGCCCGGATGAGGCCGGTGTTGCCCTCCTGGATCAGGTCGAGCATCGGCATCTGGGCCCGGCCGTACTTGCGGGCGATCGACACGACGAGACGCAGGTTGGCGGTGATGAAGGTGTCCACCGCCTTGCGGCCCTCCTCGGCCAGCCACTCCAGCTCCTCGGCGTTGGCCGAGAGGGGGGCGCCGCCCTTGCGACGGCCGATGCGGCCCTGAGCGAGGAGGTGCTCGGCCATCAACCCCGCCTCGATCGTCTTCGACAGCTCCACCTCCGTGGCGGCGTCGAGGAGCGCGTTCCGGGCGATCTCGTCGAGGTAGAGGCCCACGCTGTCGCGGCCCTCGATCTCTCGGGTGGTCGATGTGGCCCGGGTGCGGGTGGCGGTGCTGCCGGTGCTGCTAGCCATCGGGACCCTCTCCTTCTGCTCGTGGGCGCAGTCGGTGCGTCTCACGTCGTGTTCAACGCCCACCGTGGCCGGAGGATTCCGGTCCTTCGCGGTGGGCCTTCACCCAGCACGACGCTCGGCGACCACCGAGAGTTGCGTGACCAGTCAACTCTCAGCCACTTCTCAGAACCTCACCCCCAAGGACCGGTCGGCCGCCGGTCCGGGCGCCGTCCGGCGGCCCACCGCGCCCGGACGGCGCCCCTCACCCGCTCACCGGGGTGTGGTGCCGGCCAGCCCCATCCGGTCCAGGATCCACGCCAGGGTGAAGGCCCGGTCGTGCCACGACTTGTAGCGCCCGGAGACCCCGCCGTGGCCCCCGGCCATCTCGGTGCGCAGCAGCACGTGGGGGCGGGAGTCGGGCCCGGTGGCCCGCAGCTTGGCCACCCACTTGGCGGGCTCGACGTAGAGCACCCGGGTGTCGTGCAGCGAGGTCTCGGCGAGGATCGGGGGGTAGGCCTGGTCGCCCACATTGTCGTAGGGCGCGTAGGAGGCCATGTAGGCGTAGACCTCCGGGTCGGCCTCGGGGTTGCCCCACTCGTCGTACTCGGTGACCGTCAGCGGCAGGGTGGCGTCGAGCATCGTGGTGAGGGCGTCGACGAAGGGCACGCCCGCGACGATGCCGCCGAAGAGCTCGGGGGCCTGGTTGGCCACGGCGCCCATGAGCATGCCGCCGGCGCTGGCACCCTCCGCGACCAGGGTGTCGGGGGTGGCCCAGCCGGTGTCGACCAGGTGGCGGGCGCAGGCCACGAAGTCGGAGAAGGTGTTCTTCTTCGTGGTCGTCTTGCCCTGGTCGTACCACCGCCGGCCCATCTCGCCGCCGCCGCGCACGTGGGCGATGGCGAAGGCCGCGCCCCGGTCCAGCAGCGAGAGGCGCGCCACCGAGAAGTAGGGGTCGATGGAGGCCTCGTAGGAGCCGTAGCCGTAGAGCAGGGTCGGCACCGGTCGGGTGCCGCCGCCGTCGTCCTCACGCGCGCCGATGCGGCACACGACCGAGATCGGCACCTGCTCGCCGTCGTCGGCGGTGGCCCACAGCCGGTGCTCCTCGTAGTCGGCGGGGTCGTAGCCCCCGAGCACCGGGGTACGGCGCAGCAGGGTGAGCTCGCGGGTGCGCACGTCGTAGTCGTAGACCGACGACGGCACGGCCAGGGTGGTGTAGCCGATGCGCACGACCGGCTGGGCGAAGCCGGGGTTGCCGCCCGAGCCGACGGTGTAGACCGGCTCGTCGAACTCCACGAGGTAGTCCTCGCCCACGCCCCCGGGGCCGAGCTCGAGGATGCGCAGCTGGGTCAGGCCGTTGCTGCGCTGGTGGACCACGAGGTGGCCGGCGAAGGCGTCGACGTCCTCCAGGCGCACGCTCGGGTCGTGGGCGATGAGCGGGGTCCAGCCGCTGGCGGGCGTCGGGGCCAGGGGCGCGGTGGCCAGCTCGAAGTCGGGGCCGGTGGCGTTGTGGGTGACCAGGAAGAGGTCCTCACCGGCGATGACGGCGTGGTCGAGGGAGTACTCCACGTCCTCGACGCGCTCGGCGAAGACCTGCCAGGCGGCCTCGGGCGTGCCGGGCTCGGCGTGGGTGTCGAGGTAGCGGTACTCGCTGGTGGTCTTCGAGCCCACCGCGACCACCAGGAAGCGCTCGGAGCGGGTGCGCCCGACCCCGGTGAAGAAGCGCCCGTCGGTCTCGTGGTGGACCAGCTCGTCGTCGGCCTGGGCCGTGCCGAGGCGGTGGCGCCACACCTTGTCGGGGCGCCAGGACTCGTCGACGGTGGAGTAGAGGCAGTCGACGCCGTTGGGGTGCCAGGTCACCCCGCCCATGACACCGGTCAGCTCGTCGTCGAGCAGGTCGCCGGTCGTGAGGTCCTTGAAGCGCACCGTGTAGCGCTCGTCGCCGACGGTGTCGACGGCGTAGCCGAGCAGGCGCCCGTCGAGGCTGACGGCCGAGCCGCCGAGGGAGAAGAACTCGTGGCCCTCCGCGAGCGCGTTGAGGTCGAGCAGCACCTCCTCGCCGGGCAGGGCCGGCTCGTCGGGGGCGCAGTCCTCGGCCGGCTGCGGCGGCGTCCAGTCGTCGGGGTCGGTGACCGGCACGCGGCAGCTCGCGCCGTACTCACGGCCCTCGAAGGAGCGGGCGTAGTACCAGTGACCCCGGTTGCGGGTGGGCACCGACAGGTCGGTCTCGCGGGTGCGCGCCTTGATCTCGTCGAAGACCTGCTGCCGCAGGTCGCCCAGGTGGGCCGTGCGCGCCCGGGTCCAGGCGTTCTCCGCCTCGAGGTAGCCGGTGACGTCGTCGGACTCCTTCTCCCGCAGCCACTCGTAGTCGTCGGTGCGCGTGAGCCCGTGGATCTCGCGGCTCGTGGGGCGTCGGTCGGCCACCGGCGGGGCCGAGGGGGCCGCCGGGGCCTCGGCGTCGGGGGTGGCGGTGCCGGACGGTGCGGCGGAGGACTCAGACATGCAGCCGACCCTAGCCAGCGCTCCGGCGGCGCGACCGGCCACGGGTCGGTAGCGTCGCGACGTGCCCGTGGACCTGAACGCCGACCTCGGCGAGGAGATCACCGACGACGCCGCGCTGCTGGGCGTCGTGACCAGCGCCAACGTCGCCTGCGGCTACCACGCCGGCTCCGCCGCGATCATGCGCGCCGTGTGCGAGCAGGCCGTGGCCGCCGGGGTGGCGGTGGGGGCCCAGGTGTCGTACGACGACCGGGCCCGCTTCGGGCGCGTGGCCCTCGACGTCGAGCCCGACGTGCTGCGCGAGCAGGTCGCCGACCAGGTGGGGCTGCTGGCGGGGATCGCCCGGGCCGCCGGCACCCGGGTCACCTACGTCAAGCCCCACGGCGCGCTCTACCACCGCACCCTCGACGACGCCGCGCAGGCCGCGGCGGTGCTGGCGGGGTCGGTCACCGACGACGGGGCCCTGCCCGTGCTCGGCATGCCCGGGGTGCTGCTCGACCTCGCGCGCGACGGCGGGCGGCGTACCGTGCTCGAGGGCTTCCCCGACCGCGGCTACACCCCCGCCGGGCGGCTGGTGCCGCGCTCCGAGCTGGGGGCGGTGCTCGACGACGACGCCCTCGTGGCGGCGCGGGCGGTCACGCTCGCGACCCGGGGGAGCGGCGCGCTCGTGGGGCGGCCGGTCGCACGCGGGGTGGAGTCGGTGTGCGTGCACGGGGACCACCCCGGGGCGGTCGAGCGGGCCCGGCGGGTCCGTGCGGCCCTGGAGGCGGCCGGTCTCGTCCTGCGACCCTTCGCCCCGCCGGGCGCCGTCGAGGGGCGGACCGGGTGAGCCGGCGGGGCGACGGGCGGGGAGACGGGCGGGGACACGGCGCGGCGGGGGGCTCCGCCACCGAGGGTGCGGTCGGCGACGGAGTGCTCGGTGACCCCGGGAGCGACCTCGTGGGTGCGCGCCGGGTGCTGCCCTACGGCCCGCACGCCCTCCTCGTGGAGGTGGGCGGCGCCGGTGCCGCAGCCGCGCTGGCCTCGTGGCTGCGGGCGCTGCGCCTGCCCGTGGCCGACGTGGTGCCGGCCGCTGCCACCGTGCTCGTCGACGGGCTGGCCGACGCCGCCGCCCACGCCGCGGTGCGCGACGCGGTCGCGCGCTGGCGCCCCACGGGCCGGGCGACCGACGGGCGGCTCGTGGTCCTGGAGGTCGACTACGACGGCGAGGACCTCGCCGACGTCGCCGCCCTGTGGGGCTGCTCGGTGCAGGAGGCGGTCGCGCGCTACTCCGCCCTCGAGCTCACGGCCGCCTTCTGCGGCTTCGCCCCGGGCTTCTCCTACCTCGTCGGACTGCCCGCCGAGCTCGAGGTGCCGCGCCTGGCCACCCCCCGCACCCGGGTGCCGGCCGGGTCGGTGGCGCTGGCCGACCGCTGGTGCGGGGTCTACCCCACCGCCTCGCCGGGCGGCTGGCGGCTGATCGGTCGCACCGACGCCGTGCTGTGGGACCCCGACCGGCTCGACCCGGGCCCGGCGCTGCTGGCCCCGGGCACGCGGGTGAGGTTCGTGGCGCGGTGAGGGGTGGGGCGGTCGGCGTGGGTCCGGGGCGGACGTCATGCGAGTGGTGGATGCGCATCCACCTTCTGCATGACGTCTGCTGGCATGACCTCTCGTGSCACGACGTCCCCGGGCACGCGGGTGGGCTTCGCGGCGCGGTGAGGGGTGGCGCGGTGGGCGTGGGTCCGGGGCGGACGTCATGCGAGTGGTGGATGCGCATCCACCTTCCGCATGACGTCTSCKGGCATGACCTCTCCTGCCACGACGTCCCCGGGCACGCGGGTGGGCTTCGTGGCGCGGTGAGGGGTGGCGCGGTGGGCGTGGGTCCGGGGTGGACGTCATGCCAATCGTGGATGCGCATCCACCCTTCGCATGACACTCCGGGGCGCGACGTCCCCGGGCGTCGCGGCCGCAGCGGGTGCGCGTGACCGGGGCCGTCACGGCGCCGGCGGCCGGGGGTCCCGCGGGTCACGCGGAGGTGCTCGACCCCGGGCCGCTGACCCTGGTGCAGGACCGCGGCCGTCCCGGGCACGCTCATCTCGGGGTGCCGCGCGCCGGGGCCCTCGACCCCGCGGCCGCCGCGCTCGCCGGGCGATTGGTGGGCAACGGGCCCGACGACGCCGTGCTCGAGGTGCTGCTCGGCGGCCTGGTGCTGCGGTGGGGCCCGGTCGGGGCGTGGGTGGCCGTCACCGGCGCCCCCGTCACGGTCTCGGTCGACGGCCGCGCCCGGTCGACCGGCCGCGCGGAGTGGGTGCCGGCGGGCGCGACGCTGCGCCTGGGCCCGCCGCCGGTCGGGCTGCGCTCGTGGGTGGCCGTCGCCGGCGGGATCGCGGTCGACCCCGTGCTCGGCTCACGCTCGCGCGACACCCTGGCCGGGGTCGGTCCGGCCCCGCTGGCGCCCGGCGACGTGCTGCCGCTCGGTCCGCGGCAGGCCCCTCCGGCCCCGGTGGTGGTGCCGCCCGGTCCGGCGTACGACGGGGCGCTGGGGGTCTCCGCGGGGCCGCGGGCCGACTGGCTCGGCGGCTCGGGGTGGGAGCGGCTGCTGGCCACGCCGTGGCGGGTCGGCGGTGGGTCCGACCGGGTGGGGCTGCGGCTGGAGGGCGAGCCGCTCGCGCGGGCGCGCGGGGGCGAGCTGGCCAGCGAGGGGGTGGTGCTCGGCGCGGTGCAGCTGCCGCCCGACGGCCGGCCGGTGGTGTTCCTGGCCGACCACCCGACGACCGGTGGCTACCCGGTGGTCGCCGTGGTGGTGGCCGAGCACGTGGCCCGCTGCGCCCAGCTCAGGCCCGGGGACCCGGTGCGTCTGGTGGCGAGCTGAGGCCGCCGGCCTCATCGCCTGTGTCCGCCCCGTCGTCCCCGTCGTCGCCCGTGCCGTCGGCGGCACTCTCGCCCGCGACGTCGGTGCTCCCGTCCGCGTCGGTCGCCGTGTCGCGCCCGGCGGGTCCCACGGGCTCGGCGGGCTCGGCGGGCTCGGGCGGCAGCCAGGCGTGCAGCTGCGGGTCGTCGGCGGCGTAGGAGCGCACCGGGCCGGCGGGGGTCTCGGCGGTCTCGAAGCGCACGGTGACGACGCCGCGCCCCGAGCCCCACACCCAGCCGCGACCCATCTCGTCGTGCTCGACGTCGAGCCCCGGCGGCCAGGTCTCGCGGCGCCGCATGGTCGGCAGGTCGACGGGCACCTCGGGCTCGGGCTCGGCGTCGGTGCCGCCGAAGAGGTCCTCCTGCACCCAGTCGGCCAGTCCGGAGACTCCGACGCCGAGCAGGCGCACGCCGCCGCTGAGGTCGGCGCTGGCGAGCAGGTCGCCGAGCAGGGCACGGGCGACCCGGGCGATGGTGCCGGCGGTGTCGGTGGGGGAGGGCAGGGTGCTCGACCGGTTGACCGTGGTGAAGTCGTGCAGCCTCACCTTGATCGTGATCGTGCGACCCGACAGCCCGTGCTTGACCAGCCGGGCGGCCACCTCGCCGGCCTGGCGGGTGAGCAGCCCCTCCATCAGCCGGCGGTCGGTGAGGTCGGTGTCGTAGGTGCCCTCGACGCTGACCGACTTGGCCTCGCGCTCCGCGACCACGGGGCGGTCGTCGAGGGCCCTGGCCAGGTGCCACAGGCCGGTCCCGTGGGAGCGGCCCACGATCCGCACGAGCTCCTCGGCGCTGACCGCCTCGAGGTCGGCGACGGTGACGATGCCGGCGCGGCGCAGCCGCTCCGCCGTGGCCGGCCCGACGCCCGGGATCACCGTGGCCTTCATCGGTCGCAGCAGCTCCTGCTCGGTGCCGGGCGCCACCACCGTCAGCCCGTCGGGCTTGTCGAGGTCGCTGGCGACCTTGGCGATGAACTTGCTGGTGCCCAGCCCCACCGAGGCCGTCAGGCCGCCGGTCGCCGCCGAGACCTCCCGGCGCAGCCGCTGGGCGAAGGCGGTGACGGTGGGCGTCTCGAGGTCGGGCAGGTCGGCGCGCTCGAGGTCGACGAAGGCCTCGTCGAGCGAGAGCGGCTCCACCAGCGGGGACACCGCGCGCAGCAGGCCCATGACCACGCCGCTGGCCTCGCGGTAGGCGTGGAAGCGCCCGGTGAGGAAGGCGGCGTGCGGGCACCGCGAACGCGCCTCGCGGGTCGACATCGCCGAGTGCACCCCGAAGACCCGGGCCTCGTAGGACGCGGTCGACACCACGCCCCGGCCGCCGACGCCGCCGACCACGACGGGCTTGCCGCGCAGGGACGGCTTGTCGCGCTGCTCGACCGAGGCGAAGAAGGCGTCGAGGTCCAGGTGGAGGACCGAGGCCTGGGCACGCACGTCGGCAACGTACCCGCCGGCCCCGTCCTCGCCCGCGACGACACGGGAGCAGGGGCACCGCGCCGGCCGCCGCTCGTGCGCCCCGGCGCGCCCGGGCCCCGAGTGCTCCCTCCCCGGAGGCGGCCCCGGTCGGGGATCCCGCACCGAGGACCACGAGTCGTCCACCGCGACCCGTGCGCCTGACCCTCTCCACAGGCCTCGCGGTGCGCCCGGCGCGTGCGGCTGCGGCGGGGGAGCGTCGTGCCATGACCACGACTCCCGGTGCTACCGGCTCCCCCCGCCCCGTCCCGTCCACACCGCGCGCCCCGGCCGCCACGGCCCCGCTGGTGGCCCGCACCCCCGAGGACGTCCTCGCCATGGTGCCGGCGGTGCTCGGCTTCACCCCGACGCAGTCGGTCGCCATGCTCACGCTCGGGGCCGCGCGGGCCTTCCACGCGCGCGTCGACCTGCCCACCGCGGCCCAGCTGGCCCAGGAGCCGGACGGCCTGACCGAGATGGTCGACCTGCTCCGGCAGCCGTGCGTGCGCCACCGGGTGCGTGCCGTGCTGCTGGTCGTCTTCAGCGACGACGAGCACACCGCGCTCGCCGCGCGTCGCGCCCTCGTGCCGGCCTTCCGGGGGAGCGGCATGGAGGTGGTCGACGTGCTGCGCGCCGACGGCCGCCGCTGGTGGCCGATGCTGCGCCGTCACCCGGGAGCGCCGCCCTGGGGAGTGCCGTACGACGTCAGCGAGCACCCGTTCGTGGCGCAGACCGTGCTCGCGGGCAAGGTCACCCACCCCACCCGCGAGGACCTCGACCGCTCCCTCGACCCCGGCCCGGCCGAGGTCGCGGCCCACGCCCGGGTCGCGTGCCTGGTGGCCCAGGGGCCGCTCGCCCCGCGGGGCGACACCCCGGCAGAGCTGGTCGAGGCGATGGCGCTGCGCGACCTGCTGCTCGACCACCACGTCGACGGCACGCTGCCCGACCCCGAGGAGGTCGCCAGGCTGCTGCTCGCGCTGCGCAGCCCGCGGCTGCGCGACCTGGCCTGCGCGCTGGTCGAGCGCCGCGAGGCCGCCGCGTGGGCCGAGCTGTGGCGCGGGGTCCTGCGGCTCACGCCGCCCGAGCTCGTCCTCGGTCCCGCCACCGTCACTGCGTTCTGCGCCTGGCTCGCGGGGGAGGGGGCGCTGGCCTGGTGCGCCCTCGACCGTGCGCTGGCCGTCGACCCCGACCACTCCTTCGCCGGTCTGGTCGGCGGGCTGCTGACGGCAGCGGTGCCGCCGGCGGCGTGGGACGCGCCGGGCGGCCCGGGCCGCTCCGACCTGGTCGCCCTCCTCGAGGAGATCGAGGAGCTCGAGGAGCTCGACCGACGGGGGGAGCTCGACGACGACCCCGACGCGGGCCGCGACCACGGCTGGTAGGACGGGACCGGCCGCAGGCGGCCGGAGCCGTGGTCCCCTGCGCCATCCGCGTCCTCCCGGCGACGCGCGCGGCTGCGGGCCGACGACGTGGGCGGGCGCCGTCGGCGGGGTGAGGCGGCCGGCCGCCGGGGGCCCTAGGGTCGCGGCATGGGCGAAGAGGTGGAGGCGCAGGAGTTCTCGCGCGCAGACCGGACCAGGCACCGCGAGAAGGTGCGCCGCTGCCTCGACGTGTTCGCACGCATGCTGCGCGAGGCGCGCTTCGACACCGACGACCCGATGACCGGGCTCGAGGTCGAGCTCAACCTCGTCGACGACCGCGGCGACCCGGCGCTGAAGAACGCCGAGGCTCTCGAGGCGATCGCCGACCCCGACTTCCAGACCGAGCTGGGCCAGTTCAACATCGAGATCAACGTGCCCCCGGCCCGGCTGCGCGAGGGCGGGCTGCGCACCTTCGAGGACACCCTGCGCACCAGCCTCAACGAGGCCGAGCGCCGCTCCTCGCAGGTGGGGGCCCACCTGGTGATGATCGGCATCCTGCCCACCCTGGCCGAGGGCCACATGGGCATGCACAGCATCAGCTCCAACCCCCGCTACCGCCTGCTCAGCGACCAGATCCTCCACGCCCGCGGCGAGGACCTGACCATCGAGATCGCCGGGGTCACCGAGCGGCTCGACACCACCTCCGACTCGATCCTCCCGGAGGCGGCCTGCACCTCCACGCAGTTCCACGTGCAGACCTCGCCCGACCAGTTCGCGGCCTACTGGAACGCCTCGCAGGCCATCGCCGGCGTGCAGGTGGCGACCGCGGCCAACGCGCCCTACCTGCTGGGCAAGGAGCTGTGGCGCGAGACCCGCATCCCCCTCTTCGAGCAGGCCACCGACACCCGCAGCGAGGAGCTCAAGGCCCAGGGGGTGCGCCCGCGCGTGTGGTTCGGCGAGCGGTGGATCACCACGGTCTTCGACCTCTTCGAGGAGAACGTCCGCTACTTCCCGGCCCTGCTCCCCGTCACCGAGGAGGAGGACCCGCTCGAGGTGCTCGAGGCCGGCGGCACCCCCGCCCTCGCCGAGCTGCGGCTGCACAACGGCACCATCTACCGGTGGAACCGTCCGGTCTACGACGTCGCCGACGGGGTGCCGCACCTGCGCGTCGAGAACCGGCTGCTCGCGGCCGGGCCCACCGTCGCCGACACCGTCGCCAATGCCGCCTTCTACTTCGGTCTCGTGCGCGCCCTCGCCGAGAGCGAGCGGCCGCTGTGGTCGCAGATGTCGTTCAGCGCCGCGGAGGAGAACTTCCACGCCGCCGCCCAGCAGGGCATCGACGCCCAGATCTACTGGCCCGGCGTCGGACAGGTGCAGGCCACCGAGCTCGTGCTGCGCCGGCTGCTCCCGCTGGCCCACCAGGGCCTCGAGGCGTGGGGGGTGGAGGCCGCCGACCGCGACCGCTTCCTCGGGATCATCGAGCAGCGCTGCCTGACCGGCGTCAACGGCGCGCAGTGGTTCGCCGCGCGCATGGCCGAGCGCGCGGGGGAGGACCGCTACGACGCGCTGCGCGCGGTGCTCCTCGACTACACCGAGCGGATGCACACCAACGAGCCGGTGCACACCTGGACCTGAGCGCGGCCCGGTCGGGTGTCGCGCCGCCCGTGCCTCACCGCACCCGCAGGCGCCGCCAGCTCCGCCCCACCCCGCTGCGGGGGTCGCGCCAGGCGGTGCGGCTGACCACCACCATCACCAGCGGCAGCTCCGCCTCCGCGTAGGCCGCCCGGGCCGCGGCCAGCCACGCGAGGTCGACGTCCTGGAGGGCGAGGTCGCCCAGCCGCACCAGCCACACCACCGGCGCCGTGGGGGCCGTGGGGGCCGCCTCGCCCCGGCCGTGCCGCGTCCGGCCCGCCGCGGCCATGAGGTCCGCGCGGCGCACCATGGCCGCCACCACGTCGGAGCGCAGCGCCGGGTCGAGGTCGGGGTCGTCGGTCTGCGGCACGAAGACCGCGGTCGGCCCGCCCGGCACGCCCACGTGCAGGACGGGTGGGCGCACCCGGGTCGGGCCCGAGAGCGCCACGTCGAGCACGGCGCGTCGCAGCAGGGCCTCCAGCCCGGGCGCGAGCGGCTCGGTGAGACCGCACGCGTCGCCGGGGCCGAGGGCGCGACGTACGGGTGGGTGGGGCACCGCCCCAGGGTGCCCGCCGGGATCGCCCGGCGCGCCTCGTCGTCCACAGGCTCCCGGAGCGCGCGCGGATCGGTTAAGTTGCCCGGAGACGATCGACCCGACGACGAGTCGGTCGAGCCGACGACGAAGGAGTGCCGATGGGGACCGTGGTGGTCGGATACGTGGCGAAGGCCGAGGGCGAGGCCGCCCTCGACAAGGCGATCGAGGAGGCCACGCTGCGCGGCAAGAAGCTCGTGGTGGTCAACTCCCACCGCGGCGGCGCCGAGTTCGACGAGCACGCCTCCACCAAGGCCGAGGCCGACATGGACGCCGTGCGCGCGCGCCTGGAGGCCTCCGGCGTGGAGTTCGACCTGCGCCAGCTGGTGCGCGGGTTCGAGCCCGCCGAGGACCTCATCAGCATCGCCGAGGCCAACGACGCCGAGCTGCTGGTCATCGGCCTGCGCCGCCGCTCGCCCGTGGGCAAGCTGATCCTGGGCAGCAACGCCCAGCGGATCCTGCTCGACGCCCACTGCCCGGTGCTCGCGGTCAAGGCCGACTGAGCCGGCTCCCCGCCGGCGCGGCTGGCCCGTCGCGGGGCCCTGGGACAGGATGGCGCCATGGCCATCCACATCACCGGCGACGACGCCGCCGACCAGGTGCTCTCCGACGACCCCTTCGCGCTGCTCGTGGGCATGATGCTCGACCAGCAGTACCCGATGGAGCACGCCTTCCGGGGCCCGGCGAAGGTGCTGGAGCGCTTCGGCAGCCTCGACCCGTCGCGCATCGCCGCGGCCGACCCGGAGGAGTTCGCGGCGCTGTGCGCCCAGCCGCCGGCCATCCACCGCTTCCCCGGGTCCATGGCCTCGCGGCTGCAGGAGCTGGCCCGCATCGTCGAGGACACCTACGACGGCCACGCCGAGCGGCTGTGGACCGAGGCCGCCGACGGACGCGACTTCCTCAAGCGGATGACCGCCCTGCCGGGCTTCGGCAAGCAGAAGGCGCAGATCTTCGTCGCACTCGTGGCCAAGCAGCTCGACGTGCGCCCCGAGGGGTGGGAGAAGGTCGTGGGCGACTACGCCCACGAGGGCTACCGCTCCGTCGCCGACGTCGTCGACCCCGCCTCCCTGCAGAAGGTGCGCGAGCACAAGAAGGAGATGAAGGCCGCGGCCAAGGCGAAGGCCGGCGGCTGACGGCCCTCGCGCCGCGGTCTGAGAGCCCCGTTCATCTCCCGGCCACCCGCCGGTCGTCGTGCCGTACGCCGCCCCGGGCCGACCCGCCCGGGGCGCTCCGGGCCCGGCCGGATGCGGTGTGCTCAGGGCCCCCGTGGCAGAATGACAGCGCGGCTCTTGACGACACCGGGCCTCGCCGCGCCCCCACGCCAGTTGACGAGAGGTGTTCGTGTCCTCGAACGCACGCAAGATCCCTGCCGAGGTGCTCGCCCACCCGGCTGTCGCGTCCCTCATCGAGCAGGGCACCCCCTCCGGGAGCGTCAGTCCTGAGGAGGTGCGCCAGGCCAGCGAGGACGCAGCGGTCGAGCCGCGCCACCTCAAGGCGCTGCTGGCCCACCTCAGCGAGATGGGTATCTCGGTGAACGTGCCGGCCGCCTCGCTGCGCGCCGTCGCCGCCACGTCGACCCGCAAGACCACCACCGCCAAGACGGCCAAGAAGGCGCCGGCCAAGGCCGCCGCCACCAAGGCCGCTCCGGCCAAGGCCGCCGCCACCAAGACGGCGGCCAAGACCACCGCCGCAAAGACGACCGCGGCCAAGACCGCCGCCGCGAAGAAGGCCGCCGCCGCCGAGGTGCCGGTCGTGGCCGAGGAGCCGGTGCTCGGCGCCGACGGCAAGAAGATCCTGCCCGACGTGCCCGACGAGCAGTTCGAGAAGGACGTCAAGGCCGACCCGACGATCGTCGAGGACGAGAAGCAGGCCTCCTTCGTCGTCTCCGCCGCCGACGACACCGACGAGCCCGAGCAGCAGGTCATGGTCGCGGGCGCGACCGCCGACCCGGTGAAGGACTACCTCAAGCAGATCGGCAAGGTCCCGCTGCTCAACGCCGAGATGGAGGTCGAGCTGGCCAAGCGCATCGAGGCCGGCCTGTTCTCGGAGGAGAAGCTGGCCAAGGGCGGCAAGATCAGCGCCAAGCTCCTCGAGGAGCTGGAGTGGATCGCCGAGGACGGCCGTCGCGCCAAGAACCACCTCCTCGAGGCCAACCTGCGCCTCGTGGTCAGCCTGGCCAAGCGCTACACCGGCCGCGGCATGCTCTTCCTCGACCTGATCCAGGAGGGCAACCTCGGTCTGATCCGCGCGGTCGAGAAGTTCGACTACACCAAGGGCTACAAGTTCTCGACCTACGCCACCTGGTGGATCCGTCAGGCCATCACCCGCGCGATGGCCGACCAGGCCCGCACCATCCGCATCCCGGTGCACATGGTCGAGGTCATCAACAAGCTCGCCCGCGTGCAGCGCCAGATGCTCCAGGACCTGGGCCGCGAGCCCACGCCGGAGGAGCTGGCCAAGGAGCTCGACATGACCCCCGAGAAGGTCATCGAGGTCCAGAAGTACGGCCGCGAGCCGATCTCGCTGCACACGCCCCTGGGTGAGGACGGCGACTCGGAGTTCGGTGACCTCATCGAGGACTCCGAGGCCATCGTGCCCGCCGACGCGGTGTCCTTCACGCTGCTCCAGGAGCAGCTGCACGCCGTGCTCGACACGCTCTCCGAGCGTGAGGCCGGCGTGGTCTCGATGCGCTTCGGCCTCACCGACGGCCAGCCCAAGACCCTCGACGAGATCGGCAAGGTCTACGGCGTGACCCGCGAGCGGATCCGCCAGATCGAGTCGAAGACGATGTCGAAGCTGCGTCACCCCTCGCGCTCGCAGGTCCTGCGCGACTACCTCGACTGAGGTCCACCCGGCGCACCGACGCCTCCCGGACGCCCCGTCCGCGCCACCCGGCGCAGGCGGGGCGTCCGTCGTCGCGCTCCGCCGCCCGAACCACCGACCCCTCCGCCGGTGTTGCCCGGCGGTTCCTGTCGGGCCTCCGGCGCCGGTCGGGGGAGCGCTCAGGAATGCCGGGGGCGGGACCGGCCTTGGACCCCTGTGACCTCCCGGAGCACCCCGACCACCCCGACGACCTCCACCGCACCGACGGCGGCGGGGCGCGGTGGCCCCCGCGCCGGGGCGGCCGGCGTCGCCTTCGCCTTCCTGGTGGTGATGCTCGGCGCGACCCTCCCGACGCCCCTCTACCCGCTCTACGAGGCCGACCTCGGCTTCGGCCAGGCCACGGTGACCCTGGTGTTCGCGGCCTACGCCGTGGGGGTGCTCGCCGCGCTGCTGCTGCTGGGACGCGCCTCCGACGCGCTGGGACGCCGACGGCTACTGCTGGTCGCCGTGGCGGTCTCGGCGCTCAGCACGCTGCTCTTCGCCACCACCCCCGACCTCTCGGGCCTCTACCTCGGGCGCGTGCTCTCCGGCCTCAGTGCCGGCATCGCCACGACCACGGGCACCGTCTACCTCGTCGAGCTCGCACCCGAGGGCGGCCAGGCCCGCGCGTCGCTGCTGGCCACGGTGGTCAACATGACCGGCCTCGGCCTCGGCCCGCCGCTGGCCGGGCTGGTCTCCGAGCTGGCCCCGGCCCCGCTGGTCACGGCGTACGTCGTGCACCTGGTGCTGCTGGCCCTGGCGGTGCCGGCGCTGCTGCTGGCGCGCGAGGTGGTCGTGGCCCCGGGCGCCTCCCTGCGACCGGAGCGACCGAGCGTGGCCGCCGAGGCCCGCGCGGTGTTCGTGCCGGCCTCGCTGGCCGCCTTCGCGGCCTTCGCCGCGCTCGGGCTGGTCACCGGCGCCACGGCCGGCATCCTGGGCCAGGTGCTCGGGGTGAGCGACCGGGCCGCGGTCGGGTTCGTCGTGCTGACCCTCTTCGCCGCCTCCGCCCTGGCCCAGGTGGGCCTGCGCGGCGTCGCGACCCGGACCGCCTTCACCTCCGGCTGCCTGGTGCTCGTGCTGGGCGCCGGGGTGCTGGCCGCGGCGCTGCTGGCCGAGTCGGTAGCCGTGCTGGTCGCGGCGCTGGCGGTGATCGGCGTCGGGCAGGCCCTGGCCTTCCGTGCCGGCACCGCGGCGATCACCGCGGCCGCACCGGCCGCCGAGCGCGCGCGCACGGTCACCAGCTTCTTCCTCGTGGCCTACCTCGCCATCTCCCTGCCCGTCGTGCTGCTCGGCGCGGCGTCGCTGCGCTGGGGGCTGCGCGACGCCACCCTCGGCTTCGCCGGCGGGGTCGCCCTGATCGCGCTGGCCTCCTTCGTCGCCCAGCTCGTCGTCGAGCGCCGCGGCACCGCCGGGGCCCGAGGCTGACGTCATGCGGGGGGTGGATGCGCCTCCTCGGAGCGCATGACGTCCCGTGGTGCGGGGCGGGGGGTGGCTCGCGCACCGCGGCCGGTGCTGTGGCGTCATGCGGGGGGTGGATGCGCATCCACGGAACGCATGACGTCCCGTGGTGCGCGCGGGGGCGGCTCGCGCGGGCGCCGAGGCTGACGTCATGCGGGGGGTGGATGCGCATCCACGCAGCGCATGACGTCCCGCAGGAGGCAGCGGCGCCCACGTCCGGGGCCGGCCCCGCCGACTCACCCACCCGAGGGGGTGCAGAAGTTGGGTCGGTGAGGTTGAGTGGGGCCAGAGGACGGTCGCAGCCAGGCCGCCCCAACACCGACCCGCGGTCGATCCGACCGGTCCGGACCAGGAGGGGGCCCGTTTCCGTCATGACCACCCACACCTCGCACCTCGCGCCACCCGAGCCGAGCCTGCAGACCCTCGCCGACGCCGACGTCCTCAGCGGACGCGACGCGGTGGCCGCCGCGGCGGCCTACGTCGCGGCCCAGGCGCTCGCCGACGGCCCGGTGGGCCGCGTCGGGCTCGAGCTGGAGCTGCACCTGGTCGACCTGGCGCGCCCCGCGGAGCGGGTCGCCTGGGCCGACGTGATGGCGCTGGTGGCCGCGATGCCCGCCATGCCGTCGGGCAGCTCGGTCACCCTCGAGCCCGGGGGACAGCTGGAGCTCTCCACCCCGCCCCACGCCGACGTCGTCAGCTCCGTGGCCGCGCTGCGGGCCGACCGCGACGTGCTGCGCGCAGCCCTGGCCGCCCGCGGCTACGCCGCCGTGCCGCTGGGCGCCGACCCCGTGCGCCCGCCGCGCCGGGTCAACCCCCACGCGCGCTACGACGCCATGGAGCGCCACTTCGCCGCGCGCTCCTGCGCCGGCGCCGGGCTGGCCATGATGACGGCCACCGCCGCCCTGCAGGTCAACCTCGACGCGGGTCCCGCCGCGGGCTGGTCTGACCGGCTCGCGCTGCTGCGCTCGCTCGTGCCGGTGCTGGTGGCGGCCTCGGCGGGCTCGCCGTACCTCGGTGGGCGCAGCTCGGGCTGGAGCTCGATGCGCCAGGAGACCTGGCAGGGCATCGACTCCGGGCGCAGCGACCCGGTCACCTCCGGCGAGCCGGGCGTGGCCTGGGCGCTCTACGCCCTCGACGCCCCCGTGATGCTGGTGCGTGAGGGTGCGGCGATGCGCGCGATCACCGAGCGGGTCACCTTCGCGGCCTGGCTGCGCGACCCCGCGCTCATCGGTCGGCCGGCCACGCTCACCGACCTCGACTACCACCTGACCACGCTCTTCCCGCCGGTGCGCCCGCGTGGGTACGTCGAGATCCGCTGCGTCGACGCCCTGCCCGACCGCTGGTGGCCCGCGGTGGCCGCCCTGGTCGTCGGCCTCGTCGACGACCCCGTGGCCGCCGACCTCGCCGCGGAGCTGTGCGAGCCCGTGGCCGGTGCCTGGGAGCGCGCCGCCCGCGACGGCGTGACCGACCCCGACCTGCGCCGCGCCGTCGCCGGCTGCACCGACCTGGCCGCCCGCCGCGCCCCCGCGGGACTGCGCACCGAGCTCGAGGCCCTCGCGACGCTGGTCGCCGACGGATCCTCGCCGGGCCAGGAGCTGCGCGCGGTCGCCGACACCCGGGGCCCGCTGGCCCTGCTCGAGGAGGAAGCCCGTGCCTGACCCCACCCCCGACACCACCCCTGCCACCACTCCTGCCACCACTCCTGCCACCACTCCTGCCACCACCCCTGGCACCGCGCTGGACCTCCGCGAGCGCGCCGCCCGCGGCCTGGAGGCCTCGCGCGAGCGCACCCTGGGCCTCACCGACCTCGACGAGCCGGAGCTGACGGCGCAGCACAGCCCCTTGATGAGCCCGCTGGTCTGGGACCTCGCCCACATCGGACAGCAGGAGGACCTCTGGCTGCTGCGCGGTGGGCGCACCGAGGCCCAGGGCCTCCTGCCCGCGCGCATCGAGAAGCTCTACGACGCCTTCGAGCACCCCCGTGCGACGCGCGTGGGCCTGCCGCTGCTCACGCCGCGCGAGGCGCGGTCCTACCTCGCCGACGTGCGCGGGCGCGTGCTCGACGGGCTCGAGGCCGCCGCCGTCGACGACGCCGAGGCGCTCTTCGCCTTCGCGATGGTCGAGCAGCACGAGCAGCAGCACGTCGAGACCATGCTCGCCACCCACCAGCTGCGCGACGGCACCCCGCTGCTGGGCGCGGGTGCGCCCCTGCCGCCGGGCCGCCCGCTGCCGGCCGACGCCGTGCCCGTGCCCGCCGGGCCCTTCGTGCTCGGCGTCGACGGCACCGCGGAGCCCGACTCCCTCGACAACGAGCGCCCGGCCCACGTGGTCGACCTGCCGGCCTTCTCGATCGCGCGGCGCCCGGTCACCAACGCCGAGTGGGCCGCGTTCATGGCCGCGGGGGGCTACGACGACCCCGCCTGGTGGTCCGAGCGCGGCTGGGCCCACCGGCTCGAGGCGGGCCTGGAGCGGCCGCAGTTCTGGTCGCCCGACGGCTCGCGGCGCCGCTTCGGCGTGGTCGAGGACGTGCCGCCCGACGAGCCCGTGCAGCACGTGTGCTTCTTCGAGGCCGAGGCCTACGCCGCCTGGGCCGGCGCCCGCCTGCCCACCGAGCAGGAGTGGGAGAAGGCCTGCGTCTGGGACCCCGCCCTGGGCCGGCGGCGCCGCTGGCCGTGGGGCGACAGCGAGTGGACCCCCGCCCTGGCCAACCTCGGCGGCGACGCGCTGCGCCCCGCCCCGGTCGGTGCCTACCCCGCCGGTGCCTCGGCCTACGGCGTGGAGCAGATGGTCGGCGAGGTGTGGGAGTGGACCACCTCGGGCTTCGAGCCCTGGCCGGGCTTCGCCCCGATGCTGTACGCCGACTACAGCGCCCCCTTCTTCGGCGGCGACTACCGCGTGCTGCGCGGCGGGTCGTGGGCCGTCGGCGGGGCGAGCATCCGCCCGTCCTTCCGCAACTGGGACCACCCGCAGCGGCGGCAGATCTTCAGCGGCCTGCGACTGGCGTGGGACGGTGTGTAGGCACCTGGCGTGGCTGGGGGAGCCTCGGAGCGTGGCCGACCTCGTGCTGCGCCCGCCGCACGGCCTGCTCACCCAGTCCTACGCGCCGCGCCGCCAGGCCCGCGGCCTGATGAACGCCGACGGCTGGGGCGTCGGCTTCTTCGCCCCCGACCGGGGGGAGCCGGTGCGCTGGCGCTCCTCGCGCCCGCTGTGGGCCGACCCGTCCTTCGCCTCGGTCGCGCCGGTGCTGACCTCCGGGGCCGTGGTCGCGGCGGTGCGCTCGGCGACCGTGGGGATGCCGGCCGACGAGACCGCCGCCGCGCCCTTCACCGACGGTCGCTGGCTGCTCTCGCACAACGGGTCGGTCGACCGCGCCGCGCTGCCGGCGACCCACGCGGCCGAGTCGGTCTGCGACTCGGCCGTGCTCGCCGCCCACGTGCTCGCCGAGGGGCCCGACCGGCTGGCCGCCACCGTGCTCGCCGTGGCCGAGCGGGCGCCTGCGGCGTACCTCAACCTGCTGCTGGGCGACGGCGAGCGCGTGCTCGCCACGACCTGGGGCGACCCGCTGTCCTACCTGGTCGAGCCCGACGGGGTGGCCGTGGCCAGCGAGCCCTGGGACGACGACCCGCGCTGGGTCGACGTGCCCGACCGACACCTGATCGAGGTGACCTCGTCCGGGGTCGCCGTGACCCCCCTGGAGAGCTGACATGCCCGCCCCCGAGACCCCCGGCGCCATGGGCGTCCACCTCGACCCCGGCGCCCTGGCCCGGCAGATGGCCGACGACGTGCGCGACGGGCTGGCCCGCAGCCCCAAGGTGCTGCCGCCGAAGTACTTCTACGACGGTCGCGGCAGCGAGCTCTTCGACCAGATCACGCGGCTGCCGGAGTACTACCCGACCCGCACCGAGCGCGCCATCCTGGAGACGCAGGCCCGTGCGGTCGCCGCGGCCGCCGGAGCCGAGACCCTGCTGGAGCTGGGCAGCGGCACCTCGGAGAAGACCCGTCTGCTGCTCGAGGCCATGACCGAGGCCGGCACGCTGCGCCGCTTCGTGCCCTTCGACGTCGACCCGGTGGTGCTCGAGGAGGCCAGCCTCGCCGTGCACACCGACTTCCCGGGCCTGGCCGTCGAGCCCGAGGTGGGCGACTTCGAGAAGCACCTCGGCGAGCTGCCCCGCCACCCGCGCACCGCGGTCGCCTTCCTCGGGTCCACCATCGGCAACCTCGACCCCGACCAGCGCCGCTCCTTCCTCGCCGGTGTGCGGGGCGTGCTCGGCGAGGACGGCTGCTTCCTGCTCGGCACCGACCTGGTCAAGCCGGTCGAGCGGCTCGAGCGGGCCTACGACGACGCCGCGGGCGTCACCGCCGCCTTCAACCAGAACGTGCTGCACGTGATCAACCGCAGCCTGGGCGCCGACTTCGACGTCGACGCCTTCGCCCACCGCGCGGTCTGGGTGCCCGAGCACGAGTGGGTCGAGATGCGCCTGGAGTCGCTGCGCGAGCAGACGGTGCGCCTGGTGGCCCTCGACCTGGAGGTCCGCTTCGCCGCCGGGGAGCAGATGCGCACCGAGATCTCCACGAAGTTCCGCCGCGAGGGCGTCGAGGCCGAGCTGGCCGCCGCGGGCCTGCGGGTCGAGGAGTGGTGGACCGACCCGGCCGGCGACTTCGCGCTCTCGCTGTCGCGCCCGGCCTGAGTCCGGGAACGCCGACGGCCCCGGACGTGGAGTCCGGGGCCGTCGGGGCGTAGGTGGGGTGGGACCGTGTGGGTCGGTGTCAGCTCAGGAGCCGGCGGCGGGGGAGCCGCTGAGTTTGTGGGTCTCGTCGACGACGTTCGCCGCGACCTCCTTGAGCTTGTCACCGTGCTCCCGGGCGTGGTGGGCGCAGAAGAGCAGCTCACCGCCCGACTGGAGCTCCACACGGAGGTAGGCCTGGGCGCCGCAACGGTCGCAGCGGTCTGCGGCAGTCAGCGCAGAGCTGGGGGCAAGTGCAGTAGTCACATCG
Organism: Nocardioides sp. Leaf307; assembly: GCF_001423135.1. NCBI lineage: Bacteria > Bacillati > Actinomycetota > Actinomycetes > Propionibacteriales > Nocardioidaceae > Nocardioides > Nocardioides sp. Leaf307. The sequence continues at coordinate 307,268 of NZ_LMNY01000002.1, read as the reverse complement.
GCCTCATTTCTAGATCATCCGGTGTTGATCTCAACGTAGCGGCGGGGGCCAAGATTCCCGGAGCCGTGTGGCCCCGGACACGTGGTCCTCGTGCTGCCTCGGTGGTGCCTGAGTCGTGCGGTGCGTCTCCCCGGCCGGGGCTGCTGGTGCGCCGCGACGTCGGTGTCGCGGGCCCGGTCTGCTGCGGCCCTCGAGAAGGGGTTCGGCGGTGGAGCGTCGGTGCTGAGGTGTTGTCGGCCTCTGGATCGGATCTTGTCCCAGATACCGTCCCGACAGTCTCACCCCTGCGGGCGCCTCCCGGGCGGACCGGCCGATATCCGGTCGTGTTCGTGTCCACATCGTGATGGACCCGGGGAGGGGCGAGCCTGCGGAGACTGTCGGTGCCTCACCGGTAGATTCGGCACCGACACCACCCCGGATTGCCGACCCCGGACCGCGCAGGAGCCCCACGATCGCCGACAACACCTACAACGCCGCCCACCTGCTGGTCCTCGAGGGGCTGGAGGCGGTGCGCAAGCGACCGGGCATGTACATCGGCTCCACCGACACGCGGGGGCTCATGCACTGCCTGTGGGAGATCATCGACAACGGCGTCGACGAGGCCCTGGCGGGTGCGGCGCACCGGGTCGAGGTCACCCTGCACCCCGACGGCTCCGCCGAGGTCCACGACGACGGGCGCGGCATCCCGACCGACAAGGAGCCCAAGACGGGGCTGCCCGGGGTCGAGGTGGTGGCCACCAAGCTCCACGCGGGCGGCAAGTTCGGCGGCGGGTCCTACGTCGCGACCGGCGGCCTGCACGGCGTGGGGCTCTCGGTGGTCAACGCGCTGTCCTCGCGCATGGACGTCGACGTCGAGCGCTCCCCGGCGGTCCAGGGCATCTCCTTCCAGCGCGGCGTGCCCGGCGTCTTCGACGCCGACGGGCTGGGTCCGAGCGGTCGCGGCGCGGGCTTCGAGCCCCGCTCGGGGCTGACCCGCAAGGGCGCCCGGGTGGCCAAGGGCCGCTCCGGCACCCGCATCCGCTTCTGGCCCGACCGGCAGATCTTCACCAAGGAGGCGCAGTTCGTCTACGACGAGCTGGTCACCCGCGCGCGCCAGACCTCCTTCATCGTCCCGGGCCTCGAGCTGGTGCTGCGCGACCTGCGCGGCGCCGAGCCGGTGGAGGAGTCCTTCCGCCACGACGGCGGCATCTCGGAGTTCACCGAGTTCCTCGCCGCCGACGAGGCGGTCACCTCGGTGCTGCGGCTGCAGGGCATGGACACCTTCACCGAGACCGTGCCGCTGCTCGACGAGCACGGCCACATGACGCCGCAGGAGATCGAGCGCGAGCTGCACGTCGACGTCGCGGTGCGGTGGGGCACGGGCTACGACACCGAGCTGCGCTCCTTCGTCAACGTCATCGCCACCCCCAAGGGCGGCACGCACCTCAGCGGCTTCGAGCAGGCCGTGACCAAGACCTTCAACGACGTCATGCGCGCCACCAAGGCGCTCAAGGTCAACGACGCCGACGTCATCAAGGACGACGTGCTCGAGGGCCTCACCGGCGTCGTCACCGTGCGCCTGGCCGAGCCGCAGTTCGAGGGCCAGACCAAGGAGATCCTCGGCACGCCGGCAGCGCGCTCGGTGGTGCGCAAGGTCGTGGCCGCCGAGCTCAAGACCTTCCTCACCTCGACCAGGCGCGAGGAGAAGGCCCAGGCCAAGCTGGTGATGGAGAAGGTGGTCGGGGCGTCCAGGACCCGCATCGCCGCGCGCCAGCACAAGGAGACCCAGCGCCGCAAGAACGCCCTGGAGTCCTCGGCCCTGCCCTCCAAGCTCGCCGACTGCCGGGCCAACGACAACGACCGCACCGAGCTGTTCATCGTCGAGGGCGACTCCGCCCTCGGCACGGCCAAGCTGGCCCGCAACTCCGAGTTCCAGGCGCTGCTGCCGATCCGCGGCAAGATCCTCAACGTGCAGAAGGCCTCGGTCGGCGACATGCTGAAGAACACCGAGTGCGCCTCGATCATCCAGGTGGTCGGCGCCGGCTCGGGCCGCACCTTCGAGATGGAGGCGCGGCGCTACGGGCGGATCATCTTCATGGCCGACGCCGACTCCGACGGCGCCCACATCCGCTGCCTCCTCGCCACCCTCTTCTTCAAGTACATGCCCGACCTGATCGCGGAGGGGAGGGTCTACTCCGCGGTGCCGCCCCTGCACCGCATCGAGCTGTCGAACCCGAAGAAGGGCATGGACAAGTACGTCTACACCTATTCCGACGACGAGCTGCAGCGCAAGCTCGCGGAGCTGTCCAAGAAGAACGTGCGGTGGAAGGACCCCGTCCAGCGCTACAAGGGGCTGGGCGAGATGGACGCCGACCAGCTGGCCGAGACCACCATGGACCCGCGCCACCGCACGCTGCGCCGCATCACCGTCGACGACGCCGACGTCGCCTCCCAGGTCTTCGAGCTCCTCATGGGCTCCGAGGTCGCCCCACGCAAGGAGTTCATCGTGCAAGGTGCCTACGACGTCGACGTGGAAGCGCTGGACGCATGAGCGCGCCGTGGCGCGACGCGGCCTCCGAGCCGGTCCGTGACGACCTCGACTCCCTGGCCGGCGAGGCCGTCACCCGGGCCCAGGCCCTGCTGGAGGAGTCGGGGGAGTTCTACCCCTTCGGCCTCAGCGCCGACGCCGAGGGGCTCGCGCTCGTCGGCGCCGACGACGTCGGCTCGCACCCGCAGGCCGGCGAGGTGCTCGACGTGCTGGTGGCCGGCCTGCACGCCTCGCGCGACACGCTGCGGGCCACGGCGCTGGTCTACCCGGTGAGCGTCGACGGCTCCGAGGCCGTGCGCGTCGAGCTCGAGCACCGCGACGGTCCGGCGCTGGAGGTGCTGGTGCCCTACACCCTCGACCGGCGGCGCACGAAGGTGACCCTCGGCTCCTCCTCGGTCGCGGAGGGCCCGCGACAGATCTGGGTGTGACTGCGGTCCGGGTGTGACTCCGGTCTAGGTGTGACGCCGGGACGACCCGGTGGCGGCAGCCTGAGTCGCGGCCGGGGCGCGGGGTGCGTGGCCGGCGGCGCGCCGTCGTAGGGTCGGGGCCATGGAGAACGACGCACCCACCGTGGCGTGGCGAGAGACCACCCCAGCGCCCGTGCAGGGCGACCTCGACGCGATGGTCGTGCTCGCCGTCCGCACCGCGAGCGACGCCCTCGCCAAGCGGGAGGGGTTCCAGCCCTTCGCGGTGCTCCTCGGCGACGACCGCCGCCCGCAGCTGTCGTGGGTCGACCCCCGCGTCAGCGGCCCCCGCCCGAAGGCCTCCGACCTGCTGCCGCTGCTGGTGTCGGCGGCCAGGGAGCAGCGCGGGTCCCTCCTGGGCGCAGGCGTCGTGGTCGACACGAGCGTCGACGGCGGCGACGCGATCCGCGTGGAGCTGGAGCACCGTGACGGCGGCCCGGCCCTCGTCGTGGTCGTGCCCTACCGCCCGAGCTGGGTGGAGGGCGAGCTGAGCCTGGGCGAGCAGCGCGTGGCCCTCGGCACCCGTCGGGTGTGGGAGCAGCCCACGGGCTGACGCCCCGCGGCAGCGCCGTCGAAGCGCCCTGAGGGTGGCGCCCGGCCGTCGGCTCTGCTGAGGTGGGCGTCGTGCACGTCGTGGTGAGCGGCCCACCGGCCGTCGGCAAGTCCTCCTTCGCATCCCGGCTGGCTCGCGAGCTGGGTCTGCCGCTGCTGGCCAAGGACGTCCTCAAGCACGCCCTCAGGCGCAGCCTCGACCCCGACGGCGGCGACGACGTCGAGGCGTCGCGACGCCTCGGCCGGGCCTCGGTGCGGGCCCTGGTGGACCTCGCCGAGGCCTCCGTGGCCGAGGGCGGCGCCACCGGCACGGTGCTCGACAGCGTCTGGGTCGACCAGGACTGGGCCAGGGCCCGTCTCGCCGCGCTCCCGGGGGCGGTGGTGGAGGTGCACCTGTCGGCCCCCACGGCGGTGCTGCGGCGTCGCTACGCCGAGCGTGCCGCCGCCTCGACCGACCCCGCCGTGGGCCGCGACGAGGACGAGCTGTGGGGCGGTCGGGCGCTGGAGCCGGTCGCGGGCGGCTGGCCGGTGGTCGAGGTCGACGCGACGGGGCCGGTGGACGTGGTCGCCGTGGCGGGCGCGGTGCGGTCGGCTCGTGGCGTGCGGGTGACGGCCGAGCCCGGACCAGGGGTCGGGCGGGAGGTGTGGGCGCTCTACCAGCAGGTCTTCGGCGACGCCCAGGACCACGCGGCGTGGCTCCGGGACGTCTGGCTGCGGCACCGGTCGCGCGAGGACTTCCGTGTGGCCCGTGCCCACGACGGGGACACCCTGGTCGGTGCGGCCCACGCCTACACGGGTGAGCGTGGGCAGTGGTGGACCGACGAGGTCGAGCGGCGGCTCCCGCGGTCCACGGCCGCGACGTGGCTCGGCGGGCACCTGGAGGTGGTGAGCCTGGCGGTGTCCGCGCACGCGCGTCGGCGCGGCCTCGGCACGGCGCTGCTGCGTGCCCTCGTGGACTCCACCGAGCACGAGCGGCTGCTGCTCATGACCACGGCGGACCCCGGGGACCCTGCGCGCCGGTTGTACGAGCGCGAGGGCTGGCGGGTCCTGGGTGCCGGGGTGCGCGACGACCAGGTGGTGCTCGGGCGGCTGCGGTGACGGCCGGTCCGGCCGCCGGGCGGAGCGCCTAGGCCGCGGCCGTGGGGTGCGGCCGGGCCGGGGGCACGACGTACCAGGAGCGGCCGGGGCGCTCGGTGCCGAGCGTGACGACCCCGGGCAGGGTGACGGCGGTGTCGCCGTCCCCGGGGCCGCCGCCGCCCGGAGCGCTCCGGGTCTCGGCGAGCGAGGACGCCGGGTCGGCGACGGGCTGGTCGGGGGCGGTGGTGCTGACGATGTCCATGCCCCCAGGCAACGCCCGTCGGCTGTGCCGGGGCTGTGCCGGGCCGAAACGCTCGCTGAGCGTCGCACCGCGGAGACCGACGGGGTGCTCAGCCTCCTGGGGCCGTCCGTGGGTTGATCGAACGTTCGATCAACCCACGGATGCCTGCGGGGCCCGCCGGTGCGTCCGGGGCGGGCAGGGGAGGGGCAGGGGAGGGTCAGACCTTCTGCTCGAGCAGCCCGGAGTCGACGTCGTAGAGGAAGCCGCCGACCAGCACGGAGTCGGGCACGAGCGGGTGGCTGCGGACCTTGGCGACGTCCTCGGCCAGCGCGGCGACCTGGTCCTCGACCACGTGGAACTGCTGCCACGAGGCGTCCTGGCCCGCGGAGGCCGCCACGCGCTCGCGGAGCTCGGCCTCGGAGTTGCTGGCCACGGCACAGCGGGTGTGGGGCACCACGAGCACGCGCTGCACGTTGAGCAGGTGCACGCCCAGCACGAGGGCCTCCAGGGCTTGCGGGGTCACCCGCCCGCCGGGGTTGCGGAAGATCTTGGCGTCGCCGGGGACGAGGCCGATCATGCCGAGGGGGTCGATGCGCGAGTCCATGCACGTCACGAGAGCCACACCGGCTGCGGCGACGCCGTCGAACCCGCCGTAGCGGAAGTCCTCGGCGAAGGTGCGGTTGGCGCTCATCAGGTCGTCGAAGTCAGCCACACCCCGAAACTAGCGGAGGACGCCACGGTGGGGGAGGGCGCTGTCGCACCGTGGACCGCGACACAGGTCACACCGACGCCGCTCACCGCGCCGGGCGCCGCTAGCCTCGCCCGGTGCCCCACCAGCCCGGCCAGCCCGCCCCCCACCGCCCCGCACCCTCCGACGGCGGGCCGCTGCGTGACCCGGCCACGGGGGTCGGCTGGTCCGACGTGGCCGCGACCTACGCCCAGACCTTCGCCCTGCTCTGCGCCGGTGCCGTGGAGCCGCTGCTCGACGCCGCCGGCGTCGGTCGCGACGACCTGTCGCCGCGGCGTGCTGCGAGCGGGCCGGCGGCACCGGTCACCGGCACCGGCGGTCGTGGTCGCCCGCGGCTGCTCGACGTCGGCACCGGCACCGGGTCGGTGGCGGCCGCAGCCGTCGCCCGTGGCGCGCAGGTCACCGCGGTCGACCCCGACGCGGCCATGGTGGCGTGGACCGAGCGGGCGGTGCCCGAGGCCGACGTGGCGCGGGCGGGCCTGCCCGGTCTGCCGTACGACGAGGGCGCCTTCGACGTCGTCGTGGCGGGCTTCGTGGTCAACCACCTCGCCGATCCGCGCGCCGGCGTGGCCGAGCTCGCGGGGCTGGTGGCGCCCGGTGGGCGCCTCGCGGTGACGATCTGGCCCTCGGGGCAGAACACGCAGTCGCGGCTCTGGGCCGCCGTGCTCGCCGAGGCCGGGGTGGTGACCCCGCCCTCGGTGGGGCTGCCGCCCGACCGCGACTTCCCTCGCACGCTCGACGGCCTCGCCGACCTGGTGGCCGCGACGGGTCTCGAGGTGGCGGTCGAGGCGGTGCGGTGGACCCACCGGGGCGACCCGGCGTCGCTGTGGGAGGGCGCCAGCGCGGGCATCGGCGGCATCGGCGCCACCGTGTGCGCCCAGGACGACGCGACCCGCCTCCGGCTGCGCGCCGCCTACGACCACCACGTGGCGGCCCTCGTGCACGACGGGGAGCTCGCCTTCGAGACCGAGGCCCTGCTGGCGGTCGGTCGTCGGGGCTGAGGCGACCGCCGCCGCCCACGGGGGACGTCGTGCGAAGGGTGGATGCGACTCCACGATGCGCATGACGTGCGCGTCCGGGGCGGGCGGAGTCAGGCCCCGCGGGGCGGCAGCGTGGCGGCGTCGACCGAGCGGGTGTCGGCGGTGCGGAGGACCACCAGGGCGAGCACGCCGGCGATCGCGGCGCACACCGCGGCGCCGAGGAACACCGTCTGCTCCTGGGCGATGCCCGCCAGGCGCAGCAGGTCGCTGAACTCCTGGCACCGCCCCACGCCTTCGCCGCAGACCTCCACGATGGAGGGGATGGACTCCTCCTCGGCGTAGTAGCGGCGCAGGCCGATCGTGGTGAGGGCGGAGATGCCGACCAGCATGCCGACCATGCGGGCCACGACGACCATGGCGCTGGCCAGGCCGTGCACCGCGTCGTCGGTGGCGGCGAGCACGGCGGCGTTGACGGGGGCCAGCGCGAGGCCGAAGCCGAGCCCCGCGACGACGAGCGCGACCGTGTAGGACCAGCCCTCGAGGGTGTCGAGGTCCCAGCGCGACATCAGCACGAAGCCGATCGCCGCCAGCGCCATGCCGCCGGCGGTGACGACGCCCGCCGGCACGCTGCGGGTGAGGTAGCCGCCGAGCACCGCCCCGACCGGGAGCGCGACGAGGAAGCGCAGCAGCACCAGCGCGGCCATCAGCTGGGAGTCGGGGTAGGCCGTGGTGCGCGCGAAGAGCGGCACGTCGATGAGGGCGGCGATGAGCGCCGCGCCCACGAAGAAGGAGACCAGCACCGCGCCCCACGCGGGGGTGCGGCGCAGCGCACCGCGCGGCACGAGCGGGGCCGGGCTGCGGCGCAGGTGCACGACCAGCGCGAGGGCCGCGACGCCGGCCCCGAGGAGGTACCACAGCCCCTGGTCGGAGAAGACCTGGATCTTGGGGTCGGCCGTGGCGAAGGCGAGGATGACCCCGCCGAGCGCCGCGGCGAGGAACAGCGCGCCGACGACGTCGGCCTCCCGCAGGCTCCGCGTCCACGCGCGCAGGTCGACCAGCGGGTGGCGGGCCGTCGCGCAGCGCACGACGAGGAGCAGCAGGGCCACCATGGTCCCCACGCCGGCCGGGGTCAGCCAGCGGCCGTCACCGGCGTAGGGGATGAAGACCTGACCCCAGGTGACGTCGCGCAGCACCTGGGTGGGCCGCAGGAACACCAGCGCCCCCAGGGCGAGCACGGCCAGCGCCAGCACCACCCCGAGCGGGTCCGGCAGCCGTCGTCCTACGTCGCGCCCTCCGCTCGCGCCGGGGCCGGGCCCCGGGTCGGCGAGACCACCGGTGCGGGTCGCGACCACCCGCACCGCCGCGGCCAGGACCAGCCCGACGGCGAGGTTGAGCAGGAAGATGGCGCGCCAGTCGGCCACGGCGAGCACGGCGGCGCCCAGCAGCGGGCCGAGCACGCTGCCGATCTCCTGCACCGCCGAGACCAGTCCGAGCGGCACGGCCCGGCGGTCCTTGGGGTAGAGGTCGGCCACCAGGGCCAGCGTGGCCGGCACGAGACCGCCGCCGCCGACGCCCTGCAGGAAGCGGCCGGCGACCATGCTGGGCAGGTCGTAGGCCAGCGCGGTGACCAGCGAGCCCAGGGCGAAGAGCACCAGGCAGGCCACCAGCACCGGCACCCGCCCGCGCAGGTCGGCGATGCGGCCGATGAGGGGCAGCATCGCGACGTAGCCGAGCAGGAAGCCGGAGATGATCGGCGCCGCCCGCTGCAGCTGGTCGGGGGAGAGGCCGACCCCGCGCATCATGTCGACCAGGGCGAGCACCACGACGTAGGTGTCGGCGGCCGCGAAGGCCACCGCGACCGCGGCGACGGTGAGCATGACGCGCGTCGCGCGCCCGGGGTGGCCCGCTCCCTCTGCCGGCCCGGCCGCCCCCGCAGACCCCGCCGACCCGGCCGACCCGGCCGGCCCCGCCGACCCGGCGCTCACGCCGGCCTCACGGGGCGGTGATCTCCTGCTCGATGCCGTACTGGTCGAAGTCGACGGTGTAGGTCACCTGGTCGTCGCCACCGTAGAAGGCTCCGGTGACGACCATCTGGCGCAGCTCGCCGTCGTCGGTGACGGTGTAGGCGACGTCGAAGTCGCCCTCGGCGGTGGGCAGGATGTTGGCGGCGGCGGTGCCCGGCACGGTGCCGGTGTACTCGGTGAGCACCTCGGTGTTGTCCTCGCCGCCGCGCACCTGGTCACCGGCCTCGACGTCGGTGGTCTGCGTCAGCAGCGACGAGAACCCGGCGTCGGTCGACAGCAGCTGCGCGGGGTCGGCGGGCGCGCCGTAGTCCGACGGGTCGACGACCTGGTAGTCGGAGGTCAGCGGCAGCTGGGCGTAGGTCTCGCCGTCGACCGCCACGATCGGCACGACCGGCTCGATGCCGCTGAGGCGCACGGTGATGGTGCCCTCCAGGGCCAGCGACGGCTCGTGGGTGCCGACCACGTCGGCGCCCACCAGGCCGGTCTCGCCCTCGGGCAGGCCGTCGGAGGTCAGGACCACGTGCACGCCCGGGGTGGAGTCGAGCTGCTCCTTGGCCTGGGCCAGCACCTCCTCGGGGGTCGCGTCGTCGTCGCCGGCGGCCCCCGAGCCCCCGCCACCGGTGCAGGCGCTCAGCGCGGTCAGCAGGAGGGCGCCGGCGGCGAGCCCGGCCGAGCGGCGGGCCGAGGCCGCGCGGGCCGGGTGGGGGGCGGGGGTGCCGACGCGGGCACGACGGGGCAGACGCATGGGATCAGCCTTCCACACCGTCGGGAGCCGACGGCCCGACTCCCGCACCGTCGTCGGCGCCGTCCCCCGGCCCGTCCGTCCCGCGACCGGTCGAGCCGCCCGTCGGGGCGACCCGCGCACCGACGGGGCCCGCCACGGCCGCCACCGGCTGGGCCACCGGCACCCCGGAGCCGTCGCGGCGACCGGTGGCCTCGGGCAGGTCGACCGGGGCGCCGCTGGCCGCCGCGGCGCGGGCGGGGGCCGTGCCGGCCCAGGCGAGCACCAGGGTGTCCTCGCCCTTGAGGAAGCGGTGGCAGCGCACGCCGCCGGTGGCGCGGCCCTTGGTCGGGAACTCGGTGAACGGCGCGACCTTGACCGAGCCGGGCTCGGTGCCCGGCAGCGCCGTGGAGGAGCCCGACGCGGTGACCACCACGGAGCCCTCGGGCGCCGCGGGGTCGACCACGCCGAACCACGCGACCGTCTGCCCCGGGGTCAGCCGGATGCCCGCGATCCCCCCGCCGGTGCGGCCCTGGGGCCGCACCGCCTCGGCGGGGAAGTGGAGCAGCTGGGCGTCGGTGCTGACGAAGCAGAGCGTCTCCTCGCCGGTGGAGAGCTCGGCGGCCCCGACGACCTCGTCGCCGTCGGCGAGCCGCACGACGTCCCACTCGTCGCGGTTGAGCACCTCGGGGTTGACCCGCTTGACCACGCCCTGGCGCGTGCCGAGGGCGAGCCCCGGGCCGTCGGTGGCCAGGGTGCACAGCGCGAGGGGCCGCTCGCCGGAGGCGAGCTGGAGCATCTCGCTCACCGGCAGGCCGCCCTGGAGGTTGGGGTCGTTGGCCGAGGCGGGGATCACCGGCAGGTCGAGCACGCCCAGGCGCAGCAGCCGGCCCTGCGAGGTCAGCACGCCGACCTCGCCGCGGGCGCTGGTGGCCACGGCCGAGACCACGACGTCGTGGTTGGTGCGCCCACCGCCGACGCCCGGGGGCTCGGCGTTGCTCGAGCGGGCCAGCAGGCCGCTGGAGGACAGGAAGGCGAAGCAGGGGTCGTCGGCGACCTCCAGCGGCACGCTCGCGGCGGTGACGGTCGTGCCGGCCGACTCCAGCAGCACGGTGCGGCGCGGGGTGCCGTAGGTCGTGGCCACCTCCGCCAGCTCCTCGGAGACCACCCGGCGCAGCATGGCCTCGTCGCCGAGGATCGCGTCGAGGTCCTCGATCTCGCGGCGCAGCTCCTCGCTCTCCTTCTCCAGCTCGATGCGGCTGAAGCGGGTGAGCCGGCGCAGCTGCATCTCGAGGATGTAGTCGGTCTGGGCCAGGCTCAGGTCGAAGACCTCCATCAGCCGGGCCCGCGCGGCGGCGGTGTCGTCGCTGGTGCGGATGACCTGGATGACCTCGTCGATGTCGAGCAGGGCCACGAGCAGGCCCTCGACCAGGTGCAGCCGCTCGGCCTTCTTGTTCCGGCGGAACTGCGAGCGGCGCCGCACGACCTCGTAGCGGTGGGCGAGGAAGACCTCGAGCATCTGCTTGAGACCGAGCGTGCGGGGCTGGCCGTCGACGAGCGCCACGTTGTTGATGCCGAAGCTGTCCTCCATCGGCGTCATCTTGTAGAGCTGCTCGAGCAGCGCCTCGGGGTGGAAGCCGTTCTTGACCTCGATCACCAGGCGCAGGCCGTTGTCGCGGTCGGTGAGGTCTTTGATGTCGGAGATGCCCTGCAGCTTCTTGCCCTGCACGAGCACCTTGATCCGCTCGACGACCTTCTCGGTGCCCACGCCGTAGGGCAGCTCGGTGACCACGATCCCCTTGCGGCGCCCGATGGTCTCGATGCGGGCCGTCGCACGCATCTTGAAGGTGCCGCGCCCGGTCTCGTAGGCGTCGCGGACCCCGTCGAGACCCACGATCTTGCCGCCGGTGGGCAGGTCGGGGCCGGGCACGAAGCGCATCAGGTCGTCGACGCCGGCCTGGGGGTGGGTGATGAGGTGGCGCAGCGCCTGCACGACCTCGACCAGGTTGTGCGGGGCGCAGTTGGTGGCCATGCCGACCGCGATGCCGGTGGTGCCGTTGACCACCAGGTGCGGGATCGCCGCGGGCAGCACCGACGGCTCCATCTCGCGGCTGTCGTAGTTGGGCCGGAAGTCGACGGTGTCCTCGTCGATGCTCGCCGTCATCGCCACCGCGGCCGAGGCCATCCGGCACTCGGTGTAGCGCATGGCGGCGGGGGAGTCGTCGGGCGAGCCGAAGTTGCCGTGCCCGTCGACGGTCGGCACGCGCATCGACCACGGCTGGGTCATGCGCACCAGCGCGTCGTAGATGGCGCTGTCGCCGTGCGGGTGCAGCCGGCCCATGACCTCGCCCACGACGCGGGCGCTCTTGACGTGGCCGCGGTCGGGGCGCAGGCCCATGTCGTTCATCGTGTAGAGGATCCGGCGCTGCACCGGCTTGAGGCCGTCGCGGGCGTCGGGCAGCGCGCGGGAGTAGATGACGGAGTAGGCGTACTCCAGGAAGCTGCTGCGCATCTCGTCGCCGACGTCGATGTCGAGGATGTGCTCCTCGAAGTCGTCGGAGGGCGGGGGAGGAGCGGTACGCCTGGCCATGCGGCCCATTGTCCCGGTCGCCGCCGACGATCCGCGCACCCCCACGCCGCGCGCCGTCCCGGGGGTTGAGGAGCGAGCCCGTCACCGGTGGTTGAGGAGCGAGCCCTGGCGAGCGTCTCGAAACCACGATTGCCGCCCCGGTGGTTGAGGAGCGAGCCCTGGCGAGCGTCTCGAAACCACGGCCGCGGTTCTCCACAGGCGCGCCCCGAGCCGGTTGTCGGCGTCCCGAGTCTGAACGAGGGTCGAGTCATTGGGCTGGACCTACATCCTCGAGTGCGCCGACGGTTCCTTCTACGTCGGCAGCACCGTCGACCTCGAGCGCCGCGTCGGTGAGCACGACGCAGGGGTCGGTGCGGCCTACACACGGCGCCGGCGGCCGGTGCGGCTCGTCTGGTCGGCGCAGTACGCCTCGATCGAGGAGGCGTTCCGCTACGAGAAGCAGATCCAGGGGTGGCGCCGCGCGAAGCGCGAGGCGCTCATCAGAGGCGAGTTCGAGCTGCTGCCGCGACTGGCGAGCCGCGCGCGTCGCGGGTGAGGGACGAGGGCGGTTTCGAGACGGTCGCTGGCGCTCCCTCCTCAACCACCGTGGTCGGGGGGTGGTTTCGAGACGGTCGCTGGCGCTCCCTCCTCAACCACCGTGGGAGGCGGGACCCGGTAGATTTCGGGGCGTGGACACCTCCTCGGCACCGATCCCCGCACCCCCGCGGCACTGGGAGGCCGACGTCCTGCTGCGCGACGGCCGATCGGCCCACATCCGGCCGATCACGCCCGACGACGCCGAGCTGCTGGTGGAGTTCTACTCCCGGGTCTCCGACCAGTCGAAGTACTACCGGTTCTTCTCCCCGATGCCGCAGCTCTCGCCGCGCGACGTGGAGCGCTTCACCCGGGTCGACCACCAGGACCGCGTCGCCTTCGTGCTGCTGCTCCAGCAGCGGATGATCGCCGTGGGTCGCTACGACCTGGTGCGCCCGGGGGAGGCCGAGGTCGCCTTCCTCGTCGAGGACGCCCACCAGGGCCGCGGCATCGCGCAGCTGCTGCTCGAGCACCTGGCCCAGGCCGGGCGCGAGCGCGGGCTGGAGAAGTTCGTCGCCGAGATCCTCCCCGACAACAGCCGCATGATCCAGACCTTCCGCGACGCCGGCTACCGCGTGGCCAGCGAGTACGAGGACGGCGTGCTGCAGCTGGAGTTCCCCATCGCGCCCACCGACACGGCGGTCGGCGTGATGCACGGGCGCGAGCACCGCGCCGAGGCCGCCTCGATCGAGCGCTTCTTCAACCCCCGCTCCGTGGCCATCGTCGGGGCCAGCCGCCGCCAGGACACGATCGGCCAGACCCTGGTGCGCAACCTCGTCAACGGCGACTTCACCGGGCGCGTCTACGCCGTCAACCCCACCGCCGGCGCCGTGTCGGGGCTGCCGGCCTACAAGTCGGTCTCCGACATCCCCGACGACGTCGACGTGGCCATCGTGGCCGTGCCCGCCGACGCGGTGCAGGACGTCGTGCTCGACTGCGCGGCCAAGGGCGTGCACGGGCTCGTGGTCATCTCCTCGGGCTTCGCCGAGACCGGCGAGGAGGGCCGCCAGCGCCAGCGTCGCCTGGTGGGGCTCTCGCGCTCCTACGGCCTGCGCCTCATCGGCCCCAACTGCCTGGGCGTCATCAACACCGACCCGGCGGTCTCGGTCAACGCCTCGCTGTCCTCGGTGATGCCGCCGCGCGGTCGCGCGGGCTTCTTCTGCCAGTCCGGTGCGCTCGGCTCGGCCATCCTGGAGAAGGTGCAGAACCGCGGCCTGGGCCTGTCGACCTTCGTCAGCGCGGGCAACCGCGCCGACGTCTCGGGCAACGACCTCCTGCAGTACTGGGAGGAGGACGACTCCACCGAGGTCGTGATGATGTACCTGGAGTCCATCGGCAACCCGCGCAAGTTCTCGCGCATCGCCCGGCGGGTCTCGCTGCGCAAGCCGATCGTGGCCGTGCGCTCGGGCCGCACCACCCAGGGCGTGCCCATGGGCCACGCCGTGCGCAAGATCGCCGCGCCCCCGCAGGCCGTCGACGCGATGTTCCGCCAGGCCGGGGTGATCCAGGTCGACGCCTTGGAGGAGATGTTCGACGTCGCCCAGCTGCTGGCCCACCAGCCGCTGCCGCGCGGGCGCCGGGTGGCCATCGTCGGCAACTCCGACGCCCTGGGGCTGCTCGCCGCCGACGCCGCCGCCGCGGTCGGGCTGGTCGTCAACAAGTCGGTCGCGCTGGGCGCCGAGGCCGGCGCCGACGACTTCGAGGACGCCCTCGACGCCGCCATCGACGACCCCGACGTCGACTCGGTCGTCGCGGTCTACATCCCCCCGCTCAACGTCTCGGGCGAGGAGGTCGCCAACGTGCTCGCCGCCATCGGCGAGCAGTCCGACAAGCCGCTCGTCTCGACCTTCCTCGGCGTCGAGGGCGTGCCCGAGCTGCTGCGCGTGCCCGACGTCGCCGGCTCGACGGCCGGGCGCGGCTCGGTGCCGTCCTACCCCGCCGTCGAGGCGGCCGTGCGGGCCCTGGCCCACGTCGTCGAGTACGCCGTGTGGCTGCGCACCCCCGACGGGGTGCCGCCGGACCCCGACGCCGTCGACCAGATCGGTGCGCGCAACCTGCTCAACGAGCTGCTCGCCGAGCACCCCGACGGGCTCGAGGTGCCGACCCCGGCCCTGCGCGAGCTGCTGGCGGCCTACGGCATCGACCTGTGGACCGCCCACCCGGTGCACACCCTGGACGAGGCGACCGCGGCCGCCGACGAGCTGGGCTGGGACGTCGTGCTCAAGGCCACCGCCGAGCACCTGCGCGAGCGCCCCGACCTCTCCCACGTGTGGCGCAACATCGACGACCGGCGCGAGATGGCCGACGCCTGGCAGTCGCTCACCACCCTCATCGGCGACCCGGTCGAGTCGGGCTTCGTGGTGCAGAAGACCTCGCCGGTCGGCGTGCCGGTGGCCGTGCGCAGCATCGAGGACCCGCTCTTCGGCCCGGTGGTCTCCTTCGGCATCTCCGGGCCGATCATCGAGCTGCTCGGCGACAAGGCCTACCGCATCCCGCCGCTGGGGGAGCGCGACGCAGCGGCCATGGTGCGCGAGGTGAAGTCCTCCCCGATGCTCTTCGGCTACCGCGGCAGCGAGGTGGTCGACATCGGGGAGGTCGAGTGGCTCATCCGGCGGGTGGCCCAGCTGCAGAACGACCACCCGCAGATCAGCTCGCTGGAGCTGCCGCTGGTGCTCGCCGGGCCCCACGGCGCCTCGGTGCTGACCGGCCACGCCCGCATCGACCCGGTGGCCGACGCCCGCTCCGACTGGTTCGTGCGGCGCCTGCCCAGCGCCCCCGGCGACACCATCCCGAGCTGACCGTGCGCCGCCGCGGGGCGCGTGGCGGGCCGGGCCCCGTCACGCCGTAGGATCCCGGCCATGGTGATCTCCGACAGTGCGCGCCTGCTCTTCGTGCACGTGCAGAAGACGGGCGGCTCGACCATCCAGCGTGCGCTCGAGCCGGCGCTCCCCGACGCCCGCCAGGTCAAGGGGATCGACCGCCACGCGATGCTCGGCGGCATCCTGCGCGCCGAGCCCGACCTCACGCCGTACTGGACCGTCGGCTTCGTGCGCAACCCGTGGGCGCGGATGCTGTCGTGGTTCCGCATGGTCGAGCGCTTCCGCGACACCGAGCGCGACGGCACCCAGGTCATCGAGCGCAAGAACCAGTTCATGCAGGGCGTCGCCGAGAGCTGCCCCGACTTCGAGACCTTCATCATGAAGGGCCTCGACGAGTGGACCCGGCTCCAGACGCCGCAGGTGCGCTACCTCACCACCCGCACCCGCCGCGCCGACATGATCGGGCGCCAGGAGACCCTCGAGGCCGACCTGCGAGCCGTCTTCGCCCGCTTCGACCTGCCCTGGACCCCGCTCAAGAGCGTCAACGTCGACAAGTCCCGCCCCGACTACCACGACGAGTACACCGACGCGATGCGCCGGCGCGTGGAGTCGGTGTTCGCCAAGGACATCGCCGTCTTCGGCTACTCCTTCTGACGCCGTGCCCGACCGGCAGCCCGACCGGCAGCCCGACCACCGGGACCCCGCGCGCCGACGGGGTCCGCGGCGCTGGTCGCGCGCGGCCGCGACGCCCGCGGCGCCCGCGGCGGGGTCCGCAGCCGCCCGTGACACACTGACGACCATGCGCGCTGCCCGGACCGACGACCGCGACCGCACCCGGGAGCTGAGGGCGGCCATCGACCGCACGGGCTACTACCCCGAGGTCGTCTCCGACGGGGTCGCCACCGCCGTGGCCGGCGAGCAGGTGCTCGCCTTCTTCGTCCACCACGAGCCGACCTTCGAGCACGACGAGGTGCGCCGTCACCTCAGCGTCATCGTGCTCACGCCCTCGCGCCTGGTGCTGGCCCACACCGACGAGCACGCCGGCGACGACCTGCTGCCAGAGCCCTACACCTCGACCTCCACCGAGGCCGTGCGGCTCTCCTCGGTCACCTCGGTGGTCGTCACCCGCATGGTCGCCAACCCCACGTCGGGGCCCAGCCACCCGGCGGAGGCCGTCATGACCATCGGCTGGGGCGGCGTGAGCCGCCTCGACCTCGAGCCGGCCGGCTGCTCCGACCCCCAGTGCGACGCCGACCACGGCTACACCGGCGTCCTCGCCTCCGACGACTTCTCGCTGCGCGTCTCGGCCGCGGCCGACGGCGGCGAGGCCGTCGCCGGCCTGCTCGCCTTCGCCGAGGAGCTCTCGGCGCGCACCCACCTGGCCTGAGGCCCGACGTGCCCCCCGCCCCCGACGGGACCACCCCGCCCGGACCCCGCGACGCGCGCTTCCTGGAGCCGGCGTACGGCGTGGGCTCGCTGGGCGACGTCGTGCCGGCCGTCGCCGGCGCCCTGGGGCTGCCGGGCGACCTCTTCGCGGGTGGGCGGCCCGCGGGGCTGCTGCTGCCCGACGCGCCGGCCTACGTCGTCTTCCTGGTCGACGGCCTCGGCGCTCGTCTGCTGGAGCGGCACGCGCACGCCGCGCCGTACCTCTCCGCGCTGGCCCAGGGCCACGCCGCCGCGACCTGCGGGGTGCCGTCGACCACCGCCACGAGCCTGACCTCGCTCGGCACCGCGCTCGTGCCCGGCGCGCACGGCGTCGTCGGGTTCACCTCCCGCGTGCCCGGCACCGACCGGCTGCTCAACGCGCTGCAGTGGTCGAAGCAGGTCGACCCCACCGAGTGGCAGCCGCAGCGCACCGCCTTCGCACGCCTCGGCGCCGCGGGGGCCTCGGTGACGGTGGTCAACAAGCGCGAGTTCGCCGGCAGCGGCCTGACCGTCGCCGCCCACCGCGGGGCCGACTACGTGGGCGCCGACAAGGTCGGCGAGCGGATCGCCGCCGCGGTCACGGCCTCGGCGCAGCGCCCGTCGCTGACCTACCTCTACGACGGCGACCTCGACTGGACCGGGCACCGCCACGGTGTCGCCTCCAGCCAGTGGCTCCAGCAGCTGGCCATGATCGACGCCGAGGCCGAGCAGCTGCGCGAGGCGCTGCCCACCCACGTGCGGCTGCTGGTCGTCGCCGACCACGGCATGGTCGACGCCCCCGACGACACCCGCGTCGACGTCGACGTCGTCGACGCGCTGCGCGACGGGGTGGCCCTGCTGGGCGGGGAGGCCCGCTTCCGCCAGCTCTACTGCCAGCGCGGCGCCGTCGACGACGTCGTGGCCGCCTGGCGCGGTGTGCTCGGCGACCGGGCCGAGGTGCTGGCCCGTGAGGACGCCGTGGCGCGGGGCTGGTTCGGTGAGGTGTCGTCGTCGGTGCTGCCGCGCTACGGCGACGTCGTCGTGGCCTGCCACGGCGACACCGTGGTGCTCTCGTCGACCGACTTCCCCTACGAGACCGGCCTGGTGGGCTTCCACGGGTCGCTCACGCCCGACGAGATGCTCATCCCGGTGCTGATCGACTGACCCCGTGCGGGCGGTCCCGACTCCGGGGGTCCCGGCTCCGGCCGGGCCGGCCCGGGTCGCGTCGGGTCAGCCGAAGGGCAGCGGCTCGGGGGCCAGCGAGACCGCCTTGGCGCGCGCCGCGGTGAGGCGACGGCGGTGGTGCTGGCGGCACAGCACCTCGTAGGCGACGTCGGCGTCGGACTCGGGGGCCGCGGTGACCGGCGTGCCGTCCTCGGCCGCGGTCTGCTCGACGTCACCGACCACGATCACCTCGCCCTCGGTGACCATCACGCCGTTCTCGGTGCGGGCGTTGTGGGTGGCGCGCTTGCCGCACCAGCACAGCGCCTCGACCTGCAGCACGTTCATCCGGTCGGCGAGCTCCACCAGGCGGGCCGAGCCCGGGAAGAGCTGGGTGCGGAAGTCGGTGAGGATGCCGAAGGCGAAGACGTCGATCTGGAGCTCGTCGACGACCTTGGCCAGCTGGTCGATCTGGTCGCCGGTGTAGAACTGCGCCTCGTCGCAGATGAGGTAGTCGATGCGCCCGCCCTGGGTCAGCGAGGTGACGACGTAGCGCCAGAAGTCGAAGTCGGGGTCGACCTCGAGAGCGGCGTGCACCAGGCCCAGCCGGCTGGAGACCTGGCCGTTGCCGGCCCGGTCGCGGGTGACGAAGATGCGGCCCTGACGGCCGCGTGCGGCGTGGTTGTGGTTGGTCTGGAGCGCGAGGGTGCTCTTGCCGGAGTCCATCGTGCCGGTGAAGAAGTGCAGTTCGGCCACGAGGGGTGATCCTGTCACGCCGCGTCCGGGCCGCACGCGGCAGGATGGGCGCCATGAGCGACCACCAGACCGGCCGGGGGAGCGACCTGCCCGGCCACCTGCCCGGCCACCTGCCCGGCGACCGGGGGAGCGATCGGGTCCAGGCCCCGCTGATCGGCGTCGAGGAGCTGCGCGCGCGGCTCGGGGAGGTCACGGTGCTCGACGTGCGCTGGCGCCTCGGCGGTCCGCCGGGCCGCCAGGAGCACGCCGCCGGCCACGTGCCCGGGGCGGCGTACGTCGACCTCGACACCGACCTGGCCGGCCCCCCGGAGACCGGGCCGGCTGGCGGTGGGCGCCACCCGCTGCCCGGTCCCGAGGCCTTCGCGGCCGCGATGCGCCGGGTCGGGGTGTCGCGGGACCGGCCGGTGGTCGTGGCCGACGACTGGTCGGGTCGGGCCGCGGCCCGCGCCTGGTGGCTGCTGCGGTTCCACGGCCACCCCGACGTGCGGGTGCTCGACGGCGGCTGGTCGGCCTGGGTCGCGGCGGGCGGCCCGGTCGAGACCGGGCCCGTGACGCCCGTCCCCGGCGACCTGGCGGCCGACCCGGGGCACCTGGCCGTCGTGGGTCCGCAGGACGTGCCGGACGTGGCCGTGCTCCTCGACGCCCGCGCCCCCGAGCGCTACCGCGGCGAGGTGGAGCCGGTCGACCCGGTGGCCGGCCACGTGCCCGGCGCGGTCAACGTGCCGACGAGCGAGAACCTCCGCCCCGACGGCCGCTTCCGCCCGCCGGCGGAGCTGGCCGAGGTCTACGCCGCCGCGGGCGCGGTGCCGGGCGCCGAGGTGGCGGCGTACTGCGGCTCCGGGGTCACCGCCGCCCACGACGTGCTCGCCCTGGAGCTGGCCGGGGTGCGCGCGGCGCTCTACCCCGGCAGCTGGAGCGGCTGGGTCACCGACCCGACCCGTCCGGTCGAGCGCGGCTGAGCCGCGCCCGGGGCGCCCCCGGGCCCCGAGGTCACCAGTGCACGCCCCTGAAGAGCCGCGCCAGCATGATCTGCTCCGACTCCCGGGCGGTGCCGTCGCCGCGGGCCGCGGCGGAGTCGGGGAAGACGTGGTAGGCCATGTTGAGCACCCGGAAGGCGAGCTTGGGGGCCAGCGTGTGGACCACGGCCCCGGCGTTGCCGAGGGCGGTGTTGATCTCGTGGGGGCGCTCCACCATCGCGGTGACGACCAGGTCGGCGGCCTGCGCCGGTGAGATGGTGGGGAACTTGTCGTAGATCTTGGTCGGCGCGATCATCGGCGTGCGCACCAGCGGCATGTGGATGCCGGTGAAGGTGACCCCGTCGCCCACCAGCTCGGAGCTGACGACGTTGCTCCAGGAGTCGAGCGCCGCCTTGGAGGCGACGTAGGCCGAGAAGCGCGGCGGGTTGGTCTGCACGCCGATCGAGGAGACGTTGACGACGTGGCCGCGGCCCTGCTCGCGCATGGTCGGCAGCAGGCCCATCACCAGCCTGATCGCGCCGAAGTAGTTGAGCTGCATCGTGCGCTCGAAGTCGTGGAAGCGGTCCTGCGACAGCGCCAGCGAGCGACGGATGGAGCGGCCGGCGTTGTTGATGACGAAGTCGACCGAGGGCAGGTCGGCCACCAGCTGGGCGCACAGCGCGTCGATGGCCTCGAGGTCGGAGAGGTCGCAGGGGTAGACGTGGGCGCTGCCGCCGCGCCGCTCGATGACCGCGCGCGTCTCCTCCAGCTTGTCCTTGCCGCGGGCCACGAGCACGGGCACCCCGCCGGCCTGGGCGACCTTGAGGGCGGTGACCTGGCCGATGCCGGAGGAGGCGCCGGTGATGACCACGTGCTTGCCCTGCAGCGCCTGGCGCGCTGCGCGGTCGCGGCCGGTGGTCTCGTCGAGGTGCTCCTCCCAGTAGCCCCACAGCGTGCGGGCGTAGGACTCCAGGTCGGGCACGGCGATGCCGGAGCCGGCCAGCGCGCGCTCGGTGCGGCGGGAGTCGAAGACCGCGCTGAAGCTGGTGTGGGCCAGCACCTCGGCCGGCACGCCGGCACGCGAGGTGACCGGGTCCAGCACGGCCTGCACCAGGCCGTTGCCGACCACCTTGCCCAGCAGCGCGGTGGGACGCAGGGCGCCGGGCAGCCGGCCCAGGGGGCCCGCCGTGGTGACCCGCCGGTCGAGCGGGGTCGCGAAGGTCGGGGCCCCGGCTGCGGCGCAGAAGGCGTTGACCATGTCGACGACGGGCTGCGGCTCGGGGTTGACAAGGTGGAAGGCCTCCCCGTCGTGGCCGGGCAGGTGGGCGAGGTGGTCCATGGCGGCCGCGACGTAGTCGACCGGCACCACGTTGGTGTCGCCCAGGTCGACGCCGACCAGGGGGAGCCACGACGGCAGGGCGTCGCGCAGCCGCTTCATCAGCGGGAAGAAGTAGTAGGGGCCGTCGACCTTGTCCATCTCGCCGGTCTGGGAGTGGCCGACCACGATCGCGGGGCGGTAGACCCGCCACGGCACGGTCGCCTCCTCGCGCACGATCCGCTCCGACTCGTGCTTGGTGCGGTGGTAGGCCGAGGGCAGGTGCTGGCCCTCGTCGAACATCGTCTCGTCGAAGCGCCCGCGGTGCTCCCCGGCCGCGGCCACCGAGGAGACCTGGTGGAAGCAGCCGACGCGCAGGGCCGAGGCCAGCTCGAGGGCGTGGCGGGTGCCGCCGACGTTGAGCGCCTCGTTGGTGGCGTCGTCGGCGGTCATGTCGTAGATCGCGGCGAGGTGGAAGAGGTGGTCGACCTCGCCGGCGTGCTCGGCCACCCAGGACGCCGCGACGCCCAGGCCGGGCTCGCCGAGGTCGCCGACGACGGGCACCACGCGCTCGGAGCCCCAGCGGCGCACCAGCGCCTCCATGCGCCCCATCGAGCCGGCCCGCACCAGCACGAACACCGTGCCCTCGCGGTGGTCGAGGAGCTCCTGGACGAGGTGGCGGCCGATGAACCCTGTGGCGCCGGTCACGAAGTACGACATGGCGGGAGGGTACTCGCTGGCAGGCCCCTGTGCCGCGGGTCGACGGCGTCGTCCGGCGCTCCGCCGGCGCGGCCCCGGGTGGGGGCCCGGTGACGTCGCGACCGGCTCGGACGAGGGGGTGGCGAGCCGCTCAGTCCTGCTTGCCGCCGCCGAACATGATCTCGTCCCAGCTGGGCACCGAGGCGCGGCCGCGGCTCTTCTTCACCGGTCGCCGCACCGGCGCGGGCTCGGGCTCGGGGGTGGGCTCCGGAGCCGGCTCGACGGGTGCGTCGTCGAGGGCCGCGGCGTCGGCGGCCTCCTCGCGCTCGGAGGCGTCGAGGTCGGGGGCGTCGGGGCGCGCGCGGGGTGCGGCGGTGTCGAGGAAGGCCTCCAGCGGCGCCTCCGACCCGAGGTCGGCGGCGCGCGCGGCGGGCCGCCCGGCGGCCGGGGTCTCGGCGGGTGCCGCGGCGGGTGCGTCGGTGGGGGAGACCATCTCGATCGCGTCGTCGCCGAGCGGGAGCTCCTGGTCGGCGTGGTCGACGCGGGTGCGCGGCGCGCGGGCGCCGGGAGCCGGGTCGGTGTCGCCCGCAGCCGGGGCCCCGGGGGAGTCGGGCGCGGCGGTGAGGCGGCGCTGGCGGGCGCGCTCGAGGTCGTCGTGGGCCTCGGGGGCGGGGGTCGTGGCGACGGCCTCGCCGACGACCCAGCGGGCGTCGTCGTTGTCGAGCAGCACGTAGTTGCCCGGCAGGTCGAAGGTGAACTCAGCGGTGCCCTGGCGCTCGGCGGCGGTGTACTGCGCCACGAGCGACCACCGGCCGTCCTCGCGGCGCCAGGAGTCCCACTCGACCTGGTCGGGGTCGACGTTGTGGGCGCGCAGGTGGGTGGCCACGGCGTCGCCGAGGGTCCGCGCGGTGGAGCCGTCGCCGCCGCGGCGGCGTACGGAGGAGCGCTGGGCGCGCTGGGCGACGTGCTCGCGCTCGGCGAGGACGGGGCCGGCGTAGGCCATGATCCGGTCGAGGCTGGTGCGGGCGGCCTCGGCGACGGCCTCGGGGGTCTCCCCGGCCCGGATCCGGGCCTGGATGTCGCGAGGGCGGAGGGCGCTGTCCATGGTGTTCTCCAACTGACCGGTGCGTGAGGTCTCTGCGCGCAGTGCGGCTCGCAGGGGTGCGTCGTTGTCGAGGGTGAACTCGACCCCGGCGTCACTGACCAGGAGCAGGTGCCTCCCGTCCTCGCTCACGCCGGCGAGGGTCAGGTGCACCATGGACCGAGCCTACGCCAGCACCACCCCGCGGGCGCGGACTGGCTCGGCGCGCCCGCCGGGACCGGTACGACGGACGCCGCCGCACCGGGGGCGGCCCGGCCGTCGTGCCGCGCGCACCCGCCGCCGCGGGGCGGCCCGCCCCGCCCCGGTGCCCGGTCGACGCACCTGACCTGCGGTGACGGCGTCCGCGCGCTTTCCGCGCAACCGGTCGCGCGTCGGTAGCCTCCGGGCGTGAGCACGTCGGACCCCAGCAGCACGCTGGCCGCCACCCTGGTGGTCCTCGACCTGCTGGGCATCTTCGTCTTCGCCATCTCCGGGGCCCTCGTGGCGGTGCGCAAGGACCTCGACGTCTTCGGCGTGATCGTGCTGGCCGGGGTCACCGGGCTCGGCGGCGGCTTCCTGCGCGACGTGCTGATCGGGGCGGTGCCGCCCGCGGCCCTGGCCGACTGGCGGTACCTCCTGGTGCCGCTGGCCGCCGGGCTGGTCACCTTCGTCCACCACCCCGCGCTGGGCCGCATGGAGCGCCTGGTGACGGTCTTCGACGCCTTCGGGCTCTCGCTCTTCTGCGTGGCGGGTGCGCTGAAGGCCCTCGACTACGGCCTCGGTCCGCTGCCCGCCGCGCTGCTGGGCATGGCCACCGGGGTGGGCGGCGGCATGGTGCGCGACGTGCTGGCCGGGCGCGTGCCGGTGGTGTTCCGCGGCGAGCTCTACGCCATCCCGGCGCTGGCGGGCGGCGCCGTGGCCGTGGTCGGTGTGCGCGCCGACCTGCCGACCGTGGCCGTCTCGGTCGCCGGGGCCGCGGTCTGCCTGGCCTGGCGGCTGCTCGCGGTGTGGCGCGGGTGGCAGGCGCCGCTGCCGCGCGGCTCGGCCAGCGTCTAGGCCAGCGTCCAGGCCCGGCCAGCCGACCAGCCAGCCGTCGGGCTCCACGACGAGGAGGACCGCAGCGTCGAGCCACGCCCCAGCGGCTCGCTCGGCCGGGTGCGGCGTACCCCTGTTCTCCCGGTGGTGCGAGAAGTGGCGGCAGACGACGGGTCGGAGGGCCGCGGGGCTGTCGTTCGCCGCCACTTCCCGGTCCTGGGTCACTCGCCCGACCGGCGGTCCGGTCCGGACGGCGAGGCCCGCCGGACCGCGGCGTCGAGCCACGCGCCTGCGGTTCGCTCGGCCGGGTGCGGCGCACCGCTGTCCTCCCGGTGGGGCGAGAAGTGGCGGCGAACGACGGGTCGGAGGGCCCCGAGGGTGTCGTTCGCCGCCACTTCCCGGTCCTGGGTCACTCGCCCGACGGGCGGTCCGGTCCGGACGGCGAGGCCCGCCGGATCGCGGCGTCGAGCCACGCCCCTGCGGTCCGCTCGGCCGGGTGCGTCGCACCCCTGTCCTCCCGGTGGGGCGAGCAGTGGCGGCGAATGACGGGTCGGAGGGCCGCGGGGCTGTCGTTCGCCGCCACTTCTCGGTCCTGGCTGGCTGGCCCGACCGGCGGTCCGGTCCGGACGGCGAGGCCCGCCGGACCGCGGCGTCGAGCCACGCGCCCGCGGTCCGCTCGGCCGCTCGGCCGGGTGCGGCGCACCCCTGCCCTCCCGGTGGGGCGAGAAGTGGCGGCAGACGACGGGTCGGAGGGCCCCGAGGGTGTCGTTCGCCGCCACTTCCCGGTCCTGGCTGGCTGGCCCGGCCGGTCCGGACTTTGATGCCCACCGGACCGCGGCACGGTCGGGCCCCTTCGGCTGGATCCCTCGGCCGGGCCCCTCAGCCGGGCGGCCGCAGCGGGTCGGGCTCGACGGGGGCGCCGCTCGGCACGGCGCGACCACCGGGGTCGGTCGCGGCGGCCGTCGCGGCACCGGCGGTGGTGTCACCGCGGGTGACATCGTCGTGGGGGGCGTCGCCCGCCGACGCGGCGGCGGGCTCCGCGTCGTCGCCGCGGGGCAGCAGCTGGGCGGCCACGGCGGCGAGCAGCCCGGCCACCACCGGCACGAGGTAGGCGGCGGAGGCCCCGCGGGCGTCGACGACCACGCCGCTGAGCGTCGCACCGGGCGCGACGCCGGCCACGAGGCCGGTCTGCATGATGGCCATGCCCTCGGTGAGGCGTCCGGGCGGCACCGTGCGCTCGGTGAGCGAGAGGGTGGCGACCAGCGTGGGGGCGATCGCCACGCCGCCCACGAGCAGCAGCAGGCCCATCGCGACCATCGAGTCGACGAACAGCAGCGGCACCATGGCCGCCGCCATCGCCAGCGACCCCCACCGCACCCGCACGGCGGGCCCGCGGCGCCAGGTGATGGCCCCGGTGACGACGCCCGAGAGCAGGCTGCCCAGCGCCCACAGCGCGAGCAGCGCGCCCGCCCAGGCCTTGGCGTCCTGCTCCTCGGAGAAGGCGACGGTGGTGACCTCGGCGGCGCCGAAGAGCACCCCGAGCGCCGCGCTGACGACCGCGAGCGGGGCCACCGTGCGCCACGGCATGGCGGGGCGGGGCCCGGTGGCGGCGTCGTGGCGCTGCCGGGGCGGCTCGGTGGCGCGCTGCGAGGCGAAGAAGAGACCGCCGGCGACACCGGCGACGACCGCGACGGCCAGGCCGGCCACCGGGTGCACCGCGGTGGCCAGCAGGGTCACGGTGATCGGACCGAGGATGAAGCAGGCCTCGTCAACGACCGCCTCGAGGGCGAAGGCGGTCTGCACGTCGGCGGGCCGGGAGAGCACGTGGGACCAGCGGGCACGCACGCAGGAGCCGATCTGGGGCAGCGTTCCGCCCGCGACCGCCGCCGCGGCGTAGGTGGTGGCCATCGGCCAGCCGTCCTGCACCGACCAGACCAGCAGCACCATGGCGACGCCGAAGAGCACGCTGGCGGTGCTGAGTATCAGGCCCTGGCCGAGCCGGTCGACCAGGCGGCCCTGGGCGATCGCCAGCAGCGCGTTGGCGACCATGTAGGCCGCCGAGACCGCACCGGCCACGCCGTAGGAGCCGGTAGAGGCCTCGACCAGCAGCACGATGCCCAGGCCGGCCATCGAGATGGGCAGGCGAGCGACCAGACCGGTCAGGGAGAAGAGCAGGGCGCCCGGCTCGCGCAGCACCCGCTGGTAGGACGACAGCATCACCGCGAGCCTAGGTCGCGCCGGGGACGCGGGACCAATCCCAGCCGGGGCGTGACACGGGTCGCACGCCCCGGCGCCGAGGCGAGCCCGAGGGGTGAGGGACGCCGGGGCCGCGCACCTACGATGAAGGGCGTGAGCAACGACCCCGCGGATGTCCTGACCGACGTCGACGTGACCCCGTACGACGCCCTCCTGCTGGTCTCCTTCGGCGGCCCGGAGGGCCCCGACGACGTCGTGCCCTTCCTGGAGAACGTCACCCGGGGGCGCGGCATCCCCCGCGAGCGCCTCGAGGAGGTCGGCAAGCACTACCACCTCTTCGGCGGTCGCTCGCCGATCAACGACCAGAACCGTGACTTCCTGACCGCGCTGCGCGCCGACCTGGCCGAGGCCGGCATCGACCTGCCGGTCTACTGGGGCAACCGCAACTGGGACCCCTACCTCAAGGACACCCTGGCCCGGATGGCCGCCGACGGCGTGACCCGCGCGGCCTGCTTCGTGACCAGCGCCTACTCCTCGTGGAGCAGCTGCCGGCAGTACCGCGAGAACCTCTGGGACGCCGTGGAGGGCCTCGAGGGGGCGCCGCGCCTGGACAAGCTGCGCCACTACTTCAACCACCCCGGCTTCGTGGAGCCCAACGTCGACGCCGTGCTGGCCGCGCTGGCCGACCTCCCCGACGACGTCCGCGACGGCGCTCACCTGGCCTTCGTGACCCACTCGATCCCGCTGTCGATGAACGACGCCAGCGGTCCGCCCGAGCAGGGCGGTGGCGCCTACGTGCGCCAGCACCTCGACGTCGCCGACGTGATCACCCGCCGCGTCGCCGAGGAGACCGGCCGCACCCACCCCCACGAGCTGGTCTTCTGCTCGCGCTCGGGCGCCCCGCACATCCCGTGGCTCGAGCCCGACGTCAACGACCACCTCGAGAAGCTGCACGGCGACGGCGTCCCGGCGGTCGTGATGGTGCCGGTCGGCTTCGTCTCCGACCACATGGAGGTCATCTACGACCTCGACACCGAGGCCATGGAGACCGCCGCCGAGCTCGGCCTGCCGGCGCGGCGCGCCGCCACCGCCGGCACCGACCCGCGCTTCGTGGCCGCCGTGCGCGACCTGCTGGTCGAGCGCGCCACCGTCGAGCGCGGCGGCGAGGTCGCCCGTGCGGCGGTCGGCTCGACCGGACCGATGTGGGACCGCTGCCCCCGCACCTGCTGCTCCAACCCCCGCGCCGAGCGCCCCGCCCTGTGCGGCTCCGACCCGGTGCCGGCCGACGCCGCGGCCACCGTGCCGGGCCAGGCCGTGGTCGTCGCGTGAGCGGTCCCGCGGACCGCTCCGCACCGGCCGCTCCCGCCGACCTCGCCGCGATCGCCCTCGCGGTGGCCCGGGAGGCCGCCGAGCTGGTGCGCGAGCGTCGGGCGCGCGGGGTCGAGGTCGCCGCGACCAAGACCAGCGACATCGACATCGTCACCGAGGTCGACCGCGCCAGCGAGGTGCTCATCCGCCGGCGCCTGCTGGAGCACCGCCCCGACGACGCGATCCTGGGTGAGGAGGGCGACGACCACGCCGGCAGCTCCGGGGTGCGCTGGGTCGTGGACCCCATCGACGGCACGGTCAACTTCCTCTACGGCATCCGGCAGTACGCCGTCTCCATCGCGGCCGAGCGCGACGGGGAGGTGGTCGCCGGGGTGGTGCTCAACGTGGCCGACGGGCACACCTACCTCGCCCACACCGGGCCGGCCGGTGCCGACGACCGCACGGGCGCGGTGGCGACCCGCGACGGCGAGCCGATCGCGGTGCGCGCCGCCCAGCCCCTCGCGGAGATGCTCGTGGGCACGGGCTTCTCCTACGACCGTGGCGTGCGGGTGCTCCAGGCGCGGGCCCTCGTCGAGCTGCTGCCGCGCGTGCGCGACGTACGCCGCCTGGGCTCGGCCGCGCTCGACCTGTGCGCCGTGGCCGAGGGCAGCCTCGACGCCTACGTCGAGGAGGGCGTGCAGCCCTGGGACCACGCCGCCGGCGGGCTCGTCGCCCGGCTGGCGGGCGCGCGCACTGAGCTGCTCACCGGGGTCGGTGGCCTGCCGCTCATGGTCGCCGCGGGCGCTGAGACCTTCGACACCTTCCGCGACGCCGTGCACGGCGCCGGGTTCGCCGTGGGCGGGCCCACCGCCCCCGCCACGCCCCCCACCGCCACCGGAGCAGGGCTGTGACCTGCGACGACGCGGCCGGGACGAGCCGGTCGGCCGGCGCCACGACGGGGAACCGGTGGGCGGACACCAGGAATAGCGTGACGTCACCGGATGTTCACGCGTCGCCACACCAGACCGGTGTGCGCGAGCCGGACCCGATGGTGCACAATCTGGCGCCGACGAGGACCGACCGGCAGGACGAGGGGAGTGACTGACGATGGCGACTGACTACGACGCACCGCGCAAGAACGAGGAAGACCAGTCCGAGGAGAGCATCGAAGAGCTCAAGGCGCGTCGCCACGACAAGAACTCCGGCAAGGTCGACGAGGACGAGGCCGAGGCCGCAGAGGCCTTCGAGCTCCCCGGCGCCGACCTGTCGCACGAGGAGCTCGCGGTCGAGGTGAAGCCCAAGCAGGACGACGAGTTCACCTGCATGAGCTGCTTCCTGGTGCACCACCGCTCGCAGCTGGCCGACAGCAAGAAGATGATCTGCTTCGACTGCGAGTGAGCACGCCCGCGCCGCGCACGGCCTGCGCTGCGCCGCACGACACGACGAGGGCCGCACCCCCAGGGTGCGGCCCTCGTGTCGTTCCGGCCGTGCGGAGCTGGTCCCAGGCCGGGGTCAGCTGGTGGGCGTGGACGCCTTGGAGGCGTCCTGGCCGTCCTTCTGCAGCTCGGCGGGCAGGTGGCCGGTCGACTTGGCGTAGTAGTGCGCGGCCTTGCGGGCGGCCAGCATGCGCGCGATCTGGATGAAGGTGCCGCTCGCGGCCGCCCAGGCGACGGCCTCCCAGATCTCCACGTCGGGGTCGGCGGGGTTGGCGGGCGGGTTCTTGCCCGTCGCGGCCTTCCACGAGGTGTTGAGGGTCTTCTTGGCCACCGTCGCCGCGCCGATCGCCGCGGCGAGGGAGAAGACGGACCAGATCTTGGAGGAGCCACCAGATGCCATGACGCCGACCCTACCGTCGCTCAGCCGGCGTGCTGCTCACCCTGCGCGGTGGTCGGGCCCGCCCCGCCCGTCCCGCGGGGCGACGCCGTCGCCGCGGTGAGCGCGGCGGCCAGGGCGTCGGGACGCCGGGTGCTGAGCAGCCAGTACGGCGTCGGGTCGGCCGGGTCGGTGAGGTGCACCCGCACCGCGCGCTTGCGGTAGGGCCGCAGCAGCAGGAAGGCGCGGGCGTCGGCGTCGCGACCGGCCGCGAGGCGGGCCGCCTCGGGGGTGAGCGGCTCCACGGCACCGACGTGCTCCAGTCCGATGCGGGCGCGGCCCGCAAGCAGCTCGCCGTCGGCGACGCTGATGACGGCGTTGCCGTAGGCGAGCAGGAGGGCGGCCATGAGGGCCACCGAGAGGCCCGCGACGACCCAGGCCACCACGCCCGGCACGGCGACGACCACGGCCAGCCAGAGCGAGGCCACGAGCATCGTGCCCTGCACCCACCAGCGCAGGGGCACGGCGAGTCGCTCGCGGTAGGTCGGGGTCACGGGGCCCAGTTTCCCACTCCCGCCCGCCCCGCGACGACCTGGGGCGGGTGCGAGCCGCGCGGGGGCCGACCGGGGAGGGCCGTGCGCGGCGCGGCCCGGCGCAGCGCGGGGCTAGGGTCCGGGCCATGAGTGACCTCGAGCTGCCCGTGGTGCGCCTCGACGCCGACCTGGCGCTCCCGGCGTACGCCCGTCCCGGTGACGCGGGCGCCGACCTGCTGACCACCGTCGACGTGACGCTGGCGCCCGGCGAGCGCGCGCTCGTGCCCACGGGCATCGCGCTGGCGCTGCCGGAGGGCTACGTCGGGCTCGTGCACCCCCGCTCGGGGCTCGCGGCGCGCCACGGCCTGTCCATCGTCAACAGCCCGGGCACCGTCGACGCGGGCTACCGGGGCGAGGTCAAGGTGCTCCTCGTCAACCTCGACCCGGGCGAGCCGATCCTGCTGCGACGCGGCGACCGGGTGGCGCAGCTGGTCGTGCAACGCGTCGAGCGGGTGCGTTTCGTCGAGGTCGACCGGCTCCCCGACAGCGAGCGCGGCCAGGGGGGTTACGGTTCTACCGGAGGCTTCGGCCAGGGCTGACCCCAGGGCCGCACCTCCGCAGCGCGCCCACCGCGCAGCCGCACCCGTCCGGGGCGGTGCCGGGTGGGCCGACCCAGACGATCCACCGAGGAGCAGGCTCTCGTGAAGTTCCGCCGCAAGTCCCAGGTCACCGCCGAGGAGCTCGACGACGCGTCGCAGCCCCAGGAGCCGGCCCGCGGCCCCTTCGACGCCGAGGACCTCCCCGACGACGGCGTCACCCGCGCCGACCTCGGCTCGCTGCTCATCGAGCCGAGCGCCGACCGCGAGCTGCGCCTGCAGGTCGAGGAGTCCACCGGCAAGGTGCAGGCGGTCATGCTGGCCGGCCCCGACGGGGCGCTGGAGCTGCGCGCCTTCGCCGCCCCCCGCAACGGCGACCTGTGGAGCGAGGTCAGGCCCCAGATCGCCGCCGACATGACCCGCCGCGGCGGCACCGCCACCGAGGTCGAGGGTCCCTTCGGCGTGGAGCTGCAGTGCCAGCTGGCCACCCAGCTGCCCGACGGCCGCAGCGGCACGCAGCACTCGCGCATCATCGGCGTCAACGGCTCGCGGTGGCTGCTGCGCGCCACCCTCATCGGGGGCCCCGCCCGCGAGCCGGAGACGGCGGCCGACTGGGAGCACGTCATCACCCGGGTCGCGGTGCGCCGCGGCGAGGGCGCCATGCCCGTCGGGGAGGCGCTGCCGGTCTCGCTGCCCGACAACGCGCGCAAGGTGCAGCCCGCCCAGCGCACGGCCCAGGAGACCGGCCAGCAGCTCACCCAGCCGACGGGGGAGTAGACCGCCCGTGGGTGAGAAGAGCCGGCTGCGTCGCAGCATCAGCAAGTGGGCCAACAGCTCCGACCAGCACGCCCGCGACCTGCGCAAGACCTACTGCGAGCCCGGCCACGACACGATCGCCGCCGCACCCGACCGTGAGCGCGTCGTGCTGCGCGGCACGCTGCGCACCGTGACGCTGCGCCCGCGCGGCGGGGTGCCGGCCCTGGAGGCCGAGCTGTTCGACGGCTCCGGGGTCATCACCATCGTGTGGCTCGGCCGCCGCCGCATCGTCGGGATCTCCCCGGGGGTGTCCATGCAGGTGCAGGGTCGCATCGGCTGCCACGACGACGTGCGCGTCATGTACAACCCGCGCTACGAGCTGATCCCGTGAGCGACCCGCTCCGTCCCGCCGGCGACCACCCGGCCCGGTCCGCCGACCAGCCCGGCCCGCCCGTCGACCAGCCCGAGCACGACCCCGGGGTCGAGAGCGTCGAGGCCGTGGTGCGCGCGCAGCTGGCCAAGGCCCTCGGTGGGCGTCGCGGCATGGTCGAGGCCGCCGTGCCCACCCTCCTCTTCACCGTCCTGTGGCTGACCACGCGCGAGCTGAACCTGGCCATCGCGGTCGGCGGCGCGGCCGCCGCCCTGGCCCTGGTGGTGCGGCTCGTGCAGCGCTCCACGGTGCAGTTCGCCGTCAACGCGCTGGTCGGCATCGGCATCGGCTGGTTCTTCGTCGCTCTCTCGGCGCGCAACGGCGGCAGCGCCGACGAGCAGGCGCTGGCCTACTTCCTGCCGGGCCTGATCTACAACGGCGTCTACGCCGTCGCGATGGGGCTGACCTGCCTGATCCGCTGGCCCCTGGTGGGCTTCATGGTCGGCAGCGTCACCGGCGACCCCACGGCCTGGCACGCCGACAGGCAGGTCGTGCGGCTGTGCACCACGCTGACGTGGCTGCTGGCCGTGCCGTGCGTCGTGCGGGTCGCCCTCCAGCTGCCGCTGTGGCTGGCCGGCCAGTCCGGTGCCATGGACGTCGACACCGTCGTCGCCGCGCTCGGCGTGCTCAAGATCGCGCTGGGCTGGCCGCTGCAGCTGCTCGCCCTCGGCGCGATGATGTGGGTGCTGGGCCGCAACCGCACGCCCGTCTCGCCCGCCGTGGCCTGAGCCCCGCCCGGCACCCCGGGCGCCGCGCGGCCCCGGCGTACGCCGGTCGGCTCAGCCGCCGTGGGAGGAGGGCGCGAGCAGCCGCTCGAGCTCGTCCTCCTTCTCGGCCGGCACGACCAGCAGCAGCTCGTCGCCCGACTCCACCGGCTGCTCCGGGGTCGGCACGTAGACCTGGCCGTCGCGCAGGATGGTGACGAGCGCGCAGTTGTCGGGCAGCGGGATGAGGCCCGAGGGCTTGCCGACGTAGGGCGAGTCGCTGGGCAGCGTCATCTCGACCAGGTTGGCGTTGCCCTGGCGGAAGGTGAAGAGCCGCACGAGGTCGCCGACGCTCACCGCCTCCTCGACCAGGGCCGACATGATGCGCGGGGTCGAGACGCTGACGTCGACGCCCCACGCCTCGCTGAAGAGCCACTCGTTGTTGGGGTGGTTGACCCGACCGACGGTGCGCGGCACCCCGAACTCGGTCTTGGCCAGCAGCGAGGCGACCAGGTTGGCCTTGTCGTCGCCGGTGGCGCAGATGAGCACGTCGCAGCGCTCCAGCCCGGCCTCCTCCAGCGAGGACATCTCGCAGCAGTCGGCCAGCAGCCACTCGGCGTCGGGCACCCGCTCGGGCTTGATGGAGCCGGCGTTCTTGTCGATCAGCAGGACCTGGTGGCCGTTGCCGATCAGCTCGCGGGCGATGGAGCGGCCCACGGCGCCGGCTCCTGCGATGGCGACTCGCACGTCAGTGCTCCTCAGGTCCTCGGTCGAGCACGGCGTAGGCGTGGGCCGCGTTGTCCTCGCGGATCACCAGGTGGAGCATGTCGCCCTCCTGCAGGATCGTCTCGCGCGAGGGCAGCATGCCCTCGCCGAGCCGGTCGATCCACGCGATGCGGCTGCGGCTCTGCTCCTGCATGGCCACGGTGCGGTGGCCGATCCACGACTCGGGCACTGTGACGTGGTCGACGCGGATGGTGCCGCTGGGGTCGCGGAAGTCGGGCTCCGCGCCGGCGGGCAGGATCCGGCGCAGCACCTGGTCGGCGGTCCACTTCACGGTCGCGACGGTGGTGATGCCCAGGCGCTGGTAGACCTCGGCGCGGCCGGGGTCGTAGATGCGGGCGACGACCTGCTGGAGGCCGAAGGTCTCGCGGGCGACCCGCGCGGCGATGATGTTGGAGTTGTCGCCGCTGGAGACCGCGGCGAAGGCGTCGGCGCGACGGATGCCGGCCTTCTCCAGGACCTCCTGGTCGAAGCCGTAGCCGGTGACCTTGTCGCCGTTGAACCCCGGGCCGAGGCGCCGGAAGGCGTCCGGCTCGCTGTCGATGATGGACACGGTGTGGTTCCGGTCCTCGAGACTGCGCGCGAGCGTCGAGCCGACGCGGCCGCAGCCCATGATCACAACGTGCACGCCGTCACCGTATCGCCTAGGGCTCCGGGCCGTGCGTGCCGTAGCGTTCCGTCGCGTGGGAGTTGGCGACGTCTCGAAACGGATCCTGCTGGGACGCAAGCTGCGCAGCTCCCAGCTGGGGGAGACGCTGCTCCCCAAGCGCATTGCGCTGCCGGTCTTCGCCAGCGACGCGCTCTCCTCGGTGGCCTACGCCCCCGACGAGGTCTTCATCATGCTCTCGCTGGCCGGCGCCTCGGCCTACATGTGGTCGTGGAAGATCGCGATCGCCGTCGCGATCGTGATGGCGGCGGTGATCGCCTCCTACCGCCAGACCGTCCACGCCTACCCCAGCGGTGGCGGCGACTACGAGGTCGCCACCGTCAACCTGGGCCCGAAGGCCGGCACGACCGTGGCCAGCGCCCTGCTGGTCGACTACATCCTCACCGTGGCCGTCTCGATCTCCTCTGGCGCCCAGTACGCCGCGTCGGCCATCCCGGCGCTCAGCGGGCACGAGGCGACCTTCGGCTCGCTGCTGGTGCTGCTGCTGATGGCGATGAACCTGCGCGGCATCCGGGAGTCGGGCAGCTTCTTCGCGGCGCCGACGTACCTGTTCATGGTCGCGATCCTCGGCATGTGCGGCATCGGGCTCTTCCAGCTCTTCACGGGCAACCTGCCCCGCGTCGAGAGCGCCGACCTCACCATCACCCCCGAGCCGGGCCTCGAGGGCCCGCTCACCACCTTCGCGCTGCTCTTCCTGCTCGCCCGGGCCTTCTCCTCGGGCTGTGCCGCGCTGACCGGCGTCGAGGCGATCTCCAACGGCGTGCCGGCGTTCAAGCGGCCCAAGAGCAAGAACGCCGCCACGACGCTGCTGCTGCTCGGCATGATCGCGATCTCGATGATGGTCAGCGTCATCGTGCTGGCCCGCCAGATGGGGCTGAAGTACGTCGACCCCCACGACCTCGACCGGCTCACCCGCGACGGGCAGGCGCTGCCGGCCGACTACGACCAGCACACCGTCATCGCCCAGATCGCCGAGGCGGTCTTCCGCGACTTCCCGCCGGGCTTCTACCTCGTGGTCACGGTCACCGGCATCATCCTGGTGCTGGCCGCCAACACCGCCTTCAACGGCTTCCCGGTGCTGGGCTCGATCCTGGCCAACGACGGCTTCGCCCCCCGCGCGCTCGGCTCGCGCGGCGACCGGCTGGCCTACAGCAACGGCATCGTCTTCCTGGCGGTGATGGCCATCGTGCTGATCCTGGCCTTCGACGCCGAGACGACCCGGCTGATCCAGCTCTACATCGTGGGCGTCTTCGTGTCCTTCAACCTCAGCCAGCTCGGCATGATCCGCCACTGGACGCGGCTGCTGCAGACCGAGCGCGACCCCGCCGAGCGGCGCCGCATGGTGCGCTCGCGCCTGATCAACGCCATCGGGCTCAGCTTCACCGCCGTGGTGCTCGTGATCGTGCTGGTCACCAAGTTCCTCGCCGGCGCCTGGATCACGATCCTGGCGATGATCTTCTTCTACGCCCTCATGCGCGGCATCCGCGGCCACTACGACAAGGTCTCCGCGGAGCTGGCCGCCGACGAGGAGGACCGGGTCATGCCGACCCGCGTCCACGCGATCGTGCTGGTCTCCAAGCTGCACAAGCCCACGCTGCGCGCGCTGGCCTTCGCCAAGGCGACCCGGCCCAACGTGCTGGAGGGCATCTACGTCTCCGTCGACCCCGTGGCCACCGACAAGCTGCTCGCCGAGTGGGACGAGCGGAAGATGGACGTGCCGCTCAAGGTGCTCCACTCGCCCTACCGCGAGCTGGTGCGCCCGATCGTGGAGTACGCCACCGAGATCCGCCGCTCCAACCCGCGCGGGGTGGTCGCCGTCTACATCCCCGAGTACGTCGTGGGACGCTGGTGGGAGCAGTTGCTGCACAACCAGACCGCGCTCGTGCTCAAGGGCCGCCTGCTCTTCACCCCGGGGGTCATGGTGACCTCCGTGCCCTACCAGCTGCGCTCCTCGCAGATCGCCCGCGAGCGCCAGCTGTCCGACGACTTCCGCGTGCGACCCGGAGACCTGCGCCGAGGCCAGGTCGACGAGCGCCACCCCGACGAGCTGAGACGATGACCCGACACCCCCGCGCCCGCGCCGCCCGCCCCCGAGCCGCCCGTGGACGCTCCCGCGTCGGCGAGCGCTTCGAGGTCGAGGTCGGCCCCGTCGCCCACGGCGGTCACTGCGTGGCCCGTGTGCCCGACGGCGAGGACCTGCGGGTCGTCTTCGTGCGCCACGCACTGCCCGGCGAGCAGGTCGTGCTCGCGATCACCGAGGGCACCGACGGCGACCGCTTCTGGCGCGGCGACGCCGTCGAGGTGCTCACCGCCTCCCCCGACCGCGTCACCGCGCCCTGCGTCTACTCCGGCCCCGGCGGCTGCGGTGGCTGCGACTTCCAGCACGTCGAGCTGGGCGCCCAGCGCGGGCTCAAGGCGGCCGTGGTCGCCGAGCAGCTGCGCCGCCTCGCCGGCCTCGACCTGACCGTCGAGGTCGAGGCCGTGCCCGGCGACGACCACGGCCTGCGCTGGCGCACGCGCATGCAGTACGTCGACCTGGGCCAGGCCGACGACGGCGCACGCCGCGTGGGCATGCGCAAGCACCGCTCCAGCGAGGTCGTCGCGATCGACGACTGCCTCATCGCGCACCCCGAGGCCCGCGAGCCGGGCCCCGGCACCCTGAGCGAGACCGTCAGCGCCACGACCGCCGCCGGACCGGTCGGGCCGCACGACTTCACCGTCGCCGCCGACGGCTTCTGGCAGGTGCACCCCGGGGCGCCGGCCGCCCTCGTCGGCGCCGTGCTCGACGCGCTCGCCCCGCGGGCGGGGGAGTCGGTGCTCGACCTCTACTCCGGCGTGGGCCTCTTCGCCCGCTTCCTCGGCGAGGCCGTCGGCGCCGACGGCCGGGTCGCCTCGGTCGAGGCCGACCGCACCGCCTCGGGCCACGCCCGCAGCAACCTGGCCCCGCTGCTCGAGCGCGGCACCGGCGTGGAGATCGTGTGCGGGCCGGTGGAGAAGGTGCTGGCCCTGCGCGCTCAGGAGGGCCCTGACAGCGTCGACCTCGTCGTGCTCGACCCGCCGCGCACCGGCGCCAAGCGGGTCGTGGTGGAGCAGGTCGTCTCCCGCTCGCCGCGCGCGGTGGCCTACGTCGCCTGCGACCCCGCCGCCCTCGCCCGCGACGTCGCCATCTTCGCCGAGCACGGCTACCACCTCACCTCGCTGCGCGCCTTCGACCTCTTCCCGATGACCCACCACGTGGAGTGCGTCGCCCTGCTGGAGCGAGCGGGCGCCGACCCGCGCTGAGGCGCTCGGGCTCCCGTGGTCGACGCCACGGACCGGCCTCAGGGCCCACAGGCGGCCGTGGGAGCCGCACGCCGCTCCCACGGCCGCCATACTGGACGCGTGACGAGCCGCAAGCGTTCCTCCCGCACCTCGCAGGCCCCGGCTGCGGAGCTCGACGAGGCCAGGCTGACCAACCTTCGGCGGTGGAACGTCGGCCTGACGGTGCTCCACGCCGCCCAGGCGATCGCGGTGCTGGTGCTCGCCTCGGACTTCGCGATCGACGTGTCGACGGCCTACCCGGAAGGCCCCCCAGGTAGCCGTGTCCCTGCTCCGAGCGTCGCCTTCGGCGTGCCGATCGGCCTCGCCGTCGCCGCGTTCCTCGCCCTGGCCGCGCTGGACCACGGTCTGACCGCGACGGTGCTCCGCACCCGTTACGAGCGCGACCTGAGGCGGGGGATCAACGTCTTCCGCTGGGTCGAGTACTCGGTGAGCGCCACGATCATGATCCTGCTCATCGCCTTCTACGCCGGCATCACGCAGGTCAACGCCGCGATCGCCATCATCGGCGCCAACGTGGCGATGATCCTGTTCGGCTGGCTCCAGGAGACGATGAACCCGCCCGGCCGGTCGTCGACGACCATGCTGCCGTTCTGGTTCGGCTGCATCGCGGGCGCCGCGCCGTGGGTCGCGATCACCGTCAACATCGTCGGGTCCGAGACCGTCCCCGGGTTCGTGTACGGCATCTTCGTCTCGCTCTTCGTGTTCTTCACGTCGTTCGCGCTCAACCAGTACCTGCAGTACCGCGAGGTCGGGCCGTGGCGCAGCTATGCGTTCGGGGAGAAGGTCTACCTGGCGCTGAGTCTCGGCGCGAAGTCCGCGCTGGCCTGGCAGATCTTCGCGGGGTCCCTGGCCGGCTGAGGCCACCGGGAGCACCGGCGGCCCGCGAGCCCGGCTGTGGGGACCTGCGCGGTCGGGTCGAGGCCGACCGACTCGTCGTCGGCCTCTCCCTGACCGGCCGCGCCGCCTCAGCGGCGGGCGGCGTAGACCCGGCGCACGACGTCCTCGACGTCGGGCTCCTCGATCGACAGGTCGAGCACCTCGGCGTGCTCGGAGACGGCGGCGAGCACGCGCGCGGCGGTGGTGGTGTCGGGGTCGAAGGACAGCCGCTGGCGCAGACCGCCGCCCTCGCTGCCCAGGTGGCGCACGTCGGGCAGGCCGGTCAGGTCGGGGGTCGCCCCCGCGAGGTCGACGACCATGACCCGCTCGGCGCCGACGGTGCGCGAGAGCCCGGCCAGGTCGCCGTCGAAGACCAGCGCGCCGCGGTCGACCAGCAGCACGCGGTCGCAGAGCCGCTCGACGTCGCCCATGTCGTGGGTGGTCAGCAGCAGGGTCGTGCCGTGGGTGCGGCGCTCGGCGACCAGGAACTCGCGCAGCCGCTGCTTGGAGAGCACGTCGAGGCCGATGGTGGGCTCGTCGAGCACGACCAGCGCGGGGGAGTGCAGCAGCGCCGCGGCCACCTCGGCGCGCATCCGCTGGCCCAGCGAGAGCTGGCGCACCGGGGTGCCGAGGAAGTCGCCCATCTCCAGGCGCTCCACCAGCTCCTCGGTGCGGGCGCGCTCGGCGGCGGCGTCGAGGGAGTGGATCGCGGCCAGGATCCGGAACGACTCGCGCACCGGGAGGTCCCACCACAGCTGCGAGCGCTGCCCGAAGACCACGCCGACGCGACGCGCCAGGCGGCGCCGGTCCTCGACCGGCCGCAGCCCGCAGGTGCGCACCGTGCCGGAGGTCGGCACGAGGATGCCGGTGAGCATCTTGATGGTGGTCGACTTGCCCGCGCCGTTGGCGCCGATGTAGCCCACCGCCTCCCCGGCACCGACGGTGACGGTGAGGTCGTCGACGGCCCTCACGCGGCGGCGGCGCAGCCCGTCGCGCACCGTGAACTCCCGCGTCAGCCCGTGGGTCTCGATCACGGGCCCGGTCTCGCCCGGGCCGCCCGGCAGGGTGCCGGGTGTCGTGGGACCGCTCATCCGCCGCCTCCTCGGTAGTGGCGCACGCCCGTGCGCCAGCTCAGTGTGGCCAGGGCCCAGGCCCACACCGCGGCCAGCGGTGCGCACCAGCCCAGCCAGCCCGGGAGCCAGTCCGACCCGGGCAGGTCGAGCAGGGCGAGGGCGGGCAGGT
Organism: Nocardioides sp. Leaf307; assembly: GCF_001423135.1. NCBI lineage: Bacteria > Bacillati > Actinomycetota > Actinomycetes > Propionibacteriales > Nocardioidaceae > Nocardioides > Nocardioides sp. Leaf307. The sequence continues at coordinate 268,321 of NZ_LMNY01000002.1, read as the reverse complement.
AGGCGGTGAAGGCCATGGGGAAGAAGAAGCCGAAGACGACCACCAGCGGCCGCGACCACACGCTGGCCGGCTGCGAGGCGGCGTAGCGCCCGCCGTAGACGAAGGCGTTGGTCAGCTCGGCGCCGTCGAGGAGGAAGAACTGCAGCCCGGCCGCGGTGACGAAGAGCGCGGCGAAGGTGGCGATCCCGCTGACGACGGCCACGAGCAGCAGCGCGACGGTGGCCGGCGACCACGCCACGTCGTTGACCACGAGCCCCGCCACCAGGGCGGCCAGCCCGACGGCCGCACGGGCCAGGCGCCGCAGGCTGAGGTCGCTGGTGACGAGCTGGAGCAGCAGCGGCTGGGGGCGCAGGTAGAAGACGTCGAGGGTGCCGGCGCGCACGTAGGTCGGCAGCGTGTCGCAGTGGCCGAAGGCGAGGTCGGCCAGCGAGAAGCAGAGGTCGGCGAGGCCGAAGACCAGCAGCACCTGCGCGAAGTCGATGCCCCCGAGCCGGTCGACGTTGTGGAAGAGCACCCACACCTCGGCCAGCTCCACTACCCCGACCAGCAGCGAGCTGGCCAGGTCGACGCCGAAGCCGACGCGGTAGGAGCGCTGCGAGCGCGCCCGCGACCCCAGCACCGCGAGGTACGGCGCAGCAGCGCGCCGCCCGCGCGCGAGCGGTCCGCGGCGGGTCCCGGCGGCGGGCGCGGACTCGGGTGCGGTCCCGGGCCCGGGCTCGGACTCGGTCCCGGTCGCGGACCGGGCCCGGGTCGGCTCAGCCACCCTGCACCTCCAGGCGGACCCGCCCGGCGCGGGTGAGGAGGTGGCCCGCGAGCAGCACGAGGGCCAGCCACCCGACCTGGGCGGCGACCATCGCGAGCGCGCCGAGGCCCTCCACGCGCCCCGACAGCACGTCGACGGGGTACATCAGCATCGCCGGGAAGGGGGTGGCCTGGGCGAGTGCGACCAGCCAGGAGGGGAAGAGCCAGATCGGCACGAAGAGGCCGGCCAGGAAGCCCGAGACCACCATGTAGAGCACCTGGAGCCCGCGGGCGTCGACCAGCCAGAAGCCGGCGGTGGCCACGACGTAGACCGTGGCCCACGAGAGCACGATGCCGAGCAGCACGCTGAGCGCGCCGAGGGCGTAGGACGCCGGGTGGTCGGGGGTGGCCATGCCCACCACGAGGGCACCGAGCACCACCGAGGGCACGCCGCGGGGGAGCAGCGCGAAGAGTGCCTGGCCCACGGCGGTGGTGATCGTGGCGGCCTGCACGTCGAGAGGGCGCAGGAAGTCGACGGCGATGTCGCCGGTCTTGATCCGCTCGGCCACGTCGGTGCGTCCGAACAGGTTGACCGAGCCGAGCAGACCCTGGGAGAGCCAGATGTAGGCGCTCATCTGCGCCGCGTCGTAGCCGGCCAGCTCGCCGCCGGCGGCCTCGACGGTGGCGAGCAGCACGGCCACCTTGAGCAGCCCGAAGGTGGCGTTGGCGACCAGCCCGCCGAGGGCGGCCAGGCGGTAGGTCGAGCCGCGCCGGAAGCCGGCGACCAGCAGTCGCCAGTAGGTCCGCCCCGAGCCACGCACAAGCGCGAGAACCTACCCGCCCCGGCCAGGGGGCGCAATCGACCCGGGTGTCCGACGCGGCGCGGCGTACCGCGATCACTCGACATGATGTATCTTGACATCAAGACAAACTGCGGTGACCGGTCGCTCGGTGTTAGGGCAGCCTTCCTTTTGAGGGGGTGCGTCCCGACGGCAAGATGGCAGCGGCGAACCAGAGACGGCGACGCGCACGCGTCGCACCAGAGGAGATGAAGGCGCATGCCCAGTCAGGACAGCTTCGGTGCCAAGAGCACCCTGGACGTGGACGGGAAGTCCTACGAGATCTTCCGCCTCGACGCGGTCGAGGGAGAGGGCCTCGACGTCGCGAGCCTGCCCTTCAGCCTCAAGGTGCTGCTGGAGAACCTCCTGCGCACCGAGGACGGCGCCGACATCACCGCCGACGACATCCGCGCGATCGCGGGCTGGGACGCCGACGCCGACCCCAGCAAGGAGATCCAGTTCACGCCGGCGCGCGTGATCATGCAGGACTTCACCGGCGTGCCCTGCGTCGTCGACCTGGCCACGATGCGCGAGGCGATGGCCGAGCTCGGCGGCGACGCCAGCAAGATCAACCCCCTGGCCCCGGCCGAGATGGTCATCGACCACTCCGTGATCGCCGACGTCTTCGGCACCCCCGAGGCCTTCGAGCGCAACGTCGAGATCGAGTACGAGCGCAACCGCGAGCGCTACCAGTTCCTGCGCTGGGGCCAGGGCGCCTTCGACGACTTCAAGGTCGTCCCCCCGGGCACCGGCATCGTGCACCAGGTCAACATCGAGCACCTCGCCCGCACGATCTTCACCCGCGAGGTCGACGGCGAGTTGCAGGCCTACCCCGACACCTGCGTCGGCACCGACTCCCACACCACCATGGTCAACGGCATCGGCGTCGTCGGCTGGGGCGTGGGCGGCATCGAGGCCGAGGCGGCCATGCTCGGCCAGCCCGTCTCTATGCTCATCCCGCGCGTGGTCGGCTTCAAGCTCAACGGCGACCTGCCCGAGGGCACCACCGCCACCGACCTCGTGCTCACCATCACCGAGATGCTGCGCAAGCACGGCGTGGTCGGCAAGTTCGTCGAGTTCTACGGCCCCGGCGTCTCCGCGCTGCCCCTGGCCAACCGCGCCACGATCGGCAACATGAGCCCCGAGTTCGGCTCGACCATCGCGGTCTTCCCGATCGACGAGGAGACCACGAAGTACCTCAAGCTCACCGGCCGCTCCGAGGAGCAGCTCGCGCTGGTCGAGGCCTACGCCAAGGCCCAGGGCCTGTGGCACGACCCGTCGGCCGAGCCGCGCTACTCCGAGCGCCTCGAGCTCGACGTCTCCACCGTCGTGCCGTCGCTGGCCGGGCCCAAGCGCCCCCAGGACCGCGTCGAGGTCACCTCGGCCAAGGCCGCCTTCCGCGGAGCGCTGAGCGAGTACGTCGACGAGGGCGACAACGACCCCGACGACGCCGCGGGCGCCACCGGCTACGACGAGACCGTCGAGGAGACCTTCCCGGCCTCCGACGCCCCCTCCCACGAGGGCAACGGCTCGGCCCCGCCGCGCGACTACGTCTCGGCCGCCCCGGCCGACGGCGGTCGCCCGAGCAACCCCGCCCTGGTCACGCTGGCCGACGGCACGCAGTTCGAGCTCGACCACGGCGCCGTCACCATCGCCGCGATCACCTCGTGCACCAACACCTCCAACCCCTCGGTGATGATCGGCGCGGCCCTGCTGGCCAAGAAGGCCGTCGAGAAGGGCCTGCAGCGCAAGCCCTGGGTCAAGACCACCCTCGCGCCCGGCTCGAAGGTCGTCTCGGACTACTACGAGAAGTCCGGCCTCACGCCGTACCTCGACAAGCTCGGCTTCAACCTCGTCGGCTACGGCTGCACGACCTGCATCGGCAACTCGGGCCCGCTCATCCCCGAGGTCAGCCAGGCCGTCAACGACAACGACCTCGCCGTCGTCTCGGTGCTCTCGGGCAACCGCAACTTCGAGGGTCGCATCAACCCCGACATCAAGATGAACTACCTGGCCTCCCCGCCGCTGGTCGTGGCCTACGCCCTGGCCGGATCGATGGACGTCGACCTGTTCACCGACCCGCTGGGTCAGGACACCGACGGCAACGACGTGTTCCTCAAGGACATCTGGCCCAGCGCCGCCGAGGTCGAGGACGTCATCGCCGACGCCATCACCTCGGAGATGTTCACCAAGGACTACGCCGACGTCTTCGCCGGCGACGAGCAGTGGCAGTCGCTGCCCACGCCCGAGGGCAAGACCTTCGCCTGGGACCCCGAGTCCACCTACGTCCGCAAGCCTCCTTACTTCGACGGCATGCCCGACGAGCCGGCCCCGGTCACCGACGTCGAGGGCGCCCGCGTGCTCCTCAAGCTCGGCGACTCGGTCACCACCGACCACATCAGCCCGGCGGGTGCGATCAAGAAGGACTCGCCGGCCGGCCGGTACCTCGCCGAGCACGGCGTCGAGCAGCGCGAGTTCAACTCCTACGGCTCGCGCCGCGGCAACCACGAGGTCATGATCCGCGGCACCTTCGCCAACATCCGCCTGCGCAACCAGATCGCCCCCGGCACCGAGGGCGGCTTCACGCGCGACTTCTCCGCCGACGGCTCCGGCGACGTCACCACCGTCTTCGAGGCCTCGGAGAAGTACATCGCCGAGGGCACCCCGCTGGTCGTGCTGTCGGGCAAGGAGTACGGCTCCGGCTCCTCGCGCGACTGGGCGGCCAAGGGCACCGCGCTCCTGGGCGTCAAGGTCGTCATCGCCGAGTCCTACGAGCGCATCCACCGCTCCAACCTCATCGGCATGGGCGTGCTGCCGCTGCAGTACCCCGAGGGCCAGAGCGCCGAGTCGCTCGGCCTGACCGGCGAGGAGACCTTCTCGGTCACCGGCGTCACCGCCCTCAACGAGGGCACCACCCCGAGGACCGTCAAGGTGGTCGCCACCGGTGGCGGCCACGACGACGTCGAGTTCGACGCCGTCGTGCGCATCGACACCCCCGGTGAGGCGAACTACTACCGCAACGGCGGCATCATGCAGTTCGTCCTGCGCAACCTGCTCAAGGCCTGACCGAGCCGGGCCCGTCCGGGCCCGGTCCGACCTGCTCCACCACCGGTGCCCCGGACCGCAGCAGCGGTCCGGGGCACCGGTGCGTCCGGGTGCGTCCGGGTGCGTCCGGGTGCGTCCGGGTGCGTCCGAGCGCGTGCGGGTGTCTCAGGCCGGCGGCGGGGCCAGCGCGAAGAGGTGGTCGAGGACGACCTCGGGGGAGGTGCGCAGGCCGTCGTGCTCGTGCTCGTCGGTGACCCAGGTGCTCAGCGTCGGCACCAGGGCGGCGGTCTCCAGCGACAGCGTCGCGTCGACGTAGGGGTCACGGGCGTAGACCGCGGCCGCGCAGGGCACGTCGACCTCGCCCAGCGCGTCGGCGTCGTAGAGCCGCGGCCAGGCGCGGTGGGCCAGCAGGTCGGCGGCCCCGGCCAGCGGCGCCAGCTCGGAGTCGTCGGCGAGGGTCTCGGGGAAGACGTGCTCGCCGACGAAGAGCGTGGGGTCGGCGCGGAACTCCTCGGGCAGGGTGCGCGCCGCGGCCCAGCCCGTCGTGGTGCCGTCGGCGTAGCAGGCCTCCTGGAGCAGCGTGTAGAGCGGGTTGCGACCGCCCCACGGCACGAGGTGGGCCAGGTCGTGGCGGAAGGCGCGGGAGAGCGGGTCGAGCTCGAGCAGGTGGTGCATCGTCTCCGCGCCGTAGGACATGCCGAGCACGCTGCCGGCGTTGCGGAGGCGGGCGGGGGTCAGCCGGTCGCCGCCGGGCAGGACGATGCGGCCCTCGGCGGCCAGGTCGTGCACGCGTCGCACGCGGTCGCGGTCGGCGGGGTAGCGCTCGTGGAAGAGCCGGTTGCGCTCCAGGACGGTCGGGTAGGTCGCGGCGTAGACGTCGTCGACCGGGCGGGCGACCGGCGGCAGCCCGCCGGTGAAGTAGCCCGCGGCCAGCGACCCCGGCGCCACGCTGAGGTAGTGCAGCAGGCAGAAGCCGCCGAAGGACTGGCCCAGCACCGACCAGCGCTCCACGCCGAGGTGGGCACGCAGCAGCTCGGCGTCGGCGACGATCGCGTCGGCGCGGAAGAGCGCGAGCCGGTCGGCCTGCTCCTGCGGGGTGGCACCGAGGTCGGCGGGCTCGCCGACCGGCGTGGAGCGGCCGGTGCCGCGCTGGTCGAGCAGCACGACGCGGAAGTGGCGCAGGGCGTGCGCCACCCAGCCGGGCGCGGTGGGGCCGAAGGTGGGCCGGGTCGCCTCCGAGCCCGGACCGCCCTGGAGGAAGACCAGGTGGGGCCGGTGCTCCCCGCCCGGCGCGACGACCTCGCGGGCGAAGACCGTGAGGGTGCCCCGCGAGGGGTCGGCGTGGTCCAGCGGCACCTCCAGCTCGTGCTCGAGGGTGGTCGTGCCGTCGGGGAAGGTCGTGCGCTGGGGGGTCACGGCCCCAGTCTGCTCCCGCCGCCACCTCGGCGTGCCGGGCGAGCGCCTGCGTCGGCGCGGCGGAGCGGGGCGACCGGGCACCGGGTGCACCAGACTGGCCCGATGCCCTCCACCACGACCACCCCGGCCGAGCCCGCGTCGCGCGCCCGGGCCCTGCTGGCCACCGCCGGCCGCCTCGTCCTGACCTGGGTGGTGCTGGTCGCCGTGGTGCTCGGCGTCGGCTGGCTGCTCACCCACACGCTCGCCTCCTCGGTGGGCGGGTGGGACGACGACGTCTCGCGCGGCATCGCCGACGAGCGCACCCCGGGGCTGGGGGAGGTGGCCGACGTCGGCACCCTGCTGGCCGACACCCCGGTCGGCATGGCCGTCGCGGCGCTCTCGGCGCTGGCCTTCGCCGCCTGGCGTCGCACCTGGCGCCCGCTGGTCTTCGTGGCGCTCGTCGTGGCCGGCACCGGCGGGATCTACGCCGTCGGCACCCACCTGATCTCGCGTGACCGGCCCCCGGTGCCGATCCTCGACCCGGGGCTCGTGCCCGACCACAGCTTCCCGTCGGGCCACGTCGGCACCGCGGTCACGGCGTACGGCGCCCTGGCCCTGCTCGCCCTCGCCTACTCCGCCGCCGCGCGCCCGTGGGCGCTGGCCATCCTCCTCGTGCCGGTGCTCGTGCTGGCCGCCCGGCTCTACCAGGGCGCCCACCACGTCACCGACGTCGTCACCAGCGTCGGCTACGCCGGCACGTGGCTGCTCGTCGTCGCCCGCGCGGTGCTGCCCTCGCCGGTGGCACGCACGGGGACCGGGGCCGCTCGTGCCGACGGGCCGGGCCGGGCCTCCTGACCGGGTCCGATGAGCCGCGGGCCCCGGTGGCAGGAGGAAGTCCGTCGCCGGACCCCTCCTTCCCCGGGGCCCGCGACGTGTGGGTGGATGAGGACAGGAAGGACCCCCACCCATGAGCGACGACCTGCGCGAGACGATGAGCCTGCTCGCCGACCGGGCCGACCCGAGCGGCGCGCCCCCCGCCCCCGACGAGCTGTGGGCGCGCGGTGCGGCGTACCGCCGTCGGCGCCGAGCGGTGGGTGCAGCGGGGGTGGCGGCGGTGCTGGTGCTGCTGGCCGCCCTGGGCGGGCTGGCCTGGGACCGGGGGCGCGCCGAGGTGCAGCCGGCGGGTGCGGTCGACCCGGGGGTCGGCGGCGGGCTGCGGCTGCCCGACACCTTCTTCACGCCGAACGACTGGCTGCCCGCCGCCGAGGCGCCGACGGGCCCGCTCGTGGCCACCGTGCCGTGGAGCGACACCGGCTGGCTCGGCAGCCGACCAGGGCTGGTCGGGGTGTCGGCGACGGGGGAGTACGCGTTCCTCCCGCTCGTCGACGCCGCGCACGGCGACCTCGCCACCGCGCTGTCGGCGGACGGTCGGTGGCTGGCCTGGTGGACCAGCGGCGTTGCGATCACGGGTGCGCCCGTCGACCCCGCGGCCTCGGGCACCGACGCGCCGGTGACGGGCCTGGCGGTGATGGACACGACGACCGGGGAGGTCCGGCGGCGCGAGGTGGTCAGCGAGCACGGGCTGCAGCCCGAGGGCCTGGCCTGGGCCGGCGACACGCTGTGGTGGTCGACCTTCGCCTACACCGACGTCGGGAGCGCCTCGGGGAGCACCTCCTCCTTCCTGAGCGCGGCGGCCTGGGACCTGACCAACGGCACCAGCATCAGCCTGGGGGTCGCGGACCCTCCGGCCTACGTGCCGGGGATGGGCGCCGTCGACAGCGGCTCGCTGGTGGCGACCTCCGGGCGGAGGGTGGTGCGCTTCCCGGGCCCCGGCGCCCGGGACGTCCTCCGGGGCGACCGGCAGCTCCTCGGGGCGGCGTACGCCTCCCCCGAGGGCCCCACCGTCGTGACCACCGCCTACGCCCGCGGCACCGGGCGCTTCACCGACCGGCCCACCGAGCCGGTGCTGGCGACCCCGGCGACGGACGGACGGCTCACGGTGCGGCCGCTGCGGGTGGAGGGCTACGCCCCCGAGACCCTGACGCCCGTGGGGTGGCGCGACGCGACCCACGTCGTGCTCGCGGCGAGCGACCTCGAGACCGCCTTCGTCTCTGTCGACGTCGCGACGGGGGAGGCGGAGGTGGTCAGCCGCGCGGAGCTGCCGGTCGCGTCGGCGCAGGTCTCGTTCGCCCAGGGCGTCTGGTCGGCGCCCGAGCGCGACGTCCTCGCGCCGCCCGACCCCTTCGACCCGCGGGCGGTCGCCGCGCTCGGCGTCGTCGTGGTGCTGCTCGGCGCGGCCGGAGTGGGGCTGTGGAGGCGACGTGTCCGCCCCTGACAGCTTCACCTCCTACGTGCTGGCCCGCCGCGGGGCGCTGCTGCGCACGGCCTACCTGCTCACCGGTGACGCCGACGACGCGGACGACCTCGTGCAGGTCGCGCTGGTCAAGGCCAGCGGCGCGTGGCGCAGGATCGAGGACGACCCGGAGCCCTACGTGCGCCGGATCCTGGTCAACGAGAACGTCTCGCGGTGGCGGCGGCGTCGGTGGCGGGAGGTGTCCACCGACCGGCTGCCCGAGGTGGGCCACGACCCCGTCGGTCGACACGACCAGGCCCTGGTGCTCCGGGCGGCCCTGCAGGCCCTGGCGCCGCGGCAGCGCGCCGTGGTGGTGTTGCGCTACTTCGACGACCTCACCGAGCGCCAGACCGCCGAGCTGCTCGGTGTCTCGGTCGGCACGGTGAAGTCCCAGGCCCGTGACGGCCTGGCCCGTCTGCGCGAGGCGCTGCCGGCCCCGGCGGTGCCGTGAGGCGGTCGGAGGGCGACCGGCGCGGTGGGAGGAACAGCCCGTCACCGAGGCCCCGGCCTGGCACACTGCCGTCGTGAGCAGACCCGGCCCCGGCGTCCCGCAGTCCGTCCCGCAGTCCGTCCCGCGGCCCGCAGCGTCGTCCGCGGCGCCGTCCGCGACCGCTGGGTCCGCCGCTGGGCACCGCGCGCCGGGGTGGGCGCGACGCCGGCTGCTCGCGACGGGCGCGCTGGTGGTGGTCGCGGCAGGGCTCGGCTTCGCCGTGGGCCGTGACGCCCGGGTCGTGGAGGAGGACGTCAGCTGCCTCTCGGCGCAGGGCACCATCAGCTGCGAGCTCGAGGACGGGTGGACCGTCTCCGTGCCACGCGACGTCGCCTGGACCGACCGGCGCGGTGCCTTCCACCAGAGTGGTCGGCCGACCTGCCTCCCGCCCACCGGGATCGGCCTCGAGGGCCCCGTGCGCGTGTGGTGGGTCGCCGTCGACGAGCAGGGAGTGGGCCAGAGGCAGGTCGTCAGGGTCGCCTGCTGACCCCACCCGCCGAGCCCGTCGGCAGGGCCGCTCCCGGGCGGTGCTCACGGTCGAGGACGGCGGCGCGGCTACGGTGGGCCCATGATCGTGGCCTTCAGCATCACCCCCACCAGCGGTGACGACACCGGCGGCGTCTCCGAGGCCGTCGCGGCCGCCGTGCGCGTCGTGCGCGAGTCGGGGCTGCCGTGCGAGACCAACGCGATGTTCACCAACATCGAGGGGGAGTGGGACGAGGTGATGGCCGTGGTCAAGCGCGCCGTCGACGTCGTGGCCGCCGTGTCCCCGCGCGTCGGGCTCGTGCTCAAGGCCGACATCCGCCCCGGGTGGGAGGGCCAGCTCAGCGCCAAGGTCGAGCGCGTCGAGCGGATCCTGGAGGGCTGATGAGCAGCCTCCCGCCGCCGGGCCCGCCCCCGGCCGGTCCGCCCCCCGGACCGCCGGGCCCGCCGCCGGCCGGCCCGCCCCCGCAGGCGCCGCCGGGCTGGTCGCCGTACCCGGTCGGCCCGGAGGGCCCCCCTCCGCCCGCGCCGCGCCGCACGGCCCGGCTCGCGCTGGCCCTGGTCGGCGCCGTCGTGGTGGTCGCCGCGGCCGTGGTCGTGCCGATCCTCGTGACCCGCTCGGAGGAGCCGGTCGAGCAGCAGGCGACGCTCGCGGCCATCGAGCAGTACGCCGACCTGCGCCGCGACCACGTCGAGGGGTCGGTGGACTACCCGCAGTCGCCGCCCGTCGGCGGCCCGCACGCCCAGGAGTGGCTCGACTGCGGGGCCTACGACACCCAGGTGCCGGCGGAGAACCTCGTGCACGACCTCGAGCACGGCACGGTGGTGCTCACCTACGAGCCCGGCCTGCCCGCCGACGACGTGGCCGCCCTCGCCGACGCGCTGCCCGCCAACGGGATCCTCTCGCCCTGGGAGGGCCAGGCCGCCCCGGTCGTCGTCACCGTGTGGGGCGTGCAGCTGGAGCTCGAGGGCGCCGACGACCCGCGCCTGGCGATGTTCCTGCAGGAGTTCGGCCACGGCGAGACCGCCCCGGAGTTCGGCGCCTCCTGCGAGGGCGGCATCGACCCGGCCGACGCCGCCGGGGCCGGCACCCCGGTCTGAGGCCCTCGGGTCCCTCCGCGCCCGACCGCCCCAGCGCCCGGTCCCGGCTGCGGTGTCGGTAGTGGTGTCGGTAGCGGTGTCGGCCCGCGGCGCTACCCTCGCCGGCGTGACCCAGGACGCCCTCGCCCCGCTCGCCCTGCCCGCCGTCGACGACCGCGACGGGTGGCGCGCGCTGCTCGAGACGCGCAGCACCGGCGGGCTGGAGGCGGCCCGCGCGCTGGCCGACGGGCTGCGCGCCCTCGAGCCGGGCGACCCGGCCGCGCTGCAGCGGTGGAACGACCTCTTCGTCGAGCTCTCCAACGCCTTCGCCGTCTGCTCGCTGCTCGCGCAAGTGCACCCCCACGCCCCGCTGCGCGAGGCGGCCGAGGCTCGCGAGCAGGAGCTGCACCGCTTCCGCACCGCCCTGCTGCTCGACGCCTCAGTCTTCGAGCGTCTCGCCGCCGTGCCCACCGAGGGCCTCGACGACGGCGCACGGCGCGTGCTGGCCGACGCGCTGCGCGACTTCCGCCGCTCCGGCGTCGACCGTGACGAGGCCACCCGGGCCCGTCTCACCGAGCTCTCCGAGCGGGCCAGCGACCTGGCCCAGACCTTCTCGCGCAACATCCGCGACGGTGCCGCGGTCACCCGCGTGCCGGCGGCGGCGCTGGCCGGTCTGCCCGCCGACTACGTCGCGGCCCACCCGGCCGACGCCGAGGGCCGGGTCGCGATCACCACCGACTACCCCGACACCCACCCCTTCCTGGCCTTCTCCACCGACCGGGAGGCCCGCCACGCCGTCGCGCGCACCTTCTTCACCCTCGCCCCCGACAACGACGGGGTGCTGCGCGAGCTCTTCGACGTGCGCCACGAGCAGGCCACCACGCTCGGGTTCCCCGGCTGGCCCGACCTCGACGCGGAGGTCAAGATGATCGGCACGGGCGAGGCGATCGGGGAGTTCGTCGACCGGATCGCCGCCGACGCCCTCGCCGCCTCCGACCGCGACGTCGCCGTCCTCCTGGAGCGCGCGCGCCGCGACCACCCCGACCTCGAGCGGGTCGACGTGGCCGACAGTCGCCACTACGGCGAGCTCGTGCGCCGCGAGCAGTACGACGTCGACGCCCAGGCCGTGCGGGAGTACTTCGACTTCACCCGCGTGCGACAGGGCCTGCTCGAGGTCACCGGGCGACTCTTCGGCCTCACCTACACCGCGGTGCCCGACGCCCCGACCTGGCACGAGGAGGTCAGCGTGCACGACGTGTCCCTCGACGGGCAGCTGCTCGGGCGCATCTACCTCGACCTCCACCCGCGCCCGGGCAAGTACAACCACGCCGCGCAGTTCGACCTGGTCAGCGGGGTCGCCGGTCGCCAGCTGCCCGAGGGCGTGCTAGTGTGCAACTTCGGGCGGGGCCGCATGGAGCACTCCGAGGTCGTGACGCTCTTCCACGAGTTCGGTCACCTCATGCACCACGTGCTCGCCGGTCGCCACCCGTGGGTGCGCTTCTCGGGCGTGGCCACCGAGTGGGACTTCGTCGAGGCGCCGAGCCAGATGCTCGAGGAGTGGGCCTGGGACGCCGACGTGCTCGCCACCTTCGCCACCGACGACGCCGGCACCCCGATCCCCGCCGCGCTGGTGGAGCGGATGCGCGCCGCGGAGGAGTTCGGTAAGGGCTACTACGCGCGCACCCAGATGTTCTACGCCGCCGTCTCCTACCAGTTCCACCGCGACCGGCCCGCCGACCTGGGCGCGCGCCTGCACGAGCTGTCGCAGGAGTACGCCGCCTTCGCCGCGCTGCCCGGCACCCACTTCCACACCGGCTTCGGCCACCTCGGCGGCTACACGTCGGCCTACTACACCTACATGTGGAGCCTGGTGATCGCCAAGGACCTCTTCTCGGCCTTCGACCCCGACGACCTCTTCGCCCCCGACGTCGCCACCCGCTACCGCGACACGGTCCTGGCCGCCGGGGGCAGCAAGGACGCCGCCGACCTGGTCGCCGACTTCCTCGGCCGTCCCTACGACGCCCGTGCCTTCCGGGCCTGGCTCGAGGGCTGAAGACCCGCCGCGGGGAGTCGACCGGCGGGGTGTGGGTCGGGGCCGCACGCGGCTGGCACGATCGGCGCCATGGACTCAGAGACCCGGACCTTCCACACCGGTGACCGCGAGCGCGTGCTCGACCTCACAGCCGAGGTGGCCGACTTCTGCGCCGGCCGCGGCAGTGGGCTCGTGCACGTCTTCGTGCCCCACGCCACCGCGGGCATCGCGATCCTCGAGACCGGCGCCGGCAGCGACGACGACCTGCTCGCCGCGCTCTCCGACCTGCTGCCGGCCGACGACCGGTGGCGCCACCGCCACGGCTCGCCGGGCCACGGCCGGTCCCACGTGATGCCTGCGCTGGTGCCGCCGTACGCCACGGTGCCCGTGCTGGAGGGTCGGCTGGCCCTCGGCACGTGGCAGAGCATCTGCCTGGTCGACCTCAACGTCGACAACCCCGAGCGCCAGGTGCGGCTGAGCTTCCTGGGGGCGGCGTGAGCGCGGGCCCGAGCGGGCGCGACCTGGTCGTGCGCCCGGTGCACCCCCAGGACCGGGAGTCGATCACCCGGGTCGTGACCGCCGCCTTCGGCGAGGAGGGCGAGGTCGTCGCCCGCCTGGTGGAGCGGCTGGAGGCCTCGCGGGCGGTGGCGCTGGGCCTGGTCGCCGAGGTCGGCGGCGCCGTCGTCGGCCACGTGATGCTCACCCAGTGCTGGGTCGACACGCGTGAGCGGCTGCGCCAGGTGCTGGTGCTCAGCCCGCTGTCGGTCGCGCCCGACCACCAGCGTGGCGGCGTGGGCGGCGCGCTGCTGGCGGCCGCGCTCGACGCCGCCGAGGCCGACGGGTGGCCGGCGGTGTTCCTGGAGGGATCGCCGGCCTACTACTCCGCGCGTGGCTTCGTCCCGGCCGGCGACCACGGCTTCGAGCGACCCTCGCCCCGCATCCCGCACGCCGCCTTCCAGGTCGCCCTGCTCTCGACCCACGACGACACGCTGACCGGGCCGCTGGTCTACCGCGACGCCTTCTGGCAGCTCGACTGCGTGGGGCTGCGCGACCCGCTCCTGGCCGAGCTGGAGTCCGAGCCGGGCGGCCGGTCGGAGCGCCAGTAGGCGGGAAGGGGCACCGGGCGCGGCGCGGGCCGGGTCTGAGTCACGCCCACGGCAGGGGTGCAGGCGCAGGCGCCCGGAGTCGGGCACGATGGGACGGTGACTCGTCCCGCCGCCCCGGGCCCGTCCGGTCGGAGCTCGTCGTACCGGACCGCGTCCGAGAAGAGCGCCGCCGACCGCAGCGCGGCCGACCTGCGCCGCGCCGGCGGTGCGCCCCGCGACCTCCGGGTCGGCCTGGTGGCCGCGGTGGGGGTCAACCTCGTCGTGGCGGTCGCCTTCTGGGCCGCCGCGGTGCTGGAGGTCGGCTACGACGGGGTGGCCTACGACCTCGGGCTGTGGTCGGACCCGGCCTGCCTCTTCCTCGCCGTCTCCTCCGCGGCGGCGCTCGTCTGCCTCTGCCTCACGGAGTGGCGGCGCCTGGGCTTCGGGCTGCTGGCGGGCACGCTGCTCGTCCTCCTCCTCGACGCGACCTGGCTGTTCGTCCACGTGGCGCTCCTCGGGTCCTGAGGTCGGTCGAGTCGGCCGGAGTCGGCGGCTCGCCGGAGCCGGGGGCCGGCCGTCAGGTCGCGTGACTGATCGAACAGATGTTCGATCATGGAGTAGTGTGGCGTCGTGAGCCTCCCCGTCGCCCCGCCCGGCTGGCCCGCCGAGGTGCGCGCCCCAGGGGCGCCCGAGTGGGAGGCCAGCGCCGAGGCCTGGCTGCTCGACCTGTGCCCGCCCGACCACCGCTCCTACCCCGTGCTGCGTCGCCACCTCGTGGTGCTGGCACGCTTCGCGGTGCTCCACGTCGAGGCGGGTCAGCTGGCGTGCCGCCGGGGTCTGAGCGAGGCCCGCGCCGAGCTGCGCGGGCTGGTCGAGCCGGAGGTCGTCGACGCCGTCGTCGACACCTGGCTGCGTGAGGACGCCCGCCTGGCCGGGGCGCGCCGCGCGGTGGGGCTGGTGGAGGAGGCCGTGCGGGGACGCCGCTTCCGTCCGCGGCTCTGACCCCTTCCACCCTCCGCGACCGGCCGGCCGGCCGAACGGGCGCGGCGGGCGCGGCGGGCCTCGCCTGCGGTGCCGGGTGCGGGCCGAGGCGGTCAAGTGTGCCGGGGTCGGCGCGGGTCGCGGGGCGTCATGCGGAGGGTGGATGCGCATCCACGCGGTGCATGACGTCCGGGGGCGGGCCGCGCCTGCGGTGCCGGGTGCGGGCCGAGGCGGTCAACCGTGCCGGGGTCGACGCGGGTCGCGGGGCGTCATGCGGAGGGTGGATGCGCATCCACGCGGTGCATGACGTCCGGGGGCGGGCCGCGCCTGCGGTGCCGGGTGCGGGCCGAGGCGGTCAACCGTGCCGGGGTCGACGCGGGTCGCGGGGCGTCATGCGGAGGGTGGATGCGCATCCACGCGGCGCATGACGTCCGGGGGCGGGCCGCGCCTGCGGTGCCGGTCGCGGGACGTCATGCGGAGGGTGGATGCGCCTCCACGCGGCGCATGACGTCCGCAGCCGCGAGTCGGTCGGCCCACCACGAGCGCGCCGGGGCGGGGCCGGGTCCGCGCGGCCGAAAGTCGACCGGGCCGTGCGACAATCGCCGGGTCATGTCCCACGGCTCCGCCCTCCCGTCGACCCCGGCCGCCGAGCCGCGGGTCGACCCGGTCGTGCTCTGGCTCCGCGCCAGTCTGCTGGCCACGGTGACCCTCTTCCTGGGAGCCGCCGGCCACGTCACCGCGGACGGCCTGCTGCCCGGCCCGGTGGTGATGACGCTGCTCACGGCCGTGACTCTCGTGCTGAGCGCGGCGCTCCTCGCCCGGCCGGCCTCGACGCTGCGCCTGGTCACCCTGCTGGTGGGCGGTCAGGCCGCCGTCCACGTGGTGCTCAGCGCCACCGCGGGTCACGTCGGCGACGCCCCGACCACCGCCACGCCGGCCGGGGGAGCGGCGCACGCCGCCTCCGCGTCGCTGCCGCAGGTCGACGGTCGACGGGTGGGCTCGCTGCTCGACGCCTACACCGGCCCCGCCGGCGACCTCGCCTCCGGACCCTCGCTGACCCTCGGCCACCTGGTCGAGGACCTGGCCGCCCACGCCCCGATGATGGCCGCCCACCTGCTGGCGGCCGCCCTCGTGGGCCTGTGGCTCGCCGTCGGCGAGCACGCGCTGTGGGCCCTCGTGGCCCTCGCCGGTGCCGTGCTCGCCGCGCCGTGGCGCCTGCTCGCGGCCTGGGCCCGCACGCGGTCGCTGCCGGCCCCCGCCCGCGGCCGCCTCGTGCCGACCTCCCACCACCCCGCGCCGGTCGTGGCGCACCTGGCGCGCAGCGTCATACGCCGGGGACCGCCGGCCCTCCTCGCCTGACCGCACCCCGGTCCGACCGCACGAGGCGGTCGGCCCTCGTCAGCATCGTCCGACGCGACGGCCCCGCCGTCGCGCGTCCCTGCGTCCGCACCCACCGCTGCCGCGCCGCGCCCCGGCCCCGGCCCGCCACCACAGGCCCGCCGGGGCTCGGCCCACGCGGTCGCCCTGCGGCGCCGTCTCGAGGAGAGACCGTGACCGACTCCATCGCCCGCCCCGGCGCGCCCACGCGCGCCACCCCCACCCGCCCGCCCACCGACCCGCCCACCGACCCGCCCACCGACCCGCCCACCGACCAGGGGGCCCCCACCGCCACCCCGGCGCGCCGCCCGCGACCACCGCGCGACGAGCGCGCCCGCAAGAAGGGCGGGTCGGGCCTCTTCCGCGCGATGTGGCGCTGGCACTTCTTCGCCAGCTTCCTCGTGGTGCCCGTGCTGCTCGTGCTGTCGGTGACGGGGCTGATCTACCTCTTCCGCTTCCAGATCGAGCCGCTCATGCACGGCGACCTCATGCACATCGACACCCCCGCGGCCACCGAGGTCCGCCAGTCCTACGCCGCCCAGCAGACCGCGCTCGAGCGGGTCTACCCCGACGTCACCGTGGTCTCGATGCGCGAGCCGCTCGAGGCCGACGACGCCACGGCCTTCTCCGTGGTCGAGGCCGACGGCAGTCCGCGCGACGTCTACGTCGACCCCTACGGCCCCGACGTGCTCGGCTCCCTCGACCCCGACACGACCCTGTCGGGCACAGCGGTGAGACTGCACGCCGACCTGATGGCCGGCCGCTTCGGCGACCACCTCATGGAGCTCGGCGCCTGCTGGGCGATCGTGATGGCGCTGACCGGCTACTACCTCTTCGTCCGCGGCGCCAAGGCCCGTCGCCGTGCCCGGGCCAAGGACCGCCCCGGCGCCCGGCTGCGCTCGCGGCACGGGTGGCTCGGCGCCGGCGTCGGGGTCGGGCTGCTCTTCCTGCTCGTCTCGGGCCTGCCCTGGACCGGGGTGTGGGGCGAGACCGTGCAGAAGCTCGC
Organism: Nocardioides sp. Leaf307; assembly: GCF_001423135.1. Classification (NCBI taxonomy): domain Bacteria; kingdom Bacillati; phylum Actinomycetota; class Actinomycetes; order Propionibacteriales; family Nocardioidaceae; genus Nocardioides; species Nocardioides sp. Leaf307. The sequence continues at coordinate 251,414 of NZ_LMNY01000002.1, read as the reverse complement.
CACCGACCGTGGCAGCTCGCTGTGGAGCACCGACCCGGGCGCCCTGTCCGACCCCACCTCCAGCCTCGACGAGTCGCTGCCGCACAGCCACGTGCAGGACGTGCCGTGGGGCATGGGCGCCTCCGAGGTGCCCCGCTCGACCGGCGACCCCGAAGGCAGCGTGGCCAACATCGACACCGCCGTCGAGGTGGCCGAGGCCGAGGGCCTGCGCCACCCCTTCACCGTCGCGGTGCCCGACACCAGCACCGACGAGGCGGGGGTCTACTCCGTCATCGGCTACGCCTTCGACGCACCCTCCGACGAGCGCACCGTGCACGTCGACCGCTTCGGCGGCGCGGTGGTCTCCACCTACGGCTTCGACGACTACCCCACGCTGGCCAAGGTGGTCTCGCAGGGCATCGGGCTGCACGAGGGACGCAGCCTCGGGCTGTGGTCGTTCTGGGGTGCGGCGCTGATGTGCGTGGGCATCATCGCGGCCTGCGTCACCGGCCCGCTCATGTGGTGGCGCCGCCGCCCGCGGGGTGCGGCACGCATCGGCGCCCCGCGCGGACGCATGCCGCTGCGCGGCAGCCCCGTGCTGCTCGTCGGCCTGGTCGCCCTCGGGATCGTCCTGCCCCTCTTCGGTCTGTCGCTGCTGGTGGTGCTGGCCCTCGACCAGCTCGTGCTGCGACGGGTGCCGGCGCTGGCGGGGTGGTTCGACACCGTGTGACCCGCACGGCGGGACGTCGTACGGGTGGTGGGGCCGCCCCCACCTCTCGCACGACGTCACCGCCGGGCCGCCACGTGCGATCGCGGCCAGACCGAGCGCCGCACGGCGGCAGCGCACCCCGAGCCGGGGCGAACCTCAAGAGGGTCGCCCCGGCTTGCGCGTTCCTTGAGGCAACGTCGTGGATCTGCCGCGTCGTGGCTTGAGGCTGGAGCGACAGAGTCCTGGTCATCAAGCAACAGCGACCGGCGCAGGGCTGGTCCACCCGACTCGAAGGACTCCCGATGCGCACTGCACACCGCAAGGCCACCACCCGCAAGGTCTCCAAGGGCGCCACCCGCCTGGCCGCCTCGGTCGCCCTCGTCGCCGGTGCGGCATCGGTCGCCGGTCTCGGCACGTTCGGTTCCTTCACCTCCACCACCAGCGCCACCGAGGCCACCACCACCGGCACCGTCGTGCTGACCGCCAGCAACCCGGCGCGCGGCTTCGACGTCGCCATCCCCAAGCTGGTGCCGACCGACACCGTGCAGCGGGCCCTGACGCTGACCCGCGGCTCGGCCGACGAGACCTTCGGCTCGGTCGCGCTGACCACGACCAGCTCCACCGCCAACGTCCTCACCGGCGACGCCACCAAGGGTCTGCAGATGCGGATCGACCAGTGCTCGCAGGCCTACACCCAGGTCGGCTCCACCAACGCCCTGACCTGCGGCGGCACGGAGACCCCCGTCCTGGCCAGCGGTCGCGTCCTCCAGGCCAACACGATGCTGCCGGTGGTCACCACGGCCCTCAACGCCGCGGCGAAGACCTCCTTCCTCCGCGTCACCCTCACGCTGCCCGAGGCCGCCGACAACACCTTCCAGAACCTCACCAGCACCATCAACTACTCCTTCCTCGCCACGCAGCGCGCCGGCGACTTCCAGTGACCCCCTCCCGCGCGGCCGCGGACGCCGCTGCCGGCCGCGCGGGAGGCTCGACCCCGGGTCGCCGGGCGACCTGACCCTCCTCTCCCGTGCGGCCAGGGGTGCCCTCGTGGCCGCACGGGTCACCACCGCCCCGCCCGCCCCGCCAGCCCGACCCACCCCAGCCCAGCCCGACCCAGCCCAGCCCAGACCGGACCAGCGACCAGGAGGACACGATGAGCAGCTCCACCTCCACCACCGCGGCGACCGAGTCCTGCGCCAGGCACCGCGGCGACGGGTCGAGCAGGGTCGTCACCCGACCCACGGCCGGCGGGGCGCTGCACGTGCTCGGCAACGTCGTGACCAGCCTGGTGCTGGTGGCGTGCCTGGCGGCCTTCCTGCTGCTCGCGGTGGGCCCTCACGTCTTCGGCTACCGCACGGCCACGATGCTCACCGGGAGCATGGAGCCGGGGATCAGCCCCGGTGACGTCGTGGTGACGGTGCCGCGCCCGGCAGCCGACGTCGAGGTCGGCGACGTGATCAGCTACCACATCCCGATCGAGGACCACCGCGTCGAGACCCACCGGGTCACGAAGGTCGTCCGGGGCGACGACGGCAGCATCGCGGTGCAGACCCAGGGCGACGCCAACGAGGGCGTCGACCCCTGGACCGCCACGCTCGAGGGCGACACCGTGTGGCAGATGACCGCGGTCGTGCCTCACGTCGGCAAGGCCATCCAGTGGCTGCGCGCGCCCGTCGTGCAGCACGGCGTGCTGTGGGGCGCGCTGGGCCTGCTGGTCGTGCTCGGCCTGGTGCGCATCTGGGCCCGCGACGAGGACGAGGAGCCCGGGACCAGGAGCCCCGGGACCGGGACCCCCGAGACCGCCGACGGCACCGACGAGGTCCTCCGGGAGCCCGCCGGGTCCGAGCGGTGAGCACCGAGGACCTCTGCGGTGGCGTGGCCGTGCTCGACGAGTCGGTCCTGGGTGAGCTCGCGCTCGACCTCTGCCCCGCCTCGGCCCTGACCTTCGCCCGGACCTACCGCCGCATGCTGCCCGGGCGCGTGACCCGGGTGACCAGCGTGCTCGCCCCGCCCGCGGCGGCGGCCACCGAGGCCGCCGACGTCGACGTGCTCGACGCGGTGCTCAGCCTCGGCACCTCGGCCGCAGCCGTCGGCGCCTGCTGCCTGGCCGAGGTCGCGCAGGGCCTCGCGCGCGACGTACGCCGGGGCGACCGCGAGGCCGCCCGCTGCCGTCTGGCCCGGTTGCGCGCCGTCACCGGGTGCACCGAGCGCGCGCTCGACGGCTACCTCGCACGCAGCTGACCCGCACGACCCGCACGACCCGCACGACCCGCACGACCCGCACGACCCACTGACCACCGGCCGCCCGCGGGCCGGGGGAGACAGCCCTCTGAGGCGCCTGGGGGGAGGCGCCTCAGAGGGCCTCCATGCGGTAGCCCACCCCTCGCACGGTGTGGATGAGCCGGCCGGCGCCGAGCTTGCGGCGCAGGTTGCCCATGTGCACCTCCACCAGGTGCGTGTCGGTGGCCCACTCGGTGCCCCACACCGAGCGCAGCAGCGACTCGCGGCTCCACACCCGCGCCGGGCTGCGCATCAGCTCGGTGAGCAGGTCGAACTCCGTGCGCGTCAGCGTCAGCTCCGTGTCGTCGCGGAAGGCGCGCCGCCCGTCGACGTCGACGCGGAGCGGGCCGTGGTCGAGCACCTCGTGCGATGCGGGTGCCGTGGGTGCCGTGGGTGCCGTGGGTGCCGGTGTCGTCGCGCCGGCGTCGTGGGTCGCCGGGGGGCCGCCCGCGCCGTCCGCCGCCGGGAGGCGGCGGGGGCGTCGGAAGAGCACGTTGACCCGGGCCTTGAGCTCGCGCACCGAGAAGGGCTTGGCCAGGAAGTCGTCGGCACCGGTCTCGAGGCCGAGGAGCTTGTCGATCTCCTCGTCGCGGGCGGTGATCATGATGACGTAGGCGTCGGTGAGCTCGCGCATGCGACGGCAGGTCTCGATCCCGTCGATCCCGGGCAGCCCGAGGTCGAGGGTCACCAGGTCGGGGTCGAGGGTGCGGATGGTCTCCACCCCGGCCAGGCCGTTGTCGACGGTGGTGACCGCGAAGCCCTGCGACTGCAGGGAGAGCTCGATGAGCGCGCGGATGTCCTCGTCGTCCTCCACCACGAGGGCGCGCCGCTCCTCGGTGGTGGTGCCGCTGCCGTTGGTCATGCTCCCCGTGACTGACATCGAGACGATCCTCTCAGACCTTGAGGATTCCTTGAGGCAAGTCGGCGGATCGGTTGAGACCCTCCGGACAGACTCGTCCTGTCGCCCACCCGTGGGCGACGACCCGACCCCGAGCCAGCCGACCGCGCCACCCGACCGCGCCACCCCGCCGAGAGGACGCCATGAGCCACAGCCTGCGTCGCCGCGTGCTGGTGCTGGTCACGCTCACGGCGTTCCTGGTGTGCCTGCCGCAGCTGGCCTCGGCCCGCTTCTCCGGCCAGCAGCAGGCCTCGCTGAGCGTCGGCACAGCGGGCATGGCCATGCCGACGGGCGTCACCGGCACCTGGACGTGCACCCGCTTCAGCATCCTGACGATCGGCTACGAGGCGATCGACGTCGACGTCGACTCCTTCACCGACGCCGGGCCGAGCGGGGCCACCTACGCCTACCGGCTCTCCCGCGCCGGGGTCACCCGCGACGCGGTCGACTCCACGTCCCGCTCGGCCGCCCTGCGCTACGAGACCGGGCTCATCGCCGGTGCGCAGACCTACCGCCTCACCATCACCTCGACCCTCAAGGGCTGGACCGGTGAGCCCTACGTCCGCGACCTCACCTGCCCGGGCAGCAGCAGGGCCAGCGGCACGCTCTGAGCCCGCCGGACACGGGACCCGGCCCAGGACGCGGTCGAGGACCCCTCGTGTGATCGGGTCGGCCCCGGTCTAGTCCGCCGGCACGGAAAAGGCGACACGTTCGCGTGATCGCGTGTTTTACCGATGCCGGCGCGTCACACTGGGGGAGCCAGGTCGCGACTGATGCCCCCCAGAAGCCGCGGCCTGGCCCACACGTCCTCGTCGAGCCCCGCTCCGAGACCCGTCCTCGCCCCGCTCGCCCCGCTCGGTCCGCCGTCCTCCCGGCCCCTCCACCCGGCCCCTCCACCTGGCCCCTCCACTTGGCCCAGCCACCGAGCACGTGACGCGCGTCGCGTCGCCCCGGCGGCCCACGTGACCCGGGCGAAACACCCCCGACACGCGCGCCCCCTACGGTCCGGCTACCGCCCCGCCGTCCGAGGAGACACCGATGAGCGCCAATCCCGTCCGCCTGCAGGCCATGAGGGCCGTCGAGGCCACCGTCGCTCCGCCGATCAGCTTCGACCCCGGCGAGGAGCCCGGCGCCATCTTCGGGCAGAACGTCTTCAGCCTCACCGTGATGCAGAAGCGGCTGCCCAAGAGCGTCTACAAGTCGGTCGTCTCCACCATCGAGCGGTCGACGCCGCTCGACCCCGACGTCGCCGACGCGGTGGCCTCGGCCATGAAGGACTGGGCGATGGAGAAGGGCGCCACGCACTACGCCCACGTCTTCTACCCCCTCACCGGCCTGACCGCGGAGAAGCACGACAGCTTCCTCGACCCGGTCGGCGACGGCACGGCCTTCGCGTCCTTCTCCGGCAAGACCCTGGTGCAGGGTGAGCCCGACGCCTCGAGCTTCCCCAACGGCGGGCTGCGCAACACCTTCGAGGCGCGCGGCTACACCGGGTGGGACGTCATGAGCCCGGCGTACGTGCTGGAGAACCCGAACGGCAACACGCTGTGCATCCCCACCGTCTTCATCTCGATGACCGGCGAGGCGCTCGACCACAAGACCCCCGTGCTGCGCTCGCAGCAGGCGATGTCGGTCCACGCCAAGCGGGTGCTCACGCTCTTCGGCCACGACGACCCCGACAACGTCGTGGCCTACTGCGGCCCCGAGCAGGAGTACTTCCTGGTCGACAGCCACTTCTTCATGGCCCGCCCCGACCTGCTCAACGCCGGGCGCACGCTCTTCGGCGCCAGGCCGCCCAAGGGCCAGGAGTTCGACGACCACTACTTCGGCGCGATCCCCGAGCGCGTGCTCGGCTTCATGATGGACACCGAGCGCGAGCTCTTCAAGCTCGGCATCCCGGCCAAGACCCGCCACAACGAGGTCGCGCCGGGCCAGTTCGAGGTGGCGCCGATGTTCGAGCGGGCCAACGAGGCCTCCGACCACCAGCAGCTGCTCATGACCACCTTCAAGTCGGTCGCGCGCAAGCACGGCATGGAGTGCCTCTTCCACGAGAAGCCCTTCGACGGCGTCAACGGCTCGGGCAAGCACGTCAACTTCTCCCTGGGCAACGCCGAGCTCGGCAGCCTCCTCGTGCCGGGGGAGACCCCGCACGACAACGCGCAGTTCCTCGTCTTCTGCGCCGCGGTCATCCGCGGCGTCCGCCAGTACGGCGGGCTGCTGCGGGCCTCGGTCGCCTCGGCCTCCAACGACCACCGCCTCGGCGCCAACGAGGCCCCGCCCGCGATCATCTCGGTCTTCCTCGGCGACCAGCTCGCCGACGTCTTCGACCAGATCGCCAAGGGCGGTGCCACCCGCTCCAAGGAGCGCGGCACGCTGACCATCGGCGTCGACACGCTGCCCAACCTCACCAAGGACCCGGGCGACCGCAACCGCACCAGCCCCTTCGCCTTCACCGGCAACCGCTTCGAGTTCCGCGCACCGGGGTCCAACCAGACGGTGGCGGGCCCGATGGTGGTGCTCAACACGATCATGGCCGAGGCCCTCGACCACTGCGCGAGCTTCCTCGAGGACGCCGTCGCGGCCGGCACCGACTTCAACGAGGCCGTGCAGGCGCTGCTGACCCAGGTCATCAGCGACCACGGTGCGGTGATCTTCAACGGCAACGGCTACTCCGAGGAGTGGCCGGTCGAGGCCGAGCAGCGGGGGCTGAAGAACCTGCGCACCACCGTCGACGCCCTGCCCGAGCTGATCGCCCCCGAGGCTCTCGCGCTGTTCTCGGCCTACGGCGTCTTCAACGAGCGCGAGATGCACAGCCGCTACGAGATCGGCCTGGAGCAGTACGTGCTCAGCGTCGGCGTCGAGGCCAACCTCACCCTGGAGATGGGCACGACGATCGTCCTGCCGGCGGCGCTGCGCTACCAGACCGAGCTGGCCGGCAACGTCGCGGCGCTCAAGGCGGCCGGCGTCGAGGCCGACACCTCCACGCTGCTGTCGGTCTCCGAGCCGCTGGCCGCGCTGCGCGCCGGTCTGGCCGACCTCGGCGCCGCGCTCGCCCACGAGCACCCCGCCGACGCCCTGGCGGCGGCGACCGCGGTGCGCGACGGGGTGCTGCCCGCGATGGCGGCCGTGCGTGCGGCCGCCGACACCCTCGAGGGCCTCGTGGCCGACGACCTGTGGTCGCTGCCGACCTACCAGGAGATGCTCTACGTCCTGTGACCCGCACCGTGTTCTGCACCGTGACCCGCGCGGGGCCCCGCGTCGTGGCCTGCGGTGCGGCCCGCGCGGTCGTCGCGGGGCGGTGACGCCCCGAGGAGGCCCGGGAGGGTCTCCTCGAGGACGTCGCGCAGCGCGGTCACGGGGGCCGGCGGCCCGGCGCTCGACCACACCAGCTGCACGACGCGCTCCGCGCGCCGCGCCCCGGCGTCGAGGGCGACCTCGACCGTGCCGGGGTAGTCGACACCGGCCGGCACGACGGTGAAGCCCAGGCCCGCCGCGACCAGCCCGCCGGCGGTCGCGAGGTCCTCGCACTCGTACGCCGGGCGCCGCGGTGCGCCCGCCTCGCGCATCATCGCGTCGGTGATGGTGCGCAGCCCGTAGCCGGTCGCCATCGCCACGAAGGGCTCCTCGGCGAGGTCGGCGAGAGCCACCGGCCCCGCGCGGCCGTCCTCGGCCCCCCGCGAGCCACGCCCCGACGCCCCGCGCTCGCCCGGACCCGCCAGGTGGTGACCGCGGGGGAGCAGCACGCGCAGCGGCTGCGTGCCGAGCACGAGCGAGGCCAGCCCCGTCCCGGTCGAGGGCTCGAGCACGGCCACGAGCGCGAGGTCGAGGCGGCCGCCGGCCACGTCGGCGACGAGGTGCTCGGCGCCGCCCTCGGCCAGCTGCAGGGTCACCCGTGGGTGACGGTCGTGGAAGACCCGCAGCGCCCGCGGCACCAGGTCGGCGCCGAGGGCGTGCTGGAAGCCGAGCCGCACCCGGCCGGCCCCGGGGTCGACCTCGGCCCGGATGGCGCGCAGGGCCTCCTCGACCTCCGCCACGGCCCGCTCGGCGGCGTCGGCCAGCAGCCGCCCGTGACGGCTCAGCGCGATCCCGCGTCCCCGGCGCAGCAGGAGGGGGGCGCCGACCTCGGCCGACAGTCGCGCCAGGGAGCGGCTCAGGGTCGGCTGCGGCACGCCCAGCTCGGCGGCGGCATCGGTGACGTGGCCGGTGCGCGCCACGGCGAGCAGCTCCTCGAGCGGTCGCAGGAAGCCGGCGGAGTCATGCTGCACGTGCATGAGTCTAGGTCGACCGGTGCATTGGAGTCATCAGCGACGGCGGGAGAGACTGGGTCACGTGAGACGCCCGAGCGACCTGGACCCCACGGCCACCCGCGCCGGCGCGCCCCTCGCGCCTGCGCCGGCGGGTCCCGCGGGGCACCTCCCGGGCTCGCGCGACTTCCGCCGCCTCAACCTCGCGATGGGCGCAGCGGGGCTGGCCGCCTTCGGCATGCTCTACGCCACCCAGCCGCTGCTGCCGGAGATCGGCGACGACTTCGGCGTCGACGCCACCCGGGCCAGCCTCACCATCTCGGTGACCACCGGCCTGCTGGCGCTGCTGGTCATCCCCGCCACCCGCATCGGCGCCCAGCGCGGACGTGTCGCCACGATGCGGCTCGGCCTGCTCGTCGCCGCGGTGCTGACGCTGCTGAGCGCGGTGGCGCCGACGTACCCCCTGCTCCTCGTGGCGCGCGGCCTCACCGGCGCGGCCCTGGCGCTGGTGGTGGGCGTGGCGATGGGCCACGTCGCGGCCGAGGTCCACCCGCGCGGCCTGGCGACGGCGATGGGGCTCTACGTCGCCGGCAACTCCCTCGGCGGTGTCGGCGGACGCGTGGTGACCTCCGCGGTCGTCGACCTCGCCGGCAGCTGGCGCTGGGCCGTGGTGGCGCTGGGCGTCTGCGCCCTGATCGCGACCCTGGCCTTCCAGCGCCTCGTGCCGGGGCCCGCGGCGGGCGTGGCCAGCGCCATCGGCGTGCCGCCGCCCCCGGGGCGGGTGGTCGACCTGCTGCGCGACCCGGCGGTGCTGGCGGTGCTCGCCCTGCCGTTCCTGCTCATGGGCGGCTTCGTGGCCACCTACAACTACCTCACCTACCGCCTCACCGGTCCGGGCTTCGAGCTGCCCGCGGCCGTCGTGGGCCTGGTCTTCCTGGCCTACCTCGCCGGCACCGCGGCCTCCGCGGTCGCGGGTCGCGCCGCCGACCGGGTCGGGCGAGCGGTCGTGCTGGTGGTGTCGGTCGCGGTGATGGGCGCCGGTCTGCTGCTCACGCTGCCCGACGTGCTGTGGCTGGTGGTCGTCGGCCTGGTCGTGCTGACCTCCGGCTTCTTCGGCGCCCACTCGGTGGCCAGCGGCTGGGCCCCGGTGGTCGGCTCGGCCCAGCCGGCGCGCACCAGCGCGCTCTACGTCGCCTCCTACTACGTCGGCTCGTCGGTCTTCGGCGCCCTGGTCGGGCTCGGCTGGCGCGCCGGCGGCTGGCCGCTCACGGTGGCCTGCGTCGGCGCCCTGGTCGCCCTCGCCGGCGTCGCGACCGCGGTGCTCCTGGCCCGCACCGCCCGCTCCTCGCGGCCCTCGGCCGCCTGAGAGGACCGCGGCCCCGCACGCTGTCCCGCTCGGTCCCGCCCGCCGTGGCAGACCCGTCTGCCCCCCGCACGGACCGGGCGGGGCGGGGAGGCACCCCGAGGGGTGGTTCGTCCCCCGCGGCGCCGGCCGCACCATGGAGGCAGATGAGGCGGGAGGTGCACCGTGCAGCCCATCCCCGAGTCCGTGGCCGCGGTCGACAACCTCGACGCCGCCTCGGTGGACGACGACGTCCTGCGCTGGCTCTGCCTGCTGGGCGAGCGCGCCCGCGAGGTCGTGCCGGACTGCGTCGGGCTGACCTGGGAGCACGCCGACCTCGACCTCGTGCTGACCGTGGAGGCGACGGCCGCCGAGCGCGCCGCCACCTCGAGCGCCGAGCTGCCCATCATGGCGGCGACCGCGGCCTCCGACGACCCGTGCCAGGAGCAGTCCTGGAGCTCCTCGGGGCGCGCCTCGGCCGCCCTCGGCGTCGGCAGCACGCTGACGCTGCCGATCATGCACGGCCAACGCGTCGTCGGCACCGTCGACCTCTACGCCGCGACCCCGGGCGCCTTCGCGGGTAGGCACGACGAGCTCGCGCGTCTCTTCGACGCGTGGGCGCCCGGCGCCGTGACCGACGCCGACCTGGGCTTCGCCCGCCGTGACGACGCCTGTGAGGCGCCGCGCCGCGCCGAGGACCGCGCGGCCGTCGACACCGCCACGGGCGTGTGGGCCGCGCTGCTCGACGTCGACGTGGTGACAGCGCGTGAGCGGCTGCGCGAGACCGCCCTCGGGCTCGGGCTCACCGAGGCGGAGCTGGCGCGGGCCGTGATCGGCCGCGCCTCACCCTGACCCCGCACGCGGATCACCTCCCCACGGGTGGGACGGCTCGCCCCCGGGGTGCGGCGTGAGTAGGGTCGGGCTCGTGTCGACCGATTCCCCCATCCGCCTCGCGATCGTCAACGACTATGAGCTGGTCGTGAAGGGCCTCGCGGGTGCCTTGGCGCCCTTCGCCGACCGGGTCGAGGTCGTCGAGCTGGCCGTCAACGTGCCGGTCGAGAGCGACGTCGACGTGGTGCTCTTCGACAGCTTCGCCCAGACCCAGGGCGCCTGCACCGAGCTGCGCGACCTGGTCCACGAGGTGGGCTCCGCCGGTGCCCGCCTGGCCGTCTACAGCTGGAACGTCGACGAGGCCCTGGTCCAGGACAGCCTCAAGGCGGGCGCGTCGGGCTACCTCGCCAAGTCGATGTCGTCGGCCGACCTGGTGGAGTCGATCGAGCGCGTGCACGCGGGCGCCCGGGTCGTGCCGCCGACGGGCAGCGGCGGCGACGACGAGGGCGCCGAGGACGACGCCACCGGCGACGCCGTCAGCTGGCCCGGCCGCGACCTGGGCCTCTCGGGCCGCGAGAGCGAGATGCTCGCGCTGATCGTGCAGGGCCTGACCAACCAGGAGATCGCCGAGCGCACCTACCTCAGCATCAACTCGGTCAAGACCTACATCCGCACCGCCTACCGCAAGCTCGAGGTCACCAGCCGCTCCCAGGCCGTGGCCTACGGCATGTCCCACGGCTTCGAGCCCGACCGCTCGCGGATGCTGCAGCGCGACTGACGCCCGACCCGCCGGTCGGGCCGCGGGCGGTCGCACCGGCCGAGCCGGCGCCGGCACCGCGGCGACCGGCCCTGACGGCACGGCGACGACGGGACGAGAGCCCCGACGGCGACGGCCGGCGGGGCTCTCGTGCGGTGCTGTCGAGCAGTGTGGTCGTGCGGGGTCGAGCGGCCCCGCAGCGCGACGGCTCAGCGGAAGAGCACGTCGGTGCAGCCCGTGCACTCGTAGGAGCGCACGGTCAGGCCGTCCTCGAACTCCACGCCGCGCAGGTCCCACAGGTGCTGGTGGGTGCGGGGCAGGTCGAGACGGAACCCCTCGGCCCCCAGCGGCTCAGGAGCCGGGAGCGGGGCCGCGGTGGCCAGGTGGAGGACGGGCGTGTGGGTCGGACCCTCCAGCGAGTGGGCGGCGCTCACGCGGCTGCTCAGCGCGGGGGGAGGGTGTCGCGGCGCTCGGTCACGTGCACGCTGCGGGTGCGCTGCTGGTTGACGACGAGCGACACGACGATGGCGAGCACGCCGGCCGCGAGCAGGACCCACCCGAGGGTGGTGTCCTCCACGTTGGCGAGGTCGAGGGTGATGACGTCGAGGACGAAGACGAGTCCGACGACGATGAGGACGATGCCCAGGCCGATGACCATGAGATGACTCCTTCTGAGACTCCGTGGAGCGGAGGTGGTGCGCGTGGGGTGGGGCTGACGGCGGAAGCCGTCCGATCCACGATGTCGGAGCGCCCCGGTCCTCACAAGGACCCCTCAGGGTGAACTCAGGTGCGTGCGGCCGGGGTCGCCTACCATCCTGGTGGGCGCCGACGCGCCCGTCGGGCCCCGGGCCCGATCCGACGTGGCAGGAGGGTGCCCCGTGTCGCAGCGTGCCGAGGTCGTCGACCCGCAGGGGTCGGTCCCGCCCGACCACCTCCACGACCCGGACCACGACCCGGACCACGACCCGGACCACTCCCCGGACCACGACGGCGGCGCCGCGGCCGGTGGCGGCGGTGCGGCGTACGCCGACCGCGCGCTGGGCTGGCTGCTGCTGGTCGGCGGGCTGGTCGGCGGGCTGGCGGCCTTCACCCTCGCGGTGGAGAAGATCAAGCTGCTCACCGATCCCTCCTACGTGCCCAGCTGCAGCATCAACCCCGTGCTGAGCTGCGGCTCGGTGATGGCGACCGACCAGGCCTCGCTGCTGGGCTTCCCCAACCCGCTGATCGGCATCGCGGCCTTCCCCGTGCTCGTCGTGACGGGGGCGCTGGTGCTGGCCCGGGTGCGGCTGCCCCGCTGGTGGTGGCTGGGGCTGCAGGCCGGGGCCACCGTGGGCCTGGTCTTCGTGGCCTGGCTGATCGACCAGAGCCTCTACAGCATCGGCGCGCTGTGCCCCTACTGCATGGTCGTGTGGAGCGTGGTCGTGCCGGTCTTCTGGTACGTCACGCTGCGCAACCTCAGCAGCGGCGTGCTGGGGGAGCGGGCCCGCGACTCCTCGCTCACCGCGCTGCTGCGCGACGCCCACGCGCTGGTGCTGCTCCTCGCGCTCGTCGTGGTGGTGGGTCTCATCGGCGTGCGCTTCTGGGACTACTGGTCCACGCTGCTCTGAGCCGCGCCCCGGGTCTGCTCGCGCGCCACGTCAGCGGGTCGTCCCGCCGGGGGAGCCGCACCCATCAGCACCACCAGCACCCGCCCCAGCAGGTCGTCGGCGACCGAGCCGGGGTCGGCGTGCCGCTCGATGGCCAGGCCGTTGGAGAGCGCCATGAGCACCGTGGCCAGTTCCTCGGCCGGCAGCGGGGCGGCGACCCCGGCGGCGTCGACGTGCTCGGCGATGGCGGAGGTGACCGCCCGGTGCAGGTCGCGACGGCGCTCGCGGAAGGCCTGCGAGCCCTCGCCGCGCACCGCGCGCTGCCACAGCTCGAGGAAGAGCAGGTGCCAGTCGCGCTGCTCCTCGGCGGCGGCGCTGAGCCGGTCGCCCAGGTCGCGGGCCTGCTGCTCCAGGGGCACCGCCACGTCGCTGACGGCGGCCAGGCCCAGGTCGAGGTAGGCCGAGATCCGGTCCTCGGCCAGGGCGTCGACCAGACCGTCCTTGCTGCCGAAGTTGGAGTAGACGGCGCCCTTGGTGAAGCCCGCCGCGCGGGCCACGTCGTCGAGGCTGGTGGCGTCGATGCCACCGCGGGCGAAGAGCTCGGCCGCGGCGTCGAGCAGGGCACGACGGACCGCGTCGCGCGGGGGTCGACGACGCACGGCGGGATCGGGAACGCCGTCGGTGCCGTCGCTGGTGCCGTCGCTGGTGCCGTCGGCGGCGCCGTCGGTGGTGGGGCGGGGCTCGGGGGAGGTTGACATCGGTGGCTACGATACTCACCAGTACTCGATACCGATCGGTATCCCTGGTCGTGGCCGGTGTCGGCGAGGAGAGGTGGGCCCATGAGCATCCAGGAGCAGGTCGGCGGCCGGGCGGCCTCGGCGGTGCGGTGGGGCTTCGGCCACGCGCTGCCGGCCACGGCGATCCGCAGCGCGGCCAAGCAGGGCGACCTGCACGGGCGCCTGATCGAGGCGACCCGCGACGGGGAGACCGTGCCGCTGGAGCTCTTCGAGGCGATCCGGGCCGACGGCCCGCTGCACCGCTCGAAGTTCGCCTTCGTCACCGCCTCCCAGCCGGTGGTCAAAGAGGTGCTCACCAGCGCCGACGTGCGGGCCGGGGTGGAGTTCTCACCCGGCGGCGTGCTCGGTCGCATCGGCCACTGGGCCGCCCGGCAGGCGCCGATCGGTCCGCTGACCCCACCCTCGCTGCTGGTGACCGAGCCGCCCGACCACACCCGCTACCGCAAGCTCGTCACGCGGGTCTTCTCGGTCAAGGCCGTGCAGGGCCTGCGCGAGCGCACCGAGCAGATCGCCGCCGGGCTGCTCGACGACCTCGAGGCGCGGGCGCGCCGCGAGCCGGGGGCCGCGGTGGACCTCGTCGAGACCTACTGCGCCCAGCTCCCGGTCACCGTCATCGCCGAGATCCTCGGGGTGCCCGCCGCCGACCGCGGCCGGGTGCTCGACTTCGGCACGGGCGCGGCGCCCAGCCTCGACCTGGGGCTGACGTGGGGCGGCTTCCGGCGCGTGGAGTCGTCGCTGACCGACTTCGAGGCGTGGCTCAGCGACCACATCGACCAGGTGCGCCGCAGCCCCGGTGACGACCTGCTCAGCCAGCTCGTCACCGCCCGCTCCGACGACGGCGTGGCCCTCACCGACGCCGAGCTCAAGGCCACCGCCGGTCTCGTGCTCGCCGCAGGCTTCGAGACCACGGTCAACCTCCTCGGCAACGGCGTCGCCCTGCTGCTCCAGCACCCCGACCAGCTCGCCCGGCTGCGCTCCGAGCCCGAGCTGTGGCCCAACGCCGTCGACGAGGTCCTGCGCTACGACCCGCCCGTGCTGCTCACGGGGCGGATGACGCTGCGCGACACGACGTTCTCCGGGGTCCCGGTGCCGCGCGGCGCCGCCGTCACCACGCTGCTCGCGGCCGCCAACCGCGACCCCGACGTCTTCGCCGACCCCGACACCTTCGACGTGGCCCGTGAGAACGCCGCCGACCACGTGTCGTTCTCCTCCGGGCGCCACTACTGCCTGGGCGCCGCCCTGGCGCGGATGGAGGGTGAGGTCGGCCTGCGCGCGGTCGTCGAGCGCTTCCCCGACCTCGCGCTCGCCCCCGGCGCCCGGCGCCGCACCACCCGCATCCTGCGCGGCTTCGACCGGCTCCCGGTCACGCTGGGCTGACGCGGCCCGCCGTACGCCCGGGGCCTCAGCCGGCCAGGTCGTGGGTGCGCAGCCAGGTGTCGACGGCGGCGTAGGCGGCCGCGCGGGGCTCGGCGAGGGAGAGGAAGACGTCGTGGCGGGCGTCGACGACGGGCACGACCGTGGTCTCGGAGCCCAGGCAGCCCGACCAGCGGGCGATCTGGCGCACGTCGAGCACGGTGTCGGCGCGGTCGCTGCGCTCGGAGTAGCGCGAGGAGTAGTAGGTCTTGTCGGAGCGCAGCACCAGTGAGGGCACGCCCACGTCGAGCCCGCGGTGGAGCCGCGCGTGGCCGCGGCGCACGGCGTTGAGCCAGCCCACGGTGACGGGGAAGCCCTCGAGCGGCTTCATGACGGTGTCGAACTCCCACTCCCCGGTGCCGCTGACGTGGAGCGTCTCGCCGTAGGTGCCCTCGGGCAGGTCGAGGGCGCGCAGCGGGCGGACCTTCGACAGCGCCCGCACCGCCCAGGTGACCGGGCCGCGCATGACCGGCTTGCCCTGGAGGTCGAGCCAGGGGCTGTTGAGCACCAGCCCGGCGATCGGCGCGAGCCGGCCCGCGCGGCGGCGCCGGTCGAGCCACAGCGGGGCGATGAGGCCCCCGGTGGAGTGCGCGACCACGGTGACCGGCACGCCCGGGTGCGCCGCGGCCACCAGCTCCAGAGAGCGGTCGAGCTCGGCGTCGTACTGCGCCAGGTCGGAGACGAAGTGGGCCGTCTGCCCCTCACGGCGCGCGCGACCGCACTTGCGCAGGTCGAGGCCGTAGAAGGCCTGGCCGCGCTCGGCGAAGAAGTCGGCCAGCTCGGTCTGGAAGAAGTAGTCGGAGAAGCCGTGGACGTAGAGGGTCGCGCCGCGCACGGACTCGCCCTCGCGCACGCCGCGCCGCACGAGCACCGCCGCGACCTCGCCCTCGCCGTCGGGGTCCTCCCCGAGGTCCATCACGTGCTGCTCGTACCCCTCGCCGAGCAGGTCGGGGGTCCAGGTGACCCCGGTGGCGGTGGCGTCGGCGCTGTCGGTGCTCATGGCTCCGATGATGGCAGGGCCGGCCCGTGCCGCGGGAGGCTTCCCCCTCTCCGGACGCCGCGCGGGGCCCTGCGGCCCTGCGGGGGTACGCCGGCAGCGCCGGCAGCGCCGGCTCAGCCGCGGGCCGGCAGGCGCGGGTCGATCACGGTGATGCCGGCCGGCGACGCGGTGGCGACGCCGGGCAGCAGCCTCGCGCCCTCGTCGAGGTCGACGACCCGCTCGAGCAGGTCCTGGGGGCGCAGCGCGCCGCGCTCGACCTCGGCGAGCAGGGCGGGGTAGTCGGCCGCGGCCATGCCGTGGCTGCCGAGCACGTCGATCTCCCAGGCCACCACCCGGTCCATCGGCACCGGCGGGTGGCCGTCGACGGCGGGCAGGAGGCCGACCTGCACGTGGCGCCCGCGGCGCCGCAGGCTGTGGATCGCGTCGGCGCAGGTGGCCGCGCTGCCCACGGCGTCGAGGGCCACGTGGCTGCCGCCGCCGGTGAGGTCGTGCACCTCCTCGGCGACCCGGCTCGGCCCGGGGCCGACGTCGTGACCCGCCGGCCGCCCGGCGGGCGTGCCGGCCGGGTCGGCCGTGTCGGCCCGGTCGGCGGCGAGCACGGTGTGCTCGGCGCCGAGGCGGCGGGCCAGGTCGAGGGCGGCGGGGGAGCGGTCGACGGCCACGACCCGCGCCCCCCGGGCCACGGCGATCATCACCGCGCTCAGGCCGACCCCGCCGGCGCCCACGACGGTGACCCACTCACCGGGGCGGAGGTCGGCGCGGGCGCTCAGGGCGCGGTAGGCGGTGGCGAAGCGACAGCCCAGGCTGGCCGCCGCGGCGTCGCCGACCGCGTCGGGCACGGCCACGAGGTTGGTGTCGGCGGCCCGGAGCGCGACCAGCTCCGCGAAGGAGCCGTCGTGGGTGAAGCCCGGCTGGGTCTGGTCGGGGCAGACCTGCGCCTGACCGCTCGTGCACCACGCGCAGCGCCCGCAGCCGCAGACGAAGGGCGTGGTCACGCGGGCGCCCACGCGCCAGCGGCGTACGTCGGGGGCCACGGCCACCACCGTGCCCGCCAGCTCGTGGCCCGGCACGAGCGGCAGGGTGACGCCGTCGTCGTGGCCGGCCCACGCGTGCCAGTCGCTGCGGCACAGCCCGGTGGCGTGCACGCGCACCACCACCCCGCCCGGGGGCGGCTCGGGGTCGGCGACCTCCCGCACGACCGGTGCCTGCCCGTACTGCTCGACGACGACTGCTCGCACCGGTGCTCCCCTGGGTGTCGCGACGGTCCGCGGCGCCGTGGTCGGCGCCGCGCGCGGATGCTACCGAGGCGGCGGCGCGCCGGATCAGGCGCTCCTCAGGTGGCTGCGCCATGATCGGTCCACGCCCACGGGCCGACCGCTCCAATCCCCGGACGGCCACAGACTCCGGAGGTCCTCCATGTTCGACCTGATCGACGGGTTGCCCGTCCACCCGCTCGTGGTGCACGCCGTCGTCGTGCTGCTGCCGCTCGCGGTGCTCGGCACGATCGCGATCGCCGCCCGGCCGCGCTGGCGCGTGACCTTCGGGCCGCTGGTCGTCGGCGTCGCCGCGGTCGCCACCGTGCTGGTGCCGGTGGCGACCTCGAGCGGCGAGGCACTCGAGCAGCGGGTGGGCGACCCGGGTGAGCACGCCGAGCTCGGCGAGCAGCTGCTGTGGTTCGCGATCCCGCTCCTGGTGCTCACCCTGGTCATGGTGGTGCTCGCGCGCCGCTCGGCCGCGGGCAAGCCGGCCCCGGGGCCCTCGTGGCTGACGACCGTCGTGGCGGTGCTCGCCGTCGTGGCGGCGCTGGCCACCGCGGTGCAGGTCTACCGCGTGGGCGACTCGGGCGCGGAGGCGGTCTGGGGCGACCGGGTCAGCGCCTCCGCGCTGCGCTGATCCGCGACCGGGCCCAGGACACGCCACCGCAGACCGCATCGGGATAGGCGAGGACCAGGAGAGATCCGCAAGGTGCTCGTGCGGTCTGCACAGGCCGCTCACGACGTGGTGGCCGCCCACGACGGCGGGGAGGCCCTACGCCTCTTCGCCGACGACACCGCCCTGGCGCAATTGCGTGGGTGGGGTGGGGCTGCCGGGGTGGGTTTGCGCCGCTGGTGCGGTTGCCGGGGCGGCCGGGTTGCTGGAGTGGCGCAATTGCGTGGGTGGGGTGGGGTGGCCGGGGTGGGTGTGCGCCGCTGGTGCGGTTGCCGGGGCGGGCCGACTGCTGAAGTGGCGCAATTGCGCGGGACGGACGTACGAGACGTGCAGGACGGACGTGCGAGACGTGCGGGCGGGTCGGCCCCACCGGTGCAGCCGGCGACGACCGCGACGCACCCGGTCAGGGCCCTCAGCCCCAGGTCGGTGCGGCCAGCCGCGAGCCCGGCGGCTCGGTGAGCACGCGCAGCGCCAGCTGGGTGGTGGCGGGCACGCCGAGGTAGCCGACCACGCGCGAGACGCGGTCGGGGTCGAGCGGCAGCAGGCCCGGGGTGCCGGGCGCGTCGGGGGTCAGTCCCAGGTCGACCGGGCGGCCCGACATGATCGCGAGGTTGAAGTCGAAGCGCTCCCGGGCGCCCGGTGCGGTGAGCCGCTTGAGCAGCCCGGCGCCGATGCGGCGCTGGCCGGTCTCCTCGCAGTAGGAGTCGAGCGCAGCGACGAGGTTGGCGCCGTCGCAGTGCTCGATGTCGGCCCACACCGAGCGCATCGAGCCCATCTGGGAGAGCAGCACCGGCGCGGTCTTCTCCCCGATGCCGGGCACGCCGGGCAGGTTGTCGCTGGCGTCGCCGCGCAGGGCGGCGTACTCGAGGTAGTGCTCGGCGGCGATGCCGTAGAGCGCGAAGAGCCGCGCGGGGTTGAGCAGCGGGGAGGCGTTGATGCCGCCGTTGATCAGCCGCAGCACGCGGGTGTGCTCGCTGATGTGGGCGAAGGAGTCGCGGTCGGAGGTGATGATGACGCACTCCCACCCGTGGGTCTCGGCCCACACCGCGGCCGAGGCGCTCACGTCGTCGGCCTCGAGCCCGGCCGGTGTGACGGTCTGCAGGCCCAGGGCGTCGAGGAGCGCCGCGGCCCGCTCGAGCTGGTCGACGAGGGTGGCGTCCTTGGCGGCGCGTCCGGCCTTGTACGCCGGGTACATCCGCTCCCGCACCGAGTCGCGGCGGTCGTCGAGCCCGAAGACGACCGCGTCGGGGGCGAACTGGTCGATGGCCTCGAGGATCTGGCGCAGCATGCCGTGCAGCGCCCACGCCGGGCGACCGCCCTGGTCGAGCAGCGCCGACTCCGCCCGCGCGTGGTGGTTGCGGTGCAGCAGCGACGGCGCGTCGACGGCGAGCAGCAGCTTGCGGCTCTGGGCAGGCGGGGCGGTCACGGGCAGGGCGCTCCCAGGGGAGGCGCTCGCGGGGGAGGCGTCGGTCGGTTCGGTGGTCATGGCGGTGAGGACACCGTACGCATCCCACCGGCCCCCGGGCAGCGAGGGCCGGTGGGCGGCAGACGCTGCTCAGGCCAGCTGGCCGGGCGGCTCGCTCTGCACGGGGCGTCCGGCGCCGGCGGCGGCGCACTGGCCCAGGGTGATCTCCTTGTAGCGCGCGAAGTCGGGCGAGGTGGCGGCGGCCTCGAGGTAGTCCTCGGGGGCCAGCTCGGCGTAGTACTCCACCGCCTCCAGCAGGTCGGCGGCGTCGGTGGTGGGGTCGTCGTCCACGGCCTCCCGGGCCAGGGGCACGGCCTCCTCGAAGCGGCGCACCGTCTCCTCGTAGTCGCCGAGGTTGAAGGCGTCGATGCCCAGCACCACCTGGCGGCACGCGCCCGGCACGGCGGCGTCGGGGTCGCCCGGCGCGGGCGCGGAGTCCTGCGAGGGGGCGCCCTCGTCGTTCCCGGAGGGCGTGCCGGGGTCCGACGGGGCGGGCGTCGCGCTCGTCGTCGCGCCTCCGCGGGCGGCGGCCCCGTCGCCGGCCGGGTCGTCGTCGCTGCACCCGACGAGCAGGGCGAGCAGCGTCACGGGGGCGGCGAGGGCGGCGGAGCGTCTCATGCCGAGGAGCCTAGGCCGGTGCTGCGCGGGCGTGGTCGGATCGGCGCGGGGCCGGGTGACCGGGCCGGGTGCCCGGGCCGGGTGACCGGGTGGGGCGCCCGGGTGGGGCGGCGTCAGGCGTCGACGTAGGCGGCGAGGTGCTGCCCGGTCAGCGTGCTGCGGGCGGCGACCAGGTCGGCCGGGGTGCCCTCGAAGACGACGCGGCCGCCGTCGTGGCCGGCGCCGGGGCCGAGGTCGATGACCCAGTCGGCGTGGGCCATGACGGCCTGGTGGTGCTCGATCACCACCACCGAGCGGCCGGAGTCGACGAGGCGGTCGAGGAGGGCGAGCAGGTGGCGCACGTCGGCGAGGTGCAGCCCGGTGGTCGGCTCGTCGAGCACGTAGACCTCGCCCTTCTCGGCCATCTGCACCGCGAGCTTGAGGCGCTGGCGCTCGCCGCCGGAGAGCGTGGTGAGGGGCTGGCCGAGGCTGAGGTAGCCCAGGCCGACGTCGCGCAGCCGCTCGAGCACGGCGTGGGCGGCCGGCACCCGCGACTCGCCCTCGGCGAAGAAGGCCAGGGCCTCCTCGACCGGCATCGCGAGCACCTGCGCGATGTCGCGCCCGCCCAGGGTGTGCTCGAGCACGGCGGCCTGGAAGCGTCGGCCCTCGCACTCCTCGCAGGGCGACTCGACGGTGGCCATCACCCCGAGCTCGGTGAAGACGGCCCCGGCGCCGTTGCAGGTGGGGCAGGCGCCCTCGGAGTTGGAGCTGAAGAGCGCGGGCTTGACGCCGTTGGCCTTCGCGAAGGCCTTGCGCACGGGCTCGAGGAGACCGGTGTAGGTGGCGGGGTTGCTGCGTCGCGAGCCCTTGATGGCGCCCTGGTCGACGACGACCACGCCCTCGCGACCGGCGATCGAGCCGTGCACCAGCGAGCTCTTGCCCGACCCGGCCACGCCGGTGACCACGCAGAGCACGCCGAGGGGCACCTCGACGCTGACGTCGCGCAGGTTGTGGGTGGCCGCACCGCTCACCGCGAGGGTGCCGGTGGGGGTGCGTGGCGTCGCCTTGAGCGCCACCCTCTCGTCGAGGTGGCGCCCGGTGAGGGTGTCGCTGGCGCGCAGCCCCTCGACCGTGCCCTCGAACACGATCTCGCCGCCGGCCGCGCCGGCGCGGGGGCCGAGGTCGACGACGTGGTCGGCCACCGCGATGGTCTCGGGCTTGTGCTCGACGACCAGCACGGTGTTGCCCTTGTCGCGCAGCTCGAGCAGCAGGTCGTTCATCCGCTCGATGTCGTGGGGGTGCAGCCCGATGGTGGGCTCGTCGAAGACGTAGGTGACGTCGGTCAGCGAGGAGCCGAGGTGACGGATCATCTTGGTGCGCTGGGCCTCCCCGCCCGAGAGCGTGCCCGCGGGGCGGTCGAGGGAGAGGTAGCCCAGCCCGATCGCGGTGAAGGAGTCGAGCAGGTGCTGCAGGCCCACGAGCAGCGGCGCGACCTCCGGGGCGTCGAGGGCGCGCACCCAGTCGGCGAGGTCGCTGATCTGCAGCGCGCACAGCTCGGCGATGTTGCGGCCCTCGATGCGCGAGGCGAGCACCTCGGTGGTCAGCCGCGTGCCCTCGCAGGCCGGGCAGGTCTGGAAGGTGACCGCCCGGTCGACGAAGCGACGCACGTGGGGCTGCATCGCATCGGGGTCCTTGGAGAGCATCGACTTCTGGATCTTCGGGATGATCCCCTCGAAGGTCAGGTTGACGCCCTCGACCTTGATCTTGGTCGGCTCCGCGTGGAGCATCGTGTCGAGCTGCTTCGCGGTGAAGGTCGAGATCGGGGCGTCCATCGGCAGCCCCATCCCGGCGAAGAGGCGGCCGTACCACCCGTCCATGGAGTAGCCGGGCACGTTCAGCGCCCCGTCGGCCAGCGACAGCGTGTCGTCGTAGAGCGCCGTCAGGTCGATGTCCTTGACGCTGCCCGTGCCCTCGCAGCGCGGGCACATGCCGCCGAGGTAGACCGCGCCCTTCACGACGCTCTTCTCGGTGCGCCCCGCCCGCTCGGTCGACATCACGCCGCTGGCCCGTCGGGTGGGCACGTTGAAGGAGAACGCCGTCGGCGGTCCGACGTACGGCGAGCCGAGCCGGCTGAACAGGATGCGCAGCATCGCGTGGGCGTCGGTGGCGGTGCCGACGGTCGAGCGGGGGTTGGCGCCCATGCGCTCCTGGTCGACGATGATCGCCGTGGTGAGGCCCTCCAGCCGGTCGACTTCGGGGCGTGCCAGCGAGGGCATGAAGCCCTGCACGAAGGCGCTGTAGGTCTCGTTGATCATCCGCTGCGACTCCGCGGCGATGGTGGCGAAGACCAGCGAGCTCTTGCCCGACCCCGAGACGCCGGTGAAGACCGTGAGCCGCCGCTTGGGCAGCTCGACGCTCACGTCCTTGAGGTTGTTCTCCCGGGCGCCCTGCACCCGGATCAGGTCGTGGCCGTCGGCGGGGTGCCCCGCAGGAGGCGCCGTGGTCTCGGTCATGGTCTCTCCTCGCGGTGTGGGTGCCACAGGGTAGTGAGGGGCTCCGACAGCGCTCAGCGAACGGGAGCGGGGCTCGCCGCCGTGCGGCCGACGCCGGCGCCACCCGCCGCGGGGCCTCCGGCAGGGTGCTCGGCCGAGTCTTGCGTCGAGCCGCCCGCGGCGCCACCCTCCGAGGCTCCCGGGACGGGCGCCGACGCGCTCGCGGCGAGCGGCACGGTGAAGCGGAAGCTGGCCCCGTGGCCGGGCTCGCTGTCGACCCAGATCCGCCCGCCCTGGTGCTCGACCAGGGAGCGGCTGATGGCCAGGCCCAGGCCCGAGCCGTCGCGCTGCCTGACGTCGCTCTCGTCGAGCTGGCGGAACCGCTCGAAGACCGTCTCCTGCGCCTCGCGGGGGATGCCGGGGCCGGTGTCGGTCACGCTCACCTCGGCGGCCCGGTCGCGCACGACCGCCTCGACGCGCACGAGCCCGCCGCGGGGGGTGAACTTGACGGCGTTGCCGACCAGGTTGGTCAGCACCTGGGTGAACCGGTCGGCGTCGACCCTGACCCGCGCCTCGACCGGGCCGGCCTCGAGGGCGATGCCGGCGGCGTCGGCGACGGGCTCGAGCGCGGCGAGCACCCCGGCCACGAGGGGAGCGGCGTCGTGGTCGGCGAGGTCGAGCGGCAGGCGTCCCGACTCCAGCCGGTCGACGACCAGGATGTCGTTGATCAGCCGGGTGAGCCGGTCGGTGCCGCGCAGGGCGACGTCGACGACCCGCTCGGCGGCGGGCGACAGCTCGCCGACGTCACCGTCGTGCAGCAGGTGGAGCGCGCCGTGGATCGAGGTCAGCGGGGTCCGCAGCTCGTGGCTGACCACCGAGATGAACTCCGACTTCAGCCGGTCGGCGGCGCGGCGCTCGGTGGCGTCGCGGAAGACGACCACGGCCCCCCTGCCCCGTCCGCCGGGCCCGGGTCGGGCGCCGTCGGCGGTGATCTCGACCGGTAGCACGCTCCCGTCGGAGCGGCGGAAGCCGTGCTCGGCGTCGCGCACGGCCCGGCCGCCCAGCGCGGCGTCGAGGGCGCAGAGCGGCTCGTCGACGACCGGTCCGGGGGCCGCCGTCGCCGCGGCCACCGGGTGCTCGGCCGCGGCGTGCACACCGTGCAGGCGCGGGCACGCGGGTGCGCCCACCAGCGCCGCCGCCGTCGACCCGAGCATCCGGGCGCCGGCGTCGTTGACGAAGTCGATGCGGCCGTCGGCGTCGAGGCCGAGGATCCCCTCGCCGACGGACTCCAGCAGGTGCACGTGGCGCGCGGTCAGCGCGAGGTTCTCCTCGGTGCGCTCGGCCACGCGCTGCTCGAGCCCGACCCGCAGGCGGTGGTTCTCCCACCCCAGCCAGACCTGGCGCACGACAGCGAGGACGACCACGAGGAGCACCAGCCGTGCGCTGGCCCCCTCCGACCCACCGACGGCCAGGGTGGTGGCCAGCGCGCCCAGCACCGCGAGGTCGGGGGCGGCGGCGCTGAGGAGGCGGGCCCGGGCCGAGGGCGTGCCCGGCTGCTCGGGGGGTGGGGCGAGGGCGGCCAGGCCCAGCACCAGGGGGGCGGCGATGTAGGGCACGTCGGTCAGGAGCATCGACTCGTAGGACCCGTCGAGGGTCACCAGCGCGAAGGCGGAGTCGGCCACGGCGTAGCAGATGAAGCCCAGCCCCAGCAGGGCCAGGTCGGCGCGGGGGCGGGCAGCGCCGCCGCGCAGCAGCAGCAGGCTCGCGACGCACACCAGCAGGACGTCGAGGACGGGGTAGCCGGCGTTCACCGCCGCGCCGAGGCCGCTGCCGAGGGAGGAGAAGACGTCGCGCAGCAGCACCATGAAGGCGACCAGGACGACCGCGCAGCACACCACGGCGGAGTCCAGGAGCACCCGCGCCCGGCTCACCGCGACCCCGCGACCGACGGGGAAGAGCAGCAGCCCGGCGAGCGCCGGGGGCGCTGCGAGCAGGTAGAAGAGGTCGGCGACCGAGGGGTAGGGCACCGGGGTGGAGGCGATGTCGTAGGCCGTCCAGACGCCGTCGGCCACGGCGTAGGCGACCAGCGCCACCAGCACCAGCCCCCAGGCGCGTCGCGCCGGGCCGGGCCGGCTGCGCCGCACCCGCAGCGCGACGGCGGCCACGGCGACGAGGTCGGCGAGCATCGTCGCGGCGTCGGCGGCGATCCAGGCGCGGTCGGGGCCGCTCCACGGCCCGAGCATGAGGGCCGTGGCCACCACCAGCACGGTGCCGGCCGCCGCTGCCGCCCACCGGAAGAGCCGCCAACCCTCGTCGTCTGCGCGCACCCGTGCCTCCCCTCCCGCCCGCCGTACGCCGGGCCCTGTCCGGCCCGGCTCCTCCGGGGCGATCGTCCCACGTGGCGCGCCCGGTCGGGACCGACTCAGTGACACCCGCCGCCTCGACCAGCAGCGGGGGAGCGAGGTGCGGCTGCGGTCGCCGTAGGTGGGCCGGTGGGTCGGGCGCGGTGGTGGCGTGCAGGCGCTCGGCCCCGTCGAGGGTGTCGTGGAGTGCGCCGGAGCCGTCGACCACCGGCAGCGTGGTGGCCGCGGCCCCGGCGAGCAGGGTCTCGGCCTGCTCCCGCCACCCTCGACCTGCGCGGGAGCGCCCGTCGGCCGGCGCCCTGGTGCCACGACTCACCGGGTCCACGGCGTCCCGGGCGCCTGTCGGTCGCGGTGCGCTCAGGCCCGCGGGGAGCGGCCACGCGCCACCTGGGCCGCGCCGAGCTCGGCGCCCCACTCCTCGGCGCGGTCGACCTCGCCCGCGACGAGCGGGCCCTGCAGGTCCTCGACGTAGAACGACCGCGGGGCGTCCTCGACGAGGTAGTGGTGGCGGCGCAGGATCCGCGCGGCCTTCACCGCGGCCGAGCCCGGCAGGTGCCGCACCTTGGTGACACGGGTGTCGAACGTCGCGGCGTGGTGCGCCCCGGGCGGGGGCTCGGGCACCTCGGCCAGCCACTCGCGCATGCCGCGCTCCTCGTGGTCGAGGGGCGCCCCCTGCTCGATCGCCTGCGCGCGCGAGGAGGCGCGGCTCAGCGAGAAGGCGTGGGTCGGGGCGCCGACCACCAGCACGTCGT
The DNA here is from genome assembly GCF_001423135.1 of Nocardioides sp. Leaf307. Taxonomy (NCBI): domain Bacteria; kingdom Bacillati; phylum Actinomycetota; class Actinomycetes; order Propionibacteriales; family Nocardioidaceae; genus Nocardioides; species Nocardioides sp. Leaf307. Next base: position 225,980 of record NZ_LMNY01000002.1, on the reverse strand, counting down.
AGTCGGGCACCGTGGGACCCACCGCGCCGGCCTCGGCCACGTCGACCACGTCGGTGCTGACACCGGCACGCTCGAGGCCGCGGGCGACGGCGTCGGCGACGAGGCGGGTGTTGCCGAACATCGACTCGTGGGCCACGAGGGCCCGGGCACCGCGCCCCCGGTCGCGGGCCTGGTCGGGTGCAGGGTCGGGCCGGTCCATCGGGTGCTCCTCGTGGGGGGGCTGCTGCCCCCAGGCTCGTACGTCGACCCTGCCGACGCACCGGCCGGGCGCCCCGGGTCGGCGGGCCGAAGGTCCCTGCGCGCCCGCCGACCCGCCGGCCCGCCGGCCCGCCCGCGGGAGTGCTCGCCGCTCGGGACTGAGGTCCGCCGGGGCGGGACGTACGTCCCTGTCGGCCCCGGCCCCCGTCGAGCAGGCTCGAGGGGCGTCGTCCCCGGCCGTCGGGGGCCCGGGCGCACGACCGAGGTGGGGAGTGCGGTGGCAGCCAGCAGGCGCGCGGAGCGGGGCAGCGGGGCCGGCGCGGACGTGGGCGTGGTCGCGGCCCTGGGCCGGTGGCCCGGTGACGAGGCGGTGCTGCGCCGGGCGGTCGAGGGGGCCGTGCGGCGCGCGACCTGCGTGACGGTCCTCCACGTGGACGACCGTCGCGCCTCGGGCGGACGGGTCGGCCCCTCCCGGCCGGTGCTGCCGCGCACCCACGAGGAGCACGCGCTGCTGGTGGCGGCCGAGCGCGCCGCGCGCGAGTGGCAGCCGGAGCTCGTGGTCCACACCGTGCTCTACGCGGGCTCGGTGCTCGAGGGGATCCTCCAGACCTCGCGGCGCGCCGACCTGGTGGTGGTGGGCACAGGCGGCGCACCGGCCGATCCCGTACGAGGCGGACCGGCCCCGGTGACCTCGGACCCGACGGACACGACGCAGGAGACGGACCCGACGCAGGAGACGGACCCGACGCAGGAGACGGACCCGACGCAGGAGACGGACCCGACGGAGGGCCGCGAGTCGGTCACGGCCGCGGTGGTGGCGCGAGCCGCAGCCCCGGTCGACGTCGTGCCGACCGGGACCGCGCCGCGCTGAGCCGAACCGGGTCGCGCTGAGCCGGGCTCAGCCGAGCTGGCCCGAGCCGAGCCGAGCCGGGCCGACCCGAGCCGAGCCGAGCCGAGCCGGGCCGGGCCGAGCCGGGCCGCTGGGAGCGCCTCCGGGCGCCCGGCCCGGCCCGGCCCGTGCCGGGCGGGGCGCTCAGGGCCTGCGGCCGAAGAGCCGCCCGAGCAGGCCGGGCCGCTCCTCGCGGGGGTGGCCGGCGCACCGGTCGGCGCGGGGCACGCGGGCCATGACCTGGTCGACGTGCTGGCCGCAGCCGGCCCAGGTGGTCTTGCCGCACTGCTTGCAGGTCACTGCTCGGCACACGGTGGTGCTCCTTCGGTTCGTGGTGGTGGTGGGGTGGTGCAGGTGGTCCGTGGTGTGGTCGGGGGGTGGTCAGCCGTGCGAGAACGTGATGGTGGGCAGCACCCGTCGCAGCCAGGCGGGGGTCCACCAGGCAGCGCGACCGGTGAGCCGCAGCACGACCGGCAGCAGCACGAGCCGCACGAGGAAGGCGTCGAGCAGCACGGCGACGCCGAGCACGATCCCCATCTCCTTGGGCGGCAGCGGCCCGGAGAGCGCGAAGGTGAGGAAGACCGCGACCATGACGGCGCCGGCGGCGAAGATGACGCGTCCGGAGTGGGCCAGCGAGCCGACCATCGCGTCCTTGGGGTCTCCGGAGCGCTCGTAGTGCTCCTTGGCGGAGGCCAGCAGGAACACGGTGTAGTCCATGGCGATGGCGAAGATCATCGCGAAGAAGAACACCGGCGCCCAGGCGTCGAGGAAGCCCTGGCTCTCGAAGCCCAGCAGGTCGGCGCCGATGCCCTCCTGGAACACCAGGCGGGCGACCCCGAAGGCGGCGGCGGTGGACAGCAGGCTCGCCAGGGTGCCGAGCAACGAGATGAGCGGGGCCTGCAGGGCCACGAGCAGCAGCAGGAAGCCGAGCACGAGCACGACGGCGATCACCAGCGGCGTGGACTCGTCGAGCTGGGCCTTCAGGTCGAGGTTCTCCACCGCCGCACCTCCGACGAGCGCGCTACCGGGCAGGTCGGTGCGCAGGCGGTCGACGGTGTCGGCGAGGGCGGGGTCGGAGGGGTCGACAGTCGGGACGGCCTGCAGGAGGACCAGCCCGCTGTCGTCGGCCGCCGGCTGGGCGGGCATGGCGCCCGCGATCCCGGGGTCGGAGGCGAGCACGCTGCTCGCGGCCTCGGAGTCGGCTGCCGAGGTCACGACCTGGAGCGTGCCGGGCGCGCCGTCGCCGAAGGAGTCCTGGACCAGGTCGTAGCCGATGCGGGCGCTGGCGTCCTCCGGCAGGACCTTGATGGACGGCATCGCCGTCGTCAGGCCGAGGACCGGCGCGGCGAGGGCGAGCAGCACGACCAGCGCGCCGAGACCCCACGCGACGGGGCGCCTCCAGAGCCGCTCACCCCACGCGGCGAAGGCCGCGGATCGGTGCTCCCCGGTCCTGGCCCAGGGCAGGGACAGCTTGTTGATCCGGTGGTCGAGCGTGAACAGCACCAGCGGCAGCAGGGTGAGGGTGGCGGCCAGGACGAAGACGACCGAGAGCATGATGCCGCCGGCCATCGACCGGAACGACGGCGAGGGCACGAGCATCACCGCCGACAGCGAGACCAGGACGGTGGCGCCGGAGAGGAGCACGGCCTTGCCGGCGGTGTCCATGGTCTCCGCGACCGCCTGGCGCGCGGAGCGGCCGGCGCCCATCCTGGCGGCGCGGTAGCGCACCACGAGGAAGAGCGCGTAGTCGATGCCGAGCGCGAGGGCGAACATCATCGCGAAGTTCATCGCCCAGATCGAGACCGGGACGAGCTCGTTGATCAGCACCAGCGATCCCGCGGAGGCGACCAGCCCGGCGAGGGTCAGGACCAGGGGGAGGCCGGCGGCCACGAGGGCGCCGAAGGCGAGCACCAGGATCGCCATGGTCACCGGCCACGAGACCATCTCGGACGTCAGCATGGCCTCGAGGTTGGCCTCGTTGAAGTCCGACCACAGCAGCGAGGAGCCGGTGGGGTTCACCTGGACCCCGTCGACGGAGAGGTCCTGGAGCTCCTCCTTGAGGTCGGTGGCCACCCGCACCATCTCGTTGGTGTCGACGCCGGCGCCGGCGAGCACGATCGCGGTCGAGCCGTCCTGGCTCAGGGTGGCACCCGGCTGCGGCGCCACGACGTCGGCCAGACGGGGCTCGCGCTCGAGCACGGCGGTGACCCGGGTCAGGACGTCACGGCCCGCGCCCTCGGTGACGGGTCCGTCGGTGGAGTGGACGACGACCTGGATCGCGGAGGAGGCGTTGCCGCCGAAGCTCTCGCGCGCCAGCTCGCGTGCCGCGACCGACTCCGAGCCGTCGGCCTGCCAGCCGGCGCCGGAGAGGTTGTGCTCGACCTGCGGGGCGAAGGCGCCGAGGCCGACGACGAGCAGCAGCCAGACCCCGGTGACGAGGCGGGCGTGGTCGGTGACCCAGACGCCGAGGCGCCCCAGCGGCCCGGGTCGCGTCTCGGAGGCGTGAGTGGCGGCGGGCTCAGAGTGTCGGCCGGTGCGCTGGTCGGGCGGGGTGTCGGCATCGCTGGCGCGGCGCGGGCTCGTGGTGCTCATGGTCGGTCCGTTCCTGGTGCGTCGGATGAGGGGCTGGTGGATTCGCGAGGAGCGCGACGTGGTGCGGTAGCGGTGCGGTCGCGGTGCGGTGGGGTCACAGCAGCGCGGGGAGGGCCTGGGTCGCGGTGTAGGCGGCGACGGCCAGGACGAGGGCGGTGAAGGCGGCGGAGAGCCGACGGGTGTCGACTCGGTCGGCGAGTCGGGCTCCGGCCACGGCGGCGAGGGCTGAGGCGGCGGTGAGGGTGAGCACGAGACCCCAGTCGGGGGCCGGTCCCACGCCGACACGGGTGCCCAGCGCGGCGGCGCTGGTGATCGTGATGACGACCAGCGACGTGCCGGCGGCGTAGGGCAGGGGGAGGGCGAGGGCCAGCAGCAGGGCGGGCACGACGAGGAAGCCGCCGCCCACGCCGAGGAAGCCGGTCAGCCCGCCCACGAGGGTCGCGGTGAGCAGGACCTTCAGCGCGCGCGGGCAGGCGCAGGCGAAGGTGGGGGAGAAGGTGAGGATCGGGTCGTCCAGGGCGGGTCGCGCGGCGTGGGAGGGCCCGTCTGCGGGGCGGCGCACGAGGCGCACCGCCATCAGGGCACCCACGAGGAGCATGAGCGCGGCGAAGGCCGCGAGGAGGACGTCGTCGTCGACGTGGGCCGAGGCCTTGGCGCCGAGCACCGCCCCGCCGGTCGCCACGGCCCCGAAGGCGACCCCCCGCGCGAGCAGCACGTGGCCGGACCGGGCGGCCGCGACGGCCCCTGCCAGGGAGGTCGTCGCGACCACCACCAGCGAGCCGGTCGTAGCCTGGGCGGGCGACTGGCCGAGCAGGTAGACCAGCACCGGCACGGCAAGGATCGACCCCCCACCGCCCAGCGCGCCGAGGCTGAGCCCGATGAGGGCACCGGCCAGGAGGGCCGCCAGCAGGGTCGTCTCGGGGGTCACGGCGCGCCCGGTCGGTCGGGTCGCCGCCCGGTCGGGCGGCTCATGCCGAGGGGCCGACGAGGTGCAGGCCCACCGCCTCGGCCTGGTCGAAGGTGTCGTCGATCGCGACGGGGCGCCGGGCGTGGGCGTCGAGGATCGACGCCGCCACCGAGGCGCGGTAGCCGCCGGCGCAGTGCACCCAGACCTCTCCCGGCGGCACCTCGCCGACCCGGTCGAGCAGCTCGTGCAGCGGCACGTTGACGGCGCCGGCGACGGCGGCCGCGGCGTGCTCGTCGCCGCGGCGCACGTCGAGCACCACCACGTCGCGGTGGTGGCGCACCTGGGCGAGGTCGGCGAACGTGGCGGTGGCGAAGCTCGCGGGGGCACAGGTGCTCCACTGCCCGGGGTCGCCGGTGGCGTGGGCCGCGGGCCGGTCGATGCCGATGCGCACCAGCTCGCGCTGGGCGGCGGCGACGTCCGCGGCGCTCTCGCCGAGCAGGGTGAGCGGGGTGCCCCAGGGCACGAGCCAGCCGAGGTAGGTCGCGAAGCCGCCGTCGAGGCCGAAGTTCAGGGTGCCGGGGGCGTGGCCCGCGGCGAAGGCGGTGCGGTGGCGCAGGTCGACGACCCACTCGCCGGCCTCGATGCGGCGGCGCAGCTCCTCGGCGTCGGCCCGGGCGGGCGGGCTGAGGTCGGGTGCCGAGGGGCCGGCGGCGTTGGCCGGGGCCATGTGGGCGTAGTAGGCCGGCCAGGCGCCGAGACCGGCGAGCAGCTCGTCGACGTAGGACTGCTCGTCCTGGGTCAGCACGGGGTTGGTCGTGCGCTCCCGGCCGATGGTCGAGGAGGTGGCGTCGGACTGGGTCGCGGAGCAGAAGGACCCGAAGCCGTGGGTGGGGAAGACCTCGGCCTCGTCGGGCAGCAGCGCGGCGAGCCGGTGCGCGGAGGCGTGCTGGTGGCGCACCAGGTCGTGGGTGTGCTCGGGCCCGAGCAGGTCGGGGCGACCGGTCGCGCCGAAGAGCAGCGAGCCGCCGGAGAAGACCCCGACGTCCGTGCCGGCGCCGGTGCCGGTGCCGAGGTCGCGCAGGGCGTAGGCGAGGTGGGTGAAGGTGTGGCCGGGCGTGGCCAGCGCGGTGAGCCGCATCCGCTCGCCCACCGCGACCACCTCGCCGTCGGCGACCGGGGTGCGCGCGAAGGCGACCTCGTCGGCGCCGTTGACGACGTACGACGCTCCGGTCGCCTCCGCGAGGGCGAGGCCGCCGGTGACGTAGTCGTTGTGCAGGTGGGTCTCGAGCACGTGGGTCAGCCGCACGCCGTGGGCGTCGAGCAGGTCGAGCACCCGGTCGATGTCGCGCTGCGGGTCGACGACGAAGGCGACCTCGCCGTCGTGCACGAGGTAGCTGCGGTCGCCCAGCGTCGGGGTCTCGATCGGCACGACCGTGAGACCCGTGCCGGTCGTGGTGCCGGCCGTGGTGCCGGTCGTGGAGCCGGCGGGGGAGGAGGTGGCGGGGGAGGAGGTGGCGGTCATCGGGGTCAGCCCCTCTCGACCGGGCGGCCGGAGCGGATCCACGCGGTGGTGCCGCCGGTGACGTTGACCGCCTCGAGGCCCTGGGCGGTGAGCAGGTCGGTCATGGCCGCGCTGCGGTTGCCGCTGGCGCACACGACGTGCACCGGCCGCGAGGGGTCGAGCTCGCCCAGGCGCGAGGGCAGGTGGCCCATCGGGATGTTGCGGGCGCCGGGCACGCGGCCCTCGGCGTACTCGCCGGGCTCGCGCACGTCGACGACCACGGCGCCGTCGTCGATCGCGGCTGCGAGCTGGTCGATGTCGATCTGCCTCATGTCGGTCCTCTCCGGTGCAGGTGATGTATCCCCCTGGGGGGTTCCTGTCGTTGACGCTAACATAACCCCCCGGGGGGTTGTAGCATCGACCGTGACAGCACCCCACGAGCACGATCGGCAGCACGAGGAAGGCCCCGCTGATGAGCGACTACACGATCCGCGTCACGACCCACCGCCCCTACGCCGAGGCGGTGGCCGCGGTGAGGGAGCAGCTCGCCGAGGTCGGCTTCGGGGTGCTCACCGAGATCGACCTCGCGGCCACCCTCAAGGCCAAGCTCGACGTCGACGTCGCGCCGCAGGTGATCCTCGGCGCGTGCCGCCCGCAGCTGGCGCACCAGGCGCTCCAGGCCGAGCCCTCGATCGCCGCGCTGCTGCCGTGCAACGTCGTCGTACGCTCCGTCGACGACACCACCACCGTGGTCGAGGCCTTCGACCCGGCCGTCATGACGTCGTTCGTGGGGGAGCCCAGCGACGCCCTGCGCGCGGTGTCGGAGGACGCCCGCACCCGCTTGACCACCGCGCTGACCGCGCTCGAGGACGGAGCACACTGATGGACCTGCAGCCCGACGACATCAAGGCGATCATCACGCGCATGAAGCGCGCCAACGGCCACCTGGCCAGCGTCATCCGGATGATGGAGGAGGGGTCGTCCTGCGAGGACGTCCTCACCCAGCTCGCCGCGGTCAACAAGGCCCTCTCGCGGGCCGGCTACGCCATCGTCGCCACCGGCCTGCAGCAGTGCCTCGCCGACGGCGAGGGTCTCGACGGGGTCGACACCAAGAAGATGGAGAAGCTCTTCCTCGCCCTCGCCTGAGGCCGCCGGTGCGCTGGGCCGCCCGCAGCGAAGGTGGTCGCTCGCGGGTGGTCCCGCACGGGACGTCATGCGATCGGTGGATGCGCATCCACGCCTCGTATGACGTCCGCGGAGGCGGCCCGCCGGTGGCGAGTGTGCTCGGCGGAGGGGCTGCGAGCGGTGGTGCCCGGCGGGCGCGGGTGGTGCCGCACGGGACGTCATGCGATCGGTGGATGCGCATCCACGCCTCGTATGACGCCACACCGCCCCCGGGGGACACAGCGCCCGCGGCCGGTGCGACCCCCTCGACCCCCGGGTCGTCGGCGCCCTCTGGGATGCTTGCTCGTCGCGGCGCGAGCCGCGTCGGGCGACGGTCGGCAGTGAGAGGGCGGGGATGAGCGAGATCGCGGGGGAGCTCGCGCGCGTGCGCGGCGCGTTCTCCCAGCCGACCCTCACGCTGCTCCACCAGCGCCAGGCGCCGGTGGTGATCACGATCTTCCGCGCCGCCTTCGGCCGCGACAACAAGCCGATCCCCACCGGGCGGCTGCACACGCAGGTCGAGGAGCACCTCGCCGCGATCCGGCACGCCGACGAGGGCGAGGTGCCGGTCGGGGAGGGGCGCGAGATCTGCCAGCGGTGGATGCGCGGACGCTGGCTGGTGCGCTCCCTCGACGAGGGCGGGCGCGAGGTCTACACGCTGACCTCCCACGCCCAGCAGGCCCTCGAGCTGGTCAAGAACCTCGCGCGTGACCGCGCCACCCTCAGCGAGCACCGCATCGCGACCCTGCTCGGCACGGTGCGCCGCTTCAACGCCGAGGCCAACCCCGACCGCGCCTCGCGGGTGGAGCTGCTCGACGCCGAGATCGCCCGGCTCCAGGCCGAGCGCGACCGTCTCGTCGACGGCGCCGAGCTGGTCGGCGTGAGCGAGGACTACATGCAGGAGGGCTTCACCGAGCTGCTCTCGCTGGTCTCCGCGCTGCCCAGCGACTTCGCGCGCGTCGAGGAGCGCTTCGCCACCATCCGCAGCGAGATCCTGGCCGCCTTCCGCGCCGAGGACCGCCCGGCCGGCGAGGTCATCGACGACTACCTCGCCCGCGCCGACGCCCTGATGACCGCCACCCACGAGGGCCGCGCCTTCGAGGGCGCCTTCGCGCTGCTGCGCGACGAGGAGCTGGTCGGCCGGCTGCGTGACGACCTCACCGCGCTGCTGGAGCACCCCGTCGCCGACGGCGTGCTCGGCGACGCCGACCGCGCCGAGCTGCGCGGCACGGTGCGCCTGGTGCGCGAGGGCCTCGACCGCGTGCTGGCCCAGCGCGCCCGGGTGACGGCCACGCTGCGTGACTACATCGTCTCCCGCGACGTCGAGCGCGACCGCGAGCTGGAGCAGACGCTGCGCCAGGTCGAGTCGGAGCTGGCCACCTGGATGGCCACCACCGGGCCCCGCGCCACCCTCGAGCTGGCCCTGCTGCCCAGCCGGGCCGGCGTCGAGCACCTGCGCGAGCGCTTCTACGACCCCGCCGACGACGTCCTGCCCGACCGCATCGCCACCGCCGGCCCCGACGAGGCGCCGGCGGTCTCCCTCGACGCGCTGCGCGCCCAGGGCGGCCCCCAGCTCGGCTCGCTGCGCGAGCGCCTCGACCTCGCCCTGGCCTCCACCCACCCGCCCGACTCCCTGGGCGCGCTCTTCGCCGGCCTCGAGCCCTCGCTGCGCCGCCCGGTCGAGATCCTCGGGCTGCTCCACCTCGCCGCCGACCACGGCTGGGAGGCCGAGCAGGAGCTGGAGACCTACGCCGCCGTGCGCGCCGACGGCTCCACCCGCACCTTCACCGCCCCCCGCACCCCGCTGCGCGGCTCGCCGCCGGGCGCCGAGGCCGGCACCGCAGGCACGGCCGGCGCCGAGACCCCCGACCCGCAGCACCGACCCGAGAGCGAGGCCCGATGACCGACGTCGACACCGCCGACCTGCGCCGCGACCCCGACCTCGCGCCCGAGCCCGGCCACGACTCCGGCCACGACTCCGGCCACGACTCCGGTCACGACTCCGGTCACGACTCCGACGGCGACCTGGCCGCCCACCTCGACGTGCGGGTCCCCGACGGGGGGTCGGTCTCGCTCTTCGAGGGCGACGAGGGCGGCCTGGAGCTGGCCCAGCGCCACGTGCTGGTCACGCTGCTCAAGCAGCGCTTCGTCAGCGCCCGCACCCACCCGCGCGACTGGCGGGTGCTGGTGGAGCACGAGCGGGTGCTGCGCTCGCGGCTCAACGACCTCTTCCTCGAGCTGGCGGTCGACCGCGAGCGCGAGGTGGCCTGGAAGCGGCAGGCGACCTCCGAGACGGGCGCCCGCTTCCCGACGCTGCTCTACGACGCGGCCTGGTCGCGCGAGGAGACCATCGTGCTGGTGCACCTGCGCGACCGGTTGCGTGCCGGCCTGGCCGCGGGTGACGCGCGGGTCTACGTCGACCGCGACGACCTGGTCGCCCACGTCGCGACCTTCCGGCCCGCCCACGTCACCGACGAGGCCGCGGAGGAGAAGCGGGCCCGCAACGCGGTGCTGGCCGTCGCGCGCACCGGCCTGCTGATCCCCACCGCGGCCGAGGAGCGCTTCGAGGTCAGCGAGGCCGTCGAGGCGCTGCTGCCGCTCGAGCTGCTCCAAGAGCTGCTGGAGGCGCTGCGGCGCGCCAACGGCTCCGACGTACCGGCTGCGCCGGAGGCGCCGGTCGACCTCTTCGGCGAGGTCGCGCCCGAGTACGACGCGAGCGAGGAGCAGGCATGAGCGTGCACGAGAGCGACCGGCTCGACGGCCCGGTCCCCGACGAGCCCACCGACGAGATGGCCGACGAGACCGGCGAGGGCCTCTTCGACCGCGGCGTCGTCGCGACGCCGAAGGACGACACCATGCAGTGGCGTGCCAGCCTGCTGCAGCTGGTCAACTGGGGTGGCTTCTCGGGGCTGACCACGATCCCGCTGCGCGGCGACGCCACGATGATCTCGGGCGCCTCGGGCGTGGGCAAGAGCACCGTGCTCGACGCCTACACCGCGCTGATGATGCCTTCCGACGCGAAGTTCAACGGCGCCTCCAACGACGCCGTGGCCGGTCGCGCGCGCGGCGCGGGCCAGCGCAACCTGCTGTCCTACCTGCGCGGCGCCGTCGACGTCGTCGACGACCCCCGCACCGGCCGGCCGGTGGAGCGGCTGCTGCGCGGCCAGGGCGGTGACACGTGGGGTGCGGTGGCGATGACCTTCGTCAACGACCGCGGCGGGCGCTTCACGGTGCTGCGCACCTACTACGTGCCGAGGCGTGCCACCCGCTCCGCCGACGTGCAGATGCAGCTGGTCACCCACGACTCCGGGCTGGAGCTGACCAGCCTCGAGGTCGCGGTGCCCGAGCGCTTCCACGCCACGACGCTGAAGAAGCTCTTCCCCGGCATCCGGGTGCATCGCACCTACGCCGAGTTCTCCGCCGTGCTCCACGCCCGCCTCGGCATCGGCGCCAACGGCGACGGCGCCAAGGCGCTGCGCCTGCTGGCGCGCATCCAGGCTGGCAACCAGGTGCGCAGCGTCGACGAGCTCTACAAGGACATGGTGCTCGAGAGGCCCGCCACCTACGCCGCCGCCGACCGCGCCATCGAGCACTTCGACGACCTCGAGGCCGCCTACACCGCCATGCGCACTGAGGAGGCCAAGCTCGAGCTGCTCGGCCCCATCACCGGGCTGGAGGAGCGCCGCCGCGGCGCCACCCGACGCCTGGCCGAGCTCGACTCCTACGGCGTGACCCGCTCCGGTGACACCCCGCTGCGCCGCTGGCTGCTCCAGACCCACCTGCGCCTGATCGAGACCGCCACCGACGCCAACCGCCGCGACCGCACCACCACCGCCGGGGAGCTGGCGGCCGCGGCGCGCGACGAGCGCCGCCTGGTCGCCGACCTCGACGCCGCCCGCGAGGCCCACCAGGACGCCGGCGGTTCCGCGCTGGAGTCGATCGCCCTCGGCCTGGAGCAGGAGCAGTCCGTACGCCAGGAGCGCCAGGCCCGCCGCGACGCCCTGGAGGAGCGGCTGCTGCCGCTGCTCGCCGCGGCCGACTCCGAGGCCCGCGACCTCGAGGCGTCGCTGCGGTCGGCGGAGTCCTTCAGCGTGCTCCAGCTCCACGCCCGCCAGTGGCTCTCGGGGTGGGACCGTCACCAGCAGCAGACCCGCCGCGAGCGCGACGCCGCCCGCGACCGGCGCTATCCGCTGAGCAGGCGGCAATCGGAGCTGCGCGCCGAGCGCGCCTCGCTGGAGAGCCGCGCCGGGCGCGTGCCGGCCCAGCTCCACGAGCTGCGCGCCGAGGTCGCCCGCGCCAGCGGGCTGAGCCCCGAGGAGCTGCCCTTCGTGGCCGAGCTGCTCGACGTCGCGCCCGACGAGGCGCGCTGGCGCACCGCGGTCGAGACCGTGCTGGGCGCCAGCGCCCGGGTGCTGCTGGTGCCCCTCGATCGGCTCCAGCACTTCTCCTCGGCCATCGACGGGCTGCGCCTGCGCGGGCGGCTGAGCTTCGAGGGCGCCCCGCTCGACCTGCCCGACCTCGGCCCCGCCGACCCCGAGAGGGTCGCGGGCAAGCTGGTCTTCCGCTCCTCGCCCTTCTCCGGGTGGGTGCAGGCCCACGTCTCCGAGCCCTCGCGCAACGCGCTGTGCGTCGAGGACGCCGCCGACCTCGCCGGCCCCGGCCTGCGGGTGACCCTGGCCGGGCAGACCCGCAGCGGTCGCCGCGGCAGCCACGGGCGCTCGGAGGCACGCAGCATCATCGGCTTCTCCAACGACGAGGCCGTGGCCGAGGTCGACGCCGAGCTCGCCGCGGTGGAGCGCGACCTCGGCGCGCTCGACGCCGAGCTGGTCGAGCTCGACCGGCGCAGCAGCGTGCTGGAGCTGCAGCGCTCGTCGTACGACGCCGTGGTGACCGCCCGCTTCGCCGACCTCGACGTAGAGGGCAGCCAGGAGCGCATCGACGACCTGGAGCGCCGGCGCGCGGAGATCCTCGGCGCCGACGACCAGCTGCGCGCCACCGAGTCGCAGGTCGAGGCCCTGGCCGCGCGGCTGGAGGACACGCGCCGGCGGCGCTTCGCCCTCGAGCAGCGCCAGCGCACCCTCGAGGAGGTGCACGGTCGCCTGGTCGACGACGAGGACCTGGTCAAGGACCGCCTCGAGACCATCCTGGCCTCCGGCGCGGTCGACCTCACCGACGCCCAGTCGGGCGCCCTGGCCGCCGACTTCGCCGCGGCCGCCGCCCCGGCCGACCCCGAGGACCTCGACCGCTTCGCCGAGACCTCCCAGCGCCTGGCCGAGCGGCTGCGCGCGGCCGTGGCCGACACCGAGACCGAGATCGCGCGGGTCGAGGACGAGCTGAGCGCGGTCTTCCGGCTCTACGTCGCGCGCTGGGAGTCGCCCAACCTCGGCACGTCGGTGGCCTCCTACCCCGACTTCGCCCGCATCCTCGCCGACATCCGCGGCACCGGGCTGGCCGAGCGCCGCACCGAGTGGCGCCGCCGGCTCACCGAGTGGAGCGGGCAGGACCTCGTGCCCCTGGTCGGGGCGATGGCGGCCTCGATCGAGGACATCGAGGACCGTCTCGAGCCGATCAACGCGATCCTGCGGCGCCTGGAGTTCGGCGGGGCCGGCGACCGGCTGCGCATCCGGCTGCGCCGGCTCAGCCCCGCCCACGTGCAGGTCTTCCTCAAGGACCTCCGCGCGCTCTCGGCCGCCTCACCGGCCCGGCTGGAGGAGGCCGACCTCGAGCGCCGCTTCACCGACCTGAGCCGCTTCATGGACCAGCTGCGCCCGCCCGCGCAGTCGGGGGAGCGCGCCGGCGAGCCGACCGACCGCGACCGGCTGCTCGACGTGCGCCGTCACGTCGAGGTCAGCGCCGAGCGCTACGACTCCGCCACCGGGGAGCTGCGCGCGACCTACCGCACCCTGGGGGAGAAGAGCGGCGGGGAGAGCCAGGAGCTGGTGGCCTTCATCGTCGGCTCCGCGCTGCGCTTCCGCCTCGGCGACGAGATGCGCTCGCGGCCCCGCTTCGCCCCGGTCTTCCTCGACGAGGGCTTCGTCAAGGCCGACTCCGACTTCGCCGGCCGCGCCGTGCGGGCGTGGAAGGGTCTGGGCTTTCAGCTCGTCGTCGGTGTGCCGCTCGACAAGGTCACCGGCCTGGAGCCGCACATGGACGAGCTGCTGGCCATCACCAAGAGCCCCGAGACGCACCAGTCGTGGATCACCCCGATCACCACCGCGGCGGCGTCGGCCGGGGTCGGGGCGGGTGCCTGACGCCGGCTCGACGCGCGGGGGAGAGGCTGTCTAGGCTCCTGCCCTCGCCTCACCCCTGGGGCGGACGGGCTACGGCAGGTCTCGATCCTGTGTGGCGTCCGTGATCCGTGAACAGTGGTCCGACCACATCGGCAGGGGTTGCCCGGCGGACCCGGTCGCTGACCGGGCCCGCCGAGGTCCGACGGCGGCGGCTGCGTGCCGCTGTCATGGCCCTGTCTCAGTGGGTGTGCGGCGCGACCGTGCGGCCCTCGCTGGCCTGCACGACGACGAAGCCCTGACCGCTGAAGGCCAGCTGGAAGGCCTCCCCGGAGCCGCGGCCGATGAGGGCGCCGGCGCCCGCGGTGCGGCGTACGGACGTGCTGAGCGAGGACGACCACGCCACGGCCGACTGGATGTCGGCGAAGGTCGGGGCGTCGACGTTGAGCACGACGGGCTCGCCGTGGGTGCTGATGGCGACCGTGCCGGTGCCGGTGAAGGTGGTGTTGAAGACGCCGCCGGCCATCATCGAGGCGCCCTCGACACGCTTGATGTCCCAGGTCAGCGAGCTGTCGAAGGCCAGCACGTTGCTGCCGTTGACGGTGAGCGAGTCGTTGTCGAGGGTGACCAGGTGGATCTCGGAGGCGTCGTCGGCGAAGAAGACGTCGCCGCGGCCGGTGACCTTCATCAGCGGCATGCCCTCACCGGTGATGGCCTTCTTGAGGAACTTCCCCATGCCGCCCGCGCCCTGGTAGGCGAAGTCGACCTGCCCCTGGTAGGCCACCATCGCGCCCTGTCGCGCCATCACCTCGCCGTCGAGGGCCACCTTGAGCATCCGGGGGTTCTGCAGCGTGAAGCGCTCCGCGCTCTCGGACTCGAGGTTGGTGCCGAACAGGTTGCTGCGCATGGGTTCTCCTTCGTGTCGTGGGGTGTCGCTCGCAGGCTACGGGCCGCCGGCGCGGGGCGGGGCGACTCAGGACGGATCGCTGCGAAGAGGTGCCAAGACGTGGCACAGGGACGTGGCGCCGGCGCCGCGCAGGTGTGAGGCTCGCAGGACCCAGGCCGCTCCCGCCCCGGCCGCGCCCGGCCCCGCCAGAGAGGAACGACAGATGCCGCACTACCTCATCTTCTTCAACCAGCAGTGGGTCGGCGACCACGACGAGGCGTGGTACCAGACCCGCGTCGAGCCCTCGACCGCCGTCGTCCGCGACATGAGGGAGCAGGGCGTCCTCGTCTTCGCCGGTGGCCTCGAGGAGGAGCTCGCGGAGGCCGCGAGCGCCGACGCCACCAGTGGCACCCCGGTCGTCACCGACGGACCGTTCACCACCACCGAGGAGTGGCTGGGCGGCATGACCATCATCGACGTCCCCGACGACGAGACCGCCCGCCGGTGGGCCGCCAGGGTCGCCGAGGGCTGCGGCTGGCCCCAGGAGGTACGCCGCTTCAAGGGCGGCTCGATGCGCGGTGCCACGGAGGGGGAGTGAGGCCGGGCGGGGGCCGTCGACCTGGGAGAGTCGAATGCCACTGCTGCGGGGAACCGTCGTACGGCGGTGTCGCGGAGGCCGCGGGGCTAGCCTTCGCGCATGGATGACCAGAGGCTGATCGGGCGGCTCAACGCGGTGCCGGCGCGCGAGGTGTGGCGTCACGAGGCGCTCGACTTCACGCCGTGGCTGCTCGACAACGCCGACGTCCTGTCCGAGGTGCTCGGTCTCGACCTCGAGCTCGACGCGGCCGAGCATGCCGTCGGCGACTTCAGCCTCGACCTGATCGGCCGCGACCGGCTGTCGGGCGACCTGGTCATCGTCGAGAACCAGCTCGAGCCCAGCGACCACACGCACCTGGGCCAGATCATGACCTACGCGGGCGGCACCGACGCCGCGCACGTCGTCTGGGTGGCGCCGTCGTTCCGACCGGAGCACCGACGTGCCCTCGAGTGGCTGAACGAGCGCACGGACGAGGCGACGAGGTTCTTCGCGGTCGAGGTGAAGGTCGTGCGGATCGGGGACTCTCCCTACGCCCCGCTGCTCTCGCTGGCCGTCCAGCCCAACGACTGGGGCAAGCAGGTCCGCACCAGGGCTGTGCAGCGATCGGGGACCACGTGGTCACCAGAGGACCTGATGCCCGCTGTGCGGGCGGAGGCGACGCCTGCGGTGGCGGGCGCCATCGGTGCGTTGATCGAGGCTCACAACCGCTTGGGTCCTGATGCCGGCCTGTACTACGGCGCTGCGCAGGCACCGTCGGTGACGGCCACGATGGTCGCTGGCTCCTTGCGCACCCAGCCGTGGAGCATCTTCACGCACCGCGGGGTCGTCTGGACGCTCAACCTCGACTGGATCCACAAGCAGGGGCGAGTGCTGTCCGCGGACTTCATGGAGTCACTCGCCGCCGAGCTCGGTGACCTGCCGGGCTTGGCTGCGGCGTTTGAGTCCGGGCGGTCGGTCGGCTGGAGGCGGCGGCCGACGATCGCCGCGGCCCCTCTCTTCACGCACCCGGGTGCTGTGGAGCGGATCGCCTCCGCCATGGGCCGGCTCTTCCGTGAGCTGCAGGCCACGGCGGCGCCGCTGCCGCTTGGCCCTTCGTAGCTCCGTCTGGGTCGCATGCGGCGCGTTGACGCACGTGGTCGCGCGCTCAGGACCGGGGACGGGACGTCGCTCCGGCTAGCTGATCGGGTGGTCGTGCACCGCCGAGGAGAGGTGCACGCCGTTCAGCTCAAGATAGAGCTGCCGCTCCGTGACGGTGAGCGTCATCGTGTTGCGGCGCTCCATCGTGTCCACCGCTGCATCGATGAACCCGGGATCGAAGTTGTGCAGCACGATCTCGGCGGCGCGGTGGATCCTCGCCCCGGCCCACTGCGCGAGCACCTTGGCCGGGTCGCGGTGCGTGTAGATCGTTGTGCGCTCGGCAGCCTTGCTGCCCGTGTGAAGCCGCGCGGCATCCGGTGCGCCGACCTCGATCCAGGCAAGCAGCTTCCCGCTCAGGTCCCGCACCAGCACCGCCGGCGCGTCGGCCGACGAGATGCCCTCGCTGAATGCGATGCCCTCTTCGTGCTCGAGACAGTATGCGAGCACGCGCGTCACGAGGTACGCCTCGGTCTCTGACGGATGCCGCGCCGCGCGCAGCGTGAACTGCTCATAGACGCCGCGATCCGTGTCGGCCAACTCGACCTCGAACGTGTGCATCGTCGCGCCGGCCGCCATGGGGCTCAGCCTAGTCCGGGAACGGGGGCCTCCCGCTCCGTCATCACCGTCGCCTGATCGCGGCAGAATGTCGCACCATGCCTGGCGCTGCCGCGAACGCACCATCGTTGTCGGTGGGCCCGTACATGCTGCGCCCATGGAACTCTTCATTGCAGTGGTCCCCGGCGTGGCCTCCGGGCTGCTAGGCAGTTACGCGGGATACCGGCTCTCGAGTCGCGCCACGCGCGCGACAGAGACGCGCGCCATCCGCCGCGAAGCGGCTGCTGACCTGAGCGCGCCGCTTCGAGACCTACGAAGCATGTCTCGCCGCTGGGGGCGAGTCGAGTTGGCACAGGTCGAGGTCGGCTCTGCCGTGGTTGCATGGGCCGAGGCATTCGATCGGCAGGGCCATCGACTGCCAGCTGACTGGCGACACGTGAGTCGGAGCGTCCGAGCCGCGGTCGGCGAGGTGTTCGGCGGCGTCGCCATTGCGCACTTACGACCTGAGATGGCCGCCTATCCATTGGCAGAACCAGACTTCAAGTGGCAGGACTTCGCGGACGACTACATCACCCACGTGCTCGACGCGCTTGTGCGTTGGGGCGATAGCGACCGTGAAGCCCGAGCGCTCCGAGACTTCGACAGATGGCTGGAGGAGACGGGTCGGCGCGCGGAGCGACCCGCCTAGCGGCGGAATGGGCTAGGTCAGCGCCGACACCGGAAGGTCCGGTGGACCCTTTCGCCGGGCGAGGTCCGCGTCTTATAGCAGTTGCGATGCGTGACTGTCGGCGGTAACTGGCACACTCCAATCACAGAGCTCAGCGACAAGGAGGTGCGCACACGTGATTCGATTCCGACTTCTTTGCTCCTCGCTTTCGCCGCTACTGGTAATCCTCGGCGTGCGCCTGTGGTCAGCACACACCGTCGTCGCGGCCACCCTGCTTCTGGCCGCAGTTGCATCCGTGGGGAGCTTGTTGCTCCTTATGCAAGCGCGTGAGCGTCTCAGCGCGCAGCGGTTCACCCTCACCACCGTTCACGACGAAAGCGGTCAGGTCCCTGCATATCTCGTGACTTACCTGCTCCCTTTCGTAACATTGAACATTGCAGGTCGGGACGATCTCCTTGGCTACCTACTGCTCGCTGCCGTCCTTATCATCTTGGTCGTCCGAACAAACCTGGTCTACGTACAGCCGGTCCTGCTTACCATCGGCTGGCACCTGTATCGCGCCGAGGTTGAGAACGGATTCAGCGAAATGGTATTCATCAGCAACCGCGATCTCCGGGTCGGACATCGAGTTGTTGCAGTGGGGGTAGGCGGTCCCGTTTCGCGCGTCGTCAGTATCGAAGATTAGGAACAGGCATGGCAGAGGCTATTAACATCAGCAATGTCGACATCGAAGGCATGCTGACACTCACCGTTGCGTGGCGCTCGGGGAGGAAGATCAAACTCGGGCGCGTCGAAACAGGGCCAGACGTTGACATCGCCTTTCGAGAGGTAATTGACGCGACGATCACGAATCTGGACACACGCGCTGCCCAGGACTGGGCGCCGGACGCCGACCTCACCGCTGAGACGTACCTCGTCATTGCCACGGACCGGCTGGGGGACGCCCCCATCCTTACAAGCGAGTTCAAGGGCGGCCTGCTTTCTGAAGTACTAAAGCAGCCTCAGACCGTCCCGACGCTGGACGCTCGCAACCTCCCGGCCGCGGACCTAGCCTTCTACGCCCTGACCATCGACCGAGCCGAGGGCAGCCGCGTTACATTCCTGCGTCGCAGCAACCCGCGCCGCGGCCTAAAGAAGGCGAACTTTTTCGCTGGTCTCGGCGATTCCCTGAGCCGCATCGATGAGCCGATTTTCGCCTTTGATGGCCTAATCGACCTCATCTTCGTCGATGATCAGGTCGCGATCCTGAGCAGTACCGCGTTTGCTGCGCTATTCCGCGATCAAGAGACACTTACCGCCCAGGTGCCCAAATGGATCGATGAGCTGAACACGCATGTTCCAATCGCGGAGTCCGGTCGCTCACGCCTCGCTGAGCGTGCCTTGGCTGTCACCCATCTGCGGACACGGCTCGAGGCGATCGTCACGCGAGGCCATCTCAAGGACGTTCCGCAAGAAGACTTGCGGAAGGCGATGAAGGCGAACGATCTCGACCCGGACAAGCTCCTAACCGCCGAGGGCGAGCTCGTCCTCGAAGCTGGAGACATCCAATCTGTCCTCTACTTCCTCAACGAGGATCTTTTCTATGGCTCCATTACCGAGGTTGGGTTCAGAGCCGACAAGAAGGCGACTCGGTAGTGTCCCACCGGTTGACTTCTGTGGGGACGGCTTCGAGTAGCTAACCTGTGCCGCGCGGATCGTGCCAGAAGCCCCAGACGCGGACGTTTTAAACCCTTGGAGGCCCACGATGCGCCGTCTCGCGCTTCGCTGCTCAGTCTCCTGCGGAATCCCCGCAGAATCGGGCCCACTCCGAGCTAACGAGAACGGCCCCTGATCCCGCGTTTCCGCAGGTCAGGGGCCGTTTCCGGGTTAAAACGCGACTCAGATGTCGTAGTAGAGCTCGAACTCGTGCGGGTGCGGGCGCATCTGCACGGGCATGATCTCGTTCTGGCGCTTGTAGTCGATCCAGGTCTCGATCAGGTCGGGCGTGAACACGTTGCCGGCCGTCAGGAACTCGTGGTCGGCCTCGAGGGAGTCGAGGACGGCGTTGAGCGAGGTCGGGACCTGGTCGATGTCGGCCATCTCGTCCGGCGGCAGCTCGTAGATGTCCTTGTCGATGGGCGACGGCGGCTCCATCTTGTTCTTGATGCCGTCGAGGCCGGCCAGCAGCAGCGCCGAGAAGGCGAGGTAGGGGTTGGCCGACGGGTCGGGGCAGCGGAACTCGATGCGCTTGGCCTTGGGGTTGGACCCTGTGATCGGGATGCGCACGCAGGCCGAGCGGTTGCGCTGGGAGTAGACCAGCGAGATCGGGGCCTCGAAGCCGGGCACCAGGCGGTGGTAGGAGTTCACCGTGGGGTTGGTGAAGGCCAGCAGCGAGGGCGCGTGCTTGAGGATGCCGCCGATGTAGTGGCGGGCCATGTCGGAGAGGCCGCCGTAACCGGTCTCGTCGTAGAACAGGGGCGAGCCCTCGTTCCAGATCGACTGGTGCACGTGCATGCCCGAGCCGTTGTCGCCGAAGATCGGCTTGGGCATGAAGGTCGCGGTCTTGCCGTTGCGCCAGGCGGTGTTCTTGATGATGTACTTGAACTTCATCACGTCGTCGGCGGCCTTGAGCAGCTCGTCGAACTTGTAGTTGATCTCGGCCTGACCGGCGGTGCCGACCTCGTGGTGGGCGCGCTCGACCTGCAGGCCCGACTTCTCCAGCTCGATGACCATCTCGTCGCGCAGCTCGCCGAAGTGGTCGGTGGGGGCCACGGGGAAGTAGCCGCCCTTGTACTTCACCTTGTAGCCGCGGTTGTCGTTCTCGAACGAGTCACCGGTGTTCCAGGCGCCGGCCGAGGAGTTGATCTCGTAGTAGCCGGCGTTCTGCTTGGTCTCGAAGCGCACGTTGTCGAAGACGTAGAACTCCGCCTCGGGGGCGAAGAACGCCGTGTCGCCGATGCCGGTGGTCTGCAGGTAGGCCATCGCCTTGCGCGCGATGTTGCGCGGGTCGCGGGAGTAGGCCTCGCCGGTGAGCGGGTCGTGGATGAAGAAGTTCACGACCAGGGTCTTGGAGGACCGGAAGGGGTCGATGTAGGCCGTGGTCGGGTCCGGGAACAGCGACATGTCGGACTCGTGGATGGCCTGGAAGCCGCGGATCGAGGAGCCGTCGAAGGACAGGCCGTCCTCGAAGACGGACTGGTCGAACGACGACACCGGCACGGTGAAGTGCTGCATGACACCGGGCAGGTCGCAGAAGCGCACGTCGACCATCTCGACGCGCTCGTCCTTGATATAGGCGAGCAGCTCGTCGCTGTTCTGGAACATTCGTCCTCCTTGGCTGTCCATCTCGTGGGGCAGCCGGCGGTCTGGGAGTGGACAGCCCGGTGCGACGTTGCGCCGGACGGATGCGGCCCACCCTAGGGAGATAGGCGTTTCCTGACCGTATCGGTTGTGTGTCGTGCATGTAACAGCAGGCACGCGGAGTGGTCAGGCTCCGGCGGCGGCGCAGGAGCCGCTGGCTAGCCTGGGGGAGTGACCAGCGCCGCCACCGGACCCGCCCCCGCCGTCGACACCGCGACCTGGCCGCGGCGGATGCTCGCGCTGCTGGTCGACTGGGCCGCCTCCACCCTGGTCGTGGTCCTCTTCGTCGGCTTCGAGGACTACTTCGAGGTCGGCAGCAACCTGCAGTCGTGGACCCTGCTGGTCTACGTGGTCGAGGCCACCGTGCTGACCTCCACCGTCGGCGGCTCCTTCGGCCAGGTCGCCACCCGGCTGCGCGTGGTCTCCCTGCCGTACGGCGCACCCGTGCCCCTGCTGCGCAGCCTGGTGCGCCACGTGATGGTCATCCTCGTCATCCCGCCGCTGGTCTTCCGCCCCGACGGGCGCGGCCTGCACGACGTCGTCGCGGGCTCGGCCACCATCACCCTGCAGACCTACCGCGGGATGCTCGCGCGCTGAGCCCGGATCGTGACCTCCGGGGAGGTTTGCCGGACGCCGGTCGTTGGGACTCTCGAGACAGACCCCCACGACGACACGAAGGGCACCCCATGTCACGCACCACCACCTGGAGCCGCACCCTGCGCCGCTCCGCCGCCGCCGCGGTCGTCCCGCTGGCCCTCGTCTCGCTGAGCGCCTGCGGCAGCGACGAGTCCGCCGACGACACCAGCTCCAGCAGCGCCGACTCCGGCAGCGACACCGGCAGCGACTCCGGCTCCGAGGGCGACTCGGGCTCGGAGGGCTCGACCGAGGAGACCCTCGCCGAGGGCGACGAGGTGCCTGCCGACGAGATGGCCGACATCCTCTCCGCCTCCTTCGAGGACGCCACGACCGCCACCTTCACCATGGAGACCGGCGGCTCCACGGCCATGCAGGCCGAGGGCGAGGCCGACTTCTCCGAGAACCCGTACTCCATGGAGATGCAGATGAAGGCCGGCGGCCAGGACCTCACGATGGTCCTGGAGGACAACGTCATCTACATGCAGGGCATCGCCGGCGACGGCTGGGTCAAGATGGACCTCAGCGACCCCAACAACCCCTTCGGCTCGCTGATGACCGAGCAGATGGACCCGCGCACGATGTTCGACTCGATGGAGAAGGGCATCCAGTCCGCCACCTTCGTCGGCACCGAGGACGTCGAGGGCGAGAGCCTCGACCACTACTCCATCGTGCTCGACGGCAAGGCGCTGCTGGAGAACCTCGACCCCGAGATGGCCGGGCTCGCCGAGTCGCAGATGCCCGACACGATCGCCTACGAGATCTTCCTCGACGACGAGGGCCTCTTCCGTCGCGCCGAGGTCGACATGGGCGCCACCGGCCCCATGACGATGACCTACGACAACTGGGGCGACCCGGTCGACATCGAGGCCCCGCCGGCCAGCGAGGTGCAGACCATGGAGGACCTGATGGGCTCCATGGGCGGCATGAGCTGAGCCCCACCACCCAGCACGACGACGAAGGGCGCCTCCCCGGCCGGGGAGGCGCCCTTCGTCGTACCTGGTGCGGTGGGTCAGCGGCCGCGCATGTTCTGCCGCATGCCCTTCATGTTGGTCGGCACCGGCCCCTTGGGCAGCGGTACGGCGGAGCGGTTGGCGTCGAGCGCCTTGAGCCGGTTGAGGATGTCGGTGATCTCGGCCGGCTTCACCTGGCGGCCCAGCTTCTGGACGTGCTTGACCAGCTTCGGCAGCGGCACCTGGCCCTCCTCGCGGCCGCAGACGACCTCGTGGATCGGGGCGCCGCCGGCGACGCGCTCGTGCTTGCGGCGCTCGGCGGTGAGCAGCTGGCGGGTGCGGTGGGCGTTGCCCTCACCGATGAGCACGATGCCGGGAGGGCCCACGACGCGGTGCACGACGTCCTGCTGGCGGGTGAACGCGACCGCCGGGGTGGTCGTCCAGCCGCGGCGCAGCATGCGCAGGGCGGCCGCGGCGGCGCCGGGCTGACCCTCCATCTGCCCGTAGGCCGAGCTCTGGGCGCGGCGGCCGAAGACGATCAGCGCGGCCAGCGAGCCGAAGAGCAGCGCACCGATGGTGGAGAGCACCCAGGCGAGGGCGCCGGAGCCGGGCAGGATCCAGAAGATCGCGAAGCCGACGGTGGCGGCGACCACGAAGGCCAGCAGCAGCCACAGCCCGATCTTGGGGTCGGTGCGCTTGGTGATCTTGTAGGTCTCGGCGAACTGCTTGCGCCGGCTCATCGCCTCCGGCGCTGCGGGTGCGCCGGACTTCGCGGCGGCGTCCTTCTTCTTGGCCATGCGGGCGTGCTGCTCCCAGTCGTGTCGGTCGTGCTCAGGCCGAGGCGCCGGAGCGGGCCTCGATGGCCTGACGGTACAGGCGCCCGGCGCGGTAGGACGAACGCACCAGCGGGCCCGAGAGCGCGCCGGCGAAGCCGATCTCCTCGGCCTCGGCCTGGAGCTCGACGAACTCCTGCGGCTTGACCCAGCGCTCCACGGGGTGGTGGCGCACCGAGGGGCGCAGGTACTGCGTGATCGTGATGAGGTCGCAGCCCGCCTCGTGCAGGTCGCGCAGCGCCTGCGAGACCTCCTCGCGGGTCTCGCCCATGCCCAGGATGAGGTTGGACTTGGTGACCAGGCCGAAGGCGCGGGCCTGGGTGATGACGTCGAGGGAGCGCTCGTAGCGGAAGGCCGGGCGGATCCGCTTGAAGATGCGCGGCACGGTCTCGACGTTGTGGGCCAGCACCTCGGGGCGCGACTCGAAGACCTCGGCCAGCAGGTCGGGCTTGCCGTTGAAGTCGGGGATGAGGTTCTCGACGCCGGTGCCGGGGTTCATGTCGTGGATGGCGCGCACGGTCTCGGCGTAGAGCCAGGCGCCGCCGTCGGGCAGGTCGTCGCGCGCGACGCCGGTGATGGTGGCGTACTTCAGCTGCATCTTCTGCACCGACTCCGCCACGCGGCGGGGCTCGTCGCGGTCGAGGGCCTCGGGCTTGCCGGTGTCGATCTGGCAGAAGTCGCAGCGGCGCGTGCACTGGTCGCCGCCGATGAGGAAGGTGGCCTCGCGGTCCTCCCAGCACTCGAAGATGTTGGGGCAGCCGGCCTCCTGGCACACCGTGTGGAGGCCCTCGGACTTCACCAGGCCCATCAGCTCGGTGTACTCCGGGCCCATCTTGGCCCGGGTCTTGATCCACTCGGGCTTGCGCTCGATGGGGGTCTCGGCGTTGCGGACCTCGAGTCGGAGGAGCTTGCGGCCGTCAGGAGCAGGAGCAGTCGTCACCCCTCGACTCTACGCCGGTGGGCCAGGTCACGAGGAGTCGGCGAGCCCGGGCCGGCACCGGGTGTGCCCGGGCGGGCGCCGGCCGCCCGGGTCGGGGGGCGGGCGGGCTCAGGGCACGTCGCGGCGGCGGAACGACACCACGGAGGCCGCGCCCAGCGCGAGCAGCACGACGCCGACGTAGGACCCGCCCTGCACGGCGCCGATGCGCTGGGTGGCGTCGCAGTCGAGGCGGGGTCGGGCCATGCCGGTGAGGCAGGCGGGCTCGAGGCCGGAGTCGTCGTAGTAGGTGACCTCGTTGGTGACCGCGGCCAGCACGTTGAGCTGGGGCTGCCAGCGCTGGGTCTCCTGGCCCCCGAGGACGCCGATGAGGGTGCCGCCGAGCACGGTGAGGGCGAAGACGACGCCGAGCGTGGCCACCGTGCTGCGCAGCAGCATGGTCAGCGCGTAGCCGCCGAACGCCGCGCCCGCGGCGACCAGGCCCGTGCGCAGGCACTGCTCGAGCCCGTCGAGCAGCACGCCGTCGCCGGTGCTCAGGTCGCGGGAGGAGGCGATCGCCATCAGCGCCAGCCAGCACGCCAGGCTCACCAGCAGCGCGACGAGGAGCCCGACCGCGCCGACGGCGAGCGCCTTGGCCGCCCAGACGCGCCCGCGGCGGGCCTCGAAGAGCAGCTGGTTGCTCATCGACCCCGTGTTCCAGTCGTGGCCCACGAAGGTCGTGCCGAGCATGACCATCAGCAGCACCAGCACCGAGGCGACGACGACCATCGCCCCGCCCTCCAGCGATTCGGACAGGTCGAGCGGGCTGCGCCCGGCGTACGACGACACCACCTCGAGGCGGCAGGCCTCGGGGAGCTCGGCGGCCGCGACGTCGTCAAGGCCGTAGAGCTCGGGCGTGCGGCCGCAGGAGCGCACCTCCTGGCGGAGGAACCGGCCGCCGTAGTCGGCCTCGGCCGAGGCCAGGTCGGCCTCGGAGAGGGGGCGGGTGCCCCAGGCGGTGGCGCCGACCACGACCGCCGGCACCAGCACGGCGGCCGCGAGCAGCAGCACGACCGCGCGGCGCCAGCGCAGGCGGGTCAGCTCGACCTTCAGCAGCGCACCCATCAGCGGCCTCCCAGGGTGTCGTCGGCGGTGAGGGCGAGGAAGTAGGACTCCAGGTCCTGGCGCACCGGGGTGAGCTCGCTCAGCCACACCCCGGCCTCGGCCAGGGCGCGGGTGACGCGGGCGGGGTCGTCGGTCTCGACGACGAGGGCGTGGTCGGGCTCGGAGCCCTGGTGGTCGGCGCGGTGGTCGGCGGGGTGGTCGGCGTGGTGGTCGCCTGGGTGGTCGGCGGGGTCCTCGGCGGGGCCGGTGACGGCCAGGCCGGCCTCGCGCAGCACGCGGGCGGCGAGGACGGGGTCGGGCGTGACCACGCGGTGGGCGGCGGCGCCGGCGAGGAGGTCGTCGACGGTGCCGCTGGCCAGCAGCCGGCCGTTGCCGATGATGGTGGCCGAGGTGCACACCTGCTGCACCTCGGCGAGGATGTGGGAGCTCAGCAGCACCGTGACGCCGGCGGCGCCGAGGTCGCGGACGGTGTCGCGCACCTCGCGGATGCCGGCCGGGTCGAGGCCGTTGGTGGGCTCGTCGAGGATGAGCAGGTCGGGGTCCTTGAGCAGGGTGGCGGCGATGGCCAGGCGCTGCTTCATGCCCAGGGAGTAGGAGCGGTAGCGGTCGGCGTCGCGGCCGGTCAGCCCGACGGTCTCCACCGCGGCGTCGACGCGCGCGTCGGGGGCGCTGATGGAGCGGGCCAGGAGGAGGAGGTTCTGCCGACCGGTGAGGTGGGGAGAGAACTTCGGCGACTCCACCACCGCGCCCACGCGGCCGATGACGCTCGGCAGGCGCCGCGGTACCTCCTCGCCGAAGAGGCGCATCGAGCCGGAGGTGGCCCGTGAGAGCCCCAGCAGCATGCGGATCGTCGTCGTCTTGCCCGACCCGTTGGGGCCCAGGAAGCCGTGGACCCCGCCGGCGGGCACCGCCAGGTCGAGGCCCTGCACGGCCACCCGCCTGCCGCCGCGGCGCGACGTGTACTCCTTGCGCAGGCCGCTGGTCTCGATCACGAGCGCGCTCACCGGTGTCCTCGATCCTCCCGACGTCACGGCGCCGGTCGGGTGATCAAAGCAGCCGCCCGCCGGTCGTGCGCGGGGGCGCGCCGTACGGGGTCTTTACCCGCGGGGGGTGAGCGGCGGCCGGTGCTCGGCGTGGGGTGTGACGTCATGCGGAGGGTGGATGCGCATCCACGGTGCGTATGACGTCCGGGCGTGGGGTGGGGGTGGGGTGTGACGTCATGCGAGGGGTGGATGCGCATCCACGGTGCGTATGACGTCGGGTCGGGTGAGGGTGGCGTGGGGTGGGACGTCATGCGGAGGGTGGATGCGCATCCACGGTGCGTATGACGTCGGGTCGGGTGAGGGTGGCGTGGGGTGGGACGTCATGCGAGGGGTGGATGCGCATCCACGGTGCGTATGACGTCCGGGCCCGCCGCGGCGAGGAGCGCCGGAGAGGCGCGGTCAGCGGGAGGAGGCGGGGGCGAGGATCTCGATGCGGGGGGCGCGGCCGGGCTCGGGGCGGGGCTCGTAGTCGGGGGTGGGGGTGTAGTCGGCCCACGCCAGCAGCGCGCGCAGGTGCTCGGTGAGCACCGGCAGGACCTCCGCGACGGTGACGTCGCGGCCGGCCTCCTGGCTCAGCGACGTGACGCCGGCGTCGGCGATGCCGCAGGGCACGAAGCGGTCGTACCAGCCCAGGTCGACGTCGCAGTTGAGCGAGATCCCGTGCATGGTCGCACCGCGGCTGACGCGGATGCCGATCGCGCCGACCTTGCGCTCGGGGCGCGTGCCGGAGCCGGTGGAGTCGGCGCGCAGCCACACGCCGCTGCGGCCGGGCACCCGGGCGGTGGTGACCCCGAAGGCCGCGCAGGTCGCGATCATCGCCTCCTCCATGCGGCGCACGAAGTCGACCACGAGCACGTGGTCGGGCAGGCGGACGATCGGGTACGCCACCAGCTGGCCCGGCCCGTGGTAGGTGATCTTGCCGCCGCGGTCGACGTCGAGCACGGGCGCGCCACCCGGGTCGGCGGGCCGCTCGTGGGGGTCGGTGCGCTTGCCCGCGGTGAAGGTCGGGGGGTGCTCCAGCAGCAGCACCGTGTCGGGCGCCTCGCCCGCCACGACCTGGGCGTGCACCTCACGCTGGAGGTCCCACGCGGCGAGGTAGTCCACGGCCTGCGCGCCGAGGCCCACCGTGCGTACGTCGAGGTCTCTCCCGCTGCTCGCCATGGCTCCGATGCTACTCGCGGCGCTGCGCCCCGGCCCCGGCCCGTGCACAGGAGGGTCCCGCCTGTGGACGGCCGGCGGGCGGTGGTCGCCAGGTGGGTAGGGGGGACCCATGCCGCGCCTGCTGCTGACCGCCGTCGTCGTCACCTCCGCCGTCGTGCTGTGCGGCGTCGTCCTGCGGGGAGGAGGGCCCGGCCCGGACCTGCGGCCCGCGGCCGCGGTGGCCGGAGGCCTCGAGGCGCTCGACGCCCCGCCCCCCTCGAGCGCCGACGGTGGGCCCGTGACCGCGGGTGGTGGCCACCCGAGCGGTGGGGCCGGGGCGGTGACCGAGCGCCCCGACCCGCGAGCGGGGGCCGCCGAGCGGTGGTCGGCCGAGGAACGCCGGGCCGCGCGCGTGGTGGCGCGGTGGGACCGGCAGCGGGCGGCGGCGTGGTCGCGGGCCGACCCGGAGCGGCTGGCGTCGCTCTACGTCGACGGGTCGGTCGCCGCACGCCACGACGTCGCGATGCTGCGCGCCTGGACGGCGCGGGGGCTGCGGGTGCGGGGCATGACCACGCGGCTGGTCGACGTCGAGGTGCTCCACGTCGGCGGCGCGGCTCGAGGGGCCGGTCGCCCCGCGGCCCGGCTGCGGCTGCGGGTGGTCGACCGGCTGGTCGGCGCGCGGGCGGTGGGGCGCGGGGTCGACGTACGGCTGCCGCGCGACCGGGCGACCGCCCGCGAGGTCACCCTGGTCCGTGAGCGGGGTGGCTGGCTCGTCGCCGAGGTCGTGCCTGCCTGAGCGGCGCCCGCCTGGCCCGACCGTCCGCACCGACCGGCCCGAGCCGCCGCGGGCAGCGGTCAGCTCAGGCCGCTGCGGACCACGGCCTCGACGTCGGGGTCGTGGAAGGTGTAGCCGGAGTCGAGCAGCGCCTTCGGGGTGACGTTGAGCGAGCCGAGGAGCTCCGGGCCCATCGCGCCGGCGGCGGTGCGCAGCAGCGGGGCGGGCACGAAGGCGACCGCGGGCCGCTTGACCCCGGCGGCGAGGGCCTTCGTGAACTCCGCGTTGGTCGGCGTGGTCACGCAGCACAGGTTGAAGGGACCCGAGGCCGACTCGTGCTCGGCGAGGTGGACGGTGGCGTCGACCCAGTCGCGCAGCGAGATCATCGCCATGTGCTGGCTGCCGTCGCCCAGCTTGGCGCCGAGCCCGAGCTTGAAGACCAGGCGCAGCTGCTTGAGCGGGGGAGCGGCGGCGTCCATCACCGGCGCGGTGCGCAGCACGCACACCCGGGCGCCGGCGTCGACGGCCGCGTCGGCCGCTGCCTGCCACTCCCGGGTGACGTCGGTGAGCAGCGCGTGGCCGCGGCTGTCGGCCGACTCGGTGAGCAGGGCGTCACCGTGGTCGCCGTAGTAGGAGATCCCGTTGCCCGCGAGGTACGCCGGAGGGCGCTCGGCCTCCGCGATCACCTCCGCCAGCAGCCGGGTGGTCCTCACGCGGCTCTCGCGCAGCTCACGGGCCCAGGTCTTGGAGTGGGGGTTGCCGGCGGTCGGGGCGCCGGCCAGGTTGACCACCACGTCGGCCGACTGCACGAGCATGCGGTCGACGGCCCCGGCGTAGGGGTCCCACGTCGACTCCGACGGGCCCTTCGCGGGGCGGCGGGTCAGCGCGGTGACGGTGTGGCCGCGCCCGCGCAGGGCACCCACGAGGTGGGAGCCGAGGAAACCGGACGAGCCGGCGATGACGACGTTCAGGGACATGGCCCCACCCTGTCACCCACCGGGAAACCCCGGCTCCCCCTTCGGGCCTGCACCTGCGCGGCCGGTCGGGCGTTGCCGCCGGACCAGGCGGGCCGTGGACGCGCCGACGGCGCGAGGTCGGTGACCTCGCGCCGTCGGGTGGTGCGGTGGTGGTGTCGGGACGGTCGCTGGCGCTCCCGGCCCGACCACCGTGGTGCGGTGGAGCGTCAGACCTCGAACTGGCCGGCCTCGAGGCGGGCCTTGACGTCCTGGAGGAAGCGGCCGGCGTCGGCGCCGTCGACCAGGCGGTGGTCGTAGGTCAGCGCGAGGTAGACCATGTGGCGCACGGCGATGGTCTCGCCGAGGTTGGCGTCGTCGATGACGACCGGGCGCTTCACGACGGCACCGGGGCCGAGGATGGCGACCTGGGGGCGGTTGATGATCGGGGTGTCCCACAGGGCCCCGACGCTGCCCAGGTTGGTGATCGTGAAGGTGCCGCCCGACAGCTCGTCGGGACCGATCTTGTTGGTGCGGGTGCGCTGCGCGACGTCGGCGATCTTCTTGGCCAGACCGGCGATCGACAGGTCGCCGGCGTCCTTGACGACCGGGGTCAGCAGGCCCTTGTCGGTGTCGACGGCGAAGGCGACGTTCTCCCGGTCGTAGTAGGTGATCTCGCCGGCGTCGATGTCGATCGTCGCGTTGAGCTTGGGGTGCTGCTTGAGCGCGTCGATCGATGCCTTGGCGAAGAACGGCAGGTAGGACAGCTTGACGCCCTCGCGGGAGAGGAAGTCGGCCTTCTTCGCCTCGCGCAGCCGCGCGATGTTGGTGACGTCGACCTCGACGACCTGGGTCAGCTGCGCCGCGGTGTGCAGCGAGTCGACCATGCGCTCGGAGATGATCCTGCGCAGGCGGCTGACCTTCTCCGTGGTGCCGCGCAGCGGCGACGGGGTGGTCGAGGGCGCCGCGGCACCCGACGCGGCGGGCGCCGCGGCCGGGGCGGCGGCCGCAGGAGCGGCGGCCGGGGCCGGGGCCTCCTTGGCCTTGGCGGCCTCGAGCACGTCCTGCTTGCGGATGCGACCGCCGACGCCGGTGCCGGTGACGGTGGAGAGGTCGACGTCGTGCTGGTTGGCCAGCTTGCGCACCAGCGGGGTGACGTAGCCGGCGGCGTCGTTGCTCGACGAGGAGCCGGACTCGCCGGTGGAGGGCGACTGCGCGCTGGGCGCCGGGGCCTTCTCGGCGGCCGGGGTGGTGGCCTCGGCGGGCTCGGGCGAGGCGGCGGGGGCGGCCGCGGCGGGGGAGTCGGACTTCTCCTTCTCCGGGGTCTCGTCGCCGGCGGGCAGGGAGCCCTTCTCCTCGACGATCCGCTCCTCCTGCTCGGCCTTCTTCTCGGCCTCGGCGTCGTCCTTGGGCTGGGCCTCGGGCGCGGCGGAGTCGGTGGGCTCCTCGACCGAGGCGCCCTTGTCGCCGATGACGGCCAGCTCGGCGCCGACCTCGACGGTCTCGTCCTCGTCGACCTTGATCGCCAGCAGCGTGCCGGCGACCGGGGAGGGGATCTCGGTGTCGACCTTGTCGGTGGAGACCTCGAGGAGAGGCTCGTCGACGGCGACCTCGTCACCGACCGACTTCAGCCAGCGGGTCACGGTGCCCTCGGTGACCGACTCGCCCAGCGCGGGCAGGGTCACCGAGGTGCCCGAGCCGCCGGCGGAGCCGGACTTCTCCGACTCGGGGGTCTCGTCGCCGGCGGGCAGCGAGCCCTTCTCCTCGACGATCTGCTGCTCCTGCTCGGCCTTCTTCTCGGCCTCGCCCTCGTCGGCCGGCTGGGCCTCGGGGGTCGCGGACTCGGTGGCCTCGGAGGCCTCGGGAGCGTTGGCGCCGCCGCCACCGTCACCGCCGGCCTCGCTCTCGTCGCCGATGAGGGCCAGGACGGCGCCCACCTCGACGGTGTCGTCCTCCTCGGCCTTGATCTCGAGGAGGGTGCCGGCGACCGGGGAGGGGATCTCGGTGTCGACCTTGTCGGTGGAGACCTCCAGCAGCGGCTCGTCGACCGCGACGGTGTCGCCCACGGCCTTCAGCCAGCGGGTGACGGTGCCCTCGGTGACGGACTCACCCAGGGCGGGGAGGTTGACTTCGGTGGCCAATGTGAGTTCCTTCGCTCGCGTTCTTCGTGTGGTGTGGGGCTGTGCGTCTGTGGTGGGGCGGGTGGAGCGGGGCTGGAGCAGGGGTGGCGCGCGCCGGCGGGCGCGGGGCCGCCGGGGCCAGCCTAGGAATGCGCGTGCAGCGGCTTCCCGGCGAGCGCCATGTGGGCCTCGCCGAGGGCCTCGTTCTGGGTGGGGTGGGCGTGGAGCAGCGGAGCGACGTCCTCGGCGTGTCCCTCCCAGTTGTAGATCAGCTGCGCCTCGCCGATGAGCTCCCCGACGCGGTCGCCCACCAGGTGGACACCGACGACGGGGCCGTCGACGCGGCGGACCAGCTTGACGAAGCCCTGGGTCTGCAGGATCTGGCTCTTGCCGTTGCCGCCCAGGTCGTAGGTCAGGCTCTGCACCGCGTCGGCGCCGTACGCCGCGACCGCGGCCTTCTCGTCGAGCCCGACCGAGGCGACCTCGGGGTGGGAGTAGGTCACCCGCGGGATGCCCGTCTCGTCGATCGGGGCGGGCTCGAGCCCGGCGATCTCCTCGGCGACGAAGATGCCCTGCGCGAAGCCGCGGTGGGCCAGCTGGAGGCCGGGCACGATGTCGCCCACGGCCCAGACGCCGGGCACCGAGGTGCGGCAGCGCTCGTCGGTGGTGACGAAGCCGCGCTCCATGGCGACGCCCTGCTCGTCGTAGCCCAGGCCCTCGGTGACGGGGCCGCGGCCCACGGCCACCAGGAGCAGCTCGGCCTCGACCACCTCCTGCTCGCCCTTGGCGGTGTCGACGGTGACCGCGACACCCTTCTCGGTGCGGGAGACCGACGCGAAGCGGGTGGAGGTGCGCACGGTGATGCCGCGCTTGCGGAAGGCGCGCTCGAGCACCTTGGAGCAGGCCTCGTCCTCGGCCGCGACCAGGCGCGGGAGGGCCTCGACCACGGTGACCTCGGCGCCGAAGCTGCGCCAGACCGACGCGAACTCCGAGCCGATCACGCCGCCGCCGAGCACCACCACGGAGGCGGGCACGCGCTCGAGGCGCAGGGCGTGCTCGGAGGTGAGCACCCGCTCGCCGTCGACCTCGAGCCCGGGCAGGCTGCGCGGGGTCGAGCCGGAGGCGAGGACGACGTGGCGGGCGGTGTGGGCGGTGCCGTCGACCGTGACCTCGTGGGGCCCGGTGAGGCGGCCCTCGCCCTCGATGACGGTGACGCCGCGCGAGCCGACGAGGCCGGTGAGCCCCTTGAAGAGCCGCGCGACGACGCCGTCCTTGTAGGAGTTGACGCCGGCCATGTCGATGCCCTCGAAGGAGGCGAGCACGCCGAAGCGCTCCGACTCACGGGCGGCGTCGGCGACCTCGGCCGCGTGCAGGAGGGCCTTGGTGGGGATGCAGCCGACGTGGAGGCAGGTGCCGCCCAGTCGGTCCTTCTCGACCAGGGCGACGCGCAGGCCGAGCTGCGCGGCGCGCAGGGCACAGGCGTAGCCCCCCGAGCCCGCACCGAGGATGAGAACGTCGAAGTCGGTGTCGTGAGCGGGGCCGGCCACCGTGGTCCTTCCGTGCGCCGTGAGCAGGGGTGCGCCTCGTGAGCGCGGACCCATCTTTGCACTTCTTCAGGGTGTGTCCACACCGGCCTTCGGCGGGGCGGGCAGACTAGGGGCATGGCGTTCCTCGACCGATTCCGACGAAGCAGCGCGACGAAGATGCGCAAGCCGGCCCGTGACGGCTTCCGCACGGGCTCGACGCGCGTGCGCGCCTCGGACTCCGTCGACCAGGAGCACCTGCAGTCCTGGGTCGGCGAGCGCCACGGCGTGGAGGGCTTCGTCGAGCCCCGCACGGCGGTCTCCGACGTCACCCTGCTGCTCGTGGCGCACGACGGGGAGTGGACGCGGCGGCGGGTGCCGTCGGTGGAGTGGGCGCACGCGTTCTGCAACCGCCACCAGGTGCCGTCCTACGACGCGGCCGTGGTCGGCGTGCCGCAGCGCATGCGCGACTACAACTCCCGGATGAAGGCCCAGCGCAAGCAGCAGGGCCTCTAGCCCGCCGCGGCGGGGCGGGCCCCGCCGGGCCCGCCCTCCGACGGTCGCGCCGGGACTACTCCGCGACGGCGAAGGCCCGGGCGTAGTCGACGAGCGTGGCGACGGCGAAGCCGGTGCCGCCGGCGGTCACGTGCCCCGAGGCGCCGGAGCCGAAGGACGGCCCGGCGATGTCGAGGTGGGCCCACGGGAGCCCGGCGGTGAACTCGCGCAGGAAGGCCGCGGCGAAGAGGCCGCCGCCCCAGCGCACCCAGTCGTGCTGGGCCAGGTCGGCGACCTTGCTCGAGCGGATCCGCTCGCCCATCTGCTCGGGGATCGGCATCGGCCAGTGCGCCTCGCCGGCGACCTCGGAGGCGGCGAGCACGTCGTCGACGACCGAGCGGGTGCCCATCACGCCGGCCACCTTGTCGCCGAGGGCGACGACCATGTGACCGGTCAGCGTGGCGACGTCGAGCACGACGTCGGGCTCGGTCTCGGTGGCCCGGACGAGGGCGTCGGCCAGCACGAGGCGGCCCTCGGCGTCGGTGTTGGAGATCTCCACCGTGGTGCCGCCGTAGATGCGCAGCACGTCGCCGGGGCGGGTGGCGCTGCCGGAGACCATGTTCTCGGCCATGGGCACGAAGGTGCTGACCTTGACCGGCAGACCGAGCCGGGCGATCGCCAGCGTGGCCTGCACGACCGCGGCGGCGCCGGCCATGTCGGACTTCATCTCGCTCATCGAGGCGGCCGGCTTGATGGTCAGACCGCCGGAGTCGAAGGTGATGCCCTTGCCGACCAGCGCGAGGTGGCGGGTGGCGCCCTTGGGGGCGTAGGTGAGCTCGACCAGGCGCGGCGGGGCGCTCGACCCGGCGCCGACGCCGAGGATGCCGCCGCAGCCCAGGTCGGCGAGCGCGGCCTCGTCGTGCACGGTGGCGGTGACCTTGTGGCCGCGCGCGACCTGCTTGGCGTTGTCCTTGACCGCGGCCACGACGGCGTCGGCGAAGGCCGGCGGGGTCAGGTCGCCGGGCGGGGTGTTGACCCAGTCGCGGGTGGTGGCGACGGCCGCGGCGACGACCTGGGCCTCCTCGAAGGCGGTGGTGGCCTCGGCGCGGCGCGCGACCGGCGACAGCACGGCGACCTCGGCGACCGTGGTGGCCGTCGCGGTGTCGCGCTGGTAGGCGGTGAAGCGGTAGCCGCCCAGCGCCCACCCCTCGGTGACCGAGCGGACCAGCGCGGCGGAGTCGGCCGGCAGCGCGAGCGCGACGCTCGCGGCGTTGGTGACGGCGCGGGCCGCGGCGCCGGCGCCGCGGCGCACGGTCTCCGGCGTGGCCTCGGCGCCGAGCCCGACGAGCACGAGGGTGGGGGAGGCGATGACGCCGCCGGTGGGCACGCGCGTGGTCTCGCCGACCTTGCCGGTCAGCGCCAGCATCGCCAGCAGCGGGCGCAGCTTGCGGCCGTAGGCCTCGACCACCGCCTCCGCGCCCGGGGCCAGCACGACCCCGTCGCCGCTGCCCACGACCCCCACCACCACGGCGTCGGCCTTGGTCTTGGCGGGGTTGGCGTTGCGCAAGGTGTACGTCGTCACCGGGGCAGGTTAGCCGTCGGCGCCTCACGCTAGGTTGAGGCCATGGCCGAGGACCGTGCACCCGACCCCTCCCGCGACCCAGCCCGCGACCCAGTCGGCGACCCGGCCGGTGGCGCGACGCCGCTCGACGCGCAGGGGCTGGTCCGCTCGCCGCTGCACGAGCGCCACGTCGCGCTGGGCGCCAAGCTGGCGGAGTTCGGCGGCTGGTCGATGCCGTTGGAGTACCCCTCGGGCGTGGTCAAGGAGCACACGGCCGTGCGCGATGCGGTGGGCCTCTTCGACGTGAGCCACCTCGGCAAGGCCAGCGTGACCGGTCCCGGCGCGGCCGACTTCGTCGACGCGACGCTCTCCAACGACCTGCGCCGCATCGGCCCGGGCCAGGCGCAGTACACGCTGTGCTGCGACGAGGAGACCGGCGGCATCGTCGACGACCTCATCGCCTATCTCCACGACGAGGAGCACGTGCTGCTCGTGCCCAACGCCGCCAACACCGCCGAGGTGGTGCGCCGGCTCACCGCGGCCGCGCCGGCGGGCGTGAGCGTGACCGACGAGCACCGCGACCACGTCGTGCTCGCGGTGCAGGGCCCGCGCAGCGACGACCTGCTCGCGGCCGTCGGACTGCCGGTGGGCCACGACTACATGAGCTTCGCCGTCGCGCCGTACGCCGCGCAGGGCCTGACCCACGACGTGGTCGTGTGCCGCACCGGCTACACCGGAGAGCGCGGCTACGAGCTGGTCGCCCCCGTCGCCGCGGCGCTGGGCCTGTGGGACGCGCTGGTCGCCGCGGGGGAGCCGCTGGGCCTGCTCGCCTGCGGCCTGGGCGCGCGCGACACCCTGCGCACCGAGATGGGCTACCCGCTGCACGGGCAGGACATCTCCCTCGACGTCACCCCCAACCAGGCCCGGCTCGGCTGGGCCGTGGGGTGGGGCAAGGACGCCTTCTGGGGCAAGGAGGTGCTCACCGCCGAGCGTGCCGCCGGGCCCCGCCGCCGCCTCCAGGGGCTGGTGGCCACCGGCCGCGGCATACCGCGCCCCCACATGACGGTCTCGCTGACCCCCGACGTGCTGCTGGGGGAGATCACCTCCGGCACCTTCTCCCCGACCCTGCGCAAGGGCATCGGCCTCGCGCTGCTGCCCAGCTTCGTGGCCGACGACGCCGAGGTCGGCGTCGACGTGCGCGGGCGGCGCGAGGTCTTCCAGGTCGTCCGCCCGCCCTTCGTCGCCCCCTCCGTCAGGACGTGATCCGCGTGAACCTGCCCGACCAGCCCCCGACCTTCCGCCAGCCCACCCCCGCCGAGCTGCCCTGGTGGTGGCGCCTCGAGGACGCCTCCGGCCAGGAGGTGAGCGTGGGCGCCGACCTCTCCGGCGAGCGCTTCGCCAACCGGGCCGACGCCGAGTCGTGGGTGGGGGAGTGCTTCGGCGACCTCGCCGCCGAGGGCGTCGACGCCGTCGTGCTCTTCGAGGGCGAGCGCCGCGTCTACGGCCCGATGTCGCTGCACCCGTGAGCGGGGCGCCGGTGCCCGGCGCGGTGGTCGGGCGTCGCTTCAGCCAGGTCGACGTGTTCAGCGCCGAGCCGCTGCGCGGCAACCCCGTGGCGGTGGTGCACGACGCCGAAGGTCTCGACGAGGCCGACATGGCCGCCTTCGCCCGGTGGACCAACCTGTCGGAGACGACCTTCCTGCTGCCGCCGACGACACCGGGCGCCGACTACCGCCTGCGGATCTTCACCCCCGGTCGCGAGCTCCCCTTCGCCGGGCACCCCACGCTGGGCTCGGCCCACGCCTGGCTCGAGGCCGGTGGCGAGCCGGGCGCCGACGGGGTCGTGGTGCAGGAGTGCGGCGCCGGGCTGGTGCGGCTGCGCCGCGGCGAGCGGCTCGCCTTCGCCGCGCCGCCGCTGGTGCGCTCCGGCCCGGTCGACGAGGCCGACCTCGCCCACGTGCGCCGCGTGCTCGGCGCCGGGCCCGGAGGCGGGCCCCGAGATGGCTCGGGGGTCGAGGTGCTCGACGCGGCCTGGGTCGACAACGGCCCCGGCTGGCTCGGCGTGCTGCTCGCCGACGCCGCCGCGGTCCTGTCGCTGGAGCCCGACCTCGCGGCCTTCGGCGACCTCAAGCTCGGCGTCGTCGGCGTCCACCCCGCCGGCACCAGCGACGCCGACGTCGAGGTGCGGGCCTTCGTGCCCAGCCTCGGGGTCGGCGAGGACCCGGTCACCGGCAGCCTCAACGCCGGCCTGGCCCAGTGGCTCGCGGGCGACCGGCTGCCCTCGGCGTACGTCGCCTCGCAGGGCACGGTGCTCGGGCGGCGCGGGCGCGTCCACGTCAGCACCGAGGCCGGCCCCGACGGCGAGCCCGTCGTGTGGGTCGGCGGCGACACCGCCACGACGGTGGCCGGGCAGGTTCGGCTGCCGGCCGGGCCGCGCCGGTAGGGTCGCGCTCGTGCAGGCCTACCTCGACCTCGTCCGGCGGATCCTCGACGAGGGCGTGGCCAAGGGCGACCGCACCGGCACCGGCACGCGCTCGGTCTTCGGCCACCAGATGCGCTTCGACCTCTCCGCCGGCTTCCCGCTGGTGACGACCAAGCGCATCCACACCCGCTCGGTCTTCGCCGAGCTCCTCTGGTTCCTGCGCGGCGACACCAACGTCACCTGGCTCCAGGAGCGCGGGGTGAGCATCTGGGACGAGTGGGCCGACGAGCACGGCGACCTCGGGCCGGTCTACGGCGCGCAGTGGCGCTCCTGGCCCACCCCCGACGGCCGCCACGTCGACCAGCTCGCCGAGGTCGTCGAGCAGATCCGTCGCGACCCCGACTCGCGCCGCCACCTCGTCTCGGCGTGGAACGTCGCCGACATCCCGTCGATGGCGCTGGCGCCCTGCCACGCGCTCTTCCAGTTCTACGTCGCCCCCGCGGTCGACGGCGGGCCCGCGCGGCTGTCCTGCCAGCTCTACCAGCGCTCCGCCGACGTCTTCCTCGGCGTGCCCTTCAACATCGCCTCCTACGCGCTGCTGACCCACATGGTCGCCCAGGTCACGGGCCTGGCCGTCGGCGACTTCGTGCACACCCTCGGCGACGCCCACCTCTACTCCAACCACCTCGACCAGGCCCGTCTCCAGCTGACCCGCGAGCCGCGACCGCTGCCGACGCTGTGGCTCGACCCCAGCGTCACCGACCTCGGCTCCTTCGAGCTCGAGCACGTCGCCGTCGAGGGCTACGACCCCCACCCGGGCATCAAGGCGCCCATCGCCGTATGACCCCCGGCGGGCGGCGGGTGCTGCTCGTCGCCGCGGTGGCGCGCAACGGCGTCATCGGCGCCGACGGGGCGATCCCGTGGCACCTGCCCGCCGACTTCGCGCACTTCAAGGCGCTCACCCTCGGCCACACGCTGCTCATGGGGCGCGCGACCTACGACTCGATCGGTCGTCCGCTGCCCGGGCGCACCACCGTCGTGCTCACCCGCGACCCCGCCTGGTCGGCCCCGGGGGTGCTCGTCGCCCACGACCTCGACGCCGCGCTCGCCCTCGCCGACGACCAGCCCGAGGGCGCGGAGGTGAGGGTCGCCGGCGGCGCCGCGGTCTACGCCGCCGTGCTGGCCGCCGTCGGCGCCGATGGCGCGGGCCTGGCCGACGAGCAGGTCATCAGCGAGGTGCACCTCGAGCCCGCGGGCGACACCACCTATCCCGCGATCGACCCCGCGCTCTGGCACGAGGCCTCCCGCGAGCCGCACGACGGCTTCGACGTCGTGCGCTGGGTACGCCGCTGACGCTCGGCCCGGACCGCCGCGGGGCGGGCCACGGGGCCGGCGGGGGCGTCGTAGGCGCCGGGACGTCATGCGGAGGGTGGATGCGCCTCCACCTCTCGCATGACGTCCGGGGTGGGGCGGGTGGCTGGTCCGGCGGTTGGGGTGGGACGTCATGCGGAGGGTGGATGCGCATCCACGTCCCGTATGACGTCCGGGGTGGGGCGGGTGGCCGCTCCGGAGGTTGGGGTGGGACGTCATGCGGAGGGTGGATGCGCATCCACCTCTCGTATGACGCCCGGGGCGGGGGCGGCCGGCCGAGCCTCAGAGGCGGCTCAGCGGCAGCCGCACGGTGAAGGTGCTGCCCTCGCCGAGCTCGGACTCCAGGCGGATCGAGCCGCCGTGGCGCTGGACGATGCGCCGCACGATGCTCAGCCCCAGGCCGGTGCCGGGGCGGGCGAGCGCCTCGGGGTTGGTGGAGCGGAAGAACTCGGTGAACAGCTCCTCCTGGTCGGGCTTGCTGATGCCCAGGCCGGTGTCGCGGCACACGAAGCGCACGAACCGCTCGCTGCGCTCGACCGAGACGCTGACCTCGCCGCCGGCGGGGGTGTACTTGACGGCGTTGCCGACGAGGTTGAGCGCCACCCGCTCGAGCTCGTCGTGGTCGCCGCTGATGAGCAGCGGCCCGCCGTGGGGCTGGAGCACGAGCCGCACGCCGTCCTCCTGGGCGTGGAGCCGGAAGGCGGCCACGGCGTCGACGGCGAGCTGGTGGAGGTCGACGATCGCGGCCTCGGAGGTGGCCTCGCGGTCGGTGAGCCGCTTGAGGGTCAGCAGGTCGTCGATGAGGGAGAGCACGCGGTCGAGGTTGCGGCGCACGACCTGGAAGCTGGCCGCGGGCGCCGCGGCCGGGTCGTCCTCGATCAGCTCCAGGTGACCCTGGATGGAGGTCAGCGGGGTGCGCAGCTCGTGGGAGACGGTGGAGATCAGGTCGTTCTTGTAGACGTCGAGGGCCTCGAGCTGCTCGACGAGCACGTGCTCGCGCTCGAGCAGCCGGGCGTTGAGCACCGCCTGACCGAGGTGGCGGGCGACCTGGCTGGCCGCGCGCACCTCGTGGGTCGTCCAGCCCGCGGCGGCGGTCTCCGCGCCGCTGCCCGCCCCGTCGGCGGGACCCTGACCGGACCCGTCGCCGGGCACGCTGCCGCCCCCGCCCCCGCCCCCTGCGCCGGCCCCCGCCCCGCCGCCGCTGCCAGGTCCGTCGCGCCGTGCGAGCACGACGTAGCCGAAGCAGTCGGTGCCGGCGCCCATCGGCGCCATCAGCATGCTGCTCAGGTCGTTGCCGTGCAGGTGGGCCAGCACGGCGGCGCGCTCGGCCTCGTCGCCGATGTCGGACCGTGGGCTCAGCGGCTGGCTGACCCAGCCCGCGGCCCCGCCGGCCACCGGGCGGCGGGTGGTGCCGTCGAGGTGGAGCGTGTGGGTGGTCAGCGAGGTGGCGCCGGGATCGACCGAGGTGAGCGACACCGTGCCGGCGGCCCAGTGGTCGCAGGCCTCGCGCGTCGCCCAGGCCACGACCGGGGCGGGGGTCTCCGCCTCGCCGGTGGGGAAGCGCGCCCCGTGGTCGGTGCCCGGCAGCGCGCCGGCGCCGACGACCCTGACCCGCACCCAGTCCGAGCGCAGCGCGGCGGCGATCGAGGTCGTCGCGCGGTCCACCACCTGCGCGGCGTCGAGGCTGGCCCCGGCCTCGCTGTTGATCGCGTCGACCGCCGCGCCCAGGCGCACCTGCTCGGCCAGGTCGACGGCGCGCCGGGCGTTGCCGAGGGCGATGCCGGCCAGGTCGGCGTACATCTCCAGCTGCTCGCGCCGCGCCGCGTCGGGGCGGCGGCCGTCGAGGGGCAGGTCGACCGAGAGCAGGCCGAGCAGCTCGCCCTCGGGGGAGCGCAGCGGTGCGCGCAGCGTGTCCTCCGGCCGCCACCGGTCGGGGTCGTCGGGGGCCGGCTCGTCACGGGGGACCGCCGTGTCGGAGACAGGGATCCAGCCGTCGGTCGGCAGGTCGGCCAGCCGCTCGGCGGGGATGAAGAGCAGCGAGCCCCACGCGTCGGCGAGCGCCAGCTCCTCCTCCATGAGCGCCAGCGGCACCCGGGTGCCGACGAGCTGCTCGCGCGCCTCGGCGCTGCCCGCGACGCTGACGATCTCCAAGGTGGCGTCCTCGCGCAGGTAGCTGATCGCCGCCACCGCGAAGCCGACCGTGGCCGCGGCGCCCTCGGCCACGGCGTCGAGCACCGAGGCGACGTCGCCGCCCAGGTTGAGCCGTCGCATGATCTGGTAGACCGGGCGCAGGTCGCCGGTGACCGTGCGCGCCGTCTCGTCTGTGGCCTCCACCGTCGCCTCCCGCGTGGTCGGAGGCGTCATCCTCGCAGGTCCGCGACGCTCCGGCGGGGTTGCGCCGCGCCGGGCTGCTGGCAGCATGGCGGCATGGATCTGCGCGTGTTCACCGAGCCCCAGCAGGGCGCCACCTACGACGACCTGCTCGCGGTGGCCCGCGAGGCCGAGGCCCTCGGCTTCGACGCCTTCTTCCGCTCCGACCACTACCTCGCGATGAGCGGCGACGGCCTGCCCGGGCCGACCGACGCCTGGACCACCCTGGCCGGGCTGGCCCGCGAGACCAGCACGATCCGCCTCGGCACGCTCATGACCAGCGCGACCTTCCGCCACCCCGGGCCGTTGGCGGTGCAGGTGGCCCAGGTCGACCAGATGAGCGGTGGGCGCGTCGAGCTCGGGATCGGCGCCGGGTGGTTCGCCGCCGAGCACGAGAAGTACGCCATCCCGTTCCCGTCGGTGGGGGAGCGCTTCGACCGCTTCGAGGAGCAGCTGGAGATCGTCACCGGGCTGTGGGCGACCCGGGGCGGCTTCACCTTCGAGGGGCGCCACCACGTCGTGCGCGACTCCCCGGGCCTGCCCAAGCCGGTGCAGACCCCGCCCCCGGTGATCATCGGCGGCCTCGGCAAGCGGCGTACGCCGGAGCTCGCGGCGCGCTTCGCCGACGAGTTCAACCTGCCCTTCGTCGACACCGCCACGACCCGCGAGCAGAGCGCCCGCGTCGCCCGGGCCTGCGAGGCCGTCGACCGCGACCCCGCCTCGATGACGTGGTCCAACGCCCTCGTGCTGTGCGTCGGCGCCGACGAGGCGGAGGTGGCCCGCCGGGCCGGGGCGATCGGGCGCGACGTCGACGATCTGCGCGCCCACGGCCTGGCCGGCACCCCGGCGGAGGTCCTCGACCGGATCGGGGCCTACGCCGCGGAGGGCTGCCAGCGGCTCTACCTCCAGGTGCTCGACCTGCACGACCTCGACCACCTGCGCCTCGTGGCCGCCGAGGTGGCGCCGCACCTGCCCGCCGGCCGTGCGGCGTGACCGGTCCCGCGGCGCGACGACCGGGCGGGATAGCCTGCCGCCATGACTGCTGAGGCGACTCCCGGGGCCCCGACGGCACCCTTCGGCACCGTGCTGACCGCGATGGCCACCGCCTTCGCCCCCGACGGGTCGCTCGACCTCGAGAGCACCCAGCGCATCGCCCGCCACCTCGTCGCCCACGGCCACGACGGCCTCGTCGTCTCGGGCACCACCGGCGAGTCGCCGACCACCACCCCGGCCGAGGACGGCGAGGTCCTCGCCGCCGTGCGCGACGCCGTCGGCCCCGACATCGTCCTGGTGGCCGGTGTCGGCACCAACGACACCCGCACCTCCATCGGCCTGGCCAAGCAGGCCGCGCAGGCCGGCGCCGACGGGCTGCTGCTGGTGACGCCCTACTACAACAAGCCCGGCCAGGCCGGGGT
Organism: Nocardioides sp. Leaf307; assembly: GCF_001423135.1. Lineage (NCBI taxonomy): Bacteria > Bacillati > Actinomycetota > Actinomycetes > Propionibacteriales > Nocardioidaceae > Nocardioides > Nocardioides sp. Leaf307. Next base: position 183,672 of record NZ_LMNY01000002.1, on the reverse strand, counting down.
GCTGCACCACTTCCGCCAGGTCGTCGGGGCCAGCGACGTGCCGGTGATGCTCTACGACGTGCCGGGCCGCACCGGCACCCAGCTCAGCCTGGAGTCCTACGCCGAGGTCGCCCGCTGGGAGCAGGTGCTCGCGGTCAAGGACGCGGTGGGCGACCTGGCCCGCGGCGTGCGGATCAGCCAGCTCGGCCTGGCGCTCTACTCCGGCGACGACATCGCCAACCTCGGCTGGCTGGCCCACGGCGCGGTCGGCTTCGTCTCGGTCGTGGGCCACGTCGCCGGCGACCAGCTGCGCGCCATGCACGACGCGCACCGCGCGGGCCGTGTCGGTGAGGCCCTCGAGATCTACACCCGGATGCTCCCGGCGATCGAGGCCGTCATGGGGGTGGCCAACTACGGCGCCACCACGGCCAAGGCCAGCCTCGAGCTGCTCGGCGTGCTCGACAACCGCCGGGTCCGCTCGCCGCTGCTGGAGCTCGACGACACCGAGGTCGCCGCGCTGCGTGCCGGCCTCGAGGCCGCCGGCCTGCTGCCCGCCTGAGGCCCGCCCGGCGCGGGATGCCCGCCGTGCCACCACCGCCGTGCCACCACCGCCGGTCCACCGGGGTCCGCCCACCCCGGTGGGGGAGTGGTGACGGCTGGGGCGCGACACGCTTCCTGTGGTCCCTGTGACTGGAGTGGCGTTCCTCTAGGTTAACCAGCATGGCGACCCGTACGTCTTCCCCGCCGGGGTCGCGGAGCACGAGCACGTCCACGTCGACGTCCCCCACGACGTCCCGCAACGGCTCGAGCGCCCGACCACGGAGTACCCCGACCACCTCGACCGCGCGCAGCAAGGCCACCGGCAAGCGGCCTGCGCCCAAGAAGAAGACCGCAGCCCGTCCGGCGAGCCGGACGGGTGGTCGCTCGACGACCAAGCGGCCCGCGACCAAGCGCCCCGCCGCGCGTCCGGCGCCGCGCGCCGTGCGCACCGGTCGCGGCCCGGTCGCGCGCCTGTTCGACGCGGTCCTGCGCGGCGTGGTCGCCACCTGGCTCGCCGTGGCCCACGGCGTGGGCGCCCTGGCCCGCGGCATCGGGCACGGCGCCCGCGAGCTCGACCCCGAGCACCGTCGCGACGGTGCGGGCCTCTTCGTCCTCGCCCTCGCGGTCGTCGCCGCCGCCGCCGTGTGGTTCCAGCTCGGTGGCAGCGCCATGGAGATCACCCGCACCGCGGTCACCGGCTCCGTCGGCAAGGTCGGCTGGCTGGTGCCGCTGGCCCTGGTGGTCGTCGGCTGGCGCACCATGCGCGACCCGGTCGGCAACGGCCCGGCCGGTCGTCAGGTCATCGGCTGGAGCTCGCTGGCCCTCGGTGTGCTCGGCATCGTGCACATCGCCGGTGGCAGCCCGCAGCCCGTGCGCGGCGACGCCGGCCCGCTGCAGGAGGGCGGCGGCGCGATCGGCTACGTCGTCTCCTCGCTGCTGCTCGACCTGCTCCGCGAGGAGTACGTCGTCGTGCCGCTGCTCGTGCTGCTCGCCGTCTTCGGCCTGCTGGTCGTCACCGCCACCCCGCTCTACCAGGTGCCGGTCAAGCTCGCCGACCTGCGCGACCGCGCCCTGGGCCGCGACCTCTACGAGGACGACGACACCCGGGCCACCCGCTCGCGCCGCGGGCGCCACGACGCCGAGGACGAGATCGACCCCGAGATGGGCGACCCGGCCTACGACAGCCCGGTGCTCAGCGACCGCGAGCTGAAGAAGCGGCGCCGCAAGGACCCCATCGAGGTCGCCATGGAGCAGGAGGTCGCCACGGACGCCGGTGTCGACCTCTTCGCCCCCGAGCCGCGTACCCCGGCGGCGAAGCCGTCGGCGCGGCGCCCGGTCGCCCCCGACCTCCCCGACCTCTCCGACCTCGGTGAGGACGACGAGCCGGAGGCCAAGGAGGAGCTGGTCCCGCCGCCGCACACGCCGCTGCCGGCTCGCGTGGAGCAGCTCGCGCTCTCCGGCGACGTCACCTACCACCTGCCCGCCGGCGAGGTGCTCAAGCCCGGCTCGGTGCACAAGGCCCGCTCCAAGGCCAGCGACGCGGTCGTCGACCGCCTCATGCAGGTCATGGACGAGTTCAACATCGACGCCCAGGTCACCGGCTACACCCGCGGCCCGACCGTCACCCGCTACGAGGTCGAGCTCGGCCCCGCGGTGAAGGTGGAGAAGGTCACCGCGCTGAGCAAGAACATCGCCTACGCCGTCGCCTCGGCCGACGTGCGGATCCTCAGCCCGATCCCCGGCAAGTCGGCGATCGGCATCGAGATCCCCAACGTCGACAAGGAGATCGTCTCCCTCGGCGACGTGCTGCGCTCCACGACGGCGCGCTCCGACCACCACCCGATGATCGCCGGGCTCGGCAAGGACGTGGAGGGCGGCTTCGTGGTCGCCAACCTCGCCAAGATGCCGCACCTGCTCGTCGCGGGCGCCACCGGCTCGGGCAAGTCGTCGTTCATCAACTCGATGATCACCTCGATCCTCATGCGCTCCACGCCCGACGAGGTGCGGATGATCATGGTCGACCCCAAGCGGGTCGAGCTCAACGCCTACGAGGGCGTGCCGCACCTGATCACCCCGATCATCACCAACCCCAAGAAGGCCGCCGAGGCGCTGGCCTGGGTCGTGCGCGAGATGGACATGCGCTACGACGACCTGGCCAACTTCGGCTTCCGCCACATCGACGACTTCAACAAGGCCGTCAGGGCGGGCAAGGTCGAGGTGCCGCTCGGGTCCGAGCGCCAGCTCTCGCCCTACCCCTACCTGCTGGTCATCGTCGACGAGCTGGCCGACCTGATGATGGTCGCCCCGCGCGACGTCGAGGACGCGGTCGTGCGCATCACCCAGCTGGCCCGCGCGGCCGGCATCCACCTGGTGCTCGCGACGCAGCGGCCCTCGGTCGACGTGGTCACCGGCCTGATCAAGGCCAACGTGCCCTCGCGCCTGGCCTTCGCCACCTCCTCGCTCGCCGACAGCCGGGTCATCCTCGACCAGCCGGGCGCCGAGAAGCTGGTCGGCCAGGGCGACGGCCTCTTCCTGCCCATGGGCTCCTCGAAGGCCGTGCGCGTGCAGGGGTCGTGGGTCACCGAGGCCGAGATCGCCCAGGTGGTCAAGCACTGCAAGGAGCAGCTCGAGCCGACCTACCGCGAGGACGTCACCGCCCCCGCGGCCAGCAAGCGCGAGCTCGACGACGACATCGGCGACGACATGGACCTGGTCATCCAGGCCATCGAGCTCGTCGTGTCCACGCAGTTCGGGTCGACCTCGATGCTGCAACGCAAGCTGCGTGTCGGCTTCGCCAAGGCGGGCCGCTTGATGGACATCATGGAGAGCCGTGGCGTCGTCGGACCCAGCGAGGGCTCCAAGGCCCGCGACGTGCTGGTCAAGCCCGACGAGATCGACGGCGTCATCGCGACCCTGCAGGGGGAGATGTGAACGACATCCGCACCGACCTGACCGAGCCCGCCGAGGGCGCCACCGAGAGCCTGGCCGCCGACGGGCACGGCGCCGCGCCGCGCACGGTGGAGGTACGCCGCAACGGCGTGCTGGCCGGCGCCATCGGGGGCGTCGCCGCCCTCGTGGCCGCGGCCTACCTCGCCCGCGCCACCGCGACGGGCGCGGCGCTCGACTGGGTGCTCTGCGTCGTGATGGCCCTCGTGGCCGTCGGCCACGCCCTGGTCCTGCGCGACGCCCGCACCCCGCTCTTCGTCGCCGACGACCTCGGGGTGCGCCTGCGCACCGGCCGCACCTGGCGCGGCCTGCCCTGGACCCAGATCGAGGCCGTCGAGGTGCTCCCGCGCCGCCGCGTCGTGCGCGACGGGGCCATCGACGTCCTGGCCGGTGACGACGACCCGATCTCGGTGCCGCTGTCGGTCTCGACCCGCGTGGTCGGCGTCGAGCCCGGCGCCACCGTCGTCGACGCCCTCGACGCCCTCGCGGGCGGTGCCGTCGAGGTGGTCGAGATCGAGGGCTACGAGTACCTCGACGACGAGGCCTGGGCCGCCGTCCACGACGGCGACCCGGCGACCGGGCCCACCGGTTACGCCGACGCCGCCGAGGCCGCCGAGGCCGCCGCGGGCACCGCAGCACCCGCCGAGGCCGACGCCGACGCCGAGCGTGCGGTGGCCCAGCGGGTCACCACCGAGCAGCCTCCGGCGGCCGGGACCGACGAGGTCCCCGCAGCCACCGCGCCGCCCGCCGGAGCCGACGACACGGCCGTGCGCCCCGCGGTGGGTGCGAGCGCTGCGGCGTACGCCCCCAGTGACGGTGACCGTCTCGCCCACGAGGGGACCGAGGAGGACGCGGGTCGCTCCCACGACCCCCGTCCCGCGCTCGCCCAGGCCATCGGCGACCTGGCCTCGCGGCTGCCCTGGCGCCGTGAGCGGGCCACCGACGGCGGACCCGCCGACGGCGACTCCTCCCACGACGCCCCCGCCGGGACCGGCGCCGTGCGCGGGCCGGGCTCGCCCGTGGGCGCGCCCGTCATGGGGCGCCCCGAGGTCACCCCGAGCGCGACGCCGAGCCCGCTGCGCGAGCCCGTCGTGGCGGTGCGCAGCGAGATCCGCACCGACCTGGTGCACGGCGCCAACGCCCTCGACCTCGCCGACGACGAGTCCGACGACCACACCCGCCGCGGCCTCCCCGAGGCGCGCGAGCTGCGCCGCAGCGGCAGCGTGAGCCTGGTCGAGGACACCGTGGTGTGGGGCGACCGGGTCAGCCCGATCGCCACCGCCGGCGACGCCGTGGCCCCGATCGTCATCGACGACCTCGGCGCCGAGCCGGCCGAGGACCCCGTGATCGGCCCCGAGCTGGCCGCGGCCCGGACCCGCCTGGGCCTCAGCGTCGACCAGCTGGCCGAGCGCACCCGCATCCGCCCGCACGTCATCGAGTCCATCGAGGTCGACGACTTCGCCCCCTGCGGCGGCGACTTCTACGCCCGCGGCCACCTGCGCACCCTCGCCCGCGTGCTCGGCGTCGACGTGGCGCCGCTGCTCGCCGACTACGACGCGAGGTACGCCGACGCGCCGATCAACCCGCGCCGCGTCTTCGAGGCCGAGCTCGGGGCGGGCGGGGCGATCCGCGGCACCCGCGGCGGCCCCAACTGGTCGATCATGATCGCCGCGGTCATGGCGCTCGTGCTCTGCTGGTCGGTCGCGCGGCTGGTCATGGACCAGCCGGTCGACCTGCGCGACCCGGCCCCGAACCTGCCGGCCGCCGTGCAGTCCTCGGCCGGCGCCCGCGTGCCGGTCACCCTCACCGCCGCCGGCGGCGGCGCCACGGTGTGGGTGCGCGACGGCGACAACGAGCTGGTCTTCAAGGGCACGCTGACCTTCGGCCAGGTCAAGGTCATCGACAAGGTCTCCCAGCCGGTGCGCGTGCAGTCCTCCGACGGCTCCGTCGAGGTCGCCGTCGACGGCCAGGACCGCGGCGCCCTCGGCGCCACGGGCAAGACCGCCCAGGACACCTTCACCGTCGAGGACTGACCACACGGGCGCGACCCGCACACCGCCACCCGGCCCCGAGGAGCATCTGCTCCTCGGGGCCGCGGTGCGTCCGCGGCCGGGTCGGGCCGCGGCGGGAGCGGGACGTGTGGCGGCGTGGCGGCGGGAGCGGCGTGGCGGCGTGGGACGTCATGCGGGGGGTGGATGCGCATCCACGGTGCGTATGACGTCTGGTGCGGTGGCGTCGCTCGGGTGGCGGCGGGTGCGGGACGTCATGCGGGGGGTGGATGCGCATCCACGGTGCGTATGACGTCTGGTGCGGGGGCGTCGCTCGGGTGGCGGCGGGTGCGGGACGTCATGCGGGGGGTGGATGCGCATCCACGGTGCGTATGACGTCCCGTGCGGGCGCTCAGAAGGGGTGTGGCGGCTGTCGTGGTGCGTCCGAGGTCGGGTCGGGTGGCGGCCGGGTGCGGGACGTCATACGAGAGGTGGATGCGCATCCACGGTGCGCATGACGTCCGCGGCGGGCGCGTCGTCGGACCCCGCCGCGTCAGGCGCGGCGGTAGCGGCGCTCGGGGCGCCCGGAGCCGCCGTACTGCAGCCGCACGGCGAGGCGTCCCTGGGCGACGAAGTGCTCGAGGTAGCGCCGGGCGCTGACGCGGGAGATGCCGACCGCCTCCGCGCACTCCGCGGCCGAGCGCTCCACACCGTCGTCGAGGGCGGCGAGCACGGTGTCGGCGGTCTCGCGGCTCAGGCCCTTGGGCAGCACCTCGCGGCCGCGGTTGAGGGGGGCGAAGGCGGCGTCGATGTCGTCCTGGCCCGGCGTGGCCGAGCCGGCGAGGGCGGCGCGGGAGGCGCGGAAGGCCTCGAGGCGCCAGTGCAGGTCGTCGGCCTCGAAGGGCTTGACCAGGTAGTGCGCCGCGCCGCCGGCGACCGCCGCGCGCACGGTGTCGGCCTCGCGGGCCGCGGTGACCATGACGACGCCGACGTCGTTGCCGGCACCCCGCAGCCGGCGCAGCACCTCGATGCCGCTGAGGTCGGGCAGGTGCACGTCGAGCAGCACCAGGTCGGGGGAGAGTCGCTCGATCTCGGCCAGCGCGGTCTCGCCGGTCGCGGCGACGCCCACGACCCGGAAGCCCTCGGCGCGCTCGACGAAGCGGGTGTGGATCGAGGCGACCATGAAGTCGTCGTCGACGACCAGCACGGTCAGGTCGGTCGGCTCGGTCACGGCGCTGGGGTCACGGTCCTGGGGTCGGTGGGATCGGCTCGGTGGGGGCGGGCAGGCGCGCGGTGAAGACGGCGCCCTCGGCATTGTGCACCGAGACCGACCCGCCGCGCCGCTCGCACACCACCTGCACCAGCGCCAGACCCACCCCGCGCCCGCTCGCGTCACCGGGCTTGGTGGTCACCCCGCGGCGGAAGACGGCCTCGCGCCGGTCCTCGGGCACCCCGGGTCCGGTGTCGGCGACCTGCACCACCACGGTGCCGTCGTCCTCGCGCACCAGGCGCACGTCGACCCGGCCCGCGCCGCCCGCGCCGCCGCCCGCGCCCCCGGCCACGACCGCGTCGACGGCGTTGTCGACCAGGTTGCCCAGCACGGTGCCGACGTCGGCCGACAGCTCGGGGTCGAGCCGGGGGAGCGAGGTGTCGTCGCGCAGCAGCAGCTCGACGCGCCGCTCCGCGGCCAGGGTGGTCTTGGCGATGAGCAGTGCGGAGACCGCCGGGTCGTCCACGCGGGCCAGCACGTGGTCGGTGATCTCGGCGCGACGCCGGTTGAGGGTGCCGAGGAAGCCCTGGAGCTCGTCGTACTCCTCGAGCTGGAGCAGCCCGGAGATGGTGTGCAGCTGGTTGCTGAACTCGTGGGTCTGCGCGCGCAGGGTCTCGGTGACGCTCTCGCGGGCGGTGAGCTCGCTCTGCATCGCGAGCAGCTCGGTGCGGTCGCGCAGGGTGGTGATGGTGCCGATGCGGCGCCCGCCGGCGGTGACCTGGTTGCGGTTGGTCACCAGCACCCGGCCCGCGACGACGAGCACGCCGTCGCGCAGGTCGTCGGGGGCCAGCAGCAGGTCGCGCACGGCGTCGCTGACCGGCAGGTCGGCCAGGGCGCGGCCCTGCGTGCCGGGCGGCAGGCCGAGCAGCTCGCGCGCGCTGTCGCTGACCACCGTGACGACGCCGTCGCCGTTGACCGCCACGACCCCCTCGCGGATCGAGGTCAGCAGCGCCTCGCGCTGGTCGGCGAGCGCGGAGATCTCCGCCGGCTCCAGGCCCCGCGTACGCCGCTTGATCAGGCGCGCCAGCAGCCAGGAGCCGGCCAGGCCGAGGGCCAGCCCGCTCAGCAGCACCACCAGCAGGTCGGCCGTGGTCTGGCGCAGCCGCTCGGTGATGGGCGGGTAGTCCTCGGTGACGACCACCAGCCCCACCACGCGCGGGGGCCGGCCCGCCCGGCCCGGCGTCGCGGCGCGGGCGCCGGCGTAGACCGGCACCTGCGCGGCGATGACCCGGTTGCCCCGGTCGACGATGTCGCCGGTCCAGGTGCGTCCCTGCGCGGCGTCGGGGCCCAGCTGCACCTGCTCGCCCTCGCGGGTCGGGTCGGTGGCGACGAAGGCCGTGCCGTCGGGGGAGGTCAGGTAGACGGTGCTGGCGCCCACGTCGTTCTGCCGCTGCTGGGTGTAGAAGGCCAGGGAGCGCGCGTCGTCCTTGCGGAGCAGGCCCAGCTGCACCGCCGGGGTGTTGGCCAGGCTGTCGGCGGCGGCGCGCAGCCGGGCGCCCCGGGTGTCGCGGAAGTCGGCGTCGCTCTGGCGCACCGACACCACGCTGGTCACCAGCACGACGAGCAGCAGCACCACCAGCTGGAGGATCAGGAACTGCCCGGCCAGGCTGAGGTGGCGGCGCGACGAGGGCTCGCGCTCGGTCGCCGCCCCGGGCGACGGCGGCGTCGAGCCGGCCCCGGCCCGGGCGCGCTCACCGCGACGTGACCACAAGTTCCACAACCTCCTTTGGTTGCCTAATCGTGACGGCCGACACAGCCTGCGTGACGATCGACACGTCCCACCCCGTCGACTCCCCAGGAGAGACATGTTCCCCGCAGCACCCCGGGCCCCGCGAGGGGGCCCACGCCGTGACCGCCGGCCCGGTCGGCCCGGTCCGCGACGCGCCCGCGTCGTGGCGGCCGCGCTCGCGACCGCCCTGGCCCTCACCGCCTCCTCCTGCGGCGTGACCCGCGGCGACGACAGCGCCGACCTCGACATGTGGATCCCCAACAGCCCCGGCGGCGGCTACGACCAGACCGGCCGCGCGGCGGTGGGGGTCATGGAGCAGGACGACATCACCGGCGGCAGCTTCCAGGTCACCAACATCCTCGGCGCGGGTGGCGCGGCCGCGATGAGCCAGCTGATGGGCCAGGAGGGCAACGAGCACCTGCTGATGACCATCGGGCTGGGGGTCGTGGGCTCGACGTACTCCTTCGCCTCCGACGCCCGGCCGCAGGACGCGACCCCGATCGCACAGCTGATCGAGGAGCAGGAGGGCGTGCTCGTGCCGGCGGAGTCTCCGTTCGAGACCATCGACGACCTGGTGGAGGCCTGGAAGGCCGACCCCGGCTCGATCGTCGTCGGCGGCGGCTCCTCGCCCGGCGGCCCCGACCACCTCTTCCCGATGCAGCTGGCCGAGACCGTGGGCATCGACCCGCAGGAGGTCCGCTACGTCACCTACGACGGCGGCGGCCCGCTGACCAGCGCCCTGCTGGGCAACAAGATCCAGGTCGGCTTCTCCGGCCTCAGCGAGTTCGAGGGCCAGATCGCCGCCGGCGACCTGCGCGTGCTCGCGGTCTCCGGCGAGGAGCGCCTGACCGGCGAGGCCGTCAAGGACGCCCCGACCCTGACCGAGTCGGGCATCGACCTGGTCTTCATCAACTGGCGCGGCGTCCTGGCCCCGCCCGGCATCTCCGAGGAGCGTCAGGACGAGCTGATCGCCTACCTCTCCGAGATGCACGACTCCCCGCAGTGGCAGCAGACGCTCGAGAAGAACGGCTGGATCGACGCCTTCCGCACCGGGGACGACTTCGAAGCCTTCCTGCTGGAGCAGGACGACCGCGTCTCGTCGACGCTCGAGGAGCTGGACCTGCTGTGAGCACTCCCACCACGACCTCGCCCGGCGCCCCGGGCACCCCCGGCGGGCACGCCCCGGCCGGTGACCACCGGCCCGAGGGCGGCGTCGACAAGGCGCAGTACCCGCTGGCCGCCCTGCTCGTCGTCGTCGGCGCCTACACCTTCTACGACGCCTCCACCCTCAGCGTCGGCTTCGGCGACCCGGTCGGCCCGCGGGTCTTCCCCTACGTCATCGGCGCCGTGCTGGTGCTGCTCGGCGTGCTCCTCGCCATCGCCACGGCCCGCGGCTCGAAGGCCGAGCCCGAGGGCGGCGAGGACGTCGACCTCGCCCAGCGCGCCGACTGGGCCACCGTGGCCAAGCTCGTGGGCGTCCTGGCCTTCACGATCGCCACGGTCGACCTGCTCGGCTGGGCCGTCACCGGTGCCGTCCTCTTCGCCGGCGCCGCCTGGGCGCTCGGCTCCCGCACGCTGATCCGCGACGTGATCGCCGGCCTCGTGCTGGCGATCGGCAGCTGGTACGCGTTCTACGTCGGCCTGGGCATCCCCCTGGCCCCCGGCATCCTCGATGGGATCTTGTGATGGGTGACTTCGACCTCCTCTGGGGCGGCCTGCAACAGGCCGCGACCCCCGAGAACCTGCTCTTCGCCGCCGTCGGCGTGCTGCTCGGCACCTTCGTCGGCGTGCTGCCCGGCATCGGCCCGGCCATGGCCGTGGCGCTGCTGCTGCCGGTGACCTTCGGCCTCGAGCCGACCCAGGCCTTCATCATGTTCGCCGGCATCTACTACGGCGGCATGTACGGCGGCTCCACCACCTCCATCCTGCTCAACACCCCCGGTGAGTCGGCGTCGGTGATGACCGCGCTGGAGGGCAACAAGATGGCCAAGCGCGGCCGGGCCGCCCAGGCGCTGGCCACCGCCGCGGTCGGCTCGTTCGTCGCCGGGACCATCGGCACGCTGCTGGTGGCCTTCTTCGCCCCGCCGCTGGCCGACGTCGCGGTGCAGATCGGCGCTCCGTCGTACTTCGCGATCATGCTGCTGGCGCTGGTGATGACCACCGCCGTGCTGGGCTCCTCGGCGCTGCGCGGCTTCATCGCGCTCTTCCTCGGCCTCACCATCGGCCTGGTCGGCCTCGACCCCAACACCGCCCAGGCCCGCCTCGACCTCGGCCTGCCGCAGCTGATCGACCCCCTCGACATCGTCGTCGTCGCGGTCGGCATCTTCGCCCTCGGCGAGGCGCTGTGGGTCGCGGCCCACCTGCGCCGCAGCCCGCTGCAGATCATCCCCGTCGGTCAGCCCTTCATGGGCAAGGACGACTGGAAGCGCTCGTGGAAGCCGTGGCTGCGCGGCACGGCGCTGGGCTTCCCCTTCGGCGCCATCCCCGCCGGCGGCGCGGAGATCCCGACGTTCCTGTCCTACGTCTCGGAGCGCAAGCTGGCCAAGAACGACGAGTTCGGCAAGGGCGCCATCGAGGGCGTCGCCGGGCCCGAGGCCGCCAACAACGCCTCGGCGGCCGGCATGTTCGTGCCGATGCTGGCCCTGGGCCTGCCGGTCACCGCGACCGCCTCGGTCATGCTCGCCGCGCTCCAGGGCTACGGCATCCAGCCCGGCCCGCAGCTGATGACCGACCAGGCCGACCTGGTCTGGACCCTGCTGGCCAGCCTGCTGATCGGCAACCTGCTGCTGCTGGTGCTCAACCTGCCGCTGGCCCCGCTGTGGGCCAAGCTGCTGCGCATCCCGCGGCCCCAGCTCTACGCCGGCATCCTGTTCTTCGCCTGCCTGGGGGCCTACGCCACCAACCTCGACCCCTTCGACGTGGGCCTGCTGCTCGTCTTCGGCCTGCTCGGGCTGATGATGCGCCGCTTCGGCCTCCCGGTGCTGCCGCTGATCCTCGGCGTCATCCTCGGCCCCCTCATGGAGGGCAAGCTGCGCGAGGCGCTGAGCATCTCCGGCGGCGACTTCTCCGGCCTGGTGAGCGAGCCGCTGGCGGTCGTGGTCTACGCGATCATCGCCCTCGCCGTGCTGGCGCCGGTCGTGGTGAGCCGGGTCCGTGGACCCCAGGCACCGGCCGCCCCGGGCGGTGCCACCGACGAGGCGGTCGCCGACGCGGCCCCCGCGAGCGACGATGAGAAGGTGGGTCGATGAGCGACCAGACGCACGACCGCACGCAGGACCAGGCCGGCGCCCCGGCGTCGCACGACGCGAGCAGCGCGAAGGGCTGGGTCGTGGTGGCCTGGGCCCCCGACGAGTTCGGCGCCGTCGCCCTGGCCCACGGCGTCTTCGAGGCCCGCGACCGCGGCCGCGGCGTGCTGGTGGTCAACGCCACCAAGGGCGACGCGCTCGTCGACGACCGCTACGCCGGACCCGAGGCCCTGCAGCAGGTCGAGCGCGAGCTCGCGGCGGCCGGCGTGCCCTTCGAGGTGCGCCAGTCGGTCGGTGGCGACGTCGCCGACCAGGTGCTGCAGGTGACCAGCGACGTCGACGCCCGCCTCGTGGTCATCGGGCTGCGCCGGCGCACCCCGGTCGGCAAGCTGCTGATGGGCAGCGTGGCCCAGCGGATCCTGCTGGCCGCCACCTGCCCGGTGCTGGCGGTCAAGCCCGGCGAGCAGCCCGGCTGACCCGTCGACCGTCCGTCGACCCGTCCCTCGACGCGCCCCCGTCCCCGGTGCCCACGCCCCGGGAGCGGGGGCGCGCGCGTGTCGAGGGTTCGTGCCCGGCCCCGTGCGGGCGGCATACTCGGGGGCGATCATGACGACTGAATCCCTCCCCGCCTCCCTCCCCGCCCGCGACGACGCCGACGCCCCGGCCGACGGCGAGCTGCTCTCGGTCGCCATGGTGACCCTGGGCTGCGCCCGCAACGAGGTCGACTCCGAGGAGCTGGCCGGCCGGTTGGAGGCCGGCGGCTTCCGCCTCGTCGAGGACCCCGCCGCCGCCGACACGGTGGTCGTCAACACCTGCGGTTTCGTGGAGGCCGCGAAGAAGGACTCCGTCGACACCCTGCTCCAGGCCGCCGACCTCAAGGCGTCGGCCGGCACGGGCGGCCGGGCCCAGGCCGTCGTCGCCGTCGGCTGCCTGGCCGAGCGCTACGGCAAGGACCTGGCCGAGTCGCTGCCCGAGGCCGACGCGGTGCTGGGCTTCGACGACTACCCCGACATCGCCGCCCGGCTGCGCTCCATCGTCGCCGGCGAGGTGCACCACCCGCACACCCCCCAGGACCGGCGCCTGCTGCTGCCGATCTCGCCGGTCGACCGCGCCGCCTCCACCACCCCGGTGCCCGGCCACGGTGACCAGGTGCCGCCGGCGGCCCCCGTCGCGGGCTCGGCGGCCGACCCGGCCACGGTCGGTGCCGGCGGCCCGGCGACCGGTCCCCGCGCCGTACGCCGCCGCCTCGACTCGGGCCCGATGGCGGCGCTCAAGCTGGCCAGCGGCTGCGACCGGCGCTGCTCCTTCTGCGCGATCCCGGCCTTCCGCGGCTCGTTCGTGAGCCGCCGGCCCTCCGACGTGCTGGCCGAGGCCCGCTGGCTGGCCGAGCAGGGCGCGCGCGAGCTCTTCCTGGTGAGTGAGAACTCCACCTCCTACGGCAAGGACCTCGGCGACCTGCGCCTGCTCGAGACCCTGCTGCCCGAGCTGGCCGCGGTCGACGGCGTCGAGCGGGTCCGGGTGTCCTACCTCCAGCCGGCCGAGACCCGCCCGGGCCTGGTGCAGGCCATCGGCGACACCCCCGGCGTGGTGCCGTACTTCGACCTGTCCTTCCAGCACGCCAGCGCCACGGTGCTGCGCCGGATGCGCCGCTTCGGCGACCCCGAGTCGTTCCTCGGCCTGCTCGAGCAGGTGCGCGCCGCGGCCCCGCTGGCCGGGGTGCGCTCCAACGTGATCGTCGGCTTCCCCGGCGAGACCGAGGACGACCTGCAGACCCTGTGCGACTTCCTCGTCGCCGCCCGCATGGACGTCACGGGCGTGTTCGGCTACTCCGACGAGGACGGCACCGAGGCCGCCTCGTACGACGGCAAGCTCGACGACGACGAGGTCCGCGCCCGCGCCGAGCACGTCAGCGCCCTGGTCGAGGAGCTCAACGCCCAGCGGGCCGAGGAGCGCATCGGCGAGCACGTCGAGGTGCTCGTGGAGTCGCTCGGCGAGGACGGCACCGCCGAGGGCCGCGCCGCCCACCAGGGCCCCGAGGTCGACGGCACCACGACGCTCGAGGCCCCGCGCGAGGGCGCCCACGCCGTGGGCCGTCTGGTCGCGGCAACCGTCGTCGCGACCGATGGCGTCGACCTGCTCGCCGAGCCCACCGGAGGAGTCCGATGACCCAGCCCGAGGTCGAGCCCGTCTCGCCCAAGCCGAGCAACCTGAACCTGCCGAACGTGCTCACCACGCTGCGCATCGTGCTGGTGCCGTTCTTCGGCGCCGCGCTGCTCGTCGACGGCGGCGACTCCGGCACGTGGCGCACCGTGGCCTGGGTGATCTTCTTCGTGGCCATGGCCACCGACAAGATCGACGGCGACATCGCCCGCGCGCGCAACCTGGTCACCGACTTCGGCAAGATCGCCGACCCCATCGCCGACAAGGCGATCACCGGCATGGCCTTCATCGGGCTCTCGATCGTGGGGGAGGTGTGGTGGTGGGTCACGATCCTGGTGCTGCTGCGCGAGTGGAGCGTCACGCTGCTGCGCCTCTCGGTGCTCAAGCGCGTGGTGATCGCGGCCGCCGACCTCGGCAAGCTCAAGACGACCGTGCAGGGCCTGGCCCTCGGCCTGCTCGTGCTGCCCCTGCTCGACCCCGACCTGCCGTCCTGGCTCGAGACGCCCGGCGAGGTGCTGTTCTACCTCGCCCAGGTGCTGCTGGCCGTGGCCGTGGCCCTGACGCTGTGGTCGGGCGCCGAGTTCTACCGCGGCGTGTGGCGCCAGCGCCACGAGCTGCGCGGGAGCGGCAAGTCGTAACCCAGTTGTCACCTGAGGACCCGGTCGCCGAGCGTTGATCCGGGGTTAGGGTCCGGAGGTCAATCGCCCATTGGTGTGAAGGATCTCCCACTCGTGCTATCTCGCTCCTGGTCCGGACGGGCCACCCGTCCGCTCGCCGCGTCGCTGGGCCTCGGCCTCGCCGCCGCCGCCCTCTCGGTCACCACCTCCGCTCCCGCCCAGGCCGTTCCGTCGGCCCCGGCTCCGCGCGCGGACAAGGTCGTCGACCTCACCCTGCTCAACATCAACGACTTCCACGGTCGCATCGACGCCAACACCACGAAGTTCGCCACCACGATCGAGGGGCTCAAGGCCGCCAACGGTCCCAAGCGCACGCTCTTCCTCGGCGCCGGCGACAACATCGGTGCCTCGCTCTTCGCCTCCAGCCAGTTCAAGGACCGCCCGACGCTGAAGGTGCTCGACGCGCTGGGCCTCAAGACGTCGTCGGTGGGCAACCACGAGTTCGACCGCGGCTTCGACGACCTCGACGGCCGCGTGGACGACGTCGCCGACTTCTCCTACCTCGGGGCCAACGTCTACGCCGAGGGCACCCGCACGCCGGTCCTGCCGGCCTACGACACCTTCAGGCGCGCCGGGGTCACCGTCGGCGTCATCGGCGCCGTGACCGAGGAGACCGCGAGCCTGGTCAGCCCCGCCGGCATCGAGGGCATCGAGTTCGGCGACCCGGTCGTCGCGGTCAACCGCGTCGCGCGCCAGCTCTCCGACGGCAGGCCGGGCAACGGCGAGGCCGACGTGCTCGTGGCGGAGTTCCACGAGGGCGCCGGCGAGGGGGCCCCCGCGGGCGCCACGCTGGAGGAGGAGGTCGCCGCGGGCGGCGCCTTCGCCCGCATCGTCACGAGGACCACGCCGAAGGTCGACGCCATCTTCACCGGTCACACCCACAAGCAGTACGCCTGGGACGCCCCCGTGCCCGGCACCGAGCGCACCCGCCCGGTCCTGCAGACCGGGTCCTACGGCGAGAACATCGGCCGGATCACGCTGAGCGTCAACCAGCGCACCGGCCGGGTGAAGGCCTACACGCAGGAGAACGTCGCCCGCGTCGCCGAGGCCGACCTGTCCTACCCCGCGGTGGTCAAGGTGCAGCAGATCACCAACCGCGCGCTGCGGCTGGCCGCCGAGATCGGCAACCAGCCGGTCGCGGAGATCACCGACGACATCACCACCGCCTTCGCCGGCGGCAGCTACGGCCCCGACGGCTACACCGGCGGCACGCGTGACGCCCGTGCGGAGGAGTCGGCCCTGGGCGACCTCGTCGCCAACGCCCTGCGCGACGGTGTGCAGGACTTCGCCGAGCCCGACCTGGGGCTGACCAACCCCGGCGGCCTGCGCGCCGAGCTGCTCTTCGCCGGCGACACGACCAGCAACCCGGCCAACACCGACGGCGTGGTCACCTTCGCCGAGGCCAACGCCGTGCTGCCCTTCAACAACACCGTCGCGATCGTCAGGCTCGCCGGTGCCGACCTGAAGCAGGTGCTGGAGCAGCAGTACCAGACCAACGCCGACGGCTCCGTGCCCTCGCGCCCCTACCTGCAGCTCGGGATGTCCGACAACGTCCAGGTCACCACCGACCCGACGGCCCCCGCCGGCTCGCGCATCACCTCGGTGCTCATCGACGGCGAGCCGCTCGACCCGGCGCGCACCTACACGATCTCGACGCTGTCGTTCCTGGCCACGGGCGGCGACAACTTCCGCGCCTTCACCAACGGCACCTTCACCGACACCGGCCTGCTCGACGCCGAGCTCTGGCGCGACTACCTGGCCGGCAACGACCCGGTCTCGCCCGACTTCGCGCGCCAGCAGGTCACCGAGTCGGGCCTGCCCGACGCGCTCGTCGCCGGCGAGGAGGCGAGCTTCACCCTCTCGAAGCTCAACCTCACCTCGCTGGGCAGCCCGGCCAACACCGAGCTGACCGCGACCTACGTCGACGGCGCGACCACGAGCCCGCTCGGCACCTTCCCGATCACCACCGTCGACGGCGGCAGCGCCACCGTCACGCTCACCGTGCCCGCCGGGTCCTCCGGCGGCGTGGTCGAGCTGGTGGCCGCACCGAGCGGCACCACCGTCACGGTGCCGGTCTCGGGCACCCGCTGATCCCCAGCAGCACACCGTCCTGACCGGGGCCGCCGACGCACGTCGGCGGCCCCGCTCACGGGCGGCCCCCGGGTCGCCCGTCGGGCGCACCCACGAGCACGTCCCGCACGCACCCCTCCCTCGGAAGGTCCGTCATGCCCCTGTCCCCTCGAGCCACCCGCCGGGTGGCTCTGCCCGTCGCCGGCGCGTTCAGCCTCGCGGCGGTCGTCACCGGTCTCGCCGGCGCCCCCGCCCTGGCCGCGCCCGACGGCTCCGGTCTGGTCATCAGCGAGGTCTACGGCGGCGGTGGCAACACCGGCGCCGCCTTCACCCACGACTTCATCGAGCTCTACAACCCCACCGCGGGCGCCATCAGCGTCACCGGGATGTCGGTGCAGTACCGCAGCGCCACCGGCACCAGCGCCCAGGTCACGCCCCTCTCGGGCTCCGTGCCCGCGGGCGGGCACTACCTGGTGCAGCAGGCCGCCGGCACCACGCCGGCCGCCGCCCTGCCGACGCCCGACGCGACCGGCACCATCGCCATGTCCGGCAGCAACGGCGTCGTCCTGCTGGCCTCCTCCGAGACCCCCGTGAGCACCACCGGAGAGCTCGCCGGCGCGGCCGGTGTCCTCGACGCCGTCGGCTACGGCACGACGCCCACCTCCTTCGAGGAGCGCAACACCGGCGTCGCCCTGACCAACAGCACCTCGGCTGCGCGCACCGCCACGGGCACCGACTCCGACGACAACGCCGACGACTTCGTCGAGGGCACCCCGGTGCCGCAGAGCTCCGGCGGCGCCGGCGAGCCCGAGCCCGAGCCCGACCCGGTCGAGGCCACCATCCCCGAGATCCAGGGCTCCGGCACGGCCTCGCCGCTCGACGGCGACCCCGTGACCACCTCGGGTGTCGTGACGGCGGCCCCGCGCTTCCTCTACGGGTTCTACCTGCAGACCCCCGGCACGGGCGGGTCGGTCGACCCGACCACGCGCACGTCCTCCGACGGCGTCTTCGTCTACTACCCCAACGGTGCCGGCAGCGTGGGCGTGGAGCCCGGCGACCACGTCGAGGTCACCGGCGACGTCGACGAGTACGCCGGTCAGACCCAGGTCGTCTCCTCGGCGGCCGAGACCACGGTGCTCGACACCCCGGCCGCGCCCGTCACGGCGACCACCACCACGGCGTGGCCCGCCACGGCGGCGGAGAAGGAGGCGCTGGAGGGGATGCTCTACGACCCCACCGACGACTTCACCGTCACCAACACCTTCTCCACCCACCAGTTCGGCGAGGTCGGCCTGGCCCTGGGCGACAAGCCCCTCATCCAGCCCACCGAGGTCGCCGACGCCCAGGACACCGCGGCGATCCGCGCGGTCGAGGCCGACAACGCCGCTCGGGCCATCGTGCTCGACGACGCCTCCGGCACGACCTACGCCCCGGGCACCAACGGCAAGACGCTGACCCCGCCCTACCTCTCCAACACCGCCCCCGTGCGGGTCGGGGCGGCGGCGACGTTCACCGACGACGTCATCCTCACCCAGGGCGGCTCGCCGAGCGCCCCGACGTACCGCTTCCAGCCGCTGCAGACCGTCAGCGGCCCGGACTACACCGCGACGTCGCCGGCGACCTTCGAGAACACCCGGACCGACGCGCCCGACGAGGCACGCATCGAGGCCGACGGCGAGAGCGACCTCAAGGTCGCCTCCTTCAACGTCCTCAACTACTTCACCACCCTCGGCGACGCCGACGACGACAACGTCGGCGACGGCGGCTGCACGACGTTCCCCGACAAGGACGGCGACGGCAACTCCGTCGGCGGCGGCTGCGAGCAGCGCGGCGCCTGGGACCCCCAGGACCTCGCGCGTCAGCAGGCCAAGATCGTCTCGGCCATCAACGCCCTCGACGCCGACGTCGTGGGCCTCATGGAGATCGAGAACTCGCTGGTCGTCGACGGCGACGCCGACGAGGCCACCGAGACGCTGGTGGCGGCCCTCAACGCCGACGCCGGCGCCGGCACGTGGGCGGCCAACCCGTCGTCGACCGAGCTGCCCCCGGCGGCGGAGATGGACGTCATCAGCAACGCCATCATCTACAAGCCGGCCGCCGTCGAGCGCACCGGCGAGGCCCGTGCCCTCGGCGCGCTGAGCGGCTCGGGCGGGGCCTTCGACAACGCCCGCGAGCCCATCGCCCAGGCCTTCACGCCGAAGGGCGGCGACCAGCCGTTCCTCTTCGTGGTCAACCACTTCAAGTCCAAGGGCTCCGGCGCCGACGACGGCACCGGACAGGGCAACGCCAACCCCGACCGCGTGGCCCAGGCCACCGCGCTGCGCGACTGGGTGCCCGGTGTGCAGCAGGAGAGCGGCGCCGAGGGCGTCCTGCTCGTCGGCGACTTCAACTCCTACTCCCAGGAGGACCCGCTCCAGGTCCTCTACCAGGCCGGCTACACCAACATCGAGGACGGCGAGGGCGCCGACGCGGAGTACTCCTACTCCTTCAGCGGCCTCTCCGGCTCCCTCGACCACGTGCTCGCCAACGACGCCGCGCTCGAGGCGATGACCGGCCACGACATCTGGAACATCAACTCCGGTGAGTCGATCTACATGGAGTACAGCCGCTACAACTACAGCCCGACCGACTTCCACACCGACGGCCCGTTCCGCTCCTCCGACCACGACCCGGTGGTCATGGGTCTCGACCTGGTCGAGGACGTCGTGGAGCCCCCGGCCGCGGAGCTGGCGCTCACGGTCAGCAGCACCCCCAAGAAGGTCAAGGCCGACAAGACCAAGGTGACCCTGCGGGTGAAGGTCACCGCCGACGGCGATCCGGCCCGCGGCGGCACCGTCACCGTGCGGCTGCCCGGCGGCGAGACCCGCACCGCCACGACCAACCGCCAGGGCGTCGCGACGATCCGCCTGGCGCCCTTCGACCGGGTCGGCACCAAGACCCTCCAGGTCGAGTGGAGCAAGAACGGCACGACCGTCGGCGGGACCTCCACGATCAGGGTCGTGAAGTGACCGACTGACCCGCACGACCCGCACCACCCGCACCGACGGGGCCCTGCCGACCGGCAGGGCCCCGTCCTGCGTGGGACCTTCGCAGCGCGAGAGGCCGTCAGCGCCGCTCGGCCGCGGCGAGGTGGAACGCCGCCTGCACGAGGGCCAGGTGGCTGAAGGCCTGGGGGAAGTTGCCGACCATGCGCTCGGCCCCCGGGTCGTACTCCTCGGCGAGGAGGCCGACGTCGGTGGACAGCCCGACCAGCCGCCCGAGCAGGGCCCGCGCGTCGTCGAGGCGGCCGACCACGGCGTAGGCCGAGGCCAGCCAGAACGAGCACGCCAGGAAGGGGTGCTCGTCGCCGGAGAGCCCGTCGACCCCGCTGGCGGTGCGGTAGCGCAGCACGAGCCCGTCACGCAGCAGGTCCTCCTCGACGGCACGGATGGTGCCGGCCAGGCGCGGGTCGTCGCCGGGCAGCAGCCCGATCGTGGCCAGCACCAGCAGCGAGGCGTCGACCTCGCGGGTGCCGGGGTGCTGCACGAAGGTGCCCCGCTCGGGGTCCCACCCCTCACCGAGCACCAGGTCGCGGGCGGCGTCGCGCTCGTGGCGCCACCGGTCGACGTCGCCGGGCAGCCCCCGCTCCTCGACCGCCCGCACGGCGCGGTCGAAGGCGACCCAGACCATGGCCCGCGAGTGGGTGAAGTGGCGCGGCTCGCCTCGGATCTCCCAGATGCCGTGGTCGGGCTCGCGCCAGCGGGTGACCAGGTCGTCGACCAGGGCCCGCTGCAGCGCCCAGGCGTTGGGGTCGTCGTCGCCGAGGTGCTCGCGCACCAGCGCGAGGGCGTCCATCACCTCGCCCAGCACGTCGTGCTGGCGCTGCCCGACGGCGCCGTTGCCGATCCTCACGGGGCGGGAGCCGGCGTAGCCCGGCAGGTGGTCGAGCTCCGACTCGGGCAGCCGGCGGGAGCCGTCCACGGCGTACATCACCTGCAGGTCCTCGGGGTCGCCGGCCACCGCGCGCAGCAGCCAGTCGCGCCACGCCGCGGCCTCGTCGGTGTAGCCGGCCTGCAGCAGCGAGGCGAGCGTGAGCGCGGCGTCGCGCAGCCAGCAGAAGCGGTAGTCCCAGTTGCGCTCGCCGCCGAACTCCTCGGGCAGCGAGGTCGTGGGCGCCGCGACGATGCCCCCCGTCACCTCGTGGGTCATCAGCCGCAGCGTGAGCAGCGAGCGGCGCACGGCCTCGGGGTGGGGGAGGTCCTGGCGGCAGACCTGCGCCCACGCCTCGTCCTCGGCCACCGTCTCGGCCACCCGCGCGTCGAGGTCGCCCAGGTGACCGGGCTCGACGTGCGAGGGCAGCCACACCATCGCGAAGGACAGCTCCTCCCCGGCGGCGAGGCTGAACTCGTCGGCGTGGGTGTGGTCGATCGCCACCGGGAGCCGGGGCCCGCGCAGCACGAGCTTGTCGGGGCCGGCCACCGCGGTGATGACGTCCTCGCCGCCGAGGCACTCGCGACGCACCCACGGCCGGATCCGGCCGTAGTCGGGGCGCAGCCGCCACTCGTGGCGCATCGGCACCGTGCCACTCACGCAGGCCAGGCGGCGCACCAGGTCGGCCCGCTCGTCGCCGCGGGGCATCACGTCGGTCAGGGTCACCACGCCCGCGGCCGTGGTGAAGGTCGTCTCCAGCATCGCCGAGGAGCCGAGGTAGCGCCGCTCGGTGGCGTAGGGCACCGTCGGCACCAGCTGCCAGTGGCCGTGCTCCGGCGTGCCGAGCAGGGCGGCCAGGCAGGCGGGGGAGTCGAAGCGGGGCAGGCAGAGCCAGTCGACCGAGCCGTCGGTCCCGACCAGCGCCGCGGTGCGCCGGTCGCCGATCAGGGCGTAGTCCTCGATGGGCAGCGGCATGCCGGGGAGCCTACGGGCGGTGCCCTCGCCCGGCCCTCGCCCGACCGGCACGACGCCGCACCCGCTGTGGCAGGGTCGGGGCATGCTGCGACGCCCCGCCTCCGACGACCTCACCGCGGTCGCCACCCGTCTGGTCGACCGGCTGCGCGCCGAGGGAGCGACCGTCGCCACCGCCGAGTCGCTCACCGGCGGCCGGCTGGCGGCGGCGCTCACCGCCGTGCCGGGTGCGTCGGCGGTCTACCGCGGCGGGGTGGTCACCTACGCCACCGACCTCAAGGTCTCGCTGCTGGGCGTGCCCCAGGAGCTGGTCGACGAGCACGGCGTCGTCTCGGCCGACTGCGCCGCCGCGATGGCCGGGGGCGCCCGCCGGGTCGCAGGCGCGACGTACGCCCTGGCCACGACGGGGGTGGCGGGGCCCGACCCGCAGGAGGGGCGCCCGGTGGGCACGGTCTTCGTCGGCGTGGCCGGCCCCGAGGTCACCTCGGTGCTGTCGCTGGAGCTCGCGGGCACGCGCGCGCAGATCCAGGAGAGCACGTGTCGCGAGGCGCTGCTCGGCCTGCTGGTGCACCTCGACCAGGAGGCCGGCGGCCCCGGGGAGCCCCACGACGACACCGACCCCGGGGACCTCCGGGTGGAACAGAACCCTCTCCGGTAGCGTTGGCATCCTTGATCGACCCGGAGATCGACCCGGACAACCCACGGAGGCTCGCATGGTGCTCTTCCGCCGCCTGCTCGGCGACGTGCTCCGCGCGCAGCGGATGCAACGGGGCATGACCCTGCGCGAGGTCTCCGAGCAGGCCAGGGTCAGCCTGGGCTACATCTCCGAGATCGAGCGCGGCCAGAAGGAAGCCTCCTCCGAGCTGCTGTTCTCGCTGTGCCAGGCCCTCGACGTGCCGCTCTCGCTGGTGCTCCGCTCGGTCTCCGACGCCGTCGCCCTGGAGGAGGCCGCCACCGCGGCCACACCGCTCCCGGTGCCGCGCGCCGCCGGCCCCGTCGTCGCCTCCGCCGCCTGACCCGACGCGGCCTCGTAGCGCGTCGGGCCGTCGCTCAGGGCCGGCCGGGTCCCGCGGGCTCGGGCTGGCACGACGGGCAGAAGTAGATCGCGCGCTCGCGGCCGGCCGGGCCCTGCACGTCGACCTCCACCCTCGTGCCGCAGCGCCGGCACGGCGCGTGGTCCTGCCGGTAGACCCACGTGCGCCGGCGCTCGCGCAGGTCGCCGGTGGTGGACTGGACCGCCCGCTCCTTGTTGAGGTCGAGCATCTGGCGCCCACGGCGCACCATGCGCGGCAGGTCGCGCACCTCGCCGACCGGCACGCGGGGGTGCACGCCGGAGACGAAGCACAGCTCGGCGACGTACATGTTGCCCAGGCCCGCCAGCCTGGTCTGGTCGCGCAGCGCGTCGCCGACCTCGCGGGCGTCGTCCTCGTGCAGGCGGCGCAGCGCCTCGTCCTCGTCCCAGTCGGGGCCGAGCAGGTCGGGTCCGAGGTGGCCCACGACGGAGTCCTCGTCAGCGGTGGGGAGCAGCTCCACGATCCCCAGGGAGAAGCCGACCGCGTGACGCGGACCCACGTCGAGCACGACGCGTGCCTGGTGGGCCGGGCGGGGCCAGCGCGCCCCGGAGTCTAGCACCCGCCAGGCGCCCTCCATCTTGAGGTGGGTGTGGAGGGTCCAGCGGCCGGTCGGGTGCTCGATGCGCGTGAGCAGGTGCTTGCCGCGCGAGACCGTCGCCCGCACGCTGCCCCCGGACAGGTCGGTGGTGGCGTGCTGCGGCACCCGGAAGTCGGTGCGCACGAGCACCCGGCCCGAGAGCGAGCGGTCGAGCAGCCGGGCGGCGCGGAAGACGGTGTCGCCCTCAGGCACCCCGGCTCCTCAGCTGCAGCCCGCGCGGGGTGGCCAGGAAGCCGGCCGACTGCAGCGCCTCGCGCAGCGGGGTCGTGCCGCCGCCCAGCAGCGGGGCACCGTCGGCCTTTTCCACCGTCATCCGGCCCAGAGCCCCGGCCCGGGCGGCGTCGGCGAGCGACTGGGCGCCGAGGGTGAGCCGGTCGACGTCGTCGGTCCAGGTGAGCAGGGTGCGGCCGCCGCGCTCGACGTAGAGGGTGAGCTCCCCGTCGACGAGCACCACCAGGCCGCCGGCCTTGCGGCCGGGGCGGTGGCCCTTCTCGCCCTCGGCGGCCTCGCTGGTCGAGGGTCGCGCGGGCCAGGGCAGGGCCGCGCCGTAGGGGTTGGCGGGATCGGTGGCGGCGAGGGCGACCGCGAGGGGCTTGGCGTCGCCGGATCCCTCGGCGGCCTCGGAGAAGGTCCGCAGCCGGTCGATGGAGCCCGCGGTGCCGAACTGCGCTGCGCCCAGGCCGCTGACGAAGTAGCCCCGCCGGCAGCGACCGGAGTCCTCGAAGGCCGAGAGCACCTTGTAGACCGCGGCGAAGCCGCCGGCGACGCGCTCGCTCATCACGGCACCGCGGATCACCACGCCGTGACGCTCCAGCAGGTGCTCGGCGCTGGCGTGGGCGCGGCGGGTCGGGTCGGCGTCGACGTCGGGCAGCAGCGCCCAGCGGCCGGCGGTCTCGGGAGGGCCGGTGCGGGGCGCGGGTCGGGCGCCGCCGCGCCCGCCGGTGGTCGACGACATCCGCAGCCGCGGCGGCGGGCGCTTGCTGCGGTGGGCCGAGGAGCCACCGCGGGTCAGCGCGCGCAGCGGGGTGAGGGTGTCGTTGCTGACCCGCCCCGACCAGACCAGGTCCCACAGCGCCGCCGAGACGGCCTGGTCGGTGGCGCTCTGGCCGGTGGCCTGCACCTGCTGCACGAGCTGGCGGAAGAACCACGCGCCGCCGCCCTCGAGGGAGTCGAGGAGGGCCTGGTGCAGCTCGCTGTGGTCGAAGGGCTCGTGGGCGGGCAGCGTCAGCGGGGCCTGGTCGGCGAGGTGGAGCGACACCCAGCCGTCGGAGCCCGGCAGCGCGCCATGACCCGACCAGACGACCTCCCCGGAGGCGGTGAGCTCGTCGAGGTAGGAGGGCTCGTAGTCGCGCACCCGCGCCGAGAGCACCAGCGGCTCCAGCGCCGAGGCGGGCACGGCACAGCCGGCGAGCTGGTCGACGGCGGCCAGCACCCCGTCGACGCCGCGCAGGCCGCCGCGACCGCTGGTGGAGGCGGCCCACACGTGCTGCCAGGCCGGCAGGAAGCGGCCCAGCGCCTCGGGGTCGACGGGCTCGACCTCCTTGCGCAGCCGGGCCAGCGAGCGGCGGCGCAGGCGGCGCAGCACCTCGGCCTCGCACCACTCGCTGCCCGAGCCGTGCGGTCGGAACTCGCCCTCCAGCACCCGGCCCGAGGCGGCGAGGCGCTGCAGGGTGTGGCGCACGACCGCCGTGCCGAGGCCCAGGCGCGCGGCGACGTCGTCGGTGGTGAAGGGTCCGTGGGTGCGCGCGAAGCGTGCGACCAGGTCGCCCAGCGGGTCGTCGACGGGGTCGGTGAAGGCCTCGGGCGTGCCCGGGGGCACGGGGGTGCCCAGACCGTCGCGCAGGCGGCCGACGTCCTCGATCGCCGACCAGCGCTCGTCGCCGGCCATCCGCAGCTCGACCACGCGACGGCTCTGCGCGAGCGCGGCAAGCCACCCGGTGACGTCGGCGTCGGGCACGCTGCGCGCGGTGATCTCGTCGGTGCTCAGCGGCCCGAGGAGGCGCAGCAGGTCGGCCACGCCCTCGGCGTCGCGGGCCCGTCGCTCCTCGGTCAGCCGCTGGAGCTCGGCGGCGACCTCCTCGAGCACCTCGGGGTCGAGCAGCTCGCGCAGCTCGGCGCGGCCCAGCAGCTCGGCGAGCAGGCCCTGGTCGAGCGAGAGGGCTGCGGCGCGGCGCTCGGCGATGGGGGAGTCGCCCTCGTAGACGAACTGCGCGACGTAGCCGAAGAGGAGGCTGCGGGCGAAGGGCGAGGGTGACGGGGTGGCGACGTCGACCACCTGCACCTCGCGCTGCTCCACCCGTCGCATGAGGCCGATCAGGGACGGGAGGTCGTAGACGTCCTGGAGGCACTCGCGCACGGCCTCGAGCACGATCGGGAACGACGGGTACTTGGAGGCGACCTCCAGCAGCGCCGCCGAGCGCTGCCGCTGCTGCCACAGCGGGGAGCGGCGACCGGGGTCGCGCCGGGGCAGCAGCAGGGCCCGGGCGGCGCACTCGCGGAAGCGGGAGGCGAAGAGCGCCGAGCCGCCGACCTCCTGGGTGACCAGGTCGTCGACCTCGTCGGGCTCGAAGACCACCAGCTCCGCGCCGGGCGGCTCGGCGTCGGTGTCGGGGATGCGGATGACGATGCCGTCGTCGGAGGCCACGGCCTGGCCGTCGACGCCGTAGCGCTCGCGCAGGCGTGCGTTGAGCGCGAGGGCCCACGGGGCGTGCACGGGGGTGCCGTAGGGCGAGTGGAGCACCAGGCGCCAGTCACCGAGCTCGTCGCGGAAGCGCTCGACCAGCAGGGTGCGGTCGCTGGGCAGGGTGTTGGTGGCCTCCAGCTGCTCCTGGAGGTAGGAGACGAGGTTGCCCGCGGCCCACTCGTCGAGCCCCTCCTCGCGCACCTTGGCCTCGGCCGCGGGGCGGGGCAGGGCGGCCAGCTCCCGGGTGAAGGCACCGATGGCCTGGCCCAGCTCGGCGGGGCGGCCCAGGCTGTCGCCCTTCCAGAAGGGCAGCCGGCCCGGGATGCCGGGAGCCGGGGTGACGAGGACCCGGTCGTGGGTGATGTCCTCGATGCGCCAGCTGGTGGCGCCGAGGGCGAAGACGTCGCCGACGCGCGACTCGTAGACCATCTCCTCGTCGAGCTCGCCGACGCGCCGCCCCGGGCCCTCGCCGCCCACCAGGAAGACCCCGAAGAGGCCGCGGTCGGGGATGGTGCCGCCGCTGGTCACCGCGAGGCGTTGCGCGCCGGGCCGGCCGGTGAGCTCTCCGGTGACGCGGTCCCAGACGATGCGCGGGCGCAGCTCGGCGAACTCGTCGGAGGGGTAGCGGCCGCTGAGCAGGTCGAGGGTGGCGTCGTAGGCCGAGCGGGGCAGGGCGGTGAACGGCGCCGAGCGGCGCACCAGGGCGAAGAGCTCGTCGGCGTCCCATGCCTCGAGCGCGGTGATGGCCACGACCTGCTGGGCCAGCACGTCGAGGGGGTTGGTCGGCACCCGCAGCGACTCGATGGCGCCGGCGCGCATGCGCTGCACGGCCACAGCGGTCTGGGCGAGGTCGCCACGGTGCTTGGGGAAGAGCACCCCCCGCGACACCTCGCCGACCTGGTGGCCCGCACGGCCCACGCGCTGCAGGGCGCTGGCGACCGAGGGAGGCGACTCGATCTGCACGACCAGATCGACCGCCCCCATGTCGATGCCGAGCTCGAGGCTGCTGGTGGCGACCACGGCGGGCAGGCGGCCGCGCTTCAGGTCGTCCTCGATCAGCGCGCGCTGCTCCTTCGAGACCGACCCGTGGTGGGCCTTGGCGATGACGACCGCGCCCTCGGGGCTGCCGCCGGAGGACCCGGACTGGGCCATGACCTGGGCCGGCGGGCGCGACGGGACGGCCCGTCCGCTGTCGGGCAGGTCGTCGGGCTGGTCGTCGGCCAGGTCGTCGGGCTGGTCGTCCCCGTGACCGGCGCCGTCACCCAGGGGGTCGCCGTCGTGGTCGTGGGCGCCGGCGGGCACGGGCACGAGGTCCCCGGCCTCGGGCTCGACGCCGGCGCGCTCGTTGGCGATCTCGTTGAGCCGCGAGGTGAGGCGCTCGGAGAGCCGCCGGGAGTTGGCGAAGACGATGGTCGAGCGGTGCGACTCGATGAGGTCGACGACGCGCTCCTCGACATGGGGCCAGATCGAGGCCGCCCGGGTGGCCGAGCCCTCGCCGTCGGCGTCCTCCTCGTCGTAGCCACCCGGGGCGGTCATGTCCTCCACGGGCACGACGACGCTCAGCTCCCACTGCTTGCGCGAGGGCGGCGCCACGATCTCGACGGGGGCGGAGCCGCCGAGGTAGCGCGCGACCTCCTCCAGCGGCCGCACGGTGGCCGACAGCCCGACCCGCTGGGCCGGCCGCTCCAGCAGGGCGTCGAGGCGCTCGAGGGTGAGGGCGAGGTGGGCGCCGCGCTTGCCGCCGGCCACGGCGTGGACCTCGTCGACGATGACCGTCTCCACGCCGCGCAGCGACTCGCGGGCCTGGGAGGTGAGCATCAGGAAGAGCGACTCGGGCGTCGTGATCATGATGTCGGGCGGAGCGGTGGTGAGCTTGCGGCGGTCGGCCGCGCTCGTGTCGCCGGAGCGCACGCCGACCCGCACGTCGGCCACCTCGGCCCCGAGCCGGTCGGCGGTGTGTCGGATGCCCGTGAGCGGGGAGCGCAGGTTGCGCTCGACGTCCACGGCCAGCGCCTTCAGCGGGGAGACGTAGAGCACCCGGCAGCGGCGCTGCCTGTCCTCCGGCGGAGGGGTCGACAGCAGCCGGTCGAGCGACCACAGGAAGGCCGACAGGGTCTTGCCCGACCCGGTGGGCGCCACCACCAGGGCGTGCCGGCCCGCGCCGATCGCCTCCCACGCGCCGGCCTGCGCCGGGGTGGGCTCCGCGAACGCCGCGGCGAACCACGTGCGCGTCGGCTCGCTGAAGCGCGCCAGCGCGTCGGCGGGCGGCGGCGCGGCAGCGGGGGTGGGAGGGGTCACCGGGCCAGTGTCGCCGACGCCGCCGACAGCCGGGCTCCCCCCGACGGCTGGGCCCGCTCGGGCCACTCGCTGCGCGCCGCGGAGATGTCCGGCACGGCCCCTCCGGCGCGGCGGCGGGTGGGGCGGGAAAGCGGAGGCGTGCTGTCGGCGGTCGGGCCTAGGGTGCTCGGGTGACGGCGACCGACTCGATGATCTGGGCCCAGGGCCTGCGCAAGGGGTTCGGCGACGTCGAGGCCGTGCGCGGCATCGACGTCGACGTGCGCCGGGGTGAGGCCTTCGGCTTCCTGGGGCCCAACGGCGCCGGCAAGTCCTCGACCATGCGCATGGTGGCCGCCGTGTCGCCCATCAGCGGCGGTGAGCTGCGCATCCTCGGTCTCGACCCGGCCGTCGACGGTCCTGAGATCCGCGCCCGCATCGGTGTCTGCCCGCAGGAGGACACCCTCGACACCGAGCTGACGGTGCGGGAGAACCTCTTCGTCTACGGCCGCTACTTCGGCCTGCCGCGCAAGGACGTCCGTGCCCGCGTCGACGAGCTGCTGGAGTTCGTGCAGCTGACCGAGAAGGCCGGCTCGATGGTCGAGGACCTCTCCGGGGGCATGAAGCGACGCCTGACCATCGCCCGCTCGCTGATCAACCGGCCCGAGGTCCTGCTGCTCGACGAGCCGACCACCGGCCTGGACCCCCAGGCCCGCCACGTCGTGTGGGACCGGCTGTTCCGCCTCAAGCAGCAGGGGGTCACCCTGGTCCTCACCACCCACTACATGGACGAGGCCGAGCAGCTGACCGACCGGCTCGTGGTGATGGACAAGGGGCTCATCGTCGCCGAGGGCTCCCCGCTCGACCTGATCGCCGAGCACTCGACCCGCGAGGTGGCCGAGCTCCGCTTCGGCGTGGCCCAGGAGGGCGACACCCACGAGGTCGTCGCCCGCCAGGTCGAGGACCTCGCCGACCGGGTCGAGGTGCTGCCCGACCGGCTCCTGCTCTACTCCCACGACGGCGAGGAGACCGTGGCCAAGGTGCACGAGCGCGGGCTGGTGCCGGTCGCCACGCTGGTGCGCCGCTCCACGCTGGAGGACGTCTTCCTCCGCCTCACCGGCCGGACCCTGGTCGACTGATGGCCGCCACCTCCTCCGGGGCCCCCGACCCGACCCGGGCCACCGCGCCCGCCAGCACCCTGGCCGGCGCGCTGCGGCTGCTCGACTACTGGCTGACGGTCTACCGCCGCACCTGGAAGGGCACGATCGTCTCCTCCTTCGTCACCCCGCTGCTCTACGTCGTGGCCATGGGCGTGCTGCTCGGCGGCTTCATCGAGGGCGACCCCGCCGAGCTCGAGGGCGCCACCAGCTATCTCGCCTTCGTGGCGCCCGGCCTGGTGGCGGCCCAGGCGATGACCACGGTGATCGGGGAGACCACCTACCCCGTCATGGACATGGTCAAGTGGCACAAGGTCTACTTCGGCATGATCGCGGCGCCGCTGCGCGTGGGCGACATCATGCTGGCGCACCTGGCCTTCGTGCTCTTCCGCGTGGCGCTCACCTCCGCGGTGTTCCTCGCGGTGATGGCGCCCTTCGGGGTCTTCAGCAGCGTCGGGGGAGTGCTGCTGGCCTTCCTGGTGCAGCTGCTGGTGGGCCTGGCCTTCGCCACCCCGGTCTACGCCTACGCCGCGGGCGCCAAGGACGAGAGCGCCTTCAACCTCATCTTCCGCCTCGGCATGATCCCGCTCTTCCTGTTCTCCGGGGCCTTCTTCCCGGTGGCCAACCTCGACGCGCCGCTCGAGCTGCTGGCCACCATCACCCCCTTGTGGCACGGCGTCGACCTGACGCGGATGCTCACGCTGGGCCGGGTCGACGTCTCCGCCGCGCTGGTCCACGTCGCCTACCTGGTGGTCCTGGCCGCGCTCGGCTGGCGCTGGGCCGCCCGGCGCCTGCAGCGGAGGCTGATCTCCTGATGAGCGCCGTCACCGCCGCCGTCGCGCGCCAGGCCGCCTCGCCCCTCGGGGCCCGCGAGGCCACCGCCCTGCTGCTCTACCGCAACTTCCTCGCCTACCGCCGCGCCTGGTACATCTTCCTCACCGGGTTCCTGGAGCCGGTCTTCTACCTGTTCTCGATCGGCGTGGGCGTCGGCCAGCTCGTCACGGGCTTCGAGGTCGACGGCCGCACGATCGAGTACGCCGCCTTCGTCGCCCCCGGCATGCTCGCGGCCTCGGCCATGAACGGCACGATCCTCGACGCCACCTTCAACTTCTTCTTCAAGCTCAAGTACAACAAGCTCTTCGACCAGATGCTCGCCACGCCGCTGACCACCATGGACATCGCCCGCGGCGAGCTGAGCTGGTCGCTGCTGCGCGGCGGCATCTACTCCGCGGGCTTCCTGGTCGTCATGCTGCTGATGGGCCTGGTGTCGTCGTGGTGGGCGGTGCTCGTCGTGCCCGCCGCGCTGCTCATCGGGCTGGCCTTCGGCGGGGTGTGCATGGCGCTGACCACCTTCATGCGCTCCTGGCAGGACTTCGAGCTGGTCACCCTGGCGACGCTGCCGATGTTCCTGTTCTCCGCGACCTTCTTCCCGGTCACGGCCTTCCCCACCTGGCTGCGCTGGGTCGTGGAGTGCACCCCGCTCTACCGCGGCGTCGTCCTGTGCCGCGAGCTGACCACGGGCACGGTCTCCTGGGCCTCGGCGGTCTCGGTGGTCTACCTCGTGGTCATGGGGGTCGCCGGACTCCTCGTCGTGCGCCGCCGCCTCGACCGGCTGCTCCTCACCTGACCGCGGGGGCTCGTCCTCGGGCCACCCTCGGTCGGGCGCCGTCGGCGGCGCGAGGCATCATGGGCGCCATGCGGCACACCGAGTTCTGGGAGCGCCTCGACCACGCCCTGGGCACGGCGTCGTCGCGGTCGTGGGCGAGCTTCTTCGTCATGAGCGAGCTGGGCGACCGGACGGCCCAGGAGGCCCTCGACGCCGGGGTGCCGCCCAAGCAGGTCTGGGCCGCGGTGTGGAGCGCGCTGGCCCTGCCGGCCTCCGAGCGCTGACCCGGGCACCGACACAGAGCAGCGACCCCGAGCAGCGACCCCGAGCAGCGACCCCGAGCAGCGACCCCGAGCAGCGAGCTCGAGCACGTCGACCAGCACCCCCGGCGAGGGCCGGGGTGAGGGCTGGCACAGTTGCGGCCATGAACGCGACCGCAGACGTCGCCGTGATCGGCGGCACCGGCTTCTACTCCTTCCTCGACGACCCCGAGCAGGTCAGCGTCGAGACCCCCTACGGCCTGCCCTCGGCGACCATCTCGGTCGGCACCGTGGCCGGGCGCCGGGTGGCCTTCCTGCCGCGCCACGGCGACCACCACGACTACCCGCCCCACGCCATCCCCTACCGCGCCAACCTCTGGGCGCTGCGCTCGCTGGGCGTGCGCCAGGTGCTCGCGCCCTGCGCCGTCGGTGGGCTGCGCGAGGAGGTCGCGCCCGGCGACATCGTCGTGCCCGACCAGCTGGTCGACCGCACCTATCGCCGCATCCCGTCCTACGTCGAGAGCGGGGCGGTCCACCTGCCCTACGCCGACCCCTACTGCGAGCGCCTCGGCGCGGCCGTGGCCGGTGCCGACCCGGAGATCAAGGCCGGCGGTACGATGGTGGTCATCGAGGGTCCCCGCTTCTCCACCCGCGCCGAGTCGCAGCACTACGCCGCCCAGGGCTGGTCGCTCATCAACATGACCGGCCACCCCGAGGCGCCGCTGGCCCGTGAGATGCAGCAGTGCTACACCGCCATCGCGCTGGTCACCGACATGGACGCCGGCGTCGAGGCCGGCCAGGGCGTCGGCCAGGAGGAGGTCTTCGCGCTCTTCCAGGCCAACCTCGAGCGGCTCAAGGGCGTGCTCACCCGCACCATCGAGAGCCTCCCCGACCCCGACGGGTGCACCTGCTCCACCTGGGCCGAGGGCATGGAGCTGTCCTACGGCATCCCGACCCCCGCCGGCGCGGGCGAGCAGGGCGAGGAGGCGGGCGCGTGAAGGTCCTGCTGACCGGCTCGGCCGGCTTCATCGGCGCCGCGGTGGCCGAGGCCCTGGAGGCCGACGGCGACGAGGTCGTGCGCGTCGACTGGATGCTCGACATGGCCCACGGCGAGGCCCGCCCGCCCGCGGGCACCCACCACGTCGACGTGCGCGACGCCGACGCGGTGAGCGCGCTGCTCGACGGCGTCGACGCGGTCTGCCACCAGGCGG
Organism: Nocardioides sp. Leaf307; assembly: GCF_001423135.1. Taxonomy (NCBI): domain Bacteria; kingdom Bacillati; phylum Actinomycetota; class Actinomycetes; order Propionibacteriales; family Nocardioidaceae; genus Nocardioides; species Nocardioides sp. Leaf307. The sequence goes on along the minus strand of NZ_LMNY01000002.1, from coordinate 151,325 downwards.
CCGTCGTGGGGGCCGGGGTGAAGGTGGCCGACCTGCCGGCCTACGCCTCGCACAACGACTACGGCACGGCCGTCCTGCTCGCGGCCATGCACGAGGCGCGCGTCGACCGGATGGTGCTCGCCTCGAGCATGGTCGTCTACGGCGAGGGCCGCTACACCTGCCCCGAGCACGGCGACCAGGCCCCGGGGCCGCGCACCGTCGCGGCGCTGGAGTCCGGCGACTTCGACAACCACTGCCCCGTGTGCGGCGTACCGCTGGGCTGGGCCCTGGTCGACGAGGACGCCCGCCTCGACCCGCGCTCCAGCTACGCCGCCAGCAAGCTGGCCCAGGAGCACTACACCTCGGCGTGGGTGCGCCAGGCCGACGCCGCCGCGGTGGCGCTGCGCTACCACAACGTCTACGGCCCGGGCATGCCGCGCGACACGCCGTACTCGGGGGTGGCGGCGATGTTCCGGTCCTCCCTCGAGCGCGGGGAGGCACCGAAGGTCTACGAGGACGGCGCGCAGATGCGCGACTTCGTGCACGTCAGCGACGTCGCGCAGGCCAACGTCGCCGCGCTGCGCGCCGTCGTGGCCGCCCCGACGGGTCACTACGCCGCCTACAACGTCGCCTCCGGGCGACCGGTGGGCATCAAGCAGGTCGCCGAGCTCGTCGCCACCGGCACGGGCGCCGACGGCGGCGCGGAGATCGCCCCCGAGGTCACCGGCGGGTTCCGCCTCGGCGACGTGCGCCACATCGTCGCCTCGCCCGAGCGCGCCCGCGCCGAGCTCGGCTTCGCCGCGGCCATCGCCCCCGAGGAGGGCCTGCCCGCCTTCGCCACCGCGCCGCTGCGCGCCTGAGGCACGGGTCGGGGCGGCCGGGTGCCGGCCGCCCCGACCGGGCTGGGCTACCAGCTGGTGTACATGAGGTGCTGCAGCAACAGCGCCGCGACCAGCTGCAGACCCAGCCCCCAGCGCCGCCAGCGCTCGGGGAGGAAGGCCGCGCCGATCATCATCCACGGCACGAACGGCACCCAGATCCGCTCGACCTCGGCCTTGCTCATCCGTGAGGCGTCGGCGACGGCCACGGCCAGGGCGGCGCTGAGCACGAGCAGCAGCGGCGAGGCGAGCACGTCGCGCCCCAGCCGGCGCGCCCTGAGGCCGGCCACGGCCAGCGCCGAGCCGAGCAGGGGGCCCGCGCTGAGCACGAGGGCCGCGAGGTTGCCCCACAGCCAGTACGACGCCGGCCGGTCGGCGGCGATGCCCTCCCAGTAGCGGTCGTGGAGCACGGGGTAGGCCTCCCACCACGCGAAGCCGCCCGCGGCGAAGCCGAGCACCACCACGAGCGCGGCGCCCGCGGCGACCGGCAGCGGCAGCCAGGAGCGGGCCAGGGCCAGCACCGCCAGCGCGGTGAGGCCGAGCAGCGGCAGGCCGTAGGAGGTCATCACCATGGCGCCGAGCAGCAGGCCCGCCAGGGTCGACCACGCCAGCAGTCCGCGGCGCGAGGCGTGGCTGGCCCCGAGCGCCAGGCACGCCAGGCCCCAGGCCCCCAGGGCGCCGAAGAGGGCGTCGGCGGAGACGGCCATGAAGACCGCCGCCGGGGCGAGCACGAGGAAGGGAGCGGCCCGCCGGGCGAGGGCCTCGTGACCCAGCGCGCGCAGCGTGGTCATCACCGCCAGCGCCGTGGTCGCGGCGAGCACGGTCACCACGATCCCGGCCGCCAGGTCGCCGCCCAGACCGACCCGCACCAGCCCGACGAAGAACAGCAGCGCCAGCGGCGGGTGGCCGGCGACGTGGGTGGGCCAGTTGTCGGGGGAGGAGTAGGAGATGCGTCCGACGTACTCCTGGAGCAGGGTGCCGATCCCGTCGACCTCCCGGGCGGTGGGGAGGTACTCCACGTCGCTGCCCAGCACCCGGGAGAGACCCGAGCTGCCGTCGACCACGGCCAGCGAGACCATCCAGGCCAGCGCCACGACGTACGACACGAGCAGCAGCCGCCGCCACGGGAGGGTCTCCGCCCACCCGGCGAACCAGCGCCATCCCACGAGCGCGACCAGCAGCGCCGGCACCGTGCCGGGGCCGAGCAGCTTGGGGTCCCAGAACCCGTGCAGCGGTGGCACCGCGAGGTCGGTGTAGGAGCGCGGCGCGCGCGTCCAGGTCTCCCAGTCGAGGACGCGGGGCACGACGATCGCGAGCGCCACCAGCACGACGGCGACGCCGAGGCCCCAGGCGGCGGCGCGGGCGCCGGAGCGGTCCTCGACCGGCGCCGCTCCCGCCGGGGCCGGGGGCGGGTCGGTCAGAGGGGGGCTGGTCGCCATGCCCAGACCCTAGCCAGCCCACCGGTGGCGCCCGACAGCGACGACCCGGGCCCGCGCGGTGCCGCAGCCACGCGCGCGCTCGCGCACGACACGCGGCGCACGCTGCGGGAACGCCGGGGGAACGACACGCGAACGTCTGGCCTCCCGGGTGAACACCCCCGAGCACCCCGTGCGGTTCGATGGGGCGGCCGGACCGACCGGCGTCACCTCTTCGTAAGGGTTCACCGCCACGATGCCACCTACCGTTGACGACGTGCCCGTCTGCGACCTCGTCCTCCCCTGCAAGGACGAGGCGCCTGCCCTGGGCGACCTGATCCCGCGGGTGCCCGCCCGCTTCTCGGTGATCGTCGTCGACAACGGATCGGTCGACGGCACGGCCGCGGTCGCCGAGCGGCTCGGCGCCCGGGTCGTGCGCGAGAGCGTGCCCGGCTACGGCTCGGCCGTGCACGCCGGGCTCCTCGCCGCCACCCACGACTACGTCGCCTTCATGGACGGCGACGGCTCCTTCGACCCCGCCGAGCTGCTGCCGCTGCTCGACGACGTCGCCTCGGGCCGCGCCGACTTCGCCGTGGGCCGGCGCCGCCCCGTGCAGCGCGGTGTGTGGCCGTGGCACGCCCGCGCCGGCAACGCGCTGATCGTGGCCTGGCTGCGCCGGCGGATCGCGATGCAGGCCCACGACATCGCCCCGATGCGGGTCTCGCGGCGCCAGGACCTGCTCGACCTCGGTGTCGAGGACCGCCGCTTCGGCTACCCCGTCGAGCTGCTGCAGAAGGTCACCGTCGCCGGGTGGCGGGTCTCCGAGCGCGACGTCGGCTACCACCCCCGCGCCGCCGGCACCCGCTCGAAGGTCTCGGGGTCGGTCAAGGGCACCGTCCGCACGGCGCGCGACTTCTGGAAGGCCCTCGCATGAGCACCCCCACCCCCCGCCCCACCCCCGCCCCGTACGCCGCGGGCGCCGGCCCGGCCGCGGCGCCGCGGATGCTGGTCGTGGCCAAGGCACCGGTCGCGGGGCGGGTCAAGACCCGCCTCGGCGCCGACATCGGCATGGACCTGGCCGCGGAGATCGCCGCCGCCTCCCTCCTCGACACCCTGGTGGCCTGCACCGACGCGGTGGGCCCCGACCGCTGCCACCTCTCCCTCGACGGCGAGCTGCTCGACGCCGTGCACGGTGAGCGCATCCGCCGCCACCTGCACGGCTGGCAGGTCACCCCGCAGGTCGGCGACGGCTTCGACGAGCGGCTCGTGCGCGCCCACGCCGACGTGGCCGCCACGGGCCCCGGCCCGGTCGTGCAGGTCGGCATGGACACCCCGCAGGTGACCCCGGACCTGCTGCTCGCGGCGGCTGCGCCCCTGGCCGACCACGACGGCGTGCTCGGCCCGGCCGAGGACGGTGGCTGGTGGGTGCTCGCCCTGCGCGACCCCCTCGCCGCCGCGGCCCTGCGCGGCGTGCCGATGTCGACGCCCACCACCCACGACGACACCCGCGCGGCGCTCGTGGCGGCCGGCCTGAGCATCGCCACGACCGCGGTGCTGCGCGACATCGACACCGTGGCCGACGCCGACGCGGTCGTCGCCCTCGTGCCCGGTGGCCGCTTCGCCGCGGCCTGGAGCCCGGAGGTGGCCTCGTGAGCGTGCGCGACGAGTCCTTCTCCGCCGTCTTCACCCACGCCCTGCGGGGCATGCCGTGCCGCGTGGTGGGCCTGGGCCCCGAGCCCTCGCCGCTCCCGGTGGCGGACTGGACCCGCGAGGCCGACGAGGCCGACCACGCGCTGCTCGCGTGGTGCGTGGGCCCCACCATCGACATCGGCTGCGGACCGGGCCGGCTCTCCGCGGGCCTGGCCGCGCGCGGCCACGTCGTGCTCGGCATCGACGTGGTCCACGAGGCCGTCGAGCAGACCCGCCAGCGCGGCGCCTCGGCGATCCTGCGCGACGTCTTCGAGTCGATCCCCGGCGAGGGGCGCTGGGAGTCGGCGCTGCTCGCCGACGGCAACGTCGGCATCGGGGGAGACCCCGTGCGGCTGCTGCGGCGCGTGCGCGAGGTGCTCGACCCGCGCGGTCGGGTCGTGGTCGAGCTGGCGCCGCCGGGGGTCCCGATGACGACCACGTGGGCCAGCATCGAGGGCGACGACGTGCGCAGCCGGCCCTTCCGCTGGTCGGTGCTCGGCGTCGACGACATCGCCCACGTGGCCGAGGCCGCGGGCTGGGGCGTCAGCGCGTGCGAGCCCTTCGCCGGGCGCTGGTGCGCCGTGCTCGAGGAGCAGCTCGCCCCCGTCGCGGCGCTCCCCGTCGCACCCGCGGGTGCGGCACGCCACCTGCAGGACGTCTCTCGGGACCCCCACCACCCCGAGGAGCCGACGACCTGATGACGAGCCCCAGCGCAGGACCCCCCGCCCGCACCCGGACGGGGACGTGACGAGGTGGCGGTGATGAGCCGGCTGGCCGAGCGCCTGCCGAGCGAGGACAGCTTCCGCTCCGAGCTGCGCAGTCCCACCGTCGCCGCCCGCGTCGGCCTGTGGCTGGGCGTCTGCTTCACCGTCTGCTTCCTCACCGGGCTGGTCAGCCACTACGCGCAGAACGTCGACCACCCGGTGCCGTTCCCGGCCTCGCCCTCCTGGGGCTACCGCGTCACCCAGGGCCTCCACGTCGTCACCGGCACCGCCGCCGTGCCGCTGTTGCTGGTGAAGCTGTGGACTGTCTTCCCGCGGCTCTTCGCCCGGCCGGGCCGCGGGGTGCGCGCGCTGGCCGTCACCGCCCTCGAGCGGGCCTCGATCCTCGCGCTCGTCGGCTCGGCGGTCTTCCTGCTCGTCACCGGCCTCATGAACTCCGCCCAGTGGTACCCCTGGGCCTTCTCCTTCCGCTCCACCCACTACGCCGTGGCGTGGGTCGCGATCGGCTCGCTGGTCGTGCACGTCGCGGTCAAGCTGCCGGTCATCCGTGCCGCGCTGGGCGCCGACGTCGACGACACCACCCTCGACCGGTCCCGCACCGACCGGCCCCGCACCGACGGGCCGGGGACCGACCGGCCGACCGAGCGCGGCGGCGGGCTCTCCCGGCGCGGCCTGCTGCGCACGACCTGGGCGGCGGCCGGCCTGGCCGTGCTCGCCACCGCGGGCAGCACGGTGCCGCTGCTGCGCACGGTCTCCGTGCTCGCCGTGCGCACCGGTGACGGCCCGCAGGGGCTGCCGGTCAACCGCTCCGCCGCGGCCGCGCAGGTCACCACCGACGACGTCGGCGACTCCTTCCGCCTCACGGTGGCCCACGGCTCGCGCACCGTCGAGCTCACCCGCGAGGACCTGCTGGCGATGACCCAGCACACCGTCGACCTCCCGATCGCCTGCGTCGAGGGCTGGTCGGCCGACGCCACCTGGACCGGGGTGCGGGTCGCCGACCTGCTCGCCGTGGTCGAGGCCCCCGCCGACAGCGACCTGCGGGTGACCTCGCTGCAGCGGGCCGGCGCCTTCGGCACCACCGCGCTCCAGGCCTCCTTCGCCGAGGACGACCGCACGCTGCTGGCCCTGCAGGTCAACGGCGAGACGCTGAGCCTCGACCACGGCTTCCCCTGCCGGATCATCGCCCCCAACCGCCCCGGCGTGCTCCAGACCAAGTGGGTCACGTCGCTGGAGGTGCTCGCGTGAGCGCCCCGACCGGGGGAGCACCGACCCCGCTCGGCCTGCGCCTGGCGCTCGGCGCCGTCGGCGTGGCCTTGGGTCTGTACGGCGCGTGGCTGCTGTGGTCGCGCGCCGAGCCCGCCCAGGTGCTCGACGCGCTGCTGTGGGCCGCCTCCGGCGTGGTCCTCCACGACGCCGTGCTGGCCCCGCTCGTCCTCGTGCTCGTCGCCGTGGGCGTGCGCGTCGTGCCACGCCCCTTCCGCGCCCCCACCACGGTGGGTCTCGTCCTGCTGGGCAGCCTGACCCTGCTCGCCGTGCCCGTGCTGGGCCGCTTCGGCGAGCGCGCCGACAACCCCACGCTGCTCGACCGCGACTACACCGCCGGCTGGCTCGCCGTGGCCGGGCTCGTGCTGCTCGGGGTCGTCGTGGCCGGCTTGCTGCGGCGCCGCGCGCAGCACGCCGCCGGCCCGGTCACGGCCGACCCGTCCCGCCCGTCCGACCCGCCCGACCGCCCCGGCCCCACCGGTCGCTGAGCGTGGCCCTCGTGCTCGTCGTCGACGACGACCTCACCGTACGCGAGGTCGTCGTGTCCTACCTGCGCGCCCACGGCCACGAGGTCGTCGAGGCCGGCGACGGCGAGGCGGCGCTGGAGCTGATGGGCTCCCGCCCGGCCGACCTCGTGGTGCTCGACCTGATGCTGCCCGGGATCGACGGGCTCGAGGTGTGCCGTCGGCTGCGGCGCAGCGGTGACGTGCCGGTGGTGATGCTCACCGCCCTCGGCGAGGAGGGCGACCGTGTCGCCGGCCTCGAGCACGGCGCCGACGACTACGTCAGCAAGCCCTTCAGCCCGCGCGAGCTGGCCCTGCGGGTCGACTCGGTGCTCCGGCGTACGTCGGAGCCGGCCGAGGTCGTCGGTCCGCGGGTCGTGGTCGACGGCGACCTCGAGGTCGACGCCGCACGTCACACGGTCACCCGGGCGGGCCGCGAGCTGGCCCTGACCACCCGGGAGTTCGACCTGCTGTGGTGGTTCCTCAGCCACCCCGGCGTCGCGGTCAACCGCGACGACCTGCTGCAGGAGGTGTGGGGCTGGTCGGTCGGCGACCGCTCCACCGTGACCGTGCACGTGCGCCGCCTGCGCGAGAAGGTCGAGCAGGACCCCACCCACCCACGGCGGCTGCTGACGGTGTGGGGCGTGGGCTACCGGTGGGAGGCGTCGTGAACGGCGAGCAGGCGCAGGTCGTCCTCGTGGCGGCGGTCGCGGCCGTCGTCGTGGGCGTCGTCGGGCTGCTGCTGGCCTGGCTCGTGCGCCGGCTGTCGATCCGCTGGCAGCTCGGCCTCGCCGCGGTCGTGCCGGTGGCCGCGGTGCTCGCCGGGGTGCTCGCGGCCTCCCAGCGCATGTTCATCAGCGACGACGACGTCGAGGTCGTCACGCTCGTGGCCGGCGCCGCCACGGTGGTCGCGCTGGCGGTCGCGCTCGCCCTCTCGCGGGCGATCACCCGCTGGTCGCTGTCGCTGCGCGAGGAGGTGCGGCGGGTGGGCTCCGGCTCGCCGTACGTCGGCGGGGCCCGCGGGCCCTCGGAGTTCCGCGCGCTGTCCGAGGAGCTCGCCACCGCGCACGCCCGCCTCGAGGAGGCCCGTGGGCGCGAGGCGCGCCTGGAGGACTCGCGCCGCGAGCTGGTCTCCTGGGTCTCCCACGACCTGCGCACCCCGTTGGCCGGCATGCGGGCGATGACCGAGGCGCTCGAGGACGGCATGACCCCCGACCCCGAGCGCTACCACCGCCAGATCCGGGTCGAGGTCGACCGCATGGTCCGCATGGTCGACGACCTCTTCGAGCTCTCCCGCATCCACGCCGGCGTGCTGCGGCTGGCCCCCGAGGCCGTGGTGCTCGGCGACGTCGTCAGCGACGCGATCGCCGCCGCCGACCCGGTGGCACGGGCCCGCGGGGTCAGGCTCGGGGGAGCGGTGCCCGGCGGTCTCGAGCTCGTCGCCGACCCCTCGGGGCTCTCGCGCGTGGTCTCCAACCTGGTGATGAACGCCGTGCGCCACACCCCGCCCGGGGGCACGGTGCACGTCGAGGGCGCGGGCCTCGCCGCCGGGGTGCGCGCTGCCGCGGGGGGCGACTGCGTGGAGCTCGTCGTGACCGACGGCTGCGGCGGCATCGGGGCCGTCGACCTCGCCCGGGTGTTCGACGTGGCCTGGCAGGCCGAGCCCTCGCGCACCCCTGACGACGTCACCGGTCGCGGGGCCGGGCTCGGCCTGGCCATCGTCAAGGGCATCGTAGAGGCCCACCGCGGCACCGTGCACGCCGAGGACGTCACCGAGCAGGGAGTCGACCAGGGGGGCCGGCCGACCGGCTGCCGCTTCCGGGTCGTGCTGCCCGTCGACGGCCCCGGGCCGCTCGACGCGGTGCTCCCGGCCCCCGCCCCGCTCTCCTGACCGTCGGTCCGACGAGCACGGCGTCGACCGGGCGCCGCCGCGGCGCGGCGTGTCGACTGGGGTCGAACACGTGTTCGGGCTACCGTGCAGGGGACGGCGCGCAGATCGGCGTTCTCCACAGTCCCGGGTCACCGTTCCCCGACTGTCGGCGGGCTCCTCTAGCGTTCCCGGCACAGACGTTGCACGACACCACAGACCACACCGTGGAGGGCCGAGCGCCCTCCGCCCCAGGACGGAGACATCATGGCTGGAGACCGCGACAAGGCCCTCGACGTAGCGCTCGCCTCGATCGAGAAGCAGTTCGGCAAGGGCTCGGTGATGCGCCTCGGCGACGAGACACGCGCGCCCCTCGAGGTGATCCCCACCGGGTCGATCGCCCTCGACGTCGCCCTCGGCCTCGGCGGCCTGCCGCGCGGTCGCGTGGTGGAGATCTACGGCCCGGAGTCCTCCGGAAAGACGACGGTCGCCCTCCACGCGGTGGCCAGCGCCCAGCGCAACGGCGGCATCGTCGCCTTCATCGACGCCGAGCACGCCCTCGACCCCGACTACGCCAAGGCCCTCGGCGTCGACACCGACGCCCTGCTGGTCTCCCAGCCCGACTCCGGTGAGCAGGCCCTCGAGATCGCCGACATGCTGATCCGCTCGGGCGCGCTCGACCTGATCGTCATCGACTCCGTGGCCGCGCTCGTGCCCCGCGCCGAGATCGAGGGCGAGATGGGCGACAGCCACGTCGGCCTCCAGGCCCGCCTGATGAGCCAGGCGCTGCGCAAGATGACCGGTGCGCTCAACAACTCCAAGACCACCGCGATCTTCATCAACCAGCTGCGCGAGAAGATCGGCGTCATGTTCGGCTCGCCGGAGACCACGACCGGTGGTCGCGCGCTGAAGTTCTACTCCTCGGTGCGCCTCGACGTGCGCCGCATCGAGACGCTGAAGGACGGCACCGACATGGTCGGCAACCGCACCCGCGTCAAGGTCGTCAAGAACAAGGTCGCCCCGCCCTTCAAGCAGGCCGAGTTCGACATCATGTACGGCAAGGGCATCAGCCGCGAGGGTGGCCTGATCGACGTCGGCGTCGAGGCGGGCCTGGTCCGCAAGGCCGGCGCCTGGTACACCTACGACGGCGACCAGCTGGGCCAGGGCAAGGAGAACGCCCGCACCTTCCTGCGCGACAACCCCGACCTGGCCAACGAGCTGGAGAAGAAGATCCTCGAGAAGCTCGGGGTCGGCCCCACCGTCGACGCCGAGGTCTCGCTGCCCGGTGACCCGGTCGGCGTCGACGACTTCTGATCGTGACCCGGTCGCAGCGACCGGTCGACCGCGACGTCGACCCCCGGCCCGCCCCGTCGTGGGCCGGGGTCGACGCGACCGAGTCCGACCTGGGTGAGGCCGCTGCGACCCCGTCCTGGCGCGGCGACGTCTCGGCGGGCGTCGACGCCTGGACCCAGCGCGCCGAGCGGACCGCGCGGTCCGGCGGGCCCGACGACGCGGCCGGGGCCGACGGGGCCTCGCGTCCGTTCGGGGAGGCGAGGTCCTCGGGTCGCAGGGGCTCCCGGGCCCGTGGCGGGTCCGAGGGCCGGCGGCAGGGTCGCAGCCGCTCGTCGGCGGGCCAGCCGCCCCCCGACCGCGCCGCGCTGGGGCCCGAGGCCGACCCGGAGTCGGTGGCCCGCACGATCCTGCTCGACCAGCTCACGGGCCGTGCCCGCAGCCGCAAGGAGCTCGGCGACAAGCTCGCGCAGCGCGAGGTGCCCGACGAGATCGCCACCGCGCTCCTCGACCGCTTCGAGGAGGTCGGCCTCATCGACGACGAGGCCTTCGCGCGGCTCTGGGTCTCCTCCCGCGGCGCCGGCGGGGGTGGCAGCAAGTCCCTGGCACGCCGCGCGCTGAGCCAGGAGCTGCGACGCAAGGGCGTCGACGACGAGGTCGCCCGCACGGTCCTCGACGAGATCGACCCCGACGACGAGGAGCAGGCCGCGCGAGAGCTGGTGCGCAAGAAGCTGCGCTCGCTCTCGCGCGTCGACGACGTCACCGCGACCCGCCGTCTCGTCGGCATGCTGGCGCGCAAGGGCTACGGCTCGGGCCTGGCCTTCTCCGTGGTCAAGCAGGAGCTCGCCGCCTCCGGTCGCGACGAGCCCGACCCCCTCGACTGACGCGACGGTGGTTGAGGAGCGAGCGCCAGCGAGCGTCTCGACACCGCCTACTCGCCGCACCGTGGTCGAGGAACGCGCCCCGCCCGCCCTCGCCCCGCCCCCCGCTCGACGCTGCGGCCGGCCTCCCGCCACAATGACCGGGTGGCCGACGAGCGCGAGATCCTGACCTACGACCTCTTCGGCACCGCGGTGCGCGACCTGGCCCAGCAGGTGGTCGACGACGGCTACGAGCCCGACCTCGTGCTGGCCATCGCCCGGGGCGGTCTGGGCCTGGCCATGGGGTTGGGCTACGCCCTCGACGTCAAGAACCTCTCGGCGGTCAACGTCGAGTTCTACACCGGCGTCGACCAGCGCCTCGACGTGCCGATCATGCTGCCCCCCACGCCTGCGGCCGTCGACCTGTCGGGCCTCAAGGTGCTCATCGCCGACGACGTCGCCGACAGCGGACGGACCCTGGAGTCGGTGCTGGCCTTCTGCGCCGACCACGTGGCCGAGGCCCGCTCGGCGGTGGTCTACGAGAAGCCGCAGAGCGTGGTGAAGCCCGACTACGCCTGGCGCCGCACGACGCGCTGGATCAACTTCCCGTGGTCCACGCAGCCGCCGCTGGTGACCCGCTCCACCGTGGTCGACGCGTGAGCGCCTCGCTGCTGCGGCTGCCGACGGGCCCGGTGGACCTGCGCAGCCTGCCCACCGACGCCACGCCCGACTTCGCGCACGGCAAGACCGCCGGCAAGGTCGCGCTGGCCGAGCTCGGCCCGCGGCTGGGCGAGCTGCAGGAGCGGCTCTTCTCCGAGCACACCACGGAGCACCCCCGCAGCGTCCTGCTGGTGCTGCAGGGCATGGACACCTCGGGCAAGGGCGGGGTCCTGCGGCACACCCTGGGGCTCGTCGACCCCCAGGGGCTGCGGATCACGTCCTTCAAGGCCCCCACGGCGCAAGAGCGGGAGCACGACTTCCTGTGGCGCATCCGTCGCGCGCTGCCCGGCCCCGGGCTGATCGGTGTCTTCGACCGTTCCCACTACGAGGACGTCCTCGCCGCACGGGTCAGGGGCCTGGCCCCCCTCGAGGAGATCGAGCGTCGCTACGCCGCCATCAACGACTTCGAGGCCGAGCTGCTGGCCGCTGGCACGACCGTGGTCAAGTGCATGCTCCACATCAGCGCCGACACCCAGCGCGAGCGGCTGCTGGAGCGCCTCGACCGACCCGACAAGCACTGGAAGTTCACCCCCGGGGACATCGACGACCGCCAGCTCTGGCCGGCCTACCGCGCTGCCTACGAGACGGCCCTGGAGCGCACCAACACCGAGGTCGCCCCGTGGCACGTCGTGCCCAGCGACCGCAAGTGGTATCGCAACCTCGCGGTCGGGCGCCTGCTCCTCGACGCCCTGGAGGGCCTCGCGCCCACCTGGCCCCCGGCGCGCTACGACGTCGCGGAGCAGCGACGGCGCCTGCTGCACGAGGCCGACCCGGATCCCGACCCCGGCCCGGAGGGGAGCGCGGCGTGAGCCCCGACCACCCATCCGGTGCCGCCGACCGCGCCGTCGACGACGGCCCGCTGCCCACCGTGGCCGTCACGCGCTACGTCACCCCGCTGCGCGAGGGAGGCAGCCTGCCGGGGATCGTCGAGGCCGACGACCTGGGCACCTACGTGTGCAAGTTCCGCGGCGCGGGCCAGGGCGTGCGCGTCCTGGTCGCCGAGGTCGTGGTCGCCGAGCTGGCCCGTCTGGTCGGGCTGCGCACCCCGCGGCTGGTCGCCCTCGAGCTCGACGTGGAGATCGCGCGCTACGAGGCCGACGAGGAGGTCCAGGACCTGCTGGTCGCGTCGGTGGGGCTCAACCTGGGCGTCGACTTCCTGCCCGGCTCCTTCGGATACGACGGCGAGCGGGCGGCCACGACGCCGGGCGGCGGCGCGGCGGCGGTGGCCGAGGAGGCCGCCCGGGTGCTGTGGCTCGACGCGTTCTGCGCCAACGTCGACCGCAGCTGGCGCAACCCCAACCTCCTGGTCTGGCACGACGACCTCTGGGTCATCGACCACGGCGCCTCGCTGTACTTCCACCACGCCTGGAGCGGCGGCGTCACCGACCCGGCCCGCTTCGCCGCCCAGCGCTGGGACGTCTCCGACCACGTGCTCGGCGCCCACGTCGGCGGCCTCGGCGCCGTCGACGCGGCGATCAGCGAGGTGCTGACGCCCGAGGTCCTGCCCGGCGTGCTCGAGCGCGTGCCCGACGCCTGGCTCCAGCCCGTGCCCGGCGCCGAGACACCCGCGGCGCTGCGCGCGGCGTACGTCGCCTTCCTCACCGCCCGGCTCGGCACCCGCCAGTGGCTGCCGGGGGCCGACGCGTGAGCGGCGTGCCGGCCGGATCCGCCGGCGCCCCGACGCGCCCGCTGATGGCCTACCAGTACGTCGTGCTGCGCTGCGTGCCGCGCGCCGACCGCGAGGAGTTCCTCAACGTGGGCGTGGTGCTCTACTGCCAGGCCGGCGACTTCCTGGGCACGGCGTGGCACTGCGACCGCGAGCGCCTGACCGCCTTCAGCGCCGGGCTCGACGTCGACCAGGTCTGCGCCTCGCTGCGCTTCGCCGAGGCCGTCAGCGCCGGGGACGAGCGCGGGGGAGCGGCCTCGCGACACCCGGTGGGACAGCGCTTCGGGTTCCTCAAGGCACCCAAGAGCACGGTGGTGCAGCCCGGTCCGGTGCACGGCGGACTGACCGCCGACCTGAGCCCCGGTGTGCTGAGCCCCGGTGTGCTGAGCCCCGGTGTGCTGAGCCCCGGTGTGCTGAGCCCCGGTGTGCTGAGCCCCGGTGTGCTGAGCGCCCCGGGGCGCCGAGGCCCGGGCCCCACCACGGTGACGGCCCGGGATCAGACCGGGACGAGCTCGACGGCGCCGACGGCGTAGCGGGCCAGCACCGTGCGGGCGACCTCGGGGTGCGCGCCCAGCGGCTCGGAGACCGCCACCGCGCCGGCCTCGAGGGCCAGCTCGGCGGAGCGGTCGGTGGCGCAGCCGGGGGAGAGGAAGAGCGAGGCCACCGCGATGTGGCGACGGCCCTCGCCGCGGAAGGCGCGCACGGCCTCGCCGGTGGCCGGCGGGGAGACCGAGGCGAAGGCCGCGGTGACGGGCAGGCGGTGGTGGGCCCCCCACAGCCGGGCGAGGCGGGCGACGGCCTGGTTGGCCAGCGGGTCGGTGGAGCCCGACGCGGCCAGCACGAGGGCGTCGAGCTCGCGCACCCGCGACTGGCGCAACGCCTCGCGCAGCCGCACGTCGAGCACCTCGAGGAAGCACGGCTCCAGGCCCAGGATGGCCGTCGAGCGGATCTGCAGCCCCGGGTGCCGCGCGGCGGCCGCGGCCACGGCGGAGGGCACGTCGGCGGCGAGGAGCTGGCCCTCGGTCAGCAGCAGCGGCACGACCACGATCTCCTCGTGCCCGGCCTTGACGAGCCGGTCGACGACGGTCTGGAACGCGGGCCGGGCCGACTCGAGGAACGCGCGCTCGACCTTGAGGTCGGGGCGCATCGCGCGCACCTCGTCGACCAGTGCGGTGATGGTCGCGGAGGAGCGCGCGTCACGGGTGCCGTGGGCCAGGGCGATCAGTGCCGGAGCTGCCATCGGAGGTGGCCTCCCTTGTCGTGGTGATCTCGGTGGGGCGGGGGTCCCGGGCCCAGCGGCGCTGCTGGTGGGTGTGGTGCTGCTGTCGTGCGGTGGGTGTGGAGCGGTCCTCGGGTGGTGCGGGTGGGGCCGGGGGCGGAGGTCACATGTGGATGCCGCACTCGGTCTTGTTGGTGCCGGCCCAGCGGCCGCTGCGGGCGTCCTCGCCGGGGGCGACGCGACGGGTGCAGGGGGCGCAGCCGATCGAGGGGTAGCCGTCGTAGACGAGCGGGTTCACGAGGATCCCGTTGTCGGCGATGTAGGTCTCGACCTGCTCGTCGCTCCAGCGGGCGATGGGGGAGACCTTGACCTTGCCCTTCTTGGCGTCCCAGCCGATGACCGGCGCGATGACCCGGTTGCGGGTCTCGGCGCGGCGCAGGCCGGTGGCCCAGGCGTCGTAGCCCGCGAGCGAGCGGGCCAGCGGCTCGACCTTGCGCAGCTTGCAGCACAGGTCGGGGTCGGTCTTGTAGAGGTCCTTGCCGTACTCCGCGTCCTGCTCGGCCACGCTCTGGACGGGGGTGATGGTCAGCAGGTTGACCGGCATCGTCGCCTCGACGGCGTCGCGGGTGCCGATGGTCTCGGCGAAGTGGTAGCCGGTGTCGAGGAAGACCACGTCGATGCCGGGCACGACCTTGGAGGCCAGGTGCGACAGCACGGCGTCGCCCATCGAGGAGGTCACGCAGAAGCGCTCCCCGAAGGTGGCGGCGGCCCACTCGATGATGTCCTCGGCCGGGGCGAGCTCGAGCTCGGCGCCCCAGTGGGACACGAGGTCGCGCAGCTCCTCGGGCGAGCGGCCCGCGGTCTCGATGGCTCGGTTCGCGCGCGCCGTGAGGGTGGTGGCGGCGGTCATGTGGCGGCTCCCTGGGTCGTGGCGTCCGGCCGGATCAGGCCGAGCATCCTCAGGGAGAAGGCGCGCAGGCAGGAGCGGCATTCCCAGCTGCCGTGGGGGGAGCTGATCTGACCGTCCTGCGAGACGACCTCGTGCGGACGCAGGTCCTCGTCACCGCAGTAGGGGCAGTGGAAGGGGATGCCGCGCCCGCTCATGAGGCCGGCTCGAGGGTCTTGTCGCCCTTGAGGAGCTCCTCGTCGGCGCGGGCGACCCACGTCGTGAAGGACTCCTCGGTGCCCGTGCGGTCGGCGAGGTAGTTGACGACCAGGGTGGCGACGTAGTCGCCGAGCCCGGCGCTGGTGACCTTGTGGGCGCGCAGCTTGCGGCCGAAGTTGGCCTGCAGCCCGGTGGCGCCGCCGAGGTGGACCTGGAAGCCCTCGACCTGCTGGCCCTCGTGCATGACCAGCTGGCCCTTGAGCCCGATGTCGGCGACCTGGGTGCGGGCGCAGGCGTTGGGGCAGCCGTTGACGTTGACGGTGATGCCGTCGGGCACCAGTGCGTCGAGGTCGGGGAAGCGCTGCTCCAGCTCGGCGACCAGGTCGCGGGCGCGGTCCTTGGTGTCGACGATGGCGAGCTTGCAGAACTCGATGCCGGTGCAGGCCATCGTGTTGCGCCGCCAGCCCGAGGGCCGGCCCGAGAGCCCGAGCTCGTCGAGGTCGTCGAGCAGGGCGTCGACGGCGTCGGCGGGCACGCCGATCAGCACGATCTTCTGGTACGGCGTGAGCCGCGCACCCTCCACGCCGTGGCGCTCCATCGCGTCGGCCAGGCCGACCAGCAGCGTGCCCGACACCCGGCCGGCGGTCGGCGCGACGCCGACGTACTTGCGCCCGTCGGCCTGGTCGTGCACGCCGATGTGGTCGCGGTGGCCCACCGGCGAGGCCGGGGACTCGCAGGAGACGAGCTCGCGCCCCAGGTACTCGGTCTCGAGGACCTCGCGGAAGCGCTCGACGCCCCAGTCGGCGACGAGGAACTTCAGCCGCGCCCGCGAGCGCAGCCGGCGGTAGCCGTAGTCGCGGAAGATCGAGGCGACGCCCTCCCAGACGTCGGGCACCTCGTCGAGGGGCACCCACACGCCGAGCTTCTGGGCGAGCATGGGGTTGGTCGAGAGCCCGCCGCCGACCCAGACGTCGAAGCCGGGGCCGTGCTCGGGGTGCACCGTGCCGACGAAGGCGATGTCGTTGGTCTCGGGGGAGACGTCGTGGGAGGGGTGGCCGGTCAGGGCGGTCTTGAACTTGCGGGGGAAGTTCGAGAAGGCCGGGTCGCCGATGTAGCGGCGCTTGATCTCCTCCAGCGCCGAGGTGCCGTCGATGATCTCGTCGGCGGCCACGCCGGCGACGGGCGAGCCGAGGAAGGGGCGCGGGGAGTCGCCGCAGGCCTCGAGGGTGCTGAGCCCGGCCTCCTCGAGGCGCTCCCAGATGGTGGGGACGTCCTCGACGCGGATCCAGTGGTACTGGATGTTCTCGCGGTCGGTCACGTCGGCGGTGTCGCGGGCGAAGTCCTGCCCGATCGTGCCGAGCGCCCGCACCGTGGCCGGGGGCAGCAGGGCGCCGTCGGAGCGCACGCGCATCATGAAGAACTCGTCGTCGAGCTCCTCCTCGGCCAGGGTGGCGGTCTTGCCGCCGTCGAAGCCCGGCGCGCGCTGGGTGTAGAGGCCCATCCAGCGGAAGCGGCCGCGCAGGTCGGCGGGGTCGATGGAGGCGAAGCCGCGCTTGGAGTAGATGTTGAGGATGCGCGCCCGCACGTTGAGCGGGTTGTCGTCCTTCTTGGACTGCTCGTTCTTGTTCAGCGGTTCCATGTAGCCCAGGGCCCACTGACCCTCACCGCGCTTGGGGCGCGGACGGGCGGGGCGGGGGGCGGCCTGCTCGGTGGAGAGCTGCTCAGTCATGGGGTGGGGTTCCTCGGGTGCGTGTCTCGGCGGTGAGCGCGCGACTCTTCACGGGTCGGAACCACGTCGTCGGGGTTCGCTGCGACCTCGGAAGACCGGGCGCCCGCGGTCGGTTCGTGCGGGCGGTGCGTCGGGTGTCGCCGGGTGGGCGCGACGCGGGTCAGTGAGGTCGACACATGGAGCTGCGGGTGCGCCCGAGGTCCACGTGGCGTCGGACCACGAGGAAGGCGGACGTGGCAGCGGAGATCATGTCAAGGAGTCTCAGTCCTCGGACCGTCCGCCCACAAGGCGAAATCCCATGATGTGAGATCTTGATCCGCATGGTGAGACGACCCACCGCGGGACCGCGGCCCGCCACGGGGTCGTGCGTCCCATGTCACACCACCGTGACCTGTTCGCGACCATCCGCCCGACCGTGCCGGCCGCGTAGGCTGAGGGTCATGTCGTCCACGCCCGACCTCACCAGCAGCGTCTACTCCCAAGCCCTCGAGCTGATCGCCTCGGTGGAGCCCCGCATCGCGGAGGCGACGCGGCAGGAGCTCGCCGACCAGCGCGCCTCGCTCAAGCTCATCGCGAGCGAGAACTACGCCTCGCCCGCCGTGCTGATGACGATGGGCACCTGGTTCAGCGACAAGTACGCCGAGGGCACGGTCGGGCACCGCTTCTACGCCGGATGCCAGAACGTCGACACCGTCGAGACGCTGGCCGCCGAGCACGCCCGCGAGCTGTTCGGCGCCGAGTACGCCTACGTGCAGCCGCACTCCGGGATCGACGCCAACCTCGTGGCCTTCTGGTCGATCCTGGCCCACCGCGTGGAGTCGCCGGCCCTGGCCGAGCTGGGTGCGCGCAACGTCAACGACCTGACCGACGAGCAGTGGGAGACCCTGCGCCGCCGGCTGGGCGACCAGCGCCTGCTGGGCATGTCGCTCGACGCCGGCGGCCACCTGACCCACGGCTTCCGGCCCAACATCAGCGGCAAGATGTTCCACCAGCAGCAGTACGGCACCGACCCCGAGACCGGCCTGCTCGACTACGACGCGCTGGCCGCCAAGGCGCGCGAGTTCAAGCCGCTCGTGCTCGTCGCGGGGTACTCCGCCTACCCGCGCCGGGTGAACTTCGCCAAGGTCCGCGAGATCGCCGACGAGGTCGGCGCCACCCTCATGGTCGACATGGCCCACTTCGCCGGGCTCGTGGCCGGCAAGGTCTTCACCGGCGACGAGGACCCGGTGCCGCACGCCCACGTCGTCACCAGCACCACCCACAAGTCGCTGCGCGGCCCGCGCGGCGGCATCGTGCTGGCCACCGAGGAGTACGCCCCCTCGGTGGACCGCGGCTGCCCGATGGTGCTCGGTGGCCCGCTCTCGCACGTGATGGCGGCCAAGGCCGTCGCGTTCGCCGAGGCCCGCCAGCCGGCGTTCCGCACCTACGCCCAGCAGGTCGCCGACAACGCCCAGTCGCTCGCCGAGGGCTTCCTGGGCCGCGGCGCCACCCTGGTCACCGGCGGCACCGACAACCACCTCGTGCTGCTCGACGTCTCCTCCTACGGCCTCACCGGCCGTCAGGCCGAGTCGGCGCTGCTCGACGCCGGCGTCGTCACCAACCGCAACTCGGTGCCCGGCGACCCCAACGGAGCCTGGTACACCTCCGGCATCCGCCTGGGCACCCCGGCGCTGACCACCCGCGGCTTCGGTCACGACGAGTTCGACACCGTCGCGGAGCTGATCACGATGGTCCTGGAGAACACCCAGCCCGGCACGACCAAGGCCGGCGGCCCCTCCAAGGCCTCCTACGTCCTGGCCGACGGCGTCGCCGCCAAGGTCAAGGACGCCTCGGCCGAGCTGCTCGACAAGCACCCGCTCTACCCCGGCCTCGAGCTCTCCTGAGACCTCCCACCCGCACCTGACCACGGCCGGCACCCCGCGAGGGGTGCCGGCCGTCGTCGTACGCCGGGGCCGTGGCAGCCTGGAGCGGTGACGGAGCCGACCCACCCCGAGCAGCCCCACCCCGACCAGCCGGCGCCCACCTACCAGTGGGCGGTGACCAGCGACCCCGACGTGCTGCACGTGCAGCTGCCGCCGGTCGCGGTGGTCGACGGCGACCGGGTGCGTGACGCGCTGCGGGCCCTCTTCGCCCGCCGCGGCTTCGCCGCGCTGCGCGACCCCGAGGACCTGCGCGCCCGCGCCGCCAACGGGTGCGTGCTGCGCCTGGTCGACGACCGGAGCGCCGAGCTGGTCGTGACGATCAGCGAGGGCGTCGGCGTCACGCGGGTGCCGGTGCCGCACCACGACCCGGCCTGGTCGGCGCGCGTGCTGGCGGCCGGCGAGGTCACCGTGCTGGTCACCGAGGCCGCGATCGACCCCAGCGGTGCCCTGACCCCGGAGCGCCTCGCCGCCGACGTCGCCGCCGGCGGCGTCAGCCTGGCCCGCGTGCCCGCCGGGGAGCTCTGACCCGACCCCTCGCGGCGAGCCCGGCCCGGCGCGTGCCACGGCGGGGGCGCCGCGGCGTCTAGTGTCCTGCCGTGGACCCCACCTCCCCGGCCGCGACGGACGCCGTCGACGACGACCCGGAGCGCCCGCGCAGCACGCTCCTGGGCCGTGGCCTCGTGCCCCAGCGGTGGCAGGCCTGGCGCGTGCTCCTCGGTGCGGCCTGGGTCGGGGTGCTGGCCACCGTCGTCCTGACCGGCGTGCGCGACACCGGGTGGGCCGAGCTGACCCAGGCGGTGCGCGCGGGCGAGGTCGACCGCGTGGAGGTGGTCGGCGGTCTGCCCGCGGGTGCACGCGGCACCGCGACCGTGGAGGTCCTCTGGCGCGACGGGCTCCTGCGCCGCTCGACCGAGGTCGTGGAGCGCCGACCCCTGCGCGCCTCGCCCGACGGCACCCCGCTGGGTCCTCGGAGCTCGGCCGGGCGCGGCCTGCGCGCCGGCGACGGGTCGCCCCCGGTGGTCCCGGACGTCGGCGCGGCCCTGACCGGCCTCGGCGCCGGCTCCGCCCCTGGGCTGGTCGTGGAGCGTGTCGAGGCGTCGCAGGCGACGTGGCACACGCAGGTGCGCCTGGCGGGCTTCCGCACCGGGGGCACCCTGGCCGGCGGCGCTCTCGTGCTGCTCGTGCTGACGGTGCTGCTCCTGGCCTGCGGCCCCGAGCCGCGTCGGGCGACCCGGTGGGCGTGGTGGTGGATCCTGCTCACCCTGCCGCCGCTGGGGCTGGCGGCGTACCTGCTGCTGGGCGGTCCCGGGCGGTCCGCGACCGGTGACCAGCCCGTGGGGTCCGGGCGCGACGGGCGGTTCACCGGAGGGTGGGCCTTCCTGCTCACCGTGCTGCTCGGGTCGGCGTCCTCGAGCCTGCTCTGAGGTCGGGGCGGCGGGCTCAGCGCCGCCAGCGGTACTCCAGCTCGGGGCGGCCCCCGCGCCCGTAGCGGGGCTGGCGCTCGGCGAGCTCGGAGTCGGCGAGGTGCTCGAGGTAGCGCCGCACGGTGACGCGGGAGGCCCCGACGGCCTCGGCCACCTCCGAGGCCGACCGGGGGCTCTCGGCGTCGCGCAGCGCCGCGGTCACCTCGCGCAGGGTCTCCGCGCTCATCCCCTTGGGCAGCACGGTCGCGGCGGCGGGGGAGCGCAGGCTGCCCAGCATCCGGTCGACCTCGTCCTGGGCCATCTCCGCCGAGGAGGCCGCGAGCCGGTCGCGGTAGGCGGCGTACTGCTCGAGCTTGGCGCGGAAGGTGGGGAAGGTGAAGGGCTTGAGCAGGTAGAGCACGACGCCCTGCGCCACGGCGTGCCGCACGACCTCGGTGTCGCGCGCCGAGGTGACCGCGATGACGTCGCACAGGTGGCCCGAGGCGCGCATGCGCTGCAGCAGGCCCAGCCCGTGGCCGTCGGGCAGGTGCAGGTCGAGCAGCACCAGGTCGACCGGCCGGCCCTCGGTGCGCGCCTGCTCCAGCAGCCGGGCGGCGTCGCCGGCCGAGCGCGCGGTGCCGGCCACGGCGAAGCCCGGCACGCGCCCGACGTACGCCGTGTGCGCCTCGGCCGCCCGCGCCTCGTCCTCGACCACCAGCACGCGCACCTCGGCCGCGGGGCCGCTCACGGGGTCGCCTCCGCGGTGCCGGGAGCGGTGCCGGGAGCGGTGCCGGGAGCGGCGGCGGGAGCAGAGCCGGGAGCAGCCCCGGCCGGCGGCGGGGCGGTGGAGCCCAGGCGCAGCACGACCTCGAACTCCGCCCCGCCGAGGGCGGAGACGCCCACGGTGACCTCGCCGTGGTGGCGGCGGGCCACCTGGGAGACCAGGGCGAGACCGAGACCGCGGCCGTGCCCGGCGCTGGCCTTGGTCGACCAGCCGCGCTCGAGCACCCGGGCCGCGGAGTCGGGGTCGAGCCCGGGCCCGGAGTCGCCGACGGTGACCAGCAGCCGGCCGCCGTCGGGCTCCCGCTCCCGCCCGCCCAGGCCGGTGCTGGGGTCGGTGCTGGGGTCGGTGCGCAGGTCGACGTGCACCCGGCGCTCGGGGCGCGAGGTCACGGCGTCGAAGGCGTTGTCGACGAGGTTGCCGAGCACCGTGACGAGGTCGCGGGCCGGCACCTCGGAGCCGTCGCGGACCTCGCCGGTGATGACCAGCTCGATGCCGCGCTCGACGGCCTCGGAGGTCTTGCCGAGCAGGAGGGCGGCCACCACGGGGTCGCCGGTGGCGCCCACGACCCGGTCGGCCAGCAGCTGGGCGACCTGGAGCTCCTCGGTGGCGAAGTCGACGGCCTCCTCGGGGCGACCCATCTCGATGAGCGACACCACGGTGTGCAGCCGGTTGGCGGCCTCGTGGTTCTGCGAGCGCAGCGACTCGGTGAGCCCGCGCACGGCGTCGAGCTCGCCGGTGACCGAGCGCAGCTCGGTGTGGTCGCGCAGGGAGACCACCGAGCCGACCTCGTGGCCGTCCCACGACGCGGGGGCCGAGGAGACCACGAGCATGCGGTCACCGGCGAGGTAGAGGTCGTCGGACTCCGCGGTGCGCCCCAGGGCGGCCGCGACGAGGCCGGGGGCCAGCCCGAGGTCGTGCACCGAGCGCCCCACGACCTCGTCGCGCTCGCGGCGGCCCTCGGCGACCGGCTCGGGCAGGCCGAGCAGCCGTCGGGCCTCGTCGTTGACCAGCTGGACCCGCCCGTCGGCGTCGATGAGCAGCAGCCCCTCCCGCACGGCGTGCAGCACCGCGGAGTAGTACTCGTACATCCGGGTGATCTCGCGCTCGCCCAGGCCGTGGGTCTGGCGGCGCAGCCTGCGGCTCACCAGCCACGCGCCGAGCAGGCCCACCGCGAGCACGGCCGCGGCGGAGACCGCGATCAGCACGAGGTCGTCGCCCAGGGCCTGGTCGATGGCCTGCACGGTGATGCCGACCGAGACCAGCGCGACCACCGTGCCAGCCTCGTCGAGCACCGGCACCACGGCGCGCATCGAGGGCCCGAGGGTCCCGGTGTACTGCTGGGTGAGGATCCCGCCCTGCGGCGCGTCGCCCAGGTCGCCCACGAAGGGCCGGCCGATGAGCGCGGGGTCGGGATGGCTGTAGCGGGTCCGGTCGAGGGCCATCACGGTGACGAAGTCGACGTCGGTGTCGCGGCGGACCTCCTCGGCGTAGGGCTGGATGCGCACCGCGGGGTCCTCGGTGCGCAGCGCCGCGACCAGCGCGGGGGAGTCGGCCACGGCGCGGGCCACGCCGACCGCGCGGTCGGTGGCGGCCACCCGGGCGTCGCGCCGGGCGTCGTACGTCGCGAGCGCCAGCGACGCCACCACCAGGACCACGACCACCAGCACCTGGAGCAGCAGCACCTGGCGGGCGACCGACCCGTCCCGCCGCTCCGACCTCCGCACCTGCGCATTGTGCCCCACCGGCGCGCCGCCGCCCGTCCAGCGCCCGTCGGCCGCCGGTGCCCGCGGAGCGGACGTCGGCGTCCGCGAACTCAACGACCACAACGGTGACCACGGTCACAAGCGGTGCGAGCGTGCTCGGGTCGGGCACGGGCCCGGACGAGACACGGAGGAACCCATGAGCAGCAGCACCACCGCGAAGCCGGGCCGCACGGCACCGCGCAACCGCACGCACTACCTCTACATCGCCGTCATCGTGGCGGTCGCCCTCGGCATCCTGGTCGGCATCGTCGCGCCCGACTTCGCCAAGGAGCTCAAGCCGCTCGGCACCGGCTTCGTCGCCCTGATCAAGATGATGATCCAGCCGGTCATCTTCTGCACGATCGTGCTCGGCGTCGGCTCGGTGGCCAGCGCCGCCCGCGTCGGCAAGGTCGGCGGCCTCGCGCTCGGCTACTTCATCACGATGTCGACCTTCGCCCTGGCCATCGGCATGGTCGTCGGCAACATCCTCAAGCCCGGCGACGGCCTCCAGCTCGACGAGTCGGCCGCCTCGGCCGGCCAGGAGCAGGCCGCCGGCGCCCACAGCAGCACCGCCGACTTCCTCGTCGGGATCATCCCCGACTCGATGCTGTCCTCGCTGACCTCCGGCGAGGTGCTCCAGACCCTGCTCGTCGCGCTGCTCATCGGCTTCGCCCTGCAGCGCATGGGCCGCAGCGGCGCCCCGATCCTGCGCGGCATCGAGCACGTGCAGCGCCTGGTGTTCCGCGTGCTGGCCATGATTATGTGGGCCGCCCCCGTGGGCGCCTTCGGGGCCATCGCCGCCGTCGTCGGCGAGACCGGTGTCGGTGCGCTCAAGTCGCTGGCGGTGCTGATGATCGGCTTCTACATCACCTGCGCGCTCTTCGTCTTCCTGGTGCTCGGCACGCTGCTCAAGGTCGCCACCGGCGTCAGCGTGTTCAGCCTCTTCAAGTACCTCGGCCGCGAGTTCCTGCTCATCGTGTCGACCTCCTCCTCCGAGTCGGCCCTGCCGCGCCTGATCGCCAAGATGGAGCACGCCGGCGTCGACAAGCCCACCGTCGGCGTGGTCGTGCCCACCGGCTACTCCTTCAACCTCGACGGCACCGCCATCTACCTCACGATGGCCTCGCTCTTCATCGCCGAGGCCCTCGGCGACCCGCTGTCGATCGGCGAGCAGATCTCGCTGCTGTTCTTCATGATGATCGCCTCCAAGGGCGCCGCCGGCGTCACCGGCGCCGGCATGGCCACGCTGGCCGGCGGCCTGTCCTCGCACCGCCCCGAGCTCGTCGACGGCGTCGGCCTCATCGTGGGCATCGACCGCTTCATGTCGGAGGCCCGCGCGGTCACCAACTTCTCGGGCAACGCCATCGCCACGATCCTCATCGGCCACTGGACCGGCGGCCTCGACCGGCCCCAGCTCGACCGCGTGCTGAGCGGGCAGGACCCCTTCGACGAGACCACGATGATCGACGACCACGGCGACGACGCCCACCTCGACCAGGCCGAGGTGGCCCCCGCCGGGCCCGCCGGCCCGGTGCGCCCCACGCAGTCGGTCTGACCCGCACCTCCGCTCGACCACCGCTCGACCACCGGACCCCCGTCGCACCCGCGACGGGGGTCCGCTGCGTCGTGGGCCACCCACCGCGACCGCTCCCGCAGCGCGCGCTCGGGGTGCCCGGATCGGGGTCCGGCGGGCGATACCGTACCGACCATGGCCACCCCCACCCCCCAGTCCGCCGAGGGGTCGCCGCTCCTCGCGTGGGGGCGGCGCGCGGCCGAGACGCTGTGGCGGCTGGTGGTCGCCACCGTGGGCGCCTGCCTGCGCTTCCGGGTGACCGGCCTGGCCGCCGAGGCGGCGTTCTTCGCCGTCGTCTCCGTGCCGCCCCTGGTCTTCGCCCTGGCGGGGGCGATCGGCTACGTCTCCGAGCAGTTCTCCGCCGCCCAGGTGGCCGACGTGCGCGCGGCCATCCTCGAGATCTCCTCGCGCGCGCTGACCGAGGGCGCGGTGCGCGACGTCATCGAGCCCACCATCGACGACGTCCTGGGCGGCGGTCGCTTCGACGTGGTCTCGCTGGGCTTCGTGCTCGCGCTCTGGTCCGGCTCGCGCGCGCTCAACGTCTTCGTCGACACCATCACGATCATGCACGGCCTGGGCGGCCACCGCGGGATCGTCAAGACCCGCGCGCTGTCCTTCGTGCTCTACGTCCTGGCCATGATCACCGGCGTCGTCTCGCTCCCGCTGGTCGTCGCCGGGCCGAGCCTGGTCGGTCGCTGGCTGCCCGAGCGCGCCGAGGTGCTCATGCACTTCTACTGGCCGCTGGTGCTGGTGCTGTGCATCTGCTTCCTGGCCACGCTCTACCACGTCTCGGTGCCCGTGCGGACCAACTGGAGCTTCAACCTGCCCGGCGCCGTCTTCTCCCTCGTGGCCTGGATCGCCGGGTCCTACGCCCTGCGGTGGGTGCTGACCGTCACGGCGTCGGACTCCCGCTCGATCTATGGCCCGCTCGCCGCACCGATCGCGGTGCTGCTGTGGCTCTACCTCGTCGCCATCGCCGTGCTCATCGGGGCCGCGGTCAACGCCGCCTTCGACACCGTCTTCCCCCAGTCGACCACCTCCCGGGCCCGCACCGAGCTGGTCGCCCGCCTGCGCCAGCGGCTGACCCGCGAGCGCGCCGACGACGAGCCGGACGCACCCCCCGCCACCGAGCCGACCACCAGTCCTGCCGTCGGTCCGGCGCCACCCGCGGCGCCACCCGCGGCGCCACCCGCGGCGCGACCCGCGGCACGACCCCCGGCCGCGTCCCCGGCCGCCTCCGCGGCCCCGTCCCCGGCTCGGCCGGCGGACCACGAGCCGCCTCCCACCCAGCCGCTGCGTGCGGTGCGGCGCGGGTCGGCGGTCCCCGAGCCGGGGCGGGTCGGCGGCGGCGCGGGCCGGGTCGACTAGATTCGGCGCGTGCCCGACGTACCCGAGCCCACCGCGGGCGGCAAGCGCGGGATGATCTCGCTGCCCGACCGCCAGCGCAGCCCGCTGTGGGAGCTGGGGCGGCGCCTGCTGCTGGCCACCGCGATCCTGGTCGGCACGGTGCTGCTGGTCTACTTCGACCGCGAGGGCTACCGCGACGGCAACGACCCGGGGTCGAACTACGCCGTCGACTTCAAGGACGCGATCTACTACACGACCGTCACCCTCAGCACGACCGGCTACGGCGACATCGCGCCGGTCTCGGAGACCGCGCGCATGGTCAACGCGTTCGTCATCACCCCGGCCCGCATCGCCTTCCTGGTGCTGCTGATCGGCACCACCCTCGAGGTCCTCGCCTCGCAGGGCCGCGAGCTGTTCCGGGTCTCCCGGTGGAGGAAGCGCATGCTCAAGCACGTCGTCGTCATCGGATACGGCACGAAGGGCCGCAGCGCGGTGGACACGCTGATCAACAACGGCCTCGACCGCGAGAGCGTGGTGGTGGTCGACCCCAGCCCCGCGGCGCTCCAGGACGCCCACGCCGACGGGCTCGCGGTCGTCACCGGGGACGCCACGCGTCGCGAGGTGCTGCGCCGCGCCGGCTGCGCCACCGCCGAGCAGGTCATCATCACCACCGACCGCGACGACTCCAACGTGCTGGCCACCCTCACCGTGCGCCAGCTCAACCCCGACGCCTGGATCGTCGCGGCCGTGCGCGAGCAGGAGAACGCACCGCTGATGAAGCAGTCGGGCGCCGACTCCGTCATCACCTCCTCCGACGCCGTGGGCCGCCTGCTGGGCCTGTCGTCGATGTCGCCGACGCTCGGCTCGGTGATGGAGGACCTGCTGACCTACGGCGACGGCCTCGAGGTCGCCGAGCGCGACCTGCTGGTCAACGAGGTCGGCAAGCAGCCGCAGTCGCTGCCCGACCAGGTCATCGCCGTGGTGCGCGACGAGAAGGTCTACCGCTACTTCGACCCGGTGGTGACCCGGCTGGCCCGCGGCGACCGGCTCGTGGTGGTGCGTCCGGCCAAGGAGCTGCCGTGGGCGCCGCGCCCCGGCACCCACAACGAGGAGTTCGCCACCGAGGACTGACCCGTCCCCGGCCACCCGACCCCTCCCGTACGTCGAACAGGTGTTCGATCGTGTGGGACGATGGGGCGGTGAGCAGCGGAGCGCGGCAACGGCGGGGCGAGGCGCCCCCGGGGCGCCCCGGCCGACGTCCGCCCGGGTCCTCCGGCGGCCCGAGCCAGCCCTCGCTGGGCGTCTCGGCGCTGCACGGCACGGCCGGGGGAGTCGAGGACTGTCCCGTGCGCCACTGCTGGGTCTCCGGAGCCGTCGACGTCGACGGTGTCACCCGGCCCGGGATGCTCGTGGAGTGGCGGCGCGGCGCGGCCGGCTGGGAGGGGCTCGTCGTACGCCCCGAGCGCCGGGCGCCCGGGGTGTGGGTGCTGGTGCAGCAGTGGGTGCCCGCGCGCCTGCTCAGCCCCCGCTGAGGCTTCCGGGCCCCTCCGTGGCGTGCCGGGCCCCTCCGTGGCGTGCCGGGCCCCTCCGTGGCGTGCCGGGCCCCTCCGTGGCGTGCCGGGCCCCCTGCGTGGTGTCGTCGCCGTCTGCCAGGCTGCAGTCTGCCCGCGCCTCCCGAGCCGTCGTGCCTGCCCGCGCCGCGCGTGCCCCTCGTGGAGGCCTACCCTCGCGTCTGGCTGGTCAGTCCCTCCGTCACGCTGCGCGCCACCTCCGCCGCCGTCGTCTGCGGGCTGCTCACGGTGCTCCAGCTGACCGTCGTGGTCCTGGCCGACAACCGGTGGGCGCTGCTCGGCCTCGTGCTGCCCGTGGCCGGCGGGCTGCTCCTGCTCGGCTGGGTCCGTCAGAGACAGGGATGGCGGGCCCTGGGCCTCCTGCTGGCTGTCGTCGGCGCGTTCCTGCCGTTCTGGCTCGACGCAGCGACCCGGTGAGCGGCGTCGCGCGTCCTCGCGGGCCGCGCCGGTCCGAGGACCCCGGGGGGCATGGCGAAGGCCCCGTCTCCCTGGCGGGAAACTGGGCCTGATCTGCTGCTGTGCTGTGGTGGGCGATACTGGGTTTGAACCAGTGACCTCTTCCGTGTCAAGGAAGCGCGCTACCGCTGCGCCAATCGCCCGAGGTGGAGACGGGATTTGAACCCGTGTAGACGGATTTGCAGTCCGTTGCCTCGCCTCTCGGCCACTCCACCGCTGGAGGTCAAACCAAGAGAGAGACCTCTCCGAGCGGACAACGAGACTCGAACTCGCGACCTCAACCTTGGCAAGGTTGCGCTCTACCAACTGAGCTATGTCCGCTTGCTTCCGACGTTCCCGTCGGCGTGCGGTGAAACAGTAACCCAACGCCTGAGGCGTGCCAAATCCGGGTGTCGGGCGTGTTGCGGGGGCATGTCCGGCGGTCGTCACGGGGCCCCGGGAGTCCCCGCCGGCCCCTCGTCGGCCCCTCGTCGGCCCGTGTCGCGGGGTGCCCGCGCCCTCCTAGAGTGGCGGCCATGCGCGCCTGGATCGACGGTCACCTCCTGCCCGACCCCACCGCCCCCGCCGTCGGGGTCACCGACCACGGCCTCACCGTGGGCGACGGGGTCTTCGAGGCGGTCAAGGTCGTGGACGGGCGTCCCTTCGCGCTGACGCGCCACCTCGAGCGCCTGCGCACGAGCGCCGCCGGCCTCGGGCTGCCGCCGGTCGACCTCGACCTGGTGCGCCGGGGTGTCGCGGCGGTCCTGGCTGAGGAGGACCTCGCGCTGGGTCGCCTGCGCATCACCGTCACCGGGGGACCGGCCCCGCTGGGGTCGGGCCGCGGCGACGCGGCGCCCACCGTCGTCGTCGTGGCGGCGCCGATGCCGCCGGCGGCCGCGCAGGTGGCCGTGGCGACCGTGCCGTGGCCGCGCAACGAGCGGGGCGCGCTGGCCGGGCTGAAGACCACGTCGTACGCCGAGAACGTGGTGGCCCTCGCCGAGGCGCACCGGCGCGGCGCCGACGAGGCCGTGGTGGCCAACCTGGCCGGCCACCTGTGCGAGGGCACGGGCTCCAACGTCTTCTACGTCGTCGACGGCGAGCTGCGCACCCCGACGCTGGGCAGCGGCTGCCTCGCCGGGGTGACGCGGGCGCTGGTGCTGGAGTGGTTCGGAGGGCGGGAGGTGGACGAGCCGATCGACGTCGTGCGCGGGGCCAGTGAGGTGTTCCTCGTGTCGACCACCCGCGACGTGCAGCCGGTCGTGCGCTGGGACGACGTCGACCTGCCCGCCCCGGGGCCGGTGACCCGCGCGGCGCAGGCGGCCTGGAGCGAGCGCGAGACGAGCATGCTCGAGGAGGCCCGCACACCGGGCGACTGAGCGGTCGCAAGGCCCCAGGGGCGGGCCCGCATGGGCCCCGATGTGTGGGTCGGCGCGGGATGGGTTATCGTTTCCGCCGCATCACCGCGGGCGATTGGCGCAGTGGTAGCGCGCTTCGTTCACACCGAAGAGGTCACTGGTTCGAACCCAGTATCGCCCACCAGATCACGCACGAGGCCGGTCCCCACGGGGCCGGCCTCGCGGCGTTCCTGGACCTCTCGCGGTCAGGCCCGTCCGGCGCCGCGTGGGCCGGAGCGGCGAGGTGTGTCCCGCCGCTCCGGCCGCTGGTGAGTCCCCCCCGGTCACCGGCACGGGTCCAACGAGGCGCCGCGCAAGCGGTTACGCCCCGGCGTCCCCGGTGCGTGCGTGCCGTCGACAGCGCGACGTGCTCCGGGCGGGGGAGGACGTCCACCCCGGGCGGGCGTTCGGGTCGGCCGCCGGGACGGGCCGCGTCCGGGTCGCCCGGGTGCGGTCCCACCAGCCCCACGCGTCGCACCGGTCGGCCCGGACCCGCACCTGTCGCCCCGTGCGTGGGCCGACAGGTGCGGGTTTCGCCAGCCGGCTGGCGAAACCCGCGGGGCCGGCCACCGACCTCAGTGGGTGAGCTTGAGGCCGGCGACGCAGCCGACGATGCCGAGCAGGAGCAGCACGCGCACGACGGAGACCGGCTCGGCGCCGGTGGCCATGGCCCAGCCGGCGGTGGTGGCGGCGCCGATGCCGACCCACACGGCGTAGGCGGTGCCGACGGGCAGCTCGCGCAGGGCCCAGGAGAGGCCGGCCATGCTGGCGGCGGCGGCCACGAGGAAGACGGCCGCGGGGCCGAGGCGGGTGAACCCCTCGCTGCGGTCGAGGGCGGTGGCCCACACGGCCTCCAGGACACCGGAGACGACGAGGACGATCCAGGACATGGGGAGCTCCTTGGGCATCGTCTTGTCGCTGGCCGGGTACGACGCGCCTCGTCCGGGTGCCGGTCTGGCGCGGCCATCGTGGCACGCCCGCGCCGCTGGCCCAAGGCGGTCCGCCCCCGCGCCCGCCACGTCCCCGCCCACTGCCCCGCCCACGCCCCGTCCACGCCTCCGTCCACGCGTCGGCAGAGCGTCGGCACCGCGTCGGCACGGCATCGGCGTGGCGACGGCCACGGAATCAGCGCCGGGCGGGCGGGGTTGGAGCCAGCATGACCACCATCGGACTCATCGGAGCAGGCAACATCGGCAGCACCGTCGCGCGACTCGCGGTGCGTGCCGGACACGACGTCGTCGTCAGCAACAGCCGCGGGCCGGAGACGCTCTCCGACCTCGTGGCCGAGCTGGGCGAGCACGCCCGCGCGGCGACCGCGACCGAGGCGGCGGAGGCCGGCGACGTCGTCGTCGTGACCATCCCGCTCAAGAACTACCGCGAGGTGCCGGTCGAGCCGCTGCGCGGCAAGGTCGTCATCGACACCAACAACTACTACCCCGAGCGCGACGGCCACATCGCCGAGCTCGACGACGAGTCGACCACGACCGCCGAGATGCTCCAGGCCCACCTGCCGGAGTCGCAGGTCGTGAAGACCTTCAACAACATCTACTTCGAGCACCTGCTGCGCCTCGCCCGCCCCTCGGGCGACCCTGAGCGCAGCGTGCTGGCCATCGCCGGCGACGACGCCGCGGCCAAGCGGACGGTGACCGAGGTGCTCGACAGCCTCGGCTACGACGCCCACGACGCCGGCCCGCTCAGCGAGGGGTGGCGCTTCCAGCGCGACACCGCGGCCTACGCCGACCTCTACGCCGGCGAGCGCGGCTTCGACCCCGAGGGCGGTCGCCGCGTCGACGAGGCGTTCCTCGTCCAGCAGCTCGACGCGGCGAAGCGCTACCGCGACATGGCCTGACCCTCCCGCACCACGCGCGCCACCCGCCACGCCCCGACGCCGGCCGGTGCGCGGGCGGAGGCGGCGTACGACGAGCGCGGCCCGCACGGCCCCGGACAAACCCGGGAGCCGTGCGGGCCGCGCTGTCGTTACCCTTGACCCGGCTCGTCCGAGCCGCCCGCCGGCCCGTGGCCGGTGGCGCCGCCCCACCGTCAGGAGACCCCCGTGCCCGACCTCAAGATCGCCCTCGTCCACGCCGGTGAGCGTGAGGTGCGGGAGGTCACTGCGGGCACCAAGGCCTGGGAGCTGTTCACCGACGACACCTCGGTCATCGCCGCCCGGGTCGGGGGCGAGCTCAAGGACCTCTCCCACCCGCTGAGCGAGGGCGACGAGGTCGAGGGCGTGGCCATCGACTCCGCCGACGGCCGCGACATCCTGCGCCACTCCACCGCGCACGTCATGGCCCAGGCCGTGCAGCAGCTCTTCCCCGAGGCCAAGCTCGGCATCGGCCCGCCGGTCACCGACGGCTTCTACTACGACTTCGACGTCGAGACCCCCTTCGTGCCCGAGGACCTCGCCAAGATCGAGACCGCGATGCGCAAGATCGTGAAGGAGGGCCAGCGCTTCGACCGCCGCGTCACCACCGACGCCGAAGCGATCAGCGAGCTGGCCGAGGAGCCCTACAAGATCGAGCTGATCGGGCTCAAGGGCTCCGGGCGCAGCGACGACGCCGCCGAGGGCGCCAGCGTCGAGGTCGGCGCCGGCGAGCTGACGATCTACGACAACGTGCGCCGCAACGGCGACGTGGCGTGGTCGGACCTGTGCCGCGGCCCGCACCTGCCGACCACCAAGCGCATCCCCGCCTTCAAGCTGATGCGCTCGGCGGCCGCCTACTGGCGCGGCGACGAGAAGAACAAGCAGCTCCAGCGCATCTACGGCACCGCCTGGGAGACCAAGGAGGCCCTCGAGGAGCACCTGCACCGCCTCGAGGAGGCCGAGCGCCGCGACCACCGCAAGCTCGGCCGCGAGCTCGACCTCTTCTCGTTCCCCGACGAGATCGGCTCGGGCCTGCCCGTCTTCCACCCGCGCGGCGGCGTGATCAAGCGCGAGATGGAGGACTACGTCCGCCTGCGCCACATCGAGGAGGGCTTCGAGTACGTCGGCACCCCCCACATCGCCAAGGAGGGGCTCTTCCACACCTCGGGCCACCTGCCCTACTACGGCGAGGGCATGTTCCCCGCGCTCGACGTCGACGGCATGGACTACCGCCTCAAGGCGATGAACTGCCCGATGCACAACCTGATCTTCGACGCCCGCCAGCGCTCCTACCGCGAGCTGCCGCTGCGGCTCTTCGAGTTCGGCTCGGTCTACCGCCACGAGAAGTCCGGCGTCGTGCACGGCCTGACCCGCGTGCGCGGCTTCGCCCAGGACGACTCCCACTCCTACTGCACCCCCGAGCAGGCGCCGGGCGAGGTCAAGCACCTGCTCGACTTCATGCTCAGCGTGCTGCGCGACTTCGGCCTCGACGACTTCTACCTCGAGCTGTCGACGCGCGACGACTCGAAGCCCGACAAGTTCGTCGGCTCCGACGAGGACTGGGCCGCGGCCACCGCCGTGCTCGAGCAGGTCGCCACCGAGTCGGGCCTCGAGCTCGTGCCCGACCCGGGCGGCGCCGCGTTCTACGGCCCCAAGGTCTCGGTGCAGGCCAAGGACGCCATCGGCCGCACCTGGCAGATGGG
The DNA here is from genome assembly GCF_001423135.1 of Nocardioides sp. Leaf307. Classification (NCBI taxonomy): domain Bacteria; kingdom Bacillati; phylum Actinomycetota; class Actinomycetes; order Propionibacteriales; family Nocardioidaceae; genus Nocardioides; species Nocardioides sp. Leaf307. The sequence continues at coordinate 118,679 of NZ_LMNY01000002.1, read as the reverse complement.
CACGGTGCAGTACGACTTCAACCAGCCCTCGCCCGACCGCTTCAACCTCACCTACGTCGCCCCCGACGGCTCGCGCCAGCAGCCGGTGATGATCCACTCCGCGAAGTTCGGCTCCATCGAGCGCTTCCTCGGCGTGCTCGTCGAGCACTACGCCGGCGCCTTCCCCCCGTGGCTGGCCCCCGTGCAGGTGCAGGCCATCCCGATCGCGGAGCGCCACGCCGACTACCTGCACGACGTGGCCCGCCGCATGCGCACCCAGGGCCTGCGCGTCGAGGTCGACGACTCCGACGACCGGATGCAGAAGAAGATCCGCAACGCCCAGCTGCAGAAGGTGCCGTTCATGATGATCGCCGGCGACGACGACCTCGCCGCGGGCGCCGTGTCCTTCCGCTACCGCGACGGCCGTCAGGACAACGGCGTGCCGCTCGAGGAGGCGATCGCGCGCGTCGCGGCCGCCGTGGAGTCGCGCGAGCAGGTCTGAGGCGGGCGTCGTGGCGCGCGTCGGGGGCCGGGTCGTGGGGGAGCGGGCCGCCCGGGGCCGGCGTACGTCGGGCCGCACGGCCGTCCGGTGGGCCGCGGCGCCCACGGCGCTGGCCGCGCTCCTGGCGCTGAGCGCCTGCGCGGGCGGGGCCGGTGGCTCGGGCGGCGACGTCGCACCGCGCGAGCAGGCCGAGCAACGCGTGGCCGCGGGCGAGCCACCGCTGGTGGAGCCACCGCGCTCGGCCTCGCCGCAGGACCCCGGCGCCGCCGGCGGCCGCGTCGACCCCGACGCGCCCGACCCGCAGGACCTCGAGGACCTCGCGGCGCTCGCCGAGGGTGAGGCCCGGGCGCAGGAGGGCCGCATCCCGGCCTTCGACGGGCCGGTGCTCGGCGGCGACATCAGCTGGCCGCAGTGCCCCCGGGGCCTCGGCATCCCCGAGAAGCGCACGCTGGGGCTGCCCCCGCCGCTGCCGGAGGCGCGCTACGTCGTGATCGGGCTGACCAACGGCCCCGGCTTCGTGGCCAACCCGTGCCTGGCCGACCAGGTGGCCGAGTCGCGCGAGCGCGACCTGCTGGTCTCGGCCTACGCCGTGTCGTCCTTCCCCAGCGCCGCCGAGCAGGGGACCCACGGCGCCGACGGCCCCTACCCGGCCGGCTCGCGGCTGGGGCGGCTGGCCAACACCGGCTACCAGCAGGCGCGCTACAACGTCGCGTCGATGCGCGCCGCCGGCCTGGAGACCCCGGTGGTCTGGATCGACGTCGAGCCGGTGCCCGACTTCGAGTGGAGCAGCGACCCCACCGCCAACGCCGCGGTGGTGCAGGGCGTCGCCCGCGGCTACACCGACGCCGGCTACCGGATCGGGGTGTACTCCACCCCGCTGCTGTGGGAGCAGGTCGTCGGCCCCCTGGAGCTCGGCCTGCCCGAGTGGCGCGCCGCCGGCCAGACCTCGCGCGCCGAGGCCGCCTCGCGCTGCGGCGACGACTGGGTGATCCAGGGCGGTGAGCCGGTGATGGGCCAGTGGGTGGAGGCCTCCCGCGACCAGAACGTCACCTGCGGCGACGTGCACCTCGACCTGGGTCGCTGGTTCCACCGCTACTGACGCGCCGGCGCCCGACGCGACGACGTGGCGCCCTCACCCCTCCGGTGGTTACCGACGGGTAAGTGTGACGTGGTGTCGCGCTCACCATTTACACCGACACGGTGTCGCACTAACGTCCGTGGGACTGCCGCACGAGCCCCCGCAGGCAGCGGGGCTCCGGCCACGACGACAACGCCACGACGAGGTGCGAGATGACCGCGACCCCCACGCTCCACGACACCGCCGCCCCGGTCCGTGCGACGGCCTCCGCCGACGACGCGGCGGTGCGCGCCGAGCGCACCCGGGCCTACGAGCAGCGGCTCCGCACGCTCTCCGAGGCCTCGGTGCACCAGCACTTCGACGCCTTCCTCGACATCGCCTGGGACGACCCCGACCACGCCATCCGTCTCGACGACCCGCGCTGGGTGCTGCCCCGCGTCGACGTGCTCGGTGGCACCGACTGGTACCGCTCGCTGCCGCTGGAGGAGCAGATCCGCGTCGGCCTCTACCGCCAGGCCAACATCTGCAAGGTGGGCCTGCAGTTCGAGCAGATCCTCATCAGCGGCCTGATGAACTTCGCCTTCAACCTCCCGAACCGCTCGGCGGAGTTCCGCTACTCCACCCACGAGGCGACCGAGGAGTGCCACCACACCCAGATGTTCCAGGAGTTCGTCAACCGCTCGGGCCAGGACGTCCCCGGCGGGCGCCTGCTCTTCCGGATGGCCGGCCCCTTCCTGCCGCTGGCCGCGCGCTGGGTGCCGTTCGGCTTCTTCTACGGCGTGCTCGCCGGCGAGGAGCCGATCGACCACGTGCAGAAGTCGGTGCTGCGCGCGGGCGACGACATGCACCCGCTGCTCCAGCGGATCATGCAGATCCACGTCGCCGAGGAGGCCCGCCACATCGGCTTCGCCCACCAGTACCTCGAGCACCAGGCGCCCAAGCTCACCCGCCGCCAGCGCGCGGTGCTGTCGGTGCTGGTGCCGGTCGTGATGCGGGTGCTGTGCGACGAGATCCTCGTGCCCAGTCGCCGGATGCAGCGCGACCTCGGCATCCCGCGCCAGGTGGTCAAGGACCTCTACTGGCGCGAGCCGGAGTCGCGGAAGTTCCTGCGCGACCTCTTCGGCGACGTGCGCATGCTCGCCGAGGAGACCGGGATGATGAACCGCGTCTCGCGCCTGGTCTGGCGCTGGATGGGGATCGACGGCCGCCCCAGCCGCTTCCGCAGCGAGGTCGCCTCGGCTGCCGCCTGAGCCGCCACCGAGCCCCGCCCCAGCCCAGCCGACCCCGGCCGACCCCGGCCGGCACCCGACCGAGCGGACCCCTCCCGTGCCCTACGTCGTCACCCAGTCGTGCTGCAGCGACGCCTCGTGCGTCGTGGCCTGCCCGGTCAACTGCATCCACCCCGCCCCGGGCGAGCCCGGCTTCGCGACGGCCGAGATGCTCTACGTCGACGCCGACTCCTGCGTCGACTGCGGGGCGTGCGCGACGGCCTGCCCCGTCGACGCGATCAAGCCGCACACCAGGCTGAGCGAGGCGGAGCTGCCGTTCCTCGACATCAACGCCGCCTACTTCGACGTCTTCCCCCACGCCGACCGCACGCCCCTGGCCGTGGTGGCCGAGCAGCGCCGGATGAAGCGGCCGCGGCCGGTGCGCGTGGCCGTCGTCGGCGCGGGGCCCGCGGGGCTCTACGTCGCCGACGAGCTGCTGCGCCACCCGGAGACGCGCGTCGACGTGCTCGACCGGCTGCCCACCCCCTACGGCCTCGTGCGCGCCGGCGTCGCGCCCGACCACCAGCACACCAAGCGGGCCACCACCCTCTTCGCCGCCATCGAGGCCGAGCCCGGTTTCCGGTACCTGCTGGGCGTGGAGGTCGGTGAGGGCCCGGGGGCCGCGGTCACCCACGCCGAGCTGGTGGCGCACTACGACGCCGTCGTCTACGCCGTCGGCGCGGCCAGCGACAAGGCGCTGGGCGTGCCGGGGGAGGACCTGCCCGGATCGCTGTCGGCCACCGACCTCGTCGGCTGGTACAACGGCCACCCCGACAAGCAGGACCTCGCGGTCGACCTCGGCCACGAGCGCGCGGTGGTGGTGGGCAACGGCAACGTCGCCCTCGACGTCGCCCGGGTGCTGACCGCCGATCCCGACGAGCTGGCCGGCACCGACCTCGCCCGGGTGCCGTGGGCGGTGCTCGCCGGCAGCGGGGTGCGCGAGGTGGTCGTGCTCGGGCGCCGCGGCCCCGACCAGGCGGCCTTCACCCTGCCCGAGCTGGTCGGCCTGGCCGCGCTGCGCGGCGTCAACGTCGTGGTCGACACCCGGGGTGCGGCCCTGAGCCAGGGCGACGCGCCAGGGGTCGAGGGCGACCTGCGCCGCCAGGTGCTCGCCGAGCTCGCCTCCCGCACCCCCGACCCGGCGCTGCGCACGATCGTGCTGCGCTTCCTCACCTCGCCGACGCGGCTGCTCGCCGGACCCGACGGACGGGTGGGCGGGATCGAGCTGGTGCGCAACGAGCTGGTCGCCGACGCCGCCGGGGTGCTGCGCGCGCGGTCCACCGGCGAGACCGAGGTGCTGCCCGTCGGGCTGGTGCTGCGCTCGGTGGGCTACCACGGCGAGCCCGTCGACGGCCTGCCCCACGACGCCGCCACCGGCACCGTGCCGCACACCGCCGGACGGGTCGTCCCCGGCGTCTACGTCGCCGGCTGGGCCAAGCGCGGCCCCAGCGGCTTCATCGGCACCAACAAGGCCGACGCCCAGGAGACGGTGTCGACCCTGCTCGACGACCTCGACGCCGGCCTCGTCGCGGGGCCCGACGGGTCCGTCGGGGGGCCGCGGTCGCAGCGGGGCGACCTGGCCCGGGTGCTGCGGGAGCGCGGTGTCGCGGTGGTCGACCTCGCCGGGTGGCGCGCGATCGACGCCGAGGAGCGCCGCCGCGGTGCCGCTGCGGGGCGCCCCCGGACCAAGGTCGTCGACGTCGCGGAGATGCACCGGATCGCGGCGCAGGCGGCGGACGCCCGGCCGCGCCGGCGGACCCTGCTCGGCGTACGGACCTCGAGCAGGGCCTGAGCGCGCGAGCCCGACCGAGCCCGACCGAGCCCGGGCGCGCGGTCGGCGCTGGGCTCAGCGCTTGCGGTCGGTGAGCTTCTCCACCCCGCTCGTCGCGGCGTCGGCCGCCTTGTCGCGCTTGGCTCCGCGCTTCTCCTTGAGGGACTTCCCGGACTTCTTCGACAGGGCTTGGCGCGGGGACTTGTCGCTCATGGCGGTTCCTCTGGTGGAGGGCCTGGATGGCCCCGTGCGATCGACAGTACGCCGGTGCCACGGGTTAGGGTTGTCAGCACAGCGACAGCGACGCGCCGACGGGCGCACGGGACGGGGTGGGGATGGCGTCGACCGAGCGCGGCCGTCCCGACGGGCGCCAGGCGCGCTGGGACCGCCACAACCAGGAGCGGCGCCAGCAGATCATCGACGCCGCCCTCGCGGTGATCGAGGCCGGTGAGCCCGGCGCCGAGGTCCACGTGCAGCAGTACGCCGAGCAGGCCGGCCTCAGCCGCACCGTCATCTACCGCCACTTCGCCGACCGCGCCGACCTCGACCGGGCCGTGCAGACCGCGATCGTCGAGGGGCTGGCCGCCGAGCTGCTGCCCGCCGTCACCCTCGACGGCACCATCCCCGAGATCGTCGGCCGCGTCGTGCGCACCTACGTCGACTGGGCCACCACCCACCCCGCGCTGCACCACGTGGCCGAGCAGGACACCTCCCTCGACGGCTCCGGCCCGCTCCAGCAGGGCATCGAGCGGATCGCCGCCCAGGTGGTCGAGGTGATCACCACCGCGGTCGACCTGCTCGACCTCGAGGTCAGCGAGGACGAGCGCGCCGCCCTCGACCCGCTGGTCTTCGGCCTGGTGGGCGCGGTCTTCGGCGCCGTGCGCCGCTGGATGGCCAAGCCCGAGCAGACCCCGCCCGCCCCGCTGCTGGTCGCGCTGACGACCGACTCGGTGTGGTTCATCCTCCAGGGCCACGCCCGGAGCCTGGGGCTGGAGCTGCGCTCCGACCAGCCCATCGAGCAGCTGCTCGAGCAGGCCTCCGCCGCCGTCGACGCGGCGGCGAGGGTCGAGACCAGCGACCTCGTCGACCTCCCGCCCGCCCGGGTCGAGGGCCCGCGGTGAACGGCCGAGGAGCCGAGGACGAGGCGGTCCTGGTGCAGGACGGCATCGGCGAGCCCGACGGCCTCGACCGGCTGTGGACACCCCACCGGATGGCCTACATCCGCGGGGAGAACAAGCCGGCCGACGCGACGTCGGGGGAGTGCCCCTTCTGCCGGATCCCCTCGCTGCCCGACGAGGACAGCCTCGTGGTGCACCGCGGCCGGCTGAGCTTCGTGCTGCTCAACCTCTACCCCTACGCGCCGGGCCACCTGATGGTGTGTCCCTACCGCCACATCGCCGACTACACCGAGACCACCGACGAGGAGGCCGCGGAGATCGCCGACCTGACCCGCACGGCCATGCGCGTGGTGCGCTCGGTCTCCGGTGCGGGCGGCTTCAACATCGGCATGAACCAGGGCGAGATCGCCGGGGCCGGCATCGCGGCCCACCTGCACCAGCACGTCGTGCCGCGCTGGCCCGGCGACCAGAACTTCATGCCGATCATCGGGCGCACCAAGACCCTGCCCGAGCTGCTCGGCCAGACCCGCGCGCTGCTCACCGACGCCTGGCCCTCCTGAGCCGTGGCCCCTCCCGCGCCGCGCGACCGGCGTCCCGACCCCGCTGACGTGGAGCTGGCCGTCGCGCTCGTGCGCGACGCGGGGCGCCTGGCGCTGCGCATGCGCGGCGCCGGAGCCCTCGACACGACCCGCAAGACGTCGGTCTCCGACGTCGTCACCGCGGCCGACCACGCCGCGGAGCGGCTGGTGCTCGAGCGGCTCGCCGCGCTGCGCCCCGACGACGGCGTGCTGGGGGAGGAGGGCGCCGAGCGGGTCTCGCGCAGCGGCCGCACCTGGGTGGTCGACCCCGTCGACGGCACCTACAACTTCGTGCGCGGTCTCACCGGGTGGTGCTCGGCCCTGGCCCTGGTCGAGGGCGACCCCTCGCGCCTCGACGCCGCCCTGCTGGGGGCGGTGCACCACCCCCACGACGACACGACCTGGGTCGGCGGCCCGGCCCTGCCGAGCACGCGCGACGGCGTGGCGCTCGACCCGGTGGTCGACCGCACCCTTGACCAGGCCTGCGTGGCGACCTACCGCCACCCCCCGACCCACGCCACCCCGGCCGGCCTGGCCTGGGGCCACGCCCTGGCGCCCGCGGCGACGGTGCGGATGCTCGGGTCGGGGTCGATGGACGCCGCGCTGGCCGCCGGCGGAGTCGTCGACGTGGTCGTGCAGCACTCCGTGCCCGACTGGGACCGGCTGCCCGGCGAGGCGCTCCTGCGCGGGGTCGGGGGCGTCGCGCGCCTCGTCGAGGCCGCGGGCCGGCGCTGGTACGTCGCCGGCGCTCCGAGCGCGGTGGCCGAGGTCTGCGAGCGCCTGGCCGAGGCGGGTGCCGGTGCCGCGGCGCCGGGCCGCTAGCCTGCTCCCGCCATGATGGAACGTTTCCGCGCCTTCTGGACGAAGGTCATCGCCCCCGTCGCCCACCTCCTGATCCGCCTCGGGGTGAGCGCCGACGTGGTGACCCTCGTCGGCACCCTCGGGCTCAGCGCCGGCGCCCTCGTCTTCTTCCCCCAGGGCATGCTGCTCACCGGTGTGATGGTGGCGACCGCCTTCGTCTTCAGCGACCTCATCGACGGCTACATGGCCCGGTCGCAGGGCAAGAGCAGCAAGTTCGGCGCCTTCCTCGACTCCACCCTCGACCGCATCGGCGACGGCGCCATCTTCATCGGGCTCTCGCTCTACTTCGCGGGCCCGGGCGACAGCACGCTCTACCTCGTGCTGTGCCTGGTCTGCCTCCTCATGGGGGCGGTGACCTCCTACGCCCGCGCCAAGGCCGAGGGCCTCGGCTTCACCGCGAAGGTCGGCATCGCCGAGCGCGCCGACCGTCTCGTGGCCATCCTGGTGATGACCGGGCTGAGCGCGATCTTCGACGCCCCGATCCTGCTGCACGTCGTGCTGTGGGCCCTCGCCGTGGCCAGCACGGTCACCGTGGTGCAGCGGATCTGGGTCGTGCGCCAGCAGGCACTCGCCGAGGTGTGAGGACCCTCTCGTCGAATGGGTCGGGCAGGTAAACGGCCGTAGAATTCGTCCCATGGCTGACACCGCTGGCACCCCGTCCGAGACCACCGGCACCGGCACCACCCGCGTCAAGCGCGGCATGGCCGACATGCTCAAGGGCGGCGTGATCATGGACGTCGTCACCGCCGAGCAGGCCAAGATCGCCGAGGACGCCGGCGCCGTGGCCGTCATGGCCCTCGAGCGGGTGCCCGCCGACATCCGCGCCCAGGGCGGCGTGAGCCGGATGAGCGACCCCGACATGATCGACTCGATCATCGAGACCGTCTCGATCCCCGTCATGGCCAAGGCCCGCATCGGCCACTTCGCCGAGGCGCAGGTGCTGCAGAGCCTCGGGGTCGACTACATCGACGAGTCCGAGGTGCTGACCCCGGCCGACTACGCCAACCACATCGACAAGTGGCAGTTCACCGCCCCCTTCGTCTGCGGCGCCACCAACCTGGGCGAGGCCCTGCGCCGCATCGCCGAGGGCGCGGCCATGATCCGCTCCAAGGGCGAGGCCGGCACGGGCGACGTCTCCAACGCCGTCATGCACATGCGCACCATCGGTGGCGAGATCCGCCGGCTCTCCTCGCTGCTGCCCGACGAGCTCTACGTCGCCGCCAAGGAGCTCCAGGCGCCCTACGACCTGGTCAAGGAGGTCGCCGAGCGCGGCTCGCTGCCCGTGGTGCTCTTCACCGCCGGCGGCATCGCCACCCCGGCCGACGCCGCGATGATGATGCAGCTCGGCGCCGAGGGCGTCTTCGTCGGCTCGGGCATCTTCAAGTCCGGCAACCCCCAGCAGCGCGCCGAGGCCATCGTCAAGGCCACGACCTTCTACGACGACCCCGACGTGGTCGCCAAGGTCTCGCGCGGCCTGGGCGAGGCGATGGTCGGCCTCAACGTCGACGAGATCCCGCAGCCGCACCGCCTGGCCGAGCGCGGCTGGTGACGTCCGGGCCCGCCGCGCCCTGACGGGCCGGCGGGTCGTGCGGCCCGGCGTCGGCTGGGCCGACGCCGCCGGCTCGGCCGCCGCCGGTCACCGCAGGGCTCAGCGCAGCTCGGGGCAGGGCAGCCGCGCCCGGTCACGGGCCGTGAGGGCGTCGTAGTCGCCGACCAGGTCGAGCACCCGGCCCGTGGTGTCGAGGTAGGCGCGGAAGTCGTAGGGCGCGGCCGCCCAGTAGAGCTGCGGCTCGCCGCCGTCGGCGACGGTGTAGCGGCCCGACGGCTCGCCCATGAGGTCCACCACGACGCCCGACGGCGACCCGGCCTCGAGGTCGCACCACGCCGCGACCCACCGCGCGGTGACGGCGTCGTCGACGGCCCCGCCGCCCCGGGCCACGGTGGCGAGCACCCGCCACCGCGCGTCGTCGTAGGTCATCGTCACCGTCTGGTCGCGGCCGGGCAGGTCGACCGCCAGCACGGTCCGCTCCGCGGTGGCCGAGGTGACCTCGAGACCGGCGACGTCGGTCGCGAGGGTCTCGGTCGGCTCGTCCCACAGCACGCCGACGAAGCCGGTGCAGGGGTCGCCGAGGCCGGCACGACCCAGCAGGATCGCCCTGCTGCGCAGTTCGATCGTCAGCTCGGGCGCCTGCCGCGCGCAGGCCCCGGCGGCGTCGCGCGCCGCGAGCGCCCCCAGCCACGCCAGGTACGCCGACTCCGCGGCCGTGCCGCCGCCGGGCGCACCGGGGCCCGCCGTCGCGTCGCCGGCGTCGGACCCGGCGTCGGACCCGGCGTCGGACCCGGCGTCGGACCCGGCGGTGTATGCGTCGGTGTCTTCGGGGGCGGTGGCGACCGACGGGTCCGCCGGGAGGGAGGCGGCCCGGCGCGGAGCGCCGGGGTCGGTGCAGGCGCCGAGCCCGAGGACGGGGGCGAGGAGCAGCGCCGCGACGACGACGCTGGCCCGGGTCATGGTGTCAGCCTGCCACGCGGCGTACGCCCCCGGCGGCGCACGGACGGGCGGGCCCGTCCGGGCCATGCCACGACCCGCACCGCGCACCGACGGGCGGGCCCGTCCGGGCCATGCCCGGCCCCGACCGGGTGGACCGGGTGGACGGACGGGTCATCGACGCGCGGAAGCCTCCGACGGGCGCCGCGCCGACCGATGGGCACGGGGAGCCGGCTGCCGCCAGGGCGCTGCCGGAGCCAGGAGGGCGTCGACGTGCGCACCATCGTCAAGGGATCACTCGCCGCGGGCGCAGGCGTCGTGCTGCTGCTCGGGGGCGCCGGCACGCTCGCGGTGTGGACCGATGCCGAGGACCTCCCCGGCACCGGCTCCACCAGCGGCTACCTCGACCTCACCGACCCGGTCTGCGACCCGTGGGAGCTCGACGGGGGCGCTGCGTTCACGACCCAGCTGATCGTGCCCGGCGACGAGCTCAGCCACCGCTGCACCTTCACCCTCGACGCCGCGGGTGAGCACCTGTCGGCGACCTTCGAGACCTCCGACCCCGTCGTGACCGAGACCAACGCGCTGGTCGACGACCTCGTGGTCTCCACCGCCTACACCGTCGGCGGCGTCCCCGTCGACCCGGAGGCCGGCGGGGTGGCGGTGCAGGACGGTGACGTCGTCACCGCGGTGGTGACGGTGTCCTTCCCGCTGGGGTCCGACAACGCCAGCAACGTGCCGACCGCCGGGCTGCAGGCGACGCTCGAGGACATCACGGTCACCGCGACCCAGGACCACTCCGGCTGAGGCCGTGCGCGTCCTGACGTGGGTCCGTCGCGTCGCCCGGGTCGCGGCCTGGGCGGCGACGCTGCTCGCGCTCGCAGCGCTGACCGTGGGGCTGGTCGTGCCGCGTCTCGCAGGCGGCTCGGCCTACACCGTGCTCACCGGCTCGATGCGGCCCGGGCTGCCGCCGGGCACCCTGGTCGTGGTGCGGCCGGCCGAGACCGGCGCGCTGCGCACCGGCGACGTCGTCACCTACCAGCTGCGCAGCGACGAGCCCGCCGTCGTCACCCACCGCATCGTGGCCGTCGGGGTCGACGGGGCGGGCGAGCTGCGCTTCACCACCCGGGGCGACGCCAACGACGTCGCCGACCCCGTCGCCGTGCGGCCCGAGCAGGTGCGCGGACGGCTCTGGTACGCCGTGCCGCACCTCGGCCACGTCGGGCGGCTGCTCAGCGGGGAGCAGCGGCGGCTGGCCGGCCTCGTCCTGGCCGGCCTGCTGCTGTCCTACGCCGCCTCGGCGTACGCCCGGGCGGTGCGGGAGCACCGCGCCGCGTCGTCGCGGCGCACCCCCGTCGCACCGGGGCGGCACCGGGCCCCGGTCGAGCACCCCCGCGAGCGCGCCGATGCCTAGCCACCGCGCGACCCCCGCCCGCGGCGGGGTGCCCCGACCGCTGCGGTCGCTGCGGGTGCGGGCGGCGCTCGGTCTCGCGGTCGTGGCCTGCGTCGCGACCACCGGCACGTGGGCGGCGTGGACCGACGAGGTGCCGGTCAGCGGCGCCACCGTCACCGCGGGGAGCATCGACCTGACCGTCGACGGCAGCAACGCCGTGACCGGCTACACCTCGCTGTCGGTGGGGGCGATGGTGCCCGGGGGCAGCGTCGCGGCGGTGCTCACCGTGCGCAACGCGGGCACCGCTCCGCTGCGCTGGACCGCCACGTCGACCGCGACCAACGGCGACGGCAAGGGCCTGGCCGCGACGCTGGTGGTCAAGGTCACCGGCGACACCACGGTCACCGGCAGCGCCCCGACCACCACCTGCGCCGGCACCGCCCTGGCCGGCGCGGGCTCCGCGCTCAACGGGGCGCTGGTCGGGACCGGTCGCACCCTGGCCCCCGCCACTACGGAGAAGGTGTGCGTGCAGCTCACCCTGCCCGGCAACGCGGCCAGCGGCCTGCAGGGCGCCACGACGGCGGTGACCCTCACCTTCACGGCCTCCTCGGACCTGTCGTGACCCCGCGGCACCGGGACGACCCACGCCCGCCCGGCCGGGCCCGCGCCGCGGCGCACGCCACGCTGGCGGCGCTCGCGCTCGCCGCCGGCCTGCAGCCGGCGCCGGCGCGGGCCGCCCCCTGGACCGACACCGTCGGCGTCGGCGGCACCATCCTGAGCGCAGGCACCGTGCCGGCGCCGGCCACGTTCACCTGCACCGGTCTGGGCCTCGGCAGCGTGCGGTTCACCTGGTCCCCGGTGGCGGGCGCGACGAGCTACACGGTGTCCTACGACGGCGGAGCCGGATCGGTCACCACGACCGGCACCTCGGTGGACCTCGTGGGTCTGCTCAGCGGGGGCACGGCCTGGGTGCGGGCCCACGTCGCCTACCCGTCGGTGACCTGGTCCTCGGTGCCCTCGACCACCCGCACCTACACCTTCGTCGTCGTGAGTCTCTGCGGCTGACCCGCGCCACCGCACCCGAGTCCCGTCCTGGCCCGCACGGAAGCCGGTGAGTAGTCCGTCCGGGCCGGTGCGGCGCCGGTCGGGCAGAACCCCTGACCCGTCATGACCATCTCCGTCGGAGGGCCATGACCCCGGCGCGACGGGCCCGTTGAGGAGGTGTCTTGCCCGCCACCCACCGACCGGAGCCCCTCATGAACAAGACCACCAAGGGTGCCCTCGCGGCGTCCACCGCCGCCGTGCTGCTGCTCGGGGGCGCCGGCTCGCTGGCCTACTGGACCGACAGCGACACCGTCCAGCCCGGGTCCTTCGCCAGCGGCGAGATCAAGCTGACCGACGGCGCGTGCGCGACCAGCTGGACCTACGCGAGCGGCAACGCCAAGGCGGGGACCGTGGTCACCGCCATCGTCCCCGGCGACAGGATCACGAAGACCTGCACCTTCACGGTGCTCGCCAAGGGCGACAACCTGTCGGCGACGCCGACCCTGCCGGCGTCGATCCCCGTCCGCAAGACGTCGTCCGACCCGGGCACGTCCACCCTCGACGCCACCGCGGCGGCGACCTACACCACCACCAGCGGGTTCACCGGGGGCAAGCTGACCCGCTCGAACGACAACGACACGCTGAGCGCGGCCATCACGGTCTCCTTCCCGTACGGCGACGCGACCACCAAGAACGCCAACGACACCCAGAACCTCATCGCCGCGGTCGACGCGCTCACGGTGTCCCTGGTGCAGGACAACCCCAACCCGGCCTGATGAGCAGCCGCAGCCGCAGCCGCAGCCGCAGCCGCAGCCGTAGCCGCGGCACAGCGCGGGGCTGGGCGGGGCAGGTCGCCGCCTGGACCGTGCTGCTCGCGGTCGCGGCGGTCGTCGCGGCCGGGGTCGTCGTGCCACGGGTGGTCGGGGCGACGCCCTACACGGTGCTCACCGGGTCGATGGCCCCGACCTACCCGCCGGGGACCCTCGTCGTGGTGAGGCCCGTCGACGCCGCCGACGTCGGCCCGGGCACGCCGGTGACCTTCCAGCTGGAGTCCGGACGGCCCGAGGTCGTGACCCACCGCGTCGTCGGCGTGGCCTACGACCTGACCGGCCGGCGGCTGCTCACCACCCAGGGCGACGCCAACCCGGTGCCCGACGCCGAGCCCGTCGAGGCCGCGCAGCTGCGCGGCGAGGTCTGGTACGCCGTGCCGCACCTCGGCCGTGTCAACGCGCTGCTCACCGGCCACCAGCGCCAGGTCGCGGTGTGGGTCGTCGGCGGTGGGCTGCTGGCCTACGCCGGCGCCATGTTCGCCGGAGCCGCCCGCGAGCGGGGTCGCCGCCCGCGCCCGACCCACCTGCGCACCGCCTGACCTCCACCGCTTGACCTGCACCGCACACCGCGATCGTCCGCGGATGCGCCGCCGCCCGCCCGTCCGTTCGACCGCCCGCCCGACCGACCCAGGAGAGGAGCCACCGTGTCGCACGCCCGTCGCCTCCGCACGGTGCTCGTCGCCGCCGTCCTGGTCGCGCTGCCGGTGAGCACCGTCGCGATGCGCCCGGCAGCCGGGCCGCCCGGGGCGGGTGCGAGCCGGGCCGAGGAGTCGGCGCTGCGCGACACCGACGTGTCGTCGTACCTCGCCGTGTCGCGCGACCGCGCCTTCGTCTCGGCCTGGGACGGCCCCGTGTGGGGCCGCGGGGTCCGCTGGGTGCCGGGGGAGCGGCGCGCGGGGGACTTCTGGGTGCGCAACGACGGTCCGGTGCCGGCCGACCTGACCCTCACGGTCGCCTCGCGCGGCGCGAGGCCGCTGCTCGCGGCCGACCGGTTCAGCGTGCGGGTGGCGGGTCGTGCCCGTCGCGGCGCTCCCAGCCGCGACCTCACGCGGAGCCTCGCCCGGGTGGAGGGGTCGCTGCGGCGCACCGCCCCGGTCGTGCTCGCCTACCACCTGCGCCCGGGCCGGCTGGTGCACGTGCGGGTCGTCGCCGCCCTGGCCTACACGGCCGGCAACCGCACCCAGGGCCGGGGATCGCGCGTGTCCCTCGAGCTCCGCCTGACCCAGGACGTCAACGGCTTCCGTGACGACACGGTGGTGCTCCGTGGCTGAGCACCGCCGGACCCGGCGGCCGTCCCGGCCCGCGCGCCCCCGACCCACGGGGCGCCGTCGGGCGGTGGCGCCGCGGCACGGTCGGGCCACCAAGGGCTGGGCGGCGCTGGCGCTGGCAGGGGGACTGGTCCTGGGCGCCGGCAGCAACGGCACCTTCGCCTTCTGGAGCGACACCGACACCGTGGCCAGCGGCTCCTTCACCACCGGGCGCCTCGACCTCACCGTCGACGGCGCCCAGGGCAACCCCACCGCCCACACCGTCACCAACCTCGCGCTCGCCACGATGGTGCCGGGGGAGAGCGTCGCCGCGACGCTCACCGTGCGCAACGCCGGCGACGCGCCCTTCACCTTCCGCGCCAGCGCCACCAAGGCTGGCGACCTGGCCACGCCGCTGGTGGTCGAGGTGGTCGCCGGGTCGACGCAGACCGGGGACGACGCGACCTACCCCCGCACCGAGGGGTGCTCCGGCGGCACGCCGCTGTCGCCCACCACGGCGACCCGGCTCGACGTCGCCGCCTCCACCACGCTCTGCGTCAAGGTGACCCTGCCCTTCGAGACCGCCGACACCTTCCAGTCGAAGACCGCGCCGAGCACGGTCTCCCTCGCGCTCGCCGCCAGCCAGGTCGCCCCGTGAGCCGCCTCGCCGCTGTCGTGCTCGCGCTCCTGCTGGGGCTGGGCGTCGGCGCGGCCCTCGGGGCGTCGCCCCGCGCGACGCTGGCCGCCTTCTCCGACTCCGCCGCCGCGAGCAGCGGGGAGCTCACCAGTGGGGCGATCGCCAAGCCGACCTCGCCGGTGGGCAGCCGCTCGCTGGCGGGCGCGGTGACCCTGAGCTGGGCGGCCACACCGGCGGGCACCGGCACGGCCGGCACCTACCGGGTGCTGCGCTGGAGCGCGCCCACGGGCGGCACCAGCGTGCAGGCCTGCGCCACCACGGCCCCCACCACGACCTGCTCCGACGCGGGCGCGCCGCTGCTCGCCACCACGTACTACTCCCTCGTCGCCACCGTCGGCGCCGCCTGGAGCAAGGAGTCCGACCGGGTCGCGGTGCCGGTGGCCGGCTCCTCCGACACCGTCGCCCCCGCGCTCGCCGTGGGCTTCCCGACCACCGGCACGTCCTCCTCGTCCAGCTCGTTCTCGACCAAGGTCGCCGCCGGCTGCCCGGCGGGCGGGGTGGCCTGCGGCTCCACGTCGGACAACGTCGCCACCACCGAGGTCACCTACCGCCTGGAGCGGCGCAGCGGCACGGGCCCGGGTGCGAGCACGGTGTGCTGGAACGGGTCGGCGTGGGCTTCGGCCACCTGCCTGCTCGGCCAGCAGCCGGCCACGCTGGTCGGCGGCACGGCCTGGCGGGTGCCGGGCTCGCCCGAGTCCGCCTATCCCAACACCTTCGGGGCGGCGGCCTTCACCCTCACCGTCCGTGCCGTCGACGCCGCCGGCAACGCCACCACCGCGACCAGCACCTTCTCCACCACCTGACCCGCCCCGCGCGGTCCCACCTGCCCGCGCGGGGCTCCGGGCCCGGCCCTACGATCGCCCGGTGCCGTCACCCCGCATCGGAGTCCTCGCCCTCCAGGGCGACGTGGTCGACCACGTCCGCGCGCTGCGTGCGCTGGGGGCCGAGGCGACCGGCGTACGCCGCGCGGCGGAGCTGGCCGCCGTCGACGCACTGGTCGTGCCGGGCGGCGAGTCGACCACGATGATCCGCCTGGCGAGGGTCTTCGACCTGCTCGGACCGCTGCGCGAGCGGATCGCCGAGGGCCTGCCGGTGCTCGGCACCTGCGCGGGGATGATCATGCTGGCCGACCGCGTCGAGGACGCCGCGCCCGGGCAGGAGACCCTCGGCGGGCTGCATGTCACGGTGCGCCGCAACGCCTTCGGGCGCCAGGTCGACTCCTTCGAGGGCCCGCTCGACGTGGCCGGCCTCGACTCCCCGGTGCACGCCGTCTTCATCCGGGCGCCCTGGGTGGAGGCCGTCGACGACGACGTCGAGGTGCTCGCGCGTGTGGCGCACGGTCCGGCCGTGGGTAGGATCGTCGCGGTCCGGCAGGGCCCGCTCATGGCCACCTCGTTCCACCCCGAGGTCGGCGAGGACACCCGCATCCACGGGTTGTTCCTCGACCTGGTCCGGGAGCGTTGACCGGCCGGCGCAGCACTTCGACAAGCACGACCGCCCCGGTGCGCCGGGAGCAGGGCGTGGACGGACGGGAAGAGGGAACGCATGTCGGGGCACTCCAAGTGGGCGACCACCAAGCACAAGAAGGCCGCGATCGACGCCAAGCGCGGCAAGATGTTCGCCAAGCTGATCAAGAACATCGAGGTCGCGGCCCGCATGGGCGGCGGTGACCCCACCGGCAACCCGACGCTCTACGACGCCATCCAGAAGGCCAAGAAGTCCTCGGTGCCCAACGACAACATCGACCGCGCGGTCAAGCGCGGCTCCGGTGCGGAGACCGGCGGCGCCGACTACCAGACGATCATGTACGAGGGCTACGGCCCCTCCGGCGTCGCGATGCTCATCGAGTGCCTCACCGACAACAAGAACCGCGCCGCCATGGAGGTCCGCACCGCCATGACCCGCAACGGCGGCTCGCTGGCCGACCCGGGCTCGGTGTCCTTCCTCTTCCACCGCAAGGGCGTCGTCGTGGTGCCCGCGCAGCAGGAGGGGAAGACCGTCTCCGAGGACGACGTGCTCGAGGCGACCCTCGAGGCCGGCGCCGACGCCGTCAACGACCTGGGGGAGGCCTTCGAGGTCGTCTCCGAGCCCACCGACCTGGTGGCGGTGCGCACCGCGCTGCAGAGCGCCGGCATCGACTACGACTCCGCCGACGCCTCCTTCGTGCCCGACATGCAGGTCGCGCTCGACAAGGACGCCGCGGCCAAGATGTTCCGCCTCGTCGACGTCCTGGAGGACCTCGACGACGTGCAGAACCTCTACGCCAACTTCGACGTGGCCGACGACGTCATGGCCCAGCTCGAGGACGCCTGACCCGAGGCCGGGCCCGACCTCGTTCCCCCTGGCCGCGCCCGGCCCGCGTGTCGCCGCGGCGCAGGTCGGTCGTGGTGGGTAGCGTTGCCTGCGAACACATGTTCGACACGACGCCGGCCCACCGAGGCCCGGTGCGAGGACCAGGAGGCGCGATGCGGGTGCTCGGGATCGACCCCGGCCTGACCCGCTGCGGCCTCGGGGTGGTGGAGGGGTCGGTGGGCCGCCCGCTGACCCTCGTCGACGTCAACGTGGTGCGGACCTCCCCGCACCTGCCGGTCGCGGAGCGCCTGGTCACCATCGAGAAGGGCGTGGACGCCTGGCTCGACGAGTTCTCACCCGACGCCGTCGCGGTGGAGCGGGTCTTCGCCCGCTCCGACGTGAGCACGGTGATGGGCACGGCGCAGGCCAGCGGGATCGCCATGGTGTGCGCGGCGCGACGCGGGCTGCCGATCGCGCTGCACACCCCTAGCGAGGTCAAGGCCGCGGTCTCGGGCAACGGTCGCGCCGACAAGCAGCAGGTCGGGGCGATGGTGACCCGGATCCTGCGCCTCGACGCGCCGCCGAAGCCGGCCGACGCGGCCGACGCCCTGGCCCTGGCCATCACCCACATCTGGCGCGGCGGGGCCCAGCAGCGCCTCGACGCCGCCGTCGGGGCCAGCGGCGCGCGCGCCCACCGGCAGGCGCAGGTCGACGCCCAGGTCAGGGCCCAGCGGGCCGTCCAGCAGCAGGCGCGCAGGCGCGCGTTGGAGCAGGCCGCCGAGGTCGCGGCCGGGAGGAGCAGCAGGTGATCGCGTTCGTGCACGGCCAGGTGGCCACGGTGGGCCTGTCCAGCGCCGTCCTCGAGGTGGGCGGCGTGGGGCTCGAGCTGCTCTGCACCCCCGGCACCCTGGCGTCGCTGCGCGTGGGGCAGCCGGCGACCCTGCCCACCAGCATGGTGGTGCGCGAGGACTCCCTGACGCTCTTCGGCTTCCTCGACGACGACGAGAAGGCCTGCTTCGAACTCGTGCAGACCGCCTCCGGCGTCGGTCCCAAGCTGGCCCAGGCGGTGCTGGCCGTGCTCGCGCCCGACGACCTGCGCCGCGCAGTCTCGGCCGAGGACGTCAAGACCCTCACGCGCGTGCCCGGCATCGGGCAGAAGGGCGCGCAGCGGATCATCCTGGAGCTCAAGGACCGCCTCGGCGCGCCCGTCGGCGGTCGCTCGGCGCCGGCCGCCGCCTCGGCCGAGCCGTGGCGTGAGCAGGTGGCGACCGGTCTGGTCGGTCTGGGCTGGTCGGCGAAGGACGCCGAGAAGGCCGTCGACGCCGTGGCCCCCGAGGCGGGGCCGGTGCCCGACGTCGCGGCGCTCCTGCGCGCCGCGCTGCGCTCGCTGAGCAGGGCCTGACGTGCGCGAGGAGGACCTCGCGGCCGCCGAGGACGCCTACTTCGGGTCCCTGACCGCCGCCGAGGCCGAGGGCGACGAGCGTGCGGTCGAGGCCGCGCTGCGACCGCGCAGCCTCGACGAGGTCGTCGGGCAGGCCCGGGTGCGCGACCAGCTGGGCCTGGTGCTGGAGGCGGCGCGGATGCGCGGGCGCTCGCCCGACCACGTGCTGCTGTCGGGCCCGCCGGGTCTCGGCAAGACCACGCTGGCCATGATCATCGCCCACGAGATGACCGCACCGCTGCGCCTGACCAGCGGCCCGGCCATCACCCACGCCGGCGACCTGGCCGCGATCCTGTCGGGGATGAACGAGGGCGAGGTCCTCTTCGTCGACGAGATCCATCGGATGTCGCGCCCGGCGGAGGAGATGCTCTACATGGCGATGGAGGACTTCCGCGTCGACGTCGTCATCGGCAAGGGGCCCGGCGCCACCGCCATCCCGCTCGAGATCCCGCCCTTCACCCTCGTCGGCGCGACCACCCGTGCCGGGCTGCTGCCCGGCCCGCTGCGTGACCGCTTCGGCTTCACCGCCCACCTCGAGTACTACGAGCCCCACGAGCTCGACCGCATCGTGCACCGCTCGGCGGGCCTGCTCGGGGTCGAGCTGCGCCCCGACGGCTCCAGCGAGATCGCCTCGCGCTCGCGCGGCACCCCGCGCATCGCCAACCGCCTGCTGCGCCGGGTGCGCGACTTCGCGCAGGTCCGCGCCGACGGCGTCGTCACCCTCGACGTGGCGCGCGCGGCGCTCGACCTCTACGAGGTCGACGAGCTCGGCCTCGACCGGCTCGACCGGGCCGTGCTCGACGCGCTGTGCCGCCGCTTCGGCGGCGGCCCCGTGGGGGTCTCCACCCTCGCCGTGGCCGTGGGGGAGGAGCGCGAGACCGTCGAGGAGGTCGCCGAGCCCTTCCTGGTGCGCAACGGCTTCCTGGCCCGGACCCCCCGCGGGCGCATCGCCACCCGCGCGGCCTGGCACCACCTCGGCCTGGCCGCACCCGCCGCGGTGGCCGACACGGCGCTCTTCGACGACTGAGCGGTCGCGCGCCGCGTGGCCACGCCACCGCCGCGCGCCGGGCCCGCACGACCTGGTCCGAGAGGGTGTGGCGGTGCGCGCCCCGCCGGGCACGGTGGTGCACGACGTGGCCTGGGCCACGGCTACACTTTGCCGTCGGTCGCCCCCGGGACTCCTCCGGGGTCCCGCGGCCCTGCACCCACTCCCTGCTCGAGAGGTCTTGTCGTGTCGACGCTCGTCAACCTGCTGCCGATCATCCTGATCGCGCTGGTGTTCTGGCTGCTGATCATCCGGCCGCAGACCCGGCGCCAGAAGGAGCTCGTGCGCATGCAGGGCTCCCTCACCGTCGGCGACCGGGTGATGCTGACCTCGGGCGTCTTCGGCGAGGTCCGCGAGATCACCGACGAGCACGTCGGGGTCGAGATCGCCGACGGCGTCGTGATCCGCGTGGTGCGCGGGGCGATCGGCTCGATCATCCCCGCCCACGACCCGCTCGAGGACCCGACCGACGGGCCGGCCCTCGGCGAGGGCCGCGCCGAGACCGAGGAGCGCTGACGTGGCGCGCCCCTCGACCCGTCCGGGCCGCACCCTGGTGGTGTTCTTCCTCGGCGTGGCGATCCTCTACGGGCTCACCGCGCTGGCCGGCACCTGGAAGCCGGCCCTGGGCCTGGACCTCCAGGGCGGCACCCGCATCGTCCTGATCCCCGACGGCGACCCCTCGCAGGAGAACCTGGAGGAGGCCCGCCAGATCATCGACGACCGCGTCAACGGCTCCGGCGTCTCCGAGGGCGAGGTCACGACCTCGAGCGGCAACATCACCGTCGAGATCCCCGGCGAGGACCAGAGCGACCTCGAGGAGACCGTGCAGCGCACGGCCCAGCTCCGCTTCCGTCTCGTCGCGTGCTCCCCGCTGCTCGGCACCTCCTGCGGCGCGGCCGGCCAGGTGAGCACCGACCCCGGCACGCAGGTGCCCGGCGCCACCACCCCCGGTGGCCAGCAGGGTGGCCAGCAGGGCGGCACCCAGAACGGTCAGCAGAACGGCCAGCAGCAGGGCGGCCAGCAGGACGGCGCCGGTCAGAGCGGCAACAACCGCCCCGCTCCCGGCTTCGCCCAGCGCGACCTGCTCACCTCCGGCACGGCCTCGCCCAGCCCCAACGGCCAGCCCAGCGACCAGCCCAGCGGCCAGCCCAGCGGCCAGGCCGGCGACGGTGCGAGCACCAGCCCCTCGGCCCAGCCCTCCGGCAGCGCCTCGCCCTCGGGCAGCGCCGGCCCGGGCGCCGCCGCCGGCGGCCAGGCCGCGATCGACAGCTGCCTGGCGGCAGCCGCCGACGACGAGACCCTTGCCGACCCGCTGGCCTGGATCAACAGCCCCACCCCAGCGTGCGCCGAGGCGTTCACGGCGTACCAGTGCCCCGCCGAGGGCACCGGCCAGGCCATGCCCGACGACCCGGCCACGCCGCTCATCACCTGCGACGACGAGGGCATCCCCTACCTGCTGTCGAGCTCGATCATCGAGGGCACCGACCTCACCGACGCCGCCGCGGGCATCCCGCAGGGCCAGGTCGGCTGGGCGGTCACCCTGTCGTTCAACGGCGAGGGCACCGACACCTTCGGCGAGGTCTCCCAGGCCCTGGCCGGCCAGGAGCGTCCCTTCGCCATCGTGCTCGACGGCGGCGTGATCTCCGCGCCCACCATCGACACCCCCATCCTCAACGGCGAGGCCCAGATCACCGGCGACTTCGGCGAGGAGGAGGCCGACAGCCTGGCCACGAGCCTGAAGTACGGCTCGCTGCCGATCGCCTTCGGCGACACCTCGGTCGAGACGATCGGCCCCTCGCTCGCGGGCAGCCAGCTCAGCGCGGGCATCTACGCCGGCGCGGCCGGCCTGCTCCTGGTGATGCTCTACTGCCTGGTCTACTACCGCGGCCTGGGCCTGGTGGTCGTCGGCTCGCTCGCCGTCGCGGCGGCCATCACCTACGCCATGGTCCTGCTCCTGGGCGCCGGCGCGGGCTTCACGCTGACCCTGCCCGGCATCGCCGGTCTCATCATCGCGGTCGGTGTCACCGCCGACTCCTTCATCATCTTCTTCGAGCGCATCCGCGACGAGATGCGGGAGGGCAAGTCGATGCGGGTCGCGGTCGAGTCGGGCTGGCAGCGCGCCCGGGTCACCCGGCTGGCCGCCAACGTGGTCTCGCTGCTCTCCGCGGCGGTCCTCTACATCTTCGCGACCGGCGTCGTGAAGGGCTTCGGCTTCGCGCTGGGCCTCTCGACGCTGATCGACCTCGCGGTGCTGTTCTGGTTCACCAAGCCGATGGTGTCCTACCTCGCGCGCTACTCGTTCTTCAACGGCGGCGGTCGGCTCTCCGGCCTCAGCCCCGAGACCCTGGGCATGGACCGGGTCCCGGCCACGGCAGGAGGCAAGGCCTGATGGGCACGTTCTCACGGCTCGGCAACGACCTCTACGGCGGTCGGAAGTCGATCGACTTCGTCAACAAGCGCGGCCCCTGGTACCTCGTCTCGGTGCTGCTCGTGGCCGCGGCGATCGCCATCGTGCTGCTCAAGGGCCTCAACTTCGGCGTGGAGTTCACCGGCGGCACGCAGTTCGACGTCGACGTCGCTGCGAGCTCCGCGACCCAGGACACCGCCGACGAGCTGCGCCAGGAGATCGCCGACTCCGGGATCGAGGCCGCGGGCACGCCCACGGTCACGACCTCGAGCCGCGACGCGCTCATCGTGCAGACCGAGAACCTCTCCAACGCCGACAACGACGCGATCCTGCAGATCATCGACGACGTCACCGGCGCGTCCGGTGACGCGATCTCCCAGACCGAGATCGGCCCGAGCTGGGGCCAGCAGGTCGCCCAGCGCGCCGTGCTCGGCGTAGTCATCTTCCTCATCCTCGTGGTGCTCTTCATCTGGGCCTACTTCCGCGAGTGGAAGATGTCGGTGGCCGCGCTCGTCGCGCTCTTCCACGACATCGCCATCACGATCGGCATCTACGCCCTCTCCGGCTTCCCCGTGACACCGTCGGCTGTCACGGGTCTGCTGGCGATCCTCGGGTTCTCGCTCTACGACACCGTCGTCGTCTTCGACAAGGTCCGCGAGAACACGACGTCGGCCGAGCTGCGCCGCACCCGCTACACCTACGCCGAGGCCGCCAACCTGGCGGTCAACCAGACGCTGGTCCGGTCGATCAACACCGCGATCGTCGCGCTCATCCCGATCGGCGCGATCCTCTACGTCAGCACCGTGCAGCTGGGCGCGAGCTCCCTGCAGGACCTGGCGCTCTCGCAGTTCGTCGGCATGGCGGTCGGTGTCTACTCCTCGATCTTCCTGGCGCCCCGCCTGCTGGTGCACATGAAGTCCTCGGAGACCGAGGTCAAGCTGGAGGAGAAGCGCGCCAAGGCCCGGGCCCGGGCCATGGCCGACCCCTACGCCACCGTGCCGAGCTTCGCCGAGGACATGCCGGTCGAGGACGAGCCGGGCACCGACCCGGCCGACCGCCCGGTCGTCGACCGCGACCGGCCGCAGATCGCCGGCAACGCCCCGCGCACCGCACCCCCGCGGGCCTCGGAGGCGGTGGGACGCGGTCGGGTGGTGCCCCCGTCGCGGGGTCCGGTCGCCGACTCCCGCGCCGCCGGTCGGCAGCAGCCCTCGCGCCAGACCCGCTCCAAGCGCGGCAAGAAGTGACCTCGCCCGGCGAGGACCCACTCGCCCCCGCCCGTGACGCCCTGGCCCGGTTGATCCTCGACGTGGCCGACTACCCCGAGCCGGGCGTGGTGTTCAAGGACATCACCCCGTTGCTCGCCGACCACGACGGCCTCAGCGCCGTGGTGGCCGCGCTGGCCTCGGCCGGGCGCTCGGGCGCCGACAGCGTGGTGGACAAGGTCGTCGGCATGGAGGCGCGGGGCTTCATCCTGGCCGCGCCGGTGGCGCTCTCCCTCGGTGCCGGCTTCGTCCCGGTGCGCAAGGAGGGCAAGCTGCCCCGTGAGACCCACGGCGTCTCCTACTCCCTGGAGTACGGCGAGGCCACGCTGGAGATCCACCGCGACGCCATCGCCCCCGGCGACCGCGTCCTGCTCGTCGACGACGTGCTCGCCACCGGCGGCACGGCGCGCGCGACCCAGCAGCTGGTCGAGCAGTGCGGCGGCAGCGTCGTCGGCGTGGCGGTGCTGATGGACCTGTCCTTCCTGCCGTGGCGCGAGGCGCTCGGCGAGCTGCCGGTGACCACGCTGATGACGGTCTGACCCGGCCCGGCCACGGACTAGACTGACCAGGTGACCGAGGAGCGCACGGCCCCGCAGACCGGGTCCGGTGCGCCCGGCCCCGCCGACTCCTCCCCGGGCGCCGCGGCGGACGCCGCCTCTTCCCCGTCCTCGTCCGGCCCTGCGCCGCGTGTCGAGCCCGGCACTCCGGTCGACCGCCCGGGCGCGCCGCGCCAGCCGACCCGCACGCCCCCGCGGCGCCCCGACCGCGTCGCCGACCACCGCCAGGTCGAGGCGCCGTCGTCACGCAGCATGCGCTCCCGGCTGGCCCGGATGGGCACGCGCAGCGGCCAGAGCGGCACCAACCCCGTGCTCGACCCGCTGTTCCGTGCCGTACGCGCCAACCACCCGAAGGCCGACCTCGCGCTGCTCGAGCGGGCCTACGCCACCGCCGAGCACCACCACGGCTCGCAGATGCGCAAGAGCGGCGACCCCTACATCACCCACCCGCTCGCGGTGACGACCATCCTGGCGGGCATCGGCATGACCGAGCCGACGCTGGCCGCGGCCCTGCTGCACGACACCGTCGAGGACACCGACTACACCCTCGAGCAGCTGACCAAGGACTTCGGCGAGGAGGTCGCGCTCCTCGTCGACGGGGTGACCAAGCTCGACAAGGTCCGCTACGGCGAGACCGCCGAGGCCGAGACCATCCGCAAGATGATCGTCTCGATGTCGCGCGACATCCGGGTGCTGGTCATCAAGCTGGCCGACCGGCTGCACAACATGCGCACCCTGCGCTTCGTGCGCCAGGAGACCCAGGAGCGCAAGGCCCGCGAGACCCTCGACATCTACGCCCCGCTGGCCCACCGGCTGGGCATGAACACCATCAAGTGGGAGCTGGAGGACCTCGCGTTCGCCACGCTGCACCCCAAGATCTACGACGAGATCGTGCGGATGGTCGCGGAGCGGGCGCCCTCGCGCGACCAGTTCATGGCCGAGGTCATCAACCAGGTGGAGGCCGACCTGCGCGAGGCGAAGGTCAAGGCGAAGGTCACCGGTCGCCCGAAGCACTACTACTCCATCTACCAGAAGATGATCCTGGGCGGTCGGGAGTTCTCCGACATCTACGACCTCGTCGGCATCCGCGTGCTGGTCGAGGAGGACCGCGACTGCTACGCCGTCCTCGGCGTGCTCCACTCCCGGTGGAACCCCGTGCTGGGGCGCTTCAAGGACTACGTCGCGATGCCGAAGTTCAACATGTACCAGTCGCTGCACACCACGGTGATCGGTCCGCAGGGCAAGCCCGTCGAGATGCAGATCCGCACCTTCTCCCAGCACCGCCGCGCCGAGTACGGCGTGGCCGCGCACTGGAAGTACAAGGAGGACGGCCGCGCCGGCCTCGACACCGACCGTCGCGCCGAGCCCGGCCAGACCGGCGGCGATATGACCTGGGTGCGCCAGCTGCTCGACTGGCAGAGCGAGGTCGAGGACCCGGGCGAGTTCCTGGAGTCGCTGCGCTTCGAGATCAACCGCGCCGAGACCTACGTCTTCACCCCGCGCGGCGACGTGATCGCACTGCCCTCGGGGGCCACCCCGGTCGACTTCGCCTACGCCGTGCACACCGAGGTCGGCCACCACACCATCGGCGCGCGGGTCAACGGCCGGCTGGTGCCGCTGGAGTCGACGCTGGAGAACGGCGACGTCGTGGAGGTCTTCACCTCCAAGTCGGTCAACGCCGGTCCCTCGCGCGACTGGCTGACCTTCGTGAAGTCGCCGCGCGCCCGCTCCAAGATCCGCCAGTGGTTCACCAAGGAGCGGCGCGAGGAGGCGATCGAGCAGGGCAAGGAGCAGATCGCCAAGCTGATGCGCAAGGAGGGGCTGCCCCTCAAGCGGCTGCTGTCCCACGAGTCGCTCACCCTGGCCGCCGAGCACTTCAAGATCAGCGACGTCTCCGCGCTCTACGCCGCGGTCGGCGAGGGCAACCTCTCGGCCCAGGCCGTCGTACGCCGCGTCATCGACCTGCACGGCGGGAGCGAGGGCGCGCAGGAGGACCTCGCCGAGGCCGTGACGATCACGGGCCGGCGCGGTCGCAGCAAGGTCGCCGGGGCCGGCGACGCCGGCGTGGTGGTCAAGGGCGCGCCCGACGTGTGGGTCAAGCTCGCCAAGTGCTGCACGCCGGTGCCGCCCGACGCGATCCTCGGCTTCGTCACCAAGGGCGGGGGAGTCTCGGTCCACCGCCAGGACTGCACCAACGCCAGCTCGCTGCAGTCGCAGCCCGAGCGGCTGCTCGAGGTCGAGTGGGCGCCGGACTCCAAGTCGACCTTCCTGGTCAACATCCAGGTCGAGGCCCTCGACCGGGCCCGGCTGCTCTCCGACATCACGATGGCGCTCTCCGACGCCCACGTGAACATCCTCTCGGCCAACCTCTCCACCACGCGCGACCGCGTGGCCAAGAGCCGGTTCACCTTCGAGATGGCCGAGACCAAGCACCTCGACACGGTGCTGCGCGCCGTGCGCGGCGTCCCCGGCGTCTTCGACGCCTACCGCGTCACCCAGTAGTCCGCGCCGCGGCGCCGGTCGATCTCTTACCGACCGTTGAGACCTCTACCTGACAGTCGTGACGGTCAGGTAGAGGTCTCAACGGTCAGTAGGACGCGTCGGCCCCCGCGCTCAGCCGGGGCCGACCGAGGTCAGCCGGAGAAGTCGGCGCTGGCCCGGCGGGCCATGTCGAGGAACTGTCGGCGCGAGGCCAGGTTGTCCTCGAGGTCGGCGACCTTCTTCTGGTCGCCCTTCTCGCGGGCCTTCTCCAGGTCGGCCTCGACCTGGGCGATGGCCGACTCGAGCTTGGCGACCATGTCGGAGGCGCGGGCCGACTTCTCGGGGTCGGAGCGCTTCCACTGGTCGTCCTCGACCCCGCGGATGGCCTGCTCGACCGCGCGCATGCGGCCCTCGAGCTCCTTCATCCGGTCGCGCGGCACCTTGCCGGCGGCGTCCCACCGGTCGGCGAGGTCGCGGAAGGTGCGCTTGGCGGCGTCGAGGTCGGTGACCGGCACGAGCGCCTCGGCCTCGACGAGGATCTGCTCCTTGACGACGGCGTTGCCGGCGAACTCCTGGTCGAGCGCGGCGTTGGCGGCGTCACGCGCACCGAAGAAGGTGTCCTGGGCGCCGCGGAAGCGCTTCCACAGCGCGTCGTCGGCGTCCTTGGGCGCGGGGCCGGCGGCCTTCCAGTCGCGCATCAGGTCGCGGTAGCGGCCCGACGTCGGGCCCCAGTCGGTGGAGTCGGCGAGCGCCTCGGCCTCGGTGGCCAGCCGCTCCTTGACCACGCGCGCCGACTCGCGCTTCTCGTTCTGCTCGGCGAAGTGGCTCTTGCGGCGGCGCGTGTAGGCCGTGCGGGCGGTGGAGAAGCGGCGCCACAGGGCGTCGTCGGAGGCGCGGTCGATGCGGGGGAGCGCCTTCCACTGCTCGAGCAGGTCGCGCAGGCGGTTGGCGCCGTTGCGCCAGTCGGTGCCCTCGGCGAGCTTCTCGGCCTCCGCGACCAGCTTCTCCTTGGCCGCCTTCGACTCCGCGGAGCGCTGCGCCTTCTCGGCGCGCCGGGCCTCGCGCTGCTGCTCGAGCACCGGGGCGAGCGCGTCGAGCCTGGCCTCGAGGGAGGCGAGGTCGCCGACGGCGTTGGCGTCGGTGACCTGCGCACGCACCTTGCCGAGGGACTCCGTCGCCTCCTCGGGCGACATCACCCCCGACTTGATGCGCTGCTCGAGCAGCTCCACCTCGAAGGTCAGCGCGGCGAAGCGCTCGGTGAAGAAGGTCAGCGCCTCCTCGGGCGTGCCCTCGGGGTACTGCCCCACGGAGCGCTCCCCGTCGGCGGTCTTCACGTAGACGGTGCCGTCGTCGTCGACGCGGCCCCACTGCTCGCTCGTCACTGCGGTTCCCTCGGTCTCGGTGTCACTCGGTGGTCACTCGGTGGACGCGAGGCCCCATGCTAGTCAGACCGTGGCCGCGGGGGCCGAGGCGCCCGCCAAACCGGTGCGACGAGGGCCCGGGAGCCTCGCTAGGGTGAGGGCGTGCTGATCGCCGGATTCCCCGCAGGCCCCTGGGGCACGAACTGCTACGTCGTGGCCACCGGGCCCGGGGCGGAGTGCGTCGTGGTCGATCCCGGCAAGGACGCCGCCGACGGCGTCGCCGAGGTCGTGCGCGAGCACCGCCTCAAGCCGGTCTCGGTCCTCGTCACCCACGGCCACCTCGACCACATGTGGTGCGTGGCCCCGGTGGCCGGGGGCTACGACGCCACGGCCTGGATCCACCCGGCCGACCGCCACCTGCTGAGCGACCCGATGGCCGGCATGTCGCCCGAGACCAGCCGGATGCTGCTCGGGCAGTCCTACGAGTGGGCCGAGCCCGACGACGTGCGCGAGCTCGCCGACGACCAGCACCTCGAGCTCGCGGGCCTGCGCTTCGTCGTCGACCACACCCCGGGCCACACCGCCGGGTCGGTCACCTTCCGCACGCCGTACGCCGCCGCGGCGGGGCAGCCCGAGGTTTCCGAGGTGATGTTCTCCGGCGACCTGCTCTTCGCGGGCTCGATCGGTCGCACCGACCTGCCCGGCGGCGACCACCCGACCATGCTGCGCAGCCTCGCCAGCAAGGTGCTGCCCCTGGCCGACGACGTGGTCGTGCTCCCCGGTCACGGCGAGCAGACCTCCATCGGGCGCGAGCGCGCCACCAACCCCTACCTGCTGGACCTGGCCGACGGCGACACCGACGGCCCGGCCCGCGTCACCCGAGGTCTCTAGAGCCGATGAACGCCAAGATCCGCCCGCTCAGCGGGTTCCCCGAGCTGCTGCCTGCCCAGCGCGTCGTCGAGCAGCAGGTGGTCGACACCCTGCGCCACGTCTTCGAGCTGCACGGCTTCGCCGGCATCGAGACCCGCGCGGTGGAGCCGCTCGACCAGCTGCTGACCAAGGGCGAGACCTCCAAGGAGGTCTACGTGCTGCGTCGCCTGCAGGAGCAGGAGGGCGGCAAGGACGCGGGCCTGGGCCTCCACTTCGACCTCACCGTGCCCTTCGCGCGCTACGTCGTCGAGAACGCCGGGAGGCTGGAGTTCCCCTTCCGCCGCTACCAGGTGCAGAAGGTGTGGCGCGGCGAGCGCCCCCAGGACGGCCGCTACCGCGAGTTCACGCAGGCCGACATCGACGTGGTCGGGCGCGACACGCTGTCGTTCCACCACGACGTCGAGGTGGCCCGGGTGATGCTCGACGCGCTGCGCCGCATCGACTTCCTGCCCGGCTTCCGGCTCCAGGTCAACAACCGCAAGCTCCTCGAGGGCTACTTCCTCGGCCTGGGCCTCGACGACCCGGCCCCGGCCATGACGGCGGTCGACAAGCTCGACAAGCAGTCGCCCGAGGCCGTGGCCGCCCTGCTCGTCGAGGGCGGGCTCGACGAGGACCTCGCCCGTCGCTGCCTGGCCATCGCGGAGATCTCCAGCACCGACACCTCCTTCGTGCAGCAGGTGCGCGACCTCGGTGTCGAGCACCCGCTGCTGGAGGAGGGCCTCACGGAGCTGGCGGCCGTCGTCGAGGGCTGCGCGAGCCTGGTCGGCCCCCGTGTCGAGGTGGTCGCCGACCTGAGGATCGCGCGCGGCCTCGACTACTACACCGGCACGGTCTTCGAGACCCGCATGCGCGGCCACGAGGCGCTCGGCTCGATCTGCTCCGGCGGTCGCTACGACGCCCTGGCCACCGACGGCCGCACCACCTACCCCGGCGTGGGCATCTCGCTGGGCGTCAGCCGGGTGCTGGTGCCGCTGATCTCGCGCACCGGGCTGGTGGCCGACCGCTCGGTGCCCAGCGCCGTGCTCGTGGCCCTGGTCGACGACGCCCCCGAGGCGCGTGCCGCGAGCGAGGCCGTCGCCGACGCCCTGCGTGCACGCGACGTCGCCTGCGAGGTCTCGCCCAGCCCGCAGAAGTTCGGCAAGCAGATCCGCTACGCCGAGCGCCGTGGCATCCCCTTCGTGTGGTTCACCACCGCCGAGGGCGGCCACGAGGTCAAGGACATCCGATCCGGGGAGCAGGTGACGGCCGACCCCGCCGCCTGGACCCCGCCCCACGAGGACCTGCGACCGCAGGTGACCTCGCACGACCCACAGGAGATGACGAAGTGATCCGCACCCATGACGCCGGCGCCCTGCGCGCCGAGCACGTCGGCCAGACCGTCACCCTCGCCGGGTGGGTGGCCCGCCGACGCGATCACGGCGGCGTGGCCTTCCTCGACCTGCGCGAGGCCAGCGGCGTGGTCCAGGTCGTCGTGCGCGACGAGGACGTCGCCCACAGCCTGCGCAGCGAGTACTGCCTCAAGGTGACCGGCGAGGTCGCCGCGCGCCCCGAGGGCAACGCCAACCCCGGCCTGCCGACCGGCGAGATCGAGGTCATCGTCTCCGACCTCGAGGTGCTCAACGCCGCGGCCCCGCTGCCCTTCCCCATCGACGACACCGGCCACGGCTCGGGTGACGTGGGGGAGGAGGCGCGACTGCGCCACCGCTACCTCGACCTGCGCCGCGCCGGCCCCGCCGCCGCCCTCCGCCTGCGCAGCAAGGTCAACAAGGCCGCCCGCGACGTGCTCGACGCGCAGGGCTTCATCGAGGTCGAGACCCCGACCCTGACCCGCAGCACCCCCGAGGGCGCCCGCGACTTCCTGGTGCCCGCCCGCCTGCAGCCCGGCAGCTGGTACGCCCTGCCGCAGAGCCCGCAGTTGTTCAAGCAGCTGCTCATGGTCGCCGGCATGGAGCGCTACTTCCAGATCGCGCGCTGCTACCGCGACGAGGACTTCCGCGCCGACCGCCAGCCGGAGTTCACCCAGCTCGACATCGAGATGAGCTTCGTCGACCAGGAGGACGTCATCGCCCTCATGGAGGACGTGCTGGCCGCCATGTGGAAGCTCATCGACGTCGACATCCCGCGACCGATCCCGCGCATGACCTACGCCGACGCGATGCGACGCTACGGCTCCGACAAGCCCGACCTGCGCATGGGCCTGGAGCTGGTGGAGTGCACCGACTACTTCGCCGACACGCCGTTCCGCGTGTTCCAGGCGCCCTACGTCGGTGCCGTGGTCATGCCGGGCGGGGCGAGCCAGCCCCGCAAGAAGCTCGACGCCTGGCAGGACTGGGCCAAGCAGCGCGGCGCCAAGGGCCTGGCCTACGTGCTGGTGCAGGACGACGGCTCGCTGACCGGCCCGGTCTCGAAGAACATCACCGACGAGGAGAAGGCCGGGCTGGCCGCCCACGTCGGTGCCGCCCCCGGCGACTGCATCTTCTTCGCCGCCGGCGCGCCCAAGCCCAGCCGGGCGCTCCTCGGCG
Organism: Nocardioides sp. Leaf307; assembly: GCF_001423135.1. Taxonomy (NCBI): domain Bacteria; kingdom Bacillati; phylum Actinomycetota; class Actinomycetes; order Propionibacteriales; family Nocardioidaceae; genus Nocardioides; species Nocardioides sp. Leaf307. The sequence goes on along the minus strand of NZ_LMNY01000002.1, from coordinate 87,530 downwards.
CCGCCCGCCTCGAGATCGGGCGCCGCGGCGGCCTGATCGACGAGAGCGCCTTCGCCTTCACCTGGGTCGTCGACGCCCCGATGTTCGAGCCGGCCTCCGACGCGGTGGCCAGCGGCGACGTCGCCGTCGGCGCGGGGGCCTGGACGGCGGTGCACCACGCCTTCACGGGTCCGAAGCCGGAGTTCGCCGACACCTTCGACACCGACCCCGGCAACGCGCTGGCCTACGCCTACGACATCGTCTGCAACGGCAACGAGCTCGGCGGCGGGTCGATCCGTATCCACCGCGAGGACGTCCAGAAGCGGGTCTTCGCCGTCATGGGCCTCAGCGAGGAGGAGGCCCAGGAGAAGTTCGGCTTCCTGCTCGACGCGTTCAAGTACGGCGCCCCGCCGCACGGCGGCATCGCCGTGGGTATGGACCGCATCTGCGCGATGCTCGCCGGGTCGGACTCCATCCGCGACGTCATCGCCTTCCCGAAGTCCGGCGGCGGCTTCGACCCGCTCACCGCGGCGCCTGCGCCCATCACCGCCGAGCAGCGCAAGGAGGCCGGTGTCGACGGCCCGCCCGCGAAGGACGTCCCGGCCCAGGCCTGATCCACCGGACGCGCCCCACCGGCGAGCCGTCTCGACTGCCGAGACCAGATCGTTACTCGCGGTTGACCGTCGGTGGGGCACCGAGCACATAGAGTCGCTCGCGGCGCAGGGCTCCGGCCCTGCACCGTGTCCAGTGTTCGTAGTGGAGAGGTGACTCGGTGAGCCTGACGGCATCGAGCGTGGAGCAGCCCGGCGACTCGGAGTTCCACGAGCCCCAGGGAGACGACCAGGCCGAGGGCCGGGTCGCGGTGGAGGGCCGCTCGCCGGCCAAGCTGGCCTGGGCCCGCTTCCGCAAGGACAAGCTGTCGATGGCGGCCTTCCTCGTCGTCGTGCTCTTCACGGTCACGGCCATCGCGACGCCGATCCTGGTGTGGATCGGTGTCCTCAAGCCGCAGGACTTCAACCCCGACCTGGTCGACCTGATCAGCGGTGGCCTGCCCATCGGCCCCGCGGGCGGGGTGTCGCTGTCGCACCCCCTCGGTGTCGAGCCGGGCACGGGACGCGACCTGCTCTCCCGGATCCTCCTGGGCATGACGCTCTCGATGACGATCGCCGTCTCCGGGGCCATCATCACCGTGATGATCGGCACCGTGCTGGGGATCATCGCGGGGTTCACCGGCGGCGTGGTCGACGGTGTCATCGGTCGTTTCATCGACCTCACGCTGTCCTTCCCCAGCACGCTCATGCTCCTCGCGCTCTCGGGCGTGGTCGTGGACCGGATGCGCGACATCGGTGTGCCGAACGGCCCCGACGGAGCCTTCGTCAACGGTCTCTACATCGTGCTGGTGCTCTCGGCCTTCGGCTGGCCGCCGGTGGCGCGACTCATCCGCGGGCAGGTGCTGTCGATCCGCGAGCGCGAGTTCGTCGACGCGGCCCGCCTCATGGGCGCCTCGCGCCGGCGGATCTACTTCAAGGAGATCCTGCCCAACCTCTGGGCCCCGATCCTCGTCTACTTCACGCTGCTGATGCCGGCCTACGTCTCGGCCGAGGCCGCCCTCAGCTACCTCGGAGTGGGCATCCAGGCGCCGACGCCGACCCTGGGCAACGTGCTGCGCGGCGCACTCCTCTACGCCAGCACCGACCCCATCTTCTTCTTCGCCCCCGCGATCTTCATCGCCGCCATCGTCATCTCGTTCAACCTCCTCGGCGACGGCGCGCGCGACGCGCTCGACCCGAAGGCCGGTCGCTGAGCCGACCTCCCCGGCGGGTGCGAGCCCGCCCCAGGACTTTCCGCAGGAAAGACGCGCCGACCCCGGCGAGAACACAAGGAGAAATCACATGGGTAGGACCCCGAAGCGTTTCGTCGCCCTGGCGTCGTCCGCGGTCGTCGCGGCCAGCCTCGCCGCTTGTGGCGGCGGCAGCGGTGGCGGCGGCGACGACGTCAGCGACCAGTCGAACCAGGAGGTGACCGAGGCCACCAAGGGTGGCGCCATCACCTACCTGCAGACGTCGGTCACCGAGCACCTCGACCCCCAGCGCGTCTACGTCGGTCGTGACATCTCGAACCTGGGCCGCCTGGTCTACCGCAGCTGGGTGCAGTTCCCCAGCGGCACGACCGACGCCACCGAGGGCACCACCCCGATCGCCGACCTCGCCACCGACACGGGCACCTCCAACGAGGACGCCACCGAGTGGCAGTTCACGCTGAAGGATGGCCCGGTCTGGCAGGACGGCGAGCCGATCACGTGTGAGGACTTCGCCTACGGCGCGTCGCGCACCTTCGCCACCGACGTCATCACCGGCGGCCCGAACTACATCATCGGCTACCTCGACGTCCCCACCGCCGACGACGGCTCCTCGCAGTACAAGGGCCCCTACACCGGTGAGGGCCAGGAGCTCTTCGACCAGGCGGTCTCCTGCGACGGCAACACCATCACCTACAAGTTCAAGAAGCCGTGGCCGGACTTCCCGCTGGCCATCGCCTCGCTGCGCGCCTTCGACCCGGTGCGCGAGGACCAGGACAAGGGCGACCGCTCCGACCTGGTGCCCTTCTCCAGCGGCCCCTACATGCTCGACGGCGAGTGGGACGAGGACTCCGGCGGCACCTTCGTGCGCAACCCCGAGTGGGACGGCGAGGAGGACACCAACCGCCAGGCGAACTTCGACGAGATCACCTTCGAGGTCGGCATCGAGCCGGAGACGATCATCGAGCGCCTCATCGCCGACCAGGGCGAGGACACCACCGCGATCGCGGCCACCAACGTCACGGCGGCGCAGTACCCCGAGATCACCGGCGACGTCGCCGAGCGCGCTGTCAACATCCAGTCGCCGTTCACCAACTACCTGGTGCCGAACTTCAACCAGATCGAGGACGTCAAGGTCCGCCAGGCCCTCGCCCTCGCGACCAACCGCGCGGCCTACATCGGCGCCCTCGGCGGGGAGAACGCCTCGTCGCCGGCGCTGACCATCGTCAGCCCCGACGTGCCGGGCCACCAGCCCCTCGACACCTTCGGCTCCGAGGAGGGCGGTGACATCGAGGGCGCCCAGGCGCTGCTCGAGGAGGCCGGCGTCGACACGCCGTACCCGATCACCCTGACCTACCCGATCGGCTCGGAGGCCTCCCAGAACGCGTTCGCCGCGCTCAAGGAGACCTACGACCAGGCGGGGTTCGACGTCACCCTCGACGGTCTGGACCCCTCGGGCCCGTACTACGAGACCATCCAGAAGCCCGACTCCGAGTCCGACCTGATCTGGGGCGGCTGGGGTGCTGACTGGCCCTCGATCTCGACGGTCCTGCCGCCGCTGTTCGACAGCCGCATCAACCTGACCGCCAACTCCAACGGCCAGGACTACGGCAACTACGACAGCGACGAGGCCAACGCCCTCATCGACGAGGCGCTCGCCGAGACCGACCTCGACGCCGCCAACGAGCTGTGGGGCCAGCTGGACCAGCTCCTCGCCGACGACGTCGCCTACATCCCGCTCGACACCACCAACTTCTACTACCTGCGCGGTTCGGGCATCGAGAACTACGTGAACTCGGTGTCCACGAGCGGCTACCCCGACCTCGGCGTCATCGCCGTGGCCGAGGACGCGCAGTGACCCCTGCTCCCTGAGCAGGCACCACCGCAGCACCACCGCAGCACCACCGCAGCACCGCCGCCGCTCCCGGGTGACGGCACCACCCGCAGCACCGCGTGTCGACGACACGCACCGACCGTGCGGTCCCACCCCCCATCAGGGGGCGGGGCCGCACGGTCCCGCGAGGCGGCACTCCTGCCGCGTGCCGGGCCACCGCCCGGCCCCTCGCACGACGCGGTCACCGCCGCGTCGCGTACCGACGAGAACTCCTGAGGTGAACGTGTTCGCTTACGCCCTTCGACGCCTGTTCAGCGGTGCGCTGCTGCTCGTCGTGATGAGCATGGTCACCTTCCTCCTGTTCTACGCCAGCTCCAGCACCCCTGAGCGCTACGCGTGCGGGCAGAAGTGCACGGCCCAGCAGCTCGAGCAGACCAAGGCGGCGCTCGGCTACGACGAGCCGATCACGACCCAGTGGGCCAAGTTCGCCGAGGGCGTCGTCGTGGGTCGCGAGTTCCCCGACGACGAGGCCCTGCGCGAGGCCGCCCCGGAGCTGGTCACCGAGTGCGACGCCCCCTGCCTGGGCTACTCCACCGGCTACGGCGAGAACGTGCGGGACCTCATCACCGACAAGCTCCCGGTCTCGGTGTCACTGGCGCTCGCGGCCTTCGTCATCTGGATCATCGGAGGCGTCCTCCTCGGCGTGGTCGCCGCACTGTTCAAGGGGCGCGTGCTCGACCGCGGCATCGTGGCGGTCTCGCTGATCGCCTTCGCCTTCCCCACGTTCTTCGTCGGGCAGATCTTCCTGACCTACGTCGCGATCCGATGGGGGTTGGTGGACAAACCCGCCTACACCTCGATCGCCGACGGGGGCGTGTTCGCCTGGGCCTCCTCGCTGATGCTCCCGGCGATCACCTTGGCCCTGGTCTACATGGCCGGCTACATCCGCATCACCCGGGCCTTCGTGCTCGAGACCCAGACCGAGGACTACATCCGCACCGCCCGGGCCAAGGGGCTGCCCCAGCGCACGGTCATCGGCAAGCACACCCTGCGGGCCGTGCTCACGCCGCTGGTGACCCTGTCGGGGCTCGACCTCGCCGGCCTGCTCGGTGGTGCGATCATCACGGAGTCGGTCTTCAACTACAACGGTGTCGGCAAGCTGTCGGTGACCGCGATCGCCCGCTTCGACCTCCCGCTCATCGTGGGGATCGTGCTGCTTGTCGCCGCCATCGTGATCACCGCCAACATCATCGTCGACATGCTGTACGCGGTCATCGACCCCCGCGTCCGGCTCGGATAAGGAGCACCTCGATGTCTGCCACGACCCAGACCGGTCCGGCACCCCGCCCGGCGGGGGCGGGCGAGCCGCTGCTGGTGGTCGAGGACCTCAAGGTCCACTTCCCGACCAGCGACGGCGTCGTCAAGGCCGTCGACGGCCTCAGCTACTCCGTCGAGCGCGGGAAGACCCTCGGCATCGTGGGGGAGTCGGGCTCCGGCAAGTCGGTGTCGAGCTCGGCCATCATGGGCCTCTTCCACGGCTCCAACGCGCAGGTGAGCGGTCAGATCCGCGTCGGCGGCACGGACGTGCTGCAGCTCAGCGAGAAGGAGATGCGTGGTCTGCGCGGTCGGGAGGTCTCGATGATCTTCCAGGACCCGCTCTCGGCGCTGCACCCCTACTACACGGTCGGCGCCCAGATCGTCGAGGCCTACCGCGTGCACCACGACGTCAGCAAGAAGGTCGCGCGCAAGCGGGCCGTCGAGATGCTCGACCGCGTCGGCATCCCGCAGCCCGACCAGCGCGTCGACTCCTACCCCCACCAGTTCTCCGGCGGCATGCGCCAGCGGGCGATGATCGCGATGGGCCTGGTCAACGACCCGTCGCTGCTGATCGCCGACGAGCCGACCACGGCCCTCGACGTGACCGTGCAGGCGCAGATCCTCGACCTGCTCCAGGACCTCCAGCGCGAGTTCAACTCCGCGGTCATCATCATCACCCACGACCTCGGCGTGGTGGCAGAGATGACCGACGACACCCTGGTGATGTACGCCGGTCGGGGCGTGGAGTACGGCCCGACCAAGGAGATCCTCACCCACCCCGAGATGCCCTACACCTGGGGGCTGCTGTCCAGCGTGCCCGACGTCGTGGGCGACACCTCCGCCAAGCTGATCCCGATCCCGGGCAACCCGCCGAGCCTGCTGAACCCTCCCACCGGCTGCGCGTTCCACCCGCGGTGCACCCACCGCGACAAGGTGCCCGGCGACCTGTGCACCACCACGTTGCCCGAGCTGGTGCCCGGCAACCGGTCGATGGGCCACCTCAAGCGGTGCCACCTCGCCGACCCCGAGGCCATCTACCAGACCGAGATCCTGCCTGAGATCGCGCCTGATCTCGTCGACGAGGAGCGTTGATGTCCACCACGGAGAACGGCGACCAGCTCGCCACCCGTCCCGAGCCCGTCGCGGCGCACGCGGCGTCGGAGAACCCCGAGGACGCCCGCACGCTGCTGTCGGTCGAGAACCTCAAGATGTACTTCCCGGTGAAGTCCTCCGGGCTCATCCACCGCAAGGTCGGCGACGTCCAGGCCGTCGACGGTGTCTCCTTCGAGGTCAAGGCCGGCGGCTCGCTGGGCCTGGTGGGGGAGTCGGGCTGCGGCAAGTCGACCACCGGTCGCCTCATCACCCGGCTCTACGAGCCGACCGCGGGCCACATCCGCTTCGAGGGCGAGGACATCGCCTCGGTGCCCGAGCGCAAGCTCAAGCCGCTGCGCCGCGAGATCCAGATGATCTTCCAGGACCCCTACACCTCGCTGAACCCCCGCCACACCGTCGGCTCGATCATCGGCACCCCGCTGCGCATCCACAACGTGGTGCCCGAGAAGCAGGTGCTGCCGCGGGTCAAGGAGCTCCTCGAGATCGTCGGCCTCAACCCCGAGCACTACAACCGCTTCCCCAACGAGTTCTCCGGCGGCCAGCGCCAGCGCATCGGCATCGCCCGTGCGCTGACCCTGAACCCGAAGCTGCTGGTGGCCGACGAGCCGGTCTCGGCCCTCGACGTGTCGATCCAGGCCCAGGTCATCAACCTGCTCCAGGACATCCAGCGCGAGTTCGGGGTGGCGTTCCTCTTCATCGCCCACGACTTGGCCATCGTGCGCCACTTCTGCCCCGAGGTCGCCGTGATGTACCTCGGCAAGATCGTGGAGATCGGCGACCGCGACAGCATCTACAACCAGCCGCGCCACCCCTACACCCAGGCGCTGCTCTCCGCGGTGCCCGACGTGAAGCAGGCCGCGATCGGGGGTCGCCGCGAGCGGATCCAGCTCGAGGGCGACGTGCCGAGCCCGATCAACCCTCCCTCGGGCTGCCGCTTCCGCACCCGCTGCCCCATCGCGCAGGACATCTGCGCGCGCCTCGAGCCGCCGCTGCTGCAGATCGGCAAGAAGCACAAGGTCGCCTGCCACTTCCCGGGCGCGCTGGGCCAGCACCCCAACGAGCCGCTCACCGCGGGCATGCTGGGCGTCGACCACCAGGGCAACCCCGACCCCGGGGCGAGCCCCAGCCCCGACCTGACCGACAAGCCGGGCTACGACGACACCTGGTTCGACCTGGACACCAGGACTTTTGGCCGAGCCTGAGGGCCTCTTCGACACCGGTCCGCCGTCCCCTCCCCGAGGGGGCGGCGGCTCGCTGTCGGCCCAGCAGGGCATGGCCGCGCCGCTGGCGGTGCGGATGCGCCCGCGCACGCTCGACGAGCTGGTCGGCCAGCAGCAGCTGCGCGAGCCCGGCTCGCCGCTGCGCCAGCTGATCGACGACCAGCGCTCCCTGTCGCTGCTGCTGTGGGGGCCGCCCGGCACGGGCAAGACGACGATCGCCTCCATCGTCAGCCAGTCCACCGACCGCCGCTTCGTCGAGGTCTCGGCGGTCTCGGCCGGGGTCAAGGAGGTGCGCGCGGCCATCGACGCCGCGCGCGCCGAGCTGGCCCGAGGCGGCGCGGAGACGGTGCTTTTCGTCGACGAGGTGCACCGCTTCAGCAAGGCCCAGCAGGACGCCCTGCTGCCCGGGGTGGAGAACCGCTGGGTCTCGCTGGTGGCCGCGACCACGGAGAACCCCTTCTTCAGCGTCATTTCGCCGCTGCTCTCGCGCAGCCTGCTGCTGCGCCTGGAGTCGCTGAGCGACGACGACGTGCGCGGGGTCATGGGCAGCGCGCTCACCGACGAGCGGGGGCTGGGCGGGCGCTTCACCGTCGAGGACGACGCCCTCGACCACCTCGTGCGGCTCGCCGGCGGCGACGCCCGGCGCTCGCTGACCTACCTCGAGGCGGCCACCGGCGCCGCCGCCGCCCGGGGCACGAGCGTCGTCGACCTCGCGACGGCCGAGACCGCCGTCGACCGGGCCGCGGTGCGCTACGACCGCCAGGGCGACCAGCACTACGACGTCACCAGCGCCTTCATCAAGTCGGTGCGCGGGTCCGACGCCGACGCCGCGCTGCACTACCTGGCGCGGATGATGGAGGCGGGGGAGGACCCACGCTTCATCGCCCGGCGGCTGGTCATCCTGGCCAGCGAGGACATCGGCCTGGCCGACCCCACGGCGCTGACCACCGCGGTGGCCGCCGCCCAGGCCGTGCAGCTCATCGGCATGCCCGAGGCGGGTCTCAACCTCGCCCACGCCACGATCGCGCTGGCGGTGGCCCCGAAGTCCAACGCCGTCACCACCGCGATCGCCGCCGCGAGCGCCGACGTGAAGGCGGGCAGGATCGGGCCCGTGCCCTCGCACCTGCGCGACGCGCACTACGGCGGCGCCAAGAAGCTGGGCCACGGCACGTCCTACGTCTACGCCCACGACGCCCCCTTCGGCATCGCCGAGCAGCAGTACGCCCCTGACGTCGTCGCCGACGCCAGCTACTACCAGCCCACCGACCACGGCGCCGAGGCCGCCGTGAAGGAGCGCTGGGAGCGCATCAAGCGGCTGGTGCGGGGCCGCGCTCGTGGCCGCTGACCCCGCGATAGGGTCGGTCACCATGACGCAGCAGTGGAGCACGCCGGGGTGGGCGCTGGCGGTGGTCCTCGCTCTGGGCGTGCTGCTGCTCGCCGCCCTCGTCGCGACCGGCCTGGCGCTGCGCGGCGTACGACGCTCCGCGGCGCGGGCCGAGGCGGAGGCGAGGACGGCGACCGCGCTGCTGCGCGAGCGCCTCGAGGTGCTGGAGCGCCGTGTCGACGCCCCGGCGCGGGCGCGGGCGGCGGAGGGGGAGTTCGTCATCACCCACCTCGGCGCCGACGATGAGGTCGACGAGACCACGGCACGGACGGACGGCACGTCGCCGGCCGCGCGCCCCGACGCGCCCCTCTTCGCCGACCTCGTGCTGCGCGAGTCGGTCGTGCAGGCCGCCTCGTTGGCCGCCGGCGTGCGTCGCGCCCTCGGCCCCGAGGTGCGACACCGGGTGCGGCTGGAGATGCGCCGCGAGGTCAAGCGCGCCCGCAAGCAGCGCCGCACCGACCAGCGGGAGGCGCGCCGCGTCGCGCAGGCCCGGCAGCGCGCCGGCCTCGACCTCTCGCGGGAGCCCGCGGCGTGAGGCGGGCCGCATGAGCCGGGGGCTGTGGTTCGCCGCAGGGGCCGGCGCCGGCGTGTGGGCCATGGTGCGGGGGCGCCGCGTGGCCGAGGCCCTCACGGTCGACGGCATGCGCGACCGGGTCGGCGCCGCCGTGGTCGGGGCCCGGATCCTGCGCGACGAGGTCGCCCAGGGCCGCGCCGACGCCGAGCCCGCCGTGCGGGCCCGGGTGGGCGGGGCGCTCCAGGGGTCCGCCCGCCCGGAGCTCAGCGCCCCGCCGCCCGTCGCGGACCCGGCGGCCGGCACCCCCACCGGCACCGGCACAGACCGGAGCACCGACACAGACCCGAGCACCGACACCGCCGCCCGCGCGACCAGCGCGGACCGGCACCACCCAGGACAGGAAGGCAGCTGATGGAGACCGCGGAGATTCGCCGGAGGTTCCTCGCGCACTTCGAGCGCGCGGGCCACACCCCCGTCCCGTCGGCGTCGCTGCTGCTCGACGACCCCAACCTGCTCTTCGTCAACGCCGGCATGGTGCCCTTCAAGCCGTACTTCCTCGGCCAGGAGACCCCGCCCTACGACAAGGCGACCAGCGTGCAGAAGTGCGTGCGCACCCCCGACATCGAGGACGTCGGCAAGACCACCCGCCACGGCACGTTCTTCGAGATGTGCGGCAACTTCTCCTTCGGCGACTACTTCAAGGAGCGGGCCATCGAGCTGGCCTGGGACCTGGTCACCAAGCCCCAGTCCGACGGCGGCTGGGGCTTCGACGAGGCCAGGCTCTACCCCAGCGTCTACGTCGACGACCCCGAGGCCGTCGCGCTGTGGCGCAAGATCACCGGACTGCCCGACGACCGGATCGCGCGGCTGGGCAAGTCGGAGAACTACTGGTCGATGGGCGTGCCCGGCCCCGGCGGCCCGTGCTCGGAGATCCTCATCGACCGCGGCCCCGCCTACGGCGCCGACGGCGACTTCTCCGCCGAGGACCGCTACCTGGAGTTCTGGAACCTGGTCTTCATGCAGGACGAGCTCTCCGCGGTGCGCTCGAAGGAGGACTTCGACATCGCGGGCTCGCTGCCGAAGAAGAACATCGACACCGGCATGGGCCTCGAGCGCGTCGCGTTCATGACCCAGGGCGTCGAGAACATGTACGAGATCGACGTCATGTTCCCCGTGATCCGGATGGCCGAGCAGCTCACCGGGCGCCGCTACGGTGCCGACCCGGTCGACGACGTGCGCTTCCGGGTCGTGGCCGACCACGTGCGCAGCGGCATGATGCTCATCGGCGACGGCGTGACCCCGGGCAACGAGGCCCGCGGCTACGTGCTGCGCCGGCTGCTGCGGCGGGCCGTGCGCTCGATGCGGCTGCTGGGCTACGAGGACCCGGCGCTGCCCGAGCTGATGCCGGTCAGCCGCGACAAGATGGGCGAGACCTACACCGACCTCCACACCGACTGGGACCGCATCTCCCGGGTGGCCTTCGCCGAGGAGGAGGCCTTCCGCAAGACCCTCCAGGCCGGCACCCACATCTTCGACCTGGCCGCGGGTCAGGTGAAGCAGGCCGGCGGCACCCGCCTGGCCGGTGACCAGGCCTTCGCGCTGCACGACACCTACGGCTTCCCGATCGACCTGACGCTGGAGATGGCCTCCGAGGCCGGGCTGAGCGTCGACGAGGAGGGCTTCCGCGCCCTCATGGGCGAGCAGCGCCAGCGCGCCAAGGACGACGCGCGCTCCAAGAAGGGCCAGCACGCCGACACCGGGGTCTACCGCGGGATCCTCGACGGTCACGGCCCCACGGAGTGGCTGGCCTACGAGACCCTCGAGACCGAGTCGCGCGTCCTGGCCGTCCTCGCCGGCGGCGTCGGCGTGCCGGTGCTGCGCGAGGGCGAGGTCGGCGAGGTCGTGCTCGACCGCACGCCCTTCTACGCCGAGTCGGGAGGGCAGGTCGCCGACGCCGGGCGGCTCGTCGCCGACGGTGCGCTGCTCGAGGTGCTCGACGTCCAGCGCCCGGTGCGCGGCCTCGTCGTCCACCAGGTGCGGGTGCTCGAGGGCGAGCTGGTGCAGGACGCCACCCTCCACGCCCGCGTCGACCCCGCCTGGCGCACCGGCGCGCGGCAGGCGCACTCCGGCACGCACGTGGTCCACGCCGCCCTGCGCGAGGTGCTCGGCCCCTCGGCGCTGCAGTCGGGCTCCTACAACCGCCCGGGCTACCTGCGCCTCGACTTCGGCTGGACCACCGCGCTCGACCCCGACCAGGTCCGACAGATCGAGCAGGTCTCCAACGCCGCGCTGCGCGCCGACCTGCCCGTCGGCTGGCAGTACATGACCCTGCCCGAGGCCAAGGACTGGGGCGCCATCGCGCTCTTCGGCGAGACCTACGACAACACCAAGGTCCGTGTCGTCGAGATCGGCGGCCCCTGGTCACGCGAGCTGTGCGGCGGCACCCACGTCGACCACTCCTCCCAGATCGGCACGATCGTGGTGACCGGTGAGGCGTCGGTGGGATCGGGCAACCGCCGCATCGAGGCCCACACCGGCATCGAGGGCTTCGACTACCTCGCGCGCGAGCGCGACGTCGTCGGCCAGCTGACCACCCTGCTCAAGACCCGGCCCGACGACCTGGTCGGACGCGTCGGCGACCTCGTCGAGCGGCTGCGCGCCGCCGAGAAGGAGGTCGAGAAGGCCCGGCTCGCCCAGCTCCTCGCCGGCGGCGAGACCATCGCCGCCCAGGCCAGGCAGGTCGGGCCGGTGCACGTCGTGGCCCACCGTGTCGACGGCGCCGGGGGTGGCGACGCGCGGACCCTGGCCATGGACGTGCGCGGCCGGCTGCCCCAGGGCGAGCCCGGCGTGGTGGTCGTGATCGGTGTCGTCGACGACAAGGTCGCCGTCGTCGCCGCCACCAACGACGCCGCGCGCGAGCGCGGCCTCTCCGCCAACGACCTGGTCCGCGCCGTCGGCCCGCTGGTCGGGGGCAAGGGCGGCGGCAAGGCCGACGTCGCGCAGGGCGGCGGCACCGACGCCTCCCGCGTCGACGAGGCCCTCGACCTGGTCGTCGCCGAGGTCGGCCGCACGGCAGGAGCCTGAGCCGTGCGCCACGGAGTCAGGCTCGGCATCGACCCGGGCGACGCCCGGATCGGTGTCGCCCGCAGCGACCCGACCGGCTTCCTGGCCACGCCGGTGGAGACGGTCAAGCGGGGCCGGGGCGACCTGGCCCGCCTCGCGGCCATCATCGCCGAGATCGGCGAGGACTCCGAGGTGCTCGAGGTGGTCGCCGGCCTGCCGCGGTCGCTGTCGGGCGGGGAGGGTCCGGCCGCGGCCAAGACCCGGGCGTGGGCGGCGACGCTGGCCCGCCGTGTGGCCCCGGTGCGGGTGAGGCTGGTCGACGAGCGGCTCACCACCGTGTCGGCGGAGGCTATGCTGCGCGGCAGCCCAGGGGGCGTCCGCAAGGGCCCCAAGCAGCGGTCCGTGGTCGACCAGGCCGCGGCGGTGCTGATCTTGCAGCACGCACTGGACACCGAGCGCGCCACCGGGAACCCTCCCGGCGAGCTCCTCGGTGACGACGTCGAGGAGCAGCATGAGTGAGCACGACCGCGACCCCGCGGACGGCGCCCCCAGGGACGCGGCCCCGGACGACGGTGCGGCCCACGCAGCGGCGTACCCCGAGCAGCCCGAGCACCCCGAGCACCCCGAGCACGACGACTCCCCGCTGCCGCTGAGCAGCGCCCCCGACCTCGGCGGGCGACGTCGCAAGAAGCGCAGCCGGCTGCCCGGCTGCCTCGCGGTGCTGGTGGCGCTGGCCGTGCTCGTGGGCGGCGGCTACCTGGTCTACGACCGGGCCAGCAGCTTCATCGCCGACCAGTTCAGCGACCCCGAGGACTTCGAGGGCCCCGGCTCGGGGCGCGTGCAGTTCGAGGTCGCCTCCGGCGACAGCTCCACCCAGATCTGCCGCAACCTCAAGGACGAGGGCGTCGTGGCCTCGGTCGACGCCTGCGTCGGCGCCGCCACCGACGACCCCGACTCCGCGGCCATCCAGGCCGGCTTCTACCGGCTCAAGGAGGAGATGTCCTCGGCCGACGCCATCGACGTGCTCGTCGACCCGGCCAACGTCATCACCGACTCCGTCACCATCCCCGAGGGCCTGCGCGTCGTCGACATCGTGGCGATCCTTGCCGAGCAGACCAAGGTCACCACCGCCGAGCTCGAGGCCGTGCTCGACGACCGGCGCCTGCTCGCCGACCTCGGGCTGCCCGACTACGCCGAGGGCAACCCCGAGGGCTACCTCTTCCCCTCGACCTACGCCTTCGCGCCGCGCGAGGACGCCGAGGGCATGGTGCAGGCGATGCTCACCCGGTGGCGCCAGGCCGCCGACGACGCCGACCTCGAGGCCTCGGCCCAGCGGCTCGGCATCAGCCCCCAGGAGCTGATGACCATCGCCAGCCTCGTCGAGGCCGAGGGCCGCGGCGACGACATGCCCAAGGTGGCACGGGTCATTTACAACCGGCTCAGCCCCGACAACGACGAGACCGCCGGTCTGCTGCAGATCGACGCCACGGTCAACTACGCCCTCGGTGAGTCGGGCATCGCCCGCCTCACCACCGACGAGATCGCGTCGGTGGCCGACTCGCCGTACAACACCTACGAGCAGCCCGGCCTGCCGCCGACCCCGATCGAGGCGCCCGGCGACGCCGCCATCGCGGCGGCCGCCGCGCCGGCCGAGGGCGACTGGCTCTACTACGTCACGGTCGACCTGCGCACCGGGGAGACCAAGTTCGCCGACACCTACGACGAGTTCCTGGTCTACGAGGCGGAGTTCGACGAGTACTGCGCCACCCAGTCCGACCGCTGCTGAGGCGTCCCGGATGCGCTGCGCCGTCGTCGGCGACCCCGTCGGTCACTCGCTCTCGCCCGTCCTGCACCGGGCGGCCTACGCCGCGCTCGGCCTGGACTGGACCTACGAGGCCGTGCGCGTCGCCTCCGGCACGCTGCCGGAGGTGCTCGCGGGCCTCGACGACTCGTGGCGCGGGCTGTCGCTCACCATGCCGCTCAAGCGCGAGGTGATGGCCCTGGCCGTCGGCGCCCGCGGCGAGGTCACCGAGCGGGCCCGGCTGGTGGGCGCCGCCAACACCCTGCTGGTCGACGAGCCCCGACTGCGCGCCGACAACACCGACCTCCCCGGCGCCGTCGCGGCGGTGCGCGAGCGGTGGGACGGCGAGGTGACACGGGCCGTCGTGCTCGGCGGGGGCGCCACGGCCGCGTCCACCGGGCTCGCCGCCTGCGAGCTGGGCGCCCGCGAGGTCGTGGTGCTCGCGCGCACCCCGGAGCGCGCCACCGAGACGGTCGACGCGATCCGCCGCCACCCCGGCGGGGCCCACGTGAGGGTGCTGCCCCTCGCCACACCGGCCGAGGAGGTCGGCCCCGCCGAGCTGGTGGTCTCCACCGTGCCCGCGGCCGCCCAGACCCCCGACCTGGTGCTGCGCTGGGCCCGCACGCCGGTCGTCTTCGAGGTCGTCTACGACCCGTGGCCGACGCCCCTCGCCGCGGCCGCGGCCGCCGCCGACGGCACGGTGCTGGTGGCCGGCCTCGACCTGCTGGTGCACCAGGCCGCCCTCCAGGTCGAGTTCATGACCGGACGCCTCGGCCCCGTCGACGTCATGCGCGCCGCGGGCGCGGCCGCGCTCGCCGCGCGGGCACCGGCGTGAGCGACGCCGCCGCCGAGCTCCTCGTCGTGGCCCTCGCCGTCCTCGGCTGCGGTCTCGCCGGGCTGGGCGTGCCCGCGCTGATCCGGGCGCTGCCCGAGCCCCCCGCCCCCGCGTCAGCCGCGGATCCCCCTGCCGGTCCCTCTGCTGATCCCTCTGTCGATCCCTCGGCCGATCCCCCCGCAGCTCCTGCGACCGGGACCCTCGTGGGCGCGGAGGCCCCGCACGGGTCGACCACCGGGTCCGGACCCGCGAGCGCCGCCCGGCCCGCCGAGCCGCCCAAGCCGCTCTACGTCGACCTCGCGGCACGTCCCCACCTGGGCCCGTGGGTGGCCCTCGTCTCCGCCATGGCCGGCGGCCTGGTCGCCCGGGCCGTGCTCGGTGACGGGCTGACCGAGGACACCGCGTGGGCCCTGGCCTACGCGCTGCCGGTCGTGCCGCTGTGCGTCGCCCTGGCCTACGTCGACGGCCACACCCGCCTGCTGCCCTCGCGCCTCGTGCTCCCGGCGACCGGGGCGCTGGTGCTGCTCGCGCTGGGGGAGTGGGCGGCCACCGGCGAGCACGACGCGGTCCTGCGCGCGGGCGTCGGCCTGCTCGTGGCGCGGTCCCTCTACTGGCTGCTGTGGGCCGTGCACTCCGCCGGCATGGGCTTCGGCGACGTGCGCCTGGCCGCGCTGCTCGGGCTCGTGCTCGGCCGCCTCGGCGTCGCCGAGCTCGTCGTCGGCGTCTACGCCGGCTTCCTCGTCTTCGGCCTGCCGGGTCTCGTGCTCGCCCTCGTGCGCCGCGACCGGGCCCTGCTCAAGGCCGCCTACCCCTTCGGGCCGTTCATGGTGGTGGGCGCGCTGATCGGCGCGCTGACCGGACCCGCCGTGATCGACGCCCTGCTGCGCTGACGCGGGAGCGCTGCGGGGGCCGGTCTCGGGACGCGACGGGGGTCGTCGGCCTCGCGCAGCGCCGTGGGACACTGCCGTCATGCTGCGTTGGCTCACCGCGGGCGAGTCCCACGGCCCCTCCCTGGTCGCCGTCCTGGAAGGGCTCCCCGCCCACGTCCAGGTCACGAGCGACGACATCGCCGACTCCCTGGCCCGCCGCCGTCTCGGCTACGGCCGCGGCGCGCGGATGAAGTTCGAGCAGGACCAGGTGACGATCACCGGTGGCGTGCGCCACGGGGAGACCCAGGGCGGACCGGTCGCGATCATCGTCGGCAACACCGAGTGGCCCAAGTGGGAGAAGGTCATGTCGGCCGACCCGGTCGACGCCGAGGAGCTGGCCTCGCTGGCCCGCAACGCGCCGCTCACCCGGCCCCGTCCCGGTCACGCCGACCTGGCGGGCATGCAGAAGTACGACTTCCCCGACGCCCGCCCGATCCTGGAGCGGGCCTCGGCCCGCGAGACCGCCGCCCGGGTCGCGCTCGGCCGCGTGGCCAGCAACTTCCTGGCCCAGGCCTGCGGCGCGACCATCCTCTCCCACGTCATCGAGCTCGGCGGCGTGCGCGCCCCCGACGGGCTGTGGCCGGGCGAGGGCGACCTCGAGCGCCTCGACGCCGACCCCGTGCGCTGCCTCGACCCCGCGACCAGCGAGGCGATGGTGGCGCGCATCGACCAGGCCCACAAGGACGGCGACACCCTCGGCGGCGTCGTCGAGGTGGTCGTGCACGGGCTCCCGCCGGGCCTGGGCTCCCACGTCCACTGGGACCGGCGCCTCGACTCGCGCCTGGCCGGAGCGCTCATGGGCATCCAGGCCATCAAGGGCGTCGAGGTCGGCGACGGCTTCGCCCTGGCCGCCACCCCCGGGTCGCTGGCCCACGACGAGATCGTGCCCACGCCCGAGGGCATCCGCCGTACGAGCGGCCGCTCCGGGGGCACCGAGGGCGGCATGACCACCGGCGAGGTGCTGCGCGTGCGCGCGGCCATGAAGCCGATCGCCACCGTGCCCCGCGCGCTGCGCACCGTCGACGTCGCCACCGGCGAGGAGGCGGTGGCCCACCACCAGCGCTCCGACGTCTGCGCCGTGCCGGCCGCCGGCATCGTCGCGGAGGCCATGGTCGCCCTCGTCGTGGCCGAGGCGCTGCTGGAGAAGTTCGGCGGCGACGCGCTGTCGGAGACCCGGCGCAACGTCGAGACCTACCTCGACGCGCTGACCTACCGGTGAGCGCAGGCAGCCCCGCCGTCCGTCCCCGCGTCGTGCTCGTGGGGCCCATGGGCGCGGGCAAGACCACCGTCGCCGACCTGCTGGGCGCCCGGTGGGGCGTCGGTGTCCGCGACACCGACCGTGACGTCGAGGCCGCCGAGCAGCGCGCGATCTCCGACATCTTCGTCGACGACGGGGAGCAGCACTTCCGCGACCTCGAGGCCGCGGCCGTCGCCGCCGCGCTCGCCGAGCACCCCGGCGTGCTGGCCCTCGGCGGGGGAGCGGTGCTGCGCGAGGACACCCGCGCCCTGCTCGCCGGCCACGTGGTCGTCTTCCTGCGCGTGGGGCTCGCCGACGCGGCCTCCCGGGTCGGCCTCGGGGTCGCCCGACCGATGCTCATGGGCAACGTGCGCGGACGGATGAAGCAGCTGCTCGAGGAGCGCACGCCCGTCTACGAGGCCGTCGCCACCCACGTCGTCGACACCGACGCCCGCACCCCCGACCAGGTCGCTGACGCGATCGAGGAGCTCCTGCCGTGACCGACCCGACCGACGGCCCGACCGACGACCCCACCCGACCGTCCGACGCGACGGTGCTGCACGTCGGCGGCGCTTCGCCCTACGACGTGGTGGTGGGCCACCGGGTCACCGACCGCCTCCACGACCTGCTCGGCCCCGGTGTGCAGCGCGTGGCGTTCCTCTACGCCGGAGCCCTCGGCGAGCTCGCCCAGCCCGTCGTCGACGCGCTGCGGCCCCACCACGACGTCCTGGCGCTGGGCCTGCCCGAGGGCGAGGCCGCCAAGACCGCCGGCGTGCTGGTCGACGTCTGGGAGGCGCTCGGCGCGGCGGGCTTCACCCGCTCCGACGCCGTCGTCACCTTCGGCGGCGGCGCCACCACCGACCTGGGCGGCTTCGTCGCAGCCAGCTGGCTGCGCGGCGTGCGGGTCGTGCACGTGCCGACCACGCTGCTGGCGATGGTCGACGCCGCCGTGGGCGGCAAGACCGGCATCAACACCGCGGCGGGCAAGAACCTCGTCGGCGCCTTCCACGAGCCCGCCGGCGTGCTGTGCGACCTGGCCCTGCTCGAGGGGCTGCCCCGCGAGGAGCTCGTCGCAGGGCTCGGCGAGGTCGTCAAGTGCGGCTTCGTGGCCGACCCGGTCATCCTGGACCTGGTGGAGGCCACCGACCCCGCCGACCTCGTCGCGGGCTCGCCGGTGCTGCGCGAGCTCGTCGAGCGCGCCATCCGCGTCAAGGTCGACGTCGTCGTGACCGACCTGCGCGAGACCGGCGGGGCCGACGGCCACCCCGGTCGCGAGGTGCTCAACTACGGCCACACCCTGGGCCACGCCATCGAGCGCGCCGAGGGCTACGCCATCCGTCACGGCGAGGCCGTGGCGATCGGCTGCGTGTTCGTCGCCGAGCTGGCGCACCGGGCGGGCAGTCTCCCGGCAGCCGTCGTCGAGCGGCACCGCAACGTGCTCGCCCGGGTCGGCCTGCCCACCGGCTACGCCGGGGCGGCGTACGACGACCTGCTGGCCACGATGCGGGTGGACAAGAAGACGCGCGGCGACCAGCTGCGCTTCGTGGTGCTCGACGACGTCGCGCGACCGCGCGTGCTCGCCGGGCCCTCCGACGCCGACCTGCGGGCGGCCTTCGCCGCCGTCACGACCGACGCGGGGAGCGCGGCCACCACGGGGGAGCGCGCATGAGCGTCCTCGTGCTCAACGGGCCCAACCTCGGCCGGCTCGGCAAGCGTCAGCCGGAGATCTACGGCTCCACCACCCACGCCGAGCTCGCCACGCTGTGCGTCGGGTGGGGCCGCGACCTCGGGCTCGAGGTCGAGGTGCGCCAGACCAACCACGAGGGCGTGATGGTCGACTGGCTCAACGCCGCGGCCGACGACGGCCACCCGGTGGTGCTCAACGCCGCGGCGTGGACGCACTACTCCTACGCCGTCTACGACGCCTGCGCCCAGCTGACCGCACCCCTGGTGGAGGTGCACATCTCCGACCCCCACGCCCGGCCCGAGGAGTTCCGCCACCACTCGGTGGTCACCCCGCACGCCGTCGAGGTGGTCAAGGGCCTCGGTGTCGACGGCTACCGCGTGGCGCTCGAGGTCGTCGCGCGCAGCAGCGCCGGCTGACCGGCCCCACCGCCGAGTGCGGGGCTGCGGCCCGCGCCCGGTAGACTCAGGCGTTCGTCCGAGACGCCTCGGGCGACGCTCCGACTCCCCGACGCAGTGAGGCTGAACCGCGCAGATGGCATCGACCAACGACCTCAAGAACGGCATGGTTCTCAACATCGACGGTCAGCTCTGGGCTGTCGTCGAGTTCCAGCACGTGAAGCCCGGCAAGGGCCCCGCCTTCGTGCGCACCAAGCTGCGCAACGTCGAGTCGGGCAAGAACGTCGACAAGACCTTCAACGCCGGCACCAAGGTCGAGACCGCGACCGTCGACCGCCGCACCATGCAGTACCTCTACAACGACGGCACCTCGTTCGTCTTCATGGACGTCGCCACCTACGACCAGCTCGAGGTCGCCCCGGAGATCCTCGGCGACGGCGCGAACTTCCTCCTGGAGAACCAGGAGGCCATCGTGGCCACCAACGAGGGCCGCGTGCTCTTCGTCGAGCTCCCCGCCTCGGTCGAGCTCGTCATCACCTTCACCGAGCCCGGCCTGGCCGGTGACAGCGCCACCGGCCGCACCAAGCCGGCCACGCTCGAGACCGGCCATGAGATCCAGGTGCCGCTGTTCATCAACCAGGGCGAGAAGGTCAAGGTCGACACCCGCGACTCCTCCTACCTCGGTCGCGTCAAGTCCTGATGGCGGCCCGCTCCAAGGCCCGCAAGCGGGCGCTGGACGTGCTCTTCGCCGCCGAGATGCGCAGCGAGGCTCCCCTGGAGCACCTCGAGCGCGCCGTCGCCGACGGCGAGGGCCCGCAGCACGCCTACACCGGTGAGCTGGTGCGCGGCGTGGTCGAGCACCAGGCGCGCATCGACGAGCTGCTCGCGACCTACTCCGAGGGCTGGACCCTCGACCGGATGCCGGCCGTCGACCGCAACGTGCTGCGCCTGGGCGTCTTCGAGCTGCTGTGGGCCGACGACGTGCCCGACCCGGTCGCCGTCTCCGAGGCCATGGCCCTGGTGCGCGACCTGTCGACCGACGAGTCGCCGTCCTTCGTCAACGGCGTCCTGGGCGCGGTCATGCGCGACAAGGCCTCCCTGGTCTGAGCGCCATGACCGCCCTCGGCGGCCGCCCCCGCCCGGGTCCCACGATCGGGTGATCCGTGGGCCCGCCCGGGCGGGCAGGCTGGCGCCATGAGCGAAGAAGTGAGCGTCGACCTCGTCGTCATCGGCCTCGGCCCCGGGGGCGAGGCCCTCGCCACGGGTGCGGCGCAGGCGGGGCTGCGGGTCGTGGCCGTCGACAAGCACCTCGTCGGCGGCGAGTGCCCCTACTACGGCTGCATCCCCACCAAGATGATGGTGCGCGCCTCCGACGCGCTCGCCGAGGCCCACCGCGTCGGCGAGCTGGCCGGCGACGCGACCGTCGTGCCGTCGTGGTCGCCGGTGGCCCGCCGCATCGACACCGAGGCCACCACCGGCTGGGACGACCAGGTCGCGGTGGACCGGCTCGTCGACGCCGGCGCCACGGTGGTGCACGGCGTCGGCCGCCTCGACGGCACCGGTCGGGTGGTCGTCGAGGCTCCCGACGGCGGCCGCACCACCTACGTCGCGCAGCGCGGCGTCGTGCTCAACACCGGCACCCGCCCCGCGGAGCTGCCGATCGACGGGCTCGCGGGCACGCCGTACTGGACCAACCGTGACGTCGTGCGCCTCACCGAGCTCCCGGGCTCGGCCGTCGTGCTCGGCGGGGGGCCGATCGGCTGCGAGATGGCCCAGGTGCTCGCCCGCTTCGGGGTGCGCGTGACGATCGTGCAGCACGGCGAGCGTCTCGTGCCCGGTGACGAGCCCGAGGCCGGGCGGCTGCTGGAGGAGGTCTTCGCCGCCGAGGGGATCCGGGTGATGACCGGTGTCGAGACCACCTCGGTCTCCTACGCCGACGGTGCCTTCACCCTCGCCCTCGACGGGGAGGAGGGCGAGCGCCTGGTGGCCGACAAGCTGCTCGTGGCGGCCGGTCGCACCCCCAACCTCGACGACCTGGGCCTGGAGACGGTCGGCCTCGACCCCACCGCCCGCACCGTCGAGGTCGACGAGCGCCTGCGGGCGGGGGACCGGCTGTGGGCCATCGGCGACATCACCGGCCACGGGGCCTTCACCCACGTGTCGATGTACCAGTCGGCGATCGTGACCCGCGACATCACCGGCGAGGAGGGCCCGGCGGCCCGCTACCACGCCGTGCCCCACACCACCTTCACCGATCCCGAGGTCGGCGGCGTGGGCCTCACCGAGCAGCAGGCCCGCGACGCCGGCCTGCGCGTGCGCACGGGCAGTGCGCCGCTCGAGCAGTCCTCGCGCGGCTTCACCCACGGCCCGGGCGGCCGGGGGCTGGTCAAGGTGGTCGAGGACGCCGACCGCGGTGTGCTGGTGGGGGCCACCGCCATGGGCCCTGCCGGTGGGGAGATCCTCGGCCTGCTCGCACTGGCGGTGCACGCCGAGGTGCCGGTCGAGGTGATGCGCACGATGATCTACGCCTACCCGACCTTCCACCGCGCCGTCGAGACCGCCCTGGGCGACCTGTCCTGAGCCGACGCGGGCGCCCCGGGTCCGGGGGCGGGGAGGCTTCACCCTCACAGGTGGCCCAGGACCCGGGCGCGGAGGGCCCCGGAGGGTCTAGGTTCACCCCCCATGGGAGAGATGACGCGCAAGGCGGGCGACGCCACCGACCGGGCCGAGTCCAGCGACTGGCTCGACCACGCGGTGCGGGCGGGGCTCGTCGCCTACGGCGTGGTGCACCTGATGATCGCCTGGATCGCGCTCCAGCTCGCGCTGGGCGACCAGAGCGGCTCGGCGTCGAGCACGGGCGCGCTGCAGCAGCTGACCGACGAGCCCTTCGGTGAGCTGGCGATCTGGCTGATCGCGATCGGCATGCTGCTGCTCGTCGTGTGGCGCGTCCTCGAGGCCGTCGGGGGGCACCGCGGCGAGGAGGGCAAGGACCTCTGGCTCAAGCGGGCCTCCTCGGTGCTCAAGGGCGTCATCTACGCCGTGATCGGGTGGAGCGCCGTCAAGGTCGCGACCGGATCGGGCTCCAAGGGCGGCTCCGACGACACCACCGCCACGGTGATGAACATGTCGGGTGGGCAGTTCATGGTCGGCCTCGCCGGCGTGCTCGTCATCGCCTACGGCGTGGGTCAGATCGTGCGTGCCTGGACCGAGAAGTTCCGCGAGCACCTCACGGCGGAGGGCAAGAGCGGTGAGGCCGGGACGGCCTACATCTGGTTCGGCAAGGCCGGCTACGCCGCCAAGGGCGTCGCCATCGGCATCGTCGGCGGGCTCTTCCTCTACGCCGCCTACACCCACCAGGCCAAGAAGTCCGGCGGGCTCGACCAGGCCCTCCACAAGGTGCTGCAGCAGCCCTACGGCCCCGTGATGCTCGGCGTCATCGCCGTCGGCATCGGCTGCTACGGGCTCTTCTGCTTCGCCCGCGCGCGTCACCTCTCACGCTGACGTCGCCGGGACCGCGGGGTCGGGCCGACCCGGTCGCCGCACCGGGCATGCTGGGGCGATGACCTCCACGCCCCCGCCGGTCGACCCGACCCCGCCGACCGGGCTCGTCGGCCTCACCGCCACCGACGCCGTCAGCGAGCTCGACGCCGCCGGACGCCCCCACCGCCTGCTGCGCCCGGGCACGATGCGCACCCTCGACTTCCGCCCCGACCGGGTCAACCTGCTCCTCGACGAGGACGACGTGGTCGTCGAGGTCACCCTCGGCTAGACATCACGGCCAGGCATCACGGCCAGGGCGCCGGCGCCCGCGGCACGAGCGGGTGTGACACGGGCGGGTGGTGGGAAGGAGACCGGCACGCCGCACCGTCTCTCGGAGGACCCATGACGCAGCCGCAGCCGCACGACCCCCGGCCCGCGACCCAGCCCGGACCCCCTCCCGGGTCGCGCCCCGAGTCCGCCGACGCCAGCGACCGGCCCCACCGGCCGGAGGACCTCGTGGCCCACGCCGCCGACCGTGCGCCGGCCTCCGACCGCAGCGGGCCGCCCCCGGGCGACGGCGCCCCGGTCACCGACCACCTGGCCGACCCCCTGGGGGACCCCCTGACCGACCCCGTGGCCGACCCCGTGGCCGACCCCCTGACCGACCCCCTGGCCACTCCGCCCGACGTGTCCCCGTCCGACCCGTCGGCCGGCCCGGTGAGGGACGCCGACCGACCGCCTGCCGGCCCCCCGCCCGCCGTGGGTCCGCCGCAGTGGACGCCGACCTCGCCACCACCGGCCCCCCTCGCCGCCTCGCCGGCCCCGCCACCGTCCTCCCCGCCCGCTGGCCCGCCCGCCGGCCCGCAGGCCGGCCCGGCGCCGACGGTCGCGCCGACCGCCCCGCCGGCCACCGCGGGCGAGGCGGGCGCCGGCGGCGCACCGGCGCAGCCGCGACGCTTCATGTCGGCCACCGACTTCCTCGACCGCCGCGCCGACGTCGCCGACCACGGGCCGGCCACGTGGGGCTGGCGCGGACGGGTGCGCCGGTGGAGCGGCGGACTCCTCAGCCCGGCCATGGGCCGCGCGGAGGCAGCCCACGAGCGCGACCGCGCCGCGGTGCAGCGCGAGCTCTCGGGCCCGCGCACCATCGCCTTCGTCAACCCCAAGGGCGGGGCCGCCAAGACCACCGGCGTGCTGGCGGCGGGCTACACCTTCGGCACCGTGCGGGGCGGGGGAGTCGTGGCCTGGGACAACAACGAGACCCGGGGCACGCTGGGCATCCGGGGCACCCGCGGCCACCACCGCAACACCACCCGCGAGCTGCTCGGCGACCTCGGCCGCTTCGACGACGTCGCGCAGTCGCGCATCGGCGACCTGGGGTCCTACGTCCGCACCCAGGGCGACGCCCACTTCGACGTACTGGCCTCCGACGAGCGGGCCGACGTCACCGGCACGATCCGCGCCGACGACTTCGCCGCCGTCCACGGGCTGCTCGAGCGCTTCTACCGGATCCTGCTCGTCGACACCGGCAACAACATGCGCGCCGAGAACTGGCTGGCCGCAGCCGCGGCCGCCGACCTGCTGGTGGTCACCAGCACCGTGCGGGAGGACACCGGCTACAGCGGGCTCTGGATGCTCGACGCCCTCCAGGACGCCGGTCACCCCGACCTCAAGCACAAGACGGTGACCGTGCTCTCCGACCCCTCCCCGAAGGTCGACGCGGCCTTGGCGCGCGACCTCGTCGACGTCTACGAGCAGCGCACCCGCGCGGTCTACCGCGTGCCCTACGACCCCGCGCTCGTCTCCGGCTCCGTCGTGCCCTACGCCCGGTTGTCCCAGGAGACCCGGCGCGCCTGGCTCACCGCCTGCGCCGGCATGGCCGCGACCCTGTGAGCCCGGCGGACACCGCCACCGGCCGCGAGGGCCCGGCGGGGGCCTGAGGCCCTCCACGGGAACAAGTCCCGTGCCCGGGGCGCTACGCCCTCCATGCGAGCAGTCGTCTACAGCAAGCCCGGTCCCTCCTCCGTCCTCGAGGTCGTCGAGCGCGACCTGCCCGAGCCCGGGCCCGGCGAGGTCCGGGTCCGCCTGGTGCGGGCGGGGGTCAACCCCACGGACTGGAAGTTCCGCGCCAACGGCATGAACGGCGACTTCACCGAGGTCGCCCCTGGTCAGGACGGTGCCGGCGTCGTCGACGCCGTCGGCGAGGGCGTCACCACCCACGCCGTCGGCGACCGGGTCTGGCTGGTCCTGGCCCAGTCGGGTCGCGGCCTCGGTACGTCGACCCAGCACACCGTGCAGCTTGCCGAGCGCGTCGTGCCGCTGCCCGAGGGCGCGTCCTTCGACCTCGGTGCCTCCCTCGGCGTCCCCGCGGTCACCGCCCACCGGGCGCTCACCGCGGGGGAGACCACCACGCGTCTGGCACCGGGCTCGATGGCCGGACAGACCGTGCTGGTCGCCGGCGGGGCCGGTGCGGTCGGCAACGCCGCGATCCAGCTGGCCGTCTGGGCCGGCGCCACCGTGGTCACCACGGTCAGCGGTGAGGAGAAGGCCGACCTGGCCCGCGCGGCCGGAGCCCACCACATCGTCAACTACCGCACCTCCGACGCCGCCGCCGAGATCCGGGCGGTCGCGCCCGAGGGCGTCGACCTGGTCGTGGAGGTGGCCCTGGCGCAGAACGTCGGCCTCGACGTCGAGGTGCTCCGCAACCGCGGCACCCTGGCCTACTACGCCGACAACGGCGGGGCCGAGGCGACCGTGCCGGTGCGGGCCACCTTCGCCAAGAACCTGCGCCTGCAGGGCCTGCTGCTCTACACCCTGGGCGCCGACCTCGTGCAGGCCGCCGCCGAGGACGTCACCGCGGCCGTGTCCGCCGGTGCCCTGCGCGTGGGTGCGGAGGCCGGCGTGCCGCTGCACCACTACCCGCTGGAGGAGACGGGCGCCGCGCACGACGCCGTCGAGGGCGGCGCCGTCGGCAAGGTCCTGCTCGACATCGCCGAGGCCTGAGCCCGCCCGGGGCCCGGAGCCCTGGCGCCCTGGAGCACCTGCCGGCCGCCGGGTCCGACGTCGCGGCGTCGGACCCTGCGGCTGCTAGTGTCGGCGCCGATCGACATCCTTTAACGAGCCGTCCCGTGAGGCGGAGAAGGAGGTCCGGCGGCACCGTGTGCGCCCAGCCTGCAGCACCCGACGACCCGACGGCCGGAGGCCGCGTCGTCCTCGACGCCCGTGACATCGCCCGGGCACTGACCCGGATCTCCCACGAGATCCTCGAGCGCAACAAGGGCGGCGCCGACCTCGTCCTGCTGGGCATCCCGAGCCGCGGCGTGCCACTGGCGCAGCGCATCGCCGAGCGCCTCGCCGCGGTCGAGGGCACCGAGGTGCCGGTGGGCTCGCTCGACGTCACGATGTACCGCGACGACCTGCGCCTCAAGCCGGCCCGCGCGCTGCTCCCCACCCAGATCCCGCCCGGCGGCATCGACGGGCGCACCGTGGTGCTGGTCGACGACGTGCTCTTCTCCGGGCGCACCATCCGCGCGGCGCTCGACGCCCTCGGCGACATCGGCCGCCCGCGCGCGGTGCGGCTGGCCGTGCTCGTCGACCGCGGTCACCGCGAGCTGCCCATCCGGGCCGACTTCGTGGGCAAGAACCTGCCCACCTCGCTGGTCGAGCGCGTCAGCGTGAGGCTCGAGGGCGTCGACGACCTCGACGCGGTCACCATCACCGGGCCGCCCCCCGGCCTGGGCGACCAGACCGGCGAGCAGACCGGCGGCGCGGGGGTGGGGGCGTGAAGCGGCACCTGCTCAGCGCGGCCGACCTGACCCGCGACGACGCGGAGCTGGTGCTCCGCACGGCGGCCGAGCTCCGCTCGCTGGCCGACCGGCCGATCAAGAAGCTCCCCGCTCTTCGCGGGCGCACCGTGGTCAACCTCTTCTTCGAGGACTCCACCCGCACCCGCATCTCCTTCGAGGCCGCGGCCAAGCGCCTCAGCGCCGACGTCATCAACTTCGCCGCCAAGGGCTCCAGCGTGTCCAAGGGCGAGAGCCTCAAGGACACCGCGCTGACGCTGGAGGCGATGGGGGCCGACGCCGTGGTGGTGCGTCACGGCGCCAGTGGTGCACCCCACCGCCTCGCCCACTCGGGCTGGGTCCGCTCCAGCGTGGTCAACGCCGGCGACGGTACCCACGAGCACCCCACCCAGGCGCTCCTCGACGCCTTCACCCTCACCCGCCACCTCGGTGCGGCCGACGGCGGCGGGCTCGACGGGCGGCGGGTGGCCATCGTGGGCGACGTCCTGCACAGCCGGGTCGCGCGCTCCAACGCGCTGCTGCTGCAGACCCTCGGCGCGGAGGTCACGCTCGTGGCGCCCCCGACGCTGATGCCGGTGGGCGTCGGCTCGTGGCCGGTCGAGACGTCCTACGACCTCGACGCGGTGCTGCCGAAGGCCGACGCCGTGATGATGCTGCGCGTGCAGCGCGAGCGGATGAGCGGGGGCTTCTTCCCGACCCCGCGCGAGTACTCGCGCCGCTACGGCCTCGACGGTCGCCGGATGGCCACGCTGCAGGACCACGCCATCGTGATGCACCCCGGTCCGATGGTGCGCGGCATGGAGATCACCGCCGACGTCGCCGACTCCCCGCGCTCGGTCATCGTCGAGCAGGTCACCAACGGCGTGGCCGTGCGGATGGCGGTGCTCTACCTCCTCCTCAGCGGCGCCGACCTCTCCGCCGACGGACCCGCCGGCCTCCCGGGCGGCCCCGGCAGCCCCGGGACCGCCGACGCCCCGCTCCTCCCGACAGAAAGCGCACCCGCGTGACGATGTACCTGCTCCGCAACGCCTCGATCCTCGGCGGCGAGACCACCGACCTGCTGCTCGCCGACGGCGTGGTGGCCGCGGTCGGCCCCGACCTGGCCGCCGGCCCCGGGGCCGACGGCGCGACGGTGGTCGACGCCACCGGCCTCCTCGCGCTGCCCGGACTGGTCGACCTGCACACCCACCTGCGCGAGCCGGGCCGGGAGGACGCCGAGACCGTCGACACCGGCACCCGTGCCGCGGCGATGGGCGGCTTCACCGCCGTGCACGCCATGGCCAACACCGAGCCGGTCGCCGACACCGCCGGCGTCGTCGAGCAGGTGTGGCGCCTGGGCCGCGAGGCCGGTCACTGCGACGTCTTCCCGGTCGGCGCGGTCACCGTCGGGCTGGCCGGCGAGCGGCTGGCCGAGCTCGGCGCGATGGCCGACTCCGCCGCCCGGGTGCGGGTCTTCTCCGACGACGGCCGGTGCGTGAGCGACGCGGTGCTGATGCGACGCGCGCTGGAGTACGTCAAGGCCTTCGACGGCGTCGTCGCCCAGCACGCCCAGGAGCCGCGCCTGACCGAGGGGGCGCAGATGAACGAGGGCGAGCTCTCGGGCCGCCTCGGCCTCACCGGTTGGCCGGCGGTGGCCGAGGAGGCGATCATCGCCCGCGACTGCCTGCTCGCCGCCCACGTCGGCTCGCGGCTGCACGTGTGCCACGTGTCGACCGCCGGGTCGGTGCAGATCGTGCGCGAGGCCAAGGCCCGCGCCGCGCGTGAGGGCGGCTGGGAGGTCACCGCCGAGGTGTGCCCCCACCACCTGCTCCTCACCGACGAGCTCGCCGCGACCTACGACCCGATCTACAAGGTCAACCCGCCGCTGCGCACCGCGGCCGACGTCGAGGCGCTGCGCGCCGGACTGGCCGACGGCACGATCGACGTCGTGGCCACCGACCACGCCCCGCACCCCCACGAGGACAAGGACTGCGAGTGGGCCGCGGCGGCCTTCGGCATGCTGGGCCTCGAGACCGCGCTGTCGATCGTGCAGGAGACGATGGTCGACACTGGGCTGCTCGACTGGGCCGGCGTCGCCGAGCGGATGTCGGCCGCGCCCGCGCGGATCGGCCGGCTCGCCGAGCACGGTCAGCCCCTCGCGGTCGGCGCCCCGGCCAACGTCGTGCTCTACGACCCCGCCGTACGTCGCGTCGTCGACCCCGCGACATCGGCGTCGCTGTCGCGCAACACCCCCTACCGCGGCATGGAGCTGCCCGGCCGGGTCGTGGCGACGTTCCTGCGCGGCACCCCGACCGTGCTCGACGGCGCCCTGGTCTGAGCCGGCCGGGCCGCACGCAGGGCCCCGACCGGTCGAGCGCGTCGGGGCGCCCGGGGCGCCCGGGCGCCCGGGCGGGCGGCGGTGCGCCCCGACCCCTGCCGCGGTGCGGTGGTCGAACGTCCGTGTCACCGGAGCGTGGTGCCTCGGCGCCTCTGGGGCCTCGGGGGCGTGTGGTGAAGCCGGCGCTGGTCGGCGCGCGGGTTGATCGAACGTTCGTTCAACCAGGACGTGGTCTGCTGCCGCGGGCTGCTGGCCGCCGCCTCTCGCGACCGCTGCGGCTCCTCGTGCGGGGGAGCCGGCGTGGCTGCCGTCGCGGATCGGCCGAGGGAGCGGCGGAGCGGGCGCCTGTCGGCGCGCGGGTTGATCGAACGTTCGTTCAACCAGGACGTGGTCTGCCGCCGCGGGGGTGCTGGCCGCCGCCTCTCGCGACCGCTGCGGCCCCTCGTGCGGGGGAGCCGGCGTGGCTGCCGTCGCGGATCGGCCGAGCGTGCGGCGGAGCGGGCGCCGGTCGGCGCGCGGGTTGATCGAACGTTCGTTCAACCAGAACGTGGTCTGCCGCCGCGGGGGTGCTGGCCGCCGCCTCTCGCGACCGCTGCGGCCCCTCGTGCGGCGGAGCTGGCGCCGCTGCCGTCGCGGATCGGCCGAGCGTGCGGCGGAGCGGGCGCCGGTCGGCGCGCGGGTTGATCGAACGTTCGATCAACCAGAACGCGGTCTCGTGCCGCGGGCTGCTGGCCGCCGCCTCTCGCGACCGCTGCGGCCCCTCGTGCGGCGGAGCCGGCGTGGCTGCCGTCGCGGATCGGCCGAGCGTGCGGTCGACCCGAGCGCGGCCCTCGCGGGGAGGGCCTGAGCGACGGGAGGCCCGTCCCGCTCGCGCGGCACGAGACACTGTGCCGGTGAGCGACCCGATCCGGCGACTGCTGGCCCACCCGCCAGACCTCCCGGTGGTCGCGGGGCTGCCCGCGCTGCGCGTCGCGCTGGAGGACCACGGCGCCGCGGTGGTGCAGGCGCCGCCCGGCACCGGCAAGACCACCCTGGTGCCGCCGCTGGTCGCCGACCTCCTGGGCGGCGGGGGCGGTCGCGTCGTGGTGACCCAGCCGCGCCGCATCGCCGCACGCGCCGCGGCCCGGCGTCTGGCCCACCTGCTCGGTGAGCCCGTGGGGGAGACGGTCGGCTACACGGTGCGGGGCGAGCGACGCGCCGGACCCTCCACGCGGGTCGAGGTGGTCACCACCGGGGTGCTGCTGCGGCGGCTCCAGCGCGACCCCGACCTGCCCGGGGTCGGTGCGGTGGTGCTCGACGAGGTGCACGAGCGCCACCTCGACGGTGACCTGACGCTCGCCCTGCTCGTCGACGTCCGGCAGAACCTGCGCGAGGACCTGCTGCTCGTGGCGATGTCCGCGACCGTCGAGGCGACCCGCACGGCCGCGCTCCTCGGCCCCGAGGCCCACCACCCCGAGGCCCACCACCCCGAGGCCGACCACCGCGAGGCCGACCACCGCGAGGTCCACCACCGCGAGGTCCACCACCGCGAGGCCCACCACCCCGAGGCCCGCCACCCCACGGACGAGTCCGACGGCACGGGCGCTGTGCCGTCGCACCAGGGTCCCGGCGACGACAGCGACGACAGCGACGACAGCGACGACAGCGACAGCAGCGAGAGCAGCGCCGACGACGGCGGCGACGCCAGCGACGAGGGCGCCCCGCGCGGCGCAGGTGCGGGGTCGCCCGGCGCCGTCAGCACCGCCGTGCCGGTGGTGGACGTGCCCGGCGCGCTCCACCCGGTGCAGCGCCGCTGGTGCCCGCCACCGCCCGCCGTGCGCCGCGCCGACGACCGCGGGGTGACCCCGGCCTTCCTCGACCACGTGGCCGCGACGACCCGCCTCGCGCTCGCCGAGCACCCGGGCGACGTGCTGGTCTTCGTGCCGGGCGTCGCGGAGGTCGACGGCGTCGTGCGCCGGCTCGCGGCCGCGGCTGCCGCGGCCGGGGTCGACGTCCGTCCGCTGCACGGTCGCCTGCCGGCCGTCGAGCAGGACCGGGCGCTGAGCCCGGGGGAGCGCCGCCGCGTCGTGGTGTCGACCGCGGTCGCGGAGTCGTCGCTCACGGTGCCGGGGGTGCGCGTGGTGGTCGACGCCGGGCTGTCGCGCGAGCCGCGCACCGACCACGCGCGCGGTCTGGCCGGCCTGGTCACGGTGCGGGTGAGCCGCGCCGGCGCCGAGCAGCGGGCCGGACGCGCCGGCCGCGAGGCCGCCGGGGCGGTGCTGCGCTGCTGGTCGGAGGCCGAGAACGCCCACCTCGAGGCCCACCCGCAGCCGGAGATCCTCACCGCCGACCTCACGGCCCTCGCCCTGGAGCTCGCCGTGTGGGGCGTCCCCGACGGCGCCGGCCTCGCCCTCCTCGATCCGCCCCCGCCCGGTCCGCTCGCGCTGGCCCGCGCCACCCTCGCCGGCCTCGGCGCCGTCGACGACGCCGGAGCCGTCACCGCTCGTGGGCGCGCGATCGCCGGGGTGCCCGCCGACCCCCGGCTCGCGCGGGCCCTGCTCGACGGCGCCGCGGTGGTGGGGGCCCGCCGGGCCGCCGAGGTGGTGGCCCTCCTGGCCGACGACGTCCGGGCCCCCGGCGGCGACCTGGTCGCAGCGCTGCGTGCCGTACGCCGGGGCGGCCCGGCCTCGGCCGCGTGGCGCACCACAGCCGAGCGGCTGCGGGCCTCCCTGCCCGCCGACCACGGTGGCGGCGCCGCGGCCCCGTCGCTGACCGACGACCTCGCCGTGGGCGCGGTCGTCGCCCTGGCCCAGCCCGACCGGATCGCCCGCAAGCGGGCCGGCTCGGAGGCCTACGTCATGGTCGGCGGCACCGGGGCGGTGCTGGGCCGGGGCGAGTCGGCCCTGCGCGGGCTGGAGTGGCTCGCGGTGGCGGGCGTCGACCGCCGCCCGGGCCAGCGCGACGCCACCGTCCGCTCCGCGGCCCCGCTCGACGAGGACCTGGCGCTCGAGGCGGCCGCGCCGGTGTGGCGCGAGGAGGACGACGTGCGTTGGGAGCAGGGTCGGGTGCGGGCCCGCCGGGTGACCCGGCTCGGGGCCGTCGAGCTGGCCAGCAGCACCCTGGCCCGGCCGCCCGCCGAGCTCGTCGCGGCCGCGGTGCGCGACGGGCTGCGCCGCGACGGTCTCGCGGCCCTGCCCTGGTCGGAGGCAGCGCACGCCCTGCGCCGACGACTGGCCTTCCTGCGCACCGCGGTGGGGGAGCCGTGGCCCGACGTCTCCGACGCCGCGCTGCTGGAGTCCGCGGAGTCCTGGCTGGGCCCGGAGCTGGCCCGCGTGCGCACGGCACGCGACCTGGCCCGCGTCGACGTCCTGGGCGCGCTGCGCCGGCTGCTGCCGTGGCCGCAGGCCGGGCGTCTCGACGAGATGGCGCCCGAGCGGCTCACGGTGCCCAGCGGGTCGGCGGTGCGCCTGGACTACGAGGGGGACCAGCCGGTGCTCGCCGTGCGCGTGCAGGAGGCCTTCGGGTGGGCCGAGACCCCACGGGTGGCCGACGGGCGGGTGCCCGTGCTGGTGCACCTGCTCTCCCCGGCCCGTCGCCCGGTCGCGGTCACCGCCGACCTCGCGTCCTTCTGGGCCACCGGCTATCCCGCCGTGCGCGCCGAGCTGCGCGGGCGCTACCCGAAGCACGCCTGGCCCGACGACCCCTGGAGCGCGCCCGCCACCCGCGGCACGGGTCGGCGCCGCTGACCCGGCCCGGAGCCGGGGGACGCGCCACGGCCCGGACACCGGCCCGGGTCACGGGCCGTCCGCTGCTAGGCTCGGCGCCGCTCGAACATCCTTTAACGATCCGTCCCGTGAGGCGGAGAAGGAGGTACGGCGTGCCCACGCATGCCCCCGCGGTGCTCGTCCTCGAGGACGGCCGCACGTTCCACGGCGAGGCCTTCGGAGCCGAGGGCGAGACCTTCGGCGAGGCCGTCTTCAACACCGGCATGACCGGCTACCAGGAGACGCTCACCGACCCGTCCTACCACCGCCAGGTCGTCGTGATGACCGCCCCTCACGTGGGCAACACCGGCGTCAACGACGAGGACCCCGAGTCCCGCCGCATCTGGGTCGCGGGCTACGTCGTGCGCGACCCCGCCCGCGTGCCGAGCAGCTGGCGCAGCCGCCGCACCCTCGACGAGGAGCTGGCCGCCCAGGGCGTCGTCGGCATCTCCGGCGTCGACACCCGCGCCCTGACCCGCCACCTGCGTGAGCGGGGGGCGATGCGCGTGGGCATCTCCACCACCGAGAGCGACCCCGCCGCCCTCCTCGAGCGCGTGCGCGCCTCGGGCGAGATGGCCGGCAGCGAGCTGGCCGGCGAGGTCTCGACGACCGAGGCCTACGTCGTGCCCGCGGTCGGCGAGCGCCGGCTGAGGGTCGCCGCCCTCGACCTCGGCATCAAGACGATGACCCCCCACCGCATGGCCGAGCGCGGCATCGAGGTGCACGTGCTGCCGGCGACCTCGACCCTCGAGGACGTGCTCGCGGTGAGCCCCGACGGGCTCTTCTACTCCAACGGCCCCGGCGACCCGGCGGCCACCACCCGCCAGGTCGAGCTGCTGCAGGCCGCGCTCGACGCGGGCGTGCCGTACTTCGGGATCTGCTTCGGCAACCAGCTCTTCGGGCGGGCCCTGGGCCTGGGCACCTTCAAGCTGGTCTACGGCCACCGCGGCATCAACCAGCCCGTGATGGACCGCACCACCGGCAAGGTCGAGGTCACCGCCCACAACCACGGCTTCGCCGTGGCCTGGCCCGAGGGCGTGGGCCACGACGAGGCGTTCGCGACCCGCTGGGGCCCGGCCTCGGTGAGCCACGTGTGCCTCAACGACGACGTCGTCGAGGGCCTCGAGCTGCGCTCGCCCGACGGCGACCTGCTCGGCTTCTCGGTGCAGTACCACCCCGAGGCCGCGGCCGGCCCGCACGACGCGGCTTACCTCTTCGACCGCTTCGTCGACCTCATGCAGTCCCGGGGCCGGCCCGCCGCCGGGTCCGCCACCGCCGCGAGCACGGGAGGCAACTGACATGCCCAAGCGCGAGGACATCACGAGCGTCCTGGTCATCGGCTCCGGGCCGATCATCATCGGCCAGGCCTGCGAGTTCGACTACTCCGGCACCCAGGCCTGCCGGGTGCTCAAGGACGAGGGCATCCGCGTCGTCCTCGTCAACTCCAACCCGGCGACGATCATGACCGACCCGGAGTTCGCCGACGCCACCTACGTCGAGCCGATCACCCCGGAGTTCGTCGAGAAGGTCATCGCCAAGGAGCGTCCCGACGCCCTGCTGGCGACCCTCGGGGGCCAGACCGCGCTCAACGCCGCGATGGCGCTCGACGCTGCCGGGGTGCTGGAGAAGTACGACGTCGAGCTCATCGGCGCCTCCATCGAGGCCATCGACCGCGGCGAGAACCGCCAGGTGTTCAAGAGGATCGTCGAGGACCTCGGCGGCGAGGTGGCGGGCTCGATGATCTGCCACACGATGGACGACTGCTTCGCCGCGGTCGAGCGCTTCGGCTACCCCATCGTCGTGCGGCCCTCCTTCACCATGGGCGGCACCGGCTCGGGCATCGCCTTCGACGAGTCCGACCTGCGTCGCATCGCCGGCTCCGGCCTCGCCGCCAGCCCGACCACCGAGGTGCTCCTCGAGGAGTCGATCCTCGGCTGGAAGGAGTACGAGCTCGAGGTCATGCGCGACACCGCCGACAACGTGGTCATCATCTGCTCCATCGAGAACCTCGACCCGATGGGCGTGCACACCGGTGACTCCATCACGGTCGCGCCGGCGATGACGCTCACCGACCGCGAGTACCAGCACATGCGCGACATGGCCATCGGCATCATCCGCGAGGTCGGCGTCGACACCGGCGGCTGCAACATCCAGTACGCCGTCAACCCGCGCGACGGACGGCTCGTCGTCATCGAGATGAACCCCCGCGTCTCGCGCTCCAGCGCCCTGGCCTCCAAGGCCACCGGCTACCCGATCGCCAAGATCGCCGCGAAGGTGGCCATCGGCTACACCCTCGACGAGATCCCCAACGACATCACTACCCGCCCCGACGGCACCAGCACCCCGGCCTCCTTCGAGCCCACCCTCGACTACGTCGTCACCAAGGTGCCGCGCTTCGCCTTCGAGAAGTTCCCCGGCGCCGACCCGGCCCTGACCACCCACATGAAGTCGGTGGGCGAGGCGATGGCGATCGGACGCAGCTTCACCGAGTCGCTGCAGAAGGCGCTGCGCTCCCTGGAGTCCACCGACGCCGTCTTCGACTGGCACCAGGAGCACGTCGAGCTCGACAAGGCCGCGCTGCTCGAGGTCATCGCGACACCCCACGACGGTCGTCTGCGCAAGGTCATGGACGCCATCCGCGCCGGCGCGACGCCCGAGGAGATCTTCGAGGCCACCGGCATCGACCCGTGGTTCGTCGACCAGCTCGCCCTCATCAACGAGGTCGCCGTCGAGGTCACCGCGGCCGAGGAGCTCACCCCGGCCCTGCTGCGCCGGGCCAAGCGGCACGGCTTCTCCGACGCCCAGATCGGCAAGATCCGCGGCATGAGCGCCGACGTCGTGCGCGGCGTGCGTCACGCGCTCGGCATCCGCCCGGTCTACAAGACCGTCGACACCTGCGCCGCGGAGTTCGCGGCGGCCACGCCGTACCACTACTCCTCCTACGACGAGGAGACCGAGGTGCTGCCGCGCGAGCGCGAGGCCGTGGTCATCCTCGGCTCCGGGCCCAACCGCATCGGCCAGGGCATCGAGTTCGACTACTCCTGCGTGCACGCCTCGCTGGCGCTCTCCGAGGCCGGCTACGACACCGTCATGGTCAACTGCAACCCCGAGACGGTCTCCACCGACTACGACACCTCCGACCGGCTCTACTTCGAGCCGCTCACGCTCGAGGACGTGCTCGAGGTCGTCCACGCCGAGATGGCCGCGGGTCCCGTCGCCGGCGTCATCTGCCAGCTCGGCGGCCAGACCCCGCTCGGCCTGGCCCAGGGCCTGGCCGCCGCGGGCGTGCCGATCGTCGGCACCTCGCCCGACGCCATCGACCTGGCCGAGGAGCGCGGCGCCTTCGGGCGGGTGCTCGCCGAGGCCGGTCTGGTGGCCCCCAAGCACGGCACCGCCACCTCCTTCCCCGAGGCCCAGCGCATCGCCGCCGAGATCGGCTACCCCGTCCTCGTGCGGCCCTCCTACGTGCTCGGCGGGCGCGGCATGGAGATCGTCTACGGCGACGAGTCGCTCCAGGCCTACCTGGAGAAGTACGTCGCCGCCGGCCTCATCAGCCGCGCCGCGCCCGTGCTGGTCGACCGCTTCCTCGACGACGCCGTCGAGATCGACGTCGACGCGCTCTACGACGGCACCGAGCTCTACCTCGGCGGCGTCATGGAGCACATCGAGGAGGCCGGCATCCACTCCGGCGACTCCTCCTGCGCGCTGCCCCCGATCACCCTCGGCGAGCACGAGGTGGCCCGCATCCGCGAGGCCACCGAGGCCATCGCCGCGGGCGTGGGCGTGCGCGGCCTGCTCAACATCCAGTTCGCGCTGGGCTCCGACATCCTCTACGTCCTCGAGGCCAACCCGCGCGCCTCGCGCACCGTGCCCTTCGTGTCGAAGGCGACCTCGACCCCGCTGGCCAAGGCCGCCGCGCGCATCATGCTCGGCGAGAGCGTGGCCTCGCTGCGCGCCGCCGGCGTGCTGCGCTCCGAGGGCGACGGCGGCAGCCTGCCGCCCGACCAGCCCATCGCGGTCAAGGAGGCGGTCATGCCCTTCAACCGCTTCCGCACCGCCGACGGCTCCCAGGTCGACACCGTGCTCGGCCCGGAGATGAAGTCCACCGGCGAGGTGATGGGCCTCGACCGCGACTTCGGCACGGCCTTCTCCAAGTCGCAGGCCGCGGCCTTCGGCCCGCTGCCCACCGAGGGCAAGGTCTTCGTCTCGATGGCCAACCGCGACAAGCGCTCCATGATCTTCCCGGTCAAGGTGCTCGCCGACCTCGGCTTCGAGATCCTCGCCACCCAGGGCACCGCCGAGGTGCTGCGCCGCAACGGCGTGGCCTGCACCGTCGTGCGCAAGCACTTCGAGGGCCCGGGCCCGCAGGGGGAGAAGACCACCGTCCAGCTCATCCACGACGGTGAGATCCAGCTCATCGTCAACACCCCCTACGGCGCCGGCGGGGGCGGTCAGGCCCGCCTCGACGGCTACGAGATCCGCACCGCCGCCGTCATGGCCAACGTCCCGTGCATCACCACGGTCCAGGGCCTCGGCGCGGCCGTGCAGGGCATCGAGGCGATGCGCCGCGGCGACATCGGGGTGCGCAGCCTGCAGGAGTGGGCCCAGGTCACCCAGCACGAGTCGCAGCGGGGCCGGTGAGGCCCCCGTGGTGAAGCCCTACGCGCTGCTCTTTGACCACGTCGCGACGCGCATCGACCCCGAGCGGGCCCACCACCTCGGCTTCGCCGGCATCCGTGCCGGGGCGCCGCTGCTCTCCCGGCTCCCGTCGCCCGGTGCCCCGGTGCGGGCGATGGGCCTGGAGTTCCCCAACGCCCTCGGCCTCGCGGCCGGCTTCGACAAGAACGCCGTGGGCGTCGACGCCCTCGCGGGCCTCGGCTTCGGCCACGTCGAGGTCGGCACCGTCACCGGGCTGGCCCAGCCCGGCAACCCGGCGCCGCGGCTGTTCCGGCTCACCGCCGACCGCGCCGTGCTCAACCGCATGGGCTTCAACAACGAGGGCGCGCAGGCCGTGGCGGAGCGCCTGGCCCGGCGCGCCGTACGCCGGCCGCGGGGGAGCGGACCGGTCCTCGGCGTCAACATCGGCAAGTCCAAGGTCGTGCCCGACGACGACCAGCGCGCGGTGGAGGCCGACTACGAGCGCAGCGCCTCGCTGCTGGCGCCCCACGCCGACTACCTCGTGGTCAACGTGAGCTCGCCCAACACCCCCGGGCTGCGCTCGCTGCAGGCCGTGGAGCGGCTCGAGCCGCTGCTGGCCCACGTACGCCGCGTCGCCGACCGTGCCACGCCCGGGCGCCGGGTGCCGCTGCTGGTCAAGATCGCCCCCGACCTCGCCGACGACGACGTGCTGGCCGTGGCCGACCTGGCGGTGGCCGGTCGGCGCGACGAGGTGCTCGACGGGGTGATCGCCACCAACACCACGATCTCCCGCGAGGGCCTGCGCACCCCCGCCGCGGAGGTCGCCGCGCTCGGCGCCGGCGGCGTCTCCGGCGCTCCGCTCGCCGCGCGCGCCGAGGCGGTGCTGCGGTTGCTGCGCGGTCGGGTCGGGGACGACCTGACGCTGGTCGGGGTCGGCGGCATCGACGGCCCGGAGGCCGCCGCGGCCCGCCTGGCCGCCGGGGCCGACCTCGTGCAGGCCTACACCGCGTTCGTCTACGAGGGTCCGGCGTGGCCCCGTCGGGTGGCCGGCGCTCTCGCCGGCTCCGGGGACGCCCCCGCGTGAGCCCCGCTGCCCCCGTCCCGCCGGCGACGCAGCCCGGTCGCCAGAGCCCGCCGCAGGGACCGGTGCACACCACGGCCGAGGTGCTCGCGACCAAGCGGGTCGGCGCCTACCAGCACCTCACGCTGCTCGCGCCCGGCGTCGCCGAGCGCTTCCGACCCGGCACCTTCCTCGCCGCCTCCGTCGGCACCCTCGGCGACCACCTGCTGGGCCGCCGTGCGCTGTGGATCCACCAGGTGCGCCCGGTGGGCGGGCACGGGCTGGCGCTCCAGGTCGTCGTGGAGCCGGTGAGGCGCGGCACCGGCTGGCTGGCGGGGCTGCAGCCCGGCGCGCGCCTCCCGGTGACCGGCCCGCTGGGCCGGCCCTTCGCCCTGCCCAAGGAGCCGGTGGCCACCGTGCTGGTCGGCGAGGGCTACGCCGCGGCACCGCTCTTCCCGCTCGCCGAGCGCCTGCGCGAGCGGGGCTGCGCGGTCAGCCTCGTGGTCGGCGCGGCCGACGAGCCGCGGCTGCTCTCCGCGCTGGAGGCGCGACGCTCGGCGCGCTCGGTGGTCGTGGTCACGGGCGACGGCTCGGTGGGCGTGCGCGGGCGCGTCGGCGACGTCGTGCCCGAGACGCTGCGCCGGGCGGGTGCCGAGGTCGTCTACGCCGCGGGCCCGGCGGCCACGCTGCACGCCGTGGCGCTGGCCGCGGAGGAGCACGGCGCCTGGAGCCAGGTCGCCCTCGAGCAGCCGCTGACCTGCGCCACCGGCCTGTGCCACGGCTGCCCCGTGCCGGTGGTCGGCGAGGACGGCGTCGCCCGCACCGCCCGCGCCTGCGTCGACGGACCCGTGCTGCGCGGCGACCGCGTGCGCTGGGACGACCTCGACCTCGACCTCGACCGGCGCCACGGTCCCGACCGCCACCTGCCCGGACCCGCCGGCGGTGCGTGGTGAGCACCTCGCTGGGCGGCATCACCCTCGCCGGCCCCGTCATGGTCGCCGCGGGCTGCGGCGGCACCGGGCGCGAGCTGGCGGGCTACTCCGGGCCGGCCGGGCTCTCGGCCTACGGCGCCTTCGTCACCCGCACCCTCACCCGCGACCCCCGCCCCGGCGGGCCCGCGCCGCGGCTGCTGGAGTCGCCGGCCGGACTGCTGCACGCCACCGGCCTGCCCAACCCCGGCCTCGACCTCTTCCTGGCCACCGAACT
Source organism: Nocardioides sp. Leaf307 (assembly GCF_001423135.1). Classification (NCBI taxonomy): domain Bacteria; kingdom Bacillati; phylum Actinomycetota; class Actinomycetes; order Propionibacteriales; family Nocardioidaceae; genus Nocardioides; species Nocardioides sp. Leaf307. Next base: position 48,177 of record NZ_LMNY01000002.1, on the reverse strand, counting down.
GCCCTGGCTGGTGCAGCAGGGGGCGCGCGTCGTGGTGTCGGTGGCCGGCCGCTCCCTGGGGGAGTACGCCGAGATGGCGCGCCGCCTGGCCAGCGCACCCGGCGTCGCCGCCATCGAGGTCAACCTCTCGGCGCCCGACGCCGTCGTGGCCGGGGTGCTCGACGCGCGCGAGCCCTTCCACGCCGGCGGGGCGATCGCCGCGGTGCTGCGCGAGCTGCCCCGTGGGCTGCCGGTGATGGCCAAGCTGCGCCCCGACCTGCAGCGCGTGGTCGAGACCGCCCGCGTGGCCCGCGACTCCGGCGCCGCGGCGGTCGTGGTCGGCAACGCGCTGCCCGCGGCCATGCCCGACGGCCGGCCCGCGGGCCTCAGCGGGCCCGCGATCGGCCCTTTCGCCCTGCGCTGCGTCACCGAGGTCCGCGCGGCCCTGCCCGGTCTGCAGATCGTCGGCGCCGGAGGCATCGCCACCGCGGCCGACGCCCGCGCCCACCTGCGCGCCGGCGCCACGGCGGTGCAGGTCGGCTCGGCCCTGCTGCACGACCCCACCGCGGCCGCGCGCATCGTCCGGGAGCTGGCCGACGACCCGGCCGTCGCTCCGACCTCCGGCCCGACCTCCGACCCGACCGCCGCACCGGGAGACCGCCCGTGACCGACCGCCCGACCGACCGCCCGACCGACCGCCCGACCCCCGCGCCGTTCGGCGCCCGCCTGCAGGCCGCGACGGCGGCCCGCGGCCGGCTCTGCGTCGGCATCGACCCCCACGCGGCGCTGCTGCGCGCGTGGGGGCTCGACGACGACGTGGCCGGCCTGGAGCGCTTCGCACTGTCGGCGACCGAGGCGCTGGCGCCGTACTGCTCGGTGCTCAAGCCGCAGTCGGCGTTCTTCGAGCGCTTCGGGTCGCGTGGCGTCGCGGTGCTGGAGCGCGTGGTCGCCACCGCCCGCGAGGCGGGTGCCCTGGTGCTGATGGACGCCAAGCGAGGCGACATCGGCTCCACCTCGCAGGCCTACGCCGAGGCCTACCTCGACCCGTCCTCGCCGCTGGCCAGCGACGCCGTGACGGTGAGCCCCTACCTCGGCTTCGGCTCGCTGACCCCCTTCGTGGAGACCGCCCGTGCCCACGGCGCCGGGCTCCTGGTGCTCGCGCTGACCTCCAACCCCGAGGGCCCCGAGGTGCAGCACGCCACGGCGCCCGACGGCCGCAGCGTGGCCGGCGTCGTGCTCGACCACCTCCGTGCGCTCAACGCCGGCGTCGACGACGACGGACTGGGCTCCTTCGGCGCCGTCGTCGGCGCCACCGTCGACCCGACCACCGAGGACCTCGACGTGCGTGGCCCCCTGCTCGCCCCAGGCTTCGGCGCCCAGGGCGGCACGGTCGCCGACCTGCGTCGGGTCTTCGGCCCCGCGGCGCGCCTGGTGCTGCCCAGCTCCTCGCGCGAGGTCCTCGCCGCCGGCCCGGACTCCGTGGCGCTGCGCGACGCCGTCGCGCGCACCCACGACGCGCTCGCCGCGCTCGGCTGAGCGCGTGGCCGCGCCGTCGGTGGGGCTCCGGGCTAGGTTCGGCGCCGTGAGCCACTCCACCGTCGCGCGCCCCGTCGTACGCCGCCGTCGCCCGGCACGGCTCCCGCGGCGCGCACCGCGCGCCCCGCTCGTGCTGGCGCTGGCCGGGGCGCTCCTGGCGGCGGGCTGCGCCGAGCCGGACTACTGCGAGACGGTGGGGGAGAGCCAGGAGGCGATCACCGAGGCCGTCGCCGACGGCGGGCCCGGCGCCCTCATCGGCGTCCTGCCCGAGCTCGAGGCGCTCCAGGCCAGTGCCCCCGACGACGTGGCCGACGAGTGGCAGCAGGTGGTGGGCAGGCTCGAGGCGCTGCGCGACGCGCTGGAGACCGCCGACGTCGCCCCCGAGGACTACGACCCCGACGAGCCCCCCGACGGACTCTCCGACGACGACCGCGCCCGGATCACCGCGGCCGCCGACGACCTGGCCTCACCGGCCACCGTGCAGGCCCTGGCCAGCGTGGAGCAGCAGGTGCGCGACGTGTGCCAGACCCCGCTCTACCTGTGAGCGGGTCGACGGGAGCCCGTGGGCACAGCGTGCGGCCCGGGGTCAGCCGCCCCTCGTTGCCGCCGTCTGAGAGTTCTGACTAGATTGACCCTGGCCCCCTCCACCGTCGCGTCGATCAAGGACCTCTCACCCGTGGCTCTCCCTCCCCTCACGCCCGAGCAACGTCAGGCCGCTCTCGACAAGGCCGCCGCGTCGCGCCGTGAGCGGGCCGAGGTGAAGAACCGGCTGAAGAACTCCGGGGCCTCCATCGTCGACGTGCTGCGCGAGGGCAGCACCAACGAGGTGATCGGCAAGATGCGGGTCGTCGACCTGCTCCAGTCGCTGCCGGGGCTGGGCAAGGTGCGCGCCCGCCAGGTCATGGAGCGGCTCGGCATCGCCGAGAGCCGCCGGGTGCGCGGGCTGGGCATCAAGCAGGTCGCCGCGCTCGAGCGCGAGTTCGGCCCCCGAGACGCCACGTGAGCGCCGCCACGCCCCCCGATCCCTCCACCTCCAACCCCGCCGGCACCCCCTCCGGCACCCCCGCCGGCCCGCCCACGCGGCTGCTCGTGCTCGCCGGCCCCACCGCCGTCGGCAAGGGCACCGTGGCCGCCGCGGTGCGCGAGATGCACCCTGACGTGTGGATCTCAGTCTCGGCCACCACCCGGGCGCCCCGCCCGGGCGAGGTCGACGGGGTCCACTACCGCTTCGTCTCCGACGAGGCCTTCGACCGCATGGTCGCCGAGGACGAGCTGCTGGAGTGGGCCGTGGTCCACAAGCGGGCCCGCTACGGCACCCCGCGCGGACCGGTCGAGGAGGCGCTGGCCGCCGGTCGGCCGGCCATGCTCGAGATCGACCTCCAGGGCGCGCGCCAGGTGCGCCGCACCATGCCGCAGGCCCTCTTCGTCTTCCTCAAGCCCCCCTCGTGGGAGGAGCTGGTGCGCCGGCTCGTCGGTCGGGGCACCGAGACCGCCGAGGAGCGGGAGCGGCGCCTGGAGACCGCGCAGGAGGAGCTGGCCGCCGAGCCCGAGTTCGACGTCACCGTGGTCAACCATGAAGTTCACGCTGCGGCCGACGACTTGGTAACCTTGATGATGCTCCAGCAGGAGCCGTCACGGCCCGACCGGCCCTGACCCGTTCCAACCCCAGCGAGGCTTCCGCGTGTCTGCTCCCAACATCGCCGCCGAGGGCGTCACCAACCCCTCGATCGACGACCTGCTCACCAAGACCGACAGCAAGTACAAGCTGGTCCTCTACAGCGCCAAGCGCGCCCGCCAGATCAACGCCTACTACTCCCAGCTCGGCGAGGGCCTGCTGGAGTACGTCGGCCCCCTCGTGGAGACCCACGTGCAGGAGAAGCCGCTGTCGATCGCGCTGCGCGAGATCAACGACGACCTGCTGACCTGCGAGGACGTCGACCCGGCCGAGCTCGCCGCCGAGGAGGCCGCTGCCAAGGCCGCCGCCCTCGACGCGTCCTTCGCGCCCGGCGACGAGTGATCCTCCCCTGAGCACCAGCACCACCGACGAGGCCGCCCCCCACGACGGGGAGCGGCCTCGCGTCGTCCTCGGCGTCGCCGGCGGCATCGCGGCCTACAAGGCCTGCGAGCTGCTGCGCCGGCTCACCGAGTCGGGCCACGACGTCACCGTGGTCCCCACCGCCGCGGCGCTGGAGTTCGTCGGCGCCCCCACGTGGTCGGCGCTGTCGGGCAAGCCGGTGGCCAGCGACGTGTGGACCTCGGTCCACGAGGTGCCCCACGTGCGCATCGGCAAGTCCGCCGACCTCGTCGTGGTCGCCCCCGCCACCGCCGACCTGCTGGCGCGCGCCGCCCACGGCCTGGCCGACGACCTGCTCACCAACACGCTGCTCACCGCGCGCTGCCCGGTGGTGCTCGCCCCCGCGATGCACACCGAGATGTGGGAGCACCCCGCCACCGTGGCCAACGTCGCGACGCTGCGCTCGCGCGGCGTGCTGGTGCTGGAGCCGGCGGAGGGTCGCCTCACCGGCGCCGACACCGGCAAGGGCCGGCTGCCCGACCCCGGCGAGATCTTCGAGACCTGCGTGCAGGTGCTCGCCCGCTCCGGCGGCGACGGCGCGCCGGCCCAGGACCTCGCCGGTCGCCGCGTGGTCGTCTCCGCCGGCGGCACCCGCGAGCCGCTCGACCCCGTGCGCTTCCTCGGCAACCGTTCCTCGGGCCTCCAGGGCTGGGCCCTGGCCCGCGCCGCCGTGGCGCGGGGGGCCTCGGTGACGCTGGTGGCCGCCAACGCCACGCTGCCCGACCCCGCGGGAGCCCGCGTCGTGCGCGTGGAGACGACGGCCCAGCTCCGCGAGGCGGTCCTGGCCGCAGCGGAGGGCGCCGACGCGCTCGTCATGGCCGCCGCCCCGGCCGACTTCCGGCCCACCGAGGTCAGCACGGCGAAGATCAAGAAGGCCGACGACGGCGCGGCCCCGCCGATCGCGCTGGTGCAGAACCCCGACATCCTGCGCGAGGTGGCCGCCCGACCCGTCGGTCCGACCCGGCCCGGCGTCGTGGTCGGCTTCGCCGCCGAGACCGGCGACGCCCACGCCGGCGTGCTCGACCTGGCGCGAGCCAAGCTGACCCGCAAGGGCTGCGACCTGCTCGTCGTCAACGACGTCAGCGGGGGAGCGGTCTTCGGCAGCCCCGACAACGACGCGGTGGTCCTGGCCGCCGACGGCGCCGCCGTGGAGGTGGGCCACGGCTCCAAGGCCCACCTGGCCCACGCCGTCTGGGACCAGGTGACGCTCCGGCTCGGCCCGGTCCCACCCGACCGGCCGCCGGGCCCCGGCCAGCCCCCCGGGTGAGCCGCACCCGACCGGTCCCGGCGTACAACTGAGACCGGCGTCCCGCACTGTGGGACGGTCGTTATCGTTGCGCGCACCACCAGCACTGCCCGCAGCACCCTTCCTACGAGAGCGAGAAGCACTGTGCCCGGACGTCTGTTCACCTCGGAGTCCGTGACCGAGGGTCACCCGGACAAGATCGCCGACCAGATCAGCGACTCGATCCTCGACGCGATGCTCGAGCAGGACCCCCACTCGCGGGTCGCGGTCGAGACGCTCCTGACGACCGGCCTGGTCGTCGTGGCCGGCGAGGTCAGCACCACCGGCTACGTCGACATCAAGAAGGTCGTGCGCGACCGGATCCTCCACATCGGCTACGACCACTCCGACAAGGGCTTCGACGGCGAGACCTGCGGCGTGATGGTCGCCATCGGCGGACAGTCCGGCGACATCGCCCAGGGCGTCGACACCGGCTACGAGTCGCGCCTGGAGGAGTCCGTCGACGCGATGGACAAGCAGGGCGCGGGCGACCAGGGCCTGATGTTCGGCTACGCCTGCGACGACACCCCCGAGCTGATGCCCCTGCCGATCAAGATCGCGCAGACGCTCTCCGAGCGGCTCTCGGAGGTCCGCAAGGACGGCACCATGGACTACCTGCGCCCCGACGGCAAGACCCAGGTCACCATCGAGTACGACGCCGACAACCGACCGGTGCGCATCGACACCGTCGTGCTCTCCACCCAGCACGCCGACGACGTCGACCTCGCCACCGTGCTCCAGCCCGACGTCAAGAAGCACGTCATCGACCCGGTGCTCTCGGCCTTCGACATCTCCTCCGAGGGCTACCGCCTCCTGGTCAACCCCACCGGCCGCTTCGTCGTCGGTGGCCCCATGGGCGACGCCGGCCTGACCGGTCGCAAGATCATCGTCGACACCTACGGCGGCATGGCCCGCCACGGTGGCGGCGCCTTCTCGGGCAAGGACCCCTCGAAGGTCGACCGCTCCGCGGCCTACGCGATGCGCTGGGTGGCCAAGAACGTCGTGGCCGCGGGCCTGGCCCGCCGCTGCGAGGCCCAGGTCGCCTACGCGATCGGCAAGGCCCAGCCCGTCGGCGTCTTCATCGAGACCTTCGGCACCGGCACCGTGCCCGACGAGCAGATCCAGCAGGCCGTGCTGAGCGTCTTCGACCTGCGCCCGGCCGCGATCATCGCCGACCTCGACCTGCTGCGCCCGATCTACGCCAGGACCGCGGCCTACGGCCACTTCGGCCGCGAGCTGCCGGAGTTCACCTGGGAGCGCACCGACCGCGCCGAGGCCCTCAAGGCCGCCGTCGGCGCCTGAGCCCGCACCCCGCACGACTCCTGCACCACCCGCACCACCACCCGCACCCGCCGGCCCCTCGAGGCCGGCGGGTGCGCTGCGTCCGTGGCTGTGTCCGTGGCCGCGTCCGTGGCTTCGTCCGTGGCCGTGTCTGTGGACGGGCGGTCGAGGGCCGACGGGCCGGTCGGCGGACGCTGGTAGACATCTGCCCGTGCCCCCTGCCGACCCCCGCCGCGACGAGCAGCCCGAGCTGCTGCCAGGGCTGGTGCGCGCCACGCTGAAGGAGTCGCAGGCCAAGGCGCGCGCCACCCGCGAGCGCAAGCGCCGCGAGGTGGAGATCGCCGAGGTCGACCCCGTCGCCCGGGTGCTCGTCGACGTGCCGCTGGCCCACCTCGACCGTCCCTTCGACTACGCCGTGCCGGCCGCGATGGCCGACGACGCCCGCCCCGGGGTCCGGGTCAAGGTGCGCTTCGCCGGGCACGACGTCGACGGCTTCCTCGTCGAGCGCGCCGCCTCCTCCGACCACCCCGGCGTCCTCCAGCCGCTGCGCCGCGTCGTCAGCCCGGAGCCGGTGCTGCTGCCCGGCGTCGCGGCGCTGACCGCGGCCGTGGCCGAGCGCTACGCCGGCGCCCGTGCCGACGTGCTGCGCCTCGCCGTGCCCCCGCGCCACGCCGGTGCGGAGAAGGAGGCCCTCGGGGAGCAGCCCTACGGTGACCTGGCCCCGCTGCCCCCGGCCGCGGTGTCGGCCCTCGGCGCGCACGGCCGTGAGGCGTGGGCCCAGCACCCCCACGGCGCGGCCTTCCTCACCCACCTCGCCGAGGGCGGAGCCCCCCGCGCGGTCTGGGGCCCGCCACCCGGCGCCGACTGGCCGCACCTGCTGGCCCTGGCGGCGCTCGGCGCGCCCGGGGGAGCGGTGCTCTGCCTGCCCGACGGCAAGGACGTCGCGCGGGTGGCCGAGGCCCTCGAGCGGGCCGCCGCCGCTGCCGGGCTGCCCCCGCAGCACGCCGTGCTGACCGCCGACACCGGTCCGGCGCAGCGCTACCGCGCCTTCCTCCAGCTCTCCCGGGGCTCGCGCCGGATCGCCGTCGGCACCCGCGCCGCCGCGTTCGCGCCCGTGGCGAGCCCCGGCCTGGTGGCGATCTGGGACGACGGCGACGACAACCACGCCGAGCAGCGGGCCCCCTACCCCCACGCCCGCGAGGTGCTGCTGCTGCGCGCGGCCGAGCAGGGCTCGGCCGCGCTGGTCGGCGGCTTCACGCGCACCGTGGAGGGCGACCACCTGGTCCGCACGGGGTGGGCGCGCGAGCTCGTCGCCGACCGCGGCACGCTGCGCCGGGCGGTCACGGTGACCGTGGCCGGTGCCAGTGAGCACGACCTGCGCCGCGACCCCCACGCCCGCACCGCGCGGCTGCCGACCCAGGTGCGCGACCTGGTGCGTGACGCGCTCGGCTCGGGGCCGGTGCTCGTCTCGGTGCCGCGGGGTGGCTACGCCGCCTCGCTGGCCTGCGAGCGCTGCCGCACGCCCGCGCGGTGCGCGGTGTGCTCCGGCCCCCTCCACCTGCGTGGCGCGGCCGACCCCCCGGCCTGCCGGTGGTGCGCGACGCCCGCGCCGGGGTGGGCGTGCCCCGAGTGCGGCCACCGGGGGCTGCGTGCGCCGGTGGTCGGCGACGCCCGCACCGCCGAGGAGCTGGGGCGCTCCTTCCCCGGCACCCGCGTCCGCACCTCGTCGGCCGGCGGGGAGGTGCTCGCCCGGGTCGAGGCGCGCCCGGCGATCGTGGTGGCCACCCCCGGGGCCGAGCCCGTCGCCGAGGGCGGCTACGCCGCGGTGGTCCTGCTCGACACCTGGCTGCCCCTGGCCCGCACCGACCTGCGCACCACCGAGGAGGCGCTGCGCCGCTGGGCCAACGCCGTGGGCCTGGTGACGCCGGGCGGTCGGGCCCTGGCCGTCGGCGACCCGGCCCACCCCGCGCTGCAGGCCCTCGTCCGGTGGGACCCCGCCGGCTTCGCCGAGCGCGAGGCCGAGGAGCGTCGCAGCGCCCACCTGCCGCCCGCCTCGCGCCTGGCCACGATCTCCGGGCCGGCCGGGGCGGTCGACGACGCCCTGGTGCTCCTCGCCGCCCCCGAGGGCGCGGAGGTGCTGGGGCCGGTGCCGGAGGGCGAGGGTCCCGACCACCCCGAGCGGGTCGTGGTGAGGGTCCCGCGGCACCGCGGCCCGGAGCTCTCGCGCGCCCTCGGCGACCTCCAGCGCCTGCGGTCCTCGCGCAAGCTCGACCCGGTCCGCATCCAGGTCGACCCGCCCAGCCTCGGCTAGGGGGCCCGACCCGGCGGGCCTAGACTGGGACGTCGACGGTGGAGGTGGGGCCGGTCGTGATCGGCCACCGATCCACCGCCGATCCGCCGCCGATCCACCATCGATCCACCATCGATCCACCGCCGACCGACCGCACATCCGTCGCCCCGCCAAGGAGTCCCGTGGCCGTCCAGCCCATCCGCCTCTTCGGTGACCCCGTGCTGCGCAAGCCAGCGCTCGAGGTCGTCGACTTCGACCGCGAGCTGCACAAGCTCGTGGCCGACCTCACCGACACCATGGTGGAGGCGCCGGGGGCCGGGCTCGCGGCGCCCCAGATCGGCGTCGGGCTGCGCGTCTTCACCTGGCACGTCGACGGCGAGCTCGGTCACCTCGTCAACCCGCGCCTCGAGCTGTCGGAGGAGGAGCAGCACGGTCTCGAGGGCTGCCTGTCGATCCCCGACCTGTCCTTCGAGTGCACCCGCGCGCTCTCGGTGGTGGCGCGCGGCTTCGACATGCACGGTGAGCCGGTCACCGTCCACGGCAGCGACCTGCTGGCCCGCGCCATCCAGCACGAGACCGACCACCTCGACGGGGTGCTCTTCGTCGACCGTCTCGACCAGGCCGCCCGCAAGGCCGCGATGCGCGAGATCCGCGAGGCGGAGTGGTTCGGCCTGGAGCGCCCCACCGTCAAGGTCAGCCCCCACGCCACCCGGGGCTTCGGCATCTAGCCGGGCCGACGGGCCCCGGCGCGCCCCGTCCTCCGACCCCGCCACGATCCACCCCCACGAGCCACACCACGAGCCACACCACGAGCCACACCACGAGCCACACCACGAGCCACACCACGAGCCACACCGGCGGTGAGCGCCCGTCGCGCACCGTCACCACCTGAGGAGAGCAGTGAGAGTCGTCTTCGCCGGGACCCCCGAGGTCGCCGTCCCGTCCCTGGAGGCCGTCGCGGCCTCCGGCCACGAGCTCGTCGGCGTCGTCACCCGGCCCGACGCGCCCTCCGGACGAGGTCGCAGACTCACCGCCAGCCCCGTCGCCCAGCGCGCCGTCGAGCTCGGGGTGCCGGTGCTCAAGCCCGAGCACCCGCGCGACCCCGACTTCCAGGAGGCCCTGCGGGCGCTGCGCCCCGACTGCTGCCCCGTCGTGGCCTACGGCGCCCTGCTGCCCCAGTCGGCCCTCGACATCCCGCCCCACGGCTGGGTCAACCTGCACTTCTCCTGCCTCCCGGCCTGGCGAGGGGCGGCCCCCGTGCAGCACGCGGTGTGGGCCGGCGACGAGGTCACCGGCGCCACGACCTTCCGCATCGTGAAGGCCATGGACGCCGGCCCCACCTTCGGCGTGATGACCGAGCGGATCCGCCCCACCGACACCGCCGGCGACCTGCTCGGCCGCCTCGCCGAGGGCGGAGCCGGGCTGCTCGTGGCGACCCTCGACGGGATCGAGGACGGCTCGCTCGTCGCCCGCGAGCAGCCCGAGGACGGCGTCAGCCTGGCCCCGAAGATCCTCGTCGAGGACGCCGAGGTCGACTGGCGCGAGCCGGCCCCCGCGGTGGACCGCCGGATCCGGGCCTGCACCCCCGGGCCGGGTGCGTGGTCGACCTTCGAGGGCGAGCGGATCAAGATCGGGCCCGTCGAGATCACCGACGGCGCGCTGCCGCCGGGTGAGATCGTGGTCGGCAAGAACCACGTCGTCGTCGGCACCGGCACCCACGCGGTCAGCCTCGGCGAGGTCAAGGCCTTCGGCAAGAAGCAGATGCGCGCCGCCGACTGGGCCCGCGGGGTGCGGCTCGAGAGCGGCGCCAGGCTCGGCGCGCCCGCACAGGTCCCCGACGCCAGCGCCGAGCCCGGCGCCGAGCCGACCGCGTGAGCGGGCCGGCCGACCGGCGCGCGGCGGGCGGCGCGGCCCCGGGGCGGCGTCCGCCCGCGCGGCGGCCGGCCGGGGGGCAGGTGCGGGCCGACCCGGCACGCCTGGCGGCGCTCGAGGTGCTCAAGGCCGTGCGCGTCGACGACGCCTACGCCAACCTGGTGCTGCCCGGCGTCCTGCGCGAGGCCGGCCTCAGCGGCCGCGACGCCGCCTTCACCACCGAGCTGGTCTCGGGCACGATCCGCCGCCAGGGCACCTACGACGCCGTCATCGCCGCCTGCGCCGACCGGCCGTTGCGCAAGATCGAGGCCAAGGTGCTCGACGCCCTGCGACTGGGGGTGCACCAGCTGCTGTCGATGCGGGTGCCCGACCACGCCGCGATCAGCTCCACGGTCGACCTGGTGCGCGGCAAGGTCAGCCACGGCGCGGGCAACTTCAGCAACGCCGTGCTGCGCAAGGTCGCCCAGCGCGACCTCGAGGCGTGGGTCGCCGAGCTCGCACCCCGTGCCGCGAGCGACGACAAGCAGGCCTCCATCGCGTGGAGCCACCCCACCTGGGTCGTGGCCGCACTGCGCCGCGCCCTGGGCGAGGCCGCGGGCGAGCTGCCGGACCTGCTCGCGGCCGACAACGTGGCCCCGCGGGTCACGCTGGTCGCGCGCCCGGGTCGCTCGACCCGCGACGAGCTGCCCGGCACGCCGACCCGGCTCTCGCCGTACGGCGTCGTGCTGGGGGGCGGCGACCCGGGCGAGGTGGTGGCGGTCGCCGAGGGGCGCGCCGGGGTGCAGGACGAGGGCTCGCAGCTGGTCGCGGAGGCCCTCGCGCAGGCACCCCTCGAGGGCCCCGACGAGCGCTGGCTCGACCTGTGCGCCGGTCCTGGCGGCAAGGCGGCCCTGCTGGCCGCCCTGGCGTCCCGGCGTGGCGCCGCGCTGGTGGCGGGGGAGCGGCAGCCCCACCGCGCCCGGCTCGTGGCGCGCGCCCTGGGCGGTGCCGACGGCGTGCTCGGCGTGGTGACGGCCGACGGCACGGCACCGCCGTGGCGCCACGGCTCCTTCGACCGGGTGCTGGTCGACGCACCCTGCACCGGTCTCGGGGCGCTGCGCCGGCGTCCCGAGGCGCGCTGGCGCCGTCGCCCCGACGACCTGCTGACCCTGGTGCTGCTCCAGCGTGCGCTGGTGACCTCGGCGCTCGACCTGGTGCGGCCCGGAGGCGTGGTGCTCTACGCGACCTGCTCGCCGATCCTCGCCGAGACCGCCGAGGTGGTCTCCTCGGTCCTGGCCCAGCGTCCGGGGGTGGTGCTGGAGGACCTCGCCGCGCAGCTCCCGCAGGTCGCCGACGCGGCCGGGCCCCTGCCCGGCACGCTGCAGCTGTGGCCCCACCGCCACGAGACCGACGCGATGTTCATGGCCCTGCTGCGCGCCCCCGGCACGCCGTAGCGCGCCCCGCCGACGAGGGGCCGTGGCGGCCCGCCGCCCCTCGTCACCGCCCTGTGGCGCCTAAGGTCGAGCCATGGCGACGAAGGCACCCGCGGTCGAGGTCGAGGTGGAGGGCCGGGTGGTGCGGGTCAGCAACCCCGACCGCGTGTACTTCCCCGAGTCGGGCGCGACCAAGCTCGACCTGGTCGAGTACTACCTCGCGGTGGGGCCCGGGATCGTGCACGCCCTCGAGGACCGACCCTGCATGCTCCACCGCTTCCCGAAGGGCCTGACCGGCCCCAAGGTGCACCAGAAGCGGCTGCCGGCGGGGGCGCCGGACTGGGTCGAGACCGTCCGGCTGCACTTCCCCCGGTGGGACCGCACGGCCGACGAGCTGTGCGTGACCGAGCTGGCCGCGGTGGTGTGGGCGGTGCAGATGTCGACCGTGGAGTTCCACCCGTGGAACAGCCGCCGCGAGGACACCGAGAAGCCCGACGAGTGGCGCATCGACCTCGATCCCGGCCCCGAGTGCGACTACGACACGGTGCGCCGGGTCGCCCACGTCGCCCACGAGGTGCTCGACGACCTCGGGGCGACGGGCTTCCCCAAGACCAGCGGCAGCAAGGGCCTGCACGTCTACGTGAGGATCGCGCCGGACCAAGGCTTCAAGGACGTACGCCGCGCCGCGCTCGCGTTCGCGCGCGAGGTGGAGCGGCGCAGCCCGCAGGACGTCACGACCACCTGGTGGCGCAAGGACCGCGACCCCCGCGCGGTCTTCCCCGACTACAACCAGAACGCCCGCGACCACACGATCGCTGCGGCCTACTCGGTGCGCGGACTGCCCGACGCCCGCGTCTCGACCCCGATCCGCTGGGACGAGGTCGACGACGCCGACCCGCGCGACTTCACCATCGCCACGGTCCCGGCCCGCTTCGCCGAGCTCGGCGACCTGCACGCGGGGCTCGACGACGGCGAGCACACCTTCGACCTCGCGCCGCTGCTCGAGTGGGCCGCCCGTGACGAGCGCGACGGGGCGTCCCCGCCGGCCGACCCGGAGGACTGAGCCCCCCCAGGGCCAGGGCCAGGGCCAGGGCCAGGGCGCGGGTCAGGGGGCCAGGGGTCCGGGGGCCAGGGGTCCGTGGTGGGGTGGGCCGAAGGGGTGAGACCGCGCGGCCCCTCCACCCCTGCGGGCGGTCCGCGGGAGACCGGCGCCGGGCGAGGGTGAGCAGGTGACCTCCTCCGCCACCGAGCACCGAGTCCGCCGCGCCGCCCACGACGTCTTCGGCCACGCCGACCTGCTGCCGGGCCAGCTCGAGGCGACCACCGCGCTGCTCGAGGGCCACGACGTGCTGCTGATCTCGCCCACGGGCGCGGGCAAGTCGCTGACCTACCAGCTGGCCGGCACGATCCTGGAGCGGCTGACCCTCGTGGTCTCGCCCCTGCTGGCCCTCCAGCAGGACCAGGTCGACCACCTCGACGCGCTGCGCGGCGACGTGCGGGCGGCCCGGCTGAGCTCGGCCGAGAGCGCCACGCGGCGCGAGGAGGTGCTCGCCGCGGCCGAGGCCGGCGAGCTCGACTTCCTCTTCCTCGCCCCCGAGCAGCTGGCGCTCGACGACGTACGCCGCCGCCTCGCGGTGGCCCGCCCGGGTCTGGTGGCCGTCGACGAGGCGCACTGCGTCTCGGCGTGGGGGCACGACTTCCGGCCCGACTACCACCGCCTCGGCGCCCTGCTCGACGAGCTGGGCGACCGCGAGGCCAGCCCCTCGGGGCGCCCGCGGGTGGTGGCGATGACGGCCACCGCCGCGCCGCCGGTGCGCGAGGAGATCGCCGAGCGGCTCGAGCTGCGCGACCCGCGCCTGGTCGTCACCGACTTCGCCCGTGACAACCTCGTGCTCGACGTGGTGCGCGTCGCGGGGGAGGACGAGCAGGAGCGCGCGGTGCTCGACGCGGCCCTCGCCGGCCCCGCCGACGCCGCGGGCATCGTCTACTGCCGCACCCGCCCGGCCACGGCGCGCTACGTCGAGCTGCTGCGCGCCGACGAGCGCCTCGGCGACCGCACGGTCGAGGCCTACCACGCGGGCCTCGCCCACCGCCGGCGCCGCGAGACCCAGGAGGCCTTCCTGGGCGGCGCGGTCGACATCGTCGTGGCGACCTCGGCCTTCGGCATGGGCATCGACAAGCCCGACGTGCGCTTCGTGGTGCACGCCCACGCGCCGGAGTCGCCCGACACCTACTACCAGGAGGCGGGACGGGCCGGTCGTGACGGCGCCGACGCCACCGCGACCCTGGTGCACCGCGAGGAGGACCTGGCGCTGGGCCGGTTCTTCTCGGCCACCGTGCCGTCGCGGGGCGACCTGAGGAGGGCGCGGGCCGCGCTCGACGCCCTCGACACGGCCCGCGCCGAGGGTGACGCCGACGTCGCCGACCTCGACCCCGTCGAGCTCGTCGGCGAGCGGGTGGGCTGCGGTCGCCGCAAGGCCGGCCGTCTGGTCAACCTGCTGCGCGACGCCGAGGAGTCCGGGCGGGGCACCGGGGTCGACGCCGCCCACGAGCTGGCCACCCGCCGTCGCGACCTCGAGCGCTCGCGGGTCGAGCTGGTGCGCCACTACGCCGAGACCGACCGCTGCCGCTCGCAGGTGCTGGTGGAGTACCTCGGCGAGCAGCTCGCGGGTCCCTGCGGGCGCTGCGACACCTGTCGCGCCGGGGTCGTCCCCGACGCGGTCGACCCCGACGAGGTGGGCTACCGCCTGCAGGAGCAGGTGCACCACCCCGAGTTCGGCGACGGTGTGGTCACCGAGCTGGAGGCCGACCGGGTCACCGTGCTCTTCGACAGCGTCGGCTACCGCACGCTGGCCCTCGACGTCGTGCGCGACCACGACCTGCTGGCCGCGGGCTGAGCCGGTCCGGCGACCCTCGCGAGCCCGCCCCCGGGAGGCCCCGACCCCGGCCCTCGCCTAGGCTCACCCCCCGTGGGCATCCAGATCACGCCGAGCATCCTCAACGCCGACTTCTCCCGCCTGGGCGAGGAGGTGGGCCGCATCGGCAGCGCCGACTGGGTGCACGTCGACGTCATGGACAACCACTTCGTGCCCAACCTGACCTTCGGCCCGACGATGGTCGAGGCCCTCGCGCGCTCCACCGACCTGCCCCTCGACGCGCATCTGATGATCGAGGACCCCGACTCCCACGCCCCGGCGTACGTCGAGGCCGGCTGCGCCTCGGTGACCTTCCACGTCGAGGCGGCCCGCGCGCCGGTGCGGCTGGCCCGCGAGATCCGCGCCGCCGGCGGTCGCGCCAGCATGGGCCTGCGCCCGGCCACCCCGATCGAGCCCTACGCCGACCTGCTGCCCGAGCTCGACATGGTGCTGCTGATGACCGTGGAGCCCGGCTTCGGCGGCCAGACGTTCCTCGACCTGGTGCTGCCCAAGATCCGCCGCACCCGCGCCCTGCTGGAGCGCCACGGCGTCGAGACCTGGCTCCAGGTCGACGGCGGCGTCTCGCTGGAGACCATCGAGCGCTGCGCCGAGGCCGGTGCCGACGTCTTCGTGGCGGGCTCCGCGGTCTACTCCGCCGACGACCCCGACGAGATGGTGGGCCGCCTGCGCGCGGCCGCCGAGACCGCCACGGGCGCCGCGGCCACGGGCACCGACGTCCCGGGGGCCTGAGCCGTGCCGACCCTCCAGGCCACCTACCTGCGCGCCGCCCACACCTTCCGCGCCGTGCTCGACCGCGTCGGTGCGGCCGACCTGGTCAGGCCCGTGCCCTCCTGCCCGGGGTGGACGGTGTCCGACGTCGTGACCCACGTGCTCGAGCACCACGAGCACGTGCTGGGCGCGCGTCTGGCCGGCGACGTCACCGGCGACCTGATGGCCACCTACGCCGCCGCCATCCCCGACGACCCCGCCCTGGCCGCCACCGCGCCCTACGACACCCTCGAGCTGACCCTCCACGCCTGGGACGTCGCCCGCGCCCTGGAGGCCGACCTGCGCCTGGGCGAGGACCAGCTGACCTTCCTCGAGGTGCTCGCGCGCGAGGCCGACGACACGCTCTACGCCGAGGAGGGCTTCGCACGCCTCGAGGGCGACGCCGCCGACCCCGCCGGCCTGGACCGCCAGGGCCTGGCGCTGCTGCCCTTCGGCCGCCGCGAGGACGCCACCGCCTGAGCGGCGCCGCCCCCGGCGGCCTGTGCCGCCGCCCGCGCCCGCCCCTGCCGCGTGGCCCTGCCGGCGTCGTGCGAAGGGTGGAGTCGCATCCACGGTCCGCATGACGTCCGTGGCTGCAGGCCCCCACCGCCGACCCCGGGCCGCCGCACCGAGCCCGCTGTGCGGGTGCTCACACCCGCTGACGACACGGGTGTGGTTAAACTGCACCTGACGAGTCAACATTGCTCGCGTGCTCTGGGGTCGGTGAAAATCCGAGCCGGCGGTGAAAGTCCGCGACCCGGTCACCTCCAGTGACCGGTTGACCAGGTGGAACTCCTGGACCGACGGTCAAAGTCCGGATGGGAAGTGCACGCAGGTGACCCGCCGACGCACGCGTCGCGTGCCGTCGTCGACCACCGCAGTCAGCCCCGGAGTCCGAGCGCGGACCAGAGAGGGGCGGCGGTGAGCAGCGAGCACGGCACCGGGCACAGCACCCGGCACGGCACCGGTGGGACTGACGCCGACGGCGCCGGGCACGAGGCGGCGGCCATGCGTCGCGCCCTGGCCCTGGCCGCCACCCCGGGCGTGCCGCTCTCGCCGAACCCGCGGGTCGGCTGCGTCCTGCTCGCCGCCGACGGCGCCACCGTGGCCGAGGGCTTCCACCGCGGGGCCGGCACGCCCCACGCCGAGGCCGACGCGCTGGCCCGCGCGGGAGCGGCCGCCCGCGGCACCACCGCCGTGGTCACCCTGGAGCCCTGCAACCACACCGGCCGCACCGGACCGTGCGCGCAGGCGCTGGTGGAGGCCGGCGTACGCCGGGTCGTCTACGCCCAGTCCGATCCCAACCCGGTGGCCCGGGGCGGTGCCGAGACGCTGCGGGCGGCCGGCCTCGTGGTCGAGGCCGGCCTGCTCGAGGAGGACGCACGCGCGCTCAACCGGGTGTGGACCTTCGCGGTCGAGCACGGCCGCCCGTTCGTGACCTGGAAGCTGGCGGCGACCCTCGACGGGCGCAGCGCGGCCGCCGACGGCACCAGCCGGTGGATCTCGGGGCGCGCCAGCCGCCGCGACGTGCACCGGCTGCGCGCCCTCGCCGACACGGTGCTCGTGGGCACCGGCACGGTGGCCGCCGACGACCCCGCGCTCACCGTGCGCGACGAGCAGGACCGCCCGCTGCAGCAGCAGCCGCTGCGCGCCGTCATGGGGGAGAGCGACCTCGAGCCGGGTCGCCGGGTCCTCGACGGCTCCGCCGAGACCGTGCACCTGCGCACCCGCGACCCCCGGGCCGCGCTGGCTCAGCTCGCCGGGCTCGAGCGCCGCCACGTCTTCCTCGAGGGCGGCCCGCGCCTGGCCGCGGCGTTCGTGCGCGCCGGGCTCGTCGACGAGATCGTCGCCTACGTCGCCCCCGTGCTCCTGGGGGCGGGCGCCAGCGCCGTGGGCGACCTCGGAATCAGCACCGTCGCCGCAGCGTTGCGACCGGTGCTCACCGACGTCACCCTCATCGAGGGCGTGGAGGGCGAGCAGCCCGACGTACGCCTCACCCTGGTGCCCGCCCCGCGCGGGTCCGACCACGCCGAGCACCCCGTCGACCAGCCGGCAGCCACGCCGGCCCCCATCCCAGGAGGGACCCGCTGATGTTCACCGGAATCGTCGAGGAGCTCGGCACCGTGGCCGCCGTCGAGGAGCAGGGCGACGCGATCCGTCTCACCGTCGAGGCCTCGGTCGTGCTCGAGGACGCCGGTCTCGGCGACTCGATCTCGGTCAACGGCTGCTGCCTGACCGTCGCGGAGCGCACGGCCACGACCTGGACCGCCGACGTCATGCAGGAGACCCTCGACAAGACCGGCCTGCGAGGCGTCGCGCCGGGCGACCGGGTCAACCTCGAGCGTGCGGTCACCGCCGACAAGCGGCTGGGCGGGCACATCGTGCAGGGCCACGTCGACGGCGTCGGCGAGGTGCTGCGTCGCACCCCGAGCGAGCACTGGGAGGTCGTCGAGGTCTCCCTGCCGCAGGGGCCCGGCGGCGACCTGGGCCGCTACCTGGTCGACAAGGGCTCCATCACCGTCGACGGCGTCAGCCTCACCGTGGTCGAGGCCGGCGAGCGCAGCTTCACCGTCAGCCTGATCCCCGAGACCCTGGCCCGCACCAC
The DNA here is from genome assembly GCF_001423135.1 of Nocardioides sp. Leaf307. Taxonomy (NCBI): domain Bacteria; kingdom Bacillati; phylum Actinomycetota; class Actinomycetes; order Propionibacteriales; family Nocardioidaceae; genus Nocardioides; species Nocardioides sp. Leaf307. The sequence continues at coordinate 30,160 of NZ_LMNY01000002.1, read as the reverse complement.
GCTGGGCTCGCGCCGCGTCGGCGACCGGGTCAACCTCGAGGCCGACGTGCTGGCCAAGCACGTCGAGAAGCTGCTCGTGGGCGGTCACCTCGACGCGCTGGTGCGCCGCCTCGGGGAGGGCGCCTGATGCTCGACGCCGTGGTGCAGTGGCTGCTGCACGGCTCGATCCCGGTCGGCGGGGGAGCGCTCAGCGTGCGCGAGGTCGTGGGCAACGGCTTCGGCCTGGCCAGCGCCCTGCTGGGCATGCGCCGCCTCACCTGGGCCTGGCCGGTCGGCCTGGTCGGCAACGCGCTGCTCTTCACCGTCTTCGTGAGCGGCGAGATCAGCGGCACCGTCGCCGAGCCGCTGTGGGGCCAGGCCGGGCGTCAGGTCTTCTTCGCCCTGGCCGGCGTCTACGGCTGGTGGCGCTGGAGCCACGCCCGCTCCGGCAGCGACGGCGGGGCGATCGCGCCGCGCTGGGCCACCGGGGCCGAGCGGCTCCAGCTGCTCGCCCTCGCGGCGGTCGGCTACGCCGTGGCCCACGAGGTGCTGGTGCGGATCGGCTCCTACAGCCCCGCCACCGAGGCCTGGATCCTCGCCGGCTCGCTGCTGGCGACCTACGGCATGGCGCGCGGCTGGGTGGAGTTCTGGCTGGTGTGGATCGCCGTCGACGCCGTCGGCGTCACCACCCTCGTCCAGGCCGGCTACTACCCGACCGCCGGCATGTACCTGTTCTACGGCGGCTTCTGCGTCGCCGGCCTCGTCACCTGGTGGCGCGCCACCCGCACGGTCGTCGAGGAGACGACCGCCCTCGAAGGAGCACACGCATGACCCAGACCCCCGCACCCCACGACGAGCCGGTCGAGCAGGCCGAGCCCCTGGTCGACGCCTACACCGCGCAGCACGCCGAGCAGCACGGCGGCGTGCGCCTCGACAGCGTCGAGCGCGCCATCGCCGACATCGCGGCGGGCCGGGCCGTCGTGGTCGTCGACGACGAGGGCCGGGAGAACGAGGGCGACATCATCTTCGCCGCCGCCAAGGCGACCCCCGAGCTGATGGCCTTCACCATCCGCCACTCCAGCGGCGTGATCTGCGTGCCGATGCCCGCCGACATGCTCGACCGGCTCGAGATCCCGCTGATGACGCCGCACAACAAGGACAAGCTGCGCACGGCCTACACGATCTCCGTCGACGCCCGCGACGGCGTGTCCACCGGCATCTCGGCCGCCGACCGGGCCCACACCGCCCGGGTGCTCGCCGACTCCGCCACCGAGCCCTGGGAGCTGACCCGCCCCGGTCACGTCTTCCCCCTGCGCTACCGCGAGGGCGGTGTGCTCGTGCGCCGCGGCCACACCGAGGCCGCCGTCGACCTGGCCCGCCTCGCCGGGCTGACCCCCGCCGGGGTGCTGGTGGAGGTCGTCAACGACGACGGCACCATGAAGCGCGCCCCCGAGCTGCGCGCCTTCGCCGACGAGCACGACCTCGCCATGATCTCCATCGAGGACCTCGTGCGGCACCGCCGCCGGGTGGAGAACCTCGTCGAGCGGGTCACCGAGACCCGCCTGCCCACCCGCGCCGGCGACTTCACCGCCGTGGGCTACCGCATCACCGTCGACGGCTCCGAGCACATCGCGCTCGTGCACGGCGACCTCTCCGGCGAGGAGCCGGTGCTGACCCGCGTGCACTCCGAGTGCCTCACCGGCGACGTCTTCGGCAGCCACCGCTGCGACTGCGGTCCGCAGCTCGACGAGGCCCTCGAGCGCGTCGTCGCCGAGGGGCGCGGCGTGGTGATCTACCTGCGCGGCCACGAGGGTCGCGGCATCGGCCTGCTGGCCAAGCTCCAGGCCTACGCCCTGCAGGACGGCGGGCGCGACACGGTCGACGCCAACCTCGACCTCGGCCTGCCCGCCGACGCCCGCCACTACGGCACCGCCACCCAGGTCCTGCGCGACCTGGGCGTGGCCAGCGTGCGGCTGATGACCAACAACCCCGACAAGGTCAGCAACCTCGAGGACTTCGGCATCACCGTCGCCGAGCGCGTGCCGCTCACCCCGCACCCCAACGACCACAACCTGGCCTACCTGCTCACCAAGCGTGACCGGATGGGCCACGTCCTGCCCGACCTCCACGGCGGGGTCGACCACCCCGCAGCCGGCACCAGCACGGTGGCCGGCACCGACCTCGAGACGAACGGAGCCACCCGATGAGCGGCCACGGAGCACCCACCCCCGAGGCCGTCGACGCCTCCGACCTGCGCGTCGCCGTCGTCGCGGCGAGCTGGCACACCGAGGTCATGGACGGCCTGCTCGCCGGGGCCCACCGCGCCCTGGAGGAGTACTCCGTGGGCAACCCGCTGGTCGTGCGGGTGCCCGGCACCTTCGAGCTCCCCGTCGTGGCCGCGACCCTGGCCGCCCAGGGCTACGACGCCGTGGTCGCGCTCGGCGTCGTCGTGCGCGGCGGCACCCCCCACTTCGACTACGTGTGCAACGCCGCCACCGACGGTCTCACCCGCGTCGCGCTCGACCACCAGGTCGCGGTCGGCTTCGGCGTGCTCACCTGCGACGACGACCAGCAGGCGCTCGACCGCGCCGGCCTGGAGGGCTCGAAGGAGGACAAGGGCCACGAGGCCACCTCGGCCGCGCTCCAGACCGCGCACGTGCTCAAGCGGCTGCGCCGCGGCCGGCTGGCCTGATCCCGCCCGGGCCGCAGCCGCCCCGGACGGCGTGGCCCAGGCCACGGCGGGTGCCGCCGCGCGGTCCCGTCGTACGCCGCCGCGAGGGCACCGCCTAGGCTGCTCTGCTGTGAAGACGTTCGACGAGCTGTGGGCCGAGCTGCAGGACAAGGCCCGGACCCGCCCCGCAGGATCCGGCACCGTGGCCCAGCTCGACGCTGGCGTGCACGCCATCGGCAAGAAGCTGGTCGAGGAGGCCGCGGAGTCGTGGATGGCGGCCGAGCACGAGGGCAAGGAGCGCACGGCCGAGGAGATCAGCCAGCTGCTCTACCACGCCCAGTGCCTCATGCTGGCCAGCGGCCTCGAGCTCGACGACGTCTACGCCCACCTGTGACCGCACCCGCGAAGGCCGACCCGATGACCTCTCCCGCCACCCCGCTGCTGCGTGTCGCGGTGCCCAACAAGGGCTCGCTGTCGCAGTCGGCCTCGGAGATCCTGCGCGAGGCCGGCTACCGCCAGCGCGACGACTCCAAGCAGCTCACCCTCATCGACGCCGACAACGGCGTGGAGTTCTTCTACCTCCGCCCGCGCGACATCGCGCTCTACGTCGGCGAGGGCACCCTCGACGTCGGGGTCACCGGGCGCGACCTGCTCCAGGACTCCGGGGCGCAGGCCGACGAGGCCATGCGCCTGGGCTTCGGCCGCAGCCGCTTCCGCTTCGCCGGCCCCCGCGGTGCGTTCACCGACCTGGCCCAGCTCCAGGGCGCCCGCATCGCCACGTCGTACGTCGGGGTCGTGCGGTCCTTCCTGGCCGAGCGCGGCATCGAGGCCACGGTGATCCGCCTCGACGGGGCCGTGGAGACCAGCATCCAGCTCGGTGTGGCCGACGCGATCGCCGACGTCGTCGAGACCGGCAGCACGCTGCGCCAGGCGGGTCTCGAGGTGTTCGGCGAGACGATCCTGGAGTCCGAGGCGGTGGTCATCACCCGCTCCGGCGCGGCCGCTCCCGACGGCTTCGAGGTCTTCCGCCGTCGCGTGGAGGGCGTGCTGGTGGCCCGCTCCTACGTGATGATGGACTACGACATCCCCAGCGAGGCGGTCGCCGCCGCGGTCGCCCTGACCCCCGGCATCGAGAGCCCCACCGTGGCCCCGCTGCACCGCGAGGGCTGGTCGGCCGTGCGGGTGATGGTGCCGCGCAGCGGTGCCCAGCGCCTCATGGACGAGCTCTGGCAGGTCGGCGCCCGCGGCATCCTCACCACCGACATCCATGCCTGCCGCCTCTGAGGGTCCGGCGCGACGCGACCTCGCGCCCACCCTGCCCCACACCTGGCGCCCGCTGGGCCCGCGCATCGTCGGCGCGGTGCTCGGCGTCGGCCTGCTCGCGATGTTCGCCGCCGCGTGGTTCAGCTTCGACGACGAGACCCAGGCGAAGTTCACGGCCTTCCAGATCGGCACGCTCTTCGTGCTGGTGGGGCTGGGCTACGCCTGCATGTTCGCCCTCGTGCGCTCCCGCGTCGTGGGCGAGCGCGACCGGCTGATCGTGGTCAACGGCTACCGCCGTCGCGAGTACAGCTGGCCGCAGATCGTCTCGGTCAACCTCCCGCCGGGTGCCCCGTGGGTCACCCTCGACCTCGCCGACGGCACGACCGCCGCGGTGATGGGCATCCAGGGCTCCGACGGCGCTCGCGCCCAGGCCCACGCCCGCCAGCTCCGCGCCCTCGCCGCCGAGCTGCCCCGCTGAGCTGCCCCCGACCGGGGCGTCCTACTGACCGTTGCGACCACTACCTGACCGTCACGACGGTCGGGTAGTGGTCGCAACGGTCGGTAAGTGGTGCGCGGCGGCTCAGTCCAGCGCGCGGATGCCCCAGGTGGCGGAGAAGGAGTCGTCGGGCTCACCGGCGGCGCCGAGGGTGACGACACCGGTGCCGGAGGAGAAGGCGTCGGCGGGAGCCGTCATCGGCTCGACGGCCAGCGAGCGCCGCGCGGTGGCGGCGACCTCGTCGGCGCTGTAGACCTGCAGCGCGGTGTGGTGGCGGTCGACCCACAGCGCCACGCCCTCGCCGGAGCGCGGGTCGCGCAGCACGGCGGTGGCGGTGCCGTCGTCGTCGCGCACGAGGTCGGTGAAGCCGTCGTCGAGCGGCAGGTCGCGCAGCGGCCGCGCCACCCGGAAGTCGTACGTCGTGCCCTCGACCTCCTCGGTGCCGACCGGCAGCAGCCGCTCGGGGTCGACCAGGATCCGGGTCGCCGCCGGCAGCGTGAGCTCGAGGGGGTCGACGGGGCCGGCGCCGACGCGGAGGTAGGGGTGGGCCCCGCTGGCCCACGGGGCGGGCGTGGTCGAGGTGTTGCTGGCGGTCTGGGTCACGGTGAGCCCGTCGGCGGAGAGGTCGTAGACCACGTGCAGGTCCAGCGTCCACGGGTAGCCGCTCTGCGCCATGAGGCGGTAGGACAGCGACACCGAGTGCCCGGTGTGCTCCTCGGGGGTCCAGGCCACCCAGCGCACGAGCCCGTGGGAGGCGTTGGCGCGGCCGGGCTCGCTCAGCGCGAGCTGGTGCTCGCGCCCGCCCCAGCGGTAGCGGCCGTCGCGCAGCCGGTTGGGCCAGGGCATGAGCAGCTGGCCCCGCCCCCCGGAGGTCATCTCCTCCTCGGCGAAACCGTCGACGAGGGCCCGCCCCGCGTGCTCGAGCGTGCGGAGCGCGGCCCCGCTCTCGGTGACGACGGCGCGGTAGCCGCCGCCGGCGATCTCGAACTGGTCACCGCTGGGAGCACGCATGGGCTCCACCCTAGGGCGCCTCGCCCGGCTGCTCCGGGGGCGTCCGGCCGGTGCCGTCGACGACGAGGTCGGCCCGCTGCCGCGTGCGGTCGGCGGCGTGGTGGAGGTCCTCGGCCGTGCGCCACGCACGCCACCGGTCGGCGAGGTCGGCGCCGTCGCGCTCGAGGCCGCGGGCCAGCCGCAGGGCCGACGGGGCCTCGACCCAGACCAGCAGGGTCTGGTGGCGCGCCCACGCTACGAGGCCCGAGCCCACGCCCTCGAGCACCAGCAGCGGAGCCGGGGGCACGGTGACGGTCCCGGCCGGGGCCGCCCGGTGCCAGTCGTAGCGGCGGTAGCGGCCGGGGGCCCCGTGCGACAGGGGGCCCAGCAGCGGTGCCAGCGCCTCGCCGACGCGGGGCAGTCCCTCCCAGCCGTCGTAGAGGTCGTCCATGTGCACGACACGGGTGTCGAGCCCGGCGGAGGTCGCCAGGTCGGCCAGGGCCGCGGCCAGGGTGGTCTTGCCCGACCCGGCCGGCCCGTCGAGGCACACCAGCCGCGAGCCGCCCAGCCGCGGCGCCCGCTCCCGGGCCAGGTCGAGCACCACCCGGGCGCTCCGGGCGGGGGTCAGGAGATGCCGCGCTTGCGCAGCAGGGCCTCGATGTCGGCGAGGTCGTCGTCGATGGCGGGCTCGCCCTTGCCGGACCCGCTCGCCGTGGCGGCCCTCCGGTCGGCCCGGCTCGCCCGGGTCGGTGCGGCAGAGCCGTCGGCGCCCGCGAGGGCCGCACCGCGGGCCGGGCCCACGGCGCCCTCTCGCTGCACGCCGCGCACCCCGATGCCGCGGGCGGTGAGCGACCCGGCGAGCAGCACGAGGCCGACCCCGACGCCGGCCAGCACGATCCCGGTCCACACGACCGGGCTGAGCACGAGGCCGGCCGCCCAGTCGGAGACGGCGGTGCCGATGCGGGTGGCCATCTGCAGGGTGTCGGTGAGGTAGGCCGCCAGGGGCAGCAGGGTCAGCCCGCCGACCCGCAGGGCGGGAGCCGGGCCGCGTCGCCGCCAGACCAGCCAGGTGCCCACCGCGCCCAGCGCGGTGAGGGTGAGGGTCAGTGCGGCCCAGGCGGCGTCGTCCACCCCTCCAGCCTGACACACGCGAGCGACCCCGGGCCTCGCGCGAGGCCCGGGGTCGGGTGGTGCCGCGTGCGTGGTGCGGCGCGCCCGGGGTGTCAGCGCCCCGCGGCGACCGCCTCGCGCGCGCCCGTTGCGGCGGCCGCCCCGGTAACGCCCAGGGCGGCCAGCCGAGGCATGACCCCCTCGGCGAACCAGTAGGCCTCCTCCACGTGCGGGTAGCCGGACAGGATGAACTCCTCGACGCCCACCGCGTGGTAGTCGGCGATGCGGGCGGCCACCTCGTCGTGGCTGCCCACCAGGGCGGTGCCGGCACCTCCGCGCACCAGGCCGACGCCGGTCCACAGGTTCGGCGACACCTCCAGCTCACGCGCGGAGTCGAAGCTCGTCCGCCCGTCGCGCAGGGCGAGCATCCGCTGCTGCCCGGTCGACTCGCTGGCCCGCAGGGCCTCCTGGGCCCCGGCGACGGTGGCGGGGTCGAGGCCGTCGAGCAGCGTCTGGGCGTGGGCCCAGGCCGCCTCGCTCGTGTCGCGCGACAGGGTGTGCACGCGCAGCCCGAAGCGCAGCGTGCGTCCCTCGGCCCGGGCGAGCTCGCGCATCCAGGCGATCTTCTCCGCCACCAGCTCCGGCGGCTCCCCCCAGGTGAGGTAGACGTCGGCGTGCTTGGCCGCGACCGGGCCGGCCGGCCCGGAGGAGCCGCCGAAGTAGACGTCGGGCACCGGGTCGATGCCACCGCTGACCATCGCCCCCTCCACGCGGAAGTGGTCCCCGTCGAAGTCGAAGGGCGCCTGCGACCAGGTGCCACGCACCACGGCGAGGAACTCCTCGGTGCGGGCGTAGCGCACCTCCTTGGCCGCGGTGTCACCGAACCGGGCCTGCTCGCGCGGCTCACCGCCGGTCACGACGTTGAGCATCAGCCGGCCCCCGGAGATGCGCTGGTAGGTCGCGGCCATCTGGGCGGCCAGCACCGGGTTGACCACACCGGGTCGGAAGGCCACGAGGAACTTCAGCCGGGTGGTCTCGCGGACGAGTGCCGCCGTGGTCAGCCACGCGTCCTCGCAGAACGTGCCGGTCGGGGTCAGCACCCCCTCGAAGCCGAGCTGCTCCGCCGTACGCGCGACCTGGGCGAGGTAGTCGATGCTCGGGGCCCGGAAGCCGTGGGTGACGGTCTCGTCGAGACCCGCACGCACGGAGGTCGGCACACCCTGCCCTGCGCCCACGAGTCCGCGGTTGTCGCCGGAGGTCGGCAGGAACCAGTGGAGCCTCGCGCCCGGCATCAGCGGGCCGCTCCGGCGGTCGGGCTCTGCTGGGTGGCGGTGACGTCGTTGAAGGCGTCGGAGAAGTAGTCGGCCACGTCCACCGACTCCGGCAGCAGCCCGTTCTCGGTGAAGGCGTCGGCCATCTCCTGCTCCGAGGCGATGACCTCCTCGTCGATCGGCACGATGGTGACCGGGCGCTGCTTGGCCGCGGCCAGCGTGACCTCGGGGGTCAGGCCGGTCTGCTCGGCCCACACGTCGGCCCACTCCTGCTGGTGCTCGCCCGACCACAGCTGCGCCTCGGTGACCCGGGCGAGGTAGTCCTCGAGCGCGGCCGCCGTCGCGGTGTCGTCGATGGCCTCGTCGGAGGCGACCTGGAAGTTGTAGCCGTTGACCAGCTCCTCGCCGTCGACGAGCACCCGGGCACCCTCGTCGATCACGGCCTGGGAGGTGAAGGGGTCCCACACCGCCCACGCGTCGAGGCTCCCGGAGGTGAAGGCGGCCAGCGCGTCGGCGGGCTGGAGGTTCTTGACCTCGATCTCGTCGTAGCCCACGCCGGCCTCGCCGAGCTGGGCCAGCAGGTTGTAGTTGGCCGAGCTGCCGACGGCGACGCCGACGTCCTTGCCGGCCAGGTCGGCCACCGACCGGATGGGGGAGTCCTTCGGCACGAGGATCGCGTCGCCCTTGCCGGAGAACGTGACGGCCTGGACCATCTTGAACTGCCCCTGGGCCGCGGCCGCGAAGAGCGGCGGGGTGTTGCCGACGAGCCCGACGTGCACGGCCCCGGCGTTGATCGACTCGAGCATCGGCGGGCCGGAGGTGAACTCCTTCCACTCGATGTCGTACGGCGTGTCGGCCAGGTCGGCGGCCTCGAGCAGCGCGCGCACGCTGCTGGAGCGCTGGTCACCGACGATCAGGGTCACCTTGCTGAGGTCGACCGACCCGTCGTCGGCGACGGCGTCCTCGTTGCCGGTGCCGCCACCGCAGCCGGTGAGCAGCAGCCCGGCGGCGACGGCACCGGCGAGCAGGCCACGGCGACGCAGTCGGCGTCCGACGTGGCGCGGGGAGGTGGGGGAGACGTGGTTCATGCGGCACCTTGCTTCTGGGTCTGACGGTTCGGGTTGGGGGGAGTGGGCTTGACCCCGAGCGCCTGGAGCACCGCGGAGCGGGTGCGGGCGATCTCGGGCTGGGAGTGGTCGCGGTCCGAGCGCGGCAGGGTGATCCGCCAGGCGTCGGCGACCTTGCCCCCGTCGAGCACGATGAGCCGGTCGGCCAGGGCCAGGGCCTCGTCGACGTCGTGGGTCACGATGAGGATGGCCATGGAGTGGCGTCGCCACAGGTCGATGACGAGCTGGTGCATCTCGATGCGGGTCAGCGCGTCGAGGGCGCTGAACGGCTCGTCGAGCAGCAGCAGCGAGGGGTTGCTGACCAGCGCCCGGGCCAGCGAGACCCGTTGGGCCTGCCCGCCGGAGAGCTGCAGCGGCCAGGCGTCGCTCTTGCCGCTGAGGCCGACCTCGGTGATCCGCTCGTCGGCCAGGCGGTGCCGCTCGGCGCGCTCGGGGGCGTTGAGCAGCGCGAGGGCGACGTTCTCGCGCACGTCGCGCCACGGCAGCAGCCGCGGCTCCTGGAAGGCCACCGAGGTTCGTCCGCTGACCTGCACCTCCTCGACGGGAGCCGGGTCGAGCCCCGCGAGGCTGCGCAGCAGCGTCGACTTGCCGCAGCCGCTGCGCCCCAGGAGGGCCACGAACTCGCCGGGGGCGATGTCGAGGTCGACGTCCTTGAGCACGTGGGTCTGGCCGAAGGAGCGGTGGTGGGAGCGGACCCGGGCGACCAGGGAGGCGTCGAGGGCCGGAGCCCCCCGTCGGGCCGAGCGGCTCCCGGCGGAGTCGCGGGCGGCGGAGCGGGACTTCAGGAACGCCATGACAGGGCCCTTCTCTCGAGGTGGCGGACGACGACGTCGGTGAGCAGACCGAGCAGGCTGTAGACCACGAGACCCACGACGATCACGTCGATGCGCAGGAACTCGCGGGCGTTGTTGATCATGAAGCCGAGCCCCGAGGTGGCGCTGAGGGTCTCGGCGACGATGAGGGTGAGCCAGGCGATGCCGAGGCTCTGGCGCAGCCCGACGAGGGTCTGCGGCATCGCGCCGGGCACGACGACGTGGCGGATCCGCTGGGCCCGCGTGAGGTGCAGCGCCTTGGCGACCTCCATCGTCTTGCGGTCGATGCTGCGGATGCCGCCGAGGGTGTTGAGGTAGAGCGGGAACATCACGCCCATCGCGATCAGCGCGATCTTCGGGGTCTCGCCCAGGCCCATCCAGATGATGAACAGCGGCACGAGCCCGAGGTGGGGGAGGGTGCGCAGCATCTGCATCGGCGGGTCGACGGCGTCGTCTCCCACCCGGCTGAGCCCGGCGAGCACGGCGAGCACGACGCCGATCACGGCGCCGATCAGGAAGCCCAGCACCACGCGCTGCACCGAGGTCAGCACGGCCGGCCCGAGCGTGCCGTCGCGCACCAGCTCCACCGCCTGCACGGCGATCTGCGCGGGCGAGGCCATCGTGCGGGGGTCGAGGAGCCCCGTGCTGCTGGCGAGCTGCCACAGCGTGAGGATCACGAGGGGGGAGACCCACCGGCGGAAGTGCCGCAGGCGGGGACGTCGCAGGGGTCGTGGGGGTGGGGTCGTGGGGGTGGGCGCGGCCGGGCCGGCGAGCACGGGGGTCACGGTCATGGCTCCACCCTCTGCAAACCAATACCTGTAAGTCAACTCAGACACTCGACTTACGGTGCGGATCACACACCGCGCGCTCGGCCGCCCCTCCGGTCTCACCCCCGGCTCGCCGTGCAGCGCCGTGTCGGGGAGGATGAACGGGTGAGCGACCAGCCGCCCGGCCTGCCCCGCCAGCTGCAGGGGCCGGCCTTCCCCGACGACGACGGGCGTGCCGCCCCCGACGTGGTGGCGGCCCTGGCGGCGTACTCCTCCGACCGGGGTGCCTACGTCGACGCCCTCGCGGCCCTGTCGACCTCGCGCCTGCTGGTGCCGGTGGTGGCCGTGCTCGGCGAGGTCGAGGTCGACGACGCCGGCCTGGCCCACGACAAGACCAGCGACATGGCTGCGGTGCTGATGACCGGCCGCGACGGGCGGCGCGCCCTGCTGGCCTTCACCTCGCTGGAGACCATGGCGGCCTGGGACCCGCAGGCCCGGCCGGTGCCGGTGCCGGCGTCGGGTGCGGCGCTGTCGGCGGTGCAGGAGGAGGCCGCCGCCCTCGTGGTCGACCTGGCCGGCCCGGTGGTGGTGGCGATCGAGGGTCAGGACCTCGAGGCGCTGGCGGCCGGGTGGACGCTGGCGCGCGTCGGCGAGCGCTCGGGATGGGTGCGCCCCGACGCCGACCCTCCTGCCGACTGACCCGGCCGACTGACCCGGCCGACTGGCCGGCCGAACGCTCCGGCCCGGCCGACGGCTCCGCTGATTGGCGCGGCGTCGGAATGCTCGGCTAGGGTTCGGTGTTGACCGATCAGTTCCGCCGTGCACGTTGCGACGGGGCGATCTCCAAGCGGGGACCAGCAGCACACGTCTCCCACCCGCACCGACCGCCGCCACGGAGCAGTCCGAGGCACAGGTCGTCGGGTCACCGGTCTACCGAGGATCCACCACGCGTCGTGCCAGCACGGCGCGGGCCCTCGGCAGACGATGCGTCACCCGGCCGGGGAGACGTGTCGCGACTGGCTTCCGCTTGGGTCACCAGCGGGAGCCTTTGTTCATTTCCACGCCGTGCGTGGACGGCGCGAGGCCTCCGGACAGATCCCAACCAGGAGGACACATCAGCACCGAGCTTCGAATCAACGACCGGATCCGGGTTTCCGAGGTCCGCCTCGTTGGCCCCAGTGGCGAGACCGTCGGCATCGTTCCCACCGCCGACGCGCTGCGCCTTGCCCAGGAAGCCGACCTCGACCTCGTCGAGATCGCCCCGATGGCCCGTCCGCCGGTCTGCAAGCTCATGGACTACGGCAAGTTCAAGTACGAGAACGCCCAGAAGGCGCGCGAGGCCCGTCGCAACCAGACGAACGTGATCATCAAGGAGATGAAGCTTCGTCCGAAGATCGACGCCCACGACTACGAGACCAAGAAGGGTCACGTCGTGCGGTTCCTCCGCGCCGGGGACAAGGTCAAGATCACGATCATGTTCCGCGGTCGTGAGCAGCACCGTCCCGAGCTGGGCTTCCGTCTGCTGCAGCGTCTGGCCGAGGACGTCACCGAGCTGGGCTTCGTGGAGTCCTCGCCCAAGCAGGACGGCCGCAACATGATCATGGTCCTGGGCCCGCACAAGAAGAAGGCCGAGGCCAAGGTCGACATGCAGGCCCAGAAGGACACCAAGGCCGCCGAGCGTGCCGCGCTCGAGGCCGGTGAGCGCGCCGAGCGCGACGCCGCCCACGCCGCCGGGCCCGTGGCCAAGAAGAAGGAGCGTGGCCGCTCCGAGAACCTCGATCCCGAGATCGAGGCCTGAGACTCCCGCCGGGGCACCACCGTGCCCGTGGCTGACGACGAGAGAGAGATACAGATGCCGAAGAACAAGAGCCACTCCGGTGCCGGCAAGCGCTTCCGCGTGACCGGCTCGGGCAAGATCCTCCGCGAGAAGGCCGGCAAGCGCCACAACCTGGAGAAGAAGGCCTCCAAGGTCACGCGTCGCCTCACCGGCACCGTGGAGGTCGCCAAGGCCGACGTCCCGCGCGCCAAGAAGATGCTGGGTCTCTGACCCTCGTCCACCCCTGCTGGCCGCGCCCGTCGCGACCGCCCACGCCGACCCGGTCGGCACCACCTCAGATCTTCCACCGCAACAAGGAGTAACAACGTGGCACGCGTCAAGCGGGCAGTGAACGCCCAGAAGAAGCGCCGGACGACCCTCGAGCGCGCTAGCGGCTACCGCGGCCAGCGCTCGCGCCTGTACCGCAAGGCCAAGGAGCAGGTCACCCACTCCCTGGTCTACAGCTACAACGACCGCCGCAAGAACAAGGGCAACTTCCGCAAGCTGTGGATCCAGCGCATCAACGCCGCCGCGCGTGCGCAGGGCATGACCTACAACCGCTTCATCCAGGGCCTCAACCTGGCCGGCGTCGAGGTCGACCGCAAGATCCTCGCCGAGCTCGCCGTCAACGACGTCGCTGCGTTCAACGCGCTGGTGGAGACGGCCAAGGCCGCTCTGCCCGCCGACGTCAACGCGCCCAAGGCGGAGGCCTCGGCCTGACCACCGTCCCCCTGACGACCGGCAACGGTCGCGTCAAGGAAGCGCGCAAGCTCAGCCGCCGCTCGGCCCGATCCGAGCGGCGGCTGTTCCTTGCCGACGGTCCGAAGGCCGTCGAGTCGGCCCTCGCGGTGCCCGGCTGCGTGGTCGAGGTCTTCGCCACGCCCGCCGCCGCCGAGCGCCACGTCGCGCTCGCCACGGCGGCCGAGCGGGCCGACGCGGCCTGGACCCTCGTCGACGAGCGCGCCCTGGCCTCGCTCAGCGACGCCGTCAGCCCGGCGGGGGTCGTGGCGGTGTGCCGGTTCCTCGACCGGCCGCTGGAGCACCTGCTCGACCCGGCGCCCCGCCTGGTGGCCGTCTGCGCCGACGTGCGCGACCCCGGCAACGCCGGCACCGTCGTCCGCACCGCCGACGCCGCCGGAGCCGGAGCCGTGGTGCTGGCCGGCAGCTCGGTCGACGCCTACAACCCCAAGACGGTGCGCGCCAGCGTCGGCAGCCTGTTCCAGGTGCCGGTCGCCGTGGCGGCCGACCCGGCCGACGCCGTACGCCGGGCGCAGTCCGCGGGGCTGCAGGTCCTCGCCGCCGACGGCGCCGGTGAGGTCGACCTCTTCGAGGCCGACGACCTGCTGGCGGCCCCCACCGCGTGGCTGTTCGGCAACGAGGCGTGGGGACTGCCCGAGGAGCTGGCGGCACTGGCCGACCACCGGGTCCGCATCCCGATCCTCGGGCGGGCCGAGAGCCTCAACCTCTCCACCGCCGCGGCGCTCTGCCTCTACGCCTCCGCCCGCGCCCACCGCGTCTGACCCGTCCCTCGCGCAGCCGGTGGGGTGGCTCGCCGGGGCCTAGGGTGGGCCGCGTGGACGCCCAGCAGCTCGCCGACTCCCTGCCCGACGGCGTCGTCGTCGCCGATGCCGAGGGCCGCGTCACGCTCGTCTCCCGCGTGGCCGTGCAGATGCTCGGCCGCAGCGCCCTCGACGGGGTGGGGCGTGGCCTGGCCGAGGTGCTGGCCCTCCAGGACCAGGACGGCGCGGCGTGGTTCGACCACAACTGCCCCTACCGGGGGCTGGTGACGCGCACGGCCGTCCCGGAGCAGTCGTGGCTGCTGCCCGACGGCACCGAGGTGCTCGTGGCCGCGCGCATCCACCGCCCGGCGCTCGACCGCCCCGTGAGCAGCGTGGTGGTCACCCTCCGCTCCGGTCGCGGCCGGGCCCGGCTCGACCGGGAGCGCTCCGACCTGGTCGCCACGGTGGCCCACGAGCTGCGCTCCCCGCTCACCGGGGTCAAGGGCTTCGTCCAGGCCATGCTCAACCGCTGGGACAAGCTGAGCGACGACCAGAAGAAGCTGATGCTCACCACCGTCAGCGCCGACTCCGACCGGCTGAGCCGCCTCATCGCCGAGCTGCTCGACGTCGCCCGCATCGACACCGGGCGACTCCAGCTCTACCCCCGCCCCAGCGACGCCGCCGTGCTGACCGGTCGCATCGTGGAGTCGGTGCAGGCCGGCACCTCGCGCCCGGTGGCGCTGCACGTCGCCGCCGACCTGCCGGAGATCTCCGCCGACCCCGACAAGTTCACCCAGGTCGTCACCAACCTGGTCGAGAACGGCGTGCGCCACGGCGAGGGCACGGTGTCGGTGACCCTGGACCCGCTCGGCCCCGACCACGACCACGCCGGGGTCCGGCTCGTCGTGCAGGACGAGGGCGAGGGCATCCCGCTCGACCTGCGGCGCCGCGTCTTCACCAAGTTCTGGAAGGGCGGGGCGCGTGGCGGCACGGGCCTGGGCATGTACATCGTCGGGGGCCTGACCCGTGCCCACGGCGGCACCGTCAGCATCGGCGACGCCCCCGGCGGCGGCGCCAGCATCGTGCTCACCTGGCCCAGCGAGGACCGCCGACCGGAGTGACCCCGGTCGGGTCGGCCCCGGCGCGGCGGGCGTCCACGGGCCGGGCGCACGGCACGGCGTCGTCCAGGGCCGGCAACCGGTTCGCGGGCGGGGGCCGCGGCTTCCTAGACTGACCACGCCGCGCGCCGGAGTGCGCGGCCACCCGCTGGAAAGGCAGTCATGTCCGGTCCCAACACCGACTTCGACCCCGTGGAGGTCACCCCCTTGAAGTCCGAGGAGGTCGAGGCGGCGCGCGACGCCGCCGTGGCGGCCATCGAGGCCGCGACCGACCTGGAGCAGCTCAAGGCGGCCCGGCTCGAGCACGCGGGCGACCGCTCCGCCCTGGCGCTGGCCAACCGCGAGATCGGCGCGCTGCCCCCGCAGGCCCGCAAGGAGGCCGGCAAGCGCATCGGCCAGGCGCGCGGTGCCGTCAACCAGGCCCTTGCGCGCCGCCAGCAGGTGCTCGAGGCCGAGCACGAGGAGCGGATGCTCGTCGAGGAGACCGTCGACGTCACGCTGCCCACCGACCGGCTCCCGGTCGGCGCGCGTCACCCCGTGACCACCGGCTCGGAGCTGATCGCCGACATCTTCGTCGCGATGGGCTGGGAGATCGCGGAGGGGCCGGTGCTCGAGGCCGAGTGGCTGAACTTCGACGCCCTCAACCTCGGCCCCGACCACCCGGCGCGCACGATGCAGGACACCTTCTGGGCCGACCCGGCCGACCACGGCGTCGTCCTGCGCACGCACACCTCGCCGGTGCAGGCGCGCTCGATGCTCACGCGCACCCCGCCCATCTACATCGCCTGCCCCGGTCGCGTCTTCCGCACCGACGAGTACGACGCGACGCACAGCCCGGTCTTCCACCAGGTCGAGGGCCTGGCCATCGACGAGGGCATCACCATGGCCCACCTCAAGGGCACCCTCGACCACCTGGTCTCCTCGCTGTTCGGCGCCGGGATCTCCACGCGCTTCCGCCCGTCGTACTTCCCCTTCACCGAGCCGTCGGCCGAGATGGACATGGTCTGCTTCGTCTGCCGCGGCACGGGGCTCGCCACGGGCGACGACGGCGCGGCCGACGCCGCCGCGTCCTGCCGCACGTGCCGCGGCGAGGGCTGGATCGAGCTCGGCGGCTGCGGGGTGGTCAACCCCCGGGTGCTCACCGCGTGCGGCATCGACGCGGAGCGCTACACCGGCTTCGCGTTCGGCTTCGGCATCGACCGGATGCTGATGTTCCGCCACGGCATCGAGGACCTGCGCGCGCTCTTCGAGGGCGACGTCCGCTTCACCACCGCGTTCGGGAGTGAGATCTGATGAAGGCCCCTGTCTCGTGGATCCGCGAGCTCGTCGACCTGCCCGCCGACGTCTCCACCGACGACCTCACCGCACGCCTGACCGCCCTGGGCCTCAAGCTCGAGGCCGTGGAGCGCGCCGGTGCCGGCATCACCGGTCCGCTCGTCGTGGGCCGCGTGCTCACCATGGAGCCGGAACCGCAGAAGAACGGCAAGACCATCAACTGGTGCACCGTCGACGTGGGTGACGCCAACGGCACCGGCGAGCCGCAGGGCATTGTCTGCGGAGCCCACAACTTCGCCCCCGGCGACCTCGTCGTCACCGTCCTGCCCGGCGGCGTGCTGCCCGGTGACTTCCGGATCTCGTCGCGCAAGACCTACGGCCACGTCTCGGCCGGCATGATCTGCTCCTCCTCCGAGCTCGGGCTGGGCGAGGAGCACGACGGCATCATCGTGCTGCCCGCCGACGCCGGCGAGCCGGGCGACGACGTCTTCGACCTGCTCGGCCTGCGCGAGGAGGTCATCGAGTTCGAGATCAACCCCGACCGTGCCTACGCCCTCTCGCTGCGCGGCATCGCCCGTGAGGCGGCCCTGGCCTACGACCTGCCCTACGTCGACCCCGCCGAGCGCGACGTGCCGCCCGCCGACGACCACGGCCACCCGGTGGTGGTCGACGACGCCGCGGGATGCCCGCTCTTCGTGGCGCGCACGGTCACCGGCTTCGACGCCACGGCCCCCACGCCGGACTGGATGGTCCGCCGCCTCCAGCAGGCCGGCATGCGCTCGATCTCCCTCGGCGTCGACGTGACCAACTACGTCATGCTCGAGCTGGGCCAGCCCCTGCACGCCTACGACGGCGACACCCTCGACGGGGCGATCCGCGTGCGTCGCGCCGAGCCGGGGGAGCGCATCACCACCCTCGACGACACCGACCGCGAGCTCTCGCCCGAGGACCTGCTCATCGCCGACGCGACCGGCCCGATCGGCATCGCCGGCGTCATGGGCGGCGCCCGCACCGAGATGTCGGCCTCGACGACCCACGTGGTGGTGGAGTCGGCCCACTTCGACGCCACCTCGGTCTTCCGCTCCGGCAAGCGCCACCGCATCAGCTCCGAGGCCGGCAAGCGCAACGAGCGCGGCGTCGACCCGCGGCTGCCCGAGGTGGCCGCCGACCGCGCCGTCGAGCTGCTCACCGCCCTGGGCGGGGGCCGGGCCGACACGGGGGTGACCGTGGTCGGCCAGGCGCCCGCTCCGGCCGTGGTCCACGCCCGTGCCGACCTCCCCGCGCGGGTGACCGGCATGCCCATCGACGCCGAGACCACGATCGCTCACCTGCGCGCCGTGGGCTGCGCGGTCGAGGTCGACGGCGAGGCCCTCACCGTCACGGCGCCGACCTGGCGCCCCGACGTCACCGACCCCTTCGACCTGGTCGAGGAGGTCGCCCGCATCGTCGGCTACGACGAGGTGCCCTCGGTGCTGCCCACCGAGGCCGCGGGGCGCGGTCTGACCCGTGAGCAGCGACTGCGCCGTCGGGTGGGCCGGGTGCTCGCGGGCGCCGGGTGCGTGGAGGCGATCAGCTTCCCGTTCGTCGGCGAGGCGACCTTCGACGCGCTGGGGCTGCCGGCCGAGGACCCGCTACGCCGCACGGTGCGCCTGGCCAACCCGATCAGCTCCGAGGAGCCGGCGTACACCACGACGCTGCTGCCGGGTCTGCTGCGCGCCGCCGCCCGCAACCTGGGGCGCGGGGCCGCCGGCGTCGCCCTCTTCGAGACCGGCACCGTGGCCTTCCCGGTCGACGGTGGTCCCGCCCCGATCTACGGCGTCGAGCAGCGCCCCTCCGACGCCGAGCTCCAGGCCCTGCTCGACGCCATCCCGCGCCAGCCGCAGCACCTGTCGGTGGTGCTGGCCGGTGAGCGTGAGCGCGCCGGCTGGTGGGGCGAGGGCCGCGACGCCGGCTGGGCCGACGCGCTCGCCGTGCTGCGCCGCGTCGCGACCGAGCTCGGCATCGGGCTGGAGGTCGCCGCGGCCGCCCGGATGCCCTGGCACCCGGGCCGCTGCGCCGAGGTCGCCGTCGGCCAGGGTGACGACCGGGTCGTGGTCGGCCACGCCGGGGAGCTGCACCCGAGGGTCTGCAAGGCCTTCGACCTCCCGGCGCGCTCCGCCGCGGTCGAGGTCGAGCTCGACGCCCTCCTGCGTCACGCGGTCGACGTCGTGCCGGGCCCGGTGGTCTCGGGCTTCCCCCTCGCCAAGGAGGACGTCGCCCTGGTGGTGGCGGAGGCCGTGACGGCCGCCGACGTCGAGGCCGCCCTGGTGGCGGGGGCCGGCGAGCTGCTGGAGTCGATCCGGCTCTTCGACGTCTACCGCTCCGAGCAGCTCGGCAAGGGGCGCAAGTCGCTGGCCTTCGCCCTGCGCCTGCGTGCCCCCGACCGCACGCTGACCGACGACGAGATCGTGGCGGCCCGACAGTCCGCCGTCGACGCGGCCGTCGAGCGCACCGGCGCCGTCCAGCGCGCCTGAGGTCCCCGCGGCTCCGCACCCTGCGTGCGGAGCCGCGGTCGCCCGCCCCGGGCCTCCCCACCGCACCACCCCACCCGTGCGCAGCTGGCGCGATGGCGCACGGTCGCTGGTGGTGGCCGCGGGGTCTGCGTGGCTGGTGCAGGTGGGGCGCTGGGTCGAGTGCGCGCGTGGCGCGATTGCGTGCGGTCGCTGGTGGTGGCCGCGGGGTTTGCGTGGCTGGTGCAGGTGGGGCGCTGGGTCGAGTGCGTGCGTGGCGCGATTGCGTGCGGTCGCTGGTGGTGGCCGCGGGGTTTGCGTGGCTGGTGCAGGTGGGGCGCTGGGTCGAGTGCGCGCGTGGCGCGATTGCGCGCGGTCGCGTGCCGGCCCTCCTGCGGCTGCTGCCGCCGACGCGCTCGCCGTCCCGTCAGCGGCTTCGCCGGCTCCCCGCGCCGCGTCCGACCCGGGCCTGCGGGTGGAGGGCCGCCGCGGGTGTGACGCTCCCGGCGTCCCGGAGGCCCACGCCGAGCCACGCCGAGCCACGCCGAGCCCCGCCGAGCCACGCCGACGACCGACTTGCACATGCTCATGCATTGACTTGTATAGTCATGCACATGACGAGGAGACGTGTCGCTGTCGCCGGTGCCAGCGGTTATGCCGGGGGAGAGGTCTTGCGCCTGCTGCTGGGCCACCCCGAGGTGGAGATCGGCGCCCTGACCGGTGCCTCCAACGCGGGTCAGCCCCTGGGCGCGCTGCAGCCGCACCTCGTGCCGCTGGCCGACCGGGTGCTGGAGGAGACGACGCTCGAGGTGCTCTCGGGTCACGACGTGGTCTTCCTCGCCCTGCCTCACGGCCAGTCCGGCGAGCTCGCCGCCCAGCTCGGTGACGACACGATCGTCATCGACTGCGGCGCCGACTTCCGCCTCGAGGACCCCGCGGCCTGGGCGCAGTTCTACGGCGGCGACCACGCCGGCACGTGGCCCTACGGCCTGCCCGAGCTCCCCGGCCAGCGCGAGCGTCTCGAGGGCCGCACTCGCTTCGCCGTGCCGGGCTGCTACCCCACCGTGTCCTCGCTGACCCTCGCCCCGGCCATCGCCGCAGGGCTGGTGCACCCCGAGGTCGTCGTGGTCGCGGCCTCCGGCACGAGCGGCGCCGGCAAGGCGGCCAAGACCAACCTCCTGGGCAGCGAGGTGATGGGCAACGCCAGCGCCTACGGCGTCGGCGGCACCCACCGCCACACCCCGGAGATCACCCAGAACCTCTCGCGCCTCGTCGAGGGCACGGTCAGCGTCAGCTTCACCCCGCTGCTGGTGCCGATGCCACGGGGCATCCTGGCCACGTGCTCGGCCCCGCTGGTCGACCCGGTCAGCGCGGAGGAGGCCTACGACGTCTATGCCGAGGCCTACGCCGACGAGCCGTTCGTGCACCTCCTGCCCGCGGGCCTGTGGCCCCAGACCAAGTCGGTCACAGGCTCCAACGCCGTGCACGTGCAGGTCACCGTCGACGAGGCCGCGGGCCGCCTGGTGGCGGTCGGCGCCGTCGACAACCTCGCCAAGGGCACCGGCGGTGCGGCCGTGCAGTGCATGAACATCGCGCTCGGCATCGACGAGACCACCGGTCTCACCGCGGTCGGGATCGCGCCGTGAGCGGCGACGAGCCGGCGGAGACCGGCACCCACGAGGGCGGCCCCGCCGTGTCGGGCGGCACGGTGTCGTACGTGCTGCAGCAGTTCCCCGAGAAGCTCGCGCTGGTGAAGCTCCCGGTCGGCGCCGAGGTGCCGAGCTGGGCGGAGTCGTCGTCGCTGTTCTCGGTCACGGCGACCGCCACCGAGACCACGCTGATCTGCGCGGGCCGCAACGTGCCCACCAAGCAGGTCGCCCACAAGGGCCTGGTCGCCTTCTCGGTGCAGGGCCCGATCCCGACCGAGGCGACCGGGGTGCTGGCGGCGCTGCTGGTGCCACTGGCCGAGGAGCAGATCAGCGTCTTCTCGATCTCCACCTTCGAGACCGACTGGGTGCTGGTGCCCTCCGGCGCCACCGAGCGCGCGGCCGAGGCCTGGCGCCGTCACGGCCACACGGTACGACCCGCGGTGCCCGTCGGCGCCTCACGCGCTCCGCGCGAGCGCGAGCCGCGTGCCGGCAACGGCACCGACAAGCCCCCGCGCACGACCGGTCGCTCCCGCAAGGATGCGCAGTCCGACCAGCAGCCGGACCGGCGTTCCGGATCCAGCAGCAGCGAGAAGAGGAAGAGATGAGCGTCACCACCCCCTCCGGCTTCGTCGCCGCCGGCGTCGAGGCGGGCCTGAAGGCCTCCGGCGGCAAGGACGTCGCCCTGGTGGTCAACCAGGGTCCCGCGCACGACTCCGCCACGGTCTTCACCGCCAACCGCTGCAAGGCCAACCCGGTGCTGTGGAGCCAGGAGGTCGTCAAGGACGGCACCGTGCGCGCGGTCGTCCTCAACTCCGGTGGCGCCAACTGCTACACCGGCCCCGAGGGCTTCCAGACGACCCACGCGGTCGCCGAGCGGGTCGCCGACCACCTCGGCATCGGGGCGCTCGACGTGGTGGTGTGCTCGACCGGTCTGATCGGCCTGACCAACGACCGCGACCAGGTCCTCGCCGGGGTCGACGCCGCCCACGCGGCCCTCTCACCCGACGGCGGCGACCAGGCCGCCCACGCCATCATGACCACCGACTCGGTGAGCAAGCAGGTCGTCGTCGAGGGCGCCGGCTGGTCGGTCGGCGGCATGGCCAAGGGCGCGGGCATGCTGGCGCCGCAGCTGGCCACGATGCTGGTCGTCCTCACCACCGACGCCGTCGTCCCGGCCGCGGATCTCGACCGGGCCCTGCGCGCCGCGACCCGGGTCTCCTTCGACCGGCTCGACTCCGACGGCTGCATGTCCACCAACGACACCGTGACGGTGATGGCCAGCGGCGCCAGCGGCATCACGCCCTCGGTCGACGACTTCACCGACGCCCTGACCCAGGCGTGCACCGACCTGGCGATGCAGCTGCTCAAGGACGCCGAGGGCGCCGACCACGAGATCGCGATCACGACCCTCAACGCCGCTTCCGAGGACGACGCCGTCGAGGTCGGGCGCAGCGTGGCCCGCAGCAACCTGTTCAAGGCCGCGATCTTCGGCAACGACCCCAACTGGGGTCGCGTGCTCGCCAGCATCGGCACCACGGCGGCGGCCTTCGACCCCGCCGACCTCGACGTCGCCATGAACGGTGTGTGGGTCTGCAAGCGGTCCACCCCGCACGCCGACCCCGAGACCGTCGACCTCACCGGCCGGGAGGTCAGCGTGACCATCGACCTCAAGGCGGGCTCCGAGCGGGCCACCGTCTGGACCAACGACCTCACCCACGCCTACGTCCACGAGAACAGCGCCTACTCATCATGAACGATTCCAGCACCGGAGAATTCACCGTCGGCAAGCCCGACCAGGCCAAGGCCCGCACGCTCGCGGCCGCCCTGCCGTGGCTGAAGCAGTACCACGGCAAGATCGTGGTCGTGAAGTACGGCGGCAACGCCATGACCGACGACTCCCTCAAGCGGGCCTTCGCCGAGGACATCGCCTTCCTGCGCTTCGCCGGCTTCCGACCCGTCGTCGTGCACGGCGGCGGGCCGCAGATCTCCAGCATGCTCGACCGCCTCGGCATCGAGTCGGAGTTCCGCGGCGGCCTGCGCGTGACCACGCCGGAGGCGATGGACGTCGTGCGCATGGTGCTCGTGGGCCAGGTCCAGCGCGAGCTGGTGGGACTCATCAACGAGCACGGCCCGCTGGCCGTGGGCTGCTCCGGCGAGGACGCCGGTCTGTTCACCGCCACCGCCACCGGCACGGTCGTCGACGGCGAGGAGGTCGACCTCGGTCTGGTCGGCGAGGTGACCCGGGTGCGCCCGGAGTCGGTGCTCGACCTCATCGAGGCCGGCCGCATCCCGGTGGTCTCCTCGGTCGCCCCCGACGAGGACGGCACCGTCCACAACGTCAACGCCGACTCTGCGGCCGCCGCCCTGGCCGTGGCGCTCAAGGCCGAGAAGCTGCTCGTGCTGACCGACGTCGAGGGCCTCTTCCTCGACTGGCCCGACTCCGAGGACGTCGTGGGCGAGATCAGCCCCGAGTCCCTCGCCGAGGTCATCCCCTCGCTGGCCAGCGGCATGGTCCCGAAGATGGGTGCGTGCCTGCTCGCGGTCGAGGGCGGGGTGCCGCGCGCCACCGTCGTCGACGGGCGCGAGCCGCACGCCGTGCTGCTGGAGCTGTTCACCAAGGAGGGCGTCGGCACGCAGGTGCTGCCCGGCGTCGAGACCAAGACCCGCAAGGCCCGGGAGACCCAGTCATGACCGAGCAGCAGGCGCTGCAGGAGCGCTACGCCGACTCCCTGATGAACACCTTCGGCCCGCCCAAGCTCGTGCTGACGCGCGGGGAGGGCGCGCACGTGTGGGACGCCGACGGCAAGGAGTACGTCGACCTGCTCGGCGGCATCGCCGTCAACGCGCTGGGCCACGCCCACCCCGCACTGGTCGAGGCGGTCACGACGCAGCTGTCGACGCTGGGCCACATCTCCAACTTCTTCACCAGCGCCCCCCAGGTCGAGCTGGCCGAGCGGCTGCTGTCGTTCGCGGGCGCCGAGGGCAAGGCCTTCTTCGCCAACTCCGGCGCGGAGGCCAACGAGGCCGCCTTCAAGCTGACCCGCCGCACCGGGCGCACCCACGTGGTGGTCGCCGAGGGCGGTTTCCACGGCCGCACCATGGGCGCGCTCGCCCTGACCTCCAAGGAGGCCTACCGCGCCCCCTTCGAGCCGCTGCCGGGCCACGTCGAGTTCGTGCCGTACGGCGACGAGGCCGCGCTGGCCGCCGCCGTCACCGACGACACCGCCGCGGTCCTGCTCGAGCCGATCCAGGGCGAGGCCGGTGTCGTGGTCGCGCCCGAGGGCTATCTCGCCGCGGCGCGGCGCGTCGCCGACGAGCACGGCGCGCTGCTGTGGTTCGACGAGGTCCAGTCGGGCATGGGCCGCACCGGTTCCTGGTACGCCCACCTGCCCTCCGGCGTGGTGCCCGACGTGATCACGCTGGCCAAGGGACTGGGCGGCGGCTTCCCCATCGGCGCGGTCCTCGGGCTGGGCCGCGCCGCCGACCTCTTCGACCCCGGCAACCACGGCACGACCTTCGGCGGCAACCCGGTGGCCTGTGCGGCCGCGCTGGCCGTCGTGCGCACCATCGAGTCCGAGGGCTTGCTGGCCCACGCCGTCGAGGCGGGCGACCGGCTGCGGGCGGGGCTGCTCGCCGACCGGCGGGTCACCGAGGTGCGTGGTGAGGGCCTGCTCATCGGGCTCGACCTGGTCTCGGAGCACTCCGCCGAGGTCACCGCGGCCGC
Source organism: Nocardioides sp. Leaf307 (assembly GCF_001423135.1). NCBI lineage: Bacteria > Bacillati > Actinomycetota > Actinomycetes > Propionibacteriales > Nocardioidaceae > Nocardioides > Nocardioides sp. Leaf307. The sequence continues at coordinate 6,104 of NZ_LMNY01000002.1, read as the reverse complement.
GATGGCCCACGGCTTCATCGTCAACAACCCCACGCCGCGCCGGATCCGCCTCGCCCCGCCGCTCGTGCTGGGCACCGCCGACGTCGACGCCTTCCTCGCGGCGTGGCCGCGGATCCTCGACGACGCGGGCGTCTCGTGAGCGCGCCGGCCCCCACCGGGACGGTCCTGCCTGCCGCGGTGGAGCTGCGGCACTTCCTGCGCGACGACGACCTGTCGCCGGCCGAGCAGGCGCGCGTGCTCGACCTCGCCGCGCAGCTCAAGGCCTCGCCGCACCAGCAGCGCCCGCTGGCGGGCCCGCGGTCGGTGGCGATGATCTTCGACAAGCCGACCCTGCGCACCCAGACGTCGTTCTCGGCCGGCATCGCCGAGCTCGGCGGCTTCCCCATGGTGGTCGAGGGCCGCCTGGCCGGGATCGGCGTGCGCGAGTCGGTGGAGGACGTCGCGCGGGTCCTGGGCCGCCAGGTCGCGGCCGTCGTGTGGCGCACCTTCCACCAGTCCGACCTCGACACCATGGCCGCCCACGCCGGCGTCCCGGTGGTCAACGCGCTCACCGACGAGTTCCACCCGTGCCAGCTGGTGGCCGACCTGCTGACCGTGCGCGAGCACAAGGGCGACCTCGCGGGTCTGACCGCGGCCTTCGTGGGCGACGCGGCGTGCAACATGGGCAACTCCTGGCTCCTGGCCGGGGCCACCGCGGGCATGCACGTGCGCGTCAGCGCGCCGGAGGGCTACCTGCCCGACGAGGCGATGTTCGCCCGGGCCGCCGAGATCGCCGCCGGCACCGGCGGCTCGGTGGCGGCGGTCGCCGACCCGGTGGTCGCGGTCACCGGCGCCGACGTCGTGGTCACCGACACCTGGGTCTCCATGGGCAAGGAGGAGGAGGCCGAGGCACGGGCGGCGGTGTTCGCGCCGTGGTCGCTGACGACGACGCTGCTGGCGCACGCGCGGCCCGACGCCGTGGCGCTGCACTGCCTGCCGGCCTACCGCGGCAAGGAGATCGACGCCGAGGTGCTTGAGGGACCGCAGAGCGTGGTCTGGGACGAGGCGGAGAACCGGCGTCACGCCCAGAAGGCCGTCCTGGCCTTCCTGCTCGACCCCTCGCTCGCGCAGGACCCGACGGCGGGGGAGAGGTGAGCCTGATGACCGAGTCGGTCCTGCGGCCCGCGACCAAGAACGCGCGCCACCAGCTGATCGTCGAGCTGGTCTCCACCCAGGAGGTCCACTCGCAGGGCGAGCTCGCCGTGCTGCTGGCCGAGAGCGGTGTCCGGGTCACCCAGGCCACGCTCTCGCGCGACCTCGTCGAGCTCGACGCCGTCAAGGTGCGCGCCGCCTCGGGTGCGTTGGTCTACGCCGTGCCCGGTGAGGGCGGCGACCGTCGCCCGGCCCCGCCGGCCGACTCGGCCGCGGCGCGCGCGCGGCTGGCCCGGCTGTGCGCGGAGCTCCTCGTGAGCGCCGACGCGAGCGCCAACCTCGTGGTGCTGCGCACCCCGCCCGGCGCAGCGCAGTTCCTCGGCAGCGCCTTCGACAAGGCCGACTTCCCCGACATCCTCGGCACGATCGCCGGTGACGACACCGTCCTGGTCATCGGTCGCGACCCCGCGGGCGGCGACGACCTGGCCCGACGATTCCTGGCGCTGGCCGAGACCCACGTCCCGCCGGCGCCCTGACCCCCGTCGCACCTCCCCGCACGACCTGACGCCGCGGCGCCCCGCACGGAGCGTGCGCCGCCCCACCAGACTTCCGTCCCGATCCCCAAGGAGCCCCACCGTGAGCAAGGTCCTCACCACCCTGCCGAAGGGCGAGCGCGTCGGCATCGCGTTCTCCGGCGGCCTCGACACCTCCGTCGCCGTCGCGTGGATGCGCGACAAGGGTGCGGTGCCCTGCACCTACACCGCCGACATCGGGCAGTACGACGAGCCCGACATCTCCGGCGTGCCCGACCGTGCCCTGCAGTACGGCGCCGAGATCGCCCGCGCCGTCGACTGCCGCACCCAGCTGGTCGAGGAGGGCTTCGCCGCCATCGCCTGCGGTGCCTTCCACATCCGCTCCGGCGGTCGCACCTACTTCAACACCACCCCGCTCGGCCGCGCCGTCACCGGCACGATGCTGGTGCGCGCCATGCACGAGGACGGCGTCGACATCTGGGGCGACGGGTCGACCTTCAAGGGTAACGACATCGAGCGGTTCTACCGCTACGGGCTGCTGGCCAACCCCGCCCTGCGCATCTACAAGCCCTGGCTCGACGCCGACTTCGTGCACGAGCTGGGCGGGCGCGCCGAGATGAGCCAGTGGCTGACCGAGCACGGTCTGCCCTACCGCGACAGCGCCGAGAAGGCCTACTCCACCGACGCCAACATCTGGGGCGCCACCCACGAGGCCAAGGTGCTCGAGCACCTCGACGCCTCCCTCGAGCTGGTCGAGCCGATCATGGGCGTGAAGTTCTGGGACCCCGCGGTCGACATCGCCACCGAGGACGTCACGATCCGCTTCGACCAGGGCCGCCCCGTGGCGATCAACGGCCAGACCTTCGCCGACCCCGTGGCCCTGGTGCACGAGGCCAACACCGTGGGCGGGCGTCACGGGCTGGGCATGTCGGACCAGATCGAGAACCGCATCATCGAGGCCAAGTCGCGCGGCATCTACGAGGCCCCCGGCATGGCGCTGCTGTGGATCGCCTACGAGCGCCTGCTCAACGCGATCCACAACGAGGACACGGTCGCCAGCTACCACAACGAGGGCCGTCGCCTGGGCCGGCTGCTCTACGAGGGCCGCTGGCTGGACCCCCAGGCGCTGATGCTGAGGGAGTCGATCCAGCGCTGGATCGCCTCGCTGGTCACCGGCGAGGTCACGCTGCGCCTGCGGCGCGGCGAGGACTACACCGTCCTGCGCACCGACGGGCCGGCCTTCTCCTACCACCCCGACAAGCTGTCCATGGAGCGCACCGAGAACGCCGCGTTCGGGCCCACCGACCGCATCGGCCAGCTCACGATGCGCAACCTCGACATCGCCGACTCGCGCGCCAAGCTCGAGCTCTACGCCACCCAGCCGCTCGACCAGGGCCAGGTGCTGGTCGAGAACGGCACGCTCTTCGGCGAGCTCGAGCCGGGCGGCGCGAAGCGCATCGCCACGCGCCCGGCCGGCGAGGGCGACATCGACGACGAGGCGCTCGACCACGCGGCCATGGAGTTCGGCACCGACTGATGGAGCCGATCCTGCGCCGCAGCGCCCGGGTGGTGCCGGTCAGCGCGACGGGCGAGGTCCTGCTGCTGCTCGACCACGACCCCGAGCGTCCCGACGCCCCGCGCTGGGGCACCGTCGGCGGTGGCGTCGACGAGGGGGAGTCCCTCGTCGACGCCGCCCTGCGCGAGCTGCACGAGGAGACCGGGGTCCGGGCGGGGGCGGCCGACCTGGTGGGGCCCTTCCACCACCAGGTGCAGGACTTCTCCTGGCGCGGCACGACCTACCGCGGCGACGCGACCTTCTTCGCCCTCGCCCTCGACCGCGCGCAGGAGGTCGTCCTCGACCACCTCGAGGAGGCCGAGGTCGGCGTCGTCCTCGAGGCGCGCTGGTGGACCCCCGACGACCTGGCCGACGACGGCCGGCTCGTCTCGCCCGACCTGTGCGACATCATGACCGCGGCCGTCCGGGCCGTCCTGGGAGGAGACCAGTGAGCACCACGAACACCGGCAAGCTGTGGGGGGGCCGCTTCGCCGGCGGCCCGTCGCCGGAGCTGGAGGCGCTGTCGCGCTCCACCCACTTCGACTGGCGACTCACGCCCTACGACCTCGCCGGGTCGCGCGCCCACGCCAACGCGCTGCACCGCGCCGGCCTGCTCACCGAGGCCGACCACGCCGAGCTGCTGCGCGGCCTCGACGCACTGGGGGAGCGGTACGCCGCCGGCACCCTGCGGCCCGACGTCTCCGACGAGGACGTGCACGGCGCCCTCGAGCGGCTGCTGCTCGAGGAGGTCGGACCCGACGTCGGCGGGCGGCTGCGGGCGGGTCGCAGCCGCAACGACCAGATCGCGACGCTCTTCAAGGTCTTCCTGCGCGACCACTGCCGCGTCGTGGTCGGGCAGGTGCTCGGCCTCGTGGACGTGCTGGCCGCCCAGGCCTCCGACCACCTGGAGGGCACGCCCACCGTCATGCCCGGCCGCACCCACCTGCAGCACGCGCAGCCGGTGCTGCTGGCCCACCACCTGATGGCCCACGCCTGGCCCCTGCTGCGCGACGTCGACCGGTTCCTCGACTGGGACGCCCGCGTCGCGGCCGACTCGCCCTACGGCTCGGGCGCCCTCGCGGGCCAGAGCCTGGGGCTCGACCCGGTGGGGGTGGGCGCCGAGCTCGGGTTCACCGGCTCCAGCGCCAACTCCATCGACGGCACCGCCGCGCGAGACTTCGTGGCCGAGTTCGCGTTCGTGTGCGCCCAGGTGGGGATCGACGTCAGCCGCCTGGCCGAGGAGGTCATCCTCTGGTCGACCCGGGAGTTCGGCTTCGTCACGCTGCACGACTCCTGGTCGACGGGCTCGAGCATCATGCCGCAGAAGAAGAACCCCGACATCGCCGAGCTGGCCCGCGGCAAGGCCGGGCGGCTCGTCGGCAACCTCTCGGGTCTGCTCGCCACCCTGAAGGCTCTCCCCCTGGCCTACAACCGGGACCTCCAGGAGGACAAGGAGCCGGTCTTCGACTCCGTCGACACCCTCGAGGTGCTGCTCCCGGCCTTCACCGGCATGGTCGCGACCCTGGTCTTCGACCGCGAGCGGCTCGCGGAGCTCGCCCCCCAGGGGTTCTCGTTGGCCACCGACATCGCCGAGTGGCTGGTGCGGGAGAACGTGCCGTTCCGCGTCGCCCACGAGCTCGCGGGCGCGTGCGTGCGCCGGTGCGAGGAGCTGGGCCTGGAGCTGCACGAGCTCACCGACGAGCAGTTCGCGGCGATCTCGCCGGCCCTGACCCCGGGGGTCCGCGACGTGCTCAGCGCCGAGGGCTCCGTCGCCTCCCGCGACGGTCGCGGCGGCACCGCCCCCGTCCGAGTGCGCGAGCAGCTCGACGAGCTCGGTGCGGTCGTGGCCGCGCACCGCGCGCGGCTCGGCTCCTGAGCCGACACACGTGAGCGGCGCGCGTCCCGGGCCCGACGACCTGGCGGTGCTGCTCGCCGCCCCGGTGGAGCGGGTCGCGCCGCTGCTGCTCGGTGCCGTGGTCTCCCACGCCGGGGTGTCGATCCGCCTCACGGAGGTCGAGGCCTACGGCGGCGCCGACGACGCCGGCTCCCACGCCCATCGCGGTCCCACCCGCCGCAACGCCACGATGTTCGGCCCCGCCGGGCGGCTCTACGTCTACCTCTCCTACGGCCTGCACGTGTGCGCCAACGTCGTCACCGGTCCCGAGGGATCGCCCGGTGCCGTGCTGCTGCGTGCCGGCGAAGTCGTGGCGGGTGCCGACGAGGCCCGGTCCCGTCGGCGCACCGGCCTCGCCCGCGACCTCGCCCGGGGGCCGGGACGGCTCGGTCAGGCCCTCGGCCTGCGGCTCGACCACGACGGGACGGACCTCCTCGCCCCGAGCACCGTCACCCTGCATCCGGGGGAGCCTGTCACCGCCGTGGAGCGGGGGCCACGGGTGGGGCTCCGGGGCGACGCCGAGCGGCCGTGGCGCTTCTGGATCGCGGAGGATCCGACCGTCAGCGCCTACCGCAAGGCACCCCCGTTGGGGTGTTGACGCCCTGATTTGGCCTCCCCGCAACACGTGTGTAACGTTCTTCTTGTCGCAGTGAGCAGCTGCCACTCGGACCGCGAGGTCACCTCGAGTGGCTGACGCACGTGCGGCGGCCGGATCGTACGGCAGGGAGTCACTCCGACGGAGTTGACGCGCTGAGGTCGGACCGGTAAGTTTCTGCAGGTTGCCCCGCCGCTTCGACCGGAAGGTCGCAGGACGGTGTGCGTCTGATTCTTGAGAACTCAACAGTGTGTCATAGTCGACGAATTAGTTTGTTATGCCCCGTTGGCTGATCTCCTTTTTGGGGGTTGGTTGATGGTTTCTTTGGTAAGACAATGATTCTGACATCATGTCAGGGTTTTGTTCTTGTCAGGCATCTCTTTTTCCTCGCGTCCT
>NZ_LMNY01000001.1:754951-2028051 GCF_001423135.1 Nocardioides sp. Leaf307 | reverse complement strand
TAATAGGCCGAGGGCTTGTCTTACACTCATTCAACAAGACCTACAAAGAGGTCTAGTGCCCTGTATCTGCAGCGTATGTTCGCGTCCACGAACCAGTCACACAACACATCACATACACATGTGAATAATGGCTTGGATCCACACCCGCCCGCTTGTGGTGGTGGTGTGGGTTCGCAAGAGTTACGGCGGCCATAGCGAAAGGGAAACACCCGGTCCCATCCCGAACCCGGAAGTTTCAGCGCCGATGGTACTGCAACCGAGAGGTTGTGGGAGAGTAGGACGCCGCCGGACAATTCTTAGTGCTTGTGGGGTCACCTGTTACCGGGTGGCCCCACAAGACATTTCAGGACCTCTCAGCCGTTGGACCGCACCGGCAGCACGGCCCACTGATCGTCCCCAGGGCCATCACGACGGTCACCTGTCCACACCTGCGTGGTGCGGCGCGGTGCGCGTGCCTTGAACGCGCCACGGTGGTGCCGGAGGTGATGGGTGATGGCACGCAGCAAGGAAGCGGTCCCTGCAGGGGACGACGTGGCGCCGGTCAACGAGGTCCGTCTCGTGGGCCGTGTGTCGGGCGAGGCGGTGGTGCGCGAGCTCCCGAGTGGCGATCCCGTCTGCTCGGTGCGCCTGGTGGTGGATCGTGCGGGCAGTGTGACGGGCTCGAAGCAGAAGGTCGACACGTTCGACTGCAGCGCCTGGTCGGCGCGGACCCGCCGGACGGTGTCGCGCTGGTCGCCCGGCGACGTCGTGGAGGTCCGCGGCGCTGTGCGCCGCCGGTTCTTCCGTCAGGGCGCGGCCGCCTCGTCGCGGGTCGAGATCGAGGTCGCCGAGGCCCGACTCATCCGTCGAGCAGCGAGTGCATGAGCACCCCGGGGCTCGGCTTGGGCTGGAAGGACGTGGCCTTCTCGGGGAGCAGCCGGTCGTCGGCGGCGACAGCGACCACGTGGTCCACGTCGGGCGCGGGCAGGAGCACGGCCACGGCCTTGCCGGGCCGAGCGGCCGCGGCCGCCTTCTCGGCCGTGTGGTGGTAGTCCACGGAGCGCGGACTGCGCGGCAGCGACGGCAGGACGGCCTCGTGCAGGAGCTCGACCGCCGAGCGGCCGGAGCCGGTCGGGAGGGTCAGGGCGCTCCAGTGCTCGCCGTCGGTGGCCACGAGGTGGTCGGGGCCGAGGTGGTCGAGGGCGGCGGCGCGGCGTACGCGCTCGCCGGCGCCACCGATGCTGGTGACGGCGCGGGTCAGCTCCGGCAGGGAGACGCCCTGGACGACACGGTGGATGGCACCGAGGTGGAGCGGGGTGTCGGTCTGGTCGACGAGCATGACGAGGCCGTGGTCGGCGGCGCCGCCCGGGTCGCGCGCCTGGAGGCGGAGGTAGGCGGCGTAGCGGTGGTGCCCGTCGGCGATGAGGACGCGACTGGGGGCCACCTCGCGCTGGACCGCCGCGATCTCGTCGGGGTCGGTCACGGCCCACAGCCGGTGCTCCTGCCCGACGCGGTCCCGGAAGGCGTGGGTGGGGCGCCGGGCCACCTGGCTCCGCGTCAGGGAGCGCAGGGTCTCGGAGGCGCGGTGGACCAGGAGGATGGGCGCCGGGTGGAGGCGGATCTCGGCCAGCTTGTCGGCCAGGTCGTCGGCCTGGGCGGGGCGGACGCCCTCGTGGGGGAGCACGGCGCGCTCCGCGGGGAGGACGGCGCGACGCGAGAGGTCGAGCACGCCCACGACGCCGCGGACGGTGAGGCCGGCGGCGGTGTACTCGTGGACGTAGAGCGCAGGCACCCGGTCGCGCGCGACCTGTCCGTGCTCCTCCCAGCGCGCCAGCCGGTCGAGCACCTTGCGCTGGGAGCGGCCGAAGGTGCGCGCGGTCGCGGGATCGCCCACCCGCAGGGGCGCCATCCGCAGGGCCCGGAAGGGCCCCAGGTGGAGGGGTCCGGCGACGTACGGCGGGGTGACCGTGCCGGAGCGCTCCATCTGCGCATCGTAGGGGGCGGGCCTGCCGGTCCAGGGACCACCGGGCAGGCTGGGCCCACCGGCCCGCGCGGGGCCGGTGGCGACCGCCGGCCGGGGCCGGCCACGACCGAGGGGTGCACCATGCTGCGTGGGACCGATCGAGCTCTCTGCGACCATCACGACCTGGCCATGCTCGATCTCGACGGCGTGGTCTACATCGGTGGGGAGGCGGTGCCCGGGGCGGCCGAGGCGATCGCAGCCGCTCGCGAGCGGGACCAGCGCATCGCCTTCATCACCAACAACGCCTCACGGACACCCGAGACCGTGGCCGCTCACCTGACCGAGCTCGGTGTGGACGCCGCGCGCGAGGACGTGGTCACGTCGGCCCAGGCCGCCGCGCGCGTGCTCGTGGACCGGCTGGGCACGGGAGCGCGGGTCGCGGCCCTGGGAGCCGACGGGCTGCTGGAGGCGCTGCGCGAGGAGGGCCTGGAGCCCGTCGGCATCGACGACGAGGCCGACGCGCTCGCCACGGGCTACGGCCCCGACGTGCTCTGGCGCGACATCATGCGGGCCGCGGTGCGGGTGCGCGACGGGCTGTGGTGGGTGGCCAGCAACACCGACATGAGCATCCCGACGGCCTACGGCACGGCGCCCGGGCACGGGGTGCTGGTCGAGACGCTCAGCCGGTTCGCCGGGGTCGACCCGGTGGTCGCGGGCAAGCCCGCCCGCCCGCTGCTGGACGAGACCGTGCGCCGGGTGGGGGGCGCCACGCCGCTGATGGTGGGGGACCGGCTCGACACCGACATCGAGGGCGCGGTCGGCGTCGACATGCCCGCACTGCTCGTGATGACCGGTGTGACCGGCCTCGCCGAGCTCGTGGCGGCACGGCCCCGGGAGCGACCGACCTACCTCGCGGCGGACCTCTCCGGGTTGCTGCAGGCCCATCCGGAGCCCACCCGGAACGACGCAACGGTGGAGTGCGGCGGCTGGACGGCGCAGGTCGACGGCGCCGCCGACCTGGTGGTGGAGGGCGACGGGTCGCCGGACGACTGGTGGCGCGTGGTCGCCACCGCCGCGTGGGAACACCTCGACGCGGGCGGAGAACCCGTGGGCGTCGACCGGCTGCGGGCCCCGGGCGCGGAGCGACGGTAGCCTCGCGCCATGAGCCACACCCCCGGGGCCGGCGCCCCCCTGAGCGAGGAGCACGCCCCGACCGGGGTGGCCGGTGTCGACGAGGTCGTCGAGGCCGTCACCCGGCTCGACGGGCGACCCGTCGCCGAGCACGTCGCGGTGTTTGGGGACGCCCACGACCGCTTGCGCCGAGCGCTGGACGACGTGGACGGGCTGCTCGGCCCGGACCCGGCCGCAGGTGCGCACGGCGCCGCGCGCGACGTGCCGGTCACGGCGGAGCGACCGGGGCCCGGGGTCTGGTCGCCGGGTCGGGCAGGTGCGCCCGGTCCGCGGCCCGGCGCGACCGGCGTACCCCGTCCGGGGCTGGGGGCCTCGCCCCGGTCCGACGGCGGGGCGTGACGCCGTGCCCCCTCGTCGACTGCGCCTCGATGCGGAGCTCGTGCGTCGCGGCCACGCCCGCTCGCGCGAGCACGCCAGCGAGCTCATCGCCGCCGGTCGTGTGAAGGTCTCGGGCGCGCTCGCCCGCAAACCGGCCACCGGCGTCACCACCGACGTGGCCATCGTGGTCGCGGAGGCCTCCGACGACCGACCGGACTACGTCTCGCGCGGCGGCCACAAGCTGGCGGGCGCCCTGGACGACCTCGCGCCGCTCGGCCTCGACGTGGCGGGCCGGCGCTGCCTGGACGCGGGGGCCTCCACCGGGGGCTTCACCGACGTGCTGCTGCGCCGCGGCGCGGCCCAGGTGCTCGCCGTCGACGTCGGCTACGGCCAGCTCGCCTGGCCCCTGCGCCAGGACGAGAGGGTCGTCGTGCACGACCGCACCAACATCCGCGAGCTCGACCTGCCGCTGGTCGGGGACCCGGTGGACGTCGTGGTGGGCGACCTGTCGTTCATCTCCCTCGAGCTGGTGCTCGACGCGCTGCTGCGGGTGACCCGGCCCGACGGCGACCTGGCCCTGATGGTGAAGCCGCAGTTCGAGGTGGGCAAGGAGCGGGTGGGCAAGGGCGGGGTCGTGCGCGACCCGGAGCTGCGCGCCGAGGCGGTGCAGTCGGTCGCCGCCGCGGCGGCCGCGCGCGGCTGGGGGGCCCGGGCCGTGACGACCAGCCAGCTGCCGGGACCCTCGGGCAACGTGGAGTTCTTCCTCTGGCTGCGCCACGGCCCGGCCACGGTCGACGAGGACGCGATCCACACCGTCGTCACCACCGCGGCGCCGCTGGGGGTGGCGGGTGAGAGGGTGGAGCCATGAGTGACTCCCCGAGCGCCGACCCGGCGGTGCGCCGTGTGCTCATGCTGACCCACACCGGGCGCGAGGAGGCCCGCGAGGTCGCCCTGGAGTTCTGCAAGGCCCTCACCAGCAACGGGATCGTCGTGCGCCTGCTCGCCGGCGAGGCCGACGACCTGGGCCTCACCGCCGACGAGCACCCGGGCCACCCGGGCCACCTCGAGATCACCGACCTGCACCGCGACCCCAGCGCCGGGTGCGAGCTGGCCCTCGTCATCGGGGGCGACGGCACGATCCTGCGGGCCGCCGAGATCACCCACGCCAGCCAGACCCCCGTGCTGGGGGTCAACCTGGGCCACGTGGGCTTCCTCGCCGAGGCCGAGCACGACGACGTCGAGTCGACGATCGCGGCCATCGTCGACCGGCGCTACTCCTCCGAGGACCGGATGACCCTCGACGTCGTGGTCTACGTCGACGGCGAGGTCGTCACCCGCACCTACGCCGTCAACGAGGCCAGCGTCGAGAAGGCCTCGCGTGAGCGGATGCTCGAGGTGGTCGCCGAGGTCGACGGGCGCCCGCTGTCGCGGTGGGGGTGCGACGGCGTCGTCTGCGCGACCCCGACCGGGTCCACGGCCTACAACTTCAGCGCCGGCGGACCGATCGTCTGGCCGGGCGTCGAGGCCCTGCTCATGGTGCCCATCAGTGCTCACGCCCTCTTCGCCCGCCCGATGGTCGTGGCCCCCACGTCGGTGCTGGCCGTCGAGGTGCTGGCGCGCACCGGCGTCTCGGGCGTGCTGTGGTGCGACGGGCGACGAGCCGTCGAGCTGCCGCCCGGCGCGCGGGTCGAGGTGCGGCGGGGCGAGCGGCCGATGCGCCTCGTGCGCCTGCACGAGGCGCCCTTCACCGACCGTCTCGTGGCCAAGTTCGGGCTGCCCGTCGAGGGCTGGCGCGGCGCCGCGGAGAGGCGACGCAAGGGAGACGACCGTGCTTGAGGAGATCCGGATCAGCTCCCTGGGCGTCATCGACTCCTCCACGCTCGAGCTCGGCCCCGGCCTGACCGTCATCACCGGTGAGACCGGAGCGGGCAAGACCATGATCGTCACCGCCCTGGGCCTGCTGCTGGGCGGGCGCAGCGACAGCGGCGCCGTGCGCACGGGTGCCCGCTCGGCCCGGATCGAGGGGCTGGTGAGGGTCGACGGCCTGAGCGGCTTCGCGTCGTCGGTGGAGGACGCCGGTGGCGAGGTCGAGGACGGCCACGTCGTGCTGGCCCGCAACGTCTCGGCCGAGGGCCGCTCGCGGGCCTTCGTGGGCGGCGCCTCGGTGCCCGTCTCGACGCTGGCGTCGGTCAGCGAGCCCCTCGTCGCCGTGCACGGCCAGTCCGACCAGCACCGCCTGCTGCAGCCGAGGGCCCAGCGCGACGCGCTCGACCGCTTCGGCGGAGACGCCGTGGCCGGTGCCGCGGCGGCGTACACGGCGTGCTTCGAGCGGCTGCGGGCCGTGGAGACGGAGCTCGTCGAGGTCGTCACCAGCGCCCGGGAGCGGGCGCGCGAGGCCGACCTGCTCCGCTTCGGGCTCGGGGAGGTCGAGGCCGTCTCGCCCGAGGTGGGCGAGGACGTCGCGCTGGCCGCCGAGGAGACCCGGCTGGGCTTCTCCGACACCCTGCGGACCGCCGCCGAGCAGGCCCGGGAGGCGCTCTCGAGCGAGGACGGCGCGCCCGACGCGCTCGCGACGACCACGGCCGCCCGCTCGGCGCTGGAGTCGGTGCGCGCCCACGACCCGGAGGCCGCCGGACTGGCCGACCGGCTCGGCGAGATCTCCTACCTGCTCTCCGACCTGGCCGCCGACGTGGCCTCCTACGCCACCCGGGTCGAGGTCGACCCCGCACGGCTGGCCGCGGTCTCCGAGAGACGCGCCGCGCTGACCGCGCTGACCCGCAAGTACGGCGAGACCATCGACGAGGTGCTGGCCTGGGCCGAGACGTCAGCGCGCCGGCTGCTGGACCTCGACGGCACCGACGAGCGCGTCGAGCAGCTGCGCCAGGAGCGCGCGGAGCTGCGCGAGGAGCTGGCCGACCTCGGACTGCGGCTCTCGCAGCTGCGCGGCGAGGCCGCCACACGGCTGGCCGAGGCGGTCACCGGCGAGCTGGGCATGCTGGCCATGCCGCACGCGCGGGTCGTCGTCGAGGTCAGGCAGCACGCCGTGGAGGCCCCGGCCGAGACCGGTGACCCTGCCCGGGTCGGCACGCCGCTGCGGGTCGGGAAGCGCTGGCTGCGCTACGCCCCGTCGGGCCTCGACGAGGTCGACCTGCTGCTCGCGGCCAACACCGGCTCGGAGCCGCGCCCGCTGCACAAGGGTGCCTCGGGCGGCGAGCTCTCGCGGGTGATGCTCGCCCTCGAGGTCGCGCTGGCCGGCACCAGCCCCGTGCCGACGTTCGTCTTCGACGAGGTCGACGCAGGCGTCGGCGGCACGGCCGCCGTGGAGGTCGGGCGGCGCCTGGCCCGCCTGGCCCGCGACGCCCAGGTCCTCGTGGTGACCCACCTGCCGCAGGTCGCGGCGTACGCCGACCGCCACGTGGTCGTCAGCAAGTCCAACGACGGCACCGTCACCAGCTCGGGGCTCGCGGTGCTCGACGACACCCAGCGCGAGCGCGAGCTCTCGCGCATGATGGCCGGACTCACCGGCTCGGACACCGCGCTGGCGCACGCCCGCGAGCTCCTCGAGGTGGCCGGCCCGGCTCGCGCGCTGCCCGTCGGCTGAGGCCCGACCGCGATCCCGGGTCGCCGTGGGGTCGTCGTCGGGTCGCAAGGTCCTGAACGGGACCGACGACCGGGTCGCGACCGGGGACGCGAGCTGGCCGCGAAGGGCCCGTGACCGTGGCCGGGCCTCGCGCCCGGCGTGACGGCGGTGTGGTGACGGCGGTGTGGTGTCGGCGTGTGGTGCCTGCGGGTGGTGGCACCGAGCCGCGACCGACCGACCGGCGCGACCGACCGGCGCGAGCGACCGGCGCGAGCGACCGGCGCGACCGACCGGCGCGAGCGACCGGCGCGACGGACCGGCGCGACGGACCGGCCCGGCGGACCGGCGCGACCGAGCGGCCCGGCGCGTCCGGCGGGCCCGTCGACGGGCGGCGGCGCGGGTCGGGACAGGCACGGGCGGGTCGACGCGCCCGGCGCGTCGAGGTGCCCGGGACGGTGCCGGGCGGATGTCAGCATGGGGCGGTCATGAGGCTCCCCGAAAGACTGCGTCCCGCCCCCGAGACCACCGGCCTCGTCGGCCCTCTGAGGCTCGAGGCCCGCACCAGCGACCTCCTGCCGCGGCTGCGGTCGGGGGACGTGGCCGTGCTCGACCACAGCGACCTCGACCGCGCCACGGCGCGACGCCTCGTGGGAGCGGGAGTGTCGGCGGTCGTGAACGTCTCGCCCTTCGTCTCGGGGCGCTTCCCCGCCCAGGGGCCGCTGGTGCTGGCCGAGGCCGGCATCGTGCTCGTCGACGGTCTCGGTGCCGCGGGTCGCTCGCGACTGCGCGACGGTGCGCGCGTGGTGGTCGAGGACGGCGTGCTCCACCTCGACAGCGGGGAGCAGGTGCCCGGTCGCAGCGTCGACCTCGGCGTGCTGCGCGAGGACCTCGACGCCGCGCGCAGCGGACTGGCGACCCAGCTCGAGACCATCAGCCACCACGGCACCGAGCTGCTGCGGCGCGAGGAGCCCCTCCTGCTGCACCGCGAGGGCCTCCCACGTCTGGCCACCGCGGTGCGGGGGCGCACCGTGGTCCTCGTGGCCGCCGGCGCGCGGCACCGCGAGCAGCTGGCGCAGCTGCGGCCGTTCCTGCGCGAGCAGGAGCCGGTGGTCGTGGCCGCCGCCGACCTCGCCGACAGCGTGGTCGCCGCCGGTCTGCACGTCGACGTCGTGGTGGTCGACCTGCGCCACGACCGGCCGACGCTGCCCTCTGCGCGCACGCTGCGCGCCGCCGGCGACGTGGTGCTCGTGGGCGACCTCGGCCGCAGCGACGTCGCCGACTCCCTCGACCGCCTCGGCATCCGGCCCTCGCGGCTGGCCACCTCCCTCGACGCCGCCGACGCCGCGCTGCTGACCGTCGACGCCCACGACCCGGCCCTCGTCGTCGGTGTCGGGCTGGCGGGTGGTCTCACCGACCTGCTCGACCGGACCCGCTCGAGCGCGGCCGGGAGCCACCTGGTGCGCCTCGCCCTGGGCGCGCGGCTCGTCGACGCCGACGCGGTGCCCCGGCTCTACTCCGGGCGCGTGCGTCCGGTCCACCTGCTACTGGTGATGCTGGCCGGTCTGCTCGCCCTCGCCGCCGCCGTGGCCGTCACTCCCGTGGGCCAGTCCTGGGCCGACCAGGGCGCGGACGCCCTCGCCGACCTCGGCCGCACCCTCTCCGACCTGTTGCAAGGACTCCTCCCGTGATCTCGTACCGCCACCACGTCGTCTCGCTCGTCGCCGTCTTCCTCGCCCTGGCCGTCGGGGTCGTGCTCGGTGGGGGTCCGCTCAGTGAGCTCGGCCGAGAGCGGGACACCGCCACCGCCCGTCAGGCCTCGGCCGAGACCGGGCCGATCGCCCAGGCCGGCTACGGCGAGGCCTTCGCCAGCGCGACGGCGGCGCGGCTCTACGACGACGCGCTCGCCGACCGTCCCGTGGCGCTGCTGGCGCTGCCGGGCGCCGACGAGGACACGCTCACCGCGCTCTCCGAGCAGGTGCAGGTCGCCGGCGGCGAGGTCGCCGCGCGCTACGAGCTCCAGGCCCGGCTGACCGACCCGACGTCGAGCACCCTGGTGGACAGCCTCGGCACGCAGGTGCTCGAGCAGCTCGGCGACGCACCGGCGGCCCGGGGCGTCGACCCCGACGCGCCGGCGTACGTGAGGCTGGGACAGCTGACGGGGCTGGCCGTGGGCAGCTCCTCCGAGGCCGGTGGCGAGGTGACCGACGCCGGCCGCACCGTGCGCGACAGCCTCAGCGAGGCCGGCCTGGTGACCTCGCCGGAGCCCGACGCCGCCCTGGCGCCGCTGCTCGTCGTGGTGCTCGGCGACGACCAGCAGGTCGACCCCGACGTGCTCCAGGACCTGCTGAGCGGGCTCTCCGCGACGACGCAGGGCGTCGTGCTCGCCGGGCCGACGTCGTCGGGGGCCGACGGGGTGCTGGCGACGCTGCGCGAGGACGGCGGCGTCGAGGGCGTCCCGAGCGTGGACGGGGTCGAGACCGCGCCGGGACAGGTCACCACCCTGCTCGCCCTGCTCCGCGCGCCGTCGGGGGCCGGGGGCGACTTCGGGGTCGCCGGAGCCGACGGGGCCGTGCCGGTCGACTGACGTCGGGGCGGCGGTCGTCGTCCTGACGTCGCTGTGCTGGACGGCTGGGTCGGGTGGTTTCGAGACGGTCGCTGGCGCTCCCTCCTCAACCACCGTGCTGGGGCGTGGTCGCGAACCTGGACCTGGACCGGGTTCGGGTCGGGTGGTGTCGAGACGGTCGCTGGCGCTGCCTCCTCAACCACCGTGCTGGGGCGTGGTCGTCGACCATGCCGGACTGGACTGGACTGGACTGGACTGGACCGGGTTCGGGTCGGGTGGTGTGGAGACGGTCGCTGGCTCCGCCTCCTCGGCCGGCGTCGGTGTCTCGTCGGTCACCGTGCGGGTGCGTGTCGCGGCGGGTTGTCACGGGGCGGGCCGACCTGACGTAGGGTGGAGTTCCGTGAGGAACCCAGGGCCGACCAAGCACGTATTCGTCACCGGAGGCGTCGCCTCCTCGCTCGGCAAGGGGCTCACGGCGTCCAGCCTGGGCCGGTTGCTGCGCTCGCGGGGGCTGCGGGTGACGATGCAGAAGCTCGACCCGTACCTCAACGTCGACCCGGGGACGATGAACCCCTTCCAGCACGGCGAGGTCTTCGTGACCAACGACGGCGCCGAGACCGACCTCGACATCGGCCACTACGAGCGCTTCCTCGACACCGACCTCGGCCAGATCGCCAACGTCACCACCGGCCAGGTCTACTCCAGCGTCATCGCCAAGGAGCGCCGCGGCGACTACCTCGGCGACACGGTGCAGGTGATCCCGCACATCACCAACGAGATCAAGGAGCGCGTGCTCGCCATGGGCGGCGAGGACGTCGACGTCGTCATCACCGAGGTCGGTGGCACGGTCGGCGACATCGAGTCGCTGCCCTTCCTCGAGGCCGCGCGCCAGGTGCGCCACGACATCGGGCGTGGCAACTGCTTCTTCCTGCACGTCTCGCTGGTGCCCTACATCGGCCCGTCGGGGGAGCTGAAGACCAAGCCCACCCAGCACTCCGTGGCCGCGCTGCGCCAGGTCGGCATCCAGCCCGACGCCGTCGTGTGCCGCGCCGACCGCGAGCTGCCGGCCTCGATCAAGAAGAAGATCTCGCTGATGTGCGACGTCGACGAGGAGGCCGTGGTCACCGCGGCCGACGCCCCGTCGATCTACGACATCCCGAAGGTGCTGCACCGTGAGGGCCTCGACGCCTACGTCGTGCGACGTCTCGACCTGCCCTTCCGCGACGTCGACTGGACGCTGTGGGACGACCTGCTGCGCCGCGTGCACCACCCCAAGGAGGAGGTGACCATCGGCCTGGTCGGCAAGTACATCGACCTTCCCGACGCCTACCTCTCGGTGGCCGAGGCGCTGCGCGCCGGTGGCTTCGCCCACGAGGCCAAGGTCAACCTGCGCTGGATCCCCTCCGACGACTGCGCCACCCCGGCGGGCGCCGCGCGGAACCTGCAGGACCTCGACGCCGTCTGCGTGCCCGGCGGCTTCGGCATCCGCGGCCTCGAGGGCAAGCTCGGCGCCCTCACCTACGCCCGCACCCACGGCCTGCCCACCCTCGGGCTGTGCCTGGGCCTGCAGTGCATGGTGATCGAGTACTCCCGCACCGTCCTGGGCCTCGAGCAGGCCGGCTCCACGGAGTTCGACCCCGAGACCCCCGAGCCGGTCATCGCGACGATGGCCGAGCAGAAGGAGTACGTGGAGGGGGCCGGCGACCTCGGCGGCACGATGCGCCTCGGGCTCTACCCCGCGGCGCTCAAGGACGGCACCGTCGTGCGCGCCGCCTACGGCGAGGCGCTGGTGCACGAGCGGCACCGCCACCGCTACGAGGTCAACAACGCCTACCGCGCCCGGCTCGAGGAGGCCGGCCTGGTCTTCTCCGGCACGGCCCCCGACGACAGCCTCGTGGAGTTCGTCGAGCTGCCCCGCGAGGTGCACCCCTACTACGTCTCCACCCAGGCCCACCCCGAGCTGCGCTCGCGCCCGACCCGGCCGCACCCGCTCTTCGCGGGCCTGGTCGGCGCGGCCATCGAGCGGCAGAAGGAGCTGCGGTTCCCGATCGACGCCGAGCTCGTGCGCCGCGACGCCGCGGAGGCCTGAGGTGGGCGCGGTGGACGACGGCGCGGAGACGCAGCCCGCGCTGCGCGACGAGCCGGCCTCCTGGCCGGTCCGCTCGAGCG
The DNA here is from genome assembly GCF_001423135.1 of Nocardioides sp. Leaf307. Lineage (NCBI taxonomy): Bacteria > Bacillati > Actinomycetota > Actinomycetes > Propionibacteriales > Nocardioidaceae > Nocardioides > Nocardioides sp. Leaf307. Next base: position 2,016,288 of record NZ_LMNY01000001.1, on the reverse strand, counting down.
GCGACCTGCACCGCGACGGCTGGGTCGTGGCCCTGCGCGAGGACCGCATCCAGCGCCCCGGCCACCCCGAGGAGGAGCCCTTCCGCCGCGTGGTGCTCGAGCACCCCGGCGCCGCGGTCATCCTGGCCGTCGACGACGAGGAGCGGGTGCTGTGCCTGTGGCAGTACCGCCACGCGGCGCAGACCCGGTTCGTGGAGCTCCCCGCCGGGCTGCTCGACGTCGACGGCGAGGAGCCGGTCGACGTCGCGCGCCGCGAGCTGGTCGAGGAGGCCGGCTACGAGGCGCAGGAGTGGACCCACCTGGTGTCGACGTACTCCTCGCCGGGGATCTCCGAGGAGCTGGCCCACATCTACCTCGCGCGGGGTCTGCGCGAGGTGGGGCGCGGCGACTTCGTGCCGGCCCACGAGGAGGCCGAGATGGAGACGGGCTGGGTGGCCTTCGACGACATGGTCGAGGCGGTGCTCGACGGCCGCCTGCGCGACGCGCCCGTCGTGATCGCGGTGCTCGCCGCGCACGCCAGGGGCCTGGCGGGATCGGCGCGCGCGTCCCGATAGTGTCGCTCGCACCCCACAGCGTCGTGGGGCCCCGTGATGACAGGAGTGTCAGGTGAAGGTCGGCGTCCCGAAGGAAGTCAAGAACCACGAGTACCGGGTGGCCCTGACGCCGCTGGGTGTCCACGAGCTGGTGGCCCACGGCCACGAGGTCGTCGTGGAGACCGGCGCCGGCGTCGGCTCCCAGATCAGCGACGACGACTACGCCGCCGCCGGCGCCACGCTGCTGCCCGACGCCGACGCCGTGTGGGGCGAGGCCGAGATGGTGCTGAAGGTCAAGGAGCCCGTGGCCGAGGAGTACCACCGCATGCGGGAGGGCCAGCTCCTCTTCACCTACCTCCACCTGGCCGCCGACCCGACGCTGACCGCCGAGCTGATGAGGCGCAAGGTCACCGCGATCGCCTACGAGACCGTGCAGCTGCCCTCCGGGGGGCTCCCGCTGCTCTACCCGATGTCGGAGGTCGCCGGCTGCCTGGCCCCGCAGGTCGGCGCCCACGCGCTGCTCAAGGCCCAGGGCGGTCGCGGGGTGCTCCTCGGCGGCGTCGGCGGCGTCGCCAACGCCAAGGTCGTCGTCATCGGCGCGGGTGTCTCGGGGCAGAACGCCGCCAACATCGCCCTCGGCATGGGCGCCGACGTCACCCTGCTCGACACCGACCTCGACAAGCTGCGCATGTCCTTCTGGCGCTACGACAACCGCGTGCACGGCCTGGCCTCCTCCAAGCTGGCCATCGAGCAGCACGTCACCCAGGCCGACATGGTCATCGGGGCCGTGCTCATCCCCGGCGCCAAGGCCCCCAAGCTGGTCTCCAACGAGCTGGTCGCGGCCATGAAGCCCGGCTCGGTGCTCGTCGACATCGCCGTCGACCAGGGCGGCTGCTTCGAGGACACCCGCCCCACGACCCACGCGGACCCGACCTACGCCGTGCACGACTCGGTCTTCTACTGCGTGGCGAACATGCCCGGCGCCGTGCCGACCACCTCGACCTACGCGCTCACCAACGCCACCATGCCCTACGCCGTGGCGCTGGCCGGCAAGGGCTGGCTGCAGGCCTGCCGCGACGACCGCAGCCTGGCGCTGGGGCTCAACACCCACGCCGGGCAGCTCACCAACGCCCCCGTGGGCGAGGCCGTCGGCGTCGACGCGGTCTCCCTCGACAGCGTGCTGGCCTGACCCGGGTGCCGACGCTCGCGCAGGAGCCCGCGACGGTGGGTGACGGGGGAGGCACCGGGGACGTGACGGGCCCCCGCGTCGCCGTGCGCACCTACCTCGACCACCTCTCGGTCGAGCGCGGCCTGGCGACCAACACCCTGTCGTCCTACCGCCGCGACCTGCGCCGCTACCTCGCCCACCTCGCGGCCCGTGGGGTCTCGAGCCTCGACGAGGTGACCGAGGCGGTGGTCTCGGACTTCCTCGTCGCGCTGCGCGAGGGCGACGCCGAGCACCCGCCGCTGAGCGCGACGTCGGCGGCCCGCACGGTGGTGGCCGTGCGCGGCTTCCACCGCTTCGCCGTGGCCGACGGCCTCGCCCAGGCCGACCCGGCGGCCGGGGTCAAGCCGCCGGCCCCGGCCAAGCGGCTGCCCAAGGCGCTGCCCCTGTCGGACGTGGAGGCGATCCTGGAGGCCGCAGGCGCCCCCGGCACCGCGCTCGCGCTGCGCGACCGGGCGCTGCTGGAGGTGCTCTACGGCACCGGTGCGCGGATCTCGGAGGCCGTGGGGCTCGACGTCGACGACCTCGACCGCAGCGGCGCCGCCGAGCCCGGGCTGGCTGCCGTGCCGGGCACGGTGCTGCTGCGCGGCAAGGGCGGCAAGGAGCGGATCGTGCCGGTCGGCTCCTACGCCCTGGAGGCGGTGGAGGCCTACCTCGTGCGTGGTCGCCCGGAGCTGGTCGCGGCCGCGACGGGCACGGGCCCGGCTGGAGCGCTCTTCGTCAACGCCCGCGGGGGCCGGCTCTCGCGGCAGTCGGCCTGGGCCGTGCTGGCCAAGGCCGCCGACCGGGCCGGCGTGACCCGCGACGTCTCCCCGCACACGCTGCGCCACTCCTTCGCCACCCACCTGCTCGACGGGGGCGCCGACGTCCGCGTCGTGCAGGAGCTCCTGGGCCACGCCTCCGTGACCACCACCCAGGTCTACACGCTGGTGACGGTGGACAACCTGCGCGAGGTCTTCGCCACCTCCCACCCGCGAGCGCGCGGATGAGCGCCGCCGAGGGCGGCGCGGCCGCCGCCTGGCCGCCGCGCGTGGGCGCCGGCGACGACGAGGTCTACGACGCCGTCGTGGCCTGGGCCGCGGGCACCGGGGTCTCGCTCTACCCCCACCAGGACGAGGCCGTCATCGAGCTGCTGGGAGGCAGCAACGTCGTGCTGGCCACCCCCACCGGGTCGGGCAAGTCGCTCGTGGCGGTGGCCGCTCACGCCGCGGCGCTGGCCCGCGACGAGGTGTCCTTCTACACCGCGCCCATCAAGGCGTTGGTGAGCGAGAAGTTCTTCGCGCTCTGCCAGGTCTTCGGGGCCGACAACGTCGGCATGCTCACCGGCGACGCCTCGGTCAACGCCGACGCCCCGATCATCTGCTGCACCGCCGAGGTGCTGGCCAACCTCGCGCTGCGGGAGGGGGCGGGCGCCGACGTCGGCCTGGTCGTGATGGACGAGTTCCACTTCTACGCCGAGCCCGACCGCGGCTGGGCCTGGCAGGTGCCGCTGATCGAGCTGACCGACGTGCAGTTCCTGCTGATGTCGGCGACCCTCGGCGACGTCACGGACCTCGCCGCCGACCTCACCCGGCGCACCGGGCGCGAGACCGCCGTGGTCGACGACGCCGAGCGGCCCGTGCCGCTGGACTTCACCTGGTCGCTCACCCCGCTGCTCGAGCAGCTCGAGGAGCTGGTCACCACCGGCCAGGCCCCCGTCTACGTCGTGCACTTCACCCAGGCCGCCGCGGTCGAGCAGGCCACCGCGCTGCTCAACGCGAAGTGGGTGCCCAAGCCGGCCGACGAGCTGGCCGAGCGGCTCGCGGGCTTCCGCTTCGGCGCCGGCTTCGGCAAGACGCTCTCCAAGCTGCTGCGCCGCGGCATCGGCGTGCACCACGCCGGCATGCTGCCCCGCTACCGACGCGTGGTCGAGCAGCTGGCCCAGGCCGGTCTGCTCTCGGTCATCTGCGGCACCGACACCCTCGGCGTCGGCATCAACGTGCCGATCCGCACGGTGCTCTTCACCGGGCTCGCGAAGTTCGACGGCAACCGACAGCGGGTGCTGCGCAGCCGCGAGTTCCTCCAGATCGCCGGGAGGGCCGGCCGCGCCGGCTACGACACCCGCGGCTACGTGGTCGTGCAGGCCCCCGAGCACACCATCGAGAACGAGAAGGCCAAGCGCAAGGCCGAGGCCAAGAACGCCGCGATGAGCGCGGAGAAGCAGGCCAAGCGCAAGAGCAAGGCCCAGCTGCGCAAGCCCCCCGAGGGCTCGGTGGTGTGGACCGAGCAGACCTTCGACAAGCTCGTCGAGGGCACCCCCGAGCAGCTGGTCTCGCGCATGCGGGTCGACAACTCGATGATCATCAACGTCCTGGCCCGTGACGAGGACGCCTTCGCGGTGCTGCGGCGGCTGCTCACCGACAACCACGAGGACCGCCGCAACCGCGTGCGCCTGGCGCGCCGCGCGCTGCGGCTGACCCGCAGCCTGGTGCAGTCGGGCACCGTGACCCGGCTCGAGGAGCCCGACGAGCTCGGCCGGCGCTACGTGCTCACCGTCGACCTGCCCGACGACTTCGCCCTCAACCAGCCGCTGGCGCACTTCGCGCTGGCCGCCTTCGAGGTGCTCGACCCCGAGGCCGACGACCACACCCTCGACCTCGTCTCGGTCGTCGAGGCCGTGCTCGAGGCGCCCCGGCAGATCCTGCTCGCCCAGCAGTGGGCCGCGCGCGGCGAGGCCGTCGCCGAGCTGAAGGCCGACGGCGTGGAGTACGACGAGCGGATGGCGCTGCTCGACGAGATCACGTGGCCCCAGCCCCTCGCGGAGCTGTTGGGCACGACGTACGAGATCTATCGGCAGAGCCACCCGTGGCTCTCCGAGGACGCGCTGGCGCCGAAGTCCATCGTGCGCGAGATGTACGAGCAGGGGATGGGCTTCACCGACTTCGTCGGCCGCTACCAGCTCGCCCGCTCCGAGGGCCTGGTGCTGCGCTACCTCACCGACGCCTACCGCACGCTGCGCGTGACCGTGCCCGAGCGCCACCGCACCCCCGAGCTCGACGACCTCGCCGAGTGGCTGGGCGAGACGATCCGCCAGACCGACTCCTCGCTGCTCGACGAGTGGGAGGCGATGACCGACCCCGAGGCCGTCGCCCGGCGCGCGGCGGAGCTCGCCGGCTCCGGCCCGCCCGCCTCGCCACGCCCGATCTCCAAGCAGGGCCGGGCCTTCGCCGTCATGGTGCGCAACGCGATGTGGCGCCGGGTGGAGCTCGTGGCGCGCGACGACCTCGACGGCCTGATGGCCCTCGAGCGGGCCGCGGCCGACCGCACCGACCCGCCCCGCGCGGTCGTGGTCACCCGCTCGGTGTGGGACGCCGCGATCGAGGACTACTACGCCGAGCACGACCGGGTCGAGCTGGGGCCCGACGCGCGCGGGCCCGCGCTGCTGCAGGTGGAGGAGACGGTCGGCGTGCCCGCCGGGGTCGACGGCGACGGGGACGGGGGCACTGCGCGGCTGCTGCTGGTGCGCCAGACCGTGCACGACCCCGAGGGGCACCACGACTGGGTCGTGGAGGCCACCGCCGACCTCGACGCCTCCGACGAGATCGGCGAGCTGGTGCTGGCCACCACCGCCTTCCGGCGGCTGGGGGGCTGAGGCCGGGCCGCTGGGCGAGTGGTGGTTTCGAGACGCTCGCTGGCGCTCGCTCCTCAACCACCGGGGGTGGGCTCGCTGCTCGAGCCCCGGGGTGGTGGGTGGTTTCGAGACGCTCGCCGGCGCTCGCTCCTCAACCACCGGGCGTGGGCTCACTGCTCGAGCCCCGGGGTGGTGGGTGGTTTCGAGACGCTCGCCGGCGCTCGCTCCTCGACCACCGGGGTGGCTCGCTGCTCGAGCACCGGCTCGTGAATGCGGTTGCGGTGGGGTGGCGGGGGCTGTGAGCCTGGGCGCCCCCGCCCCCGCCCCCACACACACACACCGAGGAGCCGCCCGTGCGCTCGCTGGTCTACCTGGTCGCCACCTCCCTCGACGGCTTCATCGCCGGACCCGGCGGCGACACCTCCGTGCTCGAGGAGGACCTGGAGTCGGCCGCCGCCGCGCTCGCGGCCTACCCCGACACCTGCCCCGCCCACCTGCGCGAGGTCTTCGGCATCAGCGGCCCGCCGGTGCGCTTCGACACCGTCGTCATGGGCGCGGCCACCCACCGCCCGGCGCTCGCGGCCGGGCTGACCAGCGCCTACCCGCACCTCACGCAGTACGTCGCGACCCACGCCGACCTGCCCGAGGACCCGACCCAGCACCGGTGGGAGGGCGACCTCGCGGCCCGCGTCAGGGAGCTCAAGGCCGCGCCGGGGGGCGACATCTGGCTGTGCGGGGGCGGCGACCTCGCCGGGCAGCTCGTCGAGGAGATCGACGAGGTCCACCTCAAGGTGCACCCGGTGCTCCTCGGCGAGGGCGTGCCCGTGGTCCGCGGAGCGGGTCTGCGCCGGTTCACGCACGTCTCCAGCAGCACCCTCGCGGGCGGGGTCGTGCTGTCGGTCTACACCGCTCGCGCCTCGGGGGCGTGAGCCCGGTCGCGGCCTAGGCTGGGGCCATGAGCGAGCAGGCGCGGACGTCGGGGGTCACGGTCAGGCACGAGCCGGGCGAGTCGCGCTGGGCGGCGTACGACGGGCCCGAGCTGGCCGGTGTCGCGGTCTACGAGCTCGGCGACGACCCGGCCCGGGTGGTCTTCACCCACACGGTCGTGCGCGACGGCTTCGAGGGCCGCGGCGTCGGCTCGGCGCTGGCCCGCGCGGCGCTGGACGAGGTGCGCGCGGCGGGGGAGCGCCGCGTGGAGCCGCAGTGCCCCTTCATCGCCGGCTGGATCGGCAAGCACCCCGACTACGCCGACCTGGTGGTCTGAGGCCGCTCGGACCGCACCGGCTCCTCCACAGGTTCGTCCCCAGGTGGGGAGGTGCCTGTGCAGAACCCCGGGACCTCCTCCACAATCCGTGCACAGATCGGGGCACCGGGCTGGGGAGGACGGCCACCGGGTTGTCGCCGGGGGTGGGCGGACCTAGGCTCGCGCGGACGTCGACCGACATGTCGTCGTGTCGACACGGAGGCAGGATCCCGGTGCGGCGCCCCGGTGGCGCCGACGTGGGGATCCCGAGCGAGGAGCGCCCGATGAGCGATGGTGGAATGGTCCCCGGACCCGGGGGCAGCAGCGCCCACGAGATGCCGCCCCGGTTCCGCACGCCGACCCCCACCCTCGGAGAAGAGCAGCAGTTGACCGAGCCCCTCCCGTTCGAGCGCCCGCCCTCGGCGCGGCCGGCCACCCCGGCGGTCTCCGCGAAGGCGACCGCCGTCGGCGACCTCGGCCCCACCGGCCGCCCGATGCCGCTGATCCCCGAGCCCGGCCCCGTGGCCGAGCACGGGCGCGCGCGCGTGGTGTCGATGTGCAACCAGAAGGGCGGCGTGGGCAAGACCACCACGACGATCAACCTCGGTGCGTCGCTGGCGGAGTTCGGTCGCAAGGTGCTGCTCGTCGACTTCGACCCGCAGGGCTCGCTGTCGGTCGGGCTGGGGCTCAATCCCCACGAGATGGACATGACGGTCTACAACCTGCTGATGGAGCGCGACGTCACCCTCGAGGACGTCGTCGTGCCCTCCGGGGTGCCCGGCATGGACCTGCTGCCCTCCAACATCGACCTCTCCGCCGCCGAGGTGCAGCTGGTGCAGGAGGTCGCGCGCGAGCAGACCCTGCAGCGGGTGCTCGCGCCCGCGCTGGAGCGCTACGACGTCATCATCATCGACTGCCAGCCCTCGCTGGGGCTGCTCACCGTCAACGCGCTGACCGCCTCCGACGGGGTCATCGTGCCGCTGGAGTGCGAGTACTTCGCGCTGCGCGGCGTGGCGCTGCTCAAGACCACCATCGACAAGGTGCGCGAGCGGCTCAACCCGCGCCTGGAGATCGACGGCGTGCTCGGCACCATGTTCGACGGGCGCACCCTGCACAGCCGCGAGGTCATGGAGCGACTGGTGCAGGCCTGGGGCGACACCGTCTTCCACACCGTGATCCGGCGCACCGTGAAGTTCTCCGACGCCACCGTCGCCGGCGAGCCCATCACGTCCTACGCCTCGGCCTCCGCGGGCGCCGACTCCTACCGCACGCTGGCCAAGGAGGTGCTGGCCCGGTGGCTCGCCGGGTGAGCCTCCCCTCGGCCGACGACCTCTTCCGCCCGACGGCCGACCCGACCCCGCCGCAGACCGGCGACCACGCTTCGCCCGCCTCCCCGGAAGCACCCGACGGGGCGCCCGGCGCCCCCGGCGACGACCGGGGCGCCGGATCCGCCGGCGAGCCCGCCGATCCCGCTGATCCCGCCGCGGCCCCACGCGCGCGGCGCGGGGCGGCCAAGCCGAGCGGCCGGGTGCGCCACGACGAGAAGATGACGGTCTACATCACCTCCGAGGAGTTGCTGGCCATCGAGCACGCGCGCCTCGCGCTGCGCAGCGGCCACGGGCTGGCCGTGGACCGCGGCCGGCTCGTGCGGGAGGCGGTCGCGATGGTGCTGGCCGACTTCGAGGCCGACGGCGAGGACAGCGCGCTCGTGCGGCGGCTGACCCGGGAGTGACCACGGTCGGGACCGTGGCCGGTGACGTGGCTGGTGACAGGGCTGGTGACGTGGCCGGCGAGGGGGCCGGCCCTGCCGGCTCGGACGCCTTCGAGGTCAGGCTGGTCAACTTCGAGGGACCCTTCGACCTGCTGCTGAGCCTGATCTCCAAGCACAAGCTGGACGTGACCGAGGTCAGCCTCTCGCAGGTGACCGACGAGTTCATCGCCCACGTCAAGGCCCTGCGCGACCGTCCCGTGCCCGGCGGCGGTCCTCGCGACGCGGTGGGCGACCTCGAGCGGACCACGTCGTTCCTCCTGGTGGCCTCCACCCTGCTCGACCTCAAGGCGGCCCGGCTGCTGCCCCAGGGAGACGTCGAGGACGAGGAGGACCTGGCGCTGCTCGAGGCCCGCGACCTGCTCTTCGCCCGGCTGCTGCAGTACAAGGCGTTCAAGCAGGTCGCCGGGGTGCTCGAGCGTCGCCTGGCCGGGGAGTCGCTGCGCCACCCCCGCGCGGTCGGGCTGGAGGAGCGCTTCGCCACGCTGCTCCCCGAGGTGCTGATCGGGATCGGCCTCGAGCAGTTCGCCGCGCTGGCGGCGCGCGCCCTGGAGCCCAAGCCGCTGCCGGAGGTCTCGCTCCAGCACATCCACGCCACCACCGTGTCGGTGCGCGAGCAGGCGGCCGTGGTCGCCGAGCGGCTGCGCCGCGCCGGCACGCTCACCTTCCGCGCCCTGTGCGGCGACGCCCCCGACACCCTCACCACCGTGGCACGCTTCCTGTCGCTGCTCGAGCTCTTCCGCGAGGGCGTGGTGTCCTTCGACCAGATCGACCCGCTCGGGGAGCTGAGCGTGCGCTGGACCGGCGACGAGGACACCGACGTCGAGGACCTGGTCACCGACGAGTTCGACGGCGCTCCGCCCGACCCCGAGCCCGAGCCCCAGCCCGACCCCCAGCCCGACCCCGCGACGACGCAGGAGCAGCCGTGAGCGAGCATGACACCGGCCCCGCAGGTGCGGAGGCGACCTCGACGGGCCCGCAGGGTGACGGCGTACCCGTCGTGGCGCTGCGGCCCTCGCTCGAGGCCGTGCTGATGGTGGCCGACCAGCCCCTCGACGCCGTCTCGCTGGCCACGGCGGTGCGACACCCCGTGGCCGACGTCGTGGCGGCGCTGCAGCTGCTGGCCGAGGAGTACGCCGAGCAGGGCCGCGGCTTCGAGCTGCGCCACGTGGCCGGTGGCTGGCGCTACTACACCCGCGAGGAGCACGCCGCGGTGGTGGAGGCCTTTGTGCTCGAGGGGCAGTCGGCGCGGCTGACCCAGGCCGCGCTCGAGACGCTCGCGGTCGTGGCCTACAAGCAGCCCGTCTCGCGGGCCCGCGTCTCGGCGGTGCGCGGCGTCAACGTCGACGGGGTGATGCGCACCCTGCTCGCGCGCGGTCTGGTCGAGGAGGCCGGCAACGACGCCGAGACCGGCGCCCACCTCTACCGCACCACCACGTACTTCCTGGAGCGCATCGGGGTGACCTCGCTCGACGAGCTGCCCGAGCTCGCGCCCTACCTCCCTGACATGGACGACCTCGAGGACGACCTCGAGGGCGTGGCCGCCGCGGCCGCGCCACGGACCGGACCGGGCACCGAGCCCGACGGTGGAACGGAGCCCACGTGACCAGCGACCAGACCGGCGACCAGACCGGCGAGCAGACCGGCGACCGGCAGGGCAGCGGCCCGCAGGTGCAGACCGACGACGACGGCCAGATCCGGCTGCAGAAGCTGCTGGCCCAATCGGGCGTCGCCTCGCGACGCAAGTGCGAGGAGCTGATGCTCGAGGGCCACGTGGTCGTCGACGGCGAGGTGGTGACCCGGCTCGGCACGAAGGTCGACCCGCGCACCGCGGTGATCCGCGTCGACGGCAAGCGGCTGCCACCGATCAGCCCCCACGTCTACCTGGTGCTGAACAAGCCGCGCGGCGTCGTCTCGACGATGTCGGACCCCGAGGGGCGGCGCACGCTCTCCGACGTCGTGGCCGACCGTCCCGAGCGGCTCTTCCACGTCGGTCGCCTCGACACCGACACCTCCGGGCTGCTCATGCTCACCAACGACGGCGACTTCGCCCAGCGGATGGCCCACCCGTCCTACGAGGTCGACAAGACCTACGTCGCCGAGGTGGAGGGCGAGGTCTACCAGCGCACCCTCAAGCAGCTGCTCGCGGGCGTCGAGCTCGACGACGGCCCGGTCACCGTCTCGCGGGCCCGCGTGGTCAGCGGCGGGCACGGGCGCAACTCCCCGGGTCGCAGCATCGTCGAGCTGGTCATCCACGAGGGCCGCAACCGCATCGTGCGGCGCCTGCTCGACCACGTCGGCCACCCCGTGACCCGGCTGACCCGCACCGCCATCGGGCCGGTCGAGCTGGGCCGACTGGCCCCGGGGGAGCTGCGCGACCTCACCACCGACGAGCTCGGGGTGCTGCTCGACGCGTCCCAGCTCTAAGGCCGGGCACCGGGCCGGCGCCCGGCGCTCGCTAGCCTGAGGCCGGCCGAGCGGCAGGGCCGAGGCGCGGCGACCAGGACCGGCGCACCTGCGAGACACGGCGCGACACAGCGCGAACCGACGAGAACCGACGAGAACCGACGAGACGAGGAGCAGACGTGGCAGTGCGAGCCATCCGGGGGGCCACCCAGCTCGACGAGGACACCCGCGACCACATGCTCGACCGCGTCGCGGAGATGGTCACCGACGCGATGACCTCCAACGGCCTGGAGGTCGACGACTTCATCTCCGTCATCTTCACCGCCACCAGTGACCTGGTCTCGGAGTTCCCGGCCTACGCCGCGCGCCAGCTCGGCTTCGGCGACGTGCCGCTGATCTGCGCCCGCGAGCTCGAGATCGAGCGGTCGATGCCCCGCGTCGTGCGGATGATGGCCCACGTCGAGACCGACCTGCCGCGCGCCGACATCACCCACGTCTACCTCCACGGGGCCGCCGCGCTGCGCAGCGACCTGACCCGGGTGCGCTCGGTGCCCGACGCCGACCCCGATGCCTGAGGCCCCGGAGCCCCCGGCCGTCGCCGACCGGGTCCCGCGCCTGGTCGGACCGGTCGAGGTCGTCGGCGCCGGTCTCGTGGGGGCCTCGATCGGCCTGGCCTGCACCCGCGCCGGGATCGAGGTGCTCCTCACCGACGTCTCGTCGGAGAACGTCCGCACCGCCTCCGGGCTCGGCGCCGGCCGACCCCGACGCCCCGACGACCACCCGCAGCTGGTGGTCGTCGCGGTGCCGCCCGACCACCTCGGGCGGGTCATCGCCGCCGCCCTGGCCGACGGCGACGCCGTCGTCACCGACGTGGGCAGCATCAAGTCGGGCCCGCTCGCTGACGTCGCCGACAGCGCGGGGGCCCACCGCTACGTCGGCAGCCACCCGATGGCCGGCAGCGAGCGCTCCGGCCCCCTGGCCGCCACGGCCGCCCTCTTCGACGGCCGACCCTGGGCGATCACCCCGCACGCCGCCGCCGACGTCGAGGCCGTCGAGCTCGTGGAGGACCTCGTGCGGCTGTGCGGGGGAGTGCCGGTCTGGCTCACCCCGGCCGAGCACGACCGGGCCGTGGCCCGCACCTCCCACGTGCCCCACCTGCTCTCCGCCCTGGTGGCCGCCCGCCTGGCCGAGGCCCCGGAGAACCACCTGACCCTGTCGGGCCAGGGCGTCCGCGACGTCACCCGCGTGGCCGCCGGCGACCCACGGCTCTACGGCCAGATCGTCTCGGGCAACGCCGAGGCCGTTGCCGCGCTCCTCACCGAGGTCCGCGACGACCTCGAGACGATGATCGCCGCGGTCAGCGCCGGCGACCGGGCCGGTCTCGAGCTGCTGCTCGACCGCGGCGTCGCCGGCACCCGCAGCATCCCCGGCAAGCACGGTGGCCCGGCGACCCCGACCCGCTCGGTCTTCGTGGCCGTGCCCGACCACCCCGGCGAGCTCGCCCGCCTCTTCGCCGACGCCGTGGCCAGCGAGGTCAACATCGAGGACATCCGCATCGACCACGACCCGGGTCGCCCCGTCGGCCTCGTCGAGCTGGTGGTCGACCGCACCCGGGCCGAGCACCTGCTCGGGTCGCTGGAGGAGCGGGGCTGGACGACGCACCGCTGAGGCGGTGACGGGGGGCGGGCTGCGGAGCGCCGGAGGGTCGCGACGACGGATTCAGCCGGGGGTGACGCCCACCGATAGGCTGCGGCACCGTGACCACCCCCGCCACCAGCTCTGCGTCCGACCCCGCCCCGGCTCCCGGTCAGGCCGACGGCCCGGCCTCCCGACAGGGCACGGTGGTGGCGGTGGACGGCACCTCGGGGTCGGGCAAGTCCAGCACCTGCCGGGCCGTGGCCGCCCGGCTCGGGCTGGCCTACCTCGACACGGGCGCGATGTTCCGCGCGATGACCTGGTGGATGCTCGAGCAGGGTGTCGACGTCCACGACGCCGCGGCCGTCGCGGAGCGCTGCGAGGAGCCCCGGATCGTCTCCGGCACCGACCCGGAGGCCCCCACCATCCACGTCGACGGCACCGACGTCGCCGCCGCCATCCGCACCGACGCGGTCACCGGCTCGGTCTCGCCGGTCAGCACCGTGCCGGCGGTGCGCGCGCGGCTGCTGACCATGCAGCGCGAGGTCATCGCCGAGGCCGTCCGCGGCACCGGCATCGTCGTCGAGGGCCGTGACATCGGCTCCGTGGTCGCCCCCGACGCGCCGGTGAAGCTCTACCTCACCGCCGACCCCGCTGCGCGTGCCGCCCGTCGCGCCGCCGAGGAGGGCGGCAGCGACCTGGCCGCCACCCAGGCCGTGCTGCTCGACCGGGACCGGATCGACTCCAGCCGCGCCACCGCCCCGCTGACCATGGCCGAGGGCGCGGTGCACATCGACACCACCCCCTTCACCCTCGACGAGGTCGTCGCCCAGGTCGTCGGGCTGGTCCGGGCGGTGGGGACGCGCGCGTGACGCCGCCCCACCGCGACACCCAGGACGAGCGGGACACCCACGTCGCGAGCGGCCCACGGGGAGCGCGCACCCCGCGGTCCCTCGCCCGACGCGACCGCGGCGACCGGCGTACGGCGCACCGCGAGCTCCCGCGCACCGACGCGACCCCCTTCCCGCACCGGGCCATGCTCCACGGGCTGCGGCCGATCTCGTCGTGGCTGGTGCGCCGCCGCTACCGCGTGCGGGTGCAGGGTGCGGAGCACACGCCCCCGACCGGTCCGGTGCTCTTCGCCGCCAACCACGTCGGGGTCATGGACGGCCCGCTGCTGGCCATCTTCGCGCCCCGCCCGGTGCACGCACTGACCAAGGCGGAGATGTTCGGAGGGCGGCTGGGCACCTTCCTGCTGTGGTCGGGTCAGGTGCCGCTCGACCGCTTCCACGCCGACCCCGCGGCGGTGAAGACCTGCCTGCGGGTGCTGCGCGACGACGGGGCCGTCGGCATCTTCCCCGAGGGGCGCCGCGGTGCCGGTGACCTGGAGCGCTTCCACCGCGGAGCGGCCTACCTCGCCCTGGCGACCGGCGCCGCCGTGGTGCCCGTCACCCTCCTCGGCACCCGCGAGCCCGGTGGGTGGAGCGGGGAGCTCCCGCCACGTGGGACCATGGTCGACATCGTGTTCGGCGCGCCGTTCACGGTGCCGCCGCAGCCGTGGCCGCGCACCAAGGAACACGTGGCCGCCACGTCGGTGTTGTTGCGAGAGCACATGCTGGCGCACCTCGCCGCATCACGCGCGTCGACCGGGCGGGACCTCCCCGGTCCGCTGCCACCCGGAGACCTGGAACCCGACCCCGCCACCGGGGTCACCGATCAAGGAGCACCATGAGCGACAGCCCGAGCGAGCACGCCGGCGACCCCTTCGAGGACGCCGGCCTGACGGGTGACGGACCGGTGCCCGTGCTCGCCGTCGTCGGCCGCCCCAACGTCGGCAAGTCGACCCTCGTCAACCGCATCATCGGCCGGCGCGAGGCCGTCGTCGAGGACGTGCCCGGCGTGACCCGCGACCGCGTCTCCTACGACGCGCACTGGAACGGTCGTGCCTTCACCGTCGTCGACACCGGCGGCTGGGACCCCGACGCCCGCGGCCTGGCCGAGCGGATCGCCGGACAGGCCGAGATCGCGGTGTCGCTGGCCGACGCCGTGCTCTTCGTCGTCGACGCCACGGTCGGCATCACCGATGCCGACGAGGCGGTGGTGAAGATCCTGCGCCGCTCGGAGAAGCCCGTCGTGCTGGCCGCCAACAAGGTGGACGACCAGCGCACCGAGGCCGAGGCCTTCGGTCTCTGGAACCTCGGTCTCGGCGAGCCGTGGCCGGTCTCCGCGCTGCACGGCCGTGGCTCGGGCGACATGCTCGACGCGGTGCTGGCCGCCCTGCCGGAGCCCCCGCCCGAGCGTGACGCCGCCCCGGGCGGCCCGCGTCGCATCGCGATCGTCGGCAAGCCCAACGTCGGCAAGTCCTCCCTGCTGAACCGACTGGCCGGCTCCGAGCGCGTCGTCGTCGACAACGTCGCGGGCACGACCGTCGACCCCGTCGACGAGCTCATCGAGCTGGGCGGAAGGACCTGGCGCTTCATCGACACCGCGGGCATCCGCAAGCGGGTCAAGGAGGCCTCGGGCCACGAGTACTACGCCTCGCTGCGCACGACCACCGCGATCGACCGCGCCGAGGTGGCGGTGCTGGTCGTCGACGGCGGGCAGTCCATCAGCGAGCAGGACGTGCGGATCATCCAGACCGTGCGCGAGGCCGGACGTGCCCTCGTCATCGCCTTCAACAAGTGGGACCTCGTCGACGAGGAGCGCCGCTACTACCTCGAGCGCGAGATCGAGCGCGAGCTCGTGCAGGTGCAGTGGGCGCCACGGATCAACATCACCGCCCGCACCGGCTGGCACGTGGACCGCCTCGTGCCGGCGCTGGAGAAGGCCGTCGAGGGCTGGGAGACCCGCATCGGCACAGGTGCGCTCAACTCGTTCCTCGGGCGACTCGTCGCCGAGCACCCGCACCCCGTGCGCTCGGGCAAGCAGCCCAAGGTCCTCTTCGGCACCCAGGCCACCACCGCGCCGCCGACCTTCGTGCTCTTCACCTCGGGCAAGCTCGACGCGGGCTACGAGCGCTTCATCGAGCGCCGCCTGCGCGAGGAGTTCGGCTTCGTCGGCACCCCGATCGTGCTGGAGCAGCGACCGCGGGAGAAGCGCAAGCGCTGAGGCGGTAGGGCTCGGACCCGAGTGCTCCTGGGCCCCGGCCTCGGGGCGAGGTGCCTCGGTACTAGGGGGAGGGGCACGACCGTGCCCCTCCCCCTAGCACGCCACCGGCCTGTGCCGGAGGGGCTCGGGCCGGTGCGGCGGAGCGACCCCGGTGCCGGGCGGCTCCGCGCCCGTGCGGCGGGCGACCCCTCGTGCGACTCCCCCTCGCGACCTGTGGGCCGCGACGCTCGATCCGACGTTCGACCTGACGCCCGACGTTTGACTCGACGCGGTCGGCCGCCAAGGATCGGACCTCGGCCGCACGGGCGCGGCCGCCACCCCCCGGAGGAGATCTCGTGCCGCACCCTGCCGATCCGACGAGCGACTCGACGTTCGACTCGACGAGCGATCCGGCGGTCCGCACCGGGACGACCACGGTCCGGGTCGCCTACGGCACCACCGGACTCGACGTGGAGCTCCCCGCCGACCGCACGACGGTGGTCGCGCCGACCCACAGCGAGCCCGCGCCCGACGTGCCGGCCGCCCTGCGCGAGGCCCTGGCGCACCCCGTGGCCGGGCCGCCGCTGCGCGAGCTGGTGGGTCCCGGGCAGACCGTGGCGATCTCGCTCTGCGACGCCACCCGTCCGCAGCCGCGCGAGCTCATGGTGCGCGCGATCCTCGCCGAGCTCGAGGGGATCGTGACCCGTGAGGACCTCGTGCTGCTCGTGGCCACCGGCACCCACCGCGCCAACACCGACGCCGAGCTGCGGGCCATGCTCGGCGACGACCTGGTCGACACCGTGCGCATCGTCAACCACGACAGCCGCGACCCCGACGTGCTGCGCTGGATGGGGGTGCACGGCGACGGGGTGCCGGTCTGGCTCAACCGCCACTGGGTCGACGCCGACGTCAAGGTCACCACGGGCTTCGTCGAGCCCCACTTCTTCGCCGGCTTCAGCGGTGGACCCAAGCTGGTCGCCCCGGGGCTGGCCGGCCTGGAGACCGTGCTGACCCTCCACGACGCCGCCCGGATCGGCAGCGAGCAGGCGACCTGGGCGGTCTGCGAGGGCAACCCCGTGCACGACGACGTGCGCGCCATCGCCGCGGCCACCGGGGTCGACTTCGCCCTCGACGTGGTGCTCAACCGCGAGCAGCAGGTCGTCCGCGCCTTCGGCGGCGAGCTGCTGGCCATGCACGCCGAGGCGCGCGAGGTCGTGCGGGAGCTGTCGATGCAGGCGGTGCCCGACCTCTTCGACGTCGTGGTGACCAGCAACTCCGGCTTCCCGCTGGACCAGAACCTCTACCAGGCGGTGAAGGGCATGACGGCCGCTGCCACGGTGGTGCGGCCCGGCGGGCTCATCGTCTGCGTCGCGGAGTGCCGCGACGGCTTCCCCGACCACGGGACCTTCCGCGAGGTCCTCGCCTCCGA
The DNA here is from genome assembly GCF_001423135.1 of Nocardioides sp. Leaf307. NCBI lineage: Bacteria > Bacillati > Actinomycetota > Actinomycetes > Propionibacteriales > Nocardioidaceae > Nocardioides > Nocardioides sp. Leaf307. Next base: position 1,999,352 of record NZ_LMNY01000001.1, on the reverse strand, counting down.
GGACAGCCCGGAGGCGCTGCTGGAGGCCATCTCGCGGCGCAGCGAGACCGTGCCCGACCAGTGGCAGGTGCAGGTGCTCGCGCGGGTGCTGGCCCGGGCCAGGGTCGGGGTGCACACCACCCACCTCAGCGACGAGGAGCTGCGCACGGCCCACCTCTTCCTGGTCGAGGACGTCGCCGCGGCGGTGCGCGAGGAGCTGGAGCGGGTCGGGCCGGGGGCGCGGGTCTGCGTGCTGCCCGAGGGGCCGCAGACGATCGCCTACGTCGACGCCGGCCGACCCGGCTGACCGGCCGGGGATGCGCCGGGGGACCGCCGCAGGACCGCCCGACCAGGGGACGACCGGCTTGACCTGATCGAACACGTGTTCGATCATGGGGGTGTGACCGCGATGCCCGCCCTCGACCCCAGCCGCCCGGTGCTCGACCAGCTCCGGGAGCGGGTCGCGGCCATGGAGGGCGGGCCGGCGCGGGAGGCCGTGGCGACGCACGCCGGGCTCTCCGACCTGCTCCAGCTGCGTGCCGGGGCGACCTACGCCGTCGACGCCGCCTCGGTGGGTCTGGCGCTGGCCGCGGAGGCCTCGCGGGCGGGGGAGTGGGTCGGCTTCGCCGGCTGGGCCGACTTCGGCGCGGAGGCCGCCGCCGAGCTGGGGGTCGACCTGACGCGCACCGTGCTGGTGCCCGAGCCCGGCGAGCACTGGCTCGAGGTGACCGCGGCGCTGGTCGACGTGCTGCGCGTCGTGGTGCTGCGTCCGCCGGCGAGCGTCGACGCCCGCTCCGCGGGCGTGCTCGACGCCCGGCTGCGCACCCGCTCCTCGGTGCTGGTCGTCCACGGCGACTGGCCCCGCTGCGACGCCCGGCTGAGCCTGGAGGAGTCGCGCTGGTCGGGCCCCGACCACGGCTCCGGCCGGCTGCGCGCGCGCCGGGCCCGCCTCGCCGTGCGCCGCGGCACGGCCCCGCCGGCGCGGGCGGAGGTGTGGTTCCCCGGGATCGACGCGCCGCTGGTCGGCGTCGACGAGCGGTCCGAGCGAGCGGCCCGGGTCTCCCGCCCCCGGGGCCCGGCGCTCGAGCCGGTCGGTCCGCTCGAGCCGGTCGGTCCGCGCGGCCCGGGCGGCCCGGCTGGACCCGTCGGCGTGCGTGGGCCGGGCGGCCTGGTCGTCGAGGAGGCCGGCGCGTGCGGGTGATGGTGGTGTGGTGCCCCGACTGGTCGGTGGTGGCCGGCCTGGCCGAGGCGCGACGCTCGCGCCAGCTGCCCGCGGCGGTGCTGGCCGCCGGCGCGGTGGAGGTGTGCAACGGCCCGGCCCGCGACAGCGGCGTACGACGCGGACAGCGCAAGCGCGACGCGCAGGCCCGCTGCCCCGAGCTGCTGCTGCTGGAGGCCGGTCCGGAGCGCGACGCGCGCCACTTCGAGCCGGTGCTCGCGGCCGTGGAAGAGCTGCGCCCGGGGGTCTCCCCGATGCGACCCGGGCTGCTCGCGGTGCGCGCGCCCGGGCGCTACTTCGGCGGGGAGGAGCACGCCGCCGCGCTGGTCGCCCAGACCCTGGTCGACGCCGGGGTCTGGGACTGCCGCATCGGGGTGGCCGACGACGTGTTCACCGCCGAGCAGGCCGCCCGCACCGCCGCGGTGCAGGAGGCCGTGGTCGTGCCCTCGGGCGGCTCGGCCGACTTCCTGCGCGGACTGCCGGTGCGGGTGCTGGAGAGCGACGGGCAGGCGGGGCGCGAGGTCGCCTCGCTGGTGGGTCGTCTCGGGCTGGGCACGCTGGGCGACCTGGCCGGGCTGCCGCTGGCCTCGGTGCAGGACCGCTTCGGCCGCTACGGCGCCGACCTGTGGCACCGGGTGCGCGGCGCGGGCCGCAGCGTCCTGGGCGAGCGCACCCCGCCGCCCGACCTCGACGTCGAGGTCGTCTTCGAGCCGCCCCTGGAGTCGGTGGAGGCCGTCTGCTTCAGCGTGCGCACCACCGCCGAGCGCCTCGTCTCCGGGCTCGCCTCGCGCCAGCTGGTGGCCACCGAGGTGCGGGTCGAGGCCGAGAGCGAGGGCGTCGTCGTCTCCAGCCGGGCCTGGCTGCACCCGCGCTGCTTCACCGCGCGCGACCTCGTCGACCGGGTGCACTGGCAGCTGCAGGGCGAGGGCGGGTCGCTGCGCTCGCGCCACGACGCGGGCGTCGTGCGCGCGCCGGTGGAGCGGGTGCGCTTCGTGCCCGAGACCGTCGAGCCCGCCGCGGCCCACGCCGAGGCGCTGTGGGGCGGCGGCAGCGACGAGCTCGTCGAGCGGGGGGTGGCGCGGGTGCAGGCGATGATCGGCTTCGAGTCCGTGCTGCGTCCCGTGCTCCAGGGCGGGCGCTCACCGGCCGAGCGGCAGGCCAGCGTGCCCTGGGGCGAGCGGCCCACCGGGCTGCGCCCCCTCGACCGGCCGTGGCCGACCCGGGTGCCCGGCCCGCCCCCGGTGCGGGTCTTCAGCCCGCCGCGGGTGGCCGAGGTCGTCGACGGGACCGGCCACCCGGTGGCGGTCAGCGAGCGGGGCGCGGTGAGTGCCGACCCGCGGCGCTTCCGCTTCGGCGCCGCGCTGCTGGTCGCGGCGCCCGGTTCCGCCGGTGTGCCTCAGACGGGCGGCCGGGCGGGAGCACAGGAGGGCCTGTGGGCCCTCGAGGACACCCCGCAGGTCGTCGTCCGCACCACCGGCCGTCCGCAGGTCGGCGCCGGCGCACACCCGCCCAGCGGGGCACCGGGGGCACCGGGCCGCCCGGGTGAGCGGCCCTGGCAGCCGGTGGCCTCCTGGGCCGGCCCGTGGCCGGTCGACGAGGAGTGGTGGGCGGAGACCGCGCCGGCCGACGGCTCCCGCGCCGCGCGCTTCCAGGTCGTCGGCGTCGACGGTCGCGCCTGGCTGCTGCGGTGGAGCACCGCCGGGTGGACCCTCGAGGCGGGCTACGACTGATGGGCTGGTCCAACCCCGCGGTGCCCTGGCGCGAGCTGGAGAGACGGCTCTCCGGTCGTCCCGGCGCGCCCGGTGCCGAGGACGCGCCGATCTCGCGGCGCAAGCACGCCCGCCCCTCGCAGCGGCCCATCGAGCGTCCGGCGGCGGTCACGCCGTACGCCGAGCTGCACTGCCACTCCCACTTCAGCTTCCTCGACGGGGCGAGCTCGCCGGGGGAGCTGGTGGAGGAGGCGGTGCGCCTGGGGCTGAGCGGGCTGGCACTGACCGACCACGACGGCTTCCACGGGGCGCCGCTGCTGGCCGAGGCCGCCGCGGTCCACGACCTGCGCACGGTCTTCGGCGCCGAGCTGTCGCTGGGGCTGACCCGACCGCAGAACGGCGTGGCCGATCCCGAGGGCTCCCACCTGCTGGTGCTGGCGCGGGGGGTGGAGGGCTACCACCGGCTCGCGGGCGCGATGACCGAGGCCAACCTGCGCGGTGACGAGAAGGGCCGCCCCGACCACGACCTCGACGAGCTGGCCGAGCGCGGCCGGGGGCACTGGGTGGTGCTCACCGGCTGCCGCAAGGGCACGGTGCACCGGGCGCTCGCGGCGGGCGGGCCGACGGCCGCGGCCCTCGAGCTCGACCGGCTCACCGCCCGCTTCGGCCTCGACGGGGTGGTCGTCGAGCTCTCGGCGCGACCGACGCCGCAGGACGCCGAGGCCAACGAGCTGCTGGCCGGCCTGGCCCGCGACCACGGGCTGCCGGTGGTCGCCACGGGCAACGTCCACTTCGCCCAGCCCTCCGGGCGCCGGCTGGCCGCGGCCATGGCGGCGGTGCGTGCCCGGCGCAGCCTGGCCGACATGGACGGCTGGCTCGACCTCTCCGGCGCGGCCCACCTGCGCAGCGGCGCGGAGGTGGCCGCGGCGATGGCGACCCGCCCCGAGGCGGTGCGGCGCTCGGTCGCGCTGGCCGAGGAGCTGGCCTTCGACCTGCGCAAGGCCTCCCCGCGCCTGCCCAAGCACCGCATCCCCGAGGGCCACACCCCCAGCTCGTGGCTGCGGGTGCTGGCCTGGCGGGGCTTCGAGGAGCGCTACGCCGGCACGCCGATGGAGGCCGAGGCCCGCGAGCGCGTCCACCACGAGCTGCGGGTGATCGAGGAGAAGGACTTCGCGGGCTACTTCGTCATCGTGCACGACATCGTCGCCTTCGCCCGCGAGCGCGGCATCCTGTGCCAGGGCCGCGGCTCGGCGGCCAGCTCCGCGGTCTGCTTCGCGCTCGGCATCACCGCCGTCGACGCCGTCTTCTACCGCCTGCCCTTCGAGCGCTTCATCTCCGCCCACCGCGACGAGGAGCCCGACATCGACGTCGACTTCGACTCCGACCGGCGTGAGGAGGTGATCCAGTGGGTCTACCGCACCTACGGGCGGCGCAACGCCGCCCAGGTCGCCAACGTCGTCGCCTACCGCCCCCGCATGGCGGTGCGCGACGCCGCCAAGGCGCTGGGCCACTCCCAGGGCCAGCAGGACGCGTGGTCGAAGCAGGTCGACGGCTGGAGCTCGGTGGTGGCCGCCGACGCCCGCGACCCCGAGGGCGGCCCCGCGCTCGACATCCCGCGCCCGGTGGTGGCGCTGGCCGAGCAGCTGCTGGGGGCGCCGCGCCACCTCGGCATCCACTCCGGCGGCATGGTGCTGACCGAGCGCCCGGTGGGGGAGGTGTGCCCGATCGAGCGGGCCCGCATGGAGGACCGCACGGTGCTGCAGTGGGACAAAGACGGCTGCGAGTCGATGGGGCTGGTGAAGTTCGACCTGCTGGGCCTGGGCATGCTCGGCGCGCTCGACCACATGATGCGCCTGACCGAGGAGCACCTGGGGGAGCGCTGGACCCTGGCCACGATCCCGCGTGAGGAGCCGGCGGTCTACGACATGCTCTGCCGCGCCGACTCCATCGGCGTCTTCCAGGTCGAGAGCCGGGCCCAGATCGGCACGCTGCCGCGCCTGCAGCCGCGGGAGTTCTACGACCTGGCCATCGAGATCGCCCTCATCCGCCCCGGGCCGATCCAGGGCGGTGCGGTCCACCCCTACGTGCGCCGGGCCACCGGCAAGGAGCCGGTCGTCTACGACCACCCCGAGCTGGTGCCGGTGCTCGAGCGCACCCGCGGGGTGCCGCTCTTCCAGGAGCAGCTGATGGCGATGGCGGTGACCCTGGGCGACTGCTCGCGCGACGACGCCGACCTGCTGCGCCGGGCCATGGGCTCCAAGCGCGGCGTCGAGCGGATCGAGAGCGTCAAGGCGAAGCTCTACGCCGGCATGGAGCGTCGCGGGCTGGTCGGCGACGCCGCCGACGCGATCTACGTCAAGATCCTCTCCTTCGCCAACTTCGGCTTCGCGGAGTCCCACGCGCTGAGCTTCGCGCTGCTGGTCTACGCCTCGTCGTGGTTCAAGCTGCACTACCCCGCGGCCTTCCTGGTCGGCCTGCTGCGCACCCAGCCGATGGGCTTCTACTCCCCGCAGTCGCTGGTGGGCGACGCCCGCCGCCACGGCGTCGAGGTACGCCGCCCCGACCTGGCCCGCTCCGGGGTGCAGGCCGGGCTCGAGCCGGTGGACCCGGGCGAGCCGGGCGCGGCGCGGGGAGGACCCACGGCGGGTGCCACCGGGCTCGAGGAGTGCCTCGCGGCGTCCTTCGAGCGCGCGGAGTGGGACCCGGCCCGCCCCGACCCCACCCGCACCCACCGGCGCGACGGCCACCTGGTCGTGCGCCTGGGGCTGGACTCGGTGCGCGGGATCGGCGCCGACGTCGCGGCGCGGATCGTGGCCGCGCGCGCGGAGGCGGCGTACACCTCGGTGACCGACCTGTCACGACGCGCGGGGCTGTCGACCCAGCAGCTGGAGGCGCTCGCCACCGCCGGGGCGCTGGAGTGCCTGGGGCTCGACCGGCGCCAGGCGCTGTGGGCCGCGGGCGCCTCGGAGAGCGCCGACCACCTGCCCGGCTCCACACCCTCGCCGGCCCCGCCGACGCTGCCCGGCATGAGCGCGGAGGAGGTGACCCTGGCCGACCTCTGGGCCACCCGGGTCTCGCCCGAGACCCACCCGGTCGAGCACCTGCGCGAGCTGCTCACCGGCAGCGGCATCTCCTCGGTGGCCGACCTCGCGCGCACCGAGCCCGGCCGTCGCGTGCACGTCGCGGGCCTGGTCACCCACCGGCAGCGCCCGGGCACCGCGCAGGGCATCACCTTCCTCAACGTCGAGGACGAGACCGGGATGCTCAACGTCGTCTGCTCGGTCGGCGTGATGCGCGCCCACCGCTCCGCGGCGCGGGGCGCGGTCGCGGTGGTGGTGCGCGGGATCCTCGAGCGGGAGGAGGGCGTGACCAACCTGGTCGCCGACCGCGTGGTCACCCTCGACTCGGTCATCGCCGGTGCGGGCTCGGCCCTCCAGCTGCGCCAGACCTCCCGCGACTTCCGCTGACCGCCCGCCCCGGAGCCCGGTCGGGTGCGTGCGGCGGGGTCGATTCCGGACCGGGAGCCGGGGTGTTGTAGTGTTCACGCGCTGTCCCGGTCACGCTCGCGTGGCCGCACGGGACGGGGTTCGGGCTGTAGCGCAGCTTGGTAGCGCACTTGACTGGGGGTCAAGGGGTCGCAGGTTCAAATCCTGTCAGCCCGACCGGAGAAGATGCAGGTGGGAGAGGGTGCCGGAGCGATCTGGCACCCTCTTCTCGCGTCTCGGGACTTCCTCCGACACAGGAAGAACAGCGAGGATGGGTGCGTGTCCAGGGTCCTTCTGCTCGGCATCGCTGCCGTCCTGATCGCCGCGACGTCCGGACTGGCCGGCTACGTCCTCGGTCGCGCCGAGGTGTCCGCGTGCCAGGAGGACCTGCGCACGACCATCGAGGCGCTGGAGAGGTCGCAGTCGCGTGCCCCCGACGACAGCGCGGTGTACGGCGTCTCCGGCGGCAGCTGCCTGAGATGACGGGTGGGACCAGCGAGCCCCGGTCCTCCGGCTTCTCCTACGACTCGGCCCGACCCGCTGAGGCGAGCGGCGCCGCCCCGTCACCTACGTCGAGCTGAGGCACCACGAGTACGCCGGGCCGTGTCGCAGACGACCGTGCCGGGACGCAGGTCGTGGCGGTCGGCGAGGACCTCCGCCACCACGGTGTCGAGGTCGACCGGCTCCGGGTGGTGGGTCGCGGCCTGGGCGCTGGCGTAGCCGAGCAGGTCGTCGATCAGCAGCTCCATCCTCCGGGTGGAGGAGCCGATGCGCCGGTTCATCGACGCCGCGTCGTCGGCGTCCGCGCCGAGGCGCTCGAGCTCGTCGGCGAGCAGCTGGTGCCACCCCGCCAGGCTGGCCAGGGGTGACTTGAGGTCGTGGGCCACCATGCCCGCGAATCCCTGCACCTGGCGCAGGTGCATCTGCTCCCGGGTGACGTCGCGCAGCAGGAAGACCGCGACCCTTCGCCCGGAGGCGGTGGGCAGGGGGGCTCCGCTGACGGAGTGGAAGGTGCGCTCCCCGGTGCCGCTGTCGACGTGCTGCACCAGCTCGCCCAGGATCGTCTCGCCGCCCAGCGCCCGGGTGTGCAGGCCGTCGTCGAGACGGATCGGGGTGCCGTCGGGGAGGTGGAAGCCGTGCTGGCCGGGATCGGCCATGTTGATCGCGGTGGACCCGGCCAGCAGCGCGTCGGCGGTGTGGTTGGACAGCACCACGGTGCCGTCGGCGTCGAGCACCACGAGGGCGTCGGCCATCGACGAGGTCACCGCCCCCAGCAGCTCGGCCTGCGACCGCGCCGCTGCCTCGGAGGCCAGCAGGCGGGCGGCGAGCAGCCCATGACGCTCCTCGCCGTAGGCCAGGAGCATGGCCAGGACGAAGCAGGTGCCCACGAAGAGCTGGGCGACGAGGGCGCGCAGCAGGGGGTCGTCGACGGCGGCGAGCACGCCGAGGCCCTGCGAGGTGAGGGCGACGAGGACCAGGGCGGTGCCGGTGACGTGGACCGCCGCGGCCTCCGGCGAGAAGCGGGTCCCGGCCCAGGCGGCGACCGCCATGAGCACGAAGGCGATCGGGAGCTGGGAGGCGACCCCGTAGATCAGTGCGAGGACCGCCGCGGTGGTCGCGACCAGTGCGGCGTACTCCAGCCGGCTCGTCGACCGGGCGCGGGCGCGCCCGGTGGGGCCCAGGAGGTGGTAGCCCCAGCGGAGGCCGGTCCCCTCCTGGGGCGCGCGGGCGGTGGGTGCGCGGCGCAGGGCGACCAGGGTGCCGACCAGCACCGTCACGGTCACCGAGCTCCGGCCGGTCCAGGCCACCACGGTCTCCCAGGACCAGCCGCCCCCGTCGGCGAGCACGGCCGCCCCGATGACGGGCGCCGTCGCCGCGGAGGCCGCCAGGGCGCTGGCCGCCAGGGCGACCAGGCCGGCGCTCGAGCGCAGGGCCGTGAGCAGGTCGTGGTGTCGCAGCCGACCGCGCCGTCGCGTCGTGACCTCGAGCCCGACGGTGCAGCCGCCGCACAGCGCGAGGTGAGCCAGCACGGTCAGGGCCACGCCCGACGGCGCCTCGAACACGGTCGAGGCCTCGACGGCCAGCACCGCTCCCATCGCCACGAGGGCCACGGCGCGGTCGGAGCGGCCCGGTCGCAGGACGAGCCAGGCGACCGCCACGGCCGCGGCGGGCCAGAACAGAGCGATCGGCGAGCCCGGGGGCCTGGTGTGCAGCCCGACCTCCGCGGCGAGGGTGAACCCGGCGACCCACGCGACCACACCGAGGAGGCGCGCACGGGACGCTCCCGATGCTGCCACCGGTGCACCACCTCCGCTCCCGAGCACGACCTCCGGTCCACATCGGCACGAGGACCGACACGCTGAGGGGTTGCGGCGCAGGCGCCTGCCGAGCCCCCCGGCGCGGTCAGTGTGCCAGCGCCCCGAAAGGACCGCCCAGCGCGACACGGGCGAAGCGCTCACCCGCCTCGCGGTGCGTCTCGGGCCCCGGGTGGAGGCCGTCCACGAGCGGGTGCCGGGCGTGGTCGGCCTCGTCGTAGAGCTCCAGGCCGTCGAGCAGGTGCAGGTGGGGGTCGTCGGCCCGCGCCGCGACCAGGCCCGCGAGCGCGCGGCGTACGACGGAGAGCGTGAGCCGGCCCGCGGCGACCTCGGACGGGTCGCCCGTGGCGACGAAGCGCAGCTCGCCGGCGCGCAGGGCGTCGAGGTCGGGAGCGGTCGGCCCGGGGGTGTCCTCGTGGAGAGGGCACAGCAGCGGGGAGAGCACGAGCAGGGGCGTGTCGGGGTGTCCGTCACGGATGGTGTCGAGGAAGCCGTGGACCGCGGGCACGAAGGCGCGCAGCCGCATCAGGTCGGCGTTGACGACGTTGATGCCGATCTCGAGGCTGATCAGGTCGGCCGGGGTGTCGCGCAGCGTGCGGGCCAGGAAGGGATCGAGCAGGGCGCTGCCGCCCAGTCCGAGGTTGACCAGCTCGACCCCGGCGGCACGGGCCGCGACCGCCGGCCACGTGCCCGTGGGGCTCGCGGCGAAGGACCCGTGGCTCAGGGAGCTGCCGTGGTGCAGCCAGACCGGGCGGTCGGCACGCTCGGCGGGGCCGACCGGGGCGTCGGAGCCCAGCGAGACCAGGGTGGTCGTCTCGTCGTGGGGCAGCCAGATCTCGACGGTCTTGTCGTGGCCGGGCAGACCGGTGAAGGTGGCGGTGCCGGCGGGGCCCAGGTCGTGGCGTGCGGTTCCGGCGGCCATGTCGAGGGTGACGGTGTCGCCTCCGCGGATGGTGGCGTCGGCGGTCGGCACGTCGTCGACCAGCAGGTCGTAGACGCCGTCGGGACGGGCGGGCAGGCCGGGGTAGACCCGCTTGGTGGGCACGGCCTCCAGGGCGAGCGTCGTGGCCCGGGTGCGCACCAGCAGCCGCACGCCGGAGGTCTGCGACTGCGCCATCGCCAGTTGGGCGTCGGCATGGCGCTCGCGCACCCACCGGGGCAGCCGGTGCGGCACGAGTCCGCGGTCGGTGTCCTCGAGGTCGAGCACACCGCGGACGAGGGCGTGCCCGGCCGGGGTGGTGAACGAGACCCGGTGCGCGAGTGCGGCGCCGGGGTCCGTCCCGGGGGAGGCGGGGGAGCCGCTGGACGAGGTGGGGGTCGAGGGGAGGGGGTCGTGGGTCACGGTGTCTCCTGGGTGGGGTCGGGCCAACGGCGCAGCAGCACGTCGAGCGCGTCGAGCGTGCGGCGCCAGGTGGTGTCGCTGTCGGGGCTGCTGTGGCCGAAGCCACCGGCCGCCTCGAGGCTGGTGTAGCCGTGGAAGACGCTGCCGAGCAGGCGCACGGCGTGGGTCTGGTCCTCCCCGGTGAGGTCGTAGCCACGGAGCACCGCGCGGGCCAGCTCGGCGTGGCGCGGACCGGCGCTGGCGGCGGCCGTGGCGGGGTCGAGCCGCAGCCTCGCGGCGTCGTGACGGCCGGGGTGCTCCCGGGCGTAGTCGCGGTAGGCACCGCCGAAGGCGACGAGGGCGTCCTTGCCGGCGCGGCCGGCGACGGCCGCGGCGACCCGGTCGGCCATCTCCTGCAGGGCCAGCAGGGCGACGCGGGTGCGCAGGTCGTCGGCATCGCGCAGGTGGGAGTAGAGGCTCGCGGGTCGCACCCCCACGCGCCGGGCGAGCGCGGCGGGGGTGACCGCGGCGAAGCCGGCCTCGTCGGCCAGGTCGGCGGCCTCGAGGGTGAGTCGCTGCGTCGTGAGTCCTGCGCGCGCCATGTCGTGTGTCTCCGTCCCGGTATTGCTAAGCACATCCTGCATCTGCCTACGAGTCATAGGCAAGTCGACGTCCGGCACCACCCTCCGAGACCGGACGGTGACCTCGAACCCCTCCGGTCGGCCCGCCCGCCGCCGATGGTGCGACTGCCCGGCACCCCCCTGACGCCGGACCCACCAGGAACGACAGCGATGACCCCCGACACCCCCTCGTCCGCCACGCCCGCACGCCCCCGCCGTACGCCGCGACACGTGACCCGCCGCGGCCTCGCCCTGCTCGTCGGGCTGGCCCTCGTCCTGGCGCTGGGCGCCACCGCCTCCGCCCGCCCGCGCGTGCCGGTGCACCTGGGCGCTAGCGTCGTCACGGTGGACCGGATGACGCTGTCGTCGGGCGCCGACGCCGCCCGCACGGTCGTGCCCGTGGCCGCGACGACCGCCGCGGCCACCGCGACGGTCACCGTCGACACCTCGCGCCGCGCGCAGGTCTGGCGCGGGGTCGGCGCCGCCCTCACCGACGCCGCCGTCGTCCAGCTCGGTGGCAACGACGCCGCCACCCGCCTGCTCTTCGACCGCACCCGCGCCGACGGTGCACGGCTGGACTGGGTGCGCCTCCCGCTGTCGTCGACCGACTTCTCCACCCGGTTGTGGACGTGGGGGTGGGACGGGCGCAGGGTGACGCCGCCCGCCGAGGCCAGGAGGGCGGTGGACTACCTGCTGACCCGGGCCCTGCCGCTCAACCCCGACCTGGAGGTCGTCGTGGCCCCCTGGTCGGCACCGGCCTCGATGAAGGACTCCCGCTCGCTGCGCGGCGGGTCGCTCCTGGTGGGCGCGGAGGCGTCCTACGCCTCGATGCTCGTGGCCCAGGCGGCCTGGCTGCGCGAACGCGGTGTGCCGGTCTCGGCGCTCAGCATCGTCAACGAACCCGGGCACGCCAGCGACTACACGACCATGCGCATGAGTGACGAGCAGCTGGCACGGGTGGCCGCCGCGGTCGCGCCCCGGCTGCGGGCGCTCGGCGTCGACCTGTGGGCCGTGGACCACAACTGGAGCGACCGGGCGCGCGTCGACGCGGTGCTGGCGCAGGCGCCCGGCGCGCACGCCGCCGCGGCCTTCCACTGCTACGGCGGGACCCCGGACCAGATGGCGGACCTCGCCGTGCCGTCGATCCTCACCGAGTGCACCGGCACCACCGACTCCCGGTGGGGCACCTTCCGCTGGGACTCCGCCCACCTCGTCGTGCGCAGCGTGCGGGCCGGCTCCGGCGGGCTGATGTTCTGGAACGCCGCGCTCAGCACGACCCCCGGCGTGGGTCTCGACGCCGGGTCGCGGTGGGGCTGCAAGACCTGCCGCGGCGTGCTCGCCGTGGCGCCCGACCGCACGGTGACGACCGGCCCGGAGCACGCCGTGCTCGCGCAGCTGGCGCGGGCGGCCCGTCCGGGGGCGGTCAGCGTGGCCAGCTCCACCACCAGCTGGAGCGTGTGGTCCTCGGCCTTCGTGCGCCCCGACGGCACGGTCGGGGTCTACGGCTACAACGACACCGGGCAGACCCAGCTGGTGCGGGTGGTCGTCGGGGGCACGACCTCGCGGACCTACGCCGTCGAGGCCGGGGCGGTCTTCACCTGGGAGGGCACGGTCGCCTGACGCCTGCCCCGCGCCACACTGACGAGAATCATTCTCATGTACGGTGGCTGGTGGTCGCAGGTGCGGCCCGAGGCGAGGAGGTGCGTGATGGCCAGGACGCGTCAGGACGGCGAGCCCACGGTGGCGGTCGGGGTGTGTGCGGCGGGCGGCTGCGGCCCGACGCACGCCCCTGTCCTCGAGGCGCTGCGCGCCGTGGTGCGGCAGGAGGTGGGCGCGGTGCTGGTGCGCACCGGCTGCCTGCGACCGGGCTCGTGCGCCGGTGACCGAGGCGGTGACCGAGGCGGTGACCGAGGCGGTGACCGGAGCAGCGACCGCTCCGGCGGCACGCGGGTGTGCGTGCAGCCCTGGGCTGCGGGCGGCGGTCGTGGCCGACGGTGCGAGACCGTCGCGGCCGACCCGGCCGCCTGCGCCCGGGTCGTCGCCTCCTGGCTGCGCTCCGAGCGCACCTGGCGGGCGATGCGCCGGTGAGCCTCAGTGCGCCTCGGGTCGACCGTGCCCGTACGCGGCGGGCCGCGCGCGGCCGAGGCAGTCCTGGAGCAGTGCGAGGTAGGCGTCCACCCCGGCGTCCTCGGGCCACGCCGCCCACGCGGTGCGGGTGGCGGCGAGCGACAGCTCCACCACCAGGGCGGCCCCGATCGGATCGTGCGGCAGGCGGGTCGTCATCCACGCCACGAGCTGCGCGGCGAGCTGCTCGCCGAGCTCGTGGACGCCGCGCTGCAGCTCCGGACTGTCGGCGACCAGTCGGCGGCGCGCGACCATGTCGTCACGGTCGGCCCGGGTCAGCCCGACCAGCACCGCGGTGAGCGCCTCCCAGGCCTCGCGCTCGACCGGCTGCGCGGCCAGGAGGTCGTCGAGGCGGCGTACGACACGGGGCGCGGGGTCGACGACCACCGCTTCCTTGGTGCGGAAGTAGTTGAAGAAGGTGCTGCGCGAGACGCCGGCGGCGCCGGCGATCTCCTCGACGCTGACCGCGTCGAAACCGCGCTCGGCGAAGAGGCGCCAGGCCGCGCCGCGGATCTCCTGCCACGCGGCCTGCTTCTTGTCCTCGCGCAGACCCATCCGGGAAGTGTGGAACAAAACCGACGACGTGCAAAGTTGTACTCCGTGCAGAAAGATCCCGGGGAGGAGCGGCGCCGCGCCGTCCGTCCCCTGCCGCCGTCGCACCGCCACCGAGAGGGAAGCCTCGTGCCCGACACGCTCACCGACCCCCACGCCCCCGCCCCGGCGGACCCCGGCGCGGGCCTGCCGCCGGGTGCGGCGCGCCTGATCGCACTGCTGGTCGGCTCCGCCTTCGTGGTGATCCTCAACGAGACGATCATGAGCGTGGCCCTGCCGCGTCTGATGGGGGAGTTCTCGATCGCGGCGTCGACCGCGCAGTGGATCACCACCGCGTTCCTGCTGACCATGGCCGTGGTCATCCCGGTCACCGGCTACCTCATCGGCCGCTTCTCGCTGCGCACGCTCTTCACGGTGGCCATGTCGGCGTTCACCGCCGGCACGCTGCTCGCGGCGCTGGCCCCCACCTTCGGGGTGCTCGTGCTCGCCCGGGTGGTGCAGGCCTCCGGCACCGCCATCATGATGCCGCTGCTGATCACCACGATCCTCAACCTCGTGCCGGCCGAGCGTCGCGGCCGCATGATGGGCACGATCTCCATCGTCATCTCGGTGGCTCCGGCGGTCGGCCCGACGGTGTCGGGGGTCGTGCTCGACCAGCTGAGCTGGCGATGGATGTTCTGGATCGTCCTGCCGATCGCGGTGCTCGCGCTCGGGCTCGGGCGCCTGTGGGTCCGCGACGTGGCCGAGCGCACCGCGGTGCCGGTCGACGTCGCCTCCGTCGTGCTCTCCGCCCTCGGCTTCAGCGGCCTGGTCTACGGCCTCAGCAGCATCGGCGAGAGCGCCTCGGGCGACGCCCCGGTCTCGCCCTGGGTGCCCCTCGGAGTCGGCCTCGTGGCCCTCGGCCTGTTCGTGCACCGGCAGCTGCGGCTGGGGGAGCGGGCGCTGCTCGACCTGCGGGCCTTCGGGTCGCGGGCCTTCGCCGTCGCCGTCGCCCTCGTCGTGGTGGCGATGATGGCGCTCTTCGGCACCCTCATCCTGCTGCCCATCTTCCTGCAGGACGTCCTGGGCCTCTCCACGCTGCGCACCGGCCTGGTCCTGCTGCCCGGCGGTGTCGTCATGGGCCTCATGGCACCGGTCGTCGGTCGGGTCTTCGACCGCGTGGGCCCACGTCCCCTGGTGCCGCCGGGCGCGGTGGTGGCCAGTGCGGCGCTGTGGCTGATGAGCACCTTCGACCAGGGCACGGCCACGGCCACCGTCGTGGGTGCCCACGTGCTGCTGAGCATCGGCATCGCGCTCATGTTCACGCCGCTGCTGACCTCCGCGCTGGGCTCGCTGCCCCCGCACCTCTACTCCCACGGCAGCGCCATCGTGAGCACGGTGCAGCAGGTGGCCGGCGCAGCGGGCACGGCGCTCTTCGTGACGGTGATGACCCGTGGCGCGACGCGGGCCGCCGAGGGCGGGTCGCCCGCCGCGGCCGCCACGGCGTCCGGCGTGCAGGACGCCCTGCTCTGGGGAGGCGTGGTCTCGGCGGTGGCCGTGCTGCTCGCACTGCTCGTGCGGACCCCGGCGGCCGCAGCGTCCGCACCGCAGCCGGCGGCCGAGCCCGGCACGGACCGGAGCCGGGCGGGCAAGCGTGGGAGCGACGAGTCCGCCTCGGTCAGCTGATCCAGATCATGGCTTAACTTTGGTCTAGTTCAGCGATATGCTTGACCGATGGTGCAGCTCTTCACCCTCATCGGCGACGTCGTCGGCTCCCGCGACCTGCCCGACCGCGGTGCGGCCCAGCGGCGCATCGTCGAGGTGCTCGCCGAGGTCTCCCGCGCCCTGACCCCGGCTCAGCGCCTCGAGGCGACCGTGGGCGACGAGCTCCAGGGAGCCTTCACGACCCTGGCCGACGCGGTGCTGGCCACCGCCCTGGTGCGCCTGGCCCTGCTGCCCGACGTCGACGTGCGCTGCGGTCTGGGCCACGGCGAGGTCACGGTCTACGACGACCAGCGCACCCCGCTGCTGCAGGACGGGCCGGGCTGGTGGGCCGCCCGCGAGGCCCTCGACGTGCTGGGACGCCCACGCCGCGCCTCCAGCCGCACCTGGTACGACGCCGGGGCCGGCGGCACCCACGCCGGCCCGGTCAACGCCTTCCTGCTCACCCGCGACGCGCTGCTCGACCGCCTCGGCGACCGCGGCCGCAGCCTGGCGCTCGCGGCGCTCCAGGGCCGCTCCCAGGCGGAGATCGCCGCCGACCAGGGCATCTCGCGGTCGGCGGTCAGCCAGCAGTTCGCCCGCGGTGTCGGTGCGCTGCGCGATGCTCACCTCAGCTTCGCAGCGGGAGAGACCGAGGCGGACTCTGGGGCGGGATCGGCGACGGGGCCGGCGACGGCCGGTCGGGAGGAGCAGCGGTGAGCCTGGTGCTGGTGGGGCTGTGGCTGATGGCCCTGGGGGCCTGCGACCTCGGTCGCCCCTCCCACGACCTCCTCAGCCGCGGTCGGCTGCTCGGCTGCCTCGTCGCGGGCCTCGCGCCGCTGCTGGTCGGGCTGGTGCTCCTCGACCTCGGGGCGGGCGAGGTCGTCGCCCTCTTCCTCCTGCTGGCCGTCGCGCTCGTGGTGTGGCTGCTGGCGTCGGCGCGGGCGATGGACGTGGGGCTCCCCGCCCGGTCGCGCTCACGCGCGCGGGTGGTCGCCTTCGCGGCGCCGGTGGCCGGCGCCGCCGTCGCCGTGCTGGGGGTGCAGCTGGTGGGCTCGGAGCCGGCCTGGCCCGCCCGCCTGGACGCCACGCTCCTCGCGCGCTGGCCCGCCGCCGACCTCCTGGTCGCCACCGGCGTCGTGCTCGCGCAGCTGGTGACGGCCAACATCCTGGTCCGCCTCCTGCTCGACGCCGTCGGCGTGCCCGCGACCTCGGGGGAGAAGCAGCTCAAGGGCGGGCGCGTGCTGGGCCCGATGGAGCGCGTCTTCCTGACCGGCCTGGGAGCGCTGGGCGAGCTCACCGCGGCCGCCATCGTCGTGGCGGCCAAGGGGCTGCTGCGGTTCCCCGAGCTGCAGCGCGCCCAGCGCGACCCGGGGCTGCCCGCCGACGGGCCGAGCGACGTGACCGAGTACTTCCTCATCGGCAGCTTCGCCAGCTGGCTGCTCGCCCTCGGCGGCGCCGCACTGATCCACCTGGCCTGATCCACCAGCCCTGTCAAGCCTGGGCCTTCACTGCGTCACAGTGAAGGTGACCGGCCTCAGCCGTGGCGCTCCGACCAGGCACGGAACGGCGCGGTCGGGTCCTCGACCGCCACCTGGGCCGCGGGCAGGCTGCGGTCCGCGGGCTCCCGGGCGTACTCGTCGTAGAAGCTCGCCAGGGTCATCCAGCGGCCACCGTCCTCGTAGTGCTCGCCCTCCTGCTCGCGGGTCGCGCCGAAGAGCACCCGGTCGGGTGCGGCGTAGTAGAGCGCGCCGAGGCACATGGGGCAGGGGTAGGCGGTGACGTAGACGTCGCAGCCCTCGAGGTCGGAGCGCCCCCGGGCGGCGAGGTCGCGGATCGCGGTGATCTCGGCGTGGGCGGTCGGGTCGCCGGACTGGGCGACCTGGTTGGCCGCCTCCACGACCACCTCGCCCGTCGCGGCGTCGACCACCACGCAGGCGAAGGGCTTGCCGCCCTGGTCGACGTTGAGCAGCGCGAGCTCGACGGCGCGCTGCGCGTGGCGCGGGTCGTGGCCGGCCTCCGCCCCGGTGGGCGCGTCGCGGTGGGGTGCGGTCACGAGGACTCCTGCGGGTCGTGGTGGGGCGGCCGGGGACGGCCGCGCGGGTGAGGTGCCACACCACCACGGCCCGCAGGGGCCTGCGCTCACCCCGGCGGACCGGCTTGCCGGGGCGCCTGCGGGCGACCGGTCAGGCGGGTGCGGGGAACGGGAACACCGCGGGGCTGCGGTGGCCGTCGGGCCCCACGGCGCGCACCCCGAGCACGACGTTGTCCTTCGACAGGTCCAGGGTCGCGCTCGTGCCCCGCACCGCGACGACGTGCTGCCACAGCGGCTCGGGGGTCGGGCGCCACACGACCTCGTACGACGCGGTCTCGCCCGACCCGGGCGACCAGCTCAGGGTGCTGTCGTTGGTCAGCGCGGTGGTGTCCACCACCACATCGCGCGGCACGCCCGGGGCCTGGGCCAGCGACCACAGTGCGGCGGCGTTGACCCGGGTGACGCCGGCGATGTAGTCCATGTCGCAGAAGCGCACCAGGTCGCCGTACTGCACGCCGTCCTCGACCCGCACGTCCTGGTGCTGGTGGGCGAAGTCCTCGGCCGGCTCGGTGAAGCGGGCCGCGGGGTAGCCCGCCTCGAGGAAGGGTCGGTGGTCGCCGCCGCGCAGGTAGCGGTCGAGGCGGTAGACCAGGCGCACCTCCATGCCGGTCAGGCGCGGGTCGGCGACCTCGGCGACGAAGCGGCCGAGCTGGCGCGTGGGGGAGTCGTTCTCCCCGCCGATCGAGAGCCGGGTCGCGGCGCGCGCCTCGTCCTCGCTCGTCGGCACGCCCTGCACGAAGAGCCGCACGCTGCGCCGGTCGCGCTCGCCGTCGTCGGCGCGGCTGCTGCCGACGATGTCGTCGGTGAACATGCCCTGGACGTCGGCGCCCTCCTCGGTGAGCTGGCGGGCCAGGAACGTGGAGCCGTAGAGGCCCTGCTCCTCGCCGGCCACGGCCGCGAAGAGGATGGTCGCGGCCGGGCGCCGGGTGGCCATGATGCGGGCCAGCTCCATGGCCACGGCCACGCCGCTGGCGTCGTCGTCGGCGCCGGGGGCGTCGGAGGTGGCGTCCATGACGTCGGTGGCGCGCGAGTCGTAGTGACCGGAGACGACGTAGACCCGTCCGGGATCCGAGGAGCCCTCCAGACGCGCCACGACGTTGCTGATCCGGGTCGGCGCGGGGATGCGCGAGGCCGGCTCCTGCACGTACGACGGGACCGTGACGCTCATCCGTCCGCCCGAGCGCGCGGCGTAGCGGCGCATCTCGGCGGCGATCCAGTCGCGGGCCGCGCCGATGCCGCGCTCGGGGTCGTCCTGGCTCGACAGCGTGTGCCGGGTGCCGAAGGACACCAGCTTCTCCACGATGGCACGGATCCGGTCGGGGTCGACCTCGGCCATGATCGCGCGCAGCTCGCGGTCGGCGCGCTGGGCGCGCAGCGGGCGCCCGGGCCCGTCGGGCCACTCCGCGGTGTCGAGGACGCCCGACGGGCCGGGTCCCCGACCGGGGCCGGCCACGGCGGCGGACCCGCCGGAGACCGTGGCGCCGACGGCTCCGGCGGCCAGCGCGCCCGAGCCGCCGAGCAGCCTGCGCCGGGTGGTGGCGGGGGGAGGCGAGGCCGGGTGGGGCGACGCCGTGGTGTCGCTGCCGGGGGCCTGGGACGAGGGGTGTGCGGGGTCGTGCATGGGTGTGCTCCCGTTCCGAGTAGACGAGGTGCGTGCCGTCCACCCTGCCACGCCCGCTCTCAGCCGCCCCTCACCTGCGGGTGGCAGGGTGGCGCCCGTGGCGACGCACACCGACGGGCCCGGCCCGTCCCCCGACCCCACTCCCGACCCCGCTGGTGGGCCCGCCCCCGGCCCCCGCGGCCGGGCCGCCCGGGGCGCCGAGGTGCCCGGCTCGACCGCCGTGCCGGCGCCGCGGAGCCCGGGAGGACCGCTGAGCCGCCGATTGCTGCTCGTCGAGCTGGTCGTGGTGCTGGCGCTCTCGCTGGGCCGCTCGACCGTCTACTCGGTGGTCAACCTGCTCGAGGCGGCGACCGCCCCCGGCGGGCTCGCGGGCCAGACGGCGTCGATGAACGGCTCCTACGCCCCCCAGCGACCGTGGTTCGACCTGGCCTACCAGCTGCTGGCCTTCGGCTTCTCGCTCGTGCCGGTGCTGCTGGCGGGCTACCTCCTGGTGCGCTCCGGCGCCGGCCTGCGCGAGCTGTGGGCCCGCGGGGGAGCGTGGCTGACCGGTCTGGACCTCGCGCGCGGTGCCGCGATCGCTGCCGGCGTCGGCTCGGTCGGGGTCGCCTTCTACCTCGTGATGCACGCGCTGGGCCTGAGCCTCACGGTGGTGCCGGACAACCTCCCCGACGTGTGGTGGCACATCCCCGTGCTCGTGCTCTCGGCGCTGGAGAACGCCGTCGTGGAGGAGGTGCTGGTCCTCGGCTACGTGCTGGTGCGGCTGCGCCAGCTGGGCCTGGGCGACCTGACGGCGATCGTCGTCGCCGCCGCGCTGCGGGGGAGCTACCACCTCTACCAGGGCCTCGGCGGCTTCGTGGGCAACCTCGTCATGGGCCTGCTCTTCGGCTGGCTCTACCGCCGGTGGGGCCGGGTGATGCCGCTGGTGGTGGCCCACACCCTGCTCGACATCGGCGCCTTCGTCGGCTACGCCGTGCTCGCCGGGCAGGTGTCCTGGCTGCCGACCTAGGAGTGGTGCGCAGCCCCGTCGAGACTCGTGACGCGCGTGACGACCTCCTCCAGCGGGGCCCGCGTGGTGCGGTAGGACGCCGTGGGGTGCCCGGGGTCGGGGTGGCCGAAGGAGATGCCGCAGACCACGCGGCGGTCCTCGGCCAGGTCGAGCACCTCGTGCAGCAGCGGCGACTGGCCCGCCAGGGCGGCCTGGGCGCAGGCGCCGAGGCCGAGGGCGTGGGCCGCGAGCAGGAAGGTCTGCACGTAGAGCCCGCAGTCGACCGCGCCGTAGGTGCCGAGCTCGGCGGCGGTCGTCACGACGGCGACGTGGGGGGCGCCGAAGAGCTCGAAGTTGCGCAGCCCCTCGGCGAAGGAGCGCTCCCGGTCGCCCTTGGCGATCCCGACGGCGTCGTAGAGCTGCCAGCCGCTCTCGCGTCGTCGCGCCTGCCGCTCCTCGGTGTAGGCCTCGGGGAAGGGGAAGTCGCTGCCGGCGCCGTCGAAGGAGGCGAGCATGCGCGCGCTCAGCGCGCGTGCGGCGTCGCCGGAGACCACGTGCACCTGCCAGGGCTGGGTGTTGCACCACGACGGCGTGCGCTGCGCGGCGAGCAGCAGCCGCTCGACCACCGTGTCGTCGACGGGGTCGGGCAGGTAGCCGCGGCAGCTCCACCGCTCGGCGAGGATGCGCTCCAGGACGTCGATGTCGCTCATGGGCGCCATCATGGCACTGTCCGTGACAGCGCTGCTGTCACGGTCGGGCGTGTGGCGTCGGCGTGGGCCGGGCGGCCACGGCCGGTGCCCGCGGTCGTCGGTGGTGGCGCCCGCGTCGGGATGCGATGCTCGGCCCATGAGCGCCTTCGACGCGTCGACCACGGTGGTCGTCGACGACCCCGACCACGGCCCGATCGACCTCGACGTCCACCTCGCCGGGCCCGACGACGGCGTGCCGGTGCTCCTGCTGCACGGCTTCCCGCAGTCGGCGCGCAGCTGGGACCGGGTCGTCGGGCGTCTCGCCGGGCACGGCCTGCGCCTCGTGGCGCCCGACCAGCGCGGCTACTCCCCGGGGGCCCGGCCCGCCGCGGTGGCGGCGTACGCCGTGCCGCGCCTGGTCACCGACGTGCTGGCGGTGGCCGACGCCCTGGACACGGGCCCCTTCCACCTGGTCGGCCACGACTGGGGCGCCTCGGTCGCGTGGGCGCTCGCCGCGCGGCACCCCGAGCGGCTGCGCACGCTGACCGCGCTCTCGGTGCCCCACCTCGCGGCCTTCGGGGCGGCCCTGCGCGAGGACCCCGAGCAGCAGCGCCGCTCGTCCTACATCCGGGTCTTCCGCGAGCCGGGCCGCGGCGAGGCCTCCCTGCTCGACGACGACGCCCGCGGGCTGCGCGCGCTCTACGGCGGCGCGGTCGCCGCGCCCGACGTGGAGGCCTACGTCGACCTGATGCGCTCGGGCGCCCTCACCCCGGCGCTGGGGTGGTACCGCGCCATGGACGGCGACCTCGCCGCCACCCCGCCGGTCACGGTGCCGACGACGTTCCTGTGGGGCGCCGACGACCTGGCCACCTCACCCACCGCGGCGCACGCGTGCGGGGCCCACGTGCGCGCCGACTACCGCTTCGTCGCGCTCGAGGGCGCCTCGCACTGGACCCCCGACGAGTGCCCCGACCAGGTGGCCACCGCCGTGCTCGACCGGGTGCTGGACCGGGTGCCGGCGCAGGAGGATCGGTCCCGCGAGGCCTGATCCCCTCACCCCGAAGGACCGGATCCGCGCGAGCCCCTGGCGCGGCCGGCGACGGGGTGGTCTTCTGTAAGGGCCCTACAGGCTCACACCTGGCGGGTGATGGATCACCCGCATCTCCGGGTGAACCTAGGGCTGCCTGCTGCCTCTGAGCGTTCCCGCTTTCGGGGGGAGCAGGTTGCGACAAGCACCCCCCGGGACCCGTCCCGGGGGGTGTTTCCCGTCCCGGTGCCCCGACCGGGCGGCCGCGCCCGGCGCGGCGCCTGCGCCGGTGGTCCAGAATCGGGGCATGAGGTTCACCGAGCACGAGATGACCGTCGCGGTCGACGCCGTCGCGCGCAGGCTGTGGTCGGCGACGCGCCCGCCCTGGGGGCGTGGCGACCTCGCGACCGCCTGGGCCCGGCTGCCGCGGGAGAGGAGCTACCGCGCCAAGGTCGCCGCGGGCGACGTCGTGCTCCCGGTGCTCACCGCGCTGCCCGAGCGCCCCACGGTCGGCAGTCGGCCGGTCTTCAGCGACGCCGAGCTCGCCGAGGCGGCCGAGCGGGCCACCGGCGAGCTCATGGAGCACCGACGGCCGGGCGCGTGGGACCGGCTGTCCGAGCGGCGCAGGCGGCGCCTGGTGAGTGGTGCCGTCGACCTGACCCAGGCCGCGCTGGAGGCCATGCCGGTGCGCCAGGACCCCGATGCGCTGATCGTGCCCGACCACCTGTGAGGCTCGCGGTCGGGCGCGGGCGCCCGTGGCTCGCGTCGGTGGTGGTGTCGCTCGTGCTCGGCGCCGCCTCGGGCTGCGCCGACGGGGCCCCCGGCCCGGGCGCACCCTCGCCGGGTGACGCGGCCTCGGCTCAGTCGGTCGGGTCGGCGCCCTGGCCCGACGGGCTGACGGCCTACGTCGACCAGTCCCGCCTCGAGCGGCAGGGCCGCGAGGTGTTCGTGCGCCTGGTGGACTCCACCGACCACGAGCTGACCGTGCTGCGGGCCGAGGTGGGCTCCGAGCGCTTCGCCACCACGACCTGGACCGGGGAGAAGACCTTCCTCAACGAGGCCGACCTGCCCTTCGCCCTGCCGCTCGCACGCTGCGGCACGGGATCGGACGCCACGGTGAGCCTCACCTACCGCGTCGACGGCGGCCCACCGGTGGAGTCGACGACCACCGCCGAGGACCGGTACGGCGCGGTCGGGCTCTTCCTCGACCGCGACTGCGCGGCGCAGCGGCTCGCCGACGCGGCCGACCTCGAGGTGGGCGAGCCGCGGGTGGTGGGCCGCGGGCGGGGCTCGGTGCTGGAGCTCGACGTGACGCTGCGCCCCACCGGCGCAGCGCGCCCCGTGACGGTGTTCCGCGGCTTCGAGGACACGGTGCTCTTCCGCCAGGCCGAGGGATCGGCCTCGGTCGGCTCGGGGGTGCGGGTGCGCCTGGCCACCGGGCCGCCCGAGCAGGTGCGGCTGCGGCTCGTGCCGAGCCGCTGCGACCCCCACGCGCTGGCCGAGGACAAGGTCGGCACCCTGGTCGGCGTGCGGGTGGGCGGCCCGGGGCTGCCCGCGGCGGCGTCGTTCTACCTGCCGCTGCCCGACGCCACCCGCGCGGCGCTGCGGGGCTTCTTCGCCACCCATTGCGGGCTCTGAGGCCCCCACGGTTAGCCTCGGCCGGGTGCTGCGTCCTCCCTCCACATCCCGTCCCTCCACGGCCCGGCACCCGCGGCCGTCCGCGCGCCCGGCGGGCCTGTGCGCGCTGGCGCTGAGCGCCCTCGTGCTGGCGGGCTGTGGTGCCACCGGCACCCCGTCGGGGCCGACCGGCAGCGCCGCGACACCGGGCACCACGGTGCCCTCCAGCGGGTCCGGCGCGGCCGGAGACGTGTCCTCGGAGGACGCGGCGGAGCCCACCGGCTGGGGCCCGACCCGCGGCGAGGTCGAGCAGGCCAGGGCGTTGGTCGCGGGGTGGGACGCCGAGCGGCTCGCCGGCCAGGTCGTCGTGGGCCGCTACGCCGGCACCGACCCGGAGGTCGCGGCCGACCTCGTCGCCGAGCACCACCTGGCGGGGGTGTCGGTGACGGCCGAGAACGTCGTCGACGCCGCGCAGGTGAGGGCCACCACCGCGGCCGTCGAGGCGGCCGTGAGCGCCGACGGCCGCGGCTTCCCGCCGGTCGTCGGAGTCGACCAGGAGGGCGGGCTGGTCTCCCACCTGTCGGGGGTGGCCACCGACTTCCCGGCCTTCGCCGCCGCGGGCGACGCGGTGGCCGCGGGGGAGAAGCCGGGTCGCGCCGTGGTGCGCGCCGCCGCCGAAGCCCTGGCCATGGAGCTGCGCGGTCTCGGCTTCACCTGGGTCTTCGCCCCGGTCGCCGACGTCACGATCGGCGCTGGCGACCCGACCATCGGCTCGCGGTCGCCGTCGACCGACCCCGCCACGGCCGCCCTGGCGGTGGCGGCCGCCGTGGCGGGCTACGACCGGGCCGGCGTCGTCTCGACCCCCAAGCACTTCCCCGGCCACGGCGCCGTGAGCGTCGACAGCCACGTCGCGCTGCCGGAGCTCGACGTGAGCATGGCCGAGCTGGCCGACCGTGACCTGCGCCCCTTCGCCAAGGCGGTGCTGCACGAGGCGCCGTCGATCATGGTCAGCCACGTCGCCGTCGACGCGGTCGCCCCCGGGGTGCCGGCGAGCCTCGCGCCGGAGACCTACGACCTGCTGCGCGAGGAGCTCGGCTTCGAGGGCGTCGCGATCACCGACTCCCTGGGCATGGGTGCGGTGGCCGGGCGCGAGGAGCCTGCGGTGACCGCGCTCGCGGCGGGTGCCGACCTGCTGCTGATGCCGGCCGACACCGCCCGCGCCCATCGCACCCTGACCCGGGCGATCGAGGAGGGTCGCCTCCCGCGCGAGCGGGTCGAGGAGGCGGCGTCGCGGGTCGTCGCGGTGCAGCTGTGGCAGCAGCGGGTCTCGGAGGAGCGGCCGGTGCCGGTGGACGCCGCGGGTGCCCCCGACCTCGCCGCCCTCGCCGACACCGCGGCCGCGGCCGCCGAGGAGCTGGCGGCCGCGGCCGGGTGAGCACGTGCCCCGCAGGGGCCCGGGACGCCTAGGTGGCGTCGGGCACCCTCATCTCGCCCAGCTCCACCCACTCGCGGTCCTCGACGACGACGCCGAGGATCGTGGGGGTCTGCTGCAGGTACGCCGGGAGCGTGCGCTGAGCCTCCTGGAAGTGCGCGGAGCCGACGTGGTCGGCGGCCGCGTCCTCGCGGAACGCGCCCAGCAGCAGGTACTGGCACGGGTCGTCGACGTCGCGCGACCAGTGGAACCACAGGCAGCCGGGCTCGGCCCGGGTCGCCTCGGTGAAGGCCCGCGCGATCTCGGGCCAGTCGTCGGCGTGCTCGGGACGCACGGTGAAGCGCGCCGTGTTGTGGATCATGTGACTCCTCCGGGGGACGGGTCAGGCCGGCGCCGGGGCGCCGGGAGTGGGGCCGGCAGCGGGACGCACCCCGCTGCCGTGGTGGTCGACGGCTGCCTGGATGCGGGCGCCGAGCAGGGCCGAGACCAGGCCGAGGGCGGCTCCGGCGAGGATCGCGACGAGGCTCCCGGTGAGGTCGAAGGCGGAGCCGAAGAAGACGGCCGTGCCGGCGAAGGCCCCCGGGATGAACGACAGCACCGACCAGGCGGACTCGACGCAGAGGATGAAGCCGACCACGGTCACCGAGAGCGCGAGCACCCAGGTGGCGGAGTCCAGCTCCAGCACGAGGCTGATGACGTAGCCCCAGGCCAGGCCGGCCAGGTTGGCGGCCAGGCCCTTGCGCAGCCCCTCGGTGCCGCCGCCGGCGGCGAAGAAGCAGGCCCAGGCGACGAAGGCGATCCAGGTGATCAGTCCGGCCTCGACGCTGACCCAGGTCCACGCCCCGGCCAGCAGTCCCACGGAGGCACCGATGCCCAGCAGGCCCTTCACGTCAGATCCCCTCGGGCGTGAGGATGGCCCGACCGCGCACGCGCCCGGCGTCGAGGTCGTCGATGGCGCTCTGGAAGTCGTCGAGGGCGTACTTCTGGGTGTGCAGCGTGACGTCGCCGCGGGCGGCGAGGGCCATCAGGTCGCACAGGTCGTTGTAGGAGCCGACCAGGTTGCCGATGATGTTCTTCTCCGAGGAGATCAGGTCGATGGTCGGCACGTCGATGTTCTCGCCGTAGCCCACCACGTGGTAGTCGCCGGCCTGGCGGGTCATCGCCAGGCCCTCGGCCGTCGACCCGTTCTCGCCGACGAAGTCGACGACCACCTCGGCGCCGTGCCCGCCGGTGAGGTCGAGCACCTCCTCCACCTGGCGGCCCTCGGCGACGACGCCGTGGTCGGCCCCGATGGTGAGGGCCAGCTTGAGCGCGTCGGGGTTGCGGTCGACGACGATCAGCTCGGCCGGGCTCAGAGCCTTGAGCACCTGGATGCCGATGTGGCCCAGTCCGCCGGCGCCGATGACGACGCAGCGGTCGCGCGGCGTGAGCCGGCGGGCGGCCTTGGCCGCCGCGTGGTAGGCGGTGAGGCCGGCGTCGGCGAGGGCGGCCACGTCGGAGGGCTCGAGCGAGTCGTCGATGCGCACGACGCTGCGCGCCGTGGTCCTGAGGTACTCCGCGTAGCCGCCGTGGGTGTCGATGCCCGGGAACTGGCTGGTCTCGCAGTGCACGTCGTCGCCCGAGCGGCAGGCGCGGCACAGGCCGCAGGTGACGAGCGGGTGCATGATCACCTTGTCGCCCTCGGCGACGTGGGTGACCGCGCTGCCGACCGCCTCCACCCAGCCGGCGTTCTCGTGGCCGATCGTGTAGGGCAGCTGCACCTGGGACTTCTCGGCCCACTGCCCCTCGAGGATGTGCAGGTCGGTGCGGCACACCCCGGCGCCCCCGACCCGCACGACGACGTCGAAGGGGCCGGTGGGCTCGGGCTTGGGGACCTCGGTCATCTGCAGGTCCTGGTGGTAGCCGACCACCTGGACGGCGCGCATCGTGCTCATGCGGGGAGCTCCTTCGTGCTGGTGGTGGGGCGGGTGGTGATCTCGGTGAGCGGCACGAACGTCCGGTCGGGGTCGGGTCGCTCGCTCTGGTCGGCCTCGGAGCCGGGGTAGCGGGTGGCGAGCAGGCCGCGGCAGAAGTGGGCGTTGCCGTCGATCGAGATGCGCGTCGAGCGGGCGCGGCGCAGCGCCATCGGCACGTCGCCCTCGGCGTACGGCGTGCCGTGCGCGTCGACGAGCACCGGCGAGGCCGGGTCGTTGTCCAGCCCGATCTCGCTCCTGCGGCGCAGCAGCGAGCGGGTGACCTCGTCGTCGGGGAGGTCGCCGAGCACGACGTCGCCGACGCGGGCCTCCTCGAGGTCGCTGCGCGAGCGCAGCAGACCGGTCAGGGCCCGCTCCATCGCGGCGGTGTGGGCCTTGCGCCGGAAGGTCTCGCGCAGCTCGTCGAGGTCCTGCTCGGCCTCGTGGCGGAAGGTGCCGCGGTAGCCCGCGTCGGCGGCGAGGCCGGCGTTGATGATCGCCGAGTCGTGGTGGTCGTCGAGCTCGACGACCACCCGCCCGACGCCGGGCAGCGCGCTGACCGCGTCCTTGGCGTCGGAGGCCATGAGGTAGGCGAAGTTGGGCGAGCAGAAGGACGTGGGCAGCCGCAGGTGGACGGTGACGTCGGTGGGCCCGCCCGCGCCGACCTCGACGCTGCGCACGAAGCCCAGGTCGGTGATCGGCTCGTCGAGCTCGGGGTCGATGACGACGTCCATGGCCCGGCGGACGCGCTCCTCGTCGGGCCCGGCCCCCGGAGCGGGGTCGAGCCGCACGCGCGTGGTCAGGGTCGCGGGCGCCATCACACGGCCGCCAGGTCGGCCCGCTCGGGCTCGCGCGGACCGGTCGCGGTCTCGTCGGCGTCGGGCAGCCGCAGTCGCGCGGGCACGTCGAGGTCGTAGAGCTTGGCGGCGTTGAGCCCGAGGATCTTCTTCTTCTGCTCCAGGGTGATCGGGGCGTACTCGCCGAGCTCCTCGGGGATCTGGAAGTCCACGAACGACTCCACCAGCCACTTCGGCGTCCAGATGGCGTAGTCGCTGGAGAAGAGGATCCGGTCCTCCCCGATCCAGTAGAGGAGCTCGCCCATGATCTGGGCGAAGTACTTCGGCCGGGTGTGGATGAACGGCATCGCGACCGCGAGCCCGCCGTAGACGTTGGGCTCCTGGGTGGCGATCCAGCAGAAGTCCTCCAGGCGGGGCAGGCCCACGTGCTCGACGATGAAGTTGAGGTCGGTGAAGTCGCTGGCGACGTGGTCGATGTCGGCCACGTCGAAGGCGTCGCGGTCGAGCGGACGGATCGTGGGGCCCTTGTGCACGTGGATGTTGCGGATGCCCAGCTCCCGGCACGCCTCGAAGTAGCGCACCGCCCACGGGTCGTCGAGCTTCCAGCCGCGTGAGTCGCCGTGCCACTCGGCGGTGTAGAGCTTCACGCCCTTGAGGCCGTACTTCTCGGCGTCGGCGTGGAGCTGCTCGAGGCCCTGCTCGCCGTTGCGCGGGTCGAAGTTGTGGTTGTAGGTGAGCTTGTCGGGGTGGGCCTGGGCGAGGGCGAAGGCCTCCTCGGACTGACCGAAGCCGGTGTTGTAGAACTCCTTGAGGTAGGCCGGCTGGAAGATCGCGTGGTCGGCGTAGCCGTCGGTGAAGACGTCCTTCATCAGCCGCTCGCCGCCCTGGTAGAGGTACTCCTCGTAGCCCCACTGCTCCGACTCGGGGCTGAGGTTGCGGTGGTAGTCGTAGAAGCAGTCGATGAACTGCTTGCCGTGGATGTTGCGCTGGTTCTCCGGCCGCGCGTCCCACAGCGCGATGTGCGCGTCGACGATGTAGAAGTCCTCACCGTTCTTGCTGTACATGCTCGATCCCCTCTGGACGGGTGACGGGTGTCACACCTGGTCTGGGTCGACGGTAGGCAGCCGACGGGGGTGTCGCCGAGGGGTGCCGTGTCTCAATCTGAGACACCGGGGCCTGCCGCCCGCGGCGACCCCGACGTAACGTGGGTCACACGACGGGGAGGTGGGACGTGGACGACGAGGTGGTGCCTCTGCGCGCGCGCCAGGTCGCACCGGGCGGTCCGGTGCCCGAGCGGGTGCTGGCCAGCTGGCAGCGCAGCGAGGACTACGGCGTGCCCCTCGACGAGGTCGACCCCGCCTTCGCCGGTGCCGTCGACACCGAGTCGCTCTTCTTCGAGTGCGGGCGCGAGGTGCTCGGCGGCCTGCACGCCACCCTGGCCTCGGAGCCGGTCTCGCTGATGCTCACCGACCACGAGGGTCTGGTGCTCGACCGGCTCTGCGGTGACAGCACCCTGCTGCGCGCCCTCGACCGGGTGCACCTCGCACCGGGGTTCGCCTTCTCCGAGCGCGACGCCGGCACCAACGGGCTGGCGCTGGCGCTGGCCGACCGGGTGCCGACCCTCGTGCACGCCGAGCAGCACTACAGCGCCAGCCTGTGCGGCTACACCTGCGCCGCGGTGCCCGTGCACGACCCGGTGACCGGGCGGCTCGAGGGGAGCGTCAACCTCACGACCTGGTCGCGCTCCTCCAGCGACCTGCTGCTCGCGCTCGCCCAGTCGGCGGCCGGCACGACCGCCGCCCTCATGCTGGCCCGCTCGCAGGGCCGCTCGCCCCGCCCGCAACCGCGCGGTCAGGTCTACCGCGTGGAGTCGGCCCGCGCGGTCAGCGGCTCGTCGACCCTGGCCGCCGCGCTCTCGGCGGCCTGGAACGCACCTGTCGCCGAGGCGGCCGCCGGGCTCGCGGCCGGGCACGTCGTGCTCGTGCTCGGGGAGCCGGGATCGGGGCGGGCGACGCTCGGTGCCCAGGCGCTGCGGCAGGTCAGCCCGCGCGACCGGATCCTCAGTGCGACCCCGCCCGACCCGCGCGACGTCGACGCCTGGCTCGACCTGTGGACCCCCGAGCTGGGCAAGGCCGGCACGGGGTTCGTCGTCGCCGACGTCGACACCCTCCCGCTGTGGGCCGCCGAGCGGCTGCGCGACCTGCTCGCCGCGACCGGCGCGCGTGGCGGTGCCGCCACCGCGACCCGGCTGATGCTCACCGCGCAGGACCTCCACGACGTGCCCGCGTCGCTGGCCCCACTGGTGGGCGCGGTCGTCGGGGTGCCGCCGCTGCGGGAGCGCCCCGAGGACGTCGTGCCGCTGGCCGCACACCTGGGGCGGCGCCACCGTGGCCGCGACCTCCGCTTCACCCCCGCCGCCGAGCGCGTGCTGCGCGACGCGTCGTGGCCCGACAACGTCGACCAGCTCGCGCGGGTGGTGCGCGACGCCGGCCGTGTCACCGACGTCGTCGACGTGCGCCACCTGCCCGCCGACCTGAGGGGGGCCGGCGGCCACCGCCTGACGCGCCTGGAGTCGGTCGAGCGCGAGGAGATTGCCCGGGCGCTGGCCCGGCCGGGGGCGACGGTGACGGCGGCGGCCCGCGAGCTGGGGGTCAGCCGCGCCACGATGTACCGCAAGCTGGCCCACTACGACCTCAGCGCCCCCGGCCGCGAGGCACGGGAGCGCTGAGGAGGACGCGGGGGAGTCGCGGTCAGCCGACCTGCATCTCGCCCAGCTCGGACCAGTCGGTGCCGGGGGCCTCGAGGCTCACGATCCTGGGGGTGGAGACGAGGTAGGGCGGCAGGTCCTGCTGGGCCTGCTTGAAGTGGTCGGAGGAGACGTGGGCGCCACCGGCGTCACCGTCGCGGAAGGCCTCCACCAGCACGTACTCGTGGGCGTCGTCGAGGCTGCGCGACCAGTCGAACCACAGGCAGCCCTCCTCGGCGCGGGTGGCCTCGGTGAAGGGCCGCGAGATCTCGGGCCAGTCCTCGGCGTGCTCGGGCTTGATCTGGAACTTCGCGGTGATGAAGATCATCGGCTCTCCTCGGTGCTCGTCTGGTGCTCGTCTGGTGCTGGTCTCTGGCAGGTCCGGTGCCGGCCGGGGTGCCGGCGTCCTGCGGGTCGGGGTCCGCGCGGTGCGCGGTGCGTGCGCTCAGCGCGGCCGCTTGGCCCGGCGCTCCTGCACGGTCGTCTGCACCTTGGCGGCAGCCGCCTTGATGCGTGCCTGGTTCTCCGGCTTGCGCGCCTCGTCGTAGATCAGCTTCGCGACGCCGAGCTTGCCCATCTTCTTCATCATGCCCATGCCGGGGAGGGTACCGAGGGGCCGAAGCGGGCACCGCCTAGGTTGGCCGGTGTGGGATCACAGGCGCCGTCGGGCGAGCCGGCCGGACCGGGCGGAGTGGCCGGAGTGGCCGAGGCGGCCG
The DNA here is from genome assembly GCF_001423135.1 of Nocardioides sp. Leaf307. Classification (NCBI taxonomy): domain Bacteria; kingdom Bacillati; phylum Actinomycetota; class Actinomycetes; order Propionibacteriales; family Nocardioidaceae; genus Nocardioides; species Nocardioides sp. Leaf307. The sequence continues at coordinate 1,968,671 of NZ_LMNY01000001.1, read as the reverse complement.
AGGTCGCCGAGGTGGTGGCCACCGAGCGCGCGCGGACCTTCCTGGTGCGCGTCGGCGGCCGCGACCAGTCCCACGTCGACCTCGACGACCCCTCGCGCCTGGAGTTCGGCTACGTGCGCCGCATGGGCGACGTCGTCGACGCCCACGGCGGGCCCGGGGCGCCACTGCGCGTCGTGCACGTCGGCGGGGCCGGGCTGACCCTTCCGCGCTACGTCGCCCACACCCGCCCCCGGTCGAGCCAGGTCGTGCTCGAGCCCGACACCGCGCTCACCGCGCTGGTGCGCGAGCGGCTCCCGCTACCGCGGCGCAGCGGCATCAAGGTGCGCCCCGTCGACGGCCGCACCGGCCTGGCGGAGCTCCGTGAGGGCGCCTTCGACCTCGTGGTGCTCGACGCGTACGCCGCCGGCCGGGTGCCCGCCGACCTCGTCACGCCGGCCGCCTTCGCCCTGGTCGCCCGCGCCCTGGCGCCCGACGGCCTGGCCCTGCTCAACCTCAGCGACCGCACGCCCTTCGCCCACACCCGCGACGTGCTGGCCGGCCTGCGGGTGCACCTGCCGCACCTCACGCTGAGCGCCGAGCCGCCGACGCTGAAGGGCCGCCGCGCCGGCAACCTCGTGGTCGTCGCCGGCCGGGCCGCGGAGCACCTCGCCGGGGGAGACCGGGCGCTGGCGCGCGGGGCGGTGAGTGCGCTCACGCCGTACGTCGTGCTCGACGCGGTGGGGGTGGCCAGCGGCTTCGGGGGAGGCACGCCCCTGCCCGAGCCGCCGGCGCCCGGCGGTCGTCCGGAGGGGTGAGCGGCTCGGGCGCGCGAGCGACCTAGCGTGGCGCCATGAGCGAGCAGAGCAGCACCCCCGCACCCGCCGCGAGCGACGTCCCCGCCCCGTCGCCGGGCTCCGGGCCCCGCGTGGCCGTGCTCGGCACCGGCGTCATGGGCGCAGGCATGGCGCGCAACATCGCCGCCGCGGGGCTGGCGACCACGGTCTGGAACCGCACCCGCGAGCGGGCCGAGCCGCTGGCCGACGTCGCCACGGTGGCGTCGTCGGCCGCCGCGGCCGTCGACGGGGCCGACGTCGTCGTGACCATGCTCTACGACCTCGACAGCGTGGAGTCGGTGGTGCGCGAGGTCGCGCCGGCGATGGGCGACGACGCCGTCTGGGTCCAGCAGAGCACGGTCGGCGTCGAGGGCTCCGACCGGCTCGTCGCCCTGGCCGAGGAGCTCGGCCTCACCCTGGTCGACGCCCCCGTGCTCGGCACCCGCGGCCCGGCCGAGGCGGGCGCCCTGGTGGTGCTGGCCTCCGGGCCCGACGACGCCCGCGACCGGATCGCCCCGGTGCTCGACGCCGTGGGCAGCCGCACGATGTGGCTCGGCGCCGCCGGCGCGGGCTCCCGGCTGAAGATGGCGGCCAACGCCTGGGTGCTCACCGTGCTCGAGGGGGTGGCGGAGTCGCTGCGCCTGACCCGCGAGCTCGGCCTCGACCCGGCACTCTTCCTGGAGGCCGTCGAGGGAGGGGCGCTCGACGCGCCCTACGTGCAGCTCAAGGGCGGCGCCATGCTCGCCGGCGACGACGAGCCGTCCTTCGCCCTCGGCGGCGCGCTGAAGGACGCCGACCTCATCCTCGCCGCTGCACGCGGCGCCGGGCTGGACCTCACCCTGGTGCCGGGCGCGCGCGAGCACCTCGCCCGGGCCGCGGAGGCCGGGCTCGGCGACCGCGACATGTCGGCGTCCTACCGGGTCGACTGAGCCCGACCCGACCCGACCCGAGCCGACCCGACCCGAGCCGACCCGACGCGCCCGAGCCGGCCCGGCCGGTTCAGGCGGTGCGCATGAACCCCACGGGGTCGTAGGACAGCCCCGGGAAGACGCGGGCCACCGAGGCGTCGGCGAACCGGCTCGTGACCACCTCGCCCAGCACCTGGCGGTAGTCGGTGGTGACCAGCAGGTCGGCGTCGAGGGTCGTGTCGAGGCCGGGCCAGCGGCCGTAGTAGCGCCCGCCCCTCACCCCCGCGCCGGCGACGAGCATGACGTTGCCGTAGCCGTGGTCGAGGCCCTGGTTGCTGTTCTCCACCACCCGGCGGCCGAACTCGCTGAGCACGACCATCGTGACCTTGTCGCCCGCGGCGCCGAGGTCGTCGAAGAAGGCGGCGACGGACCCGGCGAGGTCGGCGGCGTTGCGGCGCATGTCGCCCCACTCCAGCGTGCCGAGGTTGGTGTGCATGTCCCAGTCGCCCTGGTCGACGGTGACGACCTCGACCCCGACGTCGCCACGCACGACCCGCGCCACGTCGGCGAGAGCGCGACCGAGGTCGGTCGAGGGGTAGCGCCCGCGCCGGTCGACGGCGCGCTGCACCGGCGCGAAGCCCTGCACGGAGTCGAAGGTCGCGCGCACCCCGCGCCCCAGCGGGCTGGTGTCGCCGCCCCACAGCGTGCGCAGCGAACGCGGACGGCCGCCGGTGGTGTCGTACTGGTCGGCGCCGGGGATCTCCACCGAGTCGACGTCCTTGACCGCGAAGACGGGCGCCCCGCCGTAGAGCGAGGTCGGCACGACCCCCAGCCCGACGTGGAGGCCCTCGAGCGGGGAGGCGTCGGCGTCACCGCCGATGAGCCGGTTGAGCCAGCCCACGCGGGCGGTCGAGCCGGGGGCGGCGTCCTCGAGCTCCTCCATCGCCGAGAAGTGGGAGCGGTTGGCCACCGGCAGCCCCGTGGCCTGGATCGCGGCCAGGCGCCCCGAGGTCCACAGCGGCAGCAGCGGCGAGAGCTGGGGGTGCAGCCCGAACATCGCGTCCTTGGCCAGCAGGCTCTCGGAGGGCACGGCGATGCGCGGGCGGGCCCGGTAGTAGGCCGGGTCGCCGTGGGGCACCACCAGGGACAGCCCGTCGGCGGCGCCGCGCAGCGACACCACCACCAGCACCGAGGAGGCGCTCGCGGCCCGTGCGGGCGAGGCGGTCACCACGGCCGAGCCGATCGCGGTGGTGGCACCGGCGAGCGCGAGCCCCCGGAACAGGCCGCGGCGGCTCAGGCCGGCGTACTCGGCGCAGCAGGGGGAGCCGGCCGGTGTGACGGCGCGCGGTCCGGCGGGGAGGGGAGGGGTCGTCATGGGGTCACCGTCACCGGGTCATGTGCAGCGGGGAGTCGAGGAAGGTGGTGAGCAGGCGCTGGAAGGCCCACTTCACCAGGCGGTGCTCGCGGGTGATCCGCTCGCCCGGGCGGACGTCGCAGGCCTCGCAGCAGGCCTGCAGCAGCTCGGCGGTGGAGTGCACGCCGAGCAGCTCCTGGGCGAGGTGGTCGACCAGCAGGTCGAAGCGGATCGAGGCCTTCGGCAGCCACTGCCGAGGCGTGCGGTAGCGCATGCCGTCGCGGGGCCACCAGCCCCCGCTCATCGCGTAGTGCAGGCCGAAGGAGGCCACGACCCGCGAGGAGGAGGACCACGAGTCGTTGTCGAGCGGCGCCCCGTCAGGTCGGGGCCAGGACATGGGCGTGCTGCCGAGGTCGGAGCACTGCCAGAGCACGGCGTTGGCGCCCCACGAGTCACCGGCGCGACCCTGCGGCGGCTCGCTGACCTTCACCCGCAGGGCGCGGTAGGTCGCCACGACGTCCTCGCCGGGGTCCCTCACCTTGGCCCCGGCGGAGCCGGCGAAGGCCTCGGAAGCGACGAGGGCGCGCAGCACGGGCACGATGGCGGTGTCGGAGGCGAGGTAGACCCGGGCCAGCTCGTCGACCAGCGCCTGCGGCGGGTCGTCGCTGACGAACTTCACCGCCAGCTTGCGGGAGATCCTGGCCGCGGTCGCCGGGTGGTGGGCGAGGTGGGTGAGGTAGGCACGGGTGACGGCCCGGCCGTCGCGGTCGGCGTTGGGGTGGCTGAAGTCCATGACGCTGACGGGCCCGACGGCGTGGTGGCGCGGCTCGTAGGAGGCGGCCCAGGTGCGCCACATGTCCACCCACCAGCCGGTGAGGATGCGCGCGGAGGCCTTGACGTCGTCCTCGTCGTACTGGCCGCGCCCGACGGTGTGGAGCTCGAGGAGCTCGCGGCCGAGGTTCTCGTTGGGGTGCTCGGCGGTCGAGATGGCGCCGTCGAGGTAGAGCAGCATCGCGGGGTGCACCACGGCGTCCTGGAGCAGCTCGTCGAAGCGACCCAGGGCGTGCCGCCGGACGGTGTCGCCGTAGTCGGCGCGCCAGGTGAAGACGGCGTCGCCGTTGACCGGCACGTTGAGGTGGTTCTCCCAGAACTCCGTCATCACCTCGTGCACCTGACGGCCGGTGTGCATGCGGCGCAGCAGCAGCCAGCGCTGGTAGTCGTCCATCACCTCCCAGCCGCCCTCGACCTCGCCGACGTGGCGCTGCCACAGCTCCGAGGGCGTGCGTCCCAGCCCGGGCCACCACGAGGCGAAGGCTCCGGCACCGTCGGTGACCGAGCCGGCGTCGAGCTGCTGCTCGAACCACGCCCGCCCGCCTCCGGCCCTGCGCACCTGCCGCGCGAGCGCGGGGGTCAGGCCGTAGCTAAAGCGCGTGACCAGGTGACGGTCGCGGGCCCCGAGGAGGGGGGTGTCGCCGGCGAAGCGCGCCGGGCGGTACGCCGGGGCCGCCTCGGTGCGTCCGGGCGCGGCGAGCACGGTGGCGCCGACCCCTGCCGCGCCGGCCGCGGTGGCGCCGGCGCGCAGGACGCTGCGTCGCGAGGTGGTGGCGGTCGTGGCGGCGGTCGTGGTGGCGGTCGTGGTGGACGGTGCGGTGCGGGGGGACACGTCGGGCACGGGGGTACTCCAGGTCCGAGGGGGGGAGGGGCCGAGCCGGCCGACCGGGGAGTCGGGCCGTGGTGCGGGGGGACCAGCCTCATCGGCAGGGAGGCCGCGGGGCCTGAGGGGTCGGCCGCGGTCGGACGCACGGATACCCGACCTGGGGTACGCCCCCTCTCCCCGCACGTGACAGCGCCGCCCGGTCGAGCCCCATGGCGCCGGGCGGCGCTCGCCCAGGCTAGTGCGGGCCGCCCGGCCCGGGCCGCCCCCGCGTGGGCCGACCGGCCTGGTCACATCGGGCTAGACCGCTGCGCCGATCGGGGCCGGCCGGACCCGCCTCCCGGCGGAGTCGGTCGCGGGGCGTCGCGGTCGGGGGCGGCGCGCGACGGCTATGGTGAGGCCGCCGGCTCACGTGCACCGAGCCGGTCTCCGGGCCCCGCCCGGGTGCCCGTCCGTCACGGAGAAGAGCAGGCCGCAGTGTCCGACGCCCCGACGCCCGACCACGGCGTGTGGACGGTCCCCAACCTGCTGAGCGCCGTGCGCCTGGCAGGGGTGCCGGTGTTCCTGTGGCTGGTGCTCGGCCCCGAGGCCGACGGCTGGGCCCTCGCCCTGCTCATGGTCTCCGGCGTGACCGACTGGCTCGACGGGTGGCTCGCCCGCCGCCTGGGCCAGACCTCGGTGCTGGGGCAGGTGCTCGACCCCGTGGCCGACCGGCTCTACATCCTCGCCGTCGTGGTCGGGCTGGCCCTGCGCGACGTCATCCCGTGGTGGATGGCGGTCTCGCTGCCGCTGCGCGACGCGCTCATGTGGGGCCTGGTGCCGCTGCTGCGCACCCGGGGCTACAGCGCGCTGCCCGTGCACTTCCTGGGCAAGGCCGCCACGTTCAACCTGCTCTACGCCTTCCCGCTGCTGCTGCTCGGCGACGGGGACGGCACCGTGGCGACGCTGGCCGAGGTCTTCGGCTGGGCCTTCGCGATCTGGGGCATCGGTCTCTACTGGTGGGCCGGCATCCTCTACGCCTGGCAGGTCCGACGGCTGCTCGCCACCACGGAGCCGCGTCCGCGTCGTCGACCGCGACCGGCTCGAGCGGCCAGTCCGCGGAGCACGGGCACGGCCGGGGCGGCCACGACCGGGGCCTCCTCCGGGACGACGCCCGGGACGACGCCCGGGACCACTGCCGAGTCGGACCGGGTGAGCGGTGGCTAGCCGGGAGCGTCCCCCGGCCCCGACGACCCCGGAGGAGTCGCGGCACCCCGAGCAGCTCCCGGCCCGGGTCACGATGCCGTTGCTGACGCTCATCACCCAGCAGTCGCTCGACGAGGACTACCTCCACGTCGCGGAGCGTCGCGCCGAGCAGCGTCGCGCCGCCTCGCTCGGCGCGGAGCCCGAGACTCCGCCGACGCGCCGGGGCGGAGGCCACCGCACGGCGGCCGTGGTGGTCGCGGTCTTCGGGGTCATGGTGGCCACCGCGGCCCTGCAGACCTCGCGCAACGCCGACGTCGACCAGGCCGGCCGCAGCACGCTCATCGACCAGGTGCTCACGGCGCGGGCCGGCATCGCCGACCAGCAGGAGCGCATCAGCCGCCTCGGCGACCGGATCGCGGCCGCCGAGGCGACCACGGCCGCGCTGCGCGCCGACCGGGTCACGGAGGAGGCGCGCGAGCGCCGTCTGGCCGCTCGCACCGGCTACGGAGCGGTCGAGGGCGAGGGCGTCCGCATCACGGTGTCCGACCCCGCGACCGGCGGGGTGCTGGTGGAGGACCGCGACCTGCGCCTGCTGGTCAACGGCCTGTGGCAGGCGGGCGCCGAGGCGGTGTCGATCAACGGCAACCGGCTGACCGTGCTGTCGTCGATCCTGCTGTCGGGCACGACCGTGGCCATCGAGGGACGTGACCTGCGCCCGCCCTACGTCGTCTCCGCCATCGGTGACAGCCGCACGCTGCAGGCCGATCTGGCCGAGACCGCGTCGGGCGCGCTCTTCGCGCAGGTGGCCGCCCAGTACGGCTTCGGCGTCGAGAGGCAGAATGTCTCCTCGATGACCCTCCCGGCCGCGCGTCCCCGCCCCCTGCGCAGCGTCGAGGAGCTCGTCGTGACCCCGCCCGGCCCACCCAGGGGAGAGGAGAACGTGTCGTGATCGCAGCGCTCGGACTGCTGGTCGGCATCGTGCTCGGCCTCGCCTTCCAGCCCGACGTGCCCCTGTCGCTGGAGCCCTACCTGCCCATCGCGGTGGTCGCCGCGCTCGACGCCGTCTTCGGCGGCCTGCGGGCCTACCTCGACGGGATCTTCGACGACAAGGTCTTCGTGGTCTCCTTCGTCTCCAACGTCGTCATCGCCGCCGCGATCGTCTACCTCGGCGACAAGCTCGGGGTCGGGGGACAGCTGTCCACGGGTGTGATCGTGGTCCTCGGCATCCGGATCTTCTCCAACGTCGCGGCGATCCGCCGCCACCTCTTCCATGCCTGAGCCCACGCCGCAGGCCCCGGGGCAGCCGCGGGCCCCGCGACCGCCGGAGGAGCCGCAGGCGCCCCCGACCGCGCAGCGGCCCGCGCGACAGCGGCCGGCCGAGCCGGGCCGTGACCGTCTGGTGCGCGCGCTGCTCAAGCCCACGCGCGGCCAGGCCATCGTGGCGGTGCTGCTGGCCCTCGTGGGCTTCGCCGGCGTGACCCAGGTGCGCAGCAACGAGGTCGACGACTCGTTCGCGGGCTACCGGGAGCAGGACCTCATCGACGTGCTCAGCGGCCTCGCGGGCGCCTCGCAACGGGCGCAGTCGGAGATCACCCGGCTCGAGCGGACCCGCGACGACCTCGCCTCCGACACCTCCGCGGAGGCCGCGGCGCTGGCGCAGGCGCGCAGCGAGGCCGACACCCTGAGCATCCTGGCCGGCACCGTCCCCGTGACCGGGCCGGGCGTGCGGATCACCCTCAGCGAGGTCACCGGCACCGTGGGCGCGCAGGCCCTGGTCGCGATGGTCCAGGACCTCCGCACGGCCGACGCCGAGGCGATGCAGCTCAACGGACGGGTCCGGCTGGTCGCGCAGAGCTCGTTCGCCGACGCGACCGGGGGCATCGTGGTCGACGGGGAGCTCCTCGAGGCGCCCTACGTGCTCGACGTCATCGGCGCGCCGGCCACGCTGTCGGGCGCCGTCGACTTCTTCTCCGGCCCCCGGCTCCAGCTCGAGGAGTCGGGGATCGAGGTCGAGGTCACCGAGCTGACCTCCCTCGACATCGAGAGCGTCGCCGAGAGCACCCAACCTGAGTACGCCGCCCCCGCGGAGGGGCAGTAGCCTTCCGTGACCCCGACCGGAGGAGAGACCGTGTACCCCGACGACCTGCTGTACACCGCCGAGCACGAGTGGCTGCGCCAGCCCGGTGAGCACGACGGCTCCGTCCGCATCGGCATCACCCACTTCGCCCAGGACGCCCTCGGCGACATCGTCTACGTCTCGCTGCCCGAGGTGGGCGACACCCTCGAGGCCGGCACGACGTGCGGCGAGCTGGAGTCGACGAAGTCGGTCAGCGACATCTACGCGCCGGTGACCGGCGAGGTGGTCGCACGCAACGAGCAGCTCGACGCGACCCCCGAGCTGGTCAACAACGACCCCTACTCCGGTGGCTGGCTCTTCGAGGTCGTGCCGAGCGACCCCGCCCAGCTCGACGCCCTCATGGACGCCACCGCCTACACCGGCACCCTCGAGGGCTGAGCGGCCCCCACCGGGCACGTGGAGCGGGAGCGGCCGGGCTCGGCCTGCTGGTAGGTTCGGGCCGACACTCACCCTCAGGCCAGCCTTGAGGGTTCGGGTGCCCGTCCGAGCCCGCGCCCCACCCGCTCGACCACAGCCCAGCAGCTGGAGGAGAAGAGATGCCTTTCTGCACAGCCTGCGGTCGGCAGAACCCCGACGACGCACGGTTCTGCTCCCAGTGCGGCACGCGTCTGGTGACGCCGGCCGACGTGCCCGCCCCGGCCTCCGCGGAGCCGCTCGGGGAGTCCACCGCGACGATCCAGATCGGTCTGGGTGACGCCAAGGTCGAGACCTCCGACCGGCAGCTCAACCCCGTCGACGCCGCCGCCGTCGACGCCCTGCCGACCGGTCACGCCCTGCTCGTGGTCCAGCGCGGCCCGGGCTCGGGCAGCCGCTTCCTGCTCGACAGCGACGTCGTCTACGCCGGGCGCCACCCCGAGAGCGAGATCTTTCTCGACGACGTGACGGTGTCGCGCAAGCACGCGGAATTCAACCGCGAGGGCGCGTCCTTCACCGTGAGCGACGTCGGCAGCCTCAACGGGACCTACGTCAACCGCGACCGCATCGACCACGTGCTCCTCAAGGACGGCGACGAGGTGCAGATCGGCAAGTACCGCCTGGTGTTCTTCTCCGGTCACGAGGGCAGCTGACGCGTGGCCTCCACCGGCGGCCCGGCACCCAGCGGGGGGCACCGGGCGCGGATGAACATCGGGGAGGTCCTCGAGCGGCTGCGCGCCGACTTCCCGAGCGTCACGATCCCCAAGATCCGGTTCCTCGAGGACAAGGGGCTCATCAAGCCCGAGCGCACGCCCGCGGGCTACCGGAAGTTCTCCCACGACGACGTCGAGCGGCTGCGCTACGTGCTGCGGATGCAGCGCGACCACTACCTCCCGCTGAAGGTGATCGGCGAGCACCTCGACGCCATCGACCGCGGCCTGGAGCCGCCGCCGATCGACACCGTGGTGCCGACGGTGCCCACCGTCGCGCTGGCCCCCGACGGCCTGCCCAGCCCCGAGTCCTTCCGCCGCCAGGACAACCTGCGGCTCTCGCGGCGCGAGCTGCTGAAGGTCGCCGAGATCTCCGAGGAGCTGCTGGGCCAGCTCGAGCAGTTCGGGCTGATCGTGGCGCGCACGGGCACGGGCCTCTACGACACCGACGCCCTCGTGCTCGCCCGCACGGCGCGCGAGCTGGCCGACTTCGGCTTCGAGCCGCGGCACCTGCGCGCCTTCAAGACCGCCGCGGACCGGGAGGTGGGTCTGGTCGAGCAGGTCGTCGCGCCGCTGCAGCGTGGTCGCGACGCCGCGGCCTCGGCCCGGGCCGAGCACGCCGCCAACGAGATCGCCGCGCTCTCGGTGCGCCTGCACGCCACCCTGGTCAAGGCCGGCCTGTCGCGCTGACCGGGCCGTCGGCGGCGCCCACCACCCCGGAGTAGGGTGAGGACGTGCGCGAAGTCGATGTCATGGGAGTCCGGGTCGAGATGCCCTCGAACCAGCCGATCGTGCTGCTGCGCGAGATCACGGGGGAGCGGTACCTCCCCATCTGGATCGGGGCGGTCGAGGCCACGGCCATCGCCTTCGCCCAGCAGGGCGTCGTGCCGCCGCGACCGCTGACCCACGACCTGCTCAAGGACGTGCTGGAGGCCACCGGCGACGAGCTGACGGAGGTGCGCATCACCGACGTCAAGGACGGCGTCTTCTTCGCCACCCTGGTGCTCGGCAGCGGCGCGGAGGTCAGTGCCCGGCCCTCCGACTCGATCGCGCTGGCCCTGCGCACCGGCACCCGCATCGTCTGCGCCGAGGAGGTCCTCGACGAGGCGGGTCTGGCCGTGCCGGCCGAGCAGGAGGACGAGGTGGAGAAGTTCCGCGAGTTCCTCGACCACGTCACCCCCGAGGACTTCGAGGCGGGCCAGGAGCCGACGTAGGGCCGGCCAGACCCTCACCCTCAAGTAGAGGATGAGGGTGAGGACACGCGGGCCCGAGGTCTTTGACGGGGTCACGCGGCGGGCCTACCTTGAACTGTCTCTGTTGTAACTCCACCGGTGTCGTTGCTCCGCAGCTCACCACCTTCCCCGGTGTTACGCGCTAACGGAGTAGACCCACGGAGGACCGTGTGAACGAGCATGACACGAGCAAGGGCGTCGACGCCCAGGCGGCCCTGGCCGCCGAGGTGGCCGTCGAAGCCGCCGAGGAGCAGGGCCTGCTCTTCACCGACGACGTCTCGCCCCTGCCCAGCGACACCGGCTACCGCGGCCCCACGGCCTGCAACGCCGCCGGCATCACCTACCGCCAGCTCGACTACTGGGCCCGCACCGGCCTGGTCGAGCCCACCGTGCGCGGCGCGAAGGGCTCGGGCTCCCAGCGGCTCTACTCCTTCCGCGACATCCTGATCCTCAAGGTCATCAAGCGGCTGCTCGACGCCGGCATCTCGCTGCAGCAGATCCGCACCGCGGTGCAGCACCTGCGCGAGCGCGGCACCGACGACCTGACGCGCGTCACGCTGATGAGCGACGGCGCCTCGGTCTACGAGTGCACGAGCAACGACGAGGTCATCGACCTGCTCCAGGGCGGCCAGGGCGTCTTCGGCATCGCCATCGGCGGTGTGTGGCGCGAGATCGAGGGCACGCTCGCCGAGCTGCCCAGCGAGCGCACCGGCGACGACGCCGCGGAGGCCCCGTCGGCCTCCGACGAGCTCGCCGCGCGCCGCGCCGCGCGCAAGATCGGCTGACGCCGACCCGACGTACGACGGCCCGTCGCCCCACCCGGGGCGGCGGGCCGATGTCGTGCTCGGGCCTGCACCGGGGCTAGAGTGGCACCGCTGACTATCCCGCGCGGGAGAGTCTCCGGGTCGCTGGCCGGCCCGGGGCGCCGAAGGGGCAATTCCTCCCCGGAACCTCTCAGGCACCCGGACCGCGCGGTCGAGGCAACTCTGGAGGCGCGACGACGCCCCGACAGAGGGGGAGGCACCCGGACGACCACGCCCCGAGGAGCCGCCACGTGTCAGACCACCCCACCCTCGCCGAGCTCGACACGGCCCTGCCGTTCGTCGACCGTCACATCGGCCTGAGCCCCGCCGACGTCACCACGATGCTCGAGCGGCTCGGCTTCGACTCGCTCGGCGCCCTCATGGACGCCGCCGTGCCGGGGGGCATCCGCACCCCGGAGTCGCTCGACCTGCCGGCGGCGGTGGGTGAGGACGTCGCCGCGCGCGAGCTGCGCGAGCTGGCCGGCGCCAACCGCCCGGGGGAGTCGATGATCGGCCTGGGCTACCACGCCACGCTGACCCCGGCCGTCATCCGGCGCAACGTGCTGGAGGACCCCAGCTGGTACACCGCCTACACGCCCTACCAGCCCGAGATCTCCCAGGGCCGCCTCGAGGCGCTGCTCAACTTCCAGACCGTCATCGGCGACCTGACCGGCCTGCCCACCGCCAACGCCAGCCTCCTCGACGAGGGCACCGCGGCGGCCGAGGCGATGACCCTGGTGCGCCGGGGCAACCGCAAGGCCTCGGGGCCGTTCGTGGTCGACGCCGACGCGCTGCCGCAGACCGTCGACGTGGTGCGCACCCGCGCCGAGGCGATGGGCATCGAGGTGGTCGTCGCCGACCTCGACCACGGCCTGCCCGGTGGCGAGGAGCCGGTCTCCGGCGTCCTGGTGCAGTACCCCGGCGCGTCGGGGCGCGTGCGCGACCCGCGCCCGCTCGTCGAGGCCGTGCACGCCCGTGGCGGCCTGGCCGTCGTCGCCGCCGACCTGCTGGCGCTCACCGTGCTGGAGTCGCCGGGCTCGATGGGCGCCGACGTGGTCGTCGGGTCCTCCCAGCGCTTCGGTGTGCCGCTGTTCTACGGCGGCCCCCACGCCGGCTACATGTCGGTGGCACCCGGACTCGAGCGCCACCTGCCCGGTCGCCTCGTCGGGGTGTCGGTCGACGCGGAGGGCCGCCCGGCCTACCGCCTGGCGCTGCAGACCCGTGAGCAGCACATCCGTCGTGACAAGGCCACCTCCAACATCTGCACCGCCCAGGTGCTGCTGGCCGTGGTGGCCTCGATGTACGCCGTCTACCACGGCCCCGACGGCCTGCGGGCGATCGCGACCCGCACCCACCGCTACGCCGCGGTCCTCGCGCGTGCGCTGGCCGACGGCGGCGTCGACGTGCTCACCGCCGACTTCTTCGACACCCTCACCGTCGCGGCGCCCGGCCGCGCCGCCCAGGTCGTGCACGCCGCCCGCGAGCTCGGCCTGCAGCTGCGCCTGGTCGACGAGGACACGGTGGGCGTCTCCACCTCCGAGTGCACCACCCGGGCCACGATCGACCGCGTGCTCGACGCCTTCGGCGTCAGCGCCGACCTCGACGCGCTCGACGCCACCACGGGCGACGCCCTGCCCGAGGCGCTGCGCCGCACGAGCGACTACCTCACCCACGAGGTCTTCCGCACCCACCGCAGCGAGACCCAGATGCTGCGCTACCTGCGCCGGCTCTCCGCGCGCGACTACGCCCTCGACCGCGGCATGATCCCGCTGGGCTCCTGCACCATGAAGCTCAACGCGACCACCGAGATGGAGCCGGTCTCGCTGCCCGGCTTCGCCGACCTCCACCCGTTCGCGCCCGCGGGGGACGCCGAGGGCTACCGGCGCATGGTCGAGCAGCTGGAGGGGTGGCTGGCCGAGGTCACCGGCTACGACCGCGTCTCCATCCAGCCCAACGCCGGCTCGCAGGGCGAGCTGGCCGGGCTGCTGGCGATCCGGGGCTACCACCGCGCCCGCGCCGCCGAGGGCGCACCGGTGCGCGACGTGTGCCTGATCCCCAGCTCGGCCCACGGCACCAACGCCGCCTCCGCGGTGATGGCCGGCATGAAGGTGGTCGTGGTCAAGGCCGCCGACGACGGGGGTGTCGACCTCGACGACCTGCGTGCGGCCTGCGCGAAGCACGCCGAGGACCTCGCGGCGATCATGGTCACCTACCCCTCGACCCACGGGGCCTACGAGGACACCATCGGTGAGCTCTGCGAGATCGTGCACGCCCACGGCGGACAGGTCTACGTCGACGGCGCCAACCTCAACGCGCTCCTGGGCTACGCCAAGCCGGGCGAGTTCGGCGGCGACGTCTCGCACCTCAACCTGCACAAGACCTTCTGCATCCCCCACGGCGGCGGCGGGCCCGGCGTCGGTCCGGTGGGCGTGCGCGCTCACCTCGCGCCGTACCTGCCCTCCCACGCGATGCACCCCGAGGCGGCCAAGCGCGAGGGGATCGGCCCCATCAGCGCCGCGCCGTACGGCTCGGCCGGGATCCTGCCGATCTCGTGGGCCTACGTGCGGATGATGGGCCCCGAGGGCCTGACCCGGGCCACCGCCTCGGCGGTGCTGTCGGCCAACTACGTCGCCGCGCGGCTCGGCGAGCACTTCCCGGTGCTCTACCGCGGTCACGGCGACCTGGTCGCCCACGAGTGCATCCTCGACGTGCGCGGGCTCACCAAGGACACCGGCGTCACCGTCGACGACGTGGCCAAGCGGCTGGTCGACTACGGCTTCCACGCCCCGACCATGTCGTTCCCGGTCGCCGGCACCCTCATGGTCGAGCCCACCGAGTCCGAGGACCTCGCCGAGATCGACCGCTTCTGCGACGCGATGATCGCCATCCGCGGCGAGATCGACCGCGTCGCCGCGGGGGAGTGGACGCCCGAGGAGTCGCCGCTGCGCGGGGCGCCCCACACCGCCCGGGTGCTGGGTGGGGAGTGGGACCGTCCCTACTCCCGCGAGCTGGCGGTCTTCCCGGCCGGGGCGCACACCGCCGCCGACAAGTACTGGCCGCCGGTCGGCCGGATCGACCAGGCCTACGGCGACCGCAACCTGCAGTGCTCCTGCCCGCCGCTGGAGGCCTTCGCCGAGTGAGCCCCGCCCGCGCGTGCGGGCCTGTGAGGACGATCCGAGGACGGCACGAGGCCCGGACCCCCGCGGGGGTCCGGGCCTCGTGACCTGGGCCGGTGGCCGGCTCAGCGGGTGGCGCTCCACAGCCGCTGCGCGCGCTGGGGGACCATCACGCCGCCGGGGCCGGTGGGCCCGCTCGCCGTGGTGCGCTGCTCGATGCCGCGCACCAGACCCTGGTCGACGAGAAGGAACTGGCGCGGCGAGATCGCGACGTAGTGCAGCCGCGTCGCGCGGGTGCGCACGACGCCCGACTCACCGGCCCCGAGGCGCAGCCGGCCCTCGGGACGCGCTCGGCGCGGGTCGCCGTAGAGGACCACGACGCGCAGGTCGTTGGGGTTGGTGAAACGCACCCGTCCCGGACGGTCCAGCTTCTCGACCACCAGGCGCTCGGGGTCCTGCACGGTGAGGGTGACCGTGGCCGGAGCGCTGAGCCTCTCGCTGTTGCAGGCCTGGTAGGTCAGCGTGACGTCGACGGGGCGGCCGTCGAACCCGCCGTAGACGGCGACGACCAGGCGGCCGTCGACGACGGAGGTGTCGACGTCGAGCCCGTTCAGCGCGCCCACCGCCTCGCTGGCGCGACACACCGCCAAGCTCTCGCCCTGCGGGTCGACGTCGTTGCGCAGCACCGGGACCGACACGGTCTGACCGAAGTACACCGATGCCGTGTCGTCGGCTGCGAGGGGAGCCGCGACGTCGCGGGCCTGGGCGGGCGCGACCGCCGGGCCGAGGAGGGTGGCGCCGAGCAGGCCGGCGAGGGTGGAGACGACGGCCGCGCGACGGCGGCCCTGGGTGGTCCTCATGGTTCCTTTCCCGGCCGCTCCCGATGAGCGGCCGGAGGAACTGTAGGCCCTGGAGCACCCACGCGTGCGGTAGACCTGGCACATGGCCCACCACGAGATCGAGCGCACCTACACCCCTCCGCCGCAGGCTCCGGTGCCCGACCTGACCGAGCTGCCCGGGGTGGCGCAGGTGGGGCCGCCCGTCGTCACCGACCTTGAGGCGGCCTACGTCGACACCCCCGACCTGCGCCTGGTGCGGGCGGGCATCTCGCTGCGTCGGCGCACGGGCGGGACCGACGCGGGCTGGCACCTCAAGCTGCCGGTCGGCGAGGGGCGCGACGAGCTGCGCCGTCCCCTCACGACGGGCACGACGCCGCCCCAGCAGCTGCGGACGCTGGTGGCGGCGCGCGTGGGCGAGGCGCCGCTCGTGGTGGTCGCCACCGTGCTGACCCGGCGTACGACCCAGGAGCTGCTCGACGTCGACGGTACGGTGCTGGCCGAGCTGGTCGACGACGAGGTCACGGGATCGCCCGGCCCGGGCCTGGCCGGCGAGACGTCACCCGGGGCGGTGACGGTGTGGCGGGAGTGGGAGCTGGAGCTGGTCACGGCCGGCACCGACCTCCTCGAGGCGGCCGACGAGCACCTCGCCGAGCTGGGCGTCGAGGTCGCGGCGGTGTCCCGCAAGATCGAGGTGGTGCTCGGCGAGGCCCTCGCCCGTGCCGCTACGGCCCCGGGACGCCCCGGCCGAGGCAAGCCCGCCGGACGGCTGGTCGAGCTCCGCCTGCAGCAGCAGGTGGAGGCGCTGCTGCGCCGCGAGACCGAGATCCGCCGCGGCGGCGACCGGGGCGTGCACCAGGCGCGGGTGGCGTGCCGCCGGATCCGCTCGGCTCTCGCGACCTACCGCCCGCTGCTGGACCGCGAGGTCACCGAGCCGGTGCGCGAGGAGCTGCGGTGGCTGGCCGGCGAGCTGGGCGGCGCGCGCGACGCGGAGGTGGTCCACGACCTGCTGCGCCAGCGGGTGGTCGACCTGCCGGCCGAGCAGGTCGTCGGCCCGGTGCGCAGCCGGCTGCGCTCCACCTACGGCGCCAGCCGCCGCGCCGACGTCGTCGCGGTGCTCGACTCGCCGCGCTGCCGGGCGCTGTGGCCGGTGCTGCAGGAGCTGGCGGCGCGCCCGCCCCTGTCCGAGGAGGCCCAGCTGCCCGCCCGGAAGGTCGCGGTGCCGCGGGTCGGTCGCGACGTCGCGCGGGTGGAGCGGGCGGTCGAGCGCGTCGTGGACGGTCTCGACCGGCTGGCGCGGACCGACGACGACCCCGCGAGCGTCGAGGTGCGCCGCGAGGTGGAGGAGGCCTGGCACGACGCCCGCAAGGCCGCGAAGCGGCTGCGCTACGCCGCCGAGGTGCTCGAGCCGGCGTGGGGCAAGCGGGCCAGGCGGCTGACGAGGACGGCCAAGGCGATCACGCAGCGGCTCGGCGAGCGTCAGGACACCGAGATCACCCGGCGGCACCTGCTCGACCTCGCGCGCGCCGCGACGGCGGCGGGGGAGAACGCGTTCACCTACGGCGTGCTGCACGCCCGCGAGCAGGCCCGGGCCGAGGAGCTCGAGACGGCCTTCCTCGACGCCTGGCCGCGCACGCGCTCGCGGCTGCGCAAGCAGGCGCGCTCGCTCGCCTGAGCGCGAGCGGTCACAGAGCCTGGGAGACGCTCGACATGTTGAAGTCGGGCACGCGCAGGGCCGGGGTGGCGGTGCGGCTGAAGTAGTCGTCGCCCCACTCCCGGCTGAAGCTGGG
Source organism: Nocardioides sp. Leaf307 (assembly GCF_001423135.1). Lineage (NCBI taxonomy): Bacteria > Bacillati > Actinomycetota > Actinomycetes > Propionibacteriales > Nocardioidaceae > Nocardioides > Nocardioides sp. Leaf307. Next base: position 1,951,720 of record NZ_LMNY01000001.1, on the reverse strand, counting down.
CACGGTCGCGGAGGCGTGGCTGAAGCGGCCGAGCAGGTCCACCGGGCTCTCGTTGAAGCGGAAGTTGTTGACCACCCCGGTGATCTCGCCGCCCTCGACGAGGTAGACCCCGTCGCGGGTCAGCCCGGTGAGCAGCAGCGACTGGGCGTCGACCTCGCGGATGTACCACAGGCACGTCAGCAGGAGGCCGCGCTCGGTGCCGGCGACGAGGTCCTCGACGCTGCCGGTCGCGCCGTCGACCTCCAGCACCAGGTTGTCGATGCCCGGGGTGACCGGCTGCCCGGTCATGGCCGCGGAGTGACGCGTCTGGAGCAGCGAGACCAGCTCCCCGTCGCGGATCCAGTCGGTGCGTCCCAGCGGCAGGCCGTTGTCGAAGACCGACGACTCGTTGCCCGAGGAGGTCGCCACCTCGAAGGGGGAGCACGGCAGCGAGGGGTGGGCCGGGTCGGAGAAGAGCCGCACGCCCCGCGCGGCCACCTGCTCGCCGATCCGGGTGCCGCCGCCGCGGCGGCTGTAGACCGACTGGCCCTCGTGGGCGACGCGTGCACCGGCCGACCAGTAGGCGTCGATCATGAGGTCGGCCACCGAGCCGGGGGGCAGGATCGTGTCGTAGCGCCCGGCGGGGAGGTCGACGCGGCGCGAGCCCCAGGCCAGACGGCGCGCGAGGGTCGCGTCCATCTCGAGGGCGTCGACCTCGGTGAAGTCGCGGGTGGCGCCCCCGACCCACGCGCTCTGCGAGAGGTCGGTCGGCTTGCCGGTGCAGCCGTAGTGCCCGGTCGGCTGCACGTGGCGCAGCCGGAGCCCGGTCGACGAGCCGAGGTAGGTGGTGGTCATCTCGTGGTTGACGAACCCGTAGAGCAGGCGGTCCTCGGCACGCGCTCGCCCGAAGGCCTCCCCGAGCGCCGGGGCGAAGAGCCGGTAGACACCGATGTCGGTCGGCACGGGCGCCTCGTCCCAGTCGGGGGACACCCGCTCGGGGACCAGGTCGGCGGCGTCCTCGGCGGGCGAGGCCAGCCGGGCGGCGGCGTCGGCGGCGGCCACGAGCGCCGCCACCTGCCCCAGCGATCCGGCGCTGCCCGAGACGGGGGCGGCGGCCACGCCGTCGGCGGTGCGGGCGAAGGACACCACGGTGGCCGAGATGCGGTGCATGACGCCGTTGGTCGTCAGCGTGTTGGTGGCCCAGCGCAGGTTGGCGCTGGTCGCGTCGGTGACGACCACGACGCAGTCGTCGGCCTCCGACAGGGCCAGGGCGTGCTCGACGAGCTGCTGGGGAGTGGGGGAGGTGCTCGACATCAGTGACCCGCCTCGTCGGTGGTGTTGAGGATGCGCACGCCCCGGAAGAGCGCGGTGGGGCAGCCGTGGCTCACGGCCGCGACCTGTCCGGGCTGGGCCTTGCCGCAGTTGAAGGCGCCGCCGAGCACCCAGGTGTCGGGGCCGCCGACGGCCTCCATCGACCCCCAGAAGTCGGTCGTCGTGGCCTGGTAGGCCGCGTCGCGGACCTGACCTGCGAGCTCGCCGTCGACGATGCGGTAGAAGCGCTGGCCGGTGAACTGGAAGTTGAACCGCTGCATGTCGATCGACCACGACTTGTCGCCGACGACGTAGAGGCCGCGCTCGACGCGACCGATCAGCTCCTCGGTCGTCGGCCCCTCGGGGTCGGGCTGCAGCGACACGTTGGCCATGCGCTGGACGGGGATGTGCCCGGGGGAGTCGGCGTAGGCGCACCCGTTGGAGCGTCCACCGTTGAGCTCGGGCAGCATCGGCCCCATCGGCCGGTCGAGCTGGTAGCCGACGAGCACCCCGTCGCGCACGATGTCCCACTCCTGGGTCTCCACCCCCTCGTCGTCCCACCCGGTGGTGGCCAGACCGTGCTCGACGGTGCGGTCGCCGGTGACGTGCATGACCGGGGAGCCGTAGCGCAGCGTGCCCAGCAGGTCGGGGGTGGCGAAGGAGGTGCCGGCGTAGTTGGCCTCGTAGCCCAGCGCACGGTCGAGCTCGGTGGCGTGGCCGATGGACTCGTGGATGGTGAGCCAGAGGTTGGAGGGGTGGACGACCAGGTCGTGCACGCCGGGCTCGACGCCCGGCGCGGCGAGCTTCTCGGCCAGCAGCTCGGGCACCTCGGCGAGCTCGGAGTCCCAGTCCCAGCCGCCGTCCCAGGGGCCCTCGGTGCAGTACTCCCAGCCGCGGCCCACCGGCGGGGCGATGCTCGCCATGGAGTCGAACGTGTCGGCCGAGGAGCCCATGGCCTCGAAGCCGGGCATCATCCTGACCCGCTGCTGGGTGGTGCGGGTGCCGGCGAGGTCGGCGTAGTACTTGTTCTCCTGCACCTGGGCCAGGTGCGCGGAGGCGTGCTCGACGGCGGGGGAGCGGCGCAGCCGGTCGGTCCAGCCGACGAGCAGCGCGGCCTTGTCGGCCACCGGCACGTCGAGCGGGTTGACGACGTAGGAGGAGACCCAGGTGACGTCGTCGTGCACCGGCTCGGGCGCCAGCACCACCGGCTCCGCGGTCATGCTCGCGGCGACCTCGGCCACCCCGACCGCGGTCTCCGCCACGCGGCGGGCCTCTTCGGGGGTCAGCACCACGCCGGAGGCGAAGCCCCAGGACCCGCGGTGCACCACCCGCACGGCGAAGCCGAGGTCCTCGCTGTCGCTGGCGTCCTGGAGCACCCCGTCGCGCACCGCGAGCGACTGGTAGCGCACCCGCTCGAAGCGGAAGTCGGCGTGCGTGGCCCCCATCTCGGCGGCCCGCGCGAGGGCGGTCTCGCCCAGCGACCGGAAGGGCAGCGCCAGGAACGTCGGGTCGAGCCTGGCCTGGTCGGGTCGCGCGGCACTCATGGCGCCGAACCTAGCCGACGCGGCCCGTGGGCGCCGCCCGTCAGTAGGGTGAGCGCCATGGAACAGCGCCCCGTCTCCCGCTGGCTGCCGGGCCGTCGCCGCCCCGCGCCGCCGACCGGCCCCGCCTGGCTCGGGCTGGGTGCCCAGCGCTCGGGCACCACCTGGTTCACCGAGCTGCTGACCCAGCATCCCGAGGTGGGTCTCGGCACCAACGGCAAGAAGGAGCAGCAGCTCTTCCACCGCGTCGCCGACGGCCTGGTGCCGGCCCAGGAGTACGCCGACCTCTTCCCCGCCGACGGCCTGCGCCGCGGTGAGTTCACCCCGCAGTACCTGCGCCACGCCTCGCTGCCGGCCTACGCCGCGGCCCACCTCGCCCCGGAGGTGCCGGTGCTGGTGCTGCTGCGCGACCCCATCGAGCGCTTCCGCAGCGCCATGCGGTGGGCCGGCACGCGCGGCAAGTCGTGGCCCTACCCGCTGCAGATCACGATGCAGACCTTCAGCGGCTTCTACGCCGACCAGCTCGACACCTGGGCCGCCGCGATCGGGCGCGAGCGACTCACGGTGATGGTCTACGAGCAGGTGCGACGTGACCCCCAGCCCGCCGTCGACGCGGTGTGGCGGGCCCTCGGCGTGGAGCCCGTGCCGCTGGCGCAGGTCGAGCGCGAGTCGACCTCCTCGAGCCGGGTCGAGTGGGACTGGCCCGAGGGCCTGAGCGACTCGCTGCGGGTGATGTACGGCCCGCAGCTGCCCCGGTTGCGTGACGACTGGGGTCTCGACCTCAGCGCGTGGACCCAGATGCTCTGAGCCGGGACGCGTCGTCCCCGGGGCCGCGCCGGGCCGCCGGCGACCGGGGCGGCCGCCACGGTCAGGTCGGCCGCGACCGACGCCGCGGCCGCGACGGACCGGTCAGCGGCTGACGGCCAGCGTCGACCCCGACCGTCCCTTGCTCACCTGGAGGCGGGCCGTGATGCGGTCGCGCATCTCGCCGACGTGGCTCACGACGCCCACGACGCGTCCCCCGTCGCGCAGCGAGTCGAGCACGTCCATGACGTCGTCGAGGGTGTCGGCGTCGAGCGACCCGAAGCCCTCGTCGACGAAGAGGGTGTCGAGGTCGGCGCCGCCGGTCTCCTGCGTGATGACGTCGGCCAGGCCCAGGGCCAGGGCGAGGGAGACCACGAAGGTCTCCCCGCCCGACAGTGTCGCGGGGTCGCGCGACTCCCCGGACCAGTCGTCGCGCACGAGCAGGCTGAGCCCGCCGCGGGTCTCACCGGCGCCGCGGCGCCCGGAGTGCTCCAGGGCGTAGCGGGCGTCCGACATCCGGGCCAACCGCTCGTTGGCCGCGGCCACCACCTGGGAGAGCCGGTAGGCGAGGACGTAGGCGGAGAGCCGCATCTGCAGGGCGTTGTCGGCGGCCTTGCCCTCGACGAACGTGGACAGCCCCGTCGCCAGCTCCAGCCGCTCGCGCACCGGCGCCCACTGCTCGAGGGCACGCTCCAGCTCTCGCACCAGGTCGGTGAGCCGACCGCAGCGCGTGGTCCAGGTGGCGGCCACCGCGCGCGCCGACTGGAGCTCGGCCTCCGCGGCCTCCCAGGCGCTCTGCGCGGCGGCGGGGTCGGTGTCGGCGCCGTCACGGGGACCCACGTCGCGCAGCTCGTCCTCGACCCGGGTCAGCGCCCGGTCGTGGGCGTCGACGGCATCGGCCAGCCGCTGCACCTCGGGCTCCTCCAGCACCGCCGCCAGGGCGGCGCCCGGGTCGGCGAAACCGGCCTCGGCCGCGGTCTCGGCTAGACGCGTCCGGGCGTCGGCGACAGCGTCGCGCCCCCGCTCGAGGTCCTCGAGCGCCGTCCGTGCCTCGCGGAGGCGCTCGGCCTCGCCGCGCAACGAGGCCAGCAGCGAGCCCAGGTCGCCGGGCTCGCTGTCGTCGTCGCCGTCGTCGCCGTCGTTGCCGTCACCGTGGTCGCGGCGACCGACGCGCTCGAGCACGGCGGCGATCTCGGAGCGGATCTCGGCGATCTCGGCGGTCACCGCGCGGGCCGTGGCCTCGTGGTCGGCCACCGCGGCGTGCGCCGCCTGGAGGCGGTCGGCGAGGTCGCCACGCCGCTGCTCGAGGCGACGCTCCTCGGTCTGGAGGGCCTCGACCTCCGCTGCGGCCGCCGCGGCGGTCGTGGCCTGCTCGCGCAACGCGGCGGCGCGGGACTCGAGCGCCTCGAGGGTCACCCCGCCCGACCGCTCGCGGGCGAGGGCGTGGCGCGTCCTCAGGTCGCGCAGGTGCGACTCGCGCACGTGCTCGTCGGCCTTGGCGTCGTCGAGCGCGCGCTGTGCCTCCTTCTCCGCCGCCGCATCGGCCGAGCCGGGGGCGGCGACGGCCTTGGCCGGGTGCTCGGCGGAGCCGCAGACGGGGCAGCAGCCGCCGACGGCCAGGGCGCCGGCGAGCTCGGCGGCCATGGCCTCGATGCGGGCCTCGCGCACGGAGAGCAGGTGCTCGTGGGCCTGGCCGGTGGTCTCGCGGGCCTCCAGCCACACCTCGTGGGCCTGGGCGGCCGACGACTCCAGGCGGGCGGCCTCGAGGGCGGCCTCGAGCCGTGCGGTGGTCTGGTCGAGGTCGGCCCGGACGACGCCGAGGAGGGCGGTGGCGGCGCGGGCCGCGTCGAGACGCTCGCGCGTCGCGGCCAGGAGGGCCGGGAGCGCTGCGGCCTGCTCGGCGTCACGGGCGAGGTCGGCTCGCAGACGCTCGAGCGCGGCACCGGTCCGCTCCTCGAGGCGGCGCGCCGTGACGAGGCGCTCCTCGCGCGGCACCAGCGCGGTGACACGTGCCGCAGCGTCGACCGCCGCGGCCTCGCGCTGCGCCAGGTCGTCGGCGGACGGTCCGGTGGACGCACCGGTGCACGGGGTGGACGTCTCGTCGGACAGCCCGCGCCGGTCACCGTCGGACAGCGCGCCGAGGGCCGCTGCTGCCCGCCGCTCCGCGGCGTCCGCCGCCAGGGCGCTCTCCTCGGCCCAGCGGTGGAGGGGCGCCACGGCCGCGGCCCGCCGGGCCTCGGCGAGCCGCACCCTGCGTCGCTGCTGCGCCGGCTCCTCGGCGACCAGTCGGCGGTGCTCGGACTCGGCGACGCGGCGGCGACGGTCCCGCTCGGCCGCGAGCCGGGCGCGCTCGAGCGCCTCCCGGGTCTCGCGCTCGCCGAGCGCGGCCGCGGCCACGGCCTCGGTGGTCGCCGCCAGCGACGAGGTCGCCAGCGCGCGCAGGTCGCGACCCCACGCCAGCAGGGTGCCGTCGGCCGCCAGCAGGTCGAGGCCCGGCACCGTGTCGACGGTCGTGTCGGCGGTCGTGTCGGCGGTCCTGGCGGCGCCGGACCCGGTGACGGCGCCCGGGGCTGCGCCGGGCGTGGCGTCGGGCGGGGCGTCAGGCGGGGCGTCTGCATCGGCGGCTCCAGGTGCGAGGCCCGGCAGCGCGGCGTCAGCGGCCTCGCTGACCCGACTGACCAGGTCGGCGACGCCCTCGCGGCGCGACTCGGAGTCGCGGCGCAGCGCAGTGCGGTGCTCGCGCAGCCAACGCTCGACGTCCTCGAAGCGGCCGGTGCGGAAGAGCTGCTGCAGGAGCCGGTGGCGCTCCTCGGAGCGGGCGCGGAGGAAAGCCTGGAAGCGGCCCTGCGGGAGCATGGCGACCTGGGTGAACTGGGCGACGTTCATGCCGACCAGGCCGGTCACGAGCTGGCCGGTCTCGTCGAGCCGGGTCGACAGGGTCGTCCACTGACCGCCGACCCGCTCGGCGACCACGACGCTGGCCTGCTGCGTGGTCATGCCGGTGCCGCGCCGCTTGGGCCGTTCCCACTGCGGGGAGCGGGTGATCCGGAAGCGGCGTCCGGAGAGCGTGGCCTCCAGCTCGACGCGGGGCGCCACGCCCTCGGCGGCGTGGTCGGAGCGCAGTCGGCGCGCGGCGTTGCGGTCGCCGGGCACGTCGCCGTAGAGCGCGAAGCACACGGCGTCGAGCACGCTCGTCTTGCCGGCGCCGGTGGGGCCGGTGAGCAGGAAGAGGCCCGCGGCCGAGAGCTCGTCGAAGTCGACGGAGACGGTGTCGGCGAAGGGGCCGAAGGCGGTGACCTCGAGGTGGTGCAGCCGCATCAGAAGAGCCGCCCGTCGGCCGCGGCCGCGGAGGCGGCCAGCAGCATCTCCGGGTCGGCCCGGTGGACGGACTCCTGGTCGGACCCGTGGTCGCCGGGGCGCCGCACCGGATCCAGGTCGGGGTCGTCGCAGCAGGCGTCGACGGCGCGCCGCAGCAGCGCCCGCTCGGCCGGGGAGGCCTCCTCGCCCCTCATCGCGGTCATGAACTCCAGCGCGATGTCGTGGTCGCTGCGGCCCTGGGTGCGGCTGGACGGCACCGCTCCGACCGCGACGGGGGTGCTGTCGAAGCCCAGGACGAGGGTGTGGGGGAAGCGGCGCCGCAGCCGCTCCATGGCCTGCGCGGGCCGGCCCGCGTCGGTGAGGGTGACCTGCACCCAGGACTGCTCGTGCTCGGCGAGTCGCGCGTCGCTCAGCAGGGTCTCCAGCTCGCCCCGCAACCGGGCCAGCGGGCGGGGCACCGGGGCGTCGACGAACTGCGCCGACAGCCTCGCCGTGCCCTCGCCGGGCGCCGCGGGTGCGCCGAGGTCGACCAGCCAGGACCCCTTGCGGTGGGTGGCCTCCGAGAAGGAGTACGCCAGGGGCGATCCGCTGTAGCGGACCGCGTCGGTGAGGGTGTGACGGCCGTGCAGGTGTCCGAGCGCGGTGTAGTCGACGCCGTCGAAGACCGACGTGGGCACCAGCGAGACGCCGCCGACGCTGATGTCGCGCTCGGAGTCGCTGGGCTCGGCGCCGGCGACGAAGGCGTGCGCGAGCACGACCGACCGGGTGCCGGGACGCCCGGCCAGGTCGGCGCGCACGCGCCGCACGGCCTCGGTCAGGGCCGCCTGGTGGGAGCGGGAGGTCAGGCCCCACGGCTCGCGCACGGCGTCGGGGTCGAGGTAGGGCAGGCCGTGGACGGCCACCGGACCGTGCTCGTCCTCGAGCAGCACGGGGCGCCCGACGGTGGCGGGGTCGGTGCGCAGGTGCACGCCGGCGGCGTCGATGAGGCGCGCGCTGAAGCCGAGCCGCTGGGCGGAGTCGTGGTTGCCGCTGGTGACCACCACCCGGGCCCGCGACGCGGCCAGCCGGGAGAGCGCCTCGTCGGCGAGGCGCACCGCGTCGACCTGCGGCAGCGCACGGTCGTAGACGTCTCCGGCCAGCACCACGAGATCGACCTGCTCGGACTCGACGACCGCCAGCAGGTGGTCGACGTAGGCCGCCTGGTGGGTCAGCATCCCCTCGCGGTGGAACGACCGGCCCAGGTGCCAGTCGGAGGTGTGCAGGATGCGCATGGGAAGAACCTACGAGGGGCCGCCGACACTGCGGGGGACCCACGCCGCGCGGCCCCGGGACGGGGTCCCGGGGCCGTGCGGTCGCCGCCACGGGGGGCGGCGACGAGAGGTCGCCGCTCAGCCCTCGAGGGCCGCCATGTCGATGACGAAGCGGTAGCGGACGTCGCTGCCCACGACGCGCTCGTAGGCCTCGTCGATCACGGCCGGCTCGGGGGCCAGCACCTCGACCTCGGCCCCGATGCCGTGCTCGGCGCAGAAGTCGAGCATCTCCTGGGTCTCGCGGATCCCGCCGATCTTGGAGCCGGCCAGGCTGCGACGCATGCCGGCCAGCGAGAAGGCGTGGTAGGTGTCGGCGTCGGCGGGGATGCCGACGCTGACCATCGCGCCGTCGAGGCGCAGCAGCGAGAGGTACTTGTCGACCGGCAGCGTCGCGGCCACGGTGTTGACGATCAGGTCGAAGGTGCCGGCGAGGGACTCGAAGGTCTCGGGGTCGGAGGTCGCGGCGTAGTGGTCGGCGCCGAGACGGCGGCCGTCCTCCTCCTTCTTCAGCGACTGGCTGAGCACGGTGACCTCGGCGCCCATGGCCGCGGCGATCTTGACACCGAGGTGGCCCAGGCCGCCCATGCCGACGATGGCGACCTTCTTGCCCGGCCCGGCGCCCCAGTGGTGCAGGGGGGAGTAGGTGGTGATGCCGGCGCACAGCAGGGGAGCGGCGACGTCCAGCTCGATGCCCTCGGGGATGCCGAGGGTGTAGTCCTCGTGGACCACGATCTGCTTGCTGTAGCCGCCGTAGGTCTCGACGCCGTCGTAGTCCTTGCCGTTGTAGGTCGGCACCTCGCCCTTGAGGCAGTACTGCTCCTCGCCGGCGCGGCAGTTCTCGCACTCGCGGCAGGAGTCGACGAAGCAGCCGACGCCGACACGGTCGCCCACGGCGTACTTGGTGACGCCCGGGCCGACCTCGGCCACGGTGCCGGCGATCTCGTGGCCCGGGACCATCGGGAAGATGCCCTCGGCCCACTCGTTGCGGGCCTGGTGGATGTCGGAGTGGCAGATGCCGCTGTAGGCGATGTCGATCAGCACGTCGTGCTCACCGACGGCGCGGCGCTCCACGGTGCTGGTCTCGAACGCAGCGCTCGGGGTCGGCACGGACAGGGTGGCGGTGGTGCTCATGGGGTCGTGCTCCTCTGGTGTCGCGGATGAGGGACGACTCCACGCTAGGCAGGCGCGGGCCGGGATCCGCCCACCCCCTTGGGTCAGACGCCGCCGGAGCGGGGAACGTCACAATGCGCCGCCGGTGACCGGCGGTGACAGGGCTCAGACGTAGCGCACGGTACGCCGCGGCGAGGTGAAGCCCCACAGCTCCAGGCCGCTCTGGGCGGCCAGCTGCGCCGACAGGCTGGTCGGGGCACCGACCGAGACCAGGGAGCCAAAACCGGCGGTGACCGCCTTCTGCACCAGCTCGAAGCCGGCACGTCCGCTCACCACCAGGCAGGCGCCACCGGGTCGCTCCCCGGCCATCGCCCGGGCGCCGCTGACCTTGTCGACGGCGTTGTGGCGACCGACGTCCTCGCGCACCAGGACCGCCTCGCCGTCGGCGGTGAAGAGCCCGGCGGCGTGGATGCCGCCGGTGCGGGCGAAGACCGGCTGCCGCTCGCGCAGCAGGTCGGGCAGACGGCGCACGACGTCGGCGGTCGGCGTGGCGCCCTCCCAGCGCGCGCCGCGCGCGATGTCGAGCACCGCCGAGACACTGTCGGCGCCGCAGACGCCGCAGGCCGAGGACCCGGCCGAGAGGGCGTCGTGGCGGTGGCCCGGCGGCCGGGCCGGGGGCTCGGCCAGGGTGAGGGTCACGACGTTGAACTCCTGCTCCGGGGCGAGGTCGACGTCGGTGCAGTAGGCGATGCCCGCGATGCCGGCGGGCCCGGGCAGTCCCTCGTGCACGGCCCACCCCGCCGCGAGCTCGAAGTCGTGACCGGGGGTCCGCATCGTCACCCAGGCCCGGTGGGCCTCGGCGCCGGGCCAGGCGAGCCGGATCTCGAGCGGCTCCTCGGTGACCAGCCGGTCCTCGTGGCGGCGGACCTCGTCGGGCCCCTCGCCGTCAGGGCCGGCTCGGTGCTCCTCGACCCGCGTGCGGACGGTGGGCCCGGGACGCCTGGCGCGGGCACCGGGAAGGCCGCGCGCTGCGCCGCTCATGCGCCGAAGGCCCGGGCGACGGCCAGGCGGTGCTCGAGGTCGTCGGTGGCGTCGACGACGCGGCGGCGCACGGTGGCGTCGAGGCCCGGGGCGTCGGCCGCGGCGTGCAGCGCCGCGACGGTCTCGTCGCGCAGCGAGGTCAGGGGGAAGAAGGCGGTGACGACCTGGCCGAGCACCCAGCCCTGGTGGACCTCGGCGATGGTGGGGAGCGCCTGGAGGTAGCGGGCGACGTAGGACTCGGTCAGGTGCTCCTGACCGGGGCGCCACATCCCGAGGCCGGCGGCCTCGAGCTCGTAGTTGGTGGCGGGGACCGCACCGGTGAAGCGCTCCCAGGCGAACTCCTTGGCGGCGGCCTCGGGCAGCGACGCGACGGCCCTCGCGTGCTCGACACGGGTGCGGGTGGTGGGCTCCTGGGCCAGCCAGCGGTCGAGAGCGGACCGGTCGGTGGCGCCCAGCGCGGCGAGCCGCACGAGCAGGCGCCAGCGCAGCTCGTCGTCGACCTCGACGCCGTCGGGCAGTCCCTCGCCCGCGATCCAGTGCTGGAGGCGGTCGGCGGGTGCCGTGGCGGCGGCGGCCTGGAAGGCGGCGAGCTGGAGGGTCGAGCCGGCGGGAGCGGCGAGCGCCCCGGCCAGCCCCGCCTCGTGCACCCGCGCCGCGGCGTCGTCGCCGTCGGTGGTCAGCGGCAGCACGTCGCGCAGCAGCCACGGCACGGTGAAGGCGATGGCCGCGTCGCTGTCCTCGGTCGGCAGCCAGGCCTCGACGAGGTCGACCACCGCCCCCGGCGCCACCGTGGCGTGGTGGTAGCCGCTGCGCACGCCGTTCCACACCCCGGCCCGCAGCAGCGCGTCGTCGGTGCGGGGGAGCAGCGCGGGCAGCTGCGCCAGCGTCTCGCCGTCGGGCTCGACGACGGCCCACGTGTCGTCGTAGGGGTCGAGCACCACCGCGGCCCCCGCCTCCGGCTCGTACGGCGTGCGCCCGCCCCGGGTGGTGACCCGGGTCAGCGCCCACGGGCCGGTGCCGGCGGTGCCGCCGGACGGAGCCGTCGCCCGGGCGGTCGCGACGCGGAAGGTGTGCGACCGGTCCGCCGGGCTGCCGGGCGGCGGCGTGCGCACCAGCTCGCCGGCGGAGCGGTCGAGCACGATGCGGTCGGGCCCCGCGGTGACCAGCCAGCCGCGGGTGAAGTCCGAGAGGTCGCCGGCGCCGGCGCGCTCCCAGCTCGCGAAGAGGTCGTGCATGGTGGCGTTGCCGAAGAAGTGGCTGCGGAAGTGGTCGACCGCGCCGGCGAGGAAGACCTCGTCGCCCATCGTGGCGTTGAGCTGCTTGAGGATGCTCGAGCCCTTGGCGTAGGAGATCCCGTCGAAGTTCTGCAGGGCCGCCGTGGCGTCCTCCTCGCCGTTGCCGGCGACCGGGTGGGTGCTGGGCCGCTGGTCGGCCAGGAGGCCCCACTGCCGGCGCGAGAAGGAGTTGTAGACCCAGGCGTCGGTGTACTCGGTGACGTCGGCGGTGACCCGGTTGCCCATGTACTCGGCGAAGGACTCGTTGAGCCACAGGTCGTCCCACCACAGCGGGGTGGTGATGTTGCCGAACCACTGGTGGGCCATCTCGTGGGCCACGGTCGTCGCACGCTGGATGCGCTGGCCGCGGGTCACCTTGCTGGAGAAGACCAGCTGGTCGCGGAAGGTGACGCAGCCGGGGTTCTCCATGGCGCCGGCGTTGAACTCCGGCACGAAGGCCTGGTGGTAGTCGCCGAAGGGGTAGCGGATGCCGAAGAGGCGGTGGAACTCGTCGAAGCACTGCTTGGTCATGGTCAGCAGCTCCTCGGCGTCGGCGTCGAGGTCGGCGGCCAGGCTGGCCCGTGCGCTGAGGCCGAGGGGGATGCCGTCGTGCTGGTCGCGCACGAGGTGGTAGGGCCCGGCGACCAGGGTGACGAAGTAGGAGGACAGCGGCTGGCTCGTCTCCAGCTCCCACACGCCGGGCTCGGGGTTGGTGGCCGGGGCGTTGCCGATCACGACCCAGTCCTCGGGCGCGGTGACGTGCAGCGTGTAGGGGGCCTTGAGGTCGGGCTGGTCGAAGCAGGCGAAGACGCTCGGGGCGGCGTCCATGAAGGACATGCCGTAGACGTAGTGGCGCCCGTCGGCGGGGTCCACCGAGCGGTGCAGCCCCTCGCCGTCGTTGCGGAAGGCCATGACCGCGTCGACGACGAGCTCGTGGGGACCCTCGGTGGTCTCGAGGGTCAGGCGCCCGCGTCGCAGGAGGTCGACGTCGACGGGGTGCCCGTCGAGGTGCACGGAGCGCAGCGAGGCCGGCTTCAGGTCGACGAAGGTCGTCCCGCCGCGCGAGGTGAACCTCACGGTGGTGACCGAGCCGAAGGTCTCGGTGTCGGAGGCGAGGTCGAGGCGCAGGTCGTAGGACTCGACGTCGAGCAGCGCGGCGCGGGCGACCGCCTCCGCGCGCTTGAGCCCACCGGGGGCGGCGGCCTCGGTGGAGGCGGTGGGGTCGGTCGGCGGGGCGGTCGGGGTGTCGGCGGAGCTCACTCCCTCACCCTAGGACGTGCCTCCCACGGTCACGATCGGGCCACGGTCACCAACCTGCCCGGCCCGGCGTGCAACCAAAAGGGTGAGAAGCACGTCACCCTTCACGAGGGACGCAGACCGCGCCCTCGCCACACAGGAGGAATGAGGACGCGATGACGCGACCCAGCACCACGCGCCGGGGCCGGGCCCTGGTCGCCAGCACCGCCGCAGCCGGACTGTTTCTCGGGGCCGCAGCCGTCGCCTCCGGGCCGGCACAGTCCGCCGAGCCCGCCGAGGACTGCACCCCCACCTACCCCCAGGAGCAGATCACCGCGGACGCCGCGGTGACCGGCCTGACCGTCTCCGAGGGCACCACGCCCGAGGCCTTCGAGGGCTCGATCATCGGCGTGCTCGACGACGGGATCGCTCCCGGCGTCGACATGATCATGGCCGACCTCACCTCGCCGGCCATCGACGCGGCCGGCGGCATCTGGTCGGGCATGTCCGGTTCGCCGGTCTACATCGACGGCCAGCTGGTGGGCGCCGTCGCCTACGGCCTGTCGTGGGGATCCTCGCCGATCGCGGGCATCACCCCCTTCGCCGAGATGGACGACTACCTCACCTCCGGCACGCGCCGCGTCGACGTCGACGCGCGCGCGGCCCGCCAGATCGCCGCGAGCTCCGACGTCACCGCGAGCCAGGCCGAGCAGGGCTTCCGCCAGCTCCGCATGCCGGTCGGGATCAGCGGGATGACGCAGAAGCGCATCGACATGGTCCGCGAGAGCGACAAGAAGTACTTCTCCGAGCAGACCTACGCGGTCGGCGCCGTGGGCCGCGCGGCCGCGGCCGACGCCACCGAGGAGACGATCGTCGCCGGAGGCAACCTCGCCACCACGCTGTCCTACGGCGACGTGACCGCGGGCGCCGTCGGCACCGCCACCTCGGTCTGCGGCGGAGAGGTGGTGGGCTTCGGCCACCCGTTCGCCTTCTTCGGCGAGACCACGCTGGGTCTCAACCCGGCCGACGCGCTCTACGTCCAGCCCGACAGCCTGGGCGCGCCCTTCAAGGTCGCCAACATCGCCCCCGCCGTCGGCACCATCACCGACGACCGCACCACCGGGATCACCGGCACCTTCGCCACGCTGCCCGACACCACCACGGTGGCCTCGACGGTCAGCTTCGACGGCCGCGAGCGCACCGGCAGCAGCGACGCCTACGTGAAGCGCTTCCTCGCCGACACGGTCTTCGGCCAGCTGCTGGTCAACCACGACCGCGTGCTCGACTCCTACATCCCCGGCACCGAGGCACAGAGCTGGACCATCACCGGCACCGACGAGCTGGGTGCGCCCTTCGAGATCTCCTCGGCCGACACCTACGTCTCGGACTACGACATCTCCTTCGAGTCGGTCTTCGAGCTGGCCGACCTCGCCTACGCCCTGAGCCGCATCGACGGCGTCCAGGTCGACGACATCACCGTCGACAGCGACGTCGACACCTCCACCGACACCCTCAAGGTGACCGGTCTGCAGCAGCGCAAGGGCGGCGAGTGGACGACGATCGGGCGCCGCACCAACCTGGTGGCCAAGGCCGGGAGCACCCTCGACCTGCGCGCCGTGCTCACCGCGGTCGACGACACCGTCACCTACGCACCGGTCTCGGTGAAGATCCCGTCGCGCGCCAAGCGCTCGGCCTTCCTCGTCGTCCAGGGCGGTGCCTCGGACTACACCAACAACTACCGCATCAAGTCGGTGGCCCAGGCCGTCAAGGCCTACGCCGACCCGGTCCGCAACGACGAGGTCTCCGCGGAGCTCTACGCCAATGGCAAGGGCCTGCGACGCTCCTTCGTCACCCAGAGCGGTCCCTACGACGAGGTCGTCCGCGGCCAGCGCTACGTCGACATCCGCGTGCGCCGCTGACGCGACCGCACCACCCTCGCAGCACAGCACGACCCGCACACACGACGGCGTGTGGGGGGCTCGCTCAGAGCCGCACGAGCATCTTGCCGGTGTTGGCGCCGCTCAGCACGCCGAGGAACGCCTCGACGGCGTGGTCGAGCCCGTCGGCGAAGGTCTCCCGGTGCTTCAGCGAGCCGTCGGCCACCCAGGCGCCGGCCTTCTCGTAGAACTCCGAGGCCAGGTCGTAGTGGTCGGTCACGATGAAGCCCTGCAGCCGCAGCCGCTTCTGCACCACCATCATCATGTTGCGGGGGCCCGCGGCCTGGCTCGGGTCGTTGTAGCCCGCGATCATGCCGCAGACGGCCACCCGGCCGAAGTCGTTGAGGTGCGTGATGGCGGCCTCGAGGTGCTCCCCGCCGACGTTGTCGAAGTAGACGTCGACCGGGCCGTGCTCGCCCAGCCGGTCGCTCACCCGGCCGTCGTGGTAGTCGAAGGCGGCGTCGAAGCCGAGGTCGTCGGTCAGCCACGAGACCTTGTCGGCCGAGCCGGCGGAGCCGATGACCTTGCCGGCGCCCAGCAGACGCGCCATCTGGCCCACGGAGGAGCCGACGGCGCCGGCCGCACCGGACACGAAGACGGTCTCGCCCTGCTTCATCTCGGCGATGCGGGTGAGGCCGACGTAGGCGGTCAGCCCGGTGCTGCCGAGCACGCCGAGGTAGGTCGAGGCGGGCAGCGTGGAGACGTCGAGCGTGCGCACGGCCTTGCCCGACACCACGGCGTGCTCGCGCCAGCCCAGCCCGTGCAGCACGGTGTCGCCGACCTCGATGCCCTCGGCGCGCGACTCCAGGACCTCACCGACCGCGGCCCCCTCGAGGGGCGCGTCGAGGGCGAAGGGGGGCACGTAGGACTTCGCGTCGTTCATGCGTCCGCGCATGTAGGGGTCGACCGACATGACGTCGGTGCGCACGAGCACCTCGCCCTCGCCGAGGTCGGGGAGCGTGGTGGTGACGAGGCGGAAGTCGTCGGGCACGGGCGCGCCGGAGGGTCGTCGGGCCAGGTGGATCTCGCGGGTCTCGGTGGTCATGTCCTCGATGGTGCCACCGGCTCCCAGGGGGCGACGGAGGTGGTGCTGGCAGGGCGTCGACGGGTGCGCGACATCACAGCCTCGAGGATGAGGTGCGGTGTGTAGCAGTCGCTACGATGTAAGAGTCGAAAACGATGATGACCAATGACAGGTGTGCGGGTACCCGCACACCGGACGCCAGCCCCGAGACGGGGCGAAAGGGATGAGAGACACCATGAACTCGCAGCTGTACGTCGCCTACGGGATCTCCTCGACGAGGTTCCGCCCCGAGCGTGAGGCGACCGAGCGGCGGAACCTGGGTCTCCTGCTGGCGCACCGCCGACGCGTGCGCCTGGGCCTCGAGCCCGCCGAGGACTGAGCCCGGGCCGCCGGAGGGACTCCGGCGCCCCGGACGTACGACGGGCCCCCGACACCACTCCGGTGTCGGGGGCCCGTCGTACGTCGTGGCCCCGGCCCGCCTGGGGCCGGGTCCGGGTCCTACGGCTGCACGGCCAGGGCGAACTCGACCTTGCCGTCGGGGTGCACGGCGGCGTCGAGGATCTTGTCGTCGAGCAGCAGCGCGGCGGTCTGGTCGAGGTAGACCGTGGCGCCGTCCTGCTCGACGGTGACGTCGCCCGGCTCGGGCGCCGCGGCGGTCGACACCAGCAGCGCCGGCTCCACCTCGCTCTCGGAGACGATGCGGAGGCCGGCTGCGCCGGGCTGGCCCGGCTGGGCCGGCTGGGCCGCGAGGTCGGTGACGATGGACTGGGCGTTCTCGGTCAGGAAGAGCACGTGCTCGCCTTCCGATGGGGTGCGGGGGGACCACTCGAACGTCTCTCGGCTGGGCGCTGAGGTCAAACCGGACGACCTCCCGGGCGTGTCTGGGAGGCTGCTGGCATGGACGAGACCACGCAGCAGCCCCCGGCCCCGACCCCCGACCACGTGCGCGAGCCGGGCCGAGACCCCGCGACCCGGCGGGCGGTCGATCTCGAGCGCATCGGGGAGCGCCGCTACAAGGCCACCAACGGCCGCGGTGGCGTGCTGCCGGTCGGGTCGGGCGACGACCCCGACTTCACCCCGGTCGAGCTGCTGCTCGCCGCCCTCGTCGGCTGCGGGGCGGTCGACCTCGACCACGTCACCGGCAACCGGTCGCCCTTCGCGTCCTTCGCGGCGCGGGCCGAGGGGCACAAGGTGCGCGACGAGCAGGGCAACCACCTGGTGGACCTGCGGGTCACCTTCGACGTGACCTTCCCCGAGGGCCCCGAGGGCGACCGGGCGCGCGAGGTCGTGCCGCGCACCCTGCAGATGGTGCAGGAGCGCCTGTGCACGGTGGGGCGCACGGTCACCCTGGGCGAGCCGGTCACCTACGCCGCGGGCGACCTGGGCCACTGAGCCCGGGCGCCCAGGACCGAGCGCCCAGGACCGAGCGCCCAGGACCGAGGGCCCAGGACCGAGCGCCCAGAACCGGGCCCCCAGAACCGGGCCCCCAGAACCGGGCCCCCAGAACCGGGCCCCCAGAACCGGGCACCCGGGGCCGCGGAGCCGGTCAGCCGACGGTGACGCTCTCGATGTCGACCGGCGTGGCGGGCGCGCCGTCGCCGGTGCCGTTGTCGGTGCCCTCGTCGCCGATCTCGGTGAGCAGGTCGAGGCCGGCGTCGTCGATGGTGCCGAAGACGGTGTAGTCCGGCGGCAGCGGCGACTCCTCGTAGACCATGAAGAACTGCGAGCCGCCGGAGTCGGGGTACATCGTCTTGGCCATGGCCAGGGTGCCGGCCGGGTAGGTCTCCTCGCCGGTCAGCTCGTCGGGGATGGTGTAGCCGGGCCCGCCGGTGCCGGTGCCCGTCGGGTCGCCGCACTGGAGCACGTAGATGCCCTCGGTGGTGAGGCGGTGGCAGGTGGTGCCGTCGAAGTAGCCCTGCTCGGCGAGGCTGACGAAGGAGTTGACGGTGCAGGGTGCGGCGTCGGCGTCGAGGGTCAGGCCGATGTCGCCGGCGCTGGTCGCGACGTCGGCGCTCACCTCGCCGCTGACGGTGGGGGTGGTCTCGGGCGGGTCGACCTCCTTGGCGGGCTGACCGTCCTGCGGGTAGTCGCAGGAGCCCGACCCGGCGGCGGACCCGTCGTCGGAGGGGGAGCCGGAGGCGCTCTCGGAGGTGGCGGGGCTCGCGGCGGAGGTGTCCTCGGCCGTCGGTTCCTCGTCGGACCCGCAGGCGGCGAGCGAGGTGAGGCAGGCGACGACGGCGACGGCGGCCAGGGGGCGGGTCGCGGCGCGGCGGGCGAGGACACGGGGGGCGGGTCGGGTGCGCATGGCGCCGATCGTAGGCGCCGGGTGTGAGAGCAGCCTGAGCGGCCCGGCGCGCTCAGCCGTTCTGCCCGCGGGCCGTCACCGACCACGCGCGCAGGCCGCCGGCCTCCTCCACCCACAGGTCGTCGGCCAGGTTGACCGCGGAGCACACGTGGTTGGGCACCACGTCGAGCACCGAGCCGAGCGCGGGCAGGGCGGCGCCGCCGAGCTCGACGGTCGCGTGGTGCTCGGAGAGGGCGGTGATCCGGGCGCCGGGGTGGTCGAGCAGCCGGCCGAAGCCGGAGGAGTACGCCGCTCGGTCGGCTCCCAGCGCCTTGCTCCCGGCGTCGAGCACCAGGCGACCGTGGGCGTGGCTGACGACCGTGGCCCGGCAGGTGAGCGCGATGTCGGCGGGCTCGACGACGCCGAGCTCCCACTGCTGGGCGTCGCCGAAGACGTAGACGCCGGGGCGCAGCTCGTCGACCACGTCGGCGGCACCGGGCACGAGGCTCGCGGCGAGGGTCGGCGTCGAGCCGCCCGAGACGACGCGCACGTCGATGCCCTCGTCGAGCAGGGCGTCGCGGGCGGTGCGGAGGGCCTCGATCTCGTCGCGCACGGCTGCGGCGGTGGCGCCCGGGGCGTAGCCGTGGCCGGGGAAGGTGAACACCCCGCGCACGACGAGACCGGCCCGTCGGGCCGCGACGGCGACGTCCCCGGCCCGGTCCGCCGGCGCTCCGGTGCGGTGGTGGCCGGAGTCGACCTCCACGAGCACCTCGACCCCCGACCCGCCGAGGCGGCGCCCGGCGTTGGCGGCGCCGGCGACGGAGTCCACGCCGATGGCGAGCCGGCAGATCTCGGAGAGGTCGCGCAGGCGGGAGGCGCGGTCGTCGTCGAGCCAGAGGGGGTAGGCGATGAAGACGTCGGTGCAGCCGTGGCGCGCGAAGACCTCGGCCTCGCCGACGGTGGCGACGGTGATGCCCACGGCGCCGGAGACCAGCTGCAGCCGGGCGATCTCGGCGCTCTTGTGGGTCTTGACGTGCGGGCGCAGCGAGACCTGCAGGCTGCGGGCGCGCTCGGCGGTGCGGCGGACGTTGCGGCGCAGGCGGTCGAGGTCGACGCGGAGGTGGGGGGTCGGCGGGGCCGACGCCATCACATCTCCTCGTGGGTGTCGGGATCCCCGCCGAAGAGCCGGCCGTCGACGCGAGCGAGGGCGGAGATGTCGGCGACCTCCTCGTCGGTGAGCTCGAAGCCGAAGAGGTCGAGGTTGGCCCGCTGCCGCTCCGGGGTGGCCGACTTCGGCACCGGCACGGAGCCCAGCTGCACCTGCCAGCGCAGGATCACCTGACCCGGGGTGACGCCCAGGCGGGCGGCGGGGCCGGTGACGGCCGGCTCGTCGAGGGGGGCGTTGCGCTTGCCCAGGGGGCTCCACGACTCCGTGCGGATGCCGAGACGCTCGTGCACCGCACGCATCGGGGCCTGCGGGAAGTGCGGGTGCATCTCGATCTGGTTGACCACCGGGGTCACGCCGGTCTCGTCGATGATCCGCATCAGGTGGGCCTCGGTGAAGTTCGAGACCCCGATCGAGCGCACCAGCCCGTCGCGCTGGAGGTCGACCAGGGCGCGCCAGGCCTCGGCGTACCGGTCGACGCTCGGGTTGGGCCAGTGGATGAGGTGCAGGTCGATGCGCTCGAGCCCGAGAGCGCGCAGCGAGCCCCTGACGCTGGCGACCGCCTCGTCGTAGCCGTGGTCGCGACCGGGCAGCTTGCTGGTCACCACCAGCTCGTCACGATCGACCTCGGCCCGCCTGACCGCCTCGCCGACCGCGGCCTCGTTGCCGTAGTTGACCGCGGTGTCGAGCAGGCGGTAGCCCGCCGCGATCGCCGACCCGACGGCCTCGACGCACTCGTCGTCGCGCAGCGGGTAGGTGCCGAACCCGACGGCCGGGAGCGTCGTGCCGTCGAGCAGGTCGTGGGCCGGGATCGCAGGTGCCATGGGCTCCAACCTAGTCTCGTGGCGCCCGTCACCACCGCGCCCGTGGGCCAGGTGCCGGGTCAGGTGCCGGGCCAGGTGCCGGGTCAGGGGCCGGGTCAGGGCCCCTGGGGCCCGCGGTCGTCGGGAGCGGCCTCGTGGTGGCGTCGCCCGCGGGTGCGCTCCGACTCCTTCATCTCGGCCTCGAAGAGGTGGCGCCGCCCACCGACGAGCTCCTCGCGGGCGGTGCGCTCGAGGTCGCGGAAGACCGACCAGTAGGTGTCGTCGTACTCCTCCATGATCTGGAAGGTCCAGCGGCCCTCGATCACGTTGCGGCCCACGAGCTCACGCTCGATGCGGTCGGCCAGCTCGGTGTGCCCGGCCTCGCGCAGCTGCTCGACACCCTCACCGAGGGTCAGGTCGGCGGTGCCGGAGAGCCGGTGGAAGGTGTAGAGGTGGCCGCGCGCCACCTCGACGGCCTCCAGGGCCTCGGAGATCTTGCCGAGGGCCTCGACGGTGGCGTCACTGACGCCGTCGGGGCGCCGGTGCTCGGCGACGGGACCGTCGCCGGAACCCACCTCGGGCGCTGCGCCGGTCAGGACAGCACCGACGCGGCCTGCACCGGCCCGTCGCCCTCCTCCGCGGCCTCGATCGCCTCGGCCAGGGCCGTCACGTCGGCGTCGGGCAGGTCGAGGCCGGCCTCGCCGAGGCCCTTGCGCAGCTCGGCCTCGACGGTGCCCTCGGGGGCCGACTCCTGGTAGGAGGTCACGCGGTCGACGACGGCCTGGACGGCCTCGGTCTTCTCGTTGCTCTCGGTCATGGGTCGAAACTAGGCGCCGAGCAGCGGCGGCGGCCCCACCCCTACGGGGGTCGGTGCCGGTCGGCCTCCTCAGGTGGCGAAGGCGCCCACGCCGGCCCGGAAGGCGTCGTGGGAGGCCTGGCTGCTGGTGATGCGCCAGTCGGCCTCCTTCTGGAAGTGGAACCAGGTCAGCCCGCGCACCTCGCGGTGCTGGTCGAGGTAGGTCCACATGTCACGGATCCAGCCGGCCTTGTCGCCCACGCCCTCGGGGCAGCCGACCTCGCCGATGAAGACGGGCTTGGCCGTCAGCGAGGTGAGCTGGGCGAGGCCGGGCCCGAAGACCTCCCCGAAGGACTGCCAGGAGGTGGAGGGGATGAGGCCGGCCCAGTTGTAGCCGTCGAGGCCGACCCGGTCGACCCACCGGTCGCCGGGGTAGAGCCCGGGGAGCGCGACGGACCCGGGGAAGGGCACGTTGGGGGTCCAGGTCCAGATCGCGTTGGTCGCCCCGACCGAGCGGAAGATGCCGACCACCCGGCGCCAGGCCGCGACGTAGTCGCCGGAGGTGTTGCCGTTGACGCCCTCCGACCAGGGGTACCAGCTGCCGTTCATCTCGTGGGCGAAGCGGAAGGCGACCGGAGCGCCGTAGGCCTTCACCTGCTGCGCCCAGCGCGTGACGTAGGCGTCGAAGGCGCCGCCGGCGATGCGGTCGAGGGAGTAGGCGGGCTGGTCGGGCGTGCCGACAGCGGGGTCCCAGGGCTCCCAGGTGACCTCCGGCACGGCACCGGTCGAGGCGACCCGGCGGGCGTCGGCGGTGGGGAAGTCGGCGGCGTAGTGCCACGAGGAGTAGAAGGTGAGCTGGGTGGCGCGCCGGCCGAGGCTGGAGGCGAGGGCGTCGGCCTCCGACAGCTCCGTGGGGGCGCCGGGGATGGCGAGGCCGAAGACACGGGCCGGCAGGGTCTTCGCCCGGGCCTTGCGGGTCGTGCGCGTCACACGGTCGAGGGCGGTGGCCACGGGCTTGTCGACGGTGTCCGCGGCCAGCGGACCGGCTGCGCCCGCGACGGCGGCCGGGGCCGGTGCCGAGTCGGCGACGGCCGGCAGCGCGCCGAGCCCCACGACGGTGGCGGCGGCGAGCGCGGTCGCCACGAGGGCGCGACGCAGCCCGCGGCGGGGCGGGAGGGGGTCCAGGTGGGACATGGCAGACCTCGGGGGCGGTCGTGGTCGCGGACGATGGGTGGTCGCGCGCGGGTGGGGTGGGGGGGCGACGGTGCCGTACGCCGGCTCGGGGAAGCCGGTGTCGTGCGGGCCGGTGTCGTGCGGGGGAGGGCCGGCGGGTCACGGCCCGTGGGGGACGGGTCGCCCCACCAGGGTCGCACCCCTCGCCCCGGTCGGGGAGCCACTCACCCCGGGAGGGGGGCAGTGGTCCAGACCCCCGGGGGCCGACGGTGTGACCTGCACGACGAACGACCCCCGATCCCTCAGGTCGAGGGGTCGGGGGTCGATGTCGCGCCGATCGGGTCCGCTACTGCACCCGCACCCGGTCGGTGCGCTCACGGCGAGCCGCCTTGGGGCTGTCGAGCACGACGCGCACCGCCACGTCGCCGGCCGGGAAGGCCTGCTCCACCTCGCGGGTCACGGTGGTGACGGCGTCGCGCAGCTCCTGCACCTCGGCGGTCTCCTCGACGCGGCCCCTCAGCTCGACCACGGTCGAGCCCCGGTGGGTGCGAGCGGTGCCCGACAGGCCCGTGACCGGCGCGAGGGACTCCAGGCGCGCGGCGGTCGCGTGGGCCAGCGAGCGGAGGTCGACCTCGAGGCGACCCTCGGGGCCGCTCGCCGGGAGCCGGAGCGCCGGGACCGACGCCGGCCTGAGGTGGGCCAGGACCCAGGCCAGGCCGAGCAGGCCGAGCAGCACCCCCACGGCGGCGGAGGCCCACGGCCACCAGCTGGTGGCCAGGACGTCGTCGACGGGGGCGGTGTCGAGGGTGTCCCCCCACGACAGCACCCACCCGAAGCGCCAGTCGAGGAGGGCCAGCGACACGGCGACGAGCACCAGCCCGACGAGGGCGACGACCAGGCGGTCGGTCTTCGCGGGCGCGGTCATCGCGGTGCCTCCTGGGCGTGGACGGAGATGCGGGCGGGGGAGAAGCCGTCGAGATCGGCGGCGACGGTCTCGCGCACACCGGCGACGGTCTGGTCGGTGTCGCGCGGCGCGATGACCTCGACGCGCACGCGATGACGGCGGGAGACCGTGGCGCTGGCGCCGACGACGCCGCTGCTGCGGTCGGCGCGCTGGCGTGCCAGGGCGGCCACGGCGTGCGCCGAGACCCAGAGGTCGCCGTCGGCGGTGGCCGGCAGGTGCGCGACCGGGGCGGGCTTGAGGGCCAGCACGAGGAGCACCAGCCCGACGAGACCGGTCACCGCGGCGGTCACCACGACCGCGGTCGTGGCGCCGAGTCCGTCGAGGCCGTCCACGGCGTCGCGCAGCCAGGGACTGCCGCCGGTCCACCCCTGGGCGACGGCGAGGTCGCGCACGGTGACGACGGCCAGCGCGACGAGCGCCAGCGCGAGGAGCAGGGCCACGGGCACGACGGCCGGTCGGCCACGGGGCGGGTTGCGACGGCTCACTGGACCCGCCCCCCTCGCCCGTGGTCGTCGGCGGGCTCAGCCTCGACGAGGTGCACGGTGACGTCGACCGTCGTGATGTCGATCCCGCTGATGCGGGAGGTCTCGCGCTGCACCGTGGCCCGCACGCCCTCGGCGATGTCCGAGACGGCGCAGGGCCACACGGCAGCGACGTCCACCTCGACGCGGGCCCGTGCCCCGTGGACGGTGACGGTGGCGTGCGGGGAGCCGGATCCGGTGAGGCGACCCAGGGCCGACCCCACCGAGGACCCCAGGGCCGAGCCCATCGCCGGGCGGCGCGACACGGTGCCGGGCG
Source organism: Nocardioides sp. Leaf307 (assembly GCF_001423135.1). NCBI lineage: Bacteria > Bacillati > Actinomycetota > Actinomycetes > Propionibacteriales > Nocardioidaceae > Nocardioides > Nocardioides sp. Leaf307. Next base: position 1,927,852 of record NZ_LMNY01000001.1, on the reverse strand, counting down.
CCTCGAGCGCCGCGCGCTCCGCGACGTGCTGGAGGGCACGCGTGCGCACGTCGAGGCGACCCCGGTCCTCCGGGGGCGCGAGGGCGGGCTCAGCCACGACGGCCCCGCACCAGCGCGCCCAGGTCGAGCTCGCCGTCGACGTGGCCGCCGATGAGGTAGCCGGCTCCGCCCAGCACGACGCCGAGCAGCAGGCCGAGCAGGCCGCCGACGACGATGGCGATCGCCAGCAGCAGTCCGGCGATGAGGCCGATGGTGGAGGTGGTCATGGTGGTGTCTCCTTCAGAGTTGGCCGTAGCGGCGAGAGCCGGGCAACGACCGTGGGATGCGGCGTCTGACGTCGCCCACGAGCCGGCGGCTCGTGGTGCGCACTGCTCGTCTGGCCCGCGACGCCGCGGTCGAGGTGACGGTGATGGTGGGGGCGGACGCCGGGCCGGCGGCCGGGCCGTCCCCCCACGGCCCGACCCCGGCGGTCGGGGTGCCTCCTGCGGTGCGACCCGCTGTGCTCCCTGTGCTCCCTGCCGCCCGCGCCGCCTCGAGGGCGTCGAGCGATCGCATGACCGCGACGAAGGTCGCCGCGTCCCCACCCACGTCGGGGTGGTGACGCCGGGCGGCCTCGCGGCGCAGGGCGCGCAGGTCGGGGTCGTTCATCGGGGCGCGCCGCCCGGGGGCTCGACGTCCTCGACGACGACGTGGACCGGTCCGGGCACGAGGGGACGGACCACCTCGCGCACGGCGGCCGTGGTCGTCGCCACGGCGGCGCCCCACGTCAGCACGACGTGGACCGAGGCCCCGGGCTCCAGCAGCTTCACGCCGGAGACCCGGCGCCCGGGCAGGTAGGTCGCGACCTCGCCAAGCACGCCGCCGTGCAGGTCGGCCACCCCGGGCACGGCCAGGACGGCCGCGGCGACGAGGTCGACCTGCTCCGGGGCGTCGTCGGACGACCCGGCCGGGTGCCGGTCGGAGACGCCGAGGTCCTCGGGCTGCTCGGTCACGCGCTCACTCGACCCGCGGGGCGCTGGAGGCCGAGGTGTCGGCGTCGTCCGAGCCGTCGTCGAGGAAGATGTCGTGCACGGTGATGTTGACCTCCGTCACCTCCAGGCCGGTCATGCGCTCGACCGAGCCGACGACGTTGCGGCGCACGGCCTGGGCGAGGTCGGCGATGGAGACGCCATACTCGGCGACGAGGTCGAGGTCGACGGCGGCCTGCCGCTCGCCCACCTCCACGGCGACGCCCTGGCTGAGGTTCGTGCGCGAGCCGGGGATGCGGTCGCGCAGGGCGCCGACGGCGCGGGCGGTGCCGCCGCCGAGGGCGTGCACGCCGCTGATGTCGCGTGCGGCGATGCCGGCGATCTTGGAGACGACGGCATCGGCGATCGAGGTGCGGCCCTGCTCGCTGGCGAGCGCGCCGGTGCCGCGGGTGGCGACGTCGGTGGTCGTGGTGGCGGTGGTCTCGGGCTTCTTCTCGGTCATGGGTGAACCTCTCTGTTCCCTGGTCGTCGTGCTGCGCGGGTGGTGTCCCCGCGCTGACGGTGCACGCACGTCGTGCGTCTGACAGGAGGTAGTCGTGCCGTCCTCCCCGATCGTCACGGATCTGGTGGTGTGATGTGGAGCACGCGGTCCCCGCGAGGAGTGGGGACCACTGGGGTGGGGAGGTCGGTGGGCCTGCCTGGACAGGATGGAGCCGTGGTGACCGCCGAGCCTCCCGAGGAGGAAGCCTCCGACGCAGCGCTGGTGCGCGCCGTCGGCGCGGGTGACGCCGAGGCCTTCCGCGAGATCGTGGACCGCTACGGTCCGCGGATGTACCGCTACGCCCTGCGGCTCGTCGGCGGCAACGACACCGACGCGGCCGAGGTCACCCAGGAGGCGCTGATCTCGGCGTGGAAGGACCTCGGCACCTTCCAGGGCCGCTCCAGCCTCAAGACCTGGCTCTTCCGGCTGGTCCACCGCCGTGCGGTGGACCTGCAGCGCCACCGGCGTCCCACGCCCATCAACGACGACCTGCTGTCGCGCTTCGTGCCCGAGGCCAGTGACAACCCCCTCCAGGACGTGCTCGACGCCGAGCTGCTGGCGGCCTTGCAGCAGGCGCTGGACGAACTACCGTGGCACCAGCGCGCGGTGTGGCTGCTGCGCGAGGTCGAGGGCATGTCGTACGACGAGATCGGCGAGGCGCTGGCCCTCCCGGTCGGAAGCGTCCGTGGTCACCTGCACCGCGGACGGCGGACCCTGGCGGAGAGGATGGCGCGATGGCGGTAGAGCCGCAGCGAGACGACGGTGACGACCTCGTCGGCGCCGACCAGCCCGATGTCGTGGGAGGCGAGCTCCTCGACCGCGCCCTGCGCGCCGTGCGCGAGGACGACCCGGGCGGCTTCGAGGGTGTGCGCAGCTCCGTGCTCGAGCGGGTGCGGCGCACCGTCGTGCCGGCCGACCCGGTCCTGCTGCGACGCGCCGACGGCGGCGTCGACCACGACCCCGACGGCTCGCGCACCTGGGTCTCCAGCCGGGTGGTGCGCTCGGCGGTGAGGCGTCTGGCGCAGCAGCGCGTCGCGAGCGCCCCGGCGTCGGTGCAGGTGGACGTCGACGAGGAGCGCGTGACCCGGGTGCGACTGGGTCTCGTGTGCTCCTACGGCACCGACGTCCGCTCGGAGGCCGCCGAGGTGCGCGGGGAGGTCCAGGAGCTCCTGGTGTCGCTCGTCGGGCCCGATCCCCGGGGCGCGGTCGACGTCGACATCGACGTGGTCGACGTCGTGGAGGGCGACCCGCGCCTGGTGTGAGCACGGGGAAAGGGTCACCTCCCGGCGCGGATCGACGTACCGTGGCTCCGGCCGTCGGCCGACCCCCGCGAGGTCGCCCCCGTGCCCCGTGGTCCCGGGTCGTCCCGGCGCCGTCTCACCCGCCCCTCTCCGTCGACCCCCCTCCAGGAGACCTGCATGCGCGACTCGGGTCCGCTCCCGTCCAGACCGTCCCGGCGACGCGCCACCGGCGCAGCCGTGGTCTGCTTCCTCGCCCTCTGCGTCGGCTCGGTCGCGCTCAGCGCCCCCGGCCGGTCGGCGCCGCCGCCGGAGCGGGCCACCACGTCGCCCCGCCCGGCCGGCGACCTGCGCACGGGCCCCGACGCGTTCGTCGGAGGGCAGGCGCTCCTCTTCAGCGGGCGGGTGGGTCCGCGACGCGAGCAGGCCATCCGTCTGCAGTTCCACATGAACCGTCCGGGCGACGTCTGGACCGACGTCCAGGGCTCCCGCGGCACGACCGACCGGTCCGGAGCCTTCCGGTTCACCTTCCCCGCACCGGCCATGGAGAACATCAGCTACCGCGTGGCCTCCTCGTCCGGCGTCACCCCGGGGCGGCTGCTGCGGGCCCGCGCCCAGGAGGTCGTGCTGTCCCTCGGGCGACGCCACCCGGCGGCGTACGTCGACCGCCCCTTCGTGCTGAAGGCGGACACGACGCCGGTGGTCCGCGGACGCCGCCCACCGGCCTTCCCCGGTCGTCGGGTGGAGCTGCAGGAGCGCGTCGACGGACACCGCTGGCGCACCGTCGACACCGACACCACCGACGCGCGCGGGCGGGCCTTCTTCACCCGCACCGAGGCCGAGGTCGGCAACCACGTCTACCGCGCCCGCCAGGACGACTGGACGCAGGGCGGCGACCGGATCGGCTGGTTCGCGTCGTTCCCGACCACGTTCACGGTCGTCGCGGAGCCGCCCCCGGCCCCCAGCCCCACTCCGGACCCCACGTCCAGCACCACCCCCAGCACCACCCCCAGCACCACCCCCAGCGGCACCTCCGGCGGCATCTCCGGCGGCGCCGGCTCGCGCGCTGACACGCCCGCGGTCACGACGACGGCGACACCCGCAGCGGTGCCGGCCCGGCTCACCGTGACCCGGGCGCAGGAGAGCGACGCGCAGCCCGCACGTGCGACATCGGGCGACGCCGTCCTCACCACCGCCGGGCGCGCGTCGGGCTCGACCAACGCCAGCTCCCGCTGGGGCTGGGGTCCGTCGCTGTTCGACTTCGCCTGGGAGTTCGGGGAGTCCCTCACCTCCCGTCCCTACCGCGGCAGCCGGCTCGAGGGCGGGTGGCGCGACACCTCCAACGGCACCGGTCGGGCCGCGCACGTCAACGGCGGCCTCTTCCTGCAGAGCGGCTCCGGCGCCACGGCCCGCCACCGCGGCACCACCACCGCCACCCTCGACGGCAACGCCCAGCGCACGGGGCGGTGGGAGTTCCGGCTGCGGGCCTCGGCCGACCGCGGCCGCGCCGCCGACTACGACGTGCGCGTCGAGCTGGTGCCCGAGGGCTCGTCGATCGACGCGTGCACCGGCCCCGTGGTCACGGTCGCCGACTTCACCATGCGCGAGCGGGGGATGCGCTTCGGCGTGCGCTCCCGCGAGGGCGGCACGGCCCGGGTGGGACGCGAGGCGGTCAGCCTCACCGACCAGCCCCGCAACGTCGCGGTCGAGGTGGGTCGGCGTCACGTGACCTGGTTCTACGACGGCGCCGTGATCGGCTCGGTCGACGTGGCCGACCTCGGCGCGCCGCTGACGCCGCGCATCAGCCTCGTCGGCAAGCGTCGGTCGACGATGAGCCCGACCGTCCTCACCACCGACTGGCAGCGCGCGTGGACCCTCGACCACGGGAAGCAGGTCCGGTCGGGGCCCTCGCTCGGCCGGGTCCGGACCGACCCCGCCTGCTGACCGGCGTCAGCGGCGTCAGCGGCGGTCCGCGACCCGGACGCGCGAGGGTCACGAGGCGCGGGCGCGACCCGCGTGGGGCGCCGGACGGCTCAGGCTCCGTCGCCCCCGGTGACCACCGCGAGGAGACCCTCGCCCCAGCGCTCGAGCTTGCTGGCGCCGACCCCCGAGATCGAGCCCAGGGCGTCGAGGGTGGTGGGTGCCTCGGCGGCGACGTGGCGCAGCGTGGCGTCGTGGAAGACGACGTACGCCGGCACGCCGGCCTCCTTCGCGGTCTCGGCCCGCCAGGTGCGCAGCCGCTCGAGGAGCGCAGCGCCCTCGGCGTCGAGGTCGACGACGTCGGCGGTCTTGGCGCGGCGCTCGTTGCGGCTGCGGGTGGAGCGCTTCGGCTCGGTGCGCAGGTGCACCTCGCGCTCGCCGCGCAGGACGTCGGTGGAGGCCTCGGTCAGCTCGAGGGTGCCGTAGCCGTCGGCGCCGACGGCGAGCAGGCCCTGCGCCAGCAGCTGGCGCACCACACCGCGCCACTCGCCGGCGCTGAGCTCCGTGCCGACGCCGAAGACGGTGAGGCTGGTGTGGTCGAGCTCCACGACGCGGGCGGTGGCGTTGCCCAGCAGGATGTCGACGACGTGACCGGCGCCGTAGCGCTGTCGTCGCTGCGCCAGCCGCACCACCGCGGAGAGCAGCTTCTGGGCGGCGATCGTGCCGTCCCACGTCTGCGGGGGAGCGGTGCAGGTGTCGCAGTTGCCGCAGGGCTGGCCCTGCTGGCCGAAGTAGGCCAACAGCTGCACGCGGCGGCACTGCACGGTCTCGCAGAGCGCGAGCATCGCGTCGAGGTGGGCGCCGAGCCGACGGCGGTGGGCGGCGTCGCCGTCGGAGGTGTTGATCATCCGGCGCTGCTGCACGACGTCGGCCAGGCCGTAGGCCAGCCAGGCGGTGGCGGGCAGCCCGTCGCGACCGGCGCGGCCGGTCTCCTGGTAGTAGCCCTCCACCGACTTCGGCAGGTCGAGGTGGGCCACGAAGCGCACGTCGGGCTTGTCGATTCCCATGCCGAAGGCGATGGTCGCGACCATCACCAGCGAGGGCTCGCGCAGGAAGCGCGACTGGTGCTCCGCGCGCTGCTGCGCGGGCAGACCCGCGTGGTAGGGCAGGGCGGGGATGCCGTGCTTGCTCAGGTGGGCCGCCGTCTCCTCGACCGACTTGCGCGAGAGGCAGTAGACGATGCCGGCGTCGCCGGCGTGCTCGCTGCGCAGCAGGTCGAGCAGCTGCTGGCGGGGGTTGTCCTTGGCCACGATGCGGTACTCGATGTTGGGGCGGTCGAAGCTCGCCACGAACTGCCGCGCCTCCGCGAGCCCCAGGCGGTGCACGATCTCCTCGGCCGTCTCCCGCGTGGCCGTCGCGGTGAGCGCCACCCGGGGCACCCCGGGCCAGCGCTGGCCCAGCACGGTGAGGTTGAGGTAGTCGGGACGGAAGTCGTGGCCCCAAGCCGAGACGCAGTGGGCCTCGTCGATGGCGAAGAGCGCGATCCGGCCGGCGTCGAGCAGCCGCAGCGTCTCGGCCACGGCGAGCCGCTCCGGGGCGAGGTAGAGCAGGTCGAGCTCGCCGGCGACGTAGGCCTGCTCGACCGCGCGTCGCTCGTCCGTGGTCTGGGTGGAGTTGAGGAAGCCGGCCCGCACCCCGAGCGCGTCGAGGGCGTCGACCTGGTCCTGCATCAGCGCGATCAGCGGCGAGATGACGACGCCGGTGCCCTCCCGCACCAGCGAGGGCACCTGATAGCACAGCGACTTGCCGCCGCCGGTGGGCATGAGCACCAACGCGTCGCCGCCGCCGACGACGGTGTCGATGATCTCGGCCTGGTCGCCGCGGAAGGCGTCGTAGCCGAAGACCCGCTCCAGCACCTCGAGGGGCGAGCCGGCGGGGGAGTCGGTGACGGTCATGGGGTCCATCGTGCCGACCCCTCCCGACCGTACGCCGACCCGGGCCACCCCACCTGTGGACGCGGCGGCCGTCGCGGGCCCGCGTCGGGCGTGTGGTCTCAGGCGTCGGAGCGCAGCAGCCAGCGCTCCACGACCACCTCGACCAGCACCCGGGCGCCGTAGCGCGACGGGTCGGCGGCGTCCCACCCGTCGTACCGCTCGGCGAACGCCGCCAGCACCGCCGCGTGCGCCTCACGCCCCCGCGGCCCGGACAGGTCGTGGACGACCGCGCGTCCCTCGCCGACCGTCGGGTCGGCTGCGCTGCCGTCGAGGGCGAGCGAGACCCGCGGGTCGTGCTCCAGGTTGCGCGTCTTCACGGCGTCTCGGGAGGTCGCGATCCAGACCAGGTCGGCGTCGCGCACGAACCACACCGGGGTCGTGTGGGGCGAGCCGTCGCGACGCAGCGTGGTCAGCCACAGGCAGGGAGGGGCGCTCACCCGCCGATCGTCACAGATCCCCGGTGACGCCCGCGCACTGCTGGCCTGGCCTGACGGTCGTGGACGTGGTGGTCGGTGGAGCTGCACCCCGGTTTCAGGGCAGCCGCCGACGACCTCGACCCCGCCTACCGCGGCGCGCACGTCGTCGACCTGGCCCGCAGGCTGGGCGGGGAGCTGACGCCCGCGGTGCTGGGCCGGGCGGCCCGGTCGGGGGACCACCCGCCGCAGACGGTCGAGCAGCTGTGGCACTGCCTGGCGCGCTTCCGGCGAGGGCGACCCCGGCCCACGACGTGAGCCCTTGCCGGGCCGTCCGGGCGGTCCGGAGAGGGCGGCGGTCAGCGGTCTCGCAACCACGCGTCGAGGGCGAGGGTGACCTCGGTGTGGGCCGCGAGCATCGCCCTAGGGTCGTCGGGCACCCGCAGCACGTGGTCGCCGGGGACCAGCACGGTGCGACCGCCCAGGGCTGCGAGCACGGTGCGGTCGAGGTAGGGGTCGGACTCCCCGATGGCGGTGAGCTGCGGTGCGGGGTACGCCAGCAGCGCCTCGCTCACCAGCGGCTCGATGAGCAGCGGGGTCAGCCAGGCGGCGGGACAGCCGAGGTCGGCCGCGACGGGAGCGGCGAGGGTGCCCAGCGACTTGGCCACGACGACGAGCCGGCCGTCGTACCCCTCCGCGGCGGCGCGCAGCTGCTCGCCCACCCAGACCGCCTCGTCCTTGATCTCGAGCGCTCCGCGGGCGGCGGGGTCCCACCAGACCTGGCGCACGTGCCACCCGCGGGCCAGGGCGACCTGGGTGGCGAAGAACAGCAGCGGGGCGTCGGGGGAGTACTGCCTGCCCGGCAGCACGACGCACAGGCCGCGGACGCCCTGGGGCGAGGTCTCGGCGGCGAGGTCGACGTAGCGGGTCACCGTGACAGCCTCGGCGCGGCCCGCGACGTCGTCAACGTGCCTGGTCGTCACGGCTAGCCTCGGTGCATGGCCGGGACAGGCAGGGTCGTCGCCGTGAGCCGGGACGAGACCCACCGCTTCAGCAAGACCCCGCGCGAGTCGATCACCCTCGTGACCGGCCTCGGCGTGGTCGGCGACGCCCACGCGGGTGCGCTCGTGCAGCACCGCTCGCGCGTGCACCGTGACCCCGGCCGGCCCAACCTGCGCCAGGTGCACCTGATCCAGGACGACCTGCTCGCCGAGGCGCGCGCGGCCGGCCACGACCTCGGCCCGGGCGGGCTCGGAGAGAACGTCCTCACCACCGGGGTCGACCTGCTCGCCCTGCCGACCGGCACCCGTCTGCGCCTCGGCGAGGTGGTGCTGCGCGTGACCGGACTCCGCAACCCGTGCCGCCAGATCGAGGACCACTCCGCCGGGCTGCTCAAGGTCGTCGTGGCCCGCGCCGACGCCCGGCCCTCGACCTCCGAGGTCACCCTCGGTCCGACCGGCGGGGCGGAGTCGATCGACGGAGCCGGCATCACCCGCCGGGCGGGCGTCATGGCCGTCGTCGAGCGCGGGGGAGAGGTGCGCCCCGGCACGGCGGTCGAGGTCGAGCTGCCGCCCGAGCCGCACCAGCGGCTCGAGCCCGTCTGAGACCGCTTGTGCGCGCCGCTCATGATGGGGTGGACCGGTGAGCGACTCCCCGACGACCGCGCCGCAGGTCGCGATGCTGTGGGAGGACGCCGACCCCGACCGTGTGCTGCGGCAGCGCTTCGGCCTCGACGGCGCGGGTGCAGCCGGGCGGTGGGTGTGCTCGCTGGTGGGGCGGGTGTGGGGCGCGCACGACGTCGCCTGCGAGCGGATCGTCCTCAGCGACGTCAACGCCCTCGCCTGGCTGTCGACCGACGACGGACCCCGGCTGGCGAAGTGGACGCGCTCACAGCAGCGCTTCGCCCGGCTGCAGCAGCTCGCGGCGCTGACCGGCTGGCTGGAGGGGGAGGGGCAGCCGGTCTCGGCGCTCGTGCCGGCTCGCGACGGACGGCTCCAGGTCGAGCACGACGGGGTCTCGACGGGTGTGCAACGCGTCGTGCGCGGCGAGCTGCTCGACGTCGACGACCCGGCCCAGGTCCGGGCCGCGGGTGCCGCGCTCGCGCGTCACGTGGCTCTCGCGCGCTGGCCGGGCGGCGTGCACCTCGCGGGCTCGCCGGATTACGTCGACCCGCGGCGAGCCCTCGCGGGCAGGCTCGGGGCCGACAGCAACCACCTGCCAGCCCCGGCCGGTGCCCTCCTGCGCCGCCTGCTGCGGGAGGCACCAGACCTGGGTGGCGCGCCCCAGCTCGTCCACGGCGACGTCCGCTCGGCCAACGTGCTGTGCCGGGGAGCCGAGGTCGTGGCGCTGCTCGACCTCGAGGAGGCCCGCGCCGAGCAGCGCGTGGTCGAGCTGGCGCGGGCCGCTGTGCTCCTCGGCACCCGCTTCCACGACTGGGCGCCGGTCCCGGGCGGGGTCCGCCAGACGTTCCGGGCGGGTTATGAGTCGGTGAGCCGGCTCTCGCCTGCCGAGAGCCGTTGGTTCGACGTCGTGGAGCTCGCGACGTCCTGGGCGATGGTGCCGACGGGTGGAGATCCGACAGGCTGGGCGAGCGAGGCCCGAGCCGTCACGACCCGCCTCGGCAGCTAGCATCGCTGGGTGCCGGTCGAGGTGGTCCCGTACTCCGCGCAGTGGCCTGTGCAGTTCGACCGGGTCGCCGCGCAGCTGCGGTCGGCCCTGACCACGGTGCCCTCGGCGTACGTCGAGCACGTCGGCTCGACCGCGGTGCCCGGCCTGGCCGCCAAGCCGGTGCTCGACATCGACGTCGTGGTCCCCGCGGATGACGTCGACGCCGCCGTGGCGGCGTTGGAGTCGGCCGGCCACGTGCACCGCGGCGACCTCGGCGTGCCCGACCGCGAGGCCTTCCACGCACCCGACGACGACCCGCGGCGTCACGTCTACGTCTGCCGCGCCGGCACCCTGGGTGTGCGCAACCACCTCGCCGTGCGCGACGTGCTCCGGCGCCGCGATGACCTGCGTGAGGCCTACGCCGCGGTCAAGCTCGCCCTGGCCGCCGACCCCGCCATGGACATCGACACCTATGTCGCCCGCAAGTCGGCGGTGCTCCAGGAGGTGCTCGCGGTCGCGGACCTCACCGCCGAGGAGCGACGCCGGATCCTGCGGCTCAACGACCCGAGCAGCGCCTGAGGGACGTGAGGCACGACTAGCCTTGGACCATGGCGCAGCCGCGGGCGGGGGACCGGAGGACGCGCCCGACCGGGCCGGTCGCGCCGGGATTCCGGTGGTTCTGGACGGGGGAGACGGTCTCGGCGGCCGGCTCCTACGTCACGGTGCTGGCGCTGCAGACGCTGGTCGTGCTCGACCTCGGGGGCGACGCGCAGGACGTCGGCTGGCTCAACAGCAGCCGGTGGCTTCCCTACCTCGTCATCGGTCTGCTGGTCGGTGCCTGGGTGGACCGCTGGCCCCGTCGCCCCGTCATGATGGCCACCGACCTGGCCCGGGCGGCGCTTCTCGTGGCGATCCCGCTCGCGTGGTGGGCCGGGGTGCTGACCCTCCCGGTGCTGCTGGGGGTCGTGGTCGCCTTCGGTGCCGCCTCGCTGTTCAACGACGCCGCCTCGCAGTCGTTCGTGACGCGGCTCGTGCCACGGCCTCGACTCCAGCAGGCCCATGCCCGGCTCGACACCGGCGACGCCGCCGCGCAGACCACCGGGCCCGCGCTGGCCGGGGGCCTCGTCAGCCTGGTGGGCGCGCCGCTCGCGGTGCTCGTGGACGCCGTGAGCTTCCTGCTCTCCGCGGCTGTCGTGTGGCGACTGCGGGTGGAGGAGCCACCGGCGGTGGACCGCCGGGCACGTCCCTGGCACCTGCGCCGCGAGGTGGCGGCCGGGGTCCGGTGGGTCTACCGCGACTCGGGACTCACCCGGCTCGCGGTGTCCACCCACGTCTGGTTCGCCGGCCAGGCGGTCCTCGGGGTGGTGATCGCGCCGTACGCCCTGGTGGAGCTCGGCCTCAGCGCCTTCCAGCTCGGCCTCGCCGTCGCCTGCGCCGGGGCGGGGGCCGTGCTGGGCGCCGTCGTCACCGGCGTGGTCGGGCGCCTGCTCGGCACCGGTCCGACCATCGCTGCCGCCCGGGTGCTCGCGGTCGCTGCGGCGCTGGTGACGGCGGGTGCGGCGTCGGTCGGCGCGGGGGAGCAGGGGACTGCGGTGGTCGTCCTCGCCACCGGTCAGCTGCTCTCCGGCCTCGGCATGGGCCTGAGCAACTCCCACGAGATGGCCTACCGCCAGCTCCGCACCCCCGACGGGCTCCAGGCACGCACCAACACGACCATGCGGTCGGTCAACCGCGGCATCCTCGTCGTCGCGGCGCCCGCCGCCGGGCTGCTCGTGGTCCTGCTCGGCAACGCAGCCGCCCTCCTCGTCGCCGCCGCGGTCTTCGCGGTGTCGGTCTGCGTCCTGCTCACACCCACGATGCGGGCCGACCGGTCCACGGTCTCGACCTGAGCCCCTCCGCCCGTCGCCTTGACGCGAGCAGGTGGAGGTGATGCGTTGGTCCGGGCACCGATCCGGGGGAGCAGGGGGATCCCGGCGCTCCCGGTGCGACCACCGACAGCGCGAGGGGACGAGGACGACGATGCGGGCCGACCACTACGACGACTTCGCCGAGGCCTACGCCCGCGACAACGAGTCGAACCTCTTCAACGCCCACTACGAGCGACCCGCCATGCTCGACCTCGCCGGCGACGTGACCGGACGTCGCGTCCTGGACGTCGGGTGCGGCGCGGGCGCGTTGGCGCAGGCGCTGCGGGACCGCGGGGCCCTGGTGACCGGTCTCGACGCGAGCCCGGCGATGGCCGCGCTGGCCCGACGGCGCCTCGGCGACGACGTCGACGTCGTGGTCGCGGACCTCGCCGAGCCGTTGCCGTTCGCCGCAGGGGAGTTCGACGACGCCGTCGCCTCGCTGGTGCTGCACTACCTGCCGGACTGGTTAGGCCCGCTGGCCGAGCTGCGACGGGTGCTGGAGCCCGGCGGTCGGCTGCTGCTCTCGGTCAACCACCCGGTCATCCGCCCGGTCGTCTACCCGCAGGAGGACTACTTCGCGACGACGGCCTACACCGAGGACTACACCTTCGACGGCCGCACGGCGGCGCTGACCTTCTGGCACCGACCGCTGCACGCGATGACCGACGCGTTCTCGCGGGCCGGGTTCCGGATCTCCACCCTGGCTGAGCCGCCGTTCTCGCCGCAGACACCGGCGGAGCTGCTGCCGCCCGACCTCGGCGACCGCACCGCGTTCCTCTGCTTCCTCTTCTTCGTCCTGGAGGCACGATGACCCACAGTCTCGGCCGTTCGTCGGGTCGTGGCTCGGGGGCCGAGTGCCGGGGAGCGGCTGACACGTCCTCCACGGCTGTCATTCGGCGTAACCTGACATAATGTCAGTTATCGGCGGCATGTACCGTCCTGCAACACGCAAGCGTGCTGCAGGTCCGGTCCATTGAACATTGCCCTGCGGGCGGCCAGACCTAGGCCGTTCGCTGACCCGTTGCCACACACCCAACTTGGGAAGGTGTGGCCTAGATGCCGTACTACACTGACCGTGCTTGGTGGACTGTCGATGATGCTGCGCGGCTGCTTCGTGTGAATCGCAAGACCTTGTATGACGCTTGCAACGCTGATGACTTCGCCCACAAGCGTCTTGGGCGGTACATCAGGATTCCTGCCGAAGCCTTAGGGATGCTGGTTCGTCCAGAAACCCGTACACGGACCTATCACGTGACTGATGAACCCGCACAGTTGGAACTTCCCCTTGATGCCCTGTGTCTGGTGCCTGTTAAGCGATTCAGGAACACCCGTGAACGCATCACACCTTGGCACTATGAAGACAATCTGTATTGCCAGAAGGCCAGAATGACACCTAGGACAGCCTAGGAAAATAAAGGTGCCCCAATCCCCCACTGACAAATCCCATGCCCTTAGATTGATGCATCGGATTCATGGCCTTTAGACACGTGCTGTGTTAAGATGGTCTAGTACCACTTTCAATCCGGGCCGGTAGAAACTTTCTGAAAAATAATCGGCCTAGAAGAATCTGTGGTATAATAGATATGTAAGCGAACAACGACTAGGAAGACCGCTGCACTTAGACTTAAAACCGTTGGTTTTGAAATCCCCTGCAAGGGTCGTCGTTGTTTCTTGCAGGGGATTTTTTTTATGCCCAAGTGTTTTGGAAACACGTTGTTGCAGTGATTCAACCGGTGGTTGGTAGACAACTGGCTGTGGCTAAAGACCTAACGAACTTGGGATGCCACTTCAAAGGGACCAACATAAGTGGGTAAGCACGTACCGGGCTTAGGCATTGACTTCGAACTACTTGCCTAAGCACAACTATGCCTAAATACAAAGCATACTAAGTTCCATGGGGTTCCACCCCAAACCCCGGCAAGCCGCTAGCGCGTCTTGTTACTAGAAAGACTTAGAAGTTAAGGATGATGAAGATATAACCTTCCTTCCTTAATAGTTAAGAAGATGTTTTCTAAGGCGGCTTGTCCGCCCCGGCGCAGCCGGTACAGAAAGGAACATATGAAGAAAAATGAAGGTGAATGTAACTTTGAAGGTTGCTTTAGAAACAAGCATTCAAAGGGTCTATGCACAACGCACTATCAACAGCAACGTGTTGGTAAACCCTTAACACCAATTGGTAAGCGTGGTCCAAAGCCCGGTAGTAAGATTAGAACCAAGCCTAAAGAAGAAGATAGACGTAGATTCAACGGTGGTCTGAACAAGAAGTTTGCAGGTCAAGACTGCAAGCATGAAGGATGCACCAGACCTGCCACTGTTAGATACATGTGTTACACCCATGACTGTCAGTTTCGGAAGTATGGGTACACATGGAAGATTGGAACAAAAAGACCAAGAAAGGATGGGAACGATTTGAATGAAGTGAAGATTACTGATGGGTTCAGCACCGACCGGTACTGTGAAGTATGTAACCAAACTAAGCATTGGACCAAGTACCACCTAGAACAGCAGATGTGCGCAGACTGCCACCGCATCAAGGTAACTGTACGTCTTGAACCAGTAGAAAAGAAGCCACTTAAGACCAAGAAGAAGTACACGGTCGATGACTTGCTAGCAGACATTGCAACACTTTCGGAAGACAATCAGTAACATTGTAGATGCATAGTTCACTAACTGAATTCATCAAGTGGCCGGATGACCAACGTAGGGGTTGTCCGGCCACTTTTGTTTTGTAGAAAAAAAGATGAAAAAAGTTTCCCAAATACCCCTAAATTGGGCCGCTTTAGGAAACAAGGATGATATAATAGTTATAGACGTTAGAAAGTAGCGTCACAATCCTACGAAAGAAGTGAACTATGTATGAAACTATGTATCATCGAAACCACGCTAGAACAGCGTGAAGCAGCAAAGAAGGCAGCAACAAAGCGTTACGAACACAATCGCCACACACCAGACCGTGCAGGTTGGCAAGGTGGCAAGTGCCCGGTAGGTGAATACCGTGCAATTATTGCTGAAATTGGTGCGGCCAACGCACTAGGCTATGACTGGAATGACCTGTGCTTGTTCAGCACGGACCCTGCTGATTACACCACCGCTGATTTGGGCGGTATCTGGGAAGTCAAGGCAGGAAGCACCTTTAGCAAGAAGGACATTACCAAGGGTGCCAAGTACATCATCTGGGTAGCACCGTGGAACACCGGTCAAGTCTTTGACTGTGGATATGACACGTGCAAGACCCTTAACCCACACAGAACACTATCTGGTGTTGTGGAAGTTCTAGGTTGGACGAACCTAGAAGAAGACCTAAGTCTGTGTTCAGACTTCGGCAATTACTACAAGCCTGCTGGTGCTGCCATGCGCAGTGCAGCAACACTGCCAACGTTGGGTGGTGTGACGGTATGACTGAATTTGAAGAAGTCATCAACAGTACCTACAAGCCCAAGGAAGTAGCAGACCTAGCGCATGAATTCGCTAAGGGTCAGTTCGATATCAACGTAGAAAAGGTCTATAAGACTTTGTCTACTGCAACTGACTGGTTGGCAGAACAGACAGACCCGTTCGTGGTCGCAGCAGCGCTGGAAATCTTGTCCCTTGAATGGGATGAAGCGACCGGGGTTGATGATGATGAATCGTCTAACCAGTGACGCTGTAGCACAGATTAAGGCTGCTGATGGGGTCTACAGGGCCGCAGACGTGGCTAGGGCATATGAAGTACACCGCAGCACCGTTACACGCATCTGGCAGGGTCAGATTCATGGGCAGGTATCCCCCGCACCTGACTTCCCTGATGTGAACGTCAGATACCGCCCATCAGACAAGGTTGAAGACCTAGACATTCTGATTCGGCGCGGTATGAAGATTGACGAAGCAGCAGATTCCCTAGGTATGTCCCGTTCACAAGCGTATGTACTAAGGGGGTTGTTTCTATGATTACAACACTAATCATCATCGTGTCGCTGTACAACGGATACAAGTTGGCACGCATTACTACAAAACTACAGGAACTAAGGAAGGTATCAGTATGAAGACTTACTTCGAAACACTATGGAAGGACCCAGCAGCCGCACGTAAGGCGGTACTGGCATTGATTGCCGTGGTCGCACAGATTGCCGTAGCGGTCTTCCCTACCGCTAGTTGGGTGCCGGTACTGATTGCAGTGGCTACTGCACTAGGTGTGTACCACGTGCGCAATGACAGGAAGAAGGTGGTGCGCCCATGATGACTGTAACCATCACAAGGGACCTAGCCACCAATGAATACACCATTGAAGTGAAGTGCCAAGACGGAAAACTAGGCAAAGATATTGCACGCGCCATGCTGCCGGTATTGCAGGAAAACATGATGAAGGGGGTACGTCGTGAAGGTAGTAAAGGTTGAAGTTCTAGCAGACGTTACCTACATCAACTTGGTTGTATCTAATGAAGCATCAACAGCAACGCTAGGCCGTGCGGTACTGGCAGCACTGAATGACTATTACAGGAACGACAAGGACGAACACACAAAGGGGGTTAATTGAATGGAAGACTGGAAGGTAGTGACATACGACAGCACATCACAGACAGGACCAGCCAAGGCTATGCAGGCATTGTGTGATGACCTAGATGAAAAGGGTACAGACTATGAAGTCATGGACTATGTAACAGCCGGGCCGGTACAGGAAGATGTACGTACCACTAAGCCTAAGACTAAGAAGACAGTAGGAACTACAGAACTAGAAGTACGTTGATGCCGGGTGGTGTCAATGCCGGGTGGGGTATCTAGCAGGATGGATTAGATACCCCACCTAAACCCCGGTAGGGGTATGGATGAAAGGGGGGTATGTATGTGGCAGTACAAAGCAGCAGGGGTAGTACCTATAAGAAGAACAGACTGACAGTGTTAGCACGTGACAACTACTGTTGTGTCTATTGTGGAAGGGAAGCAACTACCGCAGACCACGTGGTTGCTGTAGCAAACGGCGGTACGGATGATGTATCTAATCTAGTAGCCTGTTGTATCACTTGTAATAGCAGTAAAGGCAAAAGAATTAACGTCAGACTGAACTACTATGATGCCCGGTGGCTAGATAGCCTGTAGGAAAATAATTTAGAAGAAGTTGCAAGAAGCAGAAGGTTGCGTTTTTTTGGTGGTGGTCCCACACCCCGCCCCCTTCTGTTGTTTTCAAAATCGGGGCAAAATCATTCCAAATTGAAAGGATTGCCAAGAATCTGGCAAAGTTGAAGAAGATTGAATACAAACAGTACATTTTCAGAAGCAGTGGATGCCTACCTTGCTTCTGCCGACTATCTAATTGATGAAGATTTGCCACTGGTGGTGGCACTTAAGCAGGCAGCACTAGAACTAGACACCAATGGTGTTCAAGCAGCATTGCTAAATACGTTCGGTGTGACGTACAGGGCACTGCGTAAGAAGGCAGGCCAGAATAATGGGGATGCAGACCCCCAACTTGAATTTCTGGACAGTCTATGAACGCCTTCGACACGGTGAACCTTGGCAGCGTTCAGCCAAGTGAATTGATGCAGATTGCAAGGCGCTTCGGTGCCGATGCAAAAAGCGTTGTCAGCATCACCTTCAATGCCGATGGGTCAGTTGTAGCCACGTGCATTGTCTGCGCTGATTGCAAGCAGGAAATGCATCAGCAGACACCAGCACTAAAGGATGAAGTTTGGTTAAGCATCTGGCCCGACGATGACGGCAGGCTGTGCCTTGATTGCACCGAACGCAGGCTAGGTCACAAGGTCACGAAGGATGACCTTTGGTGACCGAACGTTGGATTCCGGGAACCTACACCAGTCCCCTATCCCCTGACTTCGTATCTGACGGGCCGGTACTTAGAAAGTTCGTAGAACTATTCTGCAAGACAGAAGACGGTAACCCGCTAGTCCTAGATGCTTGGCAGGCATGGCTAGTTGACCACGTTCTAGAACGCTACCCAGATGACTGGCATGAAGAAGACAAGCGTGGCCGTCTGCGTTATCGCAGTGTCGTCATCAGCATGGGACGACAGAACGGCAAGTCTGAACTAGCACAGGTGTTTGGCTTCTACGGCTTAATGATGCACGAAGCAGGACCATACGTCTTGTCACTGGCTTCTAATGCTGACCAAGCAACAATTATCTACAACCGTGTTAAGTACAGCATTGATTCTAACAGGCACCTGAACAACAGGTTCAAGACAACTGGTACCCGTGGTATCACCAGACTGGACAAGCCCGGTACCTACAAGGTCAAGCCTGCCAAGGCAGATGCACTACAGGGAATCCCTGTCACCCTGTGTCTGTTTGACGAAGTTCACCTGTGCCCACCGGATATGTGGTCAGCCATGATTCTAGGTACGACTGCTAAGAAGGACGGTCTGGTCATTGGCATCACCACCGCTGGTGACGACAACAGCACCTTGCTTAAGACGCTGTACGACCAAGGCAAGCAGTCTGTGGCCGGTACAGGTTCACAGCGCCTTGGATTCTTCGTCTGGGAAGCACCAGAAGGCTGCAAGGTCGATGACCCAGAAGCCTTGATGGACGCCAACCCTGCACTTGCGTCAGGACGCTTGTCCATGGACGTGGCACTAGAACAAGTCAGGTCGATGCAGGAAGCAGACGCACGCAGATTCCGTCTGAACCAATTTGTGTCATCTGAATCTTCTTGGCTGCCTATGTCGATGTGGCACCGTGCAGAAGAAGGTCCGGTACCGATTGAATCACCAGTCTTCACAGTAGACCGCACAGTCAACTGGGAATACGCCACCATCACAGCCACCGTGAAGACAGACGAAGGTGTACATACCGGTGTGGTGGCAAGCATCAGAAAGCCCAACCTTGAATGGCTGGTGTCAGTGTGCGAACAACTACAGCGCCACAATCCAAGTATGTTCGTGATGGACGGTTACAGCCTAGGTGACCTAGGTAATGAACTGAACATGCGCGGTATGCCAACCAAGATTATGCGTAAGGCTGATGTGACCAATGCCTGTGCTACTGCCTATGCCCTAATTGCCACTGGCAAGGTGAAGCATGCTGGCGACCCACTACTAGCACAGCAATTGCCGTTCGCTGTTAGGAAGAATGACGGCGCGGGGTACAGGGTAAACAAGGGTTCATCATCAAGTCACATTGATGCAGTGATGGCAACAATCTTCGGCATCTATGTAGCGGCTAATCAATCAGAACAGGTTCTACAACTGTTTTAATTGCAACCGTATCGGACGCAGGTAAATATAATAGAAACTGTAATGACAGATTCTATTATCAAAAGGGCAGGTGTCCGTCTAGGTCTAGTAGACGCACCGACAGATGTTCGTTCTGAACTACCTATCTTGCGTAGTCCGAACATGCCCCTGAATCCCGTAAATCTTACCGGGTTCAATGACACAGCGGTAAGCACCGACAGGGCACTTGGCCTTGCCGGTGTTTTCCGCGCCGTAAGCATCCTAGGAACGTCAGTCAGCCAACTAGAAATTGGTGCATGGCGTAAAGGTCAGGAAGTTCCTACTAAGTCCACAGACTTGGTGGTACGTCCTGACGGGGATACTTCCCGTGCGGCCTTCCTAGAAAAGACCACTGTCAGCCTTGCTACAGACGGCAACGCTTTCTGGTTCCTTCGTGGCAAGACCAGCCCTGACGGCAAGCCCCGTGGTCTTGAAGTACTAGACCCACAGCACGTGATTCTGGAACGCAACCAGAATGGCAAGTTGGTCTACAGGTACCACAACAGGGTCTTGCAGGAATGGCAGGTCAAGCACCTGTGGCTTATGCGTCTACCCGGCTACGACCGTGGCGTAGGTCCAATTCAGGTTGCACAGAATGAACTACGTGGCGCACTAGACCTTAGGAACTATTCAGATAACTGGTTCCGCACAGGTGGTGTTCCTAGCGGTGTTCTAAGCACAGACAACGTTCTGACTGCTGAACAGGCTGAACAGTACCGCGATGAATGGGACAGACGTCAGTACAACCGTGGCACGGCGGTACTTGGTAAGGGTCTTTCCTACCAGCCGGTGTATCTAGCACCGAAGGACGCCATGTTTATCGAAAGCATGCAGTTCAGCGTCACGCAGATTGCCCGCATGTTCGGTATCCCAGCCACATACCTAATGACCGGTGTTGAAGGTAATTCAATGACCTACACCAACACTGAACAGGTTGACACCGTGTATGTGAAGTACACGTTGATGAAGTACCTGACAGAAATTGAAAGTGCATTGACTGACCTGTTGCCAGAAGGACAGACAGCACGTTTCAAGGTTGAAATGCTTCTTCGTGCTGACACGAAGACCCGCTATGACGCATACAAGGTGGCACTGGAATCACAGTGGCTAACACCTAATGAAGTCAGGGCAAAGGAAGGCTACCTACCAATTGAAGGTGGCGACACAGTCGTTACCGCGCCGGTAGGAAATAAAAATGAAAGCAGTGATTCAAATGCAGAACCTAGAAACTAGAAGTTTTGAAGTTAGGGCTGCTGACACTGATACCCGCACCATCACTGGTCTTGCCGTGCCATACAACACGGAAACCAACATTGGTGACTTCGTTGAAAAGTTTGAACGTGGGGCATTTGGCGAAATTTCAAACGTCAAGTTGTTCTACGGACACACCGAACCTATTGGTCTTGTCACCAAGGGTGAAGACACAGAAGACGGGTACGTGATTGAAGCCCGTATTTCAGACACACCTAAGGGTAACGAAATCTACACCCTTCTAAAGGACGGTGTTCTAAACAGATTCAGCGTTGGCTTCATCCCGGTTGAAGACCGCATGGATGACGACGTTGTGGTTAGAACCAAGGCCACCTTGAAGGAAGTAAGCGTAGTTCCTTTCCCAGCCTATGAAGGCGCAGAAGTTTTGGCTGTTCGTGGATACGACAGCACGAAGAATTCAGTTGGCACCGCCACTGAAAATACAAATAATGAAAAGGGGGACATTAATATGTCCGAAATTACATATGCATCCAGCGACGACGTAGCAGACCTACGTACCGCTGTTGATGAAATGGAACGTCGTATGGCCTTGGCTGGAACCAGCGTCAACGACAACGCGGCACCACAGTTCCGCAGTGGCGGTGACTTCCTTAAGGCACTTGCCGATGGTGACGCAGGCGCACAGAACGCAGTCCGTGCCTACACAGGCGCAACACTTTCTGATTCACACACCAGCAACGATTGGAAGGCCAACCTTCTAACCATCGTTGACCGTGGCCGTCCGGTACTGAACTTGTTCAGCCGTGGTCCACTTGGCCCATCCGGTAACAGCGTGGAATACCCAAAGGTATCTGCACTTACTGGTGACGTTGCCAAGCAGGTTGCAGAAGGTGACAACCTTGCTTACCTAGAAGTTGGCATCACCACTGCAACTGCACCTGTTGAAACCTTTGGTGGATACAGCGAACTATCCCGTCAGGCTATCGAACGTTCAGACGTTTCCTACCTAGACACTGTATTGCGTTATCAGGCTGCTTCTTACGCCAAGGTAACCAATGCCAAGGTACTTAGCGCCATGACTGCTGCTACTGCACAGGCTGGTACTTCATTCACCTTGTCTTCTGCAACCGCAGCAAACTTCCTAGACGCAGTTGTTGACGGTGTTGCAAAGATTGACGCTAACGGACAGGGCGCACAGGCTGACTTCATTGCTGTGTCACCTGACGTATACGCCAAGTTGGCAACCGTTGCAGGAAGCCAGTTTGCACTAGATGCAAACAACAGCGGTGGCGCAACCATTGGTTCCGTCAACGTACGTGGCATTTCTGGTTCCCTAGCAGGTGTACCGATTGTTGTAGTTGCTGGAATGGCTGCAAAGTCCTTCTACGTGGCTTCTTCAACCGCTGTCACTTCTTGGGAAAACAGTGGCGCACCACTTCGCCTACAGGATGAAAACATCATCAACCTAACCAAGCAGTTCAGCCTTTACGGCTACCTAGCAGTTGGTGTTACCAACGCTAACGGTTTGGTTAAGGCAACGGTGGCTTGATTCACCGTGGCTACTTGGACTGACCTAAAGGTCTTCGTGAAGGCACCAGATGCCGACAGCGCTTTGGTTCAGTCCTGTTTTGAACAGGCGGTGGCGCTGGTAACACGTACCAACCGTGTCTGGAACGCAGATACGAAGACTTACGTGGCTAGCGCCGCCCCTG
Organism: Nocardioides sp. Leaf307; assembly: GCF_001423135.1. NCBI lineage: Bacteria > Bacillati > Actinomycetota > Actinomycetes > Propionibacteriales > Nocardioidaceae > Nocardioides > Nocardioides sp. Leaf307. The sequence continues at coordinate 1,906,136 of NZ_LMNY01000001.1, read as the reverse complement.
TGGCAATCGTAGACAGGGCTGTGTTGGCTGTTGGTGCCGAACTGTACAACCAGCGCAATACCAAGAATGGTGTGGCGCAGTTTGCAGCCTTTGATGAAGCACCAGTACGTGTGGCACGTGACCCAATGGTTGCTGCCTATCCCCTGTTGTCACCTTGGGTGGTGTTCATCTAATGGCAATTTTGTCTGAACTACGCACCGAACTAGCAGGCGTATTGGCCGGTACGGGAATTGAAGTCATTGACTATATTCCCGAAGTGGTCAATCCACCACTAGCCATTGTGTCTGCTGGTGACCCTTATGTACAAGAATCATTCGATGAAAAGACGTTTGATTCAGACTACAAGGTGAACATGAAGGTGCGCCTAGTCGCATCGCCGGTACAGAACGAAGTGGCTACTGATGACCTAGATGACTACATCACTGCCACCCTTATTGCACTTAACGGTTCATGGGAAACAGAAGTATCCCAGCCGTTCATGTATGAAGTTAACGGGTACGTATATCTAGCAGCGGACCTGAACCTAAGCACGACTATCACTATCAAGTGAAATAACTAAGAAAGAATGTGAAATGAATGGCTATCGCCAACGGTAAGTACAAGGGTGGACAGTTGTCTATCCTAATCAACAACGTTGAATATAAGGGTGACCTTACAAACCTGATTATGAACAACGAAGAAGCCGACAGTGACGCAACCACCTTTGCTGATGAAGGTGCCGGTGGTGCCTTGCAGTGGTTCATGGAAGGTACAGCAGTTTCTGACTTCGGTACTGGTTCCCTTTGGAACTACGCATGGACCAACAGCGGTCAGACCGGTATTGCGTTCGTCTACAAGCCTTATGGCAACGCTACGGCAACCGCAGCCAAGCCGCACTTCACAGGAACATTGACACTTCCTGCTAAGCCACCTGTCGGTGGTGCTGCTGGTGAAACATGGTCCTGGGATGTACGCATGGACATTGCTGGAACCCCAACAATGGTAGTTGCCTGACGTATGTATTACGAAGGTTTGCGGGAAGTATCACGCAGTCTTCAACAACTTGGGGTTGCCGTCACTGACCTTAAGGCAGTGTTCAAGAAGGTTGGAACACTTGTCGTCAGTGACGCGCAATCGCTTGTTCCTAGGAAGTCTGGTGCATTGGCTGCAAGCATCAAGTCATCCAACGCAAAGAATAAGACCATTGTCAGGGCCGGTAGTTCAAGACTGCCGTATGCAGGTGTTATTCACTACGGCGGATACAACAACATTGACGCCAACCCGTTCCTGACAGATGCAGTCCAGCGTAATGGACCTGCTGCAAAGCAGATTATGGACGATGGACTAGAAGATTTGATTAGACAGTACGGACTGCGCTGAAAGACAGTCCAAATTCATGGGAAGAAGGAAATTATTATGAATCAAAAGCAAATTGCAAAGAAGGTTCTGCTTATTACTACAAGGTTGATGACAGCCCGTCAGTGGGCCAAGGCTAGAACAGCCCTAGATATGTCTAAGGAAGAAATCCTGAACGACAGTGACAGCCTTGCTGTTGTCATGGCATGGTTCACAGAAGGTGCAGACTTTTCTAAGTTTGAAGATTACCTAGACAAGCCAATTGCTGAACTGGAATCTATCTTCGCTGGTGTACCGGTCGATGACGCTGCTTGGGAAGCAGAAGTAGACAAGGTTCTAGCAGACAGTGAACCAGTCGACTGACAGTCAGTTTGAAGAAGTGGCAATGGAAAAGGCAGAATTCTGCTTGAAGACCGGCATTGCCCCTTCTGAATATGACATGTTGACGGACGTTGAAATTGCAGCGTTCGTCAACATGTTCAACAAGTTAAACAAGAAATCTTAAGGAAGGGGTTGCACCGGAAGCAACATAAGAAAATTGGCAAACACAATTAGTGTGTCTGTACTAGCAGACGTACGCGATATTAGAAGCAAACTGTCTAGCGTAGACAGTCAGTTGTCAGGCTTCGGCAAGGCTACCAAGGCAGTTGGTGGCTTGATTGCTGCTGCCTTTGCCGGTGGTGCCGCAATCAGCGGTATCAAGACTATGGTCAACAGCGCATCTGACCTTAATGAAACAATCAGCAAGACCCAAACCATCTTCGGTAAGTCCAGCCCTGCAATTATGAAGTGGGCTGATGGTGCAGCCACGTCCCTTGGTCTATCCAAGCAGGCTGCCCTAGATGGTGTATCAACGTTTGGAAACTTCTTCAACCAGATTGGTATTGGTGCGAAGGAAACCGAACGTATGTCTAAGGGCTTCGTACAGGCATCCGTTGACTTGGGTTCATTCCACAACGCTGCACCTGTAGAAGTCATGGACGCTTTGTCTGCTGCAACCCGTGGTGAATACGACAGTTTGCAGAAGTTCATTCCAACCATCAATGCTGCAAGGGTTGAAATGGAAGCAATGCGTCAGACTGGTAAGGCTAGCGCCAAGGAACTTACCGACCAAGACAAGGCACGTGCAGTATCTAGCCTTGTAATGAAGGGTCAGGGTAAGGCTGCTGGTGACTTTGCCCGTACACAGGATTCATTGGCTAACAGAACCAAGATTGCCAAGGCGCAGTTTGACAACATGGTTGCCACACTAGGTGGCAAGTTGCTTCCTGTAGCCACAGCAGCCATGGGGTTCATCAGTTCTACTGCCCTACCGGCTTTGCAGCGCTTTGGTTCATTCGCCCAAGACAACGTTGTTCCTGCACTTAAGCAAATGGCAACGTTCTTCAAGCAGAACCAGACTGTCCTAGTGGCACTTGCTGGTGGCCTAGTTGCTGCTGGTGCGGCATGGGGCATCTACACAGGCATTATGAAGGTTTCACAGGCTGTGACTACTGCTGTCACGGTGGCACAAAGGATTCTGAATGGAACCATGCGTGCTAACCCAATTGGTCTAGTCATCACTGCCATTGGTCTTCTAGTTGCCGGATTCATCTTGGCGTACAAGAAGTCTGAAACCTTCCGCAATATCGTCAATGGTGCATTCAACGGCATCAAGAAGGTTACCCAGAAGGTCTTCCCTGTCATCAAGACAGTAATTGTCACCGTCTTCAAGGCTGTCTTCACTGCCATTAAGACGTACGTCAATATCTACAAGGCAATCATCACAACGGCTTGGAACATCATCAAGGCAGCCACCAAGGCTGCCTGGAACATCTTCAAGTCAGCGGTACTGAATCCAGTCAAGGCAGTTGTTGGGTTCGTACGTAGTGCCATGGGTAATGTCAGGGGCTTTGTCAGCAATGCATGGAACGCTGCTAAGTCTTTGACCGCATCTGTCTGGAACGGCATCAAGAATTCCGTCACCACGGCAATCAGCAACCTTATGGACAAGGTGCGCGGTATCAAGTCAGCCGTCATGGGTGCCTTTAGTGGTGCAGCATCGTGGCTTCTAAATGCCGGTAGGGACATTATCGGTGGTCTTCTAAATGGTATCCAGTCAATGATTGGCAAGGTAGAAGACAAGTTGCGTGAACTTACCAACAAGATTCCTGACCTTAAGGGACCTGCCAACGTTGACAAGGTTCTTCTTCGTAAGAATGGTCAGTTGATTATTCAAGGTCTTATTGATGGGTTTGACGACAAGGACAGTGCTGTACGTGACAGCCTTGGCCGTTTGACCAACAACATTGGTCAGAACTACGGCAGGGATTTCAAGACACCACAGTTCACCAGTTCCACAAGTTCTACTGGTTCTTCAAGTGCAGCACCAGTAATCAACGTTTACGCGCATCCGACCAACAACCCTGCCGAACTAGGTAGGACGGTCGCAAATGCACTTGATTCTTACTACAAGCAAGGGGGACGCCGTGCGGCGGTCTGATAAGAAATGGCAATTCCATACATTAACGAAAGCAATCTAAGGCTAGAAGTAGAAGTACCTACAGGTGGTCTACCCAACCTAGTACCCAATCATTCAGGTGATGACGGTGCTTGGGGTTGGGTGTCCCCTGTGGCGCAGTCCATCATTAGCAGCCGTGGTTCTGACTACGGTTATCCAGATGGAAGCCGTCTGTACTTCACCAACACAGCAGCAGTAGCAACATACTTCACCACTGAACACCTACCTGTGGCAGCCGGTAAGTATGTCAGGTCACAGTTCACCCTAAGAAGCATCAGTACATCTACTGCCATTAGGGCACGCTTTGAATTCTACACATCTGCAAAGGTCTTGATTTCATCCGGTACGCAGACAGCATTGTTGACTGCTGTAGGTAACCCGTTCTTCATGCCTGCCACTGTGGCACCGGCTGGAACGGCATACGTCAAGTTGCGTTTTGACCTATACACAGATACCGGCGCAGGCCCTGTTGCTGGTGCTAATTTCACCATGAACAAGATTCAGGTGACCTACACCGATACAGCATCTACGGTTGCTTCTGTCAGGACCAACATGGTGAAGAATCCTTCACTTGAAGTCAATACAGCCAACTGGTTCTTGATTGAAAGTTCCTTTGCACGCAGCACCGCTGCTGCCTTTACTGGTACAGCATCTATGTTGCTGACCACAGGATTCAGCAGTGGCAGTGCCACCGTACGTTCAGACAGTGGTACGTCTGGAATGCCTGTCACGGGCGGTAAGTCATACACCGTGTCTTATCACCGTAAGCACGCAGCATTGACCAACAGTCCATACACCAAGGTAACGGTCTACTGGTACGACAGCGCCGGTAAGGTATTGGACACTTATGGTGAACAAGCCACAGGTGTATCTACAGACACCAATTGGTCTAGGTTCAGTGCAACGTTTACTGCACCATCTAAGGCAGCATTCCTAAGGATGGACCTTAGTTGTTACGGTTCCAACACCTACTTTGATGCAATCATGGTTGAAGAAGGTTCAGAACTTGGTACCTACTTTGATGGTTCTATTGCTGATACCGCCACGTTCGATTACGCATGGACTGGAACAGCACACGCTTCAACGTCTACGCAGACCACCTTGGGTGATGTGTTCACGTTCAGCGAACCAAACGCATGGCGCAATATTCTTGGTCCTACATCAAGCATTAACGTCAAGCGTGCAGCCCTAGACACTGGTTCTATGTCAGCCATTGTCATGGACCCACTTCTAGACCCAGCCGTCGTACCTGATATCCGTACAGGAAAGAAGGTCCGTCTGCGCGGTCTAGTAGAAGGTGTATGGGAAAACATCTACGAAGGTCTTCTAACTGGTGCCAACACAACCTATGACCGTTCCAAGAAACGTAACGCTGAAATTGTAACCCGTATCGAAATCACAGCAGCAGACGCCATTATGGCCTTGTCCAACCAGGGTGAAGCCCGTGGTATTTCGTCTGTGTCCAACTTGCCATTCATCCTAGAAGGCAAGGGTGTTCCGTGGAACACCAACGGCAGTGGTGGTCAGGTCACCACAGTTGGTAGCGCATGGGTCAATGAAAATGCATCTGTGCTGGACCAAGTAGCGCTGACACGTGACAGTGGTCTTGCTTACGCATGGGTAGACCGAAACAACGTTCTACAGGTCTGGGACAACAACCGTCTGTCTTCTACAGCGGTCTGCACCTTTAGTGATGTTGCTAGTTCAGACCCAACATGGGTGTCCTATTCAGACATTAACGTTGACTTCAATAGCGATACCTGCATCAACAGTGTCAGCATCAAGTGGCTTCGCTACGACCCAACTAGCGGTGCTACAGAAGAAATCCCATACGGGCCATTCATTGATGCTGCATCACAGGCAACGTGGGGACCACACACAGCAGAATTCACCATTGGTGGACCTACTGAATCCCTAACCAATATTCAGGCTTACGCCAACGCAGTCTTGACTGCCAACGGCACACCGCAGATTAGGTGCAACAGTCTGACCATGCCTGTCAATGATGCCCGCGAATTGAAGTGGGCGGTACGCAATGACCTTTATACCCCGGTCGCTGTTAAGTACAACACCAAGGTAGACAAGACACTACGCATCACCAGTATTGAACACCAGATTACGCCTAAGGGATGGTTTGTCACCTACGGCTTTGATGTTCAGACTTCTGTTGCACAGCCTACCTATACCCCGGCACCACCTTACAAGGGCACAACTGCTGAAACGGCTATCTTCAACAACATCAACATCAGGTCTGCCGATGATGCAACAACTGCTGCTGGAAATGAACCAGCATTGAAGGTTGGTCCAACAACAGGACAGCACTTGCGTATTGACAACAATGAAGTCTTGGCAATGCTTAACGACAACACCCAAGGAACCTTGGTCTTGAATGTCGGTGGGCCAATCAATGCTTCTGGCTTTGTCAAGGCTGGTTCTAGGACGCTGAACGTTACGGCTGTCAACACTTTGATTACATCTGATGTCACGTTCCCTAATGCGTTCCCTGCATCTGGTCCTGTACCAACGGTGATGTTGACACTTAGGAATATCACCAACGCAACTGCACAGGTACGTATGTCGGTGTCTAACTTGACCCGTACCGGCTTCACCATTCAGATGGTCAGAAGTGCTGGTACTGGTTCTACAGATGTTGACTGGTTGGCGGTGGCACAATAATGCTTAACTTCTTGTCCGGTGTACCGGTCATTGGTGAAATCATTGTTGCTATCGCAGCAGCGGTGGCTGCCTTCCTACTTATTAGAAAGGTAGTCATCCTGCCAGCCATTACATTCCTGAAAAGGGTAAACGGCGGTATGGATACATTGCTTGGTTATGAAGCAGTACTAGACCCCGGTAGTGGTAAGCAACTTAAAGAAGCCACACCACCACTAGCCCTTAGGGTAGACACACTAGAAGAAGCCTTAACGGTGTTGGTGGAAAATCAATCAAAGATGATTACTGTTCACGAAAGAATTACTGCGCTAGAAGAATGGCGCATGAAACACGTAACGTGGTCCGAAGATGTGTTAAAGGACGTTCAACAAACCAATATTGATTGGCAGAAGGAACACGAAGCCCTACACCTTCTAAGCCACGAAGTCGCAACAGGAATTAACAAAGCCCCTTCCCCATGAAGCACAAAAACCCCTAAGCCACATCAGGCCTAGGGGTTTTTGTGTGAAAGTTCAGGACTTGTCTTCCATGAACTTCTTGTAGTCGTCGTAGATTTCCTGGTTCAGAACACGGGTGTCAACCGTGATGGGCGAACCAGACTTGGCGGTCTTCTTGTTGTCTACCGCCCATGCACGAACATCAGCGTGAACGTAGCCGTAGGTGTCCACCGGCTTGCGACCACGGCCAGACGCAGCAGCAGCCTTCGGGGCGGTACGGGGTGCAGCAGAAGCAGCCTTGGGAATGGCACCTTCACCCTTGGCCCACGTGATGAAGCCTTCCTTGGTTTCACTACCAAGATAGATTTCATAGGTGTCACCGTCGATGGTGATGACAGTGGGCTTGGTGTCGCTGTTCAGTTCAGCGCCGGTCAAGTCGTCCACGATGATGGTGTGCATGCCCATGATGGGTTCCCCTTAAGAAGTCATGTTGAAGCGTCTAGGACAAGATACACGTCTAGAACGTCTAGAACAAGTCTAGGAAGAATTGGCCTATATATCCGTGTACTAGACCGAACCTGTGGGATAGGCCTAGGAAGCCCTAGAAGGCATGCTAGACTGCGCGGGAAATAGTGTGTGACGCAACGGGACTGACCAAAAATTAATGTCAGTTATCGGCGGCAGGTTCACGCCACGGTGAGTGGGTCGAGAGGGTGCTGATCGCGGGTCAGAACCCGTCAGCGTCGAACTCAGGACCCGGCGAGGCGCGCCCCGGTCCACGACTCGTCCTCGGAGACGTCCCGGATGACGTCGAGCCAGCCCGGGGGCTCGAGGGCAGGCTGGTCGCCGTCGTCGATCTCGGCGACCAGCGAGCCGTCCTCGTGCTCGTCGACGACGACCAGCAGGCCGTCGCGGCGGACCATGTGGCGTCGCTTGCGCAGGACCCGGCTCGGCAGCGCGGCCAGGACGGCCCACTCGGCGTCGTCGAGGTAGAGGTTGGTGCACGCGACCTCGGCCGGGCCGTCGGACAGCCGTACCTTGTGCCCGAGCTTGCGGACGACGGTGCCGTCGGCCTCCCGCACCTCGCGCAGCCGCAGCCGCGTGCCCGTGACGTAGCGGTCGACGATGTCCTTGGTGCTCGACACCTCCTCGGGGATCCGACGGACCAGCCAGCGGCGCTCGCGCTCGACCACGGCGTACTTCAGCGAGACGGACATCGCGACAGGCTAGGGCCCGGAGGGGTTCGGGCCCGACGACCCGGGCTGGTGGAAACGTGCGGCGCCCCGCTGGGCCTTCGCGGCGCTGGCTCGAGCACGCTGGTCCGCCTCGTGGCGGCTCGACAGCTGCTCTCCCCCGGTCTCACCGCTGCGCAGGCGGCGTGCGAGCCGACCAGCGCTGACCCAGCCGGCGACGGCGTAGAGGACGACGGCCGCCAGACAGGCGACGAGGATCCAGGTGAACACGACGGGCCTCCCGAGACGGAAAGTAAAGACGACGCGATCCTAGGCCACAGCGACACCGGGCGCGGCTGACCGCGCAGGACGGTCGCCCTGCCGACTCGGGCTACGTCGGGGCGACGAGCGTGGCACGCACGACGCGGCCGACGGCCTCGTCGGCCTCGACCAGGACCGACCCGTCGGCGGCGACGACCGCCGAGCGGCCGGCGGTCTCGGTGAATCCCCCGCCGGTGCCGCCGGCATGACTGGCGATGAGCACGGGCACACCGAGCGCGCGACTGATCACGAAGGCCCGTGCACGGCACTCGACGACGTCGGCGGGCACGTCGACGACACCGGCGGCGTAGAGGTCGACACCGAGCGGGGCCAGACCCGCGGTGTGCTGGCTGGCTCCGGTGTCCTTGCAGATGGCCAGGCCGACGACCCAGCCGTCGACCGTCGTGGTGGCTGGGCCGTCGCCGGGGGTGAAGCGGCGGTGCTCGTCGCCGTGGAGCCAGCTCTTGCGGTAGGCCAGCGAGACCCCGTCGGCGTCGACACGGACGGTGGCGATGAAGAGGCGGTCATCGACGGCCACCGGAGCGCCGACCAGGGCCACGGCTCCCGCCCGGGCACAGGCCTCGACGACGACCGCCCAGCGCGGGTCGTCGAGCGCGACGGGCTCCGCGTCCAGCTCGTAGCCGGTCAGCGAGAGCTCCGGGAAGACGACCAGGCGAGCACCGGCCGAGGCGAGGGCGAGAGCGTGCTCGCGCGCGGTGGCGGCGAGGTCGCCGCGATGGACCCTCGGCTGCGCGACGGCGACGTCCAGGTCGGGCAGGTCGGGCAGGTCGGGCTTGCTCACGCGGCACACGATCCCACGCCCCGTCGCGGCACCACGCGCCACGGCGACCCCACGCGCCACGGCTACCGGAGTGCCGCGACCACCCCTCTCAGCTGCTCGGCCCCGTCTGCGGGGCGTCGACCACCACGAGCGGCCCCTCCTCGGGCGTCGGCGCCTCGACGTGGTCGACGTAGCGCTCGGCCAGCGCCTCGTCGATGACGAAGTCGTCGGGGTGCGCCGCACGACGCCCGCGCAGGCGGGCCAGCACGGTGGCGCGGTCGGTGGCGAGGTGGACGGTCTCGGGCACGACGCCCAGCGGCGCCAGGAGCCGGCGGTAGTCGTCGCGCATCGCGCGCGACCAGAAGGAGAAGTCGAGCACCACGTCGGCGCCGTCCCCGACGAGTTGCAGCAGACGGGCGCGCAGGTCGGTCTCGATCTCGGCCCGCACCTCGGGCGGCAGCGGCACCGTGGTGATCCCGCGCCGCCACATCTCGACGTCGAAGGACAGCCGGGTCATGCCGGCCGTCTCGAGACCTCTCGCGTAGGTCGTCTTGCCCGACCCCGCGGGGCCGCACATGAAGACGACCCTGGGCACCACGCCAGGCTGGTGCGCCCTGGGGGCGCCGCTCAGTCCGACAGGCCCGCGGCGCGGAAGGCACGGGCGTAGATCGCGCGCACCACGTCCTGCTTGCGGGCGTTGTAGAGCATCGCGTGCTCCCCCGCCGCGTTTGCGGCGTCGGCGGCGGAGCGCTTCGCGGCGGCGTAGAGCTCCCGCTCGTCGGGGTGCGCGCGTAGCCAGTCGCGGAAGAGCCGGTGCTTCCACGGCTCCGCACTGTCGGGCCCGAAGACGTGCAGGTGGCAGCCGAGGCTCTCCCCCAGCGCCGGCGGGTCGAGGCGCAGCAGCCGGTGGCCCTGCCACCACGGCTCACGCACGGTGAGCACGAAGCCCAGCGACTCCAGCGCAGGTACGTAGGCGTCCTCGGCGTCGGGGTCGGCGAGCACCATGTCGAGGTCGAGGGTGGGCTTCGCGGCGAGCCCCGCCACGGCGGTGGAGCCCACGTGCTCCAGCGCCAGCACCCGCCAGCCCAGAGCACTGCGCACCGTCGCCGCGACCTGCGCGGAGCGCTCGGGCCACGACGGGTCCGGCTCGACGACCGCGACGTACGGGCTCGGGCCCCGGCCTGCCACCCAGGGCGACTCGCCCGGCGGTGCCTCGTCGCCGGCGAAGGACACGATCTGGGCGCGGGTCGGCATGCCGGTCAGGCTAGAGCGCCGCGGTGAGGAAGACGCGCAGCGCGGAGACGAAGGCCTCCGGCCGCTCCGAGTGCACCCAGTGCCCGGCGCCCTTGATGGTCACCTGGCGCGTGCGCGGGAAGAGGGCGCGCATCAGCGGCTCGTGCTCGGGCTGCACGTACGCCGAGCGTGCGCCGGCCATCCACAGCACCGGGTGGTCGAACGGCGCGACGTCGTCGAGCTCGGGGAAGCCGGCGATGGCGGGCAGCTCGCGGCGCAGCAGGTCGAGGTCGGCCTGCCAGCGGAAGCCGTCCTGGCCCGAGCGCAGGTTCTGCAGCAGGAACCCGCGCACCCGCGCGTCGTCGATCTGGTCGGCCAGACCCGCGTCGGCGTCGGCGCGGCTGGTCAGCGCAGGCAGGTCGAGCCCGGCCAGCGCCCCCAGCAGGTGCTCGAACTCCCCCGCCCCGTCGCTGGGCGCCGGGGAGATGTCGACCACGACGAGCCGGTCCACGAGGTCGGGGTGACGCAGCGCGAGGACCATCGCCACCTTGCCGCCCATCGAGTGGCCCACGAGGTGCACCGGGCCCTGCGCGGCGTAGCTGGCGCGCAGCCAGGCGGCGACGGTCTCGGCGACCGTCTCGTAGTCGGCGGTGCCGGTCCACGGTGAGCGGCCGTGGTTGGGCAGGTCGACGAGCACGGAGCGGAGGTCGGGCTGGAGGGCCTTGGCGACCTGGGTGAAGTTGCGACCCTGCCCGAAGAGCCCGTGGAGGAAGACGACGGTGGGGCCGGTCGAGCCGACCTCGGTCGTGTGCAGCGCGGGCGAGGACGTGTCGGAGGTCGACGGCTCGGGGGCAGCGGCGTCGGGCGAGGTCACCGGTGCAGCCTAGGAGCCCCGGCTAGCCTGCCGGGCATGGCCCTCCTGCACCGCGCGAGCATCGTCCCGACCAAGCTCGAGGCGATCAACGCCTGGCTCCCGCAGCAGCCGTGGGCGCTCGACGCGGGCGAGGTGGAGACCCTGGGCGCCTTCCGCTTCGACGACCCCGCCGGCGAGGTGGGTGTGGAGACCTTCCTCGTGCGCGACGCCGCGGGCGGTGTGCTCCAGGTGCCGCTGACCTTCCGTGGTGCGCCGCTGCCCGACGGCGAGCGCTGGCTGGTCACGACCATGGAGCACACCGTGCTGGGTTCGCGCTGGGTCTACGACGGCTGCGGCGACCCGGCCTACGTCGCGACGCTGGCGGCCACGATCGCCGAGGCGGCCGGCGAGGCCCGCGAGGTGGTGCGCCAGGGCGACGGCACCGAGGTGGAGCGAGACCCGTCGGCGCGCGCGAGCGGCACCGGCGGCGCTGCGCCGCTGGCCGACACCGCGTTCGACGTCGGGCGCGCGCTGGGCGAGGAGGCCGTCACCGACGTCGACGGCTGGACCCTCGTGCGGGTCGGGGGCGCGACGCTCGGCGTCTCCCGGCACCCCGCGGCTGCTCCGGCCGACCCGCCGGCCGGTGTGCTCACGGGCCACGCGGGCGAGGCGACCGGCCCGCTGCTGCTCGCCACGCTCACCAGGTGAGGGCTGCGGTCCGGCAGGATGGCGCCGTGATCCCCCTCGTGGCCGGCCTCAGCACGACCCAGCTCGTCGCGCTGATCGTCGTCCTGCTCATCGCGCTCGCCGTCGTCTCGGCCGTCGTGACCCGCTTCCTGGTGCGGCGCGGGCTGCGCACGCCCTTCGCGATCCGCCAGATCAACAAGGGCCGCGACAAGGTGGTCTCGATGGTCAAGCGCCCGATCACGATCATGGTGCTCGACGAGGTCGCCGACGTCATCCAGACCGGTCACTACACCAAGAACATCTCCGACGCCCTGCTGGAGAACCACGACGAGCTCAAGGCCCTCGTCACCGAGAAGGTCCGCCACGACCCGACCTCCCGGCTCATCGGACGCCTGCCCGGCTACGACCTCGTGGTCTCCGAGGTCACCGAGACCACGCTGCGGGTGCTGATCGAGATGCTCGGCGACCCCCGCATGGACGAGCTGGTCTCCGACCTGCTGCGCAACAACCTGCAGCAGATCAAGCTCGCCGTGCGCGAGCGGCAGAACGAGCTGCTCCCGCCCCCGCCTCCGCCCGATCCCTCCCCCCACCTGGCCCACCGGCGGCGGCGCACGCCCGGCTAGGATCGGCCCCAGCAGCACCCCGCACGAGCGCAGCCCGGCTGCACGCACCACCCCCGATCGAACTCCGAGCAGAGAGCGGCCCGACCGTGTCCCTTCCCGTGTCCCGGCCCGAGGCGTCGACCCCGGCCACCCCCGAGACCGTCACGCAGCAGCCCTACGTCGCTCCGCCGCCGGTCGCCGGCCCGCTCGGCTGGGCCCTGGCGCTCGGCGCCGCGACGGCGCTCCTGCTCTCCAGCTGGATGCTCTACTCCACCGACACCCCCGACGGCATGTGGTCGGGCTACATCTCGCAGTCCTTCGCGCTGGTGATCATCCTCGCGGCGCTCTCGCTCAAGGTCGACCTGCCGGCCGCGCCCGCCATCGGCGTGCTCTTCCTGTGCGGCATCGGCCTGGTGCTGGTCGGCATCTTCGCCAACAGCTCGACGACCGTCATGGTCAGCGACCTGTCGGCCGGCATCGTCGTGCTGATCGCCGCGACGCTGCGCACCACCCAGAGCCGCTGACGACGGCTCCCCCGCCCGGCCGGTCGACCCCGGCCGGGCCGCTCGACCTGCTGGGCACGTGGTCGGTCGAGCGCGACATCGACGACCGCCACGACGGGCTGCGCCGCAGCGTGGTGGGGCTCGCCGAGCTCAGCCTCCTCGGCGACGGCCGCGTGCGGTGGCACGAGCACGGCACCATGTCCTGGCCGGGCACGAGCGTGCCCGTCTCCCGCACCCTCTACGTCGAGCCCCGCGACCAGGGCTGGTGGGTCACCTTCGAGGACGGACGCGACTTCCACCCCTGGGAGCCCGGCGTGCAGGTCGACCACCCCTGCGGGCGCGACCACTACCGCGGGCTGCTCGAGCCCGGCTCCCCGGCCGGCGGCTGGACCATCACCTGGGAGGTCCGGGGCCCGGCGAAGGACTACACGATGGTCGCCGCGCACCGCCCGCTGCACGGCTGATCCGACGGCCCGGCGCCACACGTGGTCACAGGTGACCACGGCGCATGGCCCGTCTGGGCCAGGCCTCCCCCGCTCCGTCCGGACAGTCTTCGCGACGCGCGTGTCGTTCACCTCACATCGGCCCCCCGGTGTCCGTACGGTCAGGGGACGGATCCCGGACCGACGCCGAGAGGAGGAACCGCCATGTGGGACACCACCCCCGCCACCGACACGCACCTGTCGCACGACATGCCGTGCCTGCGCTGCGGCCACGCCGTGCACACCTTCCTGGCCTGCGGCGACAGCTGCTCCTGCGAGCCCGTCGTCATGCCGGGCACCCCCGTGCGCACCGCCCGCGTCGCCTGACCCCGCAGGCCGGCCCGCCGCGCGGCTCAGACGTCGACCGAGGACACCGCGCGCCAGACCGGCCGGTCGTGGTCGCCGTCGCGGACCTCGCCGGTCGACCAGGTGATCGACAGCCCGCCGGGGCGCACGTCGAGGGTGGCCAGCAGGTTGGTGAACCACGGCCCGTCGGTGACCTCCCAGTGCAGCGGCGAGCGCAGGGTGCGCCGCCCCATGACCCAGCCCCGCGGGCGGGCCTTGCCGCGCACGCCCAGCGAGAAGGCCAGCCGCATCACCGTGGGCAGCGGGTTGCGGATGGGCGAGCACACCGCCTGCACGATCCGGCTGCGCGCCTCCACCCCGGCCCTCGGGTCGGGCCAGGCGCGGGCGAGGTAGCTGTGGTGCACGTCGCCGCTGAGGAAGGTGACGGTGATCGGGGCCCGGCCCCGCTCGCCGGCGGCCACCTCGCGCGCCATCAGACCGACCTTGCGGAAGCCGTCCTGGAAGGCGGCCCAGTGCTCGATGTCGACGGCGCGGCGCAGCTTCTCGGCAAGTCGCGCGACGTGCTTGCCCCACACACCCTCCGCGACCGCCTCCACGACGGCCTCGGTGTGGTGCAGGCCGGGGGCCATGAGGAACGGCAGCGAGGTGCCGATGAGCAGGTGGTCGACGTCGCCGCGCATCTGCGAGTCGAGCCACGCCATCTCCTCGTCGTCGATGATCGAGCGCAGCTGGGGCTCCAGCACGCGGGCGGCGCGGGAGTCGACGACGACCAGGCGCGCCTGGGTGTCGAAGGTCCGGGCGTAGCTCCACCGGTAGGTGGTGGGCTCGCGGTCGGCGAGGTCGGCCAGCTCGTCGAGGGTCTGGGTGAGGTCGAGCTCCTCGGGGCCCTCGTGGCCGGCCACGAGCTGCCACACCCGGTCCTCGGCGCGACCGGCGGCGTCGAGGTTGCCCAGGTGCTGGTAGACCCAGTAGGAGGCGAGCCCGCCGACGATGCGGCCCTTCCACCACGAGGTGGCCTCCATGTCGCGTCGCCAGGTCACCGAGGTGTTCCAGTCGTCGCGGATGTCGTGGTCGTCGAAGATCATCGCGCTGGGCACGGTCGAGAGCAGCCAGCGGTTGGCGGGGTCGCTCCAGGCGAGGCGGTAGAGCTCGGCGTACTCCTCGTAGTCCTGCAGCTCCCAGCCCGGGTCCTGGTCGGGGTCGCGCCGTGCGGCGATGAAGTCGCGCATCGACTCCGAGGTCTCGTCGGCGTAGACCTGGTCGCCCAGGAACATCATGAGGTCGGGCCGTCGCTGCTCGGGGTGACGGATCAGGTGCAGGCCGAAGGTGCGCAGCGAGTCGACGCCGAAGCTCTCGTGGTGCTCCTCGTCGTGGGGCACCGCGACGCGGCACGACCCGAAGAGCAGGTGCAGCGGACGCCCGGCCAGCAGGGTCCCGATGACCGAGTCCTCCTGGGGCGTCTCCGGCGGGGGCCAGACCTCGGCGCCGTCGAGGGAGACAGTGTAGGCCGAGCGCGACCCCGGCTGGAGGCCGGTGAGCTCGACGAGCGCGTAGTGGTGCCCGTGCACCCGCCAGGTGCGGGCCTGCGCGCTCGGGCCCGCTCCCCCGCCCTCGGCGGTGGTGCTGACCGTGACCGACGTGGCGTCGGAGGTCTCCACCCAGATCGTCGCCGACGTCTCGTCGACGTGGCGCAGCAACGGTCCCAGCACCAGCTCGGTCATGCGTCCTCCCACCGGTCCGTGCGGACCTCTCCCGCGGGCACGCTACTCGCGGCCGACGGCGCCGGGCCCACCCGTGTGGGCCCGGCCGCTGCCGGGGCGCGCGGCGGCGCGCCCCGGTCCCTCCGGTGCCCTCAGGGCTGCAGCAGCACCTTGGTGGCGCGGCGCTCGTCCATGGCGGCGTAGCCCTCGGCGACCTGGTCCATCGGCAGGGTCAGGTCGAAGACCAGCCCCGGGTCGATGCGGCCGGCCAGCACGTGGTCGAGCAGCTCGGGCAGGTAGCGGCGCACGGGGGCCATGCCGCCGGCGAGGCCGACGTTGTGGGAGAACATCCGCCGGATCGGCAGCTCGACGCCGTGCGGTACGCCGACGAAGCCGACCGTCGAGCCGGGTCGGGCGACCGTGAACGCGGTGCGCATGGCCTGGTCGGTGCCGACGCACTCCAGGACCGCGTCGGCCCCGACGCCCCCGGTGATCTCCATGACCTCGGCCTCGCCCTCCTCGCCGCGCGTGGCCACCACGTGCGTGGCGCCGAAGTCGCGGGCGATGCGCTGGCGCGACTCGTGGCGCGACATGACCACGACCTTCTCGGCGCCCATCATCGAGGCCGCGAGCACACCGCACAGGCCGACGGCCCCGTCGCCCACGACCACGGCCGTGCCGCCCTCGGCGACGCCCGCGCTCACCGCGGCGTGCCAGCCGGTGGGCATGACGTCGGAGAGGGCCATCAGCGAGGGCACCAGGGCGGGATCGGGGCGGCCGTCGCCGAGCACGCCGTCGACGCGCACGAGGCTGCCGTCGGCGTGGCCGACGCGGGCCAGCTCGCCCTGGCCGCTCTGGGTGATGGAGAGGTCGACGCAGGCCGACTGCATGCCGGCGCGGCAGTGGGCGCAGGTGTTGTCGCAGTGGTCGAAGGGCACGACGACGAAGTCGCCGACGCGGATCTGGGAGACCGAGGAGCCGACCTCCTCGACGACGCCGATGCACTCGTGGCCGATGGTGGAGCCGGCCTTGATCGGGTTCTCGCCCCGGTAGGGCCACAGGTCGGAGCCGCAGATGCAGGCGGTGGTGACACGGACGACGGCGTCGGTGGGCTGCTCGACGCGCGCGTCGGGCACCTCCTCGAAGCGGATGTCGCGGGCAGCGTGGATGGTGGTGGCCTTCATGGTGCCGATCCTGGCACGCCCTCCCCGACCGCCCGGAGCGGCCCGACACGCGCGGGTCACGGAGGATGCGGCGCTATCTCACATGTGAGTTACCGTGGACGGCATGAGCGAGGGATACAAGGGTCGGATCGGCAACCTCATCCGCGACGCCCGCAAGCACCGAGGCCTCACCCAGCACCAGCTGGCCGAGCTGCTCTCCACCAGTCAGAGCGCGATCAACCGCATCGAGAAGGGCCACCAGAACCTCTCCCTGGAGATGCTGGCCCGCATCGGCGCTGCGCTCGACTCCGAGATCGTGGCCCTCGGCGCCGGTCCGACGCACCTGCGCGTGAGCGGTCCGACCACGCTGACCGGCAGCATCGAGGTGAAGACCTCCAAGAACGCCGGCGTCGCGCTGCTGTGCGCCTCGCTGCTCAACCGCGGGCGCACGACGCTGCGGAAGGTCGCCCGCATCGAGGAGGTCAACCGTCTGCTGGAGGTGCTCGGCAGCCTCGGGGTGCAGACCCGCTGGCTCAACGCCGACAACGACCTGGAGATCATCCCGCCCAAGGAGCTGCGCCTCGACGCGGTCGACGAGACCGCGGCGCGGCGTACGCGCTCGGTCATCATGTTCCTGGGTCCGCTGCTGCACCGCGCCGACGCCTTCGAGCTGCCCTACGCCGGCGGCTGCAACCTCGGCACGCGCACCGTCGAGCCGCACATGGCCGCGCTGCGGCCCTTCGGCCTCGAGGTCAAGGCGACCGACGGGATGTACCACGCCCAGGTCAACCGGGCCATCGAGCCGGGCCGCCCGATCGTGCTCACCGAGCGCGGCGACACCGTCACCGAGAACGCCCTCATGGCCGCCGCGCTGCACCCGGGCACCACGGTGATCCGCAACGCCTCGTCGAACTACATGGTCCAGGACCTCTGCTTCTACCTCCAGCGTCTCGGCGTCACCGTCGAGGGCGTCGGCACCACGACGCTGACGGTCACCGGCTGCGAGGTCATCGACGTCGACGTCGACTACGCCCCGGCCGAGGACCCGATCGAGGCCATGTCGCTGCTGGCCGCCGCGATCGTCACGAAGTCCTCGATCACGATCCAGCGCGTGCCGATCGAGTTCCTCGAGATCGAGCTGGCCACGCTGGAGGAGATGGGCTTCCGCTACGACCGCACCGAGGAGTACGTCGCGCGCAACGGCCACACCCGGCTGGTCGACCTCACCACCCACGCCTCCGACCTGCACGCGCCGCTGGACAAGATCCACCCGATGCCGTTCCCCGGCCTCAACATCGACAACCTGCCGTTCTTCGCCGTCATCGCCGCGGTGGCGACGGGCCAGACGCTGCTGCACGACTGGGTCTACGAGAACCGCGCGATCTACCTCACCGAGCTGACCAAGCTCGGCGCCTCGGTCAAGCTGCTCGACCCCCACCGCGTGATGATCGAGGGGCCGACGCACTTCTCCGGCACCGAGATCGTCTGCCCGCCGGCGCTGCGCCCGGCCGTGGTGATCCTGCTGGCGATGCTGGCCTCGAAGGGCACCTCCGTGCTGCGCTCGACCTACGTCATCCACCGCGGCTACGAAGACCTCGCCGAGCGCCTCAACACCCTCGGCGCCTCGATCGAGACCTTCCGCGACATCTGAGGTCGGGCCGCGCCCGGCGGTGGTGCGGGTGTCACCAGCCGGCCGGTGAAACCCGCACCTGTCGGCCCACGCACGGGCCGACAGGGGCGGGTCCGGGCCGACAGCTCCGCCTCCCGCCGTACGACGGGCACGCGCGGCACGGGTGCGCCCGCGGCCCCGGCAGGGGCGGCGACCGGGGTCAGCGACCCCGCCACACCGGGTCGCGACGCTCGGCGAAAGCCTCGACGCCCTCGCGGGCGTCGTCGGAGAGCAGCACCGCCGAGGCCAGCTCGCCCTGCCGCTCGAAGGCCTCGACGGGCGCCCAGCCCGGTGACTCGTCGACGACCCGCTTGCCCAGCGCGACGCTGAGGGGTGCGTTGCCGGCGATCCGCGCGGCCAGGGCGACGGCCTCCTCGAGGGCGTCGCCCGGCGCCACGAGCCGGTTGACCAGGCCCAGGGCGTGCAGGCGCGGCGCGTCGACGGGCTCGCCCAGGAGCACCAACTCCATGGCGACGTTGCGTGGCAGCCGCTCGCGGGCGCGCACCATGCCGCCGGCGGCGGCCACCAGCCCGCGTCGGGCCTCGGGCAGCCCGAAGGTCGCGTCCTGCGCGGCCACGACGAGGTCGGCGGCGAGCACGAGCTCGCAGCCCCCGGCGAGCGCCGCACCCTCCACCGCCACCACGAGGGGCGTCGTGGGCGGTCGGCCGGTCAGCCCGAGGGGCCCGCGCCCGGCGGTCACCGGCAGCTCGCCGCGGGCGGCGGCCCGCAGGTCCATGCCCGCGCAGAAGGTGCCGCCCGCTCCGGTGAGCACGATGGCCCGCACGCCCGGGTCGGCCTCGGCGTCGTCGACGGCCTGCTCGAGGGCCTCGGCGGTGCGGGCGTCGACGGCGTTGCGCACCTCCGGGCGGTCGAGCGTCACGACCAGCACGGCGCCGCGGCGCTCGGTGCGCACCGGAGGTCGCGGCGCCGCGGGCAGCGGGGCCGGCGTCGAGCCCGGGCGCCCGGGGGCGGTCAGCACGAGACGCTCCTCCCCGCTCCCGCTCCCGCTCCCGCCGCCGACGGCGACCTCGACCTCCGCGCCGAGCAGCACGTCGTCGAGCATGGCTGCGACGAGCGCGGGGTCCTCGCTGCACACCAGCACCCGCTCCCCCGCCGGCGTGAGCAGGCTGGCCACGACGGCCTCGGGCTCCCCGGAGCGGGTGTAGGGCACCGTGGCGGCCTCCACGACGGCGGGTCCGGCGTAGGAGGCGAGCACGGGGCGCCGGGGCGGCCGGTCCACCACCGGGCGCAGGTGGGCGAAGGCGCGCTCGGGCGGGGTAGCGGAGTAGAGGCCGAGGGCGTGCTTGGTGGCGTACCAGCCCAGCGAGGTGCTGAGCCCGAGCGCCCCCGGTCGGGCCCGCAGCAGCGGCACCAACGTGGCGACGGCGTGGCTGCCGTAGTTGTTGCCGGGACCGCCGGCGAAGGTGAGCCCGCCGGTGACCGTCAGGGGTCGGGCGGGGTCGTCGAGCGGCAGTCCGAGCGCGTCGGCCGCGATCTCGACCGCGGAGGGGAAGCAGGCGTAGAGGTCGACCAGGTCGACGTCCTCGATCGAGGCGCCCGCGTGGGCCAGCGCGGCCGCGCCGATCGCGGCGATCGCGGGCGAGCGCGACAGGTCCTCGCGCTCGGAGACGAACCACTCGTCGTGGGCCGAGGCGCCCGCGTGCACGAAGACCCACCGCTCCTGCGGGACGCCGGCGGCCTCGGCGGCGGCGACGCTGGTCAGCACCGTGCCGGTGGCCAGGTCGACCTGCAGGTTGGCGCAGAGCAGCTTGGTGTACGGCGCACTGACCGCGCGGTTGTCGGGTGAGGGCGTGGCCAGGTCCTCCGCGGCGACCCGGTGCGGCGACCACGCGTAGGGGTTGGCGGCGGCGACGCCGGAGAAGCGCGACCACAGCCGCGCCACGTGGTCGAGGTGCTGGCCCGCGCTGCGACCCAGGCGCCGGCGCACCGCCGACTCCAGCAGGGCGTAGACGTAGACGGGCGCACCGAGGCCCACCCCGGTCTCCGCCTCGGTGTTGGCGACGCGGTCGACGCCGACGGTGCGGGTGGGGGCGGTGCCCTCGGGCTGGCGGGGCCAGTCGAGCTCGATCCCCAGCGCCTGCGCCCGCGAGACCGTGGCGCCCGCCTCCGCGCCGGCGAGCAGCACGACGTGCGCGCGACCCGCGGCCACGGCCTCGGCGGCGTCGTTGACGACCAGCTGGCCGCCGTCGCCGCCGAAGGGGCTCGACTGCACGGTCGCGACCGGAGTCGCGCCGACGCCGGCGGCCACGAGGGCGGCCTGGTCGGCGTAGGTCCACGACGCGCTGGGCACGGCGTAGACGTGGTCGGCGGCGGCGAGCAGGTCGAGCGCCGCGCCGGCGTCCTCGGCGGCGAGCCGCAGCGCCTCGACGGCCAGCGCGACGGGGTCGCGGTCGGGCCGGGCCGCCGGGTCGGGGTCGCGCTGCACGACCTGGCCCACGCCCACGATCACCGGGGTGCTCGCCTCGAGCATCCGGCCCGAGGCCCGGTGGAGCACGGGGGCGGAGCCGACCCGCAGTCGCGGGCCCGCCGGTGCCGCGCCGCTGAGCGCCTCGGAGAGCGCCACCAGCGAGGAGGCGAGGGCGGCCTCGACGCTGCGGGTGGCGGTCGTGCCGACGGGGCCGCGCAGGGGTGCGCCGTCGAGACCGGCGTCGAGCCTCACCACGCTGCCGCCGTCGGTCGGCGCGACGCGCAGCCACAGCGCGAGGGTGATGCCCATCGGACCGGTGCCGCGCAGGGCCAGGCCGTGCTCGTCGGCCACCTCCACCCGCCAGCGCGCCTCGGCGGGGATGTCCATGAGCAGGATCTGCTGGCGCAGGGTGTCGCCCTCGGCCAGCACCTCCGGCACGTCGCCGCGGTAGGCGGCGTGCAGGGTCAGCCACGAGGCGAGCGCTCCGGTGGAGTGCAGCTGCTCGACCACCGCCGCTGCGGGCGACGCCACCGACCGGGCCGCGCCCACGTGCCGCGCGAACCCGTCGAGCCCCGCGGGCGCGGGCATCGCGGCGTCGGGGTCGAGCACGCCGTGCTCGCCCGGCCCCGCGCCCTCCTCCGGCCCGCTGCGCGCGGAGCCGGCCAGCCCCACCCGCGCGGCGAGGCCCTCGCCCACCCCGGCGGCCAGGCCGCGCACCAGCCCCGGGGTCCGCGCGAGCGCCACCGCTCCCCGCGCCCCCGCCGTCGTACGCCGCACCGCGCGCGCCACCCGGTCGGCGGGGGCGGGCGCGCGGCCGGGGGTGGCGGGTCGGGCGGGGTCGGTGGCCGCGGAGGGCTCGGGGTCCATGTGATCAACATATCGTCGGCCCGGACTGTTTGTGGGACAGGACCGTTAGCCTGGCCCGATGACCGCGACCCGCCCGTCACACCCCCGGCGCAGCCAGGCCGAGCGCAGCGCGGCGACCCGGACCCGAGTGCTCGACGCGACCGTGGCCTCGCTGCTCGAGAAGGGCCACGCCGCCACCACGCTGGCCGAGGTGCAGCAGCGCGCCGGTCTGGCCCGCGGCACGCTGCTGCACCACTTCCCCACCCGGGCGGCGCTGATGGTGGCGGTCGTCGAGGAGGTCGCCGCCCGGCGCCTCGGGGTGCTCGGTGAGCGGGCCGGCACCAGCACCGGCACCAGGGCCGACGCGCAGGCCAGCCCGCAGGCCGACACGCAGGCCGACACGCAGGCCGACACGCAGGCCGACACGCAGGCCGACACGCAGGCCGACACGCAGGCCGRCACGCAGGCCGACGGCGGTCGACCTCGTGCAGGCCGACCTGGCCGACCCCGTCTTCCTGGCCGTCCTGGAGCTGTGGGTGGCCGCGCGCACCGACCCCGACCTCAGGTCGGTGCTGGGCCCGGTCGAGCGCCGGGTCTTCGCCACGGTGCACGCCACCGTGGCGGAGGTCGTCGGCGACGAGGACCCCCGCGTCGCGACCCTCGTGCAGTTCACCGTCGACCTGCTCACCGGCGCCGCCATGACCCGGCTGGTCGACCCCGGTGGCTCCGCGCAGGCGCGGGTCGTGGAGCGGTGGCGGCGCGCCCTCCCCGTGCTCCTCGGGCGCGCCGACGCCGACACCTGGCTGTGACCCGCCCCCGACCGGCCCCCGACCGGCCCCCATCCGCGCCGGGCCGGCGGCCGACACGCGCGGCGGGCCCCACCCGCCGCTCCCCGGGGCCGGGCGCGGAGGTGCATACTCACGCCCGTGACCCGACGCCCGCGCACCTCGGCCGCACCGCGGGCGTCGCGGGCCGACGCGGTGCCGGCGTACCTGCGGGAGGGCACCACGGGCGCCGGGCCGACGCGACCGGTGCTGGCCTTCGCCCACCGCGGCGGTGCCTTCCACCCCGAGATCGAGGGGCTGGAGAACACGCTGGCGGCCTTCCGCCACGCCGCCGACCTCGGCTATCGCTACCTCGAGACCGACGTGCACGTGACCCGTGACGGCGTCCTGCTGGCCTTCCACGACAGCGTGCTCGACCGGGTCAGCGACCAGCGCGGCGCGATCTCCTCGCTCAGCCTGGCCGAGGTCCGACGAGCCCGGGTCGGCGGCCGGGAGCAGGTGCCGACCCTGGCCGAGCTCTTCGACGCCCTGCCCGGGGCCCGCTTCAACGTCGACCTCAAGTCCGACGGCGCCGTGGCGGCCCTCGCCGACTTCATCGCCGCGCGCGAGGCGTGGGACCGGCTGCTGGTGGGCTCGTTCTCCCCGCGACGGCTGGGGCGGTTCCGCCGGCTCACCGGCGGGCGCGTGGCCACGTCGGCCCACCCCGTGGAGGTGGCGGTGTGGCGGCTGTGCCCCAGTGCGCGCCTCGCCGACCTGCTCACCGGACGGCGGGTCGCGGCCCTCCAGGTGCCACGGGAGCGGCGGTGGGGCCGCTGGCGGCTGCAGGTCGTGACCCGCTCCGTCGTGCGCCGGGCGCACGCGGCCGGCAAGCACGTGCACGTGTGGGTCGTCGACGACCCCGAGGAGATGACCGCGCTGCTCGACCTCGACGTCGACGGCCTGATGACCGACCGCACCGACGTCCTCCGCGAGGTCCTCGTGGCGGCGGGGCGGTGGAGGGAGCCCGCATGAGCACCGACCCCGAGCAGTCGACCGGCGCCCCGCGCTGGGTCGCCGACCTGCGTCCGCTGGAGCGGCGGCGCGAGCAACGGGCCTGGAGCTGGTACGACTGGGCCAACTCCGCCTTCTACACCTCGGTGCTGACGGTGCTCTTCGCGCCGTACATGATCACCGTCGCCGGGCGGGCCGCCGGCTGCCCCGACCCCGACGAGACCTGCAGCCGCACCGTCTCGCTGCTGGGGCTCGACCTGGCCGCCGGCTCGCTGCCGGCCTACCTGACGACCTTCGCCACCATCGCCAGCGCCTTCGTGCTGCCCGTGGTGGGGGCCTTCGTCGACGGCTCGGCGCACAAGAAGCGCCACATGGCCGGCTTCGCGTGGGCCGGCGCGCTCGCCGGGTCGCTGCTGTTCTTCATGGAGGGCGACGACTGGCAGCTCGGCGCGGTCGCCGTGGTGGCCGCGAGCATCCTCGGCGGCTGCTCGCTCGTGAGCTACTACGCGATCCTCGTCGACATCTCCACCGTCGAGGAGCGCGACCGGGTCTCCTCGCGCGGCTGGGCGTGGGGCTACCTCGGCGGAGGCCTGCTGCTCCTGCTCAACCTCGTCGTCGTGCTGGGCCACGACGCCTTCGGCATCGGCACCGAGCTCGCCGTGCGGCTCTCGATGCTCTCGGCGGCGCTGTGGTGGGCCGGCTTCACGATCGTGCCCTTCGTGCGGCTGCGCGACCACCAGCCCTCCCCCGAGGCGCCGTCGCGCGAGGGCTCCCTCGTGCAGCGCAGCTTCGGGCAGCTGTGGACCACGATGCGCGAGCTGCGCGGCTACCCGATGACCATGACCTTCCTGATCGCCTACCTCTTCTACAACGACGGCATCCAGACCGTCATCGCGAGCGCCTCGACCTACGGCTCCAAGCAGCTCGGTCTGAGCCAGACGGTGCTCATCGCGACCATCCTGATGATCCAGTTCGTCGCCTTCGGCGGCGCGCTGCTCTTCGGCCGGCTGGCCTCCACCCACGGGGCCTACCGCTGCCTGTTGTGGGGCACGGTCGGGTGGATGGCGATCGTCGTCGCCGCCATCGCCCTGCCCGCGGGCGACGTCGGGCTCTTCGTGCTCACCGGAGCCGCCATCGCGGTCGTCATGGGCGGCACCCAGGCGCTGTCGCGCTCGTTCTTCAGCCTGCTCATCCCGCGCGGCCGCGAGGGCGAGTACTTCGCGCTCTACAACGCTGCCGAGCGCGGCACCTCGTGGTTCGGCACGCTGCTCTTCGGCGTGGTCTTCCAGCTCACCGGCTCCTACCGCCCCGCCATCTTCGCCCTGCTGGTGTTCTTCCTGCTGGGCTTCCTGGTGCTGCTGCGCCTCGACCCCCGGCGCGGCATCGAGGAGGCCGGCAACACCGTGCCGGCCTCGCTGATGCGGCGGGCGGCGGCCTGAGGGGCTCGCCCGCCGCCCGGGGGCCGCATCCTGAGAGGCGACTGTGAATCCGCGGGGGTGAGCCGCGTCGCGGTGTTTTCCGGAATTGTCCGGACCTCAGTACCGTTGATCACTTCGTGAGACCGGCATCGCGACGGCCGCTGCGTTCCCGCGGCCCACGGCGACCATGCCGTGCTTCGGCCTCACGTCAGACCACCCGGGGGACAAAGAACTGGAGGTGCCTCATGGCTGAGCGCACGTTGCGCGGAGCGCGACTCGGAGGACAAAGCTTCGAGGACGAGCGTGGCATCGAGTTCGCGGCCCGCCAGCAGGTCGGCTACCGCTGCCCGCAGGGTCACGGCTTCGAGATCACGATGTCGGTCGAGGCCGAGATCCCGGCGGTGTGGGAGTGCCCGCGCTGCGGCGCCGAGGCGCTGAGCACGTCGGGCATCGAGAAGGAGGTCAAGGCCGAGAAGCCGGTGCGCACCCACTGGGACATGCTGCTCGAGCGCCGCTCTGAGAAGGAGCTCGAGGACATCCTCAAGGAGCGCCTCGAGCTGCTGCGCGGCGGCGAGATCGGCCCGGCCCACCTCCACCGCGCCAACGCCAAGAAGCGCCAGGCCTCCGCCTGACGCCCGCGCGGGTCCGGCCCCGGCCGGACCCCGCGACGCGGCGGCTACTCGTCGTCGACGACCTCGCCCCGGACCACCGGCCCCTGCGGCCCCGGTCCGGGGCGTCGTGCGTCCGGGCGAGGTGCGCCCGGGAACCCGCCCGGGAACCCGCCCGGGAAGCCGCCTGGTCCGGCGGGGCCGCCGCCGGCCACACCACCCACCAGGCGTCGCGAGAAGAGCGTGGTGAGCACGCCGCGGAAGAGCGGGCGCGTGATCGGCAGGATGAGCAGGATGCCGAAGACGTCGGTCACGAAGCCCGGGCTCAGCATGAGCGTGCCGCCCAGCACCACCAGCCCGCCGTCGGCCAGCTCGCGCGCGGGCATGCGCCCGGCCTCCAGCGTGGTGCGCATCGCCCGCCACGCGCGCGCCCCCTCGCGGCGGATGAGCCATCCCCCGAGGATGCTGTCGAGCACGAGCAGCAGCACGGTCCAGCCCACGCCGATCACCTGGCCGACCTGGATCAGCACGTAGATCTCGACGATCGGCATCACCACGAAGGCGACCACGAGCAGCAGCGCCCAGGGGCGGCGCCGGCCGGCGGCCGGGCTGCCGGGTCGCCGGCCGGGCCGGGGTGCGTCGTCGGGGTGGCTCACGGGCGTCCCGCCCCGCTGCGCGCGCGGTGCGAGCGGCCCGACCCGGCGGTGCGGGCGCGGCGGCGGCGTACGGCCCCGGCGAGCTGGCGGCGCCGCTCGCGCAGGCCCCACTCGGTGACGCGCCGCAGCGACTCCGAGGCCACCGACCCGCTCATCTTGGAGTCGCCGCGCACGCGCTCGACGAACTCGATCGGCACCTCCCGCACCCGCAGGCCCGCCCGCAGCGTGCGGGCGGCGAGGTCGGTCTGGAAGACGTAGCCCGTCGAGGCGACCGTCGACAGGTCGATCTTCTCCAGGGTGGTGCGCCGGAAGACCCGGAACCCGGCGGTGGCGTCGCGCACCGACATGCCCAGGAGCAGGCGCACGTAGAGGTTGCCCCCGCGCGAGAGCGCCTGGCGGTGCCACGGCCAGTTCACGACCGAGCCGCCGGGCACCCAGCGCGAGCCGATCACGAGGTCGGCCTGCTGGAGCGCGTCGAGGAGGGCACCGAGCTGCTCGGGCTGGTGGGAGCCGTCGGCGTCCATCTCGCCGATGACGTCGTAGCCGGCGCGCAGCGCGACGTCGAAGCCGTGGAGGTAGGCCGCTCCCAGGCCCTCCTTGGCGGTGCGGTGCACGACGCTGACCTGGGGGTCGGCCGCGGCGAGGGCGTCGGCGAGGTCGCCGGTGCCGTCGGGCGAGCCGTCGTCGACGACGAGCACGTCGACGTCGGGCTGCGCCCGGCGCAGCCGCCCGACGATCCAGGCGATGTTCTCGGCCTCGTCGTAGGTCGGGACGACCATGACGACGCGGCCGAGTCCGGCGATGCTCATGCGGGGCCTCGTTCGCTCGAGTGACCGGCGAGCGCGGGCGCGCTCCCGGAGGTGCGGTGCGTGAGTGTGGGTCGACGACGATACGGGACGACGGCCGCCAGGAGTCCGAGGAACGACGCCAGGATGCACAGCCGGGCCACCCACGGCCCGACCCTGACCCCCGGGGTGACGGTGCTGGTGAGCCCGACCTCCGAGACGAGCACGGCGGTGGTGCGGGGGTCGGCGGTCTCCACGACCTCGCCGGTCGGCGAGACCACCCCCGAGACGCCGTTGGTGGAGGCCACCACCGTCCAGCGCCCGGTCTCGATCGCCCGCAGCCGCGTGATCGCGAACTGCTGGTCGATCTGGTCGGTCTGGATGAAGGTGGCGTTGGAGGTCTGCACGGTGAGCAGCTCCCCGCCGCGGGTCACCTGGGCGTAGATGCCGTCGTCGTAGGCGATGTCGAAGCAGATGGCGTCGGCCACGCGCACCCCGGCGACCTCGAGCGGCTCCACCCGGGTGCCGGCCCGCATGTCGCGCTGGATGCGGGCCAGCTCGCCGAAGTTGAAGTCGAGCAGCTGTCGGAAGGGGATGTACTCCCCGTAGGGCACCGGGTGCCACTTGGTGTAGCGCTCCCCCGCCCCGCTGACCGGGTCCCACACGATGCCCTGGTTGAGCACGTGGTCGGGGCCGTCGTCGACCAGCCCGCCGACCACGACCGGCACCCCGATCGCGCCGACCGCCCGCTCGATCCCGGCACGCGTCGTGACGTCGCTGAAGGGGTCGACCGCGGTGGAGTTCTCCGGCCACAGCACGAAGTCGGGACGGGCCGCCTCGCCGCGCGCGACGTCGTCGGCGAGGTCGACGGTGGCCTGCACGTGGTTCTCGGTCACCTGGCGGAAGTCGTAGAGCACGTCGTTGCCCAGCGGTCCGGGCACGTCGCCCTGCACGGCGGCGACGGTGGCGGTGCTCGGGGCCTCGTCGAGCTCGCGCGCCCCCGCGTCGTACGGCGCGAGCGCCGGCACCGCCAGCAGTGCGACCAGGCCCGCCAGTGCTCCGCCCGCCGCGAGCCGGGAGCGGCCCGTGGCCACCACGAGCCAGGCCAGCAGCGCCGAGCCGAGCGCGAGCAGCGCGCTCACGCCGACCATGCCGACCCACGGCAGCGAGGCGGCCACCGGGGTGTCGACGACGGCGAAGGCCAGTCGGCCCCAGGGCATGCCGCTGAAGGGCCAGCCGCTGCGCACGACCTCGGCGGCCACCCAGGCGGCGCCCGCCCACAGCGGCCAGGCGCCTCGTGTGCGCGGCGCGGTGGAGAGCCGTGCCACCGCGGCGCCGAGGGCGGCGTAGAAGAGCGCCTCCACCACCGACAGCGCGAGCCAGGCGGGCACGGCGACGGCGCGCATCCACCAGATGTGCACCAGGTAGAAGGACAGCCCGAAGACGAGGCCGACCACCAGCCCGCGCCGCGCCGACAGGCCGTGGGCGCAGACGAAGAAGCCGGCCACGGCCAGCGGCAGCACCGCCGGCACCGCGACCGGCTCGAAGGCCAGCGAGAGGGCGACACCGGCGAGGAGGGCGCCCAGGCTCCGGATCAGCACGCGACCACGGTACGGGGCGTGTCCCGGCAGAGGTACGGAAGGATCCCGGCACCCGTCGGTCCAGCCCGGGCGAGACCGGCTGCCGCGGCCGCGCTGTTGTCTAGGGGGACCAGGATCCTTCCGTGCCCACTCCCGCGGAGCGGACCGACCTCCGCGAACAGCGTCGGACAGGTGCGTGGCACCCACACCCTCCGACACGGCCACTCGGACGTCGGTCCGACTCCCGCGATCTGCGCGAGCGGACGGCACACGATGACTTTCTGCGCGCCCGGGTGTCAACCGAGCGCTGACCTGCGACGACGCGCGTCTGCGCAGGTCAGCGCGGCGCTCTGGATCGTGAAAATCCCCGAGAAATCTAGACCGGTCGCGGCGTGTCGCCGTCGACGCGCCGACCCGCTGTGGCAACAGCCCCGAGGAGGGCGCGGGCGAGGTCGACGTACTGCTCCGCGAGGTCGGGCAGCGCCGTCGGACCGGTCGGGTCGAACCACCGCGCGACCCCGCTGCACATCTCCAGCAGGGCCCGGCGGGCCAGGGCCGGCGAGCTGACGTGGAAGAGCCCCGCCGCGAGCCCGGCGTCGATGGTGTCGTGCCAGACCGCCTCGTAGCGGTCGCGGAGCCCGACCACCTCCGCGCGCACCGGCCCGGTGAGCGCGGCCACCTCACCGTCGACGACCCGGGTCTCCAGCGGGCGCTCGCCGTGGCTGCGCACGTGCAGGCGCACCAGGGCGCACAGCCTCTCCCCCGGGTCGGGCTCCCGGGCGGCCACGGCCTGCGCCTCGGCCAGCAGCCGCTCGAGGCTCTCGCGCATCAGGGCGCCGAGCAGCTCCTCCTTCGACCCCATGTGGTGGTAGAGCGAGGCCGAGGAGAGCCCGGCGCGCTCCGCGAGCTGGCGGATCCCGGTGCCGTGGTAGCCGCGCTCGGCGAAGAGCTCGAGGGCGGCCTCGCGCACCCGCTGCGCCGTCGGGGCCGGCGCGGTCTCCGCGGCTCTCATCCGGCCTCCCGGTGGTGTAGCGTCGGATCCGATCGATCGATCGATCGATGGAGTCCGAGACTAGCAGGAGGCCGCGCCGGTGAGCGTCGACTACACCTACGACGGCACGGTGGCCCAGCTCCACCTGGCCCGCCCCGAGCGGCTCAACGCCGTCGTCCCCGCCCTCACCGACGCCCTCGCCGCCGGACTGCGGCGCGCCGAGGCCGACGGTGCGCGCGCCGTGGTCCTGGCCGGGCGCGGCCGGGCCTTCTGCGCCGGCCACGACCTCAAGGAGCCCGAGCCGGTCGAGACCGTCCTGGAGACCCGGGCCCGGCTCGAGGCCATCCAGGACGTCACCCGGCTCGTGCGCCGCTTCCCCGGCCCGGTCGTCGCCGCCGTGCACGGCTACGCCCTGGGTGCCGGCGCGGAGTTCGCGCTGGCCTGCGACGTGGTCGTCGCCGCCGAGGACGCCGCCTTCGGCTTCCCCGAGGTCAGCGTCGGCCTCAGCGTCACCGGCGGGGTCTCACGGCTGCTGCCCGTGCTCGTGGGCTGGGCCCGCGCCAAGGAGCTGCTGCTCCTGGGCGAGCGGGTCTCCGGCGCCGAGGCCGCCGCGATGGGCCTGGTCGCCCGCTCCGTGCCCCCGGGCCAGCACGAGGAGGTCGCCCTCGAGCTCGCGCGCCGCGTCGCCGCACGGCCGCCGCTGTCGGTGAGCCTGGCCAAGCAGGTGCTCGACCTGGGCCTCGACGCCACGATCGAGGAGGCCATGGCCCGCGAGGTCGACCACGCCGTCCTGACCTCGCTCTCGGGCGAGGGCGAGGCCCCCCGCGAGGAGTTCGTCCGTGGCTGAGGTCGACGCGCCGGGGACGCCCCGGGAGGAGCCGCCGCTGGCCGGGGCCGACCTGCAGGACGCCAGCCTCGCCGACCTCGTCGTGCGGGCCGCGCGCCGCTGGCCCGACCGACCGGCCTGGACCTTCGAGGACGCCGACGGCGGCCTCACCCGGCTCGACTTCGCCGCGGTCGAGGCCCGCACCGCCGCGTGGGCGCAGCAGCTGCGCGAGCGCGGCGTCGACCAGGGTGACCGCGTCGGCGTGCTGCTGGGCAACACCGCCGACTTCCCGACCGCGTGGCTGGCGCTGGCCCGGCTCGGTGCGGCGATGGTGCCGCTCAACGTCCGCTACCGCAGTGCCGACGCGGGCCACGTGCTCGCCGACGCCGGTGTGCGGCTGGTGCTGGCGTCCCCGGCGTACTCCGCGGTGCTGGCGGGCGTCGAGCCGGCTCCCGAGGTGCTCGACGTCGCCGACCTCGACGCCGGTGCCGCCACCGCGGCGCCCTTCGATCAGCGGCCGGTCGACCCCGCCACGACCGCCAACCTGCAGTACACCTCCGGCACCACCGGTCGCCCGAAGGGCTGCCTGCTCCCCCACCGGTACTGGACGACCCTCGCCGGCTCGCTCACCACCGGGTTCCCCCACCTCACCGGCGACGACGTCATGCTCACCGCCCAGCCCTTCCACTACATCGACCCGCAGTGGAACGTCGCGACCGCCCTGCTGGCCGGGGCCCACCTCGTGGCCCTCGACGGCTTCCACCCCTCCACCTTCTTCGCCCGCGTGCGCGCCCACGAGGTGACCTACTTCTACTGCCTGGCCTCGATGCCCGTGCTGCTGCTGCGCATGGACCCCGACCCCGCCGACCGCGACCACCGGGTGCGCGCGGTGCAGTGCTCGGCGATCCCGCCCGGGCGCCACGCCGAGATCGAGGAGCGGTGGGGGGTCGGCTGGCACGAGGCCTTCGGGATGACCGAGACCGGCGCCGACATCCGCGTCGGCGCCGAGGAGCACGACGCGCTGGTCGGCACCGGCTGCCTGGGCCGGCCCGCCGCCCACCGCGAGGTGCGCGTCGACGACGACGGGCAGCTGTGGCTGCGCGGGCCGGGCATGATGGACGGCTACCTCGGACACCCCAGCCCCTTCGACCCCGACGGCTGGTTCCCCACCGGCGACCTGGCCCGCCTCGACGAGCAGGGCCGTGTCTACCTCGCGGGCCGCATGAAGGACATGATCCGCCGCAGCGGGGAGAACGTCGCCGCCCACGAGGTCGAGGACGTGCTCCAGTCGCACCCCGAGGTGCGTCTGGCCGCCGTGCTCGGCGTGCCCGACGAGGTGCGCGGCGAGGAGGTCAAGGCCTACGTCGTGGCGCCCGGCCTCGGTGAGGACGCTCCCGAGGTGCTGCGTGCGTGGTGCGAGGAGCGGCTCGCGGCCTTCAAGGTGCCGCGCTACTGGGAGCTGCGCGCGTCGCTGCCGCTGACCGCCTCCCAGCGCGTCGAGAAGGCCGCGCTGCGCCGCGAGGCCGCCGCTGCCGGGGCCGCCTCGTGAGCCCCGCGCTGCAGGCCGACGTCCTGCTCACCAACGCCCGGGTCCGCACCCTCACCGGCCCCGGTCGCGCCGACGTCGCCTCCCACCTCGCCCTGCTCCACGGTCGGGTGGTGGCCACCGAGGAGGTGCCCGCCCGGCGGGTGGTCGACCTCGGCGGCGCCGTCGTCGTGCCGGGCTTCCACGACGCCCACAACCACATGGCGTGGTACGGCCTCAGCCTGGCCGAGGTCGACCTGCGACTGCCCGACCTCGACGCGCTCTACGCCGCGGTCGCCGAGCGCGCCGCGACGCTCCCCGAGGGCGCCTGGGTGGTCGGAGCCGGCTACGACGAGAACAAGATCGGCGCCCACCCCGACCGCGACGCCCTCGACCGCGCCGCCGGCGGACGACCGGTCTGGCTGCGCCACACCTCCGGCCACATGTGCGTGGTCAACACCCCGCTGCTCGCCGAGCTGGGGCTGGCCGACGCCGCCCGCGACGTGCCGGGCGGCCTGGTCGTGACCGACGCCACCGGCCGGCCGACCGGGCTGCTGCAGGAGCAGGCGCAGCAGCTGCTCAACGCGCTGGTGCTGCCCTACCCCGTGGCCACGCTGGTCGACGCGATCGAGCGCGCGGGGCGGGTCTACCTCTCGCAGGGCATCACCTCGGTGGTCGAGGCCGGCGTGGGCGGCGGCTGGATCGGCAAGAGCCCGGTCGAGGTCGCGGCGTACCTCTCCGCGCGCGAGCAGGGCCGCCTGCCCGTGCGGGTGGAGCTGATGGTGGCCGCCGACGCGCTGCACCCGCTCACCGCGCACGTCGACGACGACATGCCGCTCGGCCTCGACCTGGGCGTGCGCACCGGCCTGGGCGACGACCGGCTGCGGCTCGGGCCGGTCAAGGTGTTCTCCGACGGCTCGCTGATCGGCCACACCGCCGCCATGTGCGAGGACTTCTCCGACACCCCCGGCGAGCGGGGCTACCTCCAGGACGACGCCGAGGCGCTGCGCACCCGCATCCTGCAGGCCCACCGCTCGGGGTGGCGCGTGGCCGCCCACGCCATCGGCGACGCCGCCATCGACCTCGTCCTCGACGCCTACGCCGAGGCCCAGGAGCGCTGGCCGCGACCCGACGTGCGCCACCGCATCGAGCACTTCGGGGTCTCGCGGCCCGACCAGGTGCTGCGCGCCGCAGCGCTCGGGGTGGTGCCGGTGCCGCAGGGCCGCTTCGTCGGCGAGATCGGCGACGGCATGCTGCGCGCGCTCGGCCCGGAGCGCTCCGGGTGGGCCTACCGCCACCGCACCCTGCTCGACGCGGGGATCGTGGTGCCCGGCAGCTCCGACCGGCCCGTCGTCGACGGCGCCCCGCTGCTGGGCATGCACGACATGGTCAACCGCCTCACCGACGGCGGGCTGCCCTGCGGGCCCGAGGAGGCCGTGACCGGGCTCGAGGCGCTGGTGTCCTACACCTACGGCTCGGCCCACGCCTCCCGGGTGGAGACCAGCCGCGGCACCCTGGCGCCGGGCATGCTCGCCGACCTCGCCGTCCTGTCGGCCGACCCCGGCGACCCGAGGGAGGTCGACCCCGCGCGGCTGCGCGAGGTCGAGGTGCGCGAGACGTGGCTCGGTGGCGAGCGGGTGTGGTCCGCGTGAGCCCCCGTCTGGTCGAGCTGTCGTCCCTGGGGGCGGCGGACGTCGAGGCGGTCCGCGCGATCTACGAGGGCGCCTTCCCCGACGAGCTGCTCGCCCCCTTCGAGGACCTCCTCGTCGACCGGATGCTCGTCTACCTCGCCGGCAAGGACGGGGAGGACGGCGAGGACGGCCGGGGCGTGCCCGTCGGGCTCGCCCTCGTGCGCGACCTCGTCGACGCCGTGCCCGCCGGGCGTGGCGACACCGGCTGGACCTTCCTGCGCTACTTCGCCGCCGGCCGGCGCGGCCAGGGCATCGGCTCCGCGCTGTGGGCCGAGCTCACGGGACGGCTGCGCGCGGAGGGCCGCACGCGGCTGGTCTGGGACGTCGAGGACCCCGACGAGCCGGACCTGCCGTCCGAGCTGGTCGAGGAGCACCGCCGCCGCATCGTCTTCTACGAGCGCCTCGGCGGACGGCTGCAGCCCGTGCGCGACTACCTGCCGCCCCACGACGACGGCCACGCCCCGCGGCTGCTGCTCATGGACCAGCCGCTCACCCCGCCCGCCGACGGTCAGGAGGAGGTCGGCCTGCGGGAGCTGGTGGAGACCGTCTACGCGCTGCGCTACGGCGTGCCCGCCGACGACCCCGTCGTACGTCGGACCCTGGCGGCGAGCGGACTGGTCTAGAGGACGACGGCCTCAGCGCCGCGATACCGAAGATCTTGCGGCGCGTGGTTCGACACGCAGGAGGATCTTCGTTTACGGTTCCCTTATGAGCATCGAGACGTCCATCGCCTCCCTGGTGGAGGACCAGACGGGTCAGCCGTACCCGTACCGCCGCGTCGAGCTGGTCGAGCCCGACTGGACCCGGTTCCCCGGCTGGCGCGACGTCACCGCCGAGGAGTGGGCCTCGGTGCAGTGGCAGCGCTCGCACTGCGTCAAGAACGTGCGCCAGCTGCGCGAGCTGATGGGCGACCTGCTCGACGAGCGGTTCTACGCCGACCTCGAGCGCGACCAGGCCGAGCGCGCCACCATGTCGATGCTCGTGCCGCCGCAGATGATGAACACGATGGCGCCGACCACCGAGCCCGCCGGCCGCGGCTCGCTCACCGACGCCTTCTACGCCGACCCGGTGCGCCACTACATGATCCCGGTCTTCTCCGACCGCCGCACCGACTGGTCCTCCCACCCCTACGCCACCCGCGACTCGCTGCACGAGCACGACATGTGGGCCACCGAGGGCCTCACCCACCGCTACCCCACCAAGGTGCTGGCCGAGCTGCTGCCGACCTGCCCGCAGTACTGCGGCCACTGCACCCGCATGGACCTCGTGGGCAACTCGACCCCGGTGATCGAGAAGCTGAAGTTCGCCGGCAAGCCCACCAACCGCATCGAGGACATGCTCGACTACCTGCGCCGCACCCCCTCGGTGCGCGACGTGGTCGTCTCCGGCGGTGACGTCGCCAACATGCCGTGGCCCCGCCTCGAGGCCTTCCTGATGTCGGTGCTCGAGATCGAGAACGTGCGCGACATCCGCCTGGCCACCAAGGCCCTCGTCGGGCTCCCCCAGCACTGGCTGCAGGACGACGTGCGCGAGGGCGTCGCCCGCGTCGCCGGTCTGGCCCGCGCCCGCGGCGTCTCGCTGGCCATCCACACCCACGCCAACCACGCCAACTCGATCACCCCGCTGGTCGCCGAGGCCACGCGCGCGATGCTCGAGGCCGGCGTGCGCGACGTGCGCAACCAGGGCGTGCTGCTCAACGGCGTCAACGCCGACCCGCACGCGCTGCTCGACCTGTGCTTCCGGCTGCTCGACGGGGCGCAGATCATGCCCTACTACTTCTACATGTGCGACATGATCCCGTTCTCGGAGCACTGGCGGGTCTCGGTCGCCGACGCCCAGCGCCTGCAGCACCACATCATGGGCTACCTCCCCGGCTTCGCCACCCCGCGGATCGTCTGCGACGTGCCCTTCGTCGGCAAGCGCTGGGTGCACCAGCTCGCCGACTACGACACCGAGCGCGGCATCTCCTACTGGACGAAGAACTACCGCACCTCCATCGAGGCCGCCGACCCCGAGGCGCTCACCCGCACCTTCGAGTACTACGACCCGATCCACACCCTCCCCCAGGCCGGCCGCGACTGGTGGGCCGAGCACGGCGAGCTCGACACCTCCGCCCTCAAGGCCGCCGAGATGGCCGAGGCCTCCCGGCGCACCGCCGCCCTCCAGGCCTGGTGAGTCGCTGACCGCGCGTCGCGGGTTTCGCCAGCCGGCTGGCGAAACCCGCACCTGTCGGCCCACGCGCGGGCCGACAGGTGCGGGTCCGGGCCGACAGGCTCCGGTGCCGCGGGGTTGTCCACAGGCGCGCCGTACCGCGGATTGAGTCGGGTCGGGCCCGGTCATCCTCCGAGGCATGGACCCGACCCCACGCCTCCACGCTGTGAGCGACGTCTTCTCCACCCGTGACGCACTCGCGCTCGGCCACGACGACAAGAGCATCGCGCGACTGGTGCGCTCGGGCGAGTGGCACCGGCTGCGCCACGGCGCCTACTGCGCCGGTGCGCTGTGGCGCGGCGCCGACGCACGCCGGCGCCGGCTGCTGGTGGCCGAGGCGGCCTACCAGGCGGCGCGCTCCCACGTGGTGCTGTCGCACACCAGTGCGGCCGACCTGCTCGGCGCAGAGGTGTGGGACCTGCCCGACACGGTCCACCTCACCCGCACCGACGCCCGAGCCGGTCGCTCGCAGGCCGGGGTGGCGCAGCACCGCGGGACGGTCAGGGTCGGCGACCTGACCCGCCGCGACGGCCGCTGGGCGACGTCGGGCACGCGCACCGCCCTCGACGTCATCAGCCTCACCGACGTCGAGCACGGTCTGGTCGTCACCAATGCGCTCCTGCACCGCGGCGAGACCTCCGTGCCCGCGCTGCGGCAGGGCCTGACGAGCACGGTCCGCTGGCCCCGCCACCTCCACGCCCGGCTGGTCGTCGGACTGGCCGACGGGCGCTGCGAGAGCGTCGCCGAGTCGCGCACGATGTACCTGTTCTGGCGCCACCACCTGCCGACACCGACCCCGCAGTACGTCGTCCGCGACGCCCGCGGGGCGATCGTCGCCCGACTCGACTTCGCCTGGCCCGACCTCGGGGTGTTCGCCGAGGTCGACGGCAAGGTCAAGTACACGACGCTGCTGGCGCCCGGCGAGTCCGCGGCCGATGCCCTGCTGCGCGAGCGTCGGCGCGAGCAGCTCGTCGTCGGTCTCACCGGCTGGCGCTGCGTCCGACTGACCTGGGCCGACCTGCAGCACCCCGAGCGCACCGTCGCACGCGTCCGTGCCGTGCTCGCCGGCGGCGTCTGGGCCGCCTGACCCACGGCCCCGCGCCCGGCCCAGGTCTGGGTCTGGGCCCGGGGCTCGGCACGGGTCTCGGCACGGGTCTCGGCACGGGTCTCGGGGCGCACGGCTCGGCGACCGGGCCCCGGTGGGCTCCTCGTCCCCCTCGAGAATCGGAGATCGGCCGACTGGTCGGCCCAGACCCGCACCTGTCGGCCGACGCGTGGGCCGACAGGTGCAGGTTTCGCCAGCCGGCTGGTGAAACCCGCCGCCGGCGCCGACCCACCCTCAGCCGGTCACCGGGCGGTTCTCGTAGTAGGTGGAGAGGACCATGGTGGTGCGGGTGGAGACGTTGGCGGCGTGGCGGATGCGGGCCAGGAGGTCCTCGAGGGCGGCGGGGGTGGCGGTGCGGACCTTGAGCACGTAGGACTCCTCGCCGGCCACCGACCAGCACGACTCGATCTCGGTGAGGTGCTGGAGCCGGTCGGGGCAGTCGTCGGGCTGCGAGGGGTCGATGGGCCGGATGGAGATCAGCGCGGTCAGCGGCAGGCCGATCTCGGCGTGGTTGATGGTGGCACCGTAGCCCTGGATGAGGCCGCGGGTCTCCAGGCGCTTGACCCGCTGGTGCACCGCCGACGTCGACAGCCCGGTGGCCTTGCCGAGGTCGGTGTAGGACATCCGCCCGTCGGTGGCGAGCAGCTCGAGGATCCTGCGGTCGGTGGCCTCGACGTCGGATGTGGTCACGGCCGACAGCGTAGGGCAGGCCGCGTGGGAGACTGCCGGGCGTGACCAGCCCGCAGACCGACGCCCCCGGCCGCCTGATGCTCCTCGACACGGCGTCGCTCTACTTCCGCGCGTTCTTCGGCGTC
The DNA here is from genome assembly GCF_001423135.1 of Nocardioides sp. Leaf307. Lineage (NCBI taxonomy): Bacteria > Bacillati > Actinomycetota > Actinomycetes > Propionibacteriales > Nocardioidaceae > Nocardioides > Nocardioides sp. Leaf307. The sequence continues at coordinate 1,868,459 of NZ_LMNY01000001.1, read as the reverse complement.
CCGGAGATCACCGGCCCCGACGGCACCCCGGTCAACGCGGTGCGCGGCCTGCTCGACTTCATCTCCCGCCTCGTCGGCGACTACCGCCCCACCGACCTCGTCTGCTGCTGGGACGACGACTGGCGCCCGCAGTGGCGCGTCGACCTGCTGCCCTCCTACAAGGCCCACCGCGTCGTGGAGGAGGTCGAGTCCGACCCCGACGTGGAGGAGGTGCCCGACCCGCTGCAGGTGCAGGTGCCGATCATCCGTGACGTGCTCGAGGCCGTGGGCCTACGGGTCGTGGGCGCCCCGGGCTTCGAGGCCGACGACGTCATCGGCACCTTCGCCACCGGCGCGGGCCAGCCCGTCGACGTGGTCACCGGCGACCGCGACCTCTTCCAGCTCGTCGACGACGCCGCCGACGTCCGGGTGCTCTACATCGCGCGCGGGGTCGGCAACCACGAGCGGGTCGACGACGCCTGGGTCCGCGCCAAGTACGGCGTGGGCGCCGGGCAGTACGCCGACTTCGCCACCCTGCGGGGCGACGCCTCCGACGGGCTGCCGGGCGTCGCCGGTGTCGGCGACAAGACGGCCGCGACGCTGCTGTCGCGCCACGGCGACATCCCCGCCATCCTCGCCGCCGCCCAGGACCCCGACTCCGACCTGGCCAAGGGCCCGCGGGCCAAGGTCCTGGCCGCCACCGACTACCTCGCCGTGGCGCCCCGCGTGGTCGCGGTGGCCCGCGACATCGACCTCGAGCGCTCCCCCACGGCGCTGCCCTCCTCGCCGGCCGACCCCGAGCGGCTGGCCGACCTGGCCGCGCGCTGGGGCCTGGAGTCGCCGGTGCAGCGCCTGCTCGGCGTGCTCGGCCAGGCCTGAGCCGCCCGCTGGGCCGCCCGCCCCGACCCCCCGCTCGGGTGATCGGCGCGGCGCGGGGGCGACGTACGTTGGACGGCATGAGTCGAATCGCGATCGTCGGGGGCCACGGCAAGGTGGCCCAGCAGCTGCACGGTGTGCTGAAGGACCACGGCCACGTGCCGGTGGCCCTGGTGCGCAAGGAGGAGTACCGCTCCGAGCTCGAGGCCCTGGGCGCCGAGGTGCGCCTGCTCGACATCGAGGCGCAGGACGCCGACGGGTTCGCCGCGGCCTTCGAGGGCTGCGACGCGGTCGTCTTCGCCGCGGGCGGGGGCGCCGACGGCAACATCGAGCGCAAGCGCACCGTCGACCTCGAGGGCTCGACCAAGTCGATCGAGGCCGCCGGCAAGGCCGGGATCCGCCGCTTCGTGCAGGTCTCGGCGATCGGCGTCGACAACCCCGTGGGCGACGACGTCGAGGACGCGTGGAAGGCCTACGTCGACGCCAAGCGCGGCGCCGACGAGGCGCTGCGGGCCAGTGACCTGGACTGGACGATCATCCGCCCCGGCGGCCTGACCGACGACCCGGGCACCGGCCAGGTCGCGCTGGCCGAGACCCTCGAGCGCGGCGAGGTCTCCCGCGCCGACGTGGCCGCCGTGGTGGCCGCGTGCCTGGTCGACGACCGCACGATCGGCAAGCAGTGGGAGCTGGTCGGTGGGTCCACCCCGGTCGCCGCGGCGATCGAGCAGGCGGTCTGAGCCTCCACCCCCAGCTCCGCCCCCAGCCCCACCCCCTGCCTCGCCATCTCCCACGACGGCCCGCCACCGATCCCGGTGGCGGGCCGTCGTGCGTTCGCGGGCCGGGGGCGGACCGGGTCAGTCGGGCAGACCGGAGTAGGCGACGACGCCGCGCTTCATGCGGGTGATCATCTCCCGCGCCGTACGCCGCAGGGGCGTGTCGCCGGCGGCGTCGGCGACCTGGCCACCGAGGTCGAGCAGCTGCTTCATGCGGCGCACGAAGTCGCCGGCCGACATGTCGCTGTCGCCGAGCACGTCGTCGAGGTCGTCGCCCTCGCACCAGCGGTAGGCGATCCACGCGAAGCCGAGGTCGGGCTGGCGCAGGTAGTCGAGCTTGTGGTCCTTCTCCAGCCGGTCGAGCTCCCCCCACAGCCGCACCGTGGCGGTCATGGCCTCGCGTGTGGCGCCGCCGGGCAGGCGGGGCGAGGTGGGGTCCTCGGCGCGACGGGCCTCGAACACCAGGGCCGACAGGGCGGCGGCGAGGCCGGAGGCGGGCAGGGCGTCCCAGAGCTTCTCGCGGATGGCCTCGGCGGCCAGCAGGTCCATGTCGGAGTAGAGCCGCATCAGCCGCTTGCCCCGGTCGGTGACCCGCGCGTCGCTGGGGTCGTCGCCGTCGGGGGCGAGGTAGCCCAGCGCGCTGAGCACGTCGCAGACGCGGTCGAACTGGCGTGCGACCGTGTTGGTGCGGTTCTCCACCCGGCGCTGCAGGGTGGTGGCGTCGCGCTCGAGCTTGAAGTAGCGCTCGGCCCAGCGTGCGTGGTCCTCGCGGTCGGGGCAGTCGTGGCAGGGGTGGGCCCTGAGCTGCGCACGCAGCCCCAGGACCTCCTCGTCGGCCCCGGAGCGGGCGATGGAGGAGCGGCGCGAGCCGCCACCGGCGCTGGGCGGCGGCACGACGCCCTGGGTGCGCGAGCGCAGCGCGGAGGCCAGGTCGCGGCGCATCTGGGGGTTGCGGCCGTTGAAGCTCTTGGGGACCTTGATCCGGGTGAGCGCCTGCACCGGGGTCGGGAAGTCGATCATCGCCAGCCGGCGGGCCTGACGGTCCATCGTCACCACCGAGGGGCGCGGCGCCTCCTCGTCCCAGCCGGGGTCGACCACGACGGCCAGGCCGGCGAACTTGCCGGTCGGCACCTCGATCACGTCGCCCACCTTGAGCAGGCGCAGCGACTCGATGGCCTCGGCGCGGCGGTCGGCCCGCTTGGCGCGGCTGGCGTCCTTCTCCACCTCGCCGATGCGCTTGCGCAACCGGGCGTACTCCATGAAGTCGCCCCGGTCGCACTGCGCGGCCTCGGCGTAGCCCTCGAGGGCGTCCTGGCTCTTGCGGAGCTGGCGGGCCAGCCCGACGACCGCCTTGTCGGCCTGGAACTGCGCGAAGGACTGCTCGAGCGTGGCCCGCGCGCGCTCGCGGCCGAACTGGTGGACCAGGTTGACGGCCATGTTGTAAGACGGCCGGAAGGAGGAGCGCAGCGGGTAGGTGCGGGTCGAGGCCAGGCCGGCGACCTCGCGCGGGTTGGTGCCGGGCTGCCAGAGCACGACGCCGTGGCCCTCGGTGTCGAGACCGCGGCGCCCGGCCCGCCCGGTGAGCTGGGTGTACTCCCCCGGGGTGATGTCGGCGTGGGTCTCGCCGTTCCATTTCGAGAGCTTCTCGATGACCACGGTGCGTGCAGGCATGTTGATGCCGAGCGCGAGGGTCTCGGTGGCGAAGACGACCTTGCACAGCCCGCGCAGGTAGAGCTCCTCGACGACCTGCTTGAAGGCCGGCAGCATGCCGGCGTGGTGGGCCGCGACACCGCGGGTGAGCCCGTCGAGGAAGTCGTGGTAGCCCAGCACGTGGAGGTCGTCGTCGGGCAGGTGGCGACAGCTCTGCTCCACGAAGGCGTAGATGGCGTCGCGCTCCTCGGGCGTGGTGAGCCGGATGCCGGCGTTGAGGCACTGCGAGACCGCGGCGTCGCACCCGACCCGGCTGAAGATGAACACGATCGCGGGCAGCAGGCCCTCGCGGTCGAGGCGCTCGATGACGTCGTAGCGGCTGGGGATCCAGACGCGCCGGCCGTTGCCGACCTGCTTGGGCCCGCCCTTGCCGCGCGCTCCCTTGGGCGAGCGCCGGTCCTTGATCCGGGAGGCGGCCCAGTCGTCGCGGGCGACCTTCATCAGCTCCTCGTTGACCGGGGCGCCCTCCTTGACGAAGCCGGCGGCGGCGTCGACGTCGGAGGAGGCGAAGAGGTCGAGCAGCCGCTTGCCGACCATGACGTGCTGGTAGAGCGGCACGGGCCGCTTCTCCTCCACGATGGTCGTGGTGTCGCCACGCACGGTCTCCAGCCACTCCCCGAACTCCTCGGCGTTGGAGACCGTGGCCGACAGCGACACCACGGTGACCGAGTCGGGCAGGTGGATGATGACCTCCTCCCAGACCGCGCCGCGGGAGCGGTCGGCGAGGTAGTGCACCTCGTCCATGACCACGAAACCGAGGCCGTCGAGGGTGCGCGACCCGGCGTAGAGCATGTTGCGCAGCACCTCGGTGGTCATCACCACCACGGGCGCCTCGCCGTTGACGGTGTTGTCGCCGGTCAGCAGCCCGACCTGGTCGGGGCCGTAGCGGGCGACGAGGTCGTGGTACTTCTGGTTCGACAGCGCCTTGATCGGGGTGGTGTAGAACGCCTTGCGCCCGGTCTGGAGGGCCAGGTGGATCGCGAACTCCCCCACGATGGTCTTGCCCGACCCCGTGGGCGCTGCGACCAGCACGCCGCGGCCGTCCTCGATCTCGCGGCACGCGCGACGCTGGAAGTCGTCGAGGCCGAAGTCGTACATCGCCTCGAAGTCGTGGACGACGGGGTGGCTGCGGTGCGCGCGGTAGGAGGCGTAGCGCTCGGCCGGGGTCATCTCGTCAGCCGTGCTCATGGCCCCCAACCTACGGGAGCGGCCCTACCCCGATCCGCAGCAGGACGCTGTAGTGCTCCGGCGAGCCGCCGACCGCCTTGGCCAGGCGCCCGAGGGCGTCGAGCACCAGGTCGGCGCTGAAGGACCGCCCCGGTACGGCGAGGGTCAACCGGTCCTCCTCGGCGCCGTCGGCCGGCTGCACCAGCAGCACCTGGCCGTGGCGCCACGCCAGGTGGGCGCGGGAGCGGACGTCGTCGGCGGCGACGGGGCGCGGGTGCGCCTCGTCGACGGCGAGCAGGTCGCACGGCAGCGGACCCGACCCGGCGGCGCGCCCCGAGAGCACCCCGGTCACGCGGTGGCCGCTGAGCACCCCGGACTCGGCGGCCCAGGTGACGTCGTCCTCCCCGAGCCACTCGGGCAGCTCGAAGGGGTCGAGGTCGTGCAGCGTGGCGGCGGCGCTCACAGGGTGGAGATCTCGTCGGGCGAGAGCCCGGCGTTGATGCCGCGCGCGGCGCGCCGCTTGTCGTTCCACCGGGCGATGACCTCGGAGACGAAGAAGAGCAGCACCATCGGCACGGCCATGAACGTCATGGTGAAGGGGTCGGTGGAGGGGGTGGCGACCGCGGCGAAGAGGAAGACGCCGACGATGATCCAGGGCCGGTGCGCGGCCAGCGACTTGCCCTTGACGACGCCGGCGAGGTTGAGCATCACCACGAAGAGCGGGATCTCGAAGGCGATGCCGAAGACGAGCAGGGTGCGGCTGAAGAAGGTGAGGTACTCGTTGAACTCCACGAGGTTGGTCAGCCCGTCGGGGGTGAACCCGATGAGCACCTCGAGGCCCTTGGGCAGCGTGACGTAGCCCAGCACGATGCCGGCGAAGAACAGGGGGCCGGCGATGGCGGCGAAGACGCGCGTCCACTTGCGCTCGTGGGGGTGCAGCCCCGGAAGGATGAAGGCCCAGATCTGGTAGAGCCAGACCGGGCTGGTCAGCACCAGCGTGGCCAGGCCGCACAGCTTGAGGTAGAGCAGCAGACCGCCGCCGGCGCCCGAGGTCGTGGCCTGGGTGCGGTCGGCACCCAGGGCGTCCTGGGCCTGCTGGTAGGGGTCGTTGACGACCGCGAAGAGAGGGTCGAAGAAGAACAGCGAGATGATCAGGGTGACCAGGAGTGCGAGCACGACCTTGAGGATGCGTGCGCGCAGCTCCCGGAGGTGGTCCGAGAGGGCCATCCGGCCGTCGGACCCGATCGGGTGGACCGGCTTACCGACGAAGAGCTTGACGACTCCGGAGATCGACACGGGTGGGAGGTGTCGTCGCGGCTCAGCTGCGGTGCTGGTCGGTCGGGCGCTGCTCGGTCAGGTCCTCGGCCGGGGTGGGGGCGGGGGTCGGCGACGGCGGGAGCTCGGCGGCCGGCGTGGTGTCGGCGGCGGTGCCCTCCTTGTCGTCGTCGTCCTTGAGGCCCTTGGTCTCGGCCTTGAAGATGCGCAGCGCCTGGCCGGTGCCACGGGCGAGGTCGGGGAGCTTGGCCGCACCGAAGACCAGGATGACGATGGCGAGGATGACGAGCCACTCCGCGCCCTGGGGCATGCCGATCATGGGGAGGAACATCAGGACCTTCTCTGTTGGGTGTGCGTGCGGGTCTCGGTCGGGTGCCCGGAGGCGTCGACCGCGACGAGGTCCACTGTACGCCTCGTCATGTGTAGAGACCGAGGGTTGACCTGGCCGCTGCTGTGTACGTCTGGGTGAACTCTGGGTGAGCGCCGTCGCGGTCGACCACGCGGGCGTGCGGGGTGAGCCGGAGCAGGAGGCGGGTCAGCCAGCGCGGGTCGGCGACGAGCAGGTCGACCTCGACACCGCCGTCGGGCTGGGGCCGCACCTCCTCGACGGGGTAGTACTCCACGACCCACCGCGCCGGGGGGTCCAGGCGCAGCGTCACCGGGGTGGCGCCGCCCGAGCGCGCGAACATGCCCTCGGCGAGGTCGCGCGGCGGCTCGGGGTCGGTCACGACAGGTGATTCGGAGACGACGGCCTCACGGATCCTGTCGAGGCGGAAGAGGCGTGGCGCCCCAGCGAGGTGGCACCACGCGTCGAGGTAGGCGACGCCGCCGGTGGAGACCACGCCGCGCGGGTCGACGGTGCGCACCGACTCCTCGTCGCGGCTGGGCACGTAGTAGGTCAGGTCCACCTGGCGCCCCCGGTCGGCGGCGTCCTGCAGGCGGGTGGCCAGCAGGGCGGTGTCGGGGTCTCCCCCGTCGGCGCCCGGGTCGATGCGGGGTGCGGCCGACCCGGCGGCGGCGGCCGCCTCGAGCTTGGCCAGCGCGCGGTCGACGACCTCGCGGGTGTCGGGGCGTGCACCGTTGCGCAGGGCCCGCAGCGCCACGATCACCGCGGTGGCCTCGGTGGGGGTCAGCCGCAGCGGACGGGCGAGGTAGTCGGCGTTGGTCACGCGGACGACGCCGTCGCCGTCGGGGTCCTCGAGGGCGTCGAGGTCGACGTCGATGAGGTCGTCGGGGTAGCCCCCGGGCAGACCGCACATCAGCAGGACCTTGAGGTCCTTGAGCAGCTGTCGCGGGGCCACCCCGAGGGCGGCGGCCGCCTCGTCGAGGCGCACCTGGCCGTGGGCGTGGAGGTAGGGCACCAGCGTCAAAAGCCGCGCGACCTGGTCGCGGGCGCCCGGGGCGGGGGCGGGGGTCGGCGGGGTCATGCGACACCGCCGGCCGTGCTGGCACGGTCGAGGCCGGCCCGGAGCCGCTCGACGACCTGGGCCCGCAGCTCGAGCGGCTCCTCGACGCAGACGTCGGCGCCGTGGCCGAGCACCTCGTCGGCCAGGCCGAGGGTGTCGCGCTCGAGCACCACGCGGTCCCAGGTGGTGTGGTCGTCGGGACCCACCACGTCGGTCTCCACCCCGGCGGCGCCGCGGCGCAGCTGGTGGCCCGCGCCGCGGCGCACCAGCAGGACGGCGCGCTGCACCACGGGGGCCGGGGCCAGGCGCCGGGCCACCGCGCTCACGTCGGTGCCGGCGGGCACGTCGTAGGAGCCGGCGGGGCCGTCGGGCCGCGCCTCGCCCTCGACGCGGGAGAGGCGGAAGACGCGCTCCTCGCCACGGTCGGTGTCGAGGCCCACGACGTACCACCGCCCCGAGTAGCGGGTGACGCCCCAGGGCTGGAGGTGACGGGTCGTCACCTCGTCCTGGCCGGGGCGGCGGTAGCCGAAGACGACGGGGGTGCGCTCGGCGGTGGCCTCCCAGAAGGCGTCGAAGGACGGCTCCTCGGCGCTCAGGCGGGGCTCGACGATGTCGAGGGCCGTCACGTCGACCGGCGCTCCGAGCGCGCGGAGCTTGCGCACGGCCTCGGTGGTGGCGTCGGCGAGCTTGGCGTGCTGCCAGACCCGGGTGGCCAGGCCCACGACCGAGGCCTCGTCGGGGGTCAGGTCGATGTCGGGCAGGGCGAACTCGTCGGGCCGGATCCGGTAGCCGGGCTCGTCGTCGAAGTAGGTGTCCATGCTGCCCACCTCGATCGGCACCCCGAGCGAGCGCAGCTCGTCCTTGTCGCGCTCGAACATCTTCTCGAACGCCTCGGAGGACGAGCCGGGGTAGAGGATCGAGCGGATCCGCTCCTTGGGCACGAAGTGCCGCTGGACCAGCAGCATGATCAGCAGGTTCAGCAGGCGCTCGCTCTTGCGGACGCTCACCCCGCGCCGACGATGTCGATCAGGAAGTAGATCGTGTCGGTGCCCGTGATCCCGGCGTCGGGGTTGCCCTTCGCGCCGTAGCCGAGCTCCGGCGGGATGGCGAGCACGACGCGCGAGCCGACCGGCACGCCCTCGAGGCCCTGCGCCCAGCCCTCGACCAGCCCGCTCAACGGGGAGGTGAGGAAGTCGGGCTTGTCGTAGTTGCCGTCGAAGGGCTTGGCCTTGGCGTAGACCTGGCCCAGGTACTTGACCTGCACGGTGTCGTCGGCGGTGAGCGCGGGGCCGTCGCCCTCGACGAGGGTCTGGCTGCGCAGCTCGCCGGTCGGGCGCGGGCGGCCCTTGAAGCGCATCGCCTCGGGGTTGCCGTCCTCGTCGAGGACCAGGTCGGGGGTCCAGGCCGCGCCCTCGGTCTCGTAGGGCTCGGAGACGTCGTAGGGGCCCATGATGTCGAAGACGATGACGACCGGGTCCTGGTTGCCGATGCCCAGCGCCGGGCTGCCGGCGCCGCCGAAGGGCTCCTCGGCGTTGAAGGCGACCGCCACGCGCGAGCCCACCGTCTGGCCGACCAGGGGGTCGGTGAAGACCGGCACCAGGTCCTCGGCCGAGAGGTCGAGCGCCTGCGGCGCGCCGTCGTCGGTGTAGGTGCTGAAGCTCTGGCTCTCGGTGTAGCCGTTGCCGACCCAGTAGTTGACCAGCACGGTGTCCTCGGCGGTGACCTCCGGGCCGTCGCCCTCGACGAGGGTCTCGACCTCGGGGTCGGCGTCGGCGTCGAAGCTCATGGCCGACGACCACGTGACGTCGGGGTCGGTGCCGACGTCGCCCTCGATGCTCAGCGCGGACAGGCCCTCGGAGGTCTCGCCCTGGGCGCCGACCTCCTCGCCGCACGAGACGAGCGTGGGGGCGAGCAGCAGCGGGAGCAGCACGGCCAGCGGCCTGCGGAGGTGTCGTGACACCGGTACATCCTTCACGTGGCGGTCGTCGGGGCCGGCGGTGGCCGGTGACCCAGGAGCGACCTGCATCCTACGAGGCGGCCCCACCGCGGCCTGCGGCCCCTCGCCGGGTCACATGCCGTCGATGAGTCGCTGCACCCGCTCGTCCTCGGCGCGGAAGGGGTCCTTGCACAGCACCGTGCGCTGGGCCTGGTCGTTGAGCTTGAGGTGCACCCAGTCGACGGTGAAGTCGCGGCGCCGCTCCTGGGCGCGGCGGATGAAGTCGCCGCGCAGCCGGGCCCGGGTGGTCTGCGGGGGCACCGACTTGGCCTCGAAGACCTTGAGGTCGTGGGTGACCCGCGCGACGGCTCCCCGCTTCTCCAGCAGGTAGTAGAGGCCGCGGCCGCGGTGGATGTCGTGGTAGGCCAGGTCGAGCTGGGCGACGCGGGGGTGGCCCATCGGCAGGCCGTGCTTGGCGCGGTAGGCCTCGATGAGCTTCCACTTGATGACCCAGTCGATCTCCCGGTCGACCAGCCCCAGGTCGTCGGACTCCACCGCCTTGAGCCCGCGCTCCCACAGGTCGAGCGCGCGCTCGATCGTGGGGGTGCTGATCTCGCGGCGGTCGACGAAGTCGCGGGCCTTGGCGAGGTACTCCCCCTGGATCTCCAGGGCGCTGGCCTCCCGGCCGTTGGCCAGGCGCACCTTGCGCCGCCCCGTCATGTCGTGGGAGATCTCGCGGATCGCGCGGATGGGGTTCTCCATGGTGAGGTCGCGCATCACCACGCCCTCCTCGATCATCCGCAGCACCAGGTCGCAGGTGGCGACCTTGAGCATCGTGGTGGTCTCGCTCATGTTGGAGTCGCCGACGATGACGTGCAGGCGGCGGTACTTCTCGGCGTCGGCGTGCGGCTCGTCGCGGGTGTTGATGATGGGACGGCTGCGCGTGGTGGCGCTCGAGACGCCCTCCCAGATGTGCTCGGCGCGCTGCGAGACCGAGTAGGAGGCGCCCCGCGGGGTCTGGGTCACCTTGCCCGCACCGACGATGATCTGGCGGGTCACCAGGAAGGGGATGAGGATGTCGGCCAGGCGGGAGAACTCCCCGGCGCGGCCCACGAGGTAGTTCTCGTGGCAGCCATAGGAGTTGCCGGCGGAGTCGGTGTTGTTCTTGAACAGGTAGATCTCACCGGCGATGCCCTCGTCGTGGAGCCGCTGCTCGGCGTCGAGCAGCAGGCCCTCGAGGATCCGCTCGCCCGCCTTGTCGTGGGTGACCAGCTCGGTGATGTCGTCGCACTCCGGGGTGGCGTACTCCGGGTGGCTGCCCACGTCGAGGTAGAGCCTGGCGCCGTTGCGCAGGAAGACGTTGCTGCTGCGGCCCCAGCTGACGACCTTGCGGAAGAGGTAGCGCGCCACCTCGTCGGGGCTGAGCCGGCGCTGCCCCTTGAAGGTGCAGGTGACGCCGTACTCGTTCTCGATCCCGAAGATCCGACGGTCCATGAGGAGACAGTACGTCGCTCCGCGCGGGATCGGGGGGCGGAACGCCGCAGCGGGCGGCGACTCCCCGCAGGGAGCGCCGCCCGCGCGTGCCGAGGCGTGCCGGTGCGTGCCGGGTCAGGCGGTGAGGCGGGCCACCTCGTCGGCGCTGAGGCGGGGCGCGGCGCCGCGACGTCCGGCGACCCGGCCGCCGAGGTCGGGGTCGGCCGGGCGACGCAGGTGCCAGTCGGTGACGGCCTGGTAGGCGGCGACCACCTCGATGAGGCGGTCCTCCTCGTAGGGCGCGCCACCGAGGACCGTGCCGACGGGCAGGGTGTCGGGGCCGGCGCTGGAGGCGGCGAAGCCGATCGGGAAGCCGATCTCCGGCAGGCCCAGGATGTCGAAGGGCACGACACTGGTCTGCAGCAGCACGTCGCAGTCGGCCATGACGGTGTCGAGCACGTCGCGCAGCAGCCGGTGCTTGGCCCGCTGCCCGGTGATCCACTCGTCGCCGGAGAGGAAGAGGCCCTGCACCCACGAGGTCAGCGAGACCCCGAACCTCGTCGGATCCTGCTGCAGGACGCGCAGGAAGGGCTCGGTGCGCTCGGGCAGGCGCACCGCGTTGAAGGTGCCGGTGAGCAGGGCCCAGTCGTCGGGGTAGGTGACGTCGACCAGCGTGAGCCCCGGGATCGCGTCGAGCGCGGCCAGCGCCTCGGTCTGCAGCGCGAGGGCCTCACCGGTGAAGCTCGCGAGGTACCCCTCGGGCACGCCGATCCGGGTGGCCCGGCGCGCCACGACCCTGCCCTTGCGGTCGACCTTCGGCAGCGCGGAGGCGATGAAGTCGGGCTTGCGGGGCAGGCCCTGGGTGCGGGGGTCCTGGCTGTCGACGCCGGCGAGCACCTGGAGCATGATCGCGGCGTCGAGCACGTCGCGGGCGAGTGGCCCCACGTGGTCGCGGGTGTAGGTCAGCGGCACGACGCCGTGGAGCGAGACCCGGCCCATGGTGGGCTTGAGGCCGGTGAGGTTCTGCCGGTTGGCCGGCAGGATGATGCTGCCGCCGGTCTGGGTGCCGATGGAGGAGCAGGCCATCCGTGCCGCCACCGACGTCGCGGGACCGGTCGAGGAGCCGCCCGGGTCGACGCCCGCGTCGGCCGGGGTCCACGCGTTGACCGTGGTGACGGTGCCGTTGGGCAGGGTGGCGCGGGTCGTCGCCAGGGGACCCATCTGACCCTTGCCCACCATGACCGCTCCCCCGGCCTGCAGCCGCGACCAGGCGGTCGCGTCGTAGGTCGGCACGAAGTCCTCGAAGATGGTCGAGTTGGCCGTGGTCGCGACGCCGGCGGTGAAGAAGTTGTCCTTGATCGTGAGCGGGATCCCGGCCAGCGGTCCGCTCACCCTGCCCCGGTCGACCGCCCTCGCCCGGGCCCGGGCGGCTTCGGCCGGTCGGGCGTTGAAGGCCTGGTAGACCCCGTCGTAGGTGTCGGCCCGCTCGAGGTGGGCCGAGACCAGCTCGGTGGCGGTGACGACGTTGCGGCGCAGCAGCTGGGCCGCCTCGGCCAGCGTCGCCTCGGTGGGGTCGGCCTTGGCCGCGGCCCTCACCGCGACGTTCGGCAGCCTGACGCCGGCGATGGCCCGCGCGGTGGCGGCGCGCTCGGCGGCGCTGCCGGCGGCGGGTGCGGCGGCCGCACCCTCGGTCGTGCCCACCACGCCGAGCGCGGCGGCCGCGCCGGTGGCGGCGAGGAAGGCACGGCGGTTGACCTCGGCGACCATCAGGCGTCCACCTTCCCGGTCCACGCCTCGACGATCGAGGGGTACTCCAGCGGCGGTGCGACCTGCTGGGCGTAGAGGTCGTCGTCGGTCGGTGAGCCGCTGGCGGGTCGCCAGGTGTTGATCGCGCCGGGCGTGGAGCGCACGAAGCCCTTGAGCGAGGCGACCAGGGAGTCCTGGGTCGGCACGCCCGTGGCGGCGTCGAAGGTGGTGGGCAGGAGGGAGAGGTCGAAGCCGGCGACGAGCAGGCGGGCCTTGACGAAGGCGGTGAGCTCCTCGTCGGTGAGGCTGGCGGCGGAGACGGGCATGCAGGGCACCTTTCGGGCGGGCGTGGGGTCGAGCCCGACCGTAGGAAGGCCGATCGCGCGTGCGGTGTCGACGGTGTGACCGGCGGATTTCGTGGGACGCCGGTGTGTGTCGCCCGTGGGCCCGCACGCCACGAGCCCGCACCGGACGTGGGTCCGGGGCGGGCTCGGGCGGTGCTGGTGCCGGTGCCGGTGCCGGTGCTGGTGCCGGCCGTGGCTCAGGGCGCGACGGGCGGCTCGCCCTCCACCTCGCCGGCTCCACCGAGCAGGTCGGGGGTGGTGGTCTCCCCCGCTGCCGGCTCGGGCGCCGCCGAGGCGCGGTCGCCGAGGAGCTGCTCGAGGCGCGCGGGGCTGAGCCTGACGAACTTGCGCGGGCGCTGGCGCGTGCGGTCGAGCACGGCGACCTCGAGGTCGCGGGTGGCGATGACCCGGTCGCGCGCCACCCCCTTCTCGTCCGGGGTGTGGCCCAGGGCCGCCACCGCCAGGCGCAAGGCGTCGCCGAGCGCGGCGCCCTCGGCGTACCGCTCCTTGAGGTAGCCCGCGACGACGTCGGCCGCACCGCCCATGACGGCGTAGCCGTGCTCGTCGGCGACCTGGCCGTCGTAGGTGAGCCGGTACACCTGGTCCTCGGCGGCATCGTCGCCGATCTCGGCCACGAAGAGCTCGACCTCGTAGGGCTTCTCACCGCCGCTGGAGAAGATCGTGCCCAGGGTCTGGGCGTAGGCGTTGGCCAGGGCACGGCCCGACACGTCGCGCCGGTCGTAGGCGTAGCCGCGCATGTCGGCGAGGCGCACCCCGGCGATGCGGAGGTTCTCGAACTCGTTGTAGCGCCCCACCGCGGCGAAGGCGATGCGGTCGTAGATCTCGGAGACCTTGTGCAGCGCCTGGGAGGGGTTCTCGGAGACGAAGAGGACGCCGTCGGCGTACTGGATCACCACGACCGAGCGGCCGCGGGCGATGCCCTTGCGCGCGAAGTCGGCCCGGTCCTTCATCAGCTGCTCGGGCGAGACGTAGAACGGCGTGCTCATGCGTGTCCCCCTCCGGTCAGCGGGGCGGTGGGTCCGTCGGGGTGGGACATCCGGCCCGCGATGACACGGTCGGCGACCGCCGCGACCTCGTCGCCGGAGAGGCGTCGACCGCCCTCGGCGGTGATGACGTGGACGATGGGGAAGATGCGTCGCGCGACGTCGGGCCCGCCGGTGGCGGAGTCGTCGTCGGCGGCGTCGTAGAGCGCCTGCACGGCCAGCGTGACGACCTCGGCCTCGGTGAGGTCGGGGCGGTAGAGCTTCTTCAGCGAGCCCCGGGCGAACATCGAGCCCGAGCCGACCGCGGTGTAGCCGGTCTCCTCGTAGCGCCCGCCGGTGACGTCGTAGCTGAAGATGCGTCCGCGCGCGTCGCCGAGGTCGAAGCCCGCGAACAGCGGCACGACGGCGAGACCCTGCATGGCCATGCCGAGGTTGGAGCGGATCAGCGCCGAGAGCCGGTTGGCCTTGCCGTCGAGGGAGAGCGTCGTGCCCTCGATCTTCTCGTAGTGCTCCAGCTCGGTCTGGAAGAGCCGGATCAACTCGATGGCCAGCCCGGCGGTGCCGGCGATGCCGGCCGCGGAGTACTCGTCGGTCGCGAAGACCTTCTCGATGTCGCGCTGCGCGATGATGTTGCCCATCGTGGCGCGACGGTCACCGGCCAGCAGCACGCCGCCGGGGAAGGTCGCCCCCACGATGGTCGTGCCGTGCGGCGCGAGGTCGCCGGCCTGACCCTGCGGCAGCGTCCGGCGCCCCGGCAGCAGGTCGGGGGCCTGGTCGGCGAGGAAGTCGCTGAAGGAGGACACCCCCGGCTGGAGGTAGGACGCGGGAAGTCGTGGACCGGGGATCACTGGCCGCCCTTCTGGATGAACGACTTCACGAAGTCCTCGGCGTTGGTCTCCAGGACGTCGTCGATCTCGTCGAGGATGTCGTCGACGTCGGCGTCGATGGTGCCCTTGCGCTCGGCGACGTCGGTCTCGGGGGCCGTCTCGACGGCCTCCTCGGTCTCCGAGGACCTGCGCGGCTGCTTCTGCTCCTGTGCCATACGCCGACCCTAGCGACTCCCCGGGCGCGACGAGCCGGGACTCAGCGGGTGAGCGCGGCGAAGAGTTGCTGGGCGGTCTCGCAGCGGTCGAGGAGCTCGCCCACGTGGGCCCTCGTGCCGCGCAGCGGGTCGATGGTCGGCACCCGCTGGAGCGACTCGCGCCCCGGTAGGTCGAAGATCACCGAGTCCCACGAGGCCGCGGCGACGTGGTCGGCGTACTTCTCCAGGCAGCGGCCACGGAAGTAGGCGCGGGTGTCCTCCGGCGGGTCGTGCATGGCGTCGTCGACCCCGGGCTGGTCGAGCAGGCGCTCGATGCGCCCGGCGCCGACCAGGCGGTGGTAGAGCCCCTTCTCGGGGCGGATGTCGGAGTACTGGAGGTCGATGAGGGCCAGCTTGGCGTCGTCCCAGTCCAGGCCGTCGCGGGAGCGGTACTGCTCGAGCAGCTTGAGCTTGGCCACCCAGTCCAGCTCGCCGGCGCAGAGCATCGGGTCGCGCTCGAGCCGGTCGAGCACCGACTCCCAGCGGGCGAGCACGTCGACGGTCTGCGCGTCGGCGTCGTCGCCGAGGCGGTCCTCGACGTACTTGCGGGCCAGCTCGAGGTACTCCATCTGCAGCTGCACCGCGGTCAGCGTGCGCCCGTCGCGCAGCCGCAGCAGCTGGCGCAGCGTCGGGTCGTGGGAGACCTCGCGCAGCGCGGCGACGGGGCCCTCGACGGCCAGGTCGCGGTCGAGGAAGCGGTCCTCGATCATGGCCAGCACCAGCGAGGTCGTGCCGACCTTGAGGTAGGTCGACACCTCGGCGAGGTTGGCGTCGCCGATGATGACGTGCAGGCGGCGGTACTTCTCGGGGTCGGCGTGCGGCTCGTCGCGGGTGTTGATGATCGGGCGCTTGAGCGTGGTCTCCAGGCCCACCTCGACCTCGAAGAAGTCGGCGCGCTGGCTGACCTGGAACCCGTGCTGGCGACCGTCCTGGCCGATGCCGACCCGGCCGGCGCCACAGACGACCTGGCGGCTGACGAAGAACGGCGTGAGGTGCTTGACGATGTCGGCGAACGGGGTCGAGCGGCGCATGAGGTAGTTCTCGTGCGCGCCGTAGGAGGCGCCCTTGCCGTCGGTGTTGTTCTTGTACATCAGGATCGGCGCGCCGCCGGGCAGCTGGCCCGCCCTGACCTGGGCGTCGAGCATGACCTGCTCGCCGGCCTTGTCCCAGCGCACGATGTCGAGCGGCGTGGTGACCTCGGGCGTGGAGTACTCGGGGTGGGCGTGGTCGACGTAGAGCCGGGCACCGTTGCTGAGGATCACGTTGGCCAGGCCGAGGTCCTCGTCGGTGAGCTGCGAGACGTCGGCCACCTGGCGCGACATGTCGAAGCCGCGGGCGTCGCGCAGGGGCGACTCCTCCTCGAAGTCCCACCGGGCCCGGCGGGCGCGCACCGTGGCCGAGGCGTAGGCGTTGACGACCTGCGAGGAGGCCACCATCGGGTTGGCGTGGGGCTGTCCGGCCACGGAGATGCCGTACTCGACCTCGGTGCCCATGACCCGTCGCACGCTCATGCCGCGAGCCTACGCCGCAGGTGCCTGCGGCTCCGCGGCCACCGGGGGTCCGGTCGGCCGCGGAGCCGGCGGCGGACTACAGGTACTGGCCGGTGTTGGCGACGGTGTCGATGGAGCGCCCCGGCTCGGTGCCCTGCTTGCCGGTGATGAGCGTGCGGATGAAGACGATCCGCTCGCCCTTCTTGCCCGAGATCCGCGCCCAGTCGTCGGGGTTGGTGGTGTTGGGGAGGTCCTCGTTCTCCTTGAACTCGTCGACGCACGCCTGGAGCATGTGCGAGACCCGCAGGCCGCGCTGGTCGTGGTCGAGCAGGTCCTTGATGGCCATCTTCTTGGCACGGTCGACGATGTTCTGGATCATCGCCCCGGAGTTGAAGTCCTTGAAGTAGAGGACCTCCTTGTCGCCGTTGGCGTAGGTCACCTCGAGGAAGCGGTTCTCCTCGGTCTCGGTGTACATCCGCTCGACGGTGGCCCGGATCATGCCGGCCACGCACGCGTCGCGGTCGCCGCCGAACTCGGCGAGGTCGTCGGCGTGCAGCGGCAGCGAGGTCTTGAGGTACTTGCTGAAGATGTCGCGCGCCGACTCGGCGTCAGGGCGCTCGATCTTGATCTTCACGTCGAGCCGGCCCGGGCGCAGGATGGCCGGGTCGATCATGTCCTCGCGGTTGGAGGCGCCGATGACCAGCACGTTCTCGAGCAGCTCGACGCCGTCGATCTCGCTGAGCAGCTGCGGGACGATGGTGTTCTCGACGTCGGAGGAGACCCCGGAGCCGCGGGTGCGGAAGAGGGAGTCCATCTCGTCGAAGAACACGATCACCGGGGTGCCGGTGCTGGCCTTCTCCCGGGCGCGCTGGAAGACCAGGCGGATGTGGCGCTCGGTCTCGCCGACGTACTTGTTGAGCAGCTCGGGGCCCTTGATGTTGAGGAAGTACGACTTGCCCTCCTGCCCCGTCCTGGCCGCGACCTTCTTGGCCAGGCTGTTGGCGACGGCCTTGGCGATGAGGGTCTTGCCGCAGCCGGGCGGGCCGTAGAGCAGCACGCCCTTGGGCGGCTTGAGCTCGTGCTCCTTGAACAGCTCGGGGTGGAGGTAGGGCAGCTCGACGGCGTCCTGGATCATCTCGATCTGGCCGCCGAGGCCGCCGATCGACTCGTAGGCGATGTCGGGGACCTCCTCGAGGACCAGCTCCTCGACCTCCGACTTCGGGACCTTCTCGTAGACGTAGCCCGCCCGCGAGTCCAGCAGCAGGGAGTCGCCCGCGCGGATGGTCTCCTGGCGCAGGGGCTCGGCGAGGCGCACGACGCGCTCCTCGTCGGCGTTGGCGATGACCAGGGCCCGCTCGCCGTCGGCGAGCAGCTCCTTGAACATCACGACCTCGCCGACCTGCTCGAACTCCAGGGCGGCCACGACATTGAGGGCCTCGTTGAGCATGACCTCCTGGCCGCGGCGCAGGTCGTCGAGGTCGACGCCCGGGCTCACCGTCACCCGCAGCTTGCGCCCGCCGGTGAACACGTCGACGGAGTCGTCGTCGTTGCGCGACAGGAACGTGCCGAAGCCGGCCGGCGGCTGGGCCAGGCGGTCGACCTCCTCCTTGAGCTTGAGGATCTGGTCGCGGGCCTCCCGCAGCGTCTGCGCGAGGCGCTCGTTCTGCGAGGTCACCGCGGCCAGCGACCGCTGGGTGTCGGCGAGGCGCAGCTCGAGGCCGCGCGGGCTCCCCGGAGCCTCGGAGAGACGACGACGCAGGTCGCCCACCTCCTGCTCCAGGAAGCGGACCTGGGCCATGAGCTCCTCGGGGCTCGCGCCCCCCGTGCCGTACCGACTCGATCCTGACGGGTTCTCCGACGTCATCAGCGCACCTCCTGTGCTGGCGACACTACCCGCGCGACGACGTCAGGGAAGGGCGGATCCCACGGTGTCGGTCACGTTTTGGTCGCGCGCCCGACACCGCCGCGCCACCGGCACCGCCGTGCACCCGGGCGGGTGGCGGCGAGCGGGCCGACTCAGTCGGAGGCGGGGTCCTCGACCGGCACGTCGGGCGGGCGGGGGCCGGAGTAGTCGGGGCCGTAGGCGCCGGGCGCGGGACGACGGGTCTTGCGCGGCGGGCGCTCGCCCGGGGCCATCCGGCGCGCGGTCACCAGGAACGCGGTGTGGCCGATCATCTTGTGCCCCGGTCGCACCGCCAGCCCCTCGACGTGCCAGTCGCGCACCAGCGACTCCCACGGCTGGGGCTCGGTGAAGCCGCCGTGGGCCCGGACGGTCTCGACGAAGCGGGAGAGCTGGGTCGTCGTGGCGACGTAGGCGCAGACGATGCCGCCGGGCACGAGCGCGTCGGCGGCGGCGTCGAGGCACTCCCAGGGCGCGAGCATGTCGAGGATGATGCGGTCGCAGCGCTCCCCGGAGGCCGGCAGCGCCTCGGCCAGGTCGCCCAGGCGCAGCTGCCACGCAGGGTGGCTGCTGCCCTCGGGAGCACCGAAGAACTGGTGGACGTTGCGCTGGGCGACCTCGGCGAACTCCTCACGGCGCTCGTAGGAGGTCACCCGGCCGAAGGGGCCGACCGCGCGCAGCAGCGAGCAGGTCAGCGCGCCGGAGCCGACCCCGGCCTCGACCACGCGCGCGCCCGGGAAGATGTCGGCCAGGGCCACGATCTGGGCGGCGTCCTTGGGGTAGACGACGGCCGCGCCGCGGGGCATGGAGACGACGAACTCCGAGAGCAGCGGGCGGAAGACGAGGTACTCCCCGCCCGCCGACGAGGCGAGGGTGAAGCCCTCCTCGCGCCCGATGAGGTCGTCGTGCTCGAGGTGGCCGCGGTTGGAGAAGAAGCGCTTGCCCGGCACGAGCTCGAAGTTGTGCCGGCGGCCCTTGGTGTCGGTCAGGCGCACCCACTCCCCCGCGCGCAGCGGTCCGCGGTGCACACCCGACCACGCCTCCGGCGGTACGTCGGGATCGCGTGCCGGCTCGCCCGCGGCGTCGGGCTGCGGCTCGGCGGGCTCGGCGGCCTCGGCGGGCTCGGCGGGCTCGGCGGGCTCGGTCGGCACGGGCTGCTCAGGCTGGTCGGGCACGGCCGGAACCCTAGGCCATCGGACGCGCTCAGCCCGCAGTGGCGCGGAAGGCCGCCTCGAGGTCGGCGGAGGAGAGCACCCCGAAGACCGAGCCGTCGTCGGAGACCAGGACGTACTCGCTGGCCGGCTCGCTGCCCATCGCGCGCAGCAGCCCCTCCCCGCTCAGACCGACCGAGAGGGTCAGCCCGGGCGCCAGGGCCCGGCTGACGGTGGAGGTGGCCACCCAGGGGCGACGCTCCTCCGGCGTGGCGAGGAGGGCGGCCTCGTTGACGACGCCCACCGGGCGACCGTCGGGGGCGACGGTGACGATGCTCCCGGCCGCGGCCTCCTGGGCGCGGCGGACCGCCTCGGCGAGGGGCAGGTCGCTCGGCACCGCCAGGGTGCGCCGGGCCAGGTCGCGCGCGACGAGCGCCGGCAGGCGTCGGCGCAGCCGGGCGTGCCTCATGGCCGCGCTCGACCCGGCCCACAGGAAGGTGGCGACCACGAAGGCCAGCACGTAGTCGAGCAGGTCGGGGGCCACACCGGTGAGCGCCTGCTGCGCGGCCGGCCAGAACAGCACGGCCACCGCGGTCACCCGGCCGCCCCAGCCGGCGACGATGCTGCCGCGGTGCTGGTCGCCGGTGGCGCCCCACACGGCCGCCTTGAGCACCCGCCCCCCGTCGAGCGGGAGGCCGGGCACGAGGTTGAGCACGCCGACCAGCAGGTTGGAGGCGGCCAGGATGCCGATGCCCAGGCGCAGCAGGCCGTCGGGGGTGACCCACCACAGCCCACCCGCCACCGCGCCGACGGCCAGGGAGGTGAGCGGGCCGACGACGGCGATCCAGAACTCCTGGCGCGGGGTGCGCGACTCGGCGTCGATCGTGGTGGCGCCGCCGAGGAAGTGCAGCGTGATCGCGGTGACCCGGAAGCCGTAGCGGCGGGCGACGACGGCGTGGGAGGCCTCGTGCAGCAGCACCGAGCCGTAGAGCACCACGGCGAGGACGACGCCCACGACGTACTTCAGCGCTCCCAGCCCTCCCCGGGCCGCCTCCACCTGCGGGGCGAGGATGACCGAGATCAGCGCCGCGACCAGGAACCACGAGGAGGAGACGAGGACGTCGCTGCCGGCGATGGTGCCGACCTTGAACGTGCCCGCGGGGCGCGCGCGGCCTCGCTCGGGGGTCGGCGGGTCGCCCTGCGGGCCGGTCGGGGACACGCTGCGAGGCTATCGGACCCGCGGTGGCCCGCTCACGGGCGCGGGGACGTCGGCGGTCGGCCCTAGGCTGCCCGGCATGGCCAGTCCCACCGTCCCGACCGTCGCCGACTCCCCCGCCGAGCGGCTCTCGACACCGGTCGACGGCGTCGAGGTCGTGGGTGCCCTCTCGCCCAGCCGGGCCGGCGACTTCACCACGTGCCCCCTGCTCTACCGCTTCCGCACGATCGACCGCCTGCCCGAGCCGCCCAGCGTCGACGCCGTGCGCGGCACGCTCGTGCACAAGGTGCTGGAGGACCTCTTCGACCTGCCGGCCGCCGAGCGCACCCCCGAGCGCGCGAGCACGATGGTCGACCCGACGTGGGAGGCGCTGGTCGAGGCCGAGCCGGGCCTCGCCGAGCTCTTCGAGGACCGCGAGGGGCCGCAGGCCGCGGCCTGGCTGGCGTCGTGCCGCGTGGTGCTGGACCGGTGGTTCACCCTCGAGGACCCCACGCGGCTCGAGCCGGCGGAGCGCGAGGTCTACGTCGAGACCGTCCTGGAGTCGCGGCTGCTGCTGCGGGGCTTCGTGGACCGGCTCGACGTGGCGCCCGACGGCGCGCTGCGCGTGGTCGACTACAAGACCGGACGCTCCCCGGGCGAGGGCTTCGAGGCCCGTGCGCTCTTCCAGATGCGGTTCTACGCCCTGGTGCTGTGGCGCACGCGCGGGGTGGTGCCGAAGGTCCTGCAGCTGGTCTACCTGGGCAACGGCGAGATCGTCCGCTACGAGCCCGACGAGGCCGACCTGGTCGCCACCGAGCGCAAGGTGGAGGCCATCTGGGCCGCGATCCGCAGCGCCCGCGAGAGCGGGGAGTGGCTGCCCAGCCCCGGACGGCTGTGCTCGTGGTGCGCCCACCAGGCCCTCTGCCCGGCCTTCGGGGGCACTCCCCCGCCGCTGCCGGTCGTGGGGCCCTCCGACGCCGTGTCGGCTCAGGTGTCCGAGGACGCCCCCGGCACCTCCACGCCCTGACGCTCGGCCCACAGCGCGGCCTGCGTGCGGTCGACGACGCCGATCGCGGCGTAGACCCGCGTCAGGTGGGCCTTGACCGTGCGGTCGGTGATGCCCAGGCGGCGGGCGATCTGCTTGTTGGCCAGACCGGCGCGGACGAGTCCCAGCACCTCCAGCTCGCGGCGGGTCAGCCCCGCCGGGGTGCTCGCGCGGCCCCCGGGCGGTGGCACGCCGGGACCGCCCGTCCCGGGCAGGCGCCCCCCGGACGGCTGCCGGGAGCCGAGGAGCTGCCGCGCGGCGCGGGGGTCGAGGGGGGACTCCCCGCGGCTGACCGCGTGGACCCCGGCCACGAGCACGTCGGGGTCGGCGTCCTTGAGCAGGTAGCCGACCGCTCCCGCGTCGAGGGCCGCGACGATGCGCTCGGAGTCGGAGAACGACGTCAGCACCAGCACCTCGGCCAGCCCCTCGGCGACGACCGCGCGGGTCGCCTGCACGCCGTCGACCCCCGGCATCTGCAGGTCCATCACCACGACGTCGGGTCGCAGCCGTCGTGCGAGGTCGACGGCCTCGGCGCCGTCGGCGGCCGACCCGACCACCTCGACCCCGGCGCTGGCGGAGAGCAGCTGCGAGAGACCGTGCCGCACCACGGCGTGGTCGTCGACGAGCACGACCCGCACGACGGGCGCCGCGGGCACGGGGTCGCTCACCGCTCGACCCTCAGCAGGACGCGGGTGCCCTCGCCGGGCGCGCTGTCGACCACCAGAGAGCCGCCGGTGTCCTCGACGAGGCTCTGCAGGCCGCGCAGGCCGTAGCTGCTGCGGTCGCGGACCGCCTCGGGGTCGAACCCGACGCCGTCGTCGGCCACCTCGAGCACGAGTCCGGAGGGCGCGGCGCCGACCTCCACCGAGAGCCTCCCGGCGGCGGAGTGCCGGATGGCGTTGCGCACGGCCTCCTGCGCCACGCGCCAGACCAGCGCCACCTCCGCGTCGGGCGCGTGGGCCACGTCGTCGTGCACGGCCACGGTGGCCTCGATGCCCGCGGCCTCGGCGGGCGCCACGAGGTCGGACAGCGCGGCGGCCAGCCCGCGCGCGTGCAGGTCGGGCGGGTGGATCTCCGCCAGCAGCGAGCGCAGCGCCTTGAGGCTGTCGCGCAGGGCCACACCGGTGTCCTCCAGGAGGTCGCGGGCCCGGGTGGGTGTCGCCGGGTCGCGGCTCAGCGCCGACAGGGAGAAGGCCGTGCCGGCGAGGTCCTGCACCACGCCGTCGTGCAGATCGCGCGCGATGCGGCGGCGCTCCGCGTCGGAGGCGCTGATCGCCGAGCGCAGCAGCCGCTCCCGGTCACGGGACGCCGTGCGGAGCTGCCGGGTGAGGAGGGTCAGCAGACAGGTGACGATCACCGTGAGCAGGAGGAAGGGGCCCACGGTGATCCAGCGGTAGGCGTTGTAGATCTCCTCGCGCCGCGACTCGATGTCCTGCACGTCGTAGAAGGCCTCGACGAGCACCTGCCGTCCCTGCGGCGTCTGGCTCCCGGTGAAGACCTGGACCAGGTCGTCCGGGGAGCCGTCGGGCCCGGCGGGCACCAGGGGTGCCCGGTCCCCCGCCGGCGCCGATCCCGTGCCTCCGTCGAGCAGCGCCGCCTCCTCGGCGGCGGTGAGGGGGTACACCTGTCCGATCAGGCTGAGGTCGGGGGCGTAGACGACCGTGCCGTCGGCGGCGCGCACCGTCAGCGCCTCGATCCGCGCCGGGCTGTTGGTCACCAGCTGCCGCATCTCCCGGTCGAAGCGGTCGAGGGTGCCGGGGAGCGACTTGCTGCTGCCGGGGAACAGACGCTCCTTGAGGTAGGGCTCCACCAGGGCGGCCGTGACGAGGCGGTTGGTCGCCCGGCGCTCGGCCAACGCGCCTTCCTCGGCGGCGCGGTCCGCGAGGCGTCCCGCGACGACCGCGATGACGACCAGGAGGGCGCCGCTGACGAGGAGGAACCCGACGACGGGGTGGCGCAGCAGCCTCATGGTCCTCAGATCGTGACAGCGGGCTCGGTCAGAAGATGACCTCACCCTTGCAGATCACGCCGTTCGCCGTGTTCTCAGCCCGGAACTCGATGTCGTCGGCACCCCCGAGGTCGATCATCGACCGCGAGATGCGGAAGGACCGGTCGGCGTCCTTGGCGCGCACCTCGCCCTTGGCCGAGAAGTCGTCGTTGTGACGCATGCGCCACTCCCAGACGTCGTCGTCCTCGGAGAAGACGCTGCCGACGACGGTGAGGCGTCCGTTGCCGTCGGCGCTGACACGGAGCTTGTAGCTCGACGTGCTGTCACCGCGGCAGCCTCCCCGATCAGTCTCGCCGTCACCCGCCGCCGCACCAGGTGCGGTGGCGAGGGCCGCTGCGCCCACCATGCATAAGGACGTGACGACGAGACTGATCCGGGCCGGCACCGCTGCTCTCCTCCGCTTCCGCGGAGTCGAGTGGCGTCCCCGAGGTGAGGTAAATCTGACCGACGCGAGGGGGTCTGCGCCACTGTCCTCTGGTACTAGGACCCCGGTACGACCCGGACGGGTCGACCCGCGTGAGCGCCGGTCGGTCCCGGCGGCCTCAGCGGGCACGCCGCCCCGCCCCGGCTGCGGCGTGGGTGGCGGCGAGGTCGTCGACGCCGAGCCCGTGCAGGCTGTCGCGGAAGACCCGGCGCGGCCCGGGCGGCACCGCCACGTGGTGCGGCACCACGAGCACCGAGCACCCGGCCGCGGCGGCCGAGGCGGCGCCGGTGGCGGAGTCCTCCACGGCCAGGCAGTGCGCAGGATCGAGCCCCAGCCGCTCGGCCGCGAGCAGGTAGGGGTCGGGGTGGGGCTTGCCCCGCTCGACCTGGTCGCCGGTCACGACGACGTCGAAGCTGGCCTCCGGGAGCGCATCGACGACCGGCTCGACGAAGCGGGTCCACGACATCGTCACCAGCGCCGTCGGGAGCCCCGCCGCGCGGGTCGCGGAGAGGAGCTCGCGGGCGCCCGGCCGCCACGGCACGTCGACGCGCACCTGCTCGACGACACCGTCGAGCAGGCGCTCGACGATGGCGCGGGGGGTGAGGTCGAGGCCCATGCGCTCGCGGATGTAGACCGCCGAGTCGAGCAGGTCGTTGCCGACCAGCCGCATCGCGTCCTCGTGGGTCCACGTCGCACCGTGCTCGGCGGCCAGCGCGTGCTCCGTCGCGATCCAGTAGGGCTCGGTGTCGACGAGCGTGCCGTCCATGTCCCACAGGACCGCGGCGGGCAGCGCTCCGCCGGGGCTGCGTCCGGCGGAGCGCACGAGGTCGGCCTCAGTCATCGGGGTCGTAGCCCAGGCTCGGCGAGAGCCACCGCTCCGCCTCCGCGAGCGACCAGCCCTTGCGCGCGGCGTAGTCCTCGACCTGGTCGCGACCGAGGCGACCCACCACGAAGTACTGCGACTGCGGGTGGCTGAAGTACCAGCCCGACACCGACGCACCGGGCCACATGGCCATCGACTCGGTGAGGGTGATCCCGGTGGTCTTCTCGACGTCGAGGAGGTCCCACAGGGTCAGCTTCTCGGTGTGGTCGGGGCAGGCGGGGTAGCCCGGCGCGGGGCGGATGCCGGAGTACTTCTCGGCGATGAGGTCCTCGTTGCTCAGCTGCTCCTCGGGCACGTGGCCCCAGAACTCCGTGCGCACCCGCTGGTGCAGACGCTCGGCGAAGGCCTCGGCGAGGCGGTCGGCCAGCGACTCCAGCAGGATCGCGCTGTAGTCGTCGTGCTCGGCCTTGTAGGCCTCGACGCGCTCGGGCAGGCCGATCCCGGCGGTGACCGCGAAGCCGCCGACGTGGTCGGCGATGCCCGTGTCGCGCGGAGCGACGTAGTCGGCCAGCGAGCGGTGGGGCACGCCCTCGCGGTGCTCGCCCTGCTGGCGCAGGTGGTGGAGCACCGTGCGCACCTCGGTGCGCTCCTCGTCGGCCCACACGACGGTGTCGTCACCGTCGCCGTTGGCAGGCAGCAGCCCGTAGACCCCGCGGGCGGTGAGCCACTTCTCGGCCACGATGCGGTCGAGCATCTCCTGGGCGTCGTCGTAGAGCTTCCGCGCGGTCTCCCCGGAGGCGGGGTTGTTGAGGATGTCGGGGAAGCGGCCCTTCATCTCCCAGGCGTTGAAGAAGGGCTGCCAGTCGATGTACTCGCGCAGCTCGGCGATGTCGTAGTCCTCGAGCACGTGGACGCCGGGGCGGCGCGGCGCCGGGGCGTCGTAGCCGCTCCAGTCCACGGGGGTGGCGTCGGCGCGGGCCCGGTCGTAGGGCAGCAGGCGACGCTCGCTCTTGCCGGCGTGACGGGTGCGCAGGGAGTCGTAGTCGGCCTTGACGTCGGCCAGCAGAGCCTCGCGGCGCGTCTCGTGCAGCAGCGCCGCCGCGGTGGGCACCGAGCGCGAGGCGTCCTTGACCCACACGACCGGTCCGTCGTAGCGGGGGTCGACCTTGACCGCGGTGTGGGCGCGCGAGGTGGTGGCCCCGCCGATGAGCAGCGGGATGGTCAGGCCCTGGCGCTGCATCTCGGTGGCGAGGTTGACCATCTCGTCCAGCGAGGGCGTGATGAGGCCCGACAGCCCGATGATGTCGGCGCCGACCTCCTGGGCGGTGTCGAGGATCTTCTGCGCCGGCACCATGACGCCGAGGTCGATGACCTCGTAGTTGTTGCACTGCAGCACCACACCGACGATGTTCTTGCCGATGTCGTGCACGTCGCCCTTGACCGTGGCCATGACGATCGTGCCGTTGGTCTCCTTGGCGGTGGCCAGCGCCGGGTTGTCGAGCTTCTCCTGCTCGATGAACGGGATGAGGTAGGCCACGGCCTTCTTCATCACGCGCGCCGACTTCACCACCTGCGGCAGGAACATCTTGCCCGCGCCGAAGAGGTCGCCGACGACGTCCATGCCCGACATCAGCGGGCCCTCGATGACCTCGATCGGTCGACCGCCGCGCGCCGCGATCTCCCGACGCAGCTCCTCGGTGTCGGACTCCACGTGGGCGTCGAGCCCCTTGACGAGGGCGTGCGTGATGCGCTCCCCCACCGGGAGCTCGCGCCAGGCCTCGGTGACGGCCTCGACGGCCTCACCGGCGCGGTTGTGCTCCTCGGCGATCTCCAGCAGGCGCTCGGCGGCGTCGGGGCGCCGGTCGAGCACGACGTCCTCGATGCGCTCGCGCAGCTCGGGCTCGACCTCGTCGTAGACCACCAGGGCCCCGGCGTTGACGATGCCCATGTCGAGGCCGGCCTCGATGGCGTGGAAGAGGAAGACGGCGTGGATCGCCTCGCGCACCGGGTTGTTGCCGCGGAAGGAGAAGCTGACGTTGGAGATGCCGCCCGAGACCTTCGCGCCGGGGAGGTTCTGCTTGATCCAGCGGGTGGCCTCGATGAAGTCCAGCCCGTAGGACGCGTGCTCCTCGATGCCGGTGGCCACCGCGAAGACGTTGGGATCGAAGATGATGTCCTCGGGCGGGAAGTCGACCTCGTCGACCAGGATCCGGTAGGCGCGCTCGCAGATGGCCTTGCGGCGCTCCAGGTTGTCGGCCTGGCCGTCCTCGTCGAAGGCCATGACCACCGCGGCGGCGCCGTACTTGCGGCACAGGCGGGCCTGGGCGCGGAAGGCGTCCTCGCCCTCCTTCATCGAGATCGAGTTGACGATGGCCTTGCCCTGGACGTTCTTCAGGCCGGCCTCGATCACCTCGAACTTCGAGGAGTCCACCATCACCGGCACCCGGCTGATGTCGGGCTCGCTGGCGATGAGCTTGGTGAAGCGGTCCATGGCCGCGACGCCGTCGATCATGCCCTCGTCCATGTTGACGTCGATGACCTGCGCGCCGTTCTCGACCTGCTGCGCGGCCACCGACAGGGCCGCGTCGTAGTCGCCGGCCTTGATGAGGTTGCGGAAGCGGG
This sequence comes from Nocardioides sp. Leaf307, assembly GCF_001423135.1. NCBI lineage: Bacteria > Bacillati > Actinomycetota > Actinomycetes > Propionibacteriales > Nocardioidaceae > Nocardioides > Nocardioides sp. Leaf307. Next base: position 1,841,031 of record NZ_LMNY01000001.1, on the reverse strand, counting down.
CCGAGCCGGTGATGTTGGTGCGCTCGCCGATGTTGACGAAGAGGCTGGAGGAGTCGACCGTGAAGGGCTCGAGGCCCGAGAGGCGCAGCGCGGGGCCCACCGACGGCACCTCGCGGCGGGTGCGTCCCTCGACGGCGCCGGCGATGGCCGCGATGTGGGCCGGGGTCGTGCCGCAGCAGCCGCCGACGATGTTGACGAAGCCGGCCTCCGCGAACTCCCCCACGACCGCGGCCGTCTGCTCCGGGGTCTCGTCGTACTCGCCGAAGGCGTTGGGCAGCCCGGCGTTGGGGTAGCAGGACACGAAGGTGTCGGCGATGCGCGAGATCTCCGCGACGTAGGGGCGCATCTCGCTGGCCCCGAGGGCGCAGTTGAGGCCGACCGCGATCGGTCGGGCGTGGCGCACGGAGTCCCAGAAGGCCTCGGTGACCTGGCCCGACAGCGTGCGCCCCGAGGCGTCGGTGATCGTGCCGGAGATGATGACCGGCCAGCGGCGCCCGGTCTGCTCGAAGAGCGTCTCGAGGGCGAAGATCGCCGCCTTGGCGTTGAGGGTGTCGAAGATGGTCTCGACCATCAGCAGGTCGGCCCCGCCGTCGACGAGGCCGCGCGCGGCCTCGAGGTAGGCCTCGACGAGCTGGTCGTAGGAGACGTTGCGCGCGCCCGGGTCGTTGACGTCCGGGGAGATGGAGGCGGTGCGGGTGGTGGGACCGAGCGCACCCGCGACGTAGCGCGGCCGCTCCGGGGTGGCCACCTCGTCGGCGACGCGGCGGGCCAGCCGCGCGGCCTCCAGGTTGAGCTCGCGGGCCAGGTCGGCCATGCCGTAGTCCGAGAGCGAGACGGCGTTGGCGTTGAAGGTGTTGGTCTCGAGCAGGTCGGCGCCGGCCTCGAGGTACTCCCGGTGGATGCCCGCGATGATGTCGGGCTGGGTCAGGGTGAGCAGGTCGTTGTTGCCGACCAGGTCGCTGGGCCAGTCGGCGAAGCGCTCGCCGCGGTAGCCGGCCTCGTCGGGCCGGTCGCGCTGGATCGCGGTGCCCATCGCGCCGTCGAGCACCAGGATCCGCTCCTGCAGGGCGCGGGTGAGCGCCTCGGTGGCGTCGGGACGCCAGTCGACGGAGGTGTCCTCGGGCTCGGGCAACGCAGCTCCTCTCGGGGGGCGCCGCGCTCGACCCGGACGACGGTGGCCGGGCGTGCGCGGGCGGTCTGGCCAGCGTAGGAACAGCGTCCGAGGGCCGGACAGGATTCCCAGATCGTGACACCGGTCCGCGGACCGGACGAAATCCTCACCCGTCTCCTAGGCTGGCTCGATGATCGAGATCCAGGACGGCTCCGAGCTGGTGGACCCCATCGTCATCGCTGCCTTCGAGGGCTGGAACGACGCCGCCGACGCCGCCTCCTCGGTCGTGGACCACCTGATCCGGGTGTGGGGCGCCCGCATCGTCGGCGCGGTCGACCCCGAGGACTTCTACGACTTCCAGGTCAACCGACCGCTGGTCGGTGTCGACGAGCACGGCCACCGTCGCCTGACCTGGCCCACCACCCAGATCGCCGTGGCCTCCCCGCCCGACCTCGACCGCGACGTCATCCTCATCCGCGGCATCGAGCCCAACATGCGCTGGCGCCAGTTCTGCGCCGAGCTGCTGGCGGCCTGCGACGAGCTGGGCGGCAACCTGGTGGTGACCCTCGGCGCCCTGCTCGCCGACACCCCCCACACCCGCCCGATCCCCGTGACCGGCACCGCGACCGAGCCCGAGCTGGTCGACCGTCTCAAGCTCGAGCAGTCCACCTACGAGGGCCCCACCGGCATCGTGGGCGTCTTCCAGGACGCCTGCGTGCGGGTGGACATGCCGGCGGTCTCCTACTGGGCGGCCGTGCCCCACTACGTCGCGCAGCCGCCCTGCCCCAAGGCGACCCTGGCGCTCATCGGCCAGCTGGAGGACCTGCTCGAGGTCTCGATCCCCCTCGGCGAGCTGCCCGAGGACGCCCGCGCCTGGGAGCGCGGGGTCGACGAGCTGGCCGAGGACGACGAGGACGTCGCCGACTACGTGCGCTCCCTGGAGGAGACCCGCGACACCACCGACCTGCCCGAGGCCTCGGGCGAGGCGATCGCGCGGGAGTTCGAGCGCTACCTCAAGCGCCGCACCGACGGCGACTGACCGGCGCCGCCCGCCGGCCGGGGCCGGCTCAGAGGGCCAGGCCGAGCGCAGCGTCGAGCAGCACGTGGACGCTGCGCGCCGCGTCGGGGTCGGAGGTGTCGGCCAGGCCGTGGGTGCCGAGGGTGGCGTCGACCCACGCGTCGACGGCGGCGAGCGCCCGCGGGGCGTCGAGGTCGTCGGCCAGCGCCGCGAGCACCTCGGTGACGACCGGCTCGGCCGGTGCGCCGGCCCCGAGGGCGATCGCCTTGCGCCACTCGGCGAGGCGGTCGACGTTGTCGAAGAGCTCGGCGTCGGTCCACTCCCAGTCGCTGCGGTAGTGGTGGCGCAGCAGGGTCGCGCGGATCGCCATCGGGTCGACGTCGCTGTTGCGCAGCGCGGAGACGAACACCAGGTTGCCGCGCGACTTCGACATCTTCTCGCCGTCGTAGGCCACCATCCCGGCGTGGGAGTAGACCTGCGCGAAGGGCGTGCCCGGCTCGGCGACCTGGGCGTGACCGGCGCACATCTCGTGGTGCGGGAAGACCAGGTCGCTGCCGCCGGCCTGCACGTCGAAGGCCCCCCCGAGGTGCTCCATGGCGATCGCGGTGCACTCGACGTGCCAGCCCGGGCGGCCGGGGCCGAAGGGGCTGGGCCACGACGGCTCGCCCTCGCGCTCCCCGCGCCACACGACGCAGTCGAGGGGGTCGCGCTTGCCGGGGCGCTCGGGGTCGCCGCCGCGCTCGGGGAAGATCCGCAGCATGGCCTCGCGGTCCAGGCCCGACTCCTCGCCGAAGGCCGGGTCGGCGGTGACCGAGAAGTAGAGGTCGTCCTCGACCCGGTAGACCGCACCGGCGGCCTGGAGCCGCTCGACGAGGGCCACCACGAGGGGGATCGACTCGACGGCGCCGACGTACTCGGCCGGGGGCAGGACGCGCAGGGCGGTCATGTCCTGGCGGAAGAGCTCGGTCTCGCGCTCGGCCAGCGCGGTCCATTCGACGTGCACCTTGGTGGCGCGCTCCAGGAGCGGGTCGTCGACGTCGGTGACGTTCTGCACGTAGGTGACGTCGTGGCCGGCGCTGCGCCAGGCCCGGTTGAGCAGGTCGTAGGCGACGTAGGTGGCGGCGTGACCCATGTGCGTGGCGTCGTAGGGCGTGATGCCGCAGACGTAGAGCCGGGCCGCGCCGGTCGGCGTGGTGGTGACCAGCTCGCCGCGCGGGGTGTCGTGGAGGGCGACCGCAGGGCCCTTCACGGGGAGGGTCGGGATCTCCGGGGCAGGCCAGGCACGCATGCCGCGCACTCTAGCCAGTCGGGTCGACGGCGCTGGTGGACGGTGCCGTTCGGGGTGCCGTTCGACGGTGCCGTTCGGCGCGACGTCGTGCGCGGTGGGCGCGCGCTCAGGGACGGCGCGAGCCTCAGAACGGCGGCCAGGGGATCGCCGGGTGCTCGCCGCGCGGCGCCGGCAGGGACCCGCGGTGCAGCAGCCGGTCGCAGCGGCGCGCGATGCAGTCGATCTCGAGGTCGGTGAGCAGGGGCGCCAGCGACGCGCCGAGCGCGCCGGCCAAGCCCTCGCGGACCGCCGTGACCGCGCCGCGCTCCTCGTCGGTGAGCGGCTCGCCGACCCAGCCCCAGAGCACGGTGCGCAGCTTGTGCTCGTGGTGGAAGGCGATGCCGTGGTCGACGCCGAAGCGGTGGCCGTCGGCCATCTCCAGCACGTGGCCGCCCTTGCGGTCGGCGTTGTTGACGACCACGTCGAAGACCGCCATGCGTCGCAGGGCCGGGGTGTCCTCGTGGACCAGCGCGATCGGCCGGTCGCGGGCGTCGAGGCCGTCGAAGACGTGGAGGTAGCCCGGCGGCACCTCGCCCTCGGGCACCAGCGTCACCGCCTCCTGCTCGGCGTCGGGCTCCTGCCACTGCTGCACCATGCCCGGGCCGTGCGGGCCCCCGCGCAGCCAGGTGCGGGGCACGACGCCCCAGCCGGTGGCCTCGGAGACCAGGTACGCCGCCACCTCGCGGTGGGCCAGCGTGGCCCCGGGGAAGTCCCAGAGCGGCTTCTCCCCCGCGATCGGCTTGTAGACCACGCGGGTGCTGCCGACGGTGCCGAGGAAGGTCGCGTTGGACGCCGGCATGATCCGGCCCTCGAGCACGAGCTCGGCCGACTCGAGCACGTCGAGCGGGTCGGAGGTCTCCACGGTGGTCAGACGCCCCGGGTCAGGGCTCGCGCCGCTTGAACCCGTTGGCGCGCACGCACAGGTGGCCCTCGGGGTCCATCGGGTTGCCGCAGAAGGGGCAGCTCGGACGACCGGCCTCGAGCACCTGCTCGCTGCGCTTGACGAAGGCTCGGGCCTGCCCGGCGGGCAGGCGCACCAGCAGCACCTCGTCGGGCTCGGGCTCCTCGAAGTCCTCGTCGACCTGGTCGGGGCTCACGACGGCGGCCTCGGTGAAGGGGAAGACCTCGATCACGACGCGCTCGTCGTCGGGGTCCCACGACAGCGTCATCGTGCCGGCGCGGAACTCCTCGTCGATCGGCTGCTCCAGCGGCGCGGTGTCCTCGGTGCCGATCGGTGCCACCGCGGGCACCAGGGCGTCGCTGAGGTCGCTCGACATCACGTCGTCGAGCAGCTCGTCGATGCGCTCGGCGAGCGCCGCGACCTGCTGCTTCTCGAGCGCCACGCTGACGACGCGGGCGCCGCTGCGGGCCTGGAGGAAGAACGTGCGGGCACCGGGCGGACCGACGGTGCCCGTGACGAACCGCTCGGGCGGGTCGAATCCGTGGACGACAGGCATGGGCTCCACCCTAGGGCTGCCCGGCAACGTCGCCGGGACCCGCTCCCCCACCCACCGCGGCGTCCGACGTACGCCGGGATCCGCGGGCCTTCTTCGGCGGCACCAGCCAGCCCAGGTCGCCGGCGTGGGTGTTGGTGGCGAGCACGTAGGGCCGGCTGTCGGTGTAGCGCACGATCGAGATCGACGCGGGGTCGACGTTGATGCGCTGGAAGAGGTCGAGGTGCATGCCCAGGGCGTCGGCCAGGACCGACTTGATGATGTCGCCGTGGCTCACCGCCACCCAGACGGCGCCGGGGCCGTGCTCGGCCTCGATCGCCGCGTCGTGGCGCCGCACGGCGGCCACGGAGCGGGCCTGCATGGTCGCCATCGACTCACCGCCCGGGAAGGCGGCCGCCGAGGGCTGCGACTGCACGACCTTCCACAGCTTCTCCTTGGCGAGGTCCTTGAGCGCGCGGCCCTGCCACTCGCCGTAGTCGCACTCGCTGATGCCCTTCTCGCTCAGCGTCGGCACCTCGCCGGCCTGGGCGGCCAGGAGCGCCTTGGCCGTCTGGCGACAGCGCTCGAGCGGGCTGGTGACGAGGGCCGCGAGGCGCACCGGGGCGAGGCGCTCCCCGGCCCGCTCGGCCTGCGCGCGGCCGGTGTCGTCGAGTTTGACGCCGGGGGTGCGCCCGGCGAGCACGCCGGAGGCGTTGGCCGTCGTGCGGCCGTGGCGGACGAGGATCACGGTTGCCATGGCGCCGAGCCTAGACAGCCGCTCCCACGGCCCGGCCGCCGTGGCCTACCGTGTGCCGGTGATCGTGGACAGTGCGCTCTACCGTGACGGCTCGCGCGTGCCGGTGGACTGCGGCCCCCAGGAGCTGCACGCGATGCGTGCCGCGGTGCGGCAACCGGGCGACTTCGTGTGGGTCGGGCTCCACCAGCCCGCCGAGCACGAGCTGGAGGACGTGGCGCTCGCCTTCGGGCTGCACCCGCTGGCCGTCGAGGACGCGGTCAAGGCCCACCAGCGGCCCAAGCTCGAGGTCTACGGCGACAGCCTCTTCCTGGTGCTCAAGACGCTCTGGTACGTCGACGAGGACGACGCCGTCGAGACCGGCGAGATCAGCCTGTTCATCGGCGCCGACTTCATCGTCACGGTGCGCCACGGGCAGGGCTCGGAGCTGCAGTCGGCGCGGCGCTACCTGGAGTCGAAGGAGTCCGTGCTGACCCACGGCCCGTCCGCGGTGGTCTACGCGGTGACCGACCGGGTCGTGGACGCCTACATCGCGGTCGTCGACTCGCTGCAGGAGGACGTCGACGAGGTCGAGGCGTCGGTCTTCTCCGACGTGCGCACCCGCGACGCCGCCCGGATCTACACGCTCAAGCGCGAGATCGCCGAGGTGCGGCGTGCCGTGATGCCGCTGCGCGAGCCGATGCGGCGCTTCGCCTACGGCGACGTCGACGGCATCGACGACGACGCCGCCCCCTTCTTCCGCGACGTCTCCGACCACCTGGTGCGGGCCGCGGAGTCGGTGGACACCCTCGACGCGCTGCTGTCGACGGCCTTCGACGCCCACACCGCCCAGATCTCGGTGCAGCAGAACGACGACATGCGCAAGATCTCCGCCGGCGTCGGGCTCGTCGCGGCGCCCACGCTGATCGCCGGGGTCTACGGCATGAACTTCGACCACATGCCCGAGCTGCACTGGGCCCTGGGCTACCCGATGGCGCTCGGCCTGATGGCGCTGACCTCGGGGCTGCTGTGGATGTTCTTCAAGCGCTCCGGCTGGCTGTGACGCGGGCCCCCGCCGACGGGCGGCCGGGTCAGGCGGCCAGGACGCCGGTGCCGACCAGCACCAGGACGGCCGTGCCCAGCACCACGCGGTAGACGACGAACGGCGTGTAGGACCGGGTCGAGACGTAGCGCAGCAGCCACGCGATCGCGGCGTACCCGACGAGGAACGAGACGACGGTGGCCACGATGGTCGGGGTCCAGCCGTAGGGGTTGTCGCCGCCCGGGATCTCGCGGAGCTGGAAGACTCCGGCGCCGACGACGGCGGGGATGGCCAGCAGGAAGGCGTAGCGGGTGGCGGCCTCGCGGTCGTAGCCGAGCAGGCGGCCCATCGAGAGCGTGGCCCCCGAGCGGGAGACGCCGGGCACGAGGGCGGCGGCCTGCGCCAGCCCCATGAGCACGGCGTCGCGCAGGGTGATCTGCTCGATCCGCTTGTCGGTGCGGCCGAGCTTGTCGGCCAGGCCCAGCACGAGACCGAGCACCACCAGCGTCGTGCCGATGATCCACAGGCTGCGGAAGTCGCGCTCGATGACGTCCTTGAGCGCGACGCCGAGCAGCACGATCGGGAGCGAGCCGACGATGATGAACCACCCCATGCGGGCGTCGAGGTGGCCGCGGTACTCAGGACGCACCAGGGAGCGCAGCCACGTGGTGGCGATGCGCCAGATCTCCTTGCGGAAGTAGATGAGCACCGCGAGCTCCGTGCCGACCTGGATGACGGCCGTGAACGCCGCGCCCGGGTCGCCCCAGCCGAAGAGCTCGGGGAAGATCCGCAGGTGGGCGCTGCTGGAGATCGGCAGGAACTCGGTGAGTCCCTGGATGACGCCGAGGACGATGGCCTGGAGGAGTTCCTGCACGGAGGAGGACTCTAGGCCCGTCGGACGCCGGTGTTCTCGACCACCACCGTCGTGGCGCGCCGTGCGTGGCGTCGGCCACTGGCTAGGTTGTCGCCATGCAGCAGCGCTCCCTGGGTCTGACCGGCCTGCAGGTCTCCCGCCTCGGCCTCGGCACGATGACCTGGGGCCGCGACACCGACGAGCACGAGGCCCGCGACCAGCTGGTCGCCTTCGTCGAGGCCGGCGGCACCCTCGTCGACACCGCGCCGGTCTACACCGAGGGCCGCTCGGAGCGGCTGCTCGGCTCGCTGCTGGGCGACGTGGTGCGGCGCGACGAGGTGGTGCTGGCCACCAAGGGCGGCCTCGAGGCGCACCGCGGCGGCGTGCGGGTCAGCACCTCGCGCGGCGCGCTGCTGGCCGGGCTCGACGCCTCGCTGGAGCGCCTGGGCGTCGACCACGTCGACCTGTGGCAGGTGCACACCTGGCACGACGGGACGCCGCTGGAGGAGACGCTGCACGCCCTCGACCTGGCCGTGACCTCCGGACGCGCGTCCTACGTCGGCGTGAGCAACTACACCGGCTGGCAGACCGCGCAGGCCGCCACGTGGCAGCGCGCCGTGCCCGGGCGGGTGCCGCTGGCCTCGACCCAGGTGGAGTACTCCCTGCTCCACCGCGGGATCGAGGACGAGGTCCTCCCGGCCGCACAGGCGCTCGGCCTCGGTGTGCTGCCGTGGTCGCCCCTGGCGCGCGGCGTGCTGACCGGCAAGTACCGCACGGGCATCCCGGCCGACTCGCGCGCCGCGGTCGACGAGTACGCCCCCTACATGGACCCCTACCTCGACGAGCGGGCCGCCGGCATCGTCGGCGCCGTGTGCCGCGCCGCCGACGGTCTCGGCTGGTCGCCGCTGCAGGTGGCCCTGGTGTGGGTCCGTGACCGGCCCGGGGTCACCTCGCCTATCGTGGGAGCACGTACGGCGGCACAGCTGCGGGTCGCCCTCGACGTCGAGGGTCTCGCGCTCCCGTCCGAGATCGCCGATGCTCTCGACGACGTCTCCGCCGACTGACTCCAGACCGCCCGCCACCTCACCAGGAGGCCCCGTGAGCCGCGCGCCCCTGCACCGACGTACCTCGTGGTCGCCCGTCGAGTGGGAGTTCGACAAGGTGACCTTCGACCGTCACTTCTCGCGCAACGTCGTCACCAAGCTGCTCGTCGAGCGGGCCGAGCACGGCGGCTGGGAGCTCGACCGGGTGCGGATCGGCTCCGACGGCACCCGCCGGGTCATCCTGCGGCGCAAGATCATCAAGGCCGTCCGCACCGCCTGAGCCCCTCCTGGCCGGTCCGGCGCCCTAGACGTCGTCGAGGAAGCGGTCGAAGACCCGCGCCCCGAACTCCAGCGCGTCGACCGGCACCCGCTCGTCGACGCCGTGGAAGAGCGCGGTGAAGTCGAGGTCGTCGGGCAGCCGCAACGGCGCGAACCCGTAGGAGCGCATGCCCAGGCGCCGGAAGTGCTTGGCGTCGGTGCCGCCGCTCATCAGGTACGGCGCCACCACGGCGTCGGGGTCCTCGGCGAGCAGGGAGCGCGTCATGGCGTCGACCAGGTCGCCGTCGTAGGGGGTCTCCCACGGCTGCTGGTGCGACAGGAACTCGATCTCGACGCCCTCGCCGGTCAGCTCCGCCAGCGTGGCGAAGAACTCGTCCTCGAAGCCGGGCAGGAAGCGGCCGTCGACGTGGGCGGTGGCCTCGGTCGGGATGACGTTCACCTTGTAGCCCGCCCCCAGCATGGTGGGGTTGGTGGTGTTGCTGATGACCGCGCCGAGCATCCGTGCGGCACCGCCGAACTCCTCGATCAGACGCGGCGCGTTCTCGGGGGTGGCCTCGACCCCGGCGAGGTCGCCGACGGCGGCGAGGAGCACCTGCATGGTCGGCGTGAGCCGCACCGGCCACTCGTGGGCGCCGATGCGGGCCACGGCGCCGCTGAGCCGGGTGACGGCGTTGTCGGTGTTGAGCATCGAGCCGTGCCCGGCCCGGCCGCGGGCGGTCAGCCGCATCCAGGCCATGCCCTTCTCGGCGGCCTCGATGAGGTACATCCGCCGGCCCCGCACCGTGGTGCTGAAGCCGCCGACCTCGCCCACGGCCTCGGTGACGCCGTCGAACTCCTCGCGGTGGTCGCGCACGAGCACCTCCGCGCCCTTGTGGCCCCCGGCCTCCTCGTCGGCGGTGAAGCACAGCACGACAGGGCGCGAGGGCACCCGCCCGGCGCGGGCACGGGCCCTGACCACGCTGAGCAGCATGGCGTCGAAGTCCTTCATGTCGACCGCGCCGCGGCCCCACACGTACCCGTCCTGGACCTCCCCGGAGAAGGGGTCGACCTGCCAGTCCTCGGCCGCGGCGGGGACGACGTCGAGGTGGCCGTGCAGCAGCAGCGCGTCGTCGCGCGAGCCGTCTCCCCCCCAGTGGGCCACCACGCTGGTGCGGCCCGGCTCGGACTCGTAGAGCCGGGAGGAGATGCCGACCTCGTCGAGCAGGGCTGCGACGTGCTCGGCCGCCTTGCGCTCGCCGGGACCCTCGGCGTCGCCGTAGTTGGAGGTGTCCATCCGGATCAGGTCGCGACAGATCTCGACGACCTCGCCGGCCGGGTCGTGCTCGGTCCCGGGGTGCGTGTCGGGGTGCGTGTCGGGGTGCGTGTCGGGTTGCTCGGAGGAGGGGTTGCCCATGGCGCCCAGCATGTCACCGAGGGCCCCGGAGGCCGACCCCTCGTGGGGGTGGGGCCCGATGCGGGACTTCGGCCGACGCTTTGTTACTGTTCCACCGCACTCGTCCGGGTGGCGGAATTGGCAGACGCGCTAGCTTGAGGTGCTAGTGCCCGTATTAGGGCGTGGGGGTTCAAGTCCCCCCTCGGACACTCAGAAGGCCCCGGCTCCACGGGGCCTTCTGTCATTTGCACGGGGTGCCGGGTGCACCGCCGGCGGCGCGGGACCCGCCCCTAGGCGGCCCGATCGTCGTGGTGGGAGCATGCGGCGGTGACGTCGCTCCAGCTCGTGGCCTCGCTGCTCCCCGTCGCCGTGGTGCTGATGGTCAGCGGGATCGTCCTGCGCTCCGTGCTGCGGGCCAGGCGCCGGGACGACCAGGCGGCGGTCAACCGGTGGTTCGTGGCGTACCTCGGCGCGCTCCTCGTCCTTCTCGCCATCGCCGCGGTCCTCGGCCGCGCCCTGCCGGAGTAGGCGCCCCGTCACCCTCGCCGAGCAGGCAGGGTGCGGCCCGCCGCGCGGACGACGGTGACCACGCCGTGGCACCGGTGCCACGCCACGGCGCGACCGGGCCCGTCCTGCGGGCTCAGTCGACCGCGGTGCCGTGTGGCTGGCGGGGGCCCTGCGGCGTCGTGCGTCGGGCACGACGCCGGTCGCGCCCGCGGAGCCACTGCTCGGTGTGGACCAGTCCGGTGAGGACCCCGCCGAGTCCGACCCCCGTGCCGAGGGAGGACGACACCGGGCTGCCCCACGCCACCACCGCGAAGAGAAGGACAGCGACGACCGTGAAGGCCGCCGCGAAGTGGGTCAGGCGGTCGACCAGGTCGCGGCGGTGCAGCAGCTGCCAGGCGGCACCCGACGCACCGCTGACGGCGGCCACGGCGGACAGGTCCGCGCCGGTGGCCCGCTCGTCGAGTCCCACCTGCGCCGACCAGACGAGTGCTGCCAGCGGAAGGACGAAGGCCGCGCCGTGGCGACGGGGTGACGGCGTGCTCACGACGCAGATGCTGCCTCCTCCGGGGCTCCGCGACCGCATCGCCGGCAGCGGCGGCCGAGACCCGGCCCACCGAGACCAGGCCCACCGACGCCCGGCGTCACCGGATCTGCTCGAGGAAGTCGGCGACGTGGGTGCGCAGGTCGGTGGCCAGACGTGACAGCTCCAGGCAGGCGCTGGTCATCTCGACCGCTCCCGTGCTCGTGGTGCGGGTGTCGTCGGTGATGGTGGCGACCTCGCCGGTCACCGCGGTCACCGCCGAGGCGGCCTGCGAGGTGGTCTTGCTCAGCTCCTGGGCGGCCAGCCGCTGCTCGCCCACGGAGCCGGCGATGACCGACAGGCTCTCCCCCATCCCGCGCACGCCCCCGGAGATCGTCTCGATGGCGGTGACGGCCTCGGTGGCGGCCGCGCGGATCTCCCCGACCTGGTCCTCGATGCGCACGGTCGCCTCGGAGGTCTGGGCGGCGAGGTTCTTGACCTCGGAGGCGACGACGGCGAAGCCCTTGCCCGACTCGCCGGCCCGCGCCGCCTCGATGGTGGCGTTGAGGGCGAGCAGGCGGGTCTGGGCGGCGACCTCGCTGATCACGCGCACCACGTCGCCGATCTCCTGGGAGGCCTTCACGAGACCGGCCACCGTCTGCTGGGCGGCGGCGGCCTCCGCCGAGGCCGCGACGCCGACCTCGTCGGCGCTGCTGGTCTGGGCCTCGATGGCCCCGACGGTGCTCGCGAGCTCCTCGACGGCGGCCGCGGCCATGGTGACGGCGTCGGAGGCGGTGACGGCCTGCTCGCCGACGACCTCCGCGCGGGTGGCGGTGCCCTCGGCCGTCGCGGCCAGGCTGCGCGAGGTCGACTCCATCTCGGTCGACGCGGCGGCGACCTGGTCGGAGAGGCCGAGCACGGCCCGCTCGAAGGCGTCGGCGAGCTCGAGACGGCGCGCGTCCTGCGCCGCGAGCTCGTCGTGCGAGGCGGCCATGGAGGTGGTGGCGGCGTTGATGGTGCCGGCGCCGGCCCGGAACGAGCCGACCATCCCCCGCACCAGGAACGTGCGGTAGAAGCGGCCGTCGCTGGCGAACTCCAGCGACGCCGAGGCCTCGCGCACGAAGGCGTCGGTGAGGTCGAGCAGGTCGTTGAGCGCGGAGCGGGCCTCGCGCAGCTCGGGGGCGTCGCCGAGCACGCCGACCCGGGGCTCCAGGTCGCCGCGGGCCGCGGCCCGGCACACGGCGGTGAGGGCCAGCAGCGCCGAGCGGTACGCCGCCGCCTCGGCGGCCAGGGCGGCTGCCGGGTCGGCGGGGTCGGTCCGGTCACCGGGGTCGGGCGGGTCGGCCGGGTCGGCGGGGTGCGCGGCCCCGACAGGACCGTCGTCGAGGAGCGTCATGCCGCCGCCCCCTCGGTCGGGGCCGCGGCGGCGTCGAGCGACCAGACCAGCTCGTCGTAGGTGGTGCCGCGGCGGGCGAGCAGGTCGTCCATCAGGGCCGAGGACGCGGCCAGCGCCTCCGGGGTGCTGGCGTGGCGGGCCTCCTCGGCGACGAGCGCGGCGTAGAGGGGGCGGACCTGGTCGAGCGCGGCCCGTGAGGCGGTGCGGCGGTTGGAGTGGTAGCCGACCACGGTGCCGTCGGGCCCGACGGTGGGGGTGACGTGGGCGAGCACCCAGTAGTGCCCGCCGTCGGCGCGCAGGTTGACGACGTAGGCGAAGATCTCCTCCCCCGCACCGACCCGCTCCCACAGCAGCCGGAAGACCGCGCGCGGCATGTCGGGGTGGCGGATGAGGTTGTGCGGGCGACCGACGAGGTCGGCCTCCTCGTAGCCGCTCATCTCGACGAAGAGCTGGTTGACGTAGGTCATCAGACCCCGGGTGTCGGTCTTCGACACGATGATCCGGTCCTCGGCGAAGGTGTGCTCGACCCCGGTGGGCCTGATCCGCTGCTGCCGCATGGCTGGTGTCTCCTCCCGGGCCGCCCTCGCGTGCCCTCGACGCCCCGATCGGCGGGTGGGGCGCCCGGCGTAGGACCTGCCACGGAGTCGGGACCAAGGTCCTGCGGAGTCGGGACCGAGGACACGCCGACCGGCCTCCAGATCTTGATTCGATCCAGAAAAGCCGCCAGAGTAGGCGCATGAGCACCTCACCCACCGTCGAGGACCGGCTGCGCGCTGCGCAGCTGCGGGTCACCAGGCCGCGGGTGTCCGTCCTGGCCGCGGTGCACCAGCGTCCGCACGCCGACACCGACACCCTCATCAGCGCCGTGCGGGCCGACCTCGGCGAGGTCTCCCACCAGGCGGTCTACGACGTCCTGCGCGCGCTCACCGGCGCCGGCCTCGTGCGCCGCATCCAGCCCTCGGGCTCGGTCGCGCGCTACGAGGCGCGCGTGGGCGACAACCACCACCACGTCGTGTGCCGCAGCTGCGGCGCCATCGGCGACGTCGACTGCGCCGTGGGCCACACGCCGTGCCTCACCGCCTCCGACGACCACGGCTTCGAGGTCGACGAGGCGGAGGTCGTCTACTGGGGCACCTGCCCCGCGTGCGCGGCCGCGCGCCCCGCCTGACCCCGATCAGCAGCCACCACCAGCCATCACCTCAGTGACCGCCACTCCCGAAAGGTTCCAGATGAGCGACAACCAGGACCAGAGCGCCGCGCAGGGCGACACCGCCCCGGTCAGCCCCCAGGGCGTCGACCGCAAGGCCGAGCAGGGCTGCCCCGTCATGCACGACGGCGCCACCGCGCAGGGCAGCGAGAGCGAGAACCCGGTCATCGACTCCCCCACCCCGACGACCGGCGGACGCCCGCACGGCCTCAAGGACTGGTGGCCCAACTCCCTCGACCTGTCGGTCCTGCACGTGCACTCGACCAAGAGCAACCCGCTGGGCGAGGACTTCGACTACAAGCAGGCCTTCGCCGGCCTCGACGTCGACGCGCTCAAGCAGGACGTCACCCAGGTGCTCCGCACCTCGCAGGACTGGTGGCCCGCCGACTTCGGCCACTACGGCGGCCTGATGATCCGCCTCAGCTGGCACGCCGCCGGCACCTACCGCATCTACGACGGTCGCGGCGGCGCCGGCGACGGCGGCCAGCGCTTCGCCCCGCTCAACAGCTGGCCCGACAACGCCAACCTCGACAAGGCCCGCCGCCTGCTGTGGCCCGTCAAGCAGAAGTACGGCACCAAGGTCTCGTGGGCCGACCTGCTGGTCCTCGCCGGCAACGTCGCCCTCGAGGACATGGGTCTGCCGACCTTCGGCTTCGGCTTCGGCCGTGAGGACGTCTGGGAGCCCGAGGAGATCTTCTGGGGCCCCGAGGACACCTGGCTGGGCGACGAGCGCTACACCGGCGAGCGCGAGCTCCACGAGTCGCTCGGCGCCGTGCAGATGGGCCTGATCTACGTCAACCCCGAGGGCCCCAACGGCAACCCCGACCCGCTGGCCTCGGCCCGCGACATCCGCGAGACCTTCGCCCGCATGGCGATGAACGACGAGGAGACCGTCGCCCTCATCGCCGGCGGCCACACCTTCGGCAAGACCCACGGAGCCGGCGACGCCGACCTCGTGGGCCCCGAGCCCGAGGGCGCCCCGCTGGAGGAGCAGGGCCTGGGCTGGAAGAGCCAGTTCGGCTCCGGCAAGGGCGTCGACGCCATCACCTCGGGCCTCGAGGTCACCTGGACCCGCACCCCGGTGCAGTGGAGCAACGACTACTTCGAGTTCCTGTTCGGCTACGAGTGGGAGCTGGAGAAGAGCCCCGCCGGCGCCTACCAGTGGGTGGCCAAGGACGCCGAGGACGTCATCCCCGGCCCGACCGAGGACGCCCCCCGGCGCAAGCCCACCATGCTCACCAGCGACCTCGCGCTGCGCGTGGACCCGGCGTACGAGAAGATCTCGCGGCGCTTCCTGGAGAACCCCGAGGAGTTCGCGCTGGCCTTCGCCAAGGCCTGGTACAAGCTGCTGCACCGCGACATGGGCCCGATCAGCCGCTACCTCGGCCCCGAGGTCGCCGAGCCGCAGCTGTGGCAGGACCCCGTGCCGGACGTCGAGGGCCCGCTGGTCTCCGACGCCGACGTCGCCCGCCTCAAGCAGGCGGTGCTGGCCACCGACCTGACGGTCTCCGAGCTCGTCGCCACGGCGTGGGCCTCGGCCGCGACCTTCCGCTCCACCGACAAGCGCGGCGGAGCCAACGGGGCCCGCATCCGCCTCGAGCCGCAGCGCGGCTGGGAGGTCAACCAGCCCGAGCAGCTCGAGCGCGTGCTCGGCGTGCTCGAGGGCGTCCGCAGCGACTTCAACGCCGCGGGCGGGGCCCAGGTCTCGCTGGCCGACCTCATCGTGCTCGCCGGCTCCGCCGCGGTGGAGAAGGCCGCCGCCGACGCCGGGGTCGAGGTGACCGTGCCGTTCCGCGCCGGTCGCACCGACGCCACCCAGGAGCAGACCGACACCGACTCCTTCCGGGTGCTCGAGCCGCGCGCCGACGGGTTCCGCAACTACCTGCGCCCCGGGGAGAAGACCCAGCCCGAGGTGCTCCTGGTCGACCGCGCCTACATGCTCGACCTCACCGCGCCCGAGATGACCGTGCTGGTGGGCGGTCTGCGCGCCCTCGGCGGCAACGTCGGCGGCACCGCCCACGGCGTGCTCACCGACCGGCCCGGCGTGCTCACCAACGACTTCTTCACCCACCTGCTGTCCCCCGGGACCCGCTGGAAGGCCTCGGAGTCGGAGGAGAACATCTACGAGATCCGCGACGTCGCCACCGACGAGGTGCGCTTCACCGCCACGCCGGTCGACCTGATCTTCGGGTCCAACTCGCAGCTGCGGGCGCTGTCGGAGGTCTACGCCGCCGACGACGCGCGGGAGAAGTTCGTGGGCGACTTCGTCAAGGCCTGGACCAAGGTCATGGAGCTCGACCGCTTCGACCTCGACTGAGCGACGACCCCAGCACCACCCCAGCACCACCCCAGCACCACCCCAGCACCACCCCAGCACCACCACAGCACCACCACGGAGCCGCAGGTCCTCGGACCTGCGGCTCCGTGCCGTCGGTGGTGCAGCCGGCTCAGTCGGCGTCGGCCAGCTCCGCGGGCCTGGCCCGCAGCTGGAAGGAGCGGCCCGTCACCACGGTGGGGCGCAGCTCCACGACGTCGTACGTCAGGCCCTCCAGCCAGCTCTGGCGCACCTCCGCGTCGAGCCGGTGCTCCTCGCGCTCGTCGAGGCGGCGCAGCCGTCCGCGGGCCACGACCGACCACGCCGACGACGTGTCGTGCCAGTCGATCTCGAGCGCCACCTCCGAGTGCAGGGCCGCCGCGAGCAGCTTGCCGCCGGCCGCGGTGCGGAAGAGCAGCGCTCCGTCGTCGACGACGTAGTTGATCGGCACCAGGTGGACCTCGTCGACCAGCCGGTAGGCCAGACGTCCCAGCTCGTGCCGGGCCAGCCGCTCCCAGCACTCCTCGCTCGTGAGCTCGCCGGCAGCCGCCGGCCCGGTCGGTGCGCTGGCTGTGTCCATGCTGCGAGCCTGCCGTGGCCGGCCCCCGACCCGCAGGGGCGAAGGTCCCGCGGACCGGGGCCCTGGGACAGGTCCGCGACGGGCGGTGCGCGAGGAGCGTGGGGGTGACGGGACAGTCCCGTCACCGACCCGGGAGGACCCGCCACCATGGACAGCACCCGCCCCACCGACCAGACCGCGCCCGGCCGGCCCGGCGACACCGTCGTCGTGGCCGTCGGCGCCGAGGGCGCTGCCGGCGCGGTCGCCTTCGCGGTGCAGGAGGCCGAGCGCCACCACGCCCCCGTCCACGTCGTGCACGTCGTGCGTGCGGGGGCGGCCAACGGCTACCCCGAGCTCCTCGCCGACGTCTACGCCGCCGCCGACGACACCGTCAGCAGCGCCGTCCGGCTGGCGCGCGACCTCGGGGGGCCCGGCACGGTCGTCACCGGCGAGCGCCTGGACTCCGGCGGGCTCGTCCACGACCTGGTCGACCACGCGCGTCACGGCGCCCTCCTGGTGCTCGAGCGACGCACGACCAGTCGGCTGCACCACGTGCTGACCCGCTCCACGCTCAACGGCGTGGCGGCCCGGGCCGCGGTGCCCGTCGTCTCGGTGCCCACCGGCTGGCAACGGCCCCCGGCCGGCGCGGCCTCGGTGGTCACCGTGGGCGTGCAGGACGCGGGCGAGGCCGACCCGCTCCTGCGCACGGCCTTCGAGCTGGCCCGCGAGCGCGGGTCGAGCCTGCGGGTGGTGCACTCCTGGTGGGCCCGTGGGCTCTGGTCCCCCGTCATCGACACCACCGTGCGCGCCGACTGGGAGGGCCGCGCACGCCGGGAGCTGGAAGCGGCCGTCGAGCCCCTGCGCGCCGGCTTCCCCGAGGTGCCGGTGGTGCTCCACGTGCGCCCCGAGCCGCCGGTCGAGGCCCTGCTCGACGCGGCCGGCCGCTCCGGCCTCGTCGTGGTCGGCCGGCGGCACCACCTCCTGCCGGTCGGGTCGCACCTCGGGCCGGTCGCCCGGGCCGTGCTCGACCACGCCACCTGCCCCGTGCTGATCGCCCCGGAGGCTGTCGCACCCCGCCGCTCGCGCACCCGGCGGGCCGCGGCCACGACGGGCGGCTGACCCGCGCTCACCGGGCGCCGGGCATCCTCGGGGCCATGAGCGAACAGAGCCCCGCCGTCACCCCCGACACCTCGAGTGCACCCGGCACCACGCCCGGCACGACCGCGCCCGGCACGACCATGCGCGCCGTCGGACTGCGTCGGTGCCTGCCGGTCACCGACCCCGAGTCGCTCGTCGACGTCGAGCTGCCCCGCCCCGAGGTGGGCCCGCGCGACCTGCTCGTCGAGGTGCGGGCGGTGTCGGTCAACCCCGTCGACACCAAGGTCCGCAGCGGCGCGATCCCCGACGACCGCGCCGACGAGCGTCCCGACGGGGTGCGCGTGCTCGGCTACGACGCGGCGGGCGTGGTGGTCGAGGTCGGCTCCGAGGTCGAGCTCTTCGCGGTCGGCGACGAGGTCTACTACGCCGGCCACCTGATGCGGCAGGGCTCCGACGCCGAGCTCCACGCGGTCGACGAGCGCCTCGTGGGGCGCAAGCCCTCCACCCTCGGGTTCGCCGAGGCGGCCGCCCTCCCGCTGACCGCGATCACCGCCTGGGAGGGCCTCTTCGACAAGCTCCGCCTCCACGAGGCCAGTCAGGGCACGCTGCTGCTGCCGGGAGCCGCCGGCGGCGTCGGCTCGATGGTGCTCCAGCTGGTGCGCGAGCTGCTGCCCGGTGTGCGGGTGGTGGCCACGGCGTCACGGGCCGAGTCCCGGGCCTGGGTGGAGCAGCTGGGCGCAGCGGCCGTCGTGGACCACCGTGCCGACGACCTGCTCGACCAGGTGCGCCTCGCCGCTCCCGACGGCGTCGCCTGGGTCTTCACCAGCCGCGTCGAGCAGCCCGGCCAGCTCGAGCTCTACACCGAGGTCCTCGACCCCTTCGGCGAGATCGTCGCCATCGACGACCCCGAGGTCCTCGACATCGCCGCGCTCAAGCCCAAGAGCCTCTCGGTGCACTGGGAGCTGATGTTCACCCGCGCGCTGACCGGCGGCGAGCAGCAGCGCAGCCAGCACGACCTCCTCGACCGCGTCGCCGACCTCGTCGACGCCGGACGTGTGCGCTCCACCGCCACCACCGTCCTGTCGCCGCTCGACGCCGCTACGCTGCGACGGGCCCACGGCCTGGTCGAGGACGGCCACGTGGTGGGCAAGGTCGTCGTCGCAGCAGCAGGAGAGGTCCCGGCGTGAAGATCGGCATCGACAGCTTCGTCTCGGTGGTCACCGACCCCGACACCGGTCGCGAGATCGGTCCCCAGGAGCGGGTCGCCCACCTGCTGGAAGAGGTCGAGCGGGCCGACCAGGTCGGCCTCGACAGCTACGGCATCGGGGAGCACCACCGCAGCGAGTACCTCGACTCCGCACCGGCCGTGCTGCTGGCCGCCGCCGCGGCACGCACGCGTGACATCCGGCTCAACAGCGCCGTGACGGTGCTCAGCGCCAGCGACCCGGTCAGGGTGTTCCAGGAGTTCGCCACCCTCGACCTGGTCTCCGGTGGTCGCATCGACCTCGTCGTCGGGCGCGGCTCCTTCGTGGAGTCCTTCCCGCTCTTCGGCCTCGACCTCGACGACTACGACTCGCTCTTCGCCGAGAAGCTCGACCTGCTGCTGCGGCTGCGCGAGCAGCCCCACGTGACCTGGTCGGGCCGGCACCGTCCCGCCCTGACCGGCCAGGGCGTCTACCCCCGGCCCGTGCAGGACCCCTTCCCGATCTGGGTCGGCGCGGGCGGCACCCCGTCGTCCTTCGCCCGCGCCGGTGGCTTGGGCCTGCCGCTGATGGTGGCGATCATCGGCGGGCAGCCCGCGCGGTTCAAGCCGCTGGTCGACCTCTACCGCGAGACCGGGCGCCGCGCCGGCCACGACCCGGCCACCCTCAAGGTGGGGCTGCACTGCTTCGGCTTCGTCGGCGACAGCGACGAGCAGGCCGCCGACGACTTCTACCCCGGCTGGCAGGAGATGTTCACCAAGATCGGTCGCGAGCGCGGGTTCGGTGCCCCGGGACGCGCGCAGTACGACGCCACGGTCGCCCCCGACGGGGCCTTCCTGATCGGCTCCCCCGAGACGGTGGCGCAGAAGATGCTGCGCATCGACGCCGACCTCGGCGGCGTCAGCCGGATCTCGCTGCAGATGACCAACATCCGTCTCGCGCACGACAACCTCCTGCACGGCATCGAGCTGCTCGGCACGGAGGTCGCACCCCGCGTGCGCCGGGCGCTCGACGGCTGAGCGCCGCGCCACCCCGGGCCGCACCGGGCGGCACCGGGGTGAGGCTTTGCCGGGGAAGTCCTCACCCCGGGCCGGGCGGGGCCGACCGGGAGGGGGACCCCCTGTCCAGCGACACTCCCCGGAAGGCTCCCCCATGCCGATCCCCCGCAGCCTGGCGGCGACCGCGGTCGCCGTCCTCGCCGTCTCCGGCCTCGCCACCACCGCCGACGCCGCCCCGCGCGACCGAGACGGCGACGGCATGTCCGACCGCTACGAGCGCCGTCACGGCTTCGACCCGACCGAGGCCGGTGACGCCCGCGGCGACGCCGACAAGGACGGCCTCAGCAACCGTCGCGAGTCGCAGGAGCGCACCGACCCGCGCGACGAGGACACCGACGGCGACGGCCAGGACGACGCCGACGAGCTGCGCGGCACGGCGCGCGGCTCCGACCCGCGCGACGACGACAGCGACGACGACGGCACGCTCGACGGCGACGAGGACACCGACGGCGACGACGTGGCCGACGAGGACGAGGACGACGCCCGCGAGCCCTGCGCCAAGGACGACGACGACTCCGACTCCGACGGCGTCGCCGACGAGGACGAGAACGAGCTCGGGCTCGGCTCCGACGACTCCGACTCCGACGACGACGGCACGCCCGACGGCGAGGAGGACTCCGACGACGACGGACGTCTCGACGAGGACGGCGACGACCACGGCGACGACGCCTGCGACGGCGACCGGGACGGCGACGGCCACCACGACGAGGACGAGGACGACCTCGTCGGGGCGATCGTCTCCTTCGACGCCGTCACGGGCGAGCTCGTGGTCGGCTCCGGGACCGACACGCTGACCGGGCTGGTGACCGACGACACCGAGATCGAGCTCGAGACCCGTGACGAGGACCACGACGACTCCGACGACGACTCCGATGACGACGGGGACGACGACGGGGACGACGACGGGGACGACGACGGGGACGACGACGGGGACAAGGACGGCGTCGTGGACCGCCGCCGCGGCGGCGACGACAGCGGGAGCACCGCCGACCTCGTCGTGGGGGCGGAGGTCGCCGAGCTGGACTTCGTGCGCGGCACCGACGTCCTGGAGGAGGTCGTGGTCTACGTCGTGCCCGCCGGCGGCTGAGCCCACCGGCGCGGGCATGGGGCGGCGGGGCAGGATGGGGCCTGCCCGCCGTCCCACGACCTGTCCGAGGAGCACCCGTGCCCGTCACCCGAGGCTTCAGCGGCCGTCCGCGCCGGGGCCGTCCCGACCGGCTGCCCCCGGGGCAGTACGACACCGGCCGCGACTGGCCGGTGCTCACCGCCGAGGTCGCCCCCGTCGTCGACCCCGCCCGCTGGTCGCTGACGGTCGACGGCGAGGTCGAGCGGTCGACCACGTGGAGCTGGGACGAGCTGCGTGCGCTGCCGGGCTCGACGTACGACGGGGACATCCACTGCGTGACGACCTGGTCGATGCTGGGGACCAGCTTCACCGGCGTCTCCGTCGACGCGCTGCTCGACGCCGCCGGCCCCACGACGTCGGCCACCCACGTGATGGCGCACGCCACGACCGGCTACACCACCAACCTGCCGCTGGCGGACCTGCGCGGCGGCAGGGCGTGGGTGGTCTGGGAGCACGAGGGCCGTCCGCTGCCGGCGGAGCACGGCGGCCCGGTGCGGCTGCTGGTGCCCCACCTGTACTTCTGGAAGTCGGCCAAGTGGGTCACCCGCCTGGAGCTCATGGACCGTGACCGCCCGGGCTTCTGGGAGACCAACGGCTACCACGACCGCGGCGACCCGTGGCTGGAGCAGCGCTACCAGGGCGACCCGTGAGCACCGCCCCCGCCGCGGCCGCCCCGGTCGGTCGCTGGACGACCGGCCGCGTGGTGGAGGTCGTCCACGAGGGCACGGCGCTGCTGCGGGTGCGCCTCGAGGTCGCCGACCGCGTCGACCACCTCCCCGGGCAGCACTACGTGGTCCGCCTGCGCGCCGACGACGGCTACACCGCCCAGCGGTCCTACTCCGTGGCCTCCGACCCGGGCGACCCGCTCCTGGAGCTGCTGGTCGAGCACCTGCCCGGCGGTGAGGTCTCCGGCTTCCTCCACGAGGTGCTCGAGGTCGGCGACGTGCTCGAGCTGCGGGGGCCGATCGGCGGCTGGTTCACCTGGGGCGGGGCCGGCGACCTCGTGCCGGCCGTGTGCGTCGTCGGCGGCACCGGCGTCGTGCCGGCCGTGGCGATGCTGCGCCACGCCCGGCGGCTCGGGGTGAGCGACCGGCTCCGGGTCGTCGCGGTCGGGCGCACCCGTGCCGCCCTGCCCTACGCCGAGGAGCTGCGAGCCGCCGGCGCGCTCGTGGCGCTGACGCGCGAGAACCTCACCGGCGCCGACGGGTCGGTGCGGGTGGCGGCCCCGCCGTACGTCGACGAGGTGCGCGACCTGGTGGAGGGTGTCGACCGGGCCTACGTGTGTGGCTCGGCCGGGTTCGCCTCCTTCGCCACCCGGCTGCTCGGAGAGGCCGGGATGCGCGCGACGGGGATCAGGGTCGAGCAGTTCGGGGCCAGCGGCTGACCCGTACCCTCGGGCCCATGACCACCCCCTTCCGCGTCGGCTTCGTCACCGGGGCCACCCCCGACAAGTGGGCCGAGACGTGGCGCCGCCGCTCCCGCGTGCCGCTCGAGCTGGTGCCGGTGGAGGAGCCGGAGCAGGAGGAGGGTCTACGCGACGGCACGCTCGACATGACCCTGGTGCGGCTGCCCGTCGACCGCGACGTGCTGCACTGCATCCCGCTCTACGAGGAGGTGCCGGTCGTGGTGGTCGGCCACGAGCACGTCGTGACGGCCGTCGACGAGGTGGAGCTGGCCGACCTGGCCGAGGAGCAGCTGGTGCGGCCCCACGTGAGCGGCTGGCGGCCCGAGGCGCCGCAGCTGGCGTGGCCGGTGATGAGCCTGCCCGAGGCGGTGGAGACCGTGGCCGCCGGCACCGGGGTGCTGCTGGCGCCGATGTCGGTCGCGCGGCTGCTGCGACGCAAGGACACCGCCTACCGGCCCGTCGTCGACCTCCCCCCGACCCGGGTGGGCCTGGCGTGGCGGCTGGACCGCGACGACGAGCGGATCCAGACCTTCATCGGCATCGTGCGGGGCCGCACGGAGCGCAGCTCTCGCGGCTGACACCCCCGGGTCATCGGCGCGGGCCGGTCGCCGGGATCCGGTGAGCGGACATCCGCGGTCGGACATCGCCCGCAGGGGTGAGCCGGGTTGTGCTCGCAGCGCGCCGCCTGACATGGTCGAATGTCCGATTCTCGCGCCCCGCGCGGGTCGGGCCCGTCCCAGTGCCCCGATCGACCGAGGAGGCGGCGTCCCCGCGCCGAGACCCGTGACGACACAGCAAGAGCGACCGAAGTCCACGCCGACACCAGCGGAGACCGAGCGCGCCCCGCGCGCCCGCGACGCGTTCGAGTCCCCCACGGGGGCCGTGATCCCGCAGCACATCGAGACCCACCCCGCCCTCGACCGCCCGGTCGAGGAGGGGCGCCCGGCCCGCCCCGGCCTGGACAAGGCCGTCTTCGGCGTCACGGCCGCCCTGGCCGTCGCGTTCCTGGTCTGGGGCTTCGTCAGCACCGACTCGCTGGCCTCGGCCTCCAGCGACGCGCTGACCTGGGTGATGACCAACACCGGCTGGCTGTTCGTGCTGACCACCAGCTCCTTCGTGGTGTTCGTGCTGTGGCTGGCCCTGGGCAAGTACGGCCGGATCCCCCTGGGCCGTGACGACGACGAGCCCGAGTTCCGGACCATCTCGTGGATCGCGATGATGTTCAGCGCCGGCATGGGCATCGGCCTGATGTTCTACGGCGTCAGCGAGCCACTCACCTTCTTCACGACCCCTCCCCCGGGCACCGGCGAGGCGGGCAACCCCGAGGCCGCCCAGACGGCGCTGGCCACCACGATGTTCCACTGGACCCTGCACCCGTGGGCCATCTACGCCGTCGTCGGTCTCTCCATCGCCTACGGCGTCTACCGCAAGGGCCGCGTGCAGCTGGTCTCCGCCGCCTTCGAGCCGCTGCTGGGCCGTCACGCCCGCGGCAAGGGCGGCAAGGTCATCGACATGCTGGCGATCTTCGCCACGCTCTTCGGCTCCGCCGCCTCCCTCGGCCTGGGCGCGATCCAGATCCGCAGCGGGCTCGAGATCGTCGCCGGCATCGGACCGGTCGGCAACGGCGTGCTGGTGGGCATCATCGCGGTGCTCACCGTGGCCTTCGTGCTCTCGGCCGTCTCGGGCGTGGCCAAGGGCATCCAGTGGCTCTCCAACATCAACATGGTGCTCGCGGTGGCGCTGGCGCTCTTCGTCTTCGTCGTCGGCCCGACCGTCTTCATCCTCAACCTGGTGCCGACCTCGATCGGCAGCTACGTCGGCGACCTGCCGATGATGGCCGCCCGCACCGGCGCCGAGGGGGCCGAGACGCAGGAGTGGCTGCAGTCCTGGACGGTCTTCTACTGGGCGTGGTGGGTGTCCTGGACCCCCTTCGTCGGCATGTTCCTGGCCCGCATCTCGCGCGGTCGCACCATCCGCCAGTTCGTCACCGGGGTGCTGCTGGTGCCGAGCGCGGTCAGCCTGCTGTGGTTCTGCGTCTTCGGCGGCACGGCCATCGACCTGCAGGACAGCGGGATCGACGTCTTCGGCGACGGCGCGGCGGAGTCGCAGCTCTTCTCGACCCTCGACCAGTTCCCGCTGGCCACGGTGGCCAGCGTCGTCGTGATGGTGCTGGTGGCCATCTTCTTCGTCTCCGGCGCCGACGCCGCCTCGATCGTCATGGGCACCCTCTCGGAGGGCGGCACGACCGAGCCGCGCCGACCCACGGTGGTCTTCTGGGGCGTGGCCACCGGCGCCGTCGCCGCGGTGATGCTGCTGGTGGGCGGCGACGACGCCCTCACCGGGTTGCAGACCATCACGATCGTGGCGGCGCTGCCCTTCGTCGTCGTCATGATCGGCCTGGCGGTCTCGCTGGTGAAGGACCTCTCGACCGACCCGCTGGTGGTCCGCCGCCAGTACGCCGTCGAGGCGGTCGAGAGCGCCGTGGTCGCCGGCGTCACCGAGCACGGCGACGACTTCGTGCTCTCCACCGAGAAGGACCCCGACGCGGCGTCCGACCCGGTGCCCGACCCGGCGCGCACCCCGGGCGCCTGACGAGCGGCACCCGCGGCACGACGAGCGCGTCAGGGGCGCCCGCAGGTCACCAGCTGGTGGCCAGCGGGCGCCCCTCGGCGTATCCCGAGGCCGACTGCACGCCGATGACCGCGCGCTCACGCAGCTCGGCCAGCGACGCAGCACCGGCGTAGGTGCACGCCGAGCGCACGCCCGAGCAGATCTGGTCGATGAGGTCCTCCACCCCCGGACGGGCCGGGTCGAGGTACATCCGCGAGGACGAGATGCCCTCCTCGTAGAGCCCCTTGCGGGCGCGGTCGAAGGCCGACTCGGTCGAGGTGCGGTTCGCCACGGCGCGCGCGGAGGCCATGCCGAAGGAGACCTTGTAGGCCCGGCCGTCGGAGTCGGTCACCAGGTCGCCCGGCGACTCGTGGGTGCCCGCGAACCAGGAGCCGATCATCACGCTCGAAGCGCCGGCCGCCAGCGCCAGCGCCACGTCGCGCGGGTGGCGTACGCCGCCGTCGGCCCACACCCGGGCCCCCAGGTCGCGCGCGGCCGCCGAGCAGTCGAGCACGGCACTGAGCTGTGGGCGCCCCACCCCGGTCATCATCCGGGTGGTGCACATGGCGCCGGGACCCACGCCGACCTTGACGACGTCGGCGCCGGCCTCGACCAGCGCCCGGGTGCCCTCGGCCGACACCACGTTGCCGGCCACCACCGGCACCTGCGGCGAGAGCGCCCGCACGGCGCGCAGCGCGTCGACCATGCGGTCCTGATGGCCGTGGGCGGTGTCGACGACGAGGCAGTCCACGCCCGCGGCCAGCAGGTCGGCGGCCTTGCCGGCCACGTCGCCGTTGACGCCGACGGCCGCGGCGATCCGCAGACCGCCGGTCGCGTCCACGGCCGGGGTGTAGACGGTGGCGCGCAGCGCCCCGGTGCGGGTGAGCACGCCGGCGAGGGTGCCGTCGGGGTGTACCGCGACGGCCACGGCCGCGCGGGCCCGGTCGATGGCGTCGAAGGCCGCACGCGGGTCACTGCCCGCGGCGATGGTGACCGGCTCGGTGTTCATCACGTCGCCCACCTGGGCGAAGCGGTCGACGTCGGTGCAGTCGGCCTCCGACACGACCCCCACGGGACGCCCGTCCTCGACCACGACGGCGGCACGGTGTGCGCGCTTGGGGATCAGCGACAGCGCCTCGGCCACCGTCTGGTGGCGCCCCAGCACGATGGGGGTGTCGAGCACGTGGTGGCGCTCCTTGACGTAGCGCACCACGTCGGCCACCACCGGGATCGGGATGTCCTGGGGCACGACCACGAGACCGCCGCGACGTGCCACGGTCTCGGCCATCCGCTTGCCGGCGATGGCGGTCATGTTGGCGACCACCAGCGGCAGGGTGGCGCCGGTGCCGTCGTCGGTGGCGAGGTCGACGTCGTAGCGGCTGGCCACCGCCGAGGAGCGGGGCACCATGAAGACGTCGTCGTAGGTCAGGTCGTACGGCGGAGCCGCGTCGGAGAGGAAGCGCACGGGGCGCGATGCTACGCGCCGGTGCCGACGACGGGCCCGGGACCGGGCGCGGTGCGGGCCCCTACCCGAGGTCGCGGCCGAACATCTCGGCCGTGGCCCGCGCGGTGGGGCTCCCGGCGTCCAGGTCGGCCCCGAGGGCGAGCAGGGCCGCGACCACGTCGTCCTCGCCCTTGAACACCGCCCCGGCGAGGGGGGACTGACCCCGGTCGTTGAGCCGGTCCACGTCGGCACCCCGAGCGGCCAGGGCCGAGGTCGTGACCGCGTGGCCGTGGTAGGCGGCGAGCATGAGCAGGGTGTTGCCCGCGGCGTCGGTGAGGTCGACCGGCACGCCGGCCTCGACGTAGGCCAGCAGGCGCTCGGTGTGGCCCTCGCGGGCCAGGTCGAACATCTGGTGGGCCAGGTCGATCAGCTGCTCGTCCATCGAGCCAGTATGTCGCGCAGCCCCGGGGACCGGGCCGGCGAGGGGTCACCGGCCATGTTTGCGCTCCCATAGGCTGACGCCCATGTCGTTCCTGGACCCCGGCGCCCCCGAGGCGCTCGCCACGACCCTCACGGCCGCGTTCACCGCTCGCTTCGGCGCGGAGCCGACGGTGGTCGCCCGCGCGCCCGGCCGGGTCAACCTCATCGGTGAGCACACCGACTACAACGCCGGCCTCGTGCTCCCGGTGGCCCTGCCCCACGCCACCTACGCCGCGGTGCGGCCCCGCGAGGACGGCCGGCTGCGGGTCGGCAGCCTGCAGGCCGAGGGGTCGTGGGAGGGCGACCTGGCCGACCTGGGTCCCGACCTCGACGCCGGCTGGGCCGGCTACGCCGTGGGCGTGGTGTGGGCGCTGGGCCGCGACGGCCTCGACGTCACGGGCCTCGACGTCCTCGTCGACTCCACCGTGCCCCTCGGCGCCGGGCTGTCGAGCTCGGCGGCACTGGAGTGCTCGGTGGGGGCAGCGGCGCTGTCGCTCCTCGGGGTGGGCCTCGACCCCGAGGGCGCACGACGCCTGGTCGCCGCGGCCATCAGCGCCGAGACCGAGGTCGTCGGCGCCCCGACCGGGGGCATGGACCAGACCGTCTCGGTCCACGCCGCCGCGGGCACGGCGCTGCTCGTCGACTTCGCCGACGGCTCGACCCGCGACGTCGTCCTCCCCCTGGCCGCGGCCGACCTCGTGCTGCTGGTCACCGACACGCGGGTCAGCCACGCGCTCGTCGACGGCGGCTACGCCTCACGCCGCGCCGACTGCGAGGAGGCCGCGCGCCGCCTCGGCGTGCCCACGCTGCGCGAGACCACCGCGGAGGCCGTGGAGCTGCTCGACGACGAGCGGCTGCGCCGACGCGCGCGCCACGTCGTCACCGAGATCGCCCGGGTCACCGAGGTGGTCGACGCCCTCGCCGCGGGCGACTGGGGTCAGGTCGGACGCTGCTTCCTGGCCTCCCACGTCTCGATGCGCGACGACTTCGAGATCTCCTGCCCCGAGCTCGACGCCGCGGTCGAGACCGCGGTGCAGGCCGGTGCGCTGGCCGCGCGGATGACCGGTGGCGGCTTCGGAGGCTCGAGCGTGGCCGTGGTGCCCGCCGACCGTGTCGAGGCCGTCGCCCGCGCCATCGACGCCCGCTTCGTGGCCGACGGCTTCCGGGCGCCGGCCCACCTGGTGGCCACGCCGTCCGCCGGCGCCGGGATCGTCGCGCGCTGAACGACCGCGGCCCCGACGCCGACGGCGCCGGGGCGGACGCCGGGGCGGATCAGGTCGAGGAGACGCCGATCCGGCCCTCGCGGAAGGCCCGCACGAAGAGCTCGTGGTCGTCGCGCACCTGGTCGGCGTAGGACAGCCCGAAGTCGGTGACCCAGGAGGTGAACTCGCGGCGGCGGCCCTCGAGGCTGGCCGCGATCGCCTCCTCGACCTGGAAGTCCACGAGGTCCTGGTCGCTGTCCTCGTCGGAGGCGCAGTGGATCTTGGCCGTGGCGCGACCCAGCAGGTCGACGACGTGCGCGATGTCGTCGGGCTCGGTGAGGTCGCGCCAGTCGAGGTCGACCTCGTAGGGCGAGACCTCGGCGACGACGTAGCCGGTGCCGTCGACCTCGGTGAACCCGAGCAGCGGGTCGGTGTGCACCTGCAGCGCGCGCTGGCTGACCACGGTGCGGTGGCCCTCGTGCCGGAAGTAGGACTCGACCGCGCTGGTGTCGACGAAGCGGCTGATCGCGGGCACGTTGGCCTGCTTCATCGACAGGATCACGTCGTTGTCGAGGGCCTGGCTGGCGCCCTCGATGAGCAGGTTGTAGGCAGGCAGACCGGCGCTGCCGATGCCGAAGCCCGACTTGCCGACGACGTCGCGCAGGTCGTAGAAGAGCGCCCGGTCGGAGCGGCGGTCCTCGGGGATCGACTCGAGGTAGAGCGCGTAGGCCTGCTCCACCTTGCGGCGCTCGGCCTGGCCGAGGCGGCGCACGGAGCGGTCGTCGAGGAAGACCCTGCTGCCCTCGGAGCGGTGGGTGTTGGCGTCGAGGAGCTCGGCGCGACGCTGCTGGCGCGCGTCGACCAGCGCGGCGTGGATCGGGCCCTCGGTGTTGTCGAGGTGCAGGGCGAAGTCGTCCTCGTCGCTGCGGCGGTACTCGTCGACCTGGGCGAGGTAGGCCCGCAGGTAGCGACCGATCAGGCGCCGCACGTCGTCCTCGGGCAGCGCCTTCTGCCAGCCGACCAGGGCGAGGGACGCCGCGAAGCGCTGCAGGTCCCACACGAAGCGCCCGAGGTAAGCCTCGTCGAAGTCGTTGACGTCGAAGACCAGGCGACCGTCGGAGTTGAGGTAGGTGCCGAAGTTCTCCACGTGCAGGTCGCCGTGGACCCAGATCCGGCCGCTGCGCTCGTCGCTGAAGGGGTCGCCCCCGTGCTCGCCGTCGCCGGTGACGTCGGCGTAGAACAGGCACGCCGTGCCGCGGTAGAAGGCGTGCGGGTCGGAGGCCATCTTGCGGTACTTCCCGCGGAACGCGGTCGGGTCGGCCTCCATGAGCGGCGCGAAGGCGTCGCCCAGGGTCGAGACGATCAGGTCGGTACGGCGCTCTGCGCCGGCGTCGGTCGGAGCCATGGGTGCAGTCTGCCCGTCGGGCGGTCGCCCGCGGGGTGAGGCGAGGGTGGTCGGATGGCGGTATACCGGACGGTAACCGCACGACCGACACCACAGGAGGCTCACGTGGCCCGCAAGAAGCTCGGCAAGATCAAGGACCTCACCGGCGAGGTGACGAGCGCAGCCGCGGGTGCGGCGGCCGGCGCCGCCGGCGGCGTGAAGGATGCCGTGAAGGGAGTGGCCAAGCTGCCGCTCGACGTGGCCGGCAAGGCCGCCGGGACCGTCACGTCTCTAGTGCCCGGACGCAAGGGCGCGGCCGGCACTGCGCCCGCCCCCACCGAGGCGGCGGCCCCCGCACCGACCTCGGCGCCCGCCGGACCCGCCCCGACCCCCGCGGCCTCGGGCAAGGTCGCCGGCGACCCGGTCGCGCCGGCCGCGAAGGCCCCCGCCGCGAGGACGCCGGCGGGGAAGACCGCCGCCACCAAGGCTTCCGCGAAGCCGACAGCGTCGACGAAGGCCGCCGTGCCCGACCCGGCGGCCCCGGCGAAGAAGGCCCCCGCGAAGAAGACCCCTACCGCGAAGCCGACAGCGTCGACGAAGGCCGCCGTGCCCGACCCGGCGGCCCCGGCGAAGAAGGCCCCCGCGAAGAAGACCACCACCGCGAACGCGGCCGCCACGACGTCCGACACTCCGGCAGCCCCGGCCACGAAGGCCCCGGCGAAGAAGGCCCCGGCCAAGAAGACCCCGGCCAAGAAGACCCCGGCCAAGAAGGCCGCGACGACCGCGGCCTCGGCGGCTCCCGAGACCTCGATCGATGCCGCAGCCGACCCGGAGCACGTCGACGCGACCCCGGCCGACGTGGCCAGGACGGCCTCGATGGGGGCCGGCGCGACGCCCACCGAGATCCCGGCCGACGGCCCGGGCGACAGGCTGCCCACGCGCGCGGCGACCCAGGAGGAGTCACCCGCGACGACGGCTCCCACGAAGAAGGCCCCGGCCACGAAGCCCGCGGCCAAGAAGACCGCCCCCGCGAAGAAGGCCACGGCCACCAAGCCCGCGGCCACGAAGACCGCCCCCGCGAAGAAGGCCCCGGCCACGAAGTCCGCGGCGAAGAAGGCCGGGGAGGGGAAGGCCGGAGCGGGGAAGGCCGCTGCCCCGCAGACGACGACCGCCACGAAGTCGGCGGCCACGCCGGCCTCCGCCGACGCCGCCGCCGGCGCGGTGCCGAGCCCTGCGGTGGTCGCGGAGGCCATCGACCACGCGCCGCCCAAGACCGCCGACGCGCCGGTCACCGACGAGGGCTCCTCCGGGTCGTCCGCCTCCTGAGCCAGCACGGCCCGTGACGCACGGAGGCCGCGCACCGTCGATCCCCCCTCGACCGGTGCGCGGCCTCCGCCGTGTCCCCGCGCCGCCGTGGCGGCGCGGGGACGGGCTCACTTCAGCTCGGCGCTGCTCAGCCCCAGGACCCGGCGGGCCACGATGAGCTGCTGGATCTGCTGCGTGCCCTCAAAGATGTCGAGGATCTTGGAGTCGCGCGACCACTTCTCGAGCAGCTCGGCCTCGCTGTAGCCGATGGACCCGGCCAGCTCGACACAGCTCAGCGTGATGTCGGAGCCCACCCGGCCCGCCTTGGCCTTGGCCATCGACGCCTCCAGGCTGTTGGGCTCGCGGTTGTCGGCCATCCAGGCCGCCTGGAGGGTGAGCAGGCGCGCGCCCTCCCAGTCGGCCTCCATCTGGAGGAACTTCGCCGCGGCGGCCGACTGGGTGACGGCGGGGCGGTCGTAGTCGATGACGACGCCGGCCTGCTCGAGCAGGTCGCGCGTCAGGTCGAGCGACGCCTTGGCGCAGCCGATCGCCATCGCCGCGACGAGCGGGCGGGTGTTGTCGAAGGTCGCCATGGCGCCCGCGAAGCCCTGCTTGACGTCGACCTCCGGAGAGCCCAGGAGGTTCTCCTTCGGCACCCGGCAGTTCTCGAAGATGATCGTCGCGGTGTCGGAGGCGCGGATCCCGAGCTTGTGCTCGAGCCGGTCGACGCGCATGCCCGGGGTGCCCTTGGGCACCACGAAGGACTTGATCGCGGCCCGGCCCAGGTCGCGGTCGAGGGTCGCCCAGACCACGATGTGGTCGGCGCGGCCACCGGCGGTGACGTAGATCTTCTCGCCGTTCAGGACGTACTCGTCGCCGTCGAGCACGGCGGTCGTCTTGATGTTGGCCGAGTCGGAGCCGGTGCCGGGCTCGGTGATGGCCATGCCGGCCCAGACACCGTCGAAGCGCTCGAGCTGCTCGTCGTCGGCGACGCTGGCGATGGCGGAGTTGCCGAGACCCTGGCGGGGCATCGACAGCAGCAGTCCCACGTCGCCCCAGCACATCTCCTGGATCGACATGACCGAGGCCAGGTTGGTGCCGTTCTTGACGCCGGCCTTCTCCTCCTTCTCGTCGCGGCGCACGCCCGAGGCCCCGGCGCCGGAGCTCGCGCCCGACTCGGAGAGGCCGTCGATCATCGCCGCGAGCATGTCGAGCTCCTGGGGGTACTCGTGCTCGGCGCGGTCGTACTTGCGCGAGATGGGTCGCAGCATGTTCATGGCGACCTGGTGGGCCTGGCTGGCCAGCGGGCGCAGCTTCTTGGGGTCGTCGAGATTGATCATCAGACCAGCACGCTTCCTTCCATGACGCCGACCGCGCGGAGGTCGCGGTACCAGCGCTCGACGGGGTGTTCCTTGACGAAGCCGTGACCACCGAGCAGCTGCACGCCGTCCAGGCCGATCTGCATGCCCCGGTCGCTGCACGAGCGGCGGGCCAGCGCGACCTCGCGGGTGAAGTCCTTGCCCGCGGCGGCGCGGGCGGCGGCCTTGTAGGTGAGCAGGCGCATGGCCTGGAGCTCGATGGCGATGTTGGCGACCATGAAGGCCACCGACTGGCGGTGGGCGATCGGCTCGCCGAAGGCCTCGCGCTCCTTGACGTAGGGCGTGACGTAGTCGAGCACGGCCTGGCCGGTGCCCACGGCGAGGGCGCACCAGGCGAGGCGGGACAGACGCACGCACTCGGTGTAGGTGGTGCCGTCGGCGGAGCCCAGCAGGGCGCCGGCCGGCACGGAGACCCCGGACAGGCTCAGCCGGGTGAGGGAGGCGGCGCGCACGCCCATGGAGGGGTCGGCCTCGACGGCGAGGCCGTCGGCCGAGGACTCCACGAGGAAGAGGGCCGGCTTGCCCTCCAGCGACGCGCCCACCACGAAGAGCTCGGCCTCGGCGCCACGCACCACGGCGCTCTTGACGCCGTCGAGCACGAAGCCCTCGCCGCTGCGGCGCGCCGTCGTGCTCGGCGAGAGCACGTCGAAGAGCACGGCGGGCTCGGTCAGGGCCAGGGCGGCGGCCGGCACCTCGTCGCCGGCGAAGGCGGGCAGGTAGGTCTGCTGCTGCTCCTCGCTGCCCCACAGACCGAGTGCGGTCGCGACCGCTCCGGGGGCGAGCGCGGCCACGGCCAGGCCCATGTCGCCCTTCGCGAGCGCCTCGGCCACGAGGGTGCCGGCCATGGCCGAGCGCTCCTCGGAGATGCCGCCCAGCGACTCGGGCACGCCGAGGATCGGCAGGCCGATCTCGAGGCTGGCCTTGAGCACCGGCTCGGGGGCCGCGCAGGCGTCGTCGGCCTCGGTGGCGGCCGGGCGCAGCACCTCCGCGGCGTACTCCGAGACGACGTCGACGAGCATCTGCTCGTCCTCGGTCGGGGTGAGGTCGAAGACGCCCTTCGGTGCGGCCGCCGGCACCCGCACGCCCGGCGTCGCACGGGAGCCGGCCCGGGCGAAGGTGCGACTGGCCGCGGTGGCGGTCTTGAAGCCGTTGCGGGTGGCGGTGAAGACCGCCTGCTCGGCGGGCCGGCGCAGACCGATGCGGTCGATCAGGTCGCTCTGCGCCAGCTTGTTAAGGGCGGCCACGGCGAGGCCGATGGGGTCGCGCGACTCCTGGGAGGAGACGCCGTGCTTCCCCCCGGGTCGCAAGCTCTTGGTCAGGTCCATGCGCCAAATGTAACTGGCAGTTACACCCAGCGCTACACCTCGTCCCATGCGACCGGTCACACGCGGTTTCCGCTCCCCCGGGCCCTCGCTCCTAGGATCGAGGCCATGTCCGAGCAGACCGCCCCGCCCGAGCACGCACCCTTCGGCCCCCTGCCCACCGGAGGCACCGTCCGGCCCGTCACGCGCTGGGGCACGCCGGTCATGCACCGCCCCCAGCAGGCCGTCACGTCCTTCGACGAGGACCTGCGCGCGCTCGTGGCCGACATGGTCGCCACGATGTACGCCGCGGACGGCGTGGGCCTGGCCGCCTGCCAGATCGGCGAGGACGTGGCGGTCTTCGTCTTCGACTGCCCCGACGCCCGGGGCGAGCGCACCGTCGGCGTGGTGTGCAACCCCGAGGTGACGCTGCCCGAGGGGCGCGAGCGCCAGCTCGACGACTCCGACGAGGGCTGCCTCTCCTTCCCCGGCGCCTTCGTCGAGTGCGCCCGCCCCGACCTCGCCACCGTCACCGGCCAGGGTCTCGACGGCCGGCCCGTGACCTTCACCGGCGACGGCCTGCTCGCGCGGTGCCTGCAGCACGAGACCGACCACACCCGGGGCACCGTCTTCGGCGACCGTCTGCCCACCAAGGTGCGCAAGCGGCTCCAGAAGGAGCACGACCGGGCGGTCGAGGACTACCCCCTCGACTGGCCCGCCGGGTCCTGACGGCCCGCTCCCACCCAGGACGTCGGGTCCGGTCGGGTGGGCAGGGTCAGGAGCGGCGCGCCGTGACGTAGCAGGCCACGGCCGTGGCGGCGGCGACGTTGAGGGAGTCGATGCCGGCGGCCATGGGGATGACCGCGCGACGGTCGGCCGCACGCTCCCACCGCGGCGAGAGCCCGTGCCCCTCGGAGCCGAGCACCAGCGCCACCTTGTCGAGCCCGGCCACCGCCTGCTCCACCTCCGTGGCGTCGTCGGCCAGCGTGAGGGCCACGGTGGTGAAGCCGAGCTCGGAGAGGCGCGGCAGCGCCGTGGCCCAGTCGTCGACCCGCGTCCAGGGCAGGGTGAAGACCGCACCCATGCCGACCTTGATCGAGCGGCGGTAGAGGGGGTCGGCGCAGCGCGGGGCCAGCAGCACCGCGTCGAAGCCGAGCGCGGCGCCGCAGCGGAAGATCGCGCCGACGTTGGTGTGGTCGACGAGGTCCTCCAGCACCAGGACCGAGCGCGCCCCGGCCACCACCGACTCGACGCTGGGCAGCGGACGCCGCTCGAGGGACGCCAGAGCGCCCCGGTGCACGTGGAATCCCGTGACCTGCTCGGCGAGGGCCTCCGACAGCACGTAGCAGGGCGCGTCGGTCGTCGCGAGGACGTCGCCGAGGCCCTCGAGCCACCGCGGCGCCATGAGGAAGGAGCGCGGCTCGAAGCCGGCCTCCACCGAGCGCCGCACCACCTTCTCGCCCTCGGCGAGGAAGAGGCCGTGCTCGGCCTCGAGCGCCTTGCGCAGCTCGACGTCGCGCAGGTCGCGGTAGTCGACCAGCCGCGGGTCGGCCGGGTCCTCGATCTCGACCAGCGTGGCCATCAGACCAGGCCGTCGCCGCGCGGCGGCACCGTGTGGGCGTCCGGGCGGTCGAGCACGAGGGGCACGTCGGGGTAGGCCTCGGGGTGCGCCACGGCCACGACCGGACCGATGACGATGATCGCGGGCGGCTTGACCGCGTCGGCGGCCAGGTCGGCGGCCAGCGTCTCCAGGCGGCTCAGCACGGTGCGCTCCCCCGGCATCGTGCCGTCGCACACGACGGCCACGGGCGTGCGGGGGTCGCGGCCGCCGTCGACCATGGCGGCGGCGATCGCGCCGGCGTTCTGCACGGCCATGAGCGCGACGACCGTGCCGTGCAGGCGGGCCAGGGCCTTCCAGTCGGTGAGCGACTCGGGGTGCCCGGGCGGCAGGTGGCCGGAGACGACGGTGAACTCGTGGGCGACCCCGCGGTGGGTCACCGGGATGCCCGCGACGGCCGGCACGGCGATGGAGCTGCTGAGACCCGGGATGACCCGCACCGGCACGCCGGCCTCGCGGCACGCGATGACCTCCTCGTAGCCGCGGCCGAAGACGAAGTTGTCGCCGCCCTTGAAGCGGGCGACCCGCTGCCCGGCGAGGGCCCGCTCGACGATGACCCGGTTGATCTCCTCCTGGGCCGCCGCGCGACCGCGGGGCAGCTTGGTGACGTCGATGAGCTCCACGTCGGGCGGCAGGTCGCCGAGCAGCTCGCGGGGGGCGAGCCGGTCGGCCACGACCACGTCGGCCTCCATCAGCGCCTTGCGCCCGGCCACCGAGACCAGGTCGGGGTCCCCCGGCCCGCCGCCGACCAGGACGACGCCTGGGGTGCGCTCGCCGCGCTCGTGCACCGCACCGAGGGTGCCGGCCTGGAGCGCCTCGACGATCTCGTCGCGCACCAGCGCCGAGCGGCGGGGCTGGCGCTGCCCCAGCACCGCCACGGTCACGCCGTCGTGGCGACCGACCGCCGGCGTCCAGGCCGTGGCCCGCATCGCGTCGTCGGCGCGCACGCAGAAGACCCGGCGCGCCTCCGCCGCGGCGGAGACCCGCTCGTTGACGGCCTGGTCGTCGGTGGCGGCCACGGCGTACCAGGTGTCGTCGAGGTCGGCGTCGTCGAAGCCCCGGGCGTGCCAGGTCACCTCCCCGCCGCCGACGAGCCCCTCGATCGCGGGGGTGACGTCGGGCGAGACGACGACGACCCGGGCGCCGACGGCGATGAGCAGCGGGATGCGTCGCTGGGCGACGTGCCCGCCCCCCACGACGACGACGCGCCGATCGTGCAGGCGCAGGCCGGAGAGGTAGGTCGGGAAGTCGTCCACCCGCCCATTGTCGCCGCTCCCCCCTCCGGGCTGGTGACCTGGGTTCGGGGGCCGGACTAGGTTGAACATCGAACGACTCCTGTGGAACAGCCGCAGGTGCGCCTACTGATGGGAGACGACGCATGTCCCTGGACCGACCGGTGAGCCCGGACCCCTACGAGCTGCTGCCGAAGGTGCCGTCCTTCACGGTGACCAGCGACGACGTGACGCAGGGCGCCCCGCTGAAGGACGACCAGGTGGCCTCCGCCGGGGACTCCTCGCCGCACCTGTCGTGGGAGCAGGGGCCCGAGGGCACCAAGAGCTACACCGTCACCTGCTTCGACCCCGACGCCCCGACCCCGTCGGGCTTCTGGCACTGGGTGCTCGTCGACCTCCCCGCCGACTGCACCGAGCTGCCCGCCGGGATCGGTCGCGAGGGCGCGGAGCTGCCCGGCTCGGCCTTCATGTGCCGCAACGACGCCGGCACCAAGGCCTTCACCGGCGCCGCCCCGCCGCAGGGCGACCAGGTGCACCGCTACTACTTCGTGGTGCACGCGGTGACCGAGGAGAGCCTCGGCGTCGACTCCGACGCCAGCGCGACCGTGGTCTCGTTCAACCTCGCGTTCAAGACCGCCGGGCGGGCCATCGTGCAGGGCACCTACCAGCACTGAGCCCCCGCGTCCGCACCGCACGGCCCCGCGGCCTCGCCGCGGGGCCGTGCTGCGTCTCCGGAGCCGGCGGGTCGCCCAGGGGCGGCAGGTCAGCCGCCGGGCAGCTGGCCGGCGGCACGCAGCCGCTCGGCGAAGGGCACCGGGTCGACCAGCTCGTCGCGGCGCTGGGGCACGGCTCGGAGCCCGCGCCGGGGCGAGACCAGGCCCGCGAGCTGACCTGCCGCGCGCTCCACGCGCTGCTGCAGGTCCGGCGACCCGAAGTCCTCGCTCGCGGCGAACACCCCCGTCGGCACGACCACGGCGCGCAGGTAGCCGAAGAGCGGACGCAGCGCGTGGTCGAGCACCAGCGAGTGACGCGGCGTGCCGGCCGTGGCCGCCACGAGCACCGGGGTGCCCTCCAGCAGGTCGGGCTCGAGCACGTCGAAGAAGGTCTTGAAGAGCCCGGAGTACGACGCCGCGAAGACCGGCGTGACGACGATCAGGGCGTCGGCACCGCCGACGGCGTCGATCGCGGCGCCGAGCTCGTCGCCGGCGAACCCGGTGAGCAGGCGGTCGGCCAGTGCGTGGGCCAGCGGCCGCAGCTCGACGACCGTCACCTCCACCGGCCCCTCGCCCTCCTCCCCGAGCGCCTCGACGGTGGCCCCCGCGAGCCGGTCGGCCAGGAGCCGGGTCGACGACGGCACCGACAGACCGGCGCTGACGACCACCAGGCGCGTCGCCCGGCTCACGCCGACACCTCCTCGCGAGCCGGCTCGCCCGCGGGCGAGGCGGCCGCCACCCGCGCGGCGTGGGTGGGCGCGTCGGGCACGCCCGGGGCCCGCATCGCGGCGTAGCCGGCCCGCAGGTCGGGCAGGATCTCACCGAGCAGGTCGAGCTGCTCGAGCACGACGTCGAGCGGCAGGCCGGCGTGGTCGAGCAGGAAGAGCTGGCGCTGGTAGTCGCCGACGTACTCCCGGAAGCCCAGGGTGCGCTCCAGCACCTGCTGCGGCGACCCGACGGTGAGGGGGGTCTGCGCGGTGAAGTCCTCCAGCGAGGGGCCGTGCCCGTAGACCGGGGCGTTGTCGAAGTACGGCCGGAACCGCCGCACCGCGTCCTGGCTGCGTCGGGCCATGAAGGCCTGGCCGCCGAGGCCCACGATCGCCTGGTCGGCGCGGCCGTGGCCGTAGTGCTCGAAGCGTCGGCGGTAGAGCGAGACCATCTGGCGGGTGTGGGAGGCGGGCCAGAAGATGTGGTTGGAGAAGAACCCGTCACCGTAGTAGGCCGCCTGCTCGGCGATCTCGGGGCTGCGGATCGAGCCGTGCCACACGAAGGGCGCCACGCCGTCGAGCGGACGGGGCGTGGCGGTGAAGCCCTGCAGCGGGGTGCGGTGGCGGCCCTGCCAGTCGACGACGTCCTCACGCCACAGCCGGTGCAGGAGCGCGTAGTTCTCCACCGCGAGCTCGATGCCGTCGCGCACGTCCTTGCCGAACCACGGGTAGACCGGGCCGGTGTTGCCGCGCCCGAGCATGAGGTCCATGCGTCCGTCGGTGAGGTGCTGCAGCGTCGCGTAGTCCTCGGCGATGCGCACCGGGTCGGTCGTCGTGATCAGCGTCGTCGACGTCGACAGCAGGATCCGCTCGGTCTGGGCGGCGATGTAGGCCATCGTGGTCGTCGGCGAGGAGGCCACGAAGGGCGGGTTGTGGTGCTGGCCCACGGCCACGACGTCGAGCCCGACCTCCTCGGCCTTGCGCGCGATCCGCACCTGGGCCTTGATCCGCTCGTGCTCGGTGGGGGTCCGGCCCGTGGTGGGGTCGGTCGTGACGTCGCCGACGCTGAAGAGGCCGATCTGGACCTGGGGCTGGACCTGGGACTGGACCTGGGACTGCATGGCGGGGACTCCTGACCTGCTGGTGCCGCGAGATAGTTGAAATGCGTACTGAGTATCCCAACCCATGCGCCCGGCGCGCTATTCCGGCCAGGATGCCGTCATGCCAGCCGCCCCGACGCCCACCACGACACCCGTCCCCAGCCCCGGCCACCGCCTCCACCGTCTGCTGCCGGTGCTCGTGCTGCTGCTCACGGTGGGGCAGCTGGCCGTGGCCCAGTGGGTGCCCGGGATCGAGCGCTTCGAGGGCAAGGCCT
This sequence comes from Nocardioides sp. Leaf307, assembly GCF_001423135.1. Lineage (NCBI taxonomy): Bacteria > Bacillati > Actinomycetota > Actinomycetes > Propionibacteriales > Nocardioidaceae > Nocardioides > Nocardioides sp. Leaf307. The sequence continues at coordinate 1,801,678 of NZ_LMNY01000001.1, read as the reverse complement.
TCGGTGCACGGCTGCTGGCCTACCCCGTACTGATGCTGGTGGTGCCGGCCGTCTGGTGGCTCGCCTCCCGCCGCCGCCCCGCCGCCGACCGGGCGCCTGCGCCGTACGCCGCGACGACGCTGGTGATGCTGCCCTTCCTGGTCGACGTCACGGGCAACAGTCTCGACCTTTACGACGCCGTCGTGTGGTGGGACGACGCCAACCACCTCGTCAACTGGGCCCTGCTGTGCGGCGGCCTGGGCCTCCTGGTCGCACCCACGCTGCCGCGGGGCTGGCAGGTCGTGCTCCTGGTCACCGGGATTGGGGCGGTGCTGGCGATCGCGTGGGAGGCCGGGGAGTGGCTCACCTTCATCCGCCACGGCACCGAGGTGGAGACGGCTTACGAGGACACCCTCGCCGACGAGGTGCTCGGCACGCTGGGTGCTCTCGTGGCCGGGCTCGTGCTGGCGGCGGTGTGGCGGTCACGCGCCACCCCGGGGCCTCACGGCGCGGCGGTCGGCTCCGCGACGACGACCACGTTGGAGAGGTAGCGCGACCCGTCCCAGTCCTCGCACGTCAGCAGGACCAGACGGCCCCGGGCCTCCTGGCTGAAGAGCCGAGCCGACTCCCGCGCCAGGCGGCCCTTCTCGAAGACGCGCACGCTCGTCACCTCGTAGCGCAGGAGACCGCGGTCGGTGCGCACCCGCACCGGTGCTCCGCGGCGCAGCGTCTCCAGGTCGTCGAGGGCACCACCTCCGGTGTGCACGGTGTGACCCGCCACCAGCGCGCTCCCACGGGCGTCACCCGGGCGGGCGCCGCCGGCCCACCAGCCGAGCCGGCGGGGGTCGCTCGGCGGCACCAGCACCCCATCGGGCGCGCGGACGGGCTCGACGGGTGCCGCGACGCCGAGCGCGGGCACGACCAGCTCGACGGGCGCCCCTGGACGCCGGGGCGCCGCCACCGCCTCGCGCAGGACCGGGGGCTCCGACACCGGGGAGGTGGAGGTGGACGGGGAGGTGGCTGTGCTCGCGCCCGCTGGCGCGGACGGCACGGCCCGGGGAGCGGTCGTGATCCAGGCCGCCGCTCCCCCGCCGACGAGGACCAGGCCGGCGACCGCGAGGAGCACCCCTCCCCTGCTACGGGCCCCCGGCCGCGGCCGGGCGTCAGCCACGGGTGCGCGCGCGACGCTGCGCGACCGCGCCTGCGGCGGCCAGCAGCACCCCGAGGCCGATGACGAGGAGCGGCAGCGGGGAGCGCACCCAGTCGACGGCGTCCGCGAGCGCGCCACCGCTCCCTGCGTCCACTGCGGACGGCACCGCGGAGGTGTCGGAGGTGTCGGAGGCCTCGTCGGCGGAGGTCGCCGTGGCGGTCCCCTGGTCGGTGCCGGACGTCGCCGCGTCCGCGTCGGCGCTCAGCTCGGCGTCGAGGACCCCGGAGCCGGCCCCGGAGCCGGCCCCGGAGCCGGCCCCGGTGCTCCCCGCGCCGCCGGAGGCGCCGTCGGAGCGCGCGGGCTCCTCGCACGGCTCGACCCAGAACACCTTGGTCTTGGTGTCGTTGCCCTGCGAGCCGGGCGTGGTCACCGTGAGCTTGACGTGGTAGCCCTGCTGTGGGTGCGGGTCACCGGAGAACGACAGGGTGTAGGCCTGCGTGCCGTCGAGCCCGGTGTCGGTGCCGGCGCCCGACGCGGGGTCTCCACCCACGGGCACCTGGAGCGGCCCGTCGACCTCGAGGCCGACGTCGCCGGTGGGGGCCTGCATCGCGAAGCTCACCGACGACACGATGTCCTCGCCCTCGTCGAAGCCGTACCACTCCACCTGGAAGGTGCAGCCGGGGTGCGGCGTGTTCTGCGGGATGGAGTCGATCTCGCCGAGCGGCGCGATCTTCACCGTGCCGTTGTTGCCGGCGGGGTCCGCGCCCTGGGGGGAGCTGCCGCCCGCCCCGTCGCCGGGCCCCTTGCCCGGGTTCGCGCCGGGCCCCTTGCCCGGGTTCGCGCCGGGACCCTTGCCCGGGTTCGCGGCAGGCCCCTCGCCCGGGTTCGCGGCAGGACCCTTGCCCGGGTTCGCGGCAGGACCCTTGCCCGGGTTCGCACCAGGACCCTTGCCGGGCTTGGCGGCGAGGCCGGCCGTGAGGTCGGCGGAGGGGGCGGCTGGATCGGCGGCGTGCACCGGCGCCAGGGCACCGGTGCCGACCGGGATCAGCAGGAGGAGGCCGGTGGCCGCGAGGGCCAGGTCGCGTGTCGACGTGCGGGAGTGTGCGGGGATGGGCATGAGACTCTCCAGAGGGGGAGCACCGAGGTGCGGTGTCGGAGGGAGCGGGTGACCCCCGACGGGGGCCACCCGGTGGCATACCGACCGGTAACAGCCCCGAAACAACCGTCTAGACCAGTCGGCCCGACCCCCAGACACGACGTGCCCGGCCCACACCCCCAGGGGCGAGACCGCGCGTGGCCCGTCTCTTCCCGCCGCACCTGCGGGGCCGGAGCGTCACAGGCTCACGCTTGCTCGTGCGGGCACCACCAGGTGGTGCGACCACCCACGGTGGCGCGCTGCATCTCCGCACCGCACCGCGGGCAGTGGCCGCCGGCGTGGCGGTGCGCGACGACCTCCCCGGTGTGGACCCCGCCGAGCCGCAGCGCTCGTCGTACGCCGCAGCGCAGCGCCGCGTGCAGCTCGGTGAGCTCGTCGTGGTCGAGCTCGCCGGCCGGGCGGCGGGGGTCGAGGCGGGCCTGCCACAGCACCTCGTCGGCGAGCAGGTTGCCGATGCCCGCGAGCGTCCCCTGGTCGAGCAGCCGTGCCTTCAGCGGGGCCGTGCCGCGGCCCACGAGACGGCGGAAGTCGGCGACGCCGACCTCACCGGCGTCGGGGCCCAGCGCGTCGAGGTCGGGGTCGAGGCGCACGCGACCGAGGCGGCGCTTGTCGAAGAGCCGCAGCGAGCCGCCGTCGTCGAACCCCAGGGTGAAGCGGAACCACTCGGGCTTCTGCGGCCCCCGGTCGCCCGGGCGCTCGGGCCCGGAGCCGACGTAGTCACCGCCGGTGTCGGCCTCACGCTCGCCGGCCTCGCCGCCGGCGGGCGACACGAGGATGCGTCCGGCCATGCCCAGGTGGATGCCCAGGAGCGGACCGGGGGTGCGTGAGCGGCCCGCCCCGGAGGTCTCGCACCACATCGCCTTGCCCCGGCGACGAGCCGCGGTCAGCCGCCGACCGACCAGGGCCGAGGCGATCTCGCCCGGGGCGTGCGGGCGGCACTCGTAGGAGTCGGTGTCGTCGACGGACACGATGCGCCGCTCCAGAGCCGAGCGCTCGATCACGGCGCGGGCGGACTCGACCTCGGGCAGCTCGGGCATGGGTCGAGTCTGGTCGCCCGGCTGGCGCCGCGGCCCACCCCTCGGGCCCGAGCCCGGCGGTCAGGAGCGGTCGAGGAGCAGCACGGCGCGGTCGTCGTCGCCGCGCTCCACCTGGCGCAGGATGCGCCGCGCCGCGCCCTCGAAGCCCGGGGCCACGGCCGAGGCCGCCGCGCGCCGCAGCCAGGCGATGCCCTCGTCGAGACCGACGTCGCGCGACTCGACGACGCCGTCGGTGTAGAAGAGCAGGGCGTCGCCCGGCTCGAGCACGCCCTCGCTGGCCTCCAGGTCGGGCCGGCGCAGGATGCCGAGGGCCATGCCCCGTGCGTTGTCGACCGTCCACTCCCCCTCGCCGGCGGTCCAGCGCAGCGCCGGGGGGTGACCGGCGCTGAGCACGGAGTAGCGGCCCGTGCGCAGGTCGACGTAGACGTGGGCCGCGGTCGCGAAGGTCTCGTCGGACTCCTGTCGCAGCAGGAAGTCGTTGGCCGCGGCGAGCATGGCGCGCGGCGGCAGCGCGCCGATGAGACCGCCGAGGGCTCCGGCGAACTGCAGCGCGGCCGTGCCGGCGGCGACACCCTTGCCGCACACGTCGACCAGGATGAGCTCGAGGTGGTGCTCGTCCTCGCTGAGGTCGGCGACCATGAAGTCGCCGGCGTAGCCGACCCCGTGGGCCGCCACCATGGCCGTCTGGCACCGCCACCCCTCGGGCAGCGGCGGCACGGTGCCCTGCGACTGGAGGCGGTCGCGCAGGTCGGAGAGCATCGCCTCGCCCAGCGGGCCCGGCAGGCCGCTGCGCTGGAGGCTCGACTGGTAGAGCACCAGGGTCGAGGCCAGCACCAGGGCGACACAGCCCGAGGTGCGCACCGTGTCGAAGCCTCCGTCGAGCAGCACCGCCGCGACGGCGGCGCTCACCGTCCAGACCGTCAGCACCACCAGCGGGCGGAAGCGCAGCAGCAGCATGCCGAGCAGGACCCACACGAAGTAGGTGCTCAGCGGCACCAGCGTGTAGGCGGTGGAGGAGACCGCGAACGACGCCGCGACGAGCCCCATCAGCACGCCCAGCGCGACGAGCTGGCTGCGTCCGGTGCCCGAGCGCCAGCCGGCGGCGAGGTCGTGGACGTCGGGCACGTGCGCAGCGTAGGTGACGGCGGACCCCGGCCGCAGGAGACCGCGCCCAGCCGACGGGACCGGTCGACCCCACTCATGAGGGTGACTTCCTTGACTCGTTCCACATCCGCGACACGATGGGAGGACGCCTCGCGCGATCCGACCACCCCACGGGAGATGACACGCATGACCGAGACACTCGGCTCGATCCACGGCAACACCAGCGGATCCACCACCGGCACCGGCGCGCCCGCGCCGAGCGACCGCAACAGCCTGACGCTCGGTCCTGACGGGCCGATCCTCCTCCACGACCACCACTTCGTGGAGCAGATGGCCCACTTCAACCGTGAGCGCGTGCCGGAGCGCAACGTGCACGCCAAGGGCTCGGGTGCCTTCGGCACCTTCGAGGTCACCGCCGACGTGACGCAGTGGACCAAGGCCGCGATGTTCAAGCCCGGCACGTCGACCGACATGCTCGCGCGCTTCTCCACCGTCGCCGGCGAGATGGGCTCCCCCGACACCTGGCGCGACCCCCGCGGCTTCTCGCTGAAGTTCTACACCTCCGAGGGCAACTGGGACCTGGTCGGCAACAACACCCCGGTCTTCTTCATCCGCGACACGATGAAGTTCCCCCACTTCATCCGCAGCCAGAAGCGCCGCGGCGCCAACGGCCTGCGCGACAACGACATGCAGTGGGACTTCTGGACCCTCAACCCCGAGTCGGCCCACCAGGTCACCTGGCTCATGGGTGACCGCGGCGTGCCGCGCTCGTGGCGCCACATGCAGGGCTACGGCAGCCACACCTACCTCTGGTACAACGAGGCCGGCGAGAAGTTCTGGGTGAAGTTCCACTTCAAGTCCGACCAGGGCGTGGAGTGCCTGACCCAGGAGGACGCCAACCGGATCGCCGGTGAGGACGCCGACTTCCACCGCCGCGACCTCTTCGACTCCATCGACGCCGGCGAGTTCCCGTCGTGGACCCTGCACGTGCAGGTGATGCCCTACGACGAGGCGAAGACCTACCGCTTCAACCCCTTCGACCTCACCAAGGTGTGGCCGCACAGCGACTACCCGCTGCACGAGGTGGGCCGCATGACGCTGAACAAGAACCCGGAGAACCACTTCGCGCAGATCGAGCAGGCCGCCTTCGAGCCGTCGGCCATCGTGCCCGGCATCGGCTTCTCCCCCGACAAGATGCTGCTCGGCCGGGTCTTCGCCTACGCCGACACCCACCGCTACCGCATCGGCCCCAACTACCAGCAGCTGCCGGTGAACCGCCACCGCGTCGAGGGCGCGTACACCTACCAGTTCGACGGCCCGATGGCCTACGACCACACGGGCGACCGCTCCAAGTACGCCCCCAACACCTACGACGACCCCTACTCCGACCTCACCGGCCCGGCCGAGGACGGGTGGGAGGCCGACGGCGAGTTCGTGCGCCAGGCCTACACCCTGCGGGCCGAGGACGACGACTTCGGCCAGGCCGGCGCCCTCGTGCGCGAGGTCTGGGACGACGCCGCGCGCGAGCGCTTCGTCGGCAACGTCGCGGGCCACCTGCTCGGCGGGGTCAGCGAGCCCATCCTCGAGCGGGCCTTCGAGTACTGGAAGGCCGTCGACGCCGACACGGGCAAGCGCATCGAGGAGGCCGTGCGCGCCGAGCGCGGCGCCAACGACGTGGCGCCCCACCCGACGGAGCCGCTCCAGACGGTCTGACCCACCCCGAGGTCCCAGTCCCGAGGTCGCAGCCCCGCGGGGCGCGTGACCCACGACGCGACGACCCGCCCGGTCCGCCGGGCGGGTCGTCGTGCGTCCACCCGCCGGGGGATGTCAGGCTTGCCCGGTGAGGACCCGTGAGCCCGTGCTGGTCAGCGCCCACCGCTGCGGCGCCGGCGGGGACCGGGAGCTGGAGAACACCCGGCCCGCCCTCGAGCAGGCGTTGGCCCTCGACGTGGACTTCGTGGAGTTCGACGTGCAGCGCTGCGCCGACGGCACCCTCGTGCTCTTCCACGACGACTGGCTGTGGGTGGAGGGCCGCCGGCGCTGGGTCGGGGAGCTGACCTTCGAGGAGTTCGCGGCCCGCGCGCCGCACTTCCTGCGCTACGACGAGGTGCTGACCTCGCTGGTCGGGCGGGCCCGGGCCCACATCGACCTCAAGTTCACCTCGCCCTCGGCGGCCTACGGCCACCCCGCCGCGACCTACGAGGTGGCCGCCACCCGGATGGCCGTCGAGGTGCTGGGCGCCGAGAACCTCATCGTCACCACCCTCGACGACAAGGCCGTGCGCGCGGTGCGCGACTGGGCCGACGACACCGGCCACGACCTGCTGGTCGGTCTCTCGCTGGGCCGGCGCGTCGCGGGCCTGCCGTGGGCCCGGCAGGTGCGCATCCGGCTCTCCGAGCTGCGTCCGCGCACACGCTACGTGCGCTCGCGGGCCAACCTCGTGGTCGCCAAGCACACCATCGCCCGGTGCGGCGTGGCCGCCTTCGCCCGGCGCCGCGGCCTGCCGCTGCTGGTGTGGACCGTCGACACCGAGGAGTCGCTGCACTACTGGATGCGGCCCGGTCGCGCCTGGCTGGTGACCAGCAACGACCCGGCGCTGGCGATGGAGGTGCGCTCGGCGTACCCCCGGCGGCGGGCGGCCCGCGCCCGCGCCGGTCAGCGCCCCGCGTCCTGACCGCCCGCCCTCCGCGTACGCCGGGGGCGCTCAGCCGAGCAGCAGGGCGACGAGGGCGACGACGCCCACGACGGCGATGACGCCGCGCAGCGCCCACGGGGGCAGCCGGCGCCCGACCCGCGCGCCGAGCTGTCCGCCGATGGTCGAGCCCACGGCGAGCACGGCCACGATGCGCCAGTCGACGTCGGCGGCGACGACGAAGACCAGCCCGGCGACGGCGTTCACGATGGCGGCGAGCACGTTCTTGAGCGCGTTGAGCCGCTGCACGTCGTCGTCGACGCCGAGGCCGAGCACGCCCATGAGCAGCACGCCCTGGGCGGCGCCGAAGTAGCCGCCGTAGACGCCGGTGCCGAGCACGGCGGGCCACACCCAGCGGGCGCGCGCCGGCCGCTCGGTGCCGGCGCGCTCGTGCCGGGCCGCGACCCGGCGGGACAGGACGGGCTGCACGACGACCAGCACCACGCCGAGGGCGATCAGCACCGGCACGATGGCCGAGAACGCGTCCTCGGGCAGCAGCAGGAGCGCCACCGCGCCCGCGGCACCGCCCAGCAGGGAGGCGAGCCCCAGCCGCAGCGCCCGGGCCCGCTGGCCGCGCAGCTCGCGGCGGTAGCCGATGGCCCCGGAGATCGACCCGGGCACCAGGCCGATGTTGTTGGAGACGTTGGCCGTCACGGGCGGCACGCCGAAGGCGAGCAGGGTCGGGAAGGTCACCAGCGTGCCGGAGCCGACGACGGTGTTGATGGTGCCGGCCGCGACCCCCGCCAGGAGGATCGCGGCCAGCTCGAAGGGCGTCACGACAGCGGAGGTGCCTCCGGCGCGGCCGGGGTCTCGGTCGGGACGTCGGCGGGGTTGCCGGACGACTGTCCGGGGGTCTGGGCGGTGGGCTCGTCGGTGGGCTGCGCCGCGCGCCTGCCGGTCTGCGCGGCGGCGTCGGCCTCCGCGATCGCGGCCTGGACGACGGGGTTGCTGCCCGACGCCGTCGACGCCGGGGTCGGCACCTGGGGCTCGCTGGGGCCCATGTCGACGCGCTTGAGCGGGCCGTCGACCTCGGTCGGGATCCCGCGCAGGTCGTTCATGGTCGAGCCGAGGCCCTCGAGGGCCTTGCCGATCTCGCTCGGCACGATCCAGACCTTGTTGGCGTCGCCCTCGGCGATCTTGGGCATCATCTGGAGGTACTGGTAGGCCAGCAGGGACTGGTCGGGCCGCCCGTCGTGGATGGCCTGGAAGACCGTCTGGATGGCCTGGCCCTCGCCCTGGGCACGCAGGATCGCGGCCTCGCGGTCGGCCTGGGCCCGCAGGATCTGCGACTCCCGGTCGCCCTCGGCCGAGAGGATGGCCGACTGCTTCTGGCCCTCCGCGGTGAGGATGGAGGCCTGGCGCTGGCCCTCGGCGGTGAGGATCGCGGCACGCTTGTCGCGGTCGGCGCGCATCTGCTTCTCCATCGTGTCCTTGATGGAGGCCGGCGGGTCGATGCTCTTGATCTCGACCCGTCCGACGCGGATCCCCCACTTGCCGGTGGCCTCGTCGAGCACGCCACGCAGCCCGGAGTTGATCGAGTCGCGGCTGGTGAGGGTCTGCTCGAGGTCCATGCCGCCGACGATGTTGCGCAGCGTGGTCTGGGTGATCTGCTCGACGGCCTGGATGTAGTTGGCGATCTCGTAGGTCGCCGCGACCGGGTCGATCACCTGGAAGTAGATGACGGTGTCGATGTCGACGGTGAGGTTGTCCTCGGTGATCACCGACGACGGCGGGAAGCTCACGACCTGCTCGCGCATGTCGATGAGGTAGCGCACCTTGTCGATGAAGGGCACGACGATGTTGAGGCCGGCGGGCAGCGTCTGCTTGTACTTGCCGAAGCGCTCGACGATGCCGGCGCGGGCCTGGGGCACGATGCGCACGGTCTTGGCGAGGATCACGACGACCAGCAGCAGCACGACCACCAGCAGGACGAGGAGTACGGGACCCATGGGGGCTCCTTCGGCTCGGGGCGGGTTGTGCTCGGGTGGGGCGTTGCGGGGAGGGACGTCCGGGGGGTGACGTCCGGGGACGGCGCTCAGCGGTCGAGCTGCGGCACCGGGTGGACGTAGGCCGTGGCGCCGCGGATCTCGAGCACCTCGACCGTGGCGCCGGGCTCGATGACCAGCGTCTCGTCGTAGGGAGCCGCGCTCCACTCGTCGCCGGCCAGCTTGACCCGACCCGGCTGGAGCCCCGAGATGGTCTGCAGCACCAGGCCCTGGGTGCCGACGAGGCGACCGTGGCTCATGCTCAGCTCGGGGCCGCTGTGCAGCTTCTTGACCAGCGGCGGGCGCACCAGCGTGAGCGTGCCGAGCGCGGTGGCGGCGGCGACCAGCACCTGCACGACCACGGGGGCGTCGAGGGCGGCTGCGGCGCCACCGCCGATGGCGCCGACGGCCAGCATGAGCAGCACCAGGTCGAGGCTGAACATCTCGGCCACGCCGAGGAGCGCCGCGACGCCCAGCCAGGCCGCCCACGCGTGCTCGCTCAGCCAGTCCATGGCCCGACCCTATCGGAGGGCTCTTTACCCGGGGCTCATCTGGCCCGGGTGCGCCGCCGGGCGGCCCAGCGACCGTCGTCGCTGGTCGTCACGGTCAGCGGCATGCCGAAGGCCGTGGACAGGTTGTCCTCGGTGAGCACGTGCTCGAGCAGGCCGGCCTCCACCACCCGGCCCTGGCGCAGCAGCAGGGCGTGGGTGAAGCCCGGCGGGATCTCCTCGACGTGGTGGGAGACCAGCACCGTGGCCGGCGAGTCGGGGTCCATGGCGAGCACCGACAGCGTCGACACCAGGTCCTCCCGGCCGCCGAGGTCGAGCCCCGCGGCCGGCTCGTCGAGCAGCAGCAGCTCGGGGTCGGTCATCAGCGAGCGCGCGATCTGGACCCGCTTGCGCTCGCCCTCGCTCAGGGTGCCGAAGGTGCGGCCGGCCAGGTGGGTGGCGCCCAGCTCGGTGAGCAGGTCGGTGGCGCGCTGGTGGTCGAGCTCGTCGTAGGCCTCGCGCCAGCGCCCGAGCACGCCGTAGGAGGCCGAGACCACGACGTCGTGGACGCGCTCCGAGCGCGGGATCCGCTCGGCCAGCGCCGCGCTGGTCAGGCCGATGCGCGGTCGCAGCTCGAAGACGTCGACGGTGCCGAGCACCTCCTCGAGGATCCCCGCGACACCGGTGGTGGGATGCATCTGGGCGGAGGCGACCTGGAGCAGGGTGGTCTTGCCCGCGCCGTTGGGACCGAGCACGACCCAGCGCTCGTCCTCCTCCACCGTCCAGCTCACCGCGTCGAGCAGGGTGGCCTGGCCGCGGGTGACGGTCACGTCGGCGAACTCCAGCACTGCAGCCATGGCGTCACCCTATCCGTGCGCCTCCCCGGCCCCGGCGTAGCCTCGGGCGCCGTGAGCACCGACCTCCCCGTCTCCGCCCGCCTGGCCTGGTGGGGCACCGCCTGGCTGCGCGGCCAGGTGGTGACCGACCTGCTGCTCGACGCCGTCATCGGCGACGAGGCCACCCACGCCGTGGCGGGCCTGGGCCACCTCGGCCTCGGGGCTCCGGCCGGCACCTCTCCCGGCACCGGCACCGAGACGCTGCTGGGCGGCCTGGCCCGGCTGCGGGCCGAGGGCGCGACGTCGTTCGGGGCGGCCTTCCCCGTCGAGGGCGACCTCGTGGGCCTCGGCGGCCCCGCCGGCTTCAACACCGAGGCGGTCGAGGCCGGCGAGGCCGTCGTGGTCGCGGGCGCCGACGTGGGGCTGGTGCCCGTCACCGTGGGCGCGGCGACGACCTGGGTCGCCCACCGTGCCGTACGCCGGCAGCTGCCCGACGTCGGCGAGGCCGACCGGGCCCTGCGCCAGGAGCTGCTCTCGGCCGCCGACGCCCTGGCCCGGCTCGAGGTCGCCCGCTGGCGACCCGAGGTGGCCGACCACCTGATGAACCTGCGCCACCGGGCTCCGCTCAGCGCGCCCGACGGCGTGCCGGCCCGCTGCGTCGAGCTCGCGGCGCGCGGGCTCCAGGCCGTGGCGGTCGTCGACCTGGCCCTGGTCGACGACGGCGGGGCGATCAGTGCCGCGGAGGCGCAGGCGCGCCGCGACGCGCTGACGCCGCTGGAGCGGGCCGGGCGCCGGGCGCTGGTGGCGGCCTGCTCACCGGAGGTCTGGCCGCCGGCGTGAGGCCGCGGCTCCGCTAGCCTCGTGCCCGCCATGGACCAGACGCGCCCCGAGACCCTCCTGCTCACCCTCACCGGCCGCGACCGGCCCGGCGTCACGTCGGCGGTCTTCTCCACGCTCTCGCGCGCCGGCGTCGAGGTCGTCGACGTCGAGCAGATCGTCCTGCGCGGGCGGCTCGTGCTCGGCGTGCTCGTCACGGTGCCGCGCGACGCCCGCCGCCTGCGCGAGGCCGTCGAGCAGACCGCGCGCGGTCTCGACATGGACGTCGAGGTCGAGGAGGGCACCGGCGACAACCCCTCGCGCCGCTCCGGGCGCGTCCACGTCACGGTGATCGGCGCTCCGCTGCGGGCCACGGCCATGGCCGCCGTCGCCGGTCGCATCGCCGACTCCGGGGCGAACATCGACCGCATCGAGCGCATGGCGCGCTACCCCGTCACCGCCATCGAGCTGCACGTCTCGGGCGCCGACCCGCGGGCCCTGCGCACCGTGCTGGCCACGGAGGCCTCGCGCGAGGGCTTCGACGTCGCCGTGCAGCCGGCCGACATCCTGCGCCACGGCATGCGCCTGATCGTGATGGACGTCGACTCCACCCTCATCCAGGGCGAGGTGATCGAGATGATCGCGGCCCACGCGGGCTGCGAGGCCGAGGTGGCGGAGGTCACCGAGCGCGCCATGCGCGGCGAGCTCGACTTCGAGGAGTCGCTGCGCTCCCGGGTCGCGCTGCTCGAGGGCGTGCCGGAGACCGCCCTCGCCGAGGTCTACGAGGCCGTCGAGCTGGCTCCCGGCGCCCGGACCATGGTGCGCACCCTGCGCCGGCTCGGCTACCGCTTCGCGATCGTGTCCGGCGGCTTCACCCAGATCACCGACCGCCTGGCCGCCGAGCTCGGCATCCACTTCGCCCGGGCCAACGAGCTGGAGATCGTCGACGGTCGGCTCACCGGCCGCATCGTCGGGGCCGTGGTCGACCGGGCCGCCAAGGCGCAGGCGCTGCGGGAGTTCGCCGGGGAGGTCGGCGTCGACGTGGGCTCCACGATCGCCATCGGCGACGGGGCCAACGACCTCGACATGCTCGCCGCCGCCGGGCTGGGCATCGCCTACAACGCCAAGCCGATGGTGCGCGACGCCGCCGACACCGCGGTCAACGTGCCCTACCTCGACGCCATCATGTACCTGCTCGGCATCACCCGCGAGGAGGTCGAGGCGGCCGACGCCGCCGTCGGCATCGTCACCCCCGCTCCCCCGGTCTGAGCCCGCACCGGGAGGCGCCGCCGCCCGCCGACGCCGTCCGTGCGGCGGGTCCGGGCCCCGGCTCAGGACCGGGACACGTGGAAGGCCAGCAGCCGCGCCGACTGCTCCTCGAGGTCGGCCCAGTCGTCGTCGACCTCGAGCACGGCGGCCGCGCAGGTCGGGAAGCCGCCGGCCAGGTCGTTGCTGGCTTCCTCGTCGCCCTCGCCGTCGTCGAGCAGCTGCGCCAGCGTGGCCATGGTCGGGTTGTGGCCCACCACGACCACCGTGAGTGCGTCGGCCGGGGACTGGCGCACCAGGTCGAGGGCGGTCTCGGGCCCGGCGGCGTACAGCCCCTCGTCGTGGGTCGCGTCGTCGTCCCAGCCGGCGCCCTCGGCGACGGCCTCCCAGGTCTCGCGGGTGCGCAGCGCGGCGGAGACCAGCACGTGGTCGGGCTCGAGGCCGAGGCCGGCCAGCCAGGCACCGGCGGCGCGGGCGTCGTCGGCGCCGCCGTCGGTGAGACGGCGCTCGTGGTCGGAGGGGCCGCTGTGCTCGGCGCGGGCGTGGCGCATCACGACGAGGCGTCGGGGGGTGCTGTCGGTCACGCGGGCCAGCGTGACAGGCGCGAGGGTCGGGCTCAACACCGCATGCCCTAGCGTTGCGCCCATGCCCCGTGGACCCCTGATGATCATCGGCGGTGCCGAGGACAAGCTGCGTCGCCGCACCATCCTGCGCGAGTTCGTGGCCGCCGCCGGCGGGCCCGAGGCGCGGATCGCGGTGATCCCGACCGCCTCCTCGCTGGGCCCGGAGGTCGTCGAGGTCTACGACGCGCTGTTCCGCCGCGAGGGCGCCGCCGAGGTCGTCACGGTGCGACCGGAGTCGCGCGAGGAGGCCCAGGACCCCGACCTGGTCGAGGCGCTGGGCAAGGCCACCGGCATCTTCATGACCGGCGGCAACCAGCTCAAGCTGTCCTCCATGGTCTGCGGCACCCCGGTGGGCGACGCCATCGTCGCCGCGCACCGGGCCGGCACCGTGGTGGCCGGCACCTCGGCCGGCGCCAGCATCCAGTCGAGCCACATGGTGGCCTTCGGCGTGGGCGGCACGACGCCCAAGCAGCGGATGACGCAGGTCGCGGCGGGCCTGGGCCTGCTCCAGTCGGTGGTCATCGACCAGCACTTCGAGCAGCGCAGCCGCTACGGCCGCCTGCTGATGATCGTGGCGCAGTCGCCCCAGCTGCTGGGCATCGGCGTCGACGAGGACACCGCGGCCGTCGTCGAGCACGAGGTCGACGAGGCCACGGGCACCGACCGCGACGTGCTGCGGGTGCTGGGGCGCGGCGCCGTCACCGTGATGGACGGCTCCCACATCGTCACCAACGCCTACGAGGCCAAGCGCTCGGCGCCCCTGCTGGCCAGCGGCGTCGTGCTGCACGTGCTGCCGGAGGGTGCGGCGTTCGACCTCACCGCCCGCGCCCTCGTGCCCCCGCGCGCCAGTGTCGACCCCTCCGAGGAGGCCGAGCTGGTCGAGGCCGGCAAGGACCTGCGCCAGATGGCGCGCGACATCGCCGCCGGCGACGCCTCCCCCTCCACCCTCAAGCGCCGCCAGGCGCGCGAGGCCAAGAAGTCCAAGAAGTCGACCGACCACGCATCGGACCGCAGCCAGGACGGAGCACCCTCATGACCGAACGCCCCACGCCCGATCTCTCGATCCTCGAGACGCGGGTCTACCGCGGCGCCAACGTCTGGTCCTACGACCGGGCGATCCACCTCGTGGTCGACCTCGGGGTGCTCGAGAAGTTCCCCACCAACACCGTGCCGGGGTTCACCGAGACGCTGCTGCAGATGCTGCCCGGGCTGCGCGAGCACTCCTGCTCCCGCGGTCGCCGTGGCGGCTTCGTCGAGCGGCTCCACGAGGGCACCTGGCTGGGCCACGTCGCCGAGCACTGCGCCCTGGCGCTGCAGCAGGTCGTCGGCCACGACGTACGCCGCGGCAAGACCCGGATGGTCAAGGGACGCCCGGGCGTCTACAACGTCGTCTACGGCTACATCGACGAGCAGGTCGGCCTGGCCGCGGGGCGCCTCGCGGTGCGGCTGGTCAACCACCTGGTCGAGGCCGACCCCGAGTTCGACTGGGACACCTCCCTGGAGGAGTTCATCCGGCGCGCGCAGCGCACCGCGTTCGGGCCGTCGACCCAGGCCATCCTCGACGAGGCCGTCTCCCGCGACATCCCGTGGATCCGGCTCAACCAGTACTCGCTGGTGCAGCTGGGACAGGGCGTCCACGCCAAGCGGATCCGCGCCACGATGACCTCGGCGACCTCGGCGATCGCCGTCGACATCGCCAGCGACAAGGACCTCACCACCACGCTGCTGGGGGCGGCCGGCCTGCCGGTGCCCAAGCAGGAGTCGGTGCGCACCGTCGAGCAGTGCGTGCGCGCGGCCCAGCGCATCGGCTACCCCGTCGTGGTCAAGCCGCTCGACGGCAACCACGGCCGGGGCGTCTGCCTCGACCTCCAGGACGAGGCGGAGGTGCGCGAGGCCTACGAGGTCGCGCGCGCCGAGTCGCGCCGCGGGGTGCTCATCGTGGAGTCGCTGATCACCGGCAAGGACTACCGCTGCCTCATCATCGACGGCAAGGTCGCGGCCATCGCCGAGCGGGTGCCGGCCTCGGTCACCGGTGACGGCACCTCCAGCGTCGAGCAGCTCGTCGACGACGCCAACGCCGATCCCCGCCGCGGCGTGGGTCACGAGAAGGTGCTCACCCGGATCAAGGTCGACGCCGCCGCGGTCGAGCTGGTGCGCGAGCAGGGCTTCGAGATGTCCGACGTGCCTCCTGCCGGCACCATGGTCAAGCTCGCGCTCACCGGCAACATGTCCACCGGCGGCATCTCGATCGACCGCACCTTCGAGGCCCACCCGGAGAACGTCGAGATCGCCGAGGAGGCCGCCCGCATGGTCGGCCTCGACATCGCGGGCATCGACTTCATCTGCCCCGACATCACCGAGCCCGTGCGCGAGACCGGCGGCGCGATCTGCGAGGTCAACGCCGCTCCCGGCTTCCGGATGCACACCCACCCGACCATCGGGGAGCCGCAGTTCATCGCCAAGCCGGTGGTCGACATGCTCTTCCCGCCGGGCGCCCAGTCGCGGATCCCGATCGTGGCCGTCACCGGCACCAACGGCAAGACGACCACCTCGCGGATGATCAGCCACATCTTCAAGGGCATGGGCCGCAAGGTCGGCATGACCTCCACCGACGGAGTCGTCATCGACGAGCGGCTGCTCATCCGCTCCGACGCCTCCGGGCCGCGCTCGGCCCGGATGGTCCTGCAGAACCCCCGCGTCGACTTCGCGGTCTTCGAGGTGGCCCGCGGCGGCATCCTGCGCGAGGGCCTGGGCTACGAGCGCAACGACGTCGCGGTCGTCCTCAACGTGCAGCCCGACCACCTCGGCCTGCGCGGCATCGACACCGTCGAGCAGCTCGCCGACGTCAAGGCGGTCCTCGTGGAGGCCGTGCCCCGCGACGGCCACGCGGTGCTCAACGCCGACGACCCGCTGGTGCGCGACATGCGCCGGCGCTGCTCGGGCCAGGTCGTGTGGATCTCCATGGAGGAGCCCGGCAGCGAGGTGCGCGACATGATCGACGCGCACTGCCGCCGTGGCGGCAAGGCGCTGGTGCTCAACAGCTCCGAGCGCGGCGAGATGATCGTGGTCAAGCACGGCCCGCGCGAGATGCAGCTGGCCTGGACCCACCTGCTGCCGGCGACCTTCAACGGCCGCGCGCGCATGAACGTGCAGAACGTGCTGGCCGCCGCGGCCGCGGCCTTCGCCGCCGGCGCTCCCCTGCACGACATCCGCCAGGGCCTGCGCACCTTCTCCACCAACTACTACCTCTCCCCCGGGCGGCTCAACGAGGTGGAGGTCAACGGCGTCAACGTCATCGTCGACTACTGCCACAACGCCCCGGGCATGCGTGCGCTCGGCGACTTCGTGGACCGTGTCGGCGACTCGATGGCCGGCTCGCACGAGCTGGCCCGTCCCTCGCGGATCGGCGTCATCGCCACCGCCGGCGACCGCCGCGACCAGGACATGCGCGAGCTCGGCGAGATCGCGGCCCAGCACTTCGACGTCGTCATCGTGCGTGAGGACGCCCAGCTGCGCGGGCGCGAGCGCGGCGACGTGTCGGCCCTGGTGACCGAGGGCGTCCGCTCGGCGATGGCCGAGGGCAGCCGCTGCAAGCAGGTCGAGGTCGTGCTCGACGAGATCGAGGCGGTGCGCCACGCGATGAGCCGGGCCAACCGTGGCGACCTGGTCGTCATCTGCGTCGACAAGCACGGTGAGGTCATGACCGAGCTGGAGAACTGGTCGCCCCACGCCCAGGCCGGTTCCGGGGTCTCCGCCGACGCCCCGGCCGCCGACCCCGACTACGTGCCCAGCGAGGCCTGAGGCCCGGCACCCGGGCGCCCGGTGGCGCCGGCGGCGGCGAGCACCGGCGCCAGGTCGGCCTCGAGCCTGCCGCGCAGCCCCTCGTCGGGCTGGTCGTCGGGCTGGTCGCCGGGCTGGTCGCCGGGCTGGTCGTCGAGCAGCACGGCGGCCAGCACCTGGAGGGTGCGCAGGTCGCGGCACTCCTGCAGCCGTGTGACGTCGAGGTGGCCGGGGTAGGCCCGACGGGTCCGCTCGTCGTGGGTGCGCGAGGCCAGGTCCCACTCGACGGGACCCGCGCAGACGTCCTCGAGGTCGGTCCACCGCGGCCCGTCGGCGGTCGGCAGCAGGTTGCCGGCGTGGGCGTCACCGTGGAGCGGGCGCCGGGGCCAGGTCAGCGCCCGGGGCAGGAGCACGGCGGCGGCGCCGTGCAGCACCGGGTCGTCGCTGACGCGCAGGGCCGCGTCGACGTCGGCGAGCGGGCCCGCCAGGGGCGGCAGCGGCACGGGACAGTCGGCCAGCGCCCGGTGCAGCGCGTGCAGGCTCAGCGCCACCTCCAGCGGCGCCACGGTGCCCGGCACCACCTCCACCCAGGACCACAGCGACACCTCGAGGCCGTCGACCTCGTGCGGCCCCGGGTCGTGCCACGGCGGCACCACGACGTCGGTGCGCCGCGCGGCGTACGCCGCCACCGCGACCTCGCGCTCCATCCACGGGCGCGGGTCGCCCCGCAGCACCCGCCCCCGCGTGACGACACGCGTCAGCACGGGAGCGGGCCGCAGGTGCACCCGCACGCTGTAGCCGTCGGCCACCACGACGGGGTCGTCGGCGGGCAGCCCGAGCCGGCGGGCGCAGGCCACCGAGGCCGCGACCGCCTCCGCGGTGGTGGGGATCCTCAGCGGTCGACCTCGAGCTCCCCGTCGGCGTAGCGGCGGCGCAGCACCTTCTTGTCGAACTTGCCGACCGAGGTGCGCGGCACCTGGTCGATGAAGGCCCAGGCGTCGGGCAGCTGCCACTTGGCGAAGTCGGCCGACAGGAACTCGCGCAGCTCGGCCGGCGTCACCGTGGCCCCCTCGCGCACGACGACCGAGGCGAGCGGTCGCTCCTGCCACTTCTCGTCGGGGATGCCGACCACCGCGGCCTCGACCACGGCGTCGTGGGCCATCAGGGCGTTCTCCAGGTCGACCGAGCTGATCCACTCGCCTCCCGACTTGATGACGTCCTTCGCGCGGTCGGAGAGGGCGATGTAGCCGAGGCCGTCGATCGTGCCGACGTCTCCGGTGCGCAGCCAGCCGGCGTCGAACTTCCCGGCCGCGTCGGCCTGCTCGTCGGTCTCCGGCCGGTAGTAGGCGCCGGTGACCCACGGCCCGCGCACCTGGAGCTCCCCGACGGCCTCGCCGTCGTGGGGCAGGACCGTGCCGTCGTCGGCGACGATGCGCCCCTCGACGCCGCAGAGCAGCCGCCCCTGGGTGCCGCGGTAGGCCCAGGCCCGCTCCTCGTCGACGCCCACGGGCGGGATGCCGGCCGAGGCGACCGGGGAGGTCTCCGTCATGCCCCAGGCCTGGCGCACGAGTAGCCCGTGGCGCTCCTGCAGGGCCCGCTGGAGCGAGACCGGCACCGCCGAGCCCCCGCAGAGGATGAGCCGCAGCGAGTCGAGGCGCACGTCGGCGTGCCGGTCGAGGTGGCCGAGCACGTCGTTCCAGACCGTCGGCACCGCGCCGGAGACCGTGGGGCGGCTCTCGCGGATGAAGCGCACCAGCGGCTCGGCCTGGAGCCAGCGGTCGGGCATGCACAGCGACGCCCCGGCCATGAGCGCGGAGTAGGCCAGGCCCCAGGCGTTGGCGTGGAACATCGGCACGATGGGCAGCACCCGGTCCTCGAAGGACAGCCCCGCAGCGTTGCCGGTGTTGACCGCCTGGGAGTGCAGCCACGCGGAGCGGTGGCTGTAGACGACGCCCTTGGGGTTGCCGGTGGTGCCCGAGGTGTAGCACATGGCCGCGGCGTCGCACTCGTCGAGCTCCGGCCAGTCGAAGGCTGCCGGCTGCGCGGCGAGGAGGTCGTCGTAGAGGTGCACCTCGGCCCCGCCCGCGCCGAGCGAGGCGAGGTCGGCCGAGGCGGCCTCGGGGCCGGCCACGAGCACGTGGCGCACCGTGGTCAGCTGCGCGACGTGCGGAGCGAGCAGACCGACGAGCGAGTCGTCGACGATGACCACCTGGTCCTCGGCGTGGTTGGCGACGTAGACCAGCTGCTCGGGGAAGAGACGGATGTTGAGGGTGTGCAGCACGGCCCCCATCGACGGCACCGCGAGGTAGGCCTCGAGGTGCTCGGCGTTGTTCCACTGGAAGGTCGCCACGCGCTGGTCGCCCTCGACGCCGAGCGCGCGCAGCGCGTTGGCCAGCCGGCCCACGCGCTCACCGAGCTCGGCGTAGGTGCGGCTGCGGGTGCCCCCGGCGGTGGCGGTGACCACCTCGGAGTCGGGGTGCACGGTGGTCGCGTGCCGCAGCACCGCGCCGATCGTGAGCTGGTCGTCCTGCATGGTGCTGCGCATGGAGTGCCTTCCGGTCGTGACGAGCTGTGGTCTCGGTCACGATCCTGCCACCGCGGGCTAGGAGGACGGGAGGGCGGCCGCGCGCACCTTGACGGCCAGCGTCCCGGCGGAGTCGGGCGTGCCTCCCTGCTCGGCGATCCAGGCGTAGACCTCCTCGCGCTCGGCGTGGCACATCAGCCCCACGACGTCGCCGGGCAGGGCCTGCCCCACGAGGGCCGAGAGGCAGGCCACCTCGGTCGGGTACGCCGGCACCCCGGTGACCCCGACCCGCTCGGCCCCCCCGCGCATCAGGTCCTCCAGCTCGGCGGCCGTGCGCCCGCGGAAGTACTTCTCCTTGTGGCCGATGGCCACGACGTCGCTGTCGCGGGCGGCGATCTCGCCCAGCTTCTCGATCAGCTCGTCGGTGCGGTCGCCCACCACGCCGAGGCCCAGCAGCAGCCGCGAGCCGGGCGCCCGCACGCCGTTCATGATCTCGAAGAGCGCCTCGAGGCCGGCCTCGTTGTGGGCCAGGTCGATGACGACCGAGACCTCGCCGACGCTGAAGAAGTTCATCCGCCCCGGGTTGTGCTCGGCGTCGGGGCGGAAGGTGCGCAGCCCCTCGACCACCACGTCGCGGGGCACCCCCACGGCCAGGGCCGCCGAGGCCGCCGCGAGGGTGTTCTCGACGTTGAAGCGCGACAGGCCGGCCAGGGTCATCGGCACCTCGACCAGCTCCACGAGCGGGTCGGGGTCGGAGCTGGCGGTGAGCACGCAGACCCAGCCGTCGATGACGGTCGTGGCGCGCCCGCGCACCGACAGCACCTCGCGGATGGCCGGGGAGTCGGGGTCGCGGGAGAACACCCACGGCCGGGCCTTGATCTCGTGGCGCATGGCCAGCACCCGGGGGTCGTCGCCGTTGAGCACCGCCCAGCCGCTGCGCCGGGTGATGCGCGGCACCACGCCCTTGACCTCCGCGAGCTGGTCGAGGGTGTCGATGCCGTGGAGCCCGAGGTGGTCGGCCGAGACGTTGGTGACCACCGAGACGTCGTTGCGGGTCAGTCCGATGCCCTTGAGCAGGATCCCGCCGCGGGCGGTCTCGGTGACGGCGAGCTCGACCTGCTCGTGGGCCAGGATCCGGCCCGCCCCGGAGGGGCCGGAGTAGTCGCCGGCCTCGACCATCTCGCCGTCGATGTAGATGCCGTCGGTGTTGGACCAGCCGACCAGCTTGCCCCAGGTGCGGCCGATGTGGGCGACCATGCGCGAGGTCGTGGTCTTGCCGTTGGTGCCGGTGACCGCCACGACGGGGATCCGCGGCACGATCGTGTGCGGCGGGGCGCCGGCGGGGCTCGCGGCCACCTGGCGGGCCGCGGCGCTGACCGCCTCCTCCAGGTCGACGGTGGAGTCGGCGTCGGGCAGCGCGTCGAGCACCGCGGCGACGGCGCGTCCCATCTCCTGGGCCCGCTCGCGGTGGGCCCAGGGGTAGGCGACCACGATCCGCTCCGGGTCGCTGCTGGGCCGCACCCGCACCGCCAGGCGCGACGTACCGCTCTCGACGGCGATCGCCCGCACCAGGCGGCCCACCGCCCGCAGGGCGAAGCGCTGCCGGAACCCGGAGTGCGCCGAGCCCGGCCGGGCGTTGCGCAGGCCGATGCGCCGCGCGAAGCGGGCCGCGGTGGCGTCGGGCGCTGCCGAGAGGGCCGCGATGTCGAGGGTCAGCTTGATCGCCGCCCGGGGGAAGTAGAGGTTCGGTCCCTCCAGGACCCGGATCTCGACGAGGGAAGTCACCCGCGCGACGCTACCGGGTGGGCGGGCTCAGCCGCCCATCGCGTGGAAGCCGCCGTCGACGTGGACGATGTCACCGGTCGTCGCGGGGAAGAAGTCCGACAGCAGGGCCACCACGGCCTTGGCGGTCGGCTCCTGGTCGGTGTTGTCCCAGCCCAGCGGCGCCTTGGTCGACCACATCTGGTCGAGGTCCTCGAAGCCGGGGATGGCCTTGGCGGCGAGCGTCTTCAGGGGGCCGGCGGCCACCAGGTTGACCCGGATGCCCTCCGGGCCCAGGTCGCGGGCCAGGTAGCGCGAGCAGGACTCCAGCGCCGCCTTGGCCACGCCCATCCAGTCGTAGGCCGGCCAGGCCACCGTGGCGTCGAAGGTGAGCCCGACGACCGAGCCGCCTCCCCCCATCAGCGGCCGGCACGCGTCGGTGAGCGACTTCAGGGAGTAGGCGGAGACCTGCACGGCCTGCGACACGTCCTCCCAGGGCCCCGACATGAACTTGCCGCCGAGCAGCGTCTCGGGGTTGCCGTAGGCGATGGAGTGCACCACGCCGTCGAGACCGTCGACGTGCTCGCCGACCAGCTCGGGCAGGCGGGCCAGGTGGTCGGGGTCGGTGACGTCGAGCTCGAGGACCGGCGGCTCCACCGGGAGCCGCTTGGCGATGCGCCTGGTGATGTTGAGCGCGCGCCCGAAGTTGGAGATGAGCACGGTGGCGCCCTGCTCCTGGGCGACCTTGGCGGTGGCGAAGCCGATGGAGGAGTCCATCGTCACCCCGGCCACCAGGATCCGCTTGCCGTCGAGAATGCCCATCGTGTGCTCCTTGTGGTCCGGTGCGCCGCGACCGTGGGGGCCGCGCGCTGCTGGTCTGCTGGGTGGTGCCGGGACGCCGGCGGGGCGCTGCTGGTGGGCCGGGGCGGAGTGGGGCTCAGTGCCCCATGCCGAGGCCGCCGTCGACGGGGATCACCGCGCCGGTGACGTACGCCGCACCGGGACCGGCCAGCCAG
This sequence comes from Nocardioides sp. Leaf307, assembly GCF_001423135.1. Taxonomy (NCBI): domain Bacteria; kingdom Bacillati; phylum Actinomycetota; class Actinomycetes; order Propionibacteriales; family Nocardioidaceae; genus Nocardioides; species Nocardioides sp. Leaf307. The sequence continues at coordinate 1,779,465 of NZ_LMNY01000001.1, read as the reverse complement.
GTGACGGTCTGCGCGACCTCCTCGGCGGCGCCGAGGCGTCCGAGAGGGATGCGCGCCTTGTACTCCGCCTGCTGCTCCTCGGGGAGCGCCGCGGTCATGTCGGTCTCGATGAAGCCGGGCGCCACCACGTTGGTGGTGATCGAGCGCGATCCCAGCTCGCGGGCCAGCGACCGGGCCATGCCGACGAGGCCGGCCTTGGAGGCGGCGTAGTTGACCTGGCCGGGCGATCCCAGGAGGCCGACCACGGAGGAGATGAGGATGATGCGTCCCCGACGCAGGCGCAGCATGCCCTTGGCGGCGCGCTTGGCCAGGCGGAAGGAGCCGGTGAGGTTGGTGTCGATGACGCTCGACCAGTCGTCCTCCGACATGCGCAGCAGCAGGGTGTCGGCGGTGATGCCGGCGTTGGCCACCAGCACCTCCACGGGGCCGTGCGCGGCCTCGATCTCGGTGAAGGCGGCGTCGACCGCGGCGGCATCGGTGACGTCGCAGCGCACGTCGAGGGCGCCCTCGGGGGCGCCTCCGCTGCGGGTGGTGACCGCCACCTTGTCGCCCTGGGCCAGGAAGGCCTCGGCGATCGCCCGGCCGATGCCGCGGTTGCCACCGGTCACCAGGACCGAGCGGGGCTCGCGGGCGGGCGGCGCGGTGGGGTCGCCGTGGGGGGCCGGGGCCGGTGTCGTTTCGCTCACGTCGCCCGACGCTAGCGATTACCGCGGGGTAGACCTACGCCGCGCGGAGCGGCGTGGGTCACCCGCGGGCCTGCTGCGGCCCGGGCCGGGTCACTCGTCCTCGAGGCGGAAGCCCACCTTCATGCCGACCTGGAAGTGCTCGACCTGGCCGTCCTTGACCTGTCCGCGCACCTGGGTCACCTCGAACCAGTCGAGGTGGCGCAGGGTCTTGCCGGCCCGCTCGACGCCGTTGCGGATGGCCGCGTCGATGCCCTCGGGCGAGGTGCCGACGATCTCGGTGACGCGGTAGGTGCGGTTGCTCATGGTGCCTCCGTGGGTGGTGTGCCGGGCTGCGCGGGTCGGAGCCGGGCTCGGTGGTGGGGCCAGTGGCGGGGCCGCAGCGGCGGGCCGGGCCGTGGGCCGATGCTAGGGCCTGCGCACCGGGTCGGGTGCTCACCCCTCCCGACGTACGATGGGAGTCATGGCCCGGGACCGCACACGCACCGACGACGCCGTCCGCATCACCACCGCCGCGGAGAGCCGCAACGCCGACATCGCGGTGCGCCAGAAGCGCTACCTGCTGTCGATGAGCCTGCGCTCGCTGTGCTTCGTGGGGGCCGTCATCGCCGGCCTGGCCGGGGCCGACTGGCTGTGGCCGTTCCTCATCGCCGGCGCCCTGATCCTGCCCTACCTCGCCGTGGTCATGGCCAACGCCACCGCCACCCGCTCCGACGGCTTCGCCCTGCGCGACACCGCCTACGGCGCCCCCGAGCTCGAGTCCGGCGCTCGCCGGCAGCTCTGATGGGCGGCCCGGACCCCGACACCTGCTCCGCCAAGGGGTGCCGGAGCACGGCGGCCTGGGCGCTGCTGTGGAACAACCCCAAGCTCCACACCGCCGAGCGCCGCAAGACGTGGCTGGCCTGCGACGAGCACCGCGGGTCGCTGTCGGACTTCCTCGCCGCGCGGCAGTTCCTGCGCGACGTCGAGCCGCACCAGCCCGCCTGAGCCGACCCGTTGCCGCCCCTGGGCCGACCCGGGGGCACTCCCGCGCCCGACGCGGCCCTGGTCGAGGCTCAGCCCCCGATGGCCGACATGGGGCGGTCGGGCTGCAGGAAGCTCTGGTCGTCGATGCCGTGGCCGGCGAGCTTGCCGCGCATGGCGATGACCCAGCGGTCGGCCAGCTCGCGGTCGGAGGCCCCCTCGCGCATCGCCAGGCGCAGGTCGGACTCCTCGCGGGCGAAGAGGCAGTTGCGCACCTGGCCGTCGGCGGTCAGACGCACCCGGTCGCAGTCGCCGCAGAAGGGGCGGGTGACCGACGCGATGACCCCGACGGTGCCCGGCCCGCCGTCGACGGTGAAGAGCTCCGCGGGGGCGCTGCCACGCGGCTCGCTGGCCGGGGTCAGCGTGAAGGACCGCTCGAGGGCGGCGAAGATCTCGTCGGCGGTGATCATGCCCTCGCGGGTCCAGCCGTGCTGGGCGTCGAGGGGCATCTGCTCGATGAAGCGCAGCTCGTAGCCGCGCTCGAGGCACCACGCGAGCAGCTCGGCGGCCTGGTCGTCGTTCTGGCCCCGCAGCAGGACGGCGTTGACCTTGACCGGTCCCAGGCCCGCCTGCTGGGCGGCGGCGAGGCCGGCGACGACGTCGTGGAACCGGTCGCGGCGGGTGATCTCGCGGAAGGTGTCGGCACGCACCGTGTCGAGGCTGACGTTGACGCGGTCGAGGCCGGCCTCGGCCAGTGCGGTGGCGTTGCGGGCCAGACCGAGCGCGTTGGTGGTGATGGAGATGCCGAGGTCGGGTCCCAGCGCGCGGGTGCGCCGCACGATGTCGACCAGGCCGCGACGCACCATCGGCTCGCCACCGGTGAAGCGCACCTCCTCGATGCCGAGGTGCTCCACACCGATCCCGATCAGGCGCACGATCTCGTCGTCGGTGAGCAGCTTGTCGTTGCTCAGCCAGTCGAGACCCTCCTCCGGCATGCAGTAGGAGCAGCGCAGGTTGCACTTGTCGGTGAGCGAGACGCGCAGGTCGGTCGCGACGCGGCCGTACCGGTCCTCCAACAAGGTGAGTGCCATGCCTCCACCCTACGTGGGGCCCGTCACGCGGGCGGGCTGCACCGCCCCGCGGGATGCCCGGCGGGGTGGAGCGGCCCGATAGCCTCGGGGTGTGCGCTCGCTCCGCTTCCTCCTCAGCCGACGGTGGGCCCTCTTCGCGCTGGCCATCGTCGTGGTTGCGACGGCGACGTGGTGGCTGGGCCAGTGGCAGTTCCACCGGCTCGACGACCGCAAGGAGAGCAACGCCGTGGTCCGGGCCAACGAGGACCAAGCCCCCGCACCGGTGGGCGAGGTGCTCGGCACCGACACCGAGGTCGGCGAGGCCGACGAGTGGCGCGTCGTGAGCGCCACCGGCACCTACGACACCGACGACACCGTCATCGTGCGCTACCGCACCCGCGACGGCGCCTCGGGCGTCGACGTCGTCGTGCCGCTGGTCACCGACTCGGGCACGTCGCTGCTGGTCGACCGCGGGTGGATGGCCACCGACGCGCGTGGCCTCGACACCGCCGACGTGCCCGACCCGCCCGCGGGCGAGGTGACGGTGACCGGCTACGTGCGCGCCGACGGCAGCGGCGACAGCACGGCGGTCGTCGACAACGCCACCCGGGCCGTCTCGGCCGAGGCGATCGGGCAGGCCCAGCAGCGCGAGGTCTACGACGGGTTCGTCGAGCTGCGCTCGGAGGACCCCGCCCCGGCCACCGCGCTGGAGCCGGTCGAGCTGCCCGAGCTCGACAACGGACCCCACTTCTTCTACGGCCTGCAGTGGTGGTTCTTCGGGCTGCTGGCGATCTTCGGCTTCCTCTACCTCGCCTACGACGAGTGGCGCGGCGGTCGCAGCGGCGACCGGCCCGCGGCCGGCGGACCGAAGCCCCCCAAGGTCCGCAAGGAGAAGCGCACCAACCATCCCTACGCCCGCATGCGCGCGGAGGCCGAGGCCCGCGAGGCCGCCGAGCGGGAGCCTCAGCGCGAGGACGCCTGAGCCGGTGGCTCGCCGCCGACCGGGACGGCGAGGGCCGGTCAGAGGGTGCGGAGCAGCCCGCCGTCGACGGGCAGCATGACGCCGCTGACGTAGGAGGCCGCGGGCGAGAGCAGCCACGCGGCGGCGCGACCGAACTCCGCCGGCTCGCCCTGGCGGCCCAGCGGGATCGACGCGATCGCGGCGGCACGGGCCCGGTCGGGGTCGCCGGTGGCGGCGTCGAGCTCGACGAGGCGGTCGGTGGCCACCCGGCCGGGCAGCAGGCCGTTGACCCGCACCCCGCGCGGGCCGAGCTCGTCGGCCAGCGTCTTGGCCACCATGGCCAGCCCCGGTCGCAGCCCGTTGGAGACCGCCATGGAGGCCAGCGGCTGGCGCACGCTGCTGGAGAGCACCATGGCCAGGGCTCCCCCGGCCGGCAGGGCCACGCCGACCTCGCGCGCGAGTCGCACGGCGCCGAGGAAGACCGAGCCGAAGGCGGCGGTCCACTGGGCGTCGTCGATGTCGGTCACCGCGCCCTTCGGCGGCCCGCCGACACTGATGAGCGCGCCGTCGACGCGGCCCCAGGCTGTGCGGGCCGCGTCGAGCAGCCGCGCCGGGGTGTCGGCGTCGGCGTTGTCGGCCGCGACCCCCACCACACGGCCCTCGATGCTCGCGTCGGCGTCGCGCCAGGCGGCCAGGGCGGCGTCGAGGGAGTCCTGGCTGCGACCGGAGACCACGACCCGGGCGCCCTCGGCGAGCAGCACCTCCGCGGTGGCACGACCCAGGCCGCGGGAGCCGCCCGTGACGAGGTGGACGGTGTCGCGCAGACCGAGGTCCATGCTCAGACTCCTGCGGTGTCGGAGGTGGTGTCGTCGACGAACTGGGTGCGGTAGAGGTCGGCGTAGAGCCCGCCCTCCGCCAGCAGCTCGTCGTGGGTGCCGCGGGCGACGATACGACCCTCGTGCAGCACCAGGATGAGGTCGGCCTGACGGATCGTCGAGAGCCGGTGGGCGATGACCAGGGACGTGCGCCCCTCGAGCGCGGCGTCGAGCGCGCGGTGCACGGCCGCCTCCGACTCGCTGTCGAGGTGGGCGGTCGCCTCGTCGAGGACCACCACCGAGGGAGCCTTGAGCAGCAGCCGGGCGATCGCCAGGCGCTGCCGCTCCCCGCCGGAGAGACGGTAGCCGCGGTCGCCGACCACGGTGTCGAGGCCGTCGGGCAGCCGGCGCACGAGCCCGGCGATCTGCGCGGCCTCCAGCGAGGCCCAGATGGCGTCGTCGTCGGCGTCGGGCCGGGCGTAGACCATGTTGGCCCGGATCGTCTCGTGGAAGAGGTGGGCGTCCTGGGTGACGTAGCCGACGACGTCCTCCAGCGACTGGAGGGTCACGTCGCGCACGTCGTGGCCGTCGACGCGCACCGTGCCGGAGTCGACGTCGTAGAGGCGGGCGACGAGGTGGGTGACCGTGGTCTTGCCGGCGCCCGAGGGGCCGACGAGCGCGACCATCCGGCCGGGCTCGGCGGTGAAGCTGAGGTCGTGGAGCACCTGCACCGGGTCGTGCTCCTCGGTGCGGGAGACCGCCTCGAGGGAGCGCAGCGAGATGCGGTCGCCCCCGGGGTAGGTGAAGGAGACCCGGTCGAACTCGACCCGGGACGCCGAGGGCGGCAGCGCGACCGCCCCGGGCCGCTCCTCGATCAGCGACGGCAGGTCGAGCACCTCGAAGACCCGCTCGAAGCTCACCAGCGCGGTCATGACGTCGATGCGCACGTTGGAGAGACCCTGGAGCGGCCCGAGCAGGCGCAGGAGCAGCGTGGCGAGGGCCAGGAGCGTGCCGACGGTGAGCTGGCTGCTGATGGCCAGCTGGCCGCCCACGCCGTAGACCAGGGCGGTGGCGAGCGCGGGCACGAGCATCATCGCCGCCCCGAAGATGCGGGTGATCAGCGAGATCCGCACCCCCAGGTCGCGCACGACGGCGGCCTTCTCGCCGAAGAGCTCGTCCTCCTCGCCGCGGCGCCCGAAGAGCTTGAGCAGCATCGCGCCGCTGACGTTGAAGCGCTCGGTCATCACGTTGCCGAGGCTGGCGTTGCCGTCCATCTGGCGTCGGGTCAGGCCGGCCAGCCGGCTGCTCACCCACCGCGACGCGGCGAAGAGCAGGGGGAACATGGCCAGGCACAGCAGCGTGACCTGCCAGCTGAGGGCGAGCATGGTGATGCCCACGACGACCACGGCGATGGAGTTGGACACCGTGCTCGACAGCGTGGAGGTGAAGGCGCGCTGGGCGCCGATCACGTCGTTGTTGAGCCGCGACACCAGGGCCCCGGTCTGGGTGCGGGTGAAGAAGGCCATCGACTGGCGCTGCACGTGGGCGAAGACCTGGGTGCGCAGGTCGTAGATGAGGCCCTCGCCGATGCGCGAGGAGAGCCAGGCGCTGAGCACGCTCAGCACCGCGCTGAAGACGGCGAAGCCGGCCATGGCCAGCGCCAGCACCGTCACCACCGAGCGGTCGTCGGCGAGGATGCCGTCGTCGACGATGCGCTGCACCAGCAGCGGGGTCACCACGACGGTGGCGGCGTCGATGACGGTGAAGAGCAGGAAGACGCCGATCAGGCGCCGGTGGGGGCGCGCGAAGCCGAGCACGCGGCGCACCGTGCGTCCCTCGATGCGGTTGTCCATCACGCTGCGGTCAGCGCGCAGGTTGCGCCACGAGGCGCCTGCTCCCATCATCCCCGACACGCTCGCCTTCTCTCGTCTCCGTCAGGCCCCTGGGGCCCGGGTCAGGCCCCCGCCAGCGCCGCGAGCTCGCGGAACCGGCGGCCCTGCGCCTCGCGCTCCAGACGACGCTGCTCCTCGAGCGAGGTGCTCGACGCCGAGAGCAGCAGGGCCTTGGTCTCGCGGACCGCCCCGCTCATCGGGGCGACCAGGGCGGCGACGAGGTGTGCGACCGTGTCGTCGAGCTGGTCGGTCGGCACGGCCGCCAGCGCGAGACCGATGCTGACGGCCTCCTCGGCCGGCACCACCCGGGCGGTCGCACAGATCTCCAGCGCCCTCGCGTAGCCAACCGCCTCGACCAGGGGTTTTGTTCCCGTGAGGTCCGGCACCAGGCCCAGGGCGGCCTCCTTCATGCACAGCTGGGCGTCGTCGCCGAGCACGCGCAGGTCGCAGGAGAGGGCGAGCTGGAAGCCGGCACCGATGGCGTGGCCCTGCACCGCCGCGACCGAGACCCAGCGCGGGTCGCGCAGCCAGGTGAAGCCGCGCTGGTAGTCGTCGATGGTCGCCGACATGCCCGCGTCGTCCATGGCCAGCAGGTCGACCACCGACTCCACGCCCGGCGCCGACCGCGTGGGGTCGAGCATCGAGCGGTCGAGGCCGGCGGAGAAGCTCGCGCCCGCACCGCGCAGCACCACGACGCGCACGTCGTCGTCGAGGGAGGCCCCGACCGCGGCCAGCGCCCGCCACGTCGTGGGCGTCTGCGCGTTGCGCGCCTCCGGCCGGTCGAGGGTCACCGTCACGACCGGTCCGGTGCGGTCAACCCGCAGGTGGGCCGCGGCGAGCAGGTCGGGGTCGAGCGGGACTGCGGGGGCGGTGGTCATGACCGGAGTCTAGGAACCCCCGCCGACACCGCGTCGCCGGCCCGGAGGTCAGGCCAGCGACACCAGGTCGGCGTAGCCGTCGTTCCAGAGGTCCTCGTCGCCGTCGGGCAGCAGCAGCACGCGGTCGGGCTCCAGTGCGCGCACCGCGCCCTCGTCGTGGGTGACCAGGATGATCGCGCCCTCGTAGGTGCGGATCGCGGCCAGCACCTCCTCGCGGGAGGCCGGGTCGAGGTTGTTGGTGGGCTCGTCGAGCAGCAGCACGTTGGCGCTGGAGACCACGAGGCTCGCCAGCGCGAGGCGGGTCTTCTCCCCTCCCGAGAGCACCGCTGCGGGCTTGTTGGCGTCGTCGCCCGAGAACAGGAACGAGCCCAGCACGCTGCGGGCCTCGGTGTCGGTGAGCTGCGGGGCCGCGCTCTGCATGTTCTCCAGGACCGTGCGGCTGGTGTCGAGGGTCTCGTGCTCCTGGGCGTAGTAGCCCAGCTTGAGCCCGTGGCCCGGCACGACCTCGCCGGTGTCGGAGCGGTCGACGCCGGCGAGGATCCGCAGCATCGTGGTCTTGCCGGCGCCGTTGAGGCCGAGGATGACCACGCGCGATCCCTTGTCGATGGCCAGGTCGACGCCGGTGAAGACCTCCAGCGACCCGTAGGCCTTGGAGAGGTCCTGACCCGTCAGGGGGGTCTTGCCGCAGGCGGCCGGGGCGGGGAACTGGATGCGGGCCACCTTGTCGGCGGCGCGCTCGCCCTCGATGCCGGCCATCATCTTCTCGGCGCGCTTGAGCATCGACTGCGCGGCCTGGGCCTTGCTGGCCTTGGCCCGCATCTTGTTGGCCTGGTCGGTGAGGGTCTTGGCCTTGTTCTCGGCGTTCATCCGCTCGCGGCGCCGACGCTTCTCGTCGGTCTCGCGCTGGGTGAGGTAGTGGCGCCACCCCATGTTGTAGACGTCGATGACGGCGCGGTTGGCGTCGAGGTGCATGACCTTGTTGACGGTCTCCTCGAGCAGGGCGTTGTCGTGGCTGATCACGATGAAGCCGCCCTTGTGGGCCTTGAGGAAGTCGCGCAGCCACACGATCGAGTCGGCGTCGAGGTGGTTCGTGGGCTCGTCGAGGATGAGCACCTCGGCGCCGGAGAAGAGGATGCGGGCCAGCTCGACGCGGCGGCGCTGACCGCCGGAGAGGGTCTTCAGCGGCTGGGTCATCAGCCGCTCCTCGATGCCGAGGCTCGCGGCGATGGTGGCGGCCTCCGACTCGGCGGCGTAGCCGCCACCGGCGTGCAGCTCGGCGTCGGCGCGGCTCCAGCGGCGCATCGCCTTGTCGGCCACGGCCGGGTCCTCGGAGGCCATCTGCTCCTCCGCGTCGCGCAGCCGCCGCACCACGTCGTCGAGCCCGCGGGCGCTGAGGATCCGGTCGCGCGCCATCACCTCGGGGTCGCCCGTGCGCGGGTCCTGGGGCAGGTAGCCGACGTCTCCGGAGCTGGTGACGCTGCCGGCGGCGGGGAGCGCCTCGCCGGCGAGGATCTTGGTGAGCGTGGTCTTGCCGGCGCCGTTGCGACCGACCAGGCCGACCTTGTCCCCGGCGGCGACGCGGAAGCTCACGTCCTCCATGAGGAGCCGGGCTCCGGCGCGGACCTCGAGCTGGTGGGCGGTGATCATAGGGTCACCAGTCTAGGTCCGCGCGCGGGCCGTCCCGACCACCAGCGCCTCCACCCGGGGTGCGATGCGACACAGGAGCCCCGCCATGCGCTTCAACCCCAAGGCCCGTCTCGATACCGGCCGCACGCGCGACCGCGGCCGCGGTCGTGCGTCCCGCTCCGGTGGACCGCTCGGCGGCGCGCTGGGCGGCGGGGGCGGCGGGGGCAGTGCGCTGCCGGGCGGTCTGGTCGGGGGCGGCGGCATCGGCGCCGTGGTGCTGGTGGTGCTCGTCGTGGTGCTGACCCAGTGCGTCGGCGGCGAGGGCTCCGACCCGGGCGGTGCGGGCTCCTCGGCGTACGACACGAGCCGGATGGACGCCGGCACCGACCGCTACGCCGGGTGCGAGACCGGGGAGGACGCCAACGCCTCCGCCGACTGCGCCCGCGTGGCGGTGGAGAACTCCCTCACCGACTTCTGGGCCGAGGAGCTCGGCTCGCGGTTCCGTGCCGAGCAGGCGCTGGTGACCTTCACCGGGTCGGTCGCGACCGACGGCTGCGGCGAGGCGACCTCGGCCGTGGGGCCGTTCTACTGCCCGCCCGACGAGACGATCTACCTCGACACCGCCTTCTTCGACCAGGTGCTCGAGGACCGGCTCGGCGGACCCGACGGCGGTTTCGTGGAGCCCTACGTGCTGGCCCACGAGTACGGCCACCACGTCCAGAACCTGCTGGGAACGATGGGACGGGTCCGCACCCAGGAGGGCCCGCGGTCGGACTCGGTGCGACTGGAGCTCCAGGCCGACTGCTACGCCGGCATGTGGGCGCACGCCGCCACGACGACCGAGGACTCCTCCGGGCAGGTGCTGGTCGCGGAGCTCACCGACGACGACATCCGCCAGGCCCTCGGCGCGGCCGCCGCGGTCGGCGACGACCGGATCCAGCAGCAGGCCCAGGGCACCGTCGACGAGGAGAGCTGGACCCACGGCTCGTCGGCCTCACGGCAACGCTGGTTCGGGGTCGGCTACGCCGGCGGGACGCTGGAGGACTGCGACACCTTCGCCACCGACGACCTCTGAGGGCCTCCGGCGGCTCCGTGGGCGGCGTCGTCAGTGCTGGAGGAGCGCCTCGACCAGGGGGAACTGGCGCTGGAGGGCGCGCAGGTGGGGTGCGACGGCGGGGTGGCGGTACTTGCCGGCCAGGGCGCCCTCTCCCCCGGCCACGCGCGCCAGCGCCCACTCGGCGCGGCTGAGCGCGGTGAAGACCGCGGTCACCCGAGCACCGAGCGCCGCCTGGTCGCGGGTCGCGACCCCCGCGGGGAGCCCGAGCAGGTAGGCGTCGAGCAGGGGCTCGAACTCCTCGCGCGCCGAGAGCGCGTAGTAGCCGAGGTCGGCGCCGACCGCCCCGCGGCCGAGGCTGCCCCAGTCGATGGCGACCACCTCGTCGCCGGCTCGGCCCGGCAGGTTGGCCGGTGTCGGGTCGCCGTGCTGGGCGACCTGCGGCAGCGCGTCGACGGCGTCGAGGAAGACCACCCGCCGCCGCCACAGGTGGTCGGCCACGTCGGCGACGGTCGTGCGGGCCAGCGTCGGCCAGCCGCCGCGGCGCTCGGTGCGGCGCAGCCGGTCGCGCAGCTGGTCGCGGGCCAGCCACGGCAGGTCGGGGAGGTCGGCCCCGGCGAAGCGGCCCATGGCGTGCGCGGCGAAGAGCCCGTTGACGGCGGCGTCCTCGACCCACTCCCGCACCAGGGTGATGCCGTCGGGGTCCTCCTCCACGTCGCAGACCGCGGGGGGTCGCAGGCCCGGAGCACGGTCCACCACGAGCGCGCCGGCCACGTCGGCGTCGCGGCGCCAGTACGCGAAGTGGTGGGGGTCCGACAGCTCCGGCGGGTCGTCGTCGACGGGTGCGGCGAGCCGCTTCACCACCACCGGCTGGTCGCCGCGGACCGCGCGCCACGCCCCCACGGTGGAGGCGCCGGAGCCTCCGGGGAGCGGGTGCCAGCCGGGCTCGGGCTGCCACATGCTGGGGAGACTAGGGCCTGCGGGGCCAGGAGGACGGCAGATCAGGCGCGGCGCGCGGGTGCACGCGGGGACCGACCCGACGGCACCCGTGGTGGCAGCCGGTGCAGCACGACGTCGTGGACCTCGCCCGCGGCGACGGTGGCGGTCACGTAGGTGCAGTGCGGCTGGCGGCGCCGGTCGGTGGGCGACCCGGGGTTGAGCAACCGCATGCCACCCTCGGTGACGCTGTCCCACGGCACGTGGCTGTGGCCGAAGACCAGCAGGTCGGTGTCGGGGTGGGCCAGGTCGCAGCGCCGCTCCCGGCCGCGCGCGTCTCCGGTCTCGTGCACCACCTCGAGGCGCAGGCCCTCGACCTCGACCCGCGCCACCTCGGGCAGCCGGGCCCGCAGGGCGGGGCCGTCGTTGTTGCCCCAGACGCCCACCAGTCGGGTGCTCCGCTCCTCCAGCTCGTCGAGCAGGCCGACCTCCACCCAGTCGCCGGCGTGCACGACCAGGTCGGCCCGCGCGACCGCGTCCCACAGCTCCTCGGGCAGCGCCCTGGCCCGCTTCGGCAGGTGGGTGTCGGCGAGCAGCAGCAGCCGGGTGCTCATGTCGCCTCCCCCGGCTCGGCGGCCGCGTTGACCACCGTGACCCGCACGGCCGCCGCGTCGCGCGCCGCCTGCTCGAGCACGGCCCGCCGGGGGTCGGGCACCGGCAGCCACGGCTCGACCGGCACGAGTCGACGCAGGCGGGGGTCGGCGAGCACCTCCTCGACCGCCGTGCGGTCGCCGCCACCGACGAGCGGACCGCGCAGGTCGCCGAGCAGCCGGGCCGCGTGGTCGGCGGCGGCCTCGTAGGCCTGACGGGCCTGGTTGTCACGGCGGCGTGCGAAGCGCTGCTGGCTCTGTCCGCCGGCCTTGGTGCGGCCCTGCACGTGCCGCTGACCGACCTTGGAGGCCACCGTGGCCCCGCCGCTCAGCCGGGCCACCGCGAAGCCGCCCTTGCGCACCAGCAGCAGGCCCCAGTCGTCGGGCGTCGTGGCCCCGGCCGCGAAGGCGACCGGGTCGGGCAGGCCGGCGTACGCCGCGTCGAAGGGCAGTCGGGCCGTGAAGGTGGAGGAGTCCTCCGCCGCCCCGCTGAGCGCGCCTCCTGCCACCGCGAGGGCCATCGCGCCGTGGCGGGCGCGGAAGTTGACCACCCAGCGCTCGAGCCGGGAGGGCGGCACCAGGACCGTCTCCGCCCCGGTGCCGCGCGCCGCGGCGCCGCCCGGGCCGCTCACCGGCCGCCGGGGCCGTCGGGCTCGGCCCAGACCACCCGCAGCCGCTCGAGCACCACCGGCATGGAGGGGTCGAAGCCGCGCCCGGGGCCCGCCGTCTCGGCGAAGAAGCGCTCGTGCACCTCGCGCCAGTGGGCGAGGCTGCGGTCGCCCTCGCCCTCGAGGCGGGCGTGCTCGGCGTCGACGCGGTCGAAGGCGACGACCTCCACCGCGGTGGTCTCCACCAGCGCCCGCGGACGAGCGCGACCGTCGAGGAGGATGCCGAGCTGACCCGGTCGGGGCAGCGGCTCCTCGCCGTACTCCTCGGCCGCGCTGGCCGTGGCCGTCTTGGTGCCGTCGAGCACCAGGGCCAGCAGGGCGTCGGCCTGCTCCGGGGTGGACCCGAAGGACCAGGCCGGCGGCGGCACCACCTCCAGGGTGGTGGGGCCGAAGTAGGTCGGCGCGACGTTGAGGCGGGCGTGCACCCGGGCCCGCTCCCAGAAGGCGCGCACCTCGGGGTGGTCGGGCACGAACCCCTCGGCGCTCGGCGGCGGGGCCTCGGGGTCGTCGGTGCCGGTCATGTCCGGAGCCTACGCAGGCGGCCCGTCGGGCACGCGGCCGCGCCGACCGCCGACCGCCGACCGCCGGCAATTGCGCCACTTCAGCAGCCCACGAGCCCCGCACCCACCCCGAACCACGCAAACCCCGCCACCCGACCCCACCGGACCTCAGCAATTGCGCCACTTCAGCAGCCCACGAGCCCCGCACCCGTCCCGGACAGCGCAAACCCCGCCACCCGACCGCAGCGGCCCTCGATGAGGGCGCGGGGTCGAGGGCGGGGCCCCGGTGCTCGGCTCAGACGTTGAAGCCGAGGGCGCGCAGCTGCTCGCGGCCGTCGGGGGTGATCTTGTCGGGGCCCCACGGCGGCATCCAGACCCAGTTGATGGCGACGTCGTTGACCAGGCCCTCGAGGGCGGAGTCGGTCTGGTCGGAGATGACGTCGGTCAGCGGGCAGGCCGCCGAGGTCAGCGTCATGTCGATGACCAGGTTGCTGCGCTCGTCGAGGTGCAGGTCGTAGACCAGGCCGAGGTCGACGACGTTGATGCCGAGCTCGGGGTCGACGACGTCCTTCATCGCCTCGTAGACGTCGTCCTTGCTGACCGTCGAGGTGCCGACGCCGCCGGCGGCGGCCTCCGGCACGTCGGGCAGGTCGGCGTGGTCGGGGGTGGGCGAGGTCTCGGTCATGGGGTCTCCTCCAGGGAACGGGTCGTGGCGTCCTTCCAGGCCATCCACGACAGCAGGGCGCACTTCACGCGCGCGGGGAACTTGGCGACACCGGCGAAGGCGATGCCGTCCTCGAGGACCTCCTCGTCGGGCTCCACGGTGCCCTTGCCCTGCATCAGGGCGAGGAACTCCTCGTGGACCGCCATCGCCTCGGCGACCGGCTTGCCGATGACGAGGTCGGTCATCACCGAGGCCGAGGCCTGCGAGATCGAGCAGCCCACCGAGTCGTAGGAGACGTCGGCGACGACCCCGTCGGCGACGTGCACGCGCAGGGTCACCTCGTCGCCGCAGGTCGGGTTGACGTGGTGGACCTCGGCCTCGTAGGGGTCGCGCAGTCCCTTGTGGTGCGGGTTCTTGTAGTGGTCCAGGATGATCTCCTGGTACAGCGAGTCGAGCTCGGCACTCATCGGGCCGCCTCCCTCCGGGGTCGGTGTGGGGTGATCGGGTCGGGGTCGTGCGGGTGGTGCGGGCTCAGAGCTTGAAGTAGCTGCGCGTGTAGTGCAGCGCCTCCACGAGCGCGTCGATCTCCGTCGGCGTCGTGTAGAGGTACGACGACATGCGCGTGGAGCTCTGCACGCCGAAGCGGGCGTGCGCGGGTCGCGCACAGTGGTGGCCGGCCCGCACGGCGATGCCGCGCACGTCGAGCACCTGCGCGACGTCGTGGGGGTGGACCCCGTCGATCTCGAAGGAGATCGCGCCGCCGCGCTCGCGGGCGTCGAGCGGGCCCAGCACCCGCAGACCGGGCACCGTGGCCAGGCCCTCGAGGGCGTAGCCGGTTAGCGCCTGCTCGTGGGCGTGCACCGCGTCGAGACCTACGGCCGAGAGGTAGTCGACGGCCGCGCCCAGGCCCACGGCCTCGACGATCGGCGGGGTGCCGGCCTCGAACTTGTGCGGGATCCCGGCGTAGGTCGAGGACTCCATGCGCACGGTCTCGATCATCTCGCCACCGCCGAGGAACGGCGGGAGCGCCTCGAGCACCGCGCGGGCACCCCAGAGCACGCCGATCCCGGTGGGCCCGACGACCTTGTGGCCGGTGAAGGCCAGGAAGTCGGGCCGCTCGTCCTCGGGCATGGCGGCGAGGTCGATCGGCAGCTGCGGGGCGGCTTGGGAGGCGTCGACCACGACGAGGGCGCCGACCTCGTGGGCGCGCTTGGTGATCGCCGCGACCGGGTTGACGGTGCCGAGCATGTTCGACACCCAGGTGAGCGAGACGACCTTGGTGCGCTCGGTGATGAGGTCGTCCACGGCCGAGAGGTCGAGGTGGCCCTCGTCGGTCAGCCCGAACCAGCGCAGCGTCGCGCCCGTGCGCTGGGTGAGCAGCTGCCACGGCACGATGTTGGAGTGGTGCTCCATCTCGGTGATGACGATCTCGTCGCCCTCGCCCACCTCGAGCGGGCCACGGGCCCACGCGAGGGTGTTGGCCACCAGGTTGAGCGCCTCGGAGGCGTTCTTGGTGAAGAGCACCTCGTCACGGCTGGGAGCGCCGATGAAGGCCGCCACCTTGTCGCGGGCCGCCTCGAAGGCCTCCGAGGACTCCGCGCCCAGCTGGTGCATGGCGCGGGCGACGTTGGCGTTGTGCCGCTCGAGGTGGTCGACCATCGCGTCGATCACGCACTGCGGCTTCTGCGAGGTGTTGGCGCTGTCGAGGTAGACCAGCGGCTGGCCGTCGGCCAGGGTCCGCGACAGGATCGGGAAGTCGGCGCGGATCACCTCCAGCTCGGGCAGGAGGCCGTCGAGGCGCGCCGTGGTCTGGCTCGACATGGTCAGACCGCCGCCTTGACGTACTTGTCGTAGCCCTCGGCCTCGAGCTGGTCGGCCAGCTCCGGGCCGCCCTGGTCGGCGACCTTGCCGTCGACGAAGACGTGCACGTAGTCGGGGGTGATGTAGCGCAGGATGCGGGTGTAGTGCGTGATCAGCAGCACGCCCTTGCCCTCCTGCTCACGGAAGCGGTTGACGCCCTCCGAGACGATCTTGAGCGCGTCGATGTCGAGGCCGGAGTCGGTCTCGTCGAGCACGGCGACCTTGGGGGCCAGCAGCTCGAGCTGGGCGATCTCGTGGCGCTTCTTCTCGCCGCCGGAGAAGCCCTCGTTGACCGAGCGGGTGCCGAAGGACGGGTCGAGGTTGAGCCGCTCGAGGGCGCCGTTGACGTCCTTCACCCAGGTGCGCAGCTTGGGGGCCTCGCCGTCGATGGCGGTCTTGGCGGTGCGCAGGAAGTTCGACACCGAGACGCCGGGCACCTCCACGGGGTACTGCATGGCCAGGAAGAGTCCGGCGCGGGCGCGCTCGTCGACGCTCATGGCCAGGACGTCCTCGCCGTCGAGGGTCACGGTGCCGCCGGTGACGGTGTACTTGGGGTGCCCGGCGATCGAGTAGGCCAGGGTCGACTTGCCCGAGCCGTTGGGGCCCATGATCGCGTGGGTCTCGTTGTCGCCGATGGTCAGCGTGACGCCCTTGAGGATCTCCTTGGGCCCGTCCTCGGTGTCGACCGAGACGTGCAGGTCCTTGATCTCCAGCGTGCTCATGTGTGGTCCTTCTCCTGGTGGGGTGGCTCGGAGGAGCCGGGTCGGAAGTGGTGGGGTGCCGGCTCAGGCCGGCTTGACGCCGTTCAGCGTCGTCGTGACGTCGACGTGCACCTCACCGTCGCGGACCTCCACGGGGAAGGTCGCGACGGGCTCGGTGGCCGGGAAGCCGGTGGGCTTGCCGGTGCGCAGGTCGAAGCGGGAGCCGTGCAGCCAGCACTCGATCTGGCACTGCCCGCCGGCGCCCGGGGCGACCTCGCCCTCGCTCAGCGCGACGGCGGCGTGGGAGCAGAGGTCCTGCAAGGCGAAGACCTCCTCGCCCTCGCGGGCCAGCGCCACGTCGACACCGTCGACGGTGGCGGCGAAGCCCTCGTCGGTCGGGATCTCGTCGAGCGCGCAGGCGCGGGTGAAGCCCATCAGGACAGCTCCTGCAGGACGTTCTTCGACAGCTCCTCCTCGACGGTGGCGAGGAGCTTCTCCTCCACCGAGGGCACGCCGACCTTGCGGACGAGGTCGTTGAAGAAGCCGTGCACCACCAGGCGGCGCGCCTCCGGCTCGGAGATGCCGCGCGAGCGCAGGTAGAACAGCTGCTCGTCGTCGAAGCGGCCGACGGCCGAGGCGTGGCCCGCGCCCTCGATCTCGCCGGTCTCGATCTCGAGGTTCGGCACGGAGTCGGCCTGGCAGCCGTCGGTGAGCACCAGGTTGCGGTTCTCCTCGTAGGTCTCGATGCCCTCGGCGACCTTGCGGATGAGGACGTTGCCGATCCACACCGCGTGCGCGCCCTCGCCCTGCAGGGCGCCCTTGTAGACCACGTTGCTCTTGGT
The DNA here is from genome assembly GCF_001423135.1 of Nocardioides sp. Leaf307. Classification (NCBI taxonomy): domain Bacteria; kingdom Bacillati; phylum Actinomycetota; class Actinomycetes; order Propionibacteriales; family Nocardioidaceae; genus Nocardioides; species Nocardioides sp. Leaf307. The sequence continues at coordinate 1,762,702 of NZ_LMNY01000001.1, read as the reverse complement.
CTTCGGGGCGTTGTGGTCGGCGAACAGGCGGTGCTCGAGGTGCTGGCCGGCGTCGGCGAAGTAGAGACCGAGCAGCTCGGCGTCGCCGCCGGGGCCGTCGTACTCGACGTTGGCGTGCAGGCGCACCAGGTCGCCGCCGAAGGAGACCGCGGTGTGGCGCACGGTGGCGTCACGACCGACGCGGATGGCGTCGCGGCCGAGGTGGACCGCGTCGTCGTCCCAGTCCTGGAGGGTCAGCACGTTGACCTGGGCGCCCTCGCCCACGAGCACCGACGTGGTGGCGGAGTAGCGCGCGGAGCCGGTGTGGGTGAGCACGACCGTGGCCTTGGCGTAGGCGCCGACGCGGATCACCAGGTGGCCCCAGACCAGCTGGTCGGCCGACTCGCCGTGCAGGTCGATCAGCACGGGTCCGTCGGTCTCCAGCTCGGCCGGCACGTCGACGAGCGTGGCCCCGCCGGCGAGCTCCACGGCCAGCGCCGAGGGCCGGTCGTTGGGCGCCAGCTCACCGAGCGCGCGCGCCTCGGCGGTGCTGATCGTGCTCACGGTGACGCCGTCGGGCAGCGTGGTGTCCCACGTCAGGCGGTCGTCGGAGGGCGTGCCCTCGAGCACCCCGCGCAGCCGCTTGAGCGGCGTGAAGCGCCAGATCTCCTCGCGCCCGGTGGGCACCGGGTGGTCGGCGAGGTCGTAGGACGCGGGCGGGTTGAGGTGGCTGACCACCTGGTCGGCCTCGAGGGCGGATGCCACGCTCTCGCGGGCAGCATCGGTCACAGTCACGAAAAGTGTCTTCCTGGTGCTGGTGGGTACGTCGGTCGCTGCGGCTGCGCAGGGGGCGGGTGGGGCCGGCTCAGCCGACCGCGCCCTCCATCTGCAGCTCGATGAGGCGGTTGAGCTCGAGGGCGTACTCCATCGGCAGCTCCTTGGCGATCGGCTCGACGAAGCCGCGCACGATCATCGCCATGGCCTCGTCCTGCTCCATGCCGCGGCTCATCAGGTAGAAGAGCTGGTCGTCGGAGACCTTGGAGACGCTGGCCTCGTGGCCCATCGAGACGTCGTCCTCGCGGATGTCGACGTAGGGGTAGGTGTCGGAGCGGCTGATCTGGTCGACCAGCAGCGCGTCGCACAGCACGTTGGACTTCGAGCCGTGGGCGCCCTCGTTGACCTGGATCAGGCCGCGGTAGGAGGTGCGGCCGCCGCCGCGGGCCACCGACTTCGACAGGATCGAGGAGGAGGTGTGGGGGGCGGCGTGCACCATCTTGGCGCCGGCGTCCTGGTGCTGGCCCTCGCCGGCGAAGGCGATGGACAGCGTCTCGCCCTTGGCGTGCTCGCCCATGAGGTAGATGGCGGGGTACTTCATCGTCACCTTGGAGCCGATGTTGCCGTCGACCCACTCCATGGTCGCGCCGGCCTCGCAGGTGGCGCGCTTGGTGACGAGGTTGTAGACGTTGTTCGACCAGTTCTGGATGGTCGTGTAGCGGCAGCGGCCGCCCTTCTTGACGATGATCTCCACGACCGCGGAGTGCAGCGAGTCGGAGGAGTAGATCGGCGCGGTGCAGCCCTCGACGTAGTGCACGTAGGCGTCCTCGTCGACGATGATCAGCGTGCGCTCGAACTGGCCCATGTTCTCGGTGTTGATGCGGAAGTAGGCCTGGAGCGGGATGTCCACGTGGACGCCCTTGGGCACGTAGATGAACGAGCCGCCCGACCACACCGAGGTGTTGAGCGCGGCGAACTTGTTGTCACCGACCGGGATCACGGTGCCGAAGTACTCCTGGAAGAGCTCCGGGTGCTCCTTGAGCGCGGTGTCGGTGTCGAGGAAGAGCACGCCCTGCTCCTCGAGGTCCTCGCGGATCGAGTGGTAGACGACCTCCGACTCGTACTGCGCGGCTACGCCGGAGACCAGGCGCTGCTTCTCCGCCTCCGGGATGCCGAGCTTGTCGTAGGTGTTCTTGATGTCCTCGGGGAGGTCGTCCCAGGTCGCGGCCTGCTTCTCCGAGGAGCGCACGAAGTACTTGATGTTGTCGAAGTCGATGCCCGACAGGTCCGAGCCCCAGCTCGGCATCGGCTTGCGGCCGAAGAGCTTGAGGCCCTTGAGGCGCAGGTCAAGCATCCACTGCGGCTCGCTCTTCTTGGAGGAGATGTCGCGCACGACCTCCTCGGAGAGGCCGCGCTTGGCGGTGGCGCCGGCGACGTCGGAGTCGGCCCAGCCGAAGTCGTAGCGGCCGATGCCCTCGAGCTCGGGGTTGCGCTCGTCGATGGTCGTCATGAGCTGACCTGCTCCTTCTTGGTTGCGGACTGCTGGCTGGTGGTGCGCGCGAGGCCGGAGGCCTGCTGCTGGTCTGGGTCCTGCGGGTCGTGCTGCTGCGGGTCGTGCTGCTGCGGGAGGTCGGGGATGCAGGTGGTGCAGACCCCGTCGCCGTGGGCGATGGTGGCCAGGCGTTGCACGTGGCGGTCGAGCACGCGACCGATGGCCGCGGTCTCCGCCTCGCACAGCTGGGGGAACTCGTGGGCCACGTGGCTGACCGGGCAGTGCTGCTGGCACAACTGCTCCCCCACCGGCACGTCGCGCACGGCGGCGGCGTAGCCCTCCTCCGACAGCACCCGGGCGAGCACCTGGGCGGGGGTGAGCTCGGGGTGGGCGGCCTCGACGACGCCGAAGCGCTCCTCGATGAAGCCCACCCGGCGCTCGGCGAACTCGCGCACGGCGTCGTCGCCGCCGGTCTCGGAGAGGAAGCGCAGGGCCTGGACGGCGAGGTCGTCGTACTGCTGGTCGAAGCCCTCGCGGCCCCGCTCGGTCAGCACGAAGGCCCGGGCGGGTCGACCCCGGCCCCGGGTGGCGGTGCGGGCCTCGCGCGACTCCACCGCGCCCTCCTCGACCAGCTGGTCGAGGTGGCGGCGCACGGCGGCCGGCGTCAGGTCGAGCCGCTCCGCGAGCGCCACGGCGGTGGAGGCGCCGTTGACGAGGATCGACCGCGCGACGCGCTGCCGCGTCGTCTGGTCCCCGCCGCGCGGCTGGTCGCCGCTGCGCAGGGAGGTCTCGTCGAATTCCACAACGCCAGTGTGCCGTTAATGCCGGAGGCCGTTCAAGGAAGGCGACCCTTACCTGCCGGGGCGCTCCCCCGGGCGGGTGCGGCGCAGCCACCACAGCCCCACGAACGGCAGCACGAGGGGCAGGAAGCCGTAGCCCTGTCCGAAGTGCGACCAGACCGTCCGGTCGGGGAAGAGGTCGGTGGCGACCAGGCTCAGCGCCCCCACGGCGACGACCCCGGCCGCCTCGACCGAGCAGGCGACGACGGCCACCCGCCACGCGCGGGCGCCGCCCACGACCAGGCAGGTCGTGGCCAGCACGTAGAGCACCGCGGCGAGCAGCGAGAGCGAGTACGCCAGGGGCGCGCGGCCCGGCTCGGTGGCCAGCTGCAGCACCGAGCGCCCCGTGGCGGCGACGGCGAAGACGGCGTAGACCGCGACCAGCACGCGACCGGCGCCGGAGGACAGCGCGGGGTCGCGCACCTCAGGCCCCTGCCCAGATCGAGACCAGGCGGAGCTGGAGGGCGAGCACCGTGAGCACCGTCACCAGCACCACCGCCCCGCCCACGCGGGTCTTGTCGGCCAGGGCCCAGAAGGCCCCGATCGGCAGCGCGAGCAGGTTGGTGACCAGGTAGGCGACGAAGGTGACGCCCTCGACATCACGCTCCGTGCCGGCCAGGGCCACCGACCCGGTGACCAGCTGCACCAGCAGGGCCAGCTCCAGGAGCGCGATCAGGCCGAAGAGCAGGTCGCTGTGGCGCACGGCCACGTCGCGCACCACGAGCACGACGGCCAGGACGGCGACGGCGAGGCCGAGGACGACCACCGCACCGAGGACGAAGGGGTTCACGGACGGCAACGGTAGGGCACCGCCGCACGCACCCCGCCGCGGCGAGGCGACCTCGCCTCGTGGCCACCGGGTGCGGCTTCCTAGACTGGGGGCGTGCCCGCCGCCGATCCGCTCGACGCCCCCGCCGTCGAGGTCGACGGCCTGGTGATGCGCTACGGCGACAAGACCGCCGTCGACTCCCTCTCGCTGCGCGTGCCGCGGGGCTCCGTCAGCGCCGTGCTCGGCCCCAACGGCGCCGGGAAGACGACCACGCTGGAGACCTGCGAGGGCTACCGGCGGCCGCAGGCGGGCACCGTGCGGGTGCTGGGGCTCGACCCGGTGCGCGACCGACGCGAGCTGCTCCCCCGCATCGGGGTCATGCTCCAGGGCGGCGGCGCGTGGAGCGGGGTGCGGGCCATGGAGATGCTGCGCCACGTCGCGGCGCTGCACGCCCACCCGCTCGACCCCGCGCTCCTCTCGGAGCGTCTCGGCCTGGCCGAGTGCGGGCGCACCCCCTACCGCCGCCTCTCGGGCGGTCAGCAGCAGCGCCTCGGCCTCGCGCTGGCCCTCGTCGGTCGGCCCGAGCTGGTCTTCGTCGACGAGCCGACGGCCGGCATGGACCCCGCCGTGCGCCGCACCGTGTGGGAGCTGCTCCAGGAGCTGCGCGGCGACGGCGTGACCGTCGTCCTCACCACCCACTACATGGAGGAGGCCGAGCGGCTCGCCGACCTCGTCCACATCATCGACCACGGCCGCCTCGTCGTCTCCGGCTCCCCGCTGGAGCTCACGCGGGGCGGCACGGTCTCGACGATCCGGCTCGTGGTGACCCGCCCCTTCCCCCCGGGCGCCCCCGAGTCGCTCACCGCCGCACTCGGTCCCGGCACCGAGGTGCGGCTGCTCGACTCCCTCAGCCTCCAGGTGACCGGGCCGGCCGACGCCTCCACGCTGGCCCGGGTGTCACGCTGGTGCGAGGACAACGCGGTGCTGCCGGAGTCGCTGACCCTCGGCACCCGCACGCTCGAGGACGTCTTCCTCGACCTCACCGGACGGGAGCTGACCCCATGAGCGCCACCCAGCGGGCCGTGCCCGCCGCCACGGGCACCTTCGCGCCCCGGCCGGGCGCCGCTCCCCTGGGCCGGCAGGTGCTCGCCCAGGCGCGCATGGAGGCCCGGCTCACGCTGCGCAACGGCGAGCAGCTGCTGCTGGCCGTCGTCATCCCGGTCATCGTGCTGATCGGGGGCGTCCTGGCCGCCGACCGCGTCGGGCTGGACCTCGAGGCCACGCCCGTCGACGTGTTCACCCCCGGGGTGCTGGCGCTGGCCGTCATGTCGACGGCCTTCACCTCGCTGGCCATCGCCACCGGGTTCGAGCGGCGCTACGGCGTGATCAAGCGCCTCGGCACCTCGCCCCTGCCGCGCTCGGGCCTGCTGGCCGGCAAGGTGCTCGCCCTGCTCCTCGTCGAGGTGCTCCAGGTCGCGGTGATCGCCGCGGTCGCCCTGGCCCTCGGCTGGCGCCCCGTGCCCGGCGCCGACGGCTCCGCCCTCGGCGCCGTCACCGGCAGCGTGCTCGCCGTGGTGCTCGGCACCGCGGCCTTCGCCTCCCTCGGCCTCTTCGTGGCCGGGGTGCTGCGGGCGGAGGCGACCCTGGCCGCCGCCAACCTCGTCTACCTGCTCCTCATGGCCGGCGGCGCCGTCGTCCTGCCCGCCTCGGCGTACGGCGGGTTCGGCGAGGTCGTCGGCTGGCTGCCCTCCGGGGCCCTCGGCGGCGCCATGCGCGACGCCCTCATCGACGGCCAGGTCGCCTGGCCGGCCCTCCTGGTGCTCGCGGCGTGGACCGTCGTCGGCACCGTCGCGACCGCAAGGACGTTCACGTGGGAATGACCGAGTCCTCCGCCCGCCCCTCTGCCCGCCCCTCCGGCCTGGGCCGCTACGTGCGACCCCTGGGCTGGGCCTCGCTGGTGGCCAACGCCGTGCTGGTGGTCACCGGCGCGGCCGTGCGGCTGACGGCCTCGGGGCTGGGCTGCCCCACCTGGCCCGAGTGCTTCGAGGGGTCCTACACCCCCCACGGCGAGCTGACGCTGCACGCCGCGATCGAGTTCGGCAACCGGCTGCTGACCTTCGTGCTCGCCGCGATCGCCGTGGCGACCTTCGTGGCCGCCGTGCAGAGCGGCGACCGCCGGCTGCGCACCCTCGCGCTGCTCATGGGCCTGGGCATCCCGCTGCAGGCCGTGATCGGCGGCGTCACCGTGCTGACCGGGCTCAACCCGTGGGTCGTCTCGCTCCACCTGCTGCTGTCGCTGGCCATCGTGTGCCTCTCGGTCCGCTTCCTGCAGGTCGTCGACGGGGTCGGCCCCGCCGTCCGCGGGCCCGTGGTCGCGCTGGCCTGGTCGACCTTCGCCGCGGCCTGGGCCGTGCTCTACGTCGGCACGGTCGTCACCGGGTCCGGGCCCCACGCCGGCGACCTCGAGGCGAAGCGCAACGGCTTGGACCCCGAGTCAGTCAGCCAGCTCCACGCCGACAGCGTCTTCCTGCTCCTCGGCCTCACCATCGGCCTGCTCTTCGCCGTCCACGCCACCGGCGCGCCCCGACGCACCCGCCGTGCGGTGGCGCTGCTGCTCGTGATCGAGCTGGCGCAGGGGCTCATCGGCTTCGTGCAGTACTTCACCGACCTGCCCGTCGTGCTCGTGGCCTTCCACGTGCTCGGCTCGGCCCTCATCGCGGCCTCCGCCACCTGGGCCCTGCTGACCGTGCGCCACCCGCACCCCGTGTCCCTCGGCGCCGACCTCGGCTCCGACGACCTGCGCGAGCCGGTCGGGTCCGGCCGCTGATCCTCGCGCACGACGGCCCGTCCGCCCGCAGCGGCCGTGGCGGTCGACCTCGCCCGTGACGGGACGAGGCGTGGTGCGCGCGACCGGGTGGTGACCGGCGACGTCCGGCCCGCTCGCGGTGACCCCGTCGGCCGCGACCTCGACCTCGGCCCCGGGGGCCGCCCTCCTCCGGTGCGGGGGCGAGGACCTGTGGACAGGCCCCGCGGCGGCCTCCGCGTGCCCGGGGGCCCGCGTCGGCGGCCCCCCGGTCGGGGAGCGCTCAGAAGCTGAGCAGCGGGTCCAGCGCGACGGCCACGAAGAGCAGCGAGAGGTAGAGGTTCGAGGAGTGGAACAGCCGCATGGGCTGGATCACGCTCAGGTCCTCGGTGCCGCGCGTGCGACTCCACATGCGGTGGGCCTCGAGCAGGAAGACCGCGCCGAGCACAGCGGCCGCGGCGGGGTAAAACGGGCCCGTGCCGGCCACGGGCCACAGCAGCAGCGAGGTGGCGACCATGACCCAGCTGTAGAGCACGATCTGGCGGCCGACCTCACGGGCCGGCTTGACCACCGGCAGCATCGGGACGTCGACGTGGGCGTAGTCCTCGCGGTAGCGCAGGGCCAGCGCCCAGGTGTGGGGAGGGGTCCAGAAGAAGACGACCATGAAGAGCACGACCGGCGTCCACGACAGCGACCCGGTCACCGCGGTCCAGCCGATGAGGGTCGGGAAGCACCCCGCGATGCCGCCCCAGACGATGTTCTGGGTCGTGCGCCGCTTGAGCAGCATGGTGTAGCCGAAGACGTAGAACGCGATGGCGGTCACCGACAGCAGCGCCGAGAGCGCGTTGACCCCGAGGTAGAGGATCACGGTCGACAGCACGCCGAGCACGGTGCCGAACACCAGCGCCGAGCGCGGGGTCACGATGTGACGGGGCAGCGCGCGGCGGCGGGTGCGGCGCATCTGCTCGTCGATGTCGCGGTCGTAGACGCAGTTGAACACCGAGGCCGAGCCGGCCGAGAAGGTGCCGCCCAGGACCGTCCAGACGACCAGTCCCAGCTCCGGAACGCCGCGGGCGGCGTAGAACATCACCGGCACGGTGGTCAGCAGCAGCAGCTCGATCACCCGGGGCTTGGTGAGACCGACGTACGCCGCCACCACGTCCCGCCAGGTCGCGCGGCCGTCGGGGGCCGCGCCGCCGGCGGGGTCTGCGCCCTGCTGCCCTGCGGCAGAGGCCGACTGGCCGACATGCGTCACGGAGGTCCTCGGGGTGGGTGGGGGCGCTCGGGGCGGAGGGCCGACGGGCCACGGTCCACCAGCGCTGGTGCCGGTAGGAGTCTACCGCCGGGGGTGAGTAGGCTCGGAATCGCCTGCGCGACCTCGCTGTTGAGGCACGTGTCGACCCGCTCCTCGCGGTGTCGGCGCCCCCGAATCCCGCCGGAAGGACCCTTGTGAGCACTACCCCCGCCCTGGACTGGACCGAGCTGGACGCGAAGGCGGTCGACACCGCGCGCGTGCTGGCGATGGACTCCGTGCAGAAGGTCGGCAACGGCCACCCCGGCACCGCGATGAGCCTCGCGCCGGTGGCCTACCTGCTCTTCCAGAAGGTCATGCGCCACGACCCGGCCGACCCCGAGTGGATCGCCCGCGACCGCTTCGTGCTCTCGTGCGGCCACTCCTCCATCACGCTCTACACGCAGCTCTTCCTCGGCGGCTTCGGCCTGGAGGTCGAGGACCTGAAGGCCCTGCGCACCTGGGGCTCCAAGACCCCCGGCCACCCCGAGCTCGGCCACACCGCCGGCGTCGAGGTCACCACCGGGCCCCTGGGCCAGGGTGTCGCCAACGCCGTCGGCATGGCCATGTCGGCCCGGCGCGTGCACGGCCTGCTCGACGCCGACGCCGCCCCCGGCGAGGGCCTCTTCGACCACCACGTCTACGCGCTGTGCAGCGACGGCGACCTCCAGGAGGGCGTGAGCGGCGAGGCCTCCTCGATCGCCGGCACCCAGGAGCTCGGCAACCTCACGGTCATCTACGACCGCAACCGGATCTCGATCGAGGGCGACACCGACATCGCCTTCACCGAGGACGTCGCGAAGCGCTACGAGGCCTACGGCTGGCACGTGCAGAACGTCGACTGGACCCACGGCGGCGCGGAGTACGCCGAGGACGTGCCGGCCCTGCACGACGCGGTCGTCGCGGCCCGCGAGGTGACCGACAAGCCCTCGCTCATCGTGCTCGACACGATCATCGCCTGGCCGGCCCCGTCGGCCCAGGGCACCGAGAAGGCCCACGGCAGCGCCCTGGGCGACGAGGAGGTCGCGGCCACCAAGAAGGTGCTCGGCTGGGACCCCGAGCAGCGCTTCGAGGTGCCCGCCGACGTGCTCGAGCACACCCGTGGCCTGCGTCAGCGCGGCGCCGCGTGGGGCGAGGAGTGGGACGAGCGCTACCGCGCCTGGGCCGAGGCCCACCCCGAGCGCGCCACCCTGCTGCACCGCCTGAAGTCGCGCAGCCTGCCCGAGGGCCTCGCCGACGCGCTGCCGGTCTTCCCCGCCGACGCCAAGGGTGTCGCCACCCGCTCGGCCTCCGGCAAGGTCATCAACGCCGTCGCGGCGCGCATGCCCGAGCTGTGGGGCGGCTCGGCCGACCTGGCCGGCTCCAACAACACCACCATCGAGGACGCCCCGTCCTTCCTGCCCGTGAGCCGCGACACCGAGGACTGGAAGGCCGACCCCCACCAGGGCCGCGTGCTCCACTTCGGCATCCGCGAGCACGGCATGGGCGCGATCATGAACGGCATCGCCGCCGACAAGCTGACCCGCGTCTTCGGCGGCACGTTCCTCACCTTCTCCGACTACATGCGCGGGGCGGTGCGCGTGGCGGCGCTGAGCAAGCTGCCCGTCACCTACGTGTGGACCCACGACTCCATCGGTCTCGGCGAGGACGGCCCCACCCACCAGCCGATCGAGCACCTGGCCGCGCTGCGGGCCATGCCGGGCCTCGACGTCGTCCGCCCGGCCGACGCCAACGAGACCGCCGCGGCGTGGCTGCACATCCTCGGCCGCACCGACACCCCCGCCGCGCTGGCGCTGACCCGGCAGAACGTGCCGGTCTTCCCCCGCGGGGAGGACGGCTTTGCCGGCGCCGAGGGCGTGACCCGCGGCGGCTACGTGCTGCTCGAGGCCGAGGGCGGCGTGCCCGACGTCGTGCTGATCGGCACCGGCTCGGAGGTCCAGGTCGCGGTCGCGGCGCGCGAGCTCCTCGCCGCCGACGGCATCAAGGCCCGCGTCGTCTCCATGCCCTGCGTGGAGTGGTTCGAGGAGCAGGACGAGGCCTACCGCGAGACCGTCATCCCCACCACGGTCAAGGCCCGCGTCTCCGTCGAGGCCGGCGTGAGGCAGGGCTGGCGCGAGTACGTCGGCGACCACGGTCGCATCGTCTCCATCGACCAGTACGGCGCCTCGGCCGACTACCAGCGCATCTACGACGAGTACGGCATCACCGGCGAGGCCGTGGCCAACGCCGCGCGCGACAGCTTCCGCACCGTCACGGGCTCCTGAGCGCGCGAGCGCCCACCCCGCACCCGACCACCCGGCAGCAGCCGGCCCCACCCGGCGCCACCCGGCACCGCCCAGCACAGGGAGAAACCCATGAGTGATCGTCTGAAGGCCCTCGCCGACGCGGGGGTGTCCATCTGGCTCGACGACCTGTCGCGCGAGCGCATCGAGAGCGGCAACCTGGCCGAGCTCGTCAAGGACAGCTCGGTGGTCGGCGTGACCACCAACCCGACCATCTTCGCCGGCGCCATCGCCGACGGCGAGCGCTACGACGAGCAGGTCGGGCGCCTGGTCGCCGAGGGCCACGACGTCGACAAGGTGATCTTCGAGCTCACGACCGAGGACGTCCGCAACGCCTGCGACGTGCTGGCCCCCGTGGCCGACGGCTCCTCCTCCGACGGCCGGGTCTCGATCGAGGTCGAGCCCGACCTCGCCAACGACACCGCCGGCACCATCGCCTCGGCGCAGGCCCTCTGGGCCGCGGTCGACCGCCCCAACGCGCTCATCAAGATCCCCGCCACGAAGGAGGGCCTGCCGGCCATCACCGCGGCGATCGCCCAGGGCATCAGCGTCAACGTGACCCTGATCTTCGGCGAGCAGCGCTACCGCGAGGTCATGGACGCCTACCTCACCGGCCTCGAGCAGGCCCGCGACGCCGGGCTCGACCTCGCCTCGATCCAGTCGGTGGCGTCGTTCTTCGTCTCCCGCGTCGACTCCGAGGTCGACTCACGCCTGGAGGCGATCGGCTCCGAGGAGGCCCTCGCCCTGCGCGGCGAGGCCGCGGTCGCCAACGCCCGCCTGGCCTACGCCGCCTTCGAGGAGGTGCACGCCAGCGACCGGTGGAAGCAGCTCGCCGACGCCGGCGCCCACGCCCAGCGCCCGCTGTGGGCCTCGACCGGCGTGAAGAACCCGGACTACTCCGACACCCTCTACGTCACCGACCTGGTGGTCGCCGGCACCGTCAACACCATGCCGGAGAAGACCATGCAGGCCTTCGCCGACCACGGCGAGGTCGAGGGCGACAAGGTCAGCGGCCGCAAGGCCGAGGCCGAGCAGGTCTTCGCCTCGCTGGCCTCGGTCGGGATCGACTTCGAGGACGTGCTCGTCGTGCTCGAGCACGAGGGCGTCGACAAGTTCAAGAAGTCGTGGACCGAGCTGGTCGAGACCGTGAAGGGCCAGATGCAGCAGGCCGCGAAGTGACGGCCTGGAGCACCGCCGAGGGCCCCGGCTTCTCCCTGGTCCTCGGCTACCGCGACGAGCGGGCCTACGCCGACCTCGTGCAGCAGCTGGTGACCGACCGGGTCGCCTCCGGCATCGCCGGGCGCGACCGGACCCTGTGGGGCCCGGCCGCCGAGGACGAGGCCGACAAGCGGCTCGCCTGGGTCTCGCTGTCCACCGAGTCGCGGGGCCTGGTCGACGACATCGCCGCGCTCCAGGTCGAGCACCGCGAGGCCGGGCTCTCCCGGGTCGTGCTGTGCGGCATGGGCGGCTCCTCGCTGGCCCCCGAGGTCATCTGCGCCGAGGCGGGCGTCGAGCTGGTCGTCCTGGACTCCTCCGACCCCGACTTCGTGCGCGCCGCCCTCGAGGACCGGCTCGCCGAGACCGTGGTCGTCGTGTCGTCGAAGTCCGGCGGCACGGTGGAGACCGACAGCCAGCGGCGCGCCTTCGAGAAGGCCTTCGCCGACGCCGGGATCGACCCCGCCACGCGGATCGTGGTCGTGACCGACCCCGGCTCGCCCCTGGAGGAGTCGGCGCGCGACGCGGGCTACCGTGTGTTCCTGGCCGACCCCGAGGTCGGCGGGCGCTACTCCGCGCTCACGGCCTTCGGTCTCGTGCCCAGCGGCCTGGCCGGCGCCGACATCGCGCGGTTGCTCGACCAGGCCGAGGCGGTGCGCCCGGCGCTGGAGGCCGACGGGGTCGACAACCCCGGCCTGCGGCTCGGCGCGCTGCTCGGTGCGGCCAACCTCGCGGGGGCCGACAAGCTGGTGCTGGCCGACGCGGGGTCGACGTACCCCGGCTTCGGCGACTGGGCCGAGCAGCTCGTGGCCGAGTCGACGGGCAAGGACGGCAAGGGCATCCTCCCGGTCGTCGTGGGCTCCGTCGCCGCGCCGAACTTCTCCCCCTCGGGCGCCGACGGGGTGCTCGTGACCTTCGGTCCCGACGCCGCGGCGGCCGAGGCCGCCCGACCGGCCTCCGGCTGGGGCGCCCACGTCGACGCCGGTCTCGGCGCACAGATGCTGCTGTGGGAGTACGCCACCGCCGTCGCCGGACGCGTCATCGGCATCAACCCCTTCGACCAGCCCGACGTGGAGAGCGCCAAGGCCGCGGCCCGCGAGATGCTCGACGGCGGGGGGGCCTCCCCCACGCCGGTCTTCGTCGACGGGCCCGTGTCGGTCTACGCCAGCGAGGGCTGGCTGCCCGAGGGCACCACGACCGTGGCGGACGCCGTGGAGGCGCTGCTGGGCCACCTCGACGGCGAGCACGGGTACGTCGCGGTCCAGGCCTACCTCGACCGCCACCGCGACGCCGCCCTCGCCGACGTGCGCGACGCGCTGGCCGAGCGCACCGGCCGGCCGGTGACCTTCGGGTGGGGCCCGCGCTTCCTGCACTCGACCGGGCAGTACCACAAGGGCGGACCCGACACCGGCGTCTACGTCCAGGTCACCGGCGACCCCGTCGCCGACCTGGCGGTGCCGGACCGTCCCTTCACGTTCCACGAGTTCCTCACCGCCCAGGCCGTCGGCGACGGCAGCGTGCTGGCCGACAAGGGGCGCCCGGTGCTGCGCCTGCACGTGACGGGCCCCGGGGAGCTGGGCGCGGTCAGCGAGGCCCTGCGGTGAGCACCGAGCCGCGGGTCGAGGTGCACGACGACCCCCGGGTCCTCGCCACCGCCGTGGCCGGCGAGCTGCTGGGCCGTCTGGCCGACGCCCAGCGTGCCGGCCGGGTCCCGCAGGTCGTGCTGACCGGCGGCACCATCGCCGGGCACGTGCACGAGGCGGTGGCCCAGCTGGCGCCGGCGTCCGAGGTCGACTGGTCCCGGGTCGTGCTGTGGTGGGGCGACGAGCGCTTCGTGGCCCCCGACTCCGAGGAGCGCAACGCGGGAGCCGCACGGCGCGCCTTCGTCGACGCCGTGGGGGTGCCCGAGGAGCAGGTCCACGAGATGCCCTCGACGTCCGACGCCGACGACGTCGAGGCCGCCGCCGAGGCCTACGCCGCGACCTTCGCCGCGCACGGCGCCGACGAGCTCGAGGTGGTCATGCTCGGCATGGGCCCCGACGGGCACGTGGCCTCGCTCTTCCCGGGCCAGGCCGCGCTCGCGGTCGACGACCGCGACGTCGTGGCCGTCCCCGACTCCCCCAAGCCGCCGCCGCAGCGGGTCTCGCTCACCTTCCCGGCCCTGCGCCGCGCCCGCGCGGTGTGGTTCCTGGTGAGCGGCGAGGCCAAGGCCGACGCCGTGGCGCAGGCCCTCGGCGACGCAGCCGTGGAGCAGATCCCCGCCGTCGGGGTCTCCGGACGCGAGGAGACCACCTGGTTCCTCGACCGCGAGGCCGCCTCCGCCGTCTGAGCCGGCGCGTGCGACCGAGGCACGCGACACACGGAAGGCCGGCCGCTCCCCTCGGGAGCGGCCGGCCTCCTGCTCTGCGTGGGCCCGCGGCGCGGGCTCAGAAGATCAGGTCGCCCGACTTGCGACGGCGGCGCAGCAGCGAGAGCGCCTCGTCGAGGATGTCGGCGGCCTCCTGGTCGGAGCGCCGCTCCTTCACGTAGGCCAGGTGGGTCTTGTAGGGCTCGATCTTGGTCGCCGGCGGGGCGTTCTCGGAGTCGCGCCCGGCGGGCAGACCGCACTTGGGGCAGTCCCAGGAGTCGGGCACCGTCGCCTCGACCGAGAAGGTCACGACCGAACTGTGGGCGTGGGAGCAGAAGTACGTCACCGCCTGTCGCGGCGCCGCCTCACCCCGCTCGGCCTCGCCCATCGGGCCGGCGCCGACCCGGCTGCCACGAATAGCGTTCCCTGCTCCAGCCATGTGCGGTCTCCTCAGCTCTCGGGGTCAGGCCTGGTAGGCCAGCAGCAGGCCCAGGGCGATCACGGTGGCGAACCAGATGATGCCGATGCCGACCGTCAGCCGGTCGAGGTTGCGCTCGGCGACCGACGAGCCCCCCAGCGAGCTGGAGACGCCGCCGCCGAACATGTCGGACATGCCGCCTCCGCGGCCCTTGTGCAGCAGGACGAGCAGGATCATCAGCGCGCTCGTGATGACCAGGACGATGGTGAAGACTAGATCCACAGTCGGGAATCCTACGTCACGCGAGCCGGGTCACAGGACCGGCATGTCGGAGAAGCGGCAGATGCCGCTGAACTCGTCGACCTGCAGGCTCGCGCCGCCCACGAGGGCGCCGTCGACGTCGTCCTTGGCCATGATCCCCGCGACGTTGCCGGCCTTGACCGAGCCGCCGTAGAGCACCCGCAGACCGTCGGCCGCGGCGTCGCCGTGGACCTCGCGCACCCGGGCCCGGATCGCCCCGCAGACCTCCTGGGCGTCCTCGGGGGTGGCGACCTCGCCGGTGCCGATGGCCCAGACCGGCTCGTAGGCCACGACCAGCCCGGCGACCTGCTCGGCGGTGAAGCCCGCGAGCGAGCCGTCGACCTGGGCGAGGGTGTGCGCGACGTGCTCCCCGGCGCGACGCACCTCGAGGCCCTCGCCCACGCACACGATCGGGACCATGCCGGCGGCGTGCGCCTTGTGGGCCTTGGTGTTGACCACGGCGTCAGTCTCGCCGTGGTGCTCGCGGCGCTCGGAGTGCCCCACGACGACGTAGGAGCAGCCGAGCTTGGCCAGCATCGCGGCCGAGATCTCACCGGTGAAGGCGCCGGAGTCCTGGGTGGAGACGTCCTGGGCGCCGTAGCGCACGGAGAGGCGGTCGCCGTCGACCAGGGTCTGGACCGAGCGCAGGTCGGTGAAGGGCGGCACCACGACGACCTCGACCTCGCTGAAGTCGTGGCGCTTGTCCTGCAGCGTCCAGGCCAGCTTCTGGACCAGGACCACCGCTTCCTGGTGGTTGAGGTTCATCTTCCAGTTGCCCGCCATGAGCGGGGTGCGTGTCGTGGGCACGGTTCAGTCCTCCAGGACGTCGATGCCGGGGAGCGTCTTGCCCTCGAGGTACTCGAGGCTCGCGCCGCCGCCGGTGGAGATGTGGCCGAAGGCCGACTCGTCGAAGCCGAGCGTGCGCACCGCCGCGGCGGAGTCACCCCCGCCGACCACCGAGAGGCCCTCGACCTCGGTCAGTGCCTGGGCGACCGCGCGTGTGCCGTCGGAGAACTCCGCGACCTCGAAGACGCCCATCGGGCCGTTCCAGAACACGGTGCGCGCCCCGGAGAGCGCCGCCGCGAAGTCGGCCGCCGAGGCGGGGCCGATGTCGAGGCCCAGGCAGTCGGCCGGGATCGCCGTGGCGGCGACCACCCTGGGCTGCGGGGTGGCCTCGCCGGTCGGGAAGGTCGTGTCGACCACGATGTCACCGGGCAGGAGGATCTCCACGCCCGACTCCGCGGCCCGCGCGAGGTACTCCCGGCAGGTGTCGAGCTGGTCCTGCTCCAGCAGGCTCTTGCCGACCTCGTGGCCCTGGGCCGCGAGGAAGGTGAAGACCATGCCGCCGCCGATGAGGAGCTTGTCGGCCTTGCCCAGCAGGTTGTCGATCACCCCGAGCTTGTCGGAGACCTTGGAGCCGCCGAGCACCACGACGTAGGGGCGCTCCGGGGTGTCGGTGAGCCGGCGCAGCACGTCGATCTCGGTGGCGACCAGGTCACCCATGGCGTGGGGCAGCAGCTGGGCGACGTCGTAGACGCTGGCCTGCTTGCGGTGCACCACACCGAACCCGTCGGAGACGAAGGCGTCGGCGAGCCCGGCGAGCTGCTCGGCGAACTCCCGCCGCTCGGCGTCGTCCTTGCTGGTCTCGCCGGCGTTGAACCGCACGTTCTCCAGCAGGGCGACCTCGCCGTCCTCGAGCCCGGCCACGGTGGAGCGGGCGCTCTCACCGACGGTGTCGGTGGCGAAGGCGACCTCGGCGCCGAGCAGCTCGCCGAGCCGCTCGGCCACCGGGGCCAGCGAGTAGCGCTGCTCGGGGGCACCCTTCGGGCGGCCGAGGTGCGCGGTCACCACCACCCGCGCGCCGGCCTCGGCCAGCGAGCGGATGGTGGGGACGCTGGCGCGGATGCGGCCGTCGTCGGTGATGCGCTGCTGGTCGGCGTCGCCCTCGAGCGGGACGTTGAGGTCGGAGCGGACCAGGACCCGCTTGCCCCGCAGGTCACCGAGGGAGGAGAGGTCGCTCACGTCAGAGGGTCTCGCCGATGTAGCCGATGAGGTCGACGAGGCGGTTGGAGTAGCCCCACTCGTTGTCGTACCAGCCGACGACCTTCACCTGGTTGCCGATGACCTTGGTCAGCGGGGCGTCGAAGATGCACGACGCGGGGTCGGTGACGATGTCGCTGGAGACGATCGGGTCGGTGGAGTACTTCAGGAAGCGGCCGTCGGCGGCCTTCTCGATGATCGCGTTGACCTCCTCCACCGTGGTCTCGCGCGAGGCCTCGAAGGTCAGGTCGGTGGCCGAGCCGGTGGGCACGGGCACGCGCAGGGCGTAGCCGTCGAGCTTGCCCTTGAGCTCGGGCAGCACCAGGCCGATCGCCTTGGCCGCACCGGTCGAGGTCGGCACCACGTTGAGGGCCGCGGCGCGGGCGCGACGCAGGTCCTTGTGGATGTTGTCCTGGAGGTTCTGGTCGGCGGTGTAGGCGTGGATGGTCGTCATCAGACCCTTGACGATGCCGAGGTCGTCGTTGAGGGCCTTGGCCATCGGGCCCAGGCAGTTGGTGGTGCACGAGGCGTTGGAGATGACGTGGTGCTGCGCGGCGTCGTAGTCGGTGTGGTTGACGCCCATCACGACAGTGATGTCCTCGTTGGAGGCCGGCGCCGAGATGATGACCTTCTTGGCCCCGGCGTCGAGGTGGCCCTTGGCCTTGGTGGCGTCGGTGAAGAAGCCGGTCGACTCGACCACGACGTCGACGCCGATCTCGCCCCACTTGAGGTCGGCGGGGTTGCGCTCGGCGAAGGCGTGGATCTCGGTGCCTCCGACGACGATCGCGGAGTCGGTGCTGGAGACGTCGGCGTCGAGGCGGCCCAGGATCGAGTCGTACTTCAGCAGGTGGGCGAGCACCGCGTTGTCGGTGAGGTCGTTGACCCCCACGATCTCGATGTCGGCGCCCGAGGCGCGGACGGCGCGGAAGAAGTTGCGGCCGATGCGGCCGAAACCGTTGATGCCTACGCGAACGGTCACGGGTGGAGCTCCTGCTCTGGAGAGGACGGTGTACTCGGGTGGATCAGGGATGGTTCGGCGTGGTGGATCAGCTCTGCGGGCACGTCGGCCGGGACGGCGTGACGGCCGCCGTCGACCCTAGCGGGTGGCGACCCCGGCGGCGCCGAGCGTCCCGTCGTACGTGCCGGTAACCGTGGGGGCGCACGGACGGTGCTGCTCAGCCCTCGTCGGCGAGCATGTCGGGGGTCAGTGAGGCCTCGGTGTCGGGGATGCCGAGCTCCTCGGCCCGCTTGTCGGCCATCGCGAGCAGCCGCCGGATGCGCCCGGCGATGGCGTCCTTGGTGAGCACCGGCTCGTGGAGCTGCCCCAGCTCCTCCAGGGAGGCCTGCTTGTGCTCGAGGCGCAGGGTGCCGGCCATCTTGAGGTGGTCGGGCACCTCGTCGCCGAGGATCTCCATCGCACGGTCGACCCGGGCACCGGCGGCCACGGCCGCACGCGCCGAGCGGCGCAGGTTGGCGTCGTCGAAGTTGGCGAGGCGGTTGGCGGTGGCACGCACCTCCCGGCGCATGCGGCGCTCCTCCCAGGCCATGAGCGACTCGTGGGCGCCCAGGCGGGTCAGCAGCTGCCCGATGGCGTCACCGTCGCGGATCACCACGCGGTCGACGCCGCGCACCTCGCGGGCCTTGGCCTGGATGCCCAGGCGGCGGGCGACGCCGACGAGTGCGAGCGCCGCCTCGGGCCCCGGGCAGGTGACCTCCAGCGACGAGGACCGCCCGGGCTCGGTGAGCGAGCCGTGGGCCAGGAAGGCCCCGCGCCACGAGGCCACGGCGTCGCAGCCGCCACCGGCGACGACCGCCGGGGGCAGACCGCGCACGGGCCGTCCGCGCTGGTCGAGCAGGCCGGTCTGGCGGGCCAGCGACTCGCCGTCGCGCACCACCCGCACGATGTAGCGGCTGCCCTTGCGGATGCCGTTGCCCTGCACCATCACCACGTCGGAGGCGTGGCCGTAGACCTCCGCGATGTCCTTGCGCAGCCGGCGGGCCGCGGCGCCGGTGTCGAGCTCGGCCTCCACGACGATCCGCCCGCTCACGATGTGCAGGCCGCCCGCGAAGCGGAGCATCGAGGCGACCTCGGCCTTGCGGCAGCAGGTCTTGGTGATCTGGGTGCTGGCCAGCTCGGCCTTCACCTGTGCCGTCATCGCCATGGGCCGATCCTCGCACGCGAGTCAATCACCGCGGGCACCGGGACGAGGGCCCCCGACGACTCAGGAGTCGGCCATCACGGTCTCGAAGCAGGCCGCCAGGCGGTCGGGGTCGTGACGTGGGGAACCGTCCTCGTGGGCCACGTCGCCGACCACGAGACGGGCTCCGTGGGCGGCCACCTGCTGCTCGAGGAGCGCCCGCTCGCCGGGCTCGTCGCCCAGCTGGCGGGCGTCGGCCAGCACCGTGTGGATGCGCAGGTCGGGAGCGTGCTCGGCGAGCACCGCCAGGTGGTCCACCGGTCCGAAGCCGCCGGTCTCCCCCGGCTGCTCGGCGAGGTTGAGCACGACCACGACCCGCGCCTCGGTCTCGACGAGCGCCCGCCGCAGGTCGGGCACCATCAGGTGCGGGATGACGGAGGTGAACCACGAGCCGGGGCCAAGCACGACCCAGTCGGCGGCGCGCACGGCGGCGACCGCCTCCGGGCAGGCCTCGGGGGCCGGCGGGTCGAGGTCGACCGCCGTGATGGCACCGGCGGTCGTCGCGACCTCGACCTGGCCGCGCACCGTGGTGAGGGCGTCGGGCGCGCCCGGGTCGAGGCCGCGCACGCGCGCGGTGATGTCCATGGGCGTCAGCGCCATCGGCAGCACGCGCCCGGAGGCGCCGAGCAGCCGACCGACCCAGTCGAGGGCCTGCACGTGGTCGCCGAGCAGCTCCCAGAGGGTCACGATGAGCAGGTTGCCGGTGACGTGGCCGCGCATCTCGCCGTCGCCGGCGTAGCGGTGCTGCAGCACCCTCGACCAGGTCGCACCCCACTCGTCGTCACCGCACAGCGCGGCGAGGGCCATGCGCAGGTCGCCCGGGGGCAGCACGCCGAACTCGCCGCGCAGGCGGCCCGAGGAGCCTCCGTTGTCGGCGACCGTGACCACGGCGGTGAGGTCGTCGACGACCAGCTCCCCCACCAGGCGCCGCAGCGCCTGCAGGGAGGCGAAGAGCCCGTGGCCGCCGCCGAGGGCGACCACCGACTGGGCGCGGTCGTGATCGCGGCGCGACGGGGGCGTCACTCGCGCCCCAGGTCGCGGTGGGTCGCGGTGGCGTCGAGCCCGGCCTCGACCAGGCGCCGGGTGGCCTCCTCCGTCATCGCCACGCTGCGGTGCTTGCCGCCGGTGCACCCGATGGCCACGCGCATGAAGCGCTTGCCCTCGCGCAGGTAGCCCTCGGCCACCCCGGCGAGCAGGGGGACGTAGGCGTCGAGGAACTCCTCGGCCCCGTCGCGGGACAGCACGTAGCCCGCGACCTCGGGGTCGCGCCCCGTGCCCGGACGCAGCTCGGGGATCCAGTGGGGGTTGGGCAGGAAGCGCATGTCGGCGACGAAGTCGGCGTCGACGGGGATGCCGTACTTGAAGCCGAAGCTGATGACCCGGATGCGCAGCGCCGTGGAGTCGGGGGTGCCGAAGGCCTCCGAGATCCGGGCCGTGAGCTGGTGGACGTTGAGCGCGGAGGTGTCGATGAGCAGGTCGGCGTCGCCGCGCAGGTCGGCCAGCACCTCGCGCTCGCGCTGCAGCCCGTCGAGCAGGCGACCCGAGCCCTGCAGCGGGTGGGGGCGGCGCGCGGCCTCCTGACGTCGCACGAGCACCTCGTCGGTGGCCTCGAGGAAGACCAGGGTGGTGCGCCGGCCCACCGAGTCGTGGGCGAGGTTGGCCCGCAGCGAGGCGAAGAACGACCCCGAGCGCACGTCGACCACCACCGCGATCGGCTGGCTGAGGCCCTGGCTGTCGTCGACGAGGCGCACCACCTCGCGCACCAGGCTCGGCGGGAGGTTGTCGACGACGAAGTAGCCGAGGTCCTCCAGCTCCTTGGCCGCGGTGCTGCGGCCTGCCCCCGTCATGCCGGTGACGACCACCAGCTCGCCCCGCTCGGGACCGACCTGCTCCATCACGACTCCTCGATGATCTCGCCCGTGGCGGTGTTGACGCTGTAGGTCGGGCCGGCGCCGGGCGCGGCGGTGCCCCCGCCGCCCCCGTCGCCGACCTTGGTGCCGCCCTTGGCCGACGCCGCGGCCACGGCGTCCTTGATGGCCGCAGCCGTGCGCGGGCCGATGCCCGGCACGGTGGCGATCTCCTCCACCTCGGCCTCGCGCAGCTTCTTCAGCGACCCGAAGTGCTTCATCAGGGTCTTGCGCCGCACCTCCCCCAGCCCGGGCACGTCGTCGAGGGCGCTCTCGACCATGCTCTTGGAGCGTCGGGAGCGGTGGTGGTTGATGGCGAAGCGGTGGGCCTCGTCGCGGATCCGCTGGAGCAGGTAGAGACCCTCGGAGGAGCGGGCCAGGATGACCGGGTCCTCCTGGGCCGGCAGCCAGACCTCCTCCAGCCGCTTGGCCAGGCCGCAGACGGGGATGTCGTCGATCCCGAGCTCGTCGAGGGCCCGCTGGGCGGCCGCCACCTGGGGCGGCCCGCCGTCGACGACGACGAGGCCGGGGGCGTAGGCGAACTTGCGCGGACGGCCGGTCTCGGGGTCGACCAGCATCGGGCCGCTGGAGGGATCGCCCGCGTCGCCGGGACGCACCTCGGAGCGGGCCTGCTCGTCGAGCAGCCGGCGGAAGCGCCGGGTGATGACCTCGTGCATCGAGGCCACGTCGTTCTGGCCGTCGACGCCCTTGATGACGAAGCGGCGGTACTCGCCCTTGCGGCTGAGCCCGTCCTCGAAGACCACCATCGAGGCCACCACCTCGGTGCCCTGGAGGTTGGAGACGTCGTAGCACTCGATGCGCAGCGGCACGTCGTCGAGGTCGAGGGCGTCCTGGATCTCCTCCAGCGCACGGTTGCGGGTGGTGAGGTCGCTGGCGCGCTTGGTCTTGTGCAGCGCCAGCGACTGCCGGGCGTTGCTGGCCACGGTCTCCTGCAGCGTCTTCTTGTCGCCGCGCTGCGGCACCCGGATCTGCACCTTGCCGCCGCGCAGGTCGCCGAGCAGCTCCTCGAAGGTGGCCAGGTCGGGCGGGAGCGCCGGCACCAGGATCTCGCGCGGGATCGCGTCGCCCTGCGCGTCGCGGTCGGCGCCGGCGTAGAGCTGGAGCAGGAAGTCGTCGACCAGCTCGGCGGTGCCGCCCTCGTCGACGCGGTCGGCGACCCAGCCCCGCTGGCCGCGGATCCGGCCGCCGCGCACGTAGAAGACCTGCACCGCCACCTCGAGGGGGTCCTCGGCGAAGGCGATGACGTCGGCGTCGGCGCCGTCGCCCAGCACGACGGCCTGCTTCTCCAGCGCCCGCTGCATCGCCCCGAGGTCGTCGCGCAGCCGAGCCGCCTTCTCGAAGTCCATCGCGTCGGAGGCGGCGTACATCTCCTTCTCGATGCGACGCGTGAAGGGCCGGGTCTGCCCGCCCATGAAGTCGCAGAAGTCGTCGACGATCGCGCGGTGCTCGTCCGCGCTGACCTTGCCCACGCAGGGCGCGGAGCACTTGTCGATGTAGCCCAGCAGGCAGGGGCGCCCGATCTGGGCGGAGCGCTTGAAGACGCCGTTGCTGCACGAGCGCATCGGGAAGACCCGCAGCAGGATGTCGACGGTCTCGCGGATGGCCCAGGCGTGGCTGTAGGGGCCGAAGTACCGCGTGCCGCGTCGCTTGGCGCCGCGCCCGACCATCACCCGGGGGTACTCCTCGCCGACGGTGACGGCCAGCCAGGGGTAGGACTTGTCGTCGCGGTACTTCACGTTGAAGCGCGGGTCGTACTCCTTGATCCAGGAGTACTCCAACTGGAGCGCCTCGACCTCGGTGTTGACCACCGTCCACTCCACCCCGGCGGCGGTGGTGACCATCGTGGCCGTGCGCTGGTGGAGGTTGGCGATGTCCTGGAAGTACGAGGAGAGCCGCGCGCGGAGGTTCTTGGCCTTGCCGACGTAGATCACCCTGCCGGCCGCGTCGCGGAACCGGTAGACCCCCGGCTGGGTGGGGATCGACCCCGGCTCGGGACGGTAGGACAGCGGGCCGCGGGAGGGTCGGGCGGATCGTGACGGCACGCCTCAACCCTACGGTCGCCCACCGACGGTCCACGCCGGCGGGCGCCCCGCGAGGCGACGGGGAGCGCCCGTCAGGCCAGCGTGACCTCGTCGCCCGACACCGTCACCGCGACCGCCGCCAGCGCCTCGGTGGCGGGGCCGTCGGTGGGCTCGCCGGTGTCGAGGGCGAAGACGCTGCCGTGACAGGTGCAGACGATGCCGTCGGCCGAGACCTGGGAGACCAGGCAGCCCTGGTGGGTGCACACCGCGGAGAAGGCCTTGAACTCCCCCTCGGTCGGCTGGGTGACCACGACCTCCTCCTCGGAGAGGATCGCGCCGCCCCCGACCGGCACGTCGGCGGTGGGGGTCAGGCTCGCGCCGGCCGGGAGGTCGGCGGCGGGGTCGCTGGCCGCCTCCTCCTCGCCGCCGCAGGCGGCCAGCACCGGGAGGGCCACCCCGATCCCCGCGACGCCGCCGAGGGCGCGGCGCCGGGTCAGGCCACCGCGGCGGGTGGTCGTGGTGGGGTCGAGGGTGCTCCCGGTGTCGGCGGGGGCGGGCTCGGTGCTGGTCATGGTCGTCGTCCTCTCGTGACGGCGGGTGGTTGAGCGCGAGGGTAGCCAGGCGGTCTGTGGAGCGGCTGAGGACCGACCCAGGGACCGGCGACCGGTGGCCCCGGCCACCGCCGTGGCTCACGACCTCCGGGGCTCCCTACTTCTTGGCGGCCGTCCGCTTGGCGGCCGTCTTTTTGGCGGTCGTCCTCTTGGCGGTGGTCGCCTTGGCCGGCTTCGCGGCCCGGGCGGCGGCACGGTCGTTGGCGACCTGGGAGGCGGCCTGGCGGCGGGTGGCGCGCGCCGGGGCCGGGGCCTCCGACGCGGCGAGGCGACCACGTGGCTGTGTGGCCTCCTTGCCCTCGAGCAGCGGGCGGAGGTAGCGGCCGGTGTGGCTGGCCTCGACCGTCGCGACCTTCTCGGGCGTGCCCTCCGCGACGACCACGCCACCGCGGGACCCGCCCTCGGGGCCCATGTCGACGAGCCAGTCGGCGGTCTTGATGACGTCGAGGTTGTGCTCGATGACCAGGACGGTGTTGCCCTGGTCGACCAGGCGGCCCAGCACCAGCAGCAGCTTGCGGATGTCCTCGAAGTGCAGACCGGTGGTCGGCTCGTCGAGCACGTAGACGGTGCGGCCGGTGGAGCGCTTCTGCAGCTCCGCGGAGAGCTTGACGCGCTGCGCCTCGCCTCCCGAGAGGGTCGTCGCGGGCTGACCGAGGCGGACGTAGCCGAGCCCGACCTCCACGAGGGTCTTCATGTGGCGCGCGATGGCCGGCACGGCGGCGAAGAAGTCGACGGCCTCCTCGATCGGCATGTCGAGGACCTCGGCGATGGTCTTGCCCTTGTAGTGCACCTCGAGCGTCTCGCGGTTGTAGCGGGCCCCGTGGCAGACCTCGCACGGCACGTAGACGTCCGGCAGGAAGTTCATCTCGATCTTGATGGTGCCGTCACCGGAGCACGCCTCGCAGCGCCCGCCCTTGACGTTGAAGGAGAACCGGCCCTGGAGGTAGCCGCGCATCTTGGCCTCCGGGGTGGCGGCGAAGAGCTTGCGCACGTGGTCGAAGACGCCGGTGTAGGTGGCGGGGTTGGAGCGCGGCGTGCGGCCGATGGGCGACTGGTCGACGTGGATGACCTTGTCGACGTGCTCGAGGCCGGTGATCGCGCGGTGGCGGCCCGGGAGGGTGCGCGCGTTGTAGAGCTGCTTGGCCAGCGAGGTGTAGAGGATGTCGTTGACCAGGGTGGACTTGCCCGAGCCCGAGACGCCGGTGACGGCGACGAAGACGCCGAGCGGGAACGTCACGTCGACGTCGCGCAGGTTGTGCTCGCGGGCGCCGAGCACCTTGAGCTCGCGCCCGACCGTGCGCGGGCGACGACGGGCGGGCACCGGGATCTCACGACGACCGGAGAGGTACTGGCCGGTCATCGAGTCGGGGTGGGCGTACAGGTCCTCGACGGTGCCGCTGTGCACCACCTGGCCGCCGTGCTCGCCGGCCCCCGGACCGATGTCGACGACCCAGTCGGCGACCTTGATGGTGTCCTCGTCGTGTTCCACCACGATCAGGGTGTTGCCGAGGTCCTTGAGCCGCACGAGGGTCTCGATGAGGCGCTGGTTGTCGCGCTGGTGGAGCCCGATCGACGGCTCGTCGAGCACGTAGAGGACGCCGACGAGACCGGCGCCGATCTGGGTGGCCAGCCGGATCCGCTGCGCCTCGCCGCCCGAGAGCGACCCGGACGGTCGGTCGAGGGAGAGGTAGTCGAGCCCGACGTCGAGGAGGAACTGCAGGCGCTCCTGGATCTCCTTGAGCACCCGCTCGCCGATCTGGCGCTCGCGCGCGGAGAGCTCGAGGGAGCCGAGGAACTCCGAGGCCTCGTTGATGGGCAGGGCGCAGACGTCGGCGATGTTGCGGCCGCCGAGCAGCACGGCCATGGAGACCGGCTTGAGCCGGCTGCCGCGGCAGGTGGGGCACGGCACCTCGCGCATGAAGCCCTCGAAGCGGTCGCGACTGGTGTCGGACTCCGCCTCGCGGTGGCGGCGCTCGACGTAGCCCCGCACGCCCTCGAAGTCGGCGTAGTAGGCCCGCTCGCGCCCGTAGCGGTTGCGGGTCACGACGTGGACCTTCGTGGCGTGGCCGTCGAGCAGCGCCTTCTGCGAGCGCGCCGAGAGGTCCTCCCACGGGGTGTTGAGGTCGAAGCCGAGCTCGTCGCCCAGGGCGTCCATGAGGCGCAGGAAGTAGTCGGCGACGTGGGCGCCGGCCCAGGGCTGGATGGCGCCCTCGCCGAGGGTCGCCGAGGGGTTGGGCACGACGAGCTCGGCGTCGACCTCCAGCTTGGTGCCCAGGCCGCTGCAGGCCGGGCAGGCCCCGAAGGGCGAGTTGAACGAGAACGACCGCGGCTCGAGGTCGTCGGTGTCGATGGGGTGGTCGTTGGGGCACGCCATCTTCTCGCTGAACTTCATCTCGCGCCCGGGGTCCTTGGCGTCGAGGTCGACGAAGTCGAGCACGACCAGGCCGCCGGCCAGGCCGAGGGCGGTCTCCACGGAGTCGGTGAGGCGCCGCTTGGAGGACTCCTTCACCGCCAGCCGGTCGACGACGACCTCGATGGTGTGCTTCTTCTGCTTGTCGAGCTTCGGTCCGTCGGACAGGACGGTGTCGAGGGAGTGGGTCTCGCCGTCGATGCGGGCGCGCGAGAAGCCCTGGGTCTGCAGCTGGCGGAAGAGCTCGACGTACTCCCCCTTGCGGCCGCGCACGACCGGTGCGAGGACCTGGAAGCGCCGACCCTCCTCCAGGGACAGCACGCGGTCGACGATCTGCTGCGGGGTCTGCCGCTCGATGGGGGCGCCGCAGGTGGGGCAGTGGGGGCGCCCGGCGCGCGCGTAGAGCAGGCGGAGGTAGTCGTAGACCTCGGTGATCGTGCCGACCGTCGAGCGGGGGTTCTTCGAGGTCGACTTCTGGTCGATCGAGACCGCGGGCGAGAGGCCCTCGATGAAGTCGACGTCGGGCTTGTCCATCTGGCCCAGGAACTGGCGGGCGTAGGCCGAGAGCGACTCGACGTAGCGACGCTGGCCCTCGGCGAAGATCGTGTCGAAGGCGAGCGACGACTTGCCCGAGCCCGAGAGGCCGGTGAAGACGATCAGCGAGTCGCGGGGAAGGTCGAGCGACACGTCCTTCAGGTTGTGCTCGCGAGCACCCCGGATGATGAGCTGGTCCTGCACTGGAGTCCCGTCCTGGTGGCGTGAAGGAGTCGAACAGACGTTCGTCATGGTACGTCGGCGTCCGCCGCGGGGGCGGGTCGGCACGTCCGCTCACCATCTCACGCACCACCGACAGCGGGGCCACACCCCGATGGGCAGCGGACCCGCCCGCGCCGGGTGAGCCCGCTCACGGGTCGGACCACCCGCCGGCGCGGCAGGATGGGGACATGACCCCACCGAGCGACACCCCGGCCCCCTCGGACTACGACGGCGACGTCTCCCCCGGCGGCCCCGCCCAGACCCGCGAGCTGGCCCACCTCGTCATCACCAAGGTCGCCGTCGACCCCGAGATGTCCAACAACTGCTACCTGCTGCGCTGCCGCCACACCGGGGAGCAGGTGCTCGTCGACGCCGCCGCCGACGCCGCCACGCTGCTGGGCCTGGTCGGTGAGGCCGGCCTCGACACCGTCGTCACCACCCACCAGCACTGGGACCACCACCGCGCGCTGGCGGAGGTCGTCGCCGCCACCGGGGCCGAGGTCGTCGTCGGCACCCCCGACGCCGACGCCGTCACCGAGCAGACCGGCGTCACCGTGACCCGCCGGGTCTGGGCCGGCGACACCGTCGCGGTCGGCGACTGCACCCTGCAGGTCGTGCCGATCGCCGGCCACACCCCCGGGTCGGTCGCGCTGGTCTACGACGACCGCCCCTCCGGCGGCCGGCCCCACCTGTTCACCGGCGACTCGCTCTTCCCCGGCGGCGTGGGCAACACCTTCGGCGACGAGGCCGCCTTCGCCCAGCTCGTCGACGAGGTCGAGACCAAGCTGTTCGACGCCCTGCCCGACGACACGTGGTTCTACCCCGGCCACGGCGGCGACTCGACCCTCGGCGCCGAGCGCGCGTCGATCCCGGAGTGGCGCGCCCGGGGCTGGTGACCCGCTCGCGGCCCTCACCGCGTGGGTGGACGGTGGGTGGCGGCGTACGACGGGGCGGCAGTCGCCGGACCTGTCGTCTCCCGCGACCTCCGCCCGGTCAGCGGGCTCCAGCCACGCCCCGCACCGCAGTGCCTCCCGCCGCGGGGCCGCGCGCACGAGAAGTGGCGGCGTACGACAGGTCGGCGCCCCCTGGACCGGTCGTCTCCCGCCACTTCTGCCCGGTCGGCCGTCGGCCGGTCACCGGGCTCCAGCCACGCCCCGCGCGGCAGTGACTCCCGCCGCGGGGCGGCGCGCACGAGAAGGGGCGGCGTACGACCGGTCGGCAGCCGCCAGAGGTGTCGTCTCCCGCCGCTTCCCACGCCGATGCCCCGGGCAGCGGCCACAGACCACTCAGGAGGGCCTCCGACGCTGGCCGGCCTGCCCGAGAAGTGGCGGCGTACGACCGGTCGGCAGCCGCTGGACCTGTCGTATCCCGCCACTTCTGCCCGGTCGACCAGCGGGACGTTCACCGGGCTCCAGCCACGTCCGCCCGGCACTGCCTCCCGCCGCGGGGCGGCCCGCCCAGAAGTGGCGGCGTACGACCGGTCGCCAGCTGCCGGACCTGTCGTCTCCCGCCACTTCCGCCCGGTCGGCCACCGGGCGCGGTGAGGTCCCGTTCGGAACCGCGCTGGCCGGTCGCGGAGCAGCGACGCCACCCGGCGTGCCCGCGGCGGCGACCTGACCGCGTGGTGCCCGCCCCGCGGCGGAGCAATCGGGAGGTGCGCGGCCCGGGACCCCGGGCCGTCCGGCTCCCGGGGCGCGCCTAGGCTCGACCCCGTGATCGAGCTGCGCACGCCCACCCAGATCGAGCAGATGCGACCCGCGGGGCGCTTCGTGGCCGAGGTGCTGACCCGCCTGCGCGAGGTCGCCGACGTGGGGGTGAACCTGCTGGAGCTCGACCGGGTCGCGCACGACATGATCCGCGAGCGCGGGGCGGAGTCGTGCTACATCGACTACCACCCGTCGTTCGGCGCCTCGCCCTTCGGCAAGGTGCTCTGCACGTCGGTCAACGACGCCGTGCTCCACGGCCTGCCCCACGACTACACCCTGCGCGACGGTGACCTGCTCAGCGTCGACTTCGCCTGCGCCGTCGACGGCTGGGTCTCCGACTCCGCGCTCAGCGTCGTCGTCGGCACCCCGAGGCCGGAGGACCTGACGCTCATCGAGACCACCGAGCGGGCCCTGGCCGCGGGCATCGACGCCGCCCGCGTCGGCAACCGCGTCGGTGACATCTCGGCCGCGATCGCGGCCGTGGCCCACGAGGCCGGGCTGAGCGTCAACACCCAGTTCGGCGGTCACGGGGTGGGGCGCACCATGCACGGCGAGCCCCACATCGCCAACGACGGCCGCGCCGGTCGCGGTCTGCGGCTCAAGGCCGGTCTAGTCATCGCGATCGAGCCGTGGTTCCTCCACACGACCGACGAGATCGTCACCGACCCCGACGGCTGGACGCTGCGCAGCGCCGACGGGTCGCGCGGCGCGCACTCCGAGCACACCGTGGCCATCACCCCCGACGGGCCCCCGCTCGTGCTCACCGCGCGCGACTGACCCCCACGCCGTGCGCCGCGACCCTCCGGGCCGGCTCGGCAGCCGGGCCGGCGACGGCTCGGCGGCGGCGGCTCAGCGCCCGGGCACGTGGCCGCGCGGTGGGGCCCACTGGCCCTCGGCGCGCAGGTGCTCGTAGATCTCCAGCTCGGGGCGCAGGTGGTCCTCGAGGCGGCGCCGCAGGGCGCGGCTGAGGTCGGGCCGGCTCGTGGAGGTCGACCAGTTCTTCATGGTGACCTCGAGCGGCTCGCCGATCTTCTCGGCGATCCAGCCCTCCCACACGTCGGGGCGCTCGAGGGCGAAGAGGCGGTCGACGGCGATGTCGAGGTCGGCCGAGAGCGCGATGAAGCGGGCCTGGCGCCCCTTGAGCGCGCCCGGCGCGCCGTCGAGGTAGGCGCCCACGAAGGCGTCGAAGCTGACGTCGGCGGTGGAGTTGGCCGCGCGGGAGTTGTCGTCGTCCTGCAGCGCGGGGCGCTGGCGGTAGCGCCACCACGACTCCAGCCACGCCACCGGCTCGCGGAAGAGCGAGACCAGCTCGTAGTCGTCGCGCTGGTAGCCGCCCGTCTGGAGCACCGGCGCCATCCGGTTGGTGAAGGTGCGCGCGTTCATGTGCTTGAGGCGCGGGTTGATCCGCATCATCACCTCGGCGCGACCCATGAGGCTCGTGACGAGGGTGGTGGAGGCGCACTTGGGCATCGAGAGCATCACGAAGCCGTGGCCGGGCAGGGCGATCACGACGACGAACCTAGCCGACCCGGGCCCGCGTCAGCCCAGCCGGCGGTAGGCACCGCGGTGGAAGAGCAGCGGCGGGGCGTCCGCACCGCCGGGCCCCTCGGCGAGGGCCAGCACGCGCCCGACCACCACGTCGTGGTCACCGGCCTCGTGGACCGCGTCGATCGCGCAGTCGACGTGGGCGACCGCGCCGTCGAGTCGGGGCGCCCCGGTCGCGGGCGACGCGGTCCAGCCCACGCCCGCGAACTTGTCCACGCCGCGGCTGGCCATGCGGGTGGACAGCTCCTGCTGATGCTCGGCGAGGACGTTGACGCAGAAGCGGCCCGCCTCGCGGACGCGGGGCCACGCGCGGGAGGACCGGGCCAGCACCACCAGCACCAGCGGCGGGTCGAGGGAGACGCTGGCGAAGGACTGGCAGGTCACGCCCACGGGCCCTTCTGGGGTGGTCGCGGTGACCACGGTGAGCCCGGAGGCGAAGGAGCCGACCACGTCGCGGAAGCGACGGTCGGTGAGCGGGTAGGCCCGCCCATCGAGGTGGTACTCGGGATCGGCGTCGTCGGCGAGCCAGGCCGGGGCTCCCGGCTCCGGCTCCGTGCCTGTGCCGGGCCCGTCGTGGTCGGAGCCGGCGGAGGTCATGGCACCCACGCTAGCCAGCCCCGCGCCCGCCCCCGGCGGGTGGGTCGGGCGGCGGACCACGCGCGGCTATCCCGGCCGGCGGGCGAGCACGTAGAGCCGCTCGGTGGTCTCGCCGTGGTGGAGCAAGGGCCCGCGGTGGTACCACTCGACGTCGACCAGACCCGCGGCCCCGACCGCGGCGAGCACGCGCGCCGGCTCGTGCAGCACCAGGGCGAGGTCGACCTCGCGCTCGAGCCAGGAGTCGGTGCGGCGCACCACGGGACCCGCGGCGGAGGCCGCCTGGAGCGCCAGCACCAGGTGCCCTCCGGGCGCGAGGGGTCGCACCAGGGCGGCGACGGCGTCGTCGAGCTCGGAGGGCGCGAGGTGGATGAGGGAGTACCACGCCAGCACCGCGCCCCACCCGGGCGCCGTCGCGGGCCGCATGAGCCGCCGCAGGTCGCCGACCTCGTAGGCCCCGTCGGGGAAGCGGCGCCGGGCCTCGGCCACCATCGCCGGCGACAGGTCCACCCCCGAGGCGTCCGCGCCCAGCGAGCGCAGCAGGGCGGTGGTGTGGCCGGGCCCGCTGCCGACCTCGACGACCGGTCGGCCGTCGGCGAGCGCGACGACCCGACCCAGCAGCCACGTCTCCAGCCCGAGGGGGCCGTGGGCGCCCTCGGCGTACTCCTCGGCGAAGCGGGCGGCGTAGGGCTCGGCCAGCGCGTCGTAGGAGGCGCGGACCCGCTCGTCGCGAGCCTCGGGGCCGTCGGCGAGCACCGACTCCCGCTCGTCGGGGCCGACGGCGGCCGGCCCACCGCCCGACGTCGCGTCGGCCCCGCCCGGCCCCAGGAGGTGGGTCCACCGGCTGTCGAGCCGGCCGGAGCGCGGGGAGACCTGGCGCACCAGGGGGCGCTCCCGCGCGGCGAGGCGCAGCAGGCAGGCGTCGACGGCGTCGCGGTCGGCGAAGGGGTGGAGCCGCTCGGTGCGGGTGCGCAGCTCGCCGGGGGCCTGCACCCCCCGCAGCAGCAGCACGGTGAGCAGCGCGCGCTCGTCGGGCTCGAGGTCGAGCTCCTCCTCCAGCACCTGGTGGTACCTCAGCGTGCGACGACCGGAGTCGGACCAGACGATCCTCACCAGCCCGCGGTCCTTGAGGCCGCGCGCCACCTGCTCGACCTGCTGCTCGTCGTAGGCCACCACCGGGTCGCGGCTGGAGGTCTGGTTGCAGGCGGTGCGCAGCGCGTTGAGGGAGAGCGGGTACGACGCGGGCACCGTCACCTGCTTCTCCAGCAGCGCGCCGAGCACCCGCTGCTCCTCGGGCGAGAGCGGCTCGGGCATCGGCATGGGCCGACCCTAGCCGCGCACGACGGCCACGCCGGCCGCCCGACGCCGAGGTCGGCCCGAGCGCGGTGGGTACGGTCGGCACATGACCTGGGACGCCCTGCCTGCCGGAGTGCTCATCGACGACCCCGACGTCGTCGCGGGCTACGCCCACGACCAGTCGCGGCTCACCGAGCGCGCCACGCCGTCGGTGGTGCTCGCCCCGCGCAGCACCGCCGAGGTGCAGGCCTGCCTGCGCGCCGCCTCGGCGGCCGGCGTGGCCGTCGTGCCCCGGGGCGCCGGCAGCGGCCTGGTGGGCGGCGCCAACGCGCCGGCCGGGAGCGCCGTGCTGTCGCTGCACCGGATGGACCGCGTGCTGGAGGTCGACCCCGTCGAGCGGCTCGCGGTCGTGCAGCCGGGGGTCGTCACCGGGGACCTTCGCTCCGCCGCGGCCGGGGCCGGCCTCTTCTACCCGCCCGACCCGGGGTCGGTCGCCTTCTGCACGGTCGGCGGCAACGTCGCCACCGACGCCGGCGGCATGTGCTGCGTCAAGTACGGCGTCACCGGCGACTTCGTCGAGGCCCTGGAGGTCGTGCTCGCCGACGGCCGGGTCCTGCGCA
The DNA here is from genome assembly GCF_001423135.1 of Nocardioides sp. Leaf307. NCBI lineage: Bacteria > Bacillati > Actinomycetota > Actinomycetes > Propionibacteriales > Nocardioidaceae > Nocardioides > Nocardioides sp. Leaf307. Next base: position 1,730,468 of record NZ_LMNY01000001.1, on the reverse strand, counting down.
CCGGCACCCGCACGGTCAAGGGCGTGGCCGGCTACGACCTCACCAGCCTCTTCGTCGGCTCCGAGGGCACCCTGGGCGTGGTCACGGAGGTCACCGTGCGCCTGCTGCCGGCGCCCGCCGCACCGCAGACCCTCGTGGCCTCCTTCGACCGCCTCGCCTCGGCCGGCGACGCGGTGGCCCGGATCGCGGCCGCCGGGCTGACCCCCTCGCTGCTGGAGGTGCTCGACCGCACCACCGTGCGGGCCGTCGACGCCCACGCCGGCATGGGCCTCGGCGACGTCGCCGCCCTGCTGCTGGTGCAGTCCGACGACGCCGGGCCCGGGGCGGCGGCGCTGCTGGAGCAGGTGGAGGCGCACTGCACCGGCGCGGGAGCCGTCGACGTGGCGCGCAGCGACGACGCCGAGGAGGCGGCGATGCTGCTCGAGGCGCGACGCCTCGCCCTGCCCGCGCTCGAGCGCCTGGCCGCCGACCGCGGCGGCGACTGGCTGCTCGACGACGTCTGCGTGCCCCGGGCCCGGGTGGTCGACCTGATCGGCGCGGTCGAGGCCGTCGCCCACGACCTCGGCCTGACCATCGGCGTCTTCGGGCACGCCGGCGACGGCAACCTGCACCCCACGATCGTCTACGACCACACCGACCCCGACGGACGCGCGACCGCCATGCGCGCCTTCGACCGGATCACCGAGGCCGCGCTCGCGCTGGGGGGCACCATCACCGGCGAGCACGGCGTGGGCACGCTGAAGAAGCACTGGCTGACCCGCGAGCTCGACCCCGTCGCCCTCGACGTGCAGCGGGCCCTGCGGCGCGCCTTCGACCCCGCGGGCGTGCTGAGCCCCCACGCGGTGCTCTAGCCGCCCCGGGGCCCGGGCCGCCTGCCCCGGGGCCGACTGTGCGGCGCACCACCCGGGCCGCAGGAATCGTGCGCGCCGCCGACCGGTTGGGCCGGAGTCCCCTCCGGAAAGGCAGTCCCGTGAAGCACGCACTCTCGGCGGTCCGCAGAACCCCGTTCTGGGCCCAGATCGTCCTCGGCCTGGTGCTCGGCGTCGTCCTGGGCCTGGTGGCCCGCACCTGGGACGTGGCCTGGCTGGCCACGACCCTCGACACCATCGGCAGCACCTTCGTCGGCCTGCTCACCGCGGCCGTGCCGCCGCTGGTCTTCGCCGCCATCGTGGTCAGCGTGACCAACCTGCGCGAGGTCTCCAACGCCGCGCGGCTGGCCACGCAGACGCTGGTGTGGTTCGCCATCACGTCGCTGGTGGCCGTCACGATCGGCATCACGCTCGGCCTGCTCACCAACCCCGGCAGCAGCGCCGACGTCTCGGCCGCGGGCGCGACGTACGAGGGCACCAGCGGCTCGTGGCTGGACTTCCTCACCGGCCTGGTGCCGGCCAACGTGCTCGGCCTGGAGATCGAGGAGGGCGCCGCGTCCTTCAACGTGCTGCAGATCGTGGTGGTCGCCCTCGTCGTGGGCGCCGCCTCGCTGAAGGCCGGCGAGAAGGCCGAGCCGTTCCTGGGCTTCATGCGCTCGGCGCTGGCCGTCGTGCAGCAGGTCCTGTGGTGGATCATCAAGCTGGCCCCGCTCGGCACCCTCGGCCTGCTCGGCCGCGCGGTCGCCACCTACGGGTGGGACCTGGTGGCGCCGCTGGCGGTCTTCACCGTCGACGTCTACGTCGGCTGCCTGCTGGTGATGTTCGTGGTCTACCCCGTCATCCTGCGCCTGCACGGCCTGTCGCCGGTGAAGTTCTTCTCCGGCGCCTGGCCCGCGATCCAGCTCGCCTTCGTCTCGCGCTCCTCGGTGGGCACCATGCCGCTGACCCAGCAGGTGACGACGCGCAACCTCGGCGTGCCGCAGGAGTACTCCTCCTTCGCGGTGCCGCTCGGCGCGACCACCAAGATGGACGGCTGCGCGGCCATCTACCCCGCGCTGGCCGCGATCACGGTGGCGCAGATCTTCGGCATCACCCTGGGCGTGCAGGACTACCTGCTCATCGCCTTCGTCTCGGTGGTCGGCTCCGCCGCCACCGCGGGTCTCACCGGCGCCGTCGTGATGCTGACGCTGACCCTCACCACCCTGGGTCTGCCGCTTGAGGGCGTGGCGCTGCTGCTGGCCATCGACCCGATCCTCGACATGATGCGCACCGCCACCAACGTGGCCGGCCAGGCGCTCGTGCCGACCATCGTGGCCCGCCGCGAGGGCATCCTCGACGTCGACGCCTACCACGCGCCGCGTCGCGGAGCCCCCGTCGGCGACACCCCCGAGCCGGTCCGCGAGCCGGAGCCGGCCGGGGTCTGACCAGCACCCCCGGACGGCGGGTCCTCAGCGGGCGAGGTCGGTGACCTCCCCCGCGTCGGGGTCCCAGTGGCGCAGCGACGCCAGCCGCAGCTCGAGGGCCGCGTCGTGGTCGCCCAGGGCCTCCAGGGCCCGGGGCACGTCGGACCGGTCGAGGCCCCGGGCGAGGGTCAGGTGGGGCACCCAGCCGTGGTGGCGGCGCTCGGGCACGTGCACCCGCACCGCCAGCACCCGGCGCACCACGTCGTCGCTCAGCTGCACCGGGCGGGCCAGGGCCACGCGGCCGCCACCGCCGCCGAGGAGCAGGACGCCGCCGACCACGGCCGTCACCGGCAGCAGCGAGCCCAGGCGCGCCGTCGCCACGTCGAGGGCGTCGCTCGACAGCGCGGGGGCCTCCACCACGCTGACGTGGGCGGCGTTGGAGCTGCCGCGGTGGTCGAGCTGGGAGGGCAGGCCGGCGTCGCGCAGGGCCTGCCACTGCCGGCGTACGGCGACCTGGCCCGCCTCGTCGGGCAGCAGCTCGAGGGAGTGCAGCCTCGCCATCAGGCCAGCCACCTCCGGGCGCGCCGGGTGTGGGCGGCCTTGGTCGAGGAGTCCAGGCCGTCGTAGAGGGTGGCGATCATGCGCGAGCGGGGATTGCCGGCGAAGACGTCGTGGTGGTCGCGCACGAAGGTCCAGTAGAGCGCGTCCCAGTCCTCGCGCCACTCCCCCGCCGGCAGGTCCGACATCTTGCGCAGGTAGTTCGACCCCGACACGTAGGGCTTGGTGGTGATCGCCTCGCCCGCGGCGAACTGGCTCATGGCGTAGACGTTGGGCACCATCACCCAGTCGTAGGCGTCGACGAACATCTCCATGAACCACTCGTAGGCGGCGTCGGGCTCGGCGCGCAGCAGGCACATCGCGTTGCCGAGCACCATCAGGCGCTCGATGTGGTGGGCGTAGCCGTGGGCCAGCACCCGCTCCAGCACCAGGTCGACCGGAGCCAGCCCCGTACGCGCGGTCCACCAGCCCTCGGCCAGCGGCCGGGTGTGGGCCAGCCGGTTGCCGCTGCGCATGCGGCGCCCGTGGACGACGTAGGTGGCGCGCATGTACTCGCGCCAGCCGATGAGCTGGCGCACGAAGCCCTCGAGGGAGGCCAGCGGCACCTCCTCGGAGGACCCCACGTCGAGCGCCCGCTCCAGCACGTGGGCCGGGGTGACCAGCCCGATGTTCAGGCCCGGGGTCAGCAGGGCGTGGAACACCCACGGGTGCTCGCGGGAGATCGCGTCCTCGAAGGGCCCGAACTCGGTGAAGCGCTCGGCGAGGAACTCCTCCAGCATCGCCTCCGCCTCGTCGTGCGAGGTCGGCCAGGCGAAGGCCTCCGCGTCGCCGGGGGCGTCGGGGAACTCCTCGCCGACCCAGGCGATGGCGTCGGCCACGGCCGGGTGCCGCTCGGGCCCGCCGTCGGCGCCGGGCCGGGCGACCGCGGGCACGGGGTGCTGCTTGGGCAGCTTCTTGCGGTTGTCGGCGTCGAAGGACCACTGGCCCCCGACGGGCTGGTCGCCCTCGACCAGCACGTCGAGACGGCGGCGCTGCCAGGCGTAGAAGTGCTGCATGCGCGCCGTCCGACCGCCGCTGCCGACCTGCTCGGCGACGTCGGCGCGGGAGGTGAGGAAGCACGGCGTCTCCAGGACGTCCTCGGAGCGCAGCTCGTAGCCGTGGTCGGCCAGGGCGGCGGTGAGGTCGCGCGAGAGCCAGTCGTCGACCACGTCGTAGACGCTCACCCGGTCGGGGCGCAGCCGGTCGAGGCAGCCGACCAGCCGGTCGTGGCTCGTGGCGGAGGCGGAGGTCTCGACGTGCTCGACCTCGAAGCCGGCCTCGCGCAGCCGCTCGGCGAAGCGGACCATCGAGGCGCGGTGGAGCACGAGCTTCTGGGCGTGGAAGCGGTACTGGCGGAAGAGCAGGTCGTGCTCGAGGAGCACGAAGACCGTGCCGGCCGGAGCGTCGAGGTGCTCGGTGAACAGCTGGTGGGGCAGCACGAGGCGCACGTGGCGCGACGGGTCGGAGTCCGGCATGGGCCGACCCTAGGCAGCATCGCGCTGCCCGGGCTCCCCCCTCGGGCCGGACCCTGCGGCGCCGCGTGCCCGTGCCGCCCGGACCGGCGAGGGCCATACTGCCGGCCATGACCCTCCTCGACTCCTGGACCCTCGGCGAGCACGCCGCCGACGGCACGACCCACCCGACCTACCGCAAGGGCAGCGGCCCCGGGGTCGTGGTGATCCACGAGATCCCCGGGCTCACCCCGCAGGTCATCGCCTTCGGCGAGGAGGTGGTGGCCGCCGGCTTCACCGTCGTCATGCCCCACCTCTTCGGCACCCCCGAGGCCCCGGTCGGAGCCCGCTCGGTCGCCGGGGCCTTCCGCCAGGTGTGCGTGAGCCGGGAGTTCACGAAGCTCGCCACCGGGGAGACGACCCCGGTCGCCGGGTGGCTGCGCAGCCTGGCCCGCGACCTGCACGCGGAGCTGGGCGGGCCGGGCGTCGGCGCGCTGGGCATGTGCTTCACCGGGGGCTTCGCCCTGGCCATGATGGTCGACACCTCCGTCGCTGCGCCCGTGGTCTGCCAGCCCTCCGCGCCCTTCCCCGTCGGCCGCCGCCGCGCGGGCGACGTCAACCTCTCCCCCGCCGACCTCGCGGTGGTGCGCGAGCGCGTCGCGGGCGGCTGCCAGGTGCTCGGCGTGCAGTACGACGGTGACGTCGCCACCGGCACCCGATTCGAGACCCTCACCCGCGAGCTGGGCGAGGGCTTCGTGCGCATCGACCTGCCCGGACGCAAGCACGCGACCCTGACGCTGCACCGCGACCAGGGCGCGGTCGACCGCGTGCTGGGCTTCTTCGAGGAGAAGCTGCGGCCGGCCCCCTGACGAGACCCGCCCCGCGTGCGGTTACCGATCGTTAACATCGGGGCCATGCTCTTCCGGCTCCGCCAGCTCCTGACCGCGGCGCTCGTCGCCAACGCGCTGCGCCCGGTGCCGGGCTTCAGGACGGCCGTGCCGGTCTTCCTGGCCGGCTGGGGCACCAGCGAGCTCGCCCCGCACCTGCTCGCGGCCACGGTCGCCGACACCGCCCGTCACGCCCGTCGGCGCGGGCTGAGCCGCACCGGCGCGCTGCTGGCCCTCGCCAACGCCGCCGGCCTGGCCTGGATGCTGCGCACGAGCGCCCAGGCGCGTGGGGTGGCCGACCGCGCCCTGGTCGACGCCCTCGGCGTCGACTACCTCGACGAGATCGACACCGAGGTGCCCCGCGACGTGCGCGTGCCGTGGCGGCGGCTGCTCAACCCCTTCCGCGTGCGCGAGCCCGGGGTGCACGTGGAGCGCGACATCGCCTACGACGACACCCTGGGCCGGCGCGGCCTGCTCGACGTCTACACCGCCGTCGAGCGCCCCGCCGGCCTGCCCGAGGGCGGCGCACCCGTGCTGGTGCAGGTCCACGGCGGCGGCTGGACGCTGGGCGCCAAGGACACCCAGGGCATCCCGCTGATGCAGCACCTCGCCGCCCGCGGCTGGGTCTGCGTCGCCCCCAACTACCGGCTGGCCCCGCAGCACCCGTTCCCGGCGCAGATCGTCGACGTGAAGAAGGTGCTGGCGTGGGTCCACGAGCACGTCGCGGCTTACGGCGGCGACCCGTCGTACGTCGCGATCACGGGGGGCTCGGCCGGCGGCCACCTCGCCGCGCTCGCGGCCCTGACGCCCGGCGACCCCGCCTGGCAGCCCGGCTTCGAGGACGCCGACACCTCCGTGCAGGTCGCGGTGCCGCACTACGGCGTCTACGACCTGGCCGGGGCCACCGGCCTGCGCAGCGCCGTGCAGATGCGCGACCGCTTCCTCGGGCCCCGGATCCTGCGCCGGCGCTGGCGCGAGGACCCCGAGCCCTTCGAGGCCGGGTCCCCGCTGCTGCGGATCGGGCCCGAGGCCCCCGACTTCTTCGTCGTGCACGGACGCCTCGACAGCCTGGTGCAGGTCGACCAGGCCCGGCTCTTCGTCGAGGCGCTGCGCCGGACCTCGCGCCGCTCGGTCGTCTACGCCGAGCTGCCGGGGGCCCAGCACGCCTTCGACGTCCTGCCCTCGGTGCGCTCGGTGGCCGTCGTGCGCGCGGTGGACCGCTTCCTGCACTGGCACTGGGCCCGCCACCGCAGGGCGCTGGCACCGGCCGTGGCGGCGGGCGGGGAGGGCTCCCGACCCGCGTGACCCGTGACACGTCACCGATCGACGGGCACCCGTCTGACCAGGCGTCTTCACGACCTCTTCACGGGTGGCTCGACACTTCGACGTGACGAGTCAGGCGACCGGTGTCATGCTCGTGGCAGGGGGGCGGTCTTCCGCCGTGAAACGTCTGGACGAGGGAGGGCCGGCATGGCCAAGGTGTTGGTGGTCGAGGACGAGAGCGACGTGCGCGAGCTGCTGTCGACGGTGCTCGAGATGAACGGCCACGAGGTCGAGAGCGTGCCGGAGTCGTGGAACGCCATGGTCGAGGTCAGCGCCGGCTCCTTCGACCTGGTCGTGATGGACGTCAGCATGCCCGGCATGAACGGACTGGAGCTGGCCCGGCTGCTCAAGGCGCAGCCCTCGGCGGGCTCGCCGCAGATCCTCATGGTCTCGGCCCGCTCCTCGCGCGACGACATCGCCGCCGGCCTCGCCGCCGGCGCGGACGCCTACGTCACCAAGCCCTTCAGCATCGGCGACCTCAGCCGCCGCGTCGAGGACATGCTCGCCGCGGTGTGAGCCCACCGGCTCCGCGGCCCCACCGGCGCGGCGCTAGCCTCCAGCGGTGCCCACCACCGCGCAGGACCCGACCGGAGCCGACTGGCAGCACCACGCCCGGGCGGCGAAGGGCTTCATGCCGCTCGACGAGGGGCTGCTGCTCCACCGTCGCGCCCTCGAGCGCCTGCCCCACGGGCCGGTGCTCGAGGTCGGCACCTACTGCGGCAAGTCGGCGATCCACCTCGCCGCCGCGGCCCGGGAGGTCGGTGGGCCGCAGGCGGTGGTCTTCACGGTGGACCACCACCGCGGCTCGGAGGAGAACCAGGCCGGCTGGGAGCACCACGACGCGAGCCTGGTCGACGCCGAGACCGGTCGCATGGACACGCTGCCGGTCTTCCGGCGCACCCTGGAGCGCTCCGAGCTCGAGGACCTCGTGGTCGCGGTGGTCGGGGCCAGCACCACGGTCGCGCGCCACTGGCGCACCCCGCTGTCGCTGGTCTTCATCGACGGCGGTCACGCCGAGGAGCACGCCCAGAACGACTACAGCGGCTGGGCGCCGTGGGTCGAGGCCGGCGGGCTCCTGGTGGTGCACGACGTCTTCCCCGACCCCGCCGACGGCGGCCAGGCGCCTTGGCACGTCGTCCAGCGGGCGCTGGCGGGCGGTGCCTTCAGCGAGGTGGAGACCGTCGGCTCGATGCGGGTGCTGCGGCGCGACTCAGGACGGGCGGGAGAGCCGGTCGGCTGAGTCGGGCGACGGGCACCCGCACTCCAGCGCGATCTCGGCGAAGTGCGGGGCCAGCGACGTGCCGCGCATGATCCCCGAGCCCGGGGTGGCGTGCCCGTAGGTCTCCCCCAGCGCATCGACGGCGAGCAGCACGGCGGCCGCGGTGTAGGTGGTCTGCTCACCGGGCCAGTGGACGTCGTCGCCGAACACCCAGCCGGTCCAGTAGCTGCCGTCCTCGTGACGCAGGTGCTGCACGTCGCCCAGCAGCCGCAGCGCGCCCCGGTGGTCGCCGACCGCGTCGAGGGCGAGCACGAGCTCGCACGTCTCGGCGCCCGTGACCCACGGGTTGGTGTCGACGCAGCGGATGCCCAGCCCGGGCACGACGAAGTCGTCCCAGCGCGAGGCGAGCAGCGCCGAGGCGGCCGGCCCGCGCACGGCACCGCCGAGGACGGGGTAGTACCAGTCCATGGAGAAGGTGGACTTGTCCAGGAACAGGTCGCGGTGGTGGCGCACGGCGTGACCGAGCCGGCCGCCGGCCAGCTCCCACTCCGGCTGCGGGTCGTCGAGCAGCTCGGCGAGCGCGACGCCGGCCCGCAGCGACTGGTAGACGCTCGACGACCCGGCCAGCAGCGCCCCCTGGTCGTCGGGGGTCCAGTTGAGCCCGCCGAAGGGCAGCTGCTGGGCCACCACCCAGTCGAGCCCCGCGCGCACGGCCGGCCACAGCGTCGCGACGTACGCCGCGTCGTGCCGCACGAGCCAGTGGTGCCACAGGCCCACCGCGAGGTAGGCGCTCATGTTGACCTCGCCACGGTCGTCCTCGACCTGCCCGGCGACGATCTTCATCGGCCAGGACCCGTCGGTGCGCTGCCAGCGCGGCACCCAGTCGTACGCCGCCTCGGCGGCCTCGACCTCGCCGCCGACGAGCAGCGCCATCGCGGCCTCCACGTGGTTCCACACGTCGACGTGCTCGCCGGTCGTCCACGGGATCGCCCCGTCGGGCTCCTGCATCCGCGCGATGCTGGCCGCGGTCTGCGCCACCTGGCCCGGGCTGAGCACGCCCTCGACGTGCGGCAGCCGCTCAGACATGCGCCGCCGACGGCTTGCGGAAGTAGAGCACCATGCTCTTGCCGATGAGCGGGTCGAGCACCCGGCCGGCCACGCGCAGCGCGCGCGGCTGCTTCATGATCTCCCACACCAGCAGCCGGTGGTAGGCCCTGGCGAGGGGGTGGTCGTCGTTGCGCACGCCCACGGCGCACTTGATCCACCAGTAGGGCGAGTGCAGGCCGTGGGCGTAGTCCTTGCCCTCGAAGGCCAGCCCGGCGTTGTCGAGCTTGCCGATCAGCTCCTTGTCGGAGTAGATGCGGATGTGGCCGCCCGGGACGTTGTGGTAGTCGTCGGAGAGCTTCCAGTTGACGATCTCGGGGAACCACCGCGGCACCGAGACCGCCAGGGTGCCGCCGGGCCGCAGCACGCGCACGAGCTCCTCGATGGCCTGGATGTCGGCCGGGATGTGCTCGAGCACCTCGGCCGCGACGACGCGGTCGAACTCCCCGTCGGCGAAGGGCAGCTGCAGGGCGTCGCCCTCCTTGACGTCGGCCTCGGCGCCCTCGGGCACCTCGCCGGCCTCGCGCATGGCCACGAAGAGCTCGCGCACCCCGGCCAGCTCGTCGGCGTCCTGGTCGAAGGCGACCACGTCGCCGCCGCGGCGGTACATCTCGAAGGCGTGGCGCCCGGCGCCGCAGCCCATGTCGAGCACGCGGTCGCCGGGGCGCAGGCCCAGGCGGTCGAAGTCAACGGTCAGCACGTGCGTTCCTCCTGCTGCGGCGGCCCTTGCGGCCGGTGGACGGCATGGGCCCCTCGGCCCTCCAGGCGGCGACGACCTCGTCGTAGGCCTCGGCCACCGTGGCCGCGACCGCCCGCCAGCTGAACATCTCCTCGACCCGTCGGCGCCCGGCGGCGCCCATCCTCGAGCGGCGCTCGGGGTCGTCGAGCAGCGCGGCCAGGGCGGCCTCGAGCTCCCCGACGTCGCCGGGGGCGACCAGGTCGGCGCACTCGCCGTCGGGTCCCACGACCTCGGGGATGGCGCCGGCCCGCGAGACGACCAGGGGCGTCGCGCACGCCATGAGCTCGGCGGTCGGCAGCGAGAAGCCCTCGTAGAGCGAGGGCACGCACGCGAGCTCGGCGGAGCCCATGAGCCGCACCAGCTCCTCGTCGGAGACGCCGTGGACGAAGGAGACCGCGTCACCGATCGCGAGCCGGTCGATGAGCTGCTCGGTGCGGCCCCCCGGCTGAGGACGCGTCACGAGCACCAGCTCGAGGTCGCGCTCGGTGCGGAGCTTGGCGAAGGCCTCCAGCAGCGTGGCGATGCCCTTCATCGGGGCGTCGGCGCTGGCCATGGCCAGGATCCGGCCCGGCACGCGCGGCTCGGTCGGCGGCACGAAGACGTCGTCGACGCCGAGCAGGATGGTCTGCATGCGGGCGGGGTCGACGCCGAAGTCGGTGGCGATGTCGCGCCGCGAGGTCTCCGAGGGCGTGAGGATCCGGCGGGCGCTGCGGGCCACACGACCCTGCATCCGCAGGAAGCCGTACCAGCGGCGCAGCGTCACCTTGCGCCACGGGTGCGTGGCGCCCTCGAGGTCGATGCGGCGGTCGAAGGTGATCGGGTGGTGCAGCGTGGTGATGAGCGGCATGACCTGCTCGACGTCGAGCATGCCGTAGCCCAGCACCTGGTTGTCGTGGGCGATGTCGAACTCGTCGGCTCGCTCGCGCAGCAGCCGCGCCACCCGCGTGCTGAAGGTCTTGGGCTCGGGGAAGCCCGCGGCGCACATCGTGGCGAACTCCTCCACGTCGACACGGTCGCGGAACTCGCGCAGGTGGGGCACGCGGAAGGGGTCGGGCTCGCGGTAGAGGTCGAGGCTCGGCACCTTCGTCAGCGCCACGCCCGGGTCGAGCTCGGGGTAGGGCTGGCCCGAGAAGACCTCGACGGTGTGCCCCAGGGCCACCAGCTCGCGCGAGAGGTGACGGACGTAGATGCCCTGGCCCCCGCAGTGCGGCTTGGAGCGGTAGGACAGCAAGGCCACCCGCATTCGTGTCCCGACCCTTCTCGACGACGACGCGCGGCCCGGCGGGCTACGCACCGGTAGCCTAGACGGACCCGCGGCCGCCCCTCAGCCGAGGGCGCTGGAGTGGCCGGGGAAGGTCGAGGCGGCCGGGTCGATCACCACCGCCGCGTTGTTGACCGCGGTCGCCGCCTCCCCGAAGCCGGTGGCGATCAGCCGGACCTTACCGGGGTGCTCGGCCACGTCGCCGGCGGCGAAGACACGCGGCAGCGACGTGCGCATGGCCGCGTCGACCACCACGTGGCGCCGCTCGACGTCCAGTCCCCAGCCCTGGAGCGGACCGAGGTCGGCGACGAAGCCGAGCGCCGCCACCACCGCCTGGCACGGCAGCGTCAGCACCTCGCGCGTCCCGGCCCGGGCCTCGCCGCGCGCGACGTCGACCTCGGCCAGCGGCCGGCCGGCCTCCCCCGCCACCGGTCGCAGCGCGACGACCTCGGCGTCGGTCAGCACGCGCGCCGAGGAGGCCCGCACCTGCGCCACGGTGCGCTGGTGGGCGCGGAACGCCGTACGCCGGTGCACGAGGGTGACCGACCGGGCCACGGGCTCCAGGTGCAGCACCCAGTCGAGCGCGCTGTCACCGCCGCCGACGACCACCACGTCGCGCCCGGCGTAGGGCTCGCTGGTCGGCACGAAGAACTCCAGCCCACGCCCCAGCCAGCCCTCACCCGCCGCGAGGGGGCGCGGGGCGAAGCGCCCGATCCCCGCCGTCACCAGCACGGCGCCGGCGTGCACCTGCGTGCCGTCGTCGAGCCCGACCACCACCTCGTCCTCGCCGTGCACCAGGGTCGAGGCCGTGCGCCCGAGCAGGTGCACGGCGTCGGCGCCGGCCGCCTGCTCGACCAGGGCGCTCACCAGGTCGCGTCCGCGCACGGCGGGGAAGCCCGCCACGTCGAGGATGAGCTTCTCGGGGTACATCGCGGTGACCTGGCCGCCGAGCTCGGGCAGGGAGTCGACGAGAGCCACCCGGAGCCCGCGGAAGCCTGCGTAGTAAGTGGCGAAGAGGCCCGTCGGGCCGGCCCCGACGACGACCAGGTCGCAGGTCACGACGGCCCCTGGGGTCGCGGCGGTCCCGTCGGTCGAGGTCACGGTCCGATGGTCCTCCCGTTCGTCGTGCCGCGCCAGCGACCTCGCGCCGGGCCGCACGGATCGGCCGGCTCCCCGGTCGGGCGGGCCTAGGATGACGCGCGTGGATGTCCCCGGGGTCTGGTCGTCGTTCGCCCACGACCCGCGCCTGCCCGAGCACGCGGCCCTGCGCGCCTCCGACCGCGACCGCTCGGTCGTGCAGGACGTGCTCGCGGAGGCCTACGCCGACGGGCGTCTCGACCCGGCCGACCTCGAGGAGCGCTCCGCGAGGGCCTCCGGGCTCCGCACGCTCGGTGAGGTGCCCCCGCTCCTCGCCGACCTCCTGCCGCAGCGGCCCGTCCTGGAGGTCGCGCGGCCGGGCGTCCCCGCCGGGCGCCCCGGCGCACTCACCCCGGCCCAGATCCACGCGCGGGCCGTGGCGGCCTACGACGCGGAGCGCCGCCAGGCGCTGCTGGGCTTCCTCGGCCCGACCCTGGTCTGCTGGGTGGTGTGGGCCTCGCTCGGTCTCGGCGGCCCGGGCTTCGACCCCGCCTTCCCGTGGCCGGCCATCGTGATGGCGGCGACGTTCGTCAACTACGCGCGGGTCCTGCTGACCCGCGAGGAGACGGTCGCCTCGGTGACCCGCAAGCTCGAGCGGAAGCAGGCCCACATCCCGTGAGCCGGGAGCGAGTGACACGGCCGGGCCCGGGCGGCGAGGTGGACCCCGACGACCGACACCGGCTCCGGCCCGTGCTCGGCGACCAGCCGTCGGGGGTGCTCCTCGGCGCCCAGCTCGTGGCGATCCTGGCCTACCCGTTCCTCGACGGCAGCGTCGTGGGACGCGCGCTCATCGGCGTGGTGCAGATCGCCGTCGTCGGCCTGGCGCTGTGGGCCGTGCGCCGCACCCCGGCGCTGAACTGGATCGCCCTGGTGGTGGGCGCCCCGGCGATGGTGTTCACGGTGCTCGAGGCGGCCACGCCCGACACCGCCTGGGTGGTGCTCGTCTCGGCCCTGCTGCACGCGCCGTTCTACTTCTACGTCTCCTACAGCATGATCCGCTACCTCTTCCACGACGACCGGGTGACCCGCGACGAGCTCTTCGCCACCGGCGCGGCCTTCACGGTCGTGGCGTGGGGCTTCGCCTACGTCTACGCGGCCCTCCAGGTGGTGTGGCCGGGGTCGTTCGTCGGCACGGGCCCGGCGCAGGACCGCGCGTGGTTCGAGCTGCTCTACCTGTCGTTCTCGACCCTCACCAGCGTCGGCCTCTCCGACGTCGTGCCCGTGCTGCCCCACGCGCGCTCGTTCGTGATGATCGAGATGCTGGCCGGCGTGCTCTACGTCGCGCTGGTGGTGGCGCGCCTGGTGGGGCTCACCGTCAACCGCGGCGCCCGTCAGGACGGGTCGTAGACGTAGCCCGAGCCGTCGACGGTGCGGATCCAGCTGCGCTTGCTGCCGGCGCGGCGCAGCTTGCGCCGCAGGTTGCCGACGTGGACGTCGACGAGGAAGTCGGACTCGATGAACTCGCCCTGCCACACGGTGCGCACGAGCTCACCACGCGTCCAGGTCTCCCCCGGCCGGCTCGCGAACGCCGCCATCAGGTCGACCTCCGCCGGGGTGAAGGGCAGGGGGGCGCCGTCGAGGGTGGCGGTGTGGGCGCTGGGCAGCAAGGTGAGGCCGCCGCCGGCGTCCATGCTGAGCGGGGGCGCCTCGACCGCCGAGCGCGCCCGACGCAGGAGCGCCGCCACCCGGGCCCGGACCTCCTGGGCCGAGAAGGGCTTGGCCATGTAGTCGTCGGCGCCGACCTCGAGCCCGATGAGCCGGTCGATCTCGTCGCTGCGACCGGTGATCATCATGATGAAGGCGTCGCTGAACTCCCGCAGCCGGCGACACACCTCGGTGCCGTCCATGTCGGGCAGGGTGAGGTCGAGGGTCACCAGGTCGGGCGACAGCTCGCGCACCAGCTCCACGGCCCGCTCGCCGCGGTCGGTGGCGTGGACCTCGAGCCCGGTGCGCTCGAGCACCATCACCAGCGTGGCGCTGATGTCGGGGTCGTCCTCGACGACCACGACGCGCTGACCCTTCGACACGCTCGACCCCCTCGACTCGACGTCGGTGCCACGCTATCGCGTCGCCCGGAGCCGCGTCGCCGCACCCGTGCACCGGGTCGGCGCCCGCGGCGCGAGGGGCGGCCCGGTGGCCGAACGGGGGATGCGGGAGCGGCCGACGACTTCCTAGGTTGTGACACGCGAGGCGCCTGTGACGTGACAGAGTTGGCGCATTCGGGACACAGCCCTGAAAGGGTTCGACACACATGGGGAGCACCACCGCGATGCCGCACGCGCTCGGCGCGGCCCAGGAGGACCGTCGGCAGCGGGCCGTGGAGTCGCTCGGGCTCCAGCTCGACCGCCCCGAGGAGCGCTTCGACCGCATCGCCCGACTGGCCCACCTGGTCTTCGACGTGCCGATGTCCAGCGTCACCGTGCTCGACGGCGACCGTGCCCTCTTCCCCGGCATGTACGGCCTGCCCGGCCGCGAGCTGCCCCGCGTCGACTGCCTGTGCGACGAGACCCACGCCGGCGGCGCGCTGCTGATCGTCGAGGACGCCTCCCTCGACGAGCGCTTCGCCCACCTCCCGGCGGTCACCGACCTCGGGATCCGGTTCTACGCCGCCCAGCCGATCCTCGACCCGGCCGGCAACGTCGTGGGCACGTTCGCCATCTACGACACCCGCCCGCGCCGCCTCGACGCGGAGCGGCTGACCGCCTTCGACGACATGGCCGCCTGGGCCCAGCAGGAGCTCGTGGCCTCCACCGAGATGACCCAGGCGACCTGGGTGCAGTCCTCGATGCTGCCCGCGCGCGCCCTCAGCTCCGACTCCTGGACCATCAACGGGATGTGCCTGCCCTCCCTGGCCGTCGGCGGCGACTTCTACGACTACGGCATCGCCCAGGGCGTGGCCCACCTCGGTCTGGGCGACGTCATGGGCAAGGGCACGGGAGCCGCGCTGGTGGGGGCCGGGGTCCGCTCCGCCCTGCGCGGCACCCACTCCGCCGTCGTCGCGGGCGTCGACCTCGGCGTCACCGTCACCCAGGTCGCGCGCAGCCTGATGGCCGACCTGGAGCGCACGGAGTCCTTCGTGACGCTCTTCGAGGCCGCCATCGACCTCGACGACGGCTACCTGCGCTACGTCGACGCCGGCAGCGGGCTGTGCCTGGTGGTGCGGCCCGACGGCGAGGTCGTGCGCCTCGGCGGCTCCGACGCGCCGATCGGCGTCCTGCCCGACGACCACTGGGGCGAGCTCGACGTGCAGCTCGAGCCCGGCGACCGCGTGCTGATGTTCAGCGACGGCCTGCTCGACCTCGTCGACGAGCAGGTGCGCTGGTGGGAGCCGATCGGCGCCCTCGTCGCCGCCCACGACGACGTCAACTCGCTGCTCGCCGGGATCGCCCTGCTGGCGCGCGAGCGCACCCCCCTCGACGACGTGACCGCGGTCGCCGTCTACTACGCCCCCTCCCCCGCCCCCCTCTCGCCCTCGCAGGAGGACAGCCCATGACCCGCCGGCTGCTGCTGATCCGGTCCATCGTCCTGGTGACGGCCATCCTCGGCCTGAACTACGTCGTGTGGCGGTGGCTGTTCTCGGTGAACTGGGACGCCTGGTGGCTGGCCGTGCCGCTCGTCGTCGCGGAGACCTACAGCCTGGTCGACTCGCTGCTGTTCGGGCTCGGCATGTGGCGGCTCAAGGAGCGCGGCGAGCCCCCGCTGCCCGAGGAGGGTCTGACGGTCGACGTCCTCATCACGACCTACAACGAGCCCATCGACCTCGTCATGGCCACCGCCCGGGCCGCGCTGGACATCCGCTACCCCCACGAGACCTGGATCCTCGACGACGGCAACCGCCCGGAGATGCGCGCGGCGGCCGAGGCCGCCGGCGTCGGCTGGATCACCCGCTCGCAGGACTGGGTCGACATGCCCCGGCACGCCAAGGCGGGCAACCTCAACAACGCCCTCGAGCAGACCGAGGGCGAGTTCCTCCTCATCCTCGACGCCGACCAGGTGCCGGAGCCGCAGGTCCTCGACCGCACCCTGGGCTACTTCCGCGACGAGAAGATGGGGCTGGTCCAGACCAACCAGTTCTTCGTCAACGTGCCCGACGACGACCCGCTCGGCAGCCAGGCGCCGCTGTTCTACGGCCCGATCCAGGCCGGCAAGGACGGCTGGAACGCCGCCTTCTTCTGCGGCTCCAACGCCGTGCTGCGCCGCGACGCCCTCATGCAGATCGGCGTCGTGCGCTACGCCGACGAGATGGCGCTCAAGGTGTGGCGCAACCTGTACTACGGCGAGTCGGTCATCAAGAAGGCACGCCGCCAGACCCCGCGCGAGGAGACCCTCGTGCGCGACGCCCTCGGCGAGGTCGAGCAGGCGGTCAAGGACGCCCGGGAGCGGCTGGGGCGCGGCGAGGCGATGTTCGACGTCACCTACGACTTCCAGCGCACGGTCGAGGAGGTCCGCCGTCGGCTCGTGGCCTCCGACCTCGAGGTGATGGCCGCAGACCTCGAGGCCATCGCCGCCCTGGAGGAGCAGTCCGGCGAGGGCGACGGCAGCCTCGTCGACCCGCAGAGCGTGCTCGAGCGCATGTCGCACCGCGACTGGTCCCCGCTGGGCGCGATCGACTCGGTGCAGGCCCTCGTCGACTCCGTCAACGTGGACCGTCACGGCGAGGCGCAGGCGGTGATGCCCATGGCGACGATCTCGGTCACCGAGGACATGGCCACCTGCATGCGGATGCACGGCCTGGGCTGGAAGTCGGCATACCACGACGAGAACCTCGCCTTCGGCCTCGCCCCGGAGGACCTCGAGACGATGCTGACCCAGCGGCTGCGCTGGGCCCAGGGCACCATGCAGGTGATGATGCGGGAGAACCCGCTCAGCCAGCGGCGCCTGACGTGGGGCCAGCGGCTCATGTACTTCTCCACCATGTGGAGCTACCTGTCGGGCTTCGCCGCGATCATCTACCTTGCGGCCCCGGTGATCTACCTCGTCTTCGGCGTGCTGCCGGTGCAGGCGCTGAGCTCGGACTTCTTCATCCGCCTCGTGCCGTTCCTGGTCGTCAACCAGCTGCTGTTCCTCGTCGTCGCCAACGGCCGCAAGACCTGGCGCGGGCAGCAGTACTCGCTCGCCCTCTTCCCGACCTGGATCCGCGCCTTCACCTCCGCCTTCGGCAACGTGGTGATGGGCCGCTCGCTCGACTTCGCCGTCACCCCCAAGGAGAAGCGCAGCCCGACCGGGCCCGCCTGGCACCTGGTGCGGCCGCAGCTGATCGCGATGGGCGCGCTCGTCGTGGCCAGCGTCGTCGGCGTCGCGCGGCTCGCCGCGGGCCAGGCCGGCGGTGTTGGCACGGTGCTCAACCTGCTGTGGGTCGCCTTCGACCTCGCGATCTTCTCCGTCATCATCAAGGCCGCGCGCTACCGCGGCTTCGAGCCCGTCGACGCGCCGCCGGCGCCCGCCGGCCCGACCGAGCCCACGACCAGCAGCACGCCCACGACCAGCCACACGCCTGACCGGGCCTCCGGGCAGAGCCACGCAGAGGGAGCAGCATGACCGAGTTCCACGTCGACACCACCGCCAGCGGGATCGGTGTCGTCCGCCCCGAGGGACGCCTCAACATGGTGGCCGCCCGCCAGCTCAAGAGCGTGCTGGCCGACCTGGTCGCCGGTGGCACGCACCGCATCGTGGTCGACCTCGCCGACACCAGCTTCATCGACTCCTCCGGCCTCGGCGCGCTGATCGGCGGGGTCAAGTCGACCCGCCAGCAGGGTGGCGACCTGCGCATCGCGCGCCCCACCGAGGCCGTCCTGACGGTGCTCGACCTGACCAACCTGACCAAGATCCTGCGTCCGCGCGACACCGTCGACGGGGCCTTCGATGACTGAGTCCTCGACGCTGCAGGCCCTCCCCGACCGGCTGGAGCTCTCGGCCCCCGCGAGCGAGGAGATGCTCGACCTCGTGCACGTGCTGCTCGAGCACCTGTGGCAGCAGCACGAGGAGGTGCCGGTCGCCGAGCGGATGCGTGTGGAGAT
This sequence comes from Nocardioides sp. Leaf307, assembly GCF_001423135.1. Lineage (NCBI taxonomy): Bacteria > Bacillati > Actinomycetota > Actinomycetes > Propionibacteriales > Nocardioidaceae > Nocardioides > Nocardioides sp. Leaf307. Next base: position 1,712,461 of record NZ_LMNY01000001.1, on the reverse strand, counting down.
GGCGGTGATCGAGATCCTCGCCAACGTCATCGAGCACGCCTTCGAGGTCGACTCGGGACGCCCCGCCGCCGACGAGCGCGGCGACGGCCGGCGGTTCACGATCACCCTGGGCGTGACCGACGCCGAGGTGCTCATCGACCTCGCCGACAACGGCGAGCCCGCGGCGATCGACCTCAGCCGCGTCACGATGCCCGACGAGGACGCCGAGTCGGGTCGTGGGCTGGCGCTCGCGCTGGCCTCGCTGACGGACCTGTCGTTCCACAGCGCCGACGGGCGCAACCACTGGAGCATGCGATGCGACCTGTCGTGACCGCGCTCGCGGGACGTCTCGCAGCGGGCGCCGCGGCCGTCCTGGCCGGCGGACTGCTCGCGACGTCGGTCGTGCCCGCCCACGCCGCCACCGAGCCGGAGCCGCGTGCGCCCTGGTTCGGACCCGACCTCGACTGGCGCACCGACACCGCCGAGGCCTACGTCGACCGGCTGGGCACCGACGTGTCGCTCTTCGGGCGCTCGTTCGTCTACCCCCTCAACGACAGCACCGACGAGGCCGTCTCCGACCTGTCCGACCAGGCCGCCGACGAGGGCGCCGTCGCGGTGGTGACGCTCCAGCCGACCTCCCTCACCGAGCCCGACGCCCAGGACGCCGAGCGCCTCGGTCGGCTGCTCGCCGACCTGGCCGAGGCCGACGGCAGCACGTTCCTGGTGCGCTTCGCGCCGGAGATGAACGGCTCCTGGACCGCTTGGGGCCAGCAGCCGCGCGACTACGTGCGCGCCTTCACCACCGTGGCCGACGGGGTCCACGCGGCCACCGACGAGGCCGCCATGGTGTGGGCGCCGGCCTACGGCGCCGGCTACCCCTTCGACCGCGCGGTCAACTCCACGACGACCTCGGCCGACGCCCCGGCGATCAGTCCCGCGGCGCGTCGGGTGCTCGACACCGACGGCGACGGGCGGGTCACCGAGGCCGACGACCCCTACGGCCCCTACTACCCCGGCGACGACGTCGTGGACTGGGTGGGCCTGACGATGCTGCGCTACGGCGTGACCCAGCAGTTCGGCGCCAACACGGTGCCGGCGCCCGACGAGCTCGACGAGCGCTTCAAGGAGCGCTTCGGCTACGGCGACGACCTGGGGCGCAAGACCTTCTACGTCCGCTTCGCCGGCACCCCCAACCAGCCCTTCCTTCTGACCACGTCGGCGCTGTGGAACCCCCGCGCCGACGGCCCCGACGCCTTGGCCATCCAGCGGCCGTGGTGGCGCCAGGTGCTCGCCGCGACCGAGGAGCGCCCGCGACTCGGCGGGGTGCTCTGGCTGGAGCAGGAGCGCGACGAGCCCGAGATCGGCAACGTGGTCGAGTGGGGCCTCACCGCCAACCCCGCCATCGCCCGGGCCTTCCGCACCGACCTCCTCGACAGCGGCTACGACCTCGGTCCCGTCGCGGGCACCACCAGCGACACCGACCCCGACCGCACCGACCGCGGCGACTCCGACGGGGACGACCGCTCACCCGCGGCCAGCCCCACGTCGGAGTCCGACGACGAGGCCGCCGGGCCCCAGGACAGCGGCGTCCCGCCCTTCGCCCTCGGGGTGTTCTCGGCCGTCGTCGTCCTGCTCGCCGCGGCCATGGTCGCCCTGTCGATCCGCCGACGCCGGATGCGGCCGCCCTGGTTGCGCTGACCTGATCGGACCCCCATGACCCCCCTCCCCCCGAGCGGGCGACGGCCCGCCGCCGCGCTCCGCGCCGTCCTCTCCGCCGTGGCGGTCTGCCTCCTCTCGTGCCTCCTGGCGGGTCTGCTCCTGCCCCGGGCCGCCGGAGCCAGCACGTCGGCCGGGCGCGACGACGACCCCGTGCCCGCCCCGGCTGCGGGAGCACCGTGGTTCGGTCCGACGCTGGACTGGGCCCAGGACCTCCCGGCCGACTACTCCCGCCGTCTCGGCGCGACGCCGTCGCTGTACTCCCAGCGGGTGTCCTACCCGCTGGGGGCCGAGGACACGACGTACCTGCGCCAGTTCGGGGAGCAGGCGGCGACGCAGGGCGCCGTGGCGGTGCTGACCCTGGAGCCCGACGAGGCCCTGGCCGACCTCGGCACCGACGACGCCGCCGACCTGGCCGACGCGCTGGTCGACCTCCACCGCGCCTACGACAGCTACGTGCTCGTGCGCTTCGCCCCGGAGATGAACGGCACCTGGACCCCCTGGGGCCAGCAGCCGACGGCGTACGTCGAGGCCTTCCGCACCGTCGCCGACGCCGTGCACGGGGCCACCGAGCACGCCGCGATGGTCTGGTCGCCCTCCTACGGAGCGGGCTACCCCTTCGGCGCGTCGGCCCGCGCGGTGGACCCCTCGGGGCAGGTCGAGGTCGACGTGCTCGACACCGACGGCGACGGGACCCTCGACGAGGCCGACGACCCCTACGCGCCCTACTACCCCGGCGACGACGCCGTCGACTGGGTCGGGCTGTCGCTGTTCTCCTTCGGCGGCACCGAGACCGAGCCCGCCGGCCCCGACGGGGTCAACGAGGTGCCGGCCGCCGGCTCCTTCGAGGCCCGTCTCGACGAGACGTGGGGCTACGCCGACGACACCTCCCGCGAGTCGTTCTACGACCGCTTCGCCGCGCCCGGCGACACCCCCGTGCTGCTCGACACCGCGGCGCTGTGGGTGCCCGAGGCCGGCGGCGCCGGGTCCCGCGAGGTCAAGCAGGACTGGTGGCGCCAGGTGCTCGCCGCCCTGCCCGAGCGCCCCCTCGTGGCGGCGCTCACCTGGCTGGAGGTCGAGCGCCCCGAGGACGAGGCGGGCGGGCGCACCGTCGACTGGCGCGCCACGGTCGACGGCCTGGGTCGCCCGCTGCGCGAGGACCTGAGCGCCGCCGGCGTCGACCTGGGGCCGGTCACCAACGTGCTCGACCTCGAGACCGCCAACACCGCCAGCGCCCAGGGTCGCGTGCTCGGCACCGACCTGGGCAACGAGCTGGACTGGATCGTGCTGTGCGCCGTGCTGCTGGCGGCGCTGTTCCTCTTCGCCGGGTTCGCCGGCCGCTTCCTCCCGTCGTGGCGCTACCCCGACGAGCACGACCCGCGCGACCGTCGGCTCGACCTGCTGCGCGGCATGATCATCATCACCGTGGTGGTCACCCACATCGAGCTCAGCAGCCCGTACTCGTTCGTGTCGCTCAAGGCCATCGGGGCGATCACCGGCGCCGAGATGTTCGTGCTGCTCTCCGGGGTCGTGCTGGGCATGATCTACGAGCCGACCGTGCGCAAGCTCGGCGAGCGCGCCACGGCGGTCGTCATGCTCAAGCGCGCCCGCAAGCAGTACGTCGTGGCCCTGGTGGTCGTCGTCCTCGTCTACCTGCTCGGCCGCCTCCCCCTGGTCGACGCCTCCGACATCACCACCTTCACCGACCGCGGCACGGGTGAGAACGGCGGCGCCGTCGCCGGGCAGGTCTACGACCTCTACGCGAACTTCCCGCGGCTCTTCGACTACCCGCCGCCCGGCTACGCGATCCGTCAGCTGCTGCTGCTCGAGATGGGGCCGTGGGTCTTCAACATCATGGGCCTCTTCGTCGTGCTCAGCCTGCTGCTGCCGGCGCTGATGTGGCTGATCCGGCGCCGGATGTGGTGGGTGGTCCTCGCGGTGTCGTGGGCGGGCTACGTCTACGCCACCATCGACGACCCGCACTGGCTGCCCTCGCAGTTCGAGGCGGTCTTCCCCCTGCTCATCTGGCAGGTCGCCTTCACCCACGGCCTGGTCGTGGGCTACTACCGGCGCCAGATCACCCGGGTGCTCACGACCCGGCCCGGGAAGCTCGCGACCGCGGCCTTCGTGGTGGGCTACGCCGCCGTGCTGGCCTGGGTCTGGTGGGGCAACGCCCACGGCGGCCTCGCCCCGGCCCCGCTGCCCGCCGACAGCTACGCCTGGCTGCTGGAGAACTTCTACATCCGCGTCTTCCTCCAGCCCGGGCGGCTCATCGACCTGGTGCTCGTGGTGGTCGTGGCCTTCGCGGTGCTCACCACCTGCTGGAAGCCCATCGACAAGGCCATCGGCTGGCTGTGGATCCCGATGGGGCAGGCCAGCCTCTACGTCTTCATCGTCCACGTCTTCTTCGCCCTGGCCGTGGCCAACGTGCCCGGCCTGGACCGCACGGGCTTCTGGCAGGGCACCCTGATCCACACCGTGGTGGTGCTGGCCATCTGGGCCATGGTCAAGCGCCAGGTGCTGTTCTCGGTGATCCCCCGCTGAGCGCCGCCCCCGGGCCCGGACGGCCGCGGTCGGCCCCGCGGGCCGCCGTGCTGGTGCTCGTGGTCACCGCGGCCGTCAGCCTCGGGCTCGGCGCGCTCGGGCTGCCCTCGCCGGTGCTCTTCGGGGCGCTGGTGGGCGGCATGGCGCACGCCCTGACCTCCCCGACCGAGCTGCGGGTGCCGCCGGCTGCCTTCCGCGTCGGGCAGGGCGTCATCGGCGTCACCATCGGGGCCATGGTGAGCGTGGCCGCGCTCCAGCAGGCGGGTCGCGACCTGCTGCCCATCGGCCTGGTCACCCTCGGCACCCTCGCCCTCAGTCTCGGCGCCGGGCGGCTGCTGACGCTGCGGCGCGACGTCTCCCCCGTCACCGGCGCCTTCGCCCTCATCGCCGGCGGCGCGTCGGGCATCGTCGCCGTGGCGCGCGACCTGGGCGCCGACGAGCGCGTGGTGACCGTCGTGCAGTACCTCCGGGTGCTCGTCGTGCTGCTGGCGATGCCGCTGGTCACCAGCGTCGTCTTCGCCCCCGCGGGCGGGGCGGGCGGGCCCGGCGACGCCGGCGTCACGGGTGCCGCGGGCAGCGACGGTGGTGCGCTGGCCACCGAGACCGGCTTCGTGCTGGTGTCGCTCGTGCTCGGGCTGGCCCTGGCCCGCGCGCTGCCCGTGCCGACGGGCGTGCTGCTCTGGCCGATGCTGGTCGCGGCGGTGCTCGCCGCCACCGGGTGGCTCGGCGCTGCCGGCGTACCGGTGGTGGTGCAGTGGGTGGGCTACCTGCTGATCGGCGTGCAGGTCGGGCTGCGCTTCACCCGCGAGAGCCTGCGCTCCATCGCCAGGATGCTGCCGGTCGTGCTGGTGCTCATCGCGGGTCTCGTGGTCTCGACCGCCGCGATGGGCGCGGTGCTGGCACGCGCCACGGAGGTCGACGGGCTCACCGCCTACCTCGCGACCACCCCGGGCGGGCTCTTCGCGGTGCTGGCCACAGCGGCCGACAGCGGCGCCGACGTCACCTACGTCCTGGCCGTGCAGGTGCTGCGGCTCGTGGTGATCCTGCTGCTCACGCCCCTGCTGGCGCGCTGGCTGCGCCCTGACGCCGGCCCGTCGTCGCGGTAGCAGCGCCCTCGCGCCGGGGGCACACGCTCAGTCGGGCGTGGGCACGTCGGCCTCCCAGCGGGCACGTCGCTCGGCGTCGCTCTGCTCCCACCACGGCTCGCCCCGCTCGCCGAGCGCGACCTTGGCGGCCTGGACGCCGGCGCGCGAGCGCTTCTCCTCCGCGGTGCCGCGGGTGCGCCTGACGTCGCGGCGCCACGCCATGAGCACCCGCTGGAGCTCGGCCCGTCGCTCCTCGGGCACCATCGGGTCGGTCGCACGCCAGCGGCGCCCGTCGATGACCACGTGGTGACCGTCGTCGGTCAGCGGCGCCCGCTCCTCGCTCACGGCAGCACCCCGGCCTGGAGGGCCTCGCGGTCGATGACGCGGCGGGCCCGGAGGCGGTAGCGGGTGATCTGCACCAGCCCGAGGCCCCACAGGAGGTACTGCAGCGCCATCGCCCACCGGAAGGCCTCCGGGGTGTAGGAGGTGCTCGCGCCCGGGGTGCGCCAGTCGAGCACCAGACCGATGGCCACGACCAGCAGCAGGCTGGCGAGGAAGCCGCCCACGTTGATGATGCCGGTGGAGCTGGCCAGCCGCTCGGCGGGGTTGGAGGTGCGCCCCACGTCGAAGCCGATCATCGAGGCCGGACCGCCCACCCCGCAGACCAGGGCCAGCACGACCAGCACGCCGAACGGCGCCTCCCCCGGCCAGGCCAGCACGACGGTCCAGGTGGCGGCGATCGCCGTGACTACCACGAGGGCCATGGTCGAGCGGTGCCAGGGGTGGTGACCCACGAGCCAGCCGAGCACCGGCCCGCCGGTGACCACGGCGACGACGAGCAGCGTCAGCAGGACGCCCGCCTCGGTGGGCGTGCGCCCCTCGCCGCGCACGAAGAACGGGTAGCCCCACAGCAGGCTCAGGGTGGTCGCGCTGAACTGGGTCGAGAAGTGGATCCAGAAGCCCAGGCGCGTGCCCGGGTGGGCCCACGAGGCGGCCAGGCTGCGGCGCACGGCGCTCGGCGACAGGGCGGCGCCGCGCAGGTTGCGGGCGTCGGGGGTGTCGCGCAGCACGACCAGGCCGACGAGGGCCAGGATGACGCCCAGCGAGGCCGTGAACAGGTAGGCCCGCGTCCAGCCCACCGTCGAGAGCGCCCAGGTCATGGGCACCGCCGCCCCGATGGCGCCGACCTGGCCGAGGGTGCCGGTCAGCTGGGTGATGAGCGGGATGCGTCGCGGGGCGAACCACATCGCGAGGGTGCGCAGCACGCAGATGAAGGTCATGGCGTCGCCGAGACCGACGAAGAAGCGCGCCAGCAGCGCCAGCGGGTAGGTCTCGGCCAGCGCGAAGCCGGCCTGGGCCGCGGAGAGCACGACGGCGCCGGTCAGCAGCACGCTGCGCGAGCCGAACCGGTCGACGAGCAGCCCGACCGGCACCTGCATCGCGGCGTAGACGAGCAGCTGCAGCATCGTGAAGGTGGCCAGCTGGGCCGCGGAGATGTCGAAGCGCTCGGTCGCGGCCAGGCCGGCGACCGCCAGGGAGGAGCGGTGGAACACCGCCAGCAGGTAGATCAGCAGGCCGACGGTCCACACCGGGAGGGCCGCGCGGAGCGTGGGCTCGACGGTCGGGTTCACTCCCCCATCCTGCTCCCGCGCGACGTCGGCGCCGCACCAGGGGTCGGGCGCCGGACGGACCGGTGCTGGGAAGGGTGGTCGGAGCGGTGGTCGGGGCAGGGGTCGGGGCAGGGGCCGGGCCTCAGTCGAGGCAGAACTCGTTGCCCTCGGGGTCGGCCATCACGATGATGCCCTCGTCGGCGCCGTCGGCCTCCACACGCCGCAGCCGGCTGCCGCCCAGGGCGACCAGGCGCTCGCACTCGGCCTCGAGCGCGGCCATGCGCGCCTCGCCGCTGAGACCCGGCGCGGCCCGCACGTCGAGGTGCACGCGGTTCTTCGTGGCCTTCGTCTCGGGCACCCGCTGGAAGAACAGCCGCGGGCCGCTGCCGGTGGGGTCGTGGACGGCCCAGGCCCGCCCCCGCTCCTCGGGCGGCACGCCCCAGGCCTCCAGGGCCGCCTCCCACGTGTCGAACCCAGCCGGGGGCTCGTCGTCGACGTAGCCCAGCACGGCGCGCCAGAAGCCGGCCAGCCCGCGCGGGTCGGCGGCGTCGAGGGTCACCTGCACCTCGCGCACGACCGCCGCCGCGTCGGGGCCCGCCAGGCTCACTTGGTGGCCTCCATCATCTGCCGCAGCTCCTTCTTGAGGTCGGAGATCTCGTCGCGCATGCGGGCCGCGACCTCGAACTGCAGCTCGGCCGCCGCCGTGCGCATCTGCTCGGTGAGGTCCTGGATGAGCTGGGCGAGGTCGGCGCTGGGCATGCCCGAGACGTCGGGGGCGTGGGTCCCGGCGGCCTTCTCCCCCAGCACCGGGGTGGGCTGACGGACCTTCACACCGCCGGCGCGTCCCTTGGCGGCCGTGCCGGCCCAGGTCTCGAGCAGCGCCTGGGTGTTCTCGTCCTCGCGGGCGAGCATCTCGGTGATGTCGGCGATCTTCTTGCGCAGCGGCATCGGGTCGACGCCGTGGGCCTTGTTGTAGGCGATCTGCTTGTCGCGGCGGCGGTTGGTCTCCTCGATCGCCATCTCCATCGAGGGGGTGATCTTGTCGGCGTACATGTGCACCTGGCCCGACACGTTGCGCGCTGCTCGGCCGATGGTCTGGATGAGCGACTTGTCGGAGCGCAGGAAGCCCTCCTTGTCGGCGTCGAGGATCGAGACGAGCGACACCTCGGGCAGGTCGAGGCCCTCGCGCAGCAGGTTGATGCCGACCAGCACGTCGTAGTCGCCCAGGCGCAGGTCGCGCAGCAGCTCGATGCGCTTGAGGGTGTCGATCTCGGAGTGGAGGTAGCGGGTGCGGATGCCGGCGTCGAGGAGGTAGTCGGTGAGGTCCTCCGACATCTTCTTGGTCAGCGTGGTGACCAGGACCCGCTCGTCCTTCTCCGCCCGCAGCCGGATCTCGTGGATGAGGTCGTCGATCTGGCCCTTCGTGGGCTTGACCACCACCTCGGGGTCGATGAGGCCGGTCGGGCGGATGATCTGCTCGACGGTGTCGCCGCCGACCTTGTCCAGCTCGTAGTCGCCCGGGGTCGCGGAGAGGTAGATCGTCTGACCGATCCGCTCCAGGAACTCCTCCCACCGCAGCGGTCGGTTGTCCATGGCGCTGGGGAGGCGGAAGCCGTGGTCGACGAGGTTGCGCTTGCGCGACATGTCGCCCTCGTACATGCCACCGATCTGCGGCACCGCCACGTGGGACTCGTCGACGACGAGGAGGTAGTCCTCGGGGAAGTAGTCGAGCAGGCAGTTGGGCGCCGAGCCGTGGGTGCGCCCGTCCATGTGCATCGAGTAGTTCTCGATGCCGGAGCAGGAGCCGACCTGGCGCATCATCTCGACGTCGTAGGTCGTGCGCATGCGCAGCCGCTGGGCCTCGAGCAGCTTGCCCTGCTTCTCGAAGGCGGCGAGCTGGTCCTCCAGCTCCAGCTCGATGCCCTTGATGGCCCGCTCCATGCGCTCGGGGCCGGCGACGTAGTGGGTCGCGGGGAAGACGTAGAGCTCGGTGTCCTCGGTGAGCACCTCGCCGGTGACGGCGTGCAGGCTCATGAGCCGCTCGATCTCGTCGCCGAAGAACTCGATGCGGATCGCGTGCTCCTCGTAGACCGGGAAGATCTCGAGGGTGTCGCCGCGCACCCGGAAGGTGCCCCGGGTGAAGGACATGTCGTTGCGGGTGTACTGGATCTCCACCAGCTGGCGCAGGATCGAGTCGCGGTCGCGCTCCTCGCCGACCTTGAGCCGCAGCATGCGGTCGACGTACTCCTGCGGGGTGCCGAGGCCGTAGATGCAGGACACCGTCGAGACCACGATGACGTCGCGTCGGGTCAGCAACGAGTTGGTGGCCGAGTGCCGCAGCCGCTCGACCTCCTCGTTGATCGAGGAGTCCTTCTCGATGTAGGTGTCGGTCTGCGGCACGTAGGCCTCGGGCTGGTAGTAGTCGTAGTAGCTCACGAAGTACTCGACCGCGTTGTCGGGGAAGAGCTGGCGCAGCTCGTTGGCGAACTGCGCGGCCAGCGTCTTGTTGGGCTGGAGCACCAGCATGGGGCGCTGCACCTGCTCGGCCACCCAGGCCACGGTGGCCGTCTTGCCCGTGCCGGTGGCACCGAGGAGGACGACGTCCTCGACCCCGTCGTTGATGCGGCGGGTGATCTCCTTGATGGCGGTCGGCTGGTCTCCGGAGGGCTCGTAGTCGGAGACGACCTTGAAGGGGGCCACGCGGCGCTCGAGATCGGTGACGGGTCGCATGCTGCGAGCCTACGACCGGCCACCGACAGTCCCCACCGTGACGCTAGGTTGTCCCCGTGAGACCGCGACCGCCGAGCGTCGCCGACCGTGTGGTCACCCTGCTGCGCCGGACCCTGCTGAGCGTCTTCGGCGTGCCCCTGGTCATCGCGGTCGCGATGTCGCTGGTCGACTCCTACCGCCGCCGCGGCAAGCACCCCAAGCCCTTCCCGACCACGCCGCCGCGCACGGTGGACATCGGCGACGGCGCGGTGACGACCTACACCTACGGCCAGGACCTCTACGAGGACATGCTCGCGGCCATCGAGGGCGCCGAGCGGCAGATCCTCTTCGAGACCTACATCTGGAAGGGCGACCAGACCGGCGAGCGGTTCAAGCACGCGCTCGTCGCGGCCGCCGACCGCGGCGTCGACGTCTACTGCATCTACGACGGGTTCGCCAACCTGGTCGTCTCCCCCGTCTTCAAGCGCTTCCCCCGCCAGGTCAAGGTGCTGCGCTACCCCGTCTACGCCGCCGGCTGGCGCTTCTTCGACGTCCGCCGCTACGGCCGCGACCACCGCAAGATCCTGGTCGTCGACAGCACGGTCGGCTTCGTGGGCGGCTACAACATCGGCGACGCCTACGAGACCGAGTGGCGCGACACCCACGTGCGGATCACCGGCCCCGGCGTGTGGGACCTGCAGCGCGCCTTCGCCGACTTCTGGAACCTCAACCGCCGTCGCCTCATCGGCGTGAGCGAGCGGCCGCTGCTGCTGGAGACCAGCTCGGTGTGGGAGCCCCGGATCCGGATCCAGCGCAACGTGCCGCGGCTGTGGATGTTCCCCATCCGGTCGATGTACCTTGAGGCCATCAACCGCGCCAGCCGCAACGTGTGGATGACGCAGGCCTACTTCATCCCCGACCAGGACTTCGTCGACGCCCTGCGGGCCGCCGCGCGCCGCGGGGTCGACGTGCGCCTGCTGGTGCCGCTGAAGTCCAACCACATCGTGGCCGACTGGATCTCGCGCGGCTACTTCTCCCAGCTGCTCGACGCCGGGGTGCGCATCTTCCGCTTCCGCGACGCGATGGTGCACGCCAAGACCGCCACCGTCGACGGCACGTGGACCACGGTCGGCACCGCCAACATCGACCGGCTGAGCCTCTCGGGCAACTACGAGGTCAACGTCGAGGTCATCGACGAGTCGCTGGCCAAGACGCTGGAGGAGATCTGGATGGTCGACGAGTCCAACAGCCTCGAGCTCACCCGTGGCGAGTGGGAGGCACGCGACCTGCACCGCAAGTTCACCGAGCTCGTGCTGCGCCCGCTGCGCCCCCTGCTCTGAGGCGCGCCGCTCCGCCGGCTCGACCGCTCGGGACCGGTGCTCCGGGCCGGGCTGCTCCGGACCGGGCTGCTCCGGACCGGGCTGGTCGGGCCTCAGCGCCGGGCGCGCTGCGGGGCGGCCCTCGGGAAGTCGATGGCCCCGGCGAGCTGCAGCGCCTTGGCCCGGTCGCCGCGGACCTTCAGCTGGCCGCGGAGCACTCCGGTCATGACGCTGAGCTGGCCCGTGGCCAGGCGCAGGAAGTCGTGGGCCTCGCACACGATGGTGGCGTCCCGACCGTCCCGACCGTCGTCGCCGGTCTCGGTGCGCTCCACGGTGGTGTGCCCGCGGTCGATGCGCACCAGGTAGCGGTCGGCCGGGAGGTCGCCGCTGGCCGCCAGGCGGAAGCCGACGGCGACGCGCAGCCGCGAGGAGCGGCGGGCGTCGACGAAGTCGGGCAGGCGGCGGAAGACCTCGTCGAGCACGACCGGTCGGAAGCCGCCGGCCATGACCGAGCGCAGGTGGTCGGTGCTCGCCTCCGCGACCGCCGTGGCGACCTCGACCGGGTCGAGGGCGGTGGGGTCGACGGCCACCTCGTCGTGGCCGGGCACCCGGAACAGGCCACCCACGCCCAGCGCCAGCATCGCGTCGCCCTCGACCTCGAGGTGGCCCGCGAGGTAGTCGAGGGCCGCGTTGCCCTGGCCGGTGACGAGCCGGGCGAAGCGCAGCAGGGTGCTGCGCAGGACGACGTCGGCCCCCGCGGGGTCCGCCCCGAGGGCGGACGCCTCCACGAGGGGCTCGATGACCCCGTCGGCGAAGGCCAGGCCCCGCGTCTCGACCCCGCCGTCGCTGGTGGCCAGCTCGAAGCGGACCGAGCCCTTGAGGTCGGCCAGCCGCGCGGGGTCGGCGTACTCGTCGAGGCGTCGCAGGATGCCGGTGACGGCGGCGGCGCGGACCTGGGGGCGCCCGAGGAGCTCGACGAGCCGGTCGTCGGGCGTCGCGGCGACCGCGGCGACCAGACCCTCGGCGGGGGCCGCGGCGAAGAAGGCGGCGGCGGACTCGCGGTCGGCGGTGCGCAGCAGGTCGAGGTCGGTGCTCATCGGTCCTCCGGCAGGTGTGACTCGGCTCACGTGAGTGTGACACGAAGTCGCAGCAACCGTCCTGGGACCCCGCGGACCGGCGCGTCGGGCCCCCGGGGCCAGGCGCCGGCGAGCGGGAGTGGCGTACCTCATCCGGCGTCCGCTCGCCTCGACCCCCCGTCGTGTCCGATCATGTGGTGACGTGCCCGACTCCCTGCCTCTCGGAGGATCCGTGACCCCGCTCGACCCCGGCCCCACCACACCGGACGACCTCGGCGCCGTCGCGGCCCTGCTTCCCCTGATGACCGAGGTCGTCGTGGAGCGCGGCGCCACGCTGTTCGCCCAGGGCGACCGGCACGAGACGATGTACCTCGTGCGCGAGGGCGCGCTGAAGGTCACCCGCGCCAACCGCGACGAGCGCCCGACCATCCTGGCGGTGGTGGGCCCCGGCGAGATGCTGGGCGAGATGGCCCTGCTCGACGGCCGCGAGCGCGGCGCCACGGTCACCGCCATCACCCGCGCACACCTGCTGGAGCTGGAGCGGGACGTCTTCGACCGCGAGCTCGAGCGCGACCCGGCGATCGCGGTGGCGCTGCTGCAGGACCTCGCCCGCCGGCTGCGCCGCTCCAACGACACCGTCTCCGACCTCGCCTTCGCCGACGTGCCGAGCCGCGTGGCTCGCACCGTGCGCCACCTGGCCTCGAAGTTCGGCACCACCACCGACGAGGGCCACCTCAGGGTCGAGCACCAGCTCACCCAGGAGGAGCTCGCCCAGCTCGTGGGCTCGGCGCGCGAGACGGTCAACAAGGCCCTGGCCTCGCTCTCGCGTCGCGGCGTCATCGAGGTGCGCCAGCGCACCATCACCGTCATCGACCGGGACGCGCTGGAGCGCCTGGCCGGCTGACCTCTCCGCCCGCCGCGGCGGCACACCCCACCGCTCAGGGGCGGGTGACGCGGGAGGGCAGGTGGGTGCGCGGCGCCATCTTCGCGCCGCGGCGCGGCCGGTGGAGGCCGGCCGCCCCCAGCAGCATCGGCACCCGCCCCCGGTGGGGACGCCACGGCTCGAGGTAGGCCGCCATCGCCTCGTCGTCGAACGGCTCGCCCGTCAGCGCCCACCCGACGTCCTTGGCCACGTGGTAGTCCCCGAAGGAGACGGCGTCGGGATCGCCGTGGGCGCGCTGGCGGACCTCCGCGCTCGTCCACACCCCGATGCCGGGCAAGGTCCGGAGCCGCCGGTCGGCCTCCTCGGGGGCGAGGGTGGCCGTGCGCTCGAGGGCGTCGGCCACGCGCGCGGCCGTGACCAGGGTGCGCGAGCGCTGGGGATCGACGTGCAGCTGGAGCCACTCCCACGAGGCGATGGTGCGCAGCCGCTCCGGTGGCGGCTGCACCCACAGCCGCAGCTGCTCCCCCGGACCCGGCGCGCGCTCACCGAAGCGGTGGACGAGCATCCGGAAGCCCGCGAACGCCTCCTGGCCGGTGACCTTCTGCTCCAGGATCGCCGGCACCAGCGCCTCCATGACCAGGCCGGTGCGGCCCAGGCGCAGGTCGGGGTGGAGGCGGCGGGCCTCGGCCACGACGGGGTGGCGGGGCTCGAAACCGGACCAGTCGTCGTCGGCGCCCAGCATCGCCGGCACCGACTCCAGGGCCCAGGACGCCCCGGGCCCCCACGCCTCGGCGTGCACCTCGCCCAGGCCCGGGCGGGGGTGCACCAGCAGGGTGGCGGGCCCCTCCGGGGTGCGGATGCCGCGCCAGTGCCGCTCACCGTCGATGCGGTAGGTCGGGTCGCCGCCGCCGCGCTTGTGCAGCCGCAGCACCCGCGCCGCCGGACAGGCCCACGCCGGGCGCCACACCCTGACCTGCCCGCCGCTGGTCGCCGACGACTCGCTCACGGGCACGACGCTACGCCAGGGCGCCGACGGTGCACCCCCGGACCGAGGGACGTCGACCCGCGGGCCCTCGTCGGGGTGAGGCGGTGTCGGTGGGGGTCGCCACAATGGGGGGATGCTGCTCGCCGACGTCGTCGCCACCTCCGAGGCGGTGGCCGCGACCCGCTCCCGCAAGGCGAAGGTCGAGGCCCTGGCCGCACTCCTGCGCCGGCTCGACCACGCCCGGCCCGACGAGGTCGACGTCGTGGTCACCTACCTCGCCGGCTCCCTGCGCCAGCGTCGCACCGGTCTCGGGTGGCGGTCGGTCGCCGACCTGCCGCCGCCCGCCGAGACGGCGGGGCTCGACGTGGTCGAGGTCGACCGGGCCTTCACGGCGCTGTCGGCGCTCGCGGGCCCGGGCTCGCAGTCGGCTCGCGCCGCCGCCGTGGCCGACCTCTTCGGGCGCGCCGACGCCGCCGAGCAGGCCTGGCTGCGCGGGGCCGTCACCGGCGAGGTGCGACAGGGCGCGCTCGACGCCGTCGTGCAGGAGGCCGTGGCCGCCGTGGCTCAGGTGCCGGTCGCCGACGTGCGCCGCGCGGCGATGCTGGCGGGCTCGACCGTGGCCGCCGGGGTGGCCGCCCTCACCGGGGGCGCCGACGCGTTGGCCGGATTCGGGCTCGAGGTGGGGCGGCCGGTGCTGCCCATGCTCGCCTCCTCGGCGCCGGACGTGGCGGCGGGCCTGGTCAAGGCCGGAGCCGTGGGTGGTGGCGTGGTCGTCGACACCAAGCTCGACGGCATCCGGGTGCAGGTGCACCGCCGCGGCGAGGAGGTCGTCATCGCGACCCGCTCCCTCGACGACATCACCCACCGGCTGCCCGAGGTCGTCGCCGTGACCCTCGCCCTCGACGCCGAGAGCGTGGTCCTCGACGGCGAGGCCCTCTCCCTCGACGAGCACGGTCGACCGCGCGCCTTCCAGGACACCGCCTCGCGCACGGCGCAGGGCGCCAGCGACGACGGGCTCCACGTCACCCCGTACTTCTTCGACATCCTCCACCTCGACGGCCGCGACCTGCTCGACGAGCCCCTCGAGACCCGCCTCGCCGCGCTCGACGCGCTCGTGCCCGCCGAGCACCGGGTGGCCCGTCTCGCGGGCCCGTCCGAGCGGCAGGCCCAGGACTTCGCCGCCGAGGTCGTCGCCGCCGGCCACGAGGGGGTGGTGGTGAAGTCGCTGTCGTCCTCCTACGACGCGGGCCGCCGCGGCGCGGGCTGGGTCAAGGTCAAGCCGGTGCACACCCTCGACCTCGTCGTGCTCGCCGCGGAGTGGGGCTCGGGTCGCCGCACGGGCCTGCTGTCGAACATCCACCTCGGCGCCGCCGACGGCGCCGGCGGTTTCGTGATGCTGGGCAAGACGTTCAAGGGCATGACCGACGAGACGCTGGCCTGGCAGACCGAGCGGTTCCTGGGCCTCGAGACCCACCGCGAGGGCCACGTGGTCCACGTGCGCCCCGAGCAGGTCGTCGAGATCGCGCTCGACGGCGTGCAGCGCTCGACCCGCTACCCCGGTGGGCTGGCGCTGCGCTTCGCCCGGGTCGTGCGCTACCGCGACGACAAGGGCCCCGAGCAGGCCGACACGATCGCCGCCGTGCGGGCGCACTTCCGAGAGGAGCGCACACCATGAGGATGCCGCCCATCGTGGTGGCGGCGGGCCTCGTCGGCGCCGTCGTCCTGAGCGGCGGGTGCACGGCGCCCGCCGGGGGCGGGGCGGACCGGGACCCGACCGAGGTCGAGGAGGTCACCACGACTGCCACGGTCGGGGCCGACGAGCTCCGCTCGGCGTCCGGCGGCGACGCGGGCCGCTACTCCTGGACCGACCTGAGGGTGACCAACGACCAGTCGCTCGGGTACTTCACGGGCTCGATCCGCGTCACGAACGACGGCGAGGACGCGGCCGACGTCCGCGTCGAGGTCACGGCCGTCGGTGGGCAGCAGAGGCTGGGCACGCTGACCGGCCTGTCCCTGGTGGAGTCCGGAGCGGCGACGACGATCGGCCTCACCTCGCTGGACGAGTTCGCGAGGGCCACGACCTTCGAGGTCGAGCTCTCCACCGCCCCCTGACCCGGCGACGCGCGAGGAAGTAGCCCCGACCCCCACCGAGCCCGGCACACCACCGTGTCGGCCTCCTCCGCTGACCACGAGGCGTCCACAGCCGCGGTCGTGGCGTCGATGCTCCCCAGGTGCACCCACCATTGGCCCCCGCGGACGGCGTGGACGGTTGGCTGTGGCCATGTCCATGACCGCCCTCACCTCGGCCGCGACGCGGCCACCCGAGACCCTCGCCGCGCGAGCACGGGCCGCCCTCGGCGCCCTGGCCGACGCGCCCTGGGACGTGCTCGGCGACGACGACCTACTGGCGAGCGCCCTCGACCTCGTCGCGGCCCGGTCGGCACTGCGGGCCGCCGAGGCGCGGGCCCTCGTGGAGATCGATCGTCGCGACCTCGCCCGCCGCAGCCTGGGCTGGGGCTCCACCGCCGACTGGCTGACCCACGTCGCCGGACTCCGGGTCTCCCAGGGTCGCCAGGCCGTCGCCCACGCCCACGAGCTGGTCGGCGACCGGGCGGCCACGCTGGCCGCCCTCGTCGCCGGCACCGTCAGCCCCGAGCAGGCCGCCCTCGTGATCGACGCGGTCGAGGAGCTGCCCGCCGAGACCGCCCTGCGCACGCGGGCCGAGACCTCGCTGCTGGAGAAGGCCGACCACCTCCACGCGACCGACCTCGCGCGGGCCGCCGTACGCGTGGTCGACGAGGTGGACCCCGGGCGCGCCGCGCGGGAGCGCGAGCGCCAGCGCGACCGTCTGGCCCGCGCGTCCCACCGCCGTCGGTTCCTGTCGATCAGCGACGACGGCGCGGGCGGGGTCAGGGTCCGCGGGCGCGGCAGCGCCGAGGACGCCGCGGTCCTGCGCCAGGCGCTGCTGCCGCTCACCGCCCCCGCCCCGTCGGTCGACCCGCAGACCGGTGAGCGGCTTAGCGACCCCCGGGACCACGGCGCCCGCACCTGGGACGCCCTGGTGCAGGTGGCGCAGCACGCGCTCGACACCGACGCGGTGCCCGGATCGCACGGCGAGCGCACCCGCGTGAGCGTCACGATCCCCTGGGAGCAACTGCGGGACGCCGTCGGCGCCACGCGCGGCGGGGAGACCGACGACGGCCTCACGCTGAGCGCCGGCACGGTGCGGCGGATGGCGTGCGACGCCACCGTCATCCCCGCCGTCCTCGGCGCGGAGTCCGCCGTGCTCGACCTGGGCCGCGAGGCGCGCGTGGTCTCAGCCTCGCTGTGGCGCGCCCTGGTGGCTCGCGACACCCACTGCACCTTCCCCGGCTGCGGACGTCCCCCGGTGATGTGCCACGCCCACCACGTCGAGCACTGGGCCGACGGCGGCCCCACCGCCCTGGGCAACCTGGCGCTGCTCTGCGGGCACCACCACCGCACCATCCACGACACACCGTGGCAGGTGCGGACGGGCTCGGACGGCCGACCGGAGTTCCTCCCACCGACAGGTCTGTCGGAGACCGGCTCGCGCGCATGCTCCACGCCCGGCGACGCGCTGGGCCCGCACGACGCCTCGGAGGACCGGTCCGACGCACACGCCACGCCCTCAGGCTGGGGCAGGACCCGCCGCCGTGCCACGGCTGCCCGACCAGATCCGGACCCACCGCACGACGAGAACTGACGGTCCCGTCACAGCCGTGCAACTGAGAGTTGCACCAGTCGTACGATACGGGGATGGTCACTGCCTCAGAGACGGACGGACGGCGATCCGCCGCGGCTGCGCGCCGGCGCGCCCGCGAGAAGGAGATCATCGCGGCGACGCGCGCGCTCTTCGACCAGCGCGGGGTGCGCGACGCCCAGATCGAGGACATCGCCAAGGCCGTCGGCATCAACCGAGCGATCGTCTACCGCCACTTCACCGGCAAGGAGGAGCTCTTCGCCCTCACGCTGGTGGGCTACCTCGAGGAGCTCCACGCCGCGCTCCAGGCCGCCGCTGCCTCGGCCGAGGAGCCGCGGGAGCGTCTGCAGCTGATCGTCGGCGCCTTCGTCGACTACGGGCTGGCCCACCCGGCCTTCGTCGACTGCGCCCAGGCCCTCATGCGGCGCTCCGGCCCCGAGCTCCTCGACGAGATCTCCGAGGGTGCCCTCTTCCGCCTCGGCCGGGGCATCTCGACGTGCCTGGCCGTGCTCTCCACGGTCCTGGAGGACGGCACCAGACGCGGGGCCTTCGGTGTCGGCGACCCGACCCTGCTGGCCAACACGCTGTACGCCAGCGGCCTCGGCGCCCTGCAGCTCGCGCGGGTCGGGATCCTTGTCAAGGAGGCGGCGCCGGGCATCCCCACCGTCGGTGAGATCTCACCGGAGCAGGTGCGTCAGTACCTCGTCGCCTCCGCGCTGGCCATGGCGTCGCTCGGCGTCTAGGTCGCGGGACCCCCACAGCACCAGGCCCGCCCGACGTTCGTCGGACGGGCCTGGTGGGTGTGCGGTGGAGACTCAGGGGCGCTCGAGGATCGCGGTGACGCCCTGACCGCCGGCAGCGCAGACCGAGATGACTCCCCGACCGCTGCCCTTCTCCGCGAGCAGCTTGGCGAGGACGTTGACGATCCGTCCGCCGGTGGCGGCGAACGGGTGCCCCGCGGCGAGCGAGGACCCGTTGACGTTGAGCTTGGAGCGGTCGATCGAGCCGAGCGGGGCGTCGAGACCCAGGCGCTCCTTGCAGAAGACCGGGTCCTCCCAGGCCTTGAGGGTCGAGAGCACCTGCGAGGCGAACGCCTCGTGGATCTCGTAGAAGTCGAAGTCCTGCAGGCTCAGGCCCTCGCGCTGCAGCATGCGCGCCATCGCGTAGGCGGGGGCCATCAACAGACCCTCGCCGCCGTGCACGTAGTCGACCGCGGCGGTCTCGTAGGCCGTGAGGTAGGCCAGCACGGGCAGGCCCCTCTCCTCGGCCCACTCCTCCGAGGCGAGCAGCACCACCGAGGCGCCGTCGGTGAGCGGGGTGGAGTTGCCCGCGGTCATCGTCGCGGCCTCGCCCTTGCCGAAGACCGGCTTGAGCTTGGCCAGCTTCTCCACCGAGGAGTCGGGGCGCAGGTTCTGGTCGCGCTCGAGCCCGCGGAAGGGGGTGATCTGGTCGTCGAGGAAGCCGGCCTCGTAGGCCTTGGCGAGGTTCTGGTGGGAGGTCGCGGCGAGGGCGTCCTGCTCCTCACGACCCACATGCCACTCCAGCGCGGTGAGCGCGGCGTGGTCACCCATGGCCAGCCCGGTGCGGGGTTCGCCGTTCTGGGGGATGCTCGGCACGAGGTCGCCGGGACGCACCTTGGCCAGGGCCGCGAGGCGACCCTTGAGGTCCTTGGCCCGGTTGGCCTCGAGGAGGATCTTGCGCAGTCCCTCCCCCACGGCGATCGGTGCGTCGGAGGTGGTGTCCGAGCCACCGGCGATACCGACCTCGATCTGGCCCAGGGCGATCTTGTTCGCGACCTGGATCGCCGCCTGGAGACCGGTGCCGCAGGCCTGCTGGATGTCGGTGGCGGGGGTCTCGGGTGAGAGCTTGGAGCCCAGCACCGCCTCGCGGGTGAGGTTGAAGTCACGGCTGTGCTTGAGCACCGCTCCGGCCACGACCTCGCCGAGGCGCTCGCCCTCGAGGCCGAAGCGGGTCACGAGGCCGTCGATGGCGGCGGTGAGCATGTCCTGGTTCGACGCGTCGGAGTAGACCGTGTTGGACCGGGCGAAGGGGATGCGGTTGCCGCCGATGACGGCGACGCGACGAGTGGTGGGTTGCATAGGGTCATCCTTGCGTCGACAGGCCTCGCAGTGAAGCCTGTGAGGGGCACGTCACGATGTGTGGACGCTGAGTTACACATCGGGTTACATGACCGTGCCCCACGATCTCCCACCACCACACGGAGGACCACCCGCATGAGCGACAAGTACCAGAGCTTCTCGCAGTCCCCGCTCGGAAAGCTGCTGGTCAAGAACCTCGGCCTCCCCGCCCCCATGAGCCTCGAGCGGTACGCCGAGGGCGCTCCGCTCGTCGACGGCATCGTCGCCGTCGGGGGACGCGGCCGCCTCGCCGAGTCGCTCGGCGGCATCCTCTCCCAGCTCGGCGTCGAGAGCACCGACGCCCCGGCCGAGGGATCCAGGCTCAAGGGCCTGGTCTTCGACGCCACCGGCCTCACGTCCTCCGACCAGCTCGTCGCCCTGCGCGACTTCTTCACCCCGCTCATGCGCAGCCTCGCGACCTGCCCGCGCGTCGTCGTGCTCGGCACCCCGCCGGAGCTCCTCGAGGGGGGCGAGCGCGTCGCGCAGCGCGCCCTGGAGGGCTTCACCCGCAGCCTGGGCAAGGAGATCGGTCGCGGCGGCACGGTGCAGTTGGTCTACGTCGCCGAGGGCGCCGAGGCGTCGGTCGCCAGCACGCTGGGCTTCCTGCTCTCCCCGAAGTCGGCCTACGTGTCGGGCCAGGTCGTGCGCATCGGCGCCACCGGCTCGACCGACGCGCCCGCGGTCACCGACTGGACCCGCCCGCTCGCCGGCAAGGTGGCCCTCGTGACCGGCGCCAGCCGCGGGATCGGCGAGCAGATCGCGCGGGTCCTGCACCGCGACGGCGCCACCGTCGTGGGCGTCGACGTGCCCCAGGCCGCCGACGGCCTGGTGAAGCTCATGAACGAGCTCGACGGTGACTGGCTGACCCTCGACATCACCGCGAAGGACGCCCCGCAGCGGATCGCCCAGCACCTCAAGGACAAGCACGGCGGCGTCGACGTGGTGGTCCACAACGCCGGCATCACCCGCGACAAGAAGCTCGCCAACATGTCGGAGGACCGCTGGGAGTCGGTCATCGCCGTCAACCTCACCGCCCCGGAGCGCATCAGCCGCGAGCTGCTCGACCAGGGCGTCGTCAACGCCCACGGCTCGATCGTCGGCGTGGCGAGCATCGCCGGCATCGCGGGCAACGTCGGCCAGACCAACTACGCCGCCTCCAAGGCCGGCGTCATCGGCCTCGTCGACTCCCTCAAGGGCGAGCTCACCGACGGCATCACCGTCAACGCCGTGGCGCCGGGCTTCATCATCACGCAGATGACCGCAGCGGTGCCGTTCGCGACCCGCGAGGTCGGTCAACGCCTCAACGCGATGTCGCAGGGCGGTCTGCCCGTCGACGTCGCCGAGACCGTGGCCTGGTACGCCGACCCCGCGTCGAGCGCCGTCAACGGCAACGTGGTCCGCGTGTGCGGCCAGATGATGCTGGGGGCCTGACGTGTCCGGCACCGGGGCGCCGCAGTCCCCCCGCCTGGTCACCCCCGGCTCCGGGGCCGTGCCCACGCTGCTCAAGGCCGCCCTCCCGTCGATCCCCGTCGTCGGCTCCCTGCCCGGTGTGAGGAAGGGGCCGGCGTCGTCCTTCTCCGGCCTCACCTTCACGCGGCCGCCGGTGACCGTCGAGCGCGCCCACGTCGAGGCCTACGCCGAGGTCTGCGGCTTCCCGAGCAAGGACACCGCGCCGCTGACCTACCCCCACATGCTCGCCTTCCCGCTGCACATGGCGATCATGACCGAGCCGTCGTTCCCCGCACCCGCCATCGGCACGGTGCACCTGGAGAACGCGGTGACCGGCCACCGGCCGGTCGCGGTGGGCGAGAGCCTGACCGTGACGACCAGCGTGGGAGCCCCCCGCCCCCATCCCAAGGGCACGGTCTACGAGTTCGTGGCCGAGGCACGGGTGGGCGAGGAGCTGGTCTGGGAGAGCACCTCGACCTACCTGCGCCGCGGACGCGGCGACGCCGACGCACCGAGCGGGTCCTCCTTCCCCGACACCTCGCCCAACGGCACCGTGTGGCGCCTGCCCGGCGACCTGGGCCGCCGCTACGCCGCCGTCTCGGGCGACCACAACCCGATCCACCTGTACCCGTGGACGGCCAAGGCCCTGGGCTTCCCGCGCCAGATCGCCCACGGCATGTGGAGCCTGGCGCGCTGCGTGGCCGCGATCGAGAACCGGCTGCCCGACGCGGTGCGCGTCGACGCGGCCTTCAAGAAGCCGATCCTGCTGCCGGGCTCGGTCGAGCTCGGCACCCGGGTGCTCGACGACGGCATCGCGTTCGCGCTGACCAACCCGCGGTCCGGCGCCCCGCACGTGGTGGGACGCAGCACCGCGCTCTGAGCCCGCCCGCCAGGTGACGACTTCCGGTCACCACGCCCGGTCACCAGGCCCGGTCACCACGCCCGGTCACCACGCCCGGTCGCGGCGTCCGATCGCGCCCTCCTCGCCCCGGCGAGGAGGGCGCGCTCACGTCCGGGGCCGCCCCAGGACGGCGATGGCGGCGGCACCGAGCACGGTGAGCGAGGCCGACACGACGACGGCGACGTTCCAGCCCGCCACCAGCGCGGCCGGTGCCGTGTTGCCCGACCCGGCGTGCGCCGCGAGGGTCACGGTGAGGGTGATGCCACAGGCGGCGCCGAGGTAGCGGGCGGTGTTGTTGGCACCCGAGCCCATGGCGGCGCGCTCCGGCGGCACGCTGGCGACCGCCTCGCGTCCGAGCAGTGCGTTGAGCACCCCGGTGCCCAGACCGGAGACCACCATGGCGAGCGCCACCCGGGTCACCGCGGATCCCTCGTCGAGCCCGAAGCCGATCATCTGCCCACCGGCCACGACGAGCAGCACCAACGCCACGGGCCTGCCGCCCTCGAGCGGGTGACGCACGAGGCGCACCAGCAGCGAGGCCACGACGCTCGCCGCGGCCCAGGCCACGACGAGCAGGCTGCCGACCCACAGGCTCTCCCCCAGCCCGGCCTGCGCCAGTGTCGGCACGTACGACGAGATGCCGATCATCCCGAGGCCGAGCACCAGCGATCCCCCGGTCGCCGCCCGGAACCGCGGGTGCGCCAGCAGCGCGGGCTCCACCAGCGGCTCGCGTACGCGGCGCTCGACGACGACCATGGCCGCCAGCGCGAGGACCCCACCCACGACGAGGCCGACCACCGGGCCATCGACGCCGTCACGCCCCTCCGTCAGCGCCGCGACCAGGCACGACATGCCGAGCACCAGCAGGGCGAGCCCGGGCAGGTCGACCCGCCGCGCCGCGGGCGTGGAGACGGGCAGCGCCCGCACCGAGGGCAGCAGCAGCAGCGCGGCCAGCGCTGCGGTGACGACGTAGGTCTCGCGCCATCCCGACCCGAGGTCGAGTGCGGCGGCGAGGAGGGCGCCGGTGGCGATGCCCAGCCCGACGCTGGCGCCCCACACCGACGTCGCATGGGCCCGCGCGGGCCCCGGGGCGTGGGTGTGGGCGAGCAGGGCCAGCCCGCAGGCCAGCACGGCGGCGCCGCCCACGCCCTGCACGACGCGGGCCCCGATCAGCAGGAGCGGCTCCTGGGCGATCGCGCACACGAGGGCACCGGCACCGACCGCCGCCAGGCCGGCGAGGTAGACGCGGCGTCGACCGAGGGCGTCGCCGAGCACGCCGGTGGCGAGGAGGGCTCCGGCGAGGCCGACGCTCATCGAGCTCAGCACCCACGCCTGCGCGGCGGGACCGGCACCCAGGTCGGCGGCCGCGGCGGGCAGCGTGGCCATCGGGGTGACGTAGGTGACCAGGACCAGGGCCGTGCCCAGCGCGACGACGGGCAGCGCCCGCGCCCCCGCCTCCCGGCCCGTGCTGACGCGACCGGAAGAGGGTTTGACATTCAAACTCACACCGCAGGACAGTACACAGGTGAGGACCTCCTGGACACCCCGTCGCACGCCTCGGCGCGCCCGGCCGGCCGTCGCCGAGGGCAGGGACCGGGACCGGTGAACGAGTCTCTGATCTCCGCACCGGTCCCCCCGTCGGCCGCGACCCTCGACGCGACCCCCGACTCGACCCCTGCAACGACCCACGTCGCGCTCGACTCGCTGCCGGGGCGCCCCTGCCCGGCCGCGGCGGCGCTCGAGGTGGTCGGCGAGCGGTGGTCGCTGCTGGTCGTGCGCGAGCTGGCGATGGGCAGCGGGCGCTTCACCGACATCGTGCGGGGCACCGGGGCGCCCCGCGACCGGGTGGCCGCGCGCCTGCGCTCGCTCGAGGCGGCCGGCGTCGTGCGACGCACCTCCGACACCGCGGGCGACGCAGCGGGCAACACGGCGGGCGCGCGGGGCGGCTACGCGCTCACCCCCGCGGGACGCGACCTGCTGCCGGTGCTGGACGCGCTCCTCGCGTGGGGGCGGACCCACGCCGTCGCCCCCGACGACCCCCGACGCAGGAGTGACTACCCCCGCCTCGCCGCCGACTGACAGTCCCGCCACCGACAGCACGCCGACCGACGGCACCCCGGCCGGCCCGACCCTGGTCCAGGCCCGGCCTGGCGCGCCGGGCCAGCCCTCAGCGCGCCCGGCCGAACCTCAGGTCCTGCACCGTGGCCCGAGCGGCCGTGGGCGAGGTCGCCCGACGCTCGGAGAAGGTCGCGGTGGCGGGGTCCCAGACGCCGACGTCGGTGCGCAGGTTGCCGTCCCAGTCGCCCACCACGGGCAGGTCGCCGGGCTCGCCGAAGACCACGTCGGCGGTCCAGGCCAGCCCGTCGTCGTCGACGCGGCGCAGCGTGAAGGTCGCGGTGGCCTGGTCGTAGACGCCGAGGTCGGTGGTGCCGTTGCCGTCCCAGTCGCCGGTGACCGGGACGTCGTCGGCGTCGCCCAGGACGGCGGTCGACACCGTGCCGTCGGCGGCCCGCATCCGGAACTGCGCGGTCTTGGCGCGCCACACGCCGACCTCCCACAGGCCGTCGCCGTCCCAGTCGCCGGCGACGGGCTCGTCGGTGGCGTTGCCGAGCACGACCGTGGTGAGCCCGGCCCCGGTCTTCAGCGTGAAGGTCTTGGTCGACGGCGTGCGCACGCCCGGGTTGGTGAGTCCGTCGCCGTCCCAGTCACCGACCACGGGGTCGTCGGTCGACGTGCCCAGCCGCACGACGCGGGGCTTGGCACGGGGGCGCTGGATCCGGAACTCCGAGGTGTCCGCGCGCCGGTAGACCGCCAGCTCCGCGGGTGCGTCGCCGGCGAAGTTGCCGGCCAACGGCACGTCCACGCAGTTCTGCGAGTCGACCGTGCTGCCGTAGACGAAGGGGGCGCCGTGGAACCACGCCTCGATCACCGAGCGGTCCTGGCGCTCCTCGAAGTGCAGGTGGGGGCCGGTGGAGTTGCCCGTCGAGCCCAGGGTGCCGATCTGAGCGCCCTGGTCGACGCTCTGACCGGTCACGACGACGACGTCGTTGAGGTGGGCGTAGAGGGTGCTCTCCCCGCCGCCGTGGTCGATGACCACGTAGTGGCCGTAGCCGGAGGTGCCGGTGGGCGCCGCCGTGGTGACGACGCCGGGCGCGGCGGCGACGACGGGGTCGTCGACGTCGTCGGTGCGGTTCCAGTCGATCGCCCGCGAGCTGGGGCTGTGGCTGGACCGTGTCGTGCCGGTCCAGGTCTGGCCGCACGGGAACGGCACCTCGTACGCCGTGTCCGGCGCCGCACCCGCCGGCGCGGCGAGCACGAGGGTGGGGCACACCAGGGCCAGTCCGGTGGCGCCCAGCACGACGCGGATGGACCAGGGGCGGCCACGGACGGCACGGGGCTCGGACGGGAGGGGGGACCAGGGGGGCATGGTGAGGACGTCCTCGAGGTGGGCGCGCGGAGGACGTCGCGACCACCGGACACGACGAGGCACGTCGCTGTGCCTCGCGCTCATCAGCCCCAGGAGTCGTCAACCGTCACACGAGTAGACACACGAAACCACGCTCTCGGCGTGTCTGTCACGAACTACAGCGATGTAATGGTAAGGCCCTCTGGACCAGCGCCGTGCGCGGGTCAGCCACAGGTCAGCCGCGGGGCGGCCGGATCAGGCCCTCCTGGGCCACCGTGGCGACCAGGAGGCCGTCCTGGGTGAAGACCCTGCCGATGGCCAGACCCCGCGCGCCGTGGGCCGACGGCGACCACTGGTCGTAGAGCCACCACTCGTCGGCCCGGAAGGGCCGGTGGAACCACACCGTGTGGTCGAGCGAGGCCATCTGCACCCCGGCCGGACGGTCGTGGGCGGCCAGCGTGGCGCCCAGCAGGCTCATATCGCTGGCCCAGGTGAAGGCGGCCAGGTGGAGGTGCGGGTCGTCGGGCAGCGCCGCCGCCATCCGGAACCACAGCTGGGCGCGAGCGGGGTGCAGCGGGTCGTCGGCCAGTCCGTGGCCGGAGGTGCCGATCGAGCGGGCCTCGACCGCACCCCACTCGCGGGCCAGCTTGGGTCCCTCGCCGTCGCCGCGCGAGGCCATCTGCGAGAGCAGGTCGACACCCTGCTCGGGCGCGGGGACCTCCGGCATCGCGTCCTGGTGGTCGAAGCCCTCCTCGGCGCGGTGGAAGTTGGCGGTGAGGTAGTAGATGGGGCGCCCGTGCTGGCGGGCGGCCACGCGGCGGGTCAGGAAGGAGCGGCCGTCGCGGATGCGCTCGACGTCGAAGACGATCGGCACGTGCGGGTCGCCCGGCAGCAGGAAGTAGGAGTGCAGCGAGTGCACCTCGAAGCCCTCGGGCACGGTGTGGATGCCCGCGATGAGCGCCTGCGCGGCGACCTGGCCGCCGAAGACCCGCGGGCGGCCGTAGTCGACGGTGGCGCCGCGGTAGCGGTCGTCGTCGAGCCGCTCCAGGTCGAGCAGGCCCAGCAGGTGGGCGACCGCGGCCTCCGGGTCGGGGACGAGCCCGCTGGTCATGTCGTCTCCTTCTCCACCGGGCGCAGCAGCGCCTCCTGGGCCACCGACGCCACGAGTGTGCCGTCGGGGGTGAACACCTGGGCGTTGACCAGTCCCCGTCCGCCCTGGGCGGCCGGCGAGACCTGGTCGTAGAGCCACCACTGGTCGGCGCGGAAGGGCCGGTGGAACCACACGGCGTGGTCGAGGGAGGCCACCAGCGTGCCGCGCGACCCCAGCCGCAGGCCGTGGGGGCTGAGCGCGGCGCCCATCAGGCTCATGTCGGAGAGGTAGGTGAAGGCCGCGACGTGCAGGAAAGGGTCCTCCGGCAGCTGCTCGCGCACCCGCAGCCACAGCCGCTGGCGGCCCGGGTGCTCGGGGTCGGGCGGCAGCAGGTCGTGGGAGCTGCCGACGTAGCGCAGGTCGGCCACCTCGAACTCCTCCCAGGAGCGGTCGCCCTCGCGCAGCATCGTGGTGGGGTCGAGGCACTCCTGCGGCGGCGGCGCGTCGGGCATCCGGGACTGGTGCTCGCGGCCGGGCTCGGGGCGGTGGAAGTCGGCGGTCAGCGCGAAGATCGGCCGGCCGTGCTGGCGCGCCAGCACGCGGCGGGTGGCGAAGGAGCGACCGTCGCGCAGCGGCTCGGCGTCGTAGATGATCGGCGTCGTGGTGTCGCCGGGCTGCAGGAAGTAGGCGTGCAGCGAGTGCACGGCGTAGGCCGGGTCGACGGTGCGCTGGGCGGCCACGAGGGCCTGCGCGGCGACCTGGCCCCCGAAGACCCGCGGCAGCCTCGACTCCTGGACCGCGCCGCGGAAGAGGTTGTCGTCGATGGTCTCGAGGTCGAGGAGCGCCACCAGCTCCCGGGCGTCGCGCGGCACGCTCAGTCCCGCCCGGTGGTGTCGGGCCCCGCCACGTCGGGGCCCTGGTCGTCGGGCTCCTCCAGACCGGCCAGGAACTGCTCGAACTGCTGTCCGATCTCCTCACCCGTCGGCAGCGGCTCGTCGGGGGCCAGCAGGTTGCCGCCCGACTCCTCGGCGCGCTCGAAGGCGTCGTACTGCCGCTCGAGGGCCTGCACGACGTCGTCGACCTCCGCGTTGTCGGCGAGGTAGGCGGTGATCTCCTCCTCGCGCTGCTCGGCCTCCGCGTGCAGCACCGACAGGTCGAGGGTGAGGCGCCCGGCCAGCTCGACCTGCTCGAGCAGGGCCGCCGAGGCACGGGGATAGTCGAGCTGGGCGAGGTAGTGCGGGATGTGGGCCACGAAGCCCTGCGCGGGGTGGCCCCACTCCCCCAGCCTGACCTCGAGCAGCGCCTGGGCGCTGCTCGGCACACGCAGCTCGCCGCGCCACGGGCTCGTGGCTCCCAGCAGCAGCTCGGGGTCGTTGGCGTGGTGGGTCAGCGCCACGGGTCGGGTGTGGGGCACGGCCATCGGCACCGAGCCCATCGAGACCACCCGGGTCACCCCGAAGCGCTCGACGACCTCGCGCACGGCACGGGCGAAGGCCTCCCACCGGTTGTCGGGCTCGGGTCCCTGGAGCAGCAGGTACGGCGTCCCGCCGCTGTCGCGCAGCAGCCGCACCACGAGGCGCGGGGCGTCGTACGAGGCGTAGTGGTCGCGCACGAAGGAGATCGCGGGGCGACGGGCGCGGTAGTCGTGCAGCTGGTCGACGTCGAAGGTCGCGACCACCCGGCTCGACGAGGGCACGGCCGGGGGGCCGAGGAGGCTGTCCTCCTCGAGGTCCACGAGGTGGCGCGCGGCGCGGGCGGCGGCGTTGCCGGCGTCGAGGAAGCCGTCGAGCACCAGCACCATGGTCAGGTGCTCGGGCGAGCCGTCGAGCTCGGGCACGTCGTCGACGATGTGCACCAGGCGGGGTTCGGCAGGCACGGCGTCCTCTCGGCACGGTCTGCGACGGGCGCAGAGGCGGAGGCCCGCCGGGCAGGCGGGCCGGGTGTCGGTGGCCCGAGCACCGTAGCGGACCACGGTATTCCCCCCGCCGACCGCTCGTCGCGACAGCCCGTGCGGCGGACCGCCCGCAGGTGACGCCACCCACAGCCCGCTCGTCCGGCGGCCCGGCTCAGCGCGACCCCAGCAGGGCGCGACCCGGAGGTCCGGCCCACAGCGCGGCGACGTGGGAGACGTCGGTGCCGCAGCAGCCGCCGAGCACCCGCAGCGCCGGGAGCCGCTGCCGGAGGTGCTCGGTGCGGTCCACGAGCAGGTCGAGGTCTCCCTCGTCGAGGCTCTCGGCGGCGTCGAGCTCGGCGTGGCTCAGCGTCGAGGCGTTCGGGCGGAGGCCGAGGATGCGGGAGCGCCAGCCGCTGTCGTCACCGCTGTCGTGGCCGCTGTCGTGGCCGCTGTCGTGGCCGTTGTCGCCGCCGCCGCCGTCGAGGGCCCGCGCCACGTGGTCGGGGTGGGCGCAGTTGACGAGGTAGCCGTCGGCGGGCGCCTCGCGCTCCAGGCGGCGGACCGCGTCGGCCAGGGCGGTGCCGTCGGGCAGGGTGCCGTCGGTCTCGACGGTGAAGGACACCGCCACCGGCACGCCGACCGAGCGCGCCGCGCGCACGACGCCGACCGCCTCGGCGGCCCCGGTCATGGTGTACGCCGTCACCGCGTCGACGCCGGCCCCCGCCAGGGCGGCCACCTGCGGTAGGTGACGGCTGGCCGCGTCGTCGGGATCGAGTCGCTCGCCGGCGACGTAGCCGTCGCCCAGCGGCCCGATCGTGCCGATGACCCGCACGACGAGCAGGTCGGTCAGTCGCCCACGCAGGGCGTGCACCAGGTCCACGGCCCGGTGGTTGAGGCCCGCCGCGGCGTGCACGTCGTGGCCGAGCGACGCGGCCCACTCCGCGCCGGCGCGCCACGTCGGGGTCTCGAGCAGCAGCCCCGCCCCGACCCGGCGGGCCACGTCGGCGTACCCGAGGTAGTAGTGCTCGAGGAGCCCGCGTCCGCGTTCGTCGTCGACCAGCGGGAAGGCGGCGAAGGCGGGCAGGTCGACGCCGTGGTGGAAGATCAGGTCCGTCTCGAGCCCACCGTCGGTGACCCACGCGGCCGCGTCGTCCCACGGTGGCGGTGTGCCGGCCACGGCTGGTCCTCCGTCCCGGGACGTCCGGGCGCCCCGGTGGACGTCCTACCCGCCGAGCCGGACCCGGGCCAGGGTCGGAGGTCCTCCCCTGGCTGCGGTCAGTCGCGCGCCGCGGCGCCGGCCTCGGCGCGGCCGAGCTTGGCGTGGCTGCGGCCGTAGACGAAGTAGAGGGCGAAGCCGAGCGCCATCCACACCAGGAAGCGCAGCCAGGTCTCCGCGCTCAGGTTGAGCATCAGGTAGAAGCAGATCAGCGCCGAGAGCACCGGCAGCACCGGCGAGAGCGGCACCCGGAAGGAGCGCTCGAGGTCGGGGCGGCTGCGCCGCAGCACCGGCACGGCCAGCGAGACCAGGAGGAAGGCGGTCAGCGTGCCGATGTTGACCATCTCCTCCAGCTTGCCGATCGGCGTGAGGGAGGCCACCAGGGCCACCACGACGACGATGCCGATGGTGATGGTGAGCGGCGTGCCGGTGCGGCGGTCGACACGGGCGAGCTTGACCGGCAGCAGGCCGTCGCGGGCCATCGCGAAGAAGACGCGCACGGCACCGATCATCAGCGTCATGACCACGGTGGTGAGACCAGCCACGGCGCCGGCCGAGATCAGCGTGCCGATGCCGTCCTGGCCGCGGTCGATGAAGGCCCGGGCGAGCGCGGCCTCGGGGTCGATGTCGCGGTAGTTGACCATGCCCACGATGACCAGGGCGACGGCGATGTAGAGCACCGTGCAGATCGCCAGCGAGCCCAGGATGCCGCGCGGCAGGTCGCGCTGCGGGTTGCGGGCCTCCTCGGCGGTGGTGGCGACGACGTCGAAGCCGATGTAGGCGAAGAAGACGACCGAGGCCGCCGACACGACGCCCAGGACGCCGTAGACCTGCGGCTCGATGCCGAAGAGCAGCTGCACGAGCGGGGCGGTCAGCCAGGTGCCACCGGTCTCGGCCGTGCCGGCGGCGTCGGGCACGAAGGGGGTGTAGTTGCTGCCGTCGATGTAGAACAGGCCGGCCACGATGACGAAGAGCACCACGAAGAGCTTGACCGCGACGAGCACCAGGTTGACGCGCAGGCTCTCCTTGATGCCGAAGGCGATGAGGGCGCCGAGCACGGCCACCAGCAGGAAGGCGGCGAGGTTGAACGTGGCGTCGGGGCCGAGTGAGGCGGGCCAGGTGACGCCCAGCTGGTCGAGCAGCGTGACGAAGTAGGTACTCCACCCCTGGGCCACCACGCTCGCTCCGAGCATCAACTCGAGGAGCAGGTCCCAGCCGATGATCCACGCCACCAGCTCGCCGAGCGTGGCGTAGGAGAACGTGTAGGCCGAGCCCGACATCGGCAGCGTCGAGGCGAACTCCGCGTAGCAGAGCGCGGCCAGCGCGCAGCAGATCGCGGCGATGCCGAAGGAGAACACCACCCCGGGCCCGGCGTAGTCGGCGGCGACCCGGCCGGTGAGGGTGAAGATCCCGGCGCCGATCACGACGCCGACGCCGAAGACCGTGAGGTCGAGGGCGGTGAGGTTCTTCTTCAGCGCGAACTCGGGGTCGTCCCCCGAGGCCAGCGACTGCTCGATCGACTTGGTGCGCAGGAGACCGGTGCGTGTGCGACTCACCCGGAGACCGTAGAGCACCACCCGCGCTCGTCGCGAGCGTCCCCCGGGCGGGTCGCGCGGTGGATCCGCGACCACCACCGCCGCCACCGGGCTGTCCCTACCCCCCGGAGAGGGTCGGACCGCTGCACGCCACCGCTACCGCGAGCCCTCGGCGCTGCGCTCGACGGGCTCGACGGGCTCGACGGGCTCGACGGGCTCGACGGGCTCCGCAGCGGACGCGGGGCCGTCGAGGGCGGAGATCCGCTCCACGATCCCCAGCGCCAGGGTCTGCGGGGTCAGGCCGATGCGCTCGAGGATCACCCCGCGCTTGGCGTGGTCGAGGAACTCCTGGGGCACGCCGTGCAGCTGCACGGGGGTGGTCACACCGGCCTCGTTGAGGGTCTGCAGCAGCACGGCGCCGCAGCCGCCCACCACGCCGTTGTCCTCGATGCTGACCACGAGGCGGTGCTCGCGGGCCAGGTCGACGATCGCGGGGTCGACGGGCTTGACCCAGCGGGGGTCGACGACGGTGACGCCGATGCCCTGGGCGGTGAGCCGCTCGGCCACCTGCACCGCGGTCGTCGCCATCGAGCCCACGCCGACGACGAGCACGTCGCGGGCACCGGAGCGCACGAGCACGTCGGCGCCCCCCGCCCGGTCGACGGCCTCGACGTCCTCGGGCGGCGGACCCTTGGGGAAGCGCACCACCGTGGGGGCGTCGTCGACCTCCACGGCCTCGTTGAGCAGCTCGCGCAGCCGGGTCGCGTCACGGGGCGCGGCCAGCCGCAGCCCCGGCACCAGCTGGAGCATCGACATGTCCCACATGCCGTTGTGGCTGGCGCCGTCGTCGCCGGTGACCCCGGAGCGGTCGAGCACGAAGGTGACGCCGCAGCGGTGCAGCGCGACGTCCATCAGCACCTGGTCGAAGGCGCGGTTGAGGAAGGTGGCGTAGACGGCGAAGACCGGGTGCAGCCCGCCCATCGCCAGGCCGGCGGCCGACGTGGCGGCGTGCTGCTCGGCGATGCCGACGTCGAAGGTGCGCTCGGGGAAGCGCGCCTGGAAGTGGTGGAGGCCCACGGGGTGCATCATCGCCGCGGTGATGCCGACGACGTCCTTGCGGCGCTGGCCGATGTGGACGATCTCGTCGGCGAAGACGTCGGTCCAGATGCGGCCCTTGGGGTTCTCCTCGCCGGTGTCGACGTCGAAGGGCCCCGGGGAGTGGAACTGGTCGGCCTCGTGGCGCTCCGCGGCGTCGTAGCCGAAGCCCTTGCGGGTGAGCGCGTGCACGATGACCGGGCCGCCGAAGCGCTTGGCCTGGGCCAGTGCGTGCTCCATGGCCGCGCGGTCGTGGCCGTCGACGGGGCCGACGTACTTCAGGCCGAGGTCCTCGAAGAGGCCCTGGGGCGCGAGGGCGTCCTTGAGGCCCTTCTTCACCGCGTGGAGGGCGTCGTAGGCCGCGCCGCCGACCGCCGGCACGGAGTTGAGCCGCTTCTTGACCTGGTCGAGCAGCTGCTCGTAGCGCGGGTTGGTGCGCAGCGACGTCAGCGCGGTGGCCAGGCCGCCGATCGTGGGGGTGTAGGAGCGGCCGTTGTCGTTGACCACGATGACCAGCCGGCTGTCCTGGGCGACGGCGATGTTGTTGAGCGCCTCCCAGGCCATGCCGCCGGTGAGCGCGCCGTCGCCGATGACCGCGACGACGTGGCGGTCCTCGCCCCGGATGGCGTAGGCCTTGGCCAGCCCGTCGGCGTAGGACAGCGCGGTGGAGGCGTGGGAGTTCTCGACGATGTCGTGGGGCGACTCGGCCTGGCTGGGGTAGCCCGAGAGGCGACCCTCCTGGCGCAGGCCGTCGAAGTCCCCGGCGCGACCGGTGAGCAGCTTGTGCACGTAGGACTGGTGGCCGGTGTCGAGCACGACGCGGTCGTGGGGGCTGTCGAAGACCCGGTGCACGGCCAGGGTCAGCTCCACCACGCCGAGGTTGGGGCCGAGGTGGCCCCCGGTGCGCGCACACGTCGCGACGAGCACGTCACGGATCTCGGAGGCCAGGGCGTCGAGCTCGTCGTCGGCCAGGTCGCGCAGGTCGCGGGGTCCGGTGATCTGCTCGAGGAGTCCCATGGGCCCGAGTTTACGACCTCACAGGTCGACCACCGCGATCGCCGACTCGTGCAGGCTCCCCAGCCACACCCGGCCCTCGTGCTCCCGCACGCCGGTCACCATGTGGTAGCCGCCCGCGTCGCCGTCGACGTCGTGCACGAGCCGGCCCGCGTCGTCGTAGGCCTGCACCCGCAGCGTGCGGGCTGGCTTGGGCTGCAGCGGGGCGGGCAGCCGGGTGGCGGCGCGCTGCAGCCAGGCGGGGCCCTGCTGGAGCCGGGTGACGACGGGGTCGGTGGGGCTGGCGATCGTGACCCAGACCAGCCCGTCGCTGCCGCGGGCGATGTTGTCGGGGTAGCCCGGCAGGTCGGTGGCCAGGTGGTCGCGGCTGCCGGCACGGGGGCCGGTGAGCCACAGCCGCACCACGGTGCGCGCGGCGGTCTCGGCGACCGCGACGTAGGACCCGTCGGCGGCGAGCGCCACGCCGTTGGCGAAGGCCAGCCCGTCGAGGGCCACGGTGACCGAGCCGTCGGGGTCGAGGCGCAGCAGCCGCCCCGTGCGGGTGTCCTGCACCAGGTCGTCCTTCCACCGCTCGATGCCGAAGCGGGTGGAGGAGTCGCTGAGCCAGACGGTGCCGTCGTCGCCGATCGCGGCGTTGTTGCAGAAGACCATGCGCCGTCCGCCGACCTCGGCCAGCAGCGGCTCGACGGTGCCGGTGGCGGGGTCGACCCGCAGCAGGCCGCGGTGGGCGTCGCAGACCAGCAGCCGGCCCTCGGGGTCGACCTCGAGGCCGAGGGGCCGTCCGCCGGTGCGGGCCACGCGCTCGAGGTGCGAGCCGTCGTGGGACACCCGCCACAGGGCACCGTCGGCGGTGCCGGTGTAGACCGAGCCCTCGTGCCGGCCGCCGGTCGCCACCACGACGTCCTCGGCTCCCGGCCCGGGCACGGCGTGCACCCGGGGCACGGGGGCGCCGGCGCCCCCGCCGCGGGCGGCGCTCACCACCACACCCCCGCGCCGAGCTCGCGGTAGAGCGCGGAGTCGAGCAGCTCGGGCACCGCGATGCTCGCGCTCCCCCCGAGGTCGAGGCGCCGGGCCTGCTCGGGCTCGACGAACACGATCCGGCGCCCCTCCCCCAGCACGACGTCGTCGTCGGTGAGGTCGGTGGCGGCCACGAAGACCGCGACGGGGTCGGTGGTGCCGTAGGCCGCGTGGTGCACCTGCAGCTCCCGCAGCAGGCGCAGCTCCTCGGGCGCCACCACGATGCCGGTCTCCTCGGCCAGCTCGCGCGCCGCGCCCTCGGCCCAGCCCTCACCGGGCTCGAGGTGCCCCCCGCACAGGCCCCACTTCTCGGGGTCGATGCGCGGGCGCTCGTCGCGCTCCTGGAGCAGCAGCCACCCCCGCCGGTCGACCAGCACCACGCACCCGAACCGCTTCGCGTCCTCGCTCACCCCGCCAACCTAGACCGCGCGGGGACCGGCTCGTGGGAGCCTGGGGCGGTGCACCGACCCGTCGCCCGCGCCACACCCGTCCTGACCGCGCTCCTCGCGCTCCTGCTCCCGCTGACCCTCGCGGCGCCGGCCCCCGCGGCGGAGCCCGCGGCCCCCACCGCGGACGACCCCGGCCTGGTGGTCACGGGGTACGCCGTGGGCAGCGCCTCGGACCGTCTCGTCGCACGCAACGCCGCGGGCCTGGACACGCTCACCGTGGCCGGTGTCGGCCTCCACGCCGACGGCGACGGGGTGGGGCGTCCGACCGCGGACATGACCCGGCTCCTGCGCACCGCCCACGCCGAGGGCCTGCGCGCGGAGCTGGTGCTCAGCAACTACAGCAACCGCCTCGGCGGCTTCGACACCCGCGCCGTGGGCCGGCTGCTCCTCGAGCCGGCGCACGTGCGCCACGTGGCGCGGGTCGTCGCGCGCGTGGTGACCGACCAGGGCTGGGACGGTGTCAACGTCGACCTCGAGTCGATGCGCCGTCGCCACGGCCGGGGGCTCGTCTCGCTGCTGGAGGCGTTGCGCGCCCGCCTGCCGCAGGCCGCGGCGCTGTCGGTCGACGTCTCCGCGCGCACGTCGCGGGAGGGCTACCTCGAGGGTGGCTACCGCCTCGGGGAGGTCGCCGACGTCGTCGACCTCGTGCAGCTGATGACCTACGACCAGCACGGACCCACCTGGTCGGGGCCGGGGCCGGTCGGCGGACTGGACTGGCAGCGCCGCAGCGTGACCGCGGCGCTCGAGCAGGTGCCCGCCGCGATGCTCGACCTGGGTGTCGCCGGCTACGGCTACACCTGGCCGCGGCGCGGCACCGGCCACACCGTGCTGGTGCGACGGGCGCGCCAGCTGGTCGAGGCCGACGGCGCCACGGCGCGCTGGCGGGCCGCGGAGGGCGAGTGGACCGCGCGGCTCTCCGACGGCACCCGGCTCTGGTGGTCCGACGCCCGGTCCTACGCCGTGCGTCGCGCCCTGGCCGCCGAGCTGGGCCTGCACGGCCTCGCCGTGTGGCGCGTCGGCTCCGCCGACACCCTGCCCGCGCCGGGCTGAGGCGACCCGGGGGCGCCGCGCCGGACGGTCAGTTCAGCGGGCGCATCGACGACGGCACGCCGCCGCCGCGGTGGACCTCCTCGACCAGCTCCTGGAGCGCGGTGAGGGCGACCCGCTGCGACATCGGGCCGTAGGACACGCGCGCGACGCCGAGCTCCTCCAGGCGCGCCAGGGAGGGGGTGCCGGGCAGGCCGATGGTGGTGAGGCGCTGCGGGCCGAAGGCCTCGACCAGGGTCGTCACCTGCCTCTCGGTGAGCGGGCCGGGCACGAAGACCAGCGGGGCGCCGGCGTCGAGGTAGGCCCGGCCGCGCTCGACGGCGTCGCGCAGGACCTCCTCGGGGTCGCGGTCGCCGCCGAGCACGAAGGCGTCGGTGCGGGCGTTGAGCACGAAGTCGGGCACGCCCTCGGCGCGGGCGGCCTCCATCACGGCGGCGACCTGCGCGGCCGCCTCGTCGAGGGGACGCAGCTGATCCTCGAGGTTGGCGCCCACCACGCCCACGCCGATCGCGCGGCGGACGGTGGCGGCGGCGTCGCCGTACCCTCCCTCGAGGTCGGCGGTGACGGGCAGGTCGGTGGTGGCGACGATGCGCCCGACCGCCTCCAGCATGAGGTCGAGCGGGATGTTCTCGCCGTCCTCGTAGCCCCACGAGGCCGCGATCGAGTGACTCGCGGTGGCGAGCGCCTGCGTGCCGGGGGTGTCGGCGACGACGCGGGCGCTGATGGCGTCCCACACGTTGACGACCGTGAGCAGCGCGGGGTCGCGGTGCAGCTGGAGGAGTCGGGTGGCCTGGTCAGGGGTGCTGGTCATGGTCTCGACGCTAGCCACGCCCCCCGCCGCGCGTCCTCACCCGTCGGTGGGCCGGCGGGAGCGCCGCCGCGGACCGACCGGGCGGCTCACTCCCAGAAGACGCGGTCCACCACCGAGCGCGAGATCCGGGTCTGGCGCAGGTGGTCGTTGAGCATCTCCTCCGAGCCGCTCGGCGGGTAGCCCAGGATGCTCGCCACGGCGGCGCGCTCGCGGGGGTCGCGCGGCAGCTGGTCGCTGGGGCCGCCACGCACCAGGGTGATGGCGTTGCGGATCCGGCTGACCCGGCGCCAGCCCTCGGTGAGCGCCTCGGCGTCGTCCTCGGAGACCAGCCCGGCGTCGCGCGCCGCGGCGAGCGCGGGCAGCGTGCGCGAGGTGCGCAGCCCGGGCACGGTGCCGGCCCAGCGCATCTGCAGCAGCTGGACGGTCCACTCGATGTCGGCCAGCCCGCCGCGACCGAGCTTGAGGTGGGTGGCGGGGTCGGCGCCGCGGGGCAGGCGCTCCTGGTCGACGCGGGCCTTGATCCGCCGCACCTCGACCACGTCGTCCTCGGAGAGACCGTCCGCGGGGTAGCGCAGCGGGTCGACGAGCTCCTCGAAGCGCCGGCGCACGCCCTCGTCGCCGACCACCGCGTCGGCGCGCAGCAGCGCCTGGAACTCCCACACCGCCGACCACTTGGCGTAGTAGGCGGCGTAGGAGTCGAGGGTCCGCACCAGCGGGCCCTGCTTGCCCTCCGGGCGCAGGTCGGCGTCGACGACCAGGGCGGGGTCGTGGCCGGGGGCCGCCAGCAGCCGGCGCACCTCGTTGGCCACGGCCTGGGCGTAGGTCGAGGCGACGTGGGGGTCGGCGCCGGGCTCGGGCTCGTGGACGAACATCACGTCGGCGTCGCTGCCGTAGGACAGCTCGAAGCCGCCGTAGCGCCCCATCGCCACGATCGCCAGCCGGGTGGGCGCCGCGTCGAGCCGGCGCTGGCGGCGTACGGCGGCGCCGGCGACCGCCAGCGTGGCCTCCAGGGTGGCGTCGGTGAGGCGGGAGAGCCCGGCCCCGACCTTGGTGACGTCGGTGAGGCCGAGCAGGTCGCCGGCGGCGATGCGGAAGAGCTCGCGGCGCCGGATGGCCCGCACGGCCCGCACGGCCTTGTCGGGGTCCTCGCGGCGCGCGGCTCCGGAGAGCATCTCCTCGCTGAGCGCCTCGGCGGCCAGGGGGGCCAGCGACTCCCCCAGCATCCGCACCCCCTGCGGCTCGCGCTCGAGCAGGGCGGTGGCGTAGCGCGACGTGGCGAGCACGTGGGCGAGCCGCTCGGCGACCTGGCCCTCGTCGCGCAGGGTCTGGAGGTACCACGGCGACCCGCCCAGGCTCTCGCTGATGCGACGGAAGCCGAAGAGCCCGGCGTCGGGGTCGGGGCCCTCGGCGAACCACTGCAGCATCACCGGGAGCAGCGTGCGCTGGATGTTGGCGGCGCGCGAGACCCCGCCCGTGAGCGCCTCGAGGTGGCGCAGCGCGGCCTCGGGGTCGAGGTAGCCCAGGGCGGCGAGGCGGGCGCGGGCGGCCTCGGGCGAGAGCCGGGCCTCCTCGCCCGGCAGCAGGGCCACGGCGCCGAGCAGCGGGCGGTAGAACAGCTTCTGGTGCAGCCGGCGCACCTCACGGCGGTGGTGCTGCCACTCCTTGTCGAGAGCGGTGGCGGAGTCGCGCAGGTAGCCCATGCTGCGCCCGAGCCGGCGCATCGAGGCCTCGTCGGCCGGCACGACGTGCAGCCGGCGCAGCTGGTGCAGCTGCATCCGGTGCTCCAGGGTGCGCAGGAAGGCGTAGGCCTCGTGCAGCGCCTCGCCGTCCTCGCGGCCGATGTAGCCGCCGCGGGTCAGACGTGCCAGCGCGCTCAGGGTCGTGGGCGGTCGGATCGAGGGGTCGGCACGACCGTGCACCATCTGCAGCAGCTGCACCGCGAACTCCACGTCGCGCAGGCCCCCCGAGCCGAGCTTGAGCTGGCGCTCGGCCTCGCGGCTGGGGATGTGGTCGACGACGCGGCGGCGCATCGCCTGGGTCTCCTCCACGAAGCCCTCCCGCTCGACCGCGGTCCACACCAGCGGGCCCATGGTGTCGACGTAGGCGCGCCCGAGCGCGCGGTCGCCGGCCACCGGGCGGGCCTTGAGCAGCGCCTGGAACTCCCAGGTCTTGGCCCAGCGCTGGTAGTAGCCCTCGTGGCTGGCCAGGGTGCGCACCAGCGGGCCCGACTTGCCCTCGGGGCGCAGGTTGGCGTCGACGGGCCAGATCTCACCCTCGCCGGTGGGGTCGGAGCAGATGCGCATCAGGTGGGCGGCCAGCTGGGTCGCGGCGCGGTTGGCGGCGTTGTCGGAGGCGCCCTCGACGGCCTCGTAGACGAAGACCACGTCGACGTCGGAGACGTAGTTGAGCTCGTGGCCCCCGCACTTGCCCATCGCGATGACGGCGAGCCGGGCCAGGCCCGCGCCCTCCCCCACGCGCTGGCGGGCGACGGCGAGGGCGGCCTCCAGGGTGGCGGCGGCGAGGTCGGAGAGCTCGGCGGCGACGTCGTCGACGCCGAGGTGGTGGGAGAGGTCGCGCGCGGCCAGGCGCAGCAGGACCCGGCGGTACTCCACGCGCAGCGCGTCGACGGCCACCGGGTCGACCACGGTGGCGGTCGGCGTGGGGTCCGCGGGGTCAGCGCCCACCACGCGCAGCATGTCCTCGCGCAGGGCGTACGCCGCGGGACGCGTGCACCCGATCGCGGGGTCGGTCAGCTCGGTCCAGTGCTCCGGGTGGCGCGCGAGGTGCTCGGCCAGGGCGGTGCTGGCGCCGAGCACGCTGAGCAGGCGCATCGCGGTGCCCTCGTCGTCGGCGATCTCGCGCAGCATCGCAGCAGGGTCGTCGAGGCCCTCGACGAGGCGCACCAGCCCGGCGAGGGCCTGGTCGGGGTCGGCCGTGCCGGCCACGATGGCCAGCAGCGGCTCGGCGGCCTCCCCCAGCGCGGTGAGCCCCTCGCGGGCGGCCTGCGGGTCGAGGAAGCCCAGCCGGGAGAGGTTCTGCGGGGCGGGTGCCGCCGGCGGGCCGCTCACCGCTGTCGCGCCGCCTCGCGGTCGCCCGCCGCGACGTCGGCGAATGCCTGCGCGAGCGGGCGCCAGGCCGCGTCGAGCTCGGCCCGCGCGGCGTCGACCTCGGCGATCACCGCGGCCTGGTCGACCCCGCGGGCGGCGTGGCGCTCGGCGTCGCCGACGGCCCACGCGCGCACCACCGCGGCGTCGACCTCGGGGTGCAGCTGCACCCCCCACGCCCCGGGGGCGTGGCGCACGACCTGCGCCTCCCCCGCCGGCGTCTCGGCGAGCACGACCGCGCCGGGCGGCAGCTCGACCACGAGGTCGTCGTTCCAGTGCACCCCGCGGCGGGCGCCGGGGGCGACCGGGCCGACCAGGGCGTCGTCGGCCGCGGCGGCGGTCCAGCCGGTCTCCAGCAGGCCGACCTGCTGGCCGCGGGGGTTGCGGTCCACGCGGCCGCCGAGCGCCCGGCCCACCAGCTGGTGGCCCAGGCACACCCCGAGCACGGGCGTCTCGGCGCGGGTCGCCGTACGGACCAGCTGCTTGGTGGGGGCCAGCCACGGGTGGTCGGCGTCGTCGTCGGCCCCCATCGACCCCCCGAGCACCAGCAGCGCGTCGTGCGCGGCGACGTCGGCGGGCAGCGCGTCGCCGCGGTAGGGGTGGCGCACGTCGAGCTCGGCGCCGGCCTCCTCCAGCCAGCGACCGACCAGGGCCGGCGGGCAGTCCTCCTGGTGCTGCACCACGAGCACCCGGGGCCGCCGGCGCGCGCCGGGGGGCGCGGTGTCAGGAGCGGTGTCAGGAGCGGTGCCAGGAGCGGGATCGGTCGCGCGGGACATCGGGAGTCCTCTCCGTCGGTCGGGCGGTGCGGGTGGAGCCGGCGGTCGGGTCGGGCTCAGATGACCGGCAGCATCCGGTCGCGCTCGAAGGCCGAGACCTGGCCGCGGTACTCGTCCCACTCGGCGCGCTTGTTGCGCAGGAAGAAGTCGAAGACGCTCTCGCCGAGGGTGTCGGCCAGCAGCTCGGAGTCCTCGGCGATCGAGATCGCGTCGTTGAGGTTCTTCGGCAGCGGCGCGATCCCCAGGCTGGTGCGCTCGCGCTCGGTGAGCGACCAGACGTCGTCCTCGGCCTCGCGGGGCAGCTCGTAGTCGTGCTCGATGCCCTTCATGCCGGCGGCCAGCACCACGGCGTAGGCGAGGTAGGGGTTGCAGGCGGCGTCGATGGTGCGCAGCTCGATGCGGGTCGACTGGCCCTTGTTGGGCTTGTACATCGGCACCCGGATCATCGCCGAGCGGTTGTTGTGGCCCCAGCAGATGTAGGAGGGGGCCTCGCCGCCGAACATCATCCGCTTGTAGGAGTTGACCCACTGGTTGGTGATCACGGAGATCTCGGGGGCGTGGCGCAGGATGCCGGCGATGAACTGACGTCCGGTGCGCGAGAGGGAGTACTGCGAGCCGGCCTCGTAGAAGGCGTTCTCGTCGCCCTCGAAGAGCGAGACGTGGGTGTGCATGCCCGAGCCGGGGTGGGTCGTGTAGGGCTTGGGCATGAAGCTGGCCCAGATGCCCTGGCTCAGCGCCACCTCCCGGATCACGGTGCGGAAGGTCATGATGTTGTCGGCGGTGGAGAGCGCGTCGGCGTAGCGGAGGTCGATCTCCTGCTGGCCGGGGCCGGCCTCGTGGTGGCTGAACTCCACCGAGATGCCCATCGACTCCAGCATCGTGATCGCCTCGCGGCGGAAGTCGGCGCCCTCGGACTGCGCGGTGTGGTCGAAGTAGCCGCTGCGGTCCACCGGCACCGGCTCCTCGCCGCGACCGGGCATGTCCTTGAAGAGGTAGAACTCGATCTCGGGGTGGGTGTAGAAGGTGAACCCCTTCTCGGCCGCCTTCGACAGGGTCCGCTTGAGCACGAAGCGCGGGTCGGCGTACGACGGGGAGTCGTCGGGCATGAGGATGTCGCAGAACATCCGCGCCGTGGCCGGCCCGTCGCCGCTGCGCCACGGCAGGATCTGGAAGGTCGACGGGTCGGGCTTGGCCAGCATGTCGGCCTCGTAGACGCGCGCGAAGCCCTCGATGGCCGAGCCGTCGAAGCCGATGCCCTCGCTGAAGGCGCCCTCGAGCTCGG
This sequence comes from Nocardioides sp. Leaf307, assembly GCF_001423135.1. Lineage (NCBI taxonomy): Bacteria > Bacillati > Actinomycetota > Actinomycetes > Propionibacteriales > Nocardioidaceae > Nocardioides > Nocardioides sp. Leaf307. The sequence goes on along the minus strand of NZ_LMNY01000001.1, from coordinate 1,670,610 downwards.
CCGGCGCGACCGCCACGGACTTCAGCGAGCCCAGCACGTCGGTGAACCACAGCCGCACGAAGCGGACGTCGCGCTCCTCGAGCGCCCGGAGTACGAAGTCCTCTTGCTTGCCCATGCGGCGCAGCCTAGTGCCGCCGCGGGGCTCCGAGCAGGTGGGGCTCGGCAGGCGGTGCTCAGCCCGCGTCGGCCTGCGACGGCAGGGTCTTGCGCTCGATCTCGGCCACCGTCGGCACACCGGCGTTGCAGAAGACCTCGACCTCGATCGAGCGGGCGCCGCTGGTGAAGATCGCGTCGACGTCGTCGTCCGGACCGGTCTCGTAGCTCACGGTCGTCCACCCCCGGGCCGGGCGGGGCTCGACGCCGATGGCGGTGAAGCCCTGGCACTCCACGACGAAGCCGCCGAACTCGTCGCGCACGACCGTGCGGATGCTCTCGCCCTGCGGGTCGTAGGGGGCGTCGTCGTCCTGCTCGGCGTTGCGGATCAGCTCGTTGCTGCCCAGCGGCCCGCGGCCGCGGATGCTGTCGCCCAGCGAGGTCACCGCGAGCACGCCGATGGTCACGGCGAGCGCGGCGGCCAGGCCCCAGGCGAGGGCGTAGCCCACCACCCGGCGCCAGTCGCCCGTGCGCACCCCTGTGTCCACGCCTCCATGGTCGCGGATCCGGGCGCCGCCTGTCCCCAGGGGCACCCCAAGCGAGGGTTAAGGCCAGGCTAAGGCGCGCCGCGACCACGGTCCGGCGGGGTGAGCGCCGCCCGGGGCCCGATGGCCTAGGTTCGGCGGTGTGGCGCAGGTGCTGATCATCGAGGACGACGCGCGCATCCGCCCGCTGCTGATGCGCTCGCTGGGCGAGCGCGGCTACGCCGTCTCCTCCGCGCCCACCGGCATGCAGGGCCTCAGCATGGCCGTGGAGACCCGCCCCGACCTGGTGATCCTCGACCTCGGGCTGCCCGACGTCGACGGCACGCAGGTGCTCTCGATGCTGCGCTCGGTCAGCGACGTGCCCGTGATCGTGGCCAGCGCCCGCGACGACGACCCCACGCTGGTGAGCTGCCTCGACGCCGGTGCCGACGACTACGTCGTCAAGCCCTACACGACCGCCCAGCTCGAGGCCCGCATCCGCGCGGTCATGCGACGCGTCGGCTTCGGCGCGCGCGCACCACGCACCTCGCTGGTGGTGGGTGGGCTGGAGATCGACGTCGCCGCCCGTCGCACCACCCTCGACGGCGCCCCGGTCGACCTGAGCCCGCGCGAGTTCGACCTGCTGCGCCACCTCGCCGAGCGCGAGGGCGAGGTGGTCACCAAGAAGGAGCTCCTCACCGACGTGTGGAACCAGGCCTGGGGCGGCTCCGACAAGACCGTCGACGTGCACCTGTCCTGGCTGCGCCGCAAGCTCGGCGAGTCGGCCTCGCAGCCGCGCTACCTCCACACCGTGCGCGGGGTCGGGGTGCGCCTCGCCGCCCCCGAGGACACACCCCGGGCCGTGACCGGCACCGACACCGGCACCGACACCGGCGACGTCTGAGCCGATGCGCCGGAGCCTGACCCTCACCGTCGCCGCCGCGGTGTCGATGGTGCTGCTCGCCATGCTCGTGCCGATGGGACTGCTGCTGCGCAGCTACGCCCTCGAGGACCGGCTCTCCCGCGCCGCGCTGGAGGTGCAGGCCACCGAGACGGTGGTCGCGGGGCAGGACCCGGGCGCCGTGAGCGTCTACCTCGGCCTGGTCAACCGCGGCACCGGCACCACCACGACCGTGTTCTACCCACCCGACGCCGACCACCCCGAGGGCTACTCGGTGCCCGAGTCGGGCGCGGCCACGCGACGCGTCGTGGCCACCCGCAACACCGGCCTGGCCCGCGTCGACGACGTCGCGGGCGGCGCGGAGTTCCTGGTGCCGGTCTCGCTCAGCGGCAACACCGCCGCTCCCGGCAACACCCCGGTCATCCGGGTCCGCGTGGAGGCCCCCGGCCTGGAGTCGGGCATCCTGCGCATCTACCTCGCGCTGGTGGCCCTCGGGCTGGTCCTGCTGCTGGCCGCGCTCGCCCTGGCCGACCGGATCGGACGCGGCTTCGTGCAGCCCGTCCGCGCGCTCGCGGCGTACGCCGGGCAGCTGGGCGACCGCCGGCGGCCCGACCCGGTGACCCCGAGCGGGCCACTCGAGGTGCGCGAGCTCGCAGGCGCGATGAACCGGCTGGTCGGTCGCATCGAGGTGCTGCTCGCCCGCGAGCGCGACTCGGTCGCCGACGTGTCGCACCGGCTGCGGACGCCCATGACGGCGCTGCGCCTGCGTGTCGACTCCCTGGCCGACCCCGGCGACCGCGAGCGGCTCGGCGCCGACCTCGACGAGCTCGACGCCACGGTCGACCACGTGGTGCGCGAGGCCCGCCGCTCGCAGCGCGAGGGCCTGGTGCCCGAGGCCGACGCGGTCGCGGTGGTCACCGACCGCACGGACTTCTGGGAGGCGCTGGCCGAGGACCAGGGCCGCGCCCTCGCACTGGTCGTCCACCCCGACCTCGGTCCCGGTGGCGCCGTGCCGGCGCGGGTGCGAGCGGCCGAGGAGGACCTGCAGGCGCTCGTGGACGTGCTGCTCGACAACGTCTTCTCCCACACCCCCGACGGCGCCGACCTGCGCGTCGAGCTGGCCCCGCGTCCCGGCGGTGGGGTCCTGCTCCTCGTCGACGACGCCGGGAGCGGCTTCCCCGACGGCGTCGACGTCACCGCCCGCGGCACCTCGGGCGCGGGGTCCACGGGCCTGGGGCTGGCCATCGCCGTGCGCACCGCGGAGGAGTCGGGCGGCTCGCTGGCCCTGGAGCGCTCCCCCGCCGGCGGCGGTCGGGTGCGGGTCGAGCTCGGTCCGCCGACCTAGGGACGCTCGGAGGGCACGAGCGGCGCGGGCAGCACGACGACGGGGCCGCTCCCGGAGGAGCGGCCCCGTCGGGTGGTGCCGTGCGCGGTGCCACGCGCGGGGTGCCGTCAGGTCAGAGGGTGACCTTGGTGGAGCAGGTGGGGCTGCCGCCGACGCGGGTGGCGATGAAGCGGAAGGTGTCCTTGCCGGCGGTGTTGGGACGGGTGCGCTCGACGTCGATGTCGCCCTCGTTGTCGGCGCGGCGGGTGTCCTTGAAGATGACCTTGCCGTCCTGCTTGAGCACGAGCTTCCAGCGGGAGCCGGCCTTGACGTTGTCGAGGTCGCCCTGGATCTCGTACTGGCCGTCGTCGGTCTCGACGTCGAGGGAGAAGCGGCCGTCGCCGCAGACCCCGCCGCGCTCGACGGCGTGGGCGGGAGCCGCCACGAGGGTGGTGGCCGGGACGGCGACGAGGGCGGTCGTGGCGAGCAGGGCGGCGGTGCGCTTGATCATGGTGGGTCCTCCTGGGACGGGTGGTGCGGGGATGGGTGGATGGGTCCAGCGGGTGGAGCGGTTCGAGCCGGGTGGAGCGGGTCGAGCCGGGTGGAGCGGCTCGAGCGGGTGGAGCGGTGTGGAGCCGTGGTGGCGGCAGAGCCGTGGCCTCAGTCGAGGTCGACGGTGCAGGCCCCGCCGCCCTGGGGCGTGGCGACGACGCTGAAGACGGCGTCGGCGTCCTCGTCGCCGAGCACGTCGACGTCGAGCTCGGCGTCCTCGTCGGTGGTGCGCTCGCCGGAGAACAGCGCGGTGCCGTCCTGCTCGACGACGACCTCCCAGGCCTCGCCGGCGCTGGCCGACTGGAGCTCGAAGTTCACCTCGAGGTTGTCGTCGTCGTCCTCGGCGCTGAGCTCGTAGGTCGCGTTGCCGCAGGTGCCTCGGGTCTGCAGGTCGGTGCCGCCGCCGAGCATCGCCCAGGCGCCGCCTCCGACGAGCACGACCACGACGACCGCCGCGACGACCAGCAGGGCCTTCTTCATGTCTGTGTCTCCTCGTCTCGTGCTGACGAGGAAGAGACTGTCGCGACCAGCGCTAACCGCGAACCATGGATCCGCTAAGGCCGGGCTAAGGTCGCAGCGCCGGCGCCCGGCGCTGCTGACGGGCCGCTCAGCGGGGGACGTGCGCCTCGATCTCGGCCAGCCACGCGGCGGCCGAGGCGTCGGAGGGCATGCGCCAGTCGCCGCGCGGCGACATCGTGCCGCCGGCACTGACCTTGGGCCCGTTGGGCAGCGCGGAGCGCTTGAACTGGCTGGCGAAGAAGCGGGTCACGAAGACCTCCAGCCAGTGCCGCACGGCGGGCAGGTCGTACGCCGCCCGCCGCTCGACCGGGTGCCCGGCGGGCCACTGGCCGGCGTCGGCGTCGCGCCAGGCGTGCCACGCGAGGAACGCCACCCGGCTGGGACGCATGCCCAGGCGCAGCACGTGGTGGAGGGTGAAGTCCTGGAGCGGGTAGGGCCCCACGGTGTCCTCGGTGGCCTGCGGGCGCTCGCCCTCGGTGGTCGGCACGAGCTCGGGGGTGATCTCCTGCAGCACGATCTCGCGCAGCAGGGCGTTGGTCTCCTCGTCGAACTGGTCGCTGTCGGCGACCCAGCGGATGAGGTGCTGCACGAGGGTCTTGGGCACCCCGGCGTTGACGTTGTAGTGCGACATCTGGTCGCCCACGCCGTAGGTGCACCAGCCCAGCGCGAGCTCGGAGAGGTCGCCGGTGCCGACGACGATGCCGCGGCGGTGGTTGGCCAGGCGGAAGAGGTAGTCGTAGCGCAGCCCGGCCTGGACGTTCTCGAAGGTCACGTCGTAGGCGGGCGCGCCGTCGCTGAAGGGGTGGTCGAGGTCGCGCAGCATCTGCTCGGCGGCCGGGCGGATGTCGAGCTCCTCGAAGGTGACGCCGAGGGAGGCGGCCAGCCGGGTGGCGTAGGACTTCGTGACGTCGCCGGTGGCGAAGCCCGGCATGGTGAAGGCGTGGATGTCGCTGCGCGGTCGCCCGAGGCGGTCCATGGCGCGCGCGGCCACGATGAGGGCGTGGGTGGAGTCGAGGCCGCCGCTGACGCCGATGACGGCCTTGGGCTGGCCGATCGCGGTGAGGCGCTGCTCGAGGCCGAAGACCTGGATGGCGTAGGCCTCGTAGCAGTCCTGCGCGAGGCGCGCCGGGTCGTTGGGCACGAAGGGGAAGCGGTCGACGGCGCGGCGCAGCCCGACGTCGCCGGTGGGCGGGTCGAGGGTGAAGGAGACGGTGCGGAAGGCCTCGACCCGCTCGGCGTGGGTGCGGCGGTTGTCGTCGAAGGTGCCCTGGCGCAGCCGCTCCTGGCGCAGCCGGTGGAGGTCGACGTCGGCCACGGTGCGCACGGGGCCCCGGGCGAAGCGCTCGCCCTCGGCCAGCAGGTCGCCGCACTCGTGCACGAGGGTCTGGCCGTCCCAGGACAGGTCGGTGCTCGACTCGCCCTGGCCGGCGGCGGCGTAGACGTAGGCCGCGGAGCAGCGCGCGCTGGCGCTGCGCACCAGCAAGTGGCGGTCCTCGGCACGGGCGACCGTGATCGGGCTGCCGGAGAGGTTGGCCAGGACCGTGGCACCGGCGAGGGCGGCCTCCGCGCTGGGCGGCACGGGCACCCACATGTCCTCGCAGACCTCGACGTGGAGGGTCAGCCCGCGCACGTCCTCGGCCGTGAAGAGCAGGTCGGGACCCAGCGGCACGTCGTGGCCGCCGAGGCGGAGGGTGGCTCCGCGCCGGTCGTCGCCGGGGGCGAAGTGGCGTCGCTCGTAGAACTCCCGGTAGGTCGGCAGGTGCGACTTGGGTGCCACGCCCAGCACCCGGCCGCGGTGGATCACCACGGCGCAGTTGAGCACGCGCGTGCCGTGCACCAGCGGGGCCCCGACCACGAGCACCGGCAGCAGGTCGACCGACCCGGCGCGCACGGTCTCGATCGCGTCCTCGACGGCCTCGAGGAGCACGTCCTGCAGCAGGAGGTCCTCGATGGAGTAGCCCGAGAGGCACAGCTCGGGGAAGACGGCCACGGCCACGGCGTCGTCGTGGCAGGCCCGGGCCTGCTCGAGCACCCGCGCGGCGTTGGTCGCCGGGTCGGCGATCGCGACGGGCACCGTGCAGGCCGCGACCCGAGCGAAGCCCTGGGCGTAGGCCGAGTAGAAGTCCACGGCGCCCATCCTAGGGATGCCCGCGCCGGGGACCTCCCCGGCCGGACCGCTCAGCGCCGGGTGCCGTCGGGGAAGCCGTGCGGGTTGCGCGACTGCCAGTACCAGGTGTCGGCGCACATCTCGTCGACGGTGCGGGTGGCCTCCCAGCCCAGCTCCTCGCGGGCCCGGGTGGCGTCGGCCCACATGCGGGGCAGGTCGCCGGGGCGCCGGCCGACCACCTCGTAGGGCAGCTCGCGGCCCACGGCCCGCTCGAAGGCGTGGAAGAGCTCCATCACGCTGGTGCCGTGCCCGGTGCCGAGGTTGAAGGCGCGCGCGGGCTCGGCCATGTCGTCGAGGTGCTCCAGGGCGGCGACGTGGCCGGCGGCGAGGTCCATGACGTGGATGTAGTCGCGCTCGCAGGTGCCGTCGTCGGTGGGGTAGTCGTCGCCGAAGACCGAGAGCCGCTCGCGCCGGCCCACCGCGACCTGGGCGATGAACGGCATGAGGTTGTTCGGGATGCCCTGCGGGTCCTCGCCGAGGTCGCCCGAGGGATGGGCGCCCACGGGGTTGAAGTAGCGCAGCAGCGCCGTGCGCTGGCCCGGGGTCGCGGCCGCGACGTCGGAGAGCACGTGCTCGATCATCACCTTGGAGCGGCCGTAGGGGCTCAGGGCGCTGAGGTCGGCGTAGTCCTCGTGGAAGGGCAGGGGGGCCTTGTCGCCGTAGACGGTGGCCGAGGAGGAGAAGACGAGGCGGTGCACGTCGTGGCGGCGCATGGCCTCGACGAGGGAGAAGGTGGAATCGAGGTTGTTGCGGTAGTACTCCAGCGGCTTCGCGACGCTCTCCCCCACGGCCTTGAAGCCGGCGAAGTGGATCACCGCGTCGATCTCCTCCACCGCGAAGAGGTGGGAGGTCTTGTCGACGTCGGTGAGGTCGATGGCGTGCAGCGGCACGTGGCGCCCGGAGAGCGCCTCGAGGCGGGCCACGACCGTGGGCTTGCTGTTGGAGAAGTCGTCGACCACCACGACGTCGTGGCCGGCCTCGATGAGGGCGAGGACGGTGTGGGACCCGATGTAGCCGGCACCGCCGGAGACCAAGACGCGCATGGGGAGGAACCTACCGAGGCCGGCGCCGATGACTTCCCCGCCCCGCCGTGGTCTGCCCCCGCATGAGCCTCAGCACAGGAGACAGGCCCGCCGGCAGCATCACCCCCTGCCTGTGGTTCGACCACGAGCTGGAGGAGGCGGCGTCCTTCTACACCGCGATCTTCCCCCGGTCCTCGGTCGGCCACCTGTCGCGGTACGGCGAGGGCGCCCCGATGCCCGCGGGCACGGTGATGGCCGGGGAGTTCACCCTCGACGGCCTCACCTTCCGCGCGATCAACGGCGGACCGCTCCACGCCGGCTTCACGCCGACGGTCTCCTTCAGCATCGCCTGCCGCGACCAGGCCGAGGTCGACCACTACTGGCGGCGCCTCGGCGACGGCGGGGAGGAGTCGCGGTGCGGGTGGCTGACCGACCGCTTCGGACTGTCCTGGCAGGTGGTGCCCGACCGGCTCGGCGAGCTGCTCTCCGACCCCGACCCCGCACGGGCCGGAGCCGCGATGCAGGCCATGCTCGGCATGCGGCGCATCGTCGTGGCCGAGCTCGAGGCCGCGGCCGACGCGGCCGGCCGGCCCGTCACCTGACGTCGGGCGGCGTCGGTGTGAGCACCACCACCCGCTCGCGCACCTGCCGCCCGGCCACCTCGCGCCCCTAGCCTGGGAGCAGTCCGTGGACTCCATCCGGGAGCCGCGAGATCGCAGCCGAAGGAGCTCGTCATGAGCACGCCCAGCCCCGGTTCGCCCGGGTCGCCCGACCCGTCCGTGCCGTCGTCCGCCGCACCCGAGGAGCCCGCGCCCTACGGCACCGGCCCGGCCGCCCCCACCGCGCCCACCGCAGCCGCCGCACCCGCCCCGGCACGACGCGTGCGCACCCACCACCTGCGCGAGATGAAGCAGCGCGGGGAGCGGATCACGATGCTCACCGCCTACGACCAGTACTCCGCGCAGACCTTCGACGAGGCCGGCATCGACGTCCTGCTCATCGGCGACTCCGCCTCCAACAACGTGCTCGGCAACGAGACCTCGCTGCCGGTCACCGTCGACGAGCTGCTGCCGCTCACCCGCGCCGTGGCCCGCTCGGCGCGGCGCGCGATGGTGCTCGGCGACCTGCCCTTCGGCTCCTACCAGGGCTCGCCGCAGCAGGCCTACGACACCGCCGTGCGCTTCATGAAGGAGGGGGGCGCCCACGCCGTGAAGCTCGAGGGCGGAGCCGAGATGGCGCCCCAGATCGAGCTGCTCACCCGCGGCGGCGTGCCGGTGATGGCCCACATCGGCTTCACGCCCCAGAGCGAGCACACCCTCGGCGGCTACCGCGTGCAGGGCCGCGGCGACACCGCCGCCCGGGTGCTGGCCGACGCGCGGGCGGTCGAGGCCGCCGGCGCCTTCGCCGTGGTCATGGAGATGGTGCCCGGCGACGTCGCCGGCGAGGTCAGCCGTGCGTTGGGCATCCCCACGATCGGCATCGGGGCCGGCCCCGAGTGCGACGGCCAGGTGCTGGTGTGGCAGGACGCCCTGGGTCTGCGCACCGGGCGGATGCCGCGCTTCGTCAAGCAGTACGCCGACCTGCACGGCGTCATGCTCGACGCGGCCCGTGCCTACGCCGCCGACGTCAGGGGCGGCACCTTCCCCGGCCCCGAGCACACCTTCTGACGCGACCTCCGGGCAGCACGAGACAGCCCGCGCGCCGCTCCCCCCGGAACGTCGTGCGGGCTGTCCCCGTGTGTCCGACGACGGGGGCGCTGTGGCCCCCCAGCCACGTGGTCCCCCGGGAGCGCGCGACCCTCCGTCGCCTTCTCCGTCGGCAGCCGGTCCGTCCCCCCGGAAGGTCCGGCTGATGGGTAGAACACTACGGACGTCAGGCCCACGGCCGGTCCACGCAGCGGTGACACGACCCCACCGGTTCGGTAACACGACGCCCGGCACCGCAGCGCCCGGCGGGCGCTCCTCCACACGAGATCCACCGATCGGGTGGATGCCTCCGGGCGGGTCGCGCCGTAGCGTGGCGCCATGGCCCCTCTCGGACTCCGCCGCCCCACCCGCCCCGCCGGCGGTCCCGCCCACCGTGGCGGCCGCCTGAGCGCGTGCGCCGCCGCCCTGCTCGCCGCCGCGCTCCTCGCCCCCGCGGCACCGACCGCCCAGGCGGCACAGGCGACGCCCGACGGCCAGGGCCCCACGGACTCCCGCACCGCGGCTCCCGGGAGCACCGCCGACCCTCACCCCGCCCCCGTCACCGCACCCCGGGCCGTGCCGCGGCTGAGGGTGTCGCGGGTGGCCTCCGGTCTCGACCACCCGTGGGACGTGCGCTCCATCGGCGAGGGGCGCCTCCTGGTGACCCAGCGCGACCGCGCCGCGCTCACCGTGGTCGAGGGTGGCGAGACCCGCGACGTCGACTTCCCCTCCGACCAGGTGTGGGTCTCCGGGGAGACCGGCCTCATGGGCCTGGAGGTCGACCCCCGCTTCGCCGACAACGGGCGCTTCTACACCTGCCAGGGCGCCACGACCTCCGGCGGCGGCCACGACGTGCGCGTGGTCGCCTGGACCCTCGACGACGCCGCCACCACCGCGACCCGCGCCAAGGTGCTCCTCAAGGGCCTGCCCGCCTCCTCCGGGCGCCACGGCGGCTGCCGGCTCCTCGTCGCCCGCGACGGCTCGCTGCTCGTCGGCACGGGCGACGCCGCGGTCGGCACCAACCCCCGCGACCTGACCTCGCTGGGCGGCAAGACCCTGCGCCTCGACCGCCGCACGGGCGCCCCCTGGCCCGGCAACCCCTTCCCCGGTGCGAAGGTGCGCAGCAAGCGCTACGTCCACACCTACGGCCACCGCAACGTGCAGGGCCTGGCCCAGCGCGCCGACGGCAGCCTGTGGTCGGTGGAGCAGGGCAGCTTCCGCGACGACGAGGTCAACAAGCTCCGCAACGGCGGCGACTACGGCTGGCACCCCGTCCCCGGCTACAACGAGCAGGTGCCGATGACCGACCGGTCGCTGCCCGGCACCCAGGTCGCCGCCCGGTGGCGCTCGGGCCCCTCGACCGTCGCCACCTGCGGTGCCACCTTCGTGCGCGGGAAGCAGTGGGGCGCCCTGCGGGGCGCCCTCGCCGTGGCGGTGCTCAAGGACACCGAGGTGCTCTTCCTGACCTTCGACGCGCGGGGTGACCTGCGCAAGGTCCGCGCCCCCGCGGCGCTGAAGGAGCACGGCCGCATCCGCCAGGTCACCCAGGCCCCCGGCGGCGCGCTGCTGCTGACCACCGACAACGGCGACGGGAACGACGTCGTGCTGCGGGTCACCCCGGCCTGACCGGACCCGGCCCGACCCCGGCCCGACCCCGGCCCGACCCCGGCCGCATCCGGATCACCCCTTGGGGCGATCAGGCACGCTCGGCACCACCTCGCCCCCGCACCAGGAGACCCGGTGGACCAACAGACCCTGATCAACGCAGCCCTCGTGCTGGCCTTCGTGCTCGTCGGAGGGGTGTTCGCCGGCACGGAGATCGCGCTGGTCTCCCTGCGCGAGAGCCAGGTCAGCGACTTCGAGAAGCGCGGCGGGCGCGCCGGACGCGTCGCCCACGTCGCGCGCCAGCCCAACCGCTTCCTCGCCGCCGTGCAGATCGGCGTGACCGTGGCCGGCTTCTTCTCCGCCGCCTACGGCGCCTCGACGCTCGCGCCCGACTTCGCGCCCTTCCTCGTCAGCGCGGGCCTGCCCGAGGCGGCGGCCGACACCGCCGCCCTGGTCCTGCTGACCCTCGTGGTGGCCTACGTCAGCCTCGTGCTGGGCGAGCTGGTGCCCAAGCGCATCGCGCTGCAGCGCTCCGCCGGCGTCGCCCTGGTCGTCGGGCCGCCGCTCGACCGCTTCGCCAACCTCATGCGCCCGGTGATCTGGCTGCTGTCGAAGTCGACCGACGCCGTGGTGCGCCTGGTCGGCGGCGACCCTCACGCGGCCTCGGAGGAGATGAGCGAGGACGAGCTGCGCTACATGGTCGACCAGCACGAGGGCCTCGGCGAGAGCGAGCGCCAGATCCTCGTCGACGTCTTCGACGCCGGCGACCGCACGCTGGTGGAGGTGATGCGGCCCCGCGCCGACGTGACGGTGCTGCGCGTCGAGGACACCGTGGCCCAGGCCTTCGCCACGATCCGCGACAACCCCTTCTCCCGCTACCCCGTCATCGGGCGCGACGTCGACGACGTGCGCGGCTTCGTGCACGTGCGCGACCTCTTCGGCGCCGACCCCGACGACCCCACCGACACCGTCGAGCAGCACCTGCGCGCGGTGACCCACCTGCCCGGCACCAACCGGGTGCTGCCCACCCTGACCTGGATGCGCAAGCAGCGGGCCCACCTCGCGGTCGTCGTCGACGAGTACGGTGGCACCGACGGCATCGTCACCCTCGAGGACCTGGTCGAGGAGCTGGTCGGCGAGATCGACGACGAGTACGACGACCCCGCGACCCACCAGCGCACCTCCGACGACGGCGAGGTCGACGCCGCGCTGACCATCGAGGAGTTCGCGACCCAGACCGGCGTGGAGCTGGCCGACGGACCCTACGAGACGGCCGCGGGCTACGTGCTGCACCGCCTCGGGCGCATCCCGGACGTCGGCGACGACCTCGCTGTCGGTGGGCACACCCTCGTCGTCACCGGCCGCGAGGGCGCGCGCCTGACCCGGTTGTCGGTGAAGCAGACCGAGCCCGGGCCGGGGGCGGGCACAGCGACCACGGCCGACGCCTGAGCCCGGGGCGGCCCCGTCGGGGGGCTAATCCGCCCAGCCCCACCAGGCCGCCCCCGCGACGACCGTCGCGAAGAGCACCACGAAGCCGACCACCGGCACCCACGGCACCCAGCCGGGGTGCAGGCTCCACCAGGCCGCGGCCACCAGCAGCAGGAGGGCCCAGAAGGCCAGCAGCAGGGCCTGGCCCCACCACGGCGTGACCGGGCCGCTCGCGGCGTACAGGAAGAAGACCGCGGCCATGCCGGCCATGCCGACGAAGGGCCACGGGGAGGCGGCGTCCGCGCGGCGCGGCGGGCGACCGGGTCGGCCCCGCCCCCCGCCCCAGCCGGGGGCCACCGTCAGCGGGGGTCCCCGCCGGCGGCGGGGGCGTCGTCGTTCCAGTCCGGGTCGCCGTCCCAGTCCTCGTTGCGCTGGGCCGCCTTCTCCAGGGCCCGCTCGGCCTCGGCCCGCGTGGCGTAGGGCCCGAGCCGGTCCTTGCTGGGGCTCAGGTCCTCGGTGGTCTCCACCCGGTGGAGCTTGACGTTGAACCAGTACTCGCCGTCGCTGTCAGCCATGGGGGCGAAACTACACTTCACGCCCGTGACCCCTCCCGCAGCCGCCCCCGTGACCCCGGCCGCCGTCAGCCCGCGCCGCCCGGTGCCCGCCCACATCGTGCGCCCCGAGTACGTCGACCGCCCCGCCCCCGCTCCCTTCGAGGGCAGCGAGGTCAAGGACGCCGAGACCATCGAGCGCATGCGCGCGGCCTGCCGCCTGGCCGCGCAGGCCCGCGAGACCGTCGGCGCGGCGGTGCAGCCGGGGGTCACCACCGACGAGCTCGACCGCCTCGGCCACGAGTTCCTGTGCGACCACGGCGCCTACCCCTCCACGCTCGGCTACCGCGGCTTCCCCAAGTCGCTGTGCTCCAGCGTCAACGAGATCGTCTGCCACGGCATCCCCGACAGCCGCGTGGTCGAGGACGGCGACATCGTCAACATCGACATCACCGCCTACCTCGACGGCGTGCACGGCGACACCAACGCCACCTTCCTCGCCGGCGACGTCGACGAGGAGTCGCGGCTGCTGGTCGAGCGCACCCGCGAGGCCCTCGACCGGGCGATCAGGGCGGTCAGGCCCGGCCGACGGCTCAACGTCATCGGCCGGGTGATCGAGACCTACGCCCGTCGCTTCGACTACGGCGTGGTCCGCGAGTTCACCGGCCACGGCATCGGCACCCACTTCCACGCCGGGCTCGTGGTGCCGCACTACGACGACCCGCACTACGACGACGTCATCAACGTGGGCATGACCTTCACCATCGAGCCCATGCTCAACCTCGGCACCCACGAGTGGACGATGTGGGACGACGGCTGGACGGTGGCCACCAAGGACCTACGGCGCTCGGCGCAGTTCGAGCACACCCTCCTCGTCACCGCCGACGGCGCCGAGGTCCTCACCCACCCCTGAGCCCGCCCCCGCCGCCGCACGCGAGCCCCGGCGCCGGCGCCACGCGTGGGGCAGCAGCACACCCCCCACCACGAGCACCCCGCCGAGCACCTCGGCCAGCGCGGGGGTCTCGCCCAGCACCAGCCACGCGGTCGTGATGCCGGTGACCGGCACCAGCATCGAGAAGGGCGCGACCGCGCTGGAGGGGTTGCGCCGCAGCAGCAGCGTCCACAGCCCGCTGCCGACCAGGGTGCCGACCACCACGGTGTAGAGCAGGCCGAGGTTGGCCGCGGCCGCCTCGGGCGCGGCGCCCGGACCCACGGCGGAGCCGAGCGACGCGAGGATCCGGTCCGGCCCCTCGACCAGGAGCGAGAGCGCCAGCATCGGCAGCGGGGGCACGACCGTCATCCACAGCATGAGCGCGAAGGGTGAGGCGCCCGCCGGCCCGGCCTGGGCCTGGGCCTGGCGCGAGGCGATGTTGCCCAGGGCCCAGCCCAGCGCCCCCAGCAGCACCAGCACCGTCGGCAGCAGCGAGACCGTCAGGCCGCGGTAGGCCGCGATCACCAGCAGCCCGGCCATGGCCACCGCGATGCCGACCCAGGTCGCGCGGGAGGGGCGCTCGCCCAGGCACGCCGCCGCGATCAGCACCGTGAAGGGCGCGGAGGCCTGGAGCACCAGCGAGGACAGCCCGACCGGCATGCCGGCGGCCATGCCGGCGTAGAGGAACACGAACTGGAGCACGCCGAAGCCCACGCCGTAGCCGACCAGCCAGCGCGCGGGCACCTGCGGGCGCCGCACCAGCAGCAGCGTGGGCACCGCGATCACGGCGAAGCGCAGCGCGACCAGGAACATCGGCGGGTAGTGCTCCAGGGAGGCGTGGATGGCCAGGAAGTTCACGCCCCAGCAGACCGAGACGAGCACGGCGAGCAGGGCGTCGCGGCGGGTCACCGGCGGTCCACCCGGAGCGGGACGTGCGTGAGGGTCATGCACCCAGCCTGGGGCCACCCACCGTGAAGGTCCATGTCATCATGCTGCAGCGACTGCGTAGTCTTCCTTCATGGACGTCCCGACCGGGCAGACCCCGCCCCCGCGCCACCTCGACGTCCGCCGGCTGGGGCTGCTGCGCGACCTCGAGCGGCTCGGCACCGTCACCGCGGTGGCCCGGCGCGCCCACCTGACCCCCACGGCGGTCTCCCAGCAGCTCAAGACCCTGGAGCGCGAGGCCGGCGCCAGCCTGCTGCGCCGGGTCGGTCGCCGCGTCGAGCTCACCGACGCCGGCCGGGTGCTCTGCGAGGCCGCGGGCGAGGTCGAGCAGGCGCTCGAGCGCGTGCAGGCCCGGTGGGACGACTACCACGGCGAGGTGCGGGGCACCGTGCGGCTCAGCGTCTTCCCCACCGCCGCGCAGGGTCTGCTCCCCCACCTGCTCACCGCCCTCTCCCGCCACCCCGGTCTGGAGCTGGAGGTGGTCGAGGCCGACCTCCACGGCGACGAGTACGCCGCGCGCACCGACCTCGCCGACGTCGTCCTGGCCCACCGTGCGTCGGTCGACGGCGCGTGGTCGGGCGCGGTGTCGCAGGCCCTGTGGCGACGGCGCGGCGTGCGGGTGGTCGACCTGGTCGAGGAGCCGCTCGACGTGGGTGTGCCGCCCGGCCACCCCCTGGCCGGCACCACCCGGCCGGTCCGGGTCGAGGACGTGCGCGCCGAGACCTGGGTCGGGGTGCCGGCCGGCTGGCCCTTCGACCGGGCGCTGCTGGCGTGGTTCGCCGCCGCGGGCGCCCCGGCGCCGCAGGTGACCCACCGCTTCGCCGACCTGCGCACCCAGCAGGCGCTCGTGGGTGCCGGGCACGGCCTCGCCCTGCTCCCGCGCCACGCCGCCCGCCTGGGTGACACGGCCTCGGGAGCCGCCCCGGAGGCGGGTTCGGAGGCCGGCTCGGGGGCGGGCAGGCCGGTGCTGCTGCCCACCGCCGCGCCCGTGCAGACCCGGCGCATCGCCGCGCTCGCCCGCGCCGACCAGGCCGAGCGGGCCGCGGTGCGGGTGGTGCTGGAGGCGCTGCGCGAGGTGGCGCCGCGCTACTGCGGGCACGCCGCTGTCCCGACGGCCCCGACGGCCCCGACGGTCCGCGGCGACCGCGGGGACGGCTGACCCACCCCAGGCCCCGAGGCCAGGTCAGGTCGGGGTCAGGTCGGGGTCAGGTCAGGTCGTCGAAGGACCGCTCGCCGGCCTCGGCGAGGCGCCGCTCGACGCGCAGCACCGCGACCTCGTGCTCGGGGTCGCCCGACATCGCCGCGGCCAGCCGCAGGTGGGGCAGGGCGTCGGCGAGGCGGCTCTGGCGCTCCAGGGCGCGCCCCAGCGCGTGACGCGCCCACAGGTCGTCGGGCTTCTCCTCCACCAGGCCGGCCAGCTCGGCCTCGGCCTTCGTCAGCTGGGCGCGCAGCAGGTACGCCCAGGCGCGCAGGGTCCGCAGCCCCGAGCTGGTCGGGTCGAGGGCGAGCGCGGGCTCGAGCACGGCGAGCGCCTCGGCCGGTGCGCGGCGCACGAGCAGGTCGTGGGCGACACGGTAGGCGGACTCCGCGCCGGTCTGGCCGGGGAACACGAGGGGCGGGGGCACCAGGTCGTCGGAGGACACGCCCCCACGGTACGTTCTCTCCTGCGGACGGGCTGGCCGGGCGACCGCGTCGTCTCCCTCGGGAGGCGCCGAGGAAGGTCCGGGCTCCTCAGGGCGTGGTGGTGGGTAACGCCCACCCGGGGTGACCCGCGGGACAGTGCCACAGAGAACAGACCGCCGCCGAGGGCTCCGGCCCGAGGCGGTAAGGGTGAAACGGTGGTGCAAGAGACCACCAGCGCCCCGGGCGACCGGGGCGGCTAGGCAAACCCCACCTGGAGCAAGGTCAAGAAGTGCGGAGCCGCGAGGCCCCGCACGCGTGCACGTCTGAGGGTGACCCGCCCGAGTGCACGGGTAGACCGCTGGAGGCTGTCGGCAACGGCAGTCGTAGATGGATGGTCGCCGCCGGCGCGAGCCGGCACAGAACCCGGCCTACAGGCCAGCCCGTCCGCACCCCGGGGTCCGCTGCACCGCGCGTGCCCCTTCACCCCGGGACGCCGAGGTCCTAGGGTCGCGAGATGCCCGAGTTCACCTGGCTCCCGGCCCACCGCGCCTCCGCCGAGGACATCGCGGCCGTGTTCGCGGCGGGCGGGGCGAGCAGGTGCCGCTGCCAGGGCCTGAAGGCGCCGGGCTGGATCTGGCGCGACACCACCCAGGAGCAGCGGGAGGCGGCGCTGGTCGCGCAGACCGCCTGCGGCACCGACGGCCCGACCTCCGGCCTCGTCGGCTACGTCGACGGCGAGCCCGCCGGCTGGGTCGCCGTCGAGCCGCGCGAGCACTACCCCCGCATCTGGAGCCGCAAGCAGCCCTGGATGCGTCAGGACCCCGAGCTGTCCGGCGTCTGGTCGGTGACCTGCTTCGTGGTGCGGTCGGGCTGGCGCAGGACCGGTCTCACCTACGAGCTCGCCGCGGCCACCGTCGAGTACGGCGCGCAGGTCGGCGCCCACGTCCTCGAGGGTTACCCGATCGAGCCCGCCCCCGGGCGCACCGTCATCTGGGACGAGGCGTCGGTCGGGCTGCTGCAGGTCTTCCTCGAGGCCGGCTACGAGGTCGTCTCCTCCCCCACGCTGCGGCGCCGCGTCGTGCGGCACCGGCTGTCCACCGGGGCCTGAGCCGAGCCCGCGCCTCGTCCGGGGCCGGAGCCCCGGGTCGGGGCGCGGCGCGCGTGGTGCCCGCACCACCCCGGGGGGCCTCGCGTGCGGGTCGGCGTCCGTGCTTGGGTGACCCATGACCAGACCCCGCGTGCTCGCGATCGTCCAGGCCGGCGGCGCCGGTGGGCGCATGGACGTGCTGACCCGGGAGCGCGCCAAGCCCGCGCTGCCCGTGGCCGGCGTCCTGCAGCTCGTCGACTTCCCGCTCTCCAACCTCACCCACAGCGGCATCAGCGACGTGTGGCTCTCGGTGCAGTTCCAGGGCGGCACGCTCGAGGAGGAGGTCGCCAACGGACGCCCGTGGGACCTCGACCGCACCCGCGGCGGCCTGCGGCTGCTCATGCCCGAGGAGGGCACCGGCAGCCTCGACGAGGAGGGCTTCGCGCGGGGCAACGCCGACGAGCTCTACCGGCTGCGCCACCAGATCACCGGCTTCGGCGCCGACGTCCTGCTCGTGATGAGCGCCGACCACGTCTACACCTACGACTACGCCGAGCTCGTCGCCGCCCACCTCGACCGTGGCGCCGAGTGCACCCTGCTCACCAGCGAGGTCGACCCCTCCGAGGCGGGCGACCACGGGGTCGTCGAGGCCGACGACGACGGCCTCGTCACCGGCTTCGCCTACAAGCCCGACGAGCCCGCGACCTCGGTGGTCTCGACCGAGGTCATCGCCTACGACCCGGTCGTGCTGGTGGAGGTGCTCGAGGAGCTGCACCGCGAGCTCGGCGCCGACAGCCCGGCCGGCGACTCCGGGCTCGACGACTTCGGGGACCACCTGGTGCCGCGGCTGGTCGAGCGGGGCCGCACCCGGGCGCTGGCCCTCGACGGCTACTGGCGCGACCTGGGCGAGCCCCACAAGTACCTGCGCACCCACCACGACCTGCTCCTCGACGACCAGGGGGTGCTGGGTCGCGCCGACTGGCCGATCCTCACCCGCCAGCCACAGCGCTCGCCGGCGCGGCTGCGCGACGGCGCCGACGTCGTCGACAGCCTCGTCTCCCCGGGCTGCCAGGTCGCGGGGTCGGTGCACCGCAGCGTGCTGGGGCCCGGGGTGGTCGTCGAGGAGGGCGCGATCGTCACCGACAGCGTGCTCTTCGCCGACTCCGTGGTCGGTGCCCGCAGCGCCGTGCACGACGCCGTCGTCGACGTGCGCTGCCGCGTGGGCGTCGGCGCCATGGTCGGGGCGCCCCGCGAGACGGCCTCGCGGCCCGACCCCGAGCACGTCGTGCTGCTCGGCCGCGAGTGCACGGTCGGCGAGGGCGTGGTGCTCGAGCCCGGTGCGCGGCTGGAGCCCGGCACCACCGCCTGAGCGCACGGCCCCGACGTACGTCACACTGCTCACCTGCCGCCGACCGGCGGCGCCGACGGAAGGAACCCCATGGCCACCTACGACGCCGACCTGCAGGCCGCGGTCGACTCCACCTCGGTCGCCTACGCGACCGGCCAGACCGAGCTGCTCGACTACCTGCGCGGCGAGCTGGCCCAGCGCGACATCGAGACCTCCGACGAGGACTGGCTGCACCGCATGGTCGAGGGCATCAAGGCCGACCGCGGCTTCATGATCGACAGCGAGCCGTCGGACTACGAGCGCCCGCGCCGCGACACCTGAGCCCCGTCGGGACGCTTCTGACCGGGTCCCCGGCCAGAAATGTCCGATCGGAGGAGTGATCGCCCCCGCGCGCTGGGGAGAGTAGGACCCACGGCCCCCCGGGTGGCTGCGACGCGGCTCGCGTTCCCCCCGGCACGAGACGCGGCAGACCCGGGGGCCGGCCTACCTCGCCCCACGACGCTCCCGCGGCGGCAGCGCTCACTCCACCAGCGCGAACCCGACCCTCCCGGTCGTCACGTCGGCGCTCTCCAGCCTGACCCGTACGTCGGCCCCGAGCGGCAGCTCGCCCGCCGCCGTGACCGTGGCCTCCACGGCGGGGTCGGCCACCACGACGGTGCCCCGGTGACCCTCGTCGTCGACCGAGACGACCACGCCGGCCATCTCCTCGCCTACGCGCCCGGCGAGCACCCCGGCCTCCACCAGGTCGAGCACCGCCCGCTCGTAGCGGCCGGCGAGCTGGCCCGAGCGCTGCAGCGTGCGCGGCAGCTCGTGGAGCTCGGCCAGCACCCACGCGGGCACGTCCTCCCCCGCGCACAGCGCGACGCACACCTCCCCGGCGTACCGGTCGCCCAGGCGGCGCAGCGGCGCCGTGACGTGGGCGTACTCCGAGGCCAGCGCGGCGTGCTGCGGGTCGGCCGGCACCTCGCCGTCGAAGCCGACGTAGCCGCTACCGCGCAGCAGCCGGGTGCAGGCCACGACCATCGCGGCGTGCGCGGGCAGCGACGGGTCGAGGGAGCGGACGAAGTCGGGGTAGAGCTGCTCGGCGGGCCACTCGACGCCCAGCGCGCGGGCGGTGCGGTGCAGCCGCTGCACGTCGCGCGGGTCCGGCGGCGGCAGGGTGCGCAGCAGGCCGACGCGGCCGTACACCATGAGCGCGGCGGCTGCGAAGCCGGTGAGCAGGGAGAGCTGGGCGTTCCACTCCTCCACCGGCAGCTGCCGGCGGAACTCGAGGTGCCAGGTCTCGCCGTCGACGTCGACCTCCTGCTCGGGCAGCGGCAGCGACACCCCGCCGCGCGCGGCCTCGCGCGCCAGGCGGATCGGCCCGAGCTCGGCCAGGACCCGCAGCGAGTCGGCCGCGCTGCCGTCGTCGATCGCGGCCTGGGCCTGCTCGTAGGACAGCTGGGCGGTCGAGCGCACCCGGGCCCGCTCGACCACGACGTCGGTGCGCTCGCCCTCGGCGCTCAGGGTGATCGTCCACAGCAGCGCGGGCCGCACCTGCCCCGGCAGCAGGGAGGCGGCGTCCTCGCTGAGCACCCGCGGGTGCAGCGGCACCTTCGCGTCGGCGGCGTAGAGGGTCTCGCCGCGGCGGTGGGCCTCGACGTCCACGGGGTCGCCGGGGGTCACGAAGGCCGCGACGTCGGCGATCGCGTAGTGCACGACGAAGCCGCCGTCGTCGCTGCGCTCGAGGTGCAGCGCCTGGTCGAGGTCGCGCGCGCCCTCGGGGTCGATGGTCAGCAGCGGCAGGTCGGTGCGGTCGAGGTCGGGCAGCCGGGGCGCAGCGGCCGCGCGCGCGGCAGCCTCCTCGACCTCGGCCGGGAAGGCCTCGGTGACCTCCAGCTCCTCGCGGATGCGGTCGATCCCGGCGCGCAGCCGGGTCGCGGCTACCCCGTCGTCGGAGGAGCGGACCCGGACCACGCGGTTGCTGGGCATGCAGGCACCATAGCGACGTGCTGATGCTGCTGCCCCCCAGCGAGGGCAAGACCGCGCCGCGGCGTGGCAAGCCCCTCGACCTCGGGTCCCTCTCCTCCCCCTCGCTCACCCCCGCCCGCGAGCGCGTCGTCGACGCGCTGGTCGCCCTGTGCGAGGGCGATCCCGAGGCGGCGGCCCGCACCCTCGACGTCGGCTCCACCCAGCTCGACCTCGTCGACCTCGACCGGCGCCTGCGCGAGAGCCCCACGGCGCGCGCCGACCAGGTCTACGCCGGGGTCGTCTACGACGCGCTCGACGCCGCCACCCTCTCCCCCGCCGCCCGGCGCCGCGCCGCCACCCGGCTCGCGGTCGTCTCCAGCGTCTTCGGCCTGGTGCGGCCCGCCGACCGGATCCCCGCCTACCGGCTCTCCGGCGGCACCTCGCTGCCCGGTCTCGGCCCCGTCGCCGGGGTGTGGCGCGAGGCGCTGGGCCCGGCCGTGCTCGACGCCGTCGGCGACGGCCTGCTCGTCGACCTGCGCTCCTCGACGTACGCCGCCTTCTGGCGCCCCTCGCCCGAGGAGGCGCGCCGCGTGGCCACCGTGCGCGTGCTCCACGAGGTCGACGGGGTGCGCAAGGTGGTCAGCCACTTCAACAAGGCCACCAAGGGTCGCCTCGTGCGCGGGCTGCTCGAGGACGGCGCCAACCCCCGCACCCCGGCGCGGCTCGCCGAGGCGCTGCACGACCTCGGCTGGACCGTCGAGGTCGGCGACCCCGGACCCCAGGGCACCCGCCTCGACGTGGTCGTCGCCGCCCTCTGACCGGCCGCGAGCTCACCGGGGCCCCTGCCGCTGCGCCGGGAGACCGTGGGGCCCGCCCGTCGCCCCTGCGTCCAGGGCTCACGGTCACGCGTGCGGTCGGCACCGTCCACGGTGCGGCTCGCACGGCGCTCCGCCGGTGATCGCACGGCGCTCGATCGGATGCCGACGGAGTGCTCGGCAGCGAGCCCGACTGGTCACCCGACGGAGCACTCGGCGCCGAGCCCGACCGGCGAGGGCGCCAGCCGCTCGGCAGCGAGGTCGAGCGGCGAGAGCGCCAGCCGCTCGGCAGCGAGCCCGAGCGGCGAGGGCGCCAGCCGCTCGGCAGCAAGGTCGGCCGGTCACCCGACCGGGACGCACGCCAGCAAGGTCGACCAGTCACCCGACCGGGACGCACGCCAGCAAGGTCGACCAGTCACCCGACCGGGACGCACGGCAGCAAGGTCGACCGGTCACCCGACCGGGGCGCACGGCAGCAAGGTCGACCGGTCACCCGACCGGGGCGCACAGCAGCAAGGTCGACCGGTCACCCGACGGGGCGCACGGCAGCGCGCCCGACCGGCGAGCTCGCCAGCCGCTCGACGAGTCGCTGGCGTCCCGCGGGGGTGAAGCAGGACGCCCGCAGCAGCGCGGTCCACGCGCGCACCGTCGCCGGGTCGTGCTCGCGCCCCAGGGCCAGGTCGACGTCCCGCACCACGGCGCCGGGCCGCGCGACGAGGTCGCCCGAGGTGTAGGCGCGGCGCGACCACCCGGCGCGGGCCAGTCGGCGGTCGCGGCGCAGGTCGTCGGCGTGCTGGGGCGCCTCGCGGTGGTGGGCTCCGTCGTACTCGTGCAGCACCGTCGTCCCGACCAGCCACAGGTCGCCGCGGGCGACCAGGCCGGAGTCGTCGCGCACCTCGTGCTGGCTCGCGACCTCGGCCCCGCACACGTGGTGCAGCACCCGCAGCACGCTCTCCCACGCCGACTCCGCCCCGGCGTCGGACAGCGCGGCGGCGCGACGCAGCGCCGGGAGGCCCCGGCGCCCGGTGAGGTCCGCGAGCCCGTCGAGGCAGGAGGCGTCCTCGCGCAGCGCGGCGTCCACGAGGACCACCAGGTCCAGCAGCGCGAGGTCGCACGCGCACGCCAGGAGCACGTCGAGCGCGGGCGCCACCCTCAGCCCGCGCACGTCCTCGACCCGCGGCCGCGCCAGGCGGATCGTGCGCAGCCCGGGGCGGATCGGACGCACGCCACGCCGGCCCATGCAGACCACCACCGGCAGGCCGGCGGGGAGCGGCGGCAGGGACCAGCCCCGCACCGCGGCGCCGGTGAGATGGGTCAGCCCGCCCGACGGCGGCACCAGCAGCAGCCACGCGGCCAGCTCGTCGTCGTCCCCGGCCGACGCCGGCACGTGCAGGCCGTGCGCCACCTGACGCCACCCGACGCCGCGCCGGCGCCCCCGCACGGCGCCGGCGTCGGGCTCGTGGGGGCCGTCGGGGGCGGGACCGCTCGCGAGGCTGGACATCCCCGGATCCTTCCCACTCCGAGCCCCTCGGTCCCGTCCACGGCGGCACCCTGTGGACAAGCACCCGGACGTGGCGTCGTGCGACGAGCCCACGGCTCTCCGAGCTGTCGTCTGCCGCCACTTCCCGCGGGCCACCGACCTGGAGTGTGCCGCCCTGTCCCCACGGGCCATCAACCCGSTGGCGGCGRCCACCACCAGCCACCCGGCGCCGAGACCCGCAGCGGACCCGGCCGCACCACCGAGACCCGGACGACGTCCGACTCGGCGGCCCCGCCCACTCAGAAGTGGCGGCGAACGACAGGCYCACGSCCCTCCGACCTGCCGTCTGCCGCCACTTCACGCACGCCGCCGATCCGGCAGCAGCGACGACCACCACCAGCCACCCGGCGCCGCSACCCGCAGCAGSACSCGGCCGCACCSCCGACACCCRGACGACATCCGACCCGGCAGCCCCGCCCACTCAGAAGTGGCGGCGAACGACAGGCCCACGACCCTCCGACCTGCCGTCTGCCGCCGCTTCCCGCACGCCGCCAATCCGGCAACAGCGACCACCACCAGCCACCCGGCGCCGAGACCCGCAGCGGACCCGGCCGCACCACCGACACCCGGACGACGGGCGACCCGGCGGACCCGCCCACTCAGAAGTGGCGGCAAACGACAGGCCCACGACCCTCCGACCTGCCGTCTGCCGCCACTTCCCGCACGCCGCCAATCCGGCAACAGCGACCACCACCAGCCACCCGGGGCCAAGACCCGCAGCAGCACGCGGCCCACACCGCCGAGACCCGGACGACATCCGACCCGGCAGCCCCGCCCACTCGGAAGTGGCGGCGAACGACAGTCCCAGGGCCCTCCGACCTGTCGTCTGCCGCCACTTCCCGCACGCTGCTGATCGGGCAACATCAGCGACCACCACGACCCACTCGGGGCCGAGACGCCCCGGCAGGTAGCTCGGCCCGCCGCACCAGCACACCCTCGACAGCCGACCCCGGCGCCCACCGCCCACCAGCCCACCGCCCGCGGCCGCCTGCGGCGTCCGCGCCGGCTACCAGCGACCGGGGTCGAGGCTGGCCTGGTCGCCGGGGGGCAGGGCGTTGTAGAGCCGCATCGAGCCGCGGGGGGCGGAGGGCTCGTCACCGGGGTAGAACGACAGCACCGAGATCGACGCCGGCGAGAGCTCCATGCGGAAGACCGCGCCGAGGGGCGCGTCGACGGCGTGCGCGACCAGCGTCTTGATCGGCGTCACGTGGCTGACCACCACCACGGTGCGCCCGGCGTGCTGCTCCAGCACCCGACCGAGACCGGCGAGCACCCGCTCCTGCACCACGGCGAAGGACTCCCCGCCGGGCGGCGGCACGTCGAGCGAGCCGAGCCAGGCGTCGAGACCGGCCTGGTCGCGCTCGGCGACCTCGGCGAAGGTCAGGCCGTCCCAGGCGCCGAACTCCATCTCCGCGAAGCCGGCCTCGGTCTCGACCGGGAGGCCGAGCCGCTCGGCGACGATCGCGGCCGACTCCCGGGTGCGGCGCACCGGCGAGGCGACGACGGCGTCGACCCGGTCGCCGAGCCCGCTCAGCCAGTCGGCGGCGGCGCGCACCTGGGCGCGGCCCTCCTCGCTCAGCCCGGGGTTGTCGCCGCCGAGACCGCCGGAGAAGCGCTTGGCCGCGGTGTGCGGGGTGACGCCGTGGCGCAGCAGCACCAGGGTCGTCGGCGGGCCGCCGGGGCCCGACCAGCCGCGCGCGGGCGCCGAGCGCTCGACCTCCTCCACCAGCGACTCGTCGTGCTCCTGGGCCGGCGCACCCGCCCCGGCGTACCCCGGAGCCACGGTGACGCCGTCGCGCCGACCGTCGAGCGCCTCGTTGGCGAGCCGGTCGGCGTGGGCGTTCTGCGCCCGCGGCACCCAGGTGTACGTCGTGCCCGCCGGTGCCAGCGTCCTCGCCTCGGCCGCCAAAGGCACCATGTCGGGGTGCTTGATCTTCCAGCGCCCCGACATCTGCTCGACGACCAGCTTGGAGTCCATCCGCGCCTCGACCGTGGCGCCGGGCGCGAGGTCGCGGGCCAGGCGCAGGCCCGCGATCAGCCCGGAGTACTCCGCGACGTTGTTGGTCGCCACCCCCAGGCGCGCGGCGTCCTCGGCGACGACCTCGCCGGTGTCGGCGTCGGTGAGCACGGCGCCGTAGGCCGCCGGCCCGGGGTTGCCCCGCGAGCCGCCGTCGGCCTGCACGACCACCCGGCGGGGCGCCGGCGTGGGAGCAGCGGTCACAGGCCCGACTCGGCGGTGCGCACGAGGATGCGCGAGCACTCCTCGCAGCGCACGACGGTGTCGGCGGGGGTGGAGCGGATGACGGCGATCTCGGCGTTGTCGATGCCGAGCTGGCAGCCGGTGCAGCGACGCTGGTGAAGCCGTGCGGCGCCCACGCCGCCCTTCTGGGTGCGCAGCTTCTCGTAGAGCGCCAGCAGGTCCTCGGGCAGGCCCTCGACCGACGGGCCGCGCTGGGCCTCGACGTCGACGAGCTGGGTGTCGATGACGCCGGCCTTCTCGTCACGCGCCTCGGTGAGCGTGGCCAGGCGCGTGTCGATGGTCTCGACCTGGGCGGTGAGCGAGTCGAGGGTCGCCTGGGCCTGCTCGAGGCGCTCCATGACCTCCAGCTCGTCATCCTCGAGGCTGGCGATGCGTCGCTCGAGGGAGGTGAGCTCGTGGCCCATGCGCTCGAGGTCCTTGGGGTTGGTGATGAGCCCCTGGTCCATCCGGTCGCGGTCGCGGGTGCGGCGGGCCTTGACCTGCTCGACGTCGGCGTCGACCTTGGCCTGCTCGGCCTGCAGGTCGTCGACCACGATCCGTGCGTCGCGGGCCTGGTCGTCGAGCTGCTTGCGCTGCGTGGTGAGGTCGGCGATCTCGGCCAGCTCGGGCAGGTGGGAGCGCAGGTGGCGCAGCTGGTCGGCGCGGGCGTCGAGCTCCTGGAGGTCGAGGAGCTTCAGCTGGGCGGACGGGTCGGCTTTCAGGGGGTGCTCCTGGTGTCGGGGCGCTCCGTGCGGAACGTCCAGGGGTCGGTCGATCGCGTGCTGACGCGGGTCTCCACCGTATCGCCCAGCGCCGCGCGCAGACGCTTCTCCAGCACCGGCAGCCAGGTCCACTCCGCGGCCCAGTGGGCCACGTCGACCAGGGCCGGGCCGTCGTGCTCAAGGAACTCCCCGGCCGGGTGGTGGCGCAGGTCGCTGGTGACGTAGACGTCGGCGTCGCTGCCGCGCACCCGGTCGAGCAGGAAGTCGCCGGCCCCGCCGCACAGCGCGACGCGGCGTACGACGCGGTCGGGGTCGCCGGCGACCCGCACGCCCTGGGCCGTGGCCGGCAGGGCCCGGGCGACCACGTCGGCGAAGTCGCGCAGCGTCGTCTCGGCCACCGTGCCGATCCGGCCGGTGCCGGTGAGACCGACGCCGGCGTCGACGATCTCGGCGACGTCGTAGGCGACCTCCTCGTAGGGGTGCACGGCGAGCATCGCCCCGACCACCTCGGCGCGGCGGCTGCGGGGCATGACGACCTCGATGTTGACCTCGGAGGTCACCTCGAACTGGCCCACGGTGCCGATGGCCGGGCGCGCGCCGGGCAGCGGCCGGAAGCGCCCCTCGCCCACGGAGGAGAACGACGCGTGCTCGTAGGCCCCCACCGACCCGGCGCCGGCCTCCGCCAGCGCGGCGCGCACACGGTCGGCGTCGGCGGCCGGCACGTAGACGGTGAGCTTGTCCAGCGGGGCGGCGGGCGCGGGCAAGACCGGGCGCAGGTCCTCCAGGCCCAGCGCGAGCGCCATCGCCTCCGAGACCCCGCCCGCGGCCTGGTCGGCGTTGGTGTGGGCTGCCAGCAGGGCGCAGCCGCCGCGGGCCAGGGTCATCAGCGTGCGCCCCTTGGGCGTCTCGGTGGTGAAGCCGTGCACGCCCTGGAGGAAGAGCGGGTGGTGCACGACCAGGAGGTCGGCGCCCCAGGCGACGGCGTCCTGCGCCACCTCGAGCGTCGCGTCGACGGCCAGCATCACCCGGGCCACGGGCTGCGCGGTGTCACCGTGCACGAGCCCGACACGGTCCCAGTCGTCGGCCGTGGCCGGCGGGTACCACCCGTGGAGCAGGTCGACGACGTCGCGCAGGGAGAGGGGCGAGGGCATGGGCGGGAGGCTATCCGGCGTACGCCTGGTGACGGGCATCCGACTCCTGTGCGACCGGTCCTAGGCTGGGCGCATGCCCGTCGTGAAGATCAACGCCATCTCCGTGCCGCCGCAGGCCGGTGCCGAGCTCGAGAAGCGCTTCGGGGCGGCCGCCCACCGCATGGACGGCACGCCCGGCTTCCTCGGCTTCCAGCTGCTGCGCCCCGTCGCCGGGGAGTCCCGCTACTTCGTGGTCACCCACTGGGCCGACGACGAGGCCTTCTCCGCCTGGCGCGAGGGCCAGGCCGGCGCCGTGCACGGGGGCGAGGGCGGCGAGCGCCGCGACCCCGTCTCCTCGGGCGCCGACCTGCTGGAGTTCGAGGTCGTCCTGGACGTCGCCGCCTCGTCCTGACCCGCCGGCCGAGCCCTCAGTTGACCTGGCGGTCGCGACCCTCCCAGTACGGCGCGCGCAGCTTGAACTTCTGCAGCTTGCCCGTCGCGGTGCGGGCCAGCTCGTCGCGGAACTCGATCGACGTCGGGGCCTTGTAGCCGGCCGCCTTGTCCTTGCACCACGCGATCAGCTCGGCCTCGGTGGCCTCGCCGCCGGGGGCCAGCACCACCAGCGCCTTGATCGTCTCGCCCCACTTCTCGCTGGGCACGCCGATGACGGCGACCTCGGAGACCGCGGGGTGGGAGAAGAGCACGTCCTCGACCTCGATCGAGGAGACGTTCTCGCCGCCGGTGATGATGACGTCCTTCTTGCGGTCGCTGATGGTGAGGTAGCCGTCCTCGCCGATGACACCGCCGTCACCGGTGTGGAACCAGTCGCCCGCCAGCGCCCTCGCCGACTCCTCGGGCTGCTCCCAGTAGCCCTCGAGCACGACGTTGGAGCGGGCCAGCACCTCCCCGGCCCCCTCCTCGGAGTCGTCGATGCGCAGGGTGACCCCGAGCGCGGGTGCGCCGGCGCGGGTCAGCAGACCGGCGCGCTCCTCCGTGCCGAGGTGGTCCCACTCGGCGCGCGAGCGGTTGACGGTGAGCAGCGGCGAGGTCTCGGTGAGGCCGTAGATCTGGATGAACTCCCAGCCCAGCTCCTCCTCGACCCGGGCGACGGTCTTCGTCGGCGGAGGCGCGCCGGCCATGATGATGCGCACCTTGTCGCGCCCGGGGATCTCGCCCTCCCAGTCCTGGGCGGCCTCCAGCACGGCGGCGGCCACGGCCGGGGCCGCGCACATCACCGTGACGCCGTGCTCCTCGACGCGCCGCAGGATCTCCGCGCCGTCGATCTTGCGGATCACGACCTGCTTGATGCCCAGGCCGGTGGTGGCGAAGGGCATGCCCCAGCCGTTGGCGTGGAACATCGGCAGCGTGTGGAGGTAGACGTCGCGGTCGCTGAGCGTGACGTGCATGGCGAACGTGACGGCGTTGGTCCAGATGTTGCGGTGCGTGATCTGCACGCCCTTGGGTCGCGCGGTCGTGCCCGAGGTGTAGTTGATGCAGGCCGTGGCGTTCTCGTCGTGCTCCCACGCCCGCGGCTCGGCGCCCTCGGGGGCGTAGAGGTCCTCGTCGTCGCCGAGCACGAAGCGGTGCTCCGCGGTCACCTCGCGCAGCGCCTCGTCGAGCTCGGGGTCGACGTAGAGCACCCGCGCCCCGGAGTGCTCGACGATGTACTTCACCTCGTCGGGGCGCAGCCGGAAGTTCACCGGCACCAGCACGCGACCCGATCCGGCGACGCCGAAGAACGACGTGAGCAGCCGCGAGCTGTTGTGGCTCACCACCGCGACCCGGTCGCCCACGCCGATGCCGAGCTCGTCGAGCCTCGCGGCCTGCCGGCGGGCCAGGGCGGCCATCTCGCCGTAGGTGAGGCGGCCCTCGTCCCCCAGCGGGGTCGCGGGCTGCTGCGGCTCGTCGACGGCGCCGACGCGGTCGGCGTACACCCCCTCGGCACGCTCGATGAAGTCGGCAACGCTGAACGGGACGAACATCGGACCTCCTGGCTGGTCGCCCGGCGGCACGCCGGGCGGACGAGTCTCCTGGACCCTCCTGGACGGGGAGTGACGCGGGCCACTCTAGTGAGACGAGGTCGGCTCGCCGTTGGCCCGACGCGCCGAGCGCGACGAGCGGTCGCTCCCCCGCGCCCGGTGGTCGTGCCGGAAGCAGGGCGCCGGACCGGTGGCCGGGGCTGTGGCCGGTGCGGTGGCCGGTGCGGTGGCTGGTGCGGTGGCCGGGGTCGCGAGGATGAGAACCCTCTCATCGCGGTCTCACGCCCGACCCACGATGAGGCAGGATCGTCCTCGTCATGAACATCGTGTGGAAGGTCGTCGTCGCCCTGGCGCTGCTGCTGCCCGTGGGCGGCTACGTCGCGGGCTCCCTGGCCGCCAACTCCAGTGACGGCCCGGCTCCCCGCGACCCGGTCGTGATCTCCCCGGCGGCCTCGCCCGACACCGACCCCGCCCGCGCCGCCGGCGACGACCGCGGCGGCGAGCGGTCCGACGACGAGCGCTCCGACGACCGGTCGGACGACCGCGGCGACGACTCCGACGAGCGCGGGGACGACTCCGGTGGCGTCGACGTGGTCGCGCCGCGGCCCGGCGAGGTCGACGACGACAGCGGCCCCGGCAGCGACGACGGGGACGACGACGGGGACGACGACACCGACGACGACACCGACGACGGCGGGGACGACGGGGACGACGACGGCGGGGATGACGACGACTGACGCGCCCCGCACCGCTCCCGACGCCCGACCACGCCGGTCGGGCGTCTCGGTGCGTGTGCGCATCACCGCCACCGTGGCCCTGCTCGTCGCGCTCGCGCTGACCGGCGCCGGCTTCATCGTCTACGCCATCGAGAGCCAGCGCCTCGACCGGCAGTCGGCCGAGGAGGTCGACCAGGAACTCGACGAGTTCGCCCGTCTCGTCGCCGACGGCCGCGACCCCGAGACCGGTGAGGCCTTCCCCGCGATCCGCCCGCTCATCGACCTCTTCATGGGCCGCAACGTCCCCGACGACGACGAGCTGCTGGTGGGCTGGATCGGTGACGGCCCCAAGGTGAGCTTCCCCGAGGACGACCTGGTCTACGACCCCGGCTTCCGCGCGGCCACCGCTCCCCTGGTCACCGGCGGCGGGTCGACCACCCTCGACACCGCGCAGGGCGAGGTGCTCATCGCCTCCCAGCCGATCACGCTGGCCGGCTCCGACGCGGTGGCCCCCGACGCCAGCGGGCCCTCGACCGGCGCCCTGGTCGTCGTGGTCTACCTCGACGAGGACCGCGCCGAGCTGCTCGACACCATGCGCACCTACGGCATCGTGGCGCTGCTGTCGCTGCTCGCGGTCATCGCCTTCGCCTTCTGGCAGTCGGGCCGGCTGCTGGCGCCGTTGCGCACCCTGCGGCTGACCGCCGAGGAGATCGGCGACACCGACCTGTCGCGGCGCGTGCCCGTGCGCGGCAACGACGACATCACCGCGCTCACCCTCACCGTCAACGGCATGCTCGACCGGCTCGA
This sequence comes from Nocardioides sp. Leaf307, assembly GCF_001423135.1. Classification (NCBI taxonomy): domain Bacteria; kingdom Bacillati; phylum Actinomycetota; class Actinomycetes; order Propionibacteriales; family Nocardioidaceae; genus Nocardioides; species Nocardioides sp. Leaf307. The sequence continues at coordinate 1,640,407 of NZ_LMNY01000001.1, read as the reverse complement.
GGACTCCTTCGCGGGCCAGCGACGCTTCCTCGACGACGCCGGCCACGAGCTCAAGACGCCGCTCACCGTGCTCCGCGGCCACCTCGAGCTCCTCGACGTCGGCTCCCGCGAGGACGTCGAGGAGACCAAGGGCCTGCTGCTCGACGAGGTCGACCGCATGGCGCGCCTGGTCGGGGAGCTGATCCTGCTGGCCAAGAGCGACCGGCCCGACTTCGTCACCACCGGCCCGGTCCAGCTCGGCCGGCTCACCGAGGACCTGCTGTCCAAGGCCAGCGCCCTCGGTGAGCGTGCCTGGCGCCTCGACGCCGCGGCCGAGGTCGAGGTCGACCTCGACGAGCAGCGCGTCACCCAGGCGGTGCTCCAGCTGGCCGACAACGCGGTCAAGCACACCCGCCCGGGCGCGGAGGTCGCGCTGGGCTCGTCGTACGACGGGCGCGAGGTGCGGCTGTGGGTGCGCGACACCGGGCCCGGTGTGCCCGCCGGCGACCGCGAGCTGGTCTTCACCCGCTTCGGGCGCAGCGCCGTGCCCGAGGGCGACGAGGGCTTCGGGCTGGGCCTGTCGATCGTGGCCGCCATCGCGGAGGGCCACGGCGGACGCGTCGAGCTCGACGACGCCGAGCCGCACGGCGCGCGCTTCACCCTCGTCCTGCCCTCGCGCTCCCACGGCGCCCCCGACGTCACCGCGACCCGGACGCTGCCCGCCCTGCGGGCCGTGACCGGGCCCGACGGCACCACCCGCACCACCACCGGCACCGGCACCGGCACCAGCACCAGTACCGACACCGACACCCGGCCCGTGAGGGCCCTCCAGGAGGACTCGTGGCCCGCATCCTGATCGTCGAGGACGAGGCGCGCATCGCGTCGTTCGTGGCGAAGGGTCTCAAGGCCGACGGCCACCAGGCGACGGTCGTGGGCGACGGTCCCGGCGGCCTCGACCACGCCCTGAGCGGCGACTACGAGCTCATGGTGCTCGACATCGGCCTGCCCGGCATGGACGGCTTCGAGGTGCTCGACCAGCTGCGCTCCCAGGGCTCGCGGATGCCGGTCATCGTGCTCACCGCGCGCGACTCGGTGGGCGACACCGTGACCGCGCTGGAGAACGGCGCCGACGACTACATGCCCAAGCCCTTCCGCTTCGCCGAGCTCCAGGCGCGCATCCGGCTGCGCCTGCGCCAGGCCCCTGGCAACGAGGGCGGCGGGGGCCGCTCGGGCGACGTGGTCGAGGCCGGCGGGGTGGCGCTCGACGTGCGCACGCGCCGGGCCACCGTCGACGGACGCCAGGTCGACCTCTCGGCGCGCGAGTTCACCCTCGCCGAGATCTTCATGCTCAACGCCGGCCAGGTGCTCTCGCGCGAGCAGCTGCTCGACCACGTGTGGGGCTTCGACTTCGACCCCGGCTCCAACGTGGTCGACGTCTACGTCGGCTACCTGCGCAAGAAGTTCGGCGCCCCCACGATCGAGACCGTCCGGGGCATGGGCTACCGCTTCGTGCCCTGAGCCGGCCCGGCCCCCGCACGACGAGAACCGCGGCGGGGGCCCGGGGACAGGGCCTCCCGCCGCGGCGCGGTGGAGGGGGGATGCGGAGGATCGTGCGGACAGGGCGGGTACGCCGGGTCTCAGCGCACCTTCCAGCCCGCGAGCCGGGCCCGCGGCTGGGCGGCGAGCACCGGCTCGAGGGCCTCGGCCACCTCGTGGGGCAGCGGACGGTCCTCGGGCCGCTTCTCGAGGCCGGCGTAGACGATCTTGGCCACGTCGGCCGGCACGGCGTCGGGGAGCCGGTAGGGGTCCTGGGACACCTGCGGGTAGCGCACCCGCACGTCGTCGGAGGCCAGGTCCCCGTCGTCGAAGGCGCGGTAGCCGGCCACGGCCTCGAAGAGGGTCGCGGCCAGCCCCCAGACGTCGCTGGCGTGCCCGGGGGTGCCGGTGCGGGGCGGGTCGGCCTGCTCGGGGGCGAGGTAGGCGTCGGTGCCGATCACGTGGTCGAGGGTCTCGGCCGCGGCCAGCGGGCGCGCCACCGAGAGGTCGATCAGGCGCGCGGGTGCGCCCATGATGATGTTGCTCGGCTTCACGTCGAGGTGGGTCCAGCCGAGGTGGCGCAGGTAGTGCAGCGCCGAGGCGACCTCGATGCTGAGCGGCAGGTACTGCTGCGGCTGGAGCGGGCCGTAGCGGCGTACGAGCGAGGACAGGCGGGGCCCGTCGAGGTGCTCGAGCACCAGGTGGGGCCGCTCCCCCTCCAGCTCGTGGCGCAGGCCGCGGACGACGGCGGGGTGGTTGACGACGGCCAGCGCCTCGATCTCACGGCGCAGGCCGCGGATGCTCGAGCGGTCCTCGACCTTGGCCGGCCGGACGATCTTCACCACCACCGGGGCGTAGGTGATCTCGTCGAAGGCCAGGTAGGCCTCGTAGGACGACCCGCCCCCGAGCAGCCGCATCGCGGTCAGCTCGCGGGTGATCGGGTCGCCCTCGCCCAGGCCCCAGGTGCTCGGCTTGCTCATCTCGTCCCCTCCGTCGTCCGCGTGCCCGGACCGTCAGCCGCGGGTGTCGTTGCGCGAGGCGTCGTTGGTCTGGTTGGCCGAGAAGTCGCGGGTGCGGTCGCCGCCGTCGCGCGTGAAGTCCTTGGTCTTGTCGCTGCGCGAGACGTCGCGGTCGCGGCTGGCCTTGGTGAAGTTGCTGTTGGTGCCGTCGTTGGTCGACTTGCTGGCGCCGGTGTTGGTGTTGGTGTTGTCGCCGTTGGTGTCGTCGTCGCGGTTGCCCGTGTCGTCGTCATCGTCGTCGTCGACGCTCATGACGACGTCGGCGGTGTCCTCGTCGCGCTTGGCGAAGGCGTCGTCGGCGTTGGCGATCGGGGCCTGGAAGGCCAGCAGGCCGCCGGTGAGGGCGGAGGCCAGGGTGAGCGAGCCGAGGGTGGCGATCTTCTTCATGGTGCTTCCTCTCGTGGGTCCGCCGGGTGGTCCGGCGGGTGATGAGGAAGACTCTGACGGCCGGGGGTGAGGCCCCCATGAGGCTCGGATGAGGGCACTCTCATCCACGGCGGGCCGCAGGGGTGAGGCGCACCCTCCCGGCGCCGGGTCAGCGCCGGGTCGGCGCCGGGTCAGCGCCGCCAGACGGCCAGGCGCCGCGACGAGGTCGGCTCGGCCGGCGGGGAGTCGGTCTGGGCCCAGACCCGCCGCCAGGTGGCCACCTCGGGGCCCGAGGGGTCGGGGGTCTCGCCGCGGGCGGCGCGCCCCCGGGCCTCCCACCAGGTGGTGGTCTCCTCGTCGAGCAGCGCGGCCACGGCGTCGCGCACCCTTGGCGCGAAGTCGCGCACCGACTCGCCCTCGCGCGCACGCAACGGCTCGCCGAAGCGCACGGTCAGCTGGCGGCGGCCGCGGCCGGGCCACCCCTGGCCGCGCGGCATCGCCGCGAAGGTGCCCCGGTGGGCCACCGGCACGACGGGCACGCCGTGCTCGTGGGCCAGCCAGGCCGCGCCCATCCGGAAGCCCGACATCCAGCCGTCGGTCGACCGGGTGCCTTCGGGGTAGATGACCAGGCTCCAGCCGTCGGCGAGCACCTCGCCGGGCGTCGCGGTGAGCGTGCCGCCGCGCCGGTCGATCGGGAAGGTGTTGAACAGCAGCGAGGAGCCCACCGCGCGCCACCAGGTGTCGAAGAAGTAGTCGGCCGCGGCGGCCACCGCCGTGCGCCGACGCCACGCGTCGGGCAGCGAGAGCAGGATGAGCGGGGTGTCGAGGTGGGAGGCGTGGTTGGCCACGAAGATCACCGGGCCCTCGACCCGCTCGAGCACGTCGAGGCCCTCCACGCGCGTGCGCACCTGGCTGCGGAAGAGCGGCTCCAGCCCGCCGCGCTGCGCCACCTCGCGGGCGGCCACGGCCGAGGGCCGGCGCGACCAGTCGGAGGGGAACACACGCGAGCGCGCCGCGGGCACGTAGGGCTCGGCCGAGCGCGGCACCTGCGCCCGCCTCCCCCAGCGCCAGCCGCGCGCCGTGCGGCGTACGTCGTCGACACCCTCGCTGACGAAACCCATCGCTGCCTCCCTCGCCCCGCTGCTCAGACCCGCACGTCGGCGACGAGGTGGGGCGGGTTGTGGAGGTAGGTGATCGACGGGCTCGAGCCCACCGAGCCCGACACCATCTCGAGGGCGTCGGCCAGCGTCGAGGCGGCGCGGAAGCCCAGCCGCGCGGCGACCCGGCGGTCGCCACCGACCCAGACGACGTCGCCGACGTGGTCCATCGCGTGCGCCGCCCAGTACCACATGTAGAACGGGTGGACGCCGTGGTAGGCGTGCGAGGTGCGGTAGAGGTGGCGGTACCAGTCGTCCTCGGCGAACTGCCGCTCGTACTTCTCCGAGAGCACCACGGGATCGGTCGTCTCGGAGAGCACCTCCTCGTAGAAGTCGACGTAGGAGGGGTGGTGCAGCTGGTTGAAGCCCTCGTCGAGGGGGTGGTAGAGGATGACCGCGCCGCCGCGGCGGACCACCGGGTGGTTGCGGTAGGAGTTGAAGTAGTAGCCCAGACCCATGCACGTGGCGAGCACGGGGTTCATCGAGCTGCCGACGTTGTAGGGGCCCAGGAACGGCACCCCGAGCACGAGCACGTCGGAGGCCCCGTCGACCTCCACCAGCTGCTGGCGGTGCACCCGCTCCAGGGTCTTCTCGTGGACCTCCTCGACCTCGCCGGCGGCGATGCCGGTCAGGCCGTAGGGCGCACGCAGGTCGTGGAAGATCTTGTGCCGCAGCTTCGCGGGGGCGAGCGCCAGGCCGCGGCGGGCCGCGAGCATCGAGGCCTGGTCGCGCAGCGACCACTCCCACTCGCGCTTCATGAGGAAGTCGAAGGGCGCCGGGAAGACCTGGTTGTCGAGCGTGGTCTCGATCTGGAAGACCGCCACGTGCTCCTTGATCACCCGCCCGATGCGCCACGCCGAGTGGTGCATCGCCGACTTCTCGTGGTCCATGAAGGAGCGCGAGTGCACCATCGTGCGCGGGTTGTGGTGGTGGCGCAGCGAGCGGTAGGAGGCCAGGCCGATGCCGACCGACTTGTGCCCTCCGTCCATGGCCACGAGGTTGACGTTGACGTAGACCAGCAGGTCGGACTCCGCGGCCCGCTTGCTGATCTCGATGTCCTCGCCCTCGTCGGTGGTGCCGAGGTGGGTGAGGTTGTCGCGGTCCTCGGCGTCGAAGTTGTAGAGCTTGCCCTGGGGGTGGAAGGAGCGGAAGACGCGCTCGCCGACGATGTGGCGCAGCTCCGCGGTCGTCATCCGGCGGTGCAGGGCGTTGGCGGCGATGATCTCGACGTCGTCGACGCCGGCCTCCGCGGCGAGGGTGAGCACCTGCTCGATCACCCGCTGGCGGATGTCGGGGGCGCGCATCGGGGGCAGCGGCAGCGAGACGTCGTCGAAGGCGAGGGTCAGCCGCATGCCCGGGAAGAGGCGCTCGGGCAGCGGGTCGGAGCCGAGCGGGTGGAGCAGGGCGTCGGTGATCGCGGCCTCGACGTCGCGCACGGCCGGCAGCGACTCGGGCGGGTAGACCACGCGCGTGCCCTGCGGGAAGTCCTCGAGCCGGAAGCCGAGGCCCTCGTGCACGAGGAGCGGAGGCGTGCGGTCGTCGACCTCCAGGACGAATCCGGGACGGGGCACTAGTCGGTTCTCCTCGGGTCGAAGGCCACCTTGACCGTGCCGAGACGGCCGGCGGCGTGGGCGTGGTCGAGAGCTTCTCGCCAGCGGTGGAGCGGGTAGGTCGCGACCGACCCGGCGATGCGGGCGACGGCGTCGTGGGCGGCGAGGTCGGCGGCGAGGTCGAACGCCGCGCGTCCGGCCCGCGCACCGCCCTCGGCCCCGTGCAGGGGCTCGCGGGCGGCTGAGGCGTAGGTGCCGACCAGCTCCAGCTCGCGGAACCACGCCGCCGACAGGTCGGCCGCGGCGGGCATGCCCGAGAGCACGACCCGCCCGCCGGCGCGGGTGGACTGCAGCGCCGTCTCGAGCGAGCCGCGGGAGCCGACCGCGTCGATCGCCACGTCGACGCCGCCGAGCAGGTAGGGCGCGTGCAGCTGCGGGCTGACCTGGAAGGCCCCCGTCGTACGCCGCACCCGGCGCAGCACCTCGCGGGGCGCGACCACGTCGGTGGCTCCCAGCGCCAGGGCCAGCTCGCGCTGGTGGGGGTGCTTGGCCACGACCGTGACGTGCCCGGCGGGCGTGAGCTCGCGCAGGGCGAGCGTGGCGAAGAGCCCGACCGCGCCGGCGCCGCTGACCAGCACCCGGTCGCCGGAGGACACGCCGGCGCGCAGCGCGGTGTGGACCGCGCAGGCCAGCGGCTCGAGCAGCAGTGCCTGGTGGTCGTCGAGGCCCTCGGCCACGGGGTGCAGCTGGCTGCGGTGGGCCACCAGCTGCTGGCCCCAGCCGCCGCCGGTGTCGCGGCAGAAGCCGGTCTGCAGCCCGGGCGCGAGGTGGCCGACGGTGATGCGCGAGCAGCGGTTGGTCGCGCCCACCCGGCAGGCCTCGCACGGCTCGACGCCCCGGGTGGCGCAGGCCAGGACCGGATCGAGCACCACGCGCGTGCCGGCGGGCAGGTCCTCGCAGTCGTCGAGCAGCTCGGCGACGACCTCATGACCGGGCACGAACGGCAGCGAGGACACCGCGGAGAAGTAGAGGCTCGTGCGCCCCGAGAGCGCGCCGAGGTCGGAGCCGCAGATGCCGGAGACGCGGGTGCGGAGCCGGGCCCAGCCGGGGCGGTCCACACGCGGCGCCTCGCGAGTGACCAGTCGCAGCGGGGCGGCGAAGCCCGACAGCAGTCCGGGCACGCGTCCACCGACCGCGCGGCCGGCCACGTGGCGCGGCAGCGAGCGGAACATCTCCAGCGCGAGCATCACCGGCGGCCTCCCGCGGGGTTGAGCGAGCGACCGGCCGAGGCGGGGCTGGCCCAGTCGACGATGCTCCAGCCCTGACGACGCGCGTGGCGGTAGAGCGGGACGTCGGGCCGCACGGCGACGGGGTTGCCGACGGCGGCCAGCAGCGGCAGGTCGGAGTGGGAGTCGGCGTAGGCGTAGGAGGCCGCCAGGTCGACGTCGTGCTGGGCGGCCCACGCCTGCATGAAGGCGGCGCGCGACTCCCCCACCAGCGGGGAGGACGCGAGGTGGCCGGTGCAGCGGCCCTGGTCGTCGACCACGAGGTCGACGGCCTCGACGTGGTCGAAGAGCGGCGCGAGCGGGCGGGTGAGCGGACGCACGGCCCCGGTGATGAGGACCGTGCGGTGACCCGCACGGCGGTGCTCGCGGATCCGGCGCGCCGCCTCGGGCGAGAGCCGGGCCAGCACGTGGTCGGTGAGCAGCTCGTCGGCGACCCGGTCGAGGGCGGCGCGGTCGGCGCCCTCGTAGTCGCGGTAGACCGCGCGCAGGAAGTCCCCGCGCTGGCGTCGCTCGGCGCGCAGCAGGCCGGGCACCCGGCCGAGCACGCGGCCCAGCTCCCCGGCGCGCTCTCCGGCCGAGAGCTCCTGCAGGCGCATCCACAGGTAGGTCTCGACCACGTTGGAGGACAGCAGCGTGCCGTCCATGTCGAAGAACGCCGCGACCCCCGGGGTGCCTGCTCCCTCCGCAGCCGGCACGGGGCGCAGGCCGCCGGCGCGCGCCGGGGTGGTCCGGGCGCGGCGGGCACGGATCTCGTCGAGGCGTCGGATCGGGGCCGTCACCGCGGGGCAGTGGATGTCCTCGACGTAGACCCGCCAGTCGACGGCGGCGGTGTCGAAGGCGAACCGCTCCTGGTCGGCCGCCGACAGGGAGAGCCGCAGCGCGGTGGTGCGCTCGTCGGGGAAGCGCAGGTCGGCCTGGGCGTACTCCTGGTAGAGGTCGAGGTAGCGCCGCAGGAACTCCAGGCGCTGCCTCTGCTGCTCCAGCCGGCGGGCCAGGTCGCGGGTGCGGTCGCTGCGCGGGGCGCGACCCACGACCGACTCCGCGACGCGGTGGGCGCGCTCGCTGGTGGTCAGCAGCCGCTCGACGGCCGAGGCACCGGGGAAGCGCCAGTCGGGCAGCGGGCTCGCGCCCCGCGACCCGGCCTGGAAGGGGTGGGCGTCGAAGTAGGCGCGCACGTGCTCGTAGAGCCGGCGGAAGGTGAGCGGGTTGCGGTGGCCCGAGGAGACGTGGAACCAGGCCGGCTCCCCCGCGGCCGGCGGGTGCGCCAGCACCGCGACCAGGGTCGCCACCACGTGGTCGACGGGCACGATGTCGACGATGGTGTCGGCCGCGGCGGGGAACTCCGGGAGCTCTCCGCGGCCGTAGGCGAGGATCAGCGGCTCGGCCATCTTGAAGCCCTCGATCCAGCCCGGGTGGGGGCTGGCGAGCGCCGACTCGATGATGCTGGGTCGCACCACCGACACCGGGTGGGTGCGGGCGTGCTGCTCCACGACGCGCTCGCCGAGGGCCTTGGTGAAGGTGTAGCAGTCGGTCCAGCCCAGGCTGCGGGCCCGCTCGCTGCCCACGCGGACCAGCTCGTCCTTGACCCACTGCCGCCGCGCCGCCTCGCTGGCCGCGGCCGCCGTGAGCAGCCCCGCGCGCCCGTGCTCGCGCTCGGCGCGCCGCCGCTGGGCCTCGAGCCGGTCGGCGTCGCGCGAGCGCCGCTCGAGCTCCCCGCGCTGGGCCAGCCCCCACGTCAGCTCGGCCTCGAGGTCGACGTCGTGGGCCACCGGCCCCTCGGGCACCGTGCCGCTGCGCCGCCCGGAGACGTAGGCGGTGGAGACGTGGACGTAGTGCACGGCACGGCCGTCGCCGCGCTCCTCGGCCTCGCGGAGCCGGGCGAGCAGGTCGCGCGTGCCGACGACGTTGGTGGTGAAGGCCGCGTCGACCGGCGGGTCGAAGGACACGTCGCCCGCGCAGTGGACGACCGCGTCGAGGTCGTCGGGCAGCGCGGGCACGTCGGAGAGGTCACCGGCCACGACACCGACGCGCGCGGCCAGCAGGGGCTCCACCCCGCCGGCGACCTCGACCGCCGGGGCGAAGACCGGCTTGCCCAGCAGCGTCGCGACCCTCGCGGCCGCGGACGTCGAGCCCTTGGGGCGCACGAGCACGCTGACCCGGACGTCGGGCACCTCGACCAGCAGCAGCCGCAGCAGGGCCTCGCCGACGAAGCCGGTGACCCCCGTCAGCAGGACGTGGCGACCGGCGAGGCGCTCGGCGACGCCCGGCCCGGATCCGGTTGCTGCCACGCTGCGTCCTCCGTCGCCGCTCGCCGTGCTGGTCTGTCGTGGGTGCGGGGCCGATTGTGCCCCGTCCCACCGACACCCGTCGGCGGGGGTCCACACCGTGGGGGCACACGACGACGGCCGCCCCGGGTGGACCGGGACGGCCGTCGTACGTCGTGCACGCGCCCGCACGGGCGCCGTGGTCGCGCAGGAGCGCTCAGGCTCCGGGCCACTCCGCGGTGGCGACGGACCCGCCGGGGACCTCGACGGTCAGGACGATGTCGGTCGTGTCCTTGATGTAGAGGTCGTAGGAGCCCCCGACGAGGTCGGGGTAGACCAGCGAGGGCACCGAGCCCCCGCCGGGCACCGGACGGGCGACGACCGCGACGTGCGGGTGCCTCCCGTGGCCGTGACCGTGACCGTGACCGTGGCCATGACCGTGGTCGTGGTCGTGGTCGTGCGGGTGGTCGGCCGGCTCGTCGAAGTCGGCGCCGACCGGCTTGATCTCCACCTCCACGTCGAGCATCGACGCCGGCATGGTGACCACCAGGGCCCCGACGTCACCCCCGATGTCGAGCAGGACCGAGCCCTGCCCGGCGTGCGGGTTCTCGACCGACGCGGGGGTGGTCACGAGGCCTGCGTGGTGCCGGGCTCGGTCTGATAGCCGCCGCCGGGCAGGCCCAGGAACGGGAACCGGTCGAGCAGCGGCGCGTTGGTGTTGCTGGTGCCGTCGGTGAGGGCACCGGCGGCCGCGTCGGGCTCGTAGGACGGGTCGACCAGCGGGATCGTGGCACCGGCCACGGCCCGCAGCTCGATGGCCACCACGTCGTCGCCGAGGCGACGGCCGTTGGGGAAGCCCGCGGCGTCGCCGGCCACGAGGCCGATCGGGTTCTCGTCGGCCGGAGCCGTCGGGGGCACCGCCACGTTGAGGCGCAGCATGTCGGCCTTGACCGGCCCGGTGTAGTTCTGGAAGCCGGGCACGACACCCTCGGGGATGCCGGTCAGCAGGATCGCGTCGAGGTCGGCGCGCGGCTTGTCGTAGGCCGCCAGGTTGGGGAAGACCCCCGGGTAGAGCGCCGGGAGCAGCCCCTGCAGCTCGGGCTTGGCGACGTACTTGGCGAAGCGCTTGTCGGCGGTGACCGGGCTGGCGTTCCAGTTGTCCTTCTCGGCCATCGGCACGATGACCTCGTTGAACAGCGGGTTGCCCAGGCGCGAGACCTGCTGCCACGGGCCCATGCCGGTGTACTTGCCCTGGTTGGCGTTCCACATCCGCGACTTGCGGCGGCTGGCGGTGGCCCACACGCCGATGACGGACTTGGGGTCCATCACGTCGTCGGGCTTGGAGCCGTCACGGGTCAGCTCGGTGATGTTCACCTGCAGCGCGATGGTGTGCACGTTGTAGGACTGCACCGAGTTGACGCCGTTCATCTCCGGCATAGAGATGACGTGGGCCTCGTTGAAGGGGCGCAGGGCGCCGAGGTCGAAGATGCTGCCCAGGTCGACGTGGAAGGCGTCGGCGCGCTGGCCCGCGAAGACCTTGCGACCGTTGCCGAGGCGGTGGGTGGCCTGGTCGGCGAGGTCGCCGTAGTTGGGCGTGCTGCGCGGACCCACGTTGACCGGGGGCACGGGCAGGTTGCGCCCGATGACCTGCTTGCGACCGCCCTGCACCTTCATCACGGTGTAGAACTGCGGGCGGTTCCAGGCCTCGTCGGAGATGTCGGTGATCTGGCCGGTGTTGTAGAGGAACGTCTTGGGGTTGCGCACCTGGGTCCGGAAGCGGAACTGGTAGGTGATGTCGGGCTCCGACGTGCCCTTGTTGGAGACGTGGATCTCGTACTGCACGTCGTCGGCGAACTCGTAGAAGTTCGGGCCGCCGTTGGGCTGCTGCAGCGGGATGAAGTTCGCGATCAGGATGACCTTGTTCGGGTTCTCCGGGCTCACGAACGCGTAGGTGTCGGTGCCGTCGGCCGCGGGGTCCTTGGCGATCTCCGGTGCTTCGCGGTGCGACGACATCAGTTGCCCCCTGCTGCGTTGAGGATGCGGGTGACGAGGTCGCGGTCGCGGACCTCGATCTCGCGCTCGCCGACGAGGATCGTCAGTCGGTCGGAGCGGTGGTTCTCGACGTAGGCCACGACGGCCTCCTTCGCGGTGCCCGGACGCGGGCGGGCGGCCGCGGCGCTGCCGCCGGTCGCCAGGGTGACGCCGCCGGCCACGGCGGTCGCCGCGGTGCCGGCTCCGGCCGCGGCGATGAACTTCCTTCTGCTGGTGTCGCTCATGCGAAAGCCCCTCCATAGGGATCCAGTCGCCTCGTGTGAGGCAGGCCACTACGGGTTCGGAGCCCTCGCCGTGCCGGATGGGACCGGACCGGCACCAGTTCCGACCGGTCTGGTCCGGAGGGCGGCGACCGGCCGGCGCCGGTCTCGTCTAGTCTGTGCCCGCCTCGGTGCGACCGGGGCGCGGGGGCGTATAGCTCAGCGGTAGAGCAGCTCGCTTACAACGAGCAGGTCGGGGGTTCGATCCCCTCTGCGCCCACCAGCCCCGACCCGGTCAACACCCGGTCACGGCCGGCCCGCGCGCTCAGCCGCCGAAGACCGCCCGGCCCCGCGTGGCCGACGTGCCGAGGTCGCTGACCGGCAGGGCCTCCCCCGCGGCGACGGCCGCGGCCCAGTCACCCGTCGTGGCCACGGCCGCGAGGTTGGAGTGCAGCAGCACCATCAGGGTGGCGTGCAGCTGCTCGGCCGAGACCTCGCCGGCCTCGTTGGCCAGGTGGATGGCGCCCGTGGCGTCGGAGAGGACCTCGGCCGTGAGGCCGAGCTCCTCGGCGCCGACGGCGGTGGCGAGGTCGCAGTTGTTGGTCATGTAGCCGACGATCGTCACGGTGTCGACGTCACGCTCGCCCAGCCAGGCGGCCACGTCGGTGCCGGCGAAGACGCTCGCCTTGTCCTTGGTGGCGCGCAGCCACGACGGGTCGAGCCGGCGCTCGACCTCAGGGTGCAGCGACCAGCTCCGACTGCCCACGGCGAAGACGGGCGCGCCCTCGGGCAGCTCGTGCTGCACGACGACGACCGGCAGGTCGGCGTCCGCGGCCGTGTCGAGGGCTGCGAGCACCTGGGAGAGGGTGCGGTCGCGCTCAGGGGCCTGGATCGCGAGCACTCCCTCGAAGTACTCCTGCTGGACGTCGACGACGACGAGGGCGCGGCGGGGGTGGGTCATGGTCTCTCCTCGGTGCTGCGGGGGCGAAGGCTCCAGCGTCCCCCGAAGGTTGCGCTAGCGTGAGTGGCTCGACGGACCACCTTCGATGAGATCGGGCCAAGATGCGCATCGTCGTCCACGCCTTCGACGGCGTCACCCTCTTCCACCTCGCCACGCCGCTGCTGGTGTTCGGCGAGGTGGGCCGTCAGGGCCTGGCCCCGGGGTGGGACCCCGTGGTGTGGACAGCCGACGGCCGCGCGGTGCGCACGACCGAGGGCCTCCTCGTCGGCGGCGTCCACGGACCCGAGGTCGTCGAGGGCGCCGACCTGCTCGTGCTGCCGTCGTGGCCCACCGACCTGCCTCCGGCCGAGGAGGACCTGGTGCGGGCGGTCCGGGCGGTCACGGCGGGCGGCGGCACGGCCGTCGGCCTGTGCCTGGGGGCGTTCCCGGTCGTGGACAGCGGTGTGCTGGACGGCCGCGGCGCGGTCACGCACTGGGGCGCGGCGGCGCAGCTCGCGCGCCGGCGCCCCAACGTGGCCGTCGAGGCGGCAGCGCTCTACCTCGACCACGGCGACGTGCTGACCTCGGCGGGCACCGCGTCGGCGATCGACGCCTGCCTCCACGTCGTGCGGACCCGCCTCGGCGCGGTCGCCGCGGCCACGGTGGCGCGTCACCTGGTCGTCGCCCCCCACCGCGAGGGCGACCAGGCGCAGTACGTCGAGCGACCGGTGCCGCGCGCGGACGACACCGGGCACGTCGGGCCCACCATGGACTGGGCCCTGGCGCACCTCGACCGCCCCCTGGGCGTCGAGGAGCTGGCCGCGCACGCCCGGATGAGCCGACGCACCTTCACGCGTCGCTTCGCCGAGGCCACCGGCACCACCCCCGCGCGCTGGGTGCTCGCCCGCCGCCTCGAGGAGTCGCGCCGGCTGCTGGAGACCACCACCCTCCCGGTCGCGCGGGTCGCCGCGACGTGCGGCTTCGCCAGCGCGGTGACCTTCCGGCAGAACTTCGCGAGCGCCTACGCGACGACGCCCACGTCGTACCGCAAGCGCTTCGCGGTCACCTGAGCCGGCGGCCCGGGGCCTCCGCCCGCGGGGTGGGTCAGGCCAGGGCCTGCAGCTGGCGCACGTGCTCGTCGAGGTCACGGCCCTCGGGGTTGGCGTTGTGCACCGCCCACCGCACCAGGCCCTCCTTGTCGATGACGTAGGAGGAGCGGCGGGGGCAGCCCTTGCGCTCGTCGAAGACGTCGTAGGCGCGGGTGACCTCGCCGTGGGGCCAGAAGTCGGAGAGCAGCGGGAAGTTCAGCCCGTCGGCGTCAGCGAAGGCCCGCAGCGCGTAGGTCGGGTCGCAGGAGATGGCCAGGACCTCGCTGTCGAAGGTCATGAACTCCGCGAGCCGGTCGCGCACCCCGGCCATCTCGCCGGTGCACACCCCGGAGAAGGCGAAGGGGTAGAAGAGGATCGCCACCGCCTTGGTGCCGCGGTAGGACGACAGCGTGACGTCCTGGCCGAACTGGTCGCGCAGCGAGAAGTCGGGCGCCGGGCCCCCGAGCCGCAGGCCCGGGGCCCCGCCCGCCGACGGGGACGCCGACGTCGCCGTCGCGCTCATGCGTCCCGCTTCGCCAGGTCGCGCTTGAGGACCTTGCCGGTGGAGTTGCGCGGCAGCTCGTCGAGCAGCACGATCTCGCGCGGCACCTTGTAGCGGGCCAGGTTCTGCTTCACCCAGCCCTTGAGGTCGTCCTCGCTGACCGAGGAGTCGTCGACCACCACGAAGGCCTTGAGCCGCTTGCCGAAGTCGTCGTCGTCGACCCCGACGGCCGCCGCCTCGACCACGTGCTCGTGGCGGGCCAGGCAGTCCTCGACCTCCTTGGGGAAGACGTTCTCGCCGCCGGAGACGATCATCTCGTCGTCACGGCCCTCGACGTAGAGCCGGCCGTCCTCGCCGAAGCGCCCCACGTCGCCGGTCGACATCAGCCCGTCGACGACCTCCTTGTGGCCGCCGCCGGTGTAGCCCTCGAAGAGCAGCCCGTTGCCCACGAAGATCCGCCCGGCCTCGCCGGCGGGCAGCTCGCGGCCCTGCTCGTCGAGGATCTTCACGACCGTGGCGTACGGCGGGTGGCCGGCCGACGACGGGGCCGCGCGCAGGTCGCGCGGGCCGGCGATGGAGGCGTAGGCGACCTCCGTGGAGCCGTAGGTGCTGTAGAGGTTGTCGCCGAAGCGGTCCATCCACGTCACCGCCAGGTCACCGGGCAGCGCCGAGCCCGACGAGGCGACGACCTCGAGGCGGGTCAGGTCGTGGCGCTCGAGCACCTCCTCGGGCAGGGCGAGGATGCGCTGCAGCATGACCGGGATGACCACGAAGGAGTCGCACTCCTCGGCCGCGAGCAGCTCGAGGCTGGCCTCGGGGTCGAAGCGGCGGGTGAGCACGAGGGTGGAGCCGAGCAGCATGGCCAGGGCCATGTGGGCGAAGCCCCACGTGTGGAAGAGGGGCGCGGCGACGTGGGTGCGCCAGCCCTGCTTGAGCGGGATGCCCGAGAGCAGCGCGACCGCGGCGTCGACGCCGGCCTCGCTGCGCGGAGCGCCCTTGGGCGTGCCGGTGGTGCCGGAGGTCAGGATGATCGTGCGCCCGTGGCGCTCGGGGGCCGTGAGGTCGCCGCCGTCGTGGGCCGCGACGAGGGACTCCACGGTCGGCTGCCCGGGCTCGGAGCCCTGCTCGGTCCAGGCCAGGACGGTGTGGGCGACGTCGGCCGCCTCGACCATCTCGGCGAACTCCTCGTCGTGCACCAGCACGGTGGGCCGGTCGCGCTCCAGGACGTCCACGAGCTGCGGTCCGGCGAAGGCGGTGTTGAGGTAGATCGCGTCACCGCCGAGCTTGGCGACGGCGATGCTGGCGTCGAGGAAGTAGCGGTGGTTGCGGCACATGATCGCGACGCCGTCGCCCTCGCCCACGCCGAGGTCGGCCAGGGCCCGCGCGAGGGAGTTGGAGCGGCGGTGCAGCTGCTCCCACGTCAGGGAGCCGATCTCGTCGACCAGCCCGGTCGCGTGGGGGTCGCGGATCGCCAGCGAGGCGAAGCCCCCCGCGGGTCCCGGGCCCCACTGCGTGAGCGTCCTGGCCAGCCGGGCCAGCACCACCGGCGAGTAGGGCTTGATCACCCCGGCACGACCGAGGACCTTCACCGACATGCCGGCCGAGGAGACACCGGTCATGATCTTCTGGAGCACGGGGCGTTCCTGTCTGGCCGTCCACAGGCGACCTGGGCATCCGGCCGCGGGAGCCGGTCGGGGCGGTGCCGCCCCGGTGAGCGGACCGTACGACGCGTCGCGCGCCGCCGGTTCACCCACCAGGACGACTCGGTCGTGCGGGGACGCCGGGGGTGGCCGGCGGCCCGCTCAGGCGGGGGTCTTCGGCGCGACGAGCCGCGTCGCGGCCCAGTCCTTGCTCACCGCCGCGGTCGTGGTCTGGGCCAGGCCCGCGATGGGCGCGGCCTCGGCGATGTCGGCGGCGTCGACCGAGCCCGGACGTCCGACCTTCGGCGTGAGCAGCCAGATGGAGCCGCCGCCGACCAGGTCGGTGAGGGAGTCGACGAGCCCGTCGACGAGGTCGCCGTCGTCGGCGCGCCACCACAGCACGACGGCGTCGACCACGTTGCCGTGGTCGCCGTCGACCATGTCGGCGTCGATGGTGTCCTCGATGGAGACCCGGAGGTCGTCGTCGGTGTCGTTGTCCCAGCCGAGCTCCTGGATGACCATGCCCGCGCTGAAGCCGAGCCGTGCCGCCGGAGTGTCGGCAGTGGTGCCGTCGTCGGTCGTGGTCCCGGTCGTGGGGCCTGTCTGGGTGGACCCGCCACCCGCGGTCGAGCTCACTGAGTCCTCCAGTCTGTGGGCTCCG
The DNA here is from genome assembly GCF_001423135.1 of Nocardioides sp. Leaf307. Taxonomy (NCBI): domain Bacteria; kingdom Bacillati; phylum Actinomycetota; class Actinomycetes; order Propionibacteriales; family Nocardioidaceae; genus Nocardioides; species Nocardioides sp. Leaf307. Next base: position 1,624,167 of record NZ_LMNY01000001.1, on the reverse strand, counting down.
GGGCCGTCGGTCCGGCCACGGATGAGGAGTAGTCCAGCGGAGTGCGGGCCCGCGCGCAAGCCAGTGACCAGGGTGAGGACGTCGGCGGTCCGGTCAACGGACGTCCCGTGACGCTCAGCGAACCCTTTTCCGGCGTACTCGCGGGTAGATTTCGCCGGTCGGGACGGCGTGCCACGATGAGCGAGTGACCGATGACTCATCCACCCCGTCCGGCACCTCCTCGACCGGTCCCGCCACCGCGGGCACCGCACGTGCGGGCTCGGCCCGCGCCGTGATCCACGAGGGCCTGCCCACCCAGCTGCCCGACATCGATCCGGACGAGACCCACGACTGGATCGACTCCTTCGACTCCATGGTCGACGAGCGCGGCCGCGAGCGCGCGCGCTACGTCATGCTCCGGCTGCTGGAGCGCGCCCGGGAGATGAACGTCGGCGTGCCCGCCCTGCGCAGCACCGACTACATCAACACCATCCCGCCGGAGCGCGAGCCCTGGTTCCCCGGCGACGAGGAGGCCGAGCGGCGCATCCGCGCCTTCATCCGGTGGAACGCCGCGGTGATGGTCTCCAGCGCCAACCGCAAGGGCCTGGAGGTCGGCGGCCACATCGCCACCTACCAGTCCTCGGCGAGCCTCTACGAGGTCGGCTTCAACCACTTCTTCCAGGGCAAGGACGCCCCCGGCGGCGGTGACCAGATCTACATCCAGGGCCACGCCTCCCCCGGCATCTACTCGCGTGCCTACCTCGAGGGCCGGCTCAGCGAGCAGCAGCTCTACCGCTTCCGCCAGGAGGTGCAGCACGGCACGGGCCAGGGCCTGCCCTCCTACCCGCACCCGCGCCTCATGCCGGACTTCTGGGAGTTCCCGACGGTCTCGATGGGTCTGACCGGCATCAACTCGATCTACCAGGCCCGCTTCAACCGCTACCTGCAGAACCGCGGCATCAAGGACACCGACAACCAGCACGTGTGGGCCTTCCTCGGCGACGGCGAGATGGCCGAGCCCGAGTCGCTGGGCGCGATCCGCGTCGCGGCCCGCGAGGAGCTCGACAACCTCACCTGGGTCATCAACTGCAACCTCCAGCAGCTCGACGGACCGGTCACCGGCAACGGCAAGATCATCCAGGAGCTCGAGGCCAACTTCCGCGGCGCCGGGTGGAACGTCATCAAGGTCGTCTGGGGCCGCGAGTGGGACCAGCTGCTGGCCCGCGACGTCGACGGCGTCCTGGTCAACAAGATGAACGCCACCCCCGACGGCGACTTCCAGACCTACTCGGTCGAGGACGGCGGCTACGTCCGCGAGAGCTTCTTCGGCGGCGACCCGCGCCTGCGCGCCATGGTCGAGCACATGAGCGACCAGCAGATCCAGAAGCTGCCGCGCGGCGGCCACGACTACCGCAAGGTCTACGCCGCCTTCGACGCCGCCAAGAAGCACGTGGGCCAGCCCACCGTGATCCTGGCCAAGACCATCAAGGGCTGGACGATCGACGCCCTCGAGGGCAAGAACGCCACGCACCAGATGAAGAAGCTGACCCCCGAGGACCTCAAGAAGTTCCGCGACCGGCTCTACCTGCCGATCTCCGACCGCGACCTCGAGCGCTCCTACGAGGAGACCGGCGCCGCGCCGTTCTTCCACCCCGGCGAGAAGTCCCCCGAGATCGACTACATGATGGAGCGCCGCCGCCAGCTCGGCGGCTCGGTGCCGCGTCGCGTGCTGCGGGCCAAGCCCCTCACGCTGCCGGCCGACAAGGTCTACGCCGACCTCAAGAAGGGCTCGGGCAAGAACTCGGTGGCCTCGACCATGGCCGTCGTCCGCCTGCTCAAGGACTGGATGAAGGACCCCGAGATCGGCAAGCGGATCGTGCCGATCGCGCCCGACGAGTACCGCACCTTCGGCATGGACGCGATGTTCCCCAGCGCCAAGGTCTACAACCCCGGCGGTCAGCGCTACGAGTCGGTCGACCGCAAGTTGTTGCTCTCCTACAAGGAGTCGACGCAGGGCCAGATGCTCCACGAGGGCATCTCGGAGGCCGGCGCGATGGCCTCGGCCACCGCAGCGGGCTCGGCCTACTCCACGCACGGCGAGCACATGATCCCGTTCTACATCTTCTACTCGATGTTCGGCTTCCAGCGCACCGGCGACTCGATCTGGGCCATGGCCGACCAGCTCGCCCGGGGCTTCCTCATCGGCGCCACGGCCGGTCGCACCACGCTGACCGGCGAGGGCCTGCAGCACGCCGACGGACACTCGCCGCTGCTCGCCACCACCAACCCGGCGATCAAGCACTACGACCCGGCGTTCGCCTACGAGATCAGCCACATCATGCAGACCGGGCTGGAGCAGATGTACGGCTCCACCGAGGAGCACCCCGACGGCGAGAACGTCATCTACTACCTCACCGTCTACAACGAGCCGGTCCCGCAGCCGGCCGAGCCCGAGGACGTCGACGTCGAGGGCATCCTCAAGGGCATCCACAAGGTGTCCACCGGCGAGGGCGACGGACCCCGCGTGCAGCTGCTCGCCTCCGGCGTCGGCTTCCCGTGGGCCCAGGAGGCCGCGCGGATCCTGCGCGAGGACTGGGGGGTCGTGGCCGACACGTGGTCGGTGACCTCGTGGAACGAGCTGGCCCGCGACGCCGTCGCCTCCGAGCAGTGGAACCTCATGCACCCCGGCGAGCCGCAGCGCACGGCGTACGTCGCCGACAAGCTGGCCGGGTCGCAGGGCCCGTTCCTGGCCGTCTCGGACTTCATGGCCGCGGTGCCGCTGCAGATCGCGCGCTGGGTGCCCGGCGACTACTGCGTGCTCGGCGCCGACGGGTTCGGCTTCGCCGACACCCGGCCCGCCGCGCGCCGCTTCTTCAACATCGACGCCGAGTCGGTGGTGGTGCGCACGCTGCAGGCGCTGGCCGACGCGGGCGAGATCGACCCGGCACAGGTCGAGAAGGCCTTCGCGCAGTACCGCATCGACGACCCGACCGCGGTCGCCGGACGCAAGCAGGAGGGCGGCGACGCCTGAGCGTCACCGCACCAGCACGGCACGCGAGGGGCGTGCGGGCCTCGGCCCGCACGCCCCTCGCGGCGTCGTCGGCACCGCTCCGGCCCGGCACGCGCCGCCGCGGCCCTGCGCGGCCTCAGGCCGTGGCGACGACGTGCACCGGGCTGACCGGCGCGGCGGGGCCGTTGGCGAGCAGCCGCCGCCACCGGGCCCGGCTGTAGACCGCGGGCCGGGTCGTACGCACGAAGTCGTCGAGGATCGCGGCGAACCGCTCGGGGTGGTCCTTGTGGGGGAAGTGCCCCGCCCCCGCGATCACCTCCACGCTGGCCTTGGGCGCCAGCGACGCGGCGTTGTCGGCGTGGCTGACCGGGATCACCCGGTCGTGGCTGCCCCAGACCACGCTCATCGGCATGGCCTCGGTGAGGTAGGCCCGGTCGGCCATCGTGACGAGCTGGCCGCGCCAGTCGACGACCGCGCGCACGACCTGGCGGATCGCGGCCCGGGCACGCGGATCCTTGAAGGAGTCGTAGATGTCGGCGACCTCGGCGAGGTCGCTGGTGCCGGGCAGCGGCGCCGCGGCCAGCGTGCGCATGCCGGCGACGCCCACGTGGCGCACGCCGGGCAGGGTGAGCACGCCCATCAGCTGGTGGAAGCCGGGCGTCGTGATGGCGCGGATCGCCGGCGAGACCTCGGGCCCGAGACCCCCGGAGGCGACCAGCATCATCCGCTCGGTGCGCTCGGGGAACTGGTAGGCGAACTGCATCGCCACGCCGCCGCCGAAGCTGTGGCCGACCACCGTCACCTTGTCGATGCCCAGCACCGTGAGCAGGTCGCGCATGCCGTTGGCGTAGCCACCCACGGAGTAGTCGGCGCGCGGCTTGTCGGAGGCGCCGTGACCCAGCAGGTCGGGCGCCAGCACGGTGTAGCGCTCGGCCAGGGTGTCGATGACCGGGGACCACGTGGTGTGGTCGCAGCCCAGACCGTGCAGCAGCAGGACGACCGGCCCGCTGCCGACCTTGACGAAGGCGCGGCGGTGGCCGTGGATGGTGAGGTGCTGGACCTCGTGGTGCGGTGCCGTCACGCGGGGCCTCCCGGGGCTGCGACGTTGTGCGGGATTCAACCAGACGCCACTCGGCCCACGCAGCACAACCGCCCGGCCCACCGCTGATTTCACCCGCGCGGGGGCACTAGCCTCGGGGCGTGCCCCCTGCCGCCGCGGACCCCTCGGAGCAGCGGCGCCGCGCCGCGGCGCGCCTGCTGCGCGCCACCGGCGCCCTCAGCACCGCCGCCACGGCCCGCATGGACGCTTCCGTCCCGTGGTTCCGCGAGCTCAGCGCCGAGGACCGCTCCTGGGTCGGCCTCATCGTGCAGGCGGGCGTGCGCGGGTTCGTGGAGTGGTACGGCGCCGACGGCGGGACCCCCGGGTCCGGGCCGGCGCTGGCCGGGTCGATCTTCGAGGCCGCGCCCCGCACCCTGGCCGGCGTCATCACCCTGGGCCAGACCGTCGACCTGGTGCGGCTCTCGATCGAGGTCGTCGAGAGCAACGTCGACAGCGTGCTGGAGCCCGAGGAGGCGGTCGACGTGCACGCCGCCCTGCTGCGCTACGCCCGCGAGATCGCCTTCGCGACCGCCGAGGTCTACGCGCGCGCCGCCGAGGTCCGCGGCGCCTGGGACGCCCGCCTCGAGGCGCTGGTCGTCGACTCGGTGCTGCGCGCCGAGGCCGACGAGACCGTGCTGTCCCGCGCCAGCGCCCTCGGGTGGACCGCCCGTGGCCGGGTCGTGGTCGTGCTCGGGTCGGCGCCGGCGCGACGCACCGAGACCGACCTCTTCGACGAGGCGCGCCGACGGGCCCGGGCCGCGGGCACCGACGCCCTGTGCGCCGTGCAGGGCGAGCGGCTCGTCGTCATCCTGGGCGGCGTCGAGGACCCCCGCGCCGCCGCCGACGTGGTCGTCGGGCTCTTCGGCGAGGGACCGGTCGTCGTCGGGCCCGTCGCCGGGAGCCTCGCGGAGGCCCACGTCTCGGCCCGGGCCGCGGTCTCGGCGCTGCGCGCCGCCAGCGGCTGGCCCGAGGCGCCGCGCCCCGTGCTGGCCAACGAGCTGCTGCCCGAGCGGGTGCTGGTGGGCGACGGCCACGCCCGGCGCCACCTCGTGGAGGACGTCTACCTCCGCCTGGTCGGGGCCCGCGGCACGCTGGTGGAGACCCTCGCGGCCTACCTCGCCGCCGGCGGCTCCATCGAGGGCGCCGCGCGGGCGCTCTTCGTCCACGCCAACACCGTGCGCTACCGGCTGCGCCAGGTCGCCGACCTCACGGGCTACGCGCCCGGCGAGCCGCGCGACGCCTTCACCCTCGAGATGGCGCTGGTGCTCGGGCGGCAGTCGGGTCGGCGGACCCCGGCACGACCGGCTTCGGACACCACGACACATCTGTAAACCGGATTTGTCGGGTTCCTACAACTTCGAGCCGCGCACTTGGTGCGCGCCGCAGGTGGGTCCCGGCCCCGGGCCCCGGCAGAGTGGGGGTGTGCTCGTCATCGTCGCTCCCGGTCAGGGAGCCCAGTCGCCCGGTTTCCTCACCCCCTGGCTCGAGGACCCCACCTTCGCCGCCCGCTTCGAGTGGCTCTCCACCGTCGCGGGCCTCGACCTCGTCGACTACGGCACCAACGCCGACGCCGAGACCATCCGCGACACCAAGGTCGCCCAGCCGCTGCTGGTGGCGACCGGTCTGGTCACGGCGCTCGCGCTCTTCCCGCACCCCGGCGACGCCTTCGAGCGCATCGGGGCCGTGGCCGGCCACTCCGTGGGCGAGATCGCCGCCGCGGCGGGCGCCCGCGTCATCACCGCCGAGCAGGCCATGGTGCTGGTGCGCGAGCGCGGCAAGGCCATGGCCGAGGCCTCGGCCGCGACCCCGACCGGCATGACCGCCGTGCTGGGCGGTGACCGCGAGGAGGTGCTGGCCGGCCTGGCCGAGCACGGTCTCACCGCCGCCAACGACAACGGCCCCGGCCAGGTCGTCGCCGCCGGCACCCTGGAGCAGCTGGAGGCCTTCAGGGCCGCTCCCCCGGCCAAGGCCCGCCTCGTGCCGCTCTCGGTCGCCGGCGCCTTCCACACCCACCACATGGAGCCCGCGGTCGGCCACCTCGGCCACCTCGCCCGCGCGGTCTCGACCCACGACCCCCGCACCCGCGTCATCTCCAACCGCGACGGGCAGGTCGTCCACGACGGTCGCGAGGTGCTGCGCCGCCTGGTCGGCCAGATCTCCCACCCGGTGCGCTGGGACCTGTGCCTGGAGACCATGGAGGACCTCGGCGTGACCGGCATCCTCGAGATGCCGCCGGCCGGCACCCTGACCGGCATCGCCAAGCGGGCGCTCAAGGGCGTGGAGACCTTCGCCCTCAAGACCCCCGACCAGCTCGACGACGCGCGCGCCTTCTGCGACAAGCACGGCGAGTCCGCCGGCATGGAGAACAGCCCCACCTGGCGCATGGTCGTCTCCCCCACCAAGGGCACCTTCCACCGCGACGAGGCGGCCGGCGCCACCGACCAGCTGGCCGCGGGCGCGGTGATCGGCGAGGTCGCCAGCTCGCGCGACAAGCTGGTCGTCACCGCCAACCACGGCGGCCAGGTCGTGGAGTGGCTCGTCGAGGACGGCGACCTGGTCTCCCCCGGTCAGCCCCTGCTGCGCCTGCACCCCCACGGCGCCAGCTGATGGCCGCCACCACGGGCCTGCGCACCGCCCAGGGCGCCGCCCACGCCGCCATCAAGAGCGTCGGCGCCTACCGCGCCTCGCGCGTCGTCCCCAACTCCGAGGTCGTCGAGGCCATCGACTCCTCCGACGAGTGGATCCAGCAGCGCTCGGGCATCCGCGAGCGGCGCTGGGCCACCGAGGAGGAGACGGTGCAGGTGATGGCCGTGGGCGCCGCCCGCCAGGCCGTCGAGCGCGCCGGCCTGGAGCCGGGCGACATCGGCTGCGTCATCGTCGCCACCGTCAGCCACCACCTCAGCACGCCGTCGCTGGCCACCGCCGTCGCCCACGAGCTCGGCACCGACCACGCCCCGGCCTTCGACATCTCCGCGGCGTGCGCCGGCTTCTGCCACGGCGTGGCCCTGGCCTCCGACCTCGTGCGCGGCGGCAGCGCCGGGCACGTGCTGGTCATCGGGGTCGAGAAGCTCTCCGAGATCACCGACCCCACCGACCGCGGCACCGCCTTCATCTTCGCCGACGGTGCGGGCGCCGTGGTCGTCGGACCGAGCGAGACCCCGGGCATCGGCCCGGTCGTCTGGGGCTCCGACGGCGAGCAGTACGACCTCATCCGCACCCGCGAGGACTGGCACCAGGCGCTCACCTCCGAGGAGCCCCGCGTGCCGCACCTGGTGATGCAGGGCAATGCCGTCTTCCGCTGGGCCTCCTTCCAGATGGCCAAGACCGGGCTGGAGGCCGTCGAGCGGGCCGGGATCACCGTCGACGACCTCGACTGCTTCGTGCCCCACCAGGCCAACAACCGCATCACCGACACCATGGCGCGGGCCATGAAGCTGCCGGCCGACGTGCGCATCGCCCGCGACATCGTCGACCAGGGCAACACCTCCGCCGCCTCCGTGCCGCTGGCGCTGGACCGCATGGTGGCCGAGGGCGACGCCCGCTCCGGCGACCTCGCGCTGCTCATCGCCTTCGGCGCCGGGCTCTCCTACGCCGCGCAGGTCGTCACCATCCCCTGACCGGCCCCTGAGCGGCCCCGCGCGGGCCGGCAGGAGCCCGACCGCACGCCCCCGACGTACCCGACGCACCACCCGAACCCCCGCGGGGACCTCCCGCGGCCACCACAGAGAAGGAATCACGCGATGCCCACCACCGAAGAGATCCGCGCCGACCTCGCCGAGATCGTCAACGAGGTCGCCGGCGTGGACGCCGACGACGTCCAGCTCGACAAGTCCTTCGTCGACGACCTCGACGTCGACTCGCTCTCGATGGTCGAGGTCGTCGTGGCCGCCGAGGAGAAGTTCGGCGTGTCCATCCCCGACGACGAGGTCAAGAACCTCAAGACCGTCGGCGACGCCGTGGCGTTCATCGAGCGCGCCTCCGCCTGACCGGCAGCACCACCGCAGCACCACGGCGGCCCCGGACCCCGGGGCCGCCCCGCACCACCCGCGTCGGGCGGGCGCAGCAGCACCGCCCGACGCGTCCCTTCCCGCACGTGAGGACACCCTGACGATGACATCCGCGCCATCCGCCCGCACCCGAGTCGTGGTCACCGGGCTCGGCACCACCAGCCCCGTCGGCGGCGACGTCGCCACCACCTGGGACGCGCTCGTCGCCGGCCGCTCCGGCGTCCGGCGCCTGACCGACGAGTGGGCCGCGGACATGCCGGTCAAGATCGCCGGTCGCGTGGCCGTCGAGCCCACCGAGGTGCTCGAGCGGGTCAAGGCCCGGCGTCTCGACCGCTCCTCGCAGTTCGCGATGGTGGCGGCCATGGAGGCGTGGGCCGACGCCGGCCTCCTCGACGCCGAGCTCGACCGCGACCGCCTCGGCGTCGCGATGGCCTCCGGCATCGGCGGTGTCACCACGCTGCTGTCGAACTACGACGTGCTCAAGGAGAAGGGCCCCCGCCGCGTCTCCCCGCTGGCGGTGCCCATGCTCATGCCCAACGCGCCCGCCGCCAACATCAGCCTCTACGTCGGCGCCCGCGCCGCCGTGAACACCCCGGTCTCCGCCTGCGCCTCGGGCAACGAGAGCATCGCGCTGGCCATCGACCAGATCCGCCTCGGCCGTGCCGACGTCGTCGTCGCCGGCGGCACCGAGGCCGCGATCCACCCGCTGCCGATGGCGGCCTTCGCCAACATGATGGCGCTGTCGAAGACCGGCAGCGAGGAGGGCGGCGACCCCACCACCGTCTCCCGTCCCTGGGACACCGGGCGCGACGGCTTCGTGCTCGGCGAGGGCGCCGGCGTGCTGGTGCTGGAGTCGGAGGAGCACGCCCGCGCCCGCGGTGCGCGCATCTACGCCGAGGTGCTCGGTGCCGGCATCACCGCCGACTCCCACGACATCGCCCAGCCCGACCCCGAGGGCCGTGGGGGCACCCGCGCGATCAAGCGGGCCCTCCTCGAGGCCGACATCAGCCCCGCCGACATCGTCCACGTCAACGCCCACGCCACCTCGACCCCGCAGGGCGACATCGCCGAGGGCCTGATGCTGCACGCGGTGATGGGCTCGCACGCCTCGGAGGTCGTCACCACGAGCACCAAGTCGATGACCGGCCACCTGCTCGGCGGCGCCGGCGCGCTGGAGTCGATCGCGACCGTGCTGGCGCTGCACCACCGCCTGGTGCCGCCCACGATCAACCTCGACGACCTCGACCCGCAGGTCGAGCTCGACATCGCCACCACCGCCCGCACCCTGCGCGACGGCGACATCGCGGCGCTCAACAACTCCTTCGGCTTCGGCGGCGCCAACGTCGCCGTCGCGTTCGGGACCTACCGATGAGCGTCCAGGCGGCGCCCGCCAAGCCGGCGAAGCTCCCCCGCGACCAGGACCCCCGCAACCCGGTTCTGCGCCTGACCGCCTTCTTCGACGACGGCTCGATGGAGCTGCTCACCCCCGACGGTGACTCCGGCATGCTCGCCGCCATCGGCAAGGTCGCGGGCTCGCCCGTGGTCGCGTTCTGCTCCGACGCCACCGTCATGGGCGGGGCGATGGGCGACGTGGGCTGCCGCGTGGTCGTCGACGCCTACCACCGCGCGATGACCGACGGCGTGCCGATCGTGGGCCTGTGGCACTCCGGCGGGGCACGCCTGGCCGAGGGCGTGCTCTCCCTGCACGCCGTGGGCCGCATCTTCCACGTGATGACCCAGGCCTCGGGCAAGATCCCGCAGATCTCCGTGGTGCTCGGCCCCGCGGCCGGCGGCGCGGCCTACGGCCCGGCGCTGACCGACGTGGTCATCCTCGGCCCCGAGGGACGCATCTTCGTCACCGGGCCCGACGTCGTGCGCTCGGTGACCGGGGAGGACGTCGACATGCTGCGTCTCGGTGGTCCCGAGCCGCACGGTCGCCGCTCGGGCGTCGTGCACATCCTCACCGACTCCGAGGCCGAGGCCCTCGAGCGCGCCCGCGGCGTGGCCTCGCTGCTCGGCGCCCAGGGCAGCCTGCGCGTCGAGGACGTCGAGGACCGCGACCTCGCGGCCCTGCTCCCGGAGTCGAAGAAGCGCGCCTACGACGTGCACCCGCTGGTCGAGTCGGTGCTCGACGAGGGCACCGCCCAGGAGCTCCACGCCCGGTGGGCGCCCAACATCGTCACCGCCCTGGGCCGCTTCGGCGGGCGCACCGTCGGGGTGGTGGCCAACAACCCGCTGCGCCTCGGTGGCTGCCTCGACTCGCTGTCGGCGGAGAAGGCCAGCCGCTTCGTGCGCATGTGCGACGCCTTCGGGGTGCCTCTCATCGTCCTCGTCGACGTGCCCGGCTACCTGCCCGGTGTCGGACAGGAGTGGGACGGGGTCGTGCGCCGCGGCGCGAAGCTCCTGCACGCCTTCGGCGAGTGCGTCGTGCCCCGGGTCACCCTGGTGACCCGCAAGACCTACGGCGGCGCCTACATCGCCATGAACGCCCGCTCGCTCGGTGCCACCAAGGTGTTCGCCTGGCCCGGGGCCGAGGTCGCGGTCATGGGCGCTGTCGCCGCGGTGCGCATCCTGCACCGGCGCAAGCTCGCCGAGGTGTCGGTGGAGATCCGTCCCCAGGTCGAGGCCGAGCTCGCCGCCGAGCACGAGCGCATCGCCGGTGGTGTCGACAAGGCCGTCGAGATCGGGGTCGTGGACGAGGTCGTCAGCCCCGAGCGCACCCGCAGCATGATCGCGCGCGCCATCGACGAGGCCGTGCAGAGCGTCGGCGTACGCCACGGCGCGCACGGCAACATCCCGCTCTGAGGCTCCTCGCCGGCACCCCGCCGCGCCCCCCGCACACACCAGCACGCCCCCGGGTCGTCCCACGATCCGGGGGCGTGTCGCGTCACCGCCGCGCCCGTGGCACGGTGGGGAGACGACCGTCACACGACGACCACCCGGGAGGTCGACCCCCATGCCCGCCACCACGCTCGCGCTGATCCGACCGTCCACCCGCCGCGCCCGCGCCGCCCGAGGCCCGCGCGCGGCCGCACTGGCCGTCGCGGCGGCCACCGCGCTGGGCGCCGCCGTGCTCGGGCCCGCTGCGCCGGCGCCGGCGCACCCGGGTCACGAGGGCTTCGCCCGCTTCGCCCAGATCGAGCGCGGCGACGGGATCCTGCGCAAGGGCTGCCACGACTACCGCTACCGCTACGAGGTGGAGGTGAAGCCGCGCTTCGACCAGTGGGCGTTGGAGACGTTCCTGGTCGACCGGCGGGGCGAGCGGGTCGCGGCCGGCGCCTTGCTCAAGGGCGCCGACCCCAAGGCCGGGGTGGACTCGATCCGCTTCTGCCGCACCGCGACCGTGCCGGGCCGCTTCACGCTGCGCGGCAAGCTCACGCTGCAGAACGTCGACGAGATCCACGACGGCTCCATCAAGCCGATCCGCTTCCGCCTGCGCCTGCCGAGCTGACCCGACGGCTCGCGCGGCACCGGGCTCGGCGGGACCTCACGGCGTCGGCCCTGCGGGGTGCCGGACCAGCGTCGGCGACCGGCCCGACGGCCTCAGACGACCTGGTGCAGCCAGCGCACCGGCGCGCCGTCGCCCGCGTGGCGGAAGGTCTCGAGCTCGTCGTCCCACGGCTTGCCGAGCAGCTTGTCGATCTCGGTCAGCAGGGTCACCTCGCCCAGCGCGGCCTTGACGACCGCGGCCTTGAGCCGGTCCTCGGGGATCATGATGTCGCCGTGCAGCCCGGTGACGGCGTGGTAGACGCCGAGCTCGGGGGTGTAGGAGAAGCGGGTGCCCTCCGTGGCGCTGGTGGGCTCCTCGGTGACCTCGAAGCGCAGGTGGTTCCAGCCGCGCAGCGCCGAGGCGATGGCGGCAGCACTGCCGGCCGAGGCCGCCCAGGACAGCTCGGCTCGGTAGGTACCCGACTGCGCCGGCTGCGGCGTCCAGTCGAGGCTGACGGCGACACCGAGCACTCCGCCGACGGCCCACTCCACGTGCGGGCACAGCGCCGAGGGCGCTGAGTGCACGTAGAGCACGCCCCTCGTCGAATTACGGGTGGCAGTCTGTGTGGTCACCGTGACCTCCTTCATCTGCGGCGCGAGCTACGCCTTCCCCAGCGGTCTCGTCGTCAGATGTCGGTCGCACGAATGACACTCGTGTAGTTGTGCGGCCCATTGTGCCGCACGCCGGCCCCGGGCACCAGCACGACATCCCGTCGGTGCCTCACAGGTGGCGCACAGGTGGTCCCGGTGGTGCTGCCAGCCGCCCCGGCGAGGGTCCTCGGTGTGAGACGTCGAGCGACGTCGCAGACCCGGCGAGAGGACACCACCATGAGCGACGACCGATCCGGCACCGACCGGCCCACCCCCAGCGGCTCGCGCTGGGAGCCGACCGGTCCCGCGGCGCCCACCGCACCGCTCGCCGCCGCACGCCCGGCCGAGGCCCCCGCTCCGAGCGCCGAGACGGCCACCTCGACGGGCGCCCCGACGGACACCGCTGCCGCCGCGCCGCTGTCGACCCGCCGCCGGTGGCGCGAGCGGCTCCCCCGCCGCCGCGGCGCACGCGTGGCCGCCGCCGGCGCGCTCGCCGCGCTGCTGCTGCTGGGCTCGGCCGCGGGCGGCTTCGCGGTGGGCCGGGCGACCGGGCCCGACGGCGACCGCACCGGAGTGCCGGGCGCGCCGTCGGGCCACGGACCCGGCGACGGCGACGGCGACGACCGCGGCTTCCCCGCTCAGGGTGGCCCCGACGGCGACGGCCCCGCGGGAGGGTTCCCCGCCGCTCCCGACGGCACCGCTCCCGGGGGGACCGCGCCCGACCCCGCCGACCCCGGCGCGACGACCGACGACGACGCGAGCGGGTCGGCCACGTGACCACCCTCGCCGCTCCCCCGGCGCCGCACGGGGCCCCGAGCACGTCCGCGGCGCTCGACACCGGTGCCGCGCGCGTCGACGCAGCGGTCCGGACCTCGGCCGTGGCGGCGCTGTGGCTGAGCCTGCTCGTCGTCACCTACTGGTGGGTCGCCGGCGGAGGGGTGCAGGACCTCGCGGGGTGGCAGACGGGTCTGCTCTCCAGCGGCCGCCTCGCCGGGCTGGTCGGCTCCGACCTGCTGCTCGCGCAGGTGCTGCTCATGGCGCGACTGCCGTGGCTCGAGCACGCCTTCGGCCAGGACCGACTGGCACGGCTGCACCGCGTGGTCGGCTTCGTGTCCTTCGACCTCGTGCTGGCCCACGTCGGTCTGATCGTCTGGGGCTACGCCGCCGGGGACCTGCTCGCCACTCCGGCGACCGCCTGGGACCTTACGGTCGACTACCCGGGCATGCTCCTCGCACTCGCCGGCCTGGTCTGCCTGGTCATCGTCGTGGTGACCAGCGTCCGCGCCGCGCGCTCCCGGCTGCGCCACGAGTCGTGGCACCTGCTGCACCTCTACGCCTACCTCGGGGTCGGGCTCGCGCTGCCCCACCAGCTGTGGACCGGGCAGGAGCTGCTCGCCTCGACCGCGGCCACCGTCTACTGGTGGAGCGCCTGGGCGGCGGCGGCCGGCGCCGTGGTGGTGTGGCGCGTGGCGCTGCCGCTGTGGCGCTCCTGGCGCCTGGACCTCCGGGTCACCTCGGTGGTGGCGGAGGGCGACGCCGCGGTGTCGGTCTACCTCACCGGACGCCTCGACCGGCTGCGGGTCGAGGCCGGGCAGTTCCTGCTGTGGCGCTTCCTGACCGGCCCGGGCTGGTCGCGCGCCCACCCCTACTCGCTCTCGGCCGCCCCCGACGGGCGCAGCCTGCGCCTGACGGTCAAGGCGCTCGGCGACGGCAGCGCCGCCGTCGCCTCGCTGCGCCCGGGCACCCGCGTGCTCGTCGAGGGGCCCTTCGGGCGCCTCACCGCGCGCGCCCGCACCCGCCGGGGCGTGCTCCTGGTGGGGTCGGGCGTCGGCATCACCCCGCTGCGCGCGCTGGCCGAGGGGCTCGACCAGACCCCGGGCGACGTGGTCGTGCTCCACCGCTACGCCCGGGAGCCGCTGCTCGGCGCCGAGCTCGCCGTGCTGGCCCGTGAGCGCGGCCTGCGCCTCGTGGGGCTCCCCGGCCCCCGCCGGGCTCCCGGCTCCTGGCTCGGCGACGGCGTGCCGCCCGTGGACGACACGGCGGCCCTGCTCCGCCTCGTGCCCGACGTCGCCGAGCGCGACGTCTTCGTCTGCGGCCCCGACGGCTGGAGCGACTCCGTCGTCGCCAGCCTGCGCGCCGCGGGCGCGCACCCCGACCACGTCCATCTCGAGACCTTCCAGTGGTGACCCGATGAGACGCATCTCCCTGTGGGCCCTCAGCACGCTGTCGACCGTCGTGTTCCTCCTGGGCTACCGCACCTCGCTGGAGGGCCCCAGCACCACCGCGGCCCTGCCCGCCTACAGCGCCACGACCACGAGCACCGCCGGCGCGACCACGGGCGGGACCACGGGCGGGAGCACCACCGGTGGGTCGACCGGCGCAGGGGCGGGAGGCGGCGACGCCGGCTCGGGCGGCTCTGGTGGGTCGAGCACGGTGACCGGCAGCGTGGTGCAGACCCAATTGGGGCCGGTGCAGGTGCAGCTCACGGTGGACGGCGGCGGCGCGATCACCGGGGTCGACGTGCTGCAGTACCCCTCCGGCAACGGTCACGACCAGGAGATCAACGCCTACGCGCTGCCGGTGCTGGTGCAGGAGACGCTCGACGCCCAGAGCGCCGAGATCGACATGGTCAGCGGCGCCACCGTGACCAGCCAGGGCTACGTCGGCTCACTGCAGGACGCACTCGACCAGGCCGGCCTGTGAGCGCCCCCGCGGCCACCGCACCCGGCCCGACGCGCCGCCACGTCGACCACGTCATGGGCCTGCCGGTCAGCCTCGCGCTGCGGGGGCCACACGCCGCCGACCCCGACGACCCGGCCGCGCTCGAGGCCTGGTCGGCGGTCATGACGAGCCTGCGCGGCAGCGACGCGCTGCTGAGCACCTGGCGCGAGGACTCCTGGGTGTCGCGGCTGGACCGGGGCGAGGTCTCCCTGGCGCAGTGCCCACCGGAGCTGGCCGAGGTCCTCGCCCTCGGGGAGGACGCCACCCGCGACTCCGGCGGCGCCTTCACGCTGCGCCTGCCCGACGCCGTGGGCCGCGTGCGTCTCGACCCGACGGGCGTGGCCAAGGGCTGGGCCCTCGACCGGGCGGCCCGCGCGCTGGAGCCGCTGGTGGGCACCGATTGGTGCCTGTCGGGCGGCGGCGACGTGCTCTGCCGCACCCGGAGCCGGCGTACGCCGCTGTGGCGGGTCGGTGTCGAGGACCCGCGCGACGCGTCGCGGCTGCTCGCCGTGGTGCCGGTCGGCAACGGCGCGGTCGCCACCTCGGGCACGACCCACCGCGGCGCTCACCTGCTCGACGGGCGCACCGGGCGCACGGCCCGCGGGGTGCGGCAGGTGACGGTGGTGGCCCCGACCCTCACCGAGGCCGACGTCGACGCCACCTGCGCCTATGCCCTGGGCCCCGACGCGCTCGCGTGGCTGCGGCAGCGCCCCGGACGCTCGGGGCTCGTGGTCCACGACGACGGCACCACGAGCACGTTCGCCACCCCGCGCTGACCACGCAACACCCGTGTCCCACCCGCGTCCCACCCGCACCGCATCCACACCGGGCCGGCTTGGGGGCCCGTCGCAGGATGGGCCCATGCGCTACACACGACTCGGCAGCAGCGGCCTCGAGGTCTCCGTCGTCACCCTCGGGTGCATGAGCTGGGGCGACCCGTCGCGGGGCGGTCACCCGTGGGTGCTCGACGAGGACGCCGGCCGCGCGATCATCCGCGACGCCCTGGAGGCGGGCGTGACGGTGCTCGACACCGCCAACGTCTACTCCGGCGGCTCCAGCGAGGAGATCACCGGCCGCGCGGTGCGCGACTTCGCCCGACGCGAGGACGTCGTGCTCGCCACCAAGGTCCACGGCCGCATGCGCCCCGGGCCCCACGGCGCCGGCCTCTCGCGCGGTGCGATCCTCCACGAGATCGACGCGTCGCTGCGCCGCCTCGGCACCGACTACGTCGACCTCTACCAGATCCACCGGTGGGACCCCGAGGTGCCGATCGAGGAGACCATGGAGGCGCTCCACGACGTGGTGCGCTCGGGCAAGGCGCGCTACCTCGGCGCCTCCTCGATGTACGCCTGGCAGTTCGCGAAGGCCCAGGAGGTCGCGCGCGCCCACGGCTGGACGCCCTTCGTGTCGATGCAGGACCACTACAACCTCCTCTACCGCGAGGAGGAGCGCGAGATGCTCCCCCTCTGCGCCGACCAGGGGGTCGGGGTCATCCCGTGGAGCCCGCTGGCCCGGGGCCGGCTGACCCGCCCCTGGGACACCGAGACCTCCCGCACCGAGACCGACGAGTTCGGCGGCACGCTCTACCGCGACGAGGACGCCGACATCGTCGCCACGGTGCTCGCCCTGGCCGAGCGACGCGGCGTCGCGCCGGCGCAGGTCGCACTGGCCTGGCTGCTGCACCAGCCGGTGGTCACCTCGCCGATCGTCGGCGTCACCAAGGCCCACCACCTCACCGACGCCGTGGCCGCGGTCGACCTCGAGCTCAGTGACGAGGAGCTCGACGAGCTCGGCTCCGGCTACGTGCCCCACGCGGTCGCCGGGCACCGCTGAGGGCCCGCCGGGCCCGCTCGGCTCAGTACGCCGCGGCCGTGTCGGTGCTGCTGGTCGCGTCGGTGCCGTCGGCCGGCGCGTAGGCGCAGGAGTCCTCGGGGTCCTCGGCCCGGCCGGGGTCCTTCTTGCCCAGCCCGGGGCGCGAGCGCGGCTCGAGGGCCTTGGCCACGACCTGGCGCATGTAGCTGAAGTCGGGGTCGCCGGAGAAGAACCGCTCGGAGGGCCGGAAGACGACCGACTTGACCTTGGCGTCCTTGACCTTGAGGGCGAGGTCGAGCAGCGCCGGCACGATCCGTCGCGGGATGTCGGTGGAGACGATCTCCTGCCCGGTCTCGGCCAGGACCTGGTAGCGCTGCAGCACGGTCATCGGGTCGGCGGCCTCGATGATGGCGTCGACCGCGCAGCGCTGGCGGTCCATGCGCTCGTAGTCGTCGGAGCCGTAGCGCCCCCGGGCGAACCACAGCGCGTGGAAGCCGTCGAGCTCCTGGTCGGGGCCGGGGTCGATGTAGTCGACCGGCGGGATGCCCAGGTCGGTGTTGCCCTGGATGGCGACCGGCTCGTTGACGTTGACGGTGATGCCGCCGATGGCGTCGACGACGTCCTCGAAGCCCTTGAGGTTGACCATCAGGTAGTAGTCGACCGGCACGCCGAGGCTGCCCTCGACGGCCTGCTTGAGGGCGTCGGCACCCTCGTTGTCGCTCGCCCCCAGGATGCCCGGGTGGCGCTCGGGGATCTGGCCGTAGATGGCGTTGAGCATGTAGAAGCCGTCGTCCTCGGGCCCGCTGAAGCCGGTCGGGTAGAGGTCGTGGAGCGGGCTGTCCTCGGGGAACTGCGCGTTCATCAGGTTGCGCGGCAGGCTCACCGTGACCGCGCGGCCGGTGGTGGTGTCCATGCTCAGCAGGATCACGGTGTCGGTGCGCACGCCGGTGCGACCCTCGCCGCCGTCGCCGCCGAGCAGGAGCACGGTCACCCGCTCCCGCGCGCCCCAGGGGTCCTCCTCGGTGACGTCGGTCGGCACGGTGGCGCTCTCGTTGCGGTCGTCGTCGAAGACGGTGCCGATCAGCCCGGCCTGCACCTGGGCGTAGCGCGCCGCCACCGCGAAGGGCGCACCGATCGCGAGGCAGAGCACCAGCACGAACCCGTGGCCGACCGCCGTGTGCCACCGGGGTCGGCTCGGGGGCCTGACCTGGCGGTAGGTCAGGTAGACCACGGCCACCCAGGTCGCGAGGCCGAGCACCAGCACGACCGCGGCGATGGTGAGGCGGGTGGGGTCGACGGCGAAGGCGAGCAGGGCGCGCAGGTCGCGCCCGACGTACCACGCCGCGCCCCCCAGCAGGGCCAGCACCGGCAGCAGCACCAGGGCCCCGAGCAGGCGGCGTCCGGTGTAGAGGAAGCCGGCCCCCGGCACGAGCGCGCCGAGCAGCGTCACCCCGAGCGTGCCGCGCAGGCCCGCGGCGCGACGGCGGCGCCGGTCGGCGCGGGCGCCGCCGCGGCGGCGGGTGGGAGGCGGGGTGGAGGGCGAGGTGGAGGGACGGGCCCGCCGCGTGCGCCGGGCGAGGGCCGGTCGGCTGCTGGCCCGCCGGCGTCCGCGTCGGGGCGCCTGGGGCGAGGGGGACCCGGGGTGGGCGGGCACGGCACCGGGCTCACGTGACACGTCCTCCACGCGGCGCCCCTCCCTCGGTCCGGTCGGCCTGCTCCTGTCGGGTCGGTGCACCGGCACGGCTCGCACCACCCTCGGCGGAAAATAGCACCCCGCCCGATCTCCCCGCCGGGGTCGACGCCCTCACCCGTTCGGGGTCTGGGGTCCGCCGGCGCCCCGACGTAGCGTGGGCCCATGACCTCATCGAACATGTCTTCGAACGACCAGGCTCCCGAGCAGGGCACGGAGCAGACCCCGAGCGGCGTGCCCGACGGCGAGGTCCTGGGTGCCGACAACCCCAGCCCGACCAACGCCGAGAAGGACCCCAACGACTGGGTGACCGGCGACGAGCCCATCACCGGCGCCCAGAAGAGCTACCTCGACACCCTGGCCCGCGAGGCCGGCGAGACGCTTCCCGCCGACCTGACCAAGGCCGAGGCCTCCGAGCACATCGACCGGCTCCAGGCCTCCACCGGGCGCGGCGCCGACAGCTGAGCCCACCGCGCCGCCGAGGCGGCGCAGCGCCTCCGTGTCGCAGCGACGGCAGAGCCCCCGGGACCTCACGGTCCCGGGGGCTCGCTGACGTAGGGCGGGTGGGGCTCGAACCCACGACCCAAGGATTATGAGTCCTCTGCTCTGACCGGCTGAGCTACCGCCCCTAAGCCAATCTCAGGCCGATTCAGCGCCGCCGTGGGGCTTTCGTGGGGCAGCCAGCGCGGCGAGCACAGCAGCGGTCGGAGTCTCGGCCAGATGAGCGTACTTGTCCGTCGTCTGAGTCGAGCGGTGTCCCGTCGCCTTGCCCACCTCGGCCAGAGGCACGCCGGCCTGCAGCAGCCACGAAGCGTAGGTGTGGCGGCAGTCGTGCACCCGGACGTGCCCGATGCCGGCCCGCGCGACCGCCGGCACCCACACCGGGTAGGACCAGTTGCTGTTGCGCAGCGGGTGGCCGGTCTCGCTAGTCAGCAGCAGCGGGGAGCGGCACCGCCCCTGGGTGTGCTCGACACCGCAGGTGCCGACCCGGGCGACCAGGTCGCGGAACCGCTCGACCAGCGACGGCGTGAGCGGCACCTCGCGGACCTGCTTGCCCTTCGGGTGGGCCTTCATCGCGCGGCCGGTCTCGTCGTAGGTCTCCACGACGCGCAGCAAGCCTCGCGCCAGGTCGACGCGGGAGCGGTGCAGACCCGCCAGCTCTCCCCAGCGCAGGCCGGTGTGCACGAGCGTCTCAAGGATGAGTCGGTCGTCCGTGCTGGGCATCGCGCCGTAGAGCGCGTCGTACTCCTCGCGTGTCAGGAACCGCTCCTGGGCCTCGGCCCCCTTGCTGAGCTTCATCCGAGCAGCCGGGTTAGCGTCGATCACCTCGGCGTCCTTAGCGGCCGAGAGTGAGGCCGAGAGCAGGTGCACGCACCGCTTCACTGTCTCGGCGCCCATGCCACCGCGCGCGAGCTCGGCAGCCCACGCGCGGACGTCCTGGCGGGTGATCGCGCCGATCGCGACCTCAGCCCACCGCGGCTTGAGGTGGTTGCGCCGACGAGCTGCATCGTGACGCAGCGTCGAGGGCTCCACTCCCCTGGTCTCCCACCACTCCTCGCACCACTCTCCCCAGGTCCGGCGGTAGGCCTCGGGGTCGCGCGCCATCTTCTTGCGCGCGACCTCTTCCTTCGCTGCTGCGGCGCGCTCGGCGCGCGGTTTGTGCGTGAAGGTGCCTGCCGAGCGGCGCGTGCCGGCGGCGTCGCGGTAGACGCCGCGGTACTTCCCGCTGGGGAGCTTCTCTGCCCAGGCCATAGAAGGCCCCTCACGTCAGTGTCCCACGTGGGGCACGTCTGCCAGGGCTGTCGACAGGTGGGCGCGTTCGTGATCGGTGAGGTTGATCAGGCGTGCCTGCAGCGGGGCATGTCGACTCCCAGCTCGGCGGCGGCCTCGGCGGGGAACGAGGTCCACTGCAGAACCCTCGCCAGCGACTCCAGGTCGATCAGGCGCCGCGAGGCCACGTGGCGCACCGTGCCCTCCTCGCGCGGTTCCATCCACAGCGGCACTGCCCCTTGCTCGTCGTGGATGAGCTCGTGGCACACCACGCTGCGGCGCTCTTCGTAGCTCATCGATCGGCGCAGCGTGATCACCCGCTCGGCGAAGTCGATGCACCCCCGCCGGCCCCGTTCGACCCAGCGAACCTTGAGGTGCGGACGACCGCTCTCTACGCCAGCCGGGACATGAGCGGGAACCTCACCGGCGGGGTCTGGGGCTTTGTCAGTCCCGACGGCATCGGTATCAGCACCCTCGCCCTACACACCGTCCGCGAGCACGACGACGGCACGATCAGCATCCGCCCGGGCGACGGGTCCTCCAACAGCGTCCTGCACAGCGGCGCCCCCGACGGCCAGACCTGGCACGGCTACGTCGAGCACAACGTCTGGACGGCCTGCTGATGGACGCGCCCCGTGAGACCCGCCGCCGGCGCCGCCACGCCCAGGCCGGGATCGTCTTCGCCGCGTGGAACACCCACAACGCCTCCCGCGCCCGCCTGAAGCGCTACGTCCGCTCCCAACTGCGCGCCGGCGCGGCCGCGATCGTCCTCACCGAGGTGTGGTCTCGGCACGCCGAGCTCCGTGACATCGCGAAGCGCTACGGCCTGCGGCTGCTCGCCGAGACCCCGGAGCCCGGCGGGCGCGCCCGGGCCCTGGTCTCCGAGCGCGGCGACACCGTCGTACTCCTGTCCCCCGGCTTCGTCCTCGAGTCGTGGGACGTCATCGCGCTCACCGAGCGGTGGCACGTCGACTCCGCGGGCCGCTGGCACGAGCCGCGCCGCCTACTCATCGTTCGCGGCCACGTGCTCGGTCACCAACGCGTCGAGCTGCTCGCCGTGCACGGCCCCACGAACAACGGGCACAAACTCGTCCGCGGTCGCCGAGTTCAAGGAGGTCGTCGCACGAGTCCTGGCCAACACCGCCGACGACACCCTGTCCGCCGCCGTCGGAGACATGAACATCCGCCTCGACGAGACCCGACCCTGGGCCCAAGCCCGCGAGCTGCACGTGTCCGGCCAGGGCCCCGACCTGGTCATCGCCAACACCGGCACGACCTCAAAGACCGGCCGGCGCCGCGGCTCCGACCACTACGCCGTCACCCACCGCCTCCACCCCGCAGCCTGACCCGAAGGAGACCACCATGACCGTCCTCGACCGCATCTACCGCGAGCCTGCTGCTCTGCTCGCCTTCGCCGCCGCCGTGCTCGCCGTGCTGACCTGGCAGGAGGTTCTCGACGAGAAGGGCGCCGCGATCGCGCTCGGCGTACTCACCGCCGCGATCGGCGCGCTGCGCTACTTCGTCACCCCGGCCGCCGAGGTCGTCATGCAGGAGACCCCCGACGGCGTCCTGCGCGCCGGGCCGGCGGCCGCTGTCACCGCAACCGGGACCGTGCTCGCCGACGTCGCGCTGCAGCCCCTGGACGACCCCGGACACCGTAGGTAGTCTCGATTTCCCTCGGCTCCAGACCGAGCCCGCCACCCCGCCCCCGGTCCCCCGGGTGGTGGGGCGGCCTTCGTCTGTCTCAGAAAGTGAAGTCTGTGTCTGAGACGTATCGGCGGATCAGACGCCTGCGGAATCTAACGGTGTCCCTCTCCCGCTGCGCTAGCCGGCGCGCTTCACGCAAGGACAGGCGGGCACGTTTGCGTAACACGTCAGGAGATGCTCGTGGGATGGCGACTTCGAAGTAATCAGCCAGAGCCGGGTGTCGCCGGACTAGGCCGCGATACGAGTCGGCGAATCGTGCTCCCCACGGGGGCGCCCAGGTGTGCCAGGGCTTCGCTCGACCGGTGAAGTGGATGATCCTGGGCTTGACGAACGTCTGGGCGTAGGCCGTGGCGTAGAAGGTGTGGAAGTTGTAAGCAGGATGGAAGTGCTCGACCTGACCGCGAAAGGCCGCGTTGAGCGCGCTCTGATCATGACGGATGTAGGCCGAGGAGTTGCGGAAGAACAGGTCGAGCGCGCGCGGGGCCATATCAGCCCAGGTGTCGCGGCCGAACGCCATCACGCCGGAGTTGAAGTAATCTGCCTTGGCTACGCCGAGGGTCTCCAAGTACCCCGCAGGCTCCAATCCGTGCTGTCCAGACGGATCCAGCCAGGAACTGCCACGACCGGCAGCCACTTTGCCCTCCGGGACAACCCGCTCGACCAGCGGCCTGATAGGTCCTCGGATCTGCAAGTCGCCGTCGAGGTAGATCAGGCGGCGGTACTGAGCTGGAATTTCGGGCTCTATAGACAAGCGAGCCAGCGCGGCGACGGGAACGTGATTGGCGTGGAACTCTGTATTCGGCGGTGGTTGGAAGTCGCGATTGCGCATCGGGTAAATGCTGAAAGCCGGGTGGGCGACCTCACGCTCGAGTTGCCGAGCCGCGTCTTCGTCCACGTCGAGAGTGAATATCGCAAGGTCGGCGATGTCTCCGATGCCCTGAGCCAGGGCCTGCTCGGCAACCAAGGTGGAGGGGGCGAGGTATCCCCTGTCGGTGACCCACAGCACCAGGGTGTCCTTCATGTCCCTCACTCTCGCAGATACGGCGGCTTCCCTGGAAGACCGCCATCTAACCCGAATCCCTCCTTTCTCCGCGCTGGACACAGGGGATGCAGAGCAACAACAATCTACCAATGAGTTTCAAGAACGAGGTCCTTAGCAACTCGTTGGGCGGATCCCCGGCGATTTCCCTACGACTGCGGCTCTGGCTAGTACGAGCCAGCGGGGTCGAAATTTCCACCGCTCGCCTGTACAGCGGAGTTCGGTTCTACGGTCACCGCAATATTACCCTTGGTAGCGACATCTTCTTGAACCGTGGAGTCGAGATCCACGCTGCGTCACCCGTGCGGCTAGGCGCGCGGGTTCATGTTGGTCCGGGGACAGTCTTCGTGACATCCTCGCACGAACTCTCGAGCGATTCGCACCAACGCGCTGGAGCCTCCACTACGCTCCCCATCGACGTTGGTGACGGCACCTGGCTCGGCGCGAGGGTAACGGTGCTCGGTGGAGTGACAATCGGCCGAGGGGTGGTCGTCGCTGCCGGCGCAGTTGTCACCGGGGATCTTGCGGACGACGGAATCTACGGCGGCGTGCCAGCCAGATTGATCCGAGCGCTCAGCCCTGGTGCACCATGACCCCATGCCCCGCAGCTACGACGACGCCCACGCCGAGGCCGACCGCACGCTCGGCCCCTGCGGCGACCCCGACTGCCCCACCGGCGCCCCACAGCGGACGCCAGCGACGAGCCCGCTACCGACAACGTGATCGACCTCAACACCCGCACCCGGCCATGACTGACCCGATCCCGACGCACGGCTCGACCGCCGGCCTGCGCCAACCACCCGGCCCCGACCCCATGGCACCCCTCGGCCACACCGACGCCACCTTGCACCCCTCAGTCCTACGCCTGCGCGAGCACGGCGACTACCGGGCGATCGAGCCCCGCCACGTCACCATCACCACCGCCGACGGCCCCACCCCCGGACTGCTCGCCGGGTGGCGCAAGCCGCTGCAGCTCCCCTGGGAGGGGCTCGTCACCCTCGCGCTCCTCGTCGAGGGCACCTGGGTCACCGCGCAGCAGTGGGTGCCCGCCTCCCAGATCATGCCCGCCTGACGCCCCGGCGGGACTCGAACGCGCGCGCGCCGATCTCGAGCGAGATCCGCCGCATCCAGTTCGCCCTCGACTGACCCCCCTCCCCGCACCGGCTACCCGACGCGGCGCACCTCGATCAGCACGAGGTGCTCGGGGTCCTGCGCCGGAGCCTGCACCCCGACGGTGTCGAGCACCCGCCCGGTCAGGCGCACGCCGGTCGACCACCACGGCAGCGGCGAGTAGCCGGGACCGTGCACGACGTCGCCGGGCGCCAGCGCCGCCACGTCGTACGTCGACGCCGCGTCGAGACCGGGCAGCGTGACCGGGCCGGGCGGCCACGTGGTCGGCCCGGCGGTCGCGACGACGGCGTAGACCGCGTGGTCGGCCGCGGGCGAGACGATCCCGTGCACGAGCGTGGCGGGGTCGGGGTGGTCGGAGCGCACCGTCGTGCCGGTGGCCAGCAGCGGGCGCAGCCGCCGGTGCAGCGCCACCCACGCCGCGAGCTCCTCGCGCTGCGCCGCGGTGGCCTCGCGCAGGTCCCACTCGATGCCGAGGTGGCCGAAGAGGGCGGTGCCGGCGCGGAAGGACAGGTCGTGGGTGCGTCCGGTGGTGTGGGAGCGCGCAGAGCCGATGTGGGCGCCGAGCAGCTCCGGGGGCACCAGCAGCGAGGTCCAGCGCTGGATGCCCTGGCGCTCGAGGGGGTCGATGCAGTCCGAGGCCCAGACCCGGTCGGTGCGCTCGAGCACCTCGAGGTCGATGCGGCCACCGCCCGAGGAGCACGACTCGATCTCGACGCCGGGGTGCCGGCGGCGCAGCTCGTCGACCAGCGCGTAGAAGGCCAGCGTCTGGCGGTGCACCGACGCCGCGCCCGCGGGGCCGCTGCCGGCGTCGACGAGGTCGCGGTTGTGGTCCCACTTCAGGTAGGCGATGTCGTGCGCGGTGAGCAGGGCGTCGAGGCGCTCCAGGACGTGGGCGAAGGCGTCCGGGTGGGCGAGGTCGAGCACCTGCTGCTGGCGCGAGGCCACCGGCACCCGTCCGCCGGTGCCCAGCACCCACGAGGGGTGGGCGCGGGCGAGGTCGGAGTCGAGGTTGACCATCTCCGGCTCCACCCACAGCCCGAACTCCATGCCCAGCGCGCGCACCCGCCCGATGAGCGGGTCGAGACCGTCGGGCCAGACCGTGGGGTCGACGTACCAGTCGCCGAGGCCGGCGGTGTCGTCGCGGCGGCCGAGGAACCAGCCGTCGTCGAGCACGTAGCGCTCCACCCCGACCTCG
This sequence comes from Nocardioides sp. Leaf307, assembly GCF_001423135.1. Classification (NCBI taxonomy): domain Bacteria; kingdom Bacillati; phylum Actinomycetota; class Actinomycetes; order Propionibacteriales; family Nocardioidaceae; genus Nocardioides; species Nocardioides sp. Leaf307. The sequence goes on along the minus strand of NZ_LMNY01000001.1, from coordinate 1,598,927 downwards.
GCGGCCAGCTCGGCCAGCTCGGTGAGGACCTCGAGGTCGTGGTCGAAGTAGACCGCCTCCCAGGTGTTGAGGGTGACCGGGCGGGGTCGCCTCGGGTGCTGCGGGCGCGAGCGCAGGTGGGTGTGGATGCGTGCGGTGACCTCGTCGAGGCCGGTGCCGTGGCTGCCGTAGAGCCACGGCGAGGCGTAGGACTCCCCCGGCGCCAGCCGGACCTCGCCGGGCAGCAGCAGCTCGCCGCCACTGACCAGCGTCACCCCGGTCGTGGCCCGCTCCACGCGGCTGCGGTGGTCGCCCGACCACGCGACGTGGGTGGCCCACACCTCGCCACGGCGGAAGCCGAACCCGGGCTCGCCGACGGCGGTGAGCAGGGTGGCGTCGGTGCCGGTGCGTCCGCGGCGGCCCTCGCGCACGTGGGCACCCACGGTAACCGGGCGCCGCTGGGGGCTGCGCTCGCGTGCGTGGCGCCCGGTGAGGTCGAGCAGCTCCCCGGCCCGGGTCGGCACGGGCAGCGCCGGCTCGAGCGCGTCGAGGCGGTAGTCGCCCTCCCCCGTGTTGGTGAGCGTGGCCCGGGTGCGCAGCAGCCCGCTGGCCAGCAGCTCCACCTCGAGCAGCACCTCCAGCCCCGCGACCGCGTCGACGAGCTCGTACGTCGCGCTGCCGCCCAGCGCCGCCGGGTCCGCCGGGTCCACCGGGTCCGGCGCGTCCGCCGCGGTGGTCGACACCCGGCGCACCCGCAGCACGGGCGACCAGTCCGCGCCGTCGGCGCGCGAGCCGCGCAGGCCGGGCGTGCCGGGCCAGCCCGAGGCGTGCTCGGGCAGCAGGCCGACCGGGCGCAGCTCGTCGACGGTGTTGGGGGTCAGCTCGCGGTGCCCGGCACCCACGACCTCCCCGCGCGCAGCCTCGTCGAGCGGACCCAGGTCGGCACCCCAGTGGGCCACCCACGGCCCGCCGTGGTCCACGTCGGGGTGGTGGGCCAGCAGCACGCTGACCCCGGCTGCCCGCAGGTGCAGGGTGGTGGGCGCGCCCACGGCGCGGTCGTCGGTCACGGTCGCCTCCTCGTCGGCGACAGACGCTAGCGGCGACGCCGGGCCGGCGGGCGCGCGGGCCCGGTGCGACGTGCCCGCCCGCGGGACCGGCCCGCGACGCTCAGGCGGCGCGTCGCCCGTCGACGACCAGGGCGACCGTGTTGAGCGCCGCCCAGCCGAGGGTCACGGCCATCACCTTGCCGCGCACCTGGGAGTCGGGGGCCTTGGCGGCGAGGATCGCGCAGTCGCCCAGGTCGCCGACGATGCGCAGCAGCATCGCGGTGCGCACGACCTTGTCGGAGCGCCCGAGCGCACCGGCGGCGCTGATGCCGAGGTCGCGGACGCCGTAGGTGCGGGCCAGCACGTCGTAGCCGCCCCGCTCGGAGCGGCCGGCCTGCATGGCCGAGCCGAGGTGGTCGGGCTTGAGCAGGGCGAAGGCGCCGTAGCCGGCGGTGGCGGTGGACATGAGGCGGCTCAGGGGATAGCTCATGCCTCCGGTCTACCCCGCGCCGGGTCTCCCCGGCTCACCCGCGCGGGGTGGTCGCCGCGCCCACGGGACCGTCCACGGTCGCTCCCGCGGGCAGTGTCAGCCGCATCCGGGCGCCCGCGCCGCCGGCGGGCTCGCGGCAGACGAGCTCGCCGCCGTGGGCGCGGGCCAGACCGCGGGCGATCGAGAGCCCGAGGCCCGAGCCGCCCGCCCGGCGCTCGCGGGCGGGGTCGAGCCGCACCAGCCGGTCGAAGACCCGCTCGCGGTCGGCCGCGGGGATGCCCGGTCCGTCGTCGACGACCTCCACGACCGCCGCGTCCCCGTCGTAGGACGAGCGGAGCTCGACCTGACGCGCGCCGGCCTGCACGGCGTTGTCGACGAGGTTGCCCAGCACCTGCACGACCCGGTCGCGGTCGGCCGCGGCCACCGCCGGGTCGCCCACGACCCGGACCACCGCCGAGTCGGGCCGCGGCGACCTCGCCACCTCCTCGGCCACCGAGCGCAGGTCGACCGGGCCCGTGACCAGGGCCAGACCGCGGTCGATGCGCGCCATCAGCAGCAGGTCGTCGACGAGCCGGCCGGCGCGCTGGGCCTCGCGGATCAGGTCCACCAGCACCTGCTCCCGCTCCTCGCGCGGCGGGTCGGCGCGCAGCACGTGCTCGGCGGCGGCGCGGATGCCGGTCACCGGGGTGCGCAGCTCGTGGGCGGCGTCGGAGACGAAGTCGCGCAGCCGGGCCTCTGAGTCGACCGCTCGGGCCTCGGCGCCCACCACCTCGTCGAGCATCTCGTCGAAGGCCAGCGCCGTGCGGCCGAGGTCGGTGCCGGGCGTGGTCGGGCGCAGCCGGCGCCCGCGGTCACCGCGGGTGATGCTGCGGGCCACGTCGGTGATGCGGCGCAGCGGCCGCAGCGCCCCGCCCACCACCAGCGGCACGACGAGGGCGGTGGCGAGCAGCACCGTCACCGCGGTCACGAGCAGCACCAGCCTGACCTGGGCGACGGTGTCGCGGACGTCGCTGGCGTCGGCGAGCAGCAGCAGCGTGCTGCCGTCGGTGAGGCTGCGCGCGACCGTGAGCAGGTCGCCGCTCTCCTGCACCGCGGGAGTCGCGCCCGGCGGGTCGGGCGGACCCGGGTCGCCCAGCGGGCTGGGCACCGTGGCGGGCCCCCGGGGCCCGCCGTCGGCCGGCCCCTCGCCCGCGCCCGAGCCGCGTCCCGTGCCTCCGGAGCCTCCTGTGACCTCCTCGCCGTCCCCCGGGGCCACGCCGGCCGCCCCGGCCAACGGACCCTCGGCGTAGACCCCGCCGTCGGCGGCCCGCACCACCACCGAGACGCCCTCCCCCTCCAGGCGTCGGGCCAGGTCGCGGTCGTCGACCTGGCCCACGAGGGCGTCGGCCACCCCCGCGCGCTCGACGAGACGCTGGCGCAGCTGGTCGTCGAGCCGCTCGCGCAGCGCCAGCTCGGTGGCCGCGACCAGCACCACCAGCAGCACGGCCACCAGGGCCACCACGACCAGCGTCACCCGCCGCCGCAGCGACGGGGTGCGCAGGCCCGACACCGCGACCGGGCCGTGCGCCGCGCCGCTCACCGGGGCGCCCGCAGCACGTAGCCCAGGCCGCGCTCGGTGTGGATGAGACGCGGTCCGTGGACCTCCAGCTTGCGGCGCAGGGCACTGAGGTGCACCTGCACGAGGTTGTCGGCGTAGTCGTCGTAGCCCCACACCTGGCTGAGGATCTGGGCGTTGGACAGCACCCGGTCGCGGTGGCGGGCCAGGTGGGCCAGCAGCCGCAGCTCGGTCGCGGTGAGCGCGACGTCGTGGCCGCCGCGCGTGACCCGCGCCGCCTCCTCGTCGACGACCAGGTCGTCGATCTCGATCGTGGTGGCCACGGCGCCGGTGCGGCGCAGCACCGCCCGCACCCGGGCGAGCAGCTCCTCCACCACGAAGGGCTTGGCCAGGTAGTCGTCGACGCCGACCTCGAAGCCGCGCAGGCGGTCCTCGACGGCCTCGCGGGCGGTGAGCATCACCACGGCGGCGTCACTGCGCCGTCGCACGACGCGCACCAGCTCGGGGCCGTCGCGCCCCGGGAGCATCCAGTCGAGCACCACGAGGTCGACGCGGTGCGCGGCCAGTTCCTCCTCGAGCGCGCCGCCGTCGGCCAGCGCACGCACGGCGTAGCCCTCCGAGCGCAGCGACCTCGCCAGCGACTCGCGGATGACGTCGTCGTCCTCCACCACGAGCAGGCGGGCGGCGGCGTCACGTATCGGCACCTCGACAGTGTGCCGTCGCCGACCTGAAGACCACCTCAAGAACACCGCGTGCGGTCGCTGTCTTGAGGTGGCCCGCAGGTACGCCGCCCAGAGTCGACCCCGGCGGCCCCCACCAGGGGCCCCGACCGCCCGGCCCACCGGCCCGGCGCGTCCCGGCCGTCCTCGACCCCAGGAGTACCCGTGCCACACCTCTCCGTCCCGGTCCCGTCCTCCCTGGTCCCGACCTCCCTGGGCCTGGTCGACCTGCTGGTCGCCCTCGCCGTCCTGCTCGCCGTGGTCGGCGCCCTGCGCACCGGTCGCGGACTCGTCCCGACGCTGCTGTCCGCCGTCGGCGCGGGGCTCGCCGCCCTCGCCGTCGCGTGGGTCGTCACCTCGGTCCTGAGCACCTGGGGGCCGCCCCGCGTCGCCCAGGCCGTCGACCGCAGCGCGTTCGCCGCGGCCCTGCCCGCGCCCGACCGTGCCCTCGCCGAGCTGCACGAGCTGACCGGCGGTGGGCCCGGCCCCGCGGGCGACCGCGACGACGCACCCGGCCCACGCCCCTGACCGACCGGCCTCCCCTGACCCGTCCCGACCCGTCCCGACCCGTCCCGACCCGTCCCCGATCCCTGCACCGACGGCCGACCACGGCCGCGACACCGAAGGAGCACCCCATGACCCACCCCGACCAGCCCCGCCCGCACGACCCCCGCGACCCCGACCGGCGCGACCGGAGCGCCGCGGACCCGCACGACGACACCCGGCCACTGAGCGTCGGCGCCTGGTCGGCCGCGAGCCACCCCACCGCGCCGCCCCCTGCACCGGGTCGCGAGGAGGTCTCCGCTGCTCGCGCCGCGGACGTCGCCGGCCCGCCGCGGCCCCGCCGCCCCCGTCTCCTCGCCGGACTGGCCGCCGGCGCCGTCGCCGGCCTCGTGCTGGGCCTGGGGGTGCCGGCCCTCGCCGGGGGCTCCGGCTCGGGCGGCGGAGACGGTGACGCCGGCACCGCGAGCGCCACCACACCCGCGGTCACCCCCGGCGCCACCGGCGCCGACGCCGGCACCAGCACCGACGCCCCCGGCACCGGCACGGCGACCCCGCCGCAGGATCCCGGGGCCGGTGCGCCGCCGGCGACCACGCCCCGACCGGGCACGGCCCCGGCGCCCGACACCGCCCCCGCGCCCGGCGCCGTGCCGACCCCCGGAGCTCCGCTCTGCGAGGTCCCGGGCACGTCGGGCCCGTCCACCGAGCCCGGCGCGCCCGACGGGGACCCGCGGCCTGTCCCGACGCCCCGTGGCGGCCAGCACCCGACGCCGCCTGCTCCCCCGGCCCCGCCGGCCCCGCCGCACGACGAGCAGCCCGGCGCCGACGCTCCCGCTCCGCCCACCCGGCCCACCCCGCCGGCCGCCCCCGAGGCCAGCGACCGGATCGACCCGGGTGGCCGGCCCAGCTGACGACAGCAGCAGCGGGGCTCCGCGCTCCGGTCGTCAGGCGACGCAGAAGGCCCCGGCCCGCATCAGCGGGCCGGGGCCTTCTCTCTGCTCCCCCGGTTGGACTCGAACCAACAACCCTCCGATTAACAGTCGAATGCTCTGCCAGTTGAGCTACAGGGGATCGGTGCAGCGCGCACACATTAGCAAGCGTGGTCGGCGAGGTGAAATCGGCCTCCCCCGACCCGGCGGACCGTGCGGAGCGGCCCGCTCAGCCCAGCCCGACGGCGTCGCGCGCCGAGGCCAGCGCCTCGGCCGCCGCGGCCTGCACGACGGGATCGGTGGGGTCCACGCCCTCGTCGTACTGGAAGACCCAGGTGACCTCGGAGCCGCCACCGGGAGCACGACGGGCCACGACCCGCACCCCGCGACGACCGGCGAGGGGCACGTGGCGCTGCAGCAGCACGCTCGCGGTGACCCGCTCGCGCACCAGCTCCAGCAGACGGGCGCCGTCGTCGAGGCGGAAGCGGTGCACGACGCGCGCGCCGGTGCGACCCGCGTCGTCGGCCTCGGTCACGGCCAGCGTGGAGGTCTCGGCGTCCCAGTCGGCCGCGTCCACCCGCTCCCAGCGCAGCCGGGCGGAGCGGGAGCCGTCGACGGAAACGTAGAGCGCGTCGCGGGTGCCACCGACGTCGCGGCCGTCGTCGGTGCGGGCCCAGGCCAGCAGCCGCTCGCCGCGGCCCACCTGGAGGTCGGGCCGGGGACCGTCGGCGCGGGTGCGCCACCACGGGCGGAACGCTCCGCGCAGCGCCCCGGCGAGGCTCACGCGCCCATCACCCGGTCGCGCAGGGCCCGACGGTGCTGCTCGAGGGCGGCCAGCTCGCCGAACATCCGGTTGTAGGCCTCGACGTCCTCCACCGGGTTGGTGCGCTGCAGCCGCGACTTGACCTCGGCGATGCGGCGCATCGTCGTGAGCTCGAGGAGGCGGAAGACGTGGTGGCCGACGTAGGCCGCGTCGGGCTCCTTCTCGGTGAGCAGCGGCTCGACGCCGAGCGCGGAGACCGCCGAGGAGACCTCCGGGTCGCTCGCCGCGTCGCGCAGCCGGGCGGCCCAGGCCGGGTCGCCGGCGCCCGTGGCGGTGCCGCCGGCCTTCTCCACCAGCTCCCACACCGCGCGGTAGGTCGGGTGGGTGAAGTCGTTGGCGCCGATGTCGGCGGTGGTGCGGCCGATCGCCATGGGGTGCTGCACGACGAGCTTGAGCGTCTCGCGCTCCAGGGTGAAGCGGGGGTCGCGCAGGTCGGGCACCTGGCGCCGGGGCGCCGCGGGGGCGCTGTCGGCGGCGGCCGGGGACCGGTCGGCCCGGCGGTCCTGCCCCCGCCCGCCCGCTGCCGGGGCGGGACGGTTGGCGGCGCGGCGCACCTCGGCGCGCGCCTCGTCGGGGTCGACGCCGATCATCTGCGACAGCTCGCGGGCGAAGGCGTCGACCTTCGACTTGTCGCGCACGCTCGAGACCAGCCGGGCACCCTCGCGCAGGGCGTCGATGCGGCCGTCGGCGCGGTCGAGGTCGTACTTGCCGACCACGTTGCTCAGCACGAAGCGGTAGAGCGGCACCCGTCGCGCGACCAGCTCGCGCACGGCGGCGTCGCCGTCGGCGACCCGCAGGTCGCACGGGTCCTTGCCCGAGGGCTCGACCGCGACGTAGGTCTGCGAGACGAAGTTCTGGTCGCCGGAGAAGGCCCGCAGGGCGGCCTTCTGCCCGGCCGCGTCGCCGTCGAAGGTGAAGATAACCTCGCCGCGGAACTCCTCGTGGTCGTCGAGGAAGCGCCGCAGGATCCGCGAGTGGTCCTCGCCGAAGGCGGTGCCGCAGGTCGCCACCGCCGTGCCGACCCCGGCCAGGTGGCAGGCCATGACGTCGGTGTAGCCCTCGACGATCACCGCCTGGGAGGACCGCGCGATCTCGCGACGGGCCAGGTCGATGCCGTAGAGCACCTGGCTCTTCTTGTAGATCGGGGTCTCGGAGGTGTTGAGGTACTTGGCGTCGATGCGGTCGTCGTCGAGGATGCGCCGCGCGCCGAAGCCGATGGTGTCGCCGCTGGCGTCGCGGATCGGCCACATCAGCCGGCCCCGGAAGCGGTCGTAGGCCGACCGGCCCACGGCCACCAGGCCGCCGGTGACCAGCTCCTCCTGGCTGAAGGCCTTGGCGCGCAGGTGCTTGAAGAGGTCGTCGCCCCCCCGCGGCGAGAAGCCGATGCCGAACTGCTCGGCGGCGGCCTGGTCGAAGCCGCGCTCGGCGAGGAACTGACGGGCGACCAGCGCCTCGGGGGTGGCCAGCTGCTCGGCGTAGAACTCCTGCGCCTCGCGGTGGGCCTCCACCAGGCGGGTGCGGGACGGGCCACGAGGACGGTTGTCGCGCTCGTCGCCCTCCTCGCGCCGCAGCTGCACGCCGTACTTGTCGGCCAGCCGCTCGACGGCCTCCCCGAAGCCCAGGCCGTCGATCTTCATCACGAACGTGATGACGTCGCCGCCCTCCTGGCAGCCGAAGCAGTGGAAGAAGTTGCGCGCCGGGGTGACGTGGAAGGAGGGCGACTTCTCGTCGTGGAAGGGGCACAGGCCCTTCTGCGAGCCGCCGCCGGCGTTGCGCAGCGTGACGTACTGCGACACGACGTCGTCGATCCGGGCCTTCTCACGCACCTCGGCGATGCTGTCGTCTCGGATCCGGCCCACCACGGGTCGATCCTACGGCCGGGTCAGTACTCCCCCGACATCACGTTCACCAGCTCCTCGCCGGCGGCGAAGCGCTGCAGCTGCTCGCGCACCAGGCGGTGGGCCCGGGGCCACATCGCGCTGCTCGCCCCACCGACGTGCGGGGTCATCAGCAGGCCCGGGGTCTCCCACAGCGGGCTGTCGGGGGGCACCGGCTCGTCCTCGAAGACGTCGCTGGCCGCGCGCAGCCGCCCCGAGGCCAGCTCGGCGAGCAGCGCGTCGGTGTCGACCACCGCGCCCCGCGCGACGTTGACCAGCAGCGCGCCGTCCTTCATGCGGGCCAGGAGGTCGGCGTCGACCAGGCCGCGGGTCTCCTCGGTCAGCGGCACGACGAGGACCACGACGTCGACGTCGGGCACGAGGTCGGGCAGCTCCTCGAAGCCGTGGACGTGGCCCTCGGGCTCCTCGCGCGCCGCGCGGGCCACCCGCACCACCTCGCACTCGAAGGGCAGGAGGCGGGCCTCGATGGCCCGGCCGATGGCGCCGTGACCCACCAGCAGCACCCGCTTGTCGGCCAGCGACGGGCGCCAGCCGGCCGCCCACTCGCGCCGCTCCTGGGCGCGCACGAAGTCGGGCACTCCGCGCAGCGAGGCCAGCGTGAGGGTCAGCGCGAGCTCGGCGGTCGAGGTGTCGTGGATCCCGCGCCCGTTGCACAGCGTGACCCCGTCGGGCACGCGGCCGCGCACGGCGTCGACCCCGGCGGTGAGCAGCTGCACGACCTCGAGGGAGGACATGCGCTCCATGACCTCCACGATGCCCGAGCCCAGCTGGTAGGGCGGCACGTAGAACCGCACGTCACCGACGCTGTCGGGCACCTCGCGGGTCGGGTCGACCCGCTCGTAGCGCAGCCCGGCCGGGGCCTCGCCCAGCTCGGAGACGTCGAAGGGCAGCCAGACGAGGGGTTCGTTCACGGCACCGACCCTAGCCACGACCCAGGAGCCGGCGGTGCCAGCCCACGGCGCTGGCGTCGGTGAGCGAGGCGACCTGGTCGACGACCACCCGCAGCCGGGCCGCGTCGTCGGGCGCCGCCGCCCAGTCGTCGGCGAAGGCCCGCTCGAGGGCGTCGGGACCGCGGTGGGCCACCAGCGCCACCAGCTCGGCCATCACCTCGCGCTGGCGCGCCATGACGGCCAGCCGGTCCTCAGTCTGCATCACGTAGTGCGCGGCCACGCCCTTGAGCACCGCGATCTCCAGCAGCGTCTGCCCGGGCAGCACCAGGTCGCCGCCGTGCCGCACGAGGGCGCCCGGCCCGGAGGCGAAGGTCGCCGCCTGCACCGCGCCGCAGAAACGGCCGATCAGGTCGCTGGTGAGGTTCTTCAGCGCCGCCAGCGACCTCCGGCTCGCGTCGTACGGCGCGCTGGGCCAGCTCGCCTGCGCGACCAGCCCCGCGAGCACGTCGTCGAGCTCGTCGTCGTCGGCCTCGGGGAGGTACCACTCGCGCACCGTCTGCCACACGGCCGCGGTGTCGAGCGCGGTGAGCTCGATGTGGCCGACCACGATGCCGTCCTCCACGTCGTGCACGCTGTAGGCGACGTCGTCGGCGAGGTCCATCACCTGCGCCTCCACGCAGCGGCGCGGACCGTCGACACCGGCGCGCAGCCAGGCGAAGACCGGCGCGTCGTCGGCGTAGACCCCGAACTTCGGGTCGGCGGCTCCCCCCGGCCCCGCCCCGCGCGCCCAGGGGTACTTGGTGCAGGCGTCGAGCGTGGCCCGGGTGAGGTTGAGCCCCACCGAGCGCCCCTCGGCGTCGGCCGACTTCGCCTCCAGCCGGGTCAGCAGCCGCAGGGTCTGGGCGTTGCCCTCGAAGCCGCCGCAGTCGGCGGCGAGGTCGGCCAGCACCCGCTCGCCGTTGTGGCCGAAGGGCGGGTGGCCCAGGTCGTGGGCCAGCGCCGCGGTCTCGGCGATGTCGGGGTGGCAGCCCAGGGCGCGCGAGAGGTCGCGGGCCACCTGGGCCACCTCGAGGGAGTGGGTGAGCCGGTTGCGCACGAAGTCGTCGGTCTCGGGACCCACCACCTGGGTCTTCGCCGCCAGCCGGCGCGACGCCGCGGCGTGGACCACCCGGGCGCGGTCGCGCTCGAAGGGGGTCCGCTCGGGGGCGTCGACCCGCTTCGGCGGCTCGGCCACGACCCGCTCGCGCGCCGACGCGTCGTAGCGCTCGAGCAGGTCGTCGGAGTCGGGGAGCCGGGGCACCGGCCCGACTCTAGCGGCGCTCAGTAGGTCGTGACGTGGACGTGGTCGTAGTGGTTGGCCGTGACCGAGCCACGGTCCTCCATCGCCCGCCACCCCTCGGAGGCGCGGTCGACCGACCAGATCTGCTGGGAGTAGATGATGTAGTTGACGCCCAGCTCCTGGTAGTTGGCCTGGACGAAGTCGCGCACCTGGTAGCCGAGGTCGCCGGACACCATGATGTCGATCGCGATGCCCTGGGCGTGCTCGCCGTCGCTGCGGAAGGTGCCGTAGGTGGTGATCGTCGGGAAGGCCGCGCACACCGCCTCGTGGATCGCGGCGATGTTCGGGCTGACCCCGCTCGGCACCGACGTGCCGTTGGTGCAGGTGGCGGAGCCGACGCTGCGGGCGGAGGCGACGTCGCTGGCCTCCTCGACCACCGGCTTGTCCTCGGAGAGGTAGCCGGCGGTGACCCAGCGGGCCGACCCCTTGACGACGATCTCGACCCGGTCGCCGAGGGCGCGCCCGGTCACGAGGACCTTCTTCCCCTCGTCGAGCACACCGGTCTGGTCGGCCTGGCCGGTGGGACCGGTCCACAGGTTGAGGGGGGCGGTGCTCCAGCGGGGCTGGTCGGCGCCGGCCACCGCGGCGCGGACGGCGGCGGGCGTCATCATGCGCTCGGCCGCGGTGGGCTTGGAGAGCGTCAGGCCCCGCTCGACGCGGTAGGCCGCCGTGCGGTCGGCGTCGCGGGACAGACCGCGGCCCTCGGCGAAGGCCTGGAGGGCGGCGACGTCGGTGGGCTGGACCGCCTCGGCGAGGTCGGAGGTGCCGGCCTGCTGCAGCGGCGCCGTGCCGGGGTCGGCGGTGGCGACGCCGAGGGCGACGACCGCGGAGGTGGCGAGGAGGGCGACGGGTCCGGCGACGAGGGCGGCGCGGGGACGCGGACGTCGGGTGGTGCTGCGGGCATTGGCGTCCCGCTTGTGGCGATGATCTGCCACAGCGCTGATCCTTTGCTGTTGCTGGCTCCTGCCGGGCGGTCGCCCGGCATGACGACGCCGTCCTGCGGTCGGCAGGGCGGCGGAGTTGTCGAGTGAAGCACAGACGGACAGCAGGCGACCAACCGTCGCGGGTAAAAACTGACGTGTCACCGGTCACGACGTGCCGACCCCGACCGCCTCGACGCGACGCGGGCGGGCCGCCCGGATCAGCCGCCGGAGCCCGCGTCGGCGTCCTCGGCGACCGCGCACCCGGCCCCGTCGGCGTCGTCGAGCCAGCCTTCCGGCAGCACCACCCGGGCCCGCGGCGAGCCCTGACGCCCCCGGGGCGTGCCGAGCTCGGCCACCGGGAACGGCGCGTCGGGGTCGAGCTCGGCGAGCAGGCGGTCGAGCCCCACGAGGGTCTCCACCAGGGCCAGCGCCCGCCGCAGGTCGCCACCGGCCGGGAAGCCCTTGAGGTACCACGACACGTGCTTGCGGAACTCCTTGCAGCCGCGCTCCTCGCCCATGTGCTGGCACAGCAGCTCGGCGTGGCGGCGCATGACGTCGCGCACCTCGCCCAGGCGCGGCAGCGTCGCACGGAAGCCCTCCGCCGGCACGTCGCCGGCGAAGGCCGCGGCCAGGTCGCGGAAGAGCCACGGACGGCCCAGGCAGCCCCGCCCCACGACCACGCCGGCGGCGCCGGTGTGCTCGACCATGCGCAGCGCGTCGCCGGCCTCCCAGATGTCGCCGTTGCCGAGCACCGGCAGGTCGACGTGGGCGACGAGCTCGCCGATGGCGTCCCAGTCGGCCTGCCCCGAGTAGGCCTGCGCCACGGTGCGCCCGTGCAGGGCGATCGCGGCGCAGCCGGACTCCTGCGCGATCCGGCCGGCGTCGAGGTAGGTGAGGTGCTCCTCGTCGATGCCCTTGCGGGTCTTCATCGTCACGGGCACGTCGTACGCCGACGCGGCCCGCACCGCCTCCTCGAGGATCTGCGCGAGCAGGCCCCGCTTCCAGGGCAGGGCACCGCCGCCGCCCTTGCGGGTCACCTTCGGCACGGGGCAGCCGAAGTTAAGGTCGATGTGGGCCACGCCGTAGTCGGCGCAGAGGATCTCGGCGGCCCGCCCGACGTAGACCGGGTCGGTGCCGTAGAGCTGCACCGAGCGCGTGGTCTCCAGCTCGTCGAAGACGAGCATGTCGCGGGTGTGCTGGTCGCCCTCGACCAGGCCGCGGCTGGTGATCATCTCGCAGACGTAGAGCCCGGCGCCCTGCTCGGCGCACAGGCGGCGGTAGGCGGCGTTGGTGATGCCGGCCATGGGCGCGAGCACCACCGGGGTGTCGACCCGCAGCGACCCGAGGGTCAGCCCCGGGTGGGGGCGGGTCGGCTGGGCGGTCGTCGTCACCGGTCCATTGTCCGCCGCGCCCGCCGAGCGCCCCAAATCAGCCGTTGCCGCCGCCCGCGCCGCCGTTGCCGCCCTGGCCGCCGCCCGCGCCGCCGCCGCCCTGGCCCCCGTCGCCCTGGCCGCCGCCGTCGGAGCCCTTGCCGACGGTGGTGACGGGCCCCGACCACGTGATCGGGTTGAAGTCCTCGGTGGGCCGGAAGCTCACCGCCTCCAGCGAGCCGCCGTCGGGCACGAGGTAGACCAGGCAGACCTTCTCCTGGTCGCCGTTGCGGAACTTCTTGGGCAGCGGCGTGCTGGGGCAGGGGGTGAAGGTGCTGACGAACGACGAGGACTCGACGAGCACGTCGGCGTCGTCGACGGCGTAGAGCGGCACCCGGCGTCCGCCGAGGTCGCTGTCGCCCACGTTGGCCACGGTGGCCTGCACGAAGTAGGGCGTGGCCGTGCGGACCTGCTTGGTCAGCTCCCAGCCCTGGAAGGACTTCTCGAACGTCGTCCGCTGGACCTTCTCGACGGTGATGTCGAGGACCCCGACGCTCTTCTGGTCGGGCTCGTAGGCCACGACGGCCTCGTCGCCCAGCGAGAGCGCCGAGCCCTGCCCGGTCAGCTCGACGTCGTCGGGCACGGGCAGGTAGGGCTCGCCCTCGGCCGGGGCCGAGGCACCCGCCGAGGCGCTGGTGCTGGCGGAGGCGGCGCCGGACGCCTCCGAAGGCCCCGCCGCCTCGTCGGTCCCGCTGCACCCGGCGGCGGCCAGGGCGAGCACGGGCAGGACCGCGAGGGCGGCCAGGCGGGGGCGGCGGAGCGGCGGTCGAGCGGTCATCGGGTCATTGTGCACAGCGGGCGGCTCAGCAACCGACGAAACGCTGGGCGAAGTAGGCCGTGATGCCGTCGAGGCTGATGCGCTCCTGCGACATCGAGTCACGCTCGCGCACGGTGACCGCGCCGTCCTCGAGGGTGTCGAAGTCGACGGTCACGCAGTAGGGCGTGCCGATCTCGTCCTGGCGGCGGTAGCGGCGGCCGATGGCGCCGGAGTCGTCGAAGTCGACGTTCCAGTTGCGGCGCAGCTCCGTGGCCAGGTCCTTGGCCTTGGGTGAGAGGTCGGCGTTGCGGCTCAGCGGCAGCACGGCCACCTTGACCGGCGCCAGGCGCGGGTCGAGGCGCAGCACCGTGCGCTTGTCGACGCCGCCCTTGGTGTTGGGGGCCTCGTCCTCGACGTAGGCGTCGACCAGGAAGGTCATCAGGCTGCGCGAGAGCCCGGCCGCGGGCTCGATGACATAGGGCGTGTAGCGCTCGCCGGCGGCCTGGTCGAAGTACGACAGGTCCTGTCCCGAGTGCTTGGCGTGGGTGGAGAGGTCGAAGTCGGTGCGGTTGGCGATGCCCTCGAGCTCGCCCCACTCCGAGCCCGCGAAGCGGAAGCGGTACTCGATGTCGACGGTGCGCTTGGAGTAGTGGCTCAGCTTCTCCTGCGCGTGCTCGTAGTGGCGCAGGTTGTCGGGGTCGATGCCCAGGTCGACGTACCACTGCGTGCGGGCGTCGATCCAGTACTGGTGCCACTCCTCGTCCTCGCCGGGCTTGACGAAGAACTCCATCTCCATCTGCTCGAACTCGCGGGTGCGGAAGATGAAGTTGCCGGGGGTGATCTCGTTGCGGAAGCTCTTGCCGATCTGGGCGATGCCGAAGGGCGGCTTCATGCGCTGGCTGGTCACGACGTTGGCGAAGTTGAGGAAGATGCCCTGGGCGGTCTCGGGGCGCAGGTAGTGCAGGCCCGACTCGTCCTCGATGACGCCGAGGTAGGTCTTGAGCAGCCCGGAGAACTGGCGCGGCTCGGTCCAGGCGCCGCGGGTGCCGCAGTTGGGGCAGGCCAGGGTGGCGATGTCGACCGTGTCGGGGTCGTCGATGCCCTTCTTCTCGGCGTACTGCTCCTGGAGGTGGTCGGCGCGGTAGCGCTTGTGGCACGACTGGCACTCGGTCAGCGGGTCGCTGAAGGTGTCGACGTGCCCGCTGGCCTCCCAGGTCTGGCGGGGCAGGATCACGCTGGAGTCGAGGCCGACCATGTCGTCGCGCATCTGCACCATGGACTTCCACCACTGGCGCTTGATGTTGTCCTTGAGCTCCACGCCCAGCGGGCCGTAGTCCCACGCCGACCGGGTGCCGCCGTAGATCTCCCCGCAGGGGTAGACGAAACCCCTCCGCTTGGCGAGGGAGACGACGTTGTCGACGGTGGACGGGGGCGGCTTGGCCACGGGTGCTCCTGCTCTCACGGACCGGCTGGCTGCCGGTCCTGGACGAAGCGCTCAGCCTAGCGATCGGGTCCGCTCGACATTGAGGTCGGTCCCGGGCTCGACGACCTCGTAGGCGCTCGGCTCGTCGAGGGCGCGGTAGAGCACCGGCACGGCGTGCAGCTTCACGTCGTACGACGACAGCGCCCGGCGGTAGGCGCCGACGTTCTCCCACCGCGTGGTCAGCACCCACAGCCCGGGGTCGTCGACGTTGCGGCCGATCGTCGCGCCGACGTGGCCGGGTCGCGCCGCGAGGGCGTCGCGGGCGGTCTCGAGCGCGACGCGGAACGAGCCCTGCTCCTCGGGGGCGACGCGGAAGCGGTTGACGACGATCACACCCCGACCCTAGGTCAGCCCGGGGCCAGCCCGGGGCCAGCCCGGGGCCGGCCGGCGATTTTGACAATCGTTCTCAGTGGGTCGAGAATCGTTCTCATGACTTCGCGTGCCACCCGAGCCACCCGCCCCGTCCGTCAGCGGCTGCTCTCCCCCGCGGTCGCCGGCGTCGCCGCCCTCGCGCTGAGCTCGTGCGCCGCCTTCTCCGACGACACGGGCACCGCCTCCGACGACGGCGACGTCACGGTCGCCGCAGCCTTCTACCCGCTGCAGTTCGTCGCCCAGCGCGTGGCCGGCGACCGCACCGAGGTCGCCAACCTCACGAAGCCGGGCGGCGAGCCCCACGACCTCGAGCTGAGCGTCGGCCAGACCGCCGAGGTCGCCGGCGCCGACCTGGTCGTCTACGAGGCCGACTTCCAGCCGGCCGTGGACGCCGCCGTCGAGCAGAACGCCGAGGGCGCCACGCTCGACGCCGCCGAGGTGGTCGGTCTCGAGCCCTTCGCCGACGAGCACTCCGAGGAGGAGCACGCGGACGACTCCCACTCCGGGGAGGAGCACGCGGAGGAGGAGCACGACCACGGCGACCTCGACCCCCACTTCTGGCTCGACCCGGCGCGGCTGGCCGAGCTCGGCGACGCCGTCGCCGAGCAGCTCGCCGAGATCGACCCCGACGGCGCGGAGACCTACACCGCCAACGCCGCGACCCTGCGCGAGGACCTCGAGACCCTCGACGGCGAGCTGTCCGAGGGCTTGGCCGACTGCGAGCGCTCGACCATCGTGGTGTCCCACGACGCCTTCGGCTACCTCGGCAAGTACGGCATCGAGGTCGAGCCCATCGCCGGGCTCTCCCCCGACGCCGAGCCCACGCCGGCCGACCTGGCCCGCCTGCAGCAGATCATCGACGAGGACGGCATCACCACGGTCTTCTCCGAGCGTCTGGTCTCGCCCGCCCTCAGCGAGTCGCTGGCCCGCGACAAGAGCATCGAGACCGCGGTGCTCGACCCGGTGGAGGGCCTGAGTGACGAGACCGCCGACGAGGACTACCTTTCCCTGATGCGTGAGAACCTCGCGGCCCTCCGGACCGCCAACGGGTGCCGGTGACCCCCGCCGTCCCGGCCGCACCGACGCCAGCGCCCGAGCCCGGGGCCGACCACACGGTCGGCCCCGGGCTCGAGGCCGTGGTGCGACTCGTCGACGGCGCCGTGGCCATCGCCGGTCGCCCGGTGCTGCGCGGCATCGACCTGACGGTGTCGCGCGGCGACTTCGTGGCGCTCATGGGCGCCAACGGCTCCGGCAAGTCCACCCTCGTGCGGGCGCTGACCGGCCTGCGACCGCTGACCACGGGCAGCCTGGAGCTCTTCGGCCACCCGTTGGAGCACTTCGACGAGTGGCGCCGCGTCGGCTTCGTGCCGCAGCGCACCGGCGCCGCCTCGGGCGTGCCGGCGTCGGTGTGGGAGGTGGTGGCCTCCGGGCGGCTCACCCACCGCCGCCTGCTGCGCCCGCTCGGGCGCGCCGACCGCCGCGCCATCGCCGACGCGCTCGAGGTGGTCGGCCTCGCCGACCGGGCGCGTGACGGCGTCTCGCAGCTCTCCGGCGGCCAGCAGCAGCGCGTGCTCATCGCGCGGGCGCTGGCCGGCGAGCCGGAGCTGTTCTTCCTCGACGAGCCCACGGCCGGGGTCGACCTGCCCAACCAGCACGCCCTCGCCGCGTCGCTGGCGCGGCTGAAGGAGCGCAGCGCCACCGTCGTGCTCGTCGCCCACGAGCTGGGCCCGCTGGCCCCCCTGGTCGACCGGGCGGTGGTGATGCGCGACGGGCGCGTCGTCTACGACGGCACCCCCCTGGCCGACCACGAGGTGCACCAGCCCTGGCTGGGCGAGGCCCACTCCCACCACCACGCCACGCACCGCGACCGCGCCCGTCACGACCACGCGCCCCACGTCGCCTCACCGCTCGGGACCCACCCGGAGGAGCACCACCGATGAGCACCCTCGAGCTGTTCTCACTGCCCTTCATGCAGCGAGCCCTCATCGCCGCGGTCTTCGTCGGGCTCGCCGCCCCGGTCGTCGGCACCTACCTGGTGCAGCGGCGCCTGGCCCTCATGGGCGACGGCCTCGGCCACGTCGCCGTCACCGGTGTCGCCCTCGGCCTGCTCACCGGCACGTCCCCGACCTGGACGGCCGTGGTCGTCGCGGTGCTCGGCGCGGTGCTGATCGAGGTGATCCGCGAGCGCGGCCACACCAACGGCGACGTCGCACTCGCGCTGCTCTTCTACGGCGGCCTCGCGGGCGGGGTGCTGCTGACCGGGCTCGGCGGCCAGAGCGCCTCGCGGCTCCAGACCTTCCTCTTCGGCTCGATCACCACGATCTCCGTGGCCGACGTGGTCACGACGATGGTGCTGGCCGCCGTCGTCGTGCTCCTCGGTGTCGGTCTCTCCCCGCAGCTCTTCGCGGTGGCCCAGGACCAGGAGTTCGCCCGCGTGGCGGGCCTCAACGTCCGGGCCTACAACCTGCTGGTGGCGGTGATGGCCGCGGTGAGCGTCACGGTGGCCATGCGCACGGTCGGCCTGCTGCTCGTCTCGGCGCTCATGGTGGTGCCGGTGGCCACCTCCCAGCAGCTCACCCGCTCCTTCCGCACCACCCTGGTCGCGGCCATGGCCCTAGGCACCGTCGCGTCGCTGGGCGGGCTGGTGATCTCGGCGCTGGTGCCGGCCGGCACCTCGGTCTCCCCCGGGCCGACCATCGTGCTGCTCGCCCTGGCCGGCTTCGTGGCCACCTGGCCGGTGGGGGTGTGGCTGCGCCACCGCGAGCAGCTGCGGGCGCCCTTCCCGGTGGACCCCGACGCCCCCGACGGCGCGGTCGCGCCCCTGTGCCCCGAGGTCGTGCCCGGGCCCGCCGACCACCGCCACGACGAGGAGCACGCCGACCACGACCACGGGCCCGACTGCGGGCACGTCGCCGTGCCCCACGGCGACCACGTCGACTACGTTCACGACGGACACCGCCACGCGCCGCACGGGAGGCACTATGACGAGCACTGAGCCCCATGACGAGCACTGAGCCGCCGACGACGGACCGCGCCGAGCAGCAGACCGCCCAGGAGCCCGCTGCGAGGCCCGCGCTGCGCCCGACCCGCCAGCGTCGTGCCGTGAGCGAGGCGATGGCCTCCTTCGAGGACTTCCGCTCCGCGCAGGAGATCCACGAGCTGCTGCGCAACCGCGGCGAGGCGGTCGGCCTGGCCACCGTCTACCGCACGCTGCAGCGCCTGGCCGACGCCGGCGAGATCGACATGCTGCGCAGCGAGGACGGCGAGGCCATCTACCGCGCCTGCTCGACCACCCACCACCACCACCTGGTGTGCCGCTCCTGCGGACGCACCGTCGAGGTGGAGGGCCCCGCCGTCGAGCGCTGGACCAGCGCGATCGCCGCCGAGCACGGCTACGGCGAGGTCAGCCACACCCTGGAGATCTTCGGCACGTGTCCGGCCTGCCGCTAGACCCCGCGCCCCTCGAGGCGCCGCGCACCCCGCTCCAGGTCGTCGTCATGGGTGTCTCGGCGACGGGGAAGTCGACGGTGGCCCGCGGTCTCGCCGACGAGCTCGGCTGGCCGATGGTGGAGGGCGACGACCTCCACCCCGAGGCCAACATCGCCAAGATGGAGGCCGGTGAGCCCCTGACCGACACCGACCGCGAGCCGTGGCTGGACCGCATCGCCGTGGCCCTGCGCAGCGACGTCGAGGCCGGTCGGCCCGGCGTGGTGACCTGCTCCGCGCTCAAGCGGTCCTACCGCGACCGGCTGCGCGCCGGCGCGCCCGACGTGTTCTTCGTGCACCTCCACACCGACCCGGCGGTGCTGCGGGAGCGGATGGCGCGCCGTGAGCGGCACTTCATGCCCACCTCGCTGCTCGACAGCCAGCTGGAGACCCTGGAGCCGCTCGACGCCGACGAGCAGGGCGCCGTGGTCGACGTCGCCCCGCCGGTCGAGGAGGTCGTGGCCGAGGCCGCCCGTGTGGTGCGGGCGCGGCTGTCGTCGCCGTGAGCCCGCGCTATCCCTCGGTCGGGTTCGGCAGCGCCCCGCCGTACCTGCGGTCGCGCGAGGCGTAGATCTCGATGGCCCGCCACAGGGCGCGGCGGTCGACGTCGGGCCACAGCACGTCGGTGAAGACCATCTCGGCGTAGGCGGCCTGCCAGAGCATGAAGTTGGACAGCCGCTGCTCCCCGGAGGTGCGCCACACCAGGTCGGCGTCGGAGAGCTCGGGCACGTAGAGGTGGCGGGCGAAGGTCTTCTCGGTGATCCGCTCGGGGTCGAGGCGTCCTGCGGCGACCTCACGGGCGATGGAGCGGGCGGTGTCGGCCAGCTCCGCGCGTCCGCCGTAGTTGACGCACATGGTCAGCGTCAGCACGTCGTTGTCGCGGGTCAGCTCCTCGGCGACCTGCAGCTCCTTGACCACCGAGCGCCACAGCCGCGGGGTGCGACCGGCCCACCGCACGCGCACGCCCAGCTCGTGCATCTCGTCGCGCCGGCGGCGGATCACGTCGCGGTTGAAGCCCATCAGGAACTTCACCTCGTCGGGCGAGCGTGACCAGTTCTCGGTGGAGAAGGCGTAGGCCGACACCGCCTTGACGCCCATCTCGATCGCGCCCTCGACCACGTCGAAGAGCGAGGACTCCCCCGCCTCGTGGCCCTTGGTGCGAGGCAGGCCGCGCTCCTTGGCCCAGCGCCCGTTGCCGTCCATGACCACCGCGACGTGGCGGGGCACCAGCTCGCGGGGCACGGCGGGGGGCCGGGCGCCCGAGGGGTGCGGGGTCGGGGGACGGACGTCGCGCTTCACGCAGCAGACCCTAGGACCCGCGGGCCCGGACACCGGTCGCGGCTCACCGCTCGACGTGCTCCATCGAGCGCAGCCCGCGCTCGAGGTGCCAGTGCAGGTACGCCGCGACCAGGCCGCTGGCCTCCTTGCGGGTGCGGGCGTCGGCGGCGGCGACGGCCGGCCAGTCACCGGCCAGCAGCGAGCCGAGCAGCTCGAGCGTGGCCGGCGCGGGGCTGGCCGACCCGGGCACCCGGCAGGTCGCGCAGAGCACCCCGCCCATCGCGTGGTTGAACCAGCGGTGCGGGCCCTCGACGCCGCAGCGGGCGCAGTGGTGGAAGGACGGGGCGTAGCCGGCCACCGACAGCGAGCGCAGGAGGTAGGAGTCGAGCACCTGCCCGGGCCCCCGGTCGCCCGAGACCATCGCCCGCAGCCCGCCCACGAGCAGCAGGAACTGCTGCAGCGAGGGCTCGCGCTCCTCGGTGGCCAGCCGCTCGGCGGTCTCGAGCATGACGGTGCCGGCGGTGTAGCGCTCGTAGTCCAGCCCCACACCCGCGGCGAAGGGGTCGAGGGTCTCGGCCTGGGTGATCGTGTCGAGGTTGCGCCCCTCGGCGAGCTGGAGGTCGACGTGGGTGAAGGGCTCCAGCCGCGAGCCGAACTTGGAGGTGGTGCGCCGCACGCCCTTCGCCACCGCGCGGACCCGGCCGTGGTGGCGGGTCAGCAGGGTGATGATGCGGTCGGCCTCCCCCAGCTTGTGGGTGCGCAGGACGATCGCCTCGTCGCGGTAGCGGGGCACGCCCCCCATTGTGCCCGCCCCGGGGTCGCCCGGCGCTCAGGCGCCCGGACGCGGGCGGGTGCGGCGCGAGGCGCGGGGGCTGCGCCAGCAGGCGGTCGCGAAGTCGGCCGCCGCCCGGTCGAGCCGAGCGGGGGCGACCCGCCACTCCAGGATGCTGCGGGCCCGCACGAAGGTGGCGTGGGGCATCTCCTCGGCCAGCATCGCCGCATCGGCCGCCGGGTGGATCGGGTCGGCGGGGTGGCCCACCACGAGCGCCGGCGCCTGGATGGCGCGCCGCTGGCGGGAGGAGGGCGCCACGCGGCCGAAGAACAGCCCGTGCACCACGGCGGCGACGCTGTCGGCTCGCTGGTCGAGGGTGTCGAGCACGATCCCGACCCAGAAGGGCACCAGGCCGCGCGGCACGGGGCGGGTCAGTCGCCGGACCCCGTTGACGGTGAAGGGCAGGAAGCGGGCGGCGAAGAGCACCGGGGCGAAGGCCAGGATGCCTGCCTCGACGGCGTTGTCGAGCACGGGCATCTCGAGGATCAGGCCGCGCACCCGGTCGGGGGCCTCCACCGCCACCTCGAGCGAGACGTTGGCCCCCAGCGACGTGCCTCCGACGACCGCCTGCGGCGCGCCGAGGTGGTCGAGCAGCGCCACGACCTGCTCGGCGAAGGCGGTCATGGAGTAGGCCAGCGGGTCGGCGGGCCGGTCGGAGCGGCCGTGGCCGAGCAGGTCGACGGTGACGACGTGGAGGCCCTCGGCGGCAAGCGCGCGCGCCAGCGGCTGCTGCATGCGCCGGGGCATGAGCTGGCCGTGGATCAGCACGACCCACGAGTCGCCGCCGCCGTACTCGGTGTACTCGATGCGGTCGCGGCCCGACTCGCCCTCGAGGAAGAACTGACCGATCCGCTCGGAGACCAACATGGCGCGAATGTACTGCGAGCGGCTCCGGCACCGGGAAGAATGCCCGCCATGAGCGAGCACGGCGGTCGACCCCTGACCCTGAGGGCGTCGGTCCTGCTGCTCGTGGCGACCTACGCCGCAGCCGTCGGGGCGGTCGAGCTCGCCCCCGCCGACCGCCCGGTGGCGGCGTGGTGGCCGGCCGCCGGCATCGCGGTCGTGCTGGTCGCCTGCGCACGTCCAGGCCGACTGGCCGTGCCGCTGACGGTGGCCGCGCTCGTGGTGGTGACCGCGGCCGCCAACGTGACCGGGGGCCGTCCACTCGACGTCGCCACCGCCTTCGGCGCCGCCAACGCCGCCGAGGCCCTCGTCGCGGGCCTCGTGCTGCGCCTGGGACGGGGCCGGGCGGGCGGGACCCCCGGGCTCGCGGGGGCCGACGACTTCGTGCGGCTGGTGCTCGCCGCCCTGGCCGGCGGGGCCACGGTGGCGGCGGGTGCCGCCCTCACGGTGGCCACGCTGGTGCCGGGCGGCTCCCCGGGCGAGGCCGCGGTCTCGGTGCTCGCCGCCCACGCCGCCTCGACCCTCGTGATCGCCCCGATCGCGCTCGCGGCGACGACGCGTCGCCGTCCGCGGGGGCGCAGCGAGGAGCTGGCGGTGCACGTGGCGGCGCTGCTGGTCGCCACGCTGGTCGTCTTCTC
Organism: Nocardioides sp. Leaf307; assembly: GCF_001423135.1. Taxonomy (NCBI): domain Bacteria; kingdom Bacillati; phylum Actinomycetota; class Actinomycetes; order Propionibacteriales; family Nocardioidaceae; genus Nocardioides; species Nocardioides sp. Leaf307. The sequence continues at coordinate 1,576,656 of NZ_LMNY01000001.1, read as the reverse complement.
CCCCGCCCAGTCGCTGCCGCTGGCCTTCGTGCCCTTCGTGCTGCTGGCCTGGGCCGGCCTGCGCTTCGACCTCCGCACGGTCACCGTGGAGCTGGCCGGCTTCGCGGTGCTGACGACCTACGTCACCGACCTCGGGTGGGGGCCGCTCGGCAACGCCGCCGACGCGGCCGCCCTCGGTGGCCTCGCCGCGGCGACGCTCACCCAGGGCTACCTCGTCTGCGCCGTGCTCATCACCCTGCCCCTGGCCATCGTCGTCGCCCAGCGCGCCGACCTCCTCGAGCGGATCCGCTCCGACGGCCTGCTCTTCCGGCGCAACTTCACCGAGTCGCTGCTCGGCCAGGTGCTGCTGCGCGCCGAGGGCGCCGACCTGGTCGTCGTCGACATCAACGACGCCGCCGCGGCCGTGCTCGGCGCGGGCCGCGAGAGCCTGCTCGGTCGTGACCTGGGCGGGCTGCTGGTCACCCCCCAGTCGTTGCCCGACCTCGTCGTGGGGCTGAGCACCGGGCGCATCCGCAGCTGGCAGTCCACCGTGGGGGTGACCGGTCGCGAGGGAGCGCGGGTCGACGTGGCCCTGGGGGTGATCGACCGCGAGCTCGACGGGGGGCTGGTCTACTCCGCCCAGCTGCTCGACGTCTCCCGCGAGCACAGCGCCCGGCGCCAGCTCGAGGCCGCGCAGAAGCTCACCAGCGCCACCCTCGACACCACCGACGCGCTCATCCTGGTCACCGACCTCAGCGGCCGCGTGGTGCGCGTCAACGCGGCCACCACGCGGGCCACCGGCTACGGCGAGAGCGAGCTGCTCGGCCGCCTCGTCGGGGAGACCGGCCTGGCTCCCGACAGCGGCGACCTCGACGCCCTCTTCGTGTGGCCCAACCGCTCCGGCGCCCCGGTGGTGCGCGAGGGCGAGGCCCTGACCCGCAGCGGCGAGCGGCGCCGCATCGTGTGGAGCAGCAACGTCGTGCGCGACGAGCACGGCTTCCCGGCCTTCGGGGTGATGACCGGCATCGACGTCACCACCGAGCGCGCCAGTGCGGGGCTGGTCAGCCACCTCATGCGGGCCCCGATCGGCACCGCACTGCTGGGCCTGAGCCCCGAGGGCTGCATCGAGGTGGTCAACACCGGCGCCGTGCAGCTGCTGGGCCACCAGCCCCACGAGGTGGTCGGTCGCCGCTTCGTGGACCTGCTCGACCGCGAGCAGCTGCTGGCCCGCACCGGCACCACCGACCTGCGGGCCGCCTTCGCCGCCCTGGTGGCGGAGGCCGGTGACGGGGAGACCCGCGCCCGCGAGTGGACCTTCGTCGGGGGCGACGGCAGCCCCCGGGTGATCTCGGTGACCCTGAGCGCGACCGACCCCTCGCTGTCGACCGGCGTCGGCTACCTCTGCGTGGGGCGCGACGTCACGCAGCAGCGCCGCAGCCAGGACATGCTGGCCGCGGCGCTCGACAAGGAGCGCACGGCCGTCGAGCGGCTGCGCGCCCTCGACGAGGCCAAGACCGAGTTCGTCTCCACGGTGTCGCACGAGCTGCGCACCCCCATCACCAGCATCGTCGGCTTCACCGAGATGCTGCAGGACGGCTCCGTCGTCGAGCCGCTGCCCGAGCAGCTGCGCCTCTTCGAGACCATCGCGCGCAACGGCGAGCGCCTCATCGCCCTGTGCAACGACCTGCTCATGCTCAGCGGTCTCGACAGCGACGACGTGACCTGGCGCAGCGAGGAGGTCGACCTGGCCGCCTGCCTGGGCCTGGTCGAGGACTCCGTGCAGCCGCTGCTGGCCGGGCGCGACCTCACGGTCACCTTCGAGACCCCGACGGGCCCGCTGCACGTGCTGGGCGACCGTCCGCAGCTCGAGCGCGTGATGGTCAACCTCGTCAGCAACGCGATGAAGTTCACCGAGGACGGCGGCGTCGTGCGCGCCCGGCTCTCCCAGGAGGGCGACGAGGCGGTGCTCAGCGTCACCGACACCGGTCTCGGGATCCCGCTCGACGAGCAGGAGGACCTCTTCAAGCGCTTCTTCCGCAGCTCCACCGCCCACACCGAGGCGATCCAGGGCACCGGGCTGGGCCTGGCCATCGTGGCCGCGATCGTCGAGGCCCACGGTGGTCGGATCCGGGTCCGCTCGGCCCACCTGGAGGGTGCCACCTTCACGGTGCGGCTGCCGCTCCTGCACAGCGGTGGCCCGAACCGCCCCGTGGGCGACCCGGGCCACCGGCCCGTGCCGGCCTGACTCAGCCGGCGCGGTTGACGGCGCTCACCACGGCCTGCAGGGAGGCCGTGACGATGTTGGCGTCCACGCCGACGCCCCAGTAGATGCGGTCGCGCACCGAGCACTCGACGTACGCCGCGGCCAGCGAGTCGCCACCGGCGGTCAGCGCGTGCTCGGCGTAGTCGAGGATCCGGACGTCCCAGTCCTGCGGGAGCGCGTTGATGGCGTCGCAGAAGGCCGAGAGCGGGCCGTTGCCGGTGCCGTGCAGCGACTGGGCCTGCCCGTCGACGAAGACGTTCACGTCGAGGGCGTCCTTCTCCCCGGCCGCGGAGCTGGTGTGCACCGCGTCGAGGCGCAGCGGGGCCTCCCGGTCGAGGTACTCCGCGCGGAAGACCGCCCAGATCTCGTCGGGCGTGATCTCGCCGCCCTCGGCGTCGGTGCGCTCCTGGACCACGCGGCTGAACTCGATCTGCGCGCGGCGGGGCAGGTCGAGCTTGTGCTCGGCCTTGAGCACGTAGGCCACCCCGCCCTTGCCGGACTGGCTGTTGACCCGGATCACGGCCTCGTAGGTGCGACCGACGTCCTTGGGGTCGATGGGCAGGTAGGGCGCCTCCCAGCGGATCTCCCCGACGGGGCGGCCCTGCTCGGCGGCCTGGCGGTCGAGGTCCTCCAGGCCCTTCTTGATGGCGTCCTGGTGAGACCCGGAGAAAGCGGTGTAGACGAGGTCGCCGGCGTAGGGGTGGCGCGGGTGCACCGGCAGCTGGGTGCAGTACTCCACCGTGCGGCGCACCTCGTCGATGCCGCCGCCGACGGCGAAGTCGATCTGGGGGTCGATGCCCTGGCTGAAGAGGTTCATCCCCAGGGTCACCAGGCACACGTTGCCGGTGCGCTCGCCGTGGCCGAAGAGGCAGCCCTCGACGCGGTCGGCACCGGCCATCAGCGCCAGCTCGGTGGCCGCCACCGCCGTGCCCCGGTCGTTGTGCGGGTGCAGCGAGATGGCGCTCACCTCGCGCCGGGTCAGGCCGCGCGAGAAGTACTCGATCTGGTCGGCGTAGGTGTTGGGCGTCGACATCTCGACGGTCGCCGGCAGGTTGAGGATGATCTCGCGGCCCGGCTCGGGCTGCCACACGTCGGAGACCGCCTCGCACACCGACAGGGCGAAGTCGGTCTCGGACTGGGTGAAGATCTCCGGGGAGTACTGGTAGCCGAACTCCTCGATGGCCCGGCCCAGGTGCTGCTCGGCGTACTTCATCACCAGCTCGGTGCCGCGCACCGCGATGCTGGTGCACTCCTGCGGCGTCACCCCGAACACGACGCGACGGAACAGCGGGGCGGTGGCGTTGTAGAGGTGCACGGTGGCGCGGTCGGCGCCCACCAGCGACTCCACGGTGCGCTCGATGAGGTCCTCCCTGGCCTGGGTCAGCACCGAGATGCGGACGTCGTCGGGGATGCGGTCGCCCTCCACCAGCTGGCGCACGAAGTCGAAGTCGGTCTGGCTCGCCGACGGGAAGCCGACCTCGATCTCCTTGTAGCCCATGCGCACCAGCAGGTCGAACATCTCCAGCTTGCGCGCCGGGGTCATCGGGTCGATCAGCGCCTGGTTGCCGTCGCGCAGGTCGGTCGAGAGCCACCGCGGGGCGTGGGTGATCTTGCGGGTGGGCCAGGTGCGGTCGGGCAGGTCGACGGGCTGGAACGCCTCGTAGCGGTGCACCGGCATGCCGCTGGGGCGCTGGGCGTTGTGGGTGTTGCTCAGGTCGATCCGGGTGCTGCTCATGGTCAGGTCCTCGCTGGGTGGGGCCGTGGGCGGCCGGCGCGCACTGGTGCACTCCGCAGCGAGGGGGTCCGGCTCTGGCTCAGACCTCGCTGCGGCAGCGAAGGAGGAGGAGCAGCTGTCGCGTCATGAGGCGTCCACCATAGCCCAGCCCCGAGCGGGCGAGCGCCGGCACGGGCGTCGTCCCACCCCTCGGGCCGTTCGTCGACCCGGCCGGCGCCCACGGGCGGGTTCACGAAAATTTCACCCCTCCGGGCGAGGCGTCCCCATGTCACTCGTGTCGTGCTCACGATTAGGTTCCCGTTCCGTGACCGCACCACCTCCTGCTCCGCCCCGCGCGCGACCGCCGCTGCGCGTCGGGGTGCTGGCGGAGTCGGAGCTGGTGGCCGCGGGGCTGGTCGGGATGCTCGCGCCCTACCGTCACCGTGTCGTGGTCGACCTCCTGCCCGACAAGGTCCTCGAGGAGCCGAGGGCCCTGGCCGGCGTCGACGTCGTGCTGTGCGACCCCTTCACCCCCGGTCCGGGCCACGAGGCCCGGCTCCTGGCCTGGCTCGCGCACGCCCCCGGGGTCCCGGTGCTCGTCCACACCTGGCAGACCCACGCGTCGGCGGTCGAGCGCGCGCTGGACGCGGGCGCCGACGGCTGGGTCGCCAAGACCGCCCCGGCGGCCGAGCTCGTGGTCGCGGTGGAGGCGGTCCACCGCGGCGAGGCCGTGCCGGCCCAGGCGGGTCCACCGGCCTTCCCGGGCCTGTCGGGCCGCGAGTCGGAGGTGCTCGTCCTCCTGTGCCGGGGGCAGTCCAACAGCGAGATCGCCGAGGCCCTCTTCGTGAGCGTCAACTCGGTGAAGACCTACGTCCGCCAGGTCTACGCCAAGACCGGGGTCAGCCGCCGCACGCAGGCCGTGGCCTGGGCGCACCGCCAGGGCTGGACCGGCTAGCGCCGGGCCTCGCCCGGGCCGGCGGCGATGGCCAGCAGGTCCCTCACCGGCCCCGCCGGCGGTCGCGAGCTGCCCTGCCAGACCGCGGTCAGCACCCGGTGGAGGTCCAGCCCGGTGGTGGCGACCTCGACCACGTCGCCCGCCTCCACGTCGCGGCGCACCGCCCAGCGGCTGAGGAAGGCCGGCGGGCTGCCCGCGCGCACGGCGGCCAGCACCGCGGCGTTGGTGGTCAGCTCCACCTCCGGCGCCGACGCCACGTGCCCCGCCGCGGCCAGGGCGTCCTCCAGCACGCGGCGGGTGCCGGAGCCCGGCTCGCGGGTGGTCAGCGCCCGCGCCGCGACCCCGGCGGCCGGCAGCGGGGTGCGCCGGCTCGCCCACGGGTCGTCGGGCGCCGCCACCAGCACCAGCTCGTCGGTGCCCACCGGCCGCGTGGCCAGCCCGTGGAGGTCGACCGGCCCCTCCACGAAGCCGAGCCCGGCGCTGCCGTCGCGCACCGCGGCGACCACGGTCTCGGAGTTGGTCGCGTGCAGGCTGACCGCCACCGGCGCGGCCGTCCCGGCCGCGCGCTGCTGGCGCAGCCGCACGAGCCAGCGCGGGAGCAGGAACTCCGCGGTGGTCATGCTGGCGTAGACGTGGAGCTCCCGCGCGCCCTCCGAGCGCAGGGTCCGCAGCGCGAGGTCGAGCTCGTCGGCCCGGTCGAGCAGGTCCTGGCTCCACTCCACGAGCAGGCGACCGTGGGCGGTGAGGGTCGAGCCGCTGGTGGAGCGCTGCACCAGCGAGAGCCCGGTCTGCGTCTCGACCGCCCGGAGCCGCTCCGACGCGCTCTGCTGGGAGATCCCCGCCGCGCGTCCGGCCGCGCCGATGCTGCCCAGCCGGGCCACGTCGACGAGCAGCCGCAGCGCCGGCAGGTCGGGGAGGGAGCTCACGGGCAGCACGCTAGTGCCCGCGGCGCTGCCGCACCCCCGCAGCGCGGTGACCGGCCGCTACGGTCGGCCCATGAGCCGGCTCCTCCTCGTGCACCACGCCCCCACCGCCGTCGTCGCGGAGCTGGCCGACCGGGTCGAGGCCGGGGCCCACGACGAGGAGGTCACCGGCGTCGAGGTGGTCGTGCGCGACGCGCTGTCGGCGGGCCCCGAGGACGTGCTCGCCGCCGACGGCCTCGTGCTCGGCACCCCGGCCAACTTCGGCTACATGTCGGGAGCGCTCAAGCACTTCTTCGACTCCGTCTTCCTGGAGGTCGGCGGCTCGCTGTCCGACGACGGCTCCGCCGCCTCCGGCGCGGGCGCCAGCACGCCCTTCGGGCTGTGGGTGCACGGGCGCTACGACACCACCGGCGCGACCCGGTCGGTGCTCACGATCACCGGGGCGCTGCCGTGGCGGCAGGCGGCCGCTGTGCTGGAGGTGGTCGGCGACGTCGACCGACGGGCCCGCGACGCGGCCTACGAGCTCGGCGCCACGCTGGCCGCCCTGGTGTCGCCCGACGCCTGAGCCACTCCCGCCCCTCGCCGGCGCCCCCACCGGTAGCATCCCGGTGTCCGCCCCACCACCCGGCGTCGCGCCGGGCCGAGACCAGCACCGGAGGAGCGCGTTGCCCCACGCACCGCTGCCCCACGCCTCGCTGGTGCCCCGACGGCGCCCGCGCCCCGGGCCCACCGCCGTGCTGGCCACCCTCGCCCTCACCGCGCTGCTGAGCGCCTGCAGCGGGGGCGCCCAGGCCGACCCCGAGGTCGACCCCGCCCAGGTCGACGCCGTCGAGGCGCCCGAGCTGGGCGCGTGCCGCGTGCTCACCCCCGACGACGTCGCGCAGCCCTCCGACGCCACGCGCACCGTCGACTGCTCCGAGCCGCACACCGCCCAGACCTACGCCGTGGGCCCGCTGCCCGATGAGCTCTCCGACGCCGCCTACGACGACCCGCGCCTGGGTGCCTTCGCCTACGACACCTGCTCGGCCCAGCAGATGGCCTTCCTCGGCGCCGACGAGAGCACCGTCATGCGCACCGTGGTGGCGTGGGCGTGGTTCCGCCCCTCCGAGGCCGCCTGGGACGAGGGGGCGCGGTGGTACCGGTGCGACCTGGTCGGCGGCAGCGAGCAGAGCGAGGAGTACGTCGAGCTCCCCGAGACCGCCGAGGGTCTGCTGACCGGACGCGTCGACGACCGGTGGCTGGTCTGCGCCGACGGCGCGACCGTCGCCGGATCGCCGCGGGTGCCGTGCAGCGAGCCCCACACCTGGCGTGCCGTCACCACCATCAAGCTCGGCGAGGCCGGCGACCCCTATCCCGGCGACCGGCTCTCCGAGGTCCGCTCCCGCGACTTCTGCTCGGAGTCGGTGGGGGCGTGGCTGGGCTACCCGCCCACCTACGAGTACGGCTACACCTACTTCCACGAGGCCGAGTGGGACGGCGGCAACCGCCGCTCGGTGTGCTGGGCGAGGACCGACCGGTGACCCGCGCGCGCCACTTGCGCACCCGTCTGGGCGCCCTCGCCCTCGTGCTCCCGCTCCTCGCCGCGTGCAGCGGCGGGTCCGGCGAGCCGCAGCCGTCGTCCTCCTCGACACCGTCGGGCTCCGGGTCGGCCTCGGCGAGCCCCACCCCGACCGCTCCGCCGACGGCCGAGCCGGTGGCGCGGCCCGCGGAGGGCGCCTGCTACCGCCTGTCGTACGCCGCGGCCCTGGCGCCGACCGTCGACGCCCGTCCGGTGGACTGCGGGGGCGACACCGCGCGCACCTTCGCCGTCGGCACCGTCGACGCGCTCGCGGGGGGCCACCTGCTGGCCATCGACTCCGACCGGGTCCAGTCCTCCGTGGCCCGCACCTGCCCCGAGCGCCTGGCGGGCTTCCTCGGCGGCACGCAGGCCGACCGCCGCCTGAGCATGCTGCGCGCGGTGTGGTTCACCCCCACGGTGGAGGAGTCCGACGCCGGGGCCGACTGGTACCGCTGCGACGTCATCGCGCTGGCCGCCGACGAGCGCCTCGCCCCGCTCACCGGGGTCCTGGCGGGCGTGCTGGACACCGAGGCCGGTCGCACCCGCTACGGCGTGTGCGGCACCGCCGAGCCGGGCACCGCGGGGTTCTCCCGCGTCGTCTGCTCGCGCCCGCACTCCTGGCGGGCGATCTCGGTGGTCGACCTCGGCACCGGCGCCTACCCGGGGGTCGACGCGGTGCGCACCCGGGGAGAGACGCCGTGCGAGGACGCCGGGCGCGACGCCGCGGCCGACCCGCTCAGCTTCCGCTGGGGCTACGAGTGGCCCACCGCCGAACAGTGGGCCGACGGGCAGACCTACGGCCTGTGCTGGGTGCCGGACTGACCTGGCCGGCGGACCGGCCCCGCGGCGGCGGGCTCAGAAGCCGAGCCGGCGCAGCTGGCGGGGGTCGCGCTGCCAGTCCTTGGCGATCTTGACGCGCAGGTCGAGGTAGACCGGGGTGCCGAGCAGCGCCTCGATCTGCACGCGGGCGTCGGAGCCGACCTTGCGCAGGCGCGAGCCCTTGTGGCCGATCATGATCCCCTTCTGCGAGTCGCGCTCCACGAAGACCGACGCGTGGATGTCGAGCAGCGGGCGGTCCTCGGGGCGGTCCTCGCGCAGCCCCATCTCCTCGACCACGACGGCGATGGAGTGCGGCAGCTCGTCGCGCACCCCCTCGAGGGCGGCCTCGCGGATCAGCTCGGCCACGATCGCCTCCTCGGGGGCGTCGCTGAGCTCGCCGTCGGGGTAGAGCTGCGGGCCGGTCGGCAGCAGCGCGACGAGCAGGTCCTGGAGCAGCTCGACCTGGTCGCCGGCCTGGGCCGAGACCGGCACGATCTCGGCCCACTCGATGCCGGTCTCGGCGCCGAGCGCGGCGATGTCGAGCAGGTGCTGACCGATCTGCTCAGGCGTGGCGAGGTCGGTCTTGGTGGCGATGGCGACCTTGGTCGTGCGACGCACCTTGGCCATCTCGGCGACGATGAAACGGTCCCCGGGCCCGATCTTCTCGTTGGCGGGGAAGCAGACGGCGACGACGTCGACCTCGGCCAGCGTGGTCTTGACCAGGTCGTTGAGCCGCTCGCCGAGCAGGGTGCGGGGGCGGTGCAGCCCCGGGGTGTCGACCAGCACGAGCTGGGAGTCGGGGCGGTGCACGATGCCACGCACCACCGTGCGGGTGGTCTGGGGCTTGGAGGAGGTGATGACCACCTTCGAGCCCACCAGCGCGTTGGTCAGCGTGGACTTGCCGGCGTTGGGCCGGCCCACGAAGGAGGCGAAGCCGCTGCGGAAGCCGGCGCTCCCGTCGGCGCCGCCGCCCGCGCGGTGGTCGTCGAGGCGCTCGCCGGACGTGCGGCCCGACCTGCTGCCGGGGGTCGTGGGGGTCTCACTCATGTCGCGCCTCGTCGTAGTCGGCCCAGATCTGCTCGTCGGTCTTGCCCGCTGCCTTGCCGGCCCGCCAGATGGGGCCGGGGTCGACAGCGCGCGGCTGACGGGTGGCGCCTCCGCGCCAGTAGCCCATCACGTCGTAGGCCGTGCTGGGCAGCGACCGCTCGCGCATCAGGTGCTTGCGGATCGCCCGCATCTGCGAGGACTCCCCCGCCATCCAGAAGTATCCCTCGTCGGCGGGCCAGTCCAGCTCCTCGACGACCTCGGCCAGCCGGGAGCGGCCCTCGCCGGGCTGCGGCAGCCAGGTCACGTCGAGGCCCTCGGGCAGGTAGCCGGTCGGCACCTCGGGCACCTCGACCCAGATCCGGGTCGGCACCGCGGCCCTCGCGCCGTCGGCCCGGGTGGTCGTCTGGGCGATGCGGGCCATGGCCGGCAGGGCGGTGAGGTCGCCGACCAGCATCAGCCAGGCCGCTCCCGCCGGCATGGCGAAGGAGCCCTTGGGCTCGGTGACCGTGACGGTCTCCCCCACCAGCTCCTCGGCCGGCCGGGCCGCCCACTCGGTGACCAGGCCGACGTCGTGCACGACGACGTCGAGCACGAGCTCGGTGCCGTCCCAGGAGCGCACCGTGTAGTAGCGGCTCTGGAACTGGCCCGGCACCACGAGGCCCACCCACTCGTCGGGCACCCCGGTCGAGACGAACCCGGCCAGACCGGGCCCGCCGAGGACCAGGCGCACGAGGTGGTCGCTGCGCTGCTCGCGACGCAGCACCACGGCGGCGTACTGCTGGGCGCGGGTGCTCACCGGACGAGGTTAGTCACCAGGTGGGCCGCAGCGGCAATCCGTCGGAGCCGTCCTCGCCGGTGCGCACCGCGAGCACCTGGTGCAGCTGGATCTCGTTGCGCTCGAAGCCGAGCCGCGAGCCGGCCATGTAGAGCCCCCACACCCGGGCCGTGCCCTCGCCGACCTCGGCCACGCACTCGTCCCAGTGCTCGACGAGGTTGGCGCACCAGTCGCGCAGGGTCATCGCGTAGTGGCGGCGCAGGTTCTCCTCGTGCACGACCTCCAGCCCCGCGTCCTGGGCGGTGGCGATGATCGTGCCCGACCCGGTGAGCTCGCCGTCGGGGAAGACGTAGCGGTCGATGAACGCCCCGGTCTCGGTGACCGCGTTGTCGTGGCGGGTGATGCAGTGGTTGAGCAGCCGGCCCTCGGGGCGCAGCCGCTCGCGCAGGAAGGAGAAGTACGCCGGGTAGTTGCGCACGCCGACGTGCTCGAGCAGGCCGATCGAGCTGACCGCGTCGAAGTCGGTCTCGAGCACCTCGCGGTAGTCGCTGTGGCGCACCTCGGCGAGGTCGCCCAGGCCGTCGCGGTCGATGGCCTCCTTGGCCCACGACGCCTGCTCGCGCGACAGCGTCACGCCGAGCGCCTTCACGCCGTACTCCCGTGCGGCGTGGCGCACCATGCCTCCCCAGCCGCAGCCCACGTCGAGCAGGCGCTGTCCCGGCTTGAGGTCGAGCTTGCGGCACACGAGGTCGAACTTCTCGGCCTGCGCCTCCTCCAGCGAGGCGTCGGCGTCGGGGTAGACGGCGCAGGTGTAGGCCATCGAGGGGCCCAGCACGTGGCGGTAGAAGGCGTTGGAGACGTCGTAGTGGTGGCTGATGACCTCGGCGTCGCGCGTCAGGGAGTGGCGCAGGCCCTCCACGGCGCGTCGCCAGCGCGGCAGGTGCTCCTGCGGCGGGGGCGGCGGCGGCTTGAGGTGCCCCAGGCCGAGCCCGCGCACGAGGGTCACGAGCTCGCCGGGGGTGGGCTTGCGGAAGCGCAGGTGGTTCTGCAGGAGCCGCATGACGGCGTAGGGGTCGCCGGGGTGCACGCCGTGCACGACCAGGTCGCCGGAGACGTAGGCGCGCGCCATGCCCAGGTCGCCGGGCGCGGTGAGCAGGTACGACAGCCCGCGCGGGGTGCGCAGCTCGAGGCCGAGCTCGGCGTCGGGCGGGCCCGCGACGGAGCCGTCGTAGGCCCGGAACCGCACCGGCATGCCGTCGCGCAGCAGGGTCTCGACCGCCTGGCCGATGGTGAGGGTGGATGTCGTGGGGCCGGTCACTGCCTGCGCACCGCCTTGTCGTAGAGGTGGGTGAGTCTGTCGTCGGGGTCGACGCGGGCCTTGACGGCGGCCAGGTGCGCCCCGTCGTAGAGCCGGTCGAAGGTCTCGCGGTCGTAGAAGGCCTCGGAGTAGAGGGACTTGTGCCCGCCGAGGCGGTGCACCTCGGCCTCGATGGCGCGGTTGGTCGGGCCGTCGTCGGCGTCGTCGCCGACGTGCACGGTGCCCCAGAAGCCGACGTTGACGTAGGTCTCGCCCGGCTCGAGGGGGTAGGTGGGCCAGCGCCCGCCGCCGCTGGTGCCGCGGGAGACCAGCGGGCACAGCCACACCGGGCGCATGCCGACCTCGTCGTCGAACCACGCCAGGAAGTCGGGCAGCCGCTCGACGGGCACCTCGACGTCCTGCACCACCCGCTCGCGGCGCGGTCGGCCCGCGCGGGCGTCGAGGCGGTCGACCAGGCCGAGGCGCTGGTCGAGGCCGACGAGGCGGTGGTAGACGTCGGAGCGACGCCAGCGCCGCGGCCACAGGCGTCGTACGACGGGGCGCTGCACCCCGAAGGCCCCCGAGCACCAGAACCAGTCGGTGTCCCAGCGCCAGAGGTAGTCCTCGGTGGTCAGCACGTCGTGCTCGCGCTGCTGCAGGGAGCGGTAGAAGACCTGCTGGCCGGTGTAGTCCGACGCGGGCCCGCCGGGTCGGTCGGTGAAGGTGGCCAGCGTGAGGTAGAGCTCGTCGGGGGAGAACGCGACCCCGTCGAGGCCGTCGACACGCACCCCGTCGTGCTCCCCCGACCCGACCACGGCCGCGATCCCCGCCGCCAGCTCCTTCGCGTTGGCGAAGCGCACGTGGCGCAGGGCCACGAAGGACGGCACCGCGACCAGCGAGATCCGCAGCCGCGTGGCGTAGCCCAGCGAGCCGTAGGAGTTGGGGAAGGTGTCGAAGAGGTCCTCGCCGGGTCGGGTCGTGACGATCTCGCCGGCGCCGGTGAGCACGTCCATCTCCAGCACCGACTCGTGGGGCAGCCCGTGGCGGAAGCTCGTCGACTCCACGCCCAGCCCGGTGACCGCGCCACCGAGGGTGATGGTGCGCAGCTGCGGCACCACCTCGGGCACGAGCCCGTGGGCCAGCGTGGCCGCCACCAGGTCCTCGTAGGTGCACATGCCCTGCACCTCGGCGGTGCGCCGCCCGGGGTCGACCTCGATCACGCCGGTCAGGCCCGACACGTCGAGGCCCGGCGACGTGGTCGCGGCGCGGGGCCGGAACAGGTTCGAGGTGCGCTTGGCCAGCCGCACGGGGGCGTCGGGCGCCAGCTCCGCGTACGACGTCAACAGGCGGGCGACCGCCTCCTCATGCTGTCTCCAAGCACCGCTCTCAGCCACTCGCCGCACGTTACTCCCGGGTCGTGTCGCCCAGGTGTCGGGTCCGTGTCGCCCCCCGTCGTACGGTGGCGGACGACACGGGGTGCCCGCCGACGCGGGCTGAGAGCAGACCCGTCGAACCTGATCTAGCTCGCACTAGCGAAGGGATGTCGCCGTGGACCAGCCACGCCCGATCCAGCCGGACCCGACCCGGCCCGACCCGATCCGGCCCGACCCCGCCCGGTGGCGCCCCGGCGGCGTCATGCTGGTCGCCGACACCGGTGCCTGCCGGCCGCGGGGCGTGGTGGCCACGGTGGCCGCCGCCCTCGACGGCGGGGTGCGCTGGGTGCAGCTGCGCGCCAAGACCGAGCCGGACGGCGAGGTGCTCGAGCTGCTGGGCGAGGTGGCCGAGCTGTGCCGCGACCGGGCGCGCCTGGTGGTCGACGACCGCGTCGACGTGCTGCTCGCCGCGCGGGCCCGCGGCCTCGCGGTCGACGGCGTGCACGTGGGCCGGCGCGACCTGCCCGTCGACCTCGTACGCCGCCTCGTCGGCCCCGACGCGCTGGTCGGGCTGACCACCCCCACCCCGGCGCTGGCCGCCCGCGCGGGCGACCTGCCGCCCGGCACGGTCGACTACCTCGGGGTCGGCGCCTACCGCGCGAGCACCACCAAGGCCGACCACCCGCCGGTGACCGGCGCGACCGGCCTCGCCGCCGTCGTGGCCGCGGCCGGGCGGCTGCCCTGCGTGGCGATCGGTGGCATCGTCGCGGGCGACCTCGCCGCGGTGCGGGGTGCGGGCGCGGCGGGGGCCGCCGTCGTCGCGGCCGTCTGCGCCGCCCCCGACCCGCGCGTCGCCGCCGCGGCCCTCGTCACCGCCTGGGGCGCCCCGTGAGCCGCCCCGTCACCACCGCGGGGCGCCGGGCACGACCGGACCTGCGCGCCAGGGACCTGCCCCGCGTGCTCAGCATCGCCGGGAGCGACCCCAGCGGCGGCGCCGGCGTGCAGGCCGACCTCAAGAGCATCGCCGCCCACGGCGGCTACGGCATGGCCGCCCTCAGCGCCCTCACCGCGCAGAACACCCACGGGGTGCGCGCCGTGCACGTGCCCCCGCCGTCCTTCCTGCGCGCCCAGCTCGACGCGGTCTCCGACGACATCGTCGTCGACGCGGTCAAGGTGGGCATGCTGGCCCGCGCCGACGTGGTAAGCGAGGTCGCGGCGTGGCTCGGGCGGACGGCGCCGCCGCTGGTGGTGCTCGACCCCGTGATGGTCTCCACCAGCGGCCACCGCCTCCTCGACGCCGACGCCGAGGCCGCGGTGCGCGACCTGTGCGCCGGCGCCGACCTGCTGACGCCCAACCTCGCCGAGCTGGCGGTGCTGGTCGACCGGCCCGCGGCACCCGACTGGTCGGGAGCGCTCGCGCAGGCGGCCGAGCTGTCGGCGCGCACCGGCGCGGTCGTGCTGGCCAAGGGAGGACACCTGGCGCGCAGCGCCTCCGACCGCGGCGGGGAGGCCGGCTGTCCCGACGCCCTCGTGGACGCCGCCGCGGCGCCGGTGGTGCCGGGCGGCCTGCTCGAGCTGCCGGGACGGCGGCTGGCGAGCACCGGCACCCACGGCACGGGCTGCTCGCTGTCGGCGGCGATGGCCACCCTGCTGGCCCGCACCGCCGACTGGGCCGGCTCGGCGCGCACGGCCAAGGCCTGGCTCCGCGGCGCCATCGAGCACGGACCGGAGCTCGAGGTCGGCACGGGCCACGGGCCCGTGCACCACCTGCACGCGTTGTGGGCCGCGGCCCGGTGACCCCGGCCCCCGGCGCGGCTCAGGTGGTGGTGGTGCCCAGCAGGGAGCCGCGGGCGTCGCCGCGGTGGACCACGACCCCGGCCCCGGCCAGGTCGCGCACGGCGGCGAGGTCGGTGTCGGCGACCGCGTCGGCGTCGGTGAGCACGACGACGGCCTCCAGACCCTTCGAGCCCGAGGCCACGGCCATCGCCACGCAGACCCCGACGGCCGACACGGCCAGCGAGGGCAGCGCCACCGTCGCGGCGGCGTAGGTGCGTCCGTCGGAGTCGCGGACCGCCGCGCCCTCCGCGGCCCCGGTGCGGGCCCGGGTGGCGCGCGCCAGGGTCACCAGCTTGCGGTCCTCGGCGGAGGTCTCCTCGGTGCGGGTCTCAGTCATCGTGCTCCTCGTCGTCGTGGGCGGGGTCCTGCGGGGGCACGCGGCTGATCAGCACGGTGCCGATCCGGTTGCGCCGCCCGGTGGTCTGCTCGGCGGTGAAGCGCAGGCCGTGGGCCTCCACCTCGGAGCCGGCGATCGGCACCAGACCGAGGTGCTTGGCCATGAGGCCGCCGACGGAGTCGACGTCCTCCTCCTCGACCCGGTGGCCGAAGAGCTCGTCGAGGTCGTCGACGGGATAGCGGGAGGAGACCCGGAAGACGTCGTCGCCGAGCACCTCCACCTCGACCTCCTCGGCGTCGTACTCGTCGGTGATCTCCCCGACGATCTCCTCGAGGATGTCCTCGATGGTGACGAGCCCGGCGGTGCCGCCGTACTCGTCGACGACCACCGCGACGTGCTGGCGCCGCGCCTGCATCTCGGTGAGGAGCGCGTTGGCCGGCTTCGACTCCGGCACCCAGTGCACCGGGCGCATCACCTCGTCGATGCGCTGGGTGAGCGCGACCTCGGGGGCCTCGAAGTCGCGGCGCACGATGTCCTTGAGGTAGGCCATGCCGACGATGTGGTCGACGTTCTCCTCCACCACGGGCACGCGGGAGTAGCCCGAGCGCAGGAAGAGCGAGAGCGCCTGGCGCAGGTCCTTGTGGCGCTCGAGGAAGACCACGTCGCCGCGGGGCACCATGACCTCGCGCACCGTGGTGTCGCCGAGCTCGAAGACGGAGTGGATCATCTTGCGCTCGCTGGTCTCGATCACCGAGGACGCCTCGGCCAGGTCGACGAGCTCGCGCAGCTCGGTCTCGGTGGAGAAGGGCCCCTCGCGGAAGCCCCGCCCCGGCGTGATGGCGTTGCCGACCGCGATCAGCAGTCGCGGCAGCGGGCCGAGGACACCCGTGATGACGGCCAGCGGGCCGGCCGACAGCAGCGCCACCGTCTCGGCGTGCTGGCGTCCCACCGTGCGCGGGGCCACCCCGACGGCGACGAAGGAGACCACCAGCATCACGAGGATCGCCGTGACGACGCTGCGCCACCACGCACCGTCGTAGGCCTCGTCGATCTGGTCGGCGACCAGCACGATGGCCGAGATCTCGCACAGCAGCCGCAGCAGCAGGGCGGTGTTGAGGTAGCGCGGCGGGTCCTCGAGCAGGACGACGAGCCGGCGCGCGCCGGGGCGCCCCTCGGCGAGCAGCTCCTCGGCCCGGGCGCGGGAGAACGACGCGAGCGCGGCCTCGGCCGCGGAGAAGACGCCGGCGAGGACGACCAGGGCGGCCGCCGTCACCAGCAGCCCGAGATCGCCCGAGGTCACCGCCGGGTCACCGCGAGCGCCAGCCGGCGAGGAGCTCGTCCTGGAGACCGAACATCTCCCGGTGCTCCTCCGGCTCGGCGTGGTCGTAGCCGAGCAGGTGCAGGATGCCGTGGGTCGTCAGCAGCTCCAGCTCAGCCAGCGTGCCGTGCCCGGCTGTCTCGCCCTGCCGCTCCGCGACCACCGGGCACAGCACCAGGTCGCCGAGCACGCCCTCCTCGGGCTCCTCGTCGACCAGCCCCGGACGCAGCTCGTCCATCGGGAAGGCCAGCACGTCGGTGGGGCCCTCCTTCTCCATCCACTGCTCGTTGAGCTGGGCGATGGTGTCCTCGTCGACCGCCTTGATGCACAGCTCCGCGAGGGGGTGCACCCACATGGCGTCCATGACGTAGCGGCTCAGCGCGGCCAGGTGCGCCACGTCGAGACCCCGGCCGGACTCGTCGAGGACCTCGATGCTCATCCCGCTCACCGCCCGGGGTGGCCCGCGCGAGACCGCTCGGAGCGTGCGCTCTCGGTGCGGGCGTCGAACTCGTCGTAGGCCGCGACGATCTTGCCGACCAGCTTGTGGCGCACGACGTCGCTGCTGGTGAGGCGGTTGAAGGAGATGTCGTCGACGCCGTCGAGGATGCCCTCGATGATCCGCAGCCCCGACTTCGTGCCACCCGGCAGGTCGGTCTGGGTGATGTCGCCGGTGACCACGATCTTCGAGCCGAAGCCCAGCCGGGTCAGGAACATCTTCATCTGCTCCGGCGTCGTGTTCTGCGCCTCGTCGAGGATGATGAAGGAGGAGTTGAGGGTGCGACCGCGCATGTAGGCCAGCGGCGCCACCTCGATGGTGCCGGCCGCGAGCAGCTTGGGGATCGACTCGGGGTCCATCATGTCGTGCAGCGCGTCGTAGAGCGGGCGCAGGTAGGGGTCGATCTTCTCGCTCAGCGTGCCCGGCAGGTAGCCCAGGTGCTCGCCGGCCTCGACGGCCGGACGGGTCAGGATGATCCGGGTGACCTCCTTCGACTGCAGCGCCTGCACGGCCTTGGCCATGGCGAGGTAGGTCTTGCCCGTGCCGGCCGGGCCGATGCCGAAGGTGATGGTGTGCTTGTCGATGGAGTCGACGTAGCGCTTCTGGTTCAGCGTCTTGGGCCGGATCGAGCGGCCGCGGTTGCTGAGGATGTTCATGCTCAGCACGTCGGCGGGACGCTCGGTGGTCTCGGCGCGCAGCATGCCGAGCACGCGCTCGACGGTCTCCGCGGTGACGCCCTGGCCGGTGCGGATGATCGTCACCAGCTCGTCGAGAAGGCGCTCGGCCAGCGCGACCTCGCCGGGCTCGCCGAGGAAGGTGATCCGGTTGCCCCGCACGTGGATCTCGGCGTCGAAGGCCCGCTCGATGAGCGCGAGGTGCTCGTCGCCGGCCCCCAGGAGGCTGACCATGTTGATGCTGTTCGGGACGACCACGGTGTGCCGGGTCTGGTGGGCGACGGACGGGCTCTGCGGGGCGTCGAGGTCGCGGGGGGTGCTCTCGGTCATGGATGCCCCGGTCGGGGCGCCTCTCGTGGTCGGCGGTGCGGCCGTTCCATCGTACGGCGCGCCGCCCGACCAGCCCAGCGGGTTCCTCGCTGGGAGCCGCGGGCGCGGCGTACGGTGGGCGCATGGCCGGTCCGGACGCGCACGTCGAGCAGTGGCCCGACGAGGACCCCGACGACCACGACGACGACACCGAGCCGTACTGGTTCCCCGGGCAGCACCTCCCCGGCCACGCCCGGGGCATGGGGCTGACCCACCACACGCAGGAGGGGGCGCTGCTCGACTTCGCGGGCTCGCTCGACCCCAGCAAGCCGCTGCACAAGATCACCGCCTGGGTGATGCTCGTGGTCTTCGGCCTGCCGGTGTTCTTCTACGTGCTGCGCCTCGTGCTCGCCGTCGTGCCCGGCTGACCGAGCCCGTCGCGCCCCGTCGCGACCCCGGGCCACACCGCCGGCCCCGCCGACCGGCTCAGCCGGGCGGCCAGGTCATCGAGCGACCCGCGAGCAGGTGCAGGTGGGTGTGGAAGACCGTCTGGCCCGCGTCGGCGCCGGTGTTGAAGACCAGCCGGTAGTCGTCGTGGCCCTCGGCCGTCGCCACCGCGGCCGCGGTCGTCACCAGCTCGGCCGAGGCCTGCGGGTCGCCCGCGGCCAGCTCGGCGGCGTTGGCGTGGTGCTCGCGCGGCACGACGAGCACGTGGGTCGGCGCCTGGGGGTTGAGGTCGCGGAAGGCCACCGTGCGCTCCGTGACGTGCACCACCTCGGCCGGCACCTCCCCCGCCACGATCTTGCAGAACAGGCAGTCGGCCACGGGGCCCTCCATCGGTGGGGTACGTCGGGCCCCGGCGGGACCGCTCGGTCGTGCCCCCGGCGCAACCCCGGGGGCGCCCCGAGCGTCTCACCTGCGCCGACCCCGCACCAGCACCGACCCGACACGCGAGCCCCCCGCCTCCAGCGCTGGACCGGCTCCCACCCCGAGGATGGACCCATGACCGCTTCCCCCTGGACCCGTCTCGCCACCGTCGGTGGCACCCTCGCCCTCGGCGCCTGCGTGCTCGCGGGCTGCGGCGCCGACGACGACACCGCCGGCGACCCGACGGCCTCCGACAGCGCCACGGCCTCCACGACCCCCTCGCAGTCGCCCAGCGGCAGCGAGGAGCCCACCACCTCCCCCAGCGCCAGCGCCCCGACCGCCAGCGCCTCCAAGGAGCCGAGCCAGGACCCCGGCTCGGAGACGGTGCCGACCTACTTCGTGGCCGACGCCCCGCAGGGCCCGCGGCTCTTCCGCGAGTTCCACCAGGTCTCCGGCGACCCGCTCCAGGCCGCCGCCGACCTCGTCACCACCGGCGAGGCCACCGACCCCGACTACCGCTCGCTCCTGCCCGCCGGCACCTTCTCCTCCGTCTCCTTCGACGGCGACGCCTTCGTGGTCTCCCTGCCCGACGCCTCGTGGGCCGAGCGCGGCGGCCTGTCGGCGCGCGAGGCCCGCCTCGCGGTGCAGCAGGTGGTCTACACGCTGCAGGGGGTGCAGCAGGAGCGGGCGCCGCTGCGCGCGGAGCTCGACGGCGAGCCCTCGACGCTCTTCGGGGTCGACACCTCCGCGGGCGTCAAGCAGGCGCCGCAGCTCTCGGTGCTGGGCCTGGTCAACGTCACGGCGCCCGAGCAGGGCGCGACCCTGTCGGGCACGGTCACGGCCTCGGGCCTGGCCAGCTCCTTCGAGGCGACCGTGCCGTGGGAGGTGCGCGACGCCTCCGGCGAGGTCGTGCTCGACGGGTTCGCCACCGCCGACGGCTTCATGGGCCGGCTCTTCCCGTGGACGACCGAGGTCGACCTGTCCTCGCTGGAGCCCGGCGACTACACCTTCGTCGCGTCGACCGACGACGCCGGCGGCGAGGGCCCCGGCCCCACCGAGGACTCCAAGGACTTCACCGTCGGCTGACCAATCCACCGGCAGCACGACTCCGAAGCACCAGGGCAGACGCTCCGGCCTCGTGGCGTGGGGGCCTTTTCCGGGTCCGGACCGTCTGCGGCGCTCGACCCCGGCCTCACACATCGAGGCCGGGGTCGAGCCGTCTCCGGAGCCCGCGCCGGGACAGAACCGGGGGAAGTCCGCCCAGGGCGGCGGAGACGACGGGGACGGTACCCCGCCGGCGTCGCGAGTACCCAACTTGACGTCGGCCCCGCGAGGTGGTGGGGCTCAGCCCCAGCGCGGCGTGGCCGCCAGCAGTGCCGCGACGGCGGCGAGCCCCGCGGTCGACGTGCGCAGCACCTCGGCGCCCAGGCGCACCGAGCGGGCGCCGGCCGCGACGAGGGCCGCGACCTCCTCCTCGGTCAGGCCGCCCTCGGGGCCGACCACCACGACGAGGCGACCGGAGACCGGCACGCTCAGCGCCGAGAGCGCCTCGGTGGCCTCCTCGTGCAGCACCACGGCCAGGTCGGCCGCCGCGACCAGGGCGCAGACGTCCTGGGTGCGCGCGAGCGGGGCGACCTGCGGGTGCCAAGGGCGGCGCGCCTGCTTGGCGGCCTCGCGGGCCGTGGCCCGCCAGCGCGCCAGCGACCGCTCGGCCCGCTCGCCCTTCCACACCGCGACCGACCGCGCCGCGGCCCAGGGCACCACCCCCGCGACGCCGACCTCGGTCAGCACCTCCACGGCCAGCTCGCCCCGGTCGCCCTTGGGCAGGGCCTGCACCACCGTGACCGACGGCGCGGGCTCGGGGTGGTCGGCCACCTCCTCCACGACGGCCTCCAACGACCGCTTGGCCGTGGCCGTCACGGCGGCCACGACAGTGCGCCCGCGGCCGTCGGTCAGCACCAGACGCTCACCGACACGCATCCGGCGTACGGCGACGGCGTGGTGGGCCTCGTCGCCCTCGAGCGCGACGGGCGCCCCCACCCGGGCGTGGGCGAGGGTCTCGACGAGGTGCACCGACAGCGTCACGGCCGGCTCAGTGCGGGTTGAAGGCGTCGCGCAGGCGGCCGAAGACCGACTTGGTGCCGGGGCGCACCGACCCCGTGGGGGCCTCCTCGCCCCGCAGCGCGGCGAGCTCGCGCAGCAGCTCCTCCTGCCGCGCGTCGAGGCGACCTGGGGTCTCGACGGCGATGGTGACGACGAGGTCGCCCCGGCCGCCCCGCAGCCCGGGCACACCGCGCCCGCGCAGCACCTGCTCGGTGCCCGACTGGGTGCCGGGGCGGACCTCGATCTCGAAGCTGGTCTCCAGCTCGGTGGGCTCCTCGGGATCGGCCACGACGTCGGCCTCCAGGGTCGGCAGCGTGATCGTGGTGCCGAGCGCGGCCGCCGTCATCGGCACCGTGACGGTGCACTGGAGGTCGTTGCCGTGGCGGCGGAAGGTCGGGTGCTCGGCCACGTGGATCTCGACGTAGAGGTCACCGGCGGGGCCGCCGCCGGGCCCGACCTCGCCCTGCTCGGTCAGCTGCACGCGGGTGCCGGTGTCGACGCCCGCAGGGATCTTGACCGTCAGCGAGCGACGCGAGCGCACCCGGCCGTCGCCGGAGCACTCCCGGCACGGGTCGGGGATGATCGTGCCGAAGCCGCGGCAGGCCGCGCACGGGCGCAGCGTGCGGATCTCGCCGAGGAACGACCGCTGCACCTGGGCGACCTCGCCCTGGCCCCGGCAGGTCTCGCAGGGCACCGGGTGGCTGCCCGGTGCGGCGCCGTCGCCGTGGCAGGTCGAGCACAGCACGGCGGTGTCGACCTTGATCTCGCGGGTGACGCCGAAGGCGGCGTCGGCGAGGTCGACCTCGAGGCGGATCAGCGCGTCCTGCCCCCGACGAACGCGCGGGCGCGGACCACGGCCCTGGCCACCGCCCTGACCGCCGCCTCCGAAGAACGCGTCCATGATGTCGGTGAAGGAAAACCCGGCACCCTGCCCGAAGCCGGCCTGCCCGCCCCCACCGAAGGGGTCTGCGCCGCGGTCGTAGGCGGAGCGCTTCTGGGGGTCGGAGAGCACCTCGTAGGCCATCGAGACCTGCTTGAACTTCTCCTGCGACTCGGGGTCGGGGTTGACGTCGGGGTGCAGCTGGCGCGCCAGTCGGCGGTAGGCCTTCTTGATCGCGTCGCCGTCCGCGTCGCGGGCGACCCCGAGGAGGTCGTACAGGTCCTGGCTCACTGATGGTCCTTCGTCGTCGTCCGGGTGGTGCGTGCTGGTCGTGCGTCTTGCGTCGTGCTCTGGCGTGCTGGTCTGGCGTGCTGGTCTGGTGGGGCGCGGGCGCTCGGGGGCGCCCGGGTGCGGGGCGGGCCGGCGGGCCCGGCCGGTGAGGGCCTGCTCAGGCCTCGTCGAGGATGCGGGAGACGTAGCGGGCGACCGCGCGCACCGCAGCCATCGTGCCCGGGTAGTCCATGCGGGTGGGACCCACGATGCCGAGCGTGGCCAGCGACTCCTCGCGGGGGCCGTAGCCGGTGGAGACGACGCTGGTCGAGGACAGCTCCTCGTAGGGGCCCTCGGCGCCGATGCGCACCGTGACGAGCCCGCCGGTGCCCGACTCCCCCAGCAGCTTGAGCAGCACGACGTGCTCCTCGAGGGCCTCGAGCAGCGGGCGCACGGCGGAGTCGAAGCTGTCGCCGTACCTCGCGAGGTTCGCTGCGCCGCCGACGGCGACGCGGGCGTCGTTGCGGTGGTCGCTCATCGAGTCCACGAGCACCTCGACCACCTGCACGGTGGCTGCGCTCGGGCCCCGGCCGTCGGGCTCACCGGCCTCGCCAAGGGCGCGCAGGGCCACGAGGGCCTCGGCGATGGTGGCGCCGGTGACGGTGCGCAGCACCAGCGAGCGCAGCTCGGCCAGCTCCTCGTCGGCGAGCTCCCCCTCGAGCTCGACCACGCGCTGCTCGACGCGCCCGGTGCTGAGGATCAGCACGACGAGCAGCCGGTGGGCGCCCAGGGAGACCAGCTCGACGTGGCGCACGGTGGAGCGCGACAGCGTGGGGTACTGCACCACGGCCACCTGACGGGTCAGCTGGGAGAGCAGCCGCACGCTGCGCTGCACCACGTCGTCGAGGTCGACGGCGCCGTCGAGGAAGGTGGAGATGGCCCGGCGCTCGGCGGTGCTCATGGGCTTGACCGTGGTGAGCCGGTCGACGAAGAGCCGGTAGCCCTTGTCGGTCGGCACGCGACCGGCGCTGGTGTGGGGCTGGGTGATGTAGCCCTCGTCCTCCAGCACGGCCATGTCGTTGCGCACGGTGGCCGAGGAGACGCCCAGCCCGTGCCGCTCGACGAGCGCCTTGGAGCCGACCGGCTCGTCGGTGGCGACGTAGTCCTCCACGATGGCTCGCAGCACGGCGAGCCTGCGGTCCTCCTGCATCCCGCCTCCTCCCGCCGGCCCGGTCCGGGGCCTCTGGCACCCGGCCGCGCTCGATTGGCACTCGATTCCGTGGAGTGCCAACTCTACAAGGTCGGGTCCCTCACGGCAGCCCGGGCGTGGACCGCGTCGGGCCGCCGGGCGTCCGCGCTCCGGCGCGTATGGCGGACCCGACTCGGAGAGCCCCTCCCCCCGACGACCCGGGTAGGTTAGGCTCACCTAACTACGACCACCCGTCACGGCGTCCGCCCCAGGACCGCCCGCCGATCGGAGGCAGCATGACCGCCGAGAGCTCGACCCGTCCCCTCCACGACCCCTACCTGGTCGCGGCCGAGGCGCGCGCGGTCCTGTCGTGCGCCACCGACGCCGGGCTGGTCGTCGAGGGCGCCCCCGACGTGCTGCGCGACGACACCCTGGGCATGGCCGAGCGCGACGGCGTGCCGACCTTCACCTGCTCCCCCGCCGGCGACCTCGCCCTGGCCGCCGCCCGTGGCGCCGGGGCCGTGCTCACCGTCGACAGCGCCCTCGCCGGCCCCGCCGGGGCGCGCCCTCCCTCGGTGACGGTCTCGGGCCGCCTCTCCCTGGCCGGCCTGGAGGCCTGCCCCTGCTGCGAGGACGAGCGGCAGGTCGTGCGCCTGGTGCCCGAGCAGGTCGCCCTCCAGCTCACAAGCCCCGACGGCGTCGGCACCTCGCTGGCCGTGCCGGTCGAGGAGTACGCCGCACCCGCCCACGCGCTCAACCGCGGCTACCTGCAGCGCTGCGTGGAGCACGCGGGCCGCTGCCACCCCGAGGAGCTGCGCGCCTCGGTCGCCCTGGCCGCCGGCGTGCCCGTCGAGCGCCTCATCGCCGCCGAGCTGGCCGACCTCACCGCCGGCGGGGTCGACGTGCGCTGGATCGACGACGCCGGCGCCCACGTCACCCGCCTGGTCTTCCCCCGCGCCGCGCGCACGCCCGCGGAGCTGGCCGCGATGCTGCGGCGCGAGCTCGGCGCCGGCATCTGCTGACCGCGCCGACCCTCGCGCGGTCGGGGTCCCCCGGTCGGAGCGGACCGCCGGGGTCCTGAGCCGCCGAACCAGCGCAAGTGCGTGGTGGCCACGCCTCGGGGCTCGCCGGTCTGCGCGGTCTGCGCGGCCCGCGACCACCCCGGCGGCCCCAGCCTGCTGAACCAGCGCAATTGCGCAGCGCGCACGCCCCGACGCCCACCGGTTTGCGTGATCCGCGACTACCCCGACGGCCACACCCTGCTGAACCAGCGCAATTGCGCAGCGCGCACCCCTCGACGCCCACCGGTTTGCGTGATCCGCGACCACCCCGACGGCCCCAGCCTGCTCAACCAGCGCAATTGCGCGGCGCGCTCCGCTCCCCGCTCCCCGCACCCCGCACCCCGCGTCCCGCACCCCGCGTCCCGCGCCCGGCTAGGTTGAGCCGATGGACTTCGAGGAGATCGCCGACCGCGTCTGGGTCTCACGGCGCGCGTGGTGCGACGTCAACGTCACGGTGGTCCGCGGTGAGCGCGGCCTGGTGGTGGTCGACACGCACGGGTCGCTGGCCTCGGGTCGCGCGCTGGTCGACGACGTCCGTGCGCTCGGCCGCGGCGAGGTGGTGGCGGTCGTGACCACCCACGACCACTACGACCACGCCTTCGGCGCCGGGGCGTTCCTCGAGGCCTGGGGGCCCCTGCCCGTGCACGCCCACGAGACGGCCGCCGCGCTGCTCACCGAGGCCGCCCGGCGCGGCACGGGCGACTACCGGGGCGAGCACGCCGAGGAGGTCCACGCGACCGAGGTGGTCGTGCCCGACCACGTGTTCTCCTCCGCCGCGGTGCTGGACCTGGGCAATCGCGCCCTCGAGCTGGTCCACCCCGGCCGCGGTCACACCGCGGGCGACCTCGTGGTGCGGGTGCCCGACGTCGACGTGCTGCTGGCCGGCGACCTCGTCGAGGAGGCGCCGCCCGCCGGTGCCGGGGACGGCGCGGTGCCGGCGTACGGCGCCGACTCGTTCCCGCTGGAGTGGCCCTGGAGCCTCGACGTCGTGCTGTCGCTGACCACCGGTCGCTCGGTGGTCGTGCCCGGCCACGGGTCGCCGGTCGACCGCGACTTCGTCGAGGTCCAGCGCAACGAGATCGGCCTGGTGGCCACCGAGATCCGCGACCTGGTGGCCCGCGGCGTGCCCGAGGCCGAGGCCCTGGCCACGGGGGCGTGGCCCTACCCGGCCGCGACCCTCACCGACGCGGTCGCCCGTGGCTACTCCCAGCTGCCGCGCACCCCGCGCCGGCTCCCCCTCGTCTGACCCGCCCCCCGGCCCCGCCGCGGCACCACGCCGTCACCACCCCGCCGGGCGGTCGACCGGCCGCCCGCCGGAGCACTAGCGTCGCCCCATGAGCGAGACCCCCGACGAGCCCACGACCGGCATCTCCGACGACCAGCTGCCCGAGGACCTCGTGCCCGGCGACGACAACCCCCTCGCGGAGGGCCTGCCCGCCGGCGAGGACGCCGGCGACCTCCTCCACGACGGCAAGCCGGCTGCGGAGTCCGACGGCGACGACGACGGTGAGGAACCCGACACCCGGCACTGACCGGCGCGCCGGGCCGGCTCGCACCGACGGGCGTCCTAGCCTGCTGCGATGAGTGATCGGTACGGCGGCGACGTGCTCTCCGGCGACTGGCGCGCCCCGAAGCGGGGCCGCGCGGTCGAGGCGCCCGCGGAGCTCGGAGCAGTGGTCGAGGAGGTCACCACCGACTGGGTCGGCGAGATCGTCGCGGTCGACCGGGACCTGCACACGCTGACGCTGGAGGACCGCCGCAGCAGGCGGCGCACCTTCCCCCTGGGCCCCGGCTTCCTGCTGGAGGGGCGCCCCGTCATCCTCGTGGCCCCGGCCCGCCAGGGTGCCCCCGTCGCCCCGACGCGCACCGCGTCGGGCTCGGTGGCCGTGCCGGGGGCGAAGGCCCGCGTCGCGCGGCAGAGCAGGATCTTCGTCGAGGGCCGCCACGACGCGGAGCTGGTGGAGAAGGTCTGGGGCGACGACCTGCGCATCGAGGGGGTCGTCGTGGAGTTCCTCGGCGGCGTCGACGACCTCGCCGACCACCTGGTCGACTTCAGGCCCGGGCCGCAGCGGCGCGTGGGCGTGCTGGTCGACCACCTGGTGCCGGGGTCGAAGGAGAGCCGCATCGCCCAGGGCATCGCGCGCTCGGCGGTGGGCAAGCACGTCCTGATCGTCGGCCACCCCTTCATCGACGTCTGGCAGGCCGTGAAGCCCGACCGCCTGGGGCTGGCGGCCTGGCCGACGATCCCGCGCTCGGTGGAGTGGAAGAAGGGCGTGTGCCAGCACCTCGGCTGGCCGCACCGCGACCAGGCCGACATCGCGCGCGCCTGGAAGCACATCCTGGGCAAGGTGGCCTCCTACGACGACCTGGAGCCGGCCCTGCTCGGTAGGGTCGAGGAGCTGATCGACTTCGTCACGGTCGACTGACCGCGACCGGCACCAGGAGGCCCCATGTCCCAGCCGCCCTTCGGCCAACCGCCCTACGGCCAGCAGCCCTACGGCCAGACCCCCTACGGCCAGACCCCCTACGGCCAGACCCCCTACGGCCAGACCCCGGGGCCCGACGGCCTGACCCCCGACGAGCGCACCTGGGGCGGCGCGGCGCACTGGTCGGCCCTCGTCGCGGCCTTCGTGGCCCTGTCGTTCCTCGGCCCGCTGCTCGTGCTGCTCCTCAAGGGCGGCACCTCACCCTACGTGCGGCAGCAGTCGGTCGAGAGCCTCAATTTCCAGCTCTCCATCCTCATCTACGGCGTCGTGTCGCTCGTGCTCGCCCTGGCGCTGGTGGGCTTCCTGCTGCTGCCGGTGGTGGGGCTGGTCTGGCTGGTGTTCACCGTCATCGGCTCGGTGCGCTCGGCGCGCGGCGAGCTCTACCGCTACCCGCTGACCATCCGCATGGTCAGCTGAGCAGGTCGCGCACCACGCCGTCGGCGACGAGACGCGCCGCGTCCTCGAGCACGACCCGGTCACCCTCGACCCGCACAAGGCCCCGCGAGCGCAGCCCCGGCACGGCGGCGGCGCCGGCGTCGTCGAGGACGTCGAGCGGGAGGCCCTCGCGCAGCCGCAGCTCCAGCAGCACCCGCTCGACGCGACGGTCCTCCGGTGCCAGCACCTCGCGCGCGTGCGCCGGGCTCAGCCCGGCGCCGATCCGCTCGGCGTAGGCGACGGGGTGCTTGACGTTCCACCACCGCACGCCCCCCACGTGGGAGTGGGCGCCGGGACCGACGCCCCACCAGTCGGCCCCGGTCCAGTAGAGCTCGTTGTGGCGGCAGCGGTGGGCTCCGCTGGCCGGCATGCCCCGGGCCCAGTTCGACACCTCGTACCACCCCAGCCCGGCCGCGACCAGCCGCTCGTCGACGAGGGCGTACTTGTCGGCCAGGTCGTCCTCGTCGGGCATGGGCAGCTCGCCGCGCCGCACCCGGCGGGCCAGCGCGGTGCCGTCCTCGACGATGAGCGAGTACGCCGAGACGTGGTCGGGCTCGCAGGCCAGGGCCGCGTCGACCGAGGTGGCCCAGTCCTCCAGGCTCTCCCCGGGCGTGCCGTAGATGAGGTCGAGGCTCACCTGCTCGAAGCCGGCCTCGCGGGCCCACGCGACCGCCGCCGGCACGCGGCGGGGGTCGTGGGTGCGGTCGAGCACCCGCAGCACGTGGCCCACCTGCGACTGCATGCCGAAGGAGACGCGGTTGAGGCCCAGCTCGCGCAGCCGTGCCAGGTCGGCGGCGTCGACGCTGTCGGGGTTGGACTCGGTGGTGATCTCGGCGTCGGGCGCGAGCCCGAACTCCTCGGCGACCGCCTCCACGACGGCCCCGAGGTCGTCGGGGTCGAGCAGGGTGGGGGTGCCGCCGCCGAAGAAGACCGTCGACACGGGCAGGTCGACCTCGCCGAGGACCCGTCGCGCCTGCCGGACCTCGGCCACCGCCGCGGCGGCGTACGTCGAGCGCGAGGCCCCCGGGGCGCCCCCGGCGGGGCCGAGCTCCTCGGCGGTGTAGGTGTTGAAGTCGCAGTAGCCGCAGCGCACGGCGCAGAAGGGCACGTGGACGTAGAGGCCGAACGGGCGCCGGCCCAGACCGGCCAGCGCGGCCTCGGGCAGGGACCCGTCGGCGGGGACGGGATCGCCGTCGGGCAGGGCGGAGGGCATCTGGCCATCCTCCCACCCGGGGCCCGGGCGGCTCGGCGGCGGCTCGGACCCGGACGGCTCAGACGGGGACGTTGAGGGTCAGGGTGTAGCCCTCGGCCACCGACCCGGTCGCCTTCGCCAGCTGCAGCGAGTAGCCGTCGGAGAAGACGTTGTCGCTGTCGAGGCTGGTCTGGGCCATGTTCGTGACGCTCTGCTCGTAGCCCTCGGCCTCGGCGTAGACGGCGTCGGCGACGTCCTGGGGGATGGCCAGCTGGCTGGTGCGCAGCTTGTTGGAGGCGCTCGTGGCGTCCGCGAGGCTGGGGTAGACCTCGAAGTGCACGTGGGGCCAGCGACCCGAGTAGGCGGCGGGGAAGATGGTGGTGAACTCCACCCAGCCCTTCTCGTCGGTCTCCTGGACCCCGCGCAGGTAGTTCTCCTCCGCGATGGACTCCGAGTACATCGAGTACTCCCCGTCGCGGTCGCAGTGCCACACGTAGACCGCCGCCCCCGACAGCACCTCGGCCTCGTCGCCGGTGAGGTCGTAGACCTTGAGGCGCAGCGTCGTGGGCACCCCCTCGGCCACGCCCGAGGCGGAGCCGAAGCTGCGGGTGATGTCGGAGCGCACGACCCCCGACTCCGTCAGCACGTTGACGCCGTTGGACCCGTCGCCGGGGTAGGGACCGGCGGTCTCCTCGGGGATCTCGCCCTCGGCGACCTCCACCTCGGACCCGGCGGGCGCCGCGCCGCCGGGCCCGCCCTCCGGCGGGGTGCCGCCCGCGGTGCTGCTCCCGGTGCTGCTCGTCGAGTCGGCGTCGGCGGAGCACGCCGCGAGCGCCGTGGCCGCGCCCACGCCACCCACCGCGGCGAGGAATCGGCGCCGCCCGAGACGGTTGCGCTCCACGATCCGGGGCAGGTCGTGGCTCAGGCCCAGGTCGTGGTCCTCGAGGTCGCCCTGGTGGTCATGGTGGTGGTCGTGGCGCTGGTGCGGGGTCATGGCTCTCCTCGGAAGACGGAACGGGTGCCGGCGGTCTCCCGCCGGCACCCATTCGAGTCGTCCTGCCTGTGCGCCCCCTGTGGGGAGCCTGCGCTCAGGAGTAGAAGGAGGCGATCCTCTCGGAGTTGTTGCTCTCCACCACGTTGCGCTTGACCTTCATCGAGGGGGTCAGCTCGCCGGACTCGATGGTCAGGTCGTGGTCGAGCAGGTCCCACTTCTTGATGGTCTCCCAGCGGTTGAGCCGCTCGTTGAGCTGGTCGACGTAGCCCCCGACCATGGCGCGCACCTTCTCCGAGCGCACGATGTCGGTGTAGGAGGCGCCCGACATCCCGTTCTCCTCGGCCCACGTCGCCATCGCGTCGGGGTCGAGGGTGATGAGGGCGACCACGAAGTTGCGCTCGTTGCCGAAGACGAGGAACTGGCTGGCGTAGGGGCACAGGGCCTTGAACTTGGCCTCGATCGCCGAGGGGGCGATGTACTTGCCGCCCGAGGTCTTGAAGAGGTCCTTGATCCGCCCGGTGATGGTCAGGAAGCCCTCGGCGTCGAGGCTGCCCTTGTCGCCCGTGCGCAGCCAGCCGTCCTCGGTGAACGCCTTGGCGGTCTCCTCGGGCAGGTTGTGGTAGCCGGCCATGATGTGGGGGCCGCGGATCTGGATCTCGTCGCCCTCCCCGATGCGGATCTCGCTGCCGGGCATGGCCTTGCCGACGCTGCCGATGCGGTAGTCGTCGGGGTGGTTGACCGCCGCGCCCGCCGAGTTCTCCGTCAGGCCGTAGCCCTCGAGGATGAGGATGCCGGCGGCGTGGAAGAAGTCGGCGATCTCGGAGTTGAGGGCGGCGGAGCCGGAGATGAAGAACTTCACGCGGCCGCCGAAGCGCTCCCGGACCTTGCTGTAGACCAGCTTGTCGAAGAGGCCGTGCTGCACCCGCAGCGCCAGCGGGACCGACTTTCCCTCGCGCTTGAGGCGGTCGACGGTCGTGCCGACCTCGAAGGCCTTGGTGAAGATCTTCTCCTTCGCGCCACCCTCCGCGGCCTGCATGGTGACGATGCGGGCGTGGGCCTTCTCGAAGATGCGGGGGGCCGCACCCATGAAGGTCGGCTTGACGACGCCGAGGTTGTCGACGATGCGGTCGACGCGACCGTCGATGGCGGTGGCGAACCCGCAGGCGAGCTGGGCCGAGAGCAGCACCTTGCCGAAGGAGTGGGCCATCGGCAGCCACAGGAACTGCAGGTCGGTCTCGTCGAGGATCCCCTGCTCCTTGATGAGCGCACCCTGGTAGACCCAGCCGCGGTGCAGCAGGCGCACGCCCTTGGGGCGCCCGGTCGTGCCCGAGGTGTAGATCAGCGTGGCCAGCTGGTCGGCCGGGATCGCCTCGGCGGTGCGCCGGATGACGTCGGGGTGCTCGGCGAGGTAGGCGTCGCCGCGCGCGGCGAGCTGGTCCATGCTGAGCACGCCCTCGCCGTCGGCGGCACCGTCGAAGGTCACGACCGTGCCGAGGGCCGGGAGCTCGCCGCGGTGCTCGGCGATCTTGGCCAGCTGCTCGTCGTCCTCGGCGAAGACCACGCGGCACTCGGCGTCGCTGAGGATGTACGCCGTGTCCTCGCTGTTGGTCGTGGGGTAGACCGTCGTGGTCGCACCGGCCGCGAGCATGATCGCGAGGTCGGCCAGGACCCACTCGTAGCGCGTGCTCGAGGCGATGCCGACGCGCTGCTCGGGCTCGATGCCCAGCGAGAGCAGGCCGGCGGCGAGCCGGGAGACCAGCTCGCCGGTCTGGCGCCAGGTCACCGACTCCCAGGCCTCGCCGACCGGGAAGCGGTAGGCCTCGCTGTCGGGCGAGGTGGCCACCCGGTCGAGGAACAGCAGGGCGACGTTGGGTGTGAGGTGATCGACGAAGCCGGGGTCGATGGTGGCGGGCATTGACGCTCTCCTGCGGTGGACGACGACAGTGCCCGTAACCTACGTCACGTCGTGACCCGTGAGTAACCGGATCCCCCCAGGCGGTCCGTGTCGGGCCAGGCTTTACCCGGGACGCGCGCCCCCGGCGACCCAGCGCTCAGCGGCGAGCCGCGCCTCCGGCACCAGGTCGGGCACCTCGAGCAGGCGGGGCAGCAGCGACCGGTCGAGGTGGACGGCCCGGAACATCAGCGCGACGGTCACACCGTGCCCGGGCCGGTGGCGCACCCGCACCTCGTCGCCGGCGGCCAGCGCCCCCTCCCCCAGCACCCTGAGGTACGCGCCGGGGCGGGCCCGCTCGGTGAAGCGCCGCAGCCAGGCCTCGGCGGGCAGTCCGCAGTGGTCCATCCAGCCGCTCAGGGTGCGGCACGGGGTGCGGGGCGAGCGCACCTCCAGCACGACCTCCCCCACCTCCCAGCGCTCGCCGATCTCGCAGTCGTCGACGTCGAGCCCGCTCACGGTGAGGTTCTCCCCCAGCTGTCCGTCGGGCAGGTCGTGGCCCAGCTCCGCGGCCCAGTCGTCCAGCGCCTCGCGGGCGTAGGCGTAGACGGCCTTGTCGGGCCCTCCGTGGTGGCGACGGTTCGACACCTCGTCGCCCACCAGGCCCGCCGCCGTCGCCCGCACCGGCCCCCGGACCGGGGACTTGTCGATGGAGGTGCGCCCCGTGGTCGCCCACGACGCCGCACGGGGACGACCCACGTTGACCGACCGCACCACCGCCACGTCGCCATCGTGCCAGCCCGCGGTCCGGCACCCGGCGCCACACCGTGTGACACGTCACGCACCCCGGTGGTTTGGACCGGGCCCACCGGGATAGGTTGAGTGGTGTCATACCGGGGGGTATCAGTTACATGCGTCTTCACATGGACGACGTCGTGCCAGGACTGGCCAGCGTCACACCATTGCTCATCGCCGCCGACCTGCTGGCCGTCACGGGTGCCAGCCTCGTCGTCGCCGACTCCGTCACGCTCGTCACCGTGCTGTGCGCCGCCGTCGGCGGCGCCGTGGTCAGCCGGGGTCTCAGCCTCCAGCGCTCCCGACTCGTGCTGTCGGTCCTGGAGGACCTGCCGGCCCTGAGCCTGACCGCGATCGCCTCCACGCTGCTGCTGCTGGCCACCAGCGGCCTCGACGTGGGCGACGGCGGAGCGGTGCTCGGCCCGGTCGCGGCCTTCGCGGCCACGACGCTCGGCCTGCTGGCGACCCTGCGCGGGGTGGCGTATACGCTCGTGCGGGCCGGGCGCCGGCGCGGTGTGCTCTCGCACCCCGTCGTCATCGTCGGCACCGACGGCGTGGCCCGGCGCCTCGCGGCGGCCCTGCTCGCCGACCGCAGCCTCGGGCTGCACCCCGTGGGGTTCGTCGACGACGACGTCGAGACCGCCCTCGACCTGCCCGTGCCCCTGCTCGGCGCGCTCGGCGACCTGCCCCACGCGATGCGGGCCCTCGACGTCAACGACGTCATCTTCGCCTTCGGCAACGCGCCCGACGAGCGGGCCCTGGCCCTGGTGCGCTACTGCCAGAGCCAGGACCACCAGGTCTTCGTGGTGCCGCGCTTCTACGAGATGATGGGCCTCGACCGCCCCAGCCGCATCGAGGTCGTGCGCGACGTCGCCGTCGTGCGGCTGCGCCGCTGGCGGGTGCGGCCCCACGCCCTGCTCGTCAAGCGGTGCTTCGACGCCACCCTGTCGGCGGCCGCCCTGGCCGCCCTCGCCCCCCTGATGCTCGGCATCGCGCTCGCGGTCCGGCTCGAGACCGGGCCGGGCGTCATCTTCCGCCAGGTGCGCGTGGGCCGCGGCGGTCGCACCTTCGAGCTGATGAAGTTCCGCTCGATGAAGCCCGCCGACCCCTCCGAGAGCGCCACGGCGTGGAACATCGACAACGACCACCGCATCGGCCCGGTCGGCCGGTTCCTGCGCCGCACCGGTCTCGACGAGCTGCCGCAGCTGGTCAACATCCTGCGCGGTGACATGAGCCTGGTCGGCCCGCGCCCCGAGCGGCCCTACTTCGTCGAGCAGTTCTCCCGCGAGACCCGGGGCTACGGCCACCGGCACCGGGTGCCGATGGGCCTGACCGGGTGGGCGCAGGTCAACGACCTGCGGGGCGACACCTCCATCGACGACCGGGTGCGGGCCGACAACTACTACATCGAGAACTGGTCGCTGTGGGGCGACGTCAAGATCGTGGTGCGCACCGCGCGCACCCTCGTGCGACCCCAGCCCGCTGCCACGCCGGCCTCGGCCGGCCCCACGACCGCCGACCGCGTGACGGGCGGCGACCGGGCCGCCGAGGTCACCGTCGACCCGGCCGTCGTACGTCGCATCGACGGCGCGCAGCGTCCGCCCGCCGGGCACCGGGGCTCCGAGGGGACGCCCGAGTCGGTGCGCCGCGGCGCCTGACCCGTCCCCCGGCGGGTCGTCCGGCTCCGCTCAGGCGCGGTTGCGTGACGCCATCAGGCCCAGCGACAGCCGGGCCACGCGCCGGGCGGCCTCGGCGGCGTCGCGCTCGGCGCTGACGTGGTCGTAGCCCGCCCACCCCTCGTCGTCGGCCCGCGCGGGGTCGAGGAGCCGCTCGGCCAGCGCCGCGGCGAGGGCGTCCGGGTCGCCGGGCGGCACGAGGGCCCCCACGCCGTCGACCACGCCCTCGGCGATCCCCGGGACGTCGGTGGCCACGACGCTGCGTCCGCTCGCCATCGCCTCGAGCGGCGCGAGGGCCATGCCCTCGTAGCGCGAGGGCACGGTCACGACGTCGGCCGCCGAGAGCCAGTCGGGCACGTCGACGCGGGCGCCGGCGAAGACGACCCCGCGGAGGCCGCTGGCACGCCGGCGCAGGTCGGCCTCGTCGGGCCCGGCGCCGACGAGCACCAGCTGGGCACCCGGCACGGCCTCGAGGACCGACGTCCAGGCGTCGAGCAGCCCGTCCTGGCCCTTCTGGTGGCTCAGCCGCCCCACGCACACGACCGTCGGGGCCTCGCGCAGGCCCAGGCGCGCCCGCGCCTCGACCCGGTCCTCGGGGCTGGTGGGGCCGAAGCGGCGCAGGTCGACCCCGTTGGGCACCACGGTCACCTCGGCGCGCACGCCCGCCGCCTCGCCCACGAGCCGCTCCCCCTCGCCGACGCACACGACCTGGTCGGTCCACCGCACGGCGAAGCGCTCCCACAGCAGCGCCAGCCGGCTCGACGTGCCGGACCCGGCCTGGAAGGACCAGGCGTGGGGCTGGAAGACGGTGGGCACGCGCCGTCGCACCGCGAGCCGACCGGCCAGGCCGGCCTTCGAGCTGTGCAGGTGCACCAGGTCGGGACCGAGCCTGGTGACCAGCGCGGACAGACGGGCGGTCTCCTCCAGGGTCCCGACGCCGGGCTCGCGGCCGGCGCGCCACCACGCCACCTCGGCGCCGGCCTCGCGGGCCGCGTAGCCCAGCCAGCCCTCCGAGGGGCAGGCCACGCTCACCCGCCAGCCCCGGGCCAGCTGCTCGCGCACGTAGCCCAGCAGCACCTCGGCCGTGCCCTCGCTCGTCGGCACGCTGACGTGCAGCACGTGCGGACGGCCCGGCGTGGCCCCGACGGGGGCGGTCGCGGCGCTCAGGGCGCCACCGCCTCGGCGCGGTGCCCGACGAGCACGGTGCCGGCCAGGCGCACGCCGGCGACGACGAACCGGTCGGCGTAGGCGGCCAGGGCCTCGGGACTGATGACGCCCTCCACGACCCCGAGCAGCAGCGAGCCGCCCGCGGACATGACGAGCGCGTCGTCGCGCTCCTCCAGCGAGGGGGCGATGACCACCACGACGTCGAAGGTGCGGGTCAGGGCCTCGGCCAGCGCCCCGAACCTCCGCTCGAGCAGGTCGCCCGGCTCGGCGCCCGCGTCGGAGGCGGGCGCGCGACCGGGAGGCAGCACGCTGAGTCCGTCGACGGGGCCGGGGCTGACCGCGTGCTCCCAGGGCGTGCCGCGCAGCACGTCGTGGAGACCGGGGGTGTCGGGCTCCTCGGGCAGGGGCTCGTCGGCGGGGGTCGCGAGCCGCCCGTCGAGGAGCAGCACCCGGCGCCCGGCCGAGGCCAGGGAGATGGCCAGGTTGGCGCCGAGCCAGGCGTTGACGTCGCCCGTCGTCACCCCCGTGACGACGACCAGGTGCGGCGGGTGCGCCCGGTGCGAGGCCTCCAGCGACAGGCGCAGGCGGCGGAAGACGTCGGCGGCCGGCGTGCCGGTGAACATGGCCTGCAGGGTCGGCGACCGGGGTGGGGCCACGTGGGCGAGCACGGGGGCCCGCAGCGCCGCCTCGACGCCGTGGGCGTCCTTGACCGTGTAGGTCCGGCGGTCGCGGGCCAGGGCCGAGACCACCGCGAGC
This sequence comes from Nocardioides sp. Leaf307, assembly GCF_001423135.1. Taxonomy (NCBI): domain Bacteria; kingdom Bacillati; phylum Actinomycetota; class Actinomycetes; order Propionibacteriales; family Nocardioidaceae; genus Nocardioides; species Nocardioides sp. Leaf307. Next base: position 1,541,221 of record NZ_LMNY01000001.1, on the reverse strand, counting down.
ACCAGGCTCAGCAGGACGCCGACGCCGATGGCGAGCGGGAGGTCGGGGCTGGAGTAGGTCGCCGGCTCGACCGCGGGGTCGACATCGGTGAACTCGAAGGCCCCGGTGGGGTCGCTCTGCTGCAGCGTGAAGGACGCGGCGTTGGCCAGGCCCGCCGCGTCGCGGGCCGACGGGTCGGCGACGGTGATCTCGATCAGCTGGGTGCCCTCGACCCAGCGCGCGTCGACCTCGTCGAGCAGCTGCCCCACCGACCGGTCGACCCCGGCGCGCGTGGCGGCCTGACGCAGCACCTCGGGCGTCGTGGCGGTCTCGGCCAAGGTCGCGCGCAGGTCGTCGAGCTCGGCCGGGGCGGGCGCTCCGGGCGCCGGGGCGGCCGACACCGTCGCGGTCGCGGTGTAGGTCTTGGTCGAGGACCACACCCCCACCGCGACGCCGATCGCCGTGACCACCACCACCACGGCCACCAGCAGACGCTGGCGCCACAGAGCGGCCCCCATGTCTCGCAGCTCCATGCCCACGCTCTCCGCGGTCGGTCCTGCCCGACCGTCCTCACCCGTGGCCAGGAGATCTTCCCGGCCCCGCACGCCCCCGAGCGGAGTGCTGCACGGTGGCACCCTGGTGCGGCCACCGCTTGAAATGTCTACCACCCGAGCGCACCACCCAAACCCGTCAGCAGCCTGCGGTAGAGGTCACGGTAGGCCGCGTGCATGGTCGCCGTGGCGAAACGCGCGTCGACGAGCCCGCGGGCCCGCGCCGTGCGCTCCGTGACCGCGCGGCCGCCGGCGAGCACCTCGTGCAGACCGGCCGCCAGCCGGGGCGCGGAGCCCGGCGCCACCCGCGTCACGGCATCGCCCAGGCTGGCCAGGCCGCCCACGTCGCTGGCGACCACGGGCACGCCGACCGCCATGGCCTCGAGCACGGCCATCGGCAGGCCCTCACGGTCGCTGGGGAGCACCAGGACGTCGGCCGCGGCCAGAAGTCGCGCCACGTCGGCGCGCTCGCCGAGCAGGCGCACGCTCGCGGTGAGCCCGGCGTCGGCGACCTGCTGCTCGAGGGCCCGGCGCTGCGGCCCCTCGCCGACCAGCAGCAGGGTACCGAGCGCCTCCCCGTGCCCGTCCCCGTGCTGGGCCCTGCGCTCGGCCCAGGCCTCGACCAGCAGGTCCTGGCGCTTGGGCCCGGCCAGCCGGGCCAGGCAGAGCACCACCGGTCCCCCGTCGGGGAGCCCCAGGTCGCGCCGCGCTGCGACCCGGTCGCCGGCGCGGGCCGCCGGAGCCACCCGCACGGCGTTCTCGATGACCGAGAGCCGCTGCGGGTCGAGCCCGGCCGTCACGAGGTCGTCGGCGACGGAGTCGGAGACGGCCACGACGTGGTCGGCGCAGCGGGTCAGCACCCCGACGGCGCGGGGGTAGCTCTGCGGCGGGAGGCCGTGCACGGTGCTCAGCACCGGAGGTCCACCCGCGGGATAGGTCGCCATCCGGGCGACGAGGGTGGCCCGGACGTTGTGGGCGTGGACCAGGTCGGGGCGCAGGCGCTGGGCGTGCGCCGCGAGGCGTACGACGGAGCGCGTGCGGTCGAGGGCCGTGTCGCGTCGCAGCGGCACGCGCAGCGTCTCGACACCGCCGATCCCGGCGACCTCCCGCTCCCGGAAGCCGCCGCTGCTGGCCAGGCTGACCTGGTGGCCCTCGGCGGCCAGGTGGGCGGCCATCTCCGCGACCAGCGTCTCCGCGCCGCCCGGTCCCATCTCGGCGATCGTGACCAGCACCCTCACGCCGTCACCCGGTCGTAGGTCCGCAGCAGTCCCGCGACGCAGTGCGACCGGGTCCACCCGGCCGCCACCCTCTCGCGCGCGGCCGTGCCGAGCCGCCGTCGCAGCCGCGGGTCGTCGCGCAGCCGGCGGAGCGCACCCCCCAGGGCGTCGGGGTCGTCGACCGGCACCAGGAGGCCCTCGACGCCGTCGCGCACGACCTCCGGCACCCCGCCGACCGCGGTCGCCACCACCGGCAGGCCGTGGGCCATGGCCTGGAGCATCGCGAGCGGCTGGTTCTCGGCGGCGGAGGTCGACACGTAGACGTCGGCCGCAGCCAGCGCGGGGGCGAGGTCAGGCAGCTGCCCGACCACCTCGACGCCGCCCGGGCCGCGCCAGCCGGTCGCCGCCACGCGGCGCAGCAGGAGGTCGCGCTCCGGCCCCTCCCCCGCGATCACCACCGGTCCCAGCCCCGACACCCGCTCGACCGCGTCGAGCAGAGCGCCGGGCCGCTTGGCCGGCACCAGCCGGCCGGCCCACACCAGGGCCGGCGCCCGGGCGGGTCCGGCGGGTCCGACGGGGCCGACGGGCGGTACCTCGACGCCGTTGGGCACGACGTCGAGCAGGTCGGGGTCCACGCCGACGCGGTGCACCAGGAAGTCCGCGACGGCCCGGCTGGGCGTGACCACCCGCGTGTGCGTCCACCGGGCCGACCACCGGGTCGCCCACCGCTCGCCGGCGACGTAGTAGAGGTCGTCGCGCCGCCGGCGCGGGCCGACGAGGGCGTTGCCCGCCACCTGGTCGCTCAGGCCGTCGGCGACCCCGTGCACGGTGTGGACCACGCCCGCCTGCAGGGCGGGGGCGGCGAGGCGGCCCACCCAGGCCGCCCGCCGGTCGTGGAGGTGGACGACGTCGGGGCGCAGGCCGCGCACGACGCGCGCCAGCGCCAGGGCCCCGGCGGCGTCCCGCGTGGAGGTCACCGCCACCGTGTGCCAGGCGGCCCCCGCCGCCCGCACCGTCTCCGTGCGCGGCGACGCCGGACCCACCACGTGCACGTCGATCCCCTGTCGGGCCATGGCGGCCGCCACCGCGGACACGTGGTCGGCCGGTCCGCCCCCCGGCTGGGTCAGCACGTGCACCACCCGGCCGCGCCACCGGTGCTCGGCGGGCACGTCCGACCTCGTCGGGCGGACCTCGTCGGGGGGCCTCATCGGGCGCGGCGCACGCGCGGTGGTCGCCGCGCGGGTGCGCGGTCGCCGACGGACACCGCGACGGCGAGGGCCGCCAGCAGCCACAGCGGGAGGTAGAACTGCTCGCTGAGGAAGGACGCGGCCACCCCGGTGCCCACCAGGGCGGTGCACACCCCCGCGGCCAGCGGCGAGCGGTCGCGCCGCCAGCGGGCCCAGGCGCCGGCGAAGGCGGTCCCGAGCACCGAGAGCAGGGCCAGCAGGCCGAGGAGACCGAGCTCGGCCGCCACCTCGAGATAGGTGTTGTGGGCGGTGTCGAGGTCGGCCACGGAGGCCCCGGCGTCGCCGGCGTAGTCCTGGTGCTCCTCGGCGAAGGACCCGGGGCCGTGACCGAGCAGCGGCGCGTCGAGGGTCATCCGCGCGGCCTGCTGCCACAGCTCGAGGCGCTGGGAGACGTTCTCCTGGGCCACCGCCTGCTTCTGCTCGAAGCTGACCCTCACCAGGTCGGCGTTGACCGACGCCGTGAAGGCGACCGCGGTGACCACGACCACGAGCAGGGCGCCGACGGCGCGCCACGGCAGCAGCCGCACCACGACGGCGACGCCCAGCGCGACCAGCAGCCCGAGCACGGCGCCGCGGGAGTAGGTGCCGGCCAGGGCGACCGCGCACAGGACCGTGGCGAGGTCCCACGCGCGGGGTCGGCGGCTCTCCGCGCGCACGGCCAGGCCGAGCGGCACCGCGGCGAGGAGGTAGAAGGCGAAGTCGTTGGGGTCGGCCACCGGCCCGCCGACCCGGCGGTCGCCGTCGGCGGAGGGGAAGACCACGAGGGCGCAGAGGGCCGCCAGGGCGCAGGACGCGACGTAGACCTCGGCGAGCACGGTGGGCGCCAGGCGCCCGCGCAGGCAGTCGGCGAGCACGACCAGCACGGCCAGGAAGCCGGCCCACCGACCCAGGGTGGCCACCGCGGCGCCGTCGGAGCCGGTGACCAGGGTCGACAGCAGCAGCACGACGACGAGCACGCCGGCCGACACCAGCACGGGGCTGCGCGGTGCGTGGTGGAAGGGCCGCGCGGCCCGGCGCACGGCCCAGGCGACCACCACCACCACGGCCAGCGTCTTGGTGGCGGCGGGCGAGACGAAGACCAGGTAGTCCTCGAAGACCGACGCCGCCACGACCACCAGGGCGGCGATCTCGATCTGGCCCAGCAGCAGCGTCAGCACGACGACGGCGAGCACGACCAGCCCGGTGAGGCCCGGGGCGAGACCCACCGACACGCCGCCCAGGAGGGCGAGCAGGACCGGTAGGACGGTGTGCAGCCACGCCGGCCGGGTCCGCCGCGACGGGTCGTGCCGACGGGGGCGCCCCACCGACAGCAGGGCGCTGGGCGCCTCCCGGAGCATGAGGGTCATCGGGTCCGGCCCTCCCCCAGGAGCGAGCCGACGCGCGCGAGGGCCGCCAGGAGCACGGCTGCCGCCACGACGACCTGCGCCGCGGCGACGGCCACGACCCCGGCGGGAGCGAGCAGGAGCAGCGTCGGCAGCAGGAGCAGCAGGTGGGCCAGCCGCGCGAGCACCGCCTCGCCGGGACGGCCCATGGCGTGCAGCACGGTCAGCGTCACGTGGAGCAGCCCCGCCGCGAGGGCGTAGGCCGCGAGCACCCGGAGCACCGGCACGGCCGGGGCCCACGCGGGTCCCAGCAGCACCAGGCGGTCGGCCAGCAGGGCCAGCAGCCCGCAGACGGGCAGGAGCAGCGCCAGCGAGAGCCGCGCGAGGTCCGACACCGTGGCCCGCAGCTCCGCGCCGTGCCGGCGGCACAGCACGGGGAAGGCGGCGCTGGAGAGGACCACGGCCACCAGGAGGTAGGGCACCGCCGCCACCCGGAAGGCCAACGAGTAGTGGCCCAGCGCCACGGCGCCGAGCAGGTGGGCGACCACGACGTAGTCGAGGTTGACCTGGACGAGCTCGAGCAGGTGGGCCCCCGACCACGGGAGCCCGAAGCGCAGGAGGCCGCGCACGTCGTCGGCGTGCCACCCCGGGCGCACGGGCGGGTGCACGCACCAGGCCAGCAGCAGCACCGCGACGCCCTGCACCACCTGGCCGGCCACCAGCGCTCCGACGCCCCAGCCCCGCCCGACCAGCCACACCGCCAGCGCGGCCCCCAGCAGGGAGGCCGCGACGTCGGGCAGCACCCGGCGGCCGAAGGCCAGGCGCCGGCGCATCAGCTCGAGGGTGACCATGGCCGCCGCGACCAGCGGGGCCGTCAGCACGAGGCCGCGCACCGGGCCGACGGCGGCGGGTCCCGCCCCCAGCGCGGACACCAGCGCCGGCGCCGAGACCCACACCGCGAGCGTCGCCGCGGCGCCCGAGGCCAGCGCGAGGGAGACCGCGGAGCGGGCGGCCCGGTCGACGTCGCCCTCCCAGCGCACCAGGGCGGCGGAGGCCCCGAGACCGCTGACGAGCGCCACGGCGCTCGACACCAGGGTGGCCAGGGCGACGACCCCGAGGTCGGCCGGCACCAGGGCCGCGGCCAGGGCCAGCAGCACGACGGTCTGCCCGGCCTTCAGGCTCACGGCGTGCGTGGCGAACCACAGCGCCCCCGTGCCCACAGGACGCTCGCGGGGCGGGAGGGCGCGACGCTCGCGGGGCGGGAGGGCGCGCGTCGGTGCGGCCACCACGGCACGCGCGACGTCGAACATCATCCCCCCGGACTGCGACCGGGACGTCCTCCCGATCGCCATGATCGTGCTCCGACGCTACCCCGGATGGTGTGTCGCTACACCCGCGAGGGCATCATGGGGGCCGGTCCACGCGTGTCGACGGTGATTCGGGGGAACACATGCGCACCCAGCCGGCCCGCCTCCTGGTGGCGCTCCTGCTGCCCGCTCTGCTGCTGGCCCTCGCCGGCTGCGCCGACCTGCGGGCCCAGGTGGCCGGCGCGGCCGACGTCCCCGCCTCGGGCGCGGCCGAGGCGCCCGACGTGCTGACCACCAGCGAGTGGGCCGTCACCGACGGCCTCCTCTCGGTGCTGGTGCGCAACGAGGAGGACCGCACGCTGCGCACCGCCGAGGTCACCCTCGAGGCCTTCGACCGCGACGACGTGTCCCTCGGCACCTGGAGCGCCAGCGCCATGGTCGGGCAGGACGCCTGCTGCACCGTCACCGACATGGCCCCCGGCGAGATCTACGGGCTCTACTTCCCCGTCGGCGTCGACGTCGGGGAGGTCGCCGCGGTCGACCTCGACTACCGCGACGTCGCCTGGCAGCCCGCCGCGACCGACCAGGACAGCTCCACCGCCTCGGCCACCGGCCTGGCCAGCGACCTCAACGCCAGCCGCACCGTCGTCAACGCCGACCTCACCGTGGGCAGCGCCGACATCCCGCAGGCCCTCGTGCAGGCCATCCTGCGCGGCGTCGACGGTCAGCTGGTGGCGGTCGTCACCGGGGTGTGGACCTGCCTGACGGCCTTCGAGGTGCGCCCGATCGAGATGCAGCTCTTCCAGGGCGTGCCCGAGGGCACCGTGGTCGACTCGATCACGGTGCGACCGCTCGACCCCTCGACCAGCCCCGTCGCACCGACCTGCGGCTAGCCACGCCCGGGAGCCCCGGGTGCCCCGGGCGCTGGAGGCGCCGAGGGCACCGCGTGCGCCGCGGCCGCCCGAGCGGATCAGTGGCCGCGGAAGAGCCAGCCGAGCGGGCGGGCACCCGTGAGGGCCTGGTCGAGATCGTCCTGCTCGCCGCCCGTGGTACGGGCGCCCGACGCCGTCCGCTGCGACGGGCCCGTCGCCGGCTCGGGCGCCACGGCCTCGTCCTCCCCCACGGGCACCGGGCCGGGGGCGGTCTCCGCGCCCGAGGTGGACCCGGGCTCCCCGTCACCGTCGTCGGCCAGGTCGTCGGCCAGGTCGTCGGCAGCGAGGTCGTCGGCAGCGAGGTCGTCGGCGGCGTGGTCGTCGGGACCCACGACCACGACCGGCAGCGCGGTGACCTCGGCCCCTGGGCCGGAGGCGCCGTCGGCGCCCTGGGGTGCGTCCGCCGTGTCGGTCGTGTCCGCCGTGTCGGTCGTGTCGGTCGTGTCGGTCGGGTCGGATCCGACGGCGGCGTCGAGCTCGGCGGCCGCGGTGGTCACCGCGAGCGCCACCGTGCTGGCGCTCGCCAGGGTGGTGGCGAGACCGCGCAGGTCGGAGTCGATCCCGGCGATGAGCCGCTCGGCCTGCTGGCGCACCTGGGCCATCTCGGCGAGGGCCTCGGCCCGGGCCTCGCGGCGGGCCTCGGCGCGCGCGGCCTCGGCCTCGTCGCGCACCCGGACGGCCTCCGCCTCGGCCTCCTCCTTCACCCGGGTGGCCGTCGCCTCCGCCTCCGCCACCGTGCTGCGGGCCCGCTCCGCCGCGGCGTCGCGCTCGCGCTCGGCGTCGGCGCGGGCCTCGGCCACCAGCGTGGTGGCCAGCTCCTGGGCCTCGCGCACGAGGTCGTCGGCCTCGGCCACGGCCGCGTCGCGCACGCGCGTGGCCTCGGCGAGCAGCCCGCTGGCCTCGCGCCGCGTCGCCAGCTCCGCGCGCAGCGCCGCGGCCCGCGCCCCGACGTCACCCGCCGGGCCCGCTCCCGCGTCGCCCGCGTCGCCCGCTGCGTCCTGCGACTGGTCCTGCGACTGGTCCTGATCGGTCACCGTCGTCCCCCTTTGCGCTGGTGTCCTGCCCCGAGGGTAACCCGGCTCAGCCCTGCACGGCCTTGGCGATCGTGATGCAGCGGGTCAGCCACTCGGCGTCGGGCGCTCCCGACTCCACCGACCACAGGGCGTGGTGCAGCATGCGCACGACGACCCAGTCGCGGGCACGGTCCTCGTCGAGGCCGGCGGTGTCGATGGTGGTGTGGAAGCGGCGGCGCACCGCGTCGCGCACGTCGCCGGAGGCCAGGACCTCCTCCCAGCGGTTCCACAGCAGCGGCGCCACCTCGTAGTGCGGGTCGCCGCTGACCGGCTTCGGGTCGATCGCCAGCCACTCCGGCCCGTCGGAGCGCGAGGTGGCCAGCACGTTGGCGTAGTGGAGGTCGGTGTGGATCGTCGTGCCGGCGGCCGCGTCGTCGCCCAGCAGGTCGCGGCCCAGCGCCACCGCCTGCTCCACCAGGCGGTGCGGCACCCCGGCGTCGCGCGGCAGCCCGGCCAGCCGCTCGCTCCAGGGCTCGACGTACGACGCGAGGGTGCGCAGCTGCGGCGGGGCCGGCGTGTGAAGCGCGGCGTAGAGCCCGCCGACGACCTCGCAGGCCTCGACGTCCCAGGCGTCGGTGAGGTCGCGGCCCTCCAGGCGCTCCAGCAGCAGCGCGCGGCGGTGGGGGTCGGCGCGCAGCAGCCGCACGCTCGCGCGCCCGCCCCAGCGCTGGAGCACCAGTGCCTCGTGCTCGGACTCCTCCTCGGGGAAGGCGAGCTTGAGCACCGCCGGCGCGCCGCGGTCGGTGCGCACCGGCAGCACCCACGAGCAGTGCCCGGCGCGGGGCTCGCCGTCGGCGGCGAGCTCCCACGCACCGGCCAGCTCCTCGACCAGCCGCGGCAGCCGCTCGACGAAGGCCGCCCAGTCGGGCCCACGCGCGGCGAAGGCCGTGACCTCGGCCGGCAGCCGTGGCCTCACCGGGCCCGCACCTACTTCTTGCCGGACTTCTCGCCGGCGACGGTCGGGCCGTTGGACAGCGCGGCGATGAACGCCTCCTGGGGGACCTCGACGCGGCCGACCATCTTCATCCGCTTCTTGCCCTCCTTCTGCTTCTCCAGCAGCTTGCGCTTGCGGGTGATGTCGCCGCCGTAGCACTTGGCCAGGACGTCCTTGCGGATGGCGCGGATGTTCTCCCGCGCGATCACCCGGGCGCCGATGGCGGCCTGGATCGGCACCTCGAACTGCTGGCGCGGGATGAGGTCCTTGAGCTTGCCGGCCAGCATGACGCCGTAGGAGTAGGCCGCCTCGCGGTGGACGATGGCGGAGAAGGCGTCGACCGGCTCCCCCTGGAGCAGGATGTCGACCTTCACCAGGTCGGCGGCCTGCTCGCCCGAGCGCTCGTAGTTGAGCGAGGCGTAGCCCTTGGTCTTGGACTTGAGGTGGTCGAAGAAGTCGAAGGCGATCTCGCCCATCGGCAGCGTGTAGCGCATCTCGACACGGTCCTCGGAGAGGTAGTCCATGCCCTTGAGCGTGCCGCGCTTGGTCTGGCACAGCTCCATGATCGTGCCGATGTAGTCCGAGGGGCTGAGGATCGTGGCGTTGACCACCGGCTCGCGGACCTCGGCGATCTTGCCCTCGGGGTACTCGCTGGGGTTGGTCACCGTCAGCTCGGTGCCGTCCTCCATGACGACCTCGTAGACCACGTTCGGGGCGGTGGAGATGAGGTCGAGGTTGAACTCGCGCTCGAGGCGGTCGCGGGTGATCTCCATGTGCAGCAGGCCCAGGAAGCCCAGGCGGAAGCCGAAGCCGAGCGCGCCGGAGGTCTCCGGCTCGTAGGTCAGGGCCGCGTCGTTGAGCTGGAGCTTCTCGAGCGCCTCGCGCAGGTCGCCGAACTGGTCGCCGTCGATGGGGTAGAGACCGGCGTAGACCATCGGGTTGGGGTGCTTGTAGCCGCCCAGGGCCTGGGTCGCGCCGTGGTGCTGGGTGGTGACGGTGTCACCGACGCGCGACTGGCGCACGTCCTTCACCCCGGTGATGAGGTAGCCCACCTCGCCGACGCCGATCTTGTCGGCCTTGACCTGCTCGGGGCTGATCACGCCGAGCTCGAGCAGCTCGTGGGTGGCGCCGGTCGACATCATCTTGATCCGGTCGCGGTGGCTGAGCTCGCCGTCGATGACGCGGACGTAGGTGACCACGCCGCGGTAGGTGTCGTAGACGGAGTCGAAGATGAGCGCCCGTGCGGGCTTGTCGGCCTCGCCCACGGGCGGCGGGGTCTGCTTGACGATCTCGTTGAGCAGGTCGGCCACGCCGACGCCGGTCTTGGCGCTGACCCGCAGCACGTCGGAGGGGTCGCAGCCGACCAGCCCGGCGAGCTCCGCGGCGTACTTCTCGGGGTTGGCGCTGGGCAGGTCGATCTTGTTGAGCACCGGGATGATGTGCAGGTCGGCGCCCATGGCGAGGTAGAGGTTGGCCAGCGTCTGCGCCTCGATGCCCTGGGCCGCGTCGACCAGCAGGACCGCGGCCTCGCAGGCCTCCAGGGAGCGCGAGACCTCGTAGGTGAAGTCGACGTGGCCCGGCGTGTCGATCATGTTGAGCACGTAGTCGCCGGCCTCGGCGCCCTGCTCGTTGGCCGCCGGCACCGTCCACGGCATGCGCACGGCCTGGCTCTTGATGGTGATGCCGCGCTCGCGCTCGATGTCCATGCGGTCGAGGTACTGCGCCCGGGCGGCGCGCTCGTCGACCACGCCGGTCAGCTGCAGCATCCGGTCGGCCAGCGTCGACTTGCCGTGGTCGATGTGCGCGATGATGCAGAAGTTGCGGATGATCGCGGGCGCGGTCTGGCCGGGCTGCGGCAGAGGGGTGGGTGCCATGGTGCGCCCATTGTCCCCAACGCCGCCACAGGCGCGAAACCCGTGCCGCGAGGTCACTCCGGAGCGGCGACGAACTCCTTGGTCTTGGCCAGCGCGAAGCCCCAGCCCTGCGCGACGGTGGGCGTCGGCGGCACGGCCACCTCGTCGGGGTTGGTGACCACGTCGAGGAGCACGGGCCCGGGGTGGGCCAGCGCCTCGCGCACGGCCTCGTCGACGTCGTGGGGGTCGGTGACCCGCACCCCGTGCAGGCCCACGGCCCGCGCCACCGCGGCGAAGTCGGGGTTGTGCAGCACCGTGCCGAACTCGGGCAGCCCCGCCTGCTCCATCTCCAGCTTGACCATGCCCAGGCGGCCGTTGTCGAAGACCACCAGCTTGACCGGCAGGTCGTGGGAGACGGCCGTGATGAGGTCGCCCATCAGCATCGACAGACCGCCGTCACCGCAGAAGGCCACCACCTGGCGGGCCCGGTCGAGGCCCTGGGCGCCCAGGGCCTGCGGCATGGCGTTGGCCATCGAGCCGAGGTTGTAGCTGCCGAGCAGCCGGCGCGTGCCCGACATGCGCACGAAGCGCGCGAGCCAGGTGGTGGCCATGCCGGTGTCGGTGGTGAAGACGGCGTCGCTCGCGGCGTGGCGGTCCACGGCCGCGGCCAGCAGCTCGGGGCGGATCAGCGCGTCGGGGTTGTCGACGCGGCGGCGCAGCAGGCCGCGCGGTCGTCGGTCGTGGTCGGGGTCGGTCAGGCGCTGCTGCCGCTCGCGCCAGGCGTCGTACGACGAGCGCGCCGACTCCAGGTGCGACCGGTCGGGCTTGGCCGACAGCCGGGCGAGCAGGCCATCGACGGCGAGACGGGCGTCGCCGACCACGGCGTGCTGCACCGGGATCCGCCGGCCGATCCGGGCGCCGTCGAGGTCGACCTGCACGACCGTCTTCCCCTCGGGCAGGAAACCGGTGTAGGGGAAGTCGGTGCCGAGGAGCACCAGCACGTCGCAGCCGGAGAAGGCCACCTCGGAGGCGTGGTTGCCCAGCAGGCCCGACTGGCCGACCTCGTAGGGGTTGTCCTCCTCCAGCCCCTCCTTGGCCTTGAGCGAGAGCACCATCGGCGCGCAGAGCCGCTCGGCCAGCCGCAGCACCTCCGCGCGGGCGTGCCGCGCACCGGCGCCCACCAGCAGGGTCACCGCGGAGGCCGACTCGAGGGCGGTGGCGGCCTCGGCGAGGGCGTCGGGGTCCGGCGTGGCGACCGCCGGGCGGGCCACCAGGCGCGGCACCGGCGTGCCGGAGGGCAGGTCGAGCTCGCCGACGTCGCCGGGCAGGGTGAGCACGGCCACGCCGCGGTGCTGGAGGGCGGCGTTGCCGGCCCGCTCGATCAGCCCGGGCAGCTGCTCGGTGCTGGTGACGGTCTCGCAGAAGACCGAGACGTCGGCGAAGAGGGTGTCGTTGTCGACCTCCTGGAAGAAGTCGCTGCCCATGTCGCCGCGCGGCACCTGCCCGCAGATGGCCAGCACGGGGGCGCCGGACTTCTTGGCGTCGTAGAGCCCGTTGAGCAGGTGGATCGCCCCCGGGCCCACCGTGCCCATGCAGACCCCGAGCCGCCCGGTGAGCTGGGCCTGGGCCCCGGCGGCGAAGGCCGCGACCTCCTCGTGGCGCACCCCCATCCACTCCAGGCGCTCCTCGCGCCGGATCGCTTCGGTGACGGGGTTGAGCGCGTCGCCGACCACGCCCCAGACCTGGGTGACGCCGTGGTCGGCGAGGGACTCCGCGAGCAGCTCTGCGACGGTGGTCATGGCCCCACCCTCCGCTCGCGGCACGACGCCCGGCTCCCCTCGCGGGGTGGGTCGCCGCCGACGGGCCCGGTGGCCGAGGATGGCCGCGTGCACCCCACGACGATCCCCCACGGCCGCACGGCGCGGCGCGTCGAGTGGTCCTTCCTGCCCCCGGCGCTGCGCGCCCAGGTCGAGCGGCGCCTCGGCTCCCCCGTGGTCGAGGCCCGCTCCCAGCGCGCCGGCTTCACCCCCGGCATGGCCTCGGTGCTGGTGTGCGCCGACGGCAGCCGCCACTTCGTCAAGGCGGCCTCGGTCAAGGCCCAGCGGCCCTTCGCCGAGGCCTACCGCGCGGAGGCCCGCACGCTGGCCGCCCTGCCTGCGGCCACCCCCGCGCCGCGGCTGCGGTGGGTCCACGACGACGACGACTGGGTGGTGCTGGCCATCGAGCACGTGGAGGCGCGCGCGCCCCGCCGGCCGTGGACCCCCGCCGACCTCGACGCCGCGCTGGCGGCCCTGGCCCGCGCCGCCCAGACGCTGACCGCGGCCCCGGACGGCCCGGCCGTCGTCGCGGGCGCCGCCGACTTCGCCACCGAGTTCGCCGGCTTCCCGACGTACTGGGACAGCCTGCGGCGCAGCCTGCCCGACCTGCGCCACCGCGAGGAGGCCGCGCTCCTGGCCGGGCGCTTCCGCGAGGTGACCGCCGGCAGCACCCTGGTGCACACCGACGTGCGCGACGACAACCTGCTGGTGCGCCCCGACGGCAGCGTCCTGGTCTGCGACTGGAACTGGCCGGCGCTGGGGGCGCCGTGGATCGACTCCCTGCTGCTGCTCATCGGCCCCCGCGGCGACGGACTCGACGTGGAGGCCGTGCTCGCCACCCACCCGACCTTCGCCGGCGTCGCCCCCGAGGCCGTCGACATCGTGCTCGCCCTGGTCACCGGCTACTTCCTCAAGTCCGCCGGCGACCCCGTGCCCGCGACCTCCCCCCACCTGCGCGAGGCGCAGTGGTGGCAGGGCGACGTGTGCTGGCACTGGCTCAGCGAGCGGCGCGGGTGGGAGTGAGCCCCGTGACCGGACCCGTGACCAGTCCCGCGGTGGGGCCGAGGTGAGCCCGAGGTGAGCCCGCCCTGGTCCGCGCCGGTGACGACGTCGTGACGGGGGTGCTGGCCGGCCTCGGCACCCACCTGGCGCTGCGGGCCCACACCGCCCGTGACGTCGGTCTGCCGGGGCTGGCGGACTTCCGGCGCCGGGAGTCGGCCCGCTTCCTCGGCGGCGCGGCGCGGCGCCTGGGGGTGTGACCCGAGGTGCGGGTGGTGCGATTTGGGGGCCCAGGAGCGCCGCTGTTAATCTTGCTCGTCGCGTGTCTGGCCGCAGCCTGCGCCGACCGCACCGCAGACCTGCAGCACCAGACCACCACACGTCGACTCGAAGCGAAGGCACATCCGTGGCGAACATCAAGTCCCAGATCAAGCGCAACAAGCAGAACGAGAAGGCGCACGAGCGCAACAAGGCGGTCAAGACCGGCCTGAAGACCGCCGTCCGCAAGTTCCGCTCCGCCGCCGACGCCGGCGACAAGGACACCGCCGTCACCGCCGGCCGCGACGCTGCGCGCATGCTCGACAAGGCCGCCTCCAAGGGCGTCATCCACAAGAACCAGGCGGCGAACCGCAAGTCGGCCATCGCCAAGAAGACCGCCTCTCTCTGAGTCGGTCCACCACGAAGGCGCCACCCCGGTCGGGGTGGCGCCTTCGTCGTTCTCCGGCCCAGCTGCGCGGCCCGACCGCGCGGTCCCGCTCAGCGCTGCGTGCGCAGGCCGGTGATCGTCAGCACCAGCCGCTCCAGCGTGTACGACGGGTCGCTGGCGGCGCCCTTGATGTCGGCGTCGGCGCGCGCGACCGCCCGGATCGCGCGGGCCAGACCGTCGTCGTCCCACCCGCGCAGCTGGTCCCGCAGGGTGCGCAGCTTCCACGGGGGCACGCCGACCTCGCGCGCGAGGTCGGCCTCGCCGCGACCTCGTGCCGAGCGCAGCCGGGCCAGGCCGCGCGCGCTGCCGGCGAAGGCGGAGGTCACCAGCACCGAGGCCACGCCGTTGTCGAGGGCCCAGCGCAGCTCCTCGAGCGCGGCACGGGTGTGGCCGGAGAAGGCGGCGTCGGCGACGGCGAAGGACTTGGCCTCGGCGCGGCCACCGAAGTACTGCTTGACCTTCTCGACGGTCAGGTTCTCGCCCAGGAAGTCGTTGGTGAGCTGGTGGGCCGCGGCGGCCAGCGAGCGGAGGTCCTGCCCGACGGCCTGCACCAGCACCGAGGCCGCCTCCTGGTCGATGCGCGCCCCGTGGGAGCGCACCTCGGCGGCCACGAACGAGGGGTACTCCGAGGCGCGCATCTCGGCCGACTTGACCTCGGTCACCGCGGGCAGCTTGCGCAGCTTGGCCAGCACGCCCGACCCCTTCGCGCCGCCACCGTGCACGAGCACGAGCGCGACGTCCTCGACCGGGTCGGCGGCGTAGGCCAACAGGCCGGCCACCGACTCCTCCGGGAGGTGCTCCAGCGCCCGCACCACGACGCAGCGCGTGCTGGAGAACAACGAGGCGGCCGACATCTCCCCCAGGGTGGCGAGGGTGAGGTCGGCGGCGGGCGAGTCGGCCAGCTCGGCCTCGGGGTCGTGGGCCCTGACCGCGGCGCGCACGGCGACGACGGTGCGCTCGCCGAGGAACTCCTCCTTGCCGGTGACCAGGGTGACCCGGCCCAGGACGTCGGCGGCGCTCGGCCCCCGACCCCCGGCGGGTCGGGCGGCGGAGCGGGTCGAGGACGATGCGGCGGCCATGGTGGGACGAGCCTGCCACAGCCCGGGGACACCGCGTGCGGGCGCATGGGCCGACCGCGTGCGCGCGGGGCTCAGCGGTCGCCGGCGCCGCCCGGCTCCGCGGTCGAGGCCGGGCCCAGCGGCTCGTGGGTGAGGGTGCCGAGAGCGCCGTCGGGGTCGACGACGACGGCCAGGTCGCCGCTGAGGTCGGTGCGCAGCACCCGCGCACCGGTGCGCTCCAGGTCGGAGACGACCTGCGGCGAGGGGTGGCCGTAGGTGTTGTCCTGCCCCACCGAGACCAGGACCAGGCGGGCCGCCAGCGACTCCAGGAAGGCCTCGTCCTGGTGGGCGCTGCCGTGGTGGGGCAGCTTGAGCACGTCGGCGCGCAGGCCCGGCAGGGCCGCGGCGAGCACCGCCTGGCCGGTGGGCTCGAGGTCGCCGGTGAGCAGCATCCTCACCCCGCGCACCTCGACGAGCAGCACGACGCTCGCGTCGTTGGCGGCGCTGGCCCCGGAGGGCACCGGCGGGGCCGGCACCGGTGGCCACAGCACCTGCAGCGTGGCCTCGCCCACCCGCGACGTCGCGCCGTGGGCCACGGTCGACACCGCGACGCCGTGCTCCGCGGCGACCTCGTGCACGTGCTGCACCCCGCCGGGCGGGTCCGGCACGGAGGTCACCTCGACGCGGTCGACGCGCCGGCCCTCGAGCACGCCGGCGAGACCGTCGACGTGGTCGGCGTGGTCGGCGTGGAAGTGCGTGAGCACGACCAGCGGCACCTGCTCGACCCCCAGGTCGGTCAGGCAGCGGTCGACCGCCGCGGCGTCGGGGCCGGCGTCGACCACCACCGCGGCCCCCGGGCCGGTGCGCAGCACCAGCGCGTCGCCCTGGCCCACGTCGCAGGCCACCAGCACCCAGCCCGGCGGGGGCCACCCGGGCGTCGGGAGCCGCACCAGCGCGACGAGGACCACCACGCCGACCGCGACCGGGCCCAGCGCCCGGCTGCGCAGCACGCGGGGCGCCAGCAGCGCCAGGGCGGCGCAGACGAGGACGAGCACCACCAGCGCCAGCGGGCCGGTGCCCCAGGCGACGGCCGCCGTGGGGAGGTCGGCGCCGCGACGGGCGACCAGCACGATCCAGGCCACGCACCACGCGGCCAGGGTGCCGATCACCGTGGCCAGCCCCGGCCAGACCAGCCCGACCAGCCCGGCCACGAGGCCGAGCACCGTCGCCGGGCCGACGACAGGGGCCACCAGCAGGTTGGCCACCACCGCGACCAGGCTGACCTGGCCGGAGACGGCGGCCACCAGCGGCGTGCAGGCCAGCTGGGCCGCGGCCGGCACCGCCACCGCCTCGGCCGCCCACCGGGGCAGCCAGCGCCGCAGCGCGTCGCGCCAGGGCGGGGCCAGCACCAGGATGCCGGCCGTCGCGAGCACCGACAGCGCGAACCCCACCGTGGTCGCGAGCCCGGGCGAGACGAGCAGCAGCGCGGTGACCGCCACGCCCAGGGCCCGGAACCCGCGCTGGCGGCCGTTGCGGCCCAGGCCCAGCAGCCCCACCGCCCCCATCGCGGCCGCGCGCACGACGCTGGGCTCGGTGCGCGCGAGCAGGACGAAGCCGACGATGCCGAGGGCGCCGACGACCACCAGCCAGCGCCCGCGCACCCCGACCCAGCGCGCCAGGAGGAGCACGAACCCCACGACGAGCGTGAGGTTGGTGCCGGACACCGCGGTCAGGTGGGTCAGCCCGGTGGTGCGGAAGTCCTCGGCGACCCCGGGGTCGAGGCCGGCGTCGTCGCCCACGACCAGCGCGGGCACGAGCACCCGCTGGGCCGCGGGACGGTGCTCGACCGCCGCCCGCAGCGAGGCCCGTACGCCGGCAGCGCCGCGCCACCACACGTCGGGGCCCTCGAGGGTGGCCACCGCGTCGGCGCCGACCAGCAGCGCCGCGACCTCGTCGCCGCCGCGGGAGTCGGAGGGCGCCAGCCGCCCGCTGGTGCTCACCCGCGCACCGAGCGGCACCGCGGCCCAGTCGGCGCCGCCGAGCACCACCACGGGCGCGGAGAGCCGCCACGCCCGACCACGCCCGACCACGCGGTCGACGTCGAGGCGCACGACCACCTGCTCCTCGAAGGCGCCCTGCACCGGGCGCGGGTCGCTGACCACCGTGCCCTCCAGGTCGACCACCGCACGCTCGGCGGCGAGGTCGGCCACCGGCCCGTCGCGCACGACCGCGGCCCGCAGCACCGCGACGACCCCGACGGCGACCAGCACGCTGAGCAGCGCCGCCACGAGCGCACGGGTGCCGGGGCGGCGACGGGCCAGCGCGGCTCCGCCGACGAGGGCCGCGGCGAGCACGAGCGCCGCCCAGCCGACCGTGAGGAGCGTGCCGGCGAGGGCACCGGCCCACGCCGCGAGCCCCACCAGGGCCATCCGGGGGTCGCGCACCTCAGAGGGTCACGTGGGGGGCGATCTGGGCCAGCGTGGCGTCGCCGATGCCGTCGACCTCGAGCAGCTCCTGCACCGAGGTGAAGCCGCCGTGCTCCTGGCGCCAGGCGAGGATGGCCTGCGCCGTCACCGGCCCGACCTCGGGCAGGGCCTCCAGCTCGGCCTGGGTGGCGGTGTTGAGGCTCACCGTGGCCACGGGCGCACCCGCCTCGGGCCCGGGGACCGCGCCGGGGGCCACCGCCGGCGCGGGTGCGGCCGCGGGCGCGACCCCCACGACCACCTGCTCCCCGTCGACGAGCACACGGGCCAGGTTGAGCCCCGCCAGGTCGACCCCGGGGCGGGCCCCGCCCGCGGCCTCGAGGGCGTCGACCACCCGCGAGCCCGCCTCGAGCACCGCGATGCCGGGTCGGCGCACCTTGCCGGTGACGTCCACGGTGACCGTGGCGGCCTCCCCCGACGCCTCCCCCCCGACCGCCCCGACCGCCCCGACCGCGCCGCTCGGGGCGGCGCCGAACGCCTCGGGCGCGGTCGGGACCAGCGGAGTGGGCGCCACCCCGGGCCCGGCCGCGGCGGCGGGCGCCGCCTCCGCGACCGGGTCGGACCGCACCACCCACCAGCACGTGAGCGCCAGCGCCGCCGCCACCATCAGCGCGAGGGCGGCCACGTGGCCCGGCTGCAGCGGGACCGCGGGCAGCCGCGCGGCCCAGGACCGCCCCACCCAGACCCCCGAGCGCCTCGCAGCGTGTCGTCCCGGCACCGGCACGACCACCGCACCGTCCACCGCAGCGTCCACATCAGCGGCCGCAGGAGGGGCCGCAGCACCGTCCGCAGGAGGGGCCGCCCCGGGCCACCGCCCCGGGCCGGGCTCCCGGCCCTGCGTCGGAGCCGGCACCAGCCGCAGCGGCGGCTGCTCCCCGGCGACCCGGGTGTGACCGTCCCACCACGGCTGCTCCCCGCCGGCGGCACGCGCGGCGTCGAGCTCGGCGGTCAGCAGGGCCAGCCGACGGGCGACGGCCTCCTGGTGCTCGGGGCGGGGTCGGGTGCGCATGCCGGCACGCTACGAAGCCACCGCGGCCCGCCGCGGCGACCGGAGGCCGACTGTGGACCGGCGTGCTCCCCCGGCGCCCTGTGCACGACAGGTGGGCGCCCCCGCGACCGGCCGCGGGCGCGTGCGGACCTCAGCGGGGCGCGACGCAGACCGCGATCATGCCGGGCCCGACGTGGGCCCCGAGCACGGCGCCGAGCTCGCCGCAGGAGATCTCCTCGCCGGCCAGCTCGACGTCGAGCCGTCCGGCGAGCCGCTCCACCAGCTGGGCGGCGCGCTCGGGGTTGGCCAGGTGGGCCACGGAGACCTCCACGGGTCCGCCGGCCGCCGTGGCCGCCTGCACCGCGAGCTCCTCGAGGCGACCCAGCGCGCGGCCGGAGGTGCGCACGCGCTCGAGCGGCGCCACCCGGCCCTCGGCGATCTGCAGCAGCGGCTTGACCGCGAGCGCGCCGCCGAAGAGTGCGGCGGCGGTGCCGATGCGCCCGCCGCGGCGCAGGTACTCCAGCGTGTCGACGTAGAACAGCGAGGTGGTGGCGCGGCCGCGCTCGCGGGCGGCCGCGGCGGCCGTCGCGGCGTCGGCCCCGCCGGCCACGGCACGGGCGGCGGCCAGGGCGGCGTAGCCGGTGCCGATGCCGACCTGCTCGGTGTCGACCACCTCCACCGGCACCGACGCCCGGCGCGCGGCCAGTTGGGCCGACTCCACCGTGCCGCTCATCTGACCCGACAGGTGCACCGACACGATCGCCTCCGCCCCGCCGCGCGCGGCCCGCTCGTAGGTCTCGAGCAGCAGCTCGGGCGAGGGGCGCGAGGTCGACACCGGCGTCCACTCCCGCAGCGCCGCCGCGACCAGGGCCGGGGTCGCCTCGCCCTCGGCCTCGCCCTCGTCGTAGGCGCTGGCGCCGATCACCACCTGCAGCGGCACCACGACGATCCCGAGCCCGGCCGCCAGCTCCCCGGGGAGGCTGGCGGTCGAGTCGGTGACGACGACGACGCGACCGGCGGGCACGCGCTCAGACCACGATGTTGACGAGCTTCGGGGCCCGCACCACGACCTTGCGCACCTCGCGCCCGTCGAGGGCACGCTGCACGTCGGCGTCGGCCAGGGCCAGCGCCTCCAGGGCCTCGCCGTCGATGCCGGGGTCGACCTCCAGGCGGGCCTTGACCTTGCCCTGCACCTGCACGACCGCGGTGACCGACTGCTCCACCAGCAGCGCGGGGTCGACCGCGGGCCAGGCGACCTGGGCGACGGTGGGCTCGTGGCCCAGCCGCTCCCACATCTCCTCCGCGACGTACGGCGTGACCAGCGACAGCAGCTGCGCGACCGTCTCGACGGCCTCGCGCACCGCCGGGTCGGCCGGGCCGCAGCCGGTGTCGACGGCCTTGCGCGTGGCGTTGACCAGCTCCATCACGCGGGCCACCATCACGTTGAAGCGGTGGCCCTCGACCAGCTCGGCGGCGTCGCGGATCGTGCGGTGGGTCTGCGAGCGCAGCGTCGCGTCGCCGCCCGCGGGGTCGGTGCCCGGCGCGGAGGTGACGTCGCCGCTGAGGCGCCAGGCCCGCTGGAGGAACTTCTGCGAGCCCGACGGGGACACGTCGGCCCAGTCGATGTTGTCCTCGGGCGGGCTGGCGAAGACCAGCGTCAGGCGCACCGCGTCGACGCCGAAGGCGTCGAGCTGCTCGCCGAGGTTGACGCCGTTGCCCAGCGACTTGCTCATCTTGCGGCCCTGGTTGACCACGACGCCCTGGCCCAGCAGCGCCTCGAAGGGCTCGACGAAGTCGAGCATGCCCATGTCGTGCAGGACCTTGGTGAAGAAGCGGGCGTAGAGCAGGTGCAGCACGGCGTGCTCCAGGCCGCCGACGTACTGGTCGACCGCCCCCCACTCGCGCAGCTTCTCGGGGTCGAAGGGCCCCTCGGTGTAGCCCGGCGAGGTGAAGCGCAGGAAGTACCAGGAGGAGTCGACGAAGGTGTCCATCGTGTCGCTGTCGCGCTTCGCCGCGCCGCCGCAGGTCGGGCAGGCGACGTCGACCCACTCGCTGGCCGCGGCCAGCGGGGAGACGCCCCGGGGCTTGAGGTCGGCGCCCTTGAGCTCGGGCAGCTCGACGGGCAGCTGGTCCTCCGGCACGGGCACCTCGCCGCAGGAGGGGCAGTGGATGATCGGGATCGGGCAGCCCCAGAAGCGCTGCCGGCTCAGCAGCCAGTCGCGCAGGCGGTAGTTGACCGTGCCGGTGCCGGTGCCGCGCTCCTCCAGCAGCTCGATGGCGCGGCCGATGCCGGCGGCCTTGTCGGTGAGGCCGTCGAGCTCGCCGGAGGAGACGTAGACCCCGTCGCCGCTGGTGGCGACGCCGCTCTCGGCGGGGTCGGGCTCGCCGGTGTCGACCACGCGGCGCACCGGCAGGTCGAAGGCGCGGGCGAAGTCGAGGTCGCGCTGGTCGTGGGCGGGCACGGCCATGATGGCGCCGGTGCCGTAGTCGGCCAGCACGTAGTCCGACGCCCACACCGGCACCCGCTCGCCGGTTAGCGGGTTGGTCGCGGTGACACCGAGGTCCACGCCGGTCTTGGTGCGGTCGGTGGCCAGCCGCTCGATGTCGGAGGCCTTGCGGATCTCCTCCAGGTAGGCCTCGTAGGCCGGGCGCTGGGCGTCACTGACCAGCTCGGCGGCCAGGTCGGCGTCGGCGGCGACCACCATGAAGGTCGCGCCGAAGAGGGTGTCGGGGCGGGTGGTGTAGACGGTGACCGGCTGCTCGCGGCCCTCCACGGCGAAGTCGACGTGGGCGCCCTCGGAGCGGCCGATCCAGTTGCGCTGGGCGGTGACCACGCGGTTCGGCCAGCGGTCGGCCACCTGGTCGAGGTCGGTCAGCAGCCGCTCGGCGTACTCGGTGGTCTTGAAGTACCACTGCGTCAGGTCGCGCTTGGTGACCACCGCGCCGCAGCGCTCGCAGGCGCCGTCGACGACCTGCTCGTTGGCCAGCACCGTCTGGTCGTTGGGGCACCAGTTGACCGGGCTCTTGCGGCGGTAGGCCAGGCCCCGCTCGCGGAACTTCAGGAACAGCCACTGCGTCCAGCGGTAGTACTCCGGGTCGGAGGTGTGCAGGCGGCGCGACCAGTCGAAGGCCAGGCCGTAGCGGCGCATCGAGGCGGCCTGGGTCTCGATGTTGGCGTAGGTGTAGGTCGCCGGGTGCTCGTCGTTGCGGATCGCGGCGTTCTCGGCCGGCAGGCCGAAGGAGTCCCAGCCCATCGGGTCGAGCACCTCGAAGCCGCGCATGCGCCAGTAGCGCGCGATGACGTCGTGCAGCGCGAACACCTCGGCGTGACCCATGTGCAGGTCTCCGCTGGGGTAGGGGAACATCGTGAGCGCGTAGCGCTTCTCGCGCGGGGAGTCGTCGTCGGCCCGGAAGGGGTCGAGCTCCTCCCAGACCCGCTGCCACTTCTCCTCGGTCGCCACGACGTCGTACGTCGCCGCCTCGGTCTCGGCGTGCGTGGTGCGGTCCTGCGTCATCGTGGTCTCCTGGTGCTGGCCCTGACGGCCGGGCCGGTGCTGGTGCTGAGGCTGGTCCTGGTGCTGGAGCTGGTGGTGTCGCCACATGAAAAAACCCCTCGCAGGGAGGGGTGGCCGCGCGATCGGTGGAGGATCAGCGCGGCTGGCCGAGAAGCAGGGCCGACGTGGTCATGGCCTCATCCTAGCGCCCCACGACGGAGCCGAGGAACTCCACCTGGGCCGCCACGGAGCGCTCGAAGGGCTCGCCGAGGTAGATGTCGAAGTGCCCCACGTCGAGGCGCTCCACGACCACCCGGCCCCGGGCCCGCTCGGCCACGCGCTCGACCGCCGCCGGGGGCGCGATGGTGTCGTCGGCGGCCACGAGCAGGAAGAGCGGCATCCGCAGCCGGCGGGCGCGCGCGACGGGCCGGTTGGTCGCGATCGGGAGGATCGCGCGGGCCGGCGTGTCGTTGCGGAAGCCGGGTCCGGCGATCGCGGCGTAGCCGTCGACCCCGTCGTGGGAGGTGATCGCGGCCAGCGACCCGGGCTCGCCCACGACCGCGATGCGGTGGTCGGGACGGCCCAGCGCGTGGCCGGCCGCGTCGCGCAGGGCGTGCCCGGTCAGGCGCAGCAGCTGGCGCGGGCCGGCGTAGCGCAGGATCTCGCGCACCGCCGCCAGCCCGTCCATGGCGGCGCCCTGGGAGACGACCGCCGCGATCCGGGGGTCGTCGGCGGCCACGGCGACGACGTGCCCTCCGGAGTAGGAGCTGCCCCACAGCACCACCCGCTCGGGGTCGAGGCCGGGCAGGCCGCGCACGTGCGCCACGACCGCGGCGTAGTCCTCGCGGTGGCGACGGTGGTCCACGAGCGTGCGCGGCTCCCCCGCCGAGGCACCGAAGCCGCGGTAGTCGAAGACCACCACGTCGGCGCCGGCCGCGGCGAAGCGCTCGGCGAAGGGCATCAGGCCCGAGTCGCGGGTGCAGCCGAAGCCGTGGGCCATGACGACGACCGGTCGCCCGGCCGGCCCGGCCCAGGCCTCGGTGGTGGCCGGGACGTGCCAGGCCGCGAGGGACGTGCCGTGGCTGGGGATCGTGAGGTCGTGGCGCACGTCTCGGACCCTAGGCCACCGACGGCCCCGGTGTGCCTACGATCACGCCATGACCGACCCCACCACGACCGACCGCCCGCGCACCGTCTCCGACATGTTCCGCCTCGACGGCAGGGTCGCCGTCGTGACCGGCGCCTCGAGCGGCCTCGGGGTCGCCTTCGCCGAGGCCCTGGCCCAGGCCGGCGCCGACGTCGTGCTCGGCGCCCGGCGGGTGGACCGCCTCGAGGAGACCGCCGCCCTGGTGCGCGCCGCGGGCCGCACGGCGCTGCCGGTGGCCACCGACGTGGCCGACCCCGCGTCGTGCGACCGGCTCGTGGCGCTGGCCATGGAGGAGTTCGGCCACGTCGACGTCCTGGTCAACAACGCCGGGATCGGCACCGCCGTGCCCGCCACCCGCGAGACGCCCGAGCAGTTCCGGGGCGTCATCGACGTCAACCTCAACGGCTGCTACTGGATGGCCCAGGCCTGCGGACGGGTGATGGGCCACGGCTCGTCGATCATCAACATCTCCTCGGTGCTCGGCCTCACCACCGCGGGTCTCCCCCAGGCCGCCTACGCCGCGTCCAAGGCCGGCCTCATCGGCCTCACGCGCGACCTCGCCCAGCAGTGGACCGGACGCAAGGGCATCCGGGTCAACGCCATCGCCCCGGGCTTCTTCGCCTCCGAGATGACCGAGCAGTACCCCGAGGGCTACCTCGAGTCGATGCAGCAGCGCATCCCGGCCGGACGCAAGGGCGACCCCGCCGAGCTGGCCGCCACGGTGGTCTGGCTGGCCTCGCCGGCCGGCGGCTACGTCACCGGCCAGACCCTCGCGGTCGACGGCGGCCTCACCATCACGTGAGCACCCCGCGCCCGCCCGGTGCCGCTCCGGACGGGCGCGAGGAGCGCCGTCAGGCCCGGCGGAAGGCGACGACCACCGACGGGCGCGGGAAGTCGTCGGTGTGGGGCCAGGTGCTCTGCGGGGCCTCGAAGGTGGCCGTGTCGGCCTCGCCGGGGTGCTGCACGGCGAAGAACAGCGACCGGTTGCGGTCGGTCACCAGCGGCCCGCAGGCCTCCGCGCCGCGCGGCACGGTGACGAACTGCTCGACCTTGCCACGGTCGGGTCCCGAGGTCGGCACGCGGAAGACGCCGTCGTTGGAGCCGAGCACGTTGCCGTCGGTGGAGATCCACAGCGAGCCGTCGTCGGAGAAGGTGACGTTGTCGGGGCAGCTGATCGGGCTGACCTGCGACTTGTCGAAGCCGGCGAAGTAGGTCTCCTGCGCCGCGGGGTCGCCGCAGACCAGCATGAGGTCCCAGGTGAAGGTCGTGCCCGCGTGGCCGCCCCTGCCCGGCGTCATCTCCAGCACGTAGCCGTTGCGGTTGCCCGAGGCCTGCGTCAGCGGGGCGCCCAGCGAGGCACGGACCATCGAGGAGCCGACCGGGTTGGGCTCGTCGGTGGGCAGCGCGGCGGTGCCGCGGTTGGAGTTGTTGGTCAGCGCGGCGTAGACCTTGCCGTTGACCAGGTTGGGCTCGACGTCCTCGGGGCGGTCCATCCGGGTCGGGGCGACCTTGTCGGCGGCCAAGCGGGTGAAGAGCAGCACGTCGGCCACCGACATGCCCTCGACGAAGGACTCGGTGTCGCTGCACAGCGGGATCCACTCGCCCGTGCCGTCGGAGACGCCGTCCTCGGCGCCGTCGCCGGTGAGGCGCGCGACGTAGAGGGTGCCGGCGCTGAGCAGGCGCAGGTTGCGGCGCTTGGCCCGCTCGGAGCCCGCGTCGTCGAAGGTGCCGGCGGAGACGAACTTGTAGAGGTAGTCACCGCGCTCGTCGTCGCCCATGTACGCCACAGCGCGACCGTTCTCGGCGATGACGACGTTGGCGCCCTCGTGCTTGAAGCGGCCCAGCATCGTGTGCTTGCGCGGGGCGCTGTCGGGGTCGAAGGGGTCGACCTCGACGATCCAGCCGAAGCGGTGCGGCTCGTGCGGCTCGGCGCTGAGGTCGAAGCGCGGGTCCACCGTGTTCCAGCCCTTGCCCTTGCCGCTGATGCCGTAGCGGGCGTACTGCTCGGTGTAGCGCTCGTCGAGGCCGTCGGGGGCGTCGAAGTACTGGTTGAAGTTCTCCTCCCCCGAGAGCACCGTGCCCCACGGCGTCGTGCCGCCGGCACAGTTGTTGAGGGTGCCGAGCACCTTCGTGCCGGTCGGGTCGGCGCTGGTGCGCAGCCGCTCGTCGCCGGCGGCGGGCCCGTCGACGACGAAGGTGGTGTCGATGTGGAGGCGGCGGTTGTAGCGCGCCCGCCGCAGGTCGCTGACCGGCAGCCAGTCGCCGTCGACCTTGGCGCGCTTGATCTGCACCACCGACATGCCGTGGCTGGCCATGGCGATGGCCTTGACCTGGTCGGCGGTGTAGACGCCGGTCGGGAACATGAGGTTCTCGTCGGTGTACTCGTGGTTGACGACCAGGAGCGCCTGGTCGAAGTCGCGGGCCAGGTAGCCGTACTGCGTGCCGCCCTTGCCGCCCTTGCCCTTGCCCTTGGCGGGCAGCGGGAGCACGCCGACGTAGTCACAGTTGTAGCCGAACTGGGTCTTGGCGGCCTCGGGGGTCTGGGCGTAGGCGTCGAAGCGCGGCGCGCCGGCCACGACCCGGTCGCCCCAGCTGATCACCACGGAGTGGTCGAAGCCGCGGGGCACGGTCACGGCGTCGCGCTTGTTGGGCCCGACCGGCGAGAACGCCGCGCGGGCCAGGTCGCCGCTCATCGGCTTGGCCGACGGCGCGGCGGGCGCGGCGGGGGCGGCCGCCGCCGCGCCGCCGAGGGCGCCGGCGGTGAGGCCGCCGAGCACGAGCGCGCCGGAGGTGGTCGCTGCGCCCTTGAGCACGGAGCGGCGGGCGACGGCCTTGACGATCTCGTCCTGCACGTGGCCGTGGCCGGTCTGGTTGGGCTCGGGGTGGTCGCAGGCCAGGCCGCAGCGGAAGAAGCACGTGGCGTAGCTGCGCGAGCCGTGGCGGGTGCCGGAGGGCACGGGCACGAGCGGCAGGCTGCGGCGCGCGGTCGGCGCGTCCGCGGCGGTGGGGCTGATCGGGCTGATCGGGGTGGTGGGGGTGGTCGTCATCGGGATGGGCTCTCCATGATCGATCGTCGTGGTGGCCCGCGGTGTCCGCGGGCAACGGCCGCACCCTAGGAAGGTCAGGTGGTGCGGGAGGGGGCCTGCAGGTGGGGTCGCGGTGACCGCTGGGTGAACGCAGGGTGCTCCCGGCGCGCGCTCGACGGGGGTCCGCCGGTCCAGCGGCGGTGCGCGTGGGTGAGGGCCGCGGTCTCGGCGTAGCCCAGCCGCCGCGCCACCTCGGCCACCGGCAGCCCGGCGCCCAGCAGCTCGGCGGCCAGCGGTGCCCGCACCTCCTCCAGCAGCTCGCGGTACGTCGTGCCCGCGGCTCCCAGCCGGCGCCGCAGCGTGCGCTCGCTGAGCCCGAGGGCCGAGGCGACCTCGGGCATCGGCGCTGCGGCCGCGAGGCGCTGGGCGATGAGCACCCGCACCTCCTGGGCCACGCCGGTGCGCTCGCGCCGGCGGGCGACGGCCTGCAGGCACAGCTGCTCGGCGAGCCGGTCGACCTGCGCGGCGGCGCGACCGGTGGGCCGCGGCAGCGGACGGGCGAGCTCGGCCGCGTCGACCTCGAGGCGGGCCCGGTCGGCGCCGAGGCTCAGCCGGGCGCCCACGCCCCCGGGCACCAGCGAGGCCAGGACGGTGTCGACGGCGGTGGCGTCGCGGGCGAGGAGGAACGCGCGCACGTCGGCCGGGAGCCCCGACCCGTCGAGGTCGACCACCAGCCGGCCGTCGACGAGGCCGGCGCGAGGGATCGCGAAGGCGTGGCTGAGGTCGATGTAGCGCAGCGCCACCTCGACCGCGTCACGCACGGTGCGGCTGGCGAGCAGGGCCAGCCCGAGCACCCCGAAGGTGCTCGCGTCGTAGGACGCCCCCACCTCGGCCCCCGACCCCGGGCGGCGCCGCTGGAGCGTGCGCACGACCCGCAGCTCCTGCGCGGCGGTCACCACGGCCCCCGGCGCCTCGAGGTCGCCGACCGCCAGGCCGGTGCCGGCCAGCGCGGCCTCGGGGGCCAGCCCGGCGCGGCAGGCATGCCGCACGAGCAGCGCGACCCCGAGGGCCGAGCGCGGGAAGTCCCAGTCGGCGGCCGCGGGGGCGGGCAGGTTGTCCGGAATCATCAAGCCGATCCTGCCCGACCGCTCCCCCGGCGGCAACCAGCGTCCTAGCGTCGGGGCATGGTCACCCCCACGCCCGCGCAGGGCCCCCGTGCCCCCCGTGTCCCCCGTGTCCTCGTGGTCGGAGCCGGCTTCGGAGGCCTCGGCGTCGTGCGCGCCCTGCGCGAGCGGGGCCTCACCGACGTCATGGTGCTCGAGCGGGCCGAGGCGGCCGGCGGCGTCTGGCGCGACAACACCTACCCCGGGGCCGCCTGCGACGTGCCCTCGCCGCTCTACTCCTGGTCCTGGGCGGTGAAGACCGACTGGCGGCACCGCTACGGCACCCAGCCGGAGATCCTCGCCTACCTGCGCGAGACCGCGGCCCGGGAGGGGCTGCTCGACCACGTGGAGACCGGACGCACCGTGACCTCGCTCCGCTGGTCGGAGGACACGCGGAGCTGGGCCGTGGCGACGGCCGAGGGCGCGACGTACGAGGCCGACGTGGTGGTGACCGCCACCGGTCAGCTCTCCGAGCCGGTCGTGCCCGACCTGCCGGGCGCCGACTCCTTCGCGGGCCCGTCCTTCCACTCCGCGCGGTGGCGCCACGACGTCGACCTCACCGGCAAGCGCGTGGCCGTGGTCGGCACCGGCGCCAGCGCGATCCAGTTCGTGCCGGGCATCGTGGACCGGGTCGGCGCGCTGACGGTCTTCCAGCGCTCCGCGCCCTACGTCGTGCCCAAGCCCGACCAGGAGTGGGGCGAGCGGCACCACCGCGTCTTCGACCGCGTGCCGGCGCTGATGGGCCTCGAGCGGCGCTCGTGGTTCTGGCTCACCGAGCGGCTCAACGCCGCCCTCGTCGGGGAGTCGCCGCTGACGCCGGCCATCAACCGCGGCCTGCGGGCGGTCTGGCGGCTGCACCTGCGCCGCCAGGTGCGCGACGCCGCACTGCGGGCCCGGCTCGTGCCGGACTACCCGATCGGGTGCAAGCGGCTGCTCTTCAGCAACGACTGGTACCCCGCGCTCGACCGCGACCACGTCGAGGTGGTCGATACCGCCGTGGCCGGCGTCGAGCCGACCGGCGTGCGCACCGCCGACGGCGTGCTCCACGAGGTCGACGTGGTGATCTGGGGCACCGGCTTCGCCGCGACCCGCTTCCTCGACGGCGTCGAGGTCGTGGGCCCGGGCGGCCGGACCCTCGCCGAGCAGTGGCGCGGTGGCGCGCGCGCCCACCTCGGCGTGGGCGTGGCGGGCTTCCCCAACCTGTTCTGCGTCTACGGGCCCAACACCAACCTGGGGGGCAGCTCGATCATCACCATGATGGAGGCGCAGGCCGGGTGGATCGCCCAGGTCACCCGCGGCATCGCCGACGGCCGCGCCCGCGGGGTCGCCCCGCGCGCGGAGGTCTACGACGCCTACGACGAGGAGATGCAGACCCGGCTGGCGCGCAGCGCCTGGGCCGGCTGCTCGAGCTGGTACGTCGAGGGCGGCCGGATCAGCACCAACTGGCCCGGACGGGTGCAGGAGTACCAGGAGCGCACCGCCCGCGTCGACTGGTCGCAGTTGGAGGACGTGTCGTGAGCGCGGCCGAGTCGGCCGGCGCCTACCCGCCCGAGCCGTGGGACCTCACCGGCACGGGCCGGCTCACCGCCTGGGCGGTGCCCGTCGGCGACCTGCCCGCACTGCCGGCGGGCGTGCGGCCGGTGGTGCTGCGCGGCCGCGCACTCGCGGCGACCGCCTTCGTGCGCTACGACGAGCGGGGCCTGATGGCCTACGACGAGCTGCTCGCCGCCGTGGTGGTGCGCCACGGCCGGGGGCTGGCGCTGTCGATCATCGACATCTGGGTCGACAGCGAGGTCTCGCGGGCCGGCGGCCGCGGCCTGTGGGGCATCCCCAAGGAGCTGGCCAGCTTCTCCTCCCCCGCGCCCGACCGGATCGGCGCACGCACCGACGACGGGCCGCTGGCCTCGGTCGAGACCGCGCCCCGGCGGCTGCCGGGCCTGCGACTGCCGCTGCCCCTGCGCTCCCACGTGGTGCAGACCCGCGACGGTGCCACCGTGGCCAGCCCGATCCGGGCCACCGGGCGGGTGCGCCCCGCCCGGGCCCGGTGGACCGTCGAGCCCGAGGGTGCGCTGGCCTGGCTGCGCGGCGCCTCGCCGGTCACCAGCGCGGTGGCCGAGGACTTCGCGATGCGCTTCGGCGCCGCTCCGGTCCCCCGGCGCTAGCCGCTCCCGAGCCCGCTCAGCCGTGCAGCGGGCGCGGCAGGCTGCGACCGGCGACGCGGTTCTCGGCGTCGATCATCCAGGCCAGCTGCTCGAGACGCTCGATGACGGTGTGGAGGATGTCGGCGGTGGTGGGGTCCTCCGCGTCGACCTCGTCGTGGATGCGGCGCGCGGTGCCGGTGGTGGCGTAGATCGCGCCGGTGATGAGGTCGACGGTGTCGGCGGTGTTGACCTCGCCCGCGGGGAACTGCGGCAGGCTCGTCTGGGCGGCGACCGTCGCCGAGCGCCCGTCGGGGGTGATGTAGATGGCGCGCATGCGCTCGGCGACGGTGTCGGAGAACTCGCGGGCGGCGTCGACGACCTCGTCGAGGGCCAGGTGCAGGTCGCGGAAGTTCAGGCCGACGACGTTCCAGTGGGCCTGCTTGCCCTGCACGTGCAGGTCGATGAGGTCGACGCTCATCTGCTGCAGGTGGGCCGCCAGCCGCTCGGAGGCGGTGAAGGGGGGGCGGGCGACGTGGGTGGTCTCGCTGTGCAGGACGTCGGTCATGGGTGGTTCCTCTCCTCGGTGGTGTCCCCACTCAAGCAGGTTCTCTGGAATGGTTCCAGAAAGGTGAGCCTGACCTAAACGGCCGGCCGGTCGTCGGGGGGCTGCGGTCGCTGGCGCCCCAGCTCCCCGCCGATGCGCCCGTAGTAGGGCCGTCCGTGGTCGGCGTGCTCCTCGCGGTAGTAGGCCAGGTGGTGCGGCCCGAGGTCGACACGGGCGCCGCTGCGCAGCACCGACCCGAGCACGCGCGCGCCGTGGACCCGCACGTCGCCCTCGACCGCGCGCACGACGTACTCGTCCTCCTCGTCGTGCTCGACCCGGGCGTGCAGCGGCGCCAGGCCGCGCAGCACGACGTCGCAGCCGGGGTCGGAGCCGATGGTGACGCCGTCGCCGAGCCAGAAGATCGGCTGGCGCTCGCCACCCCAGACGTCCTCGCGCACCAGGACCAGGCGTGCCGAGCCGCCGCGGGCCGGGTCGTGGGTGCCCGTGACCCGCCGGCGCGAGCGCCGGGCGAAGGTCGGGGCGATCGGCCACATCGTGGCCGGCGGCAGCAGGGAGGCGCTCGGCAGCACCCCGGGGGCCCGTCGGGCACGGGCGCGGGCCGAGGTCACCGCGCCCCGCAGCCCGCCCAGGCGGATGCGGGCCGAGCCGGTGGCCCGGCGCTGCCACCACGGGGCCCTGACGGCGCCGAGGCACACCAGGAGCTGCCCGTCGTGGACCACGCGGACGACGACGCCGCGCGAGGCGAGGGCCTCCGCGAAGGCGCGCACGGCCGGGGCGTCGGCGGAGCCCGCGAACACGGCAGGGTCGCTGACCTCCATCGTCAGCCGGCTGTCGTGGCCCCGCAGGTGCAGCACGACGTCGTCCTCGCCGCCGGGGTCACCGTCACCGCGCTGCAGCCTGACCTCGAGGTCGGCCGCGACCCGCACGGCCACGGCTCAGCGCTCCCCGGCGGCGGAGGGGACGGCGGAGTCGGTCGTGGTGATGGTCAGGGTGCCGTGGACCTTCCAGGTCGCGCGGGGGGCGTTGGAGCCGGTGTCGCGCGGCACCTCCACGGCCATGTCCTCGAAGCGGTAGTGGATGGCCGCCTGCCGGCCGGTGAGGAAGTCCCACATGCTGCGCCCGAGGTCGGTCCAGTCGACGACCTCGCCGCGCTCGCCGTCGAGCGACTGGCTGCTGACGGGTCGGGGTCCGTCGGGGTGGATGGTGGTCATGACGCCTCCTGAGGGATGAATCTCAACACGATGTCGAGGTATATCTCCACAGAGTGATCCACTTCACCCGGGTCGCCAAGGCGTCACCCCGCGCAGTCACC
This sequence comes from Nocardioides sp. Leaf307, assembly GCF_001423135.1. NCBI lineage: Bacteria > Bacillati > Actinomycetota > Actinomycetes > Propionibacteriales > Nocardioidaceae > Nocardioides > Nocardioides sp. Leaf307. The sequence goes on along the minus strand of NZ_LMNY01000001.1, from coordinate 1,509,907 downwards.
CACGAGGGGGAGAAATGACGAACGAGGCGGACCCCGGTGGGATCCGCCTCGTTCGTGTCAGTGGAGCTGAGGGGACTCGAACCCCTGACCCTCTGCATGCCATGCAGATGCGCTACCAGCTGCGCCACAGCCCCGCCGTCTCGAGCCGGGTTCCCCCGCCTCGGCGACGTCCGGAATACTAGCCACACGTCTTCCCGGATGTGAAATCCGGGTGTCGCCCGCGCGTCGCGCGGGCGCGGTGGTCGACGCGTCAGACGCCCTGACCTGCGGCGACACGGTTGTAGGCGTCGAGCGAGAGGCCACCGGCCGGGTGCTCCACGACCTCGACCCAGCCGCAGTTGCCCAGACCCCGCAGCGTGCGGAACTGCCCCGCGGGCCAGCCGAGCACCGCGCCGACAGCGACGCGTGCGGCCGCCCCGTGGGTCACGGCCACCCCGCACTCCCCCGGCGCCAGGGCGGCCAGCAGGTCCCCGAGCGCGGCGCGCATGCGCTCACCCACCTCGTGGGTCGGCTCGGCGCCCGGGGCGGCGTCGTAGTGACCGAGCCGGAACAGCGCGAACTCCTCCGCGTCGGCCGCGGCGTACTCGTCGTGGGTCAGTCCCTGGCGCTCGCCGAGGTGGAACTCGCGCAGCCGCTCGTCGTAGGACGGCTCGAGACCGGTCGCGGCGGCGACGTAGGACGCCGTCTGGCGCGCCCGGAGCAGGTCGGAGCTCCACAGCAGGCTCGGACGCAGCCGGGCGACCTCGGGAGCGGCCGCGCGGGCCTCCTGGTGGCCCACCTCGTCGAGCTCGACGTCGACGTGGCCCTGCACCCGGCGGGCTTGGTTCCACGCGGTGCGCCCGTGGCGCAGCAGCACCAGCCGCCGCGGGGCGGCGGGGCTCAACGCTGGGGGGAGGTGACGTCGGCCGGCAGCGCGATCGCGGGGCAGTCGCGCCAGAGCCGCTCGAGGGCGTAGAAGTCGCGCTCCTCCTCGTGCTGCACGTGCACGACGACCTCGCCGTAGTCGATGAGGACCCAGCGGCCGTCGCGCTCGCCCTCGCGGCGGATCGGCTTGGCGCCGATCTCGCGCAGGGCGTCCTCGACCGCGTCGACGATGGCCTTGACCTGCCGGTCGTTGGTGGCCGAGGCGATGACGAAGGCGTCGGTGATGGCCAGCTGCTCGCTGACGTCGAAGGCGACGATCTTCTGGGCGAGCTTGTCGGAGGCGGCGCGCGCGGCGGCGTGCACGAGCTCGAGGGCGTGGTCGGTGGCGGTCATGGGGCTCCGGACAGGTCGTGGGTGAGGTCGGGCTCGGGGTGGTCGGCGGTGCGACGCGGGGTCTGCTGGGGGTAGAGGTCGTGCTTGGCGACGTACTGCACGACCCCGTCGGGCACGAGGTACCAGACCGGCTCGCCCCGGCGCTTGCGGTCGCGGCAGTCGCTGGAGGAGATCGCCAGGGCGGGGATCTCCACCATCGTCACGCGGTCGGCCGGGATCGCGGCCAGCGTCTGGGCGTCCATCTCGTAGCCCGGCCGCGTGCACCCGACGAACTGCGCCAGGGAGAAGAGCTCCTCGGCGTCGCGCCAGGTGAAGATGTCGGCCAGCGCGTCGGCGCCGGTGATGAAGTAGAGGTCGGCGTCGGGGTGGCTGGCCCGCAGGTCGCGCAGCGTGTCGATCGTGTACGTCGGCCCGTCGCGGTCGATGTCGACGCGGCTGACGTTGAAGCGCGGGTTGGCCGCCGTGGCGATGACCGTCATCAGGTAGCGGTCCTCGGCCGGCGAGACGTCGCGGTCGGACTTCTGCCACGGGTCGCCGGTGGGCACGAAGAGGACCTCGTCGAGGTCGAACCAGGCCTGGACCTCCGAGGCCGCCACGAGGTGCCCGTGGTGGATCGGGTCGAACGTGCCGCCCATGACGCCGACGCGGCGCCGCCGCCCTCCGGGACGGGCGGTCATCGGGACAGCCTCATGCTGCTCAGCTGTGCTCGCGCCCGGCGCCGAAGGCGGCCAGCGCGAAGGCGAGACCCAGCAGGATGCCGAGGGTCAGCACGCCGATGCCCCAGGAGAGCAGGTGGTTGATCTCGTGCTCCTCCTCGGAGGCGACGAGGACGAGGTTCTGCACGAGCTGAGCGGCGGTCATGCCCCACAGCCTACCGGTCGGGCTCCGGGCTCAACGCACGTGGCCGTCACCGGTGACGACGTACTTGGTCGAGGTCATCTCCGGCAGCCCCATGGGCCCGCGTGCGTGGAGCTTCTGCGTGCTGATGCCGATCTCGGCGCCGAAGCCGAGCTCCCCGCCGTCGGTGAAGCGGGTGGAGGCGTTGACGAGCACGGCCGCGGAGTCGACGGCGGCCACGAAGCGGCGCGCCGCGCCCTGGTCCTCGGTGACGATGGCCTCGCTGTGGCCGCTGGACCACCGACGCACGTGGTCGACAGCCTCCTCCACCGAGCCGACCACGGCCGCGGAGATGTCGAGGGAGAGGTACTCCGCGGCGTGGTCCTCGTCGGTGGCGGGCACGACGCCGTCGAGGCGCGCCACCACCGGGTCGCCGTGCACGGTGACCCCGGCGTCCTGCAGGGCGCGCACGACCCGCGGCAGGAAGGTGTCGACCAGCGAGGCGTGCACCAGCAGCGACTCGGCGGCGTTGCAGACGCTGGGCCGGTGGGTCTTGGCGTTGAGCACGATCGCGAGGGCCTTGTCGAGGTCGGCCGCGGCGTCGACGTAGACGTGGCAGTTGCCGACGCCGGTCTCGATGACCGGCACAGTCGAGCCCTCCACCACGGCGGCGATGAGACCGGCCCCGCCGCGCGGGATCAGCACGTCGACGTGGCCGCGGGCCCGCATCAGGGCCGTGACCGACCCGCGGGTCTCCCCCGGCACCTGCTGGACGACGTCGGGGTCGATCTCGCCGCCTCCGGCGCGAGCGACCGCGTCGCGCAGCACCTCGACGAGCGCGGTGTTGCTGGCCCGGGCGCTCGAGCTGCCGCGCAGCAGCACGGCGTTCCCCGACTTCAGGCAGATGCCCGCGGCGTCGGCGGTGACGTTGGGGCGCGCCTCGTAGATCATGCCGACGACCCCGAACGGCACCCGGAGCTGGCGCAGCTCGAGCCCGTTGGCCAGCGTGCCGCCCCGCACGACCTCCCCCACCGGGTCGGGGAGCGCGGCCACGTCGCGCAGGCCCTGGGCCATGCCCGCGACCCGCTCCGGGGTGAGCCGCAGCCGGTCGACGATGCCCGGCGGCGTGCCGGCGGCCTCGGCGCGCGCCACGTCGGTGGCGTTGGCCGCCAGCACCTCCGCGGCGCGCGCGAGCAGGTCGTCGGCCATCGCGTGCAGCACGGCGTCCTTGCGGGCCCGGCCGGCCAGGGCGAGCGCGTGGCTCGCGGCGCGCGCCCGCCGCGCCACCTCGTGGACCTGCTCCACCGTCCGCTCGTCCGCCCCGCCGACTCCGCCGACTCCGCCGTCCCCGCCGACCTCGTGACCCGTGCTCATGGCGCGAGGCTAGTGCGCGGAGCGTGCCGGCGCCCGTCGCGACCGGTCGCTCTCGCGGGCCGGACGCACGCCAGGGGCGGCCCCCGGGTGGGGGCCGCCCCTGGCGGTGTCGTGCGGGCCCGCTGACGCGGGTCGGGCTCAGCCCTTGCGCTGGTTGATCTCCTCGGTCGCGGCGGGGAGCACCGCGTGCAGGTCGCCCACGACGCCGAAGTCGACGAGCTCGAAGATCGGCGCCTCCTCGTCCTTGTTGACCGCCACGATGGTCTTGGAGGTCTGCATCCCCGCGCGGTGCTGGATCGCACCGGAGATGCCGTTGGCGACGTAGAGCTGCGGCGAGACCGTCTTGCCGGTCTGGCCCACCTGGAAGCTGTGGGGCATCCAGCCGGAGTCGACCGCGGCGCGCGAGGCGCCGACGGCCGCGCCGAGGGCGTCGGCCAGGCCCTCGATGGGGGCGAAGTCGCCGCCGGTGCCACGACCGCCGGAGACCACGATCGCGGCCTCGGTCAGCTCGGGGCGACCGGTGGCCTGGCGCGGCTGGGCGGCCACGATCTGGGCCTTCTTGGCCGCGTCGGAGACGGTGGCGGCGAACTGCTCGACCTCACCGGCGCCCGCGGTCTCCTCGGGGGTGGCGGAGTTGGGCTTGACCGTGATGATCGGGGTGCCCTTGGTGACCTTCGCCTTGACGGTGTAGTTGCCGGCGAAGACGCTCTGCGTGGTCACGCCGCCGTCCTCGACGTCGACGGCGTCGGTGATCAGCCCGGAGCCGGTCTTGATGGCCAGGCGACCGGCCACCTCCTTGCCCTCGTAGCCCGAGACCAGCAGCACGGCGGCGGGCGAGGTCTTCTCGACCAGCTGCTGCAGCGCCTCGGCCTTGGGAGCCACCAGGTAGCCCTTGATCTCGGCGTCGTCGACGACGTAGATCTTGTCGGCACCGAAGGCCTTGAGCTTCTCGGCGGCCGCGGCGGAGGCGTCGGCGCCGCCGAAGAACACCGCGGAGGGCGAGCCGAGGCGCTTCGCCAGCGCGATCAGCTCGAAGGTCGGCTTGCGGATAGCGCCGTCGACGTGGTCGACGACGACCAGGACCTCAGTCATGGGTGTGTGCTCCTCGTCCTCAGATGAACTTCTTGGAGGCGAGGAAGCCCGTGAGCGCCGTGGCGCCCGAGCCCTCCTCGTCGGTCACGATCTCGCCGGCGGTGCGCGGCGGGCGGGCCGTGGTGTCCTCGACCTCGCTCCAGGCGACCGACAGGCCGACCTCGCCGGCGTCGACGCCGATGTCGGACAGCGACCAGGTCTCCATCGGCTTCTTCTTCGCCGCCATGATCCCCTTGAAGGAGGGGTAGCGGGCCTCGCCGGTCTGGTCGGTGACCGACAGCACGAGGGGGAAGGTGGCCCCGATGACCTCGGTGGCGGTGTCGGAGTCGCGCTTGACGCGGATCTGGTCGCCCTGGGTCTCGATGACCGAGGCGAAGGTCACCTGGGGCAGGTCGAGACGCTCGGCGAGCATCGCCGGGATCACGCTGCCCGAAGCGTCGGTCGAGGCCATGCCGCACATGACCAGGTCGACGGCCTGCTCCGAGCCGGCCTTCTCGATGGCCTTGGCCAGCACCAGCGAGGTGGCGATGTAGTCGGAGCCGGCGATGGCCTCGTCGGTGACGTGGATGCCCTTGTCGGCACCCATCTGCAGCGCCTTGCGCACGGCGTCGACGGCCTTGTCGGGGCCGACGCAGAGGGCGGTGACGGTGGTGTCGTCGCCGGCCTTCTCCTTGAGCTGGAGCGCCTGCTCGACGGCGTACTCGTCGAGCTCGCTGAGCAGCCCGTCGACGCCCACGCGGTCCACGGTGTTGTCCGACTCGAACTGCCGGTCGGCAGTGGCGTCGGGCACGTACTTCACACAGACAATGATGTTCATGGCAGATGGCCTGGACGGCCCCTCCTGTGCACTCGATGTGACCTCGAGGTTACCGCCGAGTCACTTCCGGCGGTACACGCCTCACTGGTTGGCTATCTCACATGCCTGACAGCGTCGCTGTCAGGGTCCTGCATCGCTCTGCTGCCCTGCTCAGGGGCGGATGACGCGCTCGAGGACGCGGCCCACCACGAGGTAGGCGACCGCCCCGAGGCCCCAGTTGACCAGGGCGTTCTTGGTGCCGGCGTTCTGTCCGTCGAACTTCATGATGCCGTCCTCGCGGGAGAAGACCCCCAGGTCGACGGCGTCGGCGGTCTCCTTCACGAAGGACACCAGCCCGTTGTCGGGGTTGGCGTCGACCGCGATGAGGAGCGCACCCACCGCCAGCGCGAGGGCGCAGAGCACGAAGACCGCCCACACCACCTGGGCCAGGCGCAGCCGGACGGCGGCGACCGCGGCGCCGCGGTCGCGTCGCGGTGCACGCGCCGGGCTCTCGGCCGCGGCCGTCCCCTCCTGCGCCGCGGTCTCGCCCCGCTTGCCCCGTCGGTTGCCCAGTCGGTCGGCCAGTCGTGCCACGGGTGACTCCTTCGTCGGTCGGATCCTCGGGGAAGGATGGCACACCGCCCCCGACGGGGCCCGAGGGTCTCAGCGGGCTCAGCGGCCCTCGAAGACCGCCTTGCCCGGGCCCTGCTCCACGAAGGAGGTCATGCCGATCTCGCGGTCGCGGGTGGCGAAGAGCGCCGCGAACTGCTGGCGCTCGATCTCCAGGCCGGTCTCGAGGTCGGTCTCCAGGCCGCGGTCCACGCACTCCTTGGCCGCGCGCACGGCGTACGCCGCGGCCGTGCTGAACTGGCGCGCCCAGGCCACGGCCTCCTCGTAGACCGACGCGGCGGGGTAGAGCCGGTCGACCAGGCCGATGGCCAGCGCCTCCTCGGCCGCCACGAAGCGGCCGGTGAAGATGATGTCCTTGGCGCGGCTCGGGCCGACCAGGCGGCTGAGCCGCTGGGTGCCGCCGGCGCCGGGGATGATGCCCAGCAGCACCTCGGGCTGGCCGAGCACGGCGTCGTCGGCGGCGAAGCGGACGTCGGCGGCCAGGGCCAGCTCGCAGCCCCCGCCGAGGGCGTAGCCGGTCACGGCGGCGACGACGGGCTTGGGGATGCGGGCCACCGCGGTGACCGCCGACTGCAGGGGGCCCGACCGCTTGACCATGTCGACGTGCGACATGTCGGCCATCTCCTTGACGTCGTTGCCGGCGGCGAAGACCCGCTCGCCGCCGTAGACGACGACGGCGCGCACGTCGTCGCGGTCGGTGGCCTCGGCGGCCGCGGCGCGGATCTCCTCCTGCACCTGCACGCTGATGGCGTTCATCTTCGGCCGGTCGAGCCGGATGGTGCCGACGCCGTCGGCGACCTCCAGCCGCACGAGCTCACCCATCGTCGTCCTCTTTCCCTGTCGTCGTCCTGCGGTCGGTGCTGCGGTCGGTGCTGCGGTCGGTGCTGCGGTCGGTGCTGGGCCCGGGTTTGGGCGGTAGTCCTCCGGCATGCTGCCACCATCGGCGATGATGCATGCCGTGACACCGACCAAGTGGACCCACCTCGGCCAGACCTCGCCGGTCTGGCCCGGCCGCAACTGGCCCCTCGGCGCGACCTGGAGCCAGGAGTCGACCAACTTCGCGGTCTACGCCCCGGCGGCGACCGAGGCGTGGGTCTGCATCTTCGAGGACGGCCCCGAGGGCCCCGACGGACCCGGGCCCGACGTGGAGACCCGCTACCCGCTCACCGAGCGGTCGCTGGGCATCTTCCACGGCGCCCTGCCCGCCCTGCCGCGCGGCACCCGCTACGGCTACCGCGTCGACGGCCCGTGGGACCCCGAGCGCGGCATGCGGTTCAACCCCGCCAAGCTCCTGCTCGACCCCTACGGCCTGGCGGTCTCGGGCGACTACACCCCCGACGCCGCGACCTTCGGCTACGTCCGCGGCGCACCGTCGGAGCAGGACCACGAGGACTCCGCGCCCCACGTGCCGCGCAGCGTCGTCGTCGACACCTCCTTCGACTGGGAGGGCGACACGCCCATGCGGCGCCGCTGGCGCGACACGGTGATCTACGAGGCCCACGTCAAGGGCATGACGCAGCTGCACCCCCGGGTCCCCGAGTGGCTGCGCGGCACCTACGCCGGCCTGGCCAACCCCGCGGTCATCGACTACCTCAAGGACCTCGGGGTCACGGCCGTCGAGCTGCTGCCCATCCACGAGTTCGTCTCCGAGCCCGGCCTGACCGAGCGCGGCGCGTCGAACTACTGGGGCTACAACTCCATCGGCTACTTCGCCCCCCACCACGCCTACGCCGCCACGGGTGACCGCGGCGAGCAGGTGGTGGAGTTCAAGAAGATGGTCAAGGCCTTCCACCAGGCCGGCCTGGAGGTCATCCTCGACGTCGTCTACAACCACACCGCCGAGGCGGGGCCGCTCGGACCCACGCTGTCCTTCCGCGGCCTCGACGACCGCGGCTTCTACAAGCGGGTCAAGCCCACCGTGGACGACAAGACCGGGGCGTCGACCTTCGTCGACACCTACTGGGACGTCACCGGCTGCGGCAACACGGTCAACACCGACGACCCGCAGGCGCTGCGGCTCATCCTCGACTCGCTGCGCTACTGGGTCACCGAGATGCACGTCGACGGCTTCCGCTTCGACCTGATGTCGGCACTGACCCGCACCGGCTACGACATCGACATGCGCTGCGCGCTGCTCACCGCCATCGGCCAGGACCCGGTCCTGCGCCACGTGAAGCTCATCGCCGAGGCGTGGGACGCCTCGATGGACGGCTACCTCGTGGGCCGGATGCCCCCGCCGTGGGTGGAGTGGAACGACCAGTACCGCGACACCATCCGCGACTTCTGGCGGGGGCAGTCCTCGGGCATCCACCGGGTCGCGACCCGGCTCGCCGGCTCCTCCGACCTCTACGCCGACGACGGCCGCTCGGCCTACAACTCGGTCAACTTCGTCACCGCCCACGACGGCTTCACGATGCGCGACGTCGTGTCCTACGACCACAAGCACAACGAGGCCAACGGCGAGGACAACCGCGACGGCACCGACAACAACCGCTCCTGGAACCACGGCGTCGAGGGCGACACCGACGACGCCGAGGTGCTCGAGCTGCGCCGGCGTCAGGCCGCCAACATGATGGCCACGCTCTGCCTGTCCAACGGCGTCCCGATGATCACCGCCGGCGACGAGCGCGGGCGCACCCAGCGCGGCAACAACAACGCCTACTGCCAGGACAACGAGCTGTCGTGGATCGACTGGTCCGACGACGACGCCTGGCTCGACGTCCTGCGCGTCACGAAGGCCGCGCTCCGGCTGCGTCGCGACCACGCCGCGCTGCGCCAGCGGCACTGGTTCGAGGGGCGGCCCACCATCCGCGGCGGTCCGAAGGACCTCGCGTGGATCCACCCGACGGGCCGGGAGATGACCGACGCCGACTGGCACGACCACGGTCTGAAGACGGTCGCCCTCTTCCTCTCGGGCGCGCCGCTGCGCTCCCCCGGCCCGCGCGGGCAGCAGCAGTTCGACAGCTCGTTCATGATCTGGCTCAACTCCAGCTCGCGACCGAGTCGCATCGAGCTGCCGGTCAACGACTGGGTGCGCGCCGGGGAGGTCGTGGTGAGCACCGACGTCGAGCTGCCGGTCGGCACCGCGGTCAAGGCCGGCGACGGGTTGGTGCTGGGCAGCCGCTCGGTGCTGGTGCTCCAGCAGACCGAGTAGCCGCCGCGGCCCCGGACGCACCCGGGGGTCAGGGCAGGGCCACCACGCCCAGCTCGGCGACCGAGGCCAGCCGCGGGTGCCGCGGCACGACCCGGGCGGTGTAGCCGAAGGGCCCGGAGTGGTCGAGCACGACCTCGCCGTCGAAGCGGTGGCGGCCCCCCTCGTAGGTCTCGCCGACGGCGAGGTCGACGGTGACGGTGTCGACCAGCTCGTCCTCGCCGGTGGCGCGGCCGTGCACCAGCTGCACGGTGACGTCGTCGGGCGCCAGGTCGCCGAGGGCCACGAAGGCCCGCACGCTCAGCACCGCGCCCACCTCGGGGGCGTCGCCGACCCCGCTGGACTCCACGTGCTCGACGCGCACGCCCGGCCACGCCGCGCGGACCCGTGCCTTCCAGGTCGCGAGCTCCCGGGCCCCCGACTCGTCGGCGCCCAGCGCCCGGGAGGTGGCCGCGGCCGGGGCGTAGAGGGTGCGCACGTAGTCGCGCACCATGCGCGTCGCGAGCACCTTCGGCCCCAGCGACTTCAGCGTGTGGCGCAGCATCTCGACCCACCGGGTCGGCACGCCGGCGGCGTCGACGTCGTAGAAGCGGGGCGCGACCTCGTTCTCCAGCAGCGTGTAGAGCGCGTCGGCCTCGAGGTCGTCGCGGCGCTCGGTGTCCTCCACGCCGTCGGCCGACGGGATGGCCCAGCCGTTCTCCCCGTCGTACCACTCGTCCCACCACCCGTCGAGGACGGAGAGGTTGAGCCCGCCGTTGAGCGCGGCCTTCATCCCCGAGGTGCCGCAGGCCTCGTAGGGCCGCAGGGGGTTGTTGAGCCACACGTCGCAGCCGGGGTAGAGCGGCTGGGCCATGGCGATGTCGTAGTCGGGCAGGAACACGATGCGGTGCCGCACCTCCGGGTCGTCGGCGAAGCGCACCAGCTCCTGGATCAGCCGCTTGCCGCCGTCGTCGGCGGGGTGCGACTTGCCCGCGATCACCAGCTGCACCGGGCGGTCGGGGTCGAGCAGGAGCCGCCTGAGGCGGGCCGGGTCGCGCAGCATCAGCGTGAGTCGCTTGTACGACGGCACCCTGCGGGCGAAGCCCACCGTCAGCACGTCGGGGTGCAGCGCCGAGTCCACCCAGCCGAGCTCGGCGCGCGAGGCGCCCCGGTGCTCCCAGGAGGCGGCCAGTCGCCGGCGCGCCTCGTGCACCAGCCGCTCGCGCAGCTGCCGCTTGACCGCCCACATCCGCTCCGCCGGCACGGTGTCGACCGCCGCCCAGAAGGCGTCGGTGTCGTCGCCGTCGGGGTCGGCGCCCTCGCCGGCCGCGAGCTCGAGGATCTCCCGGGCCACCCAGGTCGGGGCGTGCACGCCGTTGGTGATCGACCCGATCGGCACCTCCGCCTCGTCGAAGGCGGGCCACAGACCGTGGAACATGCCGCGGCTGACCTCGCCGTGCAGCAGCGAGACGCCGTTGGCGCGCTGGGCCAGGCGGAAGCCCATGACGGCCATGTTGAAGACGCCGGCGTCGCCGCCGGGGTAGTCCTCGGCGCCCAGGGCGAGCACGCGCTCCACCGGCACCCCGGGGGTCGGGCCGGCGTCGGAGAAGTACTGCTCGACCAGGGTGCGCGAGAAGCGGTCGATGCCGGCCGGCACCGGCGTGTGGGTGGTGAAGACCGTCGAGGCGCGGCCGATCTCGAGCGCGGTGTCGAAGTCCAGCCCCGGTCCGGCGGGGTCGGCGGTGAGCTCGCGGATGCGCTCCAGGCCCAGGAAGCCGGCGTGGCCCTCGTTGGTGTGGAAGACCTCGGGAGCGGGGTGGCCGGTGATGCGGGCGAAGGCGCGCAGGGCGCGCACGCCGCCGACGCCCAGCAGCATCTCCTGGCGCAGGCGGTGCTCGCTGGTGCCGCCGTAGAGGCGGTCGGTGACGTCGACGTAGTGCTCGGGGTTGCCCTCGACGTCGGTGTCGAGCATGAGGAGCGGCACCCGTCCGACGGAGGCCACCCAGATCCGGGCGAGCAGCTCGGGTCCGTCGGGCATGGCCAGGCTGATGAGCGCGCGCTCCCCCGAGGGCTCGCGCAGCAGGGAGATCGGCAGCTCGTCGGGATCGAGCACCGGGTAGGTCTCCTGCTGCCACCCCTCGCGCGACAGCGCCTGGGTGAAGTACCCGTGGCGGTAGAGCAGGCCGACGCCCACCACCGGCACACCGAGGTCGCTGGCGGCCTTGAGGTGGTCGCCGGCCAGGATGCCGAGGCCCCCGGAGTACTGCGGCAGCACCGAGGTGATGCCGAACTCCGGGGAGAAGTAGGCGACCGCGCGCGGACCCTCCAGCGAGCCGCTCGCGGTGGCCCGCTGGTACCACCGCTGCGAGCCGAGGTAGGCCGCGAGGTCGGCACGGGCCTCCTCCAGTCGGGCCAGGAAGGCCTCGTCGTGGGCCAGCGCGTCGAGGCGGGCCCGCGAGACCGCACCGAGCAGGCGGACCGGGTCGCGACCGCTCGACTCCCACAGGGCGGGGTCGACAGCGGCAAACACGTCCTGCGTCGGCGGGTGCCAGCACCAGCGCAGGTTGCCCGCGAGCTCGCCGAGCGCAGCGAGGGACTCGGGCAGCACGGGACGGACGGTGAACCGGCGGATGGCGCGCATCCCGGCAAGGTAGCGGCTGGACTTGATCGTTCCAAGAGGCACCGCGTAGGTGGGGCCGCCCGGCGGCGCCGTGTCACGTTCGTGTTTCGTGGCGCGCCCGCGCATAACGTCGGGCCCGCACCCGCCGTTGTGCTGGCCATGACACCTCCCGCCAGGCGCCGTCGCACCACGGCCGCCCTCGCCCTGCTGACCGCGGCCGTGCTGCCCGGTCTCACGCAACTGCCGGCCGTCGCCGGCACCTCCCCGGTCGCGGCCACGGCCGACCCCGCCCTCCACCCCGACGACGTGGTCACCCTCGGCGACCCGGTCGCCGGACTGGCCGACCTCGACGTGCGCGACGCGGTCGCGCCCCTGGCCTCCCAGCGCGCCGCCGTCGCCGCGCTCGGCGACGTGGACCTGCGGTGGAACGCCTCCGGCACGCCCTCCTCCATCCTGCCCGCCGACGGCGTGCTCGGCCCCGACGCCGGCACCCCCGTGCAGACCGCCCGCGCCTGGCTGGCCGACCACGCGGGCCTCTTCGGGCTGCGCGCCGCCGACCTGGCCGGCCTGGTGCTGGTCAACGACCAGGCGATGCCCGACACCGCGGCCCGCGCCGTGCTCCTGCGCCAGGACTTCGGCGGGCTGGCCCCCGCCCGGGGCGGCCTGGTCACCGTCGGCATCGCCGCCGACGGCACCGTCGCCTACGTCTCCTCCTCCCTCGCGCGCACCACCGCCGCGCCCCCGGCCGCCTCCCTCAGCCCGCTCCAGGGCTGGGTGGCCGCGACCCGCGACGTGCGACCGACCTTCGACACCGGTCTGGTCGGCGACATCGTCGACTCCGTCTCCGGTGGCTGGACGCGGCTGCGGGTGCCCGGCTTCGCCCAGGAGCAGCAGGTGCGCCTGCGTGCGCTCCCGATGCCCGACGGCACCGTGCGCGCGGTCCTCGAGGCCAACGTCGTCGACACCGAGGCGGGCGAGGCCTTCGCCTACACCTCGCTGGTCGACGCCGTCACCGGCGACGTCCTCGTGCGGCAGAACCAGGTCGAGAACGCGATGTACAACGACGTGTTCACCGGCTCCGTCACCGCCGCCGCGTGCGGGCCGACGCACACCTTCGAGCTCGGCGACGACCTCACCCGCTCCATCAACGCCGTCGGCGTGGCCGCGCCCACCGACGACCTCACCGTCAAGCTCTTCGGCCCCGACGGCGACCTGCTGCTCGCCCAGGACCTGCTGACCAGCCCCGAGGTGCTCACCTACACCGCCGACGAGATCCCCGCGGGCGTCTACTCGGTGCAGGTGTGCCCCTTCGACGCGGCCTCCGTCGTCGTCGGCCAGTACGCCCTCACCGTCTCCACCAGCGACCAGGCCGCGCCCGCGACCGGCGGCGGCCTCCCCGACCCGCGCTGGCGCTACTTCACGGCCAACCCCGCCATGACCAGCCTCGGCGAGGCCACGCCGACCAACTCCGTCATCGGCTGCTGGGTCCAGGGCGCCGGCTGCACCACGCCGACCGGCCCCTTCCGCAACCCCGCCTCGGTCGGGCCGTGGGACACCGTCGGCGGCACCGTGCCCACGCTGACCACGGTCGGCAACAACGCCAACACCCACGAGGCCTGGGCCAGCCCGCTGACACCGGGCGGCTTCTTCCAGGCCCCGGTCTCCCCCACCCGTGACTACACCACGGAGTTCACCGACGCCTGGAACAACTCCCGGTGCGACCCCGCCCAGCTGGTGCCGGGCGGCAACGACATCGACGCCTCGGTGGGCAACCTGTTCGTCTCGCACAACCGCATGCACGACTACTCCTACTACCTCGGCTTCACCGAGGAGAACTACAACCTCCAGCTCGACAACCACGGCCGCGGCGGCGTCGGCGGCGACCAGGAGATCGGCAACGCCCAGGCCGGCGCCATCACCGGCGCGACGTACCTCACCGGCCTCGGGCGCGACAACGCCAACCAGATCGCCCTGCAGGACGGCATCCCCGGCATCACCAACCAGTACCTCTTCCAGCCCATCGCCGGGGCCTTCTACGCCCCCTGCACCGACGGCGGGCTCGACATGGGCATCGTCGGCCACGAGTACACCCACGCCATCAGCAACCGGATGGTCGCCGGGCCCGACGAGGGCCTGACCTCCGAACAGGGCGGCGCGATGGGCGAGTCGTGGAGCGACCTGGTGGCCGCGGAGTACCAGTTCAGCCACGGCTACGACAACGGCGGCAACATCTGGGCCGTCGGCGTCTACGCCACCGGCAACACGTCGGTGGCCATCCGCGACTACTCCATCGACAAGAACCCGCTGAACTACTCCGACTACGGCTTCGACACCACCGGCGCCGAGGTCCACGCCGACGGCGAGATCTGGAACGGCACCCAGTGGTCGGTGCGCCAGGCGCTCGTGCGCAAGTGGAACGACCGCTTCCCCTACGCCGACCAGCGGCTCCAGCTGCGCTGCGCCCAGGGCGACCAGACCGTGTCGCCGCTGCCGGCCAACCTGTGCCCGGGCAACCGCCGCTGGGTCCAGCTGATGTTCGACTCCTTCCTGCTCCAGCAGGGCGCCACCTCGATGCTCGACGCCCGCGACGCCATGCTCGCCGCCGACCGGATGCGCTTCGAGGGCAAGAACCAGACGGTCATGTGGAAGGCCTTCGCCCAGCGCGGCATGGGCCGGGGCGCCTCGGTGCCCGACGCCGACTCCGAGGCCACCGTGCCCGGCTTCGCCTCGCCGCGGCAGAAGAACGGCACGGTGCGCTTCACCGGCGCCGCTCCTGACACCGAGGTCTACGTCGGCCACTACGAGGCCCGCGCCACCCCGGTGGCCGACCTGTCCCGGTCGACCCGGAGGCTGCGGGAGACGGCCGCCTTCGTCCCGGGCCGCTACGAAATGCTCGCGGTCTCGGAGAAGCAGGGCTTCCGCCGCTTCACGATGACGGTGCGTCCCGGTGCCCGGACCGTGCGGATCGGCGGGGCCACCAACCTCGCCGCGAAGGCGTCCGGGGCCTCGGTCCTCGCCGCCACCGAGGGCTCGCGCAACGCCGCCTTCCTCATCGACGGCACCGAGGCCACCAACTGGGGCGGCGTGACCACGGAGAACGTCGACGTCTCCCGCCCCTCGGTGTCGGTGGACCTCGCCGGGGGCAGGCACACCGTCCGCCGGGTCCAGGTCAGCGCCCTGCTGACCCCCGCCCCGGCCGACCCGGACGCGCTGCCGCTGGCCGTCGACGAGGACCCCGACTCCGGCTCCCGCTTCACCGCGCTGCGGAAGTTCGCGATCGAGGTGTGCACCTCGGGCTGCTCGGGCCCGCGGGCCACCTGGAAGCGGGTCTTCGTGTCGCGGGCCGACGCCTTCCCGGGCAGGCGCCCCCGCCCGGTCGCGCCCGACCAGACCATGCGCAGCTTCCGCATCGGGGCGGTCCAGGCCTCGGCCGTGCGCCTGGTGACCCTGGAGAACCAGTGCACCGGCTTCGCCGGCTACGCCGGTGAGTCCGACGCCGACCCGCTCAACGACACCGACTGCGCCACGGCCTCCGACCGCGGCACGATCGTGCACGCCGCGGAGCTGCAGGTCTTCACCCGCTGAGTCGCGCGGGCCCGGGCCCGCCGCCGTACGTCGACACCCCTGCGGTCACCCGCAGGGGTGTCGACGCGTCTCCTGCCTTGCAACGCCGCGGGCAGGCCGGTTGGGTGGACGCATGGTCGGACGCATCCCAGTCATGAACGTCATGCCCCTCGTCGACCTCGGTCGGCTCCCCGCGAAGGCCACCGTGGGCGAGCCGATGCCGGTGTCGGCCACGGTCTTCCGCGAGGGCCACGACAAGCTCGGCGCCGAGGTGGTGCTGGTCAGCCCCGACGGGGAGCGCCGCGCCCCCGTGCGCATGGCCAAGCACCCCACGACGCCCGACCACTACGAGGCGTGGGTGACCCCCGACGCCGGTGGCGCCTGGTCCTTCGAGGTGCACGCCTGGTCCGACCCGATCGCCACCTGGCAGCACGCCGCGGGCCTCAAGGTGCCCGCCGGCGTCGACGTCGACCTGATGTTCACCGAGGGCCGCCTGCTGCTCGAGCAGGTGCGCGAGCAGCTGGCCGCCGACGACCGTCGGGGCGCCGAGCTGGTGGCGGCCGGGCTCGCCGCCGCGGTGGACGAGCAGCGTCCCGTCGAGGCGCGCCTGGCCGCCCTCCAGGACCCCGCCCTCGAGGCGGTCCTGCTGGCCCACCCCGTGCGCGAGCTGGTCACCGTCGAGGGCCCCTTCCCGCTCTACGCCGACCGCCCCCGGGCGCTCTTCGGCAGCTGGTACGAGTTCTTCCCGCGCTCGGAGGGCGCGACCCGCGACGAGACCACGGGCGCGGTCACCAGCGGCACGTTCCGCACGGCGGCGAAGCGGCTCGACGCGGTCGCGGCCATGGGCTTCGACGTGCTCTACCTGCCCCCGATTCACCCCATCGGCGAGGTCAACCGCAAGGGACCCAACAACACCCTGACCCCCGGCCCCGACGACCCGGGCTCGCCGTGGGCGATCGGGTCCAAGGACGGCGGCCACGACGCGGTCCACCCCGACCTCGGCACGCTCGAGGACTTCGACGCCTTCGTGGCCCGCGCGCGCGAGCTCGACATCGAGGTCGCCCTCGACCTCGCGCTCCAGGCGGCGCCCGACCACCCGTGGGTGACCACCAACCCCGAGTTCTTCACCACCCGCGCCGACGGCACCATCGCCTACGCCGAGAACCCGCCGAAGAAGTACCAGGACATCTACCCGGTCAACTTCGACAACGACCCCCGCGGCATCTGCCGCGAGGTGCTGCGGGTGGTGCGGCACTGGATGGCCCACGGCGTGCGGATCTTCCGGGTCGACAACCCCCACACCAAGCCGGTGGCCTTCTGGGAGTGGCTGCTCAAGGAGGTGCGCCGCACCGATCCCGACGTGCTCTTCCTGGCCGAGGCCTTCACCCGCCCGGCGATGATGCGCGGGCTGGGCGCCGTCGGCTTCCACCAGTCCTACACCTACTTCACCTGGCGCACCGCCAAGTGGGAGATCGAGGACTACCTGCGCGAGCTGTCCTCGGAGACCGACCACATGATGCGGCCGAACTTCTTCGTCAACACCCCCGACATCCTCCACGGCTTCCTGCAGTACGGCGGCCCCGCCGCGTTCAAGATCCGCGCCGCGCTGGCGGCCACCAGCTCCCCCACGTGGGGGGTCTACGCCGGCTACGAGCTCTACGAGCACGTCGCGGTGCGCCCCGGCAGCGAGGAGTACCTCGACTCGGAGAAGTACCAGATCCGCATCCGCGACTGGGAGGGCGCCGAGGCCGAGGGCCGCACGCTCGCGCCGTACCTCACGCGGCTCAACGAGATCCGGCGCGCCCACCCCGCGCTCCAGCAGCTGCGCAACGTGGTGATCCACGCCAGCGACGACGAGAACGTGCTCGTCTACAGCAAGCAGCTGCCCCCGGGCAGTGCCGCGGAGGCCGGTCGCGACGACACGGTGCTCGTCGTGCTCAACCTCGACCCCCACGCCACCCGCGAGACCACCGTCCACCTCGACCTGCCCGCGATGGGCATGGAGTGGGGCGACTCCTTCCTCGTCACCGACGAGATCTCCGGCGAGGCCTGGACCTGGAGCCAGCACAACTACGTGCGCCTCGACCCCCACCACGAGCCCGCCCACGTCTTCTCCGTCAGGAGGACCGCATGAGCACCAGCCCCGACACCCGCCCTGAGACCCGCACCGAGACCCGCACCGACCCGGTCGAGGACCAGCACGACGGCCCCGGCCCGGCGCCCGACGGCCCGCCCCTGGGCGCCGACCCCGTCGAGGACGGCCACACCAGCTCCGGCGTCGACGCCGGGGAGGCGGCGTACTCCACGCCCGACTGGTTCAAGACCGCCGTCTTCTACGAGGTGCTGGTCCGCTCCTTCCGCGACTCCAACGGCGACGGCACCGGCGACTTCCGCGGCCTGGTCGAGAAGCTCGACTACCTCGAGTGGCTGGGCGTCGACTGCCTGTGGATCCCGCCGTTCTTCCCCAGCCCGCTGCGCGACGGCGGCTACGACGTCGCCGACTACACCGGCGTGCTGCCCCAGATCGGCTCGATCGAGGACTTCCGCTACTTCCTCGAGCAGGCCCACGAGCGCGGCATCCGCGTGATCATCGACTTCGTCATGAACCACACCAGCGACCAGCACCCGTGGTTCCAGGCCAGCCGCTCCGACCCCGACGGCCCCTACGGCGACTTCTACGTCTGGTCCGACACCGACGAGCTCTACTCCGACGCCCGCATCATCTTCGTCGACACCGAGCCCTCGAACTGGACCTGGGACCCCGTGCGCCAGCAGTACTTCTGGCACCGCTTCTTCTCCCACCAGCCCGACCTCAACTTCGACAACCCCAAGGTCCACGAGGCGATGATCGAGGCCATGTCGTTCTGGCTCGACATGGGCCTCGACGGCTTCCGGCTCGACGCCGTGCCCTACCTCTATGAGCGCCCCGGTACCGACGGCGAGAACCTCCTCGAAACCCACGACTTCCTGCGCACCGTCAGGTCCTACGTCGACGAGCACTACCCCGGTCGCGTGCTGCTGTGCGAGGCCAACCAGTGGCCCAACGACGTGGTGGAGTACTTCGGCGACTTCGAGTCCGGGGGCGACGAGTGCCACATGGCCTTCCACTTCCCGGTGATGCCGCGCATCTTCATGGCCGTGCGCCGCGAGTCGCGCTTCCCGATCTCGGAGATCCTCGAGCAGACCCCGGCGATCCCCCACAACTGCCAGTGGGGCATCTTCCTGCGCAACCACGACGAGCTGACCCTGGAGATGGTCACCGACGAGGACCGCGACTACATGTGGTCGGAGTACGCCAAGGACCCCCGCATGAAGGCCAACATCGGCATCCGCCGACGGCTGGCGCCGCTGCTGGAGAACGACACCAACCAGATCGAGCTCTTCAACGCGCTCCTGCTCTCGCTGCCCGGCAGCCCGGTGCTCTACTACGGCGACGAGATCGGCATGGGCGACAACATCTGGCTCGGCGACCGCGACGGCGTGCGCACCCCGATGCAGTGGACCTCCGACCGCAACGCCGGCTTCTCCTCGGCGAACCCCGGTCGCCTGGACCTGCCGGTGGTGCAGGACGCGATCTACGGCTACGAGTCGGTCAACGTCGAGGCGCAGCTGGAGAACTCCTCCTCGCTGCTGCACTGGACGCGCCGCATGATCCACGCGCGTCGCAACCACCCGGCCTTCGGTCTCGGCGACTTCCACGACCTCGGCGGCTCCAACTCCACGGTGCTCTCCTACGTGCGCACCCACGTCGCCGACGACGGCACCGAGGACACCATCCTCTGCGTCAACAACCTCTCCCGCTTCCCGCAGCCGGTCGAGCTCGACCTGCGCCGCTACGAGGGCTGCCGGCCCGTGGAGCTGCTGGGTGGGGTCTCCTTCCCCGAGATCGGCGAGCTGCCCTACCTGCTGACCCTGGCCGGCTACGGGTTCTACTGGTTCCGCCTGACACCGAGCGACAAGCCTCACGAGGGACAGCTGCTGTGAGCGACCCGACGACACCCCCGGCCACACCCCCGGCCACGCCCCCGACCCACCTCGACCCCCAGGTCTTCGTCGACTACCTGGGCCGCACCCGCTGGTTCGCCGGCAAGGGGCGCCCCTTCACGGTCAGCGCGATCCGCCGCATCGGGATCCTGCCCGGCCAGGTGGAGGGCCCGCCCACCGTGGCGGTGCACCTGGTCGAGCTGACCTACTCCGACGTCGCCGCCGACGCGCCCGACGCCGTGGAGCTCTACCAGGTGCCGCTGGCCTTCTACACCGACCCCGAGCCCCGCCTCGACCACGCCTTCATCGGCTGGTGGGAGGAGCCGGGCCTGGGCTGGGTGCACGCCTACGACGCGCTCCACGACCGTCGCGCCATGGCGGGCTGGCTGCGCTCCTTCCACCAGGCCGCCTCGCGCCCCGGCGGCAACATGACCGACGAGCGCAGCACCATGGCCTTCCACCGGCTGCCGGGCCACGAGCTCGACACCGACGTGCACTCCACGCTCTTCTCCGGTGAGCAGTCGAACTCCTCGGTGGCCTACGGCGAGGACTCGCTGATGAAGGTCTTCCGTAAGGTGACCGTGGGCGTCAACCCCGACATCCAGGTGCACGAGGTCCTCACCCGCTCCGACAGCGACAAGGTCGCCGCCCTCTACGGCTGGCTGGACTGGATGGACGAGACCGCCGACGGCGGCACGGGCGCGGTGGTGCAGCTGGCGATGCTGCAGCAGTTCCTCCGCACCGCCAGCGACGGCTGGGACCTCGCCCTCTCCAGCGTGCGCAACCTCTTCGCCGACCCCGAGCTGCACGCCCACGAGGTCGGCGGCGACTTCGCCGGCGAGGCCACCCGCCTCGGCGAGGCCCTGCGCGAGATCCACGCCCTGCTGGCCGAGCAGTTCCCGACCCGGGTGCTCGGCGCCGAGGAGACCGCCGGGATCGGCGCGGCCATGACCGCGCGGCTCGAGGCGGCCACCGCGGTGCAGCCGAGCCTCGCGGCCCACGCCGCGGGCCTGCGCGCCGCCTACGACCGCGTCGCCTCCCTCGGCGAGGTCGAGGTGCAGCGCGTGCACGGCGACCTGCACCTGGGCCAGACCCTGCGCACCGCGAAGGGCTGGAAGATCGTGGACTTCGAGGGCGAGCCCGCCAAGCCCCTGCACGAGCGGCTGCTGCCCGACTCCCCCTGGCGCGACGTCGCCGGGATGCTGCGCTCCTTCGACTACGCCCCGCGCGTGGTCGAGCGCCAGCTGCTGGAGGAGGACCCCTCGGGCGCCGAGCAGCGCAGCGTGCGCGCCGCCGAGTGGGCGCACCGCAGCCGCAACCACTTCCTCACCGCCTACAGCGGTGGTGACATGAGCGAGGCCGAGCACGTGCTGCTCGCCGCCTACCTCGCCGACAAGGCGGTCTACGAGACCGTCTACGAGACCCGCAACCGTCCGGCCTGGGTGGACATCCCACTCGCGGCCGTGGCTGAGATCGGAGCGGCATGACCCCGCAGTCCCCGCAGTCCTCCCCCGTGGCCGTCCCGACCGACGAGCTCGACCTGCTCGTCTCGGGGCAGCACGGCGACCCGCACGCGGTGCTCGGCGCCCACCCCGGCCCCGGCGGCGTGACCGTGCGCGCCCTGAAGCCGCTCGCCTCCGGCGTCACCGTGCGCGGCGCCTGGGGCGAGACCGCGCTGACCCACGAGCACGAGGGCGTCTGGGTCGGTGTGCTCCCCGTCGAGGAGGTGCCCGACTACCGGCTGCTCGTCGCCTACGACGGCGAGCCGCACGAGGTCGACGACCCCTACCGCTTCCTGCCCACCGTGCGCGAGATGGACCTCCACCTCATCAACGAGGGCCGGCACGAGCTGCTGTGGACCGTGCTCGGCGCCCACGTGCACCACTACGAGGGCGGGGTGTCCGGCACGTCGTTCGCGGTCTGGGCGCCCGCGGCGCGCGGCGTGCGGCTGATCTCGGAGGTCAACGGCTGGGACGGCCGCCAGCACCCGATGCGCCAGCTCGGCACGTCGGGGGTCTGGGAGCTCTTCGTCCCGGGCGTCGGCAGCGGCACGGCGTACAAGTTCGCGATCCTCACCGCCGAGGGCCGCTGGCTGGAGAAGGCCGACCCGATGGCCGCCTGGGCCGAGGTGCCCGCCGCGACCGCGTCCAAGGTCTACGAGTCGACCCACACCTGGGCCGACCAGGAGTGGATGGAGGCGCGGGCGGCCAAGCAGCCGGTGGCCGAGGCGATGAGCGTCTACGAGATGCACCTGGCGTCGTGGAAGAAGCACCACGACGGCTCGATGTGGGACTACGACGCACTGGCCGACGACCTGGTGGGCTACCTCGCCGACCTCGCCTTCACCCACGTCGAGCTGATGCCGGTGATGCAGCACCCCTTCGGCGGGTCGTGGGGCTACCACGTCACCTCCTACTTCGCCCCCGACTCCCGCTTCGGCGACCCCGACGGCTTCCGCCGCCTCGTCGACCGGCTGCACCGGGCCGGCATCGGCGTCATCCTCGACTGGGTGCCCGGCCACTTCGCCACCGACGAGTGGGCGCTGGCCCGCTTCGACGGCACCCCGCTCTACGAGGACCCCAACCCCCAGCGCGGCTGGCACAAGGAGTGGGGCTCCCACATCTTCAACTTCGGGCGTCCGGAGGTGCGCAACTTCCTCTACGCCAACGCGATCTACTGGCTCGAGGAGTTCCACGCCGACGGGCTGCGCGTCGACGGCGTCGCCTCGATGCTCTACCTCGACTACTCCCGCGAGGAGGGCGAGTGGACCCCCAACGTCCACGGCGGGCGGGAGAACCTCGAGGCCGTGCAGTTCCTGCAGGAGATGAACGCCACCGCCTACAAGCGGGTGCCCGGGATCGTGACCATCGCCGAGGAGTCGACCTCCTGGCCCGGCGTGACCCGCCCGACCTCGGCCGACGGCCTGGGCTTCGGCTTCAAGTGGAACATGGGCTGGATGCACGACTCGCTGGACTACGTCGCCCACGAGCCGGTGCACCGCGCCCACCACCACGGCGAGATGACCTTCTCCCTGGTCTACGCCTGGTCGGAGAACTACGTGCTCCCGATCAGCCACGACGAGGTCGTGCACGGCAAGGGGTCGCTGCTGCGCAAGATGCCCGGTGACCGCTGGCAGCAGCTGGCCAACCTGCGCGCCTACCTCGGCTTCATGTGGGCCCACCCCGGCAAGCAGCTGCTGTTCATGGGCGCTGAGATGGGCCAGGAGTCGGAGTGGGCCGAGTCGCGCGAGCTCGACTGGTGGCTGCTGGACCACCCCGAGCACCGCGGCGTGCACTCCCTGGTGCGCGACCTCAACCGCACCTACGTCGACACCCCGGCGCTGTGGGCGCTCGACCACGACCCGACCGGCTTCCGCTGGATCGACGCCAACGACGCCGGCCGCAACACGTTCTCCTTCGTGCGCCACGGCGGCGAGGGCGCGGCCGACCTGGTCTGCGTGACGAACTTCTCCGCGATCCCCCACCACGACTACCGGCTCGGCCTGCCCGCGGCCGGTGAGTGGGAGGAGGTGCTCAACACCGACTCCAGCGGCTACACCGGCTCCGGCGTCGGCAACCTCGGCTCGGTCGTCGCCGTGCCGGGCGAGCACGTCGGTCAGCCGGCCCACGCCGACGTCGTGGTGCCGCCGCTCGCGACCGTCTGGCTGCGCCGCCGGACCTGAGCCCGAGCCGAGGTGTTACCCGCCCGTGACGCCCCGACACGGGCGGGTAACACGCACCTGGTGGGTTGTGGGTCATGACCACCTCGGGAACCCCTGACCACCTGTCCTCCCTCGCCCGACGGGCCCTCCTGCGCGGCGCGGCCGCGGGCGCTGTCGGCGCCGGGGCCCTCGGCGCGACAAGCGCCCCGGCGGGTGCCTCACCCGGACGTCGGGCGCCGGCGGGAGGACCCCGCGGGCCGGTCCGCGTACTGCAGCCCGGCACCGGTCCCACGCGCGGTCGCTACGTGCGGGCCCGCGCCGAGGAGGTGCTGTGGGGCCGGCTGCCCAACCGGCTCAGCGAGCCCGTCGCGGTGGTCTCCTCCGGTGACGTGGTCACCCTCGACACGATCTCCCACGAGGGCCTGCTCGAGGACCAGGGCCAGGACCCCCGCGAGTACTTCGGCTCCTTCGGCCTGCCCGAGCGCCATGTGCTGCGCGACGCCGTCGAGGTGGCCGCCCGCACCCCGCACGACGGCCCCGGACCCCACGTCGTCACCGGGCCCGTCGCGGTGCGCGGCGCCGAGCCGGGCGACGTCCTGCGCGTCGACGTGCTCGACCTGCCCCTGCGGGTGCCCTACGGCGTGGTCTCCAACCGCCACGGCAAGGGCGCGCTGCCCGGTGAGTACCCCGAGCGGTTCGTGGGCGACCCGGCGCACGCGGCGTACGTCAACGAGGGCGGGAACATCAGCGTGTTCACCGAGGTCGTGAGGTCTCGCGGCGGGCTGCGCGGTCGCCTGCCCGGCGACGTGCCCGTGGGCTTCGACCTGCACCCGTTCCTGGGGATGATGGGCGTCGCCCGCGACACGACCGCCCTGGTCGACTCGGTGCCGCCGACCTACGCCGGCGGCAACATCGACATCAACGACCTCACCGTCGGCTCCACGCTCTACCTGCCCGTGCAGGTCGCCGGGGCGATGTTCTTCGCCGGCGACCCGCACATGGCCCAGGGGGAC
This sequence comes from Nocardioides sp. Leaf307, assembly GCF_001423135.1. Taxonomy (NCBI): domain Bacteria; kingdom Bacillati; phylum Actinomycetota; class Actinomycetes; order Propionibacteriales; family Nocardioidaceae; genus Nocardioides; species Nocardioides sp. Leaf307. The sequence goes on along the minus strand of NZ_LMNY01000001.1, from coordinate 1,485,949 downwards.
GGCGAGGTCGCCCTGACCGCGATGGAGGGCTCGCTGCGTCCCACCCTGCGCCTGAGCGTGGTCAAGCGCGGCAGCCGCGGCGCGCCCGCCCAGGCCTTCGAGCAGCCCTTCGCCGAGAACCCCGACTTCTGGATCCCCATCGGCCTCAGCGACCCCGACGGTCCCGAGGGCGGCGGCAACGCCACCAGCCTCGACCTGGCCATGAAGGACGCCGTGCGGCAGGCGCTGGCCTTCCTCGTCGAGGAGCGCGGCATGGCCGGTCCGGTGGCCTACGCCTACCTCTCGGCGGCCGCCGACTTCCAGTGCTCGCAGGTCGTGGACCGCACCACCGGCATCCACGCGCTCATCCGCAAGGCCGACTTCGCCTGACCGCGACCGACCGGCGGCGACACCCGCGGCTGGGCGGTCGCTCCTCCCGGGGCCTGACTAGGCTGGCCCGGTGAGCCAGGAACCGACCGTCCAGCCGAGCGTCGCGACCGTCGCCGAGGGCGTGGCCCGGATCAGCTGGGAGCCCGGGGAGAACGTCGACGTCGTGCGCCGCGAGGTCGCCGCCGCCCTGGTCGACCACCCGCGGGTGGAGGCCCTGGTGGACCCCGACGACGAGGGCGGCCAGCGTCTGGCCACCTGGTCGGGCATGCGCCGCGAGGGCGTGATGCGCGGGGTGACCGTCGACGGCGGGCCCGTCGACCGCGTCGTCTACGCCCGCCTGGCCACCGACACCCCGGTGCACGAGCCGGCGGGCTTCCGCGAGCTGCTCAACTCCTTCCTGCCGCGCAAGCGCGCCATCAGCCAGATGCTGGTGCGCGACGAGGAGGGGCGCGTGCTGCTGTGCCGCCTCACCTACAAGCAGGACTGGGACCTGCCCGGCGGGGTCGTCGAGGTCGGCGAGGCCCCCCGCGAGGCCGTCACCCGCGAGGTCGAGGAGGAGCTCGCGCTGCAGATCCCCGCCGGCGACCTGCTGCTGACCGACTGGCTTCCCCCGTGGAGCGGGTGGGACGACGCGCTCTGCTTGGTCTACGACGGCGGCGTCCACCCCGCCTCGATCACCGCCTCGATCGTCGAGCAGGCCCGCGAGATCCGCTCCGCGCAGTTCTGCACCCCCGCGGAGGTCCGCGAGCACTGCGCCGACTTCACCGCGCGCCGCGTCGAGGCCGCCCTGGCCCGCGTCGCCGACCCCACCGGTGCCCCGGCGTACACCGAGAGCGGCCGCTGAGCCGCAGGGTCCTCAGCCGCCCACCGGGCGGGCGGCTGCGGCGTCGAGGGCGTCACGGGCCAGGCAGGTGGAGGCGACCACCGCGGCCGGCATGACGACCACGGCCCCCAGGGGCACCAGGAAGCACAGCTGGGTGGCGGTGCCGAGGCCGAGCAGCGCGGCGCGGTGCTCGCGCAGCAGTGCCCGCCGCCCGTGCCGGTCGATGCCGCGGGCCTCCAGGGGCCGCGAGACCAGCTCGGCGGCCAGCAGCCGCCCGGAGACCACGACCCCGAGCACGGCGCCGACCACGGCGCCCACCACGGGCAGCAGGCCGATCAGCAGCACCAGCAGGCCGGTCACCAGGCCCAGCCCCACGAGCACGCCCGCATCGCGCGCGGAGCGCCAGAAGCCCAGCCCGTCTCCGGGAGCCTCGCCCCCGAGCATGGTCTCGGTCTCCCGCCAGATCCGCTCGTAGAAGGGGTCACCGACCGCCAGCGTGAGGCCGGTGAAGGTCAGCGAGGCGACCAGCAGGAAGCCCAGCACCACCAGCACCCCGAGCCCGACGCGCAGCGCGACCCGGGCGGCGTCGGCCCAGCCGTCGGCGAAGGGCGTGGCCCACCCCACGAGGTCGTCGACGGTGAGCAGCAGCCCCACCAGCGCGGCGACCACCACGACGAGCACGATCAGCGCCGGCACCATGCCGAGGGCCATCAGCCCGGGCCGGCGCCGCCACATGGCGAAGCCGCGGCCGAGGTAGGCCACGCCCTGCCCGAAGCCCAGCGGGGTCACCGGCTCCTCGCCCCTCAGAAGAGGGCGTTGGCGAGGCCCTGGCGCCCGCGCAGCACGCGCGGGTCGTCGTTGCCCACGGCCGCGAAGAGCCCGAGGAGGTGCTCGCGCGCGGCGGTGCGCTCGTCGCCCGTCGTACGCCGCACCAGCTCGACCAGCCGCGCGAAGGCCTCGTCGACCTGTCCCAGCACCAGGTCGAGGTCGGCGACGAGGGTCTGGGCGTCGACGTCGTCGGGGCGCGCGTCGGCGTCGGCGCGCACGGCGGCCTCGTCGACGCCCTGGGTGCGCTGGAGGACCGTGGCCATGGCCAGGCCGGCCGCGGCCTCGGCGTCGGCGGGGTTGGCCGAGACCAGCTTCTGGTACTCCGCGACCGCCCGGTCGACGTCGCCGGCGGCCAGCGCGTCCTGGGCGGGGGCGTAGCGGGGGTCGACGGCGGGCTCCTCCTCGCCCTCCGCGCCGGGCTCGGCCTGGGCACCGCGGGGCTGGTGGCGACCGGTCATGCCCTGGGCGGTGAGCTGCTGCACGACCTGGGTGAGCGCGGTGCGCAGCTCCTCGAGCGGCAGCACGTCCTGGAAGAGCGGCGCGGGGCGGCCGTCGAGCACGGCCACGACCAGCGGGATCGAGGGGATCTGCATGGCCTGGGCGATGCCGGGGGCGGCGTCGATGTCGACGAGGCCGGCGAGGAAGCGGCCCTCGAACTCCGCCGAGAGCGTCGCGAGGTCGTCGGCCAGCTGGCCGCTCTCGGGCATGCGGGTGCGGGAGTAGAAGACGAGCAGCACCGGCGCGGTCATCGACTGCTCGACGACGGCCTGGAAGCTCTCCTCGGTCACCTCCACGGCGTAGGACGAGCCGCCCGCGCCCCCCGCGGCCGGGCCCCCGGCACCGCCCGGGGCCCCGGGGGCGGCCGGCGCGGCGGGCGCCGCGGGCGCGGGCCGCTTGAGGGCCGAGAGGTCGATGGCACCGGGGCGGGAGAACGGCTGCTGCGTCATGGGGCCAATCCTAGGGAAGGCCGGTCTCAGTTGACGCGCGGGCCGCGCAGGCCGGAGCGCTGCACGACGCGCTGGATCGCGAGGTCGCGCTCGTCGGGGCGACCGACGTACCTCACGTCGCGCAGGCCCTGCTCCTGGGCCGCCGACTCGAAGACGAAGTGGCCGAAGCCGAGCAGCCGCCCGTGCAGCGGCTTGACCACGGTGATGTCGAGGATGCGGCTCAGCGGCATGGTGGCGAGGTTGCTCGAGAGCACCCCGTGGACGCGGAAGACGCGCATGTTGGTGATGACGAAGCGGTCGCGGTGCTCGCGCAGCACTCCCCACCCGGCCCGCAGCAGCAGCACGAAGGCCCCCACGAGCAGCACCCAGGCGGCACCCATCGGCACGAAGGCCGCCCCGACGAGCACCACGAGACCGAGCACCCCCTCGAGCACCGGGCGCACGTAGGCCGTCCAGTGGTGCAGCACCTCGTCGACGATGACCTCGCCCTCGTCGCGCAGGAGGTGCTTGTGGATCTGGGGGTCGCCCCAGCTGCGGAGCAGACCCACGGCTCAGCCCAGCTCGCCGACGAACCTGATGAGCGCGGAGAAGAAGTCGCCGGTCCACGCCGCGATCTGCCCCCCGGCGCCGCCGGCGGCGTCGGCCAGCCCGCGCGGGTCGGTGAACATCCAGAAGCCCAGGAACACCACGACCAGGGCGATGACCACCTTCTTCATCGTCGACCAACCTGTCTGTTCTCGAGCGGTGAGCGGCGGACGTCAGCGGCTCGGCGCCGCGCGTCCACAGGACGGCACATGCCTACCAGCAGCCACACCCGTCACGGGGCAGGCGCGCCGAGCAGCCGGTCGGCCGCGGCGTAGGGGTCGCTCTCCCCCGCGGCGACGGCCTCGGCGAGGGCGTCGAGCTCCGAGCGTCCGTCGACGTCGCCCCAGCTGCGGCGCAGCGCGGTGACGGCGATCGCGACGACCTCCTCGCGCGCCCGACGCGTACGTCGACGCCGCAGCTCGCCGGTCTCGTGCAGCCAGGCGTGGTGGCGGTCGAGCTCGGCGACGACCTCGTCGACGCCGTCGCCGCTGGACGCGACGGTGGCGACCACCGGGGGCCGCCAGGCGCCGGCGGGGCGGTCGGCCATCGACAGCATGCCCCGCAGGTCGCGGCGCACCTGGTCGGCGCCGTCGCGGTCGGCCTTGTTCACGACGTAGACGTCACCGATCTCGAGGATCCCGGCCTTGGCGGCCTGGATGCCGTCGCCCATGCCGGGGGCCAGCAGCACCAGCGTGGTGTCGGCGCGCGCCGCGACCTCGACCTCGCTCTGGCCGACGCCCACGGTCTCGACGAGCACCACGTCGCACCCGGCGGCGTCGAGCACCCGGATCGCCTGCGGAGTGCTCCAGGCCAGGCCGCCGAGGTGGCCGCGGGCGGCCATGGAGCGGATGTAGACGCCCGGGTCGGAGGCGTGGTCCGACATCCGGATCCGGTCTCCGAGCAGCGCACCGCCGGAGAACGGCGAGCTGGGGTCGACCGCGAGCACGCCGACCCGCTTGCCCGCGGCGCGCAGCCGCGTGACCAGCGCGTTGGTGGAGGTCGACTTGCCGACCCCGGGCGAGCCGGTCAGCCCCACGACCTGGGCGCGGCCGGTGTGCGGGGCCAGTGCCGCCATCACCTCGCGCAGCGCGGGCGACTCGTCCTCGACCATCGAGATCAGCCGGGCCACCGCCCGGGGCTGACCCTCGCGGGCGGCCGCGACCAGGTCGGGGACCGACGCCGCGCGGCGCCGGCCCCCGGGTCGCGGGGCGACGGGGCTCAGCTGCTCGGGACGCGCACGATCAGGGCGTCGCCCTGGCCGCCGCCGCCGCAGAGCGCGGCCGCGCCGGTGCCGCCGCCGCGCCGCTTGAGCTCGAGGGCGAGGTGCAGCACCACGCGTGCCCCCGACATGCCCACCGGGTGGCCGAGCGCGATCGCGCCGCCGTTGACGTTGACCTTCTCGTCGGGCAGGCCCAGGGCGCGCGCCGAGGAGATGCCGACCGCGGCGAAGGCCTCGTTGAACTCCACGAGGTCGAGGTCGGTGGGCTCGATGCCCTCCTTGCGACAGGCCAGGGCGGTGGCGTTGGCCGGCTGGAGCTGCAGGGTGGAGTCGGGGCCCGCGACCATGCCGTGAGCGCCGATCTCGCAGAGGTAGTCCAGCCCGAGCTCCTCGGCCTTGGCCTTGCTCATCACCACGACCGCGCAGGCGCCGTCGGAGATCTGCGAGGCCGAGCCCGCCGTGACGGTGCCCGTCTTGGAGAAGGCGGGACGCAGGCGCCCGAGGGACTCGGCGGTGGTCTCGCCGCGCACGCCCTCGTCGGCGGAGACGACCACGGGGTCGCCCTTGCGCTGCGGGATCGAGACGGGCACGACCTCCTCGTCGAAGACGCCGTTCTTCCAGGCCGCGGCGGCCTTCTGGTGCGACAGCGCGGAGAACTCGTCCTGCTCCTCGCGGGTCAGGTTCTCGTCGGCGGCGTTGCGCTCCTCGGTGAGCAGACCCATCGCCTGGGAGGTGAACTGGTCGAAGAGGGCGTCGTAGGCCATCGAGTCGACGAGCTTGACGTCGCCGAACTTGATGCCCTCGCGCGACTTGGGCAGGAAGTGGGGCGCGTTGGTCATCGACTCCATGCCGCCGGCCACCACCACGTCGGCCTCGCCGGCGCGGACCATCTGGTCGGCCATCGCGATGGCGTTGAGACCGGAGAGGCAGACCTTGTTGATGGTGATCGAGGGCAGGCTCATGGGCAGCCCCGCGGCCACACCGGCGGTGCGGGCGGGGTTCTGGCCCGCGCCGGCCTGGATGACCTGGCCCATGATGAGGTAGTCGACCTGGTCTCCGGAGACGCCGGCCTTCTCGAGGGCGCCCTTGATCGCGACCCCGCCGAGGTCGGCGGCGCTCAGGTCCTTCAGCCCTCCCAGGAGACGGCCGATCGGGGTGCGGGCTCCCGCGACGATGACGGTCGGCGAGCTCGACGGGGCGGCGTGGTCGGACATGGGTTCCTCCAGCGGGTCGGTGCTCGGACCGGCGGAGACGGGCCCGATGCGAGCAAGATACCGACGAGTCACATCGGGGGCGAGGGTGTCCGAGTCCCCACCTCGTGAGGCGCGCGTCACAAGCGGTCGCGGCGCGCGGCGCGGCGTACGACCATGACGCCATGAGCCAGACCCAGGACAGCGGCGCCAGCCCGCTCGGCATCCCCGACCACCTCTTCACCGCCATCGACCACGTCGGCATGGCCGTGCCCGACCTCGACGAGGCCATCGCGTTCTACCGCGACACCTTCGGCATGCGCCTGGCCCACGAGGAGACCAACGCCGAGCAGGGCGTGCGCGAGGCCATGATGGCCGTGGGCGACTCCGGGTCGTGCGTGCAGCTGCTCGCGCCGCTCGACGAGACCTCCACCATCGCCAAGTACCTCGACCGCTCCGGCCCGGGCTGCCAGCAGGTCGCCTACCGCGTCACCGACGTCGAGGCCGTCAGCGCGGTCCTGCGCGAGCGGGGCCTGCGGATGCTCTACGACGAGCCGCGCCGCGGCACCTCCGACTCCCGGATCAACTTCGTGCACCCCAAGGACGCCGGCGGCGTGCTCGTCGAGCTGGTGGAGCCGGCCGCGCGCCCGGCGCACTGACCGCACCGCGCTGCTCGGCGGGCGCCACCAACCGCCCGCCCACCTCGGCCCGCCACCCTGAGCGGGCCTGAGACCTCCAACACATCGGTCGCCTGACCGGTTACCGGACAGTAATGTTCGCCAGACGTCGACCCGCCCCCGGGTCCGACGCCGTCACCCGCACCTCCCCGACCCCGCACAGGAGCCGACGTGCAGAACATCCTCGACGCCGTCCTCGCCGGCGACACCGCCAGTGAAGACTTCGCCCACCTGCCCCTGCCCGAGTCCTACCGCGCCGTGACGGTGCACAAGGACGAGCAGGACATGTTCGAGGGCGTCGCGAGCCGCGACAAGGACCCGCGCAAGTCCCTGCACGTCGACGACGTGCCCTTCCCCGAGCTCGGCCCCGGCGAGGCGCTGGTGGCCGTGATGGCCTCGGCGATCAACTACAACACTGTGTGGACCTCGATCTTCGAGCCGGTCTCGACCTTCGGCTTCCTCGAGCGCTACGGCAAGATCTCGCCGCTGACCAAGCGCCACGACCTCCCCTACCACATCGTGGGCTCCGACCTGGCCGGCGTCGTGCTCGCCACCGGTCCCGGCGTGAACTCCTGGAAGCCCGGCGCCGAGGTGGTCGCGCACTGCCTGTCGGTGGAGCTGGAGAGCCCCGACGGCCACAACGACACGATGCTCGACCCCGAGCAGCGGATCTGGGGCTTCGAGACCAACTTCGGCGGCCTGGCCGAGGTCGCGCTGGTGAAGTCCAACCAGCTCATGCCCAAGCCGGCCCACCTGACCTGGGAGGAGGCCGCCTCCCCCGGCCTGGTCAACTCCACCGCCTACCGCCAGCTGGTCTCGCGCAACGGCGCGGGCATGAAGCAGGGCGACAACGTCCTCATCTGGGGCGCCTCGGGCGGCCTGGGCGGCTTCGCGACGCAGTACGCCCTCAACGGCGGCGCCACGCCGATCTGCGTGGTCTCCAACGAGGAGAAGGCCGACATCTGCCGCGCCATGGGCGCCGAGCACATCATCAACCGCTCCGAGGAGAACTGGAAGTTCTGGAAGGACGAGCACACCCAGGACCAGAAGGAGTGGCGTCGCCTCGGGGCGAAGATCCGTGAGCTCACCGGCGGCGAGGACGTCGACATCGTCTTCGAGCACCCCGGCCGCGAGACCTTCGGCGCCAGCGTCTACGCCGCGCGCAAGGGCGGCACGATCGTCACCTGCGCCTCCACCAGCGGCTACATGCACCAGTACGACAACCGCTACCTGTGGATGAACCTCAAGAGCATCGTCGGCTCGCACTTCGCCAACTACCGCGAGTCGTGGGAGGCCAACCGCCTCATCGCCAAGGGCATGATCCACCCGACGCTGTCGCGGACCTACGGCCTCGAGGAGGTCGGCCAGGCCGCTCTCGACGTGCACAAGAACGCCCACCAGGGCAAGGTCGGCGTGCTCGCGCTGGCCCCCGAGGAGGGCCTGGGCGTGCGCGACACCGAGATGCGGGCACGGCACATCGAGGCGATCAACCGCTTCCGCGGCGTCTGAGGAGGCCCGTCGACCCGGCCCACCCCGACACGCGCTGAGTAAACGCTGAGCCACGCCGCGTCGGGGTGGGTTCGGGGCCTCGCATGCGGGAGGATGGAGAGGCACCAGCCCCCACCACCCGGAAGAGGTTTCCACCCATGAGCGACCAGGGCCTGTCCATCTTCGACGACGACTCGGAGCGCCGTTCCCAGGACGCCGACAAGACCCAGGTGATCCCGGTGGCCACGGATGCTCCCGGGTCGGCCCCTGGTCGCGCGACCGGCCAGGCGCCGCGCCAGGCCCCCCCGGCCGGGCAGCGCCCGGGCGCCGCCCCGGCGGCCCCTCAGACGCAGCAGGCCCCGCCCGCACCGCCCGCCCGCCCGCAGGCGGCTCCGGCCCGCGCCGGCGCCAGCATCACCTTCCCCGTCGTGCGCCGTGGGGGCTACGACACCGCGGCCGTCGACACCAAGGTCAAGCAGCTGGCCGCGGAGAAGGCCGGACTCGCCGGCAGCCTCGGCGAGTCCGAGCGGCGCGTCGTCGAGCTCGAGGCCCGCCTGGCCAGCCTGGAGCAGCAGGTCAATGAGAACGAGACCCCCTCCTACGCCGGTCTCGGGGGCCGCGCCAGCGCCATGCTCCGCCTCGCCGAGGAGGAGGCCGACGAGATCCGCGGCACCGCGATGCGCGAGGCCGACGAGATCCGCGCCCAGGCGACCCGCGACGCCAAGCAGATCCGCACCGAGGGCCAGCGCGAGGCCGAGGACATGCGCATGGTGCAGCTCAAGGAGCTCGACGAGCACCGCGCCCGCACCCTCGCCGACGCCGAGCAGGAGCGCGAGCTGGCCCGCAGCGAGGCCGCCGACCTGATGGCCTCGGCCAAGCGGGAGTCCGACCAGCTGCGCCTGGCCGCCAAGCAGGAGACGACCGAGATGCGCACGGGCGCCCAGCGCGAGGTGGAGCAGGCTCGTGCCGCCGCCGACCGCGAGGTCACCGAGGCACGCCGCACCCTCGCGGTGGAGAAGGAGCGGCTCGCCCGCGAGGCCACCGACCACCACAGCAGCGCGATGGCCGAGACCCGCAAGCTGGTCGAGGAGGCCGAGCAGCGCGCCGCCGCGGCCGAGGCCCGGGCGCAGGAGGCCGCCACCCAGGCCGCCACCCAGCGCCAGCAGGCGAAGTCGGAGGCCGACGCCGTGGTCACCCGCGCGCGCCGCGAGGCGGAGCAGGTCGTGGCCTCGGCCCAGACCCAGGCCGACTCCATCACCTCCTCGGCCACCGCCGAGGTCGAGCGCGAGCTGGCCATGCTGCGCACCGAGGTCGCCCGGCTGGCCAAGCGCCGCGACGGCATCACCGCCCAGCTGGCGAGCCTGCGCGACGTCGTCGCCGGCTTCGGTCAGGACGACGAGGACGAGTGAACGACCAGCCCGACCCGCCGGCGCCCGGCGCGGACCCGACGACGGCCGGGCCGGTCGTCGACCCGGCCGCCGCGGCGCCGGCCCCCGAGGTGCTGCCGGTCACCGGCGTGCCGCAGAAGGGCAAGCGGCAGGGGCTCGTCGGCGGGCCCGAGCACCTCGGCACCCCCGGGGCGCCGCTGGACCGCACGGCGCCGTACCTGATCGGGTTCCTGGGCGGGTTGGGCTTCGTCACGGCCTACTGGCTCGGCACGACGCTGCTGGCCATCGGCTCCACGCTGCTGCTGGTGGTGGTCGCGCTGTTCATCGCCGCCGGCCTCAACCCGGCGGTGGAGTTCTTCGAGCACCGCGGGCTGCGCCGCTCGTGGGCGGTGCTGGTGGTGACCCTGGTCTTCCTCGGCGCCATCGCCCTCTTCGTGGTGGCGATCGTGCCGGTCATCACCGACCAGGTCGCCTCGCTGACCGCCAACGCCCCGGTGTGGTTCGACCAGCTGCTGCAGAACCCCAAGATCCAGAAGCTCGACGAGGAGTACCAGATCGTCGAGAAGGCCCAGGACTACGTCGCCGGCGGTGACTTCGTCACGGGCCTGTTCGGCGGTGTGCTCGGCTTCGGGATCGCCCTGCTGGGCGCCCTCTTCAACCTCTTCATCGTGCTGGTGCTGACGCTCTACTTCCTCTCCGCGCTGGAGACCACCAAGGGCGCGCTCTACAAGCTGGCCCCCGCCTCGCGTCGCGACCGGGTCACCCGCCTCGGGGACCGGATCGTGGCCAGCATCGGGGGCTACGTGTCGGGCGCCTTCCTCGTCGCCCTCTGCGCGGGCCTCACGTCGTTGGTCTTCCTCTTCGCCGTCGGCCTCGGCGAGTACGCCGTGGCGCTGGCCTTCGTCGTGGCCCTGCTCGACGTCATCCCCATGATCGGCGCGACCATCGGCGCCACGATCGTCACCGCCATCGCCTTCGCCACCGATGTGCGCACCGGCCTGATCTGCGTGGTCTTCTACGTCGTCTACCAGCAGCTCGAGAACTACGTGATCTACCCCCGGGTCATGGCCTCCTCCGTCGACGTCCCGGGTGCCGTCACCGTGATCGCCGCCCTGGTGGGCGCCGCCCTGCTCGGCGTGGTGGGCGCGCTCCTGGCCATCCCCACCGCGGCCGCGGTGCTGATGCTGACCCGCGAGGTCTTCGTACGACGCCAGGACGCCCGCTAGACCCACCTGTCCCCGGGCCGCACCCCGCTCAGCCGGCGCGGACCAGCGTGGTCCAGCCGTGGGGGTTGGTCCAGGCGTAGGTGCCGTCGGGATGCCGGTGGAAAGTCCACGGAGGACTCCCGTCGGAGCCGGTGGTCTTGAGCCGGTGGTGGTGTCGGCACAGCGGCGCGAGGTTCGACGGGTGGGTCTGGCCGGGCTTCCCGCCATGGTCGGGGTCTCGGTAGGGCTGGATGTGGTCGAGGTCGCAGCGTCGTGACGGCACGCTGCAGCCGGGGAACACGCAGCGTGGGTCGCGCAGGGTGACGTGTTCGCGCATCCACGGTGGTGGGTCGTGCCGGTCCACGGCGCCGGCGGTGGTGGGGTCGAGGTCGATGACGGGTCTCACGTAGACCTTGGTGCCGTGGAGCCAGCGGCGCAGGGTGGTGGTGGAGACGACCCCGAGACCTTCGACGACCGCGGTGCCCGGTGGTGGGCCGGTGCGGTCGATCTGGGACAGGTGGCTGGTCTCGTGGTGGCGATGGACCGCTGTGGGGCGCAGGTCGGGGCCGGTGGTGCGGTACGGGTCGCCCGCAGGGTGCTCGTCGGCGGGCTGCTCGTTCGCGGGCTGTTCGTCGGTGGCCGGGGCTTGGCTTCGAGACGCTCGCTGCGCTCGCTCCTCAGCCACCGGGGCCGTGGCCTGTCCGGCGGTGGTCTCGGGGTCGTTGCCCGCGGCGGGGCTTCGAGACGCTCGCTGCGCTCGCTCCTCAGCCACCGGGGCCGTGGCCTGTCCGGCGGTGGTCTCGGGGTCGTTGCCCGCGGCGGGGCTTCGAGACGCTCGCTGCGCCCGCTCCTCAGCCACCGGGGTCATGGTCTGTCCCGCGGGGACGGTCTCGTGTTCGGTGGGGGTGGGGAGGTCCCGGGGGTCGGGTGGGGGTTCCTCGGCCGGGGCCTCGGCGGGGGGCGGGGGCTCCTCCGGCGCTGGTTCTTCTCCGTTCATGCGGGTTGTGTCGAGGGCGGCGAGGGTCTCGGCGCGCTCGAGGTCCTCGGGGCGCAGGTGGACGTAGACCACCCGCTCCTTCGCAGTCGTGGGCTCCACCGAGTCCAGTGCCGTCAGTCCTTGGGCGCGGTCGGTGATGACCCCGATCGCACGGGCCTTGCGGACCTCCAACGACTCGACCACGGCTCCGGTCGAGGTCTGGTGGCGGCCGAGCTCGGCGGCGGTGGCGCAGATCAGGTCGTGGAACCGGGTGAGGTCCTGGGTGTCACCGAGCACCTCAAGCCACGAGGTGCCCGACGCGGAGCCGCGGTCGACGTCGTGGGTCACCCGCACGTTCCACCCACCGCGTGCCTTCTCCTCCAGCGCGGCCTGGGCGTGGGGGTCGTGCCTGGCGGCGGCCTCGGCGACGAACAGCTCGATGCGCCGCGCGCCCAGGCTCTGTGCGCGGGAGCCGAGGGCGGCGACCTTGCGGTCGACGTACGCAGCCCCGGTGTCGTTCAACACCTGGGTCTGGGAGGCGATCCGCCGCGCGCGCCAGCCGGGGAGGGTGAGGTCCTCCACCATCGCCCAGATGCGCGGGAGACGGTGGACCAGCTCCATGACCTCGGCGAGGTTGCAGCCGGCGTTGACCGGGGAGATGTCCAGGGCCAGGGCGAGGGGTTCGGCGGCGAACTCGTCGAGGCCGTGGCGGATCATCCCGGGCACCGACCAGGCGTAGGCCTGGTCGGGGTTCAGTGCTCCCCAGCGGGCCATGACGCGCAGGGTGCGACGCTCGGCGGCGCGTACGGAGCGGGCGGTGTCGTCGGCGTACTCCAGGACGTCGTCGGCGTCGAGGGACTCGATGTCGACCACGGTGCCGGTGGTGTCGAGGTCGAGGAGCATGCACCCAGTCTATTCGAACACGTATTCGATGACTAGGTCTGCCGGTGGATCTGTGGAGAGGGTTGCGCTGTCGCGTGAGGGTGGTTTCGAGACGGTCGCTGGCGCTCCCTCCTCGACCACCGCGGTCCTGGCGGCCGGCCCTCGACCACCGCGGGCGAGCGGCGGGTCAGACCCTCCCGGCGGGCAGGACGGCGTCAGGCCGCTCGAACCACACGGTCGCACCTCCTCCGGGAGTGCCCCAGAGACCGGTCGCGTCGCCGTGCGCTTCCACGACGCGCCGGTCGGTGGCCAGACCCACCCCGGTGCCGGCCACCGCGGTGTGCACGCGCTCGAGCGGCTTGAAGACGCGGTCGCGGTCGGCCTCGGCGACGCCCAGGCAGTGGTCGACCACCACGAGCCGCACCGAGCCGGGGGTCACCTCAGGCCGGCGTCGGCTCGACCCGGACGACGCCCCGCTCGCCGAGCTTCACCGCCACCACGCCGGCCAGGATGAGCAGGCCGCCGGCCAGCTGCACCGGGCGCGGCAGCTCGTCGAGGAGCAGCCACGCGAAGCCGACGCCGGCGAGCACCTCGAGGAGGGCGACGAAGGAGGCCAGCCGCGAGCCCAGGCGACGCCCGGCCGCGATGCCCGTGGTGTAGGCCAGGGCCGCCGTCACCAGGCCGAGCAGCACCAGCGGCACCCACCAGTCGACGGTGGTGGCGCCGTAGGTGACCGGACGCGTGGACCCGGCCATGGGCAGCACGCCGACCAGGCCGAGCAGGCCCAGGACCGCCGCCCCGACGACCAGGCCGCCGGCGGCCAGCGTCAGCGGAGGCAGCCCGTTGCCTTCGTCGGCGGAGATCACGAAGTACGACGCGGCCCCCACCATCGCCCCCAGCGACCACAGCACGCCCACCACGCTGAGGTCGGCGCCGGAGAGCAGGTCGAGCACCAGCACGAGACCGGCGGCGGCCAGCGCCGCGCCCAGCAGGGTGACGGGTCCGGGTCGCTGGCCGTGGCGCAGCCAGAGCCACACCACCACGGCCGCGGGCGCGGTGTACTCGATGAGCAGCGCCGGCCCGACCTGCATGTGCTGCACCGCGGAGAAGTAGCAGAACTGCGCACCGGCCACGGCGAGCACGCCGTAGGTCACCACGAGGGCGGCGTTGCGGCGCAGCAGCGACCACCGCCCGCGCAGCGAGGCCAGCCCGAAGGGCAGCACGACGAGGGCGGCCAGCCCCACCCTGACCAGCACGCTCGAGCCCGGCGTCCACCCGGCGTCGAGCAACCCACGGGCCAGGGCGCCCGACGCACCGAAGGCGGTCGCCGAGACGACGGCGAGCACGAGCCCCGACACCAGGCGGGAGCCATCGGCGGGACCGCCGGCCGACCGGGTGGCGTCATGAGTCATCGTCGTCATGATCCATGACGCTACGGGCCGTCGGGTAACCTGTCAACGTGGTTTTCGCCCATGACACCGAGATGTCGCTCCAGTCCGCCGTGGTGCTCGCCAACTCCGCCGAGCCCCCCGACACGCTGGAGAGCGTCGCCGACCTCGACCGGTTCCTCGCCGACTTCGAGTACTCCGGGCGCCACGACCGCACGCGCGCCGAGCTCGACGCCGTGCGCGCGCTGCGGCCGGTGCTGCGCGAGCTGCTGACCGCCGAGCGCGACCACGCCGTCGAGCTGGTCAACGCGATGCTGAGCGAGGCCCGGGCGCTGCCCCAGCTGGTGCGCCACGAGCCCTACGACTGGCACGTGCACGCCGTGCTGCCCGACGCGCCGCTCGTCACCCGGATCACCGTCGAGACCGCGATGGCCATGATCGACGTGATCCGCACCGACGAGATGTCACGGCTGGGCGTCTGCGCCGACGAGGACTGCGACGGTGTCGTGCTCGACCTCTCCCGCAACCGCTCGCGCCGCTTCTGCTCGACCACCTGCGGCAACCGCAACGCCGTCGCGGCCTACCGCGCCCGCCAGAGCGACGGCTGAGCCACCGGCTGGGCGACCGGCTGGGCGACCGGCTGGGCAGGGGGACTCGGCGGGAGGCCGGTCAGCACCACCGCGGGTCGTAGGCCGGCCGCAGCGGGCGGTCGCGGCGCACCACCGGCAGCGCGTCCCCGAAGCCGGCGCAGGTCGCCTCGAAGTCCCGGTCGCGGTACTCCACGACCACGACCTGGTCGCCGAAGACCTCGGTGTAGGCGTCGCACTCGTCGTAGCGTCCGCACTCCTCGGCCACCGCGAGGTCGAAGCCGATGCGGGTGCCGTCGTAGCCGGCGAGGTTCTTCTGGGCCACGGCCAGGCCGGACTCGTGGCCGCGCTCGACGAACAGCGACGCGAGCGCGAGGTTCTGTGCCCGCCTCAGCAGACCGTCGCTGCGCAGGAAGGAGTCGAGGTTGTCGAGCTCGACGGCCTCGAAGCCGTCGCGGGCGCAGCCGTCGATCCAGCGCCCCACGATGCGGGCCACGCGCTCGCGCTTGGAGGCGGTGCGCAGGTCGAGCAGCCACTCCCCCCAGGCCGAGTCCACGACCGGTCGGCCCCGGTCGTCCTTGAGCACCAGCGACCAGCGCTCGCGCCAGAAGCGCCGCGCGTCGGGCTGGGTCTGGAAGCCGTTGACGTAGCAGACGTCGTAGACCCCTGCCGGCTCCTCGGTGCGGTCGCGCACGACGATCCCCACGTGGTCGGGCACCTCGTCGACCCCGCCGAGCTGGTAGTCGACGTCGGTCGCCGCCGGGAGCGCCGGAGGCGCCGACGGCTCCTCGACGGCGCGCTCCCCCGCCGTCGGTGCGCCGGTGCTCGCACCCGAGGCGCCGCCCGGGGCGGCAGCGAGCAGAGGCCCGACGGTGAGACCGAGGAGCAGCACGAGGAGCAGCACGAGGAGCGGGGACGTCGTGCGCGGGCTCCGGGCGGTGGGTCGGTGCGACATGGGCGGCAACCTAGCAGCGGGCGGCGCTGCCTCCCGCCGTCCGTCGGCGTGCCTCAGGTCCCCGCCCCGACGGCCGATGGGGAGGACGAGGCGGGCGCGAGGCCCGCCCGTCCGAGGGGGGACGGACCCGAACGATGCGCATTCTGGTGGTGGACGACGATCCGGACCTGTCGACGCTGATGGAGATCTTCCTCGGCCGCGCCGGGCACGACGTGGAGCTGGCGCCCGACGGTCGCTGCGGCCTGCGGCGGCTGCTCGCGGGCGGCTTCGACGCGGTGGTGCTGGACTGGATGATGCCGACCCTCGACGGCCTGGGGCTGACACGGGCGGTGCGCAGCGACCCGGCGCTGCGGGGCCTGCCGCTGCTCATGGTCACCGCGCGCCGCGACCACGCCGCGGCCTACGCCGCCGGCGTCGACGAGGTGCTCGACAAGCCCTTCAGCGGGGCCGGCCTGGTGTCGGCGGTCGAGACGCTGGGGCGGCGTACGCCGGCCCGGGCGGGCTCGGCCTCGTGAGGAGCCCGGTCGTCGGCCCCGAGGTCCTGGCCCCGGCGGCGACCTCCGGCGGCGACGCCGCGGCCGACCACGCCGCCCGCGCCGCCCACACCGCGGTGCGCGCCCTCGCCCGGGCCGAGGAGCGGTGGCGGATGACGATGGACAGCTCCCCGCTCGGCATGGCCCTGCTCTCGGTGGAGGGCCGCTTCCTGCGCGTCAACCGCGCCCTGTGCGCCCTGCTCGGTCGCGACGCGGAGTCGCTGCGCGCGCTGGCCTCGAGCGACGTGGTCCACCCCGACGACGCAGCGGTGGCGGCCGTCGAGTCGGCGCGCTGCCTCACCGGCGAGCAGGAGTCCTCCCGACTGCTGCAGCGCTGGCGACACGCCGCGGGTCACCACGTCTGGGTGGAGGTCACCGCCGCGGTCGTGCGCGAGGACGACGGCACCCCCATCCACGTCGTCGCCCACGTCGAGGACGTGAGCGCCCAGATGCAGGACCGGGCCCGCCTCGAGCACCTGCTCGGCGAGCTGGCCACCCGCACCACCGAGCTCGAGCGCTCCAACCAGGACCTGGAGCAGGTGGCCGCGGTGGCCTCGCACGACCTGCGCGGGCCGCTGACCGTGCTCACCGGCTGGCTGGAGATCCTCGACCACGAGTACGCCGGATCCCTCGGCCCCCGCGGGCGGGAGCTGCTGCGACGCGCCGACCAGGCGTCGGGACGCATGATGGACCTGCTCGACGCCCTGCTGCGCCACGCCCGCGTCGGCGGCCACGTGGTCGAGCGGCAGCACGTGGCGCTCGACGACGTGCTCGACCAGGTCGTCGTCGACCTGGGCGACACGGCCGCGCGCGGCCTCGTGCGGCGCGACCTTGCGGCCCCGACGGTGCGGGCCGATCCCGCGCTGCTGCGCCAGCTGCTGCAGAACCTGCTCGGCAACGCGGTGAAGTTCCGCTCCCCCGACCGCGCACCGCGGGTGGTCGTGACCTCGGCGGTGACCCCGCAGGGCCACGAGCTGGCGGTGGTCGACAACGGCCGGGGCATCGCGGCCTCCCAGCGGGCGCGCGTGCTCGACATGTTCGGCCGCGACGACAGCGATCCCGACCACGGTCACGGCATCGGGCTGGCCACCTGCGCGCGGATCGCGTCGCTGCACGGCGGACGTCTCCTCGTCGAGGACACCCCGGGCGGGGGCACCACCGTGCGGATGACCCTGCCGTCCTGACCGGGCTAGAAGTCGAAGCCGTCGAACATGTCGCCGAGGCCCTCGCCGACGCCGCCGACGGCCTCGCCCAGGCCCTCGCCGATCTCACCGATGGCGTCGAAGCCTCCGAAGGCACCGAACATCAGCCCCATGAACATGAAGTCCATGGTGGTGAACGACCCGAAGTAGCCGCGGGCGTAGGGCTGGTAGGCCGGGCCGCCCTGCCAGTAGGGCACCCGCTGCGAGCCGACCATCACCTTGCGGATGTCGGGGTCGGCACCGGCGCGCACCCGCTCGGCGTCGAGGGCGCAGGCCGGCACGTCGCGCTGGGCTCCCCCGGTCGGCGTCCAGGGCACGTCGGTCACCGAGAGCCCGTGGCGGGGGTCGAAGAAGCAGGGCGGGCGGCGCGTGGGCAGCGCCTCACCGGCCACGCGGGCCTGGACGCAGGCGATCGCGTAGCGACCGTCCTCGAGGATCTCGGTGACGTGGCGCACGTCGTCGGGCCGCTCCATCGCGTCGGCGGCGGCCTTGGCCGACTCGTAGGCGTCGAGCGCGCGCTGGTAGTCGGCGTTGGCGCCGGCGTCGAGCGGCTGGCCGGCCAGCTCGAGGTCGAGCTCCTGGAGCTCGACCCCGAGCGCGGTCACGTCCTCGGCCGCCAGCTTGCGCACCGGCGCCAGCTCGGCCTCCTTGGCCGCGAGCACCTTGCGCTGGTGGCCCCGGCCGGCCAGCGCGGCGACGGCGATGGCACCGAGGACCAGGGCGAGGACGAGGAGGTACTCCATGTCCCCACTGTACGGAGCCCCCGAGGGACCGCCAGCCCCTCGCCCGCTGCCCTGCGGCTGTGCCTGTGCCTGTGCCTGTGCCTCAGCGGGCGGAGTAGTCGCGGAACCCCCGCTTGGTCTTGCGGCCGAGGTAGCCGGCGGTGACCAGGTGCTCGAGCAGCGGGGCCGGGGCGAAGCCGGGCTCGCGGAACTCGAGGTAGAGCTCGCGCTGGATGGCCAGCGACACGTCGTTGCCCACGACGTCGAGCAGCTCGAAGGGACCCATCGGGAGGGCGCAGCCCTGCTTCATGGCCACGTCGATGTCGTCGGCGGTGGCGTAGTGGGCCTCGAGCATCTTGACCGCGTCGTTGAGGTAGGGGAAGAGCAGGGCGTTGACGATGAAGCCGGCCCGGTCACCGCACGAGACCGCGACCTTGCCCACGGCCGCGCACAGCGCCCGCGTGGTCTCGGTGACCTCGTCGGAGGTGGCCACCGTGGAGACGACCTCGACCAGCTTCATCACCGTGGCGGGGTTGAAGAAGTGCATGCCGACGACGTCCTGCGGCCGGCTGGTCACCGTGGCCATGGCGATGATGGGCAGGCTCGAGGTGGTGGTGGCCAGGATCGCCCCCGGCTTGCAGATCTCGTCGAGGTTCTCGAAGAGGGTGGTCTTGACGGCGAGGTCCTCGGCGATGGCCTCGACCACCAGGTCCACGCTGGCCAGGTCCTCCAGGCTCGTGGTGCCGCTGATGCGGGCCAGCACCTCGGCCTTGGCCTCCTCGGTGGCCCGCCCGCGCTGGATCTGCTTGTCGAAGCTGCGGGTGACGGTGGCGCTGACGCCGTCGACCTTGTCGGCCGAGCGGCCCACGACGAGCACGTCGTAGCCGGCCTTGGCGAAGACCTCCACGATGCCGCTGGCCATGGTGCCGGTGCCGACGACGCCGACCTGGCGGATGTCGTGGCGCAGCTGCGGCAGCTCGTCGGCCGACGGGGTCGCGGCGTCGGCGACCACGACCGGGCTGTCGGGGGCCTCGTAGGTGTAGAAGCCGCGCCCGGTCTTGCGGCCCAGCAGACCGGCGGTGACCATCTGCTTGAGGATCGGGGTGGGCGCGTGGAGGCGGTCGCGGCCCTGGCGGTACATCGTCTCGAGGATCTCGTAGGCGGTGTCGAGGCCGATCAGGTCGAGCAGCGCCAGCGGGCCCATCGGGTAGCCGCAGCCGAAGCGCATCGCGGCGTCGATGTCCTCGCGCGAGGCGTAGCGGCCCTCGAACATGGAGGCGGCGTGGTTGAGGTAGCCGAAGAGCAGCGTGTTGGCGATGAAGCCGGCCTTGTCGCCACAGACCACGGGGCTCTTGCCCAGGCGGCCGAGCAGCGCCTGCACGTCGTCGAGCACGGCGGGCTCGGTGACGACCGTGCGCACCACCTCGACCAGCTTCTGCACCGGTGCGGGGTTGAAGAAGTGCACGCCCACCACGCGGCCCGGGCGCGAGGTGGCGCTGGAGAGCTCGGTGACCGAGAGCGAGGAGGTGTTGGTGGCCAGCACCGTGTCGGGACCGACGATCGCGTCGAGCTCGCGGAAGATCGCCTGCTTGGTCGCCATCGACTCCACCGCGGCCTCGACGACCAGGTCGACGTCGGCCAGGTCCTTCAGCGACGTGGTCAGGGTGACCCGGCCGAGCAGCTCGGCCTGCTCCTCCTCGGTGAGCTTGCCGCGGCGCACCGCACGCCCCGTGGAGTGCTCGAGGTACTGCCGACCGCGCGCCACGCTCTCCTCGCTCAGCTCGACGCCGACGACCGCGAAGCCGTGCCGGGCGAAGACCTCGGCGATGCCGGCGCCCATCGTCCCGAGCCCCACCACGCCGATGGCGGTGAAGTCGCGGCCGGCGTCGGCGGAGGTGTCGGGAGTGGTCTCGAGGCTCGTCATGGGCGGCATCATGGCACGCGTCACCGACCCGGGCCGTGAACTAGTTCACCCACCGGTAACTTGAACGATCCAGACCCGCTCAGGCCCCGCGACGTCCCAGCCGGCGAGACATCGCGACCCTCGGACCCGCGGCGACGGCGCCCCCGCGCTCGAGACCCGCGGCCCGCTCGGCGGCCAGTGCGCGCGCCACGTACGCCGGCGGCCGCGCCTGCTCGGCGTACCCCAGGCGGGCGTAGAGGGGTCCGTTCCACGGCACGTCGCGGTAGGTGGTCAGGGTCATCAGCCCGGCGCCCGACCAGCGCGCCTCCTCCTCGGCCGCGCGCACCAGCGCCGTGCCGATCCCGCGACGACCGTGCGAGGGCAGCACCGAGAGCTGCTCGAGGTGGACCGCCCCCGGCTCCTCGTGGCCGTGGTCCACGACGTGGGCGAAACCCACCACCTCCTGGTCCGTGCCGTGCACGGCCACGAGCACGGAGCCGGGCAGGGCCGCGCGGTCGAGCCCGGAGGGCGCCGGGGCGAGCAGCGCGGCCGGCAGGTCCTCCCCCAGGTGCGCGCGGAAGAGGGCTCCCCCGCTGTCCTCGACGGCGGCCAGCCGCCGCAGCTCGGAGGGGCGGGCGTGGCGCACGCGCCAGGCCGGGGGGAGCGGCGGGTGGTCGGACACGGGCGCCACTGTAGATTCCTGGCCCGTGAGACTCGTCGTTGCGCGCTGCCAGGTCGACTACGCCGGACGGCTGACGGCGCACCTGCCGATGGCCACGCGGGTGCTGATGATCAAGGCCGACGGGTCGGTGCTGGTGCACTCCGACGGCGGGTCCTACAAGCCGCTGAACTGGATGTCACCGCCCTGCACGCTGCGCGAGGCCACCACCGAGGAGGGCCAGGTGGAGTGGACGGTGCGCAGCCGCGCGAGCGCCAAGGGGCCCGAGGACACCCTGCGGATCCTCATCGAGGAGGTCCTCCACGACTCCTCCCACGACCTCGGGGTCGACCCCGGCCTGCAGAAGGACGGGGTGGAGAAGCACCTGCAGGTGCTGCTGGCCGAGCAGCCGGCGACCCTCTCGCCCGGGCTCACGCTGGTGCGCCGCGAGTTCCCGACCGCGATCGGCCCGGTCGACCTGATGTGCCGCGACACCGAGGGCCGCAGCGTCGCCGTCGAGATCAAGCGGCGCGGGGAGATCGACGGTGTCGAGCAGCTCACCCGCTACCTCGAGCTGCTCAACCGCGACCCGCTGCTCGCGCCCGTGCGCGGCATCTTCGCCGCCCAGGAGATCAAGCCCCAGGCCCGGGTGCTGGCCACCGACCGCGGGATCGCCTGCGCCCTCGTCGACTACGACGCCCTGCGCGGCGTCGACGACCCCACCCACCGGCTGTTCTGAGCGTGACGACCTCCGCTGCCGGTGCGTCCCGGCTGTTCCACGTGGCGCTCGCGACCGACTGGGAGGCGGCCCGGGAGTCGGGCACCTACACGACCTCCACCCGCGGCGTGAGCCTGGAGCAGGAGGGCTTCATCCACGCCAGCCGCGCCGACCAGTGGCGCGGGGTCCACGCGCGCTTCTACGCCGACTGCCCCGACGCCCTGGTGCTCCTCGAGATCGACCCCGCGCTGCTGGGCTGCGACGTGGTCGACGAGCCGGTGGAGCCCGGTCGGGCCGACGCCGAGACCTTCCCCCACGTCTACGGCCCCGTGCCCGCGGCCGCCGTCGTGCGGGTGCTGCCCCTCGACGAGGCGCTGCGCGAGGGTCCGGGCTGACCCCCGGGCTGACCCTGGGCGCCCACGCCGCTCAGTCCACCGGCTCCACGCGCGCCGGGAGCAGCACCGAGACCGTCGTGCCGACCCCGGGCTCGCTGTCGACCTCGATCCGGCCCCCGTGGGCCCGCACGATGCTGTCCACGATGGACAGACCGAGGCCCGCTCCCGGCACCTGGTCGCGCACCGCCCGCGGCGAGCGGTAGAGCCGGTCGAAGATCTGCGGCACCTCGACGGCCTCCATGCCCGTGCCGGTGTCGCTCACGCTCAGGGCCAGGTCGCCCTCGCGCGGCGCGCAGTCGACGAGCACCCGCCCGCCGGGAGCGGTGAACTTCACGGCGTTCGACAGCAGGTTGTCGAGCACCTGCCCGAGCCGCTGCTCGTCGCCGGTCACGAGCAGGGCACGCGCCCCCTCGGGGGCCACGCCCGCCGCGAGCGTCGAGGAGAGCTCCAGACCCCGGCCCCGGGCACCGACCCGCGCCCCGTCGACGGCGGCGCGCACCACCTCGACGAGGTCGACCGGCTCGGCGTCCATGTGCTCGCGGTCGTCGAGGAAGGCCAGGTCGAGCAGGTCGTTGACCAGCCGCAGCTCGCGGTTGGCGTTGCGCTCCACGATGGCCAGCATCCGGCGCGCCGCCGGGCCGACCTGGCTCTCGCCGAGGTCGAGCAGGAGCTCGGTGTAGCCGATGATCGACGTCAGCGGGGTGCGCAGCTCGTGGGAGACCGTGGCCAGGAGCTCCTCGCGCACCCGGTCGGACTCCTGCTGCAGCGCGAGGCGCGCGGTCACGTCGCGCACCGTGGCGCAGGTCAGCGGCTCCCCGTCGTGGGAGACCGCCGCCAGCGAGATCTCGGCCGGGAACTCGGTGCCGTCGGCGCGCACCGCCGCGAGCTGCAGCAGCCCCATGGCCCGGGCGCCGCCACCGCCGGTGAAGGCCCCGCGTCGCGCAGGGTGGGCCTCGCGCAGCCGCGGCGGCACGAGGACCTCGACGGGCTCCCCCAGCAGGCCGTCAGGGTCGTGCCCGAAGACCGCCGAGCACTGGGCGTTGGCGCGCACGATCCGACCGTCGGCGTCGATGACCACGATGGCGTCGGGCGACGCCTCGAAGACCCCGCGCATGAGAGCGCTCTCGTCGGGTGGTCGATCCTCCACGCAGCGACCATAGGCCGCGGGGGAAGCGTGACGCGTCCCGCCTGATCCGTGGGTCGTGCCGATTCGGTCACACCAGGGCGGCGACCTCGTCGGCGCACCCCCAGGAGAGCGTGACGCCGGCGCCTCCGTGGCCGTAGCAGTGGACCACGTCGCCCACCCGCTCCAGGCGCACGTGCGGTCGGGCCGGCCGCAGCCCCACGGCGTGCCCGAGCACCGGAGCCGCCGAGATCCCCGGCACCAGGGCCTCCGCCCGCTCCAGCAGGCGGGCCGCCGTCGCGGGCGACGGGGTGCGGTCCCACACGCCCTCCTCCGCGGTGCCGCCCACCACCACGTCGTCGGACCGGGGCACGACGTACGTCGGTCCGGTGCCGTCGAGCCACCACCGGTCGACCCCGGTCCGGGCGACCCGCACGACCTGGCCCCGCACCGGGGTCACCGCGAGGTCGCCGGCCAGCAGCCGGGCGCCGAGCCCTGCGCAGTCGACCACCAGCGCTGTGTGCGGGCCGCTCGCCGGCAGGGAGCCCAGCGCCAGCCGCGTCAGCGAGCCGCCCGCGGCCAGCACCTCGCGCCGCAGCCACCTGAGGTAGCGCGGCATCTCGACCACCGGTGCCGCGAACCGGTAGCCGTCGACGAAGCCCGCCGGCAGGTCCGTCGCCGTGGGTCGCGACAGGTCGGGCACCGCGCCGGCCCACCACGGATCGGGCGTCGCCGCACGGAGGACCTCGGTGCCCACGACGACACGCACCCCGGTCCGCTCCCCGTCGGGGTCGGCCGCGGCGAGGGCGACCAGCTCCTCGCGGGTGGTCGCCGCCCACCCGCTCACCCGCTCCTGCGGTCCGGCGCGGTAGGGGTACCAGAGCGCCGCCGCCACCGCCGAGGTCGTCTCGAGCGGCAGGTCGCGCGCGACCACGTCGACGCGGTGCCCGGCCCGGAGCAGGCGCAGGGCACAGGTGAGCCCGACGACCCCCGCCCCGACCACGACCACGCGCTGCACGCCCCCAGTGTGGACCACCGCGACCCCGTGCGGTGCCGGTCGAGGCGGGCGGACGTCGGCGACGTCACATACCGCCAGTACGCCACGACCGCCCTTGTTGAATTATGTTCAACACATGTCGCTCCCCCGCACGTCGCGCCCGCTGGGCCGCCGCCCGCTGCCGGCGATCGCCCTCGTCCTCGCCGTCGTCGCGGCGGTGCTGCTGCCGGTCGCGGCCGGCACCGCCGCGGTCGGTGACGGCTCCGGCGTCGCGCGCACCGGGGCCGACCGCGTCGTGTCCCACCCGGTGCGCTTCGACCTGCGCAACCTCAACGAGACCTCGGTGCCCTGCGTCGCCGACGGCGAGGCCTACCCCGTGCGCGCACGCCTCGTCGGACCCCGGCGCGACGTGCTCGGCCAGACCGGCAGCACGCGGGTCAACGTGCTGGTGCACGACGCCGGCACCGGGTCGTGGTTCTGGCGCATGCCCGGGCGACCCGCCCTCGACTACGCCGCGGCACTGGCCCGGCGCGGCGAGACCTCGCTGGTGCTCGACCGCCTCGGCTACGACGCCAGCCCGCTGCCCGACGGCGACGCCACCTGCCTCGGCGCCCAGGCGACCATGCTCCACCAGGTCGTGCAGCACCTGCGCAGCGGGCGCTTCGTCTTCACCTCGGGCCCGGTGGGGAGCACTCCCCTGCACGCCGCGAAGGTCGTCGTGCACGGACACGGCACCGGCGCCGCGATCGCACAGCTCGAGGCCGCGGAGTTCACCGACGTCGACGGCCTGGTGCTGATGTCGTGGTCCGACACGGGCGCGACCCGTCGCGCCCTCGACGAGGCGGTGCGCCAGTCGTCGGCCTGCCTGGCGAGCGCCGGCGGCTACACGGCCTACGGCGCGAGCGCCCGCGACTTCCGCGACCTGCTGTTCTCCTCCGCGCCCGCCGCGGTCCAGCGCGACGCCGCCGAGCGGCGCAACGCCGTGCCGTGCGGCGACGTCGCCAGCCTGGCCTCGGCGCTGGGCGCCTCCCTGGCCACGACCGACCGGATCGCAGAGCCCGTGCTCCTCCTCCACGGCAGCGAGGACCGGCGCTTCGACGCCGACTCCGCCGCGGCCCAGGCCGACCGGTTCTCCTCCAGCCCCGCGGTGGCGGTGCGCACCGTCCGCGGCGCCGGCAGCGCCCTGCCCCTCGAGGCCCAGTCGGCGCAGGTGCAGCGCGCGGTCCTGCGCTGGCTCGCACGCCGCTGACCTCGCGGCGCGGGCCGGTCGCGCCGTTCCACCCCGCCACGCGGTCCCGGCGGCCTACGGTGAGGGCCCGCTCCCGGCCCCGAGGTGGATCCGTGCCGCTCCGCTCCCTCCGCACCGGCGCCGCCGCCGGGCTCGTCGCCCTGGCCACGGCCGCCGGCCTCACCAGCCCCGCCACGGGCCCGGCCCTCGCCGCGACCCCGACGGCCACGACGGCCACGACGGCCGACGGCGTGGAGCGCCGTCCGGGCGACGGCGGGTTCGGCGACACCGCCGTGCCCCTGCCCGACCGGGGCGACGACCCGGTGCTCACCGTCGTGTCGAGCCCCGACTTCATGAACGCCGACGTGGGCGACGTGTCGGGGCTGCCCCGCTGGGACGGCGTGCACAACTCGATCAACGACCGCTACGTCACGGCCACCGGCGTCGTGCTCGAGCAGCTGCGGGCCGAGGAGCCCGACGCTGTCCTGGTCGCCGGCGACCTGGTCGAGGGGCACTGGGGCGTCGACGTCGACCGCACGGGCATCTTCGGACCCGTGGACACCCCGGCGCGGGCGCGGGCGGCCGTCGGACGCGCCGGCGCGTTCTACTTCGGCGCCTGGGCCCGCCTTTTCGCCCGGCACGGCCTGCCGCTGCCCCACGTGGCCGTGGGCGACCACGAGATCGGCGACGACCCCTGGCCCGGCGGCTCCTTCGACCTCGCCGCGGTGCCGACCTACAAGCGGACCTTCGCCGAGGCCCTCGTCGGCGCCCGCTACGCGCGCTCGCACCGCCCCGTGGGCACGCCGTACGCCGCGACGTCGTACTGGACCGCGCTGTCACCCGAGGTCATGCTCGTCTCGGTCGACGTCTTCGACCCACGACCCGCGGCACGCGCCGGACGCGACGGCATGCGCCTCGACCTGACCGGCGCGCACCTGCGCTGGTTCCGGCGGACCCTGGCGGAGGGACGCGAGCGCTTCCGGTGGGTGGTCGTGCAGGGTCACGTGCCGGCGCTCGGCCCGGTGCGCACGTCCGGCTCCTCCGGGCTCCGGCTCGACGACGGCCCGCGGTCGAGGATGTGGCGGGCCATGACGAGCGCCGACGTCGACCTCTACCTGGCCGGCGAGGTGCACGACGTCACGGCCATCGCCCGCCGGGGTCAGCCGGTGCAGGTCACCCACGGCGGCCTGTTCGCCTTCGGCGGCACCACCTACCTGCGCCTCGACGTCTTCGAGGACCGTCTGGAGCTGAGCACCTACGGCTTCGACACCCGGGTCGACCGCGACAGCGGGACGTTGTGGCAGACCAGCGAGAAGCGCGCCGTGCCCCGCGACCTGCGCTACGAGCCCGGGCGCCGCCTGCGCGGCTCGGCCGTGCTCACGCCCACGGGCCGACTCGTGACGCGCAGCGGCGACCTGGCGCCGGCCACGGAGCTCGACGGCCGCTGACAGGGCGGGTCGGCTCAGGCGCCGGCGGCCCGGGGGGCCGTGGGGTCGGCGCCCTCGGCGCTCTGCTCACGCGCGACGTAGTCCTCGATGTCGTCGATGTCGTCGGCGTTGCGACGCACCACGGCGAGCAGGTCCGACATCGTCGCGACCTCCTCGACCTGCTCCTTGATGAACCACTGCATGAACTGCTCGGAGGCGAAGTCGAACTCCTCGCGCGCGGTGCGCAGCAGCGCGTTGATCTGCTCGGTCACGCGACGCTCCTGCTCCAGGGCGAGCGCGACCGGCGCCACGACGTCGTCGAAGGTCGGCACGGGCGCGTCCACACCGGGGATCGTCACCGGCGAGTCGGTGTCGAGGAGGTACTGCACCATCATCATGGCGTGCTCGCGCTCCTCGAGCGCCTGGCCGTAGAAGAACGCCGCCATCTGCGGCATCGTCTCGGCGTCGTAGTAGACCGCGCAGGCGAGGTACTGGTTGTGCGCGGCGAGCTCGTTGCCGATCTGGGCGTTGAGCTGCTCGACGAAACGGGCGGCGGGCACGGTGCCTCCTGGCGGGCGCGGGACGGACGGACGACGTGGCCGCGGGGCGTGAGGAGGGTCAGGCCGCCTTCGCGAGCTTCTTCTTGCTGACCTTCTTGCCGTCGACCCTGACCAGCTCGCGACGCTTGACCGTATACCCCTCGGGCAGGGTGCCCTCCTTGAGCATCCGCAGCGGGCAGCGCCCGCACTTGGACTTGGAGACGCAGCACTTGGTCTTGGGCAGCTTGGCGACCTTCGCGTCCTTGCCCTTCGCCTTCTTGCTCACGACCACCACGCTAGCACGAGGTGAGGGTAGCCTCACCTCATCTCGCCGGACGGTCAGCCGAGCCCGTGGGCCTCGCGGATCACGTCGACGATGCCGCCCATGATCTCGGTGAGACCGAAGTCCTTCGGCGTGTAGACCGCGGCCACGCCCAGCTCGCGCAGGCGGCGGCCGTCGGAGTCGGGGATGATCCCGCCGACGATGACGGGCACGTCGTCGACACCGGCCTCGCGCAGCCCGTCGAGCACGGCCGGCACCAGCTCCATGTGCGAGCCGGAGAGGATCGAGAGGCCCACGCAGTGGACGTCCTCGGCCACGGCCGCCGACACGATCTGCTCGGGGGTCAGCCGGATGCCCTGGTAGACGACCTCGAAGCCTGCGTCCCGGGCGCGCACGGCGACCTGCTCCGCGCCGTTGGAGTGGCCGTCGAGCCCCGGCTTGCCGACGAGCAGACGCAGCCGCCCGCCCAGCTCCTCGCCCGTGGCACGCACCCGGTCACGCACGGTCGAGAGCTCCGTGCCGGCCTCGGCCGCACCGACCGCGCCGCTCACGCCGGTGGGGGCCCGGAACTCGCCGAAGACCTCGCGCAGCGTGCCGGCCCACTCCCCCGTGGTCGCCCCGGCGCGGGCGGCGGCCAGGGTGGCGGGCATGAGGTTCTCGTCGGTCTTGGCGGTGGCGGCCAGGGCGGCCAGCGCCTCGGCCACCGCCGTCTCGTCGCGCTCGGCCTTCCAGGCCTCGACCGAGGCCCGCGCCGACTGCTCGGCCTGGGGGTCGGCGGCCATGATGGCGCCGTCGAGGTCGGCGGTGAGGGGCGAGGGCTCGGTGGTCTCGTAGACGTTGACGCCGACGATCTTCTCCTCGCCGTTCTCGATGCGCCCGCGGCGGGCCGCGTGGGCCGAGACCAGCTCCTGCTTCATGTAGCCCGACTCGACCGCGGCGATCGCCCCGCCCATGGCCTGCACGCGGTCGATCTCGGCACGGGCGCTGGCGACGAGCTCGGCCACCTTGGCCTCGATGACGTGGGAGCCGTCGAAGATGTCGTCGTACTCCAGCAGGTCGGACTCGAAGGCCAGCACCTGCTGCAGCCGCAGCGACCACTGCTGGTCCCACGGGCGCGGGAGGCCGAGGGCCTCGTTCCAGGCCGGGAGCTGCAGGGCGCGGGCGCGGGCGTTCTTCGACAGCGTCACCCCGAGCATCTCCAGCACGATGCGCTGCACGTTGTTCTCGGGCTGGGCCTCGGTCAGGCCGAGGGAGTTGACCTGCACGCCGTAGCGGAAGCGGCGCATCTTGGGGTCCTCGACGCCGTAGCGCTCCCGGGTGATCTCGTCCCAGAGCTCGACGAAGGCCCGCATCTTGCAGGTCTCCTCGATGAAGCGCACCCCGGCGTTGACGAAGAAGGAGATCCGGCCGACGACCTTGCCGAAGTCGGCCTCCGAGACCTGGCCCGACTCCTTGACCTGGTCGAGCACCGCGATCGCGGTGCACAGCGCGTAGGCCAGCTCCTGGGTCGGCGTCGCCCCGGCCTCCTGGAGGTGGTAGCTGCAGATGTTGATCGGGTTCCACTTGGGGATCTGGTGGACCGTGTAGGCGATCATGTCGCTGATCAGGCGCAGCGAGTGCTCGGGCGGGAACACGTAGGTGCCCCGCGAGAGGTACTCCTTGATGATGTCGTTCTGCGTCGTGCCGGCCAGCTGCGCCGCGACGTCCTCGGGGGTGACCTCGCCACCGGGCGCCGCACCGGCCTGCTCCTCGGCCACGACCTGGTACATCGCCAGCAGCCACATCGCGGTGGCGTTGATGGTCATCGAGGTGTTCATCGAGGTCAGCGGGATGTCCTGGAAGAGCTTGCGCATCTCGCCGAGGTGCGGCACCGGCACGCCGACCTTGCCGACCTCGCCGCGGGCCATGACCGAGTCGGGGTCGTAGCCGGTCTGGGTCGGCAGGTCGAAGGCGACCGAGAGCCCGGTCTGCCCCTTGGCCAGGTTGGTGCGGTAGAGCGCGTTGGAGGCCGTGGCGGTCGAGTGCCCGGCGTAGGTGCGCATCACCCAGGGCTTGTCCTTCTCGGTCATGGACTGAGAGTAGGGCGAGATCTACCGCTTGGTAACCGGCGTCCGGTGTGGCACATGTGACACCCGCCACCGGCCGGCTCAGGCCGTGACGCGGTCGAGGTCGACGACGCGGATGAGGTGGGAGAGGTGCAGCAGCCGTCGTACGGCGGGCCCCGCGCCGCGCAGCACGAGGTGGTGGCCCTCGATCGAGGCCTGCCGGGTGGCGAAGGCGAGCACCTTGAGCGCCGTCACGTCGACGGTGTCGACGTCGGTGAGGTCGACGACCACCTGGCCGTGGGCGTCGAGGTGGTCGTAGAGCGCGGTGCGCACCCGGAAGGTGCTGCGCACGTCGAAGTCGCCGTGCAGCGCCAGCGTGGGTCCGTCGGTGGTGATGTCCATCGTCGCCCTGCCTCCCGAGCCACGGCGCCGCCGTCGGCACCGCTGTCACCTACCTTGACGCCCCCGGCACGCGTCCGGTTGCACCGACCGGGCGACTTTCTGCGACGTGTCGGTAGGTGAAGCCTCAACCGGAGGCGACCGCGGACCCCGACGCGCGGTCCTGGACCACCGCGAGGGCACCGGTGGCGAGGCCGATCAGGGCCATGCCCGCGACGCCCTCCGGGGCGAAGATGTGGCCGATGTGCACGAGGTAGGCCCCCGGCAGGAGCACGAGGCCCACCAGCGCCGGCACCCGCAGCCGCGCCAGCTGGTCGGCCGCGAGCACCGCCACGCACGCGAGCAGGGCCCACGACCCGATCTCGCCCAGCGGCGTGCCGATGCGGAACATCAGGCTCACCGCGGGCGGGCGGGGCACGCCGGGCCCGAGCTCGTGGGTCACCCAGCCGGCCCCGATGCCGCTGATCACGTCGAGCGCGGAGTAGAAGGTGGCGTAGACGTAGGCCGTCAGCCGCACCACCCACGACACGGGGTCGCGCCGGCCCCGCACGAGGGCGGCGAGCGCGGCGCCGACGAGGGGGAAGACCAGCAGGCCGGGCACGTGCAGCGCGAACCAGCGCCACGAGGTGTCGTAGCTCAGTCCGTGGGGGTGGAAGAGCCCGGCCACCGCCAGCACGAGCCCGGGCAGGGCGAGCAGCAGGGGCCAGGTCACGCGACGACTCATGCCTGCGAACCTAGCCGGGCCCAGGTCGGACCGGCGCGGCCGAGGAGACGCCGGGCGGGCCGACGGGGCCGACGGGGCCGATAGGCTCGGGCCATGGTCAACCTCACCCGGATCTACACCCGCACCGGCGACGCCGGCGAGACCCGCCTGGGGGACATGAGCCTCACCTCCAAGAACGACCCCCGGCTCCACGCCTACGCCGACGTCGACGAGGCCAACGCCACCATCGGCGTCGCCGTGGCCCGCGGCGGTCTCGAGGACGACGTGGTCGCCCTGCTGACCCGGATCCAGAACGACCTCTTCGACGTCGGGGCCGACTTCTGCACCCCGGTCGTGGCCGACCCCGAGTTCCCGCCGCTGCGCATCGAGCAGGACTACGTCGACCGTCTCGAGCAGTGGTGCGACGCCTACAACGCCGACCTGCCCGCCCTGCGGTCCTTCATCCTCAACGGGGGCACCGAGGGAGCAGCCCAGCTCCACGTCGCCCGCACCGTCGTCCGTCGCGCCGAGCGCTCCGCCTGGGCCGCCTGGTCCGAGCACGCCGAGACCATGAACAAGGTCGCCATCACCTACCTCAACCGGCTCTCCGACCTGCTGTTCATCCTGGCCCGCCACGCCAACCGCCACCAGGGCGACGTGCTCTGGGTGCCCGGGGGCGAGCGTGGCTGAGCTGTCGCCCGACCGCTTCTGGTCCCTGGTCGACCTGCTCGGCGGTCGCGTCGACGCCGCGGGCGTGGCCCGCCTCGAGGAGGCGCTGCTCGCCGCCGACGTCGAGGAGACGCTGGGCTTCGCCGACGAGCTCGACGCGCTGGTCAGCGAGCTGGTGGTGAGGTGCACCGTCGTGCTCGACCCCGACGCGCAGCGCGTCGAGGTGCCCGACGAGGTCGCCGAGCCGGCCGAGCTCGTCGCCACCGCGGTGGTCGCGGCGGGCCGCGAGACCCACGACCGGGTGCTCGGCGCGGGGCAGCCCCTGTCCTCGCGCGAGTGGGCGTGGCGCGAGGCCGCCCTCCTGCTCGAGGCGGGCATGGGCGACGAGCGCCTCGACGACCTCGAGGGCCCCGACGTGCTGCTGCAGTGGCGCACCACGCAGGTGCCCGACCGCGTCGACACCGACTGGGACGCCGACGCGCTCGGCGGGCTCGACCTCGGCGTCGACCCGACGCTCGGCGTGGTGCTGGCGCGCGACCCCGACCTCGAGGAGGCCCTGCTCCGGCTGCAGGCCGACCCGGAGTACCAGCGCCGCCGGGCCCTGATCGACGGCATCGACCTCCACCTGGTGGTCTCCGAGGTGGCCGAGCCCGAGCTCACCGCCTGGCCCACGCCCGAGGCGGTCGAGCACGCCGTGCTGGAGGTGCCCGTCGGCACCTTCGACCTCGACGGCTCACCGCGCACCGACACCTACCTCGACCTCGTGGTCACCCTCGTCGTCTCGGTGCAGGAGCAGCTGGGCGACCCGGCCTAGCCGCGCGTCACGCCGGCGCCGGGCTCCCCCGTGCACCGGCACTCCTCGCGCTGGAGCCACCAGCCGTTGCGCACCACCGCGGTGTGGGTGCAGGTCATGCCGTGCCAGTCGTGGCGGCAGCTGTCGCAGACGAGACTCATGGTGACTCCCGGGGTTGGGTCGAGGTGGGGAGGCCGGGCCGAGATCCTGCCCTCCACCCTGCCCAACCGGACAGGTGGCCCCTGGTCACGCGGCGGTGGCAGCGACCTCGCTCACACCGGCCGGTCGCGGGTCGCGAGGACGGCCGCCGCCGCGGGCACCATCAGCACCGCGACGACGAGCAGGGAGTGCAGCGTCCCGACCACGTCGGCCAGCTGGCCGAGCAGCGGCGGTCCGGCGAGGAACGCGCCGTAGCCGATCGTCGAGACCACGCTCACCCGCGCCGCCGCCCGGGCGGGGTCGTCGGCGGCCGCGCTCATCCCGACGGGGAACCCGAGGGAGGCGCCCAGCCCCCAGACCACGATGCCGAGGGCGACCAGCGGCAGCGGCTCGGCCAGCACCGTCAGCACGGTGCCCGCACCCGCGGCCGCCGCGCTCGCCCACAGCACCGGGCTGCGTCCGAAGCGGTCGAGCAGCGACGTGCCCAGCAGCCGCCCCGCGGTCATGGCGGTGACGAACGCCGCGAAGCCGGCGACACCCACCCACCGCGGCACGTCGTGGCCGTCGATGAGGGCCAGGGCGAGCCAGTCGTTGGCGGTGCCCTCGACCATGGCGAAGGCCAGGACCATGACCCCCAGCGCCAGGGTCCGGGGCTCCGACCACGCGGTGCGCGGCCGCCGCTCGCTGCGCGCCGACGGGGCCGCGGGGGGCAGGAACGAGGACGCTCCGCGCACCGCCAGCACGACGGCCACGACCACGACCGCCCCGAGGTGCACGGGCATCGCGACGCCGAGGCCGCTCATCGGGATGCCGAGCACGGCGCCGCCGATGGTGCCGAGGCTGAAGCCGGCGTGGAAGCGCGGCATGACCGTGCGCGCCAGACGACGCTCGACCTCGGCGGCCTCGACGTTCATCGAGACGTCCCAGACGCCGATGCCGACACCGTGCACGAAGAGGCCCACCGCGGCGACGGGCACCGACTCGAGCCAGAACGCACCGCACGCGGCGAGCAGCAGCCCCGTGCCGTCGACCAGGGCCCCGCCGCGCAGCACGGCGCCGGGGCTCCAGCGCTCGATGAGCCGCCCGGTGCTGGGCAGGGCGAGCACGGACCCCGCCGCGATCGCCAGCAGGAGCAGGCCGAGGTCGCCGTTGCCGAGGTCGAGGCGCGAGCGCAGGTCGGGGATGCGGGAGACGAGCGAGGCGAAGAGGAAGCCGTTGAGGGCGAAGCTGAGACCGACGGCGTTGCGGGCACGACGCACGGTGGGGTCGGCCGGGATCGTCGTGGTCGTCACGGCATCTGCGCGCCCGGGGGCTTCGCCTCGAGCCAGGACTGGAAGCCGGTCAGCGAGGCCGGGGCGAGGGCGAGCTCGACCTGCCCCGCCGGGGAGTCGCAGCACACGACGACGTGGTCGGGGTAGAGCGAGACCTGCTCGGTGCCGTCGGGCTCGCGTCGACCGACCAGCTCGAGGTCCTCGCGCTGCCACACGCGCTTGGGACGCGGCGAGAGGGAGAAGATGCGGAACCACTCGAGGGTCTCCCCCGAGTAGCGACCGATGCCGAGCAGCCAGCCGCGACCCGGGCGCTCGGTGCGCACCCGGTGGCTCAGCTCGAAGGTCCCACCGTCGCGGGAGATCAGCCGGCGGCGCACCACCAGGGCGACGGCGTAGAGCAGCGCGAGGAGGAGCAGCAGCCCGAGTGCGTCGAGAAGCCACTGCCACAGCGGCATCCGCCCACCCCCACCCTGCGCTTGAAAGAGCAACGACCCGAGGCCCTCACCCTACTGGGGTGGGTGCCTCGGGTCGTGGCGGGGTCGTGCTGTGACGTGCAGGGAGGTGCTGGACCTCAGCGGGCCTTCTCGACCGCACGGATGCGGGCCTCGGCCCGCCGGATCCGCTGCTCGGCCTCGTCGCTGGTCGGCAGGCCACGAGCCTCGTCCAGCTCGGTCCGGGCGTTGTCGACGTCGATCTCCTCCGAGAGCACGGCGTGCTCGGAGAGGACGGAGACCCGGTCACCGGCCACCGACAGGAAGCCCCCGTCGACCGCGGCGACCACGACGCCCTCGGGCGCCGAGATCTCCACGACGGCGTCGGTGAGCAGCGAGAGCAGCGGCGCGTGACCGCGCAGCACACCCACGTCGCCCTCGACCGTGCGGGCGATGACCATCGAGGCCTCGCCGGACCACACGGTCCGGTCGGCCGCGACGAGCTCGACCTGCAGGCCGGTATCGGACGACGCCATCAGAGGCTCTTCTGGATCTCGGCCCACTTCGCCTCGACGTCGTCCAGACCGCCGCACATGAAGAAGGCCTGCTCGGCCACGTGGTCGTACTCGCCGTCGGCGATCTTGTTGAACGCCTCGATGGTGTCCTTGACGGGCACCGTCGAGCCCTCGATGCCGGTGAACTGCTTGGCGACGTAGGTGTTCTGCGACAGGAAGCGCTGGATGCGACGGGCGCGGGACACGATGATCTTGTCCTCCTCCGACAGCTCGTCGACACCGAGGATCGCGATGATGTCCTGGAGCTCCTTGTTGCGCTGCAGGATCGCCTTGATCCGGATGGCGCAGTCGTAGTGCTCCTGCCCGATGTACTGGGCGTCGAGGATCCGCGAGGTCGAGGTCAGCGGGTCCACCGCGGGGTAGATGCCCAGCGACGCGATCTCGCGCGAGAGCTCCGTGGTGGCGTCGAGGTGCGCGAACGTCGTGGCCGGCGCCGGGTCGGTGTAGTCGTCGGCGGGCACGTAGATCGCCTGCAGCGAGGTGATCGAGTGACCGCGCGTCGAGGTGATCCGCTCTTGGAGCTGACCCATCTCGTCGGCCAGGTTGGGCTGGTAGCCCACGGCCGAGGGCATGCGGCCCAGCAGGGTCGACACCTCCGAGCCGGCCTGGGTGAAGCGGAAGATGTTGTCGATGAAGAGCAGCACGTCCTGGTTCTGCACGTCGCGGAAGTACTCCGCCATCGTCAGGGCCGAGAGGGCCACGCGCAGGCGGGTGCCCGGCGGCTCGTCCATCTGGCCGAAGACCAGGGCGGTCTGCCCCAGCACGCCGGCCTCCTCCATCTCCGCGATGAGGTCGTTGCCCTCGCGGGTGCGCTCGCCGACACCGGCGAACACCGACACACCGCCGTGGTCCTTGGCGACGCGGGCGATCATCTCCTGGATGAGCACGGTCTTGCCCACGCCGGCGCCGCCGAACAGGCCGATCTTGCCGCCGTTGACGTAGGGCGTCAGCAGGTCGATGACCTTGATGCCGGTCTCGAACATCGTGGTCTTCGACTCGAGCTGGTCGAAGGCGGGGGCCTTGCGGTGGATGCCCCAGCGCTCGGTGACCTCGTACTCCTCGCCCTCGGTGAGGTTGAGGACGTCACCGGTCGCGTTGAACACGTGACCCTTGGTGATGTCGCCGACGGGCACGGTGATGGGCTCGCCGCTGTCGGTGACCGTGGCGCCGCGCACCAGGCCGTCGGTCGACTGCATCGAGATGGCGCGGACCATGCCGTCGCCGATGTGCAGTGCGACCTCGAGGATCAGCGTCTTGGTCTCGCCACCCAGGGTCAGGTCGACCGTGAGCTTGTTGTAGATGTCGGGCATCGCGTCGACGGGGAACTCCACGTCGACGACGGGGCCGGTCACCCGAGCGATGCGACCGGTGCTCCCCGACGCCGTGGTCTGGGTCTCTTCAACGATTGCAGTCATGTCTCTCACTCAGCTCTGTTCACTCGTGGGAAGCGTTGGCGTCGGCCAGGGCGTTGACGCCACCGACGATCTCGCTGATTTCCTGTGTGATGCCAGCCTGGCGGGCCTGGTTGGCGATCCGGGTGTACTTCTTGATCAGCTCGTCGGCGTTGTCCGTGGCGGACTTCATCGCCTTCTGGCGGGCGGCGAGCTCGGAGGCCGCCGCCTGCAGCAGGCAGAAGAAGATCCGGCTCTGGACGTACTGCGGGAGCAGCCCGTCCAGCACGGCCTCGGGCGAGGGCTCGAACTCGTAGAGCGGCAGCAGGTCGGCGTCGGACGGGGTGTCGTCGTCAGCGGCCTCCACCACCTCGAGCGGGAGCAGCCGCGTCGCGGTCGGCTCCTGGGTCAGCATCGACACGAAGCGCGTGTAGACCACGTGCACCTCGTCGACGTCGCCCTCCTCGCCCTGCTCCTTGAGGAAGGACTCGATG
This sequence comes from Nocardioides sp. Leaf307, assembly GCF_001423135.1. Classification (NCBI taxonomy): domain Bacteria; kingdom Bacillati; phylum Actinomycetota; class Actinomycetes; order Propionibacteriales; family Nocardioidaceae; genus Nocardioides; species Nocardioides sp. Leaf307. Next base: position 1,449,784 of record NZ_LMNY01000001.1, on the reverse strand, counting down.
AGCGCCTCCCCCACCTCGGCCGCGACGTCGTAGGACGGCTGGTCCGAGAAGCCCGTCCACGACCGCACCACCGGGCGCTGGCGGAACTTGTAGAACGCCTCGCCCTTGCGACCGCAGAGGTAGAAGTCGATCTCCTTGCCCTCCTCGCGCAGCCGCTCGGAGAGGCGCTCGGCCTCCTTGAGCACGCTGGCGGAGTAGGCCCCGGCCAGGCCCCGGTCGCTGGTGACGATCAGGACCGCGGCGCGCTGGGGGTTCTCCTCCTCGCGGGTCAGCGGGTGGTCGACGTTGGAGAACGTCGCCACCGCCGAGACCGCGCGGGTGAGCTCGCGGGCGTACGGCGCGGCCGCCTGCGCCCGCTGCTGCGCCTTGATGATGCGGGACGCAGCGATGAGCTCCATGGCACGCGTGATCTTCTTCATCGACTCCGTCGACTTGATCCGCGCGCGGTACTCACGCAGCGACAGGGCCATCGGTCAGCCCCGCTTCTGCTTGACGATCTGCTCCTGGCCGAGCTCGTCGTCCTCGAGGGCCTCGGCGGGGGCCTCGTGGCCCACCTTGATCGAGGAGCCGTCGGAGGTCTCGAACTGGTCGAGGAACGACTCGTAGGCACCGATCAGCGACTGCTCGGTGTCGTCCTCGAACTTCAGCGTCTCGCGGATGGTGGCGAGGATGCCGTCGTGCGAGCGACGCAGGTAGTCGAGGAACTCGTTCTCGAAGCGCAGGACGTCGTCGGTGGGGACCTTGTCCAGACGGCCGCTGGTGCCGAGCCACAGCGAGGCGGTCATCTCCTCGACGGGGTACGGCGAGTAGGCCGGCTGCTTGAGCAGCGCCATGAGGCGCTGGCCGCGGTCGAGCTGCTGGCGCGAGGCCGCGTCGAGGTCGGAGGCGAACATCGCGAAGGCCTCCATTGCGCGGAACTGCGCGAGGTCGACCTTGAGCGAGCCGGTGACGCCCTTCATGGCCTTGGTCATCGCCGAGCCGCCGACGCGCGACACCGAGACACCGACGTCGATGGCCGGGCGCTGGTTGGCCGCGAACAGGTCCGACTGCAGGAAGATCTGGCCGTCGGTGATCGAGATGACGTTGGTCGGGATGAACGCCGACACGTCGTTGGCCTTGGTCTCGATGATCGGCAGACCGGTCATCGAGCCCTTGCCCATCTCGTCCGACAGCTTCGCGCAGCGCTCCAGCAGGCGGGAGTGCAGGTAGAAGACGTCACCGGGGTAGGCCTCGCGGCCCGGCGGGCGACGCAGCAGCAGCGACACGGCGCGGTAGGCCTCGGCCTGCTTGGTCAGGTCGTCGAAGACGATGAGGACGTGCTTGCCCTCGTACATCCAGTGCTGGCCGATGGCCGAGCCGGTGTAGGGGGCGAGGTACTTGAAGCCCGCCGAGTCCGACGCGGGGGCCGCGACGATGGTGGTGTACTCCAGCGCGCCGGCCTCCTCGAGGGCGCCGCGCACCGAGGCGATGGTCGAGCCCTTCTGGCCGATCGCGACGTAGATGCAGCGCACCTGCTTGTCGGGGTCGCCGGTCTCCCAGTACTGCTTCTGGTTGATGATCGTGTCGATCGCGACCGTGGTCTTGCCGGTCGCGCGGTCGCCGATGATCAGCTGGCGCTGGCCACGGCCGATCGGCGTCATGGCGTCGATCGCCTTGATGCCGGTCGCCAGGGGCTCGTGCACCGACTTGCGCTGCACCACCGAGGGCGCCTGCAGCTCGAGCGCGCGACGACCGCTGGTCTCCAGCTCGCCCAGACCGTCGATCGGGGTGCCGAGCGGGTCCACGACGCGGCCGAGGTAGCCGTCGCCGACGGGCACCGAGAGCACCTCGCCGGTCCGGCGGACCGTCTGGCCCTCCTCGATCTTGTCGAAGTCACCGAGGACGACGACACCGATCTCGCGGGTGTCGAGGTTCAGGGCCAGGCCGAGCGTGCCGTCCTCGAACTCGAGGAGCTCGTTGGCCATCGCGGAGGGCAGGCCGCTGACGCGGGCGATGCCGTCACCCGCCTGGGCCACGGTGCCGACCTCTTCCTTGCTGGCGGCGTCGGGCTGGTAGTCGGCGACGTACTTCTGCAGCGCGTCGCGGATCTCCTCCGGACGGATGGAGAGCTCCGTCATCTTGGTGCCTTCTCTCTAGTCTCTTGCTTCAGGCGGTCTGGGGCGACTGGTCGCGGGTGGAGCGGTGGTGCGGGGTGCCGGTCTCCCCCAAGGGTGACCGGCGGGTGGTCATCCGGCGATGCGGCGGCGGGCGTCGTCGAGGCGAGCGGAGACGGTGCCGTCGATGACGTCGTCGCCGATCTCGACCTTCACACCGCCGATGACCGAGGGGTCCACCACCAGGTTGAGGTGGACCGGACGGCCGTACTGGCGGGAGAGGACCTCGGTGAGGCGCTCGCGGTCGGCAGCGGAGAGCTCCCGGGCCACGCGCACCGTCGCCACGCCCTGGCCGTGGACCTCGGCGGCGACCTTCTGGTACTCGGCGAGGGCGACCCCGACGGTCCGGTAGGTGCCGGCGAGCGACTGCTTGGCCAGCGCGGCGGTGGCGCCGAGCGCCTTGCCGCGCAGCAGGTCGTCGACCAGCGCACGCTTGTCGTCGACCGAGCGGGCGGGGTCGGACAGCGCGTCGCGCAGCGACGGGTTGTCCTTGACGGCCTGCGCCAGGGCGAAGAGCTCGTCGGCCAGGCGACCCGCGTCGTTGCCGGCGGAGGTCACCACGGCGACGACGCCGAGGTGCTCGAGCGCGTCGGGCAGGTCGCCCGAGGCGGTCCAGCGGCGCGAGGCCGCCGAGCGGAGCAGACCCAGGGTCTCCTCCCCGGCGCGGGATCCGAAGACCTCGCCGACGATGCCCGTGCGGGCCTCGGCCGGGATCGAGCCGTCGGTGACGAAGCGCCGCAGGGCGCCCTCGCCGCGCAGGGTCGCCGCGACCGAGAAGAGCTCGTCACCGACGGTGGCGGCACGCTCGGACGAGCCGGACACGGAGGTGCCCAGCTCGTCGGTGAGCGTGGCGACCGCGTCGACCGAGGCTCCACGGAAGTGCGACATCAGTTGACCCCGCTCCCGCCGGCCGGGGCGGAGCCCGACTCGAGGTCGGCCAGGAAGCGCTCGACGACACGGCTCTGGCGAGCGTCGTCCTCGAGACTCTCGCCGACGATGCGACCGGCCAGGCCGGTCGCCAGGGCGCCGACCTCGGCCCGCAGCGAGGTGACCGCCTGCTGGCGCTCCGCCTCGATCTGGGCCTTGCCGTTGTCGACGATGCGGGTCGCCTCGGTCTGGGCCTGCTCGCGCATCTCCGAGATGATCGAGGCCCCCTGCTCGCGGGCCTCCTCGCGGATGCGCGCGGCTTCGTGCCGGGCCTCGCTGAGCTGCTGCTCGAGCTCGGCCAGCTTGGCGTCGGCCTCGGCCTGCTTGGTCTCGGCAGCGGCCAGCCCACCCTCGATCGCCTGGGTGCGGTCGGCGTAGGTCTTCTCGAACGACGGCACCACGAACTTCTTGACGAGCAAGAAGAGGATGCCGAAGACGATCAGCGACAGGACGATCTCGACGGCGTGCGGAACGAGCGGGTTGAGCTCGCCGTCCTCCGACGCCCTCACCACGAGGGGTGCGAACGGTGCTTGCATGGGCTAGTCCTTCCGGTCCTGCGTGAGCCCGACTCGGTCAGAGAACGAACGCGAGGGCGATGCCGATGATCGCGAGCGCCTCGGCGAGCGCGAAGCCCAGGATGGCGATCGACTGCAGGCGGCCCTGGGCCTCCGGCTGACGGGCCACACCGGAGATGTAGGCGGCGAAGATGAGACCGATGCCGACGCCGGGGCCGATGGCGGCCAGGCCGTAGCCGATCATGTTCATGGAGCCAGTGAGTTCCACGACTTTCCTTTCGGTTTGTACTACTTCGGGGTTCTGGGCGGGTCGTGCGGGTGGAGCAGTGGGGCCGACGGTCAGTGCTCGTCGGCGAGAGCGCCCTGGATGTACATCGCGTTCAGCAGGACGAAGACGTAGGCCTGGAGGAACTGCACCAGCAGCTCCAGGAAGGCGACGGCGATGAAGAGCACCCAGGCGAGGACGCCGACCGGCGCGTAGGCCAGCGACATCTCCGCGATGATGTACTCGCCGCCGAGGGCGAAGAGGATCAGCAGCAGGTGGCCCGCGAACATGTTCGCGAAGAGACGCAGCGCCAGCGTGACCGGGCGGACCAGGATGTTGGAGAGGAACTCCAGCGGCACCAGCAGCAGCAGGATCGGCCCGGAGATGCCGGCCGGCACCGACTGGAGCTTGAAGTAGCCCACGAAGCCGTGCTTCTTGATGCCCACCGCGTTGTAGATGATCCAGCTCAGCGCGGCCAGCCCGTAGACCATGCCCGCGCGGGAGAAGGTCGGGAACTGGATGAAGGGGATCGTCGCGAAGAGGTTGTTGAGCAGGATGAAGAAGAACAGCGCGAACAGGTACGGCACGAACCGCATGAAGTCGTGGCTGCCGATGATGTCGCGCGCCATCGAGTTGCGGACGAACCCGTAGGCCTCCTCGCCCACGAACTGCAGCTTGCCCGGCACCATGGCCCGCTTGCGCGAGGCCAGGTAGAAGAAGCCGAACACGAGCACCGCTGCCAGCACGAGCTGGAGCATGGGCTTGGTGACGGCCAGCAGCTGGGTCTGGCCGAGGAACTCGTAGGACCCGAAGTCGCCGCCGATTCCGGGCAGGTCGAAGTCCGCGGGACCCGGCGGGGTGAAACCCTCGCTGGCGGGGATGAGGCTGCTCAACGTGTCTCCTGTGTCTGCGTCAACGGGTGCGTCACTGCTGCGCCTGCTGGTCGTGCGGCTGCTGCTCGTGGTGCGGGGCGTGGTCCCGGGTGTCGGGCTGGGCGCCGGGCTTGACGTAGGGCTGCGGTCGGAACCGCGCCCAGGTCTGGTAGAGGCCCAGGGTGATGCCGGTCAGGATGCCGACGACGACGAGGAACTGGGTCCCCCACCACCGGTCGAGCCCCCATCCGATCCCGCCGTAGACGAGCACCCCCGAGACCAGGTAGCCGAAGGCCAGCCACGGGTCGCCCTGCACGTCTCCCGTGGGGGACGTGGTGGGGTCGGGGTCGCTCTGCCCGGAAGGAGAGTCTTCAGGAGCCATCGCGCGTCGGACAATAGCAGCCGCCATGGGTCAGCGATCACCCGCCCGGGCCGCACCGGACGCGGGCGTCCGGTGGTCGTCGGTGCCGGGCGGCGCCTCTGCGGTGAGGGCGTAGGCGGGGATCCGCAGCCGGGTGGTGAGGGCGATCTGGAGGACCACCCACGACAGGGTCCCGACGACGGCACCCGCTGCGACCCAGCCGGCGGCCAGGGTCTCCCCCAACGCGCCGCTGCGGTCGAGGGCGAGGAAGCCGACACCGGTCAGGACGACCTGCAGCAGGTACGTCGTGAGCGCCACCACGAGGGCGAGACCGGGCGCGACGGTGGCCACCGCGTCGACGGCCAACGAGCCGAGCGCGAAGACCACGACGACGAGCCCGGCACCCACGGCGGCGCCGTAGGCCGCCGGGGCCCCGGAGACGACGGCACCCAGGCCGGCCAGGACCAGCCCGGCTCCCACCGAGACCGCCGCGCCTCCGAGGAGCACGGGGGCCACGCTGGTGCGCGGGTCCTGCTGCGACTCGGTCGTCATCGTCGGCGGCCGTTCTCTGGGGGCGGGAGCGGGGGTCGAGAGGCGTTCTGCACGATCGTGACCGCGCTCGTGAAAACTATCACAAGGCCTCCCCGCGGACCCAAACCGCAGGTCAGACGGGGTCCGTGACGCCGGCCGGACGGTGCACACGGGGCAGGAGGAAGGTCAGACCCGCGGTGGCGGCGGTGGCGACGAGGAGCACGACCAGCACCCAGGCGCCGGTGTAGAGGCTGGCCAGCACGGTGCCGAAGGCGACCAGCGCGGCCCAGAGCCACATGATGAAGACCGCGCGCCGCTGCGAGTGCCCGATCTCCAGCAGCCGGTGGTGCAGGTGCTGCTTGTCGGGGGCGAAGGGAGAGCGGCCGGCCCGGGTGCGGCGCACCACCGCCAGCACCAGGTCGAGCAGCGGGATGACGAGGATGGAGATCGGCAGCAGCAGCGGCAGCAGGGTCGGCAACAGGCTGGCCTGACCGCCCGAGGCGCCCTGGGAGATGTCGGCGCCGGCGAACTGGCCGGTGAGGGTGACCGCGGAGGCCGACAGGACCAGCCCGATGAGCATCGACCCGCTGTCGCCCATGAAGAGGCGGGCAGGGTTGAAGTTGTGGGGCAGGAAGCCGGCGCACGCGCCCGCCAGGGCCACGGCCAGCAGGGCCGCCGTCGTGGCGCGAGGCGCGTTGTTGGCCACCGTGAGCTGGTAGCAGAAGGCGAAGAAGGCCAGCGCCCCGATGCCCACCACGCCGGCGGCCAGCCCGTCGAGGCCGTCGACGAAGTTGACCGCGTTGACGGTCGCCACCACCACGAAGCCGGTGAGCAGCGCCCCCTGGGCGGGGTCGAGGGAGAACACGGTGCCGTCGGTGGTCGGGAAGAAGTAGAACTGCACGCCGAAGGCGATGAGGAAGCCGGCGGCGAGCACCTGGCCGCCGAGCTTGGTGAGCGCGTCGAGCTCGAAGAGGTCGTCGAGGACGCCGACGGCGCAGATCAGTGCGCCGGCGATGAGCACGATGCCGGCGTCGCGGAAGACGAAGGCGCCGCTCGCGGAGAGGAACGGCAGCTCGCGCGCCACCAGGTAGGCCGCGACGAGGCCCCCGAGCATGGCCAGCCCCCCGAGGTAGGGGATCGGCTCGTCGTGGACGTCGCGGTCGCGCACCCGGGCGACGGCGCCCGTGCGCAGGGCGATCTCGCGGGCGATGACGGTGAGCAGGTAGGTGACCGCAGCGGCGACCAGGAAGACCAGGACGTACTCGCGCACGGCTCTCGTCAGTCCCCGTGGGTCAGGGTCGCACCGAGCGGCTCGAGCACCTCGTTGAGCTGCTCAAGCGACAGGGCGCCGAGCCGGAGCACCCGACCCTGGGCGCCGGTGACGTCGACGATCGTGGAGCTCTCCCCCACCGGGGACTCCCCCGCGTCGACGATGACGGCGACGTCCTCACCGAGCATCTCCTCGGCCTGGTCGGCGTCGGTGGCCGCGGGCATCCCCGTCTTGTTGGCCGAGCTGACGGCCAGCGGGCCGGTGCGCTCGAGCACCTCCCGCGTCAGCTCGTGGTCGGGCATGCGCAGCGCGACGGTGGCCCGGGTGTCACCGAGGTCCCACTGCAGGGAGCCCTGCTGGTGGCACACCAGGGTGAGCGGTCCGGGCCAGAAGGCCTCGACCAGGGCGCGGGCGTAGCCGGGGATCTTGGTGGCCAGCGCGTCGATCGTCGTCGCCGAGCTGACCAGCACCGGCGGGGGCATCTCACGACCCCGCCCCTTGGCGGCCAGCAGCTCGCGGACCGCGGCCGGGTCGAAGGCGTCGGCGGCGATGCCGTAGACGGTGTCGGTGGGCAGCACGACCAGCAGGCCGCGCTGGACGGCGAGGGTCGCGGCCTCGACGGCCTCCTCGCGCTCCTCGTCGGTGGTGGTGGCGTAGCGCAGCTTGTCAGTCATCGCCGCTCATCGTGCCAGTCTCGCGGTCGTGAAGCGCGCACGCCCTGCCAGGTCGGTGTGGTCGCGCACGTCGGCCCACCGCCCGGCGGCCACGAAGACGGCCGGCGCGGACTCCCCCTGCACGTCGGCGTGCTCGGCGCCCACGACGCCACCGGGGCGCAGCAGCCGGGCCGCCCGCACCGCGAGCACGCGCATCGCGTCGAGCCCGTCGTCGCCGGAGAAGAGCGCCAGGTGGGGGTCGTGGTCGCGGGCCTCGGGGGCCACCGACTCCCACGCCTCCAGCGGCACGTAGGGCGGGTTGCAGCTGATCACGTCGACGGTGCCCCGCAGGTCCTCGAAGGCCGTGGCCATGTCGCCGCGGCGCAGCTCCACCCCGGTGCCCGACAGGTTGCGCTCGGCCCAGGCGTGGGCGCCCTCGTCGAGCTCCACGGCGTGCACCCGCGCGCCGGGCACCTCGTCGGCCAGCGCGCGGGCGATGGCGCCGGAGCCCGTGCAGAGGTCGACCACCACGGGCTCACGGCCCTGCGCCAGCACCGCGCGGGCGGCGTCGACCGCCCACCCGGCCAGCAGCTCGGTCTCCGGGCGGGGCACGAAGACCCCGGGGCCGACGGCCAGCTCGACGTGGCGGAACGCCGCCGAGCCGGTGAGGTGCTGCAGCGGCTCGCGCGAGGCGCGGCGCGCCACCAGGGCGTCGTACGCCGCGAGGGCCGGGCCACCGACCCGGTCGACGAGCACCAGCCGGCCGCGCGTGGTGCCCAGCACGTGCGCCAGCAGAGCGTCGGCGTCGTGCTCGGGCGAGGCGACCCCCGCCTCGCGCAGGCGCGTGCTGGCCGCGGCGAGCACCTCGCGGCGCGCCCGGTCGGGCCCGGGGCCGGCGCTGGTCACCTCAGTCCTCGAGCGCGGCGAGCCGCGCGGCCAGGTCGGCCTCGACGCTGGAGGCGATGACGGGCTCGAGGGCGCCGTCGAGCACCTGGTCGAGGTTGTAGGACTTGTAGCCGGTGCGGTGGTCGGAGATGCGGTTCTCGGGGTAGTTGTAGGTGCGGATCCGCTCGGAGCGGTCGACGGTGCGGACCTGGCTGCGACGGGCGTCGCTGGCCTCGGCGTCGGCGGCCTCCTGGGCCACGGCCAGCAGCCGGGCCCGCAGGATGCGCAGTGCCTGCTCCTTGTTCTGCAGCTGCGACTTCTCGTTCTGGCAGCTGGCCACGATGCCGCTCGGCACGTGGGTGATGCGCACCGCGGAGTCGGTGGTGTTGACGCTCTGGCCGCCCGGGCCGCTGCTGCGGAAGACGTCGATGCGCAGGTCGTTGTCGTCGAGCTGCACGTCGACCTGCTCGGCCTCGGGGAGCACGAGCACCCCGGCGGCGCTGGTGTGGACCCGCCCCTGCGACTCGGTCACCGGCACCCGCTGGACGCGGTGCACCCCGCCCTCGAACTTCAGCAGGGCGTAGGGCGCCTCCCCCGGCTCCGGGGTGCCCTTGGCCTTCACCGCGACGGTGACCGACTTGTAGCCGCCCAGGTCGGACTCGGTGGCGTCGAGGACCTCCAGGGCCCAGCCACGGGTCTCGGCGTAGCGGGTGTACATCCGCAGCAGGTCGCCGGCGAACAGCGCCGACTCCTCGCCGCCCTCGCCGGACTTCACCTCCAGCAGGGCGTCCTTGTCGTCGGCGGCGTCGCGGGGCACCAGCAGCCGGCGCAGCCGCTCCTCGGCCACGACGCGGCGGGCCAGGAGCTCCTCGGCCTCCGCCGCGAAGGCGGGGTCCTCGGCGCCGAGCTCGCGGGCCGCCTCGGCGTCCTCGCCCAGACCGGTCCACTCTCGCCAGGCGGCGATGACCGAGGACAGGGCGGCGTAGCGCTGGTTGAGGCGCTTGGCCAGCCGGGCGTCGGCGTGGGTCTCGGGCGCGGCGAGCCGGCGCTCGAGCTCGGCGTGCTCGCCGAGCATGCCCTCGACTGCCTCGAACACGGAGCCTCCCGGGTGCTGTGAGCGGTGCTGGTGCGGCGTGGGTCGGAGAACCTGGTGGTACGACACGAGCGCCGGCCCCCGTCACGGTGGACGGGGACCGGCGCTCGAGGAGGACTACTTCTTGGCAGCCTTGGCGTAGCGGGCCTCGAAGCGGGCGACGCGGCCGCCGGTGTCGAGGATCTTCTGCTTGCCGGTGTAGAAGGGGTGGCACTGCGAGCACACGTCGGCGCGGATCTCGCCGGACTCCTTGGTGCTGCGGGTCGTGAACTGGGCGCCGCAGGTGCAGGTGACCTGGGTGTCCACGTAGGTCGGGTGGATGTCGCTCTTCATGCTGTCCTCATCTCCTGTTCCCGTCTCCGGGAGGGCGCCGGGTCGTCGGCGCGGGATGCGCGGACGTGAACCGGTGCCAGGTGGTCATTGTGCCAACGTCGGGCCCGGCGTCCCAATTCCCTGCCGCGCCGAGCGCTCGGGCAGGCGCACCACCACCGTGGTGCCGCGCCCCTCCTCCGAGGTGATCCGCACGTCGCCGCCGTGCTTGTCGACGATGGTCTGCACGATGCGCAGCCCGAGGCCGGTGCCGGCGATCTCGTTGTCGACGGCGTTGGAGGCGCGGAAGAAGCGGCCTCCCAGCTGGTCGACCTCGTCGGCGGGGATGCCGATGCCGCTGTCGCTCACCGTCACCCGCACCATGGCCTCGTGCGCGCCGGCCGCCACCGTCACCACCGAGCCCGGCCGGCTGAACTTCACGGCGTTGCCGATCACGTTGAGGAAGGCCCGCGCCAGCATCGCGCGGTCCATCAGCACCCACAGCGGGTCCTCGGGCTCCTCGACCTCCACCCTCAGGTCGCGACCGGCCGCCGTGATGGCCACGTCGGTGAGCACGTCGCGCAGCAGCAGGCGCACGTCGCCCTGCTCGAGGCTCGTGCTGCGGGCCTCGGCCCGCGACAGCGTGAGCAGGTCGTCGATCAGCAGCCGCAGGCGGGCGACGTTGCGCGTGGTCGCCTCCAGCATGCGCTGGTGACGGGGGCCCATCGCGTCCTCGAACTCCTCGGCCACCATCTCCAGGTAGCCGCTGATCGTCGTCAGCGGCGTGCGCAGCTCGTGGGAGACGTTGGAGACGAAGTCGTCGCGCGCCGTGTCGAGCTCGCGCAGCTCGTCGTGGATGTGGGCCTCCACGGCCCGCGCCCGGGCCTGGGCGTCGGCGAGCTCGTTGAGCGCCGCCGCGACGGCGCGGACCTCGCGGGTGCCGCCGTCGCCGGCCCGCACCTCGAGGCGACCCGCGGCCATGTCCTGCACGACCGTCTCGAGGTCCTGCAGCGGCCGGGAGAGGTCGCGGCGCAGGTCACGGCGCGCGCGCGTCACCACCAGTCCGGCCAGGGCGGTGAGGAGCAGGGTCGCCGCGATGGTCGCGCCCACCAGCCACCAGGCCCGGGTGCGGGCCTGCGCGGTGAGGTCGTCGAAGGCCCGCGCGGTGACGGCGTGCTCCGCGCGGTAGCGGGAGAAGAGGTCCTGGCCCAGGGCGAAGCGCGCGGGGTCGAAGGTCTCGGGTCCGCCGGGGGCGGCGGCACGCGGGTCGGCGTACTGGTCCCGCCAGCGCTGCCCGGCCTCGAGCTCCGAGGCCAGGAGCGGCTGGAGGTCGGGCTCGGAGGCCGCGAAGTCGGCGACGTCCCGCTCGTGGCCGGGCAGGCGTGCGGCGGCCTCGCGGTAGTCCGCCAGCGCCGCCGCGTCGCCGCTGCGCGCCCACGCACCGACCGCGGACTCCAGGTCGGTGAGGTCCTGGAGCACCTCCTGGTGGGACTCCGCCGCGGGAGTCACCTCCGAGGTCACGCGCGAGACCGCCTGGGCGGCCAGCAGCATCCCGCCCACCGCGACGACGGCCAGGGCCACCACGACGACCAGCAGCCGGCGCACCACCAGGCCGACGAGGTCCTCGACGCTCGCGGCGTGCGCCCCGCTCCGCCTCATCGGGTGCGGGTGAGCAGGGCCTCCACACGCGACGCCAGCTCGCGCGGGCTGAACGGCTTGGTGATGTAGTCGTCGGCACCGGAGTCGAAGCCCGACTCGACGTCGGACTCCTGCGCCCGAGCGGTCAGCAGGATGACGGGCAGGTCGGCCAGCGACGGGTCGGCCCGGATGGACTTGATCGCGTCGAGGCCCGAGACCCCCGGCATCATGACGTCGAGCACGGCCAGGTCGGGGCGCGAGGCCTGGCAGGCGGCCACCGCGGCCGCGCCGTCACCGACGGCGGTGATCTCGTGACCGAGCATGCTCAGCTTGAACTCGACGAGCTCTCGGATGTCGACGTCGTCGTCGGCCACCAGGATGCGGGCCACGTGGTCAGCCTTTCGGGAGTTGCACGGCAGGACGGGTCGAGGGGAGCCGCCAGCGTAGCCGTCCTCGGCCCGGCGCGCGCCGGAACGTCCCTCCCCCGGGCGCACGGGGGCCGCCGGTCCGGACCGGTGACGGCCCGGACCAGCGGCCGCGGGCGCTCAGGCCCGGCCGCGACCGGTGGGAGCCGCAGCGGCGGTGCGCTGGACCTGCATGAGCAGCTCGATGTTGGTCGAGGTGCCCCGCAGCCGCTCCAGCAGCAGCTCCTGGGCGGCCTGCGGCTCGAGGGCGGCCAGCTCGTGACGCAGGGCCCACACGATGTCGACCTCCTCGGCGCCCATGAGCAGCTCCTCGCGCCGCGTGCCCGACCGCGCCGCGTCGACCGCCGGGAGCAGCCGCTTGTCGGCCAGGTCGGTGCGCAGCCGGATCTCGGCGTTGGCCGTGCCGGCCAGCTCCTCGAAGATCAGCTCGTCGATCGGGGAGCCGCTCTCCACGACCGCCGTGGCGAGGATCGTGAGGGACCCGCCGTCCTCGACGTTGCGGGCGGCGCCGAAGAACCGTGTCGTGGGGTGCAACGCGGCGGCGTCGACGCCACCGGGCAGCACCCGCCCGCTCGAGGGCAGCGAGAGGTTGTAGGCGCGGCCCAGCCTGGTCAGTCCGTCGAGCAGGACCACGACGTCGTGGCCGAGCTCGACGAGCCGCTTGGCCCGCTCGATCGCGAGCTCGGCGACCATCGTGTGGTCGCTCGGCGGGCGGTCGAAGGTCGAGGCGATGACCTCGCCCTTCACCGACCGCTCGAAGTCGGTGACCTCCTCGGGACGCTCGTCGACGAGCACGACCATCAGGTGGCACTCGGGGTTGTTGGTGCTCACCGAGCGCGCCACCGACTGCAGCACCGTCGTGCGGCCGGCGCGGCCCGGGGCCGCGAGCAGCGCCCGCTGCCCCTTGCCCAGCGGGGCGGTGAGGTCGAGGGCACGGCCCACGACGTCGGCACGGCCGGTCTCGAGCCGGAGCCGCTCCTCGGGGTGCACCGGCGTCAGCGCCGCGAACTCCACGCGGTGGCGGGCCGTGTCGGGCTCGGCGCCGTTGACGGAGTCGATGCGCACCATCGGGTTGAACTTCTCCTTGCGCTCGCCCTCGCGGGGCTGGCGCACCTGCCCGACGAGCGCGTCACCGCGTCGCAGCCCGAACTTGCGGACCATCGACAGCGACACGTAGACGTCGTCGGTGCCCGGCAGGTAACCGCTCGTGCGGACGAAGGCGTAGTTGTCGAGCACGTCGAGGATGCCGGCCGCCGGCACGAGCACGTCGTCGTCGAGCACCTGGGTGTCGGGCTCGTTGCGCCCGCCGCCCGCCGCGCGCGGACCCCGCTCGCGGTCACGTCCCCGGCGGCGGCGGTTGCGCCCCGTGCCGCCCTCGTCGTCCTGCTGCTCGGCGCCCTGGCCGTCGCGGTTCTGGCCGTCGCGGTTCTGGCCGCCCTGGTCCTTGCCGCCCTGGTCCTTGCCGCCCTGGTCCTTGCCGCCCTGGTCGTTGCCACCCTGGCCACCCTGGCCACCCTGGCCACCCTGGTCGTTGCCGCCCTGGCCGCGCTGGTCCTTGCCCTGCTGCCGGTCCTGCTGCCGGTCCTGCTGCCGGTCCTGCTGCCGGTCCTGCTGCCGGTCCTTGCTGCCCTGGTCGTTGCCGCGCTGGTCCTTGCCCTGCTGGCGGTCGTTGCCGCCCTGGCCCCGGTGGTCCTTGCCCTGCTGGTCCTGCTGTCCCTTGCCGGACTGCTTGCCCTGCTGGTCCTGGTCCTGCTGGCCACGGCCCGCCTGCTTGTCCTGACCGCGCTGCTGAGGGTCCTGCTGCCGGTCCTCCTGGCGGTCCTGCTGTCGGTCCTGCTCCCGCGCGGCCGGGGCGTCCGGGGCCGGCTGGTCGGCCGCCCCGGTCGCGGCGCGCTCGGCACGCCGCTCGCGCACCCGGGCCGAGCGGCTCTCCTGGCGCACCTGGGTCGTGCCGCCCGGGCCGGCCTCGGCGGCCGCGACCGGCGCCGGGTCGGCGGCCGCGCCGTCGGTCGACCCGCCGGCGGTCGGTGCGCCGTCCGACGGGGCGGCCGTCTCGCCGGCGCCCGCCGTACGCCGCGAGCGCGTGGCGCGCGGCGGGGTCTGGGCGAGAGCGTCCGCCGCCGGGCCGGCCGCACCGGCCGACTGGGCCGAGCGGATCGCGTCGACGAGCTGCGCCTTGCGCATCCCGCCCGCGCCAGCGACGCCCATGCCGGCCGCCAGCGCCTTGAGGTCGGCGAGCAGCATGGAGTTGAGCCCACCTCCGCGCTTGCGGGGGGCGTCGCCACCTGCGGGCGCGGGCGAGGTGGGGTCCGGGGTGTCCGTCACGTGAAGGTCCTTGCCACGTATCGATGCGGGGTCCTCGGCCGGGCGCGGAGAGGCCGGCGACCGAGGGTCTGGCTCCCCCGTGGGGCGTCCGACGGCCGGGATCCGGTCGTGCGGACGATCCGCCGGTGAGGACGGGGATCGGGGGAGGTTCCGCGCCCGAGAGGCCGAGCAGGCTGGGGGCGATGCCCCCGGTGCCGGCCGAGAGAGCTGCGGCGTGCGGTCAATGTAGCACCGCGTCGGCCCCGCGGGGCCGGGGATCAGGAGACGCGGACCCCGTCACGGTCCACCGCGACGTAGGACGCCTCCCACCCGCGCGGCGCGCGGTCGAGCACGGCACGCACCGCGGCCGGGCGACCCGCCTCCGCGAAGGCGAGCACGGTCGGCCCGGCGCCGGAGACCACCGCGGGCACGCCGTCGGCGCGCAGGGCGTCGACGAGCGCCACCGAGTCGGGCATGGCGGGCCGGCGGTAGTCCTGGTGCAGGTAGTCGCGCGTGGCCCGCAGCAGCTGCTCGGGCTGGCTGGCCAGCGCGGCGACCAGGAGCGCCGTGCGCCCTGCGTCGGCGGCGGCGTCGGCGTGGGGCACCTCGGCGGGCAGCAGGCCCCGGGCGACCTCGGTCGACAGCGGGGTCGGCGGCACGAGCACCACCGCGCCGACCCGCGGGTCGACCGGCGAGGTGACGGCGTAGAACCCCTCGTCGTCGTGACCGGAGATCACGAAGCCGCCGTAGAAAGCCGGGGCGACGTTGTCGGGGTGGCCCTCGATCTCGGCGGCGAGACGGAAGAGCGCGTCGTCGTCGAGCAGCAGGGAGCCGCCGGCCACCAGCGCGCGGGCCAGGCTGACGCCCGCCACGATGGCGGCCGAGGAGGAGCCGAGACCGCGGGCGTGGGGCACGACGTTGCGGCAGGTCAGGCGAAGCCCCGGCGGCTCGGCGCCCATGAGGCCGAGCGCGGCCCGCATCGAGCGCACCACCAGGTGGGTCTCGTCGCGCGGCACGTCGGCCGCGCCCATGCCCTCGACGACCACCTCCAGACCCGAGGCCACGACCTCGGCGCTGAGCTCGTCGCGCAGGTCGAGCGCGAGGCCGAGGGAGTCGAAGCCGGGGCCGAGGTTGGCCGAGGTGGCCGGCACCGAGACGTGCACGGGCCCGTCGACGAAGCGGGTCACGCCGCCCTCAGGCCAGGCCGGCGGCCTGCGCCGCCGAGGAGACGTCGGCGTCGACCACGGTGTCGACCAGCGGACCCACACCCTCGAGGGCCGTCGCGGTGTCCTTGAGCCCGTGGCCGGTCACGGTGACCACCACCGTCGCACCCGCGTAGGACTCCCCCGCCTCGAGCTCCTGCAGCAGACCGGCCACGCCGGCCGCCGAGGCCGGCTCGACGAAGACGCCGTCGTGGGTGGCCAGCAGCCGCTGGGCGGCCAGGATCTGCTCGTCGCTCACCGCGGCGAATCGACCGCCCGACTCCTCGGCCGCGGCGACCGCGAGGTGCCAGGACGCGGGGTTGCCGATGCGGATCGCGGTCGCCTTCGTCTCGGGGGCCGGGAACGGCGACCCGGTCACCAGGGGGCTCGCGCCCTCGGCCTGGAAGCCGCGCATGACCGGGCGGCGGGTGGCGACGCCCTGCTCGGCGTACTGGCGGTAGCCGAGCCAGTAGGCGGAGATGTTGCCGGCGTTGCCGACCGGCAGCAGGTGGTAGTCGGGGGCGTCGCCGAGGAAGTCGACGATCTCGAAGGCCGCGGTCTTCTGGCCCTCGAGGCGCACCGGGTTGACGGAGTTGACCAGGGCGACGGGGTAGTCCTTCGCCAGCCCCTGGGCGATGGCCAGGCAGTCGTCGAAGTTGCCGCGCACCATGATGACCTGGGCGCCGTGGAGGATGGCCTGGGCCATCTTGCCGGCGGCGATCTTGCCCTCGGGCACGAGCACGAGCGGCTTGAGGCCGGCCTTGGCGGCGTAGGCGGCCATCGAGGCCGAGGTGTTGCCGGTCGAGGCGCAGACCACGGCCTCGGCGCCCTGGTGCTTGGCCACCGAGATCGCGGCGGTCATGCCACGGTCCTTGAAGGACCCCGTGGGGTTGTCGCCCTCGACCTTGAGGTGGACCTCGGCGCCGGTGAGGCCGGAGAGCCAGCCGGAGTGGACCAGGGGCGTGCCGCCCTCGCGCAGGGTCACCGCCGGGGTGCCCTCGGGGAGGTCGAGCAGGTCGCGGTACTCCTCGATCACCCCGCGCCACTGGTGGGTGCGGACCGGGGTCCTGGGGGCCGTGGTCGTCATTCCGCAACTCCTTCGACACGCATGACGGAGGTGACGTCACGCACGATGTCCATGGTCCTGAGGTGCGCCACGGTGGCGCTGAGCTGGGCGTCGGTGGCCTCGTGGGACACCACGACCAGCTGGGCGTCGTCGCCGCGACCCTCCTGGCGCACGGTCTGGATCGACACGTCGTGCTCGGCGAAGGCCAGCGCGACCGTGGCGAGCACGCCGGCGCGGTCGTCGACGTCGATCGCCACGTGGTAGCGGGTGCGGCTCTCGCCCATCGACAGCACGGCGCGCGCGGCGTAGGCCGACTCCCCGGCGCCGCGGGTGCCGGCGAGGCGGTTGCGGGCGACGGTCACGAGGTCGCCGAGCACCGCCGACGCCGTCGGCGACCCGCCGGCGCCAGGGCCGTAGAACATCAGCTGGCCCGCGGCCTCGGACTCCACGAAGACCGCGTTGTAGGCCTCGCGCACCGAGGCCAGCGGGTGGGAGCGCGGGATCATGGCCGGGTGCACGCGCACGGCCACGGCGTCCTCGCCGCCGTCGGCACCCGGGCGCAGCTCGCAGATCGCCAGCAGCTTGACCACGCTGTCCATGTCGCGCGCCGAGGCGACGTCGGCCGCGGTCACCTCGGAGATGCCCTCGCGGTGCACGTCGGAGGCGGTGACACGGGAGTGGAAGGCCAGGGAGGCCAGGATCGCGGCCTTGGCCGCGGCGTCGAAGCCCTCGACGTCGGCGGTGGGGTCGGCCTCGGCGTAGCCGAGGTCCTGGGCCTCCTGGAGGGCGTCGCCGAAGCCGGCGCCCGAGGTGTCCATCTTGTCGAGGATGAAGTTGGTCGTGCCGTTGACGATGCCGAGCACCCGGGTGACCGTGTCACCGGCCAGCGACTCCCGCAGCGGGCGCAGGATCGGGATCGCCCCGGCCACCGCGGCCTCGTAGTAGATGTCGCGGCCGGCCTTCTCGGCGGCCTCGAAGAGGGTCGGTCCGTCCTCGGCCAGCAGGGCCTTGTTGGCGGTGACCACGCTCGCGCCGTGCTCCAGGGCGCTGAGGATCAGGCCCCGGGCCGGCTCGATGCCGCCGATGACCTCGACCACGAGGTCGACGTCGTCACGGGCCACCAGCGCCGCGGCGTCGGTGGTCAGGAGCCCCTCGGGCACCTCGACCTCGCGCGCCGCGTCGAGGCGCCGTACGGCGACCCCCACCAGCTCCACCGGGGCGCCCACGCGCGCCGCGAGGTCGCCCGCCTGCTCCTGGAGCAGCCGCACCACCTGCGACCCGACCGAGCCGCAGCCCAGCACCGCCACACCGAGCGACTTGTCGCTCTCCTTCACTCGAGACCACCCACGTCGGTTGCCAACAGATCGTCCTCAGTCTCGCGTCGTACCACGACGCGCGCGACCCCGTCCCGCACCGCGATCACGGGCGGGCGGAGCGCGTGGTTGTAGTTGGAGGCCATCGACCGGCAGTAGGCGCCGGTGCCGGGCACGGCCAGCAGGTCTCCGGGGGCGACGTCGCCGGGCAGGAACTCGTCCTTGACCACGATGTCGCCGGCCTCGCAGTGCTTGCCGACGACACGGGCGAGCACGGGCGGGGCGTCGGAGACGCGCGAGGCGAGCGTGCAGGAGTAGTCGGCGTCGTAGAGCGCCGTGCGGATGTTGTCGCTCATGCCGCCGTCGACCGAGACGTAGGTGCGCACCGCTCCCCCGTCGAGCCGCACCGCCTTGACCGTGCCGACCTCGTAGACGGTGCACATCGCGGGGCCCGCGATGGCCCGGCCGGGCTCGATCGACAGGTGGGGCTCGGCGATCCCCAGCGCGCGGCACTCGTGGGCCACGATCGCCGACATCTCCGCGGCCAGGCGTGCGGGCTCGGCCGGGTCGTCCTGCGTGGTGTAGGCGATGCCGAAGCCCCCGCCGAGGTCCATCTGCGGCATCGTCGCGCCGAGCTCGGTCGCGACCCGGGCGTGCAGGGCCAGCACTCGCTTGGCCGCGACCTCGAAGCCGGCGGAGTCGAAGATCTGCGAGCCGATGTGGGAGTGCAGGCCGAGGAGCTCGAGCCCGGGGGCGTCGAGCACGCGGCGCACCGCCTCCAGCGCGTCACCGGAGGTGATGGAGAAGCCGAACTTCTGGTCCTCGTGGGCCGTGGCGATGTACTCGTGGGTGTGGGCCTCCACGCCCGCCGTCACCCGGACCATCACGCGCGCCGGCAGTCCCTCGCGGGCCACGACCGCCGCCAGCCGCTCGATCTCGTCGAAGGAGTCGACGACGACCCGGCCGATGCCCAGGCGCACGGCGCGCTCCAGCTCGCCGACGGTCTTGTTGTTGCCGTGCAGCTCGACGCGCGCCATCGGGAAGCCGGCGCGCTCGGCGACGCTCAGCTCGCCGCCCGAGCAGACGTCGAGGCCGAGGCCCTCCTCGGCGATCCAGCGCGCGGCGGCGATGCTGAGGAAGGCCTTGCCGGCGTAGAAGACGTCGTAGTCGGCGAAGGCGTCGCGGAAGGCCCGGGCCCGGCCACGGAAGTCGGCCTCGTCCAGCACGTACGCCGGGGACCCGTGCTCGGCCACGAGGTCGCTCATCGCGACGCCACCGACCTCCAGCACGCCGTCGCTCTTGCGCGCGGTGGTCGACCAGAGGTGGGTGACCAGGTCGTTGGGGTCGCTGGGCTCGCGCAGCCACGAGGGACCGCGGGGCCCCTCGGCGTGGGCCCAGCCGGCCTCGTGCGCCCTCACATCCGCTCCGGGGCGCTCACGCCGAGCAGGCCGAGGCCGTTGGCGAAGACCACCCGGGTGGCCGCCACCAGGGCCAGCCGGGCGCGGTGCAGGTCGTTGGGCTCCTCGTCGCCGAGCGGCAGCACCCGGCAGCTGTCGTAGAAGCGGTGGTAGACCCCCGCCGTGTCCTCCAGGTAGCGCGCGACCCGGTGGGGCTCGCGCAGCTCGGCCGCGCTGGCCACCACGCGCGGGAGCTCGGCGAGCGCGCGCAGCAGCTCGCCCTCCCGCTCGTGGGTGAGCAGGTGCATCGCGTCGCCGGGCTCGAGGCCGAGGGCCGCGGCGTTGCGCAGGATCCCCGAGACGCGCGCGTGGACGTACTGCACGTAGTAGACGGGGTTGTCGTTGCCCGACTTGGCCCACAGGTCGAGGTCGAGGTCGATGTTGGAGTCGGAGCTGTAGCGGGCCAGGGCATAGCGCGCGGCGTCCTTGCCGATGGCGCCGACCAGGTCCTCCAGCGTGATGACCGTGCCGGCCCGCTTCGACATGCGCACGGGCTCGCCCTCCTTGAGGAGGTTGACCATCTGGCCGATGAGGATCTCCAGGTTCTCCCCCGGCCGGTCGCCGAAGGCGGCGCACATCGCCATCATCCGACCGACGTAGCCGTGGTGGTCGGCGCCCAGCATGATCAGGCAGCGGTCGAAGCCGCGCTCCCGCTTGTCGAGGTAGTAGGCGAGGTCACCGGAGATGTAGGCGCCCTGACCGTCGGACTTGATGATCACCCGGTCCTTGTCGTCGCCGAACTGCTCGGTGCGCAGCCAGACGGCGCCGTCGGCCTCGTAGGTGTTGCCCATCTCGGTGAGCCGCGCGATGGCCCGCTCCACGGCCCCGCTGCGGTGCAGGTCGTCCTCGTGGAAGTAGACGTCGAAGTCGACGCCGAAGTCGTGGAGGCTGGCCTTGATCTCGGCGAACATCATGTCGACACCGACGGCGCGGAACACCTCCTGCGCCTTCTCGTCGTCGAGGTCGCGCACCTCGGGCCGCTGCTCCGCCACGGCCGCCGCGATGTCGTGGATGTACTGGCCGCCATAGCCGTCCTCGGGCGCGGGCCGTCCCTGCGCGCTCGCCAGCAACGAGCGGCTGAACCGGTCGATCTGCGCTCCGTGGTCGTTGAAGTAGTACTCCCGGGTGACCTCGGCACCGGTCATCGTGAAGATCCGACCCAGGGCGTCACCGACAGCAGCCCAGCGCACCCCGCCGATGTGGATGGGGCCGGTGGGGTTCGCGGAGACGAACTCGAGGTTGATCCTCTCGCCGGCGAAGGCCTGGCTCGCGCCGTAGCGGTCGCCGGCCGCGAGCACGTCGAGGGCGACGCGGCCCTGAGCACCGGCCTCCACGGTGATGTTGAGGAAGCCCGGCCCGGCGATCTCGACCTCGCCGACGCCGTCGACCGCACCGAGGCGCGCGGCGACCAGCTCGGCCAGGGCCCGCGGGTTGGTGCCGGCCCTCTTGGCCAGCTGGAGCGCGACGTTGGTGGCGTAGTCACCGTGCCCCTTCTGCCGGGGTCGCTCCACCGTGACGCTGGTCGGGACGCCCTCGGGGAGGGTCAGCGAGCCCTCGTCGACGAGGGCCGACAGGACGTCGACGATGGTGGCGGAGAGCTGCTCGGGAGTCACCGGTCAAGGGTAACGAGGTCGGGCGGTCGACCCGACCACGGTCTCGCGGGCCCGTGGCGGCCCGGCTTCGACGCCGGGCCGGCCTGGTTGTAGGGTTCGGAACCGCGCCGCTGGTCGGCGTGAGCGCCTCCGTAGCTCAGGGGATAGAGCACTGGTTTCCGGTACCAGGTGCCGCAGGTTCGAATCCTGCCGGGGGCACACCTTCTCCTTTCTCGCGTCGCGTCCGGTTCTCAGGGGCGCGGCACCGTCGTGGTCTGGACCGCCGGACGTGTGACCTAACTTCCACGTCAGCCCGGCGTTCACTCAGCAACGAGGGGTCTCGGGGTCCCTCGGCCCGGGAGGCGCACCCGGCCGCACGGCCTCACGCGCCCCTCCCGGCCGGCCCCCACTCGCTGACGAAAGCAGGAACAGTGAAGACGACCCTTCGACGGGCGGTCGCGGTCTCCGCGGTCTGCGCCGCCGGCCTCGCCGGCACCCTGACCACCCCCACGACGGCCACGGCCGAGGACGCCCCCTCCGCCCGGGCCGAGCGCCGGCTGACCGACTTCGGCATGAAGGCCAACGTCTACGGCACCAAGGTGCTGCTGGGCGGCGTGGAGCTGAAGAGCCTCAAGGACGCGCGCGCCAACCAGCCCTGCACCCGCACCGCCGGACTCTCCGACGTCGTGGGCTCGCTGCTCAGCACCGACACGCTCCCCGTCCCCGACGACCTGGTCCACCTCTCCCCCAGCACCAGCAGCTACGAGACCTACGAGACCGCGGGTCGCACGGGAGTGCGCGGCATCAACACCATCGCCGACATCGCCATCGGCGGCGAGGTCGTCGACGATCTCGCCATCCCGACCCTCAGGATCGAGGGGCTGCGCTCGGTCGCCGACTCCTTCTACGACCGCTCCGCCGTCGACGCCCGCGGCGCCCGCGGCGCCTACGGCACCGACCACTCCTTCGGCTTCGAGGGCATCTCGTTGGACTACGACGACACGGTGGTCGAGGGCACCCCGCTCGCCGACCTGCTCGACATCGTCAACGACGCCACGGCCCCCGTCTCCCAGGTCGTCGACCAGCTCGTCGAGCTGCTGTCGTCGGTCGCGGGCAACACAGTCGAGATCCCCGGCCTCGGCTCGATCGGGCTCGGTCGCTCCGGCGGCACGGTCGGGAAGACCTTCGCCACCTCGGAGACCTACGCGCTGAAGATCGACGTCGACCCCAGCGAGGCGGCCAACGACTCGGTGACGACGCTCCAGCTGGGCCGCGCCAAGACCCGCATCTCCAGCCCCGTGCGCTCGGGCGTCTTCCGCTCCACCGTCATGGGCCTCGACCTCTTCGCCGGCAACGACCTGCTGCACATGGGGGGCATCGGCACCCAGACCATCCCCTGCGAGGGCACCGGCGGCGACGTCCGCACCAAGACCGTCGAGCAGGCCCAGGTGCTGCTCGGGGGCCTGGTCACCCTGACCGGGCTGGAGTACAAGTACTCCGGCGAGCAGCTGCCCCGCGGACGCGCGCGCTCCATGGTGGCCAGCAACCTCGGCCGGCTCGAGATCCCCTCGGCCGGCCTGGTCATCACCGGCATCGGCTCGCGCATCGACCTGCTGAGCAAGGGCGCCGGCACGAAGGTCGCCCGCACGGTCGAGGTCAAGGTCGCCGACATCCTGCTCGACGGCGAGTCGATCAAGCCCGACGACCTCTCCCTCGGCGACCAGGTGCTCTTCGGCGACAACGGCGTCATCACCTTCGGCCGCATCCCCGCCGGCGGCAGCAACTTCTACGGCACCGAGGTCAGCGCCATCTCCGTGCGGATCCCCGGCGTCATCGACCTGATCGACGTCGGCTGGGCCGGCTCACGCATCTATCCGCGCTGACCCTCCCCGGCCTCCCAGCAGCACCCCGACAGCACACCGGCAGCACCCCAGCAGCACCCCGACGCCGGGGCGGCACCGCCGCCCCGGCGTCGCCGTGTCCGGCACCGTCCCCGCACACCCGCCCGGGGGAGCCCCGCGCCGGCTCCGGTGCGGGTATCGTTCGACCATGCAGGAGCGCCCCTTCACCAGCACCCTCGACTCCGGTGTCCTCACCGTGAGCGGGAGCATCGACGAGTACGCCGTCATGACGCTGCGCAACCAGATCGCCGCACACTCCGCCGACTACACCGGCCGGGTCGTGATCGAGCTCAGCGACGTCGACTACCTCCCCAGCGTCGCGATCGGCGTGCTGGCTAAGGCCATGTCGCAGGCCCGACGCGCCGGCGGGTCAGTCGAGCTGGTCGCCCGGCGCGACACCCTGGCCCAGAGGATGCTCACCGTCGTCGCCCTCCCCTACCGGGAGTCGCCCGACGACGAGGAGCCCGACCCGTCAGGCGCCCCGGGTGCCGTCGCCTGAGCCAGTGCGGCCACCGGTCAGGGCGCAGCTCGCCCTGCCCTTCACCGTCGACTCCGTCACCGAGGCCCGGCACCGGCTCGGTGACCAGCTCGAGGCCGCCGGGGTCAACCGTGTGACCGTGCAGACCGCGTGCGTCATCGTGAGCGAGCTGGTCGCCAACGGCGTCCGGCACGGACGCGGCGGGGCCAGGCCGGCCCTCGAGGTCGCGTGGGAGACCCGCGGCGAGGACCTCGTCATCTCGGTGGCCGACGGCGGGGGTGCCTCACTGCCCGTCGTGCGACCGCCCGACCTCGACTCCGACTCCGGGCGCGGGCTGATGATGGTCGCCGGTCTGAGCCGACGGTGGTCCTACGACACCTCGCGCGGCACCACGGTGCGCGCCGAGATCGAGCTGGGCTGAGCGCGGCCCACCGGCTCAGCAGCCGCGGGGCAGGGTCGCGTCCTGACGGGCGGCGTCACCGAGCCGGCGGGCGACCGGTACGTCGGGCAGCACGACGCTGGCCGCTCCGACCTGACCCAGGGCGCCCGGCACGACGCACGTCGTGATCCTGCTCCGGTCGACCTGCGCCACCGCCTGCGCCAGGCGGAACAGCTCGACCGGAGAGGCGTCGGTGGCGGTGTGACGGAGCACCGTCGCGACACCGCGCTCGAGGAAGCCCGGCCGGTCGGCGCGCTCCGCGATCGCGGCGTGGATGCCGCGGAGCACCCGCTGCTGGTTGGCGGAGCGGTCGAAGTCGCCGCCCGCGAGACCCTTGCGGATCCGGGCGAAGGCCATCGCGCCGTAGCCGTCGAGGCGGATGCGGCCCGCCTCGAAGCCGAGGGGCTTGAGGTCGGGGTCGGAGAAGGCGCGCGGGTTGCCCACCTCGATACCGCCGATGTCGTCGACCATGTCCTCGAAGAAGGGGAAGCGGGTGACCATCACGTAGTCGGGCTCGATCCCGACGAGGTCGCCCACCGTGCGGGCGAGCAGCTGCGGGCCGCCGTAGGTCAGCGCGGCGTTGACCCGGTCGGAGCCGAAGCCGGGGATCGGCACGTAGGAGTCGCGCGGCACGCCGATCGACGCGGCGGCGCCGGTGCGGGTGTCGAGACCCACGAGCTGGAGAGCGTCGCCGCGCACCCGGGTCATGTCCTCACCGGGCCGCGCGTCGGAGCCCACGGCGAGGATCCACACGACATCGGGGGTGAGGTCGACCGCCTGGGCGCGCCGCACCTCCACGAGCACCGCCTGCGGGCTGCTCACCGCCGAGCCGGGCACCGTGAGTGCGGCCAGCACCAGCACCGCGGCCAGCACCACCCGGCGCCAGCCGCGTCGCGCGGCCCCGCCGGCCGACCTCCCGACCTGCTCCTGCGAGCCCGTCATCGTGCGCCCTCCCCCTCACGCGCCGGCTCGCGCGCCGGCTCACGTGCCAGGCGCCCCTGGGTCAGGTCGTAGGCGAAGACCCGCCAGGCGTCACCGTCCCAGGTCAGGGAGAGCCGCCCCTGCACGCGACGCGCGACCTGCTCGTCGGCGCCGCTCAGCGGCACGTAGTCGAGCAGGACCCGTGCGGTCGCGCCGCGCACGCGCCCGCCGTGGGCCAGCAGGTCCACCACGACCCGCTGCCGCGCGGCACGGACCGCGTCGACCCCCTCGCCCAGCGAGGCCGCGCTGGTGCGGGCCCGCTCTGCCCGCGCGGCCTCGCGCGCCCCCGCGGTGAAGCCGGGGAAGGCGTCACGGACGTCGGAGCGGGGCCAGGGACCGTCGAGGAAGGCCGCGGCGTACCAGTCGGCCACGACCTGGCCGACCCGCTGCACGACACCCTCGCGGCGGGCCGCCGGCAGTCGTCCGACGACCTCCCCGGTCCGCACGACCACGGGCGCCGACGCGGGGCCGGTGGCTCGCGGGGCCGACGACGCACCGGCGGCCGACGACGCACCGCCGTCGGGGGCCTCGTCGGTGCAGGCCCCCGTCGTCAGCAGCAGGGCGAGGGCGAGCGCCCCGGCGGCCCGACGTGCGGACCGCGCTCGGCGCGCGCGCCCGGGCGGCCTCGGCGACACGCCGGGGGCCGTGGGCGGGAGGGGCATCATCGGGTCGTCGTCCTCTCGTGGGCGCCGTGGTGGCGGGGCGCGCGTCGTCCAGTGACCCCGGGCCGGGTGTGGTGCGGCTAACACCCTGCCCGAAAGGTGACCTCAACCTCGGCATTTGCCGGGTCGGGGGACTAGCCTGGACCACGGAAAACCACCCACCCCGCGCGCTCCCGGAAGAGGCGAAGCAAGTCGTGCCGCAGTCCCCTGGCAACAAGTCTCCACACCCCACCACCACCACGGAGCCGCCTGCGGACTTCGGCGCCAACGAGTGGCTGGTCGAGGAGATGTACGACCAGTACCAGGCCGACCCGTCGAGCGTCGACGCGACGTGGGTGACGTTCTTCAAGAACGGCGGCGCCGAGGCCGTGCTCGGCAACGGCAACGGCTCGAGCAACGGAGCAGCAGCCGCGAAGGCGCCCGCCGAGAAGCCCGCCGCGAAGGCTCCCGAGAAGGCCGCCGCGCCCGCCCCGGCGAAGGCCCCGGCCGCCGCGCCGGCCCAGCCCGCTGCGAAGGGCTCCGACTCCCCCGCCCCGGTCGCCAAGCCGCGGCCGGCCGGCAAGGCCGCCGAGCCCGCGAAGGGCACCAGCAGCCCGGTGCCGAAGGAGTCGCGCCCGGCGGAGCCGTCGCCGGCCAAGGACGAGCCCACCTACACCGTCCTGCGCGGCGCCCCCGCGCGCACGGCGCAGAACATGGACGTGTCGCTGACCGTCCCCACCGCCACCTCCGTGCGCTCCGTGCCGGTCAAGCTGCTGTGGGACAACCGCACCGTCATCAACAACCACCTCGCCCGCGCCCGCGGCGGCAAGGTGTCGTTCACCCACCTGATCGGCTACGCCCTGGTGCAGGCGGTGAAGTCGATGCCGGAGATGAACGTCGGCTTCGACACCGTCGACGGCAAGCCCAACCTGATCACCCCCGCCCACATCAACCTGGGCCTGGCCATCGACGTGCCCAAGCCCGACGGCAGCCGTCAGCTGCTCGTGCCGGCCATCAAGGCCGCCGAGACCATGGACTTCGCCGGCTTCTGGACCGCCTACGAGGACATCGTCGCCAAGGCGCGCGACGCCAAGCTCACCGTCGCCGACTTCCAGGGCACGTCCATCTCGCTGACCAACCCCGGCGGCATCGGCACCAGCCACTCCGTGCCGCGCCTGATGAAGGGCCAGGGCGCCATCATCGGCGTCGGGGCCATGGAGCTCCCCCCGGAGTGGCAGGGCGCCTCCGACGAGGCCATCAGCCGCAACGGGATCAGCAAGGTCATGACGCTGACCTCGACCTACGACCACCGCGTCATCCAGGGCGCGCAGTCGGGCGAGTTCCTCAAGCGCGTGCACGCCCTCCTGCTGGGCGGCAACGACTTCTACGACGAGATCTTCCGGTCGCTGCGCATCCCCTACGAGCCGATCCGCTGGAGCAAGGACATCTCCACGTCGCACGACGACGAGATCTCCAAGCAGGCGCGCATCCTCGAGCTGATCCACGCCTACCGGGTGCGCGGCCACATGATGGCCGACACCGACCCGCTGGAGTACCGCCAGCGCAGCCACCCCGACCTCGAGGTCGAGTCGCACGGGCTGACCCTGTGGGACCTCGACCGCGAGTTCGCGACCGGCTCCTTCGGTGGCTCGGGCCGTCGCTTCATGAAGCTGCGCCAGATCCTGGGGATCCTGCGTGACTCCTACTGCCGCACCACCGGCATCGAGTACATGCACATCATGGACCCCGAGCAGCGCCGCTGGATCCAGGAGCGCGTCGAGGTGCCCCACACCAAGCCGCCGCGCGAGGAGCAGCTGCGCATCCTGCTCAAGCTCAACCAGGCCGAGGCCTTCGAGACCTTCCTGCAGACCAAGTTCGTCGGGCAGAAGCGCTTCAGCCTCGAGGGCGGCGAGACCACGGTGCCCGTGCTCGACGAGATCTGCGAGGCCGCGGCCGAGTCGGGCCTCGACGAGGTCGCCATCGGCATGGCCCACCGCGGCCGGCTCAACGTGCTGGCCAACATCGTGGGCAAGAACTACTCCCAGATCTTCCGCGAGTTCGAGGGCAACATCGACCCGCGCACGGTCCAGGGCTCCGGCGACGTGAAGTACCACCTCGGCGCCGAGGGCGAGTTCGAGTCCGGCACCGGGGAGAAGATCAAGGTCTCCGTCGCCGCCAACCCCTCCCACCTCGAGGCGGTCGACCCGGTGCTCGAGGGCATCGCGCGCGCCAAGCAGGACGTGCTCGACCAGGGCGCGGCCTACCCCGTGCTGCCCCTGCTGGTGCACGGCGACGCGGCGTTCGCGGGTCAGGGCGTGGTGGCGGAGACGCTCAACCTGTCCCAGCTGCGCGGCTACCGCACCGGCGGCACGATCCACCTGGTCGTCAACAACCAGGTCGGCTTCACCACCTCGCCGGGCTCCTCGCGCTCCTCGCTCTACTGCACCGACGTGGCCCGGATGGTCCAGGCGCCGATCTTCCACGTCAACGGCGACGACCCCGAGGCGTGCATCCGCGTCGCCCGACTGGCCTTCGAGTACCGCCAGGCCTTCAACAAGGACGTCGTCATCGACCTGGTGTGCTACCGCCGCCGCGGCCACAACGAGGGCGACGACCCGTCCTACACCCAGCCGCTGATGTACGACCTGATCGAGCAGAAGCGCTCGGTGCGCAAGCTCTACACCGAGTCGCTCATCGGTCGTGGCGACATCACGATCGAGGAGGCCGAGCAGGTCCTGCGCGACTACCAGCAGCAGCTGGAGCGCGTGTTCACCGAGGTGCGCGAGGCCACCGGCCAGCCCTCGGAGTGGACCACCGTGCCGGACTACCCGGACAAGCCCGCCGGCGAGACCCAGACCGCGGTCACCCTCGAGGTGCTCAAGCGGATCTCCGACGCCTACGTCACCCCGCCCGACGGCTTCACGGTCCACCCGAAGGTCATGCCCCAGCTCCAGCGCCGGGCCAAGGCCATCACCGAGGGCCCCATCGACTGGGGCACCGGCGAGATCCTCGCCTTCGGCTCGCTCCTCATGGAGGGCCGTCCGGTCCGCCTGGCCGGCCAGGACTCGCGCCGCGGCACGTTCGTGTCGCGCTTCGGCACGATCATCGACCGGGTCAACGCCAACGAGTGGACGCCCCTGGCCAACCTCACCGAGGACCAGGCCCGCTTCTACCTCTACGACTCGCTGCTCAGCGAGTACGCCGCGCTCGGCTTCGAGTACGGCTACTCCGTGGCCCGCCCCGAGGCGCTGGTGCTGTGGGAGGCGCAGTTCGGCGACTTCGTCAACGGGGCGCAGACCGTCATCGACGAGTTCATCAGCTCGGGCAAGACCAAGTGGCGCCAGGAGTCGGGCGTCGTGCTCCTGCTCCCCCACGGCTACGAGGGACAGGGACCCGACCACTCCTCGGCGCGCATCGAGCGCTTCCTCACCATGGCCGCCGACGAGGCCTTCGTCGTCGCCCAGCCCTCGACGCCCGCGTCGTACTTCCACCTGCTGCGGCAGCACTCGCTGGGCTCGACCCACCGCCCGCTCATCGTCTTCACGCCGAAGTCGATGCTCAAGCGCAAGGAGGCCGCCTCGCGGCCCGAGGAGTTCACCGAGGGGTCCTTCCGGCCCTTCATCCCCGACGCCGAGGCCGACGCCGAGAAGGTCGACACGCTGCTGCTGTGCTCGGGCCGTGTCACGTGGGACCTCATGGTCGACCGGGCCAAGCGCGAGGGCGCCGAGCGCTTCGCGATCGCCCGCGTGGAGCAGCTCTACCCGCGCCCCGAGGAGGAGATCCGGGCCGAGATCGCCCGGTTCCCCCGCCTCAAGCAGGTCCGGTGGGTGCAGGACGAGCCGCTCAACAACGGCCCGTGGCCCCACTACGCCCTCAACGTGTGGCCGGGCGTCGACGCCCAGGTGGAGGCCGTCACGCGGGCGGAGTCGTCCTCGCCGTCGGTCGGCACCGTCAAGCGCCACATGGCCGAGCAGAAGGACCTGCTCGACCGCGCGTTCGCCTGACATGTACTTCACCGACCGCGGGATCGAGGAGCTCGAGCGACGCCGGGGGGACGAGGAGGTCACCCTGGCGTGGCTGGCCGAGCGGCTCCAGGAGTTCACCGACACCCACCCGGAGTTCGAGACCGCCGTCGAGCGGTTCTCCACCTGGCTGGCCCGTCTCGACGACCCCGACGACTGAGCGGCACGACGAAGGGGCCCGATCCGGTGACGGATCGGGCCCCTTCGTCGTGAGGACGGGTGCCGGACTACCGCTCGTCGACCTCGGGGAGGGGCTCGACGTGCTCCGCCGAGGCACGGCGAGCGGCGTCGCGCAGCTCGAAGACCTCGGTGGCGAGCCCGCCCAGGGCACCGGCGACGTCCTTGACGGCGCCGGTGAGGATGGTCGCCACCTCACCGACGGTCGTCGCGGTCGCCTCCACGGCGCCCTGGAGGGCGTCCTTGCGGATCTCGCTCTTGCTCAGCTGGTCCTTCATGGGCCCGGTCATGCTCCCTAGTCTGACCCGAGGAGCCTCAGGCGGCCAGGCGGCGGCGCAGGAAGCCGGGCACCAGGGCCTTGAGGTCGGACGGGGAGTCGGGCAGGGCGTAGCGGCAGATCTTCTTGGCCACGCTGCCCAGCTGGCGCCCGAGCGGCCCGGTGTTGTAGTCGATCCCGTAGCGCTCGCAGATCTCGCGCACGTCCTCGGCGATCTCGGGGTAGCGGCGGGCGGGGATGTCGGGGAAGAGGTGGTGCTCGATCTGGTGCGACAGGTTGCCGGTCATCACGTGGAAGAGCCTGCCGCCGGTGATGTTGGCCGAGCCCAGCAGCTGGCGGTAGTACCAGTGACCACGCGACTCGTCCTCGCACTCCTCCTCGGAGAAGGTCGCCACCCCGGCCGGGAAGTGCCCGCAGAAGATGATGTTGAAGGCCCACACGTTGCGCACCAGGTTGGCCACGGCGTTGCCGGCCAGCGTCATCGGGAAGAGGGGGCCGGTGAGGGCCGGGAAGAGCAGGTAGTCCTTCAGCGCCTGGTTGCGGACCTTGCGCATCAGGCCGGGGTAGATCTTCTTGTTCTCCTCCAGCGTGCGCTTGCCGGCCACGAGGTTCTCGACCTCGAGGTCGTGCATGGCCACGCCCCACTCGAAGAAGACCATGAGCAGCGCCGCGTAGACCGGGTTGCCCAGGTAGTAGGGGTGCCACTTCTGGTCGTCGTCCATGCGCAGGATGCCGTAGCCGATGTCACGGTCCTTGCCCAGGATGTTGGTGTAGGTGTGGTGGATGTAGTTGTGCGAGTACTTCCACTGGTCGCTGGGGCACACGTTGTCCCACTCGTACATGCGCGAGCTCAGGCCGGGCTCGTTCATCCAGTCGTACTGCCCGTGCATGACGTTGTGGCCGATCTCCATGTTGTCGAGGATCTTCGACACGCTGAGCGCGGCCACGGCCAGCGGCCACGCCGGCGGCACGTAGAACAGCGCGCGCCCGGCGACCTCGAAGCCCCGCTGCACCTTCACGACGCGGTGGATGTAGTCACGGTCCTCGTCGCCCAGCGAGGCCAGCACGCGCTGGCGGATGGCGTCCATCTCGTCGCCGAAGTCCTTGAGCTGGGCCGCGGTGAGGCGGTGGAACGCGGCGTCGCCGGGCACGACGGGGCGCTCGGCGCGGGCGGCGCTCGCTCCGCTCGTGGTCGCGGTGGTCACGGTGGTCTCGTTCAGGGTGGCGGTCATGGTGCGGTCCTTCCTCAGAGGTCGACGACGCAGTCGCCGACGGGGGCGGAGACACAGATCTGGATGTCCTCGTCGGGCAGCGAGGACTCGGCACCGGTGACGACGTTGCGCACGGTGCCCTCGGTCTTGCGGGAGGTGCAGGAGAAGCAGATGCCCATGCGGCAGCCGAACTCGGGCCGCAGGCCGAGCGCCTCGGCCTGCTCCAGCAGCGAGGCACCGGTGTTGGCGGCCTGCTGGCCCGACCGGGCGAAGGAGACCTCGCCCTCGGCCGTGCCCGAGGCGGTCATGGGGGGCTTGAAGTACTCCACGCGCAGCCGGGGGCTCCCGGCGTACGCCGCCTGGACCAGCTCGATCATGCCGGCCGGGCCGCAGGCCCACGTGTCGGTGTCCTGGAAGGCCGGCACCAGCTCACGCAGGGCGGCCTCGGAGAAGCGGCCGCCGTCGGTCTCGTGCACCAGGTGCACGTCCACGTGGTTGTCTCCCGCAGCGATCTCGGCGAGCTCCGCGGCGAAGATCTGGTCCTCGGCGCTGCGGGCGTAGTGCAGGAAGGTCACCTTGCGGTGGGCGCGGCCGTCGTAGCCGTCGCGCAGCAGGGTGCGGACCATCGACATGGCCGGGGTGATGCCCGACCCGCCGGTGATGAAGAGCAGGTGGTTGTTGGTCGGCGTCGCCGGGCTCTCGTGCATGACGAAGTCGCCCTCGGCCTGGCCCAGGTGGACCGTGAGGCCCGGGCGGGCCTGCTCGACCAGGAACCTCGAGACCACGCCCTCCGCGTGCGAGCGCACCGTGAGCGAGATCCGCTCCCCCGGCGCCGACGCGGGCGAGGACACCGAGAAGCAGCGGGTCGTGCGCCGACCTCCGGGCAGGTCGACGCCCACCTGGACGTACTGGCCCGCACGGTGTCCGCGCCACGTGCTCGTCGGCTGGAGCACGATCGTGGCGACCGGGTGCTCGCCGTCGGTCTCGCGACGGACCTCGACGACGCGGGCGCGCACCTCGTGGGCCGCCCACATCGGGTTGACCTGCTCCAGGAAGCGGTCGACGCCGTGGGGCGAGGTGAGGGCGGCGACGGCGCGGGACCGGAGGATGGAGCCCGTGATGCTCATCGGAGTTGCTCCCGTCAGATTGGGTGAACGAATGTTCACTCAAAGTCTCCGGGGTCGGCGCCGCGAGGTCAACCGGAACGGCGGGTGACGCCGCCCACCCCGTCCTGGCGGTCGTGCGCCACTCGCGTGACGGTGCACACATGTGCTCCCGGACGGGCCCCAGGGGTCCGGGGCGCGCGAGGTCGGAGCACGCTGCGAGGGTGGCCTAGGATCGAGGGATGACCGAGACCCGCGGCGAGCGCAAGGAGCGCACGCGACGCGCCATCCTCGACGCCGCACTGGCGCTGCTCGAGGAGAGCAGCCTGGTCGCGCTCTCGCTGCGCCAGGTGTCGAAGCAGGTCGGCATCGTGCCGACCGGCTTCTACCGCCACTTCGACTCCATCGAGGACCTCGGCATGGCCCTCGTGGACGAGTCCTTCGAGTCGCTGCGCGCCATGCTGCGCGACGTGCGGCAGGGACGCGAGGGCGGGGCACCGGGCTGGATGGACATCGTCGACGACTCCATCGGGATCCTCGACGAGCACGTGCACCGCCAGCGCTCCCACTTCGCCTTCATCGCCCGAGAGCGGACCGCAGGGCCGCCGCTGGTGCGCGAGGCGATCCGCCACGAGATCGAGCTGTGCGAGCGCGAGCTGGCCACCGACCTCGCCCGGCTGCCCGGCACCGACCGCTGGTCGACCGAGGACCTGCGCGTGCTGTCGGGTCTCATCGTCACGGCCATGGTCGCCTTCGCCGAGAACACCCTCCACGCCGTGGGTCGCCCGGGCGCCGAGAAGCTCGTCGTCGAGAACGCCCGCACGCAGCTGCGGATGGTGCTGGTGGGCGCGCTCAACTGGACGTCCCGGCCCTGAGGGGTCCCGCGACCGCAGCGGCCGGCCCGGGGCTCGGGGCCGGGGCTCAGGCTCGGGGCTTGAGCACCAGCTCGGTCAGCGTGGCGTCCTGCGGGAGGTCGAGCACGCCCACCACGGCCTCGGCCACCGTGACGGGGTCGATCCAGCGCGAGGCGTCGTAGTCCTTGCCCTCCTGGGCGTGCACCTTCTCCTGCATCGCGGTGGCGGTGCGTCCCGGGAACAGCGAGGTGACCCGCACACCGTGCTGCGCCTCCTCGGCGCGCAGCGCGTCGGCGAGGGCCTTCAGGCCGTGCTTGGAGGCGGCGTAGGCCGACCACTGCGGGTGGGCGAACAGCCCGGCACCGGAGTTGACCAGCACGATCGTGCCGCGCGCCTCGCGCAGCGCCGGCAGCGCGAGGCGGGTCAGGACCGCCGGGGCCACCAGGTTGACCGCCAGCTGCTCGGTCCACGCCGAGGCCGTCAGGTCGGCGACGGCACCGAGCTCCACCACGCCGGCCGCGTGCACGACGGAGTCGAGCCGGGCGGGCAGGCGGCCCTGCAGCCGCTCGAGGGCGGCGGCGTCGGCGAGGTCGGCCACCAGCACCGACGCGCCCGGGTGCTCGACACCGAGCTCCTCGGCCCTCGCCTCGGAGCGTGCCACGAGCACCAGGTCGTCGCCACGCGCGCGCAGGCGCCGGGCCAGCTCGGCGCCGATGCCCGCCCCGGCGCCCGTGAGCAGGTGGGTGCGAGCCATCAGCGGGTGAAGACGATCTTGCCGAAGACGTCGCCGCCGGCCATCGCGGCGAAGCCGTCGGCGGCCTGCTCCATGGGCAGCACCCGGTCGATCAGCGGGCGCGTGCCGGTGGCGTCGAGCAGCGAGACCAGGGACGCGAGCTCGTCGCGGGTGCCCATCGTCGAGCCGACCACGCTGAGCTGGAGGAAGAAGATCCGCGTGAGCTCGGCGTCGTCGAGGTCGGCCCCCGACGTCGTGCCCGAGACCACGATGCGCCCGCCCGGCTTGAGGGCCCGCACCGAGTGGGCCCAGGTGGCCTTGCCGACGGTCTCCATCACGGCGTCGACCTTGACCGGGAGGCGCGCCCCGGACTCGAAGACCTCGTGGGCGCCGATCTCCAGCGCACGGGCCCGCTTGCCCTCGTCGCGGCTGGTGGCCAGCACCTTGAGGCCCGCAGCCCGGGCGAGGGTGATGACCGCGGTGGCGACGCCGCCGCCCGCGCCCTGCACCAGCACGGTGTCACCGGCCACGAGGCCGCCGCGGGTGAAGAGCATGCGGTAGGCGGTGAGCCACGCGGTGGGCAGGCAGGCGGCCTCCTCGAAGGACATCGAGGCGGGCTTGGCCACGACGTTGGCACGGGGCACGACGACCTTGTCGGCGAAGGTGCCCTGGTGCCGCTCGGAGAGCAGCGAGCGGCGCGGGTCGAGGGTCTCGTCGCCGCGCCACGCGGGGTCGCTGACGACGGCGTGCACCACGACCTCGTTGCCGTCCTCGTCGAGTCCGGCCGCGTCGCAGCCCAGGATCATCGGCAGGGCCTCCTCACGCAGGCCCACCCCGCGCAGGGACCAGACGTCGTGGTGGTTGAGCGAGGCGGCCTTGACCGTCACCGTCGTCCACCCGTCGGGGGCCTCGGGGTCGGGCCGCTCCCCCACCGTCAGGGCGGAGAGCGGGTCGTCGGAGGAGAAGCGGTCGGCGTAGACGGCGAACATGGGGACAACCTAACGGGGAGTGGCTGGACGGGCGGGGCACGCCGTCTCAGCGGCGAGCGACGCCGTCCTGCCGGGCGGCGGCCGCGACCGCGGCGGAGACGGCCGGGCCGACGCGCGGGTCGAACGGCGAGGGGATGACGTACTCCTCGGTCAGCGCCTCGCCCACCAGGTCGGCGAGCGCGCGGGCCGCGGCCAGCTTCATGCCCTCGGTGATGGCCGTGGCGTGGGCGTCGAAGGCGCCGCGGAAGATGCCGGGGAAGGCCAGCACGTTGTTGATCTGGTTGGGGAAGTCGGAGCGTCCGGTGGCCACGACGCGCGCGTGGCGCCGGGCCACCTCGGGGTGCACCTCGGGCGTGGGGTTGGCCAGACCGAAGACGATGGCGTCGGGCGCCATCGTGGCGACGTGCTCCTCGGGCACCGTGCCGCCGGAGACGCCGATGTAGACGTCGGCGCCGTCGAGCACGTCGGCCAGCGAGCCGGTGCGGCCCGTGACGTCTGCGGTGAGCTCGGCCAGCGAGCGCTTGACCGCGGTGAGGTCGCCGCGCGAGGAGTGGATGACGCCCTTGCGGTCGGTCACGGCGAGGTCGGTGATGCCGGCCTCGAGCAGGATCTTGGCCACCGCCACACCCGCCGCCCCCGCGCCGGAGATGACCACCCGGGTGCTGCCCGGGTCGCGGCCGGTGAGCGTGAGGGCGTTGGTCAGGGCGGCGAGCGCCACCACGGCGGTGCCGTGCTGGTCGTCGTGGAAGACCGGGATGTCGAGCATCTCCTTGAGCCGGTCCTCGATCTCGAAGCAGCGGGGCGCCGAGATGTCCTCGAGGTTGACCCCGCCGAAGCTCGGCGCCAGCCGGGCCACGGTCTCGATGATCTCCTCGGTGTCGGTGGTGTCGAGGCAGATCGGCACCGCGTCGACGCCGCCGAACTGCTTGAACAGCACCGCCTTGCCCTCCATCACCGGCATGGCGGCGGCCGGCCCGATGTCGCCCAGGCCGAGCACGGCGGTGCCGTCGGTGACGACCGCGACCGTGTTGGGCACCCAGGTGTAGTGCTGCGTGAGCGACGGGTCGGCCGCGATCGCCTCGCAGACCAGGGCCACGCCGGGGGTGTAGGCCAGCGACAGCTCCTCCGCGCCGGCCAGGGCCACGGAGGACTGGATGGACATCTTGCCGCCGAGGTGCAGGTCGAAGACGGGGTCTCCGGCCCGCGGGTGCGACGGCGAGGCCGACGGGCCGTGGCCCGCAGGGCCGGCGGTGGTGGCAGGAGACGTGGGAGAAGCAGTCATCACAGGACTTTCCAGGACGAGTCGGATGGGCCGGATCGTGCCCGGGACCACTGCTCGACGCGAGGGGTTGCCGCGGAGCCGTGACGCCCGGAGGGCTGTCCCGCCAGTCTGGCACAGCGCACGGATACAGGACGCCGGCGTCCGCAATGCTCTACGTCACAGCGCCCGCGAGGCAGCCGTGCCCGGCCCTGCGCCCGCCCTGAGCAGGCAGGGACGCGGCCAGACGCGGCACAGCGCCACGGCCAGCACCTGGTCCTCGGCGACGGGCCCGCGGTGCCGGGAGTCGACGCCCACCGACGGGTCGTCGCTGAGCAGCCACCAGCCGGGCGAGCCGCCGGCCGTCGTACGCCGCTCCACGGCGCGCTTGACCGCCAGCGTGCCGTCGGGCAGCCGGGCGACCACCACCCGCCCCGGCACGACCCGCGCGCCGTGCAGCACCAGCAGCCGGTCGCCCCCGCGCAGCGTGGGCGCCATCGACGCCCCGCGCACCAGGGCCCACCCGGGGCGGCCCGGGCCGTGCAACCCGCCGCGGGCACGAGCCAGCCACCCGATGGGGTGGCTCGAGGGGGAGACACCTCGTGCGGGACGCGACACGCGGAGTAGTGTCGCAGCCGAGCTCAGCAGACCCCTGAAGGACCACGAGAGGAACCGCATGTTCGCGCGACTGTTCGCACCCACCGTCGAGGTCTCCGCCCACTGCGACCTGCCCTGCGGCGTCTACGACCCCGCGCAGGCCCGCATCGAGGCCGAGTCGATCAAGGGCATCATCGCCAAGGTCGCCGACAACGACGACCCCGACTTCCGCACCCGCGCCATCCTGATCAAGGAGCAGCGCGCCGAGCTGGTCAAGCACCACCTGTGGGTGCTGTGGACCGACTACTTCAAGCCCCCGCACTTCGAGAAGTACCCGCAGCTGCACGTGCTGGTCAACGAGGCCACCAAGCTCGCCGGTGCCTCCGGCGCCAAGGGCGCCCTCGACGCCGACGTGGCCGACCAGCTGCTGGCCAAGATCGACGAGATCGCCGAGATCTTCTGGGAGACCAAGAAGGCCTGAGCGACGCAGCCGGCGCGCCGCCGCCGCGGCGGGCGCCGCCGACCGTTTGTCGAGGCCGGTCCCGGGGTAGACCCCCGGGACCGGCCTCGCTGGCGTTCCAGGCGGCACACATGGGGCGCAGCCGAGCACCAGCCGAGCACCGGACGGCCTCCCACCCGGGGAGCCACCGCGTCACCTAGAGTTCGACCACTTCCTCCGCACCTGCCACGAAGGACGGCCCCATGTCCCAGCACGGTCCGACGATCGACCCGATCCGCGACCGCTCCGACGTCGAGCTGCGGCTGCCCGCGGACGGCGCCTACGTGTCGGTGCTCCGCACGACGACGGCGTCGCTGGCCGCGCGCCTCGACTTCACCATCGACGACATCGAGGACCTGCGCATCGCGGTGGGCGAGGCGTGCGCGCTGGTGCTGCCCGAGGCCGACGCCGGGGCCGACCTGGTCGGACGCTTCTACCTGCGCCCCGCCGAGCTGACGGTGTCGGTGTCCGTGGGCGCCGCCGACGCCGGCGAGCCCGACCGTGACAGCTTCGCCTGGCAGGTGCTCGACACGCTGGCCTCCGAGGTCGGGGTGCGGATCGCCGAGGGCGAGCTCGCCGTCGCGCTCACGCTGCGCTCCACGCACCTGGGAGCCGGCCTCTGAGATGGACCACCCCCTCCCGGACGACGACCCCGCCCCCAGCGCGGCGAGCGAGGCGACCGACGCCCGGCGCGCGGGCGTCGAGCTCACCCGCCGGCGCAGCGCCGAGCTGTTCCTGGCCTTCCACGACCAGCAGGGCAGCGAGGCCGGTCGCGAGAGCGCGCGCGACGCCCTGGTGCACCTGCACCTGCCGCTCGTCGAGCACTGCGCACGGCGCTTCCGCAACCGCGGCGAGCCGTTCGAGGACCTGGTGCAGGTGGGCACGATCGGGCTCATCAAGTCCATCGACCGCTTCGACTCCGACCGGGGCGTGGAGTTCTCGACCTACGCCACGCCGACGATCATCGGCGAGATCAAGCGCTACTTCCGCGACAAGGGCTGGGCGATCCGGGTGCCGCGGCGGCTCCAGGAGCTGCGCATGCAGATCGGCTCCGCGACCGCCGAGCTGACCCAGACCCTCGGCCGCTCCCCCACGGCCCGCGAGCTCGCCGAGTGCATCGGGTGCACGGTGGAGGAGATCGTGGAGGGCATCGAGTCCAGCAACGCCTACTCCACCCTCTCCCTCGACGCCAGCGACGACTCCGACGACGGGGCCGCCACGATGCTCGACGCCATCGGCATCGAGGACGCGGGCCTCGAGCACGTCGAGATCCGCGAGTCGATCAAGCCGCTGCTCGACCAGCTCGACGCGCGCGAGAAGAAGATCCTGCTGCTGCGCTTCTTCCGCAACATGACCCAGTCGCAGATCGCCGAGGAGATCGGCGTCTCGCAGATGCACGTCTCCCGGCTGCTCAACCGCACCCTGGAGCACCTGCGGCGCTCGCTGCAGGAGCAGGACTGAGCCCTCTCCGCGCCCCCACAGCGCCTCCCCCGGGGCCGCTCAGTCCTCGCGCATCGGGTCGTCGGCGAGGGCCTCGAGGCTCGCGGGGTGCAGCATGCCGGCCAGCACGACGGCGGCCACGACGACCAGGCCCAGCGCGATCAGCTGGGTGCCCCGGAAGCTCCAGGCCAGCCCGAGGGCGATCAGCTGGGTCAGCAGGATCGGACCCCGGGTCCAGGCCTGCCCCCGCGTCACCGCCCAGGCGCAGGCGATGACGGCCACGCCGAAGAGCGCGAAGAACGCCGCCACGGTCCATCCCATCGTGGTGCGCCCCTCGGAGAGGTCGGCGAGCTGGGCGCCGGCGAGGAGCAGCAGGACCAGCCCCTCGACCGCGGCGAGGGAGGCCGCGACGACCAGCGGCGGCGGGTTCTCGGATCGGGTCACGACGCCGAGGTTAGTGTGCCCCCTCCACACGGGACGCCTGTGACGCAGGAGACCAGCGATTTGGCTTGTTTAACGGTCCAAAAGTTGTCAGTGTGTGCGGAGCGCTCGTGGCCGAGTCCACTTCGTGGTGCCATCGCACCGGGCGCCGCCGCAGGCTTGCGTTGCCCCTGGCCTGCACATTTCGCTTGAGGAAAAGAGGGATCGCCCAGCCATGGACTGGCGTCACCGTTCAGCATGTCTCGACGAGGATCCGGAGCTGTTCTTCCCGATCGGCAACACCGGCCCTGCCATCCTGCAGATCGAGGAGGCCAAGCAGGTCTGCCGGCGCTGCGACGTGCGCGAGCAGTGCCTCGCCTGGGCCCTCGAGGCCGGCCAGGACCACGGCGTGTGGGGCGGTCTGAGCGAGGACGAGCGTCGTGCGCTGAAGCGCCGCAACGCCCGGGCCCGCGTCCGCACCGCCTGACCCACCGCCTGACCACGGCACCGCCGCAGGGCCGGTCAGGTCAGCGGGTCGAGGGGGACGTCGACCACGGCACGGGTGCCGTGGTGCGAGGGCACCGGCCCCATCTCGAGCCGACCACCGAGCTCCGACTCCACGAGCGTGCGCACGATGGAGAGACCCAGGTTGGTCGATCCCTCGAGGTCGAAGCCGTCGGGCAGGCCGCGGCCGTCGTCGTCCACGACCAGGTGCAGCCGGCCCGCGGCACGGTGCACCCCCACGCTGACCTCGCCCAGCAGCCCGCCGGCGAGGATCTCCTCGGTCGAGCGGAGCCCGGCGGGGTGCTCGTCGGGCACCTCGTAGCCGTGCTCCACCGCGTTCTGCAACAGCTCGGTCAGCACCATGGCCAGCGCGGTCGCCGACTCCGAGGTCAGCTCGCCGAAGCTGCCCGTGCGCCGCACCCTCACCCTGCTGCCGACCGCGCTCACGTCGGTCACCATGGCGCAGAGCCGGTCGGCGATCTCGTCGAAGAGCACCGTCTCCTCCACGGCCTGGCTGAGCGTCTCGTGGACGATCGCGATGGTCCCGACCCGCCGCACGGCCTCCTCCAGAGCGGCCTTGGCGTCCTGGGAGCCGATCCGGCGGGCCTGGAGGCGCAGCAGGGCGGCGACGGTCTGCAGGTTGTTCTTCACGCGGTGGTGGATCTCGCGGATGGTGGCGTCCTTGGTCACCAGCTCACGGTCGCGGCGGCGCAGGTCGCTGACGTCGCGCACCAGCACGAGGGCACCGATCCGGGTGCCCTGGGGCCGCAGCGGGATGGCGCGTGCGATCAGCGTGACCTCGTCGGTGCCGAACTCGGTGTCGCGGTGCGTGCGGCCGCCCATCACCGCGCTGAGGGTCTCCTCGTCGGGGCGGCGCCGCGACGGCACCAGCTCGCGCACCAGGTCGGGCAGCGCGAGCCCGGCCAGGTCGCCGGAGAGACCGAGACGGCGGAAGACCGACAGCGCGTTGGGGCTGGCGTAGACGACGTGGCCCTGGGCGTCGACGCGCAGGAAGCCGTCGCCCACGCGCGGTGAGTCGGCGTGATCGCTGCGCTGGCCCTGCGCGGGGAACCAGCCGCCCGCGATCATCTGGGTCAGGTCGGCCGCGGTCTGCAGGTAGGACAGCTCCAGGCGGCTGGGGGTGCGCACGCCGAGCAGGTTGGTGTTGCGCGTGACCACCGCGATCACGCGGCCCTCGCGGCGCACCGGGATGCTCTCCACGCGCACCGGCACGTCGTCGCGCCACTCCGGGTCGCCCTCGCGCACCAGGCGCTGCTCGGCGTACGCCGCGTCGAGGAGGGGGCGTCGCCCGCGGGGCACGAAGGTGCCCACGACGTCGTCGACGTAGGACGTCGGGCCGGTGGTGGGCCGCATCTGCCCCACCGCCCAGAACCCGCTGCCCTCGCGGTCGGGCAGCCACAGCACGAGGTCGGCGAAGGACAGGTCGGCGATGATCTGCCAGTCGGCCTGGAGCAGCTGGAGCCACGCGACGTCGTCGGGTCCCAGGTCGGTGTGGCTTCGGACCAGCTCGCTCATCGACGGCACCCGCCGAGCCTACGGCGAGCGGCAGGGGTGGGCGCACCGTCGGCCCCGACGTCCGACGGGCGGGCACGCGGTCGCGCCGTGAGCCCGTGCACACCTGGCCCGCACCGGGAACCCACCGGGCCCGCCCCTCCCCGCGGGCCCGCCGGACCGACCGGTCGGGCCCTCCCCCGACCGTGCGCGGACCCCGGGGAGTTTGGCAGGATGACGGCCATGTCGGGCGCGTATTGGAGACAGGTGCACGCCGACGGCCTCGCGGTGCCGTCGGACCGCCCCCTCGACGACCTGACCGCGGAGCTCACCCGCATGCTCGGCGACACCGACCCCGAGACCCGCGACGGCACGGCCTACCCGACGCTGGCGACCTGGGTCGAGCGGGGCGTCTACGACGACCTCCTGGCCGGTCTCGGCGACGGCATGGCCGCCGGGCTGACCACCGGGCTGGGCGAGGTCGGCACCGACTCGGTCTTCCGCCGCAGCTTCTCGGTGCTGGTGCTCGCCGAGTGCATCGCCCGCGACAACGAGCGACCACTGGTCTCCGGCGGCAAGGTGCTCGACTGGGGCGACCGGATCGCGACCTGGCTGCTGCGCGAGCGCGACCTGCGCGGATTCGTGCCGGGCAAGGGATGGGCCCACGCGGTGGCCCACGGCGCCGACGCCCTCGGAGCGCTCGCCGCCTCCCCCCACATCGGCAAGGCCGAGCTGACCGTCGTGCTCGACGTCGTGGCCGACCGGGTGCTCATGCCCGTCGACGCGCTCTTCGCGCACGGCGAGGAGGACCGCCTGGCCCACACCACCCTGTGCGTGCTGCGCCGCGACGTCGTGCCGCTGAGCATCCTCGAGCCCTGGATCAACCGCCTCGCGTCGGCCGCCGGGGAGCGCGCCGTGCACGGCGAGCAGGACCCCTTCCTGCGCGGCGGCAACGCCGAGGCCTTCCTCCGCGCCCTCTACCTCCAGCTCGCGCTGGGCCCGCGCCCGCCGGCGGTCCGCTCCGACCTGCTGCTGGTGGTCGTCGAGGCGCTGCGGGCCAGCAACCCGCACTTCCTGCGCGACTGACGGCCCGGGTGACCCGTGGGTAACCTGCGGGCATGACGCAGACCACACCCGACCCGCAGCAGCCCGCGAGCCCCGACGCGCACCCGGAGGGCCACCTCGAGGGCCACGCCGGCCAGCTCGCCGTGGCGGTGGCCCGAGCCCACGGCGTCGAGACGATGTTCACGCTCTCGGGCGCGCACGTCTTCCCCATGTACGACGGGGCCGTGAAGGCCGACCCGCCGATGCGCCTGCTCGACGTGCGCCACGAGCAGACCGCGGCCT
Organism: Nocardioides sp. Leaf307; assembly: GCF_001423135.1. Lineage (NCBI taxonomy): Bacteria > Bacillati > Actinomycetota > Actinomycetes > Propionibacteriales > Nocardioidaceae > Nocardioides > Nocardioides sp. Leaf307. The sequence goes on along the minus strand of NZ_LMNY01000001.1, from coordinate 1,407,570 downwards.
TCGCGGCCGAGGCCACGGGCAAGCTCACCCGGGTGCCCGGCCTGGCGGTGCTGACGGCCGGGCCCGGCGTCACCAACGGCGTGAGCGCCATCGCCCAGGCGCAGTTCGCCGGCTCCCCCATGGTGGTCGTCGGTGGCCGGGCCCCGCAGAACCGGTGGGGCAGCGGCAGCCTCCAGGAGCTGGACCAGCCGCCGATCGTCGCGTCGGTCTCGAAGCTGGCGCGCACCTTGCCCACCGCGGGCGACGTGCTCGGCGGCATGCACGAGGCCTTCAGCGCGGCGGGGTCCAGCCACCGCGGCCCGGTCTTCGTCGACGTGCCGATGGACGAGTTCTTCGCCTCCGCGTCGGGCTCCCTGCCCACGGTCGGTGCGGGCCGGGGCGAGGCTCCCGACACCGACGCGATCGACCGGATCGCGGCCCTGCTGGCCGCCAGCGAGCGCCCCGTGCTCGTGCTCGGCACCGACGTGTGGGCCGACCGTGCCGAGGTGGCGGCCCTGCGGCTGGTCGAGGAGGCGGGCCTGCCCGCCATCACCAACGGCATGGGCCGCGGGCTCGTGCCCGGGGGGCACCCGCTGCTGGTGACCAAGGCCCGCGGCGCCGCGCTCGGCGGCGCCGACCTCGTGGTCGTCGTGGGCACCCCGCTGGACTTCCGTCTCGGCTACGGCGTCTTCGGCGGCAAGGACGGCGCCAGCCCGGCCCGGGTCGTGCACGTCGCCGACTCCGCCGGGCAGGTCTCCACCCACGCCGACCTCGCCGCGTCGGTCTCGGGCGACCTGACCTCGGTGCTCGACGGGCTGCTCGCGGCGCTCGAGCGCCACGACCGCCCCGACCGCAGCGCCTGGGTGGGCGGGCTGCAGGACACCGTGCGCGGCGCCACGGAGCGCGACCGGGCCCTCCTCGGCGCCGAGGCCGACCCCATCCACCCCGCCCGCGTCTACGGCGAGCTCGTGCCGCGTCTGGCCGACGACGCCGTCGTGATCGGCGACGGCGGCGACTTCGTGAGCTTCGCCGGCAAGTTCGTCGAGCCGCAGCGCCCCGGTGGGTGGCTCGACCCCGGGCCCTACGGCTGCCTGGGCGCCGGGCTGGGCGCCGCGATCGCGGCACGGATCGCCCGGCCCTCGGCCCAGGTCGTGCTGCTGCTCGGCGACGGCGCGGCCGGCTTCTCGCTGATGGACGTCGACACGCTGGTGCGCCACGGGCTGCCGGTCGTGATGGTCATGGGCAACAACTCCGCGTGGGGGCTGGAGAAGGGCCCGATGCAGATGCTCTACGGCTACGACGTGGCCGCCGACCTCGCCCCGCAGACCAGGTACGACGAGGTCGTGCGCGCCCTCGGCGGCGCCGGTGAGCGGGTCACCGACCCGCGTCAGATCGGGCCGGCGCTCGACCGGGCCTTCGCCTCCGGCGTGCCCTACCTGGTCAACGTGATCACCGACGTCGACGCGGCCTACCCGCGCGCGACCTTCGGCATCTGAGTGGCCGGCCACGCGGCGGGGCCCGGGCCGCACTGGGCGCTGCGGCGGGCCCGCGACGAGGACCTGCCGGCCGTCGGCGAGGTGACGCTCGCGGCGTACGCCCCCTTCACGCGGGGGCCGGACGACCCCTACGTCGCGCGGCTGGGCGACGCCGGCCCGCGGCACCGTGAGGCCGAGCTCTGGGTGGCCGTCGGGCCGGCCGGGCGCGTGCTGGGGTCGGTCACCGTGTGCCCGCCCGGCTCACCGTGGCGCGAGGTGGCCCGCGACGGCGAGGGGGAGTTCCGGATGCTGGCCGTGGACCCGGCCGCCCGCGGCAGCGGGGTCGGGCGGGCGCTGGTGCGTCACGCCGTCGACCGGGCCCGCGAGCTCGGCGCAGGGGCCGTGGTCATCTCCAGCCTCACCGCGATGACGACCGCGCACCGGCTCTACGAGACCCTGGGCTTCGTGCGCGACCCCGGGCGCGATTGGCGCCCGCTGCCCGAGGTCGACCTCATCGCCTACCGACTGGAGCCCTGATGACCACCCTGCACGCCGAGCTCGACTTCACCGTCGGTGAGGACGACACCGCCGCCTCGCTGGGGTCGGGCTCGCTGCCCGTGCTCGCCACGCCCCGCCTGCTGGCGTGGTGCGAGGCCGCCACGTGCGCGGCTCTCGAGCCGGTGCTCGCGCCCGGGTCGACCAGCGTCGGGACCCGGGTGTCGCTGGAGCACCTGGCCGCCTCGGCGGTGGGTCGCCGGGTGCGGGTCAGCGCGACCTCGGCCTACGCCGACGGGCGACTGCACCGCCTCGCCGTCTCGGCGCGTCACCTGGGTCCCGACGGCGTGCCCGTCGGTAAGGTCCTCGCCTCGGGCGAGGTGACGCGGGTCGTGGTCGACCCGGAGCGCTTCCTGTCCAGGCTGTGACCCGGACCCGATTTCCCCGGCGCCGCACGATTTGAGAGACTGCCTCCTGGCCCTTCGACGGGTCGCCACCGATTCGACGAGGAGAACACCATGGGCAAGACCGGCCGCAAGCGCCGCGCTCGCAAGAAGAAGGGCGCGAACCACGGCAAGCGCCCCAACGCCTGAGCGCAGGCACCGTGCACTGGACCCCCGAGCCTCCGGCCGGGGGTTCGTTGCTTCTCGGGGTCCGGCAGGATCGCGGCATGGACCACTCCTCCCAGGCCGGCGTCGAGCGCCTGCTCGCGCAGGCCGCCGAGGTCGACCACCTCGTCCGCGCCGTCTGCACCCCCCACCCCGAGGCCCTCGCGCAGGCGGCCCGCCTCGACGCCGAGGCCGCCGAGGGCCGCTCGCGCGGGCCCCTGCACGGGCAGGCGGTGCTGGTGAAGGACAACGTCGACACCCACGACCTGCCCACCACGGCCGGCTCGCTGGCGCTCGCCGACGCGCCACCGCCGCGCCGCGACGCCGACCTGGTCGAGCGGCTGCGCGCGGCCGGCATGGTCGTGCTCGGCAAGACCAACCTCTCGGAGTGGGCCAACTTCCGCGACGAGTCGTCCACCTCCGGCTGGAGCGCGTACGGCGGCCTGACGCGCAACCCCCACGCCCTCAACCGGTCGGCCGGCGGGTCGAGCTCCGGCAGCGGAGCGGCCGTGGCGGCCGGCCTGGCCGACTTCGCCGTCGGCACCGAGACCGACGGGTCGATCACCTGCCCGGCGGCCTTCAACGGCTGCGTCGGCCTCAAGCCCACCGTCGGTGCGGTGCCCACGCGCGGGGTGGTGCCGATCGCCGCCTCCCAGGACTCCCCCGGCCCCCTGACCCGCACGGTGGCCCAGGCCGCGGCCCTGCTCGACGTGCTCAGCGCGACCACGCGCGACCCGCACGCCGCCCACGCGGTGCCGGGCCGGCTCGCCGGCAAGCGGATCGGCGTGCCGCGCGCGACCTACTGGGGCTACTCCCCCCACGCCGACGCCGCCGCGGAGCGCGCGGTGGCGCTGCTGGCCGCGGAGGGCGCGGAGATCGTCGACGGCACCGACCTGAGCGGGCTCGACGCCCGCAGCGAGCAGGTGGGCGCCGACGAGCTGCTCGTGCTGCTCGCGGAGTTCCGGCAAGGCGTCGAGGCCTACCTCGCCACCCGCGAGGGCGACGTGCCCCGCAGCCTGGCCGAGCTCGTGGCGTTCAACACCGCCCACGCCGGCACGGAGCTGGCGCACTTCGGCCAGTCGCTGCTCGAGCGGGCGCTCGAGGCGCCGCAGGTCGGTGGCGCGGAGCACCGCGCCGCCCGCGGGCGCAACCTGCTGGCGACCCGCACCGAGGGCATCGACCACGTGCTGGGCGAGCACCGCCTCGATGCGCTGGTGACGCCGTCCTACGCCCCGGCCGGCCCGATCGACCTGGTCAACCCCGAGGTCTTCCCCGGCTCGTGCAGCGGGCCGACGGCGATCGCGGGCTACCCGCTGCTCACCGTGCCGACCGAGCTGGCGGCCGGCCTGCCCGTCGCGGTGTCCTTCTGGGGCACCGCCGGCAGCGAGCGGACGCTGCTGGAGGTGGGCGCGGGCTACGAGGCCGCGCGCGACCGCGCGAGCGGTCCGCTGCCGGAGCCGGCGTACGCGCCCTGGGTGTGAGCCGGTCGACGGCCCTCGGGCCGGTGGGGCAGGTGGCTCAGGACCCGCTGAGTCGCAGCTGGACCTCGCGCACGCGCAGCATCACGCGCTGACGCAGCTCGTCGGGCGCCGACTCCGAGCAGGAGCGGGCCACGATCTGCTTCACGGTGCGCTGGAGGTCGTACTTCTCCAGGCACGGGTTGCACGTGTCGAGGTGCACCTGCACGGCGGCGCAGTCGGCGGCGTCGAGCTCGTTGTCGATGAAGTAGACGATCTGCTCGAGGTAGTCGGCGCAGTCGCTGGCCGACACCTCCTCGGGGCCGGCGTGGTCGTGCCCGGCGTGCTCCTGCGTCATGCCTTCTCCCCCTCGAGGCGAGCCGCTGCGGTGAGGTCGCGCGAGCGGGCGTAGTCGGTGAGCATGTCGCGCAGCTGGCGACGGCCGCGGTGCAGTCGCGACATCACGGTGCCGATCGGCGTCTCCATGATCTCGGCGATCTCCTTGTAGGCGAAGCCCTCCACGTCGGCGAGGTAGACCGCGAGGCGGAACTCCTCGGGCAGGCGCTGCAGGGCGTCCTTGACCTGCGAGTCGGGCAGGTGCTCCAGCGCCTCGGTCTCGGCCGACTTCAGCCCGGTGGAGCTGTGCGACTCCGCACGGGCCAGCTGCCAGTCCTCGACGTCCTCCGACATCGACTGCTGCGGCTGGCGCTGCTTCTTGCGGTAGGTGTTGATGAAGGTGTTGGTGAGGATGCGGTAGAGCCAGGCCTTGAGGTTGGTGCCGGGCTTGAACTGGTGGAAGGAGGAGTAGGCCTTGGCGAAGGTCTCCTGCACCAGGTCCTCGGCGTCGGCGGGGTTGCGCGTCATGCGCATCGCGGCCGAGTAGAGCTGGTCGAGGAAGGGCAGGGCGTCGCGCTCGAAGCGCGCGGAACGCTCGGTCTCGGTCTCGGTGGCGAGGTCGACCGGCGCATCGGCCGGGCTCTCGAAGGTGTCGGTCATCGCGTCCCAGACTAGGCCCTCGGCGGTAGGCCGCGGGTCGCGGGACGGCCGCGTGGCGGGAGGTTCCAGAAGTGCGATCACGTCGGGTGGAACGCCCCGCCCCTGCCGCCCATTCCCCCTGCCGACGCTCGGTTCCACCCGCGGGGCCGCCTCGCGGCGGCCGCGGGGAGGCTCAGCCCCGCACGACCCTGCCCAGCCAGGCCACGACCTCGTCGACGACCAGCTCACCCGCCTCCTCCTGGTCCAGCGCCGCGCGGGCCGGCACCTTCAGTCCGTGGTCACCACCGGGCACCACGACGGTCTCGACGTCGGGGGGCAGCTCCTCGGGGCGGCCCATCGGGTCGCGCTCGCCCTGCACGACCAGCAACGGCAGCCGGGCCCCGCGCAGCTCCGGCAGGCGCGAGCGCTCGGGGCGACCGGGCGGGTGCAGCGGGAACGACAGCGCCAGCACCCCCACCGCGCCCAGGCCCCGGGCGCAGCGTGCCGCCGAGCGCGCCCCGGCCGAGCGGCCGCCAACGAGCAGGGGCACGCGTCCGCGCAGGGCGTCGGCCCCCGCGACCAGCCCCTCGTCGAGCGTCGGGGGCGGCGTGGCGATCCGGCGGCCCGCGACCTTCCAGGGCTGCTCGAGCCGCACGACGGTGAAGCCTCGTCGCGGCAGCCGGTCGGCCAGCAGCTCGAGGTCCCAGGTGTCGATGCCCGCGCCCGCGCCGTGGCTGAGCAGCAGGCTCGCGCGGGGCTTGCGGGCGCGGTCGGTGACCAGCCTGGCCTCGCCGTGCGGGGTCGCGATCCGCCGCTCGGTCCTCGTCACCGACGCGTCACCGGCCGTCCTGCTCGCGCAGGTCGTCGGGCACGTCCTCGAGGGGCAGCGGTCGCACCAGCTCGGGGCCGTTGTTGCGCACGTCGGACACCAGCGTCGAGACGGCGACCGCCTCGAGCTCGCCCGGGGCGGCCGGCACGAGCAGGTCGCGCGGGTCACCCGCACCGCCACCGGAGGGGTCGAGCCAGGCGTCGCGCCGCTCCCGCGGCACCATCAGGGGCATCCGGTCGTGGATGTGGCCCAGGGCGTCCTCGGCCGCGGTGGTCAGCACGGTGCAGGTCCAGCGGAAGCGCTCGGGGTCGTCGTCGGCCCGGTCGGGGTCGCGCCAGATCTCGTAGAGACCCGCCATGGCGAGCACCGAGCCGTCACGGGGGCGGATGAAGAAGGGCTGCTTGCGCGCCTTCCCCGCGGGCGACGTCGCACGGGTGGCGTACCACTCGTAGTAGCCGTCGGCGGGCAGCAGGCAGCGACGCGCGGCGAAGGCGCGGCGGTAGGCGGGCTTCTCGGCCACGGTCTCCATGCGTGCGTTGATCATGCGGTTGCCGATGGCGGGGTCCTTGGCCCACGACGGCACCAGCCCCCAGCGCAGCGCGCGCAGCTGGCGCACCTGCGGGCGGTCCTCCTTCGCCGGGCGCTCGAGCACGGCGTAGACCTCCTTGGTGGGCGCGACGTTCCAGTCGGGGTCGAGGGGCGCGGCCAGCAGGGCGTCGGCGACCTCGAACTCGTCGACCAGGTCCTCGGGGCGTCGACTCGACGCGTACCTGCCGCACATGGGGCTCACTGTAGGCACTCCCCCGGCTCCGGCCGCCACCCTCGGGGTGAGGACGTGGGCGGCGACGGTGCGGTAGGAAGGGCCCATGAGCCTGAGCCGACTGATCGCCCGTCCCCTCCTCGCCGCCGGTGTCGTCTACGGCGCCCAGACCGCGCTGCGCAACTCCTCCGCCCTGGCCCCCAAGGCGGCCCGCGTGACCGACCGGGTCGTGCCCGCCGTGCGCAAGGCCGTGCCCGGCGCTCCCATCCCCACCGACACCGCGACCCTGGTCAAGCTCAACGCCGGCGTGCAGATCGGCGCCGCGCTCGCCCTCGCCACCGGTCGCGCCCCCCGCCTGGGCGCCGGCGTCCTCGCGGCCTCCCTGGTGCCGACCACCATCGCCGGTCACGCCTTCTGGACCGAGACCGACCCGGCCGCCAAGCAGACCCACACGCTGCAGTTCTTCAAGAACCTCTCGCTCATCGGCGGCCTGATCATCGCCGCCGGCGACACCGACGGCCAGCCCGGCGTGGCCTACCGCGCGCGCCGCGTGGCCAAGGACACCCGCCGCGAGGCCAAGCACCAGGCCAAGCTGATCGCGACCGCGGCGCGCCAGGAGGCCCGCGTGGCCAAGGCGAAGGTCTCCTGACCGAGGCCGCGACACCGGGTCTCGGTAGTCTCACGCGGGTGAGGACCACCCCCGACGAGGCCGACGACCGCACCGCACCCGACCGCCCCACCGACCTGTGGCCCGCTCCGCGCGCGACCGGCCCGGTGGAGGCGGTCGTGTCGCTCCCCGGCAGCAAGTCGATCACCAACCGCGCCCTGCTGCTCGCCGCGATCGCCGACGGCCCGTCGGTCGTGCGCCGCGCCCTGCGCTCGCGCGACACGACGCTCATGGCGGCGGCGCTGACCGGCCTCGGCGCCGCGGTCGACACCACCGGCGAGGACTGGACCGTGACGCCCGGCGACCTGCGCGGCCCGGCCCACGTCGACTGCGGCCTGGCCGGCACGGTCATGCGCTTCGTGCCCCCGGTGGCGGCTCTCGCCGACGGCACGGTCACGTTCGACGGCGACCCCCACATGCGCACCCGCCCGGTCGGCGGGGTGCTCGACTCGCTGCGCACCCTCGGCGCCGACATCGACGACGGCGGGCGCGGGGCGCTGCCCTTCGCCGTGCACGGCACCGGCGCCGTGAGCGGCGGCACGGTGCTCCTCGACGCCTCCTCGTCCTCGCAGTTCGTCAGCGCCCTGCTGCTCGCCGGGGCGCGCTACGAGCGCGGTGTCGACGTGCGCCACGACGGGGAGCCGGTGCCGTCGCTGCCCCACATCGAGATGACCGTCGCGATGGTGCGCGAGCACGGCGTGGAGGTCGACGACAGCGAGCCCGACCGCTGGCGCGTCGCGCCCGGACCGGTGGCCCCGGTCGACCGGACGGTCGAGCCCGACCTGTCCAACGCCGCGCCCTTCCTGGCCCTGGCCGCCGTCACCGGCGGCACGGTGACGGTGCGTGACTGGCCCCGCCGCACCACCCAGGCCGGCGACGCGCTGCGCGAGATCCTGGCCCTGATGGGCTGCGAGGTCGAGCTGGGCGGTGCGGGCCTGCGCGTGACCGGTCCCACGGCGCTGCTGGGCATCGACCACGACCTGCACGACGTCGGCGAGCTCGCCCCGGCGGTCGCCGCCCTCTGCGCGCTGGCCACGACCCCCTCCCACCTGCGCGGGATCGCCCACATCCGCCACCACGAGACCGACCGGATCGCGGCCCTGGCGACCGAGCTGACGGCGCTGGGCGCCGACGTGAGCGAGCACGCCGACGGGCTGTCGCTCCGCCCGGCGCCGCTGCACGGCGGCACCTTCCACACCTACGCCGACCACCGCATGGCCCACGCCGCGGTGATCGTGGGTGCGGCCGTGCCCGGTGTGCTGGTGGAGGACGTCGCCACCACCGGCAAGACCTTCCCCGACTTCGCCGGCTTCTGGTCGGACCTCTTCCGGTGACCCGGGGGGCCGCGGCGTGAGCGGGCGCTACTCCGAGCACGACCACGAGCACTACGAGCGCCCACGGCGCCGCACCCGCCCCCGCACCAAGGAGCGGCCCTCCTACGACGACGCCGTCGACGGACGGGTCGTCACCGTCGACCGGGGTCGCTTCACCCTCCTCGTCGACGAGCACCGGGTGATGGCCATGAAGGCCCGCCCGCTCGGGCGCAAGGGGGTGGTCGTCGGGGACCGCGTGCGGGTCGTGGGCGACACCTCGGGCGACGACGGCAGCCTGGCCCGCATCGTGGAGGTGACCGAGCGGCTCACCACCCTGCGCCGCACCGCCGACGACGACGACCCGGTGGAGCGGGTGATCGTCAGCAACGCCGAGCAGCTCGTGGTCGTGGTGGCCCTGGCCGACCCCGAGCCGCGCACCGGCCTGGTCGACCGCGCCCTCGTCGCGGCCTACGACGCCGGCATGGCGCCCCTGCTGTGCCTGACCAAGGCCGACCTGGCCGACCCCGAGGCCTTCCTGTCCACCTACCGCGCCCTCGGCGTGCCGTGGGTCGTCACGCAGCGGGGTGGCGACGTCGGCGTGCTGCGCGAGCGTCTCGCCGGGCGCACCAGCGTGCTGGTCGGCCACAGCGGCGTGGGCAAGTCGACCCTGGTCAACGCGCTCGTGCCCGACGCCGGGCGCGCGGTCAGCCACGTCAACGCCGTCACCGGCCGCGGGCGGCACACCTCGACCTCGGCGTACATGCTCGCGCTCCCGCCGTCGGACCCCGGCGACCCCGACGACCGCGGCTGGATCATCGACACCCCCGGCATCCGCTCCTTCGGCCTGGCCCACGTCGAGCCCGAGCACCTCATCGAGGCCTTCCCCGACCTCGACGAGATGACCGAGGACTGTCCCCGGGGCTGCACCCACGGCACCGAGGAGCCGGAGTGCGGGCTCGACGAGGCGGTGGCCGCCGGGCAGGCCGACGTCGAGCGCGTGGAGTCGTTCCGCCGGCTGCTGGCGGCCCGCAGCCACCACGACTGGTGAGCGCCTCGCACCCCTCGCCAGGGCCCGGTGGCGTGGTCGCGGCACCCCCGCGCGACGCCGGACCGTAGCCTGTCCCCCGTGGCCACCTCCTCTGACACCGCGCACCGCGACTACACCGACGACCTGCGCCTGGCCCACGTGCTCGCCGACGACGCCGACTCGCTGACCACCGACCGCTTCAAGGCGCTCGACCTGCACGTGATGAGCAAGCCCGACCTCACCCCGGTCACCGACGCCGACCAGGCCGTCGAGGAGAGCATCAGGCGCACCCTGTCGAAGGTGCGCTCCCGCGACGCCATCACCGGCGAGGAGCAGGGCTCCACCGGTCACAGCCAGCGCCGGTGGGTCATCGACCCCATCGACGGCACCAAGAACTTCGTGCGCGGCGTGCCGGTGTGGGCCACCCTGATCTCGCTGGTCGTCGACGACGAGGTGGTGCTCGGGGTGGTCTCGGCGCCGATGCTGCAGCGACGCTGGTGGGCCTCCAGCGGCAACGGCGCGTGGACCGGTCGGAGCCTGCTCAAGGCCACCCGCTGCCAGGTCTCCGACGTGCGCCGGCTCGAGGACGCCTCGCTGTCCTACTCCTCGCTCTCGGGCTGGGAGGAGCGCGGTCGCCTCGACGACATGCTCGCGCTGACCCGCCGCTGCTGGCGCACCCGGGCCTACGGCGACTTCTGGTCCTACATGCTGCTCGCCGAGGGCGCCGTGGACCTGGCCGCCGAGCCCGAGCTCGAGGTCTACGACATGGCCGCCCTCGACGTGATCGTGCGCGAGGCCGGCGGCCGCTTCACCGCCCTCGACGGCACCGACGGCCCCTTCGGGGGCAACGCCCTGGCCTCCAACGGACACCTCCACGAGCCAGCGCTGTCGTTCCTGGCCTCGCTGCGCGACGACCCCGAGGGCACCGAGGACCCCGACTGGCCCCGCTCGGGGCCGGGGTCGGTCTCCGACCTGCGGGTGCGCCGCGCCCGCGTGGCCGACGACGGCCCGGTCTACGACCAGTAGGCCCGACCGTCGGCCCTGGCCAGGTGACCTGCGTCACTCGTAGAGTCGGCTCACGCCGACCCGAGGAGAGCGCATGCACGTCGCCGAGATCCTGGCCGCCAAGGCCCCCGCCCCCGTGGTCACCGTCGCACCCGACGCAGGGGTGCGCACCCTGCTCGCCCTGCTCGCCGAGCACAACATCGGAGCCGTCGTGGTCAGCTCCGACGGCACCGCGCTCGAGGGCATCGTCAGCGAGCGCGACGTCGTGCGCCACCTCCACTCCGACGGCACGGTCGTGGACAACACCGTCGGCGCGATCATGACCGCCGTGGTGGAGACCTGCACCCCCGAGGACGACCTCGACGCGCTCATGGCGACCATGACCGAGCGCCGGATCCGGCACGTCCCCGTCGTCGAGGAGGGCCGCCTCGTGGGCGTCGTCAGCATCGGCGACGCCGTGAAGCACAAGATCGGTCAGCTGGAGTTCGAGCGCGACCAGCTCGACAGCTACGTCCACCAGGCCTGACCCGGACCTGCTCCGGCCCGGTGACGCCGGGCTCAGTCCTGGAGGGCCCGGTCGAGGTCGTCGAAGGCCTCGGGGCGGTGCAGCACCGAGAACCGGTCGGCGGGCCAGACCCGTGCGAGCACCTTCCCGACGACCAGGTCGGTGGGGACGTACTCGTCGCCCTCCTCGCAGCCGGTGTCGGGGTTGCGGCAGATGTGGAAGCTGGAGTCGGCGGAGTCGTCACGGTGGTCGCCCATCACGAAGACGCTGCCCTCCGGGACCGGCCCCACCTCCCAGTCGGAGCGGCACTGGTTGACCATGGGCCCGTCGCAGTCGGCGCGGTTGCGCGTGAAGTCGGAGGAGTCGAGCGGCACGCCGTTGATCGTGAGGCGGCCGTCGTCGTCGCAGCACACGATGACGTCGCCGGCCACGCCGATGACGCGCTTCACCAGGTGGCCGCCGGTGGGGTAGAGACCGATGCGGCTCATGACGGAGGTCAGGGTGTTGCCGGGGCCGACGTCCTCCTGCGGGCCGAGCCAGTCGCCCGGGTCCTCGAAGACGACCACGTCGCCGCGCTCGGGGTCCCCGCCACCCCAGTAGGACACCTTCTGCACGAGGATGCGGTCGTTGAGCACGAGTCCGGGCTCCATGGAGCCCGAGGGGATGTAGAAGGCCTGCACGAAGAAGGTCTTGACGACCAGCGCCAGGGCGAGGGCCATGACGAGCAGGAGGATGGACTCCTGCCACACGGGCAGGCGCCGGGGACGGCGGGCCGGCCCGGAGGCGTCGGCGCCGTCGGGGGCGTCGGCGCCGTCGCTCGCGCCGTGCTCGTCGTGCTGGGCCACGGCCCACCCCTCTCGGTCCCGCCTCGCGGGGTCCTTCCGGTGCCGCGCGGCTGCTGCCTGCGCGCCGCGACCCTACCCCGGTGTCCCTACGGTCCCCCGCACCTGTGGCGCGGTCGGTGCACGCGGTCGGGACACGCGGTGGCTAGGCTCCCACGGTCGGTCCGACCGGGCCGGCCACCAGGTCACCGAGAGGACACCGAGCACCATGGACAAGCCCGAGATCGACTTCCCCGACTTCGAGCCGCCGAAGGACCTCGAGATCACCGACCTCACGGTGGGCGACGGCGAGGAGGCCGCCGCCGGCCAGACCGTCTCCGTGCACTACGTCGGCGTGGCCCACTCCACCGGCGAGGAGTTCGACGCCTCCTACAACCGCGGTGAGCCGCTGCGCTTCCGCCTCGGCATCGGCCAGGTCATCTCCGGCTGGGACACCGGCGTGCAGGGCATGAAGGTGGGCGGTCGGCGCAAGCTCGTCATCCCGCCGCACCTCGGGTACGGCGACCGGGGCGCCGGCGGGGTCATCAAGCCGGGCGAGACGCTGATCTTCGTCGTCGACCTGCTCGCGGTCTCCTGACGACCCCGCGCCACCGGCGACCGTGACGCACTTCGGCGACCACCAGACCGCGATCTACGCCCAGGGCATGTTCCTGGGCCAGACCCCCGCGATCACCACCGACCTCGCGGGGCTGGAGGCGCGGGCCGCCGAGGTGCTGGAGCCGGCCGCGCTGGGCTACGTCGTGCCCAGCGCGGGCGGCGGCTCCACCGCCCGCGCCAACGTGGCCGCCTTCGAGCGGTGGCGGATCGTGCCGCGCATGCTGCGCGACCACGCCCGGCGCGACCTCGCCACCACCGTGCTGGGCACGTCGATGGCCGCACCGGTGCTGCTCGGCCCGGTGGGGGTGCAGACCCTCGCCCACCCCGACGGCGAGCTGGCGAGCGCGCGGGCGGCGACCGCCCTGGGGCTCACCTACGTGCACTCCACGCAGGCCAGCCACTCCCTGGAGGAGGCCGCCGGGGCCTCCGGCGACGGGAGCCGGTGGTACCAGCTCTACTGGCCCTCCGACCCCGAGCTGTGCGAGAGCTTCCTCGACCGGGCGCACCGCGGCGGGTACACCCACCTGGTCGTCACCGTCGACACCACCCTGCTGGGGTGGCGGCCCGCCGACCTCGACCGCGGCTACCTCCCGTTCCTGGCCGGCGAGGGCATCGCCAACTACACCAGCGACCCGGTCTTCACCCGCCGCCTCGAGCGGCCGGCGTCCGAGGACCCCGGCGCCGCGGGCCTGGCCTTCGCCTCGGTCTTCCCCCACCCCGGTCTGTCGTGGGACCGGCTGGCCTGGCTGCGCGAGCGGTGGGCCGGCCCGATCGTGCTCAAGGGCGTCCAGCACGTCGACGACGCGCGGCTGGCCCGCGACCACGGCATGGACGGCATCGTGGTGTCCAACCACGGCGGGCGCCAGGTCGACGGGGCGGTGGCCTCCCTCGACGTGCTGCCCGCCATCGCCGAGGCCGTGGGGTCGGACCTGTGCGTGCTCTTCGACTCCGGGGTGCGCTCGGGGCCCGACGTGCTCAAGGCCCTCGCGCTGGGCGCGGAGGCCGTGCTGCTGGGGCGGCCCTACCTCTACGGCCTCGCTCTCGGCGGGCAGGCCGGGGTGGAGCACGTGCTGCGCTCCCTGCTGGCCGAGCTCGACCTCACCCTGGCCGGAGCGGGGTGGTCGTCACTGGCCGACCTCGGACCGCACTGCGTCGTGCGGGCCTGACCCGGGGCGCGGCGGAGGCCGCGTTCCTCCCGTCCCACCAGGGTCCTCCCCGGGTCCTACCAGGGCAGGCCGTCGTCGAAGGCGCCCTCGTCGGCGACGCGCGCGGCCCGGCCGCGCAGCTCCACCACGTCACCGGCCACGAGCTGGCGCCCGCGACGCGTGTCGACCTCGCCGTTGACGAGCACGTCGCCGGCCGCGACGACCTCCTTGGCCTCGGCCCCGCTGTCGATCAGGTCGGCCAGCTTGAGGAACTGTCCGAGCCGGATCACCTGGTCACGGATGGGGACGTCGACGGGCTCGGGCACGACGTCAGTCAACCACCCGCCGCCGCCCGGACCGCCCGGGCCCCGCTGGTCAGCCGATCAGCACGCTCACGGCGTGGATCAGCACGCCGACGAGCCCGCCGACGACCGTGCCGTTGATCCGGATGAACTGCAGGTCGCGCCCCACGTGCAGCTCGATGCGGTCGGCGGCCTCCTTGCCGTCCCAGCGCGCGATGGTGCTGGAGATGATGGTGGTCACCTCGTCGCCGTAGCGGTCGACGGCGAACACGACGGCATCGGCGATCGTCGAGTCGAGCGAGGCGCGCAGGTCGGGCTCCTCGCCCAGGCGCCGGGCGAAGCGGGCCACCTCGGCCAGCAGTCGCTCCCGCACCGCCCCCTGGGGGTCCTGGAGCGACGCGGTGAGCACGCGACGCAGGGCGTCCCACAGCGACACGGCCGTCGCGACGACCTGCGGCTGGTCGAGCAGGCGGTCCTTGAGCCGCTCGGTGCGCTCCTGGGTCTCGGGGTCGTCGAGGAGGTCGTGGGCCAGCTGGACCAGCATCGAGTCGAGGGCCCGACGGGCCCGGTGCTCGGAGTCGTCGCGGATGTCCGCGACCCAGCGCACCAGCTCGAGGTGGATGCGCCCGGTGATCTTCTCGTTGATGCTCGGGGGGGCCCACCAGGGCGCTCGCTCCTCCAGCACCTGCGAGACGGTCTCGGGGTTCTCCAGCAGCCAGCCGTGGAGCTCGTCGAGGACCAGGTCGACGACGCCGTGGTGGAGGTCGTCGCGCATGACCTCCTCCAGCAGCTTGCCCAGCAACGGCGAGATCGGCTCCTCGTGGAAGCGGGGCACGAGCGCGTCCTGGACCACGGCGCGCACGTGCTCGTCCTTGACCTTCGCCAGACCGGTCGCCACGACCTCGGAGACCTCGTCGACCACGGACCGGGCGTGGTCGGGGTCGGAGAGCCACCGCCCCACGCGCGCCGAGACCTCGGCGGCGCCGATCCGCTCGCGCACGATGGACTCCTGCAGGAAGTTCTCCCCCACGAACTCCTCGAGGCCCTTGCCGAGCTCGTCCTTGCGTCGCGGCACGAGGGCCGTGTGCGGGATCGGCAGGCCGAGGGGGTGACGGAAGAGCGCGGTCACCGCGAACCAGTCGGCGATGGCGCCGACCATCGAGGCCTCGGCGCCGGCGTTGACGAAGCCCCAGAAGCCGTCCTGGCCCAGCGTGAGGACGTAGACCACGGCCGCGAAGGCCAGCAGGGAGCCGGCCACCACCCGCATCCGGCGCAGGCCCTGGCGGCGCAGGGCGTCGGCGCCGGGGTCGACGGCGGGCAGGGGCAGGCCGGAGGGGCCGGAGCCGGTGGCCTCGGACGTGGCGGTGCTCGTCGGTGTCGTCATCTCGTGCACGATTCTCACCTACCCCCGCCGGGTGCGAGACTGCCGCCCATGCCCGCGCACCACGAGACCGCCACCAGCACCGTGGCCCCGCACGACGAGCGCCCGCGCACGGTGATCACCTTCGGCACCTTCGACGTCTTCCACGTCGGCCACCTGCGGGTCATCGAGCGGGCGGCGGGTCTCGGGGACCGGCTCGTGGTCGGCGTCTCCGCCGACGCGCTGAACCTGCGCAAGAAGGGTCGCGAGCCGGTCTTCAGCGAGGGCGAGCGGCTGGCCATCGTGGCCGCCCTCAAGCCGGTCGACGAGGTCTTCCTCGAGGAGAGCCTCGAGCTCAAGCGCGACTACATCGTGCGCTACGGCGCCGACGTGCTCGTGATGGGCGACGACTGGGCCGGACGCTTCGACGAGTTCCGCGACGTCTGCAAGGTCGTCTACCTCCCCCGCACCCCGGCGATCTCCACGACCGCGCTGATCGAGAAGATCTCCGGCACCTCCTGAGGCGACCAGCGCGTCGGGTTTGCCCAGCGCTCGTCACGGGGCAGGCTGACCGGGCCCGTTCCCCGACCTGATGAGGACTCCCCCATGCGCCGTACCCTCGCCGCCGCCGTGGTGGCGCTGAGCACGGCCCTCACCGCCGCGCCCGCCGTCTCGGCCACCACCCCCACCGTGACGGCGCCCCGCGCCGCCACGGCGGGCGTGGCCTCCGCCGACCGCGACGCGACCGCTGTGAAGGCCCGAGCCGCGCTCGCCACCGCCAGCGACCTGGTCACCGGCGACGCCGCCCCCTCCGACGGCGTCCGACGCGTCGACGCGACCCTCGCGCTGACCGACCTCTTCGCCCGCCTCGACCACCTCCGGGGCCCTGAGCGCACCGCCGCCGAGGCCCTGCTCGCCCGCCCCACCGACGGCGCGGGCGACGTCTACGGAGACGGCTACACCGTGCGGTCGAAGAAGAAGTGCGCCGGCAACTTCTGCCTGCACTGGGTGCCGACCACCGCCGACGCCCCGCCCGGCATGACATGGGTCAACCGCAACCTGGCCCTGCTCAACAAGGTGTGGCGCTTCGAGGTCGGCAAGCTCGGCTACCGCAAGCCCGTCAGCGACGGCTTCGTGAAGGGCCGCAACAACGGCGGCAACGGCAAGTTCGACGTCTACCTCGCCGACGTCGGCAGCCAGGGCCTCTACGGCTACTGCGCCCCGGAGTACGTCCGCAAGAGCAAGCCGCGCCTGGCCACCGGCTTCTGCGTGCTCGACAACGACTTCTCGCGCGACCAGTTCTCCGCGCCCCCGCGCGACAGCCTGCGGGTCACGGCCGCCCACGAGTTCTTCCACGCCATCCAGTTCGGCTACGACTACCTCGACGACCGCTGGTTCAAGGAGTCGACCGCGACGTGGATCGAGGAGCGCTTCGCCGACGACGTCAACGACAACCGCAGCTACCTCGTCGCCAGCCAGGTGCAGCGCCCCGGCTACTCGATGGACGTCTCGGGCGTCTCCAACTTCCAGCAGTACGGCAACTGGACCTGGTGGGAGTACCTCACCGTCCGCTACGGCGCCGGCATCGTGCGCAAGGTGTGGAACGGCGCCGGCCAGTTCAAGGGCGCGGGCCGCACCTACTCCACCAAGGCGCTGACCCGGGTCCTGGGCAGCCGGGGCGGCTTCCGCGCCGTCTACAACCGCTACGTCGGCGCCAACGTCGCCCCCGGGCGCTTCTACCCCGAGGGCGGGAGCTGGCCCTCGGCGAAGATCGGCAAGACCTGGAAGCTCACCGAGGACCAGCGCACCGCCTCCGGCGTGGCGACCCTCAACCACCTCGCGGCGCGCAACTTCGCGGCGGTGCCGGGCGGCTCGCTGGAGTCGGGCCGGTGGCGCGCGAAGATCACCGTCGACGGCCCTGCGGGCAGGACCTCACCGGCCGCCTACCTGACGGTCAAGAACACCCGTGGCGCCTGGGTGGAGAAGGCGATCCGGCTCAACCGCGACGGTCGCGGCAGCGTGGTCTTCCCGTTCTCCGCGACGAAGGTGCGCGAGGCCGTGGTCTCCACCGTCAACGCCTCCACCCGCTTCGCCGACTGCGGCGGCGGCAGCATCTACTCCTGCGGCGGCACCCCGCGCGACGAGGGCAAGAAGTTCCGCGTGAGCGTGAAGGTCTACAAGAAGTCCCGCTGACCGACCTCGCGACGCACGAAGGCCCCCTCCCTCGGGAGGGGGCCTTCGTGCGTGCGGGCCGGGGTGCCGGGTCAGGAGCGCCCGAGCACCGCGGCGTCGGGCTGGAGCGCGTCGTCGGATCCCGGCGCGGGTGCGTCCTCGGACTCGGTCTCGGGCTCGGGGGCCGGCTCCGTCTCGGGGGCCGGCTCCGGGTCGGCCTCGACAGGAGCCGGGTCGGGCTCGAGGGCGTCCACCACGTCGGTGACCTCGTCGACGACGTCGGGCAGCCCGTCGAGCACGGGGTCGGTGACCGGGTCGAGAACCCCGCCGTCGACCTCGTCGACCTCGTCGACGATGACCTCGACCACCGGGTCGACGATGACCGACACGACGCCGTGGCCCTTGCCGGGGCTGCTCCCCCCGTTGCCGTTGCCGTTGCCGTTGCCATTGCCCGGGGAGGCGGACGGCCCGTTGCCGGAGCCGTTCCCGGCACCGGAGCCGTTTCCGTTGCCGTTGTCGCCGGGCACGGTCGCCCCACCGTCGGGCTGCGCCGGCTCGACGCCGGTGCCGGTGCCGGTGCCGGTGCCGACACCGATGCCCTGCTGCGGGGAGCGGACCGGGTCGGGTCCGGCGCCGGAGGGCTGGCCCGCGGGCGCGCCCGACCCGTCGCCGACGGGGGTCTGTGACGGGGTCTCGACGGGTGCGCCGTCCGGGGCACCGGCCTCTCCGCCGCCGAGGTCGGAGCCGAGGACCGAGGCGGGGCGCCCGGTCGCAGCGGGGACCGACGGGTCCCCGGAGCGCTCGGGCGGTGCAGGTGCGGGGTCGCGCGGGGAGGCGCCGGAGCCCCCCGTCGGGCCCGAGGGGGCCACGGGTGCGTCGAGGGGCCGCAGCACCTCGGCGCCGATGACCTCCTGCTCGGGCCCCGCGGCGGTCGGGGCGACCAGGGTGGGCGCGACCTGCGTGATGACCAGCGAGGTCACCAGCACGCACACGAAGGCCAGGGCTCCCAGCGCGAGCGCGCCGTAGCCCAGGTGCAGGTCGAGCCTGCGACGCGCGATCGCGGCGCGTAGACGTGGTGACACCGGGCTCTCCTCATCGACGGTGATGACGCGTTGCCCCACCCCCCGAGGGACAGGACGACGCTAGTGGACGCGGGGCCGCGTCCGTGGCGTTTTCGTACAGGTGGTGCCGGGTGGTCCGGACCGCTCCGCGGCACGGACCGGGGACCGGTCGCGCTCAGGCGCCGACGAGACCCGCCCCCTCGGCGATCAGCAGGAACCCGAAGACGGCGAAGGCCGCGGCGGCGCCGTAGGTGATCGCCTTCTCCGGCAGCTTCTTGCCGAGCATGGCGCCGACCACGATGGCCAGCGCGTCGGCGGCGACCATGCCCAGCGTGCTGCCGATCCACGTGCCGAACCAGCCCTCGCGCGTGGCCAGGGTGATGGTGGCCAGCATGGTCTTGTCGCCGAGCTCGGCGAGGAAGAAGGCCACGCCCACCGCGAGGATCGCCGCGCCCTGGCTCGTGCGCGCCTTGTCGGCCTCCTCCGCGGTGAGCTCGTCGCCACGCAGGGTCCACAGCGCGAAGCCGAGGAAGGCCACACCGGCGACGATGGCGATGGTGTCCTGGTACTCGGCGAAGGCGTCGCCGATGAAGTAGCCGATGCCCACCGACGCCAGGTGGACGATGGCCGTGGCGACGGTGATGCCGATGAGCACGTCGCGGGCGCGGTAGCGCGCCGCGAAGGTCATCGCCATCAGCTGGGACTTGTCGCCGAGCTCGGCGACGAAGATGACGGCGGTGCTGATCAGGAAGGCTTCCATGGGTTCCTCTCCGCGCCGGGCCGAGGAAGCGCCAGGGAGCCGGACGCGCCTTCGACCAGGCGCGACCGGTTGACGGGTCGTGGCACTGGTCGAAAGTCTCGTCCGCCCGCCGGCTCTCGCCGGCTGGCCCGCTGCACCGGTCCCGCCGCGAGGCGGGGCAGTGTGTCGACGCAGCTGTTGGGGACTACTCCCTTTCGGTGACCGAGCCTAGTCGCTGCGGCCCCGCGGGCACGAATCGGCTCACCCCAGGCTGCGGTCGAGGTTGAGCGCGGCACTGATGAGCGAGAGGTGGGTGAAGGCCTGCGGGAAGTTGCCCTGCTGGTTGCCGGCCAGCCCGACCTGCTCGGCGTACAGACCGAGATGGTTGGCGTAGGTGAACATCTTCTCCAGCGCCAGCCGCGCCTCGTCGATGCGACCGAGCCGCGTGAGCGCCTCGACGTACCAGAACGAGCAGAGCGAGAAGGTGCCCTCGTCGCCGTCGACGCCGTCGCTGGTGGCGTCGAGGTCGTAGCGGAAGACCAGGCTGTCGGAGACCAGGCGGCGCTCGACCTCGGCCAGGGTGGACACGAACCGGGGGTCGTCCGGGGCCACGAACTTCACCATCGGCATGAGCAGCACCCCCGCGTCGAGGGTGTCGGAGCCCTCCGACTGCATGAAGGCCCCGACCTCGGGATCCCAGCTGTGCTCCATGATCCGGGTGAAGATGCGGTCACGGACCTCGCCCCAGCCGGCGAGGTCGCCGGGCAGCCCGCGCTGGCGGGCGATGCGCATCATCCGCTCGATGGCGACCCACGACATCAGCCGTGAGGTGGTGTGGGCCTGGGGGTCGTCGCGGATCTCCCACATGCCGGCGTCGTCGCGCTCCCAGTTGTCCATCAGCCAGGTCAGGGCACGCGTCAGGTCGGTCCAGGCGTCGTAGCTGATGCCCGTGCCGTACTTGTTGTAGAGGTAGACCGAGTCGATGAGCTCGCCGTAGATGTCGAGCTGGAGCTGACCCACGGCGGCGTTGCCCACCCGCACCGGCCGGGAGTCGAGGTGCCCGCGCAGGTGGTCGAGCTCGTGCTCCTCCACCGGCACCTCGCCGTCGATGTCGTAGAGCACGCGCAGCGGGCCGAGCTCGTCGTCGCCGGCACCGTCGCTGCGCAGCCGGTCGGAGAGCCACCCCATGAACGCGCCGGCCTCGTCGGTGAAGCCGAGGCGGAGCAGGGCGTAGAGGCTGAAGGCAGCGTCGCGGATCCAGACGTAGCGGTAGTCCCAGTTGCGCTCGCCGCCGATCTTCTCCGGCAGGCTGGTCGTCGGGGCGGCGATGATCGCCCCGGTGGGCTCGTGGGTCAGCAGCTTGAGGGTCAGCGCCGAGCGGTCGACCATCTCGCGCCAGCGGCCGGTGTAGGTGGACTGGGAGAGCCACTCACGCCAGAAGCGGGCGGTGGCGTCGAAGAGCGCCGCGGTGTCGTCGCAGTCGCCGGTCGGGAGGTCCTGGTCGTCGTCGAGCACGTGGAGCACGAAGAGCGCCTCCTCGCCTCCCTCGAGCGTGAGGTCGGCCCGCACGCACCCCTCGTCGGTGGTGAGCGGGGCGGTGGAGGTGACGCCGAGGCGCAGGTCGGCGCCGGTCAGCAGGACTCCCCCGTCGGTCTCCTCGACCTCCGGCACGACCCGGCCGTAGTCGAAGCGGGGCGCCATCTCCATCCGGATGCGCGTGGCTCCCCGCACGCACGCCACCCGGCGCACCACGCGCTGGCGGTGGTCGGGGTCGTGCGGCCGGACGACCGGCATGAAGTCGTGCACCTCGGTGACGCCCTGCTCGGTGAGGAAGCGGGTGACGAGGATCGTGGAGTCGGGGAGGTAGAACTGGTGGGTCGTCGTCGCCCCGTCGACGGGCTCCATGCGCCACGCGCCGCCCTTGCCGGGGTCGAGCAGGGCCCCGAAGACGCTGGCCGAGTCGAAGCGGCGCGGACAGAACCAGTCGATCGTGGCGTCGGTGCCGACCAGCGCGCAGGAGCGCAGGTCGCCGATCAGCCCGTGGTCGGAGATGGCGACGAACCCCTCGGCGTCGGCCGGGCCGCCGCCGTGGGGCACCTCAGCCACCGAGCCGCCACCCGCCCTGCGGCAGGTCGAGCGCGGCCTGCGGGCCCCACGAGCCCTTCTCGTAGGACTGCACCGACGGCGGGTTGTCGAGCACCGGCTGCACGACCTGCCACAGCCGGTCGACCTCGTCGGAGCGGGTGAAGAGGGTCTGGTCGCCGCGCAGCACGTCGAGCAGCAGCCGCTCGTAGGCCTCGAGGGGGTCGCCGTCGGGGACGTCGTCGACCAGGTCGAGACGCAGCCGGGCCTCGACGAGCTCCATGTCGGGTCCGGGCCTCTTGGCCTGGAGCTCCACGGTGATCTTGGGGTCGTCGGTGAGCTCCAGCACCAGGTCGTTGCAGCCGGCCTGGTTGGAGAAGATCTTGGTGGCGGGAGTGCGCAGCCGCAGCGTGATGGTGCGCCTGCCCTCGGCCAGCGCCTTGCCGGTGCGCAGGTAGAACGGCACGCCGCGCCACCGGTCGTTGTCGACGAAGGCCTCGATGGCCACGAACGTCTCCACCTCGGAGTCGTCGGCGACGTCGTCCTCGTCGCGGTAGCCCTCGAACTGCCCGTAGACCACGCGCGCGGGGTCGAGGGGGCGCATGGCGGCGAAGACCGCCGACTTGGCGTCGCGCAGGGTGCCGGCGTCGAAGTCGACGGGGTCCTCCAGCGCCACGAAGCCGAGCAGCTGGCTGAGGTGGGTCGAGACCATGTCGCGCAGCGCCCCGGTGGACTCGTAGAAGCTGCCCCGACCCTCGAGGCCGAGCGCCTCGGGCACGTCGATCTGCACCGAGGAGACGGTCTCGTGGTTCCACGCCGGCTCGAAGAGCCCGTTGGCGAAGCGCAGGGCGAGGATGTTCTGCACGGCCTCCTTGCCCAGGAAGTGGTCGATGCGGAAGACCTGGTCCTCGTTCACGACCTCCTTGAGGCTGGCGTCGAGCTCCCGGGCCGTCTCGAGGTCGAGCCCGAAGGGCTTCTCGATGACCAGGCGGGCCCGCTCGGTGAGCCGCTCGCGACCCAGCATGGCGATCATGCCCTGCATGGCGCCGGGGGGCACCGAGAGGTAGATGAGGCGGCGCACGTCCTCGACGTCGGCGTCGAGCTCCTCCTCGGCACGGCGCACCGCAGCGGCGAGGTCGGAGCCGTCGTCGGCGTGGGACGTCTGGAAGCTCACCCGCGAGACCAGGTCGTCGAGGATCTCGGCGTCGGGGTGCTCGACGACGTCCTCGAGCCCCTGGCGCACGCGGTCGCGGAACTCCTCGTCGCTTCCCGGGGAGTGCCGCCCGCTGCCGATGAGGCGGAAGTCGGCCGGGAGGCGGCCGTCCTCGGCGAGGCGGTAGAAGCCGGGGAAGAGCTTGCGGGCCGCCAGGTCTCCGGTGGCCCCGAAGAGCACCATCACGTGCGGCGGCAGGTGCTCGCCGGCGGAGTCGGGTCGAGACGTCACGGTGGACCTTTCGTGGACGGGTTCGTGGGCGCGGTCGTGCGCGCCACGGGGTCAGGACTACCAGGCCACCTGTAGGGGTGACCAGGCCCGCGCCACCGACCGGTCGGCCGCTGGCTAGGCTCCCCGGGTGAGTGCAACCCTCGTCGCCAAGGACCTGGCCGGGGGCCACGCCCACCGCACGCTCTTCGAGGGCCTCGACCTCACCGTGGCGCCGGGCGACGTGGTGGGGGTCGTCGGCGCCAACGGCGCCGGCAAGTCGACGCTGCTGCGCCTGCTGGCCGGGCACGACGCCCCCCTCGCCGGCTCGGTCTCGACCGCGCCGTCGGACGCGTTCGTGGGCTGGCTGCCCCAGGAGCACGAGCGCGTGCCCGGCGAGAGCGTCGGCGCCTACCTTGCGCGACGCACGGGCGCGGCGGCGGCGACCGAGCGGATGGAGGCCACCGCGGCCGACCTGGGCTCGCAGGCGCCCGGGGCCGACGACGCCTACGCCGCCGCCTTCGACCACTGGATGGCCAGCGGCGCGGCCGACCTCGAGGACCGCACCGGGGCGGTGCTGGCCGACCTCGGACTCGACCTCGGCGCCGACACCCCGATGACCGCCCTGTCGGGCGGACAGGCCGCACGGGTCGCGCTCGCCGCCCTGCTGCTGAGCCGCTTCGACGTGGTGCTCCTCGACGAGCCCACGAACGACCTCGACCTGAAGGGCCTCGAACGGCTCGAGGGCTTCGTGCGCGGGCTGCGGGCCGGGGTCGTGCTGGTCTCCCACGACCGGGAGTTCCTGGCGCGCTGCGTGACCCGCGTCGTGGAGCTCGACCTGGCCCAGCACCAGGTGGCGGTCTACGACGGCGGCTACGACGCCTTCCTCGAGGAGCGGGCCGTCGCCCGGCGCCACGCCCGCGAGGCCTACGAGGAGTTCGCCTCGACCAAGGCCGACCTCGTGGCCCGCGCCCGCACCCAGCGAGAGTGGAGCAGCCAGGGGGTGCGCAACGCCCTGCGCAAGAGCCCCGACAACGACAAGATCCGTCGCCGCGCCCAGTCGGAGTCCTCGGAGAAGCAGGCGCAGAAGGTGCGGCAGATGGAGTCGCGCATCGCCCGCCTCGACGAGGTGGAGGAGCCGCGCAAGGAGTGGGTGCTCCAGCTCGAGATCGCCGCCGCGCCCCGGTCCAGCGCCGTCGTCGCCAGCCTCGACGCCGCGACCCGCACCCTCGGCGACTTCCGCCTCGGACCGGTCACGCTCCAGGTCGACGCCGGCGACCGCATCGGCATCACCGGGCCCAACGGCGCGGGCAAGACCACGCTGCTGCGCCTGCTGCTCGGCCACGACCAGCCCGACTCCGGCCGCTCCTCGCTGGGCGCGAGCGTGGCGGTCGGCGAGATCGACCAGGCACGCTCCGGCCTGGCCGAGGACCAGCCGCTCGGAGCGGCGTTCGAGGCGCTGGTGCCGCAGTGGAGCCAGGCCGAGGTGCGCACGCTGCTGGCCAAGTTCGGCCTCAAGGCCGACCAGGTCAGCAGCCGGGTGGGGCGCCTCTCCCCCGGCGAGCGCACCCGGGCCGCCCTCGCGCTGCTCCAGGCGCGCGGGGTCAACCTGCTGGTGCTCGACGAGCCCACCAACCACCTCGACCTGCCGGCCATCGAGCAGCTGGAGCAGGCGCTGGAGTCCTACACCGGGGCGCTGCTGCTGGTCACCCACGACCGACGCCTGCTCGACGCCGTGCGGCTGGACCGACGCTGGGAGATCGAGGCAGGCGTCGTCACCTCGGTGCTGGGCTGAGCCGGGACGGGATCAGGGCTGAGGCAGGGCCGGAGAGGGCTCAGCCCACGCGTTGGGGGCGGTCGTCCAGCAGCCGGTTGGCCAGGAGGGCCGCCTGCGCCCGTCGCTGCAGGCCCAGCTTGGCCAGCACGTTGGAGACGTAGTTCTTCACCGTCTTCTCGGCCAGGAACATGCGGTCGCCGATCTGGCGGTTGGTGAGGCCCTCGGCGATCAGGTCGAGGATCCGACGCTCCTGCGCCGTCAGCGTCCGCAGCTCGGCCGGCACCTCGCGCCGCGGCGCCGGTGTGCGCTCCGCGGCCCGGCGCACCAGGGCGGGGTCGATGAGCGTGCCGCCCGCGGCCAGCACGGCCACCGCGTCGAGCAGCTCGGTGCCGGTGACCTGCTTGAGGACGTAGCCCGCAGCCCCGGCGTGCACGGCGGAGTAGAGCGCCTCGGCGTCGTCGTAGGAGGTCAGCATCAGGCAGGCGATGCTCGGGTCGACCGCGCGCACGTGACGGCAGACCTCGATGCCGGTGCCGTCGGGCAGCCGCGCGTCGAGGATGGCCACGTCGGGTCTCAGCGCCGGGATGCGCGCCATCGCGGTGGCGGCGCTGCCGGCCTCCCCCACGACGGAGTAGCCCTCGACGCTCTCCAGCAGGTCGTGCAGGCCCCGTCGTACGAGCTCGTGGTCGTCGAGCAGAAACAGTGTGGTCACGGCGATCCCCCCTCAGGTCGGCCGAGAACGGGCATGTGGTGCTCCCGCCACACAGTGTGACCGCGACGTCAGCGATCGACCAGGGACCAAAGTCCCGACACAGGTCCTCTCCCGCGGTGCATGATGACGGTCCACGGCCGGGGGGACGGATGGATCGCGACGACAACGACGAGGTGCCGGCACTCGGCTTCGACTCGCTGCTGCTGCAGCTGGTCGACCGCGCCGGGGAGCTGATCGGCGCGCGGGACCGGCTCAAGTCGCTCGTGCGCGCCAACCACGACCTCGTCACGGCGCTCGACCTGCCCACCGTGCGACGCCGGGTGTGCTCGGTCGCCGCCGAGCTGGTCGACGCCCGCTACGCCTGGCTCGTGGTGTGGGACGACGACGGCGAGCTCGAGGACTTCGTGCACCACGCGGTCGACGAGGGAGTGACCGGCTCCCTGGGCGGGGCGGTGGACCGCCAGCGGCTGCTCTCCGACGTGATGGCCACCGGTAACCCCCACGGCCTGGTCGCGGCCTGCGCCCCGCACTGCTCGTGCGGCACGCCCGAGCTGCACGAGCCGGAGGGCGGGCTGCTCGTGGTGCCGATCCGTCCTCGCCAGCAGCTGCTCGGCACGCTCTACCTCACCGCCAAGCGCACCGGCACCTTCACCGCTGACGACGAGGAGCTCGTGCACGCCCTCGCCGTCACCGCGGGCATCGCCATGACCAACGCCCGGCTCTTCGACGACCTGGCCTACCGCGAGCAGTGGTCCTCCGTGCTGGCCCAGGCCTCCCGTGACCTGTCGGTGCAGGAGGGCGAGGAGGTCACCGCCCTGCTCACCGGCGCCCGCGACCTGGCCGGGGCCGCGGTGGCCGCGGTGACCGCGCCCGGTGACGACCCGGCCACCCTCGTGACGACCCACGCGGTGGGGCTGGCGGCCGAGGCGTCGATCGGCCTGGTGCTGCCCACGTGCGGCACCCTCGCCGGCAAGGCGGTGACCTCCGGGGTCGCCGCGGCCGCCGACGGCGTCGACCAGCTGCAGCCGCACGGCTACCGCGGCATGGGCGAGCTCGGCCACGCCCTCGCGGTGCCCTTCGTCATCGAGGACCGCGGGGTCGCGGCGCTCGTGCTGGCCCGGGAGCGGGGCGAGGGCGGCTTCCTGGGCCGCGACATCGAGATGGCCGAGGCCTTCGCCGCCCAGCTCGGGGTCGTGCTGGCCCAGGCCGAGGTCCGCGCCACCCGCGAGCGCCTCGGTCTGGTGGAGGACCGGCAGCGCATCGCCCGCGACCTCCACGACCACGTGATCCAGCGCCTCTTCGCCGCGGGGCTCGGGCTCGACGCCGTCGTGCTCCAGATCGGCCCGGGGCCGGTGGCCGACCGCATCGCCCTCATGAACGAGGAGGTCAACGCGGCCATCAGCCAGATCCGGCAGAGCATCTTCTCGCTGGGGGCCACCTCCCGCCCCACCTCGCTGCGCGGGCGGGTGGCCGAGGTCGTCGGCACGACGGTCGGCTTCGCCGTGCCCCCGGCGACGACCTTCGCCGGCCCGGTCGAGCACGTGACCCAGGAGTCGCTGGCCCAGGACGTGGCCGCGGTGGTGCGCGAGAGCCTCGCCAACGCCGTGCGGCACGGGCGCGCCGGCACCGCTCACGTGCACGTCGCGGTGCGGGAGGGGTGGCTCGTCGTCGAGGTCGCCGACGACGGCAGCGGGGCCGTCGACCTCACGCCCCGCGCCGAGCGGAGCGGCCTGTCCAACATGGCCGAGCGCGCACGGAGGCGAGGCGGGTCGATGACCGCGGAGGTGGTGCCCCGCGACGACGACGGCGCGGGCGGCGCGGCCCCGGTCGAGGGCGGGGCGCCCGGCGACCCGCAGGCCGCGGCCGGTGGTGTCGTGGTGCGGTGGTCGGTGCCCCTCTGAGGCACTCCCGACGCCGTCTCACGAGTCCTCCAGGACCGCGGCGTAGAGCGCCACCGCGGCCAGCTGCGAGCGCACGTGGAGCTTGCGCAGCACCGCGCGCACCTGGGTGCGCACGGTCGCCTCCGACACCCCGGCGGCGACGGCGATCTCGGCCACGCTGGTGCCGGCGAAGAGGGAGTCGAGCACCTCCAGCTCGCGCGGCGAGAGCTGAGCGATGCGCCGCTCGACCGACGTCCGCTCCCGCCTGACCCGCGACCAGGCGGCCACCAGCTCGGCCACCGTCTGCGGCTCCACCGACCGGTGCCCGGCCGCTGCCAGCCGCAGGGCGAGGTCGACCTCGCGCAGCGACGACGTGCACTCCACGACCTCGCTGGCGCCCGCCTCGAGAGCCGCGCCCCACCACGGGCCGCGCTCGGTCGTCGTCACCAGGACCCAGGGCGTGCCGACGCCGGCGACGGCGGTGCGCAGGGCGCCGAGGCGCCGCGGACTGCCCACGTCGGCCACCACGAGCACGACGTCGGGCCGGCCGTGCTCGGCGGCGGACCCGAGCACGACGTGCTCGGTGAGGAAGCCGCGCCGACGCAGCGCCGAGGCCACCGTCTCCGCCACGAGACCCTCGTCGGCGACGACCAGCACCCCCGGCCGCGACGGGGCGGGGCGCGACGTCGCCTCCGCGACGAAGGGCGTCACCACTGCCCGCCTCCCCGGCAGCGGGGCGGGGCGGCGGAGCCGGCCGGGCCGGCGGGTCTCGTGGGGCAGACGACGGCGTCTGTGCAGGTCACGGGCCCACAGTGGGGTGTGGACGGGTCGCCGGTGAGACGTCGCACCCCCGCATCCTGACTATTGGGCACGCGCAGGCGCAGCCGCCCGGCGGACCGACCGGTCGACTCGTCAAGCTTGGGTAGGGACCTAAGTCCCTGTGAGGACCCTGAGGGCCGTTCCTAGGCTCCGACCAGTCGCACGCACCGGGAGAGCCCGCGTGGTGCCGGCTGCTGGAGGGGGGCCCAGTGAGTCAGTCTGTCGTGCCGCGGAGTGGGTTCCGCGTGCTGATCATCGAGAACCACGTCCTGTTCGCCGAGTCGCTCGAGCTCGCGCTCGGGGTGGAGGGCTACGACGCGCGCCGGGTGCGCCTGGACGACGTCGCCGGCGCGCCCGGGCAGCTGTCGAGCACCCTGGCGCGGCTGCGTCCGCGGATGGTGCTCATCGGGCTCGACCCGGGGCCGCTGGGCCAGGCGGCCCGCGTCGTGCGCACCATCGCCGCGACCGGCACGCCGGTCGTCGTCGTCACGTCCTCGCCCGACCGCGCCACCTGGGGGGAGTGCGTCCGGCTCGGTGCGCGGCAGGTCGTGAGCAAGACCCGTCCGCTCAACGACCTGCTCGCCGTCGTGCGGCGACTGCACCACGGGCTGCCCGTGCTGCAGGTCAGCGAGCGCGAGGAGCTGCTGCGCCTGTGGCAGGAGCAGCGTCACGACCACGAGGACCTCCGCCGGCGTCTCGAGCTGCTGACGACGCGCGAGCAGGAGGTGCTGCAGGGGCTGATGCGCGGCTCGCTGGTGCGCGACATCGCCCGCGAGTCGGTGGTCTCCGAGGCCACGGTGCGCACCCAGGTGAAGTCGATCCTGGCCAAGCTCGGGGTCTCCTCCCAGCTCTCCGCGGTCGGCATCGCCCACCGTGTCGGGTGGTACTCCGCCGTGGGCTGAGCCGGCGTCGGGGCGGCCCGCATTTGTGCCGTATTTGCGGGATGCCCGCCCCCAGAGCCCTCCCTAGCGTGGAGCGCGATGAGCGGCCCGTGAGGGCGACTCGAGGGGGTAGCAGATGTCGAGCATCGAGCTGGAGCACGCCGGGCCCGAGCCCGGGTCACCGAGGGCGGAGCTCGCCCGGGTCGACGTGACGGGGGACGGTGGTCTGGTCGACGTGGGACTGGTCGACGTGGGACTGGTCGACGTGGGACTGGTCGACGTGGGACTGGTCGACCTGGTGCCCGAGGGTCTGCCCGAGCTGGTGGCCGACCTCGGTGCCGACCTGGCCGCCGACCTGGCCGCCGGGGAGCGGTGGCTCGGCTCACAGGCCACCCGGGCCTGCCGGGCGGCCTGCGACCTCGCAGGTCGCGCGGCCGCGCTGCTGCTGCTGCTGGGCGTGCTGCCGCTGCTGCTGGGGCTCGTGGTCGCCGTGCGGCTGGACTCGGCCGGCCCCGCACTCTTCCGCCAGGTGCGGGTGGGGCGCGGGGAGCGTCCCTTCATCATGCTGAAGCTGCGCTCGATGGAGGTTGCGGCCGAGCTGCGCCTGGAGGCCGTCGCCCACCTCGACGAGGGCAACGGGGTGCTCTTCAAGATGCGCCGCGACCCCCGCGTCACCCGGGTCGGTGCCGTGCTGCGGCGCTGGTCACTCGACGAGCTGCCCCAGCTGTGGAACGTCGTGCGCGGGGACATGGCCCTCGTCGGACCACGGCCCGCGCTGCCCTCGGAGGTGGAGGCCTACGACGAGCGGACGCGACGACGTCTGCGGGTGAAGCCCGGGCTGACCGGCCTGTGGCAGGTCTCGGGCCGCTCCGACCTGTCGTGGGACGACAGCGTCCGACTCGACCTGACCTACGTCGACCAGTGGTCGCTGCGCCTGGAGGCCTCGATCCTCCTGCGTACCCTCGGCGCCGTCGTCGGCCGCCGCGGCGCCTACTGACGCGCGCGAGCCACGGCCGCCACCCGCTCGGGGGCGGAGCGGTCGGCCGTCGGCGGTCGGCGGTCGGCGGTCGGCGGTCGGTCCGACCCCGCAGCACCTCGCCCCGCTCCGGGACCCAGCAGCCGGACCGGCCCGCGGATCCGCTGGCCAGCCGGCCCGGGGCGGGCCCCGGGCGACCGGAGGCTCATCCACACCGGCAGTGCCCGACCCGCTCCGGGCGCCGGACACCAGCAGCCCGGGCGACGCCCCCACCGACACCCCTCCCCCGCCTGCCCCGCCCCACCCCATGCCCCACCCCATGCCCGGCAACGGTTCTGGGTTGATCGAACGTTCGTTCAACCCAGAAAGGCCTCGGCCCGCCCAGGACATGCAGCCCCACGAACAGCCACGACACCACCGACCCACCGACACCACGGTGCCGCCAGCCGCTGCCCGCTGGCGGTCCTGGGTTGATCGAACGTTCGTTCAACCCAGAAGGACCTCGGCCCGCCCAGGACATGCAGCCCCACGAACAGCCACGACACCACCGACCCACCGACACCACGGTGCCGCCAACAGCTGCCCGCTGACGGTTCTGGTTTGATCGAACGTTCGTTCAACCCAGAAGCGCCTTGGCCCGCCGAGGACACGCGAGCCCACGACGGCGCCGACGCCACCGGCACCTTGGTGCCGCCGGCCGCCGGCCGCCGGCCGGTCGCCGATCGCTGGTCCGCCCGGTCGCTGGTCGCTGGTCCGCCTGGTCGCTGGTCGCTGGTCCGCCCGGTCGCTGGTCGCTGGTCGCTGGTCGCTAGCGGTCCTCCGTCGATCCGACGTCCGATCACCCAGGAGGACCTACGAGGCCACGAGCGTGGACCGACCGATGTGGCGCCGTCAGCGCGGGCACCGTCGCGCGGTGCGACGCCGGCCGCACCCGCGGGCACCGCGCCGAGCCGGGCGGCTGGCACCGCTGGATCGATCCTCCGACGGCGCCGAGGGGCCCGGGAACGACGACGCCCCACCCCGCTGCGTGAGCGGGGTGGGGCGTCGTCGTCGGGTGACCCCCCTCCCCCCAGAGGGGTGGGCCCGGGTCGGGGGCGGGCGGTCAGGCCGGTGAGCGGGCCCGGCAGGTGGCCCGGGTCACCGGCGGACCGCCGGCGGCCACGGGAGCGCCGGCGGAGCGCCGGCGGCGGCCACGGGAGCGTCGTCGGAGCGCCCTCGAGGGTCACCGGGGGTCATTGGAGGGTCACCGTGCGCCAGGTCGTGCGGGCGGAGACGTTGCCGGCCCCGTCGGCCGCGGTCACCTGGTAGCCGTAGCGGCCCGCCGCGGGCGGGGCGAAGGTGTAGGCCCAGGTGGCCGTCGGCACGCCGGGCGAGACCCCGGCGGCGACGGTCGTGTAGGGACCCCAGCCGCTGCCGTTCCACCACAGCTTGCTGACCGTGTCCTGCACCGCGACGCGCACCGAGGTGACCCCGACGGCGTCGGTGGCGTCGCCCGAGAGCACCACCGACGGCATCGACGCGGTGGCGTTGGTGGCGGCGGGTGCGAGCACCCGTGCCACCGGTGCGGTCGTGTCGGGTGCCCCGCTCAGCGTGAAGGAACGGGTGGCCGGGTCGGCGTCGGGCGTGCCCGACGCGTCGGTCGCGGTCGCGGTGACGGCGTAGGAGCCGGCCGGTGCTCCCGGCAGCGTGTAGCCCCAGGTGGCCGACGGGGTGCCCGAGCCCGTCAGGGTCGCGGCCACGGTGGCCGGCGCGGTGGTGAAGGCGGTGCCGTTCCACGAGCGGCCGGAGCCGTCGGTGATGGCGAGGCGCACGCCCGCCACCGCACGGTCGTCGGTGGCGGTGCCGCTCAGCGCGACGTTGCCGCTGGGCAGGCTCGCCCCCGCCTCCGGCGAGGTGATCGTGGTGTCGGGGGCGACGGTGTCGGGCGCCTCCGTGGTCACGGTGAAGGGCACCGAGGGCCGGGAGCCGTCGATGAGCCCGGCGGCGTCGCGCGCCTCCACGGTGATCGTGTAGGAGCCGGCCGCCCGTGGCGTCCACTCCCACGACCAGCCGGTGCTCGTCGCACCGGGCGCGTCCAGCGTCGCGGGCCACGACGTGTACCCCGTGGAGAAGCCGGTCGACCCGCTCCCGCTCCACCAGCGCCCGGTCGCGTTGTCCTTGAGGGCCAGGCGCACGCCGGCGACGCCGACGTTGTCGGTCGCGGCGCCGGCGAAGCGCACCGTGCCCAGCGGCAGCGCCGCGGCGGGGGCCGGCGGTGGGGCGGGGAAGGTCAGCGTGCCGTCGGGGCGCGTGGTGTCGTTGGTGGTGGGCGGCGGCAGCGGCGGCGGGGTGGCGCCGGTCATGGCGAAGGAGCGCACGACCGCGGACCCGGCGTTGACGTTGCCGTTGTGGTCCAGGGTCCGCACGGTGGCCAGGTAGCGGCCACGGGCGCCGACCCCGGGGAAGACGAAGCGCCACGACGCCGAGGTCGCGGGCGCGGCGCTCGAGGTCCACGAGGCGATCGACCACGTCGGGGCGGCGTCCCAGCTGGCGTCGGATGAGTTCCAGTAGAGCCCGGTGTCGGCGTCCTGCACCGACAGCTCGACGTTGCCGACCGACTGGTTGTCGGCGGCGGTGCCGGTGAGGGTGACCGAGGCCAGCGGCAGCACGCTGCTCTGGGCCGGGGCGCTCACCACCGGGGCCGACGGCGCGGTCGACTCGTAGGTGCGCGCGGCACCGGTGTCGTAGACCTGGATCCGGTCGTTGCCGGAGTCGGCGACGTAGACCCGGCCCTGGCCGTCGCAGTCGACGCCGGCCGGGCCCCGGAAGGAGTAGGGGTCCTGGCCGTAGGTGGAGCCCCACCGGGTCACGAAGGTGCCGTCGGGGTTCATGACGGTGACCTTGGCGGCCTGCTCGTCGACGATGTGGACCTGGCCGCCGCAGAAGGTGAGGTCGGCGATGTCGCGGAACTGGCCGAGCGCCGTGCCCGAGGCGCCGAAGGTGGCCAGTGCGTTGCCGGCCTGGTCGTAGGTGCGCACCCGCGTCCCCGAGCCGATGTAGATCGTGCCGGTGGAGGGGTCGACCGCTGTGCCGCTCGCGGTGACCGGGATGAAGTTGGCGTCGGGGTCGTCGAGGGTCGGGCTCGCGTCGAGCTCGGCGAAGGTCACGGCGTCGAGGATCTTGACGCTGGCGGCCATCCGGTCGGTGATGATCGCCACCTGCCGGCCGTCGGGTCGGGTGTAGAACTCCACGTCTCCGGGCCACCGGAAGTGGCCGTTGTCGGTGTCGTCGGAGCCGATCTGGCCGACCTGGCGCACGTAGGTCGGGCTGCCGCCGGCGGTGGTCGGGGCGTTGTAGACCTGGAGGTGGTGGCCACGCTCGTTGACTACCCACAGCCGCTTCGGCGTGGTGGCCGTCGGCGGCTGCACCGCGATGTGGCGCGGGTAGTTCATGTCGAAGGCACCGCCCGGTCCACGACGGCCCCAGGCGCCGAGGGAGGCGCCGGTGGAGCTGAACCGCTGGAAGCGCTGGGCCCAGGCGTCGGCCACCCACACGTCGCCGGTGGCGTCGTCGACCGACACGTCGCGCGGCTGCGCGAGCATGCCCACGGGAGGTCGCCGCGACGGGCTCGGGGCCCGCAGCAGCGGGGTGCCGCCGGAGGTGTACTTCTCGACCTCGAAGCCCCCGAAGTCACCGACCCAGACGTTGCCCTCGTCGTCGACGTCGACCTGGCGCCCGCCGCCGGAGAACTGGCCCGGTCCCTCCCCCTCCCCGCCGAAGCTCTCGACGTAGGACCCGTCGCGGCGGAAGACGTCGATGTCGGAGTTCTCCGCGTCGACGAGGTAGACCCGCCCCGAGGCGTCGTCGACGGTGATGCTGCGGTTGTCGCCGCCGGTCTGGGTGGTGGCGAAGGTCGACAGGTAGGTGCCGTCGCGTCCGTAGACGTAGGCCCGGCGGTTGAAGGCGTCGGTCATGTAGACCTGGTCGTCGTCGGTGATGTCGATGCCGTAGACGCGCGCCTGGTTGGTCTCCGACGTGCCGGGCGGCGTGATGGCCCACGAGCCGAGCTCGTCGACGGTCTGGGTGGCGTCGTTGAAGTGCAGGTGCAGCAGGCGCGGCGGGTTGGCCTCGTCGAGGGTGTTCGCGGTCACCGACAGGTTCTGGTAGTGGCTGTCGAGCACCCACACGTCCCCGGTGTCCTCCTCCACCGTCATCCAGACGGGGTAGAAGGCACGGAAGCGGTTGCCGGTCGAGGAGCTCAGGCTGGCGTCGGCGGTGTAGAGGAAGTTGCCCGCCTTGTCGTACTTGGCGATCGCGGCGGTGAGCGGGTTGTCCTTGAGCTCCGCGACGTAGACCGCCCCGTCGGTGGGGTCGGTGGCGATGCTGTAGGGCTGGCCCAGCGGGTTCGGCCGGTAGAAGTCGCCCAGCGGGTTGCCCTGCTTGTCGTAGCGGCGCACCGAGAAGTTGAGGTAGTCGCCGACCAGCACCTCCTCGGTCACGGGGTTGTACTGCACGCCCCAGGCGAAGACGCCCGGGCGGCCCTGGCCGCCGATGGAGCGCAGGAAGCGGGGCTGCTGGCCCGAGGCCACCGCGGCGTCGGCGGTCGAGCCGGTCGTCGTCACGACCAGCAGGGCCGGGGCGAGCGCCACGGTGAGGGCGAGCAGGAGGCGGGCGGCGGCGACGCGCAGGCGGCTGCGCCGCCCCGGCGTACGGCGCGCAGCGCGCGGTCGGGTCTCGGACGGGTCGGTCATGGTTGCTCCTGGTGCGAGGGACGCCGCGGCGCCGGGGTGTCAGCGGTAGCCGAGGGCGAGGAGCTGGGCGTCCAGCACCTTGTCCAGGGCCGCGACGTCCCCGGTGGCGAGGTCGTCGCGGAAGGCCTCCGAGCGGGCCGGGTCGAAGTGGTGGCGGGCCAGTCCCCGCTCGAAGGACCGGCTCGGCGCCAGTCCCACGTGGTCGAGCACCGCGCCGAGCGTGCCGCGCGGGTCGGCGACGACGTCCTCGTGCCGCACCCGGATCCAGGACCCGGCCGGTGCGAGGGCGCGCGCGTCGTCGTAGGCCTCCATCAGCGAGCGCCAGGCCAGGCCCGCGAGCACCGGGAAGCTCTCACCGTGCTCGCGCCACAGCTCGTGCAGGTCGGGGCGCAGCGGGCCGAAGAGAAGCCGGCCGGCGCCGCGGTGGCCGTCCCACCACGGCATCTGCAGCCACGAGCTGGCCACCGCCCGACCGTCGCGCACGACCTCGACGACCAGGGCGTCGGGGAAGCACTCCAGCAGCAGGCCGGCGCGCGGCCAGCCGGTGAGCTTGTGCAGGAAGACCGGGGCGCCCAGCGCCTCGGCCCGGTCCTCCACCAGGTCGACCAGCCGCCGCCGCAGCCACGGGGTGGCGTCGGCGGCGGTGAGGTCGCGCGCGGGGTCGACGAGCAGCGGGGACACCTCGCGGGCCAGCAGCCGGTAGGCCTCGCTCGGCGCGAAGCGCGCCCCGCCCTTGCGGGTCACCCCGGCGGGCAGGCGCCGCCAGGCGACGTTGTGGGCGTGGCGGCTGCGCAGCACGCCGAGGTCGTCGAGGTTGGTCACGAAGCCGGTGTCCTCGTGGCGCGCCAGCACCTCGTGCACCAGCGTCGACCCGCAGCGCCCCGTGCCGAGCACGAAGACCGGTCTCGCCCTCACCGTCGGCCCCTCACCGGTAGCCGTGACGGGCCAGCGACGGCGCGAGGATGCGGGCCACGCCCACCGGCACCTCGCGTGTCGAGCGGTTGCGGTCGGGGTAGCTCAGCCGGCGCAGCTCCTCGGCCCACGCACCGTCCTCGCCCAGCCCGGCGAAGCGGGCGGTCGCGCCGAGGACCGCGACGGGGTCGCGGACCAGCTCCTCGTAGCCCACGTGGCGCACGCGGCCCGGGTCGAGCCCGGCCAGCCCCGCGTCGAGGGCCTCGGTCTCGTGGAGCCAGTGGCGCGCGGCCAGCTCGGCGGGGTCGGCGCCCTGCGCCACCCGGTCGAGCACCCGCGCCCCGCCGTCCCACCACAGCTCCAGGTCGGGCCACCAGTCCACGCCGGTCAGCGAGCGCGTGACGGCACGGCCGTCGCGCGTCACGACCACGAAGCGCGCCCGCGGGAAAGCCTCGGCCAGCAGCGGCACCCGGCGGTTGTGGTCGATGCGCTTGGAGACCACCACCGCGGCGCCGGCGCTGCGGCGCAGCCGCTCCAGGTCGCGCACGAGGCCCGCGACGTCGACGGCGGGGTCGCCGGGGGCGGCGCCGGGCACGGCGCCGCGGCGCACGAACACCGGCTCGCCCTCCACCGGCTGCGGGAAGAACCGCTCGGCGAGGCTGCGGCGCGAGGCGTAGCGGTAGGCGTCGTCGCCCCTGGGGCCGAACCACACCGCGCGGCGCCGCTCGGGCGCGAGGCGGGCCACGCGGCCCAGGGCCCCCAGCTCCGGCAGGGCCGGGAGCCGGCGGTGGTAGTTGCTGACCCAGCCCGCGCGCGGGTGCAAAGCCAGCGCGCGGTAGACCAGGCTCGTGCCCGAGCGCGGCGCGCCCAGCACGAACAGCGGCCCCGCGTCACCGCGGTCGTCGGGCCGGGCCGGACGGGTCGGCCGGGCTGCGGCGTACGACGTCATGGGGCTCCTCGGGTGGACGTTCTGACCCTCGGAGTCAAGCGAGCCGCGACCCCGTGCAGCGGGGCCCGGCGGGCACGTCCCCAAGAGTGGTGACGGCCCGTCGGGGCGGGGTCGGGGACGCTGATCGCTGCCTAGGTTCGGCGCCATGCAGCTGACCGAGCTCCTCACCGCCGCCGGCCGCGCCCGGTGGCTCCTCGTCGTCCTCCCCGTGCTCTGCGCCGCGCTGTGGGTGGGGGTGCACGCCGACGACTCCCCGCGCGTGACCTCGCTGGCCACCGTGGCCGTGGTCGTGCCCGAGACCGACACCAGCGCCTCGGCCGTGGCCCAGGCCGTCGAGGCCTTCCGCTCGGCGCTGGTCTCGGAGACCGCGGTGCAGGACGCCGGCGACGCCGTCGGCGTCGAGCTGGTCGTCGACCGCGACGTCACCGCCGAGCGCGTCGGCACCTCGAACCTCCTCGACGTCGAGGTGCGCACCCCGCCGGGCACCGACGTCGCGGCCGTCGTCGAGGCCCTCGTGCGCAGCACGGCCCAGGAGCTCTACGTCGCGCCCGTGGGCATCGCCCAGGCCCGGCTCGACCGCGCCGACGCCCGCTACGCCGACGCGCTCGAGCGCCGCGAGGGGCTCACCGAGCGCTCGGGGCTGCTGCTGCCGATCGAGGCCTACCGCGCCAAGGAGAGCGAGGCGACCCAGCTGCGGGTCGCGCTGACCACCGGCCTGGCCAACGGCACGGTGGGCGGCGCAGGGGCCGCCGCGCTGCAGGAGGCCCTGGACCGCGCCGAGGCCGACCTGGCCCGGATCGGCACCGCCGTCGACCGCTACGAGCCGGTGCAGGACGAGGTCGAGCGCTCCCGCGCCCTGCGCGCCGACGCCCGTGCCGAGCTCGACGCCGTGCTGGTGCGCCAGGACGCCGCCGTGCAGCCCGAGACCCTCGACGTCGGCGACCCCGTCACCGAGAGCCGCCGCACCCTGCTCGTGCGCGCCGGGGTGACGGGCACCGTCGGCGGCCTGGCCCTGGCCGCGGCCGTCGTGCTGGCCGCGGGACTGCTGCGCGACCGCCCGCGCACCCACCGCGCCGGGCGCGGCGAGGCGCTGGACGACGGAGCGGACGGCGCGGACGGCGCGGACGGCGCAGACGGCCAGGACGGGGCCGACGGGCCCGGGTCGGTCCGCGACGAGGCCACGTCGTCCACCACCCGGCGCGAGACCCGGCGGGCCCGCCGTCGGCGTCCCGTCTCCGCCCCGCCCGCACCCGGTGCGGCCGACCCCGGCCGCGACCCCGAGCACGACGGCCCCCGCACCCCGACCCCGGCCGGTCGGCGATGAGCGTCGAGCCCGCCGCGGGCCCGCGGCCGGCCACCGGCCACACCACCGGACCCACCACCGGACCCACCACCGGACCGACCACCGGACCGACCCGCGTGCTCTACGTCGCCGGCACCGGGCGCAGCGGCAGCACGGTGCTGGCCAACCTGCTCGGCGGTGTCGACGGCTGGGTCAGCGTCGGCGAGATGCGCTTCGTGTGGGAGCGCGGCCTGCTCCAGGACCGCCTCTGCGGGTGCGGCGCCTCCTTCTCGGCCTGTCCGTGGTGGGGCGAGGTGCTCGACCTCGCCCTCGGCCCCGGCCCCGGCGCGGAGCGACGGGCCCTGGCCGCCCGGATGCACGTCGAGCTCACCGGGCGCACCCGCCTGCGCACGCTGCCGACCCACGTCGTGCACCAGCGGGCGCGGGTCTCCCTGCGCCCCGACGGCGAGCTCGAGCGCCTCACCGGGCGTCTCTACGCCGCGGCCGCCGCCGTGGCCGGGGCCTCGGTGGTCGTGGACTCCTCCAAGCTGCCCACCTACGCCGCCGTGCTCGACGCCCTCGAGGACGTCGAGCCCCTCGTGGTGCACCTGGTGCGCGACCCGCGCGCCGCGGCGTACTCCTGGACCCGTGTGCGGGCCCAGCCCGACCTCGGCGCCGGCGCCCTGATGGAGCGGCGGGGCGCGTGGAAGAGCGCGGCGCTGTGGCTGTTGTGGAACCGCGGCATGGAGACCCTCGTGCCGGCCGGGTCCGCGCGCTACGTGCGGCTGACCTACGAGGACCTGCTCGCCCAGCCGCGCGAGCAGCTCGACCGGGTGCTGCGCACCCTCGGGCTCGACGGCGGCGACCTCGGCGCGCTGCTGCCCGAGCCGGGCGTGGCGCGGGTCAAGGTGCACCACACCGTCGCCGGCAACCCCGCGCGCATGCGCAGCGGCCTCGTGCCGCTCACGCTCGACGACGAGTGGCGGCGCTCGATGCCGCAGGGACAGCAGCGCGCCGTCACCGCCCTCACCCGGGGCACCCTGCGGCGCTACGGCTACCGGCTGCGCCCCGGCGCCCCGGGGCGGTGAGCCGGCGCCGGGCCCTCGGGGGCGTCTGCGCGGCACCGGGTCGGCCCGCGGCACCGGGTCGGCCTGCGTCACCGGGCGTGCTGCTCGTCGTCGCCCTCGCGCTGGGCGGCTGCGGCGGGACCGACCCCGCCGCCCGGGAGCCGGCCGCGCCGACCGCGCTGCCCGGCGCGACAGGGACGCCGGGTCCTCCGGGGGGCCGGCCCACCACCACCGGCTCCGCGACGCCCGCCCCGGTGCTCCCGGTCGACCCCGACGCCCGGGTCAGGGCGGGCGCGGCCGGGTGGCTGGGCCTGAAGTGGAGCCGGGCCCAGCCCGGCACCTTCGGCTACGTCGCCGACTTCCCCGCGGGCCTCACCTTCGCCGAGGTCGAGTGGTGCGACCTCGAGCCCCGCCCCGGGGTCCTCGACTGGACCCGTCTCGACGCGCTGGTCTCCGACGCGGTCACCCTCGGCCACGCCCCGATGCTCAAGCTGCGCACCGGCCAGTGCTGGGGCACCACCCCGCCGCGGGTGCCGCTGCCCCCCGGCCGGGTCGGCGACGAGGCGGCGGGCAAGCAGACCTCGACCCCGCCGCGCGACCTCGACGCCTACCTCGCGCTCGTGCGGCGGGTGGTGCAGCGCTACGCCGCGCGGGGCGTGCACGTGTGGGCGGTCGAGAACGAGACCGACGTGACCGGCTTCTGGGCCGCCTCCCCCGCCGCCTACGACCGGCTCGTGCGCCGGGTCGCGCCCGTCGTGCGCGCCGCCGACCCCCGCGCGCGGGTGCTCGACTCCGGTCTGTCGAGCACCGGGTACGGCGTCGTGCTGGCCGCCCGGCTGCTGGCACGCGACCGCGACCGGGCCGCCCTGGCGGCGTACCGGCTCCACTACGGGCGCCGCATCGAGGGCGGCGCCAGCCGGTGGCCCGCGGTCGAGCGGGTCGGGGGGCGCGACGGCCTCGCGGCGGTCCTGCGCAGCGAGCCCGCCCGGCGGGCCCGGCAGACCTGGCGCCACGCGCTCGCGCTGGTGCGCGACGGGGTCGTCGACGCCTACCAGCTGCACTTCTACGAGGCGCCGGAGGCGCTGGCCCAGGCGCTGCGGGCCGTGCGCGGCGCTCTCCCGTCCGGCGCCCGCGTCGAGGCGTGGGAGGTCGGCACCGCCTGGCCCGGCCCGCGGTGGGACGCCCGCCGGCAGGCCGGCGACCTGTGGCGCTCGACCGCGCTGCTGCTGGGCTCCGGGGTGCGCGTGGTGGTGCAGCTGCCCGTGGCCTGGACCCCCGATGCGGACGCCCAGGTCTTCCGTGGGCTGACCCGCCCCGACGGCCGCGTGCTGCCGGCCGGACGCGGCTGGGCGGTGCTCGCGCGGGCGCTCGCCGGCGCCCGGCCCGGCACCGTGGCCCCGGTGCGGGAGCGGCGCGGGCTGCGCGGGGTGCGGTGGCTCGCCGGGCCGGCCGGGTCGCCGCGGCCGTGGCGGGCGGTGGTGTGGTCGGAGACCGGCCCGAGCCCCGCGCCGCGTGCGTGGCGGCTGCGCGCAGCCACCGGTCGCCGGCTCCCCGTGGGGTCCGACGTCGGGGCCGCGCCGGTCCTGGTGCGCTCCCCCGGCCCTATCCGCTGAGCGCCGGGGCCCGGACCGCGGCCTCAGGACCCACCGGGCCCACCGGGCCCACCGGGCCCACCGGGCCGCGGCGGCGGGCGCGGGCGCGGCGGTAGACGGCCTCCAGCAGGTCGGCGGCGACGTCCCAGTCGTAGCGGCGCACGGCGTCGGCGCGCAGCTGGTCGGCGCCGGCCTGACGGGTGGCGGCCGGCCGGTCGAGCTCGCTCTGCAGCGCCCGGCGCAGGTCGTCGCCGTCGCCGGCCCGGAAGACTGCCCGCCCCGGGGCGGAGCCGCCGAGGATCTCCAGGTGCGGGGCGATGTCGCTGGCCACGACGGGCCGGGCGTGCGCGGCGGCCTCGAGCAGGGCGATCGGCAGGCCCTCGAGGAGCGAGGGCTGGGCGACGAGCGTGGCCCCGGCCTGCAGGGCGGTGAGGTGGGCGCCGTACTGGTAGCCGACGAGGTGCACGCGGGGGTCGAGGGCGGCGGCCGCGCGCAGCTGCTCGACGTAGGCGTCGGTGTGGCTGCTGTCGCCGACCAGCACCAGCCGCTGGTCGGTCGCGACGTCGCGGAAGGCGCGCACCAGGCCGAGCGGGTCCTTCTCCGGCACCAGGCGCCCGACGAACGCGACGTAGCCGCCCGGGCGCAGGCCGAGGCCGGCGAGGAGGTCGAGGTCGGCGGTCGGCACGACGGGCACGCCGTTGCCGATGTAGGTGGTGTAGCGGCCCAGCTCGTCGCGGTAGTGCTCGGCGAGCGCGCGGGAGACCACCACCACCTCGTCGGGCACGTGGGCCGACAGGGTCCGGCCGGCACGCAGCACGCGCTGCGCCCCACCGCCCCACTTGTCGCGCTGGTCATCGAGACCGTGCACGGTCTGCACGACCGCGGCGCGGCTCAGCGAGCGGGTCAGCGGGGAGAACAGGCCGGGACCCAGGGCGTGGTAGTGCACCACGTCGAGGTGGGCGCCGGCCGCGACGAGCGCGCTGAGCGCGCTGTGCACGAAGGCCTCTCCCCCGGCGTGGCGCACGGTGGGCAGCGAGGCCAGGTGCACCCCGTGGTAGCTGCGGGTCGTGCGCTCGGCGTAGCCCGGTCGGCAGTAGACGGTGACGTGGTGGCCCCGGGCGGCCAGCCGCGTGGCGATCTCCTCGACGTGGCGCTCGACGCCACCGGCGCGCGCGGGCAGCCCGCGCTGCCCGATCATGGCGATGCGCAGCGGGCCGCGCGGGTCGCGACGGGGCCCCGCCGGCGCTCCGGCGGCTCCCGGTGCGCTCGGGGCGGGGAGGGTGAGGGGCGTGCCGGGGCGGCTGGAGACGACGGTCATGACGCACCTGCTTCCTGGTAGTGCCGGACGACGGAGCGGAGGTGGGTGCGGGGGTCGTGGTCGCGGGCGACCCGGGCCCTCCCGGCCAGGCCGCGGCGCCTGGCGCGGGCGGGGTCGGCGAGCACCGCGCCGAGCACCTCGGTGAGCCGGGCGGGGTCGTCGGGCGGCACGAGCCAGCCCGTGGTCTCGTCGACCAGCTCCGGCAGCCCGCCGAGCGTGGTCGTCACGACCGGCACCCCGAGGGCCTGCGACTCCAGCACCGACAGCGGCTGGTTCTCGTGCCAGCGCGAGGGCACGACCGACGCGGTGGCGCCGGCCATCAGCGCGTGGAGCTCCTCGCGCGCGAGACGACCGTGGAAGCGCACGCGCCCCGGGGCGACGGCCGCGGCGAGCCGCTCGAGCTCGGCACGGGCGGGCCCGTCGCCGGCGACGTCGAGCACCGGCCCCGTGGGCTGCCCGGCGGCCCCGGCGACACCGGAGGTGGCCAGGTCGAGGGCGCCCACCGCGCGCACCAGGGTGTCCACGCCCTTCTCGCTGGACAGGCGCGCGGCCACCACGAGCCTCGGGTCGGCGGGCGGGCCCTCCGGAGGCGCACCGAGCACCGCGAAGTTGGGCTGCACGCGCACGCGGCCCGCCTGCACGCCGGCGGCGGCCACCTGGTCGCCGAGGAACCGGCTGGGGGCCAGGAAGCGGTCGACGGCGTCGTAGGCCCCGAAGCGGCGGTGCAGGTCGACCTCGAGCGCCGCGGCGGCGCTGGCCGCGCGCGAGCCGCCCTGGCAGGAGCGCCGGGCGGCCTCCCACGGGCCGCGCGTCACGCACGCGGTGCAGGGCGCGTCGTGGTCGAGGAAGCGGTAGGTCGGACAGACCAGCTTGTAGTCGTGCAGGGTCAGCACGACCGGCACCCCGCGCGAGGAGGCCGCGTGGAGCACCGAGGGCGAGAGCTGGTGGTAGACGTTGTGGGCGTGCACGACGTCGGGGCGGAACTCCTCGATGGCCGCCGCCATGCCGCGGGCCGCGGGCACCGACCAGACCATGCGCCCGAGCAGCCCGAGGCGGGCGACCGTGCCGGAGGGCGCCGGGTCGAACTCCACGTGGCGCGGTGGGCGGCCGACCGAGGCGACGTCGTTGTCGGGGTGCTGCATCCCGTAGAAGGCGACCTCGTGGCCGTCGACCCGTTGCAGCTCGGCCAGGTCGAGCATGTAGCCCTCGGCACCGCCGCGGCGGTGCAGGAACTTGTTGACGTGCAGGACGCGCATCTCACTCTCCCCCGGTGACGGCCTCCCCGGCCGCGCTGGCGCGACGGCCGGTGCCGGGCTCCACCGTGCCGCCGGCGGGGTCCTCCTCGGCGCGAGGCGGCCGGCCGTGCTCGTTATTGGGGACGGGTCCGGTGTGGAGGGCGGGGTGGAGCGCCGGGTCGAGAGCCGGGTCGAGGGCCGGACCGAAGGCCGGGTCGAGGGCCGGGTCGGTGCCGCGCTGCACCAGCGCCGAGACGCAGCCGGCCAGCGCGGCGAGGTAGACCCCGACCACGACCTGCGACATCAGGTTGGCCACGGCGCTCATCAGCACGTAGCCCGCGGCGACCCCCGCGAAGGCCGCGGCCAGGGCACGGTCGGCGACCGGGCCGCCCCGGGCGCGGGCCCAGCCGCGCACGGCGGTGCGCACGAGCTGCGCCACGAAGAGCGTGAAGGCGAGCAGCCCGAGCAGGCCCATCTCGACGTAGGCGCGCAGGAAGTCGTTGTGGGGCTGCTTGCCCTCGAGGCTCTCCCCCGCGACCTGCTTGAGACCGATGCCGGTGACGGGGCTCTCCGAGGCCAGGTCGAGCGCCTCCGACCAGTACTCGAAGCGCCAGGTCAACGAGTTGCCCGGCTCGCCGCGCAGGCTCTCCTCGTCGCCGAGGTCGCCGAAGCGCTGGGCGATGCCGGGCACGAGCAGCAGCACGACGACCAGCGCCCCGGCCACGCCGAGGAGCAGCCGGCGCTGCCGCAGCGCCACCACGACCGCGACGCCCAGCAGGGCGGCCAGCCAGGCGCCGCGGGTGTAGGTGGCCAGGAGGCCGAGCGAGGCGAGCACGGCCACGGCGGCGCAGACCAGGCGCAGCCGGGTCTCGCTGCGGTGCACGACCTGGGCCAGCGCCACGACGACCACGATCGAGAGGTAGGCCGCGAAGGGGTTGGGGTGGGTGAAGGTGCCGACCGCCCGGTCGAAGCCGCCCGCCTCGAAGAGGCCTTCGCCGCGCACGACCTGCACCGCGGCCGTCGAGAGCGGCACCACCGCGGCCAGCAGCAGCACGAGCACGAGACGGCGCCGGAAGGTCGCCGAGGCGGCCAGGCGCTCCACCACCAGCAGGGTCACCGCGATGCTGGCCAGCCTCGTCCACTCCACCAGCGCCACGGCGTACGCCGGGGCCACCGCGACGCCGACGAGGCCGGCCCCGGCGAAGGCCAGGGAGGCCAGGGCGAGCGGGGAGAGCCGCGGCCAGCCCTCGCGGCGCCAGGTCGCGAGCAGCCAGGTCGAGGCGGTGCCCAGCAGCAGGATGCCCAGGAGCGCGGCGGGGTCGAGGCCGGCCGGCCCCGGCACCCGCACGGCGTCGAGGGAGGTGCGCACGAG
Organism: Nocardioides sp. Leaf307; assembly: GCF_001423135.1. Lineage (NCBI taxonomy): Bacteria > Bacillati > Actinomycetota > Actinomycetes > Propionibacteriales > Nocardioidaceae > Nocardioides > Nocardioides sp. Leaf307. The sequence continues at coordinate 1,363,253 of NZ_LMNY01000001.1, read as the reverse complement.
CAGGACGACGAGCACGAAGAGGTCGATGCGCCGCAGCGCGAGGCCCACGAGGAGCACCACGCCGAGGCCGACCACCAGGCCGGTCACGACCCGGCCCCCCCGGTGCGCCGGTGGCGGCCGCCGCTCGAGGCACGGCGCTGCACGACGACGGTGAGCACGAGGACCACCACGCCGGCCGAGCCCGCGACCACGAGGCGCAGGGCCGAGCCCGGCAGCAGCGGGGCGAGACCGCCGCCGAGCGCCCAGGCCGCGCCGGCGGCCGCGGCGACCGCGAGCGCCCCCAGCACCGACCCGCGCAGCGCCGCGGCGTCGAGCCGCGGTCGGGGCAGCTCGGAGCGCACCAGGCAGTGGTGGGCGTGGACCACGTTGGCGACGTTGCCCGCCACGAAGGCGGCGGCGACGCCGAGCACCTCGTAGCCCGTGCCGAGCAGGGGCAGCACCGCCACCGGCAGCAGCGCCAGGTCGACGGCGACGCCGACGACCGCGTTGCGCAGCGGCACGCGCGTGTCGCGCGCGGCGTAGTAGGGCGCCAGCAGCGCCCGCTGCACCGCCGAGGCCGGGAAGGACAGCGCGAGCACGACCACGCACAGCCCCAGCAGCCGGGCGTCGGACTCCCCGAAGCGGCCGAGGCCGAAGAGCAGCTCCACGCCCGGCACGGCGAGCACGACGGTGAGCGCGGTCAGCGGCAGCGAGACCGCCACCATCAGCCGCAGGCCGAGGGTGGCCAGGGCGGCGGCCTCGTCGCGGCGGCCCGCGACCTGGGCCCGGGTCAGCCGCGGCAGCACCGCGACCATCACCGAGCGGAAGAGCACCGTGCCGCCGACGGCGGAGACCAGCCGGTTGCCGTAGTGCAGCACCGTCGCCGACCCGGGGGCCAGGAAGGACGCGATGGCGGTCTCGGCGACGCGGGCGAGCGGGTTGAGCCCGGCCGCGGTCGAGGGCCGGGCCAGCAGACGCGGCAGCGCCACCAGCTCGGGGTCGCGCCAGCGCGGGCGGGCCACCCGGAAGCCCCGCACCACCGCCCAGGCGAGCACCAGCAGCAGCTGGCAGGCCGAGCCGACGACGTAGGCCAGCGGCAGCACCCGGACGTCACCGGGCCAGGTGAGCACCAGGCCGGCGGCCACCAGGTTCATCACCACCGTCATGGCGGCGGGCACCACGACCTGGGCGCGGGCGTTGAACCACGAGCGCAGCACCTCGCAGCCGGCCGCCAGCGGCAGCGTCCAGACCATCACCCACAGCAGCGAGGCGGTGAGCGCGGTCTGCTCGGCGTCGAAGCCCGGCGCCAGCACCCGGGCCAGCAGCGGCCCGAGCGCGCCGAGGGCCAGGGCCAGCGCGGCGCCGATGCCCACGGCCCCCAGCAGGGTGCCCGTCACCAGGCGTCGCATCCGCCGTGCCTCGAGGGTCACCGCCCAGGTGGCGAAGGTCGGCACCAGCACCTGGTTGCCGAGCAGGAGGAGCACGGCGGTGCCGGCCAGCGGCAGCCGCGCGGCGGCGACGAAGGCGTCGGTGTCGCGACCGGCCCCGAAGGCGGCGGCCGCCGCGACGTCGAGCAGCAGCCCGGCGCCGAGGGCGAGGGTGGCGACCGAGCCGCTGAGCGTGCTCTGGCGGGCCACGCCGCGCGTGCCGGTCGGGGGCGCCCCCGCGACCGCGGTCGCAGGCGCGACCGACCCAGGACCCACCCTCACCGCCGGGGGTCCCGCGGGGCCTGCCGCCGCAGCGACACGTCGGCCGCGGCGGCCAGGTCGGTCTCCAGCGCCGTGCACGCCGCTCGGACGCGCGGGTCGAGGTCGAGGCGGCGCGGACGCACGCTGCGCGCGTCGACGTGGGACCACAGCCCCGGGGCCGGCTCGAGGCCGAGGAAGCGCGCCATGGCACCCACCGACGGCTCGGGGTCGGCGACGGTCCGCTCGTAGGAGACCACGTGCACGTCGCGGCGCCGGTGCAGGCCGCCCTCGAGCAGCAGGCGGTTGCGCACCACCCAGAAGAGCGCCGCGGCCGACCAGGGGTCGAGGCGGGCCGGGTCGAGGGAGCGCACCAGGTCGAGGGAGGCCGGCGAGAGGCCGCGCTCCTGCCAGCGGCCCGTCCGGCGCCCCTCGGCCGCCGCGGCGGCGATCTCGGCCAGCACGCGGCGGTTGACGTCGCCGAACTTCGCGACCGCCGAGGCGGCGCGACCGTCGACGTCGCGGTAGACCCACACGGCGCGGCTCTCGGGCCCGAGCCGGTCGAGCAGCTGCGCGGTGCGGTCGCTGTCGCACAGCGCCTTGAGCAGCACCACGGCGTGGCGGCTGTCGCCCACCACGCCGCGCACCACCGCGTCGTCGCGCAGCTGGAAGCGGGCGAAGGCGCGGCGGTCGTTCTCGTTGTGCACCTCGACCGAGGGGTCGCGCTCGATGCCGCGCACGACCATGTTGGTGCCCGAGCGCTGCACCCCCACCACGAGCACCGCGCGCGCCGAGCCGGCCGGGCGCGGGTGCGCCCGCCGCCACCGGTACGCCGACACCGCCCCGGCCAGCCGCTCGCGCGGGTCGAGCCCGTCCTCCTCCACGAGGCGGCCGAGACCGTCGCGGCGGGCCCAGGCCACGTGGCGGCCCGCGCGGGCGCGCAGCCGCGCGGCCGGCGAGGCATCCTCGGGCAGCGGCGCGGCGGCGAGGGCGTGGACGGGCCCTGACGCGGTCTCGAGGGGGGCGTGGGAGTGGGACAGCGGGTCAGGACACACGGAAGACCTCCACCCGGTCGTTGCCGGTGTCGGTGACGTAGAGCCGGCCCTGGGGATCCAGGGCGAGCGCGGTGGGCCGTCGGAAGCGGCCGTGGGCGCGGCCGGGTCCGCCGAAGGAGCCCACGAAGGCCCCGTCGAGGCTCAGCACGCTGATCCGGTTGTTGTCGGTCTCGGAGACGAAGAGCCGGTCGCCGCGCACGGCCACGCCGTAGGCGCCGTCGAGCTGCCCGGGCCCCGTGCCGTGGCTGCCGAGCTTCGCGAGCAGCACACCGGTGGAGGAGAACTTGTAGACCACGTCCTCGGTGGGTGCGGCGGCGTAGACGTTGCCGGCGGCGTCGCGGTCGACCGAGGTGCAGCCGAAGAGGACGTAGTTGCCGGTGAGGGCGCCCTGGCCGCACGGCGCCGACCAGACCAGGTCGCCGGAGCGGGTCAGCACCTGCAGGCGACGGTTGCCGGAGTCGGGCACGTAGAGGAGACCGTCGGTGCCGACGTGGATCCCGCGGGAGTAGTAGAGCTGGTCGGGAGCGGCTCCCTGGCTGCCGAAGGAGCCGAGGGGGCCACCGTCGGCGGTGTAGTGCTTGACGTCGGCCGAGCGGGTGTTGTTGAGCCACACCGTGCCGTCGGCGGGATCGACGCCGACGCCGCGGGGGTAGTCCATGGCCGTGCCCGTGCCGCGGCCGCGGTAGCCCCAGGAGGTCTGGTAGCCCCCCGCGCGCCCGAAGCGCTGCACGCGGTGGTTGAAGGTGTCGGCGACGAAGACCTGACCGGTGCCCTGGTCGACCGCGACGCCCTCGGGCTGGTTGAAGCCGCCGGGCGGCGCGGGCTCGGGCACCGCCGGCACCTCGCGCACCAGCGCACCAGACGGGCTGAAGACCAGGACCCGCTGACCGGTGTAGTCCATGACGTGGAGCGCGTGGTCGAGCCCCACGGTGAGCTCCCGGGGCCCGCCGGTGGTGCCCGGGTCGGGGCCGGGCACGGTGAGGGTGGCCACCGGTGTGCCGTCGAGGGTGAGCTTCTCCACCGTGCCGTCGGAGGCGTCGCTGACGTAGACCCAGCCGTTGTCGAGGTCGAGGGCGAGCCCGCGCAGGTCGCCGCCCAGGAGGCCGGGTCCGGCACCCGGCGTGCCGAAGGTGCGCAGGTAGGCGCCGTCGCGGTCGAAGACGAGCACCCTGCGGTTGCCCGCGTCGAGCACGAAGACCTGCTCCTCGGGGCCGATCGCGATCCCGCGCAGGCCGAGGGTCTCCCCCGGCCCGGTGCCCGTGCGGCCGAAGCGGAAGAGGAAGGCCCCGGTGCGGTCGTAGACGTTGACGGTGTGCGGGCTGGTCCGGCTGATGCTCTGCGAGTTGACGGCGTAGACCCAGCCGTCGTGGTTCACCGCGAGCCGGGTCGTGTAGTAGCCCCCGGTGGGGTCGATGTCCCACGTCGCCCGCGGGGTGCCGTCGGGGTCGTAGACCTCGATCTCGCGCGGGACGGTGTCGGCGACGTAGAGCACGCCGGACGTGGGGTCGACGGCCAGGCCGTAGGGCTGGTTGGTCTGCCCCGGCCCACTCCCCTTGCCCCCGATCACCTGGAGCAGCTCGCCGTCGGGTGAGTAGCGCTTGACGTCGTAGTTGTTGTAGTCGCCCACCAGGATCGACCCGTCACGGGCCGTGGCCGCGCCCCAGGCGTAGAGCCCGGCGTGGCCCGGACCGCCGATCTGGCGCACCCAGGTGGCGGTGACCGCGGCCTGCGCCGGTGGCAGGGGCAGGCTGAGCGTGCCGGCAGCGACCGCCGCCAGGGCGGCGACCACCGCCACGAGGGCCGCGGCGCCTCGGCGCCGCCGGCGCGACGGGGTGGGACGGGACACGGTGACGACCTCCTCAGGGAGCGACGGTGAAGGAGCGGAAGGCTTGCGTGGTGGGGTTGCCGGCGGCGTCGGAGGCCCGCAGCTGGTAGCCGTAGGACCCCGGGGCCGCGGCCCAGGGGCGCGACCACGTGGTGCTCGCCGCTCCGGGCGGGGCCAGCGCCGCCGGGAGCCAGCTGAAGGCGCCCCAGGAGCCGTCGGGGCGCAGCCACCGGCCCGTGGTCTTGTCCTTGAGCGCGACGTCGACCGAGGCCACCGCGCGGTCGTCGGTGGCGGAGCCGCCGAGGGTGGCGGCGTCGGCGGTCACGGTGGAGCCGGCGGCCGGCCGGGAGTCCGAGAGGACCAGTGGCGTGGTGTCGGGCGGCAGCACGCCGGTGAGCGTGAAGGAGCCGACCACGGCGACGGCACCGGCCCCCAGCACGTCGGTGGCGCGGGTGGCGACCTCGTAGCCGTCGGGCGACGGGTCGGCCCACGACCAGCTCCACGCGGTCGAGCCGGTGGAGGGGTCGGAGAGCGCGGCCGGGAGCCAGGCGGCGGTCGTCGAGAACGAGCCGTCGGGCTGGAGGAACTGCCCGGTGCCGCTGCGGCGGATCCTGACCTCCACCGACTCCACGCCGGTGTCGTCGGCCGCGTCGCCCGACACCACCAGCGGCGGCTCGATGGCCACGCTGTCGTCGGGCGAGGGGTTGGTGAGCACCGTCTCCGGGGCCACGGTGTCGGTGGTGGTCTCGGGCACCACCGTGAAGTCGACGGAGGTCGCGGGCGAGGCGTTGCCGGCGACGTCGACGCCGCGCACCTCGGCGTGGAAGCTGCCCGAGTACTCCACGCCGATGAAGCTCCACGCCCAGGTCATGCTCCGGGCGGTGTCGCCGACCAGCGGGCTCAGCGCCCAGGTCTGGGTGGTCGACCAGGTCGAGTTGCCCGCGTCGAACCACAGCCCGGTGCCGGTGTCCTGCACGGCCACCTGCACCGAGGCCACCCCGGTCTCGTCGGTCACGGTGCCGCTGAGACGCACCGGACGGGCCGGCACGGTGGCGCCCTGACCCGGGTAGGCCAGGGCCGTGGTCGGCGGCGGCCAGGCGCTGCCGCCACGTGCCCTGGCGGGGTCGAAGACCATCACGCGGTCGTTGCCCGCGTCGGCGACGTAGAGCAGGCCCTCGTCGTCGGTGGCGATGCCCGAGGGGTTCTTGAATTGGTAGGCGCCCTGGCCGTAGCCGCCCCACTTGCCCAGGAAGGTGCCCGAGGTCGTGAAGGCCTGCACCCGCGAGGCCAGGTCGTCGGTGACGTAGAGCACGCCGTTGCTGACGACCATGTCCCAGATGTGGCGGAACTGCCCGTCGCCGGTGCCGGACGTGCCGAAGCTGGTCAGCAGGGTGGTGCCGGTGGGGTTGTAGACGTAGACCTTGGTGCCGTCGGCGAGGAACACGTTGCCGGTGGCCGGGTCGATCGCCCCGCCGTGGTTGCCGGCCCGCGTGATCTGGCCGATCTCCGTGCCGGAGGCGGCGTCGAGGATCTTGACCTTGCTGGAGTTACGGTCGGTCACGATGGCCCGCCCGGCCTGGAACTCGATGTCGAGCGGCCACCGGAAGGAGCCCGGGTCGGCCGAGTCGCTCTCGGCGCTGCCGAGCTGGTCGACGAAGGTGCCGTCGTACTCGTAGCGCTTGATGTGGTGCCCGCGCTGGTTGGCGATCCAGACCCGCCTGCTGACGGGGTCGACGCCGATCCCGCGGGGGTAGTTCATGCCGTAGGTCGGCGAGGCCGAGCGGGTGCCCCAGGTGCCGATGAAGGCACCGGTCGGGGCGAAGCGCTGGAAGCGCTGGTTCCACGAGTCGGCCACCCACACGTCGCCGGTCTGGTCGTCGACGTCGACGTCGCGCGGCTCGCCGAGCTGGCCGGCGACGGCCGGCTGCGCGGGGCGCGGGAAGAAGCCGGCGTCCTCGCCGGTGGCGGTGAAGCGGTGGACGCGGGCGTTGCCGTACTCCGCGACGTAGACCGTGCCGTCGGGCGCCACCGCGGGCTGGCGCGGGCTGCCCAGGTTCAGCGGGCCGGTGCCGGCCCCGGCGCCGAGGGTGTCGACGTGGTTGCCCTGCAGGTCGAAGACCTCCACCACGCCGGTGGTGGGCACCGAGACGTAGAGCCGGTTGCGCGCGTCGTCGACGGCCATGCCGCGCGCGTCGCCGCCGAGCACGTCGGCGCCGTAGGTGGCCAGGTAGGAGCCGGTGGGTGAGTACTTGAGGATCCGGTTGTTGAAGGTGTCGGTGAGCCAGAAGTTCCCGGCCGCGTCGGTGTCGATGCCGTAGATGCGCGGGATGGTGCTGCTCGTGGTGCCGGGCGGGAGCACGTTGAAGGTGCGGGTGTTGCGCCCGTCGGAGAGCCGCCAGACCCGCACGGCGGGCGGGTTGGTCAGCGAGTTGGCGTAGTGGCTGTCGGCCTGCACCAGGTTGCCGGCGGCGTCGATGCTGATCCAGGCCTGGTAGTCGATGCCGTTGAGGGTGAGCTGGCGCAGGAACGCACCGTCCTTGCTGTACTGCGCGACCTTGTTGCCCGGCTGGCCGTCGGCGATCTCCGGCACGTAGATGTCGCCCTGGCGGGGGTCGACACCGATCGAGTACGGCTGGCCCGTCGCGTTGGCGCGGTAGAACGAGCCGAGGACCCGCCCGGCCGGCGTGTAGCGGCGCACCTGGTTGTTGAGGTAGTCGCCCACCACGACCTCGCCGTTGACGGGGTTGACCTGGACCCCCCACGGGAAGACACCGGGGCGGCCGTTGCCGCTGATCGAGCGCACCAGCGCCGGGGCGCTCCACGCCGCCTGCGCCGGCGGGCTGCTCAGGCCCACGAAGACCAGACCTGCGGCGACGACGGCCAGCGCCAGCACCACCGGGGGCACCCGACGCCGCGCCGTGCTCACCGGGGCGCTCACGGGGTCACCGTGAAGGACCGCCAGCCGGGCTTGCCCGTGCCGGTCGCGAGCCGGCCCGCGGTGTCGGTGGCGTCGGTGGAGAAGCCGTAGCCGCCCGGGGCGACCCCGGCCAGCTCGTAGGACCAGGTCGTCGAGGCGCCGCCGGGCGCGGCGAGCACGGCGCTGACCTTGGTGGCCGCGGCCTGCCAGGTGGTGCCGTTCCACCACAGGCCGGTCGAGGACTGCTTGATGCCGAGCTTCACGGACGCGACCCCCCGGTCGTCGCTGGCCGAGCCGGTGATGCTCACCGGCGCGGGCACGGAGGCGCCCGCGGCGGGCGCCGTGATGGTCACGACCGGCGTGGCGGTGTCGCTGCCGCCGCTGGTCGCGGTGAAGGACGTCGCCGGTCGCGGCGTCGGGTTCTGGTTGCCGCTGGCGTCGTCGACGCGCACCTGCACGGCGTAGCCGGTCGCGCTGGGCAGCGTGAGGCCCAGCGACCAGCCGGTCGAGGTCGAGCCCGGGGCGACCAGGGTGGTGGGCACCCAGGTGAAGGCGCCCCAGCTGCCGTCGGGGCGCAGCCAGGTGGAGGTGTCACCACGGCGCACGGCGACGTACGCCGCCGCGACGGAGCGGTCGTCGCTCGCGGTGCCGGTCAGGGTCACCGGCCCCACGGGCACCTGCTGGCCCGCGCTGGGCGAGGTCAGCGAGCCGCTCGGCGCGGTCGTGTCGGGCGGCGGCGAGGCGCCCATCGTGTAGGTGCGCACGACGTCGGCGTAGGTGTCGGCGAGGTAGATGGTGCCGGTGGGCCCGACCTCGACCGCCGAGGGGTGGTGCAGGCCGCCGACGGTGGCCTCGACGCTGCGGTCGGGGGCCAGCACGACCATCTCGTCGTCGCCGCTGTCGGCCACCACGACACGGCCCGTGGGGTCCACGCCGACGCCCTCGGGGGCGTCGAGCGTGCCGCCCGCGGTCCAGCTCCGCACGGGCGCGAAGCCCGCGGCCGGCGAGTAGGTCAGCTCCTGCACCCGGTTGTTGCCGCGGTCGGCGACGTAGACGTGGCCGTCGGGGCCGACGGCCACCGCGCTGGGGAAGCGGAAGTTGGTGGCCCCGGCGCCGCGGGAGCCGAAGACGTGCACGGGCATCGGGCCCTTGTTGTCGGTGCCGAAGACCGCGCCGGCGACGTCGTAGGCCTTGATGCGGTGGTTCTGGGTGTCGACGACGAAGGCGTAGCGGTCGGAGGCGCGGATGGCGATGTCGTAGGGCCAGTTGAAGGAGCGGGTGTCGGTGCCGGCCGGGGCGTTCTTGACGAAGCCGATGCCGGTGCAGCCCTCGTCGAGCACCTGCAGCTGGTGCTGCTTGGTGTCGGCCACCCACAGGTCGCCGGTGGCGGGGTCGACCGCGAGGCCGCGGGGCCAGTTGAACTGCCCCAGCTGGGTGCCCTCGGCGGCGCGCTGGCCGCAGTGGCCGACCAGGGACCCCGAGGCGTCGAAGCGGCGGAACTGGTGGTGCACGGTGTCGGAGACCCACAGGTCGCCGTCGGGTGCGAGCGCCATGCCGCGCGGCTCGTGGAAGACCGCGGTGGAGGTGGCCTCGGGCATCACCGCGCCGATGGTGCGGTCGTAGGCGAAGCCGGTGTCGGTGCGCTCCCAGCGCTCGACCCGGTCGCCCCACAGGTCGGCGGCCCACACGTCGCCGCTGCCGTCCTGGGCCACCGCGACGCGGCGCATCGTGGTGAACGTGCCCACGGTGGTGGGCTCGCCGTAGGTGCCGAAGGCGGTGACGAACGTGCCGGTGGTGGTGAAGACCTGCACCCGGTTGTTGAGCCCGTCGGCGACGTAGACCAGCTCCTGGCCCGTCACCGGGTCGAGGGCGGTGGCGATGCCGTAGGGGGTGCGGAACTTGCCCTCCGCGGTGCCGGTGCCGCCCCACGTCGCCAGGCAGGTGCCGTCGGGGGCGAACTTCACGACCTGGTTGGTCTTGTAGCCGGCGACGTAGATGTTGCCGGCGCTGTCGGCCTGCGCGTCGCGGTTGTCGTTGATGTTCGTGCAGGCACCGTTGGCCACGACGGTCTGCAGGACCGCCAGGTCGTCGTCGAGCACGACGACGCGGGCGCGGCCGGTGTCGCCGACGTAGACCTTGTCGCCCTTAGCGGAGACCCCGAGGGGGAAGGAGAAGGCGGTGGCGGGTCCGGTGGTGGAGCCCAGCCAGGCACCGCTCGGGGAGAGCTTGACGATGCGGCTGTTGCGGGTGTCGGCGACGTAGACGTTGTTCTGGGCGTCGACGCCCACGTCGCGGGGGTTGTCGAACTGTCCGGTGCCCGCGCCGTAGGTGCCCACCGACCACACGAGCGTGCCGTCGGCGGTGTAGCGCGCGACCCGGTTGTTGCCGGTGTCGGCGACCACGACCGTGCCGTCGGGCGCCGTCTCGACCCCCGAGGGGTACATCTCGGCGTGCAGCGGCCCGCCGAGCACCGGCCCCGGTTCGGCGGGGCCGGCCGAGGCGGGGCCCGCGACGACGAGGACGGCGCCGAGCACCAGCCCGGCCAGGGCGGCCAGGACGGCCAGCGGTGCGGGGGTGCGGCGGGTGGTGGGCATCGGGTCCTCGTGGTGGTGTCGGGTGCAGGTGCCGCCGGGGCGGGCGGGCGGAGCCGTCACGGGGTGACGGTGAAGGTGCTGCGGGGCTTGGTGGGGTCCTGGTTGCCGGCGGCGTCGCGGGCGATGGCGGTGACGGCGTAGGTCCGGGCCAGCGGCGGCTGGAAGGTGAAGGCCCAGGTGGTGCTCGTCGCACCGGGGGCGGCGAGGACGGCGGTCACGGTGCGGTAGGACGCCCCGAAGCTGCCGTCGGGGCGCAGCCACTCCTTCGACACGGTGTCCTGCACGGCCAGCAGCACCGTGGCGACCCCGGTGTCGTCGGTGGCGCCGCCGCGCAGCGGGACGGCCCCGAGCGGCACCTGCGCCCCCTGGGCCGGGCTGGTGACGGTGGCGTCGGGGGCCACGCTGTCGCTCGCGCGCACCGTGACCTGCCGCGAGGCGGGGGTGGCGTCCTGGTTGCCGGCACCGTCGCGGGCGCGCGCCGTCAGCAGGTACCTCCCGGTCGCCAGCGGCACGTCGAGGGACCAGCCGGTGCTCGCGGCGCCGGGCGCTGCGAGGTCGGCCAGGCGCTGGGCGCCCGCCGTGGTGCTCCCCCAGCTGCCGTCGGCCTTGAGCCACAGCCCGGTGTCGCGGTCCTTGACCAGCACCGTGACCGAGGCGACGCCCGACCCGCCTGCGGGGTCGCTGGCGGTGCCGGTCAGCGACAGCGTCGGCGGCGCCACGACGGCGTCCTGCGCCGGGGAGGTCACGACCGTGTCGGGCGCCCCGGTGTCGGCGCCCGCGACCGTGAAGGACCGGGTCGCGGTGGCCGGGTTGGCCGCCTGGTCACGGGCGGTGACAATCACGGTGTGGCCGCCGGCGGTGCCGGCGACGAAGGACAGCGAGAAGCCGGTCGAGGTGGACCCGGGGGCGGCGAGGGTCGCGTCGAGCTCCTGGCGGGTGCTCCCCCACGCCCCGGAGGCCTGGAGCCAGCTGCCGTCGGCGCGCTGCACCGCCACGGTGACCCCGGCGACCGAGGTGTCGTCGGTGGCCGTGCCGGTGACCGCGACGCTGCCCGCCGGGAGCGAGGCACCCGCGGCCGGTGCCGTGACCGTCACGCCCGGGGCCGTGGTGTCGGGCGGCGGCGGGGTGCCCTGGGGGTCCCACAGCGAGACCCGGTCGTTGCCGTAGTCGGCCACCGCGAGGTCGCCGTCGGTGGGGTCGACGGCGACCCCGCGGGGCTGCTCGAGCTGACCGCTGCCCGACCCCGTGGAGCCGAAGGCGGTCTCGACCGCGCCGGTGGCGTCGAGCACGACCACGCGGTCGTTGCCGGCGTCGGCGATGTGGAGGCGCCGGTCGGCGCCGGTGCCGGTGACCAGGAGGCCGCCGGGCTTGCGCACCTGGCCGCTGCCGGTGCCGGAGGCGGCCACGGTGGCGAGGAGGGCGCCGGCGGTGGAGTAGCGCTCGACGCGGTTGTTCTGGGTGTTGGAGACCAGCAGCGTGCCGTCGGAGTCGACCGCGACGCCCTCGGGCCTGCTGGCCGCCGCGGCGCCCGCGACCGGGAACGTGCCCAGCACGGCACCGTCGGAGGCGAGGTGCACGACGCGGTTGTTGTTGGTGTCGGCGATCCAGTAGCCGCCGCTGCCGTCGAGCGCGGTCTGGTGCGGGCGGCTCAGGGTCGTGCCGGCCGGGGGCTTGACCTGGCGCACGAAGGCGCCGGCGGCGGTGAAGACGTCGATGCGGTTGTTCTCGCTGTCGGTGACGACGACGTCGCCCGCGGCGGTGACGAGCAGTCCGCGCGGGAAGATCAGCGAGCCGTTCTGCGGCCCGTAGCCGCCCCACTGCGAGACGTAGGAGCCGTCGGGCGCGAAGCGCTGGATGCGGTGGTTGAACCAGTCGGCGGCGTAGAGCGAGCCGTCGGGGCCGTAGGCCACCGCGAAGGCGCCGTTGAAGCCGCCGGCGGTCGGCTTCGTGCCCCCCACCGTCCGGTCGTACGCCGGGGACGCGCCGGCGCCGTCGTAGACCGCGAGCCGGAAGTTGAACGTGTCGCACACCGCGACCTCGGTGGTGCCCGGCAGCCGGGTGACGCAGTGCGGCGAGCGGAACTGCTGGGCCCCGTCGCCGTAGGCCGCGACGGGGGTCGCGCCGAGCGAGCCGCCCGTGGCGGTGAGGTGCTGCACGCGGTAGTTGAGCGCGTCGGCCACCCACATGCCGCCCGCGCCGTCGGAGGTGACGCTGCGCGGCGACTTGAACTGCACCGCCCCGGTGCCACGGGTGCCGAAGGTGCGCACGCAGGCGCCGGTGGCCGCCTCGAGCACCACGATCCGGTCGTTGTCGGTGTCGGCGACCAGGACCCGGCCGTCGTCGGCCAGACCGACGTCGCGGGGGCGGGAGAAGGCGGTGCCGCCGCAGGTGGTCTGGGTCCAGGCCGTCGCCCCGGCACGGGTGAGGGCCCGCACGCTGTTGGCGTAGGTGTTGGCCACGTAGACCCGGGTGGCGTCGTTGGCCAGGCCGTAGGGCTGGGTCAGCCCGCCGATGGTGCCGAGCTGCTGGCCGGTGCGCGAGAGGCGCACGACACGGTTGCCGCCGGTGTCGGTCACCCACAGCGCGGTGGGGTCGGCCGCGTCGAGCTCGAGGTCGCGGGGGTCGGTGAGACCGGTCGTGGTCAGCGGCGTGACGGTGCCGGTGGCGGGGTCGAGGGTCACGACCCGGCTGCCCCCGGAGTCGGCGACGTACCAGGTGCCGTCGACCACGGCGAGGCCGGCGGGGTAGACCGGGGCGCGACCGCCGGGGTCGGAGAGCTGGTCGCGGTAGACCGGGCTCAGCGGCTCCTGCGGCGGGTCGACCGGGCCGGGGGCGGCGAAGACCTGGACGCGGTCGTTGTAGGTGTCGGCGACGTACATCCGGTCGTTGCCGAAGGCGAGGTCGTGGGGGTCGAAGAACTGGGTGTCGCCGTTGCCGCGCGAGCCGAAGCCGTCGCCGAGGTCGACGAGGTCGGCCGAGAGGTGCACCAGGCGGCTGTTGCCGGTGTCGGCCACCCAGACCGAGCCGTCGGGGGCGACCTCCAGGCCCTGGGGGCCGAGCAGGCCGGTGGCGAAGGAGGCCAGCGGCGTGCCGTCGAGGGCGAGCTTCTGCACCCGGTCGTTGCCGGTGTCGGCGACGTAGACCGCGCCCGGCGTCACCGCCACGCCCATGGGGTCCTGCAGCTGTCCGGGGGCCGCGCCCTGGGAGCCGACGGTGGCGAAGGTGCCGCTCGCGGGGTCGAAGGTCTGCAGGCGGTGGTTGCGGGTGTCGGCCACCCAGACCACGCCGTCGGCGCCGACGTCGGCGTTGGAGGGGTAGTTGAAGCGGCCCGTCTCGCTGCCCGTGGAGCCGTAGGACGGCACGCCGGTGGGCGAGAGGTCGGCGGCGAAGCGCTCGATGCGGTCACCGCGCGTGTCGACGGCCCACACCGAGCCGTCGGGCCCGGTCGTCACGCCCTCGGGCCAGGAGAACGTCGCCGGCTGGGTGCCGCGGGCACCGACCCGGTCGACGTACGTGCCGTCGGGGCGGAAGCGCTGGATGCGGTGGTTGAGGCGGTCCATGACGTAGACCTGGCCGCTGGGGGCCACGTCGACGGCGTAGGCCTCGGCGAAGCCGGGGGCCGGTGCCTCGGCGCCCTCGATGGAGCGCACGGAGGCGCCCGCGGGGCTGAAGACCTCCAGGCCGCCGCCCCAGAAGTCGGCGCCGTAGACCGCGCCGTCGGCGTCGACGGCCACACGTCGCAGGTGGTTGAACAGACCCGCGTCGACCGGCGGGTCCTCGCAGGGCTGCGGGTGGTTGCTGCAGCGCCCGCCGAAGGGCGGCAGCCACTGCGGCGTGGGGCCGGAGAGGTCCCAGCGAGCGATGCGCCCGTTGCCGGTGTCGGAGACGTAGACCGTGTCGCCGTCGGCGGACCAGACCGTGTTGTAGGGGAAGTTGAGCTGACCCTCGCCGCTGCCCGAGGCGACGCCGTCGCCGAGCACCACCGCGGGCGTGGTGCTCGCCCACACCCCGGCCGCCGACACGTCGTAGGCCTTGACCTGGTGCTGCTTGTAGGCCGTCAGCCAGATCCGGCCGTCGGGGCCGCGGGCGACGTCGCGGATGCCGTTGGCGCCCAGCGCGGTGCCGGTGGGCGACTTCCAGCGGAAGACCCCGTCGGCGTCCCAGGCCTTGACCAGCGACTGACCGGTCGAGGCGACGAGCAGCACGTCGTTGGCGGCGTCCCAGGTGACGCCGATGGGGGTGTTGAGGGTCTCGTTGCCGGTGCCGAGGCCGCCGCGCTGCCACAGGAAGGTGCCGGTGGCGGTGAACTTCTGGATCCGGTTGTTCTCGGCGTCGGCGACGTAGACGTCGCCGGCCTCGTCGACCGCCACGTCGCGCGGGCTGGCCATCTGCCCGGGCTCGGTGCCGTAGGTGCCGAAGCCGCCGAGCTTGGTGCCGGTGCGGCTGTAGAACAGCACGCGGTCGCGGCCGGTGTCGGCCACGACGAGCCGGTCGTGGACCGCGTCGACCTCGAGGCCGGAGGGGTACATCGCCGCCTGGGAGGGCCCGGCCAGGGTGCCGAGGAAGTCCGGCGGTGCCGCCGCGGCCAGCCGGGCCGGTGCGGCGCTCGCCGCGGGCTCGGCGCCGCGTGCGCTCGCCGCCAGGGCCAGGCACGTGGTCAGCACCAGCGCGAGGGTGAGCAGGGCCGCGGCGATGAGCACGGCCTGCTCGCCGTGGGTGCGCTGTCGTTCGATCCGGTGTCGGGCCACGAGGGCGATACGACCAGCGACCGCCCGGCCCCCCGGGCCCCGCAGGGCCTTTTGCCTCATTGTGGGGACCCCCGGCGGCGTCGCGCCCGCTCCCCACATTTGAGGACCCCCGCACAGGCCGTGGCGAGGGGGGCCCGGAGCGACGGAGGCTCGCCCCATGACGACCGCTCACGACGCTCCCCCGAGCCCTGGAGCACCGGCCGACCCAGCCGGCCCCCCAGCCGGCCCCCCGGCCAGCCGCCGCGCCCGCGCCGCCATCATGGTGGGCTGCACGGTGCTCACCACGGTGCTCGCCGCGGTGGGCACGCTGCTGGTGGTGCAGTCGCACCTGGCCGGGCAGGTCGACCGCGTCGACGGCGTCTTCACCGGCCTCGAGGACCGACCCCCGCGCCCGAGCAGCGGCCCGGCGGCCGACTCGATGAACATCCTGGTCATGGGCACCGACCGGCGCGCCGACGGCCTCACCACCGGCACCGAGGCCGACCTCGAGGGCTGGATCCCGGGCGCGGGTCGCTCCGACGTCATGATGCTGGTCCACGTCGACGGCGACCGCGCCGGCGCCTCGGTGGTCGCCTTCCCCCGCGACTCCTGGGTCGACGTGCCGGGCTGGGGCTCGCACAAGATCAACGCCGCCTACTCCTACGGCGGCCCGCGCCTGGCCGTCCACACCGTCGAGGAGCTCACCGGCCTGCGCGTCGACCACGTCGCCATCACCGACTGGACCGGCTACGGCTCGATCATCGACGCCGTCGGCGGGGTCACCGTCACCGTGCCCCGCACCGTCACCGACACCCGGCACGACGTGGTCTGGGCCCAGGGGCGGCAGACCCTCGACGGGCGCCAGGCGCTGCTCTACGTGCGCCAGCGCTACGGCCTGCCCGGCGGCGACCTCGACCGCATCCGCCGTGAGCTGGCGGTGGCGCGCAACCTCGCCCGCGGGGCGCTGCGCGAGCTCGGCGGGCCCGCTCCCTGGGACGTCTACGACCTGCTCGACACCGTCACCCGCAACGTCACCGTCGACAGCGGCTGGGAGGTCTCCGACATGCGGGCCCTCCTCACCGAGCTGCGCGGCATGACCAGCGACGACATCACCTACCTCTCGGCCCCGGTGTCGGGGCTGGGCCGCGAGGGCGCGGAGAGCGTCGTCTACCTCGACCGCGCCCGGGCCGACACCCTGTGGGAGGCCCTGCGCACCGACACCGTCGAGGCCTGGGCGGCCCGGCACCCCGAGCTCACCACGGTCGGGCCCGTTCTCTGAGGCACCGTGCGAGGCACCGGCCGATCCTCCAGATCGGTGATCCAGAGCAAAATCCGGAGACCTGTCCCACGCGTTTGTCCAGGGTCATGGGTCCCACGCGGCCCTGATTACCCCACTTTGCTGATGGATCGGCCGCGGGGGCTGCCGATGCTCTAGGGGCACGGACCGACCCGGTGGTCCGCGCCCGGCACCCCCGCCGGCGTCCCACGGCCCCCCGCACTCCCCCCGGAGGCACCCTCCTCCCCCTCGCAGGTCCCGCGGTGGTCGTGGTCCCCACCCACGCCCAGGAGCTCCCCCATGCCCCCCAGCACCCCCCCGGCACGACCGCGCGCCCGCACGCGCCGCGCCCTCGTCGGCGTCCTCACCCTCCTGACCGCCGTCGTGGCCTCGCTGCTCGTCGGCGCCTCGTCCTCCCCCGGCTGGTCGGCCGACCTGTCGGGTCGGCTCACCAGCCAGAACCCGTCGCGCTCCTACGACGTCGACACACCGGCCGGCACGCTCGCGGCCCGCGTGGACTTCGAGCTGCGCCGCGACTCCGGCCGCCTGGCCCGGCGAGCGGCCCGCGTCACCCCGCCGACGCTGACGGTCTCGCTGCGCCGACCCGACGGCTCGGTGGTGATGAGCGACTCCGGCACGAGCCCGGTGCGGATCTCCGGCCGGGTCGCCGCGGGCTCCTACCGCCTGGTCGTGCGCACGTCGTACCCCCTCAAGGACCGCTACCTGGCCTACACCGCCGACCTGACGGTGCCCACGGCCTCCGCGACGCCCACCCCGACGCCGACCGCCACCGCGACGCCCACCCCGACACCCACCCCGACACCCACCCCGACCGCCACGGCCACCCCCACGCCGACCCCGACCCCGACGCCGGTCACCACCGACCTCGCGCAGGAGTCCTGCGGCACCTGGGTGCTCTACCAGGTCTCCTCGGTCACCGACCTCGAGCGGCTGCGCCCGCGCATCGAGGCCGCCCTGGCCCTGCCCGGCGTCGTCGGCTTCTCGGTGCGCTTCCCGTGGGACGCCGTCGACCTGACCGGCACCCAGACCACCCACCCCGTGCTCGACCTCGCCGACGAGATCGCGCGCAGCGCCGGCAAGGCCCTCTCGATCCGCTTCATGGCCGGCGCCCACACCCCGGCGCGGGTCTTCGACGCCGGTGCCGCGAGCTACCTGGTCGACGGTGCCCGCGTGCCGCTGCCCTGGGACTCCACGACCGGCACCAACGACGTCTTCCTGCGTGAGTACGCCGCCTACGCCCGCAAGCTCGCCGCCTGGTCGCGCGCCCACGACGTCCACCTGCTGCACCTGTCCTGGTACGGCCTGGACTGGGCCGAGCTCAACCACGGCGCCGAGGTCCGCGCCGCCGCCGGCTACACGCAGACCGCCTGGCTCCAGGGCCACCGCGAGCTGATCGACGTGGCCGCCTCCCTCGCCTCGGCCGACCTGGCCGTGGAGCTCCCGCTCTCGGGCTACGGACCCCTCTCGGGCGGGCAGTCGGCCGCGCTCGCCGACCACGTCGTCAGCCTGGTCGGCGCCGACAGCGACCGGTTCTTCGTGCAGGCCAACGGCTGGGACGAGACCCGCGAGTGGGGCTCGCCCGACATGACCGTGGAGGGCCAGTTCGACAGGATCTGGTCCAAGCCGGTCGAGCGCGGCCTGCAGATGATCCAGCCCGACGGCTACGACTGGGCGCCGGTCTTCGACCGGCTGCGCACCACCGGCGCCACCTACGGCGAGGTCTACCTGCCCAGCTTCTGGCAGGTGCCCGGGCCGACCCCGGCCTACGACAACAACACCGAGGCCCGGATCGCGCAGCTGGAGAAGGAGATCGCCGCCTTCGGCGCCACCTGCTCCTGACCGGGCCGGCTCAGGTCGGCGCCGCCCGGCTCCCCACCGGGGAGAGGGGCCGGCGGCGCTGCACCTCGGCGGCGACCAGCTGGTGCACGGCCCTCAGGCTGGCGGCGTAGCCCGGTGTCGCGTGCTCGGGCACCGGGTGGGCCAGCAGGCGGGCCAGGTCACGGCCCGGCAGCTCACGCAGCGCGGCGGCCACCTCCAGCGGCGAGGTGGCCGGGTGCAGCGCCCAGGCCAGGGAGCCGCGGGCCCGCAGCGACGCCGCACGCCGACGACGTCGGCGGTGCACCAGCTCGGTGAGGGTCATCGCTGCTCCTGGGGGCGTGGTCGGGGGGCCGACGGGGGCCCCTCGGGCCGGACCGGGGAGATCTCGAGGCTCGTTGGCGTCGCAGCGGCTGACGCCGACCCCCGTCGACGAGGTCCATCCCAGCCCAGCCGTCACACCCCCGACAGGGTCCAAGGTCCCTGCTTCCCGCGCCCGGCCGCTCGCCGGCCGCGACGGCGCGGGACCGGGGACGGGGGTCTCCGGTCCCGCGCGCGGCGGACCTTCGCCCCTGGGCACGACCCTCGCCGCGACGGTGGACTGGCGCACGTCCCCGCACGTCCCCGCACGCCGCCGCAGGCCAGGAGCCCCCATGGACCACCCCAGCGACCCCGCCGCCCACCTCGCCCCCGAGCCCACCCTGCGCGACCTGACCACCCGTGAGTGCTGGGAGCACCTGGCCCGCCAGCCCGTCGGTCGCCTCGCCTGCGTGCTCGGCGGCAGGGCCGTGCTGCTGCCCCTCAACCACCGGGTGCACGACCACGCGGTGTGGTTCCGCACGGCCTCCTGGAGCCGGCTCGGCGTGCACCTGCCCGGCCTCGAGGTCGTCTTCGAGGTCGACGACGCCGACCCGCGCACCCGCAGCGGCTGGAGCGTGGTCGCCCGCGGCACCACCGAGCACGTGCTCACCGGCGTGCCCGGCTCCCCCGGGGCCGAGGACCACGGCGATCCCGCGCCGTGGCCCGGCGGCCCGCGCACCATGCTCTTCCGGCTCGTGCCCACCGAGCTGACCGGGCGGCTGCTGCGACCCGCGGCCGTCGTGGCGCCGGTCGGCGTACGTCCCGGGTCGGTGCAGCGCGACCCCGGTCACGTCGCCGTCGCACCGCGCTGAGCCGGGCCCGGCCCGGTTGGTCGGGGCGCCTACCGTCGGTGGGATGGACACCACCACCGACCTCCCCACCGCCGACCCCGCCGACGGGCCCGCCGGACACGACGCGGGCACCGCGCTCGTCGTCGGCGCCACCGGCATCGCCGGCTCCGCGCTCAGCCGGCTACTGGTCGACCAGGGCTGGCGGGTCCTCGGGCTCTCCCGGCGCTCGGCCAGCGACGTGCCCGGCGTCGAGCCCGTGCAGGCCGACCTGACCGACGCCGCGGCCCTGGCCGCCGCGCTCGAGGGGCACCGCCCCACCCACGTCTTCCTCACCGCCTGGGCGCGCCAGGACACCGAGGCCGAGAACATCCGCGTCAACGCCGCCATGGTGCGCGACGTGCTCGCCGCCGTGCGGCCCGCCGGCTCCGTGCGCCACGTCGCGCTGCTGACCGGCCTCAAGCACTACCTCGGCCCCTTCGAGGCCTACGGCCAGGGCGAGGTGCCCGACACGCCCTTCCACGAGGACGAGGAGCGCCTGCCCTACCCCAACTTCTACTACGCCCAGGAGGACGAGCTCTTCGCCGCCGCCGGGCGTGACGGCTTCACCTGGAGCGTGCACCGCGCCCACACCGTCATCGGCTACGCACTGGGCAACGCCATGAACATGGGCCAGACCCTCGCCGCCCAGGCCGCGGTGTGCCGCGAGCTGGGGCGGCCCTTCGTCTTCCCGGGCTCGCAGGCCCAGTGGGACGGCCTGACCGACATGACCGACGCCGGCCTGCTGGCCGAGCAGATGCACTGGGCCGCCACCACCCCGGCCGCCGCCGACACCGCCTTCAACACCGCCAACGGCGACGTCTTCCGCTGGCGCTGGCTGTGGCCCCGCCTCGCCGCCCGCCTGGGCGTCGAGCCCGAGGGGTACGCCGACCGGCCCCGGCCGCTCGAGCAGCAGATGGCCGACGCGGGTCCGGTGTGGACGGCGCTGGCCGAGCGCGAGGGCCTCGCCGAGCCCGACCTCGACCGGGTGGCGTCGTGGTGGCACACCGACGGCGACCTGGGCCGCGACATGGAGTGCCTCACCGACCTGGCCCGCAGCCGCGCCGCGGGCTTCACCGGCTACCGCTCCACGCTCCAGGCCTTCCTCGACCTCTTCGACCGGCTCGAGGCCGACCGGGTCGTGCCGCGGGTCGGGTGACCCGCGGCACGCCCGGCCGCGGCGCGCGGGTCAGCTGGTGGGCACCATCCAGCCCAGCACCGGGGTGGACTGCAGCCCGACGATGACGCAGACCAGCAGGAGCAGCCCGAGGCTCCAGCCGATCACCTTGCGGAAGATGTCGCCCTCGCGCCCGGCCATGCCCACCGCGGCGGCGGCGATGGCGAGGTTCTGCGGGCTGACCATCTTGCCGAGCACGCCGCCGGAGGTGTTGGCGGCGGCCATGAGCAGCGGGTCGAGACCGGCCTCGCGGGCGGTCTGCACCTGCAGCGCGCCGAAGAGCGCGTTGGCGGAGGTGTCGGAGCCGGTGACGGCCACGCCGATCCAGCCGAGGATCGGCGAGAGCAGCACGAAGGCCCCACCGGCGCCGGCCAGCCAGGCGCCCAGCGAGGTGGTCTGGCCCGAGAGGTTCATGACGTAGGCCAGGCCCAGCACGGCCATGACGGTGACGATGGCCGAGCGCAGCTCGACGTAGGTCTTGACGTAGGTGCGGGCGGCCTCGCCCGGCGAGACCTTGAGGATCGCGGCGGTGATGACACCGGCGAGGATCATCAGCGTGCCCGCGGCCGGGAGCCAGTTGAGCTTGAACAGCGTGGCCACCGGGTCGCCGGCGGGGTTGGTGATGTCGAGGCCGGGCCAGGCGAAGGAGTAGGTGAAGGGCTCCTCAGCGAGCGCGTCGACGACGGCGGGGATGCTGACGATCGAGAAGATCGCGATGATCACGAGGTAGGGCGCGTAGGCCTTGGCCACGTCGGCGCCGCTGTCGCGGGGCGCCTCCCCGGCGCGCGATCCCGGCGAGGTGCCGCCGGGGCCGCTGGTCGCGCCCCCTCCGGCGGGGGCGCCGCGGCCGGTGGAGGCGGTGACGGTGGTCGAGAGGCCGTTCGGTCCCCGGCGGGTCGAGGTCGCACGGGCGTCCTCGACCTCGTCGTCCTCGGCGGCGGCCTGCTCGGCGGTCAGCACGTCGGCGGGCGTCCAGACCCGCAGCAGCAGCACGACGGCGGCGGCGCCGACGAGGGCGGCGACGATGTCGGCCAGCGGCACCGAGATGTAGTTGGCGGCCACGAACTGCGCGACGGCGAAGGCGCCGCCGCAGACCAGCGCGGGCAGCCAGGTGGCCTTGAGCCCGCGGCGGCCGTCGACGACCAGCACCAGGATGAGCGGCACGATGACGGCGAGGATCGGGGTCTGGCGGCCCACCATGCCGCCGAGGCCGTCGACGGTCAGGCGGGGGTCGTCGCTGACCGCGGAGGTGACCGAGGCGAGCGTGACGATGGGGGTGGCCAGGGCGCCGAAGGCGACCGGGGCGGTGTTGGCGATGAGCGCGACGGCGGCGGCCTTGATCGGGCGGAAGCCGAGCGCCATCAGCATCACCACGGTGATCGCCACGGGGGTGCCGAAGCCGGCGAGGGCCTCGAGCAGCGCGCCGAAGCAGAAGGCGATGATGATGGCCTGGATGCGCTGGTCGGGGCTGACCTTCTCGAAGGAGCGCCGCAGCACGTCGAAGTGGCCCGAGGCGACGGTGAGGTTGTAGACCCAGATCGCGTTGATGACGATCCACAGGATCGGGAAGAACCCGAACGCCGCCCCGTCGAAGGCCGCGAGCGCGGCCTGGCCGACGGGCATGCCGAAGAGGGCGACGCCGATGACCAGGGCGACGCCGAGGGAGATCAGGCCGGCCAGCCACGCCTGGAGGCGCAGCCCGCCCAGGAGCACGAAGAGCGTGAGCAGCGGCAGCGCCGCGCACAGGGCGCTGAGGGCGAGCGAGTCGCCGACGGGTTGGAGGTCTTGCTGGAACATGCGGGCTCCCGAGGGTGCGGCAGTGGGGGACGGATCCGGGGACGGAGCCCAGGACGGGGTGGTGCGGAGGGTCAGCGGTGGGACGGAGGGGTCAGCGGGCGGCCGGGGTCGGGGCGAAGACGCCGGCGCCGGCGCCCTGGATCGAGGCGTCGAGCACCTCGATGGTGTGGGCCATGCCCATCGGGTGCCCGGAGCGCTCGATGGCCGAGGTGACCTGCATGAGGCAGCCGGGGTTGGCGGTCACCAGCACCTGGGCGCCGGTGGCGACGATGTTGGCGGCCTTGCGGTCGCCGAGCTCGCGGGCCGGCTCGGGGTTGATGATGTTGTAGATGCCCGCCGAGCCGCAGCACAGCTCGGCCTCCGCGATCTCCTTCAGCTCCAGGCCGGGGATGGCCTCGAGCAGGCGCCGCGGCTGCGCGCGCACGCCCTGGGCGTGGGAGAGGTGGCAGGCGTCGTGGTAGGCCACGCTCATCTCCAGCGGGTGGCGGGGGGCGACCGGCCCGAGCTCGTCGAGGATCTCGGAGACGTCGCGCACCTTGTCGGCGAAGGAGCGGGCGCGCTCGGCGTAGGCCGGGTCGTCGGCCAGCAGCGCGGCGTACTCCTTCATCGTCGAGCCGCAGCCGGCGGCGTTGACCACGACGTAGTCGACCCGGGCGACGTCGAAGGCGTCGACGAGGCGGCGGGCGTAGTCCTGCGCCTCCTCCTCGCGTCCGTTGTGGGCCGACAGGGCGCCGCAGCACCCCTGGGCCTGGGGCACCACGACGTCCATGCCCTCGGCGCGCAGCACGCGGGCCGTGGCGGAGTTGACGCCGGGGAAGAAGGCGCCCTGCACGCAGCCCGTCAGCAGGCCGACCACGGCGCGGCGCTGGCCGATCGCGTCGATGTAGGGCGGCAGCGGCTCGGGACGGCCCAGCCGCGGGGCGAGGCTCTCCATGGCGGCCAGCTGGGGCGACATCCGCTCCAGCAGGCCGGTGCGGCGCAGGGCGCGGTCGAGGCCGGTGGCCTGCATCGCGCGCAGCGGCCCGCGCATCAGCCGCAGCCGCTTGGGGTGCGGGAAGAGGGCGAAGATCAGCCCGCGCAGGGCCTTCTCCCCCGCGCTGCGCTCGTGGTGGCGCTCGACCTGGTTGCGGGTCTGCTCGATGAGGGTGTCGTACTGCACGCCCGAGGGACACGCGGTCACGCAGGCCATGCAGCCCAGGCAGGCGTCCCAGTGCTCGACCATGGAGTCGGTCATCGGCTCGCCCTCGAGGCCCTGCTTCATGAGGTAGATCCGCCCGCGGGGGCTGTCCATCTCCTCGCCCCACAGCGCGTAGGTGGGGCACGTCGGCAGGCAGAAGCCGCAGTGCACGCAGTCGCCGATGAGGGCGGAGTCGGGCGGGTTGTGGTCGTCGAAGGCGCCGCCGGGGACGGGCATGCCGAGGTCGACGATGCCGCCCATCTCCCCCAGGGTCTCGCCCTGCCGCGGGCGGGGGTCGCCCCCGGCGCGGGTGTCGTTGCTGGACGTGTCGGTCATCAGATGCCTCCCACGAAGCGGCCCGGCGCGAGCCGGTGGTCAGGGTCGAGCTGGTCCTTCACGCGGCGCATGAGGTCGAGCGCCGGCACCGGTCCCCACACGTCGAGACCGGCCTTGAGGTGGGCCGGGGCGTCGACGACGACGGTGCTGCCGCCGCGGGCGGTGGTGGCACGGCGCAGGCCCTCGACGGCGGCGCGCGCCTCGTCGGGGGCGGTGGCGGGCGGCAGCGCGGCGTAGACCACGCCCGCGCCGGCCGAGCCGCGCACGTGGGCCCCGGCGCGCTCGGCCGCGCCGAGCACGTCGGCGAGGCCGGAGAGCGCGAAGGTGCACTTGAGGGCCACGGAGCGCTCGTCGCCGCGCGCCGCGGTGTCCCAGGGGTACGCCGCGCCCGCGGCCGGGGCGTCGGTCGACTCCGAGGCCGCGGCGCCGAGCAGGCCGCGCACGGTGGCCGCCCGGGCGGCGACGCCGTCCTCGCGGCCCTCGAGCAGCACGCTCACGACGCCTCCGCTGCCCTGCGCGTCGCGGGGCCACTCGACCTCGATCGCGCCGGGCACGGCCTGGGCGTGGAGCACGGCCTGCGTCAGGCGCTGCGCCTCGGCGGGAGTGGCGGCGGGGACGCTGACCCACCGGTGGGCGGCGGGGCGGGGGTGGAGCCGGAAGGTCGCGTCGACGACGACCGCGAGGGTGCCCAGGGAGCCGATGAGGAGCTTGCCGAGGTCGTAGCCCGCGACGTTCTTCACCACGCGCCCGCCGGCCTTGGCCACGACGCCGTCGGCGCGCACCACGGTGACGCCGATGAGCAGGTCGCGGGCGCTGCCGACGGCGACGCGTCCGGGGCCGCTGGTGTTGGTGGCCAGCAGCCCGCCGATGCTGGTGCCGGGCACGGTCTCGTCGAGGGCCAGGCGCTGGTCGGCGGAGCCGGCCACCTCCTGCACGGCGCTGAGCCGGGCCCCGGCCTGGGCGGCGACGATGAGGTCGCCGGCCTGGTGGTCGAGCACGGCGTCGAGGCCCGCGAGGTCGAGCAGCACGTCGGCGCGGGTGGGTGGTGCCCCCCAGGTGAGCTTGGTGCCGCGGCCCCGCGGCACGACGACGAGGTCGTGGGCGGTGGCCGCGCGCATCACCTCGGCGACCTGCGCGACGTCGGTGGGTCGGGCCACGAGGCCGGGGCGCACGCCGTCGACGTCGTCGTGCCCGTCGTGCCCGTCCGGGTCGGCCACCTCGGCGCAGGCCGAGGCCAGGGCCTCGCGGGCCGGGGTGTCGAGGGTGGGGGCGCTCATCAGAACACCTCCGCGAGGCCGGCGTCCTGCAGCGGGTGGGCGCCCTTGTGGCGTCCGGGCACCTCGCCGCACAGCCGCGGGGTCGGGAAGACCTTGCCGGGGTTGGAGATGTTCTGCGGGTCGAAGGCGCAGCGCACCATCTGCATGGTGTCGAGGTCCTCGTCGGTGTACATCCGCGGCATGTACTTGGCCTTGTCCATGCCCACGCCGTGCTCGCCGGTGATCGAGCCACCGTGCTGGATGCAGAGGTCGAGGATCGCGCCGCTGACCTCCTCGGCGGCCTCGCCGGCGCCCTCGACGGCGTCGTCGAAGAGCACGAGGGGGTGGAGGTTGCCGTCGCCGGCGTGGAAGACGTTGGCCACGCGCACGCCCGAGGAGGCCGAGAGCTCGGCGATCGCGCTGAGCACCTCCGGCAGGGCGGTGCGCGGGATGACGCCGTCCTGGACGATGTAGTCGGGGCTGATGCGGCCCACGGCCGCGAAGGCGGACTTGCGGCCCTTCCAGATCAGGGCGCGGTCGGTGGGGTCGGTGGCCAGGCGCTGCTCGAAGGCGCCGTTCTCGGCGCAGAAGCGCTCGACCTCGGCGTACTCCGCCTCGACCTCGCCCGAGGCGCCGTCGAGCTCGATGACGAGCACGGCGCCGGCGCCCTCGGGGTAGCCGCAGTGGGTGGCGGCCTCGGCGGCCTCGATGGCCAGCGCGTCCATCATCTCGATCGCGGCGGGCACGATGCCCGCGGAGATGATGGCCGAGGTGGCGGCGCCCGCCTGGTCGGTGGTCGCGAAGCCGACCAGGATCGTGCGCACCTCCTCGGGCAGCCGGGTCAGCCGCACCGTGGTGGAGGTGACCACACCGAGGGTGCCCTCGGAGCCGACGACGGCGCCGAGCAGGTCGTAGCCGGGCGTGTCGGGAGCGTCGCCGCCCAGCGCCACGACGTCGCCGTCGGAGGTGACGAAGTCGGCGCCGACGACGTGGTTGGTGGTGAAGCCGTACTTCAGGCAGTGCGCGCCGCCGGAGTTCTCCGCGACGTTGCCGCCGATGGAGCAGATCTGCTGGCTGGAGGGGTCGGGGGCGTAGTAGTACCCGTGGGGGGTGGCGGCGCGGGTGACGTCGAGGTTGATGACGCCGGGGTCGACCACGGCGCGCTGGTCCTCGGGGCGCATCTGGGTGATGGAGCGCATCCGGGAGGTCACGACGAGGACGCCCTCGGCGTGCGGCAGCGCGCCGCCGGACAGGCCGGTGCCGGAGCCGCGGGCCACGTAGGGCACCCGGTGCTCGGCGCAGGCACGGACGACGGCGGCCAGCTGGGCGGTGTCCTCGGGCATGACCACGAGCGCCGGGGTGACGCGGTAGTGCGCCAGTCCGTCGCACTCGTAGGTGCGCAGCCGGGCGTGGTCGCTGATCACCCCGTCGGCGGGCAGCAGCCGGCGCGCCACCTCGGCGACGGCCTCGATCCCCGCCGCCGTGGCCGCGGTGGGCCCGGGCTCCTTGGTCGTGGTCATCGTTCGTCCTCCGTGCTCGTGTGCCTGCTGGGGGGTGGCTGCTGGGGGTGCCTGCCGGGGGGTGCCTGCTGGGAGGTGGCGGGGCGCGCCGGGGTGCCGGTGCGCCCGGGACCTCAGTCGGGCTGGGCGGTGAGGCCCGCACCCTCGATGCCGGCGACCGCGGCGGCCTCGTCGTTGTCGGAGGTGTCGCCGGTGACCCCGACGGCGCCGAGGAGCGCGCCGTCGGCGTCGCGCACCAGCACCCCGCCGGGCACGGGCACCAGCGCCCCGCCGACCGCGGAGGTGACCGCGGCGACGAAGTAGGCCTGCTGCTCGGCGCGCGCCATGATCGAGCGCGAGCCCATGCCCAGGGCCAGGGCGCCGTGGGCCTTGCCGAAACCGATCTCGAAGCGGCCCATCGAGGAGCCGTCCTCGCGCTCGACGGCGACCACGTGGCCGCCGGCGTCGAGCACGACGACGGTCATCGGCTTGAAGCCGGCCTCGGCGGCGTGCGCGCGGGTGCCGGCGACGATGCGGCGGGCGGTGTCCAGGTCCAGGCTCATCGGGTGCTCTCCTGCGTCGTGGGGGTGGCGGCCTGCGCCTTCCGGGCGGCGCGGCGGCGGTGGAGGATCGGCTCGGTGTAGCCGCTGGGCTGGGCCAGGCCCTCGGTGACCAGCTCGCGGGCGGCGAGGAACGCCTCGCCGTCGAAGTCGGGCGCCATGGGCGTGTAGGTCGGGTCGGAGGCGTTCTGTTCGTCGACCACGGCGGCCATGCGGCGCAGGGTCTCGTCGACCTGCTCGGCGCCGACCACCCCGTGGTGCAGCCAGTTGGCGACGTGCTGGGCGGAGATCCGGCAGGTGGCACGGTCCTCCATCAGGGCCTCGCCGGTGATGTCGGGCACCTTGGAGCAGCCGACGCCGGCGTCGACCCAGCGCACGACGTAGCCCAGCAGGCTCTGGATGTTGTTGTCGATCTCGGCCTGGCGGTCCTCCGCGCTCCAGCCGGCGGGGTCGCCGAGGGGCACGGTGAGCAGGTCCGCGCGGCTGGAGCGGCGGCCGCCGGCGCGCAGCTCCTCCTGGCGGGCGCGCACGTCGACCTGGTGGTAGTGCAGGGCGTGGAGCGTGGCGGCGGTCGGCGAGGGCACCCAGGCGCAGCTCGCGCCGGCCTGCGGGTGAGAGACCTTGGCCTCGAGCATCGCCGCCAGGCTGTCGGGGGCGGCCCACATGCCCTTGCCGATCTGGCCGTGGCCGAGCAGGCCGCACTCCAGCCCGACGTCGACGTTGTTGTCCTCGTAGGCCGTGATCCAGGTCTCGCCCTTCATGTCGTTCTTGCGCACGACGGGCCCGGCGAGCATCGAGGTGTGGATCTCGTCGCCGGTGCGGTCCAGGAAGCCGGTGTTGATGAAGACCACGCGCTCGCGGGCGACCTCGATGCAGGCCTTGAGGTTGAGGGTGGTGCGCCGCTCCTCGTCCATGATGCCGACCTTGATGGTCAGCGGCTCGAGGCCGAGCACGCGCTCGACGCGCTCGAAGAGGTCGACGGTCAGGCGCACCTCGTCGGGGCCGTGCATCTTCGGCTTCACGACGTACATCGAGCCGGTGCGGGAGTTGGCCAGCTGAGACCGCCCACGCAGGTCGCGCATGCTGCCGACCGCGCAGACCAGGGCGTCGAGGATGCCCTCGGGCACCTCGCGGCCCTCGCGGTCGAGCACGGCGTCGGAGGTCATCAGGTGTCCGACCTGGCGGATGAAGAGCAGCGAGCGGCCCGGAAGCACGACCTCGCCGCCGTCGGGTCCGGTGTAGGTGCGGTCGGGGTTCATGGCGCGGGTGAAGGTGCGCCCGCCCTTGGTGACCTCCTCGGCCAGGGTGCCGTCCATCAGCCGCATCCAGTTGCGGTAGCCGACGACCTTGTCCTCGGCGTCGACCGCGGCCACGGAGTCCTCGAGGTCCATGATCGTGGAGACCGCCGACTCCAGCAGCAGGTCCTTGACCCCGGCCCGGTCGGTCGCGCCGACGGCGTCCTCGGCGTCGACCTGGACCTCGACGTGGAGCCCGTGGTGCACCAGCAGCACGGCCTCGGGTGCCGAGGCCTCGCCGCGGTGGCCGACCAGCTGGGCCGGCTCGGCCAGGCGGAGCACCTCGCCGCCGCCGCCGACGGTGACGGCCAGCCCGTCGCCGTCCACCGCGTAGGAGGTGGCGTCGACGTGCGACCCGCCGCTGAGGGGGAAGTGCGCGTCGAGCAGGGCGCGACCGCGGGCGATGACCTCGTCGCCGCGCACGGTGTTGTACTCCCCGCCCGGCGCGAGGTCGCCCTCGCGGGGGACGGCGTCGCTGCCGTAGAGGGCGTCGTAGAGGGAGCCCCAGCGGGCGTTGACGGCGTTGGTGGCGAAGCGGGCGTTGAGCAGCGGCACGACCAGCTGGGGGCCGGCGGTGAGCGCGACCTCGTCGTCGACGCCGGAGGTGGTCACCTCGACCGTCTCGGGCTCGGGCAGCAGGTAGCCGATCTCGGTGAGGAAGGCGGTGTAGGCCTCGGCGTCGGGGGTGCCGGGGTGGTCGCGGTGCCACTGGTCGACCTGCGCCTGCAGCTCTTCGCGGCGCGCGAGGAGCTCGCGGGTGCGGGGGGCCAGCTCGTGGACGACCTCGCCGGCGCCCTTCCAGAACGCGTCGGGGTCGACCCCGGCCGCCGGCAGCGCCTCCTCGGTGAGGAACCGGTGGAGGCTCTCGGCGACGCTGAGGCCGCCGACCTCGACCCGTCCGCCCCGGTGACCTGTCTGCCCGCTGGTCTCGTCCGCCATGCCGCTCCCTCGTCGTCCGTCTCGCCGGAGTGCCCGATAAGAGCACTCTTGTCAGTTTTTCCGCATTGTGGAACGCTTGGTTCTCATCACGAAACTAGGCAGTGCGCCTGTGTGATGTCAACCACCCGGAGGGAGACCGTCGTGGCGACACCGGAGGACCGCGAGCGGCAGGACCAGCAGACCGGCAAGCAGGGCGGGGTGCAGTCGGTGCACCGGGCCCTGGATCTCCTCGAGGTCGTGGCGGGCCGCGGCGGGCACCTGACCATCGGTGAGATCGCCGCCGCGACCGACCTGCCCGTGCCCACGACGCACCGCCTGCTGCGCACCCTGGTCGACCGCGGCTACATGCGCCAGATGCCCAACCGTCGCTACGCGCTCGGCTTCCGGCTCGTGCCGCTCGGCGCCACCGCCGGCTCCACCGTCGGCGTCGACACCGAGGGCGTGCTCTCCGGGCTCGTCGACGCCCTCGGCGAGACCGCCAACCTCGCCGTGCTCTCCGGCTCCCGCGCGCAGTACGTCGCGCAGGTGCCCTCGCGCCACACCATGCGGATGTTCACCGAGGTCGGTCGCCAGGTCGACCTGCACTCCACCGGGGTCGGCAAGGCCCTGCTGGCCCAGCTCGACGACGACCGGGCGCTGGAGCACGTGCGACGCGTGGGCCTGGCCCCGCAGACCGAGCACACCCTGGCCACCGAGGCCGACCTGCTCGCCGACCTCGCCCTGGTGCGCGAGCGCGGCTACGCCCTCGACGAGCAGGAGCAGGAGGCCGGGGTGCGCTGCGTCGCCGTCGCGGTCGGCCCCGGACCCACCTCGTGGATGGCGGTGTCGGTGTCGGGGCCGGTCACCCGCATGACCGACGACCTCGTCGCCCGCGCCGTGCCGCTGCTCCACGCCGCCGGGCGCCGCCTGCACTCCCCCGCCACCTGACCCACCACCTGATCCAGGAGACCCCCGTGTCCCTCCCCCCGCTCCCCGCCCTCGTGGTCCTCGACGTCAACGAGACGCTGTCCGACCTCTCCCCGCTCGGCGCGGCGTTCGCCGCCGCCGGGCTGCAGGAGCACGAGGCCGAGCCGTGGTTCGCGGGTCTGCTGCGCGACGCCTTCGCCCTCACCGCCGTCGGGGCGCACCCGTCGTTCGGCGAGCTGGCCCGCGAGTCGCTGCTGGTGCGCGCCCACGGCCGGGTCGCCGACCCCGACGCGACGGCCGAGCAGGTGCTGGAGGCGGTGCGCGGACTCCCGCCGCACCCCGACGTGGCCGACGGGATCCGCGCCCTCACCGATCTCGGCACCCGGGTCGTCACCCTGAGCAACGGCCCCGCCGCCACCGCCGAGGCCCTGCTCGGGCGCGCCGGTGTGGCCCACCTGGTCGAGCGCACGCTGTCGGTCGACGACGCCCCCGCCTGGAAGCCCGACCGCCGCGCCTACGGGCACGCCCCCGACGCCTGCGGTGTCGGCGACGCCGGCGAGGCCCTGCTCGCGGCGGTCCACCCGTGGGACGTCGACGGCGCCCGGCGCGCGGGCCTGCGCACGGCGTGGGTCGACCGGCGCGGCTCACGCTACCCGGCGTACGCCGCTCCCGCCGACCTCACCGTCACCTCGCTGGTGGACCTGGCCGACCACCTGCGGGCGCGCTGAGGCCTCACGGCTCGACGCTCCCCGCGGGGTGCACGACGTCGCCGTCGGGTGAGGACACGGTGACGGCGGCGAGGTCGTCGGTCGGGGCGAGGAACACGTAGAGGACTCCCGGCCACGTCGCCGCCCGCACCGGGTCGACCGTCGTGGTCGCGCCCGCGCGGTCTCGCCACGTCACGCCGGTCACCGCACCCTGGCCGTCGTAGACCACGACCAGGCGCTGCGCCGAGGCCCGCCCGACCACGTCGTCGGGGTCGCTGAGCTGCGAGGTGCGGTCGAGCGGGGTGGGGTCGTCGGGGCGCAGCCGTGAGCGGGTGATCGTGTCGCCCCTGCTGCCCGCGACCAGGCAGACGCTCCGGCCGCAGGGCACGGCCCACACCGTGTGCCGCTTCACCAGCCCCACGGTGTCGTAGCTGGCACGGTCGACCACCCTCACCGCCCCCTCCCCCACGTCGGCCGCGCTGAGCAGGCCGGGCGGGTCGGGCAGACCGGGGGTGAGCAGCTGCGAGCCGTCGCCCACGTCGACGCACCGCTCCACGGAGACCGGCCGGAAGCCTGAGCCCGAGGCACGGAAGGTCACCACGCTGGCCAGGGCGCCGCCGGCGTCGCCGAGGCGGAGCAGGGTGATGCCGTCCGGACCCTCGGCCACCTCCCACCGGGGCGCCGCGGTCGCCTCGCCGGCGGGACGGAGGTCGTCGGTGAGCTCGGGCAGGAAGGAGTCGTCGGCGCTGCCGGGTCCCAGGTCGACGCTCTCCTGCGCGGGGCAGGCGAAGCCCTCGGCCACACCCCCGCGCCCGGCGGGGCGCTCGCCGGGGTCGACACCCCGGTCGGCGTCGCCGGGCAGCACGGGCAGGCCGGCCAGCAGCGCCGCACCCAGCGCCCCGGCCAGCCCGACGCCCGACAGTCCGGCCACCCAGGTCACCCAGGTCACCCGGGTCCGCGCAGCCCGGCGCGGCGTGCGCCGGGCACGCTCGCGTCGGGTCAGCTCGTCCCTGACGGCTGCGTGGAGGGCGGCGACGTCGACGTCGCGGGCCTCGGCGGCGCGCTCGAGCGCGCCGCGCACCCGGTCCTCGGTGCTCATCGGCGGCCTCCGTCGTGGTCCGCGTGGGTGGCTGCGCCGTCGTGCGGGTCGGCCCGCAGGTGGGCCTCGACCGCCGCGAGGGCGCGGGAGACGTGCGACTTCGCCGTCCCGAGCCGCGTGCCCATGGTCTCGGCGACCTCGACCAGCGGCAGGTCGAGCCAGAAGCGCAGCACCAGGGCCTCGCGCTGGCGGTGCGGGAGGGCGGCGATCGCGCGGACGACCTCGTCGCGCTCGGCGACGCCGAGGGGGTCGGCGGCGACCTCACGCGTGGCGACGAGGTGCCGGTCGCGACGGACGACCTGGCGGTGCCGGTGGCGGTCGCGCACCTCGTTGACGACGGCACGCTTGAGGTAGGCGCGCAGCCCGTCGTCGTCGTGGAGCCGGGCGCGGGAGGCGTAGACGCGGCAGAAGGCCTCCTGCACGACGTCCTCCGGGTCCTCGGCGCCCAGCAGGGCCGCGAGACGCACCAGGCGGCGGGCCTCGGCGTGGAAGAGCAGGGCGAAGCCGGCCCCGTCCACGGGCTCCACGGCATCCACGGGGTCCACGGGCCTCCCCGCCTCGTCGGTCGCTGTCCTCACGACCTTCCTACGCCCCGACCCCCGGAAAGGTTGAGAGGCGCGGCGGTCCTACTCCCCCGGCGCCGGCGCGCCGGCGCCGAGGGTCACCAGCACCGTGCTGCTGCCGGCGTCCTCGACGGTGGTCACGACGGCATCGACCACGGCGGCGGCCGCGACGCCCTCGGGCAGCTCGAGCGGGCTCGGGTTCGGTCCGAGGTCGGCGGTGCACAGCTGCCCCTTCGGCACCGTGGCGTCGACGTCGACCTCCAGGGTGTCGGAGTCGAGCGCGCGCACGGCGGTGACCTCGGCCGGGCAGCCGCTGCTGCCGTAGGTCGTGAGCACCAGGGCGTCGCCGTCGAGGGTCAGCTCAGGGTCGAGCTCACCGGCCGGGGGCGCGTCGACCTCGACCTGCTCGGGGACCTGCTCGGGGACCTGCTCGGGCACCTCGCCCGGCCCCGGCGACGCGCCGGAGGTCGCCGACGGGGCCGGCGCCGGGTCGGTGGCCTGCTCGCTCCCGCCGTCGCCGCACCCGGCCAGCAGGCCGGCGGCGGCGAGGGCGGCCAGGGCCGCGATCGGACGGGGGACGGTGGCGCGCGTGCGGGTCATCGCTCTCCTCGAGTAGGGCGGCGTGGTCGCCAGCCTCTCCGACGCGGCCGCTCCCGGGTCGGTTCCCACGCCGCCCCGGCCCCGCCGGGGCCCGTCTCCCCGTCGTCTCAGCGCCAGCCGAGCGCGGGGGCGACCTCGGTGAGCAGCGTGTCGAGCACGTGGGCGCAGTAGTCCACGCCGAGCTGGTTGGGGATCGTGAGCAGCAGTGTGTCGGCGGTCGCGACCGCCTCGTCGCGGGCCAGCTCCTCGACCAGCCGGTCGGGCTCCCCGGCGTAGGTCTTGCCGAAGCGCGCCTTGCCGCCGTCGAGGAAGCCGACCTGGTCGCCGCCGGAGCCCTGGCCGCCGAAGTAGGCGCGATCGAGGTCGGAGACGATCGGGAAGATGCTGCGGCTCACCGAGACGCGCGGGGTGCGGTCGTGGCCCGCGTCGGCCCACGCCTTGCGGAAGCGCTCGATCTGCTCGGCCTGGAGCTCGTGGAAGGGCACGCCGGTGTCCTCGCTGAGCAGGGTCGAGCTCATCAGGTTCATGCCCTGCTGGGCGGTCCACTCGGCGGTCTGGCGCGTGCCCGCGCCCCACCAGATGCGCTCGCGCAGCCCCTCGGAGTGGGGCTCGAGGCGCAGCAGCCCGGGCGGGTTGGGGAACATCGGTCGCGGGTTGGGCTCGGCGAAGCCCTCCCCCTCGAGCACCTGGAGCAGCACGGCGGTGTGCTCACGCGCGAGGTCGGCGTGGTCCTGGCCCTCGCGGGGCTGGTAGCCGAAGTAGCGGTAGCCGTCGACGACCTGCTCCGGTGAGCCGCGGCTCACCCCGAGCTGGAGCCTGCCGCCGGAGATGAGGTCGGCGGAGCCGGCGTCCTCGGCCATGTAGAGCGGATTCTCGTAGCGCATGTCGATGACGCCGGTGCCGATCTCGATGCGGCTGGTGCGCGCACCCACGGCCGCCAGCAGCGGGAAGGGCGAGGCCAGCTGGCGCGCGAAGTGGTGCACCCGGAAGTAGGCGCCGTCGGCGCCGAGCTCCTCGGCGGCCACGGCGAGGTCGATGGACTGCAGCAGCACGTCGGAGGCCGACCGCGTCTGCGACTGCGGCGAGGGCGTCCAGTGACCGAAGGACAGGAACCCGATCTTCTTCATGCAACTTTCAACGACACGGAGGGTTGCGCTGTTCCCGACCGACACGCGGACCACCTCCCCTTAAGTCGAGTCATCTGGTCTACTTTGGGTCGCCCACCCGCCCGAGGAGTCGTCGTGCCCCCAGTCCAGCGCCCGGCCGAGCCGACCAGCGCCGTGCCGACCAGCGCCGTGCCGAGCAGCGCCGTGCCGCCGGCCGTCGACGT
Organism: Nocardioides sp. Leaf307; assembly: GCF_001423135.1. Classification (NCBI taxonomy): domain Bacteria; kingdom Bacillati; phylum Actinomycetota; class Actinomycetes; order Propionibacteriales; family Nocardioidaceae; genus Nocardioides; species Nocardioides sp. Leaf307. Next base: position 1,328,931 of record NZ_LMNY01000001.1, on the reverse strand, counting down.
GCACCAGCACCTGTGGCCCGAGCCCCTCCTCGACCGGCTCCGTGCCCGCTCCCGCCCGCCCTACCTGCGCGGCTGGACCCTCCACACCGCCGCCGAGGCGCCGTACGACGTGCGCGCCGCGGACCACGACGTGGCGAGCCGCGTCGCGGCCGACCGGGCCGCGGGCACCGGCCTGGCCTGCGTGTCGCTCTCCGCGCCGCTGGGCGTCGAGTCGCTGCCCCGGCCCGAGGCCGACGAGCTGCTCGCCGCGTGGCACGACGGGGCGGCCGCCCTGCCGGGCCACTTCGCCGCGTGGGCCTCGGTCGCCGACGTCGACCCCGACCTCGAGGACCTCGCCGCCCGACTGGCTCCCCGTGCGGGTGGGTCCGGTGGCGGGTTCGTCGGGGTGCAGCTGCCGGCGACCTCGCTGGGCACCCCGCAGGGCTGGGACCGTCTCGACGGCGTGCTCGCGGTGGCCGCGGCCGCCGACCGGCCGCTGTTCGTGCACCCCGGCCCGGTCGCGGCCTCCCCCGCCGACGCGCCGGGCTGGTGGGCCCCGGTGGTCGACTACACCGCCCAGCTGCACGCCGCGTGGTGGGCCTGGCACGCCGCCGCCGTGCGTGCCCGGCACCCCGGCCTGCGCGTGGTGCTCGTGGCCGCCGCGGGCCTCGCGCCGCTGCACCACGAGCGACACGCCGCCCGCGGCGGCGACCCCGCCCCGGTCGACCCCGACCTCTTCGTCGACACCTCCTCCTACGGCCCGCGTGCGCTCGACGCCGTGGTGCGCGCGCTGGGCGTCGACACGCTGGTGCTCGGCTCCGACCGGCCCTACGCCGAGCCGCTGGCCCACCTGCTCGGCGACGCGGCCACCCACGCCGTACGCGTCGTCAACCCGCGGCGCATGCTCGGCCCGCGAGGTCCCGCCCCGGCCGCCGGTGCCGCCCCCGATCCCGACCCCCGCCACCACCGACCCCAGGAGGGCCCGTCATGACCGCACTGCCGACCGACCGGCCGCTGCCCGCCCAGGACGCCGCCGCGATCCCCGACGTCGTGCGCGACCCGCTCGCGCTGACCGACCTCCCCGGGCGTGACCTGACGCCCGACGAGCTGGCCCGCCTGGCCGCGGGGATCGCCGCCGACCCCGCCTCGTGGGCCCACCTGGTGGGCTTCGACGACGACGAGCGGGTCTTCGCCTCCCTGCACCGCGACGCCCACGTCGACGTGTGGCTGCTGTGCTGGACCCCCGACAACGACACCGGCTGGCACGACCACGACACCTCCTCCGGCGCGGTCGCGGTGGTCAGCGGCGAGCTGGTCGAGAACAACCTCACCCTCGCCGCCGGCGCCCTGGGGACCCGCGTCGGCGCCGGGCGGGTCTTCTCCTTCGGCCCCGACCACATCCACCGGCTCAACGGCGCCGAGCGCGGCTCGGTCTCGGTGCACGCCTACAGCCCGCCGCTGTGGCGCATGGGGCAGTACGCCGTGAGCGACGCCGGCGTCCTGCGCCGGGTCTCGCTGTCCTACGCCGAGGAGCTGCGCCCCCTGGAGTGAGACCGGAGTCGGATCCGCTCAGGCGTCGCCGGCCACGTCGCGGCCGTCGGCGGTGTGGGGGTCCTCGTCGATCGCCTCGACCGCGGCGGTCGGCTCGGTCTCCACCCCGGGCGGACGGCGGTCGAGGTGGACCCCGGCGATCATGCAGCGCACCGACCCGCCGGCCAGCTCGATGGTGGGGATGTCGACCGCGACGATCTCGCAGGACTCCTCGATGGCCGCGACCTGCTCGGGCCGCAGGCTGCGCCGCGCCCGCGCCGACATCGCCATCACGTAGCGCCGCCGGCCCTCGGGGGTGCGACCGCACAGCTCGACGGCGTTGCCGGCGAACTCCCTGACCTGCTCCTCGGTCAGCTCCACCACGCGCCGGCCGTTGACCGTCAGCCGCTCGCGCACCTGCTCGCGGCGCGCGACGTCGGGGATCATCTCCAGCGCGATGAGGGCCACGTCGGTGCCGATGCAGGCGATGACGTTGGTGTGGTAGACCGGCACGCCCGTCGAGTCCACGGCGTCGAAGGCCATCGGCTCGTAGCCGAAGTCGGTGCAGAAGCGCTCGAGCACGTGGGTGTCGGCGCGGTGGCTGACCGCGGTGTAGGCCACCCGCGAGACGTGGTCGAGCACCATCGCGCCGGTGCCCTCGAGGAAGATGCCGTCGGGCTCGAGGCCGGAGTAGTCGATGATCGTCTGCACCCGGTAGCTCGACTTCAGCATCTCCAGCACGTCGGAGCGACGCTCGTGACGACGGTTGGAGGCGTACATCGGGTAGACCCCCACCACGCCGCCGGCGTGGGTGGAGAGCCAGTTGTTGGGGAAGACGCTGTCGGGGCGGGTGTGGTCGTCGTCCTCGAAGACGTGGACCCGCACCCCGGCCCCGCGCAGCGCGTCGGCCACCGCGTCCATCTCGGCCACCGCCCGGGCCGAGATCACCTCGTCGGGCTCGCCCTCGGGGGCCTCGGACTGGAAGGCGTTGTCGGCCGCCGTGGCCGGGTTGGGCAGGAACTTCGCTGCGCGGACCAGGATGACTGCGGACGGGGCTTGAGCACTCACAGGGCCGCAATCTAGGTCACCCGCCGGGCCCCTGCGGCATCCAGGGGTGCCGGGCGGCCGCGGGTTTCGCCGGCCGGCTGGCGAAACCCGCGCCTGTCGGCCCACGCACGGGCCGACAGGTGCGGGTCCGGGCCGACAGGTGGCGCCGTCGCCCCTGCGGACCCGGCCGCCCGCCTCAGGCGCGCGGGTCGTCGAGCACGTCGCGCCAGGAGTGCTCGGGCTCGTAGCCGAGCATCCGTCGGGCCTTGTCGATGGAGTAGAAGGTCTCGTCGCGGCCCATCTCCTTGCGCACCTCGACGCCGGCGTAGAAGCGCTCGATCACCTCGTCGGTGGTCGCGGCGACCGACATGTCGGCGTTGGCGACGTTGAAGACCTCGAAGCCGAGCCCGTCGGTCTCCAGGCAGCGCTGGGTCATCTGACCCAGGTCGCGGGTGTCGATGTAGGCGAAGACGTTGCGCCGGCGCAGCGCGGGGTCCTCGAGGAAGGCCGGGAACATCTCGGCGTACTCGTGGGGCTCGATGACGTTGTTGATCCGCAGGCCGTAGATGTCGGCGCCGCTGCGGGCGTGGAAGGAGCGCGCGGTGACCTCGCCGGACACCTTCGACATGGCGTAGGAGTCCTCGGGCACGACCGGGTGCTCCTCGTCGACGGGCACGTAGAGCGGCTTGCGCTCGCCCTGGGCGAAGCAGATCCCGTAGGTCGTCTCCGAGGAGGCGAAGACGACCTTGCGGATGCCGAGCCGGGTCGCGGCCTCGAGCACGTGGTAGGTGCTGAGCACGTTGATCTCGTACGTCGCCGCGTCGGCGCGGATCATCGGCGCCGGGATCGCCGCGTAGTGCACGACCGCGTCGTAGGCCGAGCCGCGGGTCAGGTCGAGGTCGGGGTCGTCGAAGTCGGCCTGCGTCGGCACGCCGGCCATCGCGGAGTAGGTCTCCCCCGCGTCGGTGAGGTCGACCCGCAGGTCGGTGACGTCGGGGTGCCCGAGCGGGGTGAGGTCGGCGTTGGTGACCTGGTGGCCCTGGGCCGCGAGGTAGGGGGCCACGTGGTGTCCGGCCTTGCCGCTGCCGCCGGTGAAGAAGATGCGCATGCCTCCACCCAACCACCCGGGGCCGCGCCGTCCGCCCACCCCAAGGGGCCAGTGCCGGCCCCGGTCACATCCCCCCGACGCTGTCGCCCTCGGTGAGGAAGGTCGGCCAGCGGCCCGGCTCGGCGTCGCCGGTGCGCACGACCGGGCTCACCGGCGTGCACCGCAGGGTCGACACCTCGCAGGAGACCACCTGCTGGGCGCGCAGCGGGTCCACGGCGTGGCGCTGGCGGATCTGCTGCGCGACACCGAAGAAGGTGTCCTCGTCGCTGAAGGCCACCAGCAAGAAGTGCCGCCAGGGGACGTCGACGTCGCGGCGCTCCCCGGTGTCGGCGTCGTAGGCGACCGCGGGCGTGGGCCACACGCCGACGTCGAGGAGCGTGCTGCGGTCCGGTGAGAGCCGTCCGGTGCCGAACTCCGTGGCCCGCCCCGGCACCCGGGTGCGGCCCGCGCTCCGCACGCCCACGTGGTAGCCGTCGGCGAAGACGGTCTCGTCGAGACCCTCGAAGGCGGGGACCCCCAGCGGGGCCTCGCCGGCCTCCGTGCTGGAGCCGTCGGCCAGGTCGATGGTCGCGTCGTCGTAGAAGAGCCGCTCGTCGCTGACCCCGCGCAGCAGCGGCATGATCTCGCCGTAGAGGTCGGCCAGGTCGTCGCCGCTGTCGGGCTCCTCGTCGGGCGTGCGGTAGAGCTGCTCGCCGGTGCGGGTGTCGAAGGCGGCGACCTGCAGCACGTGGGTGCCGTAATCGTCGGTGGGCCCGCGCGACTGGTCGACCGTGGCGAGGACCGAGCGGTCCGCCGACACCGCGAGGTTGCCCCAGCCGACGTCCTCGACGCGCTCGGTCGCGCCCTCCGCGCTGGTGAACATCAGCGTCGACCCGCGCATCCAGTAGGCCCCCGTCGCGCCCAGCACGTACTGGTCGACCCGCCGCCCCAGCCGCACGCTGCTCTCCCCCACGTGCAGCGTGCCATCGTGGAGCCACGAGGGCGCCGTGGCGTCCCAGGTGCTCGACCCCACCGGCAGCTCGAAGGGCGGCGCGTACGTCGCACCCGTCGACGTGCCGCACCCCGCGAGCAGCAGGGCCGACCCGACGATCCCGAGCGCTGTACGGCGGATCTCCACCACGTCATGGTCGCACGCCCCGGGACGGGACGTCCGCAGACAGCAAGAGGCCCTCACAGCGAGCTGTGAGGGCCACTTGGCGTTGTAGCGGGGGGACTGCGCACGCCTGCGCTCGTCCCGGTGACCGTCGCCACTCCCCCGCTGCGCAAGGCACCTGCCAGGGCATCTGCCACCCGGTACTCATCGCTGGATCGAAGCACGTGGCGCGGACATGCCTACGCCCGTACGGTCGAGACCCTGGCTCAGCCTGGGGCGGCGTCGTCACCAGTCCCTCTGATGAGCTTCGCCGGGACGCCGCCGACGATCGTGTGGGCCGCTACGTCCGTGGTGACCACTGCGCCGGCAGCCACGATCGCACCGTCTCCGATCGTGACACCAGGGACGACTGTCACGGAGGCACCGAGCCAGACCTGGCGACCGATCACGATCGGCGCTGGGATCATGTCTGCGCGCCGCGCAGGATCGACGCTGTGGTTCAGGGTGGTCAGCGTGCTGCCGTGGCCGATGAGTGTGCCGTCGCCGATGGTGATGCCGCCGGTGTCCTGGAAACGGCAGCCGATGTTGATGAAGACATCCCTGCCGAGGGTCAGGTTCTTGCCGAACTCGCTGTAGAACGGCGGGAAGAGGGCGACCGACTCGTCGATGTCCTTGCCGGTGAGCTCTGCCAGCAGGTGTCGCACCTCCGCGGGTGTGCGGTAGCCGGTGTTGAGGTCGGCGGTGATCCGCAGGGCGTCTTGGGCTGCGCCGTGCATGAAGAGGTGTTCTGCTGAGCCCCCTTCGATCAGCGCCTCGCGGTTCACGTGGTCGAGGAAGTCCTGAAGGTCCATCTCAGTCACCCTGTACCTCGACGATCGCCGTGACCGGGCCGTCCAGCTCGGAGATCCGCTGAGCGGCGTCGCCGTCCAGCCTGCCGAGGACCACGATGCCCGGATAGTAGGACTGATCGCCGTAGTAGAGGACGAGGTCGTTGCCAGGGGCGTAGTAGCCCAGGTCACCCACGTCGGGGTCCGCGCCCTCGGGCTGACCGGCCAGGGAGAGCGGCGACGGGAGCGGCCCGGTCTTCTCCACGTTGCCGTGGTCCATCATGTCGATGGTCACGGGCAGCTGAGCGATCAGGTCCCGGGCGGCCGAGCTCTCGGCGAGGGTGGACTGGAAGCGCTGCCCGCCGATGGTGATCTGGATCCTCATCCTGCTCTCCTCTTCCTTGGCCGAGGCGGTGCTCTCCGTGTTCAGGGACGTCGTTGGGCTGTTGCTGGCAGGCGCAGTTTGCGGGCGCGTGTCGTCGCCGGGCTCGGGACGGCCGCAACCCTCGCCGGTCACTGCGATGGCGGTGGAGAGCACCACCGCCCCCAGTGTTCTCGACATCGGGATCGCGATCACAGCGTGAGCAGGACCTTGGTCGCCGTGCGCTGGTCCATGGCCCGGTACCCCTCGGCGGCCCTCTCGAGCGGGAGGGTGAGGTCGAAGACCTTGCCGGGGTCGATCGTGCGGTCCCAGATCAGCTGGATCAGCTCGGGCAGGAAGCGCCGCACCGGGGCGGGACCCCCGTGGAGGTGCACCCCGGCCATGAAGAGCTCGTCGCCGGGGACGGCGATGTCGTGGGAGACCCCGACGAACCCGACGTGCCCGCCGGGGCGGGTGGAGTGGATCGCCTGCATCATGGCCTCCTGGGTGCCGACCGCCTCGATGACCGAGTGTGCGCCGAGTCCGTCCGTGAGCTCCTTGAGCCTGGCGACACCGGCCTCGCCGCGCTCCTCGACGATGTCGGTGGCACCGAACTCGCGCGCCAGTGCCTGACGGTCGGCATGGCGGCTGAACGCGATGATCCGCTCGGCACCGAGCTCGTGGGCCGCCAGGATCGCGAGCAACCCCACCGCGCCGTCACCGACGACCGCCACGGTCTTGCCCGGTCCCGCCTCAGCCGCGACGGCGGCGAACCAGCCGGTCCCGAGCACGTCGGAGGCTGCCATCAGGGACGGGATGAGGTCCGGCTCCGGCATCCCCGGAGTCGCGACCAGGGTGCCGTCGGCGAGGGGGATACGGGCCAGCTCGGACTGCGTGCCGAGCGTGCCCATCATGACGCGGTGCGTGCAGTACGCCTGGTAGCCGGCCAGGCAGATCTCACAGGTGTTGTCGGATGCCCAGAAGGAACCGACGACGAAGTCACCGACCTTGATGGTGCGGACATCGGCCCCGATCTCCTCGACGACGCCGACGTACTCGTGGCCCATCACCTGGTGGTCGACGGGCTCAGCTCCCCGGTAGGGCCACAGGTCGCTGCCGCAGATGCAGGTCGCCGTCAGGCGGAGGATCGCATCCGTGGGCTCGGTGATCTTCGGGTCCTCGCGGTTCTCGACCCGGACGTCCCCGGGACCGTGCATGACTACTTGACGCATCGCGGCGCACTCCTCTTCGTTGCTTGTGTTCGTTGCTTCTGTTCACGTGGTGGTGGCACCGACGCTGCGCCACGACGTCGAGTGAACCTGCTGTCCCGATCCGCTGGAAGTCACTGTCGAGAGGTGTACTGACAGGGCATCCCTCGTGGCTCTCCTCCGCGCCGGCAGCGGCTTAGGCTCGGCAGCGTGGACCAGCCCCATGACGTGCGCCAGGAGGTACGAGAGTTCCTCACCACACGCCGCGCTCGGATCACCCCGGACCAGGTCGGCCTCCCGATCACCGGCACTCGGCGCGTGCCCGGACTGCGCCGCAGCGAGGTCGCCGCCCTGGCGGGTCTGAGCGTCGAGTACTACGCCCGGCTCGAGCGCGGGCAGATCACCGGCGCCTCCACCGGCGTCCTCGACGCCCTGGCTCGCGCCCTGCAGCTCGATGAGACCGAACGCGCCCACCTGCTGGACCTGGCGCGCGCCGCCGACGGCATCCCGACCTCGGGACGCGCACGCCGTCGTACGCCGGGCAAGGCCGCCTCGCGACTGAGCCTGCAGTGGGCGCTGGAGGCGATCACCGACGGCGTCGCGTTCGTGCGCGACCCCCACCAGAACCTGCTCGCCACGAACGCGCTCGGTCGTGCGTTCTACTCGCCCGTCATCGGCGACGGCGGGCGGATTCCCAACCTCGCCCGTTTCCAGTTCCTCGACCCCGCCTCCCGCGACTTCTACCCCGACTGGGAGCTGTTCGCCGAGATGTGTGTCGGGATCATGCGCGCCGAGGCTGGACGAGACCCCCACGACCGGGGACTGCAGGACCTCGTCGGAGAGATCGCCACCCAGAGCGAGACCTTCCGTCACCTGTGGGCCGACCACAACGTCCGCTCCCACGGTGCCGGCACCAAGCGCTTCCAGCACCCGGTCGTCGGCGAGCTGACCCTCGCCTACGAGGAGCTCGCCATCACCGCTGAGCCTGGGCTGGTGCTCATGGTCTACACGGCCGAGCCCGACTCCCCCTCGGCCCAGCGTCTCCGTCTGCTCGCTTCCTGGGCAGCACCCGCAGACCCCTCTCGACCACCGCTCCACGAACACGTTGAAGGAACCTGATGCAGATCACCCGCAGCTCGATCGACACCGCCCGAGGCCCGGCTGACTGGTTCACCGGCGACGTCTACATCGACCCCGTCGCCGCGGCACCGTCCCCGTCACGCGTCACCGCGAACCTGGTCCACTTCATGCCCGGGGCGCGCACCCACTGGCACCGCCACCCGCTGAGCCAGACCGTCTTCGTCACCGAGGGCGTCGGCCTGTGCCAGCGCCGCGGCGGACCGGTCGAGATCATCCGACCCGGCGATCGTGTCCTCTTCGAGGCCGACGAGGAGCACTGGCACGGCGCCGCCCCGAACCGGCTCATGGTGCACCTGGCCCTCAACGAGGGCGACGACCAGCATGACGTCGTCCACTGGCTCCAGCCCGTCACCGACGCCGAGTACACCGCAGCAGCACCGGTGGCTCAGGCCTGAGTGGAGTCGATCTCGCGGGAGCAGGGCTGGGTGTCCGTCCGACCCTGATGTCCCCTCAGTGGCCGCGCACATGCAAGAGGCCCTCACAGTCAGACTGTGAGGGCCTTTTGACGTTGTAGCGGGGGCAGGATTTGAACCTGCTCGTGGCAGCAAGCGAGTTCGCGGTCACTGCACCGCTAATGCGCCTCTGACCTGCAGATAAGCACTGCGTAGGCCATGGCACGTGCCACCAGCGATGCCCACGAGTGGACATGTTTCGTGGCACGCTCGTGGCACGCCTCATGTGTGGTGGGGGGCAAAGTAAGCGGCCCTGACCGGTGCGCCAACACCAGCCAGGGCCTAGGTCACCCGTCGCGAGAGGACGAACAACCATGACCCGGAACCTAACGCCAACCGCCCGCCGATACGGGAGTGTTCGCCGCATCAAGTCGGGCCGTTGGCAGGCCCGCTACAACTGCCCCACGTGCGACACTATGCACCCGGCGCACACCACCTTCGACACCGAAGGCATGGCCGAGGACCACCTAGCCGGCATCCGCAGCGACATCATGCGCGATCGCTACCTCTGCCTGGTCGAGCGCAAACGAGCTGAGGCCGACCAGCAGCGAGCTGCCACCGCCGAACGCGCCGCCGAGGTGTCGTTCGGCGCCTACGCCGGCCTGTGGCTGTCCCGCCGAGCCGAGTCGGGTCGACTCAAGCCGCGGACCGTGATGCTCTACCGCCGCCAGCTGGAGGCCGACGTGCTGCCGACCTTTGCCGGCACTCCCCTGCCGGACATTGACGTGCCGGCTATCGACTCCTGGTGGGAGCAGCTGCGCGCCGACCACCCCAGCCGGGCCACGGGCAACGCGCACGTCTACGGACTCCTCAAGACCATCATGGGGGCCGCTGTGCGCGACAGGAAGCAGCCGCGCGTCGTCGCAAACCCGTGCCAGGTGGAGCCCGACGAGCTGAGCCGCCCCAGGCGCAAGCAGAACGATCCGGCGACCGTGCAGGAGGTCCGTGCGATCGCTGACGCGATGCCCGATCGGCTGCAGCTGGCGGTATGGCTGGCGGCCTTCTCGGGTCTCCGCTTCGGCGAGCTGGCTGAGCTGCGCCGACGCGACGTCGACATGAGTGCAGCTGAGCCGGCACTGGCGGTTTCGCGCGCGGTGGTCCACCGCGAGGGCCGCACCATCGTGGGCGAGCCCAAGACGCACGCGGGCGTCCGCGTTGTGTACCTCCCCGGGTTCGTGCGCGATCGGCTACAGGCGCACCTGCAGGATCACGCGCAGCCGGGATCGGACGGCCTGTTGTTCACGGGACCACGAGAGAGCCGCAAGCGGTGTGAATGCGGTTATACGGGCTGCCGGGGCAACCACTTGCTCAACAGCACGCTCCACCGCGCCTATGGGCCGGCCAGGGTGGCCGCAGGGCGCCCCGAGCTGCGCTGGCACGACCTGCGGCACACGGGCCTCACAGAGGCGGCGCGCAACGGCGCGACGCTGGCCGAGCTGCAGGCCCGCGCGGGCCACTCCACGCCAGTCATGGCGATGCACTACCAGCGAGCGACACAGGAACGCTACCGCGAGCTGGCGCGACGCATGTCTGAGCGCTGGGAGGCCGACCTGGCCAGCGCGCCAGCCGTTTAGCGGCCGGCGCAGGTCCACAGCCTGCCCGCGATGCGCCCCGACCTGCAGCAATGCGTGTCGGGGCGTTGTTGTGCCACGAACGTGCTAGCTACCGGCGCCGCAGCGCCACAATGACCCATGGCCGTTCGGAGATTGCCCGACCTCACGCCGGCTCAGGTCTTGCGTTTGCAGGACGCTCTGCTGGCGAATGCCGATGCGCTGCTCACATCGGCACTAGCCGTCCTGGACCTAGGACACGTGGCGCTTGCCAGATCGCTAGCGATCCTGGGATTGGAGGAATCCGGGAAGGCGGTCGCAGTCCACGAGCGCCGCCTACTGATGACGAGCTTGCCCGAGGGTGAGCCGTTCCGGTGCGACGAGCTAGACGAGCTGTGGGAAAGTCACGAGCGCAAGCTAGAGACGGTTCACCGCTTCCTCCTGCATGAGCCCTACTGGTTCGGGACCGAAGCGCCGAACCCTGACGAGAATGCGGCGGTCCTAGGCGCCATCAAGTCGTGGGCGCGGCGTCAGGACAAGTCCAAGCAGCGCGGTTTCTACGTTGGCTTGAGCCGCAACGGCGAGGCGATGGCCCCAACTGACGTGGCCGATGCGCAGTCACTGCGCGAGATCATCGGGCAGGTGCACCAGATCGGTTGGCAGCTTCGCCTGGGCGAGCACATCGAGGGCAAGCGCCAAGACGAACAGGAGCGCGGCCTAGAACCAGTGAGACCTGAGGACCTGGACTGGCTCGACGCGGACCCCGAGACCCCTGCCTACCTGCGGCGCTTGGGAGCGCGCATGCGTGCGTCACTCGCGCACGGGCTCGACGGTCGGCCCCTGTCGAACGCTGCCTACCGGTTCAACCCGCCCGGGGCGGACCGATCACCATTCCGAAACCTTGGTAAGCCAGGCTATGAGGCCGAGACGCGCGAACTGATGACGATGTACGAACGCCTGGCGCCCACCGACGGTGACAACGCTTCACAAGCTGATTCCGCGGAGTGGCTGTCCCGCGACGCCGACTGAGCAACTGCCCGCGAGCTGCAAAGCCGCAGGTCAGCTTGCCCGACTCGGGCCGCTGCGTCGGCTGTGCCACGAACGTGCCAGCGAACGTCCGTTGCGGGCTGAGTCGGATGGAGAAGCGCCCGCTGTGCGGCATGGTCGGGCGGAGCCGGCAGGGCGGCATGGTCGGACGGTTGAAGGCATCCGCCGGACTACGCCGTACCGCGCACTGCGTCCTCCACGATCAAGTCCGATTCGCTCAGGACTATCGCGGTCTCGAGCTAGCTGCGCTGCTCGAGCGGGAGCGTCGTGGTGTGAGGCCGTCTAGAGCTGGTCCTGCTCGCGGACGTGGGCTGATGACGGCTTGCACGGACGCCGCATCTCGGTCTCTCCGCCTGGGACGGGAGGGTCAGGGCTGCGGACTGGCGAGTGCCGCGGTGCGAGCGAAGTTGACCGCGAGGCGCTGCGGCGGGCCGTCGTCCTGCATCGCTGCTTCGAAAACTGGCTCGGGCACGTTGAGGGCCCAAGCGTTCATGGCTTCGAGGACGCCTCGAAGTTCCAGGCCCACGGGGGTGAGCTCGTAGACGACTCGCGGCGGGATCTCGGCGTACGCCGTGCGGGTCACCAGGCCGTGGGTCTCGAAGCGACGCAAGCGGCTGGTGAGCGTGTGTGCGCTGATGCCCGGCAGGGCCTGCATCAGCTCGGTGAAGCGCAGCGGTCCGTGCATCAACTCCCGCACGACCAGGGTGGCCCATGGGCCGTCGAGGAGCATCAGGAAGCGGGAAACTCCGCACTCGGGCACGCAGACCTTGTTGATCGTCACGATTCGCACGATATGCCATTACTGCAGTTGACGTAACCGATGTAGTAGATGCACTAATGGCCGCATGACCTATCTCGTCCACGGCGCCTCCGGCGCTCAAGGCTCTCCTGTCCTCTCTGCTCTGCGCGCCACCGGCCACGACGCCACCGCTGCGGTCCGTGACCCTTCCTCGATCGTCGGCGCGGCAGTCGCGGTCGACTACAGCTCGGTCGACTCCCTCGTCTCGGCTTACCGCGACGCGTCCGGCGTCTTCGTCCACGTCCCCGTCGGCAGCCCCCAGCACCAGTCCGAGGTGGCCAGCAACGTGGCGATCGCCCTGGCTCAGGCCGGTGTCCGCCGCGTCGTGATGTCCACCAGCGGCTACACGCTCGAGGCAGACAGCGGACCCGCGATCCTCGCCGCAGCGCTGGAGTCCTCAGGCGCCTCGTACGCGATCCTCGAGCCCAAGCTGTTCCTGGAGAACCTGCTGCTGCCCCCGGTCCTGGGACCGGCGCGCTCCGAGGGAGTGCTGCGTTACCCCGTGCGAGCCGACTACCCACTGTCGTGGGTCTCGCACCTCGACGTCGCGGACGCCGCCGTCCGGCTCCTCACCGACGCGTCGGTCACCGGACGCGTCACGATCGGTGCGCTGCCTGCGCTGCTCGGAAGCGACCTCGCCGATGGTTTCAGCACGTACTTCGAGACGCCCGTCGTGTTCGAGGCACAGGACCCCGAGGAGTTCGGACGACAGATCATCCCGATGTTCGGCGAGCAGGGCGCTCGCCCCGTCATCGACTCCTACGTGTGGCGTCAGACCCAGGCCTCCGAAGTGATCGACGAGGAGCCCTCGGCCCAGCGCCTCCTGGGACTCTCGCCACGCACCGTCGCACAGTGGCTCGAGGAAGCCGCCGTCTGAGCGCCACCCACTCGACGCCCGGACCGGCGGCTCTTTCGGCCGCCCCCTCGACCTTGTGATGGCCGGCGCACATGGTCGAGTCTGTGTGGGTCGCACCGGCCCGTCCACGACAGCGAGGTCACCTATGGCACCCGACAGGTCCCTGCAGGACGTCTACTTCCCGGAGCTGCGCTGCTTCGGGTGCGGCCCGGCCAATGCCGACGGTCTCCACCTGCGCAGCTTCGCCGACGGCGACGGCCGGGCGGTCGCCCGGTTCACCCCGTCGCCGCACCACGACAACGGTCTCGGCTACCTCAACGGCGGCATCATCGCGACCCTGCTCGACTGCCACTCGGCGGCGGTGGTCACGCACGAGGCGCACGAGCGCGGCTGGCCGCCGCTCCCGGGCGCCGCCCTGCCCTACGTGACCGCCGGGCTCGACGTCTCCTACCTGCGGCCCGCGCCGCTCGAGCACGCCGTCGAGCTCAGCGCGAGCGTCGTGTCGGCCACCGAGGCGGAGATGACCGTCGAGGTCGTGCTCGCCTGGGACGGCCGCGACCGCAGCCGGGCCACGGCCCTGTGGAAGCGCTGGCGACCGCGCTGACCGTTCGAGTCATCGAACCCGCGTCGCAGCTACAACGGCGGCCGAGGGAGCCCGATACGTGGGCCGCTGGCGGCATCACTGCTCAACCAGCGGCGTAGACGCCTGCGAGCCACGGGGCAACGACCCGTCACGAGAGGCCCACCGGCAATACGTTCGGGATTTCCTCGCCATGGTCGACCCGACGACGGGCTTCATAAAAGACAACTAGGGCCTTCGTCGCGCAAGCCCGCAGACCTGGCAGCGCTATCGATGGGTGACGACCTCGTGGCGAGGCTGACCGCTTGGAACACGGCCTACTCGGAAGACAAGGTGCCTATCGAAGGCTCGGGCGACGAGGCTTGGCTGAGCGAAGGCAAGCGTTTACTCGGCGAGGTCCGCTCTGCTTTGCAGGACCAGCACCAGGTGGTCGTGACTGAACCGTGGTGGGGTGAGGAGCCGACCTGAGCCATGACCGCTCATCGGCAGAGTCGAGCGTATCCGAGGAATCTCGTGGCACGGCGCCACGGCTGCCGGCATCGGCCAGAGCTTCGTGGCACGTTCGTGGCACGGCCCTAAAACCAGAAACCGCCGCTGACCTCATTCCTGCAGGTCAGCGGCGGTTTCTTACTTGTAGCGGGGGCAGGATTTGAACCTGCGACCTCTGGGTTATGAGCCCAGCGAGCTACCGAGCTGCTCCACCCCGCGCCGGTGAACAGAACATTACAGACGTCGCCCGGGAGGCACAAATCGGGGCCCGGACGACGTCGTCCGGGCCCCGATCGGGTGCTGCTGGTGCTGCCGTCAGGAGGTCGGCGAGGCGCTCTCCGACGGGCTCGCCGAGGCGTCGGCCGAGGGCTCGTCGCCCGCGGTGTCGCCCCCGTCGGAGCCGTCGGAGCTGTCGGAGCCCCCCACGCCGCCGGGGCGCGACTCGGCCAGGGTGATGGCCTGGCTGATGAGGTCCTGGGCCTCCTGGTTCTGCGCCTGGTACTCCGCGAGGTCCTGCTCGGCCAGCGCAGCGTCGGCGGCGTCGAAGGCCTCCTGGGCCTGGTCGAGCAGCTGGGCGATCTGCTGGTCGACGGTGAGGTCCTCCCCGCCGCCGTTGCCGCCACCGTTGCCCCCGTTGCCCCCGTTGCCGCCGGGGTCGACCGGGTCGGGCAGCTCGGTGTCGTCGACGCCGAGGGCGACCTGGAGCGCGTCGGTGAGGCTGCGTCCGACGCCGACCTCGTCGCCGTAGGAGACCAGCACGAACTGCAGGATCGGGTAGCCCGAGCTCGACGCCGAGCGCACGGCGTAGACCGGCTCGATGTAGATCAGGCCGTCCTCCACCGGCAGCGTGAGCAGGTTGCCGAAGATCGGGTCGGAGGTGCCCTGGGAGTAGGGCAGCAGCGCGTCGCGCACGCCCTCGTCCTGGGCGAACTCGTTGGCGATGAGCCCGGGTCCGGGCGTCGTCTGGTCCTGCAGCTCCAGCACGCTGAGCTGGCCGTAGGTGTCCGACGTCGCGTCGGAGTCCACCGACATGAAGGAGGCGAGGTTGTTGCGCTCGAAGGGCACGAAGACCGAGGTCAGCGACCACTCCCCCTCGCTGGTGGTGCTGCCGTCCTGGTTGGCGAAGAGCCGGTAGGGCGGCTGCAGGCTGGTCGAGGCCGAGTTGGGGTCCTCCGGCACCTCCCAGCGGTCGTTGCCCTGATACCAGTCGTTGGCCTCGGTGACGTGGTAACGAGCGAACTGGTAGCGCTGGACCTTGAAGAGGTCCTCGGGGTAGCGCAGGTGCTCCATGAGCTCCTCGGAGATCGAGTCGTAGGGCTGGACGGTGCCCGGGAAGGCGCCCTCCCAGGCCCGCAGGATCGGGTCCTCGGTGTCCCACTCGTAGAGCGTCACGGTGCCGTCGTAGGCGTCGACGGTGGCCTTGACCGCGTTGCGCATGTAGTTGATCTCGTCGGTGGGGATCGGCTGCAGGCCCACGTTGTCCTGGAGCGAGTCGTCGATCATCGTGGCGAACGACTCCTTCTCCGCACCGGGGAACCGGTCGGTGGTCGTGTAGCCGTCGACGATCCACTGCACCCGACCGTCGATCAGCGCCGGGTAGGCGTCGCTGTCGATGGTCAGCCAGGGGGCGACCTTCTGGACCCGCTCGCTGGGGTTGCGGTCGTAGAGCACCTTGGAGTTCTCGTTGACCCGGCCCGAGAGCAGGAAGTTCGGCTCGCCGTACTTCACCGCGAACATCAGCTGGTCGAAGGTGTTGCCGATGTCGACGCCGCCGTCGCCGTCGTAGGTGGTGCGCTGGTCGGTCTCGCTGTCGTTGGCCAGGCCCAGCTCGACGTCGGCGTCGTCGGCGTCGGCCTTGCCGACCACCGAGTAGTCGGGGCTCTGCTCGCCGAAGTAGATCCGGCTCTCGTAGCCCTCGTCGCCGAGGTTGGACAGCGTGTCCTGGCCGGCCTGGTTGCCCTCGGCCCACACGATGCCGCCGTCGTTGTCCTCGCTGGCCGCGACCGGTGCGTTGGTGGCGGTGCGCTGGTTGGCGAAGGCGGCGATCAGGCCGTTGCCGTGGGTGTAGGTGGTGTGGAGGTTCGACCAGTTGCGGTCGCCGGCCGGGATGCCGGACTGGTCGAGCTCGCGCACGCCGAGCACGAGCGCGCGGTCGACGCCGTCGATCTCGTAGCGGTCGACGTCGAGCACGGGCGCCACCGAGTAGTAGGCGCGACCCTGCTGGGTCTGCTCGAAGGTGTCGCGCACCAGCCGCGGGTCGATGAGCGGCACCGAGGTGACCTGACCGTCGACCTGCGAGAAGTTGCCCGCGTCGGCGGTGGCGGTGCTCTGGTACTCGGTGGTCTGCACGTCCTCCAGGTCGTACGCCGTGCGCGTGGCGTCGATGTTGGCCTGGATGTACTCCTCCTCGCGGTCGGCCTCGGAGGGGTTGACCTGGAACTGCTGGACGATGCCGGGCCAGATGATGCCCAGCAGCACCGCCGACAGCGCGAGCAGCGCGATGCCCACCGACGGCAGCGTCCAGGTGCGGCGCCACACGTTGAGGAAGAACAGCACCGCGCAGATCACCGAGATGCCGATGAGGATGTTCTTGGCCGGCAGCACGGCGTTGGCGTCGGTGTAGGTGATGCCGGTGATCAGCCCGCCGGCGTCGGTGGCCAGGTCGAAGCGGTCGAGGTAGTAGTCGCCCGCCTTGGCCAGCACGAAGAGCCCGAGCAGCACCGAGAGCTGGGCCTGGGCGGCGCCGGTGAGGCGCTCGCTGGGCACCTGCAGGCGGATACCGCCGTAGAGGTAGTGCGTCAGCGCCGCGGCGAGCAGGGCGACCACGAAGGTCGCCATCGCGAAGTCGACGAGGTAGTGCAGCCACGGCAGGTCGAAGACGAAGAAGCCGGCGTCGCGGCCGAAGTGCTCGTCGTCGTAGCCGAACTCGCCGCCGTTGCGCCACAGCATGAAGGTGCGCCACTGCCCCGCGCCCGAGGTGCCGGCGAAGACCAGCAGCACCGCGCCGACGGCCAGCACGAGCCAGCGCCGGATCGGGTTGACGGCCTCGCGGTAGCGGTCGAGGCCGTTCTGGTCGGGCATGCTCACGAAGAGCGGGCGGGTGCGGAAGGCGATCACCACGTTGACGCAGACCACGAGCGCCATGAGCAGCCCGAAGACCGCGAACATGCCGACGCGGGTCCACAGCACGGTGGTGAACACCGAGGTGTAGCCGACCGAGCCGAACCACAGCCGCTCGGTGTAGAAGCTGGCGAAGGCGGTCAGCGCGAAGAACGCGACCACCAGCACCGCGCCGGTGATCACCAGCGCGCGCGATCGACTCCGTGGCCTGGGCGGCGGGGAGCCCTGCTGCTCCTCGTCGTACGTCTCACTCACCGTGGGTCCCTCTCGTCACTGCGGTCGTTGCTCATGTCGGTACTCGTGTCGCTGCTGCTGTCGTGGGTCGCGTCCGGGACGGAGCCCGGGGCCGGGTCGGCGCCCGGTTCGCCGGGGTCCTCGAGGAGCGTGCCGGCCAGCAGCTCGACGAGCGCGGGCACGAGGTCGGCTCCCCCGACCACCTTGGAGTCGTCGTCGTGGCTGCGGAAGCGCATCGCGCAGTACGCCGACCCGTGCCGGGTCACCCCCGCGGCGATCCGCAGCTCCTGGCGCTCCGGGTGGGTCCGGGCGAACTCGGCCGCCGCGTCGGGGTCGGACGGCACGTCGGCGTCGGCGCCCGGCGGCAGCACGAAGCGCTCGACGACCGCGGCGCAGCCGGCCACGTCGGCGGGCCACACGATGGTCTCGAGCACCTGCTCGAGCAGCTGGTCGGGGCGCAGCTGGTCCTGCTCGATCGCGGTCAGCGAGCCCTGCTCGGTGGAGGCGTCGAGGCCCATGGCCGCGGCGAGCGCCGGCTCGTGCTCGACCAGCTGGCCGGTGTCGACGAGGGCGAAGAGGTGCGCCGGCTGGTCCCAGCCGCTGGTGGCGACGTGCTGCTCGATCTCCAGCACGGCCGCGGCCAGCGCGGGGTCGACGTCGAGGTCGCTCAGGTCGTCGAGCAGGTCGTCGCCGGGAAGGTCGCCACCGGGAAGGTCGTCGCCGGGAAGGTCGTCGCCGGGAAGGGGGTCCTCAGGCGTCATCGGGCACGTCCTCACAGCTGGGAAGGGCGGCGTCGGGGTCCTCGACCCAGTCCTGGATCGCCGCGAGGGTGGAGTCGAAGGTGTCGGCGCGCAGCAGCCGGATGCCGTCGACGTCGGCGCCGAGGGCCTCCTCGCAGTTGTCCGGCGGCACGAGGAAGAGGGTGGCGCCGTCGTCGGCGGCGCCGGCGATCTTCTGCTGGATCCCGCCGATGGGGCCCACCGAGCCGTCGAGGGCGACGGTGCCGGTGCCGGCGATGACCTCCCCTCCGGTCAGGGAGCCCTCGGTGAGGGTGTCGTAGATGCCCAGGCTGAAGACCAGGCCGGCGCTGGGGCCACCGATCTTGGGGTCGATGGCCACCGAGACCTCGAAGGGGAAGCGGTAGCCCTCGCCGGGCACGACGCCGATGCGGGGCTGGCCCTCGACCTCCTCCGGGGTGATGCTCACCTCGCGGCGCCGACCGTCGCGCTCGATGACGACGGCGAGCGGCTCGCCGGCCTCGGCGCCGGAGACGGCCGCGACGAGCTGACGCGGGGTGCGCACCGGCTCCCCGCCGACGCTGCGGATGATGTCGAGCGGCTCGAGCACGCCCTCGGCGGGGGTGCCCTCGTCGACGAAGTAGACCTTCACGGCGCGCTCGACGTCGTAGCCGAGCTTCTCCAGGGCCACGGCGGTGGCGACGTCCTGGGAGGTCACCATCGAGATGGCGCCCTGCTGCTGGTCCTCCTCGGCGCTCTCGTCGTCGGGGTGGATGAAGTCGTAGGGGTAGACGGCGTCCTCGGGGTCGGCCCAGGCCCGCAGCAGCGTGAAGAGGCTCGACCCGCCGGTCTGGCCGGGAGGTGCCGCGGCCGAGACCGAGACGGTGGTCATGCGCAGCTGGCCGGTGTCGCGGTAGGTCTTGGCGCCGCGCACCTGGATCGTCTCGTTGCCCTCGGGCTGGGCGAGCACGTCGACGGTGGTGCCGGGGGCGTAGGTGCCGAAGGGCAGCCGCACCAGCGAGGTCACGAGGAACAGCGCGAGGACCAGCGGCGCGGCGATGAGCGCGGCGATGGAGCGCTGGGTCATGGCGCCAACTGTCTCATTGGTCACCAACCGTCCCGTCCACCGGCTCGCGTGCCGCGAGCCAGGGCGGACCGCCCGGTCGGTCGGGCGCTCGGGTCAGGACGCCCGGCGCGACTCGCCGGGGCGCTGCGAGGCCGCGGGCCCGCGGGGCGCGCGCGAGGGGCGCACGGCGATGCCGGTGCTCCGGTCGCGCTCGGGGGCGGGGGCGGCGTAGCCGGCGCGGTCGGGCCGGGCCAGCGCGCCGGCCATGCGCTCGAGGGCGGCCTCGCGGTCGACCTGCTCACGCGGCTCGCGACCCACCCAGCCGACCCAGGCCATGGCCAGGACGGCGACGACGGCGGCAGGCGCCAGCCAGAGCAGGATCTCCACCTGTGCAGGGTAGGTCGCCCGCGGGCCGCGGCGGCGCCGAAACGCCGGGCGCCGGCTCGGGCAGTGGTCGCCCGGGCACCGCTCAGGGGGTGCCGACCCACTCGTCGGTGCCGTCGACGAAGCGCTGGTGCTTCCAGATCGGCACCTCCGCCTTCAGCGTGTCGATCAGCGCCCGCGAGGCCGTGAAGGCGTCACCGCGGTGGGCGGCGACCGTGGCCACGACGACGGCGATGTCGCCGATGGCCAGCGACCCGGTGCGGTGCACCGCCGCCACGGCCTGGACGTCGTGGTCGGCGGCGACCTGCTCGCAGACCGCCTCGAGCCGCGCCAGGGCGGTGGGGTGGGCGCTGTAGTCGAGTCCCACGACACCCGCGCCGTGGTCGTGGTCGCGCACGCGGCCCACGAAGAGGGTCAGGCCCCCCGAGGTCGGGTCGTCGAGGGCGTCGAGCACCTCGGTGACGTCGAGCGGGTCCTCGCGCAGGGCGGCCAGGCGGACGGCGGGATGAGCCATGGGCGCGACCCTACTCACTGTCCCACTCACCGCCGGCGGGTTGGGGCTCACGGCGTACCGTGGGGCCATGAGCAACGACTCCGGCGACACCCCGAACGACTCCGGGAACGGCCCCGACGACGGCGGTCAGAACCCGTTCAAGGGCACGCCGTTCGAGCAGTTCTTCAACCAGCTCGGCGGGATGGGCGGGGGCGGCGGCGCCACGCCCGGCGGCTTCGGGTTCGGCTTCGGCACCGGCGGCTCCGGCGCGAGCGGCGGTGCGGGCGGGGCCGGCGGCTTCCCCGGGTTCCCCGGCATGGGCGGCCCCGGCGGCATGCCCGACCTCAACCAGCTCTTCGGCCAGATCCAGGCCATGATGCAGCCTTACGACGGCCCGCTGAACTGGGACGTCGCCCTCGATACCGCCCGCAAGGCCGTCGCGCAGCAGCCCGACCCCTCGCCCACGCAGCGCCAGAAGGACGCCGTGGCCGACGCCGTGCGCCTGGCCGACCACTGGCTCGACGACACCACCGCCTTCCCCTCCGGCGTCACCTCGACCGCCGCCTGGAGCCGCGCGGAGTGGCTGGTGGGCACCGTCGACGTGTGGAAGGTGCTCGTCGAGCCGGTCGCCAAGCAGACCGTCGACTCGCTGGGCTCCGCCCTGCCCGAGGAGGCCCGCGCGGCCTCCGGCCCCCTCCTCGGCATCATCGGCAAGGCCGTGGGCGTCATGCTCGCCAGCCAGGTCGGCTCCGGCCTGGGCGCGCTGGCCTCCGAGGTGCTCACCGCCTCCGACGTCGGCCTGCCCCTGGGCGCCGCCGGGCGCGCCGCCCTCGTGCCGGCCAACGTGGAGGCCTTCGCCGCCGGCCTCGACGTCAGCACCGACGACGTCCTGCTCTACCTCGCGCTGCGCGAGGCCGCCCACCAGCGGCTCTTCGCCCACGTGCCGTGGCTGCGCGAGCACCTGCTCGGGGCCGTCACCGCCTACGCCCGCGGCATCGAGATCAACGCCGAGGCCATCCAGAGCCGCATCGAGGAGCAGATGCGCGGCGTCGACCCCACCGACCCCGAGTCGATGCAGCGCCTGCTCGAGGGCGGGCTCTTCGACATGCCCAAGTCCCCCGCCCAGGAGGCCGCGCTGCTGCGCCTGGAGACGACGCTGGCCCTCGTCGAGGGCTGGGTCGACGAGGTCGTCGGGCAGGCCACCGCCGAGCGCATGCCCGCCGCGGCCAAGATGCAGGAGGCCGTACGCCGCCGCCGCGCGGCCGGCGGCCCGGCCGAGGACACCTTCGCCTCGCTGGTCGGCCTCGAGCTGCGCCCGCGCCGGCTGCGCGACGCCTCGACCCTGTGGGGCTCGCTGCGCACGCGTCAGGGCACCGAGGCCCGCGACGGGGTGTGGATGCACCCCGACCTGCTGCCCAGCGCCGCCGACCTCGACGACCCGCTGGGCTTCCGCGAGGACGCCGCCGCCCCGGCCGAGATCAGCGAGTCGGACTTCGACGCCGAGCTGGCCAAGCTCCTCGACGGCGACCTGCCGGACGGTGACCAGCCCGGTGACCAGCCCGGTGACCAGCCCGATGACCAGCCCGGTGAGGGCCCGACCCCGGCGTGAGCCTGCACGCCGACGCGCTCGCGGCCCTCGAGGCCTGGGCGGCGCCCGACGCCGCCCAGGAGGCGCTGCGGGTGCGCTACGTCGCCCACCTGCGCGCCCACCCGGACGGTCTGGAGCGCGGCTGCCGGCCCGACCACCTCACGGCCAGCACGCTCGTGCTCGACCACGACCGCGCCCACGTGCTGCTCACGCTGCACGCCAAGGCCCAGGAGTGGTTCCAGCTCGGCGGCCACTGCGAGCCCGGTGACACCACGCTGGCCGGCGCCGCGCGGCGCGAGGCCACCGAGGAGTCGGGGCTGGGCGACCTGCCCCTCGACCCGGTGCCGGTGGAGCTGAGCGAGCACCCCGTGCCGTTCTGCGGCCCGCGCGACGGGGTGCTCGTGCACCACCTCGACGTGCGCTTCGTCGCCGTGGCCGCCCCCGGCGCGCAGGTCGCGGTCAGCGAGGAGTCGCTCGACCTGCGCTGGTGGCCGGTCGACGCGCTGCCGTCGGGCCCCGACGGGCGACCGGACCCCGACATCGCGGCCCTCGTGGCCCGCGCCCTGCACCGGGCGGGTCAGTCGACGCCGTCGGCGCTGCCGTCGGCGGGCGGCTCGACCCGCGCCGCGGCCGACCAGCCCAGCAGGTAGCCCTTGGCCCGCTCGGCCTGGGGGTAGCGGTCGACCCACGCCCAGAAGCGGGCGTCGTGGCCGGGCTCCAGCAGGTGGGCCAGCTCGTGGACCAGCACGTAGTCGATGACCCACGCCGGCATCCCCTGCAGCCGCGCCGAGAGCCGGATCGAGCGGTCGCCCGGCGTGCAGGAGCCCCAGCGCGAGCTCTGGTTCTCCACCCACCGCACCGTGTCGGGCACGGCCATGCCGCCGAGGTAGCGGTCGTTGAGCGACACCGCCCGGGTCCGCAGCTCCTCGTCGCTGGGCAGGCGGCGGCGCTCGGCGCGCTCGAGGCGGGCCAGCATGGTCTCCACCCACTCGGCCTCCTCGCTGGGCGAGAGGGTGTCGGGCACGAGCACGACGATCCGGTCGCCGTCGCGGTAGGCCGAGACCGTGCGCCGGCGCCGCGTCGAGCGGCGTACCTCCACGTCGGGGCGCGCCCGCGAGCCCGCGGGGTCGCTCGTCGGCGGCGGTGACATGGACGACAAGTTAAGCCTTGGCGCCCGCCCAGGCGAGGAGGCGCTCCCGGGGCCAGGTCGTCACGATCCGCTCGGGGTCGATCCCCGCGGCCTCGGCGCGCTCGGCGCCGTGGTCGAGGAAGTCGAGCTGGCCAGGGGCGTGGGCGTCGCTGTCGATGGAGAAGAGGCAGCCGATGTCGCGGGCCAGCTCCAGCAGCCGGGTCGGCGGGTCGCGGCGCTCCGGGCGGGAGTTGATCTCGACCGCGACGTCGTGCTCGGCGCAGGCCTCGAAGACCGCCCGGGCGTCGAACTGCGACTCCTTGCGGGTCCCCCGCCCGCCGGTCACCAGCCGGCCGGTGCAGTGGCCGAGCACGTTGGTCCAGCGCTGACCGACCGCCGCCACCATGCGGCGGGTCATCGCGTCGCCGTCCATGGCCAGCTTGGAGTGCACGCTGGCCACGCGTACGTCGAGCCGCGCCAGCATCGCGTCGGTCTGGTCGAGCGAGCCGTCGTCGAGGATGTCGACCTCGATGCCCTTGAGCAGCGTGAAGCCGCCGGCGGGTCCCCCGAGGTGGTCGTTGACCGCGTCGACCACGTCGAGCTGGCGGGCCAGCCGCTCGGCGCTGAGGCCGCGGGCCACCTTCAGCCGTGGCGAGTGGTCGGTCAGGACCTGGTACTCGTGGCCCAGCTCGATGGCGGTGAAGGCCATCTCCTCGATCGGCGAGCCGCCGTCGGACCAGTCGGAGTGGGAGTGCAGGTCACCGCGCAGCAGCGCGCGCAGCTCCTGCCCGCCCGTCGCCAGCGGACCCGCGTGCTCGGCCTCCAGCCGCGCCAGCCGCTCCGGCCGGATCCCGCGCACGGCGTCGGAGACCACCGCGGCGGTGCTGGAGCCGATGCCGGGCAGGTCGGTGAGGGTGCCCTCGTCGACGGCCCGGGCGACCTCGTCGTCGTCCATCGTGAGCAGCGTGGCCACGGCCCCGCGGTAGGCCTTGACCTTGTTGGTGTCCTCCCGGCCCCGCTCGAGCAGGAAGGCGATGCGGCGCAGTGCCGCGACCGGGCCGTCCGTGTAGGCCCCGTCCTCGGCCATGCTCAGCGACCCTGGAAGTGCGGGCGCCGCTTCTCCTGGACGGCGCGGATGCCCTCCTGGAGGTCCTCGGTGGCCATGGTGACCGGCTGGGCCAGCGCCTCCCACTGCAGGGCGTGCTCGAGGTCGGCGTGGCCGCCGCGCAGGGCCAGGGTGGTCAGCCGCGCGGCCACGGGGGCGGAGGCCGCCACGCCGGCCGCGGCGTCCAGCACCTGCTCCAGGAACGTCTCCTGCTCCACCACCCGCGAGACCAGGCCGAGTCGCAGCGCCTCGTCGCCCTCGACCAGGCGCCCGGTGAGGAAGAGGTCGCGAGCAGCGGCCGGACCGACGACGTCGGGCAGCAGCCAGGTGCCGGCCATGCCCGGGTGCAGACCGAGCTTGAGGAAGGGCACGCCCATCCGCGCCCCGCGCGCGGCCCACCGCACGTCGCAGGCCAGGGCCAGGCAGAGCCCGGCACCGATGGCCGGGCCGTTGACCGCGGCGAAGGTGGGCACCTCGAGGCGCCGGATCGAGAGCCAGGCGCGGTAGAAGGCCATCATCCGGGTGCGGTGGCGGTCGACGCCGGCCTCCGGCTCGCTGGCCAGCCAGCTGGTGACCCCGCCGGAGGTGAAGGCCGAGCCCTCCCCCGTGACGACCACCGCGCGCAGCGACGCGTCGCCGGCCAGGTCGTCGACCGCGCGCACCCACGAGGCCGTCATCTCCTCGGTCATGGCGTTGCGCTGCTCGGGGTTGTCGAGCACCAGCAGGGCGACGCCCTCGCGCGGGCGCTCCACGCGCAGGTGCTCGTAGGTCGTGGGCTGGTCCGAGGTGAGGTCGGTCATGGCCCCGAACATAGCGGCCGACCCGCCCGCGCGGAGCCTGTGGACGACCGCCGGCCGACCGGGCCGAGCGGGGTAGGAGCGCCACGTGCCCTCCCACACGACGTCTCCCCCGGCCGCCCGGTCCACGCTCCTGCCCGGCCTGGTCGTCGCGACCCGTGAGGCCGGCCGCCTCCAGGTCGGTCTCGACGAGCCACGGCGCGTCGTGCTCCCCGACCACCCCGACGTACGCCGGCTCCTCGCCGCCCTGCGCGACCGCACCCCGCCGACTCCCACGACGCCCGAGGGCGTGCGCGCGCTGACCGCCCTGGTCGGGGCCGGCCTGGTCGTCGACGCCGACCTGCTCGACGCAGCCGGCGCCGGCACCGCGGCTCCCGGGGCCGTGGCCGCGGCGTTCGCGGCCTACGGCGACGCCGCGGCGCTGCTGCTGCAGCGGCGCTCGGAGGCCGTGGTGGCGGTCGAGGGCGGTGACACCGTGCCGGTGGCGGCCACCGACCTCGCCGTGCGACTGCTGCGCGAGGCGGGGGCGGGGGTCGCCGACCCCGGTGAGGCCCGGGGAGCCGGCGGGGGCCGGGCCCGACGGGCGGACGCCGCGCGAGCCCCGGCGACCAGGCCCGACGTCGTGCTCCGCCTCAGCGCGGGCCCCCCGGCCCGGGCCGGTCTCGACCCCTTCCTGCAGGAGGCGCAGCCGCACCTGCTCGTCGTCGGTGGCCCCGACGGCGTCGTCGTCGGCCCCTTCGTGGAGCCGGGGGTCACCGCCTGCCTGCGGTGCGTCGACGCCGCCCGGGCCGAGCACGACCCCCGGCGCGGGCTCGTGCTCGAGCAGGTCGCCGCCGCGCCGGCACCGGTCGCCCCGCTCGACCCGGCCCTGCTGCACCTCGCGGTGTCGTGGGCCGTGCGCGACGTCGTCACCTACCTCGACGGCGGCACCCCGTCGACGTGGTCGACCACGGTCGAGGTCGACGAGCTGCTCTCGTGCCGGAGCCGGCGCTGGCTGCGGCACCCGCGGTGCGGCTGCTCCTGGGACGGCGCGCAGGTGGGCTGAGCGGGACGGCGTCGGTGAGTGGCGGGGGACGGCACCGTCGGCGGCCCTCGACCCGTCGTATCCCGCCACTTCCCGGGCCAGCCGGCCGGCGACCGGGGGCAGCCCCGCGTGGCGGGGCCGGTGCTGGCGGCGCCCGCAGTGACCGAGCGTGCGGCAAGTGGCGGAAGACGACACCTCCAGGCGCCCTCGACCCGTCGTATCCCGCCACTTCCCGGGTCAGCGGGCCGGCGACGGSACACAGGCCCCGCCYGGCGGGATCCGGCGCTGGCGGYGCTCRCGGTGACCGAACGTGCGMSAARTGGCGGGAGACGACACCTCCAGGCGCCCTCGACCGGTCGTWTCCCGCCACTTCTCGGGCCACCGAACGTGCGACAAATGGCGGGAGACGACACCTCCAGGCGCCCTCGACCCGTCGTATCCCGCCACTTCCCGGACCGGCCGGCCGGCGACGTGACCCAGCCCCGCGCGGGGCCGGCGCTGGCGGCGCTGGCGGTGACCGAATGTGCGGCAAGTGGCGGGAGCCGACACCTCCGGGCGCCCTCGACCGGTCGTTTCCCGCCACTTCTCAGGCCGGCCGGCCGGCGACGGGACACAGCCCCGCTTGGCGGGGCCGGCGCTGGCGGCGCTCGCGGTGACCGAACGTGCCGTAAGTGGCGGGAGACGACACTCCCGGCGCCCTCGACCGGTCGTTTCCCGCCACTTCTCGGGCCGGCCGGCGACGAGACACAGCTCCGCGCGGCGGGGCCGGCGCTCGCGGTGACCGAACGTGCGCGAAGTGGCGGGAGACGACACCTCCAGGCGCCCTCGACCGGTCGTTTCCCGCCACTTCTCGGGCCGGCCGGCGACGGGACACAGCCCCGCCTGGCGGGATCCGGCGCTGGCGGCTTCGACCGGTCCTATCCCGCCACTTCTCAGGCCGGCCGGCCGGCCGGCGACGGGACTCAGCCCCGCGTGGCGGCAGCGCTCGCGGGGGTCGACCGTCCGAGGCGGGGTGCCCGAGACCTCCACCGACCACTCGAGCACCGACGGGGCACGACGTGACGATCCCGAGGACCGTCCGGGCCCGCGCCCGGCCGGGGCGTCTACCAGTGCTCGGAGTCGAGCTTGCCCTCCAGGGCGCGCAGGTGGCGACGCGCGCAGGTCACGCAGAGGTCCTGGCGGCGTCCGCGCTCGAACGACACCGTCCAGGCCAGCAGCCGCTGCGGGTCGTCCTCGACGGTGCCGCACAGGTCGCAGGTGGTGCTCATCCCCCGACCCTAGACCTGTCGCACGCGCCCGAGCCGGGCACGACGAGGTCGTGCCCGGCTCGGGTCGGTGTGCCGCGTGCGCTCAGAGCGCGCGGGCGAGGGCGAGGCGCGCCTGCTGGGCGGCCGCCTCGGAGCGGCGGGCCAGCCGCTTGGCCTTGGCCAGGCGCTGGTCGCGGCGGGTGTGCGCCTCTCCCAGGCGCTCGGACATTTGTATGCGTGCCAGTTCTTCGTGCATGAGATTCATCGTGGTGCTCCGGTTCGGGTCGCTGTGGGTGTCGGTGCGGGGGTCGGCGTGGCTGCCTGCGCGGATCGCGGCGTCGAGCCGGGTCGTGGTCGGGGTGGTCATGGTCGTGGTGCCTCCTGGTCGGGTCGGTGCGCTCAGAGCGCGCGGGCGAGGGCGGTGCGGGCCTGCTGGACGGCGCGCTCGGCTCGCCGGCTGCGACGGTGCACCCGGGCCAGCTCGTGGCCGCGGCGCTGACGCTGCGCCTCGTCGAGGCGGGAGGTGACCTGGGCTCGGGCCAGGTGGTCGTTGAGCGGGTACATCACGGGATCCTTCGGGTCTCGGGTGGTGCCGGGTCGTGCGGACGGGGTGGAGCAGGACGGTGCCGGCGGCGGTCAGGCCGCCACCTCGCTCTTGCGAGGACGGCCGCGTGGCCGCTTGCGGGGGATGACGACGCCCTGGAGGAAGAGCTCGCCGCCCCAGACGCCCCAGGGCTCGCGCCGCTGCAGCGCACCGTCGAGGCAGAGGTGCCTGACGGGGCAGCTGCCGCAGAGGGCCTTGGCGTGCTCGACGTCCTGGGGGGTCTCGGCGAACCAGAGCTCGGGGTTGTTCGTGCGGCACGGCATGAGTGCGTCGTCGACGTCGACGGCGCGGTCGTGCAGCAGACCGAGGGTGGGCTCGACCGTCTCGTGGCGGTGGAGGTCGCTGATGGTCATGTGTGTCACCTCCTTGTCCTTGACCGGTCGCTGGGTGGTGCGGGGGTTCGTGGGGCCCGGGGTTCCCGGGGTCCTGGGGGAATGCAAAAGGCCGCGGATCCCGGGTTACGGGTTCCGCGGCCTGGAGGCTGCCGAGCTGTCGAGGATCAACAGGTCGGTGGACTCCAGGCGAGGACACCCGGGATGAAGGCGTGGCCGAAGGCCAGATCGCCCGCGACGACGCCCTGGCGCTCGGCGGCGACGGACACGACGGCGGAGGACACGGCGGCGGAGGACACAGTGGTCCCCTGGGTCGACGCGGTGAAGGCGATCGTGCGGCCGCAGACGGGCAGGGTGGAGCGGGACGGGGTCTGAGCCGTCATCCAGAGCTTGGTGCTGGCCATCGGGGCCACCTCCTTCGGTGCGTCGTGCGCCGGCTTCGTCAGGGCCGTGGTGCGCTGCTGGTCGTGTGGTGAGGAAACTACCGGGCTGCTCCTGTAAGGAGCAAACCATTTTATGACTATTTCCAGGTTTTCTTCCGCGGCCCGCTGATCAGGGCTGCGGGGGCGCCCACGAGGGGGCTGCCGAGGGGCTGCAGAGGGGCCGCGCGGGGCGGGTCAGGAGAGCAGGGCGAGCACGTCCTCGCCGTACTTCTCCACCTTGGACCGACCGATCCCGCTGATGCGCAGCAGCGCCTCGGGGGTGCTCGGGCGCAGCTCGGCGACCAGCTGCAGGGTGGCGTCGCTGAAGACCACGAAGGCCGGCACGCTCTCCTCCCCCGCCCGCTCGCGACGCCAGTCGCGCAGCCGCTCGTAGAGCGCCTCGTCGTAGGAGGCGGGGCAGTCGACGCAGCGCCCGGTCTTCTTCTCCGCCGCGGTCGACAGCGGCTGGCCGCACTCGCGGCACGTCATCGCCTTGCGGGCGCGGCCGGGCCCGCCGGTCGGGCGCGACTGGTCGGGCAGGAGCGGGTCGAGGAAGCGCGAGGGCTTGCGCGAGGCCCGGCCGCCGGGGTTGCGGGCCAGCGACCACGACAGGCTCAGCTCCGCGCGGGCGCGCGTCATGCCGACGTAGAGCAGGCGGCGCTCCTCCTCGACCGCCTCGGGGGTCTCGGCGTAGGTGATCGGCATCGTGCCGTCCTGCAGGCCGCACAGGAAGACGGCGTCCCACTCCAGGCCCTTGGCGGCGTGGAAGGTGGCCAGCGTGACCCCGTCGGCCACCGGCGCGTGCTGCTCGGCCGCACGGCGGTCGAGGTCGTCGACGAAGGCCCCGAGGGAGGCGCCGGGCTGGCCGGCGTGCTCGGCGGCCTGGTCGACGAGGGCCTGCCACGACTCCCACCGGTCGCGGGTCTGCCCGCGGGCGGTGGGCGGCTGGTCGGTCCAGCCCATCGCGGCCAGCGTGGCCCGCACGACCTCGACGATCTCGTCGGGGTCGGTGACCTCGGCGCTGGAGCGGGCGGTGCCGCGAAGCCGGGTGACGGCCTCGCGCACCTCGGGGCGGTCGAAGAACCGTGCCGCGCCGCGCACGACGTAGGGGATGGAGCGCGCCGAGAGCGCCTCCTCGTAGGCCTCGGACTGCGCGTTGATGCGGAAGAGCACCGCGACCTCCGACATCGGGTGGCCGCTCTCGCGCAGGGCGAGGATGCGGGCGGCGGTGGCCTCGGCCTCGGCGACCTCGTCGGGGTGGGGGGCGTAGCGCACGGCGGCGCCGCCCGGGCGCTGGGCCTGCAGCGAGACGCCCTCGCTGCCCGACCCGGCCAGCAGGGTGTTGGCCGCGCCCACGACCTGCGGCGTGGAGCGGTAGTTGCGCACCAGCTCCACCGACGTCGTGCCGGGGTGGCGCTGGGGGAACTCGCGCAGGTAGCGCGCGTCGGCGCCGGCGAAGGAGTAGATGGTCTGGGCGGGGTCGCCGACCACGCACAGCTCGTCGCGACCGCCGAGCCACAGGTCGAGCAGGGCCGACTGCAGCGGCGAGACGTCCTGGAACTCGTCGACGACGAACCACTTGTACTGCCGGCGCACCTGGGCCGCGACCCGCTCGTCCTCGGCGAGCAGCCCGGCCGTGAGCAGCAGGATGTCCTCCATGTCCATGCGGCCCTGCCCGCGCTTGACCTCCTCGTAGCTGGAGAAGATCCGTCCCACGGTCTCGGCGTCGTGGCCGGTCACCGTGCGGCCGCGCTGGGTGGCGACCCGGGCGTAGTCGTCGGGGTGGACGTTGCTCACCTTGGCCCACTCCACCTCCGAGGCCAGGTCGCGCAGCAGCGCCTGGTCGGCGTTGATGCGGTGGCGTCGCGCGGCGCCCGCGAGCAGGGGGATCTTCGACTCCGTGAGCCTCGGGAGCTCGGTGCCCTGGACCTGGGGCCAGAAGTAGCGGAGCTGGCGCAGCGCGGCGGCGTGGAAGGTGCGCGCCTGGACTCCCCCGGCGCCCAGCACCCGCAGCCGCTGGCGCATCTCCCCCGCCGCGCGGGTGGTGAAGGTGACCGCCAGGACCTCGGTGGGCACGTAGACCCCCGAGGCCACGCCGTGGGCGATGCGGTGGGTGATGGCCCGGGTCTTGCCGGTGCCCGCGCCGGCGAGGACGCGCACCGGTCCGCGCAGCGTCTCGGCGACCTGGCGCTGCTCGGGATCGAGGGCGTCGAGGAGGTCGGCGGGGCGGGTCACGAGGGGAACAACTCCTGGGGCAGGCTGGTTGACGACAGGTACGACGACGCCCGCCTCGGGCGTCGTGACCACCCTAGATGTCGGAGGCGACAGTCCCAGATGAGCTCGTTCACGATGTACTCCACCCCCTGGTGCGGCTACTGCCACCGCCTCAAGAGCCAGCTGGACCGTGAGGGCATCTCCTACGACGTCGTCGACATCGAGCAGCAGCCCGACGCGGCGCTGATCGTGGAGCAGGCCAACAACGGCAACCAGACCGTGCCCACGCTGGTCTTCAGCGACGGCACGTCCCAGACCAACCCCTCGCTGGCGCAGGTCAAGGAGAAGCTGGCCGCGCTGGCCTGAGCGCGGTGGCGGACCACCCGCCCGGCCGGCTCACCACTGGCCGGGCAGCGGCCCGCCGTACCAGTGCTCCACGAGGGAGCGGCTGATGGAGACCCCGCCGGGCAGCACGAGCGTGCCGGCGCGGGTCTCCTCGAGCATCTGGGCGCGGGTGAACCAGCGCGCCTCCTCGATCTCGACCTCGTCGACCTCGATCCGCGTGCTCGTGGCGCGGCCCACGAAGCCCACCATGAGGCTCGCGGGCATCGGCCAGGGCTGGTTGCCGAAGTAGGACACCTCGCCCACCTCGACCCCGGTCTCCTCGGCCACCTCGCGGCGCACGGCGTCCTCGAGGCTCTCCCCGGGCTCGTAGAAGCCCGCCAGGGTCGAGAAGCGTCCGCGTGGCCAGACCCGCTGGCGTCCCAGGAGGCACAGCTCGTCGTCGGCACCGGGCTCGCCGTGGGTGACCAGCATGATCACCGCGGCGTCGGTGCGGGGGAACTGGGTGCGCCCGCAGCGAGGGCAGGTGAGCTCGTGCCCGGCGGCGCGCGGCTCCAGCGGGGTGCCGTCGCGGGGGCAGAAGCGGGTCACGGCCAACCACTCGGCGATGCCGAGGGCGTGGAAGAGCAGCGGGGCGTCGGCGCGCGACTCCGGGGCGTCGCCGGCCAGCAGCGGCAGCAGGTCGCGCAGCCCGGCCCACCCCGGCTCGTCGGGGTCGGGACGGTCGGTGACCAGGGCGAACCACGCCCGGTCGTCGCGCTCGCCCAGCAGCACCCGCAGCCCGTCGGGTGTCTCGTCGGGTCGCACCCAGTCGATCCGGCCGCCCCGCGGGCGCACCTGCGCGCCCGCCACCACCAGCACCCGGGTCGCCGGGTCGGCCCACTGCTGCTCGAGCCAGGCCTCGTCACGTCTGCGCACCGACGCCCGGTCGTGCGCGTCGACGGTCAGCAGCGTGTGGGGAGCGGTCACGCAGCGACCCTAGGCCGCCCGGACAACCCGGGAAGCGTCGGGCCCGTCGCGGCGTTCTCCCGACATGGCAGCGCCCGTGACCCTCCTCGACGCGGTGGTCGTGGGCGCCGGCCAGGCCGGCCTGTCGGCCTCCCACCACCTGCGCCGGCTCGGTCTGCGCCACGTCGTCCTCGACGCCGAGACCGCGCCCGGCGGTGCCTGGCAGCACCGTTGGGACACCCTCACCATGCGCGACGTGCACGGCGTGGCCGACCTGCCCGACTCCCCCGCGCCGCGGCCCGGCGAGGAGCGCGCCAACGTGGTCGTGCCCGCGTGGTTCGCCGCCTACGAGCGTGAGCAGGCCCTGCCCGTGGTGCGGCCGGTGCGCGTCGAGCGCGTCGAGCCGGCAGACCCCGCCGACCCCGGCGGCCCGCTGCGGGTCGTGGCCGGCGACCGCACCTGGACCACCCGCACCCTGGTCAACGCGACCGGCACGTGGAGCCGACCGTTCGTGCCCGCCTACCCCGGCGCGCGGACCTTCCGCGGGCTGCAGCTGCACACCCACGACTACCGCGGGCCCGAGGCGCTGCGCGAGAGGCGCACCGTCGTCGTCGGCGGCGGGGCCTCCGCGGTGCAGCTGCTCGGCGAGCTCGCCCCGGTCACCGACACCCTGTGGGTCACCCGCCGCCCCCCGGTCTGGCGCACCGACGACCTCACCCCGGAGGCCGGCCGCGCCGCGGTCGCCCTGGTCGAGGAGCGCGTACGCCGCGGGCTGCCGCCCGCCAGCGTGGTGAGCGTGACCGGGCTGGCCCTGCGGCCCCAGGAGCAGGCGGCGGCCGCGCTCGGCGCCTACGAGCGACGGCCGGTGTTCCGCAGCATCGAGCCCGACGGGCTCCGCTGGGCCGACGGGTCCTTCGAGCCGGCCCAGGCCCTCCTGTGGGCCACCGGCTTCCGCGCCGAGCTGTCCCACCTCGCGCCCCTGGGTCTGCGCGGCCCCGGCGGCGGCATCGCCGTCGACGGCACCACCGTCGTGACCGATCCGCGGGTGCACCTGGTCGGCTACGGCCCCTCGGCCAGCACCATCGGCGCCAACCGCGCCGGGCGGTCCGCCGCGCTCGCCGTCCTGCGTCTGCTGCAGGGCCGCGAGGCCGGGGCCGCGCTCACCGCGACGGGCTGAGCAGCGCCTCCAGCTCCTCGCGGCCGGGCAGGTCGACGGGCTCGACCACGCTGCCGGTGCGCACGAGGTAGAACGCGGCGCGCACCTGCTCGGGCGCCACGCCGTGGAGCTCGGCCCAGGCCAGGCGGTAGAGCGCGAGCTGCATCGGGTCGGTGGCCTCGGCGCGACCGGTCTTCCAGTCGACCAGCAGCCAGCCCCCGTCGGGCTCGGCGTAGACGGCGTCGATGCGCCCGCGCACGACCTGACCGGCCAGGACCAGGGCGAAGGGGGCCTCCACCTGGTGGGGCACCCGGGTGGCGAAGGGACCGGACTCGAAGGTCGCGACCAGCGCCTCGAGGTCGGCGTCGTCGTCGATGCCGGCGTCGGCGCGCCCGGGGAGGTCGCCGTAGTCGAAGAGGTCCTGCTGGCCGAAGCGCGCCTCGACCCAGGCGTGGAAGCGGGTGCCGAAGCGGGCCGCGGCCGAGGGCGGGCGCGGCATCGGACGGGCCAGGTCTCGCGCGAAGGCCTCGGGGTCCTCGCGCAGCCGGGAGACCGCCGTGGCCGACAGGCTCGAGGGCATCGGGACCGCGACGTGCTCGGAGCGGTCGCGCCGGGCCTCGGCGAGCAGCCGGTCGAGCTCGGCGTCCCACTCCGCGACCCGGGCCGCCTCGATCATGTCGAGGCCGAGGTCGGGCGCGCCCACCACGGCCGTGCGCACCCGCTCGGCCGCCTCCCGGCGCAGGGCTGCCTCGCGGCCCACGGCGGTGCTCGGCCACGGGCGCGACGGGTCGACCGCGTCGTAGGGGTTGGGGTCGCCCTTCGCGGGCTTCTCCCGCCACGGCCGCGGCGGCTCGCCCCAGGCCTCGACCCTCTCGGCGACCACCCGCTGGTAGGCCGACGGTCCGAAGGGGGTCGTGCGGGAGGTCCAGCAGTAGCTGGTGACCGACAGCACGTGCGCGGCGCGGGTGAAGGCGACGTAGCCCAGGCGCAGCTCCTCCTCGGCGTCGTGGGCGCGTGTGGCGGCGCGGTAGGCGTCGAGGGCCGCCTTGTCGTGGCCGGCGAGCTGCGGCAGGTCGGGAGCGTCGCCGCGCAGCGGGGCGGGCAGCACGCTGGGCGAGGAGGTCCACAGGGTGCGTGAGCGGTTGGAGGGGAAGCGGGTCTCGCAGACCCCGACGAGGAAGACCGCGTGCCACTCCAGACCCTTGGAGCGGTGCACCGTGAGCAGCTTGACCGAGTCGGCCAGGGTCGGCGTGGCGACGTCGAGGCCGTTGCCCTGGTCGTCCTCGGCGGTGAGGTAGGCCAGCAGCGCCGGGAGGCCCACGTCGCCGTCGACGGCCTGGAAGTCGGCCACGGCGCGCACGAAGAGGTCGAGGTTGTCGCGCCGCGAGAGGGCGGCCGGGTCGACGGCGGAGGCGAGCTCCACGTCGACGCCCGTGAGGTCGACGATGCGGCGCACGACGTCGAGCAGGGGCTCGCCGACGTGCGAGCGCAGCAGGCGCAGCTCCGCGCCGAGCAGCGCGAAGCGCTCGCGGGCCTCCGCGGAGAACGGCAGGTCGCCGGGGTCGGCCAGGGCGTCGTCGAGGCAGGCCACCTCGGCGGGGTCGATGCCGTCGGCGATGTCGAGCAGGTGGTCGGTCACCGAGCCGGCCTCGGCCCCCCGCCCGCCCCGGCCGGCGATCTCGTCGGCGCGCTGGCCCAGCAGGCGCAGGTCGCGCGCCCCGATCGCCCACCGCGGCCCGGTGAGCAGCGTGAGCAGCGCGGCGTTGGCGGTCACGTCGTGGAGCAGGTGCAGCACCGCGACCACCTCGGCCACCTCGGGCAGCCGCAGCAGGCCGGAGAGACCGACGATCTCGACGGGCACCCCGGCCCCCGACAGGGCGTCGAAGACCTCGGCGGCGTGGGCGTTGTCGCGGGTGAGCACGCCGATGTCGCTCCAGGTGGTGCCGCGCTCGCCGCCGTGGACCGCCTGCACGTCCTCCACGAGGCGGGCCAGCTCGTCGGCGTGGGTCTCGAGCACCTCGGCGCCCACGACGCCGGGCTCCGCGCCGGGCTTGGCCTGGAGCGGCTCCACCTGGTCGTAGCGCTCGTACAGGGGGGCCGCCAGCGCGTTGGCGACCTCGAGGATGCGCGCGTCGGAGCGCCGGTTGACCGTCAGCGGCAGCACCGGCACCGCGCCCCCGCGTGCCGCGGGGAAGGTGTCGGCGAAGTTGAGGATGTTGGAGACCGACGCGCCGCGCCAGCCGTAGATCGCCTGGTTGGGGTCGCCCACCGCGGTGACGGCGTGCCCTCGGCCGCGGGCCTCGTCGGGCCCGGAGAAGAGCCGGGAGAGCATGGTCGCCTGCGCGACCGAGGTGTCCTGGTACTCGTCGAGCAGCACGACCCGGAAGGCCGCCCGCTGCGCGAGGCCCACGTCGGGCTGCTCGCTGGCCAGCCGCGCCCCCAGCTCGATCTGGTCGGAGAAGTCCATCAGGCCGAGCTCGGCCTTGAGCCGGCGGTAGCCGGCCACGAGCTCGAGCAGCTCCCCGCGACGGTCGATGGCCGAGAGCGCGGCCTCGACGGGCTTGCGGTAGGTCGTGCGGTCCTTGCCGGCGCGCTCCGCGGCGAGGGCGGCCGCGAACCCGGCTCGGGCCTCGGCGTCCACCCGGCGGACGTCGTCGGGGCCGACGAGGTGCTCGCTCATGGCGCTGTCGAGGGCGAGGAGGTTCTGGATCGCGGTGGGCGGGTGGTCGGTGAGCTGGTGGATGTCGCCGGTGAAGCGCTCCACGACCCGGGCGCCGAGCTGGTAGCGCGCGGCATCGGTGACCACGCGGGTGTCGGGCTCGTGGCCGATGCGCAGGCCGTGCTCGGTGAGCAGGTTGGCGGCGTAGGCGTTGTAGGTGAGCACGCTGGGCTCCAGGACCTCCTCGACGGCGTCGTCGTCGCGCGCGCCGCCCCGCGGCAGCGGCTCGTCGAGCACGCCCGCGGTGCGCAGCGCGGCCCGGATCCGCTGGCGCAGCTCGCTGGCCGCCTTGGTGGTGAAGGTCAGGCCCAGCACCTGCTCGGGGCGCACCTGCCCGGTGACGACGAGGTAGACCACCCGCGCCGCCATCAGGGTGGTCTTGCCCGACCCGGCGCCGGCGATGACGACGCCGGGGGCCAGCGGGGCCGAGATCGCGGCCCACTGCTGGTCGCTGGGCGCGTAGTCGGTCTGCATCACCCGCTGCAGGTCGGCCGGGGTGTCGATGCGCAGCGGCGCACGGCCCGTGCCGGGGGTCGGGGGTGTCGGGGGGATCGGGGGGATCGCGCTCACGAGGCGGTCACCGCCCCGGCGCCCTTGATCGGACAGATCGCGACGAAGTCGCAGTCGCGGCAGTGCTGCCCCACCACGGCGGGGAAGGACTCGCGCCGCAGCATCACCGCGCCGTGGGCGAGCTTGTCGCGCAGGGCCTCGCGCCCCCGGCTGCCGGCGGGCTGGGGATCCTGCGGCTGGACGACGGCGTGCTCGGTGTCGTCGAGGGCGCCCAGCTGCACCAGCTCGGCACCGCCGGCGACGCCGTGCCCGTCCTCGGGCAGCACCGCGTCGACGGCGCCGCTGTCCACGGCGTACTGGTAGAGGGCCAGCTGCACGTGCTCCTGCACCGAGGAGGTCGAGGGGGCGGTGCGTCCGGTCTTGAGGTCGACCACGACGACGCGCCCGTCGTGGTCGAGCTCGAGACGGTCGGCGTAGCCGTTGAGCAGCACCTGCTCGCCGTCGGGGAGGTCGACGACGGTGGAGAAGCGCGCCTCGGTCCGCAGCAGCCGCCGGGCGTTGGTGTGGTGCCAGCGCAGGAAGCGCGCCAGCGCCACCCTCACCCGGGCGTGCTCGCGCGCCCGCGACCACGGGGTGCGGAACTCCAGGCGGCCCCACACCGCGTCGACGTGGGTCATCAGCAGGTCGACGTCGTCGGGCCCCGCCGCCAGCTCACCCGTGGCGACGCGCTCGGCCAGGGCGTGGAGCATCTTGCCCAGGTTGGCCGACTGATGGGAGCGGGCCGCTCCCCCGGCCTCGCGCTCCAGGAACCACCGCATCGGGCAGGTCTGGAGGGCCTCGAGCACGCTCGCCGAGATCGGCACCGGCCGGTCGGGGTCGCGCACCGGCTGCACCGAGCGGGTGGCGGCGCGGGTGCCCCACCAGCTCGCGGGATCGGCGTGCGGGGCGAGCGGCCGGGTGCCGGCGCTCTCCCCCGCGAGCCGCGCCAGCCGTCGCGCGGCGGCGTCGCGCAGCGCGGGCGTCGTCGCGGGGTCGGCGACGGTGCGTCGCAGCTCGCTCACCAGGCCGTCCATCGACAGCGGGCGCTCGGGTCGCCCCACCACGGCCTCGACGCTGACGCCGAGCTCGTCGAGGAAGCGGGAGGGCTGCTCGCCGTCGTCCTCCGGGGAGGCGACGGCGGTGACCACGAGCCGCTGGCGCGCACGCGTGCAGGCGACGTAGAAGAGGCGACGCTCCTCGGCCAGCAGCTCGCGCGCGGAGACCGGCGGCACGAGCTCGCCCTCCCCGATGCGGTCGGCCTGCAGCAGGGTGGTGCGCCGCCGCAGGTCGGGCCAGGCGTCCTGCTGCACGTGGGCGACCACGACCAGGCGCCACTCCAGCCCCTTGGAGCGGTGGGCCGTCAGCAGCCGCACGGCGGCGCCCCGGGTGCCCTGCTCGGCGAGGGTGTCGGCCGGGATCTCCTGGGCCACCAGGGTGGCGAGGAAGGAGCGGACGCCGCGGTGGTCGCGCTGCTCCTCGGCGCGCGCGGCGACGTCGAAGAGGGCGCACACCGAGTCGAGGTCGCGGTGGGCGCGACGGGCCGGGGCCCCGCCCTGCTCGACCGCGCGTCGCAGCCGGGCCGGCCAGCCCGTGCCCGACCACAGCCCCCACAGCAGCTCCTCGGCGCTCACGCCGGCCTCGAGGTCGTCGCGGGCGGAGGCGAGCAGCGCGTGCAGGGCCCGGGCCCGGGTGACCTCGCCCCCCTCGAGCCCGTCGAGGAACCCCCGCTCGACCAGGGCCAGCCGCACCAGCTCCCGGGAGGGGCGGGGCGCCCGGTCCTCGGCCAGCGCCCGGTGCTTCTCGCGCACCCGCAGCTGACGGCCCAGCCGGCGCACGTCGCCGGCGTCGAGACCGCCCAGCGGCCCCACGAGCAGCGCCTCGACCCGGCCGGGGTCGAGGTGGTCGGGCGCGGTGGGGTCGGCGACCTCCAGGTCGACCACGGCGCGCAGCGCGTCGAGCAGCGGCAGCACCGCGGGGTCGCGCACGAGCGGCACCTCGTCGCTGGCGACCTCCACCGGCACCCCGGCCGCCCCCAGCGCCCGGCGCAGCGGGGGCAGCGAGGTGCGGCCCGAGCGCACGAGCACCGCCATGTCGTCCCACGCCACGCCGTCCTCGAGGTGCGCGCGCCGCAGCAGGTCGGCGAGGTGCTCGGACTCGGCGCGGTCGGTGTCGAAGGTGCGCACGACGACGCGGCCCTCGCCGAGCCGACCAGGCTCGGCCACCGGGTGCAGGAAGGCCTCGCGGGCCTGCTCGTCGATGCTGCCGGGGAGCCCGAGGCGCCCGGCGACGCGCTGGGAGGCGACGAGCAGCCGCGGGCCGAAGCGTCGGGTGGTGCGCAGGGCGACGACCTCGGCCGGGCTGCCGTCGCGGCGCGGGAAGCTGGTCGGGAAGTCGAGGATGCCGCGCACCTCGGCGCCGCGGAAGGCGTAGATCGACTGGTGCGGGTCGCCCACCACGGTGAGGTCGCGACCGTCGCCGGCCAGCGCCCGCAGCAGCGCCACCTGACCGGGGTCGGTGTCCTGGTACTCGTCGACGAAGACGTGGGAGAAGCGGCGCCTCAGCTCCTCGCGGTGGACCTCCGCCTCCAGGGTCGCCCGCCGGATCAGGTCGGAGTAGTCGGTGGCGCCCTGGGTGTCGAGCACCGTGAGGTACTGGTCGAGGAAGAGCCCGGCCGCGGTCAGCTCGGGGGCGCCGTGCACCTGCCCGAGGCGCGCCAGCTCCGCGCCGTCGAGACCCTTCTCCCGGGCCCGCGACAGCACGGCGTGCACCTCGCGTGCGAAGCCGCGGGTGCCGAGCGCCCGCTGCAGCCCCTCGGGCCAGGCCACGGCCTCGGGGGTCGGCACCAGGAGCTCGCGCAGCACGACGTCCTGCTCGGGGGCGCTCAGCAGACGCAGCGGGGCGTCGTAGAGCTCCGCCGGCGCGTACTGCCGGATCAGCGCGTAGGCGAAGGAGTGGAAGGTCGAGCTCAGGCTCGTCGCCATGGTGCGCCCCAGCCGCGCGGTGACCCGGTCGCGCAGCTGGTCGGCGGCCTTGCGCGAGAAGGTCAGCGCCAGCACCTCGTCGGGCCGCGCCCCGTCGTCGACGCGCCGCACGATCGCCTCGACCAGCGTCGTGGTCTTGCCCGTGCCCGGCCCGGCGAGCACCAGCAGCGGCCCGCCGGCGTGGTCGACCACGCGCTGCTGCTCGGCGTCGAGACGCGGCACCGACGCCTCCGCGTGCTCGTGCACGAGGTGGTAGCGCGGGGTGGCCGGACGGTCCGGGCGGGGCGGGCGGGTCACGGGCCCCATCTCAGCACCCGGCGCCGACAGCCGTTCGCGCGCCCGCCCCCGACCCGTCACCACCGGGCCACCGCCAGGGCCCCGGGGGTCGACAGCGTGAGCCGCGCCGACATCCGCACCACCCTCTCGGGAGCACCCAGATGAACGCCTCACCCCGCCCTTCCCTGACCGGGCCCGCCCTCACCGACCCCGCCCTCACCGGCCCCACCCGCCGCGCCGTCGTGGGCACCGCCCTCGGCGCCGGTGTCGGGCTCGGCGCCACCCTCACCGGCACGCTGGCCCCCGCCGCCTGGCTGCCCGGGGCCGCCGCCGCCCCGGCCCGGCCGCTGAGCCGCGACCCCTTCACCCTCGGCGTCGCCTCCGGCGACCCGCTGCCCGACGGGGTCGTCCTGTGGACCCGGCTGGCCCCCGAGCCGCTGGCCGCCGACGGCCTGGGCGGCATGCCCGCCCGCGAGGTCGCGGTGCGGTGGGAGGTCGCCACCGACGAGCGTTTCCGCCGGGTCGTGCGCCGCGGCGTGGCCCGCACCGGCCCCGACGCCGGCCACAGCGTCCACGTCGAGGTCCAGGGCCTCTCGCCCGCCCGGCCCTACTGGTACCGCTTCGCGGCCGAGCGGTGGGTCTCCCCCGTGGGCCTGACCCGCACGGCCCCGGCGTACGACTCCTCGCCGGCCTCGCTCAGCATGGCCTTCGCCTCCTGCTCGCAGTACGAGCACGGCTTCTTCACCGCCTACCGGCGCCTGGCCGAGGAGCAGCCCGAGCTGGTGCTGCACCTCGGTGACTACCTCTACGAGTACACGAAGAACGACTACGTCGTGGCGCCGGGCAACGTGCGCGACCACGAGGGCCCCGAGACCGAGACGCTGGCCGGCTACCGCCAGCGCCACGCGCAGTACAAGACCGACGCCGACCTGCAGGCCGCCCACGCCGCGGCGCCCTGGGTCGTGGTGTGGGACGACCACGAGGTCGACAACAACTGGGCCGACGAGGTCCCCGAGAAGCCGGCGGTGCCGCAGCCGGGCTTCCTGGCCCGTCGCGCCGCCGCCTTCCAGGCCTACTACGAGAACATGCCGCTGCGCCGCACGTCGGTGCCGCGGGGCATCGACCTCCAGCTCTTCCGCCGCGTGCAATGGGGCGACCTGGCCACCTTCCACATGATGGACACCCGCCAGTACCGCGACGACCAGGCCTGCGGCGACGGCACCGCGGTCGACTGCCAGGAGGCGCTCGACCCCTCGCGCACCCTCTGCGGCGACGCCCAGGAGCGGTGGCTCGTCGAAGGCCTCGCCGCCTCCACCACCACCTGGGACCTGCTGGGCCAGCAGGTCTTCTTCGCCCGCCGCGACTTCACCGCCGGCCCCACGCGGTCGCTGTCGATGGACGGCTGGGACGGCTACGCCCCCGCCCGCC
Organism: Nocardioides sp. Leaf307; assembly: GCF_001423135.1. Lineage (NCBI taxonomy): Bacteria > Bacillati > Actinomycetota > Actinomycetes > Propionibacteriales > Nocardioidaceae > Nocardioides > Nocardioides sp. Leaf307. The sequence continues at coordinate 1,287,970 of NZ_LMNY01000001.1, read as the reverse complement.
AGCGCCTCGTCGACGCCCTGCCGGCCGACGCCAACACCGTGGTGCTCACCGGCGACGTGCACCGCCACTACGCCAACGACGTGCTCGCCGACTTCGACGACCCCGACTCGGCCGTGCGCGCGGCCGAGCTGGTGTGCTCCTCGGTCACCAGCGGCGGCGACGGCTCCGACACCACCGCCGCGACCGACACCCAGCTGCGCGAGAACCCGCACATCAGGTTCGCCAACAGCCAGCGCGGCTACGTCATGACCGAGATCGGCCGCGACAGCCTGCGCGCCGACTTCAAGGTCCTGCCCTACGTACGCCGCCCCGGCGCCCCGGTGTCGACGCGGCAGTCCTTCGTGGTCGAGGCCGGCCGCCCCGGCCTCCAGCAGGCCTGAGCGCACGCGCCGGGAGCCGGCACCCCGCGTGGGGTGCCGGCTCCCGGTGTCCTGCCTGCGTCGCGGTGCGCGCCCGGGTCAGGGCAGGCGCACCACCACGGTGCGCGAGGCGCTCCGCTCGACCTGCTCGGTGGCCGGGAAGACCGCCTGCAGCACGTGACGACCGCGCCCCAGGCGCACCGTCACCTTCTTGGAGCCCTCGTCGGCACGGGTGATCCGCACGGTGCGCACGACACCCTCGCCGCGCTCGCGCAGCTGCACGGTGCCCACGGCCTCGCCGAAGTTGAAGGACAGCCGCACGGTGGCCGCGGCCTTGACGGTGCCGGCCTTGCGCGCGGTGAGGCGCGTGGTCGACGTCGCCTTGGCCGGCGCGACCTCCTCGCCGGCGGGGGCGGCCCAGAACAGGCCGCGGGCGGCCTGGCTCAGCCCGCCCTTGGGGTGGGTGCGGAAGAACACCGAGGTGCCGAAGACCATGCCCCTGGCGCCGCTGGCGGCCTCACCGGAGATGACCGAGGCCTTGCCGGCCGCCTCGGCCGGACCGCCCACCGGGCTGCCCTCGGCCGTGGGGCGCCAGTGACCGGCGAGCAGCGGGTCGGCGGCGTAGGTCTGCTCGGCCGTCGTGCCCTCGCCGAGGTCGGCGAAGGACAGCGCGGGGTAGATGAACGACGCCTCCTGCGCGTACGGCGCGAGCGCCGAGCCGGCCGGGGTGTCGACCGCGACGATCCCGTTGCCGGAGCGGTTGCCGGCGACCGGGGTGGCCGAGACGAGGCCGAGCAGCGCGGCGGCGTTGTAGCCGGCCGTGCCGCGCCCCACGACGCCGTGGCCCTCGTCGAGCCAGGCCTGCAGCGCGGTCAGGCCGGGCGCCTGGGCCTCGGTGAAGCTCAGCGCCCCGCCGACCCAGAGCACGTCGGCGTCGGCGAGCACGGAGGCGTCGGTGGCCAGGCCGGCCGCGGTGACCGGCACGAGGTCGTCGAAGCCGAGCTCGAGCAGCGAGAGCTTGTCGTCCTGGGTGCCGGTGTAGGCGATGGTGAGGTCGTCGAGCCCCCGGGTGGCCTCGTCGTCGAGGGCGTCGAGGTCGGCGGCGCGGGCGCGGGTGAAGCGCACGCCGAGGTCCTCGGCGACGGCGGCGGCGGCGGCGCGGTCCTCGGGACCGACGACCGCGGAGCCGTCCTCGAGCATGGAGACGGTGACGCCCTCCTCCAGCAGTGCGTTGAGCGCCTGAAAGTCGGCGACGCCCGCGACGTCGAGCACGAGGTGCCGGCCCTCGGCCGGCACGGACCCGGTCGGGGTGGCGTCGGTCAGCGGCGTGGTGGCACCGAGGGGCGCGTCGGTGGTGAGGCCGACCTTGTCGACGGTGGCACCCCACAGGTAGGAGTAGCTCCAGGCGGAGATGTCGTACATCGACGGCACCTTGTCGGAGATGTCGGAGCCCAGGTCGAGCAGCACGTTGGCCATGCCGCGCAGCGGCTGGTGCATGTCGACGACGTAGGAGCCGGCGGGGTAGGTCGTGCCGTCGACGGTGGTGGCGCGGTCGAGCGTGCCGACCTCGACGCCGTTGAAGAGCAGCTGCTGCACGACGCGGGCGGCGTCGCTGCGCGAGCGCTGGGCGGCGCCGACGGGGATGACGTAGGCGCGCGGGAGCACGACCGGGTCCTGGTCGTCGACGGAGTCCCACAGCGGCTTCCACTCGTCGGGGCCCTCGACGGCGTCGACGGTCTCGGTGGTCAGCGACTCCTTGGGGGCGCCGGCCGCGCCACGGCGGAACATCTCGATCTGGTTGGCCAGCATCGCGTCGTCGTTGGCCACGACGTAGTCGACCATCGACTCCATCGTCTGCTTGGCCACCGCGGTGTTGATGACGGCGTCCTCGGGTGTCGTCACCGACGCGAAGGGCGTGCCGGGGGTCGAGGTGCGGCCCTTGGGCAGCTCGACGGTGCTGGTGACGGCGCCGTGGAAGGCGGCGTACTGCGCGGTGAAGATCGGCGGGAAGTCGTCCCAGCCGTCGGGGGTGTCGCGGTAGGGGATCTTGATCTTGCCGGTGTTCTCGGTGGTGTCGTCGTCGGTCGCCGGGTCGTAGTAGGTGTTGCCCGGGATCTCGGCGGCGACGACGTCGTCCTCGACCTGGCGCGCGACCGCGTAGCCGTGCGGGATGAAGAGGTCGTACTCGTAGTTCTCGCCGTGCGGCGGGCCGCAGGGCTCGACCTGGAGCACGCCGGTGTAGCCGTGGAAGTCGGCGGCGTAGAGCGCCTGGAGCGCCTGCGCGGTCTTGACGAAGGAGACCGACTCGGGGGTCTTGCTGGTGATCATGTCGCGGTTGGGGTCCAGCGAGAGCGCCGTGGCGCGGGTGGCCTTCGTGCGCCCGTCGGGGTTGAGCGAGAGCGAGAAGTAGAGCCGGTGGCCGGCCAGCATCTCCCCGACCTCCTCCTCGGGGGCGGCGACGAGGTCCTCGATGACCTGCATGGCCGCGTCGGTGCCCTCCCACTCGTTGCCGTGGATGTTGGCGCTGAACCAGATCGGCGTCTTGTAGCCGGCCGCGAGGTCGGCGTCGGCGGCCGCGGCCTCGGGCGCGGTGCGGATCTTCTCGCGCCACGCGGTCTGCTGGGCGGTCTGGGCCTCGGTCTCGGGCGCGGTGAGGGTGACCAGGTAGAGGTCGCGGCCCTCGGTGGAGGTGCCCACCAGCTGGGTCGAGATCCGGTCGCTGGAGGCCATCAGCTCGTTGAGGCGCGGGGCGAGGTCGGAGTAGGAGATGGTGCCGTTGACCGTGGTGGCGTCGGGCACGGTCGGCGCGGGCTCGTCCAGCGTCGGCTGGGCGGGGTACGACGAGGGCATCGTGATCGGCTCGCCGAACGACTCGGCGGCCGCGGCGAGCTTCGCGGCGGCCGCCGTGCTCGGGCGCGCGGCGCTCTGGTCGGGGGTGACGCCCCGGCCGCCGGCGGCGGACGTCAGCGCGGAGGACCCGCTCGGGCCCGAGGGCTCGGCGGTGGCAACGGGGGCGAGGAGCGCGAGGGTCGTCGCAGCGACAGCCATGGTGCTCAGGCTCGCGAGGGTGCGGTGGCGCAAGGGGATTCGCTTCCTGTCGTGGGGGCCTCCGCGACAGGAGGTCGTCGCGGTGGATCGTCAGAATGTCTGACGATCTTCAGCGAACCGTGTCCTGAAACACAACGGTTACCGTCTGTCCGTCATGTGGACGCGCGTTCCGCCAGGCGGACCCCGGAGTCAGGCCGGCGGGGTCCGCTCGTTGTAGGCCCCGGCCTCCTGCTGGCCCGAGAGGGCGGCCACCGCCCTCATGACCTCGTCGGTGAGCTCGCGCCGGGCGCGACCCGACGACATCCCCGCGAACCGGTCGCCGGCGACGATCGGCTCCCCGAAGCGCACCGTCACCCGGGCCAGGCGCGGCCAGGAGCTCCCCACCGGCTGCAGCCGGTCGGTGCCGACGAGGCCGACCGGCACCACGGGCGCTCCGGCGGTCAGCGCGAGGTGGGCCACCCCGGTGCGCCCGCGGTAGAGCCGGCCGTCGCGTGAGCGGGTGCCCTCGGGGTAGAGCCCGAAGGCCTCGCCCCGACCGAGCACCTCGAGCGCGACGTCGAGGCTGGCCAGGGCCGCCCGCGGGTCGTCGCGGTCCACGGGCAGCATGCCCAGACCCTCGAACCACGCCCGCTGCGCGCTCCCCCGCAGCCCCGTGCCGGTGAAGTAGTCCGACTTGGCCAGGAAGACCACCTTGCGCGGCGCGGTCACCGGGATGACGACGGAGTCGATGAAGCTGAGGTGGTTGCTGGCCAGGATCACCGGGCCCGATCGCGGCACGTGGTGGAGCCCCTCGATCCTCGGCCGCCACACGGCGCGGGCCAGCGGGGGGACGACGGAGTGGAGCACGCGGTAGAACACCTGGCCAGTGTCGCGGTTACCGGCCGGTCAGCCGATCCGGTGTCCACCGGAGCCACCCGGCGGCCTCCAGTACGCCGAGGCCAGCTCGACGCGCAGCGCACCAGCCCCCGAGCTGCGGGTCGGGGTGCCCTCCTCGCGGTAGCGCGCCACGGCCTCCCCCTGGTGGCTCGGCGGCAGCGTGCCGTCGGCGCGCACGACGCGCCACCACGGCACCGGACCGCCGTGCTGGGCCATCACGTTGCCCACCCGCCGCGGGCCGAAGCGTCCCACCGCCTCGGCGATCGAGCCGTAGGTGGTCACCCGCCCGGGCGGCACCTGCTCGACGCAGGCCAGCACGGCCTCGACGTAGTCCTCGGGATGGTGCACCCCGCCATTGTCGCCCGCCGCCGGTCGGGCCCGGACCGGACCCGGGTCAGGCCCGGGTCGGCCTCACAGCGGCGGACGGAAGGGCTCGGTGCCGGGGGCCAGCCGCAGACCCTCGATGCCCGACGTGCGCCGGGCGAAGGCCAGCTCGCGGGCCAGGTCGCCCAGGCCGTTGGTGCCGGCCAGCGGCGCGAGCGCGATCGTCGACAGCGTGCCGAAGGCCCGGCCCTCGGCGTCGAGGAAGCCGCTGCCCGAGTCGCCCGGCACACCGGGCGTCAGCGTCAGCACGTCGGAGCTCCACGGGCTGGTCGCGCCCAGCGACGTGCCCACCTTGGGCGAGAGCAGCGTGGTCGGGCGCAGGCTCGACTGGCCGTAGCTGCGCACCACCTCGCCGGCCGCCGGGGAGGAGTCGGCCAGGCCCACGGGGCCGCCGGAGAAGGGCACCGACGGGTTGACCTCGCGCACGTCGGCGGCGTCGACCTTCACCAGCGCGAAGTCGTTGAAGGCGCAGGCGTCGGCGTTGCTGGTGCCCGCGGCACGCATCGCCCGCCAGGAGGAGTAGGCCAGGCGTCCGCGACCCAGCGTGGTGCCGCCCCCGGCGAGGGTGGCGCCGGTCGCGAAGCGCACCCGCGTGCCCAGCGGCACCGAGGCGGTGCTGCAGCCGTCGGTGTCGGTGGCCTCGCCGAGACCGGCGCAGTGGGCGGCGTAGCCGACGTAGACCCCGCCCCGGGCGTCGGTGAAGACGAAGTTGCCGGTGCACTGCGCACCGGAGGTGAACATCTGCACGCCGGGGTGGATCGTCGCGGTCTCCGCCGGCGCCCAGGAGGTGACCCGCGCGCGCCGGTCGGCGGCCTCGGCGCCCGGGGTGGCCACCAGCCCGGCGACCAGGGCCAGCAGGGCCAGCAGGGCCAGCAGGGGACCCGCCGCGAGCGCCGGGGCGAGGTCGGGGCGGGAGGGGCGCAGGCTCGCTCGGGAGAGGGACATGACCCCCCAACGAGCGACGACCCCGTCCGGCTACGCGGACGGGGTCGTCGGATCGGCGGCGGCTGGCCGCCTCAGGGCACCGGCCTCAGAGCACCGGGTCGAAGGGCTCGGTGCCGAGCACGAGGTCGAGGCCGTCGATGCCGGAGTGCTGCTGGGCGAAGGCCAGCTCCTTGGCCAGGTCGCCGATGTTGTTCGAGGCCGGGAGCGGCGCCAGGCCGAGGGTCGACAGCGTGCCCACCGCGGTGCCGTCGGCGCTGAGGAAGCCCGACCCCGAGTCGCCGGGCACGCCCGGGGTGACGGTGTAGAGCGGGTGGGTCCAGCCGTCGGTGGCCGGGTCGTCGCCCAGGCTCGCCCCGGTCTTGGGCGAGAGCAGCTCGAGGCCACCGCGCAGGCTCGAGTTGCCGTAGGAGTGGACCCGGTCGCCGGCGGCGGTGCCGTCGGTGTCGATGCCGGTCGGGCCCCCGAAGAACGGCACCGAGGGGTTGACCTTGCCCACGTCGGCGGCGTCGACCCGCACGAGGGCGAAGTCGTTGTAGGCGCAGGTGTTGGCGTCGCTGGTGCCGATGCGGTCCATGGTGTCCCACGAGGAGTAGGCCAGGGTGCCGGCGCCGAGCCGGGTGCCCTCCCCGAGCAGGCTGCCGCCCTCGTTGAAGGTGACGCGGGTGCCCAGCGGCAGCGAGTCGGCGAGGCAGCCGTCGGTGTCGGTGGCCGCACCGGTGCCGGCGCAGTGGGCGGCGTAGCCGACGTAGAGGTTGCCGGCGGCGTCGTCGAAGACGAAGTTGGAGGTGCACTGGGCGCCCTCGGTGTACATCTGGGTGCCCGGCGTGATGGTGGCCTCGGCGGCGGGCGCGAAGGCGCCGGGGTCGGTCTGCGCCGACGCGGTCGTCGAGGTGGCCAGGGCGGTGCCGAGCGCGGCGCTGCCGAGCAGGGCCACGGCGGCGGCCCGGCGCGAGCCGGGGCGGGTGGTGCGGGGGGTCGGGGTCCTCATCGGGCTGGGTGCCTCCTGTGGTGGGTCGCGGCCACGCGGAGGTGACCCACGACACGGTTGGGTACTCCTCCAACGACCCTGGCCCGTCCGGGTCACGCGCCTGGCCCGGACGGGCCGGGCGGCCCTGGGGTCCGCACGCGCAGCGGCGCCCGTCCCCGGGCCGGGGACGGGCGCCGCTGCAGGCTCACCCGGCAGGTGCGCCGGCGGTCAGTACGACGGCTGGCTCGGGTCGATCTGGTTGACCCAGGCGATGACCCCGCCGCCCACGTGCACGGCGTCGGAGTAGCCCGCGCCCTTGACGATGGCCAGCGTCTCGGCCGAGCGCACGCCCGACTTGCAGTGCATGACGACCTGCTTGTCCGACGGCAGCTGCTCGAGGGCCGAGCCGTTGAGGAAGTCGCCCTTGGGGATCAGCACCGAGCCGGGGATCCTGTTGATCTCGTACTCGTTGGGCTCGCGCACGTCGACCAGGACGAAGTCGCGGCTGCCCTCCTCGCGCTCCTTGAGCATGTGCTCGAGCTGGGTCACCGAGATGGTCGACCCGGCGGCGGCGTCGGCGGCCTCCTCGGAGATGGCGCCGCAGAAGGCGTCGTAGTCGATGAGGCCGGTGACGGTGGGGTTCTCCCCGCACAGCGCGCAGTTCGGGTCCTTGCGCACCTTCAGCTTGCGCCACTCCAGCTCGAGGGCGTCGTAGATGACGAGCTTGCCGACGGCGGGGTCGCCGATGCCGGTGAGCACCTTGATGGCCTCGTTGACCTGGATCGAGCCGATCGCGGCGCAGAGCACGCCCAGGACGCCACCCTCGGCGCAGCTGGGCACCATGCCCGGCGGCGGGGGCTCGGGGTAGAGGCAGCGGTAGCAGGGCGCCTCGGCGCTGGTGCCGTCCTCGAGCCGGGCCTGGGGCCAGAAGACCGACGCCTGGCCGTCGAAGCGGTAGATGGAGCCCCACACGTAGGGGATCCCCAGGAAGTACGCCGCGTCGTTGACCATGTAGCGGGTGGCGAAGTTGTCGGTGCCGTCGACGATGAGGTCGTAGCCCTCGAAGACCTGCATGACGTTGTCGTTGTCGAGGCGCTCCTCGTGCAGGACGACCTCGACGTAGGGGTTGGCCTCGGCGATCGACTCCTTGGCGGAGACCGCCTTGGACTTCCCGATGTCGGACTGGGTGTGGATGATCTGGCGCTGCAGGTTCGACTCGTCGACCTCGTCGAACTCCGCGATCCCGAGGGTGCCGACGCCGGCAGCGGCGAGGTAGAGCAGGGCCGGGCTGCCGAGGCCGCCGGCGCCGATCACGAGCACCTTGGCGTTCTTGAGGCGCTTCTGCCCCGTCATCCCCACGTCGGGGATGATCAGGTGGCGGCTGTAGCGGCGGACCTCGTCGATGGTCAGCTCGGGGGCCGGCTCCACGAGAGCTGGGAAGGACACAGGGGCTCCTCGGACGGTCGGTGGTGGACGAGGGTCAGAACGCTTCGACGCCCACGCGTGTTCCCGGCCATGCTCCCGGCCCGGTGGGCGGCTGCCGCGCCGCGTCCCGTCATCCGGACCGAGGTGACCTGCGGGTAGCATCGCGCCCTGCACGAGTGCGGCGCCGGGCGCCGCGGGACCTCAGCGAGCAGGAGCACCGCGTGACCACAGGCCAGCACCCCTCCGACACGGCGCGCGCCGACGTCGACCAGGCCCGTCCCCGCGGGGGCCGGATGCCGCGTCGCGAGCGACGCACCCAGCTGCTGGGGTCGGCCCTCGAGGTCTTCGTGGCGCAGGGCTACCACGCCGCCGCCATGGACGACATCGCGGAGCGCGCCGGGGTCTCCAAGCCGGTGCTCTACCAGCACTTCCCCGGCAAGCTCGACCTCTACCTCGCGCTCCTGGACTCCTCCTGCGACGCCATCATCGACAACTGCCGCCAGGCGCTGCTGTCCACGCAGGACAACAAGCAGCGCGTGGCCGCCGCGATCGACGTGTTCTTCGAGTACGTCGCCGCCGAGTCGGGCGCCTTCCGGCTCGTCTTCGAGTCCGACCTCACCAACGAGCCCGCCGTGCGCGAGCACGTCGACCGCGTGACCACCGAGTGCGCCACCCTCATCGCCGAGGTGATCCGCGACGACACGGCGCTGCCCGACCCCGCCTCGCGCCTGCTGGCCGTGTCGCTGGTGGGAATGGCGCAGGTCAGCGCGCGGTTCTGGCTCACCGAGGCCGGCGGCATCGACCGACCCGACGCCGCGGCGCTCGTGGCGGGCCTGGCCTGGCGCGGGATCCGGGGCTACCCCAAGGCCGACGAGGCCTGATCCCCACCCGGGTGGGAGCATCGAGCCAGCACGTCCCCGCACACCCCACCGCAGCACCCAGACGACTCACAGGAGGACCCGTGGAGGTCAAGATCGGCATCCAGCAGGCAGCACGCGAGCTGGTCGTGGAGACCGACGAGAGCGCCGAGGCCATCGGACAGCTCGTCGCCACCGCCGTCGACGCCGGCGGCGTCGTCACGCTCCGGGACAGCAAGGGCCGCACGGTCATCGTGCCCGCCGCCAAGCTGGCCTACGTCGAGATCGGCAACAGCGTCGCCGGACAGGTCGGCTTCCGCAGCTGATCGCGAGGAGGGGCCGGGTGCCCGTTGCCCCGGCCCCCCACGGAGGAGGACCATGAGCGTCGTGGACGTCGATGCGATCCTGTGGTCCCTCGTCGGTGGCACCGTCGTGGCGCTGCTGGCGCTCTGGATCGCACGGGGCGGCCGCGACGACTCCCCGCTGTGGCTCGTCGTGCTGGCCGGCATCGCCGCCGCGGCCCTGGGCACCCTGGCGCACGGCGCGGTCTACGACCGGGCCGTGACCGGCTTCGACTGGTGGCGCCACGCCTGGCAGCTCGCGGCCTCGGCGATCGGGGTGTCGCTCACCCTCGCCCTGCTGCGCGGTGAGCGCACGCGTCACCGCGCCGCTCGCTGAGCGCCCGGGCCTCGCTCAGCTCTCGAGGCCGAGCTCGGCCATCCGCTCGGTGTGCCGCTCGGTCAGCCGGGTGAACATCCGCCCGATGGCGGCGAGGTCGAGCCCCGGCACGTCGGCGCCGCCGGCGAGCAGCGACGACAGGGCGTCGCGCTCGGCGGCCACGCGCTGGGCCTGGGTGAGGGCCTCCCCCATGAGCCGGCGCCCCCACAGCGCGAGCCGGCCGCCGAGGCGCGGGTCGGCGGCGATGGCCGCGCGCACCCGGTCGACGACGAAGGCGGCGTGGCCGGTCTCCTCGACCGAGGCCAGCACGAGGTCGCGGGTGTCGGTGTCGAGGAAGGCGGCGATCTCGCGGTAGAAGTCGTCGGCCAGCCCGTCGCCGACGAAGGCCTTGACCAGGCCCTCGTACCAGTCGGCCGGCGCGGTGTGCTCGTGGAAGAGCTCGATCGGCTCGCGGAAGGGGGCCATCGCGGCGAAGGGGTCGGCGCCGAGCGCCGTGATCCGCTCGTGCAGCGGGGCGACGCGGGTGAACTCCGCCGCGGCCTTGCCGGCCACCGCCACCTTGTCCTCCAGCCGCGGGGCCAGCTTGGCGTCCTCGGCCAGCCGCTCGAAGGCGGAGATCTCGCCGTAGGCGATGGCCCCGAGCAGCTCGACGACGGCCTCGCGGTAGCCGGGGTCGTCGAGTGCGAGCGGGGTGTCCTCGCCGCCCGGGGCGCCGGCCGGGTCCGGCCGGTCTGTCGATGGGGGCATGGTCGCACCCTACCGATAGACTCGGGCGCAGGGCGCCGTGCCCGCCGGGCGCGAGCGGCCCACGTATGTGCGCGGCTGACGCTGTCGAGAGCTACCTGCACCGTTGACTGGGGCAGCCCGACGAGTCCGCCGCATCCGGACTCCCGGCCCCTCACCCGCGCCGGGCTCACGAAAGCGATGAGACCACTGACCACGTTCCGAGAGCTCGGGGTCCTCCCCGACATCTGCGACGCGCTCGAGCGCGCCGGCATCACCACCCCCTTCGCCATCCAGGAGATGACGCTGTCGGTCGCCCTCATGGGCACCGACCTGATCGGCCAGGCCCGCACGGGCACCGGCAAGACCCTCGCCTTCGGCATCCCGGTGCTGCAGCGCAGCGTCGCCCCCAAGGACCCCGACTACGCCGAGATCCCGCAGGGCAAGCCGCAGGCGCTCATCGTCGCGCCCACCCGCGAGCTGGCCCTCCAGGTCTCCAGCGACCTCGCCATCGCCAGCAAGGACCGCGGCCTGCGCGTCCTCACCGTCTACGGCGGTGTGGGCTACGACGGCCAGCTCGAGGCCCTCGAGGCCGGCGTCGACGTCGTCGTCGGCACCCCCGGGCGACTGATCGACCTGGCCAACCGCAGGGCCCTCGACCTCTCCCACGTGCACGCCCTGGTGCTCGACGAGGCCGACGAGATGCTCGACCTGGGCTTCCTGCCCGACGTCGAGCGCATCCTGCGGATGACCCCCGAGACCCGCCAGACCATGCTGTTCTCGGCCACCATGCCCTCCGCGATCGTCGCCCTGGCCCGCACCCACATGCGCCACCCGATGAACATCCGCGCCGAGTCCTCCTACGACACCACCCTCGTGCCGGCGACCGCGCAGTTCATCTACCAGGCCCACGACCTCGACAAGCCCGAGATCATCGGGCGCGTGCTCCAGGCCGAGGACGCCGAGAAGATCATCGTCTTCACCCGCACCAAGCGGCAGTCGCAGCGCATCGCCGACGACCTCGCCGAGCGCGGCTTCAGCGCCAGCCCGCTGCACGGCGACATGGCCCAGGTCGCCCGCGAGAAGGCCCTCGCCAAGTTCCGCGAGGACAAGATCCGCGTGCTCGTCGCCACCGACGTCGCGGCCCGCGGCATCGACGTGCGCGGCGTCTCCCACGTCATCAACTACACCTGCCCCGAGGACGACAAGACCTACGTCCACCGCATCGGCCGCACCGGCCGGGCGGGGGCGACCGGCACCGCGATCACCTTCGTCGACTGGGCCGACGTGCAGCGCTGGAAGCTGATCAACAAGACCCTCGACCTGCCCTTCGACGAGCCGGCCGAGACCTACTCCACCTCCCCGCACCTCTACACCGACCTCGGCATCCCGGCCGGCACGAAGGGCCGCATCGTCGACCCCGCCCCGGTCGAGCGCAAGCCCCGCGAGGAGCGCGGCGGCGACCGCGGTGGACGTGGCGGCGAGCGCGGTGGACGTGGCAGTGACCGCGGTGGAGACCGCGGTGGAGACCGCGGTGGAGACCGCGGTGGAGACCGCCCCGCGCGCAACCGCAGCCGCACCCGCTCGCGCGGTGGCGACTCCGGCGGCTCCGCTGCGGCCGCCGCGCCGACGGCGGGCCCCGCCACCGACGCGCCCGAGGGCTCCGCCGAGGGCGGTGCTCCCCGCGCCCGTCGCCGCCGTCGCAGCCGCGGCGGCTCCGGCCAGGGCGGCCAGGGCGAGAGCCCGTCCCAGGCCGCGGCCGAGACCGCCTGAGCCAGCAGCACCACGCACGGCCCGCCGGTCCGCCGGCGGGCCGTGCGGCGTTCCGGGTGCAGGCCGGTCGGGCCGGTCAGGCCGTGACGACGACCTCGGTGCCCAGCGGCGCGAAGGCCCACATCAGCCGCGCGTCGGAGCGCTGCTGCCGGATGCACCCGTGCGACCGGGGGGTGCCGAGGTCGAGGCGGCTCTGCACGCGCTCGCCGTCGTCGACCGGGATGTCGTGGAAGCCGATCGCGGCACCGCTCGGGCCGCGGGTGAAGCGCACGAAGTAGCGCATCGTGCCGGAGTCGTCGATGCCGATCGCGTCGAGCGAGCGCGACCACACCTCGTAGGTGCCGGGGTCGAGGTTGTCGGTGAGGCTCCCCGAGACCAGGTACGTCGACGCCACCGCGCCGGAGCCCTCGACCAGCCAGACGCGCTGGCGCGACTCGCTGAAGACCACGCGCCGCCCGCTGCCCGAGCGCGCGGGCAGGGTGTCCATCGCCCGCCGCAGCGCGGCGGCGCCCTCACCCCACGCGGCCGCGGGCGCGCCGGCCACCGCCGGGTCCTCGGGCTCCGGCTCGGCCCCCGCCCGCGGTGGAGCGCTCTCGAGCGCGACGACCGGCGCCTCCTCCTCGGCCGACGAGGGCAGCACACCCGTGCCGCCGAGGACGGCCACGGCCGTGACGAGGAGCGAGGAACCGAGGGCGGCGAGGCGCCCGTAGCGCGGGCCGCCCTGGCCGCTCCCGGTCCGCCGGCCGGTCATCTCAGGACGTCGCCTTCGGGCGCTGCGAGCGGGTCACCAGGTTGGCGGCGACGGCGCGGTAGGCCTGGGCGCCCTTGCTCGTGCGGCTCGTGGCCAGGATGGAGCGGCCAGCGGCGGGCGCCTCGGCGAACTTGATCGTCTTGGGGATGGGGGGCTCGACCACCTCGAGGTCGTAGGTCTGCGAGATGGTCTCGAGCACGGTGCGGGCGTGGTTGGTGCGCCCGTCGTAGAGGGTGGGGAGCACGCCCCAGACCTCGAGGTCGCGGTTGGTGAAGCGGCGCACGTCGTGGACGGTGTCGAGCAGCTGGCCCACGCCGCGGTGCGACAGGGTCTCGCACTGCAGCGGCACCAGCACCCCGTCGGCGGCGGTGAGGGCGGCGACGGTGAGCACGCCCAGCGAGGGCGGGCAGTCCAGCAGCACCCAGTCGTAGCCGGCGTCGGCCTCCTCGAGGGCCTCCACCACCCCGCGCAGCACGTGCTCGCGCCCGGTGCGGGTCAGCAGGTCGGCCTCGGCCCGCGCCAGCTCGATGGTGGCCGGCAGCAGGTCGACGCCGTCGTCGGTCTCGATGACGACCTCGAGCGGGTCGACGCCCTTGGTGAGCACGTGGTGCACCGACAGCTCCAGCACCTCGGGGTCGATGCCCAGGGAGAAGGTCAGGCAGGCCTGGGGGTCGAGGTCGACCAGCAGCACCGCGTGGCCCAGCTCGGCGAGCGCCGCACCGATGGAGGCGACCGAGGTGGTCTTGGCGACGCCGCCCTTCTGGTTGGCGATCGCGAGTGTCGTGGTCATCACCGCCCATCATGCCGGACGCGGGCCCGCCCGTGTCGGACGCTCGCCCGCCGTCACCGGCCTGCTGTCACCGGCCTGCTGTTGTCGGCCTGCTGTCGTCGGCCTGCTGTCGTCGGCCTGCTGCCCCGCGCCTGCTTCACTGGGCGCCATGTCCTCCCCGCAGCCCGACCGCCCCGCGGGCACCGCCCTCGTCACCGGACCCACCGCCGGCATCGGCCGCGCCTTCGCCGAGCAGCTCGCCGCCCGCGGTCACGACCTCGTGCTCGTCGCCCGCGACACCGCCCGCCTCGAGGGGGTCGCCGCCGAGCTGCGCGCCGCCCACGGGGTGGCGGTCGAGGTGCTCACCGCCGATCTCGCCGACCGCGGGCAGCTGCTCCGCGTCGAGGAGCGCCTGGCCGACCCCGCACGGCCCGTGGAGCTGCTGGTCAACAACGCCGGCTTCGGCCTCAAGCACCGCTTCCTCGACAACTCCGCCGACGCCGAGACCGCGATGCTCGACGTGCTCGTCACCGCGGTGCTGCGGCTCAGCCACGCCGCGCTGGGGCCGATGGCCGAGCGTGGCCACGGCGGGGTCGTCAACGTCTCCAGCGTCGCGGCCTTCCTGCCGCGCGGCACCTACTCGGCCGCCAAGGCCTGGGTCAACCAGTTCGGCGCCTGGGCCTCCCACGAGTACGCCCCGCGCGGCGTGCGGGTCATGACGCTGTGCCCGGGCTTCGTCAGGACCGAGTTCCACGCGCGCATGGACGTCTCGCGCGGCTCCGCGCCCGACCTGCTGTGGCTCGAGGCCGACCGGCTCGTGCGGGACGCGCTCGCCGACTACGACCGCGGCCGCAGCCTCTCGGTGCCCAGCGCGCAGTACAAGGCGATCACCGCGCTGGCCCGGGTCGTGCCCGGCGGCGTGCTGCAGCGCTTCCAGGGCCTGGGCCGGCGCTGACCGGCGCTGACCGGCCCGATCAGGGCAGGTGGAGCGGCTGCGGGGTCGCGCGGCCCGAGCGGGCCGCGGCCGCGGCCGCCAGCTCGAGCAGGCGGTGCAGCTGCTCGGGGGGCGTGGTGTGGCAGCCCAGGTCGTGGTCGACCTTGCCCGTGCCGTGGTGGTCGCTGGACCCGGTGGCGACCAGGCCGAGCTCGGTCGCGATCGCGCGCAGCCGCTCCCGGGCCCCCGGCGCGTGGTCCTGGTGGTCGACCTCGATGCCGGCCAGGCCGCGCTCGGCCAGCGCCGCCAGGGTGGCCGCGTCGGGGCGCTCGTCGCTGCGCCGGCCCCACGGGTGGGCGATCACGCTGACCCCGCCGGCGCCGGCCACCGCGTCGATCATGTCGGTCAGCGGCGCGGCGTAGCGGTCGACGTAGGCGGGACGGCCGGGGTTGAGGAAGCGGGTGAAGGCCTCGGTGCGGTCGCCGACGACGCCGCGCTGCACGAGGGCGTCGGCCACGTGGGGCCGGCCGCTGGCCGCGCTGTCGCCGGAGACGGCTGCGACGTCGGCCTCGGTGATCTCGATGCCGAGGGCGTTGAGGCGGGCCACGACGTCGGGCACGCGCGACACCCGCCCCTCGAGGATGCGGGTGAGTCCCTCGGCCAGGGGCGGGTACGTCGGGTCCGGCAGGTAGGCCAGCAGGTGCACCGACTGGCCCTCGTGGCGGGTGCTGATCTCCATGCCGCGCACCAGCCCGATGCCGACGTCGGCGGCGGCGCGCTCGGCCTCGGCCCAGCCCTCGGCGGTGTCGTGGTCGGTGAGCGCCACCACGTCGAGGCCGGCGGCCGCCGCGGCCCGCACCAGCTCGTCGGGCGACTGGGTGCCGTCACTGGCCCGCGAGTGGGTGTGGAGGTCGATGCGCACGCCCCCACCCTAGGACCACCCCACCGACAGGGCCGTCGCGTCCGGGCATGATGACGCCCATGGGGAGTCACCGAGCCGACCGCACGCCGCCCCGCTCCCCCGCCGCCACCGCCGCGGCCGTGGAGTCGGGCCACGGCCACTCCCACGGCGGACCTCCCCCGGCGCTCGACGTGGGCCTGCGCGCGCGGGCGGTGCTGCTGGGCCTGCTCGCCGTGGGCGCCGTGGTCACCCTCGTCGGGCTGGTCGTGCTGTGGCCCGCGGCCTCCGACGCGCCCGAGGAGGTCGACTTCCTGCGCAGCGGCACCACCACCCTCACCGCCCCCGTCGTCGACGTCGGTCCCTCCTGCCCGGTGCTGGTCGACGGCGAGCAGGGCTCGCGCGAGCCGCCGCCGGAGGACTGCGACACCCTCACCGCCGACGTCGGGGGCGAGGACGTCACCCTCGGCGTCCCGCCCTACGTCGGCCGCTCGGGCCTGGTGGCCGGCGACACGGTCCGTCTCATCCGGCTGCCGGCCTCCAGCACGCCCGACGGCCAGGTGGGCTACGGCTTCGCCGGGGTCGAGCGCACCCTGCCGCTGGGGCTGCTCGCGGGCGCCTTCGTGGTCCTGGTCGGCCTCGTCGCCCGCCTGCGGGGACTCCTCGCGCTGGTCGGCCTGGGCCTGGCCGCGCTGGTCATCGCCCGCTTCCTGCTGCCGGCGCTGCTCGCGGGCGGGTCGGGCTGGGCCGTGGCCGCCGTCGGCTCCGCCGCGATCATGTACGTCGTCCTCTACCTCGCCCACGGCCCCTCGCTGCGCACCAGCGCGGCCCTGCTCGGCACCCTGGCCGGCATCGCGGCCACCGCCCTCCTCGGCGTCTGGGCGGTCGGCGCGGCGCGGCTCTCGGGCATCAGCGACGAGACCGGGGAGGTGCTCGCGACCTACGCCCCCGCCCTCGACAGCCAGGGCGTGCTGGCCTGCGCGGTGATCATCGCCGGGCTCGGGGTGCTCAACGACGTCACGATCACCCAGTCCTCGGCGGTGTGGGAGCTGCGCGCCGCGGCGCCGGAGCTCTCGCGGCGCCAGCTCTTCGGCAGCGCCATGCGCATCGGGCGCGACCACATCGCCTCGACGATCTACACGATCGTCTTCGCCTACGCCGGCACCGGCCTGGCCGTGCTCATGCTGCTCAGCCTCTACGACCGGCCCTTCCTGGAGCTGCTGGCCGACGAGTCCATCGGGGTGGAGATCGTGCGCACCCTGGCCTCCGCGGTCGGGCTGGTGCTGGCCGTGCCCCTCACCACGGCCGTCGCGGCGCTGACGGTCGGCGGGGCCGTGGTGCCCGAGGACGCCTGACCCGCCCCCTGCTGCCCCGCCGCGGCTCACCAGGCCGGGGCCGGCCCCCCGAAGGGCAGCTCGACCAGGCCGGGGCCGAGCGCGGAGACGTCGCGCAGGTGCCACTCGCCGTGCAGGAGGAGCACCGCCGGCGCGGGCCGCACGACCACCCACAGCCACCTCCCGTGGGCCTCGCCCGCGAGCACCGAGCGGTCCCACTCGCCGTCGGCCGCGCTGGTCGAGACCGCCCACAGCGGCACCTGCTGGCCCTCGACGCGCAGCCGCACCACCGGCGCGGCTCCCCCGATCTCGTAGCCCGGGTCGGTGTGGGGTGCGCCCGCCACGCGCGCCCCGAGGCCGGTGCCGGCCTCCTCGGTGACGACCACGACGTCGACCGGGCCGTCGGCCTCCGTGGTGCCGGTGCAGGCGGTGAGCACCGCCCGCGCGGCCCCCGGTCGGGCCGCGACCACCCCGAAGCCGGTCACCGACCAGTCGGGCCCCAGCGGCCAGGGCAGGAGGCTGGGCAGGTCGCCGGCCATCTCGAGGTGGTCGGTGAAGTCGGCGTAGCCGACCTCCGAGGGGCGCCACAGCGGGGCGGCGGCGCCGTGCTCGGGGCAGGACCAGAGCCCTGGGCCCTGCTCCGCGGGCAGCGGAGCGACGGGGGCCGGGCAGCGGGGGCAGGCTGCGGAGAGCGGCACGCAGCCACGGTGACCGCCCTCGGGCCCCGCCGTCAAGGGCCGCTAAGGGCCGCTCAGGCGTTCCACCGCAGGACGACGGGGGTCTCCCGCTCGTGGCCGAGCACCGAGACCGTGGCGGTGTCGAGGCGCAGCAGCCGGCCGTCGGCCACCGGGAGGTCGAGCCACCGCGCCGCCAGGGCGCGCAGGGAGTGGCCGTGGGCGAAGAGCAGCACGTCTCCGTCGACGCCCCGCGCCCGCGCCACGACCCGGTCGAGGCGCCGCGACACGTCGGCGGCGTCCTCGCCGCCGGGGCAGCCGTGGGTCCACACCGTCCAGCCCGGCACGTCCTCGCGGATCGCGGGGGTGGTCACGCCCTCGTAGTCGCCGTACTCCCACTCGCGCAGGTCGTCGTCGACCTCGGCCGAGGCCCAGCCGGCCAGCTCCGCCGTGCGCCGCGCGCGCAGCCGGGGACTGCTCAGCACCAGGGCGAAGTCGCGCCGCAGCCGCCCGGCGAGGCCGGCCGCGACCTCCTCGCCCTCGGGCAGCAGCGGCAGGTCGGTGGTCGAGGTGTGCCGACCCTCCCGGCTCCACTCGGTCTCCCCGTGCCGCACCAGCCAGACGTCGCCCATGCCGCCATCCTGTCAGCCGCCCCCCGAGGCGTCCCCGACGCGGTCACGACTCGGCCAGCACCACCACGCGATCGCCGGGGAGCACCGTGAGCAGGTCGGACTTGGCCGGGTTGAGCCGGACCCCGAAGTCCTCGCCCCGCACGGCCAGCGCCGTCGACGTCCAGCCCAGGGCGGTCTCGCCGCGGCGCGACGCACCGGCCACCACGCTCGCCCACGCGACCGGCGCGCCGGGTGCGACGTACCAGTGGGCCGGGCGCAGGTAGACCTCGCTGCCCTCGGAGCCGAGCAGCTCGGCGAAGACGTCCTCGAGCCGACCGTCCTCGGAGAGCTGGGTGACGATGAGGCTCACGATCTCGCCGCTCACCACGACGTCGTCGATGTCGGCGACCTGGGCGAGCAGGCGGTTGCGGTCGTCCATCATCTCGCTGACCACCGCGGTCTGGTGCTCCCGGCGCGAGAGGATGTCGCGCACGTGCAGCAGCGTGACCAGCGTGCGGGCGTCGGCGGCCTGCGCGTCCAGGTGGTCGGAGTAGCACAGCACCAGCACCTGGTCGAGGCCCTCCACGACGTGCTGCTCCAGCACGGCGCGGTCGGTGGTGCCGGCGCGCACGACGCTCACCGCGAGGTGCTCGAGGTCGGCGGGCAGCACCGGGTCGCCGTGGGTGGTCACCACGGTCAGCGTCGAGCCCGGCTCGGCGTAGTGGTCGAGCTCGCGCAGCATGATCGGGGCGCGCTCGTTCCACCCCAGGAGCAGGGCGCGGGTGGGATGGGCGTCGGTGCCGTCCTCGACGCCGAGCACCGCGGGGTCGGGACGGGTCCGGGCGACCTCGGCGCCGGCGAGCACGCCGTCGTCCTCGGCCACCACGATGAGCGTGGCCGTGCCGACCACGGCCGAGGGCGGCGGGTTGAGGCGCGTGACGCCGCCGTCCAGCAGGCCGATCACGGTGGCCCGCTCGTAGAACAGCTGCGCCTCCTCGTACGTCGCGCCCGCCAGCCCGTGGTCGGTGAGGAAGTAGATCTCGTCGCCGTCGTAGTCGAAGAGCTCGGTGTAGACCGCGGCGGCGCCGGACTGGCGAGAGGTCTGCACGACCAGCTTGGCCACCGTCTCGCGGATGTCGAGCAGCGAGGTGCGCCGGGCGCCGACGAGCCGGGCGACCTCCAGGTTGGCCGGGTCGCGGATCTCGGCCACGATCCGGGGCCCCTCGGAGCCCTCGTGGGTGAGCGCCAGCAGGGTCTTGACGACCTCGCTGTCGGGGTCGTCGGAGTCGGGCGCCAGCAGGATGACCGAGCGCGCCGTGGCGTGGCTGCTGACCGCGAGCTCGTCGACGTCCATCGGCGACCCCGACCGGCACACCACCCGCGTGCCGCGCAGGTCGGGCACCTTGGCGCGGATCTCGTCCTCCATCTCGACCTTGTCGCGGTCGGCGAGCACGACCACCACGGGTCGTCGCCGGCTCTCGTTGGCCAGGGCCAGCTCGCGCAGGATCGTGAACACCGAGTCCGACCAGCCCAGCACCACCGTGTGGTCGCGCTCGAGCACGATCGAGCGCCCACGGCGCAGGTCGGCCAGCCGCGCGTCGATCCCGGCGGCGATGACGCCGATGAGGGCCGAGACCACGAAGAGCCCGGCCACGGTCAGCAGGAGCATGGCGGCCACCAGCCGCCACGGCGCCTGCTCCTCCCCCGCCACCGTGCCGGGGTCGAGGGCGTGCAGCAGGGCGGAGAAGACCTCGTCGGCGAAGCTGCGGTCGGCGACCGGGTCGTCGGAGCCGCGCAGGCCCAGGAGGCTGACGGCCGCGGCGAAGGCCACGACCAGCACGGCGGTGCCCGCGGCCAGCCAGCCGACCAGCGCCGGCGTGCCGCGGGCCATCGAGTTGTCGAACCGGTAGCGCAGGCGCTCGCCCGGCCGGGGCGGACGGGTGCCCCGCCGGGTGGCCGGGGCGGTCCCGGCCACCCGGTCGGTGGGCGCGGCGGCGGTGCGACGCCTCAGCTGCGGTGCGGAGCGGGCCATGGTGGGGATGGTGCCCCACCCCGCCGGTCGTCGGCAGCGGAACGCCGTGGGTCAGGCCTGTGGTCCGGCCCAGTTCTTGTCCGGCTGCGGCACGGGGCGCCCGGGCTGCTCGCCACCGCGCTGCGTGAGGTAGTTCTCCTTCGGCACCATCACCTTGCGCCGGAAGACGCACACGACCTTGCCGTCCTGGTTGTAGCCGATGGTCTCGACGTGGACGACGCCACGGTCGTCCTTGCTCGTCGACTCGGTCTTGCCCAGCACCGTGGTCTCGCCGTACAGGGTGTCGCCGTGGAAGGTCGGCGCCACGTGGCGCAGCGACTCGACCTCGAGGTTGGCGATGGCCTTGCCGGAGACGTCGGCCACGCTCATCCCCAGCAGCAGGGAGTAGACGTAGTTGCCCACGACGACGTTCTTGCCGAACTGCGTGGTCTCCCCGGCGTAGTTGACGTCGAGGTGCAGCGGGTGGTGGTTCATCGTGAGCAGGCAGAACAGGTGGTCGTCGTACTCGGTCACCGTCTTGCCGGGCCAGTGCTTGTAGGTCACTCCGACCTCGAACTCCTCGTAGCTGCGGCCGAACTGCATGGGCTCTCCTCTGGCTCGGGCGTCGGGCGTCGTCGTGCACCCGCTCGCGGTGTCGCACGCCATGGTGGCGCACACCGCACCCGGGCGGCCGGGTGCCCGCCGTGGGTTTCGTCACGCCCCGGCGGTGGGCCGCCTACACTTCCCCCGTGCCGTCCCTCCCGCCGACCGACGACCCCCGCCACCTCGCGCCGGGCCCGCGTCCCCTGCTGACGCTGCTGCCGGTGGCGGCCGTGCTGGCCAGCGTGGCGCTCGTCCTGGCCCTCACCGGCGGGCTGCCCCCCGGTGACGACAACGGCGCCGACCTGCGCGCGGCCGAGGCCGCCACCACGCCCAGCGCTCCCGCGGCATCCACCACGCGCCCGACCCAGGACGTGCTGGAGGCCCCCGCCGCCATCGAGCCCGCCCCCGGGCAGCGGGCCCAGCAGCTGCGCGCCGCCCTGGAGCCGGGCACCGCCGTGCCCCGCCGGCAGACGGCCCTGCCGGTGCGACGCCTCGCGCGCCAGGTCGAGGAGCGCACGACCTGCCAGCCCGAGACCGTCGAGCGCGAGCTGACGGTGCTGTCCTACAACATCAAGTCCGGCTTCGCGAGCGGGCGAGGGCTGCAGCTCGACGACTACGCCCGCGCGATCGCCGCGACCGCCGCCGACGTCGTGCTGCTCCAGGAGGTCGACCGCAACCGTGCCTTCTCGCGGCGCACCGACCAGCCCGGGATCCTCGGCGCACAGCTGGGCATGCAGAACGCCTTCGGGGCCAACGTGCTGCGCAGCGGGGGCAGTCAGTACGGCACCGCGATCCTCTCGCGCTTCCCCATCGAGGAGTCGGCCAACCGCCTGCTCCCGTTCCTGCCGGGCAAGGGCATGCAGCAGCGCGGCCTGCTGCACGCCACGATCGACGTCGACGGCGTGCCGGTGAGCCTCTACAGCACCCACCTGCAGAACCGCTCCGAGCCCTCGCGGATGGCCCAGGCCCGTGCGATCAACCAGGTCATGGCCGCCGACCCGCTGCCCAAGGTCCTGGGCGGCGACATGAACGCGCACCCGACCTCGGCGCCGATGCGCACGCTGGCGGCCACGATGGTCGACAGCTGGCCCTCCTCGGGCGCCGGGCCCGGCTTCACCCACCCCTCGGTCAACCTGCGCGGCCGCATCGACTACCTGCTGCACGGCGGGTCGGGCATCACGCCCCTGGCGAGCTCGGTGCCGGCCGTCACGCTGTCCGACCACCGGCCCGTGCGCACGACCTACCAGGTGCAGGGCGTCGTCGAGACCTGCTGACACCCGGCGCCGGCGTCGCGGTCAGTCCACCACCTGCGAGGCCACGAGACCCGCGAGCGCGACCAGGGCGGCCTCGCCCACCTCGACGGCGTCGATGCTGGAGGGGTGGACCCCGGGGACCTCGACGGGGCTCAGGTCCTCCCAGGAGCCGACCAGCCTCGTGCCGGCGTCCCGGAGCACCGCCACGGTGTCGGCCGCCTGCTCGACCACCCACGGCGCCACCGGCAGACCCAGGCGCGGCTCCTCGGCCCGGCGCGCGGCCAGCACCGTCTTGGCGAGCACCTGCTTGCGCAGCCTGGCCCCGGTCGGGAAGGTCAGGCCCTGGGCGTCGAGGACCTGGTTGACCCGCCGGAGGACCAGGGTCGACGTCAGCCCGAGGGAGGCGTTGGCGCCACCGGTGCCCTCGTGGACGGGCACCGCCACGCCCAGCACCTCGCCGAAGCGGTGCGCCAGGGTGTCGCGGGGTGCGCCGGGCCCCGGCACGGTGACGACCTGCACGTGGTCGTGCCCGACCGCGCGCGACCAGGAGTCGACGACGCGCGGCAGGTGCTGCTGACGCCAGAACGTGCCCCCCGCGGTGACCCGGTCGGCGACCCCGGCGCCGCGCCCGGGCCGCTTGGCGGCCACGTCGGCGACGTACTCGTCCCAGCCCCAGCTGCGGCCGTTCTGGATCGTCTCCTGCCACAGCGACGCGACCGAGCGGTTGAGGTCGCGGGCGGTCACCACCACGTCCACCACGGCGCCGCCGCCGAAGGCTCCCACCACGCGGTCGACCTGGTCGGGCCCCGCGGGGCCGAGGAACTCCATGGACACCACCGCGGTGCCGTCGTGCCCGTCGATCTCGTCGACCATCCGGCGCCACGGGCGCCCGGGGCTCGCGGACAGCACGTCCTTGACCGCGGCGACCTGGCGGCCCCAGCCCGCGCCCGGCACGAGCACGCCGTGCGCACCCAGCTCCGCCTTGGCGGCGAAGAGCAGGTCCTGCACGAAGCTCGTGCCGGACTTCATCAGTCCGACGTGGAGGACCACCCGCTGCGCCATGTCGCGAGACCCTAGGTCACCGCTCAGCGCAGCCGATAATCCTTCAGCACGGCCCGGCCGATGATCATCTTCTGGATGTCGGCGGTGCCCTCGCCGATCAGCAGGAACGCCGCCTCGCGGTAGAGCCGCTCGATCTCGTACTCCTTGGAGTACCCGTAGCCGCCGTGGATGCGGAAGGACGCCTCCACCACCTCGTTGCAGTACTCCGCCGCGAGGTACTTGGCCATGCCGGCCTCGACGTCGTTGCGCTGCCCGCCGTCCTTGGACCGCGCCGAGCGGACCATCATCGCGTGGGCGGCCTCGACCTTGGTCGCCATCTCGGCCAGGCGGAACAGGATGGCCTGGTGCTCGACGATGGGCTTGCCGAAGGTCTCGCGCTGCTGGGCGTAGGCGATGGCGAGCTCGAAGGCGCGGTTGGCGACGCCGGTGGCGCGGGCCGCGACGTTGACGCGACCGACCTCGACCCCGTCCATCATCTGGTAGAAGCCCTGGCCGGGAGCGCCGCCCAGGATCTGGTCGGCGGAGATGCGGTGACCCTCGAGCACCAGCTCGGTGGTGTCGACGCCCTTGTAGCCCATCTTCTCGATCTTGCCCGGCACCGTGACGCCCTGGGCGGTCTCCCCGAAGCCGGCCTCCTTCTCGACGAGGAAGGTGGTCATGTTCCGGTAGACCGAGTCGGCGCCCTCGTCGGTCTTGACGAGCAGCGCCACCAGGGTCGAGGAGCCGCCGTTGGTCAGCCACATCTTCTGGCCGGTGATCTCGTAGCCCTCGTCGGTCCTGACGGCCTTGGTCTTGATGGCCGCGACGTCGGAGCCCAGGCCCGGCTCCGACATGGAGAACGACCCGCGCACCTCGCCGGTCGCCATCCGCGGCAGGTACTTCTGCTTCTGCTCCTCGGTGCCGTGGTGCATGAGCAGGTAGGCCACGATGAAGTGGGTGTTGATGACCCCGGAGACGCTCATCCAGCCGCGGGCGATCTCCTCGACGACCAGGGCGTAGGTCAGCAGGGACTCGCCCAGACCGCCGTACTCCTCGGGGATCATCAGGCCGAAGACGCCGAGCTCCTTGAGCCCCTCGACGATGTCGGTGGGGTACTCGTCGGCGTGCTCGAGCTCGGTGGCGACGGGGAGGATCTCGGACTCCACGAAGGAGTGGACGGCCTTCAGGATCTCGGACTGGTCCTCGGTGAGTCCCTCGGTCTGGCACAGGCGGGCCATCGGCACGTGCTCCTTCGTCTCGGCGCGGCGACGCGGCGGCGTCGGTCGTCGGACCCAAAGTAACCCGTCAGTAGCCTAGGGTCACTTGTGGGGAACGCCACAGCACCGGCCGGGTCTCACCCGTCCGCGCGCCTGGGCAGCAGCCGGCGCAGCGCACGGCCGGCGCGACCGGCTCGGCCGGGAGCCGGGCCGGCTGGGGCGGCGGCGCGAGCAGGCGCGGTGCTCGCGTCGGGGTCCGGCGCCGCGCGGTCGCGCAGCTCGCCGACGAGATCGGCGACCAGCGCGACGGCGACCTCGGCGACCTCGGCGTCGGTCACGGAGTCGGGGTGGCGACGCGGCGGCACGACGTCGGGCACGAGCAGCGAGTCGAGGTCACCACGGACGTCGTAGCCGCCCGCGCGCACCGCCGCCACCGCCCGCAGCCCGCGGGCGCGGCAGTCGGCGACCTGGTCCTCGCCGGGCCAGAAGGGCTCGCCCGCGCGGGGCGCGAGCAGCTGGTCGGCGAGGTGGCTGCGCAGCCACCTCCCCCGGTCCTGGGCACCCCAGGGACCGCTCAGCGCGGCGTTGACCCGTCGCAGGGTCTCGGCCTCGACGACCCCCATGCCGGTGTTGGCGAAGCGTCCGCTGGTGTCGACCACCGCGAGGTCGAGGTCCAGCAGCGCGGCGAAGCGGTGCCACAGGTCCTCCCGCGGCTGGTCGCGTCCCGGCACGGGGAGCACGTGCACCCGCTCCGCAGGCACCGCACCGCCCCAGCGCTCCAGCACCAGCCCGAGGTCGAGGGCACGCCAGTCCCAGACGTCGCGAGGGTCCTCGGACTCGCCTCGTCCGTAGTCGGCCAGGGCCGTCGTGCCGCGGTTCTTCAGGTGCTCCTGCCAGCTCGAGGCGAAGAGCGAGAGCGGCTCGCGGGCGGTGACGACCACGTGGACCTCGTCGGCCGGCAGGGCCTCCACCGCGCGGCGCGCCTGGGCGGCGCTGGCGGCGCAGAAGAACTCGTGCGAGACCAGCACGTCGCCGCTGTGGGCGGCCGTGTCGGCGAGGACGACGTCCCAGGCCTCGGCCGCGCCGGGCCCGCGCCGGCGTACGCCAGGGTCCTCGCGCACGACCAGCGAGCTCAGCAGGTGGTCGCGCTTGGCCCGCCCGGGGAGCAGCAGACCCGCTTCCAGCAGCGCGGCGCGGTGCGACCACCACCCGGCCTGCAGGTAGCTGGTGCCCGTCTTGGGCAGGCCGATGTGCAGGAAGGCCCGACGGCTCATCTGCCGAGCTCGGCGGAGTACCGGTCGAGCACCTCCTGCGCCCGGGCCGGGTCGCTGGAGGCCAGGGGCAGCAGGAGCTCCTGGACGACGTCGGTCAGCTCGGCCAGGCGGAGGTTGAGCCGGCGCAGCTCGCCCACCTCCTCCTCGAGGTCCGCCACGCGTGCCCGCAGGGCCTCGAGCCCGTCGGGGCCCTCGCTGGCGACGGCCGGGCGCGAGCGCAGGCCGGGGGCCAGCCGGCGCAGCCGGTCGACCGGGCCGGCCGGCCCGGGGTCGGGGCGTTCGTCGGGTGCGTTCATGCTCTCCACTCCATCACCATGCGGTAGCCCCGCAGCGGGGTCTCGTCCTCGATGCCGCCGGCCGGCGGCTGACCGGTGTGCGTGACGTCCACGGCCCCCTCCTCCACGACGCGTGCGCCGCGTGCGAGGACCTCCGAGCGCACCTGGTCGGGCTCGAGGCCGTGCAGCAGCAGGTGCTGCGGCAGGGGCGGGTCGGCCGGCGGCAGCACGAACTCGAGGTAGAGGCGCCCGCCGCCGGACAGCGCCATCTCGGCCAGGCGCCACAGGTGGCGTCGGCCACGGTCGCTGGTGGCGTCGGCGACGTGACGCGCGAGGAGGGCCCGGGGGCCCTCGCGACGGGCCAGGCGCGCACCCCAGAGCATGACCTGACGCAGCTCGAGCAGGTTCATCGAGGCGAAGTCGGCGCCCCACCCCTCCTCCTGCGAGCGGACGTGGAGCCGGGCGAACCCGTTGGGTGAGAAGTCCAGCCCCAGCACCGGGTGACCACGCCGGGCCAGCCACACGGCGTCCTGACCGCGCCCGCAGCCCACGTCGACGACCTCGCAGTCCTCCGCCTCGCGCCGGTGCAGCAGGCGGGCCAGGTCGTGCGGCTTGCGGACCGGGCCGTGGTGGACCGCGTCGGAGTAGCGCCGGTCCCAGTGGTTGCGCGCCGCGCGGGTGCCGCGGAACCAGCCGTCGAGACGGCGGGTCGTGGCCGCCGGGGGCGCGTAGGCGAAGGCGGGGTCGGGCCGCCGCCAGGAGGGGCCGTAGGTCGCCGCCAGGAGGGCCTCCGGGTCGGCCGGGGCCGGCAGCGAACGCCCCTCCAGGACCACCGAGCTCCGCGGCAGCAGCGCGGAGCGGTCGTAGGGCACCCACAGCTCGCCCATGAGCATGAGGTGACCCTCGACGAGGGCGCCGGCGAAGACGTCGATGGTGCGGCGGGTGCCGTCGGAGACGGTCAGGTCGACGCGGAAGGCGGCCCCGCTGTAGCGGGTGGTGTCGTGGCCGGCGCGGATGAGGTGACGCTGGACCCGGTAGGACTCGAGGATCACGTCCACCGGGTGCTCGTGGGAGCTGAGGTAGGCCAGGTCGACGTCGTTGTCGTGCCCGACGAAGCTGCCCTCGCGCACGGCGCCGAGCAGGGTGCCGTAGGCCACGAAGGGCTCCACGCCGGCCTCCTC
Organism: Nocardioides sp. Leaf307; assembly: GCF_001423135.1. Lineage (NCBI taxonomy): Bacteria > Bacillati > Actinomycetota > Actinomycetes > Propionibacteriales > Nocardioidaceae > Nocardioides > Nocardioides sp. Leaf307. Next base: position 1,261,109 of record NZ_LMNY01000001.1, on the reverse strand, counting down.
GAGGTCGGCGAGGAGCCGGGCCGTGGCGTCGAGGAGGAGCGCGGTCGCCTCCTCCCCCTGGTCGCCGAAGGCGACCGCGAGCCGGCCGTGGTTGTCGACGACGAGGTCGCGGCCCTCCCGGTCGACCAGGCGCACACGGTCGGGGCCGGGCCCCATCACGACCTCGCGGTCCAGCAGCACGGTCTCGCCGCAGGAGACCGTCATCCGCACGGGCCCGTCGAGGGCCTGGGCCAGCTCGCGCGGCCAGGGCACCGCGACCGCACCGGGCGGCCCCGAGCGGGACGGCGTGCGACCCGCGACCCGCTCGGTCCACAGGGACCACACCCGACGACCGTCGAGGAGCACGTCGAGGAGGACGTCGTCGCTGTCGCCGAGCAGGAGGCCCGCACGATCGACGTCGACGACCTCGGGCAGCCGTGGCACCGTCGTACTCCCTCCCCCGTCGTGGAACGGCGAACCTACCAGTCGCGGGCGCCCCCGCGACGTCGGCTCACACGAGGTCGCGGAACCGCCGGGGCACGCGCACCAGCGGCTGGCTGCGCATCGCCTGCACCTGTCCCGCGCCGGTCGCGCGCCACATCGCGCCCTGGCGCTGCACGATGCGCTCGAGGCGCGCCGGTCGCGGACGGAAGCGCTCGACCTGCTCGAGGTCGATGTCGGCGGTGATCTCGTCGAGCAGGTCGACCATCTCGTCGGCCGGGCGCTCCCAGCTGGTGCGCGCTGCGCGGCCGTCGTCACGGAACGCGGCGTGCCGCTTGGCCGCGGCGTCGGCCAGGTGGTCGCGGTCGGCGAACTTGAGGTGGAACATGAACAGCTCCGGGTCGACCGCGTAGGGGCACTCGATGCCGTGGGAGGCGTGGGCCCAGCGCGCGGGCACCCACTTCAGGCTCGGCTTGCACATGAGGGGCGCGAACTTGGCCAGCGCGCGCTGCGAGAGCACGGGGGCGTCGTCGCGCAGCGGCCCCTCGCGGGAGACGTCGTGGACGACGTTGAGGGCCGTGACGCCCACCGCCTGCCGCCCGGGCCGCGCCGCGACGTAGTGGAGCAGCGAGGCGTGGTGGTCGGGGTCGGGCACGATGAACTCGTCGGTGTCGCAGAACACCACCGCGTCGTAGGCCGCGAGCAGCCCGGCCGAGAGCCCCGCCATGACCTCCATCCGCGACGGCTCGAAGCCGCGCTTGCGCAGCGGGGGGATCCGCAGCACCGGCCCGGCCAGGTCGTCGGTGGACCCGTCGGTCGTCTGGTCGTCGACCACGTAGACGTGCTCGGCGCCGACCTGGGCGGCGTAGTGACGCACCCAGCGCCCCAGCATCGCGCCCTCGTCGCGGGCCATGGTCATCACCGCCACGCTCGGCAGCTCGCCCTCGGGGGCGGCCGACACCAGGTGGGAGAGGTCGGCGGGGTCGGCGGGGTCCTCCGGCGCCGGGGGCGGGCGCGAGGGGTCCGACGGGTCCGCGGACCCCGAGGAGCGGCGGCGCAGGAGCGCCATCAGTCCTCCTCCCCCCGACCGGCTGGCCCGGGGCCCTGCCGGCGCGCCGCACGGCGCTGCTTGCGCTCGCTCTGGCCCCACTCGCGCACGAGCAGCTCGAGCCCGTCGACGGCGGCGGCCAGCTGGTCCTCGGCGGAGATCTCGTCGGTGTGCACGCCCGGCACCCGCACCGGCCGGAGGTCCTCGAGGTCGCCCACCACGCGGTGCCCGGCGCCGGCGAGGCGCTCGACCTGCGCGTGCGCCTCCTCGCGCACCCACTCCTCGTCCAGGCCCAGCCGGGGCTCGAGGGGGGTGCGGGCCACGAGACCGCGCTTGGCCAGGGAGTGCTTCACGAACCGGTCGTAGCCCTGCGGGACCGCTCCGTCCACCACCATCTTCTCGTTGAGGCGGCGCAGCACCATGGCCGTGGCCGGACCGATGGAGCGGTTGGACCGCACCTCGAGGTCGTAGCCCGAGGGATCGACGCCGAGCACCTCCGCGAAGCGCCGCCAGAGCAGGTCGTGGGGCGCGCCCGAGGGCGGCACCGTCACCAGGGTGAGGCGCCCCTCGCCGAGCACCCGCGCCCAGCGCTCCGCGATGACCGGGAGGTCCTGGTGGCGCCAGAAGTTGCGCGCGATCGGCGAGTCCCTGTCACGGTCGCGCACCGCAGCCAGGAAGTCGGGCCAGGTCGCCGACGAGCCGTTCTGCATCGACTCCAGCCACATCGCCGGGATGTTGCGCGACAGGTCGCGACACGTCATCACCGCCTCGACGGTGGTGTCGGGGAAGGCGGCGAGGATCTGCTCGATCTTGGCCTCGCTGCGCGGGCCGAGGAACTCCATCGAGACGACTGCGGTGCCCTCCCAGCGGCTGGCGTCCTCGACGACGGCGGCCCACGACCCGTCGAGCGGCATCGGACGCTGGCCCGGCCCACCGCGCTCGATCAGCTCCCGCACGGCCTTCACCTGCTCGCGCCAGCGGCTGCCGGCGAAGAGCACGCCCGACTCGGCGAGACGCTCCCGGTGGTGGCCCAGGACGTTCTGGACGAAGCTCGTGCCGGACTTCATCGAGCCGATGTGCAGCACCAGTCGTCGCGCCATGGGCATGCTCCTCCGAGAGGTCGTCGGGTGGGGCACCGGCCGGACGGGAGCGTCAGGGAAGCGTGACGCGGGAGACCGGCACCCAGTGATCCGTCGCCAGCCTCACCAGCGGGATGCGGCTCGGAGCATACCCGTCCCAGGTCGCGTCGCCGGGACCGAAGAGCCAGTCCACGCGCATCGTGCCGCGCGGCGGGGTGCAGCGGCCGTCGGCGTAGCGTCCTCCGGTCGCGCTGCGCAGGGTGGTGCCGGCCATGACCTTGCAGACGATGGTCTCCTTCTCGTTCATGTCGCCCACGTAGAAGACGGGCACGCCGGTGGCCTCGAGCTCGTTGATCCGGGCCAGCTGGGCGCGCACGGCCTTGTCGCGCTTGGCCTGGTACTCCCAGGGCGCGTTGTGGACGGCCATCACCCAGATGCGTCGCCCCGTGGCGCGGTGCTCGAGGAGCACGACCGGCCGGTCGAGCTCGCGGCTGATGAACTGGGTCCGGATGACGGTGCGCTCGATCGGCTTCCACACGTCGCGCCGCCACAGCAGGGCCGACTCGACACCCAGGTCGCCGGACGCCGGGGTCTGGAAGCTGGCGTACTCGCCCTCGCCGGCGGCGAGGATCGCCGCGAGCTGCTCGGCGGTCTGCTCCTGCACGCCGACGACGTCGGCGTCGAGGGTGCGCAGCGCCCGGGCGGTCCACTCCGCGCGCATGCGCGCGGGGGCCAGCTGGTCGTCGTGGGCGTAGGGCCGGGTGTGGCCGTTGCCGACGGTGTTGAAGGTGGCGATGCGGAAGCTGAGCGGCCCCTCGCGGCGCGTCACCGTCGTCGGCTTCGTGCTCGGAGCCTGCCGCGCGGCGGTCCCGGGCACGGCGGTCTGGCCGCGCTCGTCGTTGCCGACGCAGGCGCGCTGGCCCTCGCTCGTGCGGGCGCACCCGTGCAGCCACCCCAGGCTGAGGTCGGTGTAGGTGCCGGGGCCCACGACCGGCACCGGGCTGCTCCCACCGGGCGCCGAGCCGTCACCGAGCTGGCCGTAGACGTCGGATCCCCAGCACCACCGTCGCTGCGCGTCGTCGATCAGGCAGGAGCTTCCTTCGCCCACGGCCACCCGCCTGGCGACGTGGCCACCGGTCACGGCGACCGGCGAGGTGGACCCGGCGAGGGTGCCCGTGCCGAGCTGGCCCTGGTCGCCCCGGCCCCAGCAGCTCACCGCACCGGCGCCGGTGCGGGCGCAGGCGTGGGTCCACGAGACCGACACCCCGCTCCACGCGGTGCCGGTGCCGACGCGGGTCGGCTCGGCGCGGTCACGGTTGTCGCCCACGCCGAGCTGGCCGAAGAGGTTGCGGCCCCAGCACCACAGCGAGCCGTCGCCCTTGACCGCGCAGGTGGACCAGCCGTTGACCGAGACGCGCTTCCAGTCCGACCCGGGCACCCGGGTGGGCGTGGTCCGGTCCTGGTCGCCGGGCACGCCCAGCTGACCGGCGGAGTCATCGCCCCAGCACCACAGGGTGCTGTCGGCGCGGGTCGCGCAGGTGTGGAACCAGCCCGTCGAGACCTGCTTCCACTGCCTGCCGGCCACCCGGGTGGGCTCCAGGCGCACGTCGCGGGTGCCGTCGCCCAGCTGGCCGCGGTGGTTGACGCCCCAGCACCACAGGCTCGCGTCGGTGCGGGTGGCGCACGTCGAGGCGCCGCCGGCCGACACCGTGGCCCACGCGGTCGAGCCCCCCACCTGCTCGGGGATCGCGGTGCCGGGGCCGGTGCGGTCGAGGCCGAGCTGGCCGTAGGTGTTGCGTCCCCAGCACCACAGGGTGCGGTCGCCGCGGATCTCGCAGGAGTGCTCGCCGCCGGCGGCGACCCGGCGTACGGCGGGTGCCCGGCGGGCCGATGCGTCGGCGACCGTGACCGCGGCCGACCTCGCCGAGGCGCCCGCGGACCGCGGCTCCTCCGCTGCCCCGGCCACCGTGCCGGCGCCGGCCAGCAGGGTGGCCACCAGGACGACGAGGGCGGCCAGGACGGCCAGGGCACCCGTGGGGGCGTGCGGGCGCAGGGGAAGGCGCATGACGTGCTCCGACTCGGGGAAGAGGAGGGGGGACCGGGGAAGGCTAACCTCCCCCGGTCCCCCACGTCCCGCGATCGGGCGAGGCGCCTCTCGCGCCCCGCCCGCCACTCACGTCACAGACGTCGCAGACATCACTGCGTCAGCAGCCACGCCTTGGCGTAGGGATCGACGTCGGTGGCCGCACGACCGGCCACGACCCGGCTGACCGGCGGGTTGGCGAACAGCGTGTTGGCCCAGGAGATGTACTGGCGCACGATGCCGTCGCGCGTGATGATCATGCCCTGCTCGTCGGACTTCAGGCTCGAGCCCGACCAGTTCGCCGAGCCGTTGAGCACGATCCGGTCGCCACGGCTGCCGCCGTAGTTGCCGCTGATGGCGATCGACTTGATGTGCAGGTAGCGGTCGTAGACGCCGTCGCCGTCGGGGTCCTGCACGATGTGGCGCCGCGGCACGGGGCCCAGGATGTCGCGGACGTTCGGCGTCATCACCGAGTAGTTGATGCGGATGTTGCACCCGGCGTTGTACTTCTGGCGGATCGCCCGGGCGACCGCCTCGCCGCGCAGGCCGTTGAAGACCGACTGCATGATCCGGATCTGGGTCCGACCGTTGATGCCGAAGCCCTTCCGCACGTTCTTGCACCGGGTCTTGCCGAGCATGTCCACGACCTGGTCGGAGCGCCCCAGGCGCGGGTAGAACCACGAGCGGTAGTCACCCTCGGCGAAGGTGTCGAACGTCGGGCGGTGCAGCTTGTCGCGCGAGGCCTGCGTGAAGATGCGCTCGTAGCCCCGGTAGGTCTTCTCCCGCCCGGCGAGCGTGATGAGGTCGTCCCACTGGTTGTTGGCCGCCGACTCGGTGAGGTTGCCGGAGCCCTGCATCACGACGTGTCGCGACTTCCCCACCTTGCTGAAGAGGAAGAACTTCGAGTGCACGATGCCCGTGCCGGCCTTGCCGCGGCAGGAGTTGTTGCAGACCCGGAACCAGCTGCGCATGCCCGCCTTGCGGGACTTGTTGCCGACCGCGAGAGCCCGCTTGAGGGTCCGGTAGGACCCGTCGGGCTGCTGCTGGGCGGCCAGACCGCCCGACATGATGACGCGGACGCTGACGCCGCGCTGGTGCGCGGCGCGCAGCGAGCGCACGAAGAGCTCGCTCTTGAAGTTCCACGTGATCATCCGGATCCGCTCGCCCGCGGGCGTGCGGGCGATGGTCTCGCGGATGTGCTTGTTGATGACGTGCGACCGGTCGTTGAGGGGGTTGTTGAAGAGCAGTCCCTGGGGCACGGTGTAGCCGCCCGCCCGCTGCCGCGACGGGCCCGAGGCCGACGCGTAGCGGTCGACCGACGACACCTCGACCGACGCGGTGGTGGCGCTGGGCGCGGCCTGGCTCGGCACGGCGACCGCACCGCTCAGCAGCAGCGGCAGGCCCACGAGGGCGCCCACCAGCATCCGGCGTACAAACATCCTTGCTCCATTTCCCGACCCGCGGTGGCGGGTCGTTCGCCTGCCGACGGCAGGCGTTCGCACCCTTGATCAGCCTTGGCAGCTGCGCAGAGCCCGACGGTACTCGGGGCTCGACGCGAGGCTCTCGGTCTCGTTGACGACGTTGCCGGGGACGGCGTAGAACCGGCCCGCGTGCTCCACGATGGTCTGGCCGAACTCGCAGCGACGGCGCTCCGGCTCCTCGACCCGACCGTCCTGCACGCACCCGGCGTACCCGCGTGGCAGGTCCTGGCCCGCCACCCAGACCGCGTCGCACTCCGGGAGGCCCGAGCCGGAGGGCGAGGTGGAGGACGAGGGAGACGGGTCGGTGGCCTGCTCGGCCGGGCCGGCCGAGCCGCCGTCGGACCCGCAGCCGGCGAGGAGCACGACGAGGAGGGCCCCTGCCGACGGCACGAGGGCCCGGCGTCGTCGTCCGCGGTCGCTCACCCCAGCAGGGTAAAGCATGTCCGGGTCACCGGGTCCCGGCCACGGCGCGCAGCAGGGCCGCCGACTCGGCCACGAGCCGGTCGACCTCGTCTCCCGGGCCGGGCGGGTCGGGCGGGTCGGACGGGTCGACCGACCCGGCCCCCGTCGCGGCGACCAGCGCGGACCGCGCGTGCTCGTGCAGGGCCCGGGCGGCACGCAGCACGTGGGCCGGGTCGGGCGGGCTGACGGCGTCGGGGTACTCGGACGGGTCGGCGTCGACCGGGAGGTCCTCGAGGTCGCCCGTCAGGGCGACGCGCCCGCCGGTGACGAGCGCCCGGATGTCGGCGTTGCGCCGGGCGGCGGCCGCGGCGGCCGTGCGGTCGAGGACCGGACGCTCCTCCAGGGAGCGCAGCGCCCCGAGCGGGCCGAGCGCCGCCTCCCGCACGAGCGCGCGGTAGACCGGCCCGGGCAGCCCTGTGAGCAGGGTGTTGGCGCGGCGCAGCACGTCGCAGGAGGCGTAGCCGAGCGAGTCGTTGCGCCGGGCCACCGACGGGTCCGCGATCGAGGCGTCGAGACCCGCGGCGGTGGCGAAGCGCCGCCACAGCTCCGAGGCGGGCGCGTGGCCCGGCACGGTCACCAGCCCGACGCCGGCCACGGCCGGGTGGTCGCCCCACCGCGCCACCACGACCGGCACGTCCTGGGCCCGGTGGAAGACCCGGTGGGCCCGCGAGCCGCCCTCGGGGTCCTCGATGAGTCGCAGGTAGCTGGCCCAGTCGTCCTTGCCCTGGTTGCGGGTGAAGGTCTGCCACTGGGCGGCCACGGCGCGCAGCTGGTCGCGCACGGTCACGACGACGCTCACCTCGAGCCCGCGCAGGGGGCTCACCAGCTCCTCGACCTGGGCCGCGGTGGCGAAGCCGAGGAACTCCATCGAGACCACCGACACCTCCGCGGGCGAGGCGTGGACCCGGGCCGCGAGGTCGAGCCACCGGGCCCGGTTGCGCCGCGGGGCCTCGGGAAGGCGCAGCATGCGGCGCACCGCGCGGGTCTGGACGCCGAAGCCGCCGACGAACTCGGCACCCGAGGCGAGCAGCTCCTGCTTGTGGCCGCCGAGGATGGACTGCACGTAGCTCGTCCCGGACTTCATCGTCCCCACGTGGAGCACGACTCGACTGCTCAACGGGCCTCCCGGGGAGATGGAGCCGATCTGGCGCGGGAGCACCGTAGCACCGCGGCCCGACCGCGCCGCCGCCCCGCGGCGCGGGTCAGCGCCACCACCGGCGCCGGGGGCGCACGGCGACCTCCCCGGCTGCGCCCGCGGCGTCGAGGAGCCGCTGCGCCACCGCGGCCGGGTCGACGCCGGGGACGGCCTCCACGTCGGGCGTCGGGTCGCCGGGGCGGGCCAGCACCGGGTCGAGGTCGGCCGGGTCGCCGTGCACCGACCAGCCCGCCGCCGCGACCTCGTCGAGCCAGGCCCGGGTGGCGGGCACGAGCACCTCGGCCAGCCCGGCCGGTGCCAGCGGCCGCGCCGAGCCGGTGGCGGCCAGCTCGCCCTCGGCGTACCCCTGCTTCACGACGCGGGCGCGGACGCGGGGATCGAGACGGTCGCCCAGGGCCCGGTTGACCGCCCGCAGGAGCGCGGTCTCGGGCGCGCCCAGCGAGGCGTTGCCCGGCAGCGACAGCCCGGGGTCGACCAGTGCGGGGTCGACCCCGGCCGCCTCGGCGAAGCGCTCCCACAGCACGGCGGCCGGCGCCCCCGGCGGTGGGCAGAGGACCAGGTGTCCGCGGTCGGGCCCCAGCCGCGCGGTCCAGCGCTGCAGCGCGCCGACGAGGTCCTGGGCGTGCCAGAAGTGGGGACGCGACCCGCCGTCGTCGGGGCCGGCGGGCTCGCGGCCGGTGTCGGCGCGCAGCTGCTCGCGCTCGAGGTCGGCGAAGGACCAGGTGGCGCCGAGCTTGACCTCCTCCTGCCAGTGCGCCGTGGCCTGACGGCCGAGGTCGCGGGCGGTGACGACCACGTGCACCTCCCGCCCGGCCAGCGGTGCGAGCGCCCGCTCCACCTGGTCGGGCGCCGCTCCCCCCAGCACCTCGTGGCTGATCACCGCGGTGCGGCCACCGGCGTCGAGGAACTCCCCCGCGCGGGCGCAGACCGCGGCCCACGCGCCCTCGACCTGCTCGGCGGCGAGCCCGAACCGGGCTCGGCTCCCCCTCACCTCGACGGCGCCGTGGAACATCGCCCCCGGCCGGACGAAGGGGTAGACCACGCCACCGGCCCGCAGCTCGTCGCGGTGCGCGGCGAGCAGGGCCTGCAGCCAGGTCGTGCCGGTCTTGGGCAGGCCCACGTGGAGGACGACCCTGCCACCGCCCGGGCGGGCCGACCGGGTGTCGCGGGGCTGCTCGGGAGGCACCCGCCCATGCTGCCACCGCCCCGACCCCGACCGTGGCACTAGCCTCCTCCTGTGAGCTCCGCCCCCTCCCGCGTCTACGCCGCCCGCCTCGTCGGGCTGCCGATCTTCGACCCCCAGGGCGACCAGGTCGGCAAGGTGCGCGACCTCGTGGTGTCGGTGCGCTCGGAGACCAGCCAGCCGCGCGTGCTGGGCCTGGTCGTCGAGGTCTTCGGCCGGCGCCGGATCTTCGTGCCGATGACCCGGGTGACCCACATCGACAGCGGCCAGGTCTACACCACCGGGCTGCTCAACATGCGCCGCTTCGAGCAGCGCTCCACCGAGACCCTCGTCATGGGCCAGATGCTCGACAAGACCGTGCGCATCGCCGGCTCCGGGGTCACCGGCACGGTCTACGACGTGGCCATGGAGCAGGCCCGCAACCGCGACTGGGTGCTGTGCCGGGTGGCGGTGCAGGAGCCGGCCAAGGCCCTACGACGCAAGGGTCAGACCCACGTCGTGGAGTGGCGCGACGTCGAGGGCCTCACGCTGCGCGAGGAGGCCCAGGGCGCGACGCACCTCGTCGCCGCGCTCAACGAGCTGCGACCCGCCGACGCGGCCACGATGATCCACGAGCTGCCCGTCGAGCGCCGCTCGGCGGTGGTCGCCGCCCTCGACGACGAGCGCCTCGCCGACGTGCTCGAGGAGCTCCCGGAGGAGGACCAGGTCGAGATCCTCAGCCACCTCGGCGACGAGCGCGCCGCCGACGTGCTCGAGGAGATGTCGCCCGACGACGCCGCCGACCTGATCGCCGAGCTGCCGCCGGAGACCGCGGCCACCCTGCTGGAGCTGATGGAGCCCGACGAGGCCGAGGACGTGCGGCGCCTCATGTCGTACGTCGAGGACACCGCGGGGGCCATGATGACGCCCGAGCCGGTGATCCTCGGGCCCGACGCGACGATCGCCGACGCGCTGGCCCACGTGCGCAACCCCGACCTCACCCCGTCGCTGGCCGCCCTCGTCTACGTGTGCCGTCAGCCGCTCGAGACCCCGACCGGGCGCTTCCTGGGGGTGGCCCACATCCAGCGGCTGCTGCGTGAGCCCCCCTCGACCCTGGTCGCGGGGGCCCTCGACGACTCGATGGAGACGCTGCCACCGGAGGCCACCATCGACCAGGTGGCGGCCCACCTGGCGACCTACAACCTGGTGGCCGCGCCCGTCGTCGACGAGAACGGTCACCTGCTCGGCGCGGTGACGGTCGACGACCTGCTCGACCACATGCTGCCGGAGAACTGGCGCGACCAGGGTCTGCGGCCGCGACGTCGCCGGGGGGCCGCTCGTGGCTGAGAGCCGTCGCGCGCGTCTCGACACCCCCACCGAGACCCGGCGCCAGCTGGTGCGGCGCCCGTCCTACGACTCCGACACCTTCGGGGTCTTCGCCGAGCAGTTCGCCCGCTTCATGGGCACCGCGAAGTTCCTCATCTACATGACGCTCTTCGTCGTGGTGTGGGTGGTGTGGAACCTGCTGGCGCCCGCCGAGCTGCGCTGGGACGACTACCCCTTCATCTTCCTCACCCTGATGCTCAGCCTCCAGGCCTCCTACGCCGCACCGCTGATCCTGCTGGCGCAGAACCGCCAGGAGACGCGCGACAAGGTCGTCGCCGAGCAGGACCGGCAGGCCAACGCGCGCGCCCACGCCGACATGGAGTTCCTCGCCCGCGAGGTCGCCTCGCTGCGGATGTCGGTGGGAGAGGTCGCCACCCGCGACTTCCTGCGCTCGGAGCTGCGCTCGCTGCTGCACGAGCTCGAGGACCGGGCCGGCGACCGGGCCGGGGAGCGGCCCGGTGAGCGGCCCGGCGAGCGGCCCGGCGACCGGGTGGCGGGCGACGACCGTCCCGCACCACCCCTCGCCTAGGATCGGGGATCATGAGCACCTCCCTCGTCGACCAGGTCAACGCCGCGCTCGCCACGGTCAACGACCCCGAGATCAAGCGCCCGATCACCGACCTCGGCATGGTCGACTCGGTGGCGGTCGACGACACGGGTCTGGCCAGCATCACGGTGCTGCTCACCGTCGCCGGCTGCCCGCTCAAGGACACCATCAACCGCGACGTGACGGCCGCGGTCACGAAGGTGCCCGGCATCTCGGGCGTCGACCTGACCCTCGGGGTGATGACCGCGGAGCAGCGCGCCGGCCTGAAGGAGATCCTCAGCGACGGCAAGGCCCAGCGCGAGATCCCCTTCGCCCAGCCCGGCTCGCTCACCAAGGTCTTCGCGATCGCCTCGGGCAAGGGCGGGGTCGGCAAGTCGTCGGTCACCGTCAACCTCGCGCTCGCCATGGCCAAGCAGGGCCTCAAGGTCGGCGTGGTCGACGCCGACATCTACGGCCACTCCGTGCCGGCGATGCTCGGCGTCGCCGACTCCCGCCCCACCCAGGTCGACGACCTGATCATGCCGGTGCCGACCTCGTCGGGGGTGTCGGTGATCTCCATCGGCATGCTCAAGCCGCGCCGCGACCAGGTCGTGGCCTGGCGCGGACCCATGCTCGACCGGGCCCTGGTGCAGATGCTCGCCGACGTCTACTGGGGCGACCTCGACGTGCTCCTGCTCGACCTGCCGCCCGGCACCGGCGACGTGGCCATCTCGCTGGGCCAGCACCTGCCCGGGGCCGAGGTGGTCGTCGTGACGACCCCGCAGGAGGCCGCGGCCGAGGTCGCCGAGCGCGCGGGCACCATGGCCTCGATGATGCACCAGCGCGTCGTCGGCGTGGTCGAGAACATGAGCTTCCTGCCCTGCCCGCACTGCGCCGCGGAGGGCACCGAGCACCGGCTGGAGATCTTCGGCTCCGGCGGGGGCGCCCGGGTCGCCGAGACCCTGTCGTCGCGGTTCGGCTACGACGTGCCCGTCCTGGGCCGGATCCCCCTCGACGTCTCGCTGCGCGAGGGCGGCGACGTCGGCAAGCCGATCGTCGACGCCGACCCGACCGCCCCGGCCGCGGAGGTCCTCACCGCGGTGGCGACCCGCCTGGCCGGTCGCGGTCGCGGACTGGCCGGCATGCAGCTCGGCCTGACCCCGACCGCTAAGTTCTAGTCCGTGCCTGGATTCGCCGAGCTGGCCGTCATCGCGCTGGTCGCGATCCTCGTCTTCGGCCCCGACCGTCTCCCCGACCTGGCCAAGCAGGCCGGGCAGATGGTGCGCAAGGCCAAGGAGTTCGCCAACTCCGCGCGCGACGAGCTCCGCGACGAGCTCGGCCCCGAGTTCTCCGACCTCGAGCTGCGCGACCTCGACCCGCGCGCGATCGTGCGCAAGCACATCATGGAGGCCATGGAGGAGGCCGAGCAGGAGGAGAAGCGGCCCAAGCGGCCCGGCCTCCGGCCCCTCGCCGACGGCGAGCTCCCGCCGTACGACGTCGACGCCACCTGAGCGGGCCCGCCCGCGTCAGTCGCGGCTCTGGACCGCCGCCAGCGCGGCGAAGGACACGAGCGCCGTCCGGTCGACCCCGGTGAGGACCTCGGCGAAGTCCGACCCGACCCGCTGGAGCACGCCCTCGTGCCGGGCTCCGTCGACGAGGTGCAACAGGCAGCGCTCGCGCGCGTCGGCGAGTCGGCGCAGCGGCGAGCCGAGGCCGAGCCGTGAGACGGGCGACCAGGCCACCTCGGGCACCGAGCGCGCCGAGGCACCGCGCACGACGTCGACGGCCCGGGTGCGCACCACCCAGTCCTGGGCCGCGCCGCCGACCACCACCCAGTCCGCCGCCACCCGCTCGAGCACCCCGGTGACCGCTCCGACCCCGCGCACCTCCAGCGCCACCGGCAGTCCCACCGACGCCATGAGCCGGCTGGCCAGCGTCACCTGCTGGTACTCCGCCCGGGCACGGTCGGCCAGCTCCACGACCCGCTCGGCGTCGTAGGCCGCCTCCGCCTGCTGCTCGAGGTCGTCGAGCACCGTGAAGAGCTGCTCCTCCCAGGACACGAGGCAGATCCTGCCCCACCCGTCTGTGGAGCGACGGTTGACTAGACCACGCAATCGACGTCAAATGATGCAAACAGACGCAAACGCAAAGGTCTCTCGGGATGTCCTCGTCGTCGATCGTCCGCTGCACCGTGGTGTGGGCCCTGGTGGCCGCCACCACCGTGGCGCTCACCGCAGCCCTGCTGCCCGGTCTGCTGCCCGGGCTGCTGTCCGGCGTGGCCCGGCCCGCCGTCTGGGCCGACCGGGGCTTCGAGGACCTGCTCGTGGCCGGCTGCAGCCTGGCGCTGCTGGGATGCGGCTGGTGGGCGCTCCTCGCGACCACGGCCGTGGTCACCGACGTGCTGCGCGGGCGGGCCGGGCACCGCACCCGCGGCGTGCCCGACGTGGCCCGCCGCTGGGTGCTCGCGGCGTGCGGGCTCGCCCTGGCGGGCACGACCGCCGCCGGCACGCTCGTGCCCGCCACGGCCGCACCGGGCGCCGACGTGCCCGGGCGCCAGGGCCAGGCCCAGTCCGCCCAGACCGCCCAGACCGCCCAGACCGCACCGACCGCACCGGGCCGCGGCCCCGCCGACGAGCGTCTGCTCACCGGGCTGCCCCTGCCCGAGCGGGCGGTCGGCACGCTCGCGGCCCGCCTCGGCGGCACCGCGCCGGCGTCCACGACCGTCTCCCCCGGTGACAGCCTCTGGACCCTCACCGCCTCGGCGCTGGAGCGGGCGGGCCGACCGGCCACGCCCGCCGCCGTCGCCGCCGCCTGGCCCCGGGTCCACGAGGCCAACCGCAGTGTGGTCGGGCCCGACCCCGACCTCATCCACCCGGGCCAGCGCCTCGTGCTGCCCGCACCCCCGACGAGCCCCGGCCCGACGCCGGGTCAGTGAGGAGCACCGCCATGACCGGATCCGTCGCCCGCAGCACCAGCAGCCGGCCCAGCAGCCGGCCCAGCAGCCGGCCCAGCACCCGTCACAGCACTGTCGTGCCGCTACGCGCCCCCGTGCCGGTGGAGGCCGTGCAGGGCACCCTCGCCCTCGACCTGGCCCCCGACGACCTGCCGCCCACCGCGCCGCGGAGCACCCGACCCGCCACCGCCTCGCCCGCGTCGGTCCACCGCATCGACCAGCGCGCCCGCCGGGAGGCCGAGCGCTGGGCGTGGCGCTACGTCCAGGCGGTGGTGGAGATCGTGGGCGGCGACCGACCGGTCTCCCAGCTGCTGTGCTGGACCGACCGTCAGGTCTACCTCGACCTCGCGCGCCGCGCGCTGCTCGTGGCGCGCGCCGGGGACCACCAGCCCGGGGTGGCACGGGTCCAGCCCGTGCGTCCCCAGGTGCGCAGCGTGCACGCCAGCGACGTGCGGCCCGGGGTGATGGAGGTCAGCGCCCACGTGCGGTACGGCGCGCGCTCCCGCGCGGTCGCGGCGCGCTTCGAGGAGCGCCGCGGCCGCTGGACCTGCACGGCCCTGGAGTTCGCCTGAGCCCGGCCCGCACGGGCCAGGCCGGCTCAGCCGTTGACCCGGGTGGTCAGGCCCGTGGGCCCACCCTCCGCGCCGTGGCACTGCTTGAACTTCTTGCCCGAGCCGCAGGGGCACTTGGCGTTGCGCCCGGTGCCGGCGAACTCGTCGTCGCCCGCGGGCCCGCTGACGACCTCGGCCTCGCCGTCCTCGGCCGGCGCGGAGTACGCCAGTCGCTGCGGCGTCGTGGGCTCCAGGCCCTTGGCCCGGATGTGCGGCCGCGCGGCGGCCTCGGCCTCGGACTCCTCCTGCGCCGGGGCGCCGGCGGTCACGGGCGAGCGCAGGCCCTCGGCCACGCCGAGCACGGGGGCCGCCGGCTCCTCCTCGACGGTGACCTCGAGGTTGAACAGGAAGCCGACGGCCTCCTCCTTGATGCCGTCCATCATCGCGGCGAACATGTCGAAGCCCTCGCGCTGGTACTCCACGAGCGGGTCGCGCTGGGAGTAGGCGCGCAGGTAGATGCCCTCGCGCAGGTAGTCCATCTCGTAGAGGTGCTCGCGCCACTTGCGGTCGAGCACCGAGAGCAGCACCCGCCGCTCGAGCTCGCGCATGACCTCGCTGCCGACCTGGGCCTCGCGCTCGTCGTAGGCGGCGTGCGCGTCGGCCTTGAGCGCCGTGACGAGGTCGTCGCGGTCGATGTCCTCGCGGCTGCCGGCCTGCTGCTCGAGGTCGGCGATGGTGACGCCCACCGGCCAGATCTGGCCGAGGTCGGTCCACAGCTGCTCGAGGTCCCACTGCTCGGAGAAGTCCTGCGTGGCGCCGGTGACGTAGCCGGTGACCACGTCGTCGAGGAAGGTGCGCACCTGCTCGGCGAGGTCGGCCCCCTCGAGGACCTCGCGACGCTCGCCGTAGATGACCTGGCGCTGGCGGTCCATGACGTCGTCGTACTTCAGGACGTTCTTGCGGGACTCGAAGTTCTGCGACTCCACCTGGCCCTGGGCGTTGGCGATGGCGCCGGTGACGCGCTTGTTCTCGATCGGCACGTCGTCGGGGATCCGCAGCACCTGCAGCACCCGGTCGACCCACTCGGACTTGAACAGCCGCATCAGCTCGTCCTCGAGGGAGAGGTAGAACCGCGACTCCCCCGGGTCGCCCTGGCGACCGGAGCGACCGCGCAGCTGGTTGTCGATGCGGCGCGACTCGTGGCGCTCGGTGCCGACGACGTAGAGGCCGCCGAGCTCCTTGACCTCGTCGTGCTCGGCCTTGACCTGCTCGCGGATGCGCTCCACGGTGCCGGGCCAGGCGGCGTCGTACTCCTGCGCGGTCTCGCCGGTGGGCTCGAGGCCCTGCTTGCGCAGCGCCTCGTCGGCGAGGAACTCCACCGAGCCGCCGAGCATGATGTCGGTGCCTCGCCCGGCCATGTTGGTGGCGACCGTGACGGCGCCCTTGTGACCGGCCAGCGCGACGATCTTGGCCTCGTCGGCGTGGACCTTCGCGTTGAGCACCGAATGCGCGATGCCCAGCTTGGTCAGCTTCTTGGACAGGTGCTCGGACTTCTCGACCGACACCGTGCCGATCAGGACCGGCTGGCCCTTCTCGTGCCGCTCGCGGATGTCGTCGGCGACGGCGTCGTACTTGGCCTCCTCGGTGCGGTAGACCAGGTCGCCCTGGTCGATGCGCGCCATGGGGCGGTTGGTCGGGATCGGGACCACGCCGAGCTTGTAGATCTTGTCGAACTCCGAGGCCTCGGTCATGGCCGTGCCGGTCATGCCGGAGAGCTTCTCGTAGAGGCGGAAGTAGTTCTGCAGGGTGACGGTGGCCAGCGTCTGGTACTCCTCGCGGACCTGGACGCCCTCCTTGGCCTCGATCGCCTGGTGCAGACCGTCGTTGTAGCGGCGCCCCGCGAGCATGCGGCCGGTGTGCTCGTCGACGATGAGCACCTCGCCGTTCATGACGACGTACTCCTTGTCGTTGTGGAACAGCTCCTTGGCCTTGATGGAGTTGTTGAGGAACGAGATCAGCGGGGTGTTGGCCGACTCGTAGAGGTTCTCGATGCCGAGGTGGTCCTCGACCTTGGTGATGCCCGGCTCCAGGACCGAGATGGTGCGCTTCTTCTCGTCGACCTCGTAGTCGACGTCGCGCTCGAGGCGGCGGGTGATCTTGGCGAACTCGCCGTACCACTTCACCTCGTCCTGGGTGGGGCCGCTGATGATGAGCGGGGTGCGGGCCTCGTCGATGAGGATCGAGTCGACCTCGTCGACCACGGCGAAGAAGTGGCCGCGCTGCACGCAGTCCTCGATGGAGGAGGCCATGTTGTCGCGCAGGTAGTCGAAGCCGAGCTCGTTGTTGGTGCCGTAGGTGATGTCGCAGGCGTAGGCCTCGCGCCGCTGTGCGGGGCGCATGTCGGGGAGGATCACGCCGGTGGTCAGGCCCAGGAAGTGGTGGATGCGGCCCATCTGGTCGGACTGGTACTTGGCCAGGTAGTCGTTGACCGTGACCACGTGCACGCCCTTGCCGGCCAGCGCGTTGAGGTACGACGGGAGCACCGCCACCAGCGTCTTGCCCTCGCCGGTCTTCATCTCGGCGATGTTGCCCAGGTGCAGCGCCGCGGCGCCCATGACCTGCACGTCGAAGGGGCGCATGCCGGTGACGCGGCGCGAGGCCTCGCGGACCGTGGCGAAGGCCTCGGGCATGATGTCGTCGAGCGTCTCCCCCGCGGCGAGTCGCTCCTTGAGCTCCACGGTCATGTGCTGGAGCTCGGCGTCGCTCATCGCCTCGAAGTCCTCCTCGATGGCGTTGACCGCCTTCGCGACCGCCTCGAGCTGTCGGAGGATCTTGCCCTCGCCGATGCGAAGGAGCTTGTCGAGGATCACGGGCACCGGGGTTCACTCCTAGCTGGGGCCTAGCGGTAGTCACAGGCGGATCCACCTTACCCAGGGGGGTGGCTCGGCCCTAACCGGCCAGGGCCGAGCGCAGCTCACCCGCGAGGTCCCCGAGCTCGCCCACGACGACGTCGGCCAGGCCGAGCCAGCCGGCCAGCGCGCGCAGCTCGGCCGCGAGCTCGGCGGCGGTCTCCTCCGGGGCGCCGGGCTCGGCCCACGCCGCGGGCACCCGGAGCAGCCCCGCTCCCCCGGCTGCGCGGCGGTCGGCCTTGAGGTCGACCCGCGCGACGATCTCGTCGCCGAGCAGGAAGGGGAGCACGTAGTAGCCGTGGCGCCGCAGGTGCGCGGGCACGTAGATCTCGATGCGGTAGTGGAAGTCGAAGAGCCGCTCGGTGCGCTCGCGCTCCCACACCAGCGGGTCGAAGGGGCTCAGCAGCGCTCGGGCCCGCACCGCACGGGGCCGCCGCGCGCCGACGTGCAGGTACGCCGGGCGCGCCCAGCCCTCGACGGCGACGGGGAGCAGCTCGCCGCTCTCGACGAGCGTCTCGACCGCGGGGCGCACCTGGTCGACGTGCATCCGGTAGTAGTCGATCAGGCAGCGCTGGGTCGCCACGCCGTGGGAGCGCGCGGCGCGGCGCACCAGCTCGAGGTGCTGCTCGGCCACGGGCGGCGTCGGCAGCGCGAGGACCTCCGGCGGCAGCACCCGCTCCGGCAGGTCGTAGAGCACCTCGAACTGCCGGGTGCGCCCGGCGATGGCGACCTCACCGGTGGTGAACAGGTAGTCCAGGACCCTCCGGGTCGAGGACCAGTTCCACCCCCAGTGGTCGCGGCTCTCCGGGCCGGCGTCGCCGCGCCAGCCGGCCACCTGACGGGCGGTGGCGGCGCCGTGGGCGGCCAGCCGCGCCAGCACGTCGGCCTCGAGGCCGGGGTTCTCCTCCAGCACGCTCCACTTGCCGCGCCGGGCGCGGTAGTGCGCACGACGGTGGGCCATGTGCGGCCACAGCTCGACCGGCATGAGGGCCTGCACGTGGGCCCAGTACTCCACGACCCGGCGCGGGCGCTGCTCGGAGGCACGGCGCAGCAGGTCGGTGTCGTAGGCGCCCATGCGTGACCACAGCGGCATGTAGTGGGCGCGCTGGAGCACGTTGACCGAGTCGACCTGAAGCACGCCGGTGCGCTGCAGGGTGCGCTGGAAGGTGCGCATGGTCGGCACGGCGGGCCGCGGGTCGAGGAAGCCCTGCGCGGCCAGCGCGATCCGGCGGGCCTGGGCCCGCGACAGCGAGTCGGTCACCGGCCTCAGGGCAGGTCGAGGAGCTTCTCGCGCACGGCGTACATGACCGCCTCCATGCGCGAGTGCAGCTGGAGCTTCTCCAAGATGTTGCGCACGTGGTTCTTCACCGTGTTCTCGGAGATGAACAGGTTGCGGGCGATCTCGCGGTTGTTCATGCCCTTGGCCACGAGCCGGAGCACCTCGAGCTCGCGCTCGGTCAGGCGCAGGCCCGGCACGTGCTCGCGCTCGGGGCGCGACATCTGCTTGAACTCGTCGATCAGCTTGACCGCCATCGACGGGGAGATGAGGGACTGACCGTCGGCCACGACCCGGACGGCCTGGGCGACCTCCTCGATGGAGGAGTCCTTGAGCAGGTAGCCCGAGGCGCCGCTCTTGACCGCCTCGTAGAGGTCGGCCTCCTCGTCGGAGACCGTGAGCATGATGATCTTGGCCGACGGCACGGCCTCCTTGATGGCCAGGCAGGCCTCGATGCCCGAGCGCTTGGGCATCCTCACGTCGAGCAGCACGACGTCGGGCGCGACGGTCGAGGCGACCGTGGTGCCCTCGACGCCGTCGCCGGCCTCGCCGACCACCTCGATGCCGTCCTCGATCGCGAGGAGCATGGTCAGGCCCCGGCGGAAGAGCTCCTGGTCGTCGACGACGATGACCCGGACGTCCTCACGGGGGGCTGGGGTGGGGTCTGGCACGAGCGCATCATGGCACGTCCGGGCCCCTCGCGGGGCCCGGACGGACCAGGTGGGCGGGTGCTCGGGGCGGGCGGGGCTCAGTCCTCGCCGAGGTCC
Organism: Nocardioides sp. Leaf307; assembly: GCF_001423135.1. Classification (NCBI taxonomy): domain Bacteria; kingdom Bacillati; phylum Actinomycetota; class Actinomycetes; order Propionibacteriales; family Nocardioidaceae; genus Nocardioides; species Nocardioides sp. Leaf307. The sequence continues at coordinate 1,241,850 of NZ_LMNY01000001.1, read as the reverse complement.
TTCCCGAGATCGAGGGAGATGACGCCGTAGTCGTAGCCGCGACGGCGGTAGACGACCGCGGGCCGCTCGCTGTCCTTGTCGACGTAGAGGTAGAAGTCGTGCCCCACGAGCTCCATCTCGTAGAGCGCCTGGTCGAGGGTCATCGGGCTGGCCGGGTGGGTCTTCTCGCGCACGACGAGCGGTCCGTCGCCGGTGACGGTGATCGGGCCGACCTGCCGCTCCTGCACGGCCTCGTCGTCGGGGGCGAGGGTCTCGGGCTCGGTGACGTCGGCGAGGGCCTGGCCCACCGAGACCGGGGTGCGGCGGCCGCGGTGCACCCGGCGCCGGTCGGCGGCGCGGCGCATCTGGGCGGCCATCTTGTCGAGGGCGAGGTCGAGGGCACCCATCTTGTCGTCGGCCGCGGCCTCGGCGCGGATGACGGGGCCCTTGGAGAAGGCGGTGAGCTCGACGTGGACGGCCCGGTCGTGCTGCCGGGGGTTGGGCTCGCAGTCCACCTCCACGTGGACCCGCATGATCCGGTGGTCGTGCTTCTCGAGCCGGGCGAGCTTCTCGGAGACGTGACTCCGGAAACCCTCCTTGATCTCGCAGTGACGTCCGGTGACCACAACTTCCATGTGAACCTCCTTGTGCGCGCCCGGGGGCGCGCCGTTGGTGTTGCTCAGCTCCTGGGTACGCCCTCCTGGGGGCAGGCGGACGCCCGGGGCCCGCGGGCCCCGGTGCGCGAGACGGGCTCTCGCCCCAGGGATGGAGTCCGCCCGGCCGACCTGGTCTTCGACCCCACACTCGCCTGCTGAGGCTCCCGCAGCTTCTCTGCCACTACCGGCCTTCTCCCGCCGACGGCCGCATCTGACGGCCGGGACGAGGCAGGACTTACGACTAAGCCGCACCGTGCTCGTCGCCGCGCCGGGGGCGGACCCCCGGACGACGACTTACGTGGACCGTTTCGCCTGCGACTGGCATCGGCTTGCCGCTGACGCGTCCGGGCTGACCGGAGCGTCCTTGCGACGCAACCACGGACCCGGGCGGACTCCATGACGAGACACTAGGGGAGGCCGGGACCCGACGAAAGGGACGATCGGTCGAGTTCAGCAAACTCTTCGGATCGGCCCCGACGAGCCGGAGCCCGGCGGCGGGTCGCGGCGACGGTCGCCACCGCGGCCACGCCGACGCCGACGGCCTCCAGCGCCCGCTGCGCCTCCCGCGCGGTGACGCCCGTGGTGAGCACGTCGTCGCACAGCACGACGCGCACCCGGCGCGCCCCCACGCGGACGCCGAGGCGGCGCAGCCCCGGCGTGGGGCAGGTCAGCGACCCGGCGAGGTTGGCCGCCCGCTCGGCGGCCCCGAGACCGGCCTGGTCGACCAGGCCGGGGCGCGTGCGCAGCAGGGGCGCCACCTCGACCCGCGCTCCCCCGCCGCGCAGGGCGGCCGCGGCCACGCGCACCATGGCCAGCGTGGGGTCGTGCCCGCGGGCCCGCACGCTGGCGGGGCGCGAGGGCACCGGCACGAGCACGACCACCGCGTCCGCAGCGTCGGACGCACCGGGGCCGGACCCCAGGGCGGCGGCCGCGGACCGCGCGAGCAGCCGCCCCAGCGGGGCGCGCAGCGAGAGCAGCCCGCGCTCCTTGTGCCCGAGCACCAGCTCGCGCAGCAGGTCGGCGTAGGCGCCGCACGCCCAGGGGGTCACCAGCCCGGGCGGCACAGGGTCGGGCCAGGTCACCGCGGCCGCGGTGGGCAGGGTCGCGCCGCAGGGCGCGCACAGCAGCCGTCCCGGGCGCGCGCAGCCCACGCAGCTGCTGCCCAGCAGCAGGTCGGTGACGGCGTCGCGCAGCAGCACCCCACGATCGCACCATCCGCGAGGGCGGCGGGCAAGCGCGACCGGGCCGGCCTGTGGAGGACCCGCGGGTCGCGCCGCGCTAGCCGACGTAGGCCAGCGAGCCGACCCCGTCGGCCAGCGGGCGGGCCGCGGTCGGCAGGCCGGTCAGGTCGACCAGCCCGTCGGGGGTGAGGGCGTAGAGGACCTCCCCGGTCACCGGCGACCCGGCCAGCCCCGACGCGCGTCCGAGGGTCACCGACAGCCCCTCGGGTCCCGGGGGCGACCCGTCGACGCCGACGGCCCCGACGCGGGTGGTCTCCGGGCCCAGCCGCTGCATCACCGCCACGCTGGTCGGGCTGCGCCAGGCGACGTCGACGATGCGGCCCCGGCTGCCCTCGTCGGGACGCAGCTGGACCGGTCGGGTCACCCGCAGCACCTGGCCGCGGTCGTCGTAGCGCACCCGCGAGACCAGCAGCCGGTCGCGCTGCGGGCCGCGCACGACCGCCACGACGCGGCTGGCGTCGCGCGAGACGAGGAAGCGGCGTACGTCGGAGCCGCTCACGCCCGGCACGGTGACGCTGCGGCGGCGCTCGCCCACGAGCACGGAGACCTCGGCGCCGTCGGCGCCACGGTCGACCAGCCAGAGCCGGTCGCTGTGGTCCCAGGCGGGGGCGAGCAGGTCGGTGGCGCCCGGGACGACGCGCACCACCTTGCCCGAGCCGCGCACCGGCGCGGTGACCAGCGAGGTGCCGCCGTCGACGACGCCGGCCACGGTGGTGGCGGTGAGGTTGACCGCCACGCTCGAGACGCCCACGGCCCGCGAGCCCAGCGGGCCGTCGACCGGCGCGAGCGTGTCGGGGCCGCCGGAGACGAGCAGGCCGTCGCGCAGGCCGTAGAGCAGCGAGCTGGACTGGAAGCCGACCGGGGAGTAGAGCGCCCCCTCGGTGACGCTGAAGCGGCCGTCGCCGCCGGGCAGCCGCACGGGCTGGCCGTTGACGCTGAGCTGCACGGCCTCGATGCGGGGGTCCTGGCGCAGGGTCCAGGCCAGCTGGGCCAGCAGCAGCTCGGTCTCGCGCTCGGAGGTCGGCGGGGTCGCGGGACCGGTGAGCGACACCTGCGCCACCCCGTCCTCGGAGACCGGCACCGACAGGTCGACCTCCAGGCCCGGGGGCAGGAAGGTGCTGCTCACCCCCGACGCGCCGCGGCCGGGGCCCTCGACCAGGCCCTCGACCAGGGAGCTGGCGAAGGTGTCGTCGACGGGGGCGTAGACGGGCTCGGGCACCAGGATCTCCGCCAGCGGGTCGACGAAGTAGAGCGAGACCTGGCGGAAGCGCTGGTCGAACCAGCTGTCGGGCACCACGAGCGCGTCGGGCGGGTCGCTGATGCGCAGGTCGCCGTCCTCGACGCGCACGGTGAAGGCCAGCTGGGAGCGCGCGGCCGAGAGCCGGCCCTGCCAGGCGCCGCGGGCGTCGAGCTCGGCGGCGCCGGTGAGCGCGACGACGACGCGGGTGCTGCCCTGGGGCAGCTGGCGGTCGTCGTAGGTGATGGTCGCCTGCTGGGGGTTCCAGGCCGCGGCGGCCTCGCGGGTGAGGTACTCCGAGGCCGTGGCGGTGTCGATGGGGCTGGCCTGCATGGCCGCGAGGAAGCCCTCCACCACCTCGGCCGCCGACATGCCCGGCTGCGGGGCGGGCGGGTCGATCGCCGGGGCGGCGCCCTCGTCGGAGGTGCTCGACCCCGTGCCGGCCTCGACGACCGGGCCCTCGTCGGGCAGCCCGACGCAGGCGGTGGCCAGCGGGCCGACGAGCAGCAGCGCGAGCACGGCGAGGAGCGCGCGCGCCCGGCTGGTCACCGGGCGGTTCACCGGGCGGGTCACCGGGCGGGTCACCGGGCGGGTCACCGGGCGGGTCACCGGGCGGGTCACCGGGCGGGTCACCGGGCGGGTCACGGGGCGGTTCACGGGGCGGGTCACACCGTCTCCACGGCGTCGTCGGGGATGAGCACGATGGGGCTGCGGCGCAGGGACGCGCCGGCGTGACGGGGCAGGGTGAGGCGGAAGTGCGCCCCCTCCCCCGGGCGGCCCCAGGCCTGGAGCCAGCCGCCGTGCAGGTGGGTGTCCTCCAGCGAGATCGACAGCCCCAGGCCGGTGCCGCCGCTGGTGCGCGCGCGGGCGGGGTCGGCGCGCCAGAAGCGGTTGAAGACCATGGCCGACTCCCCCGGCGCCAGGCCCACGCCGTGGTCGCGCACCGCGACGGCGGCGGCGTGGTCGTCGGCGGCGACGCGCACGACGACCTCGACCGGCCCGCCCGCGTGGCGCGCGCCGGCGTGGTCGATGGCGTTGGTGACCAGGTTGCGGACGATGCGCTCGACCCGGCGTACGTCGGCCTCGGCGAGGCAGGGGTGGTCGGGGGCCTCGACGAGCAGCACGACGTCGCGCTGGGCGGCGAGGGGGCGGGTGGCCTCCACCACGCGGTGGGCGACGTCGACGAGGTTGACGTCGTCGAGGTCGAGCACCGCCGCGCCGGCGTCGAAGCGGCTGATCTCGAGCAGGTCGACCAGGAGGGTCTCGAAGCGGTCGAGCTCGGTCTGGAGCAGCTCGGCGGCGCGACCGGTGACGGGGTCGAAGTCCGCGCGGGCGTCGTGGAGCACGTCGCCGGCCATGCGCACCGTGGTGAGCGGCGTGCGCAGCTCGTGGGAGACGTCGGAGACGAAGCGTCGCTGCACGCGGCTGAGCTCCTCGAGCTGGCGGATCTGGCGCTGCAGGTTGGAGGCCATCTGGTTGAACGACGTGGCCAGCCGCGCCAGGTCGTCCTCCCCGGTGACGCGCAGGCGCTCCTGGAGGCGACCCGCGGCGAGCCGCTCGGCCACGCGCCGTGCGAGCCGGATCGGGGTGACGACCTGCCGGGTCACCAGCCAGGTGACGCCGGCGACCAGCACCAGCAGCAGCGCGCCCGCGGTGAGCAGGGCGCGGGTGACCAGCGCCAGGGTGTCCTCCTCCTCGCTGAGCGGGAAGAGGAAGTAGAGGGTGTAGGTCTCACCGTCGGCCGGCAGCCGCACCTGCGAGCCCACCACGACCCCCGGCTCGCTCGACACCGGCTCCCCACGCTCGTCGAGGCGGGTCAGCTCGGTGTAGGTCCAGGCGATGCTGGAGGAGGTCGCGAAGTGCCGCACCAGCGAGTCGGGCACGCTGTCGCGGTCGAGCCAGGGGGTGTACGTCGCGCCCGCTCCCGTCGGGTCGGCGCCGACCGGACCCGCCAGCACCACCGCGAAGCCGCGGGTCTCGCCGCGCGAGATGATCGGCTGCACCAGGTCGCGCTGCTGGCCGACGGCGTCGAGGTTGAGGTTGATGGCGGCCTGTAGCCGCTCGTCGGCCTCGCCGGTCTCGCTGCCGACCTCGGCGAGCACGGCGTCGACACGGTTCTCCAGGAGCCCGTCGCGGGTCTGCTGGAGCAGGAACCACCCGACCACGCCGACCACGGCGGCCGAGAGCAGGACCGTGCTGACCACCACGCGGGCCTGGATCGAGCGGCGCCAGAAGGTGAGCGCGTGGCGCAGCCCGACCGGCAGGCGGGAGGCCGCCGGCAGGCGGGGCCAGGAGGACGCCACGTCGGCCCTAGGCCGTGCCGGCCTTGTAGCCGACACCCCGCACGGTCACGACGATCTCGGGGTTCTCCGGGTCGTGCTCGACCTTGGAGCGCAGCCGCTGCACGTGCACGTTGACCAGCCGGGTGTCCGCGGCGTGGCGGTAGCCCCAGACCTGCTCGAGCAGCACCTCGCGGGTGAAGACCTGCCAGGGCTTGCGGGCCAGGCAGACCAGCAGGTCGAACTCGAGCGGCGTGAGGCTGATGGGCGCACCGCCGCGGGTGACGGCGTGGCCGGCGACGTCGATGGACAGGTCGCCGATGTCGAGGGTCTCGGCCTGGGAGGTGGCGTCGAAGCGACGCACCCGCGCCCGGATCCGGGCGATGAGCTCCTTGGGCTTGAAGGGCTTGACGACGTAGTCGTCGGCGCCCGACTCGAGCCCGACGACGACGTCGACGGTGTCGCCCTTGGCGGTGAGCATGACGATCGGCACGCCGGACTCGGCGCGGATCTCCTTGCACACGTCGATGCCGTCCTTGCCGGGCAGCATCAGGTCGAGCAGCACGAGGTCGGGGCGGTAGTCGCGGAACTGCTCCACGGCCAGGTCGCCGCGGGTGCACATGCGGCTGTCGAAGCCCTCCTGGCGCAGCACGATGGTGAGCATCTCCGCCAGCGACGCGTCGTCGTCGACGACGAGGACCCGCCCCTTGGTGGTGTAGTCGCTCGGGCTCGCTGCCTGGCTCATGGCTCCATCCTGCACCCTGACGGGCGCGGGCGGGCCGGCGTGGTGCCGGCCCGCCCGCTCCTGCTCAGTAGCGGTACTGCTCCGACTTGTAGGGACCGGCGACGTCGACGCCGAGGTAGGCCGCCTGCTTGTCGCTGAGGGTGGTCAGCCGCACGCCGAGGGCGTCGAGGTGCAGGCGGGCCACCTCCTCGTCGAGGTGCTTGGGCAGCACGTAGACCCCGGTGGGGTACTCCACGGGCTTGGTGTAGAGCTCGATCTGGGCCAGCACCTGGTTGGTGAAGGAGTTCGACATGACGAAGCTCGGGTGGCCGGTGGCGTTGCCGAGGTTCATCAGGCGCCCCTCGGAGAGCACGATGATGGCGTGCTCGTCGCGCTCGCCCGCGGCCGGGAAGGTCCACACGTCGACCTGCGGCTTGACGTTCTTGCGCACGATGCCCTCGAAGGACTCCAGGCCGGCCATGTCGATCTCGTTGTCGAAGTGGCCGATGTTGCCGAGGATCGCGTTGTGCTTCATCCGCTGCATCTGCTCGACCGTCACGACGTCCTTGTTGCCGGTCGCGGTGATGATGATGTCGGCGGTGTCGACCACGTCGTCGAGGGTCGCGACCTGGTAGCCGTCCATGGCGGCCTGTAGGGCGCAGATCGGGTCGATCTCGGTCACGATGACGCGGGCGCCCTGGCCGCGCAGCGACTCCGCGGAGCCCTTGCCGACGTCGCCGTAGCCGCACACGACCGCGACCTTGCCGCCGATGAGGACGTCGGTGGCGCGGTTGATGCCGTCGACGAGGCTGTGGCGGCAGCCGTACTTGTTGTCGAACTTCGACTTGGTCACCGAGTCGTTGACGTTGATGGCCGGGAAGAGCAGCGAGCCCTCGCGCATCATGTCGTAGAGGCGCAGCACACCGGTGGTGGTCTCCTCGGTGACGCCCTTGATCTCGCCGGCGATCTGGGTCCAGCGGTCGGTGCTCTCGGCGAGGCTGGCGTTGAGCGCCTCGAAGATGATCCGCTGCTCGTGGCTGGTGGCCGAGGCCGGGTCGGGCGCCTCGCCCCTCTTCTCGGCGTCGACCCCGAGGTGCACCAGCAGGGTGGCGTCGCCGCCGTCGTCGAGGATCATGTTGGCGAAGCGGGGCTGGCCGTCGGCACCGGCGGGCCACTGCAGCACCTGCTGCGTGCACCACCAGTACTCCTCGAGCGTCTCGCCCTTCCACGCGTAGACCGGGACGCCCTGGGGGTCCTCCGGCGTGCCGTGCGGGCCCACCGCGACGGCGGCCGCGGCGTGGTCCTGGGTGGAGAAGATGTTGCAGGAGGCCCAGCGGACCTCGGCACCGAGCGCGGTGAGGGTCTCGATGAGCACCGCGGTCTGGATGGTCATGTGCAGCGAGCCGGTGATGCGGGCACCCGCCAGCGGCTTGGCGTCGCCGTAGCGCTCGCGCATCGCCATGAGGCCGGGCATCTCGTGCTCGGCCAGCTGGATCTCGGTGCGGCCGTAGTCGGCCAGGGAAAGGTCGGCGACCTTGAAGTCCATCGGTGTGTCTCCTCAGGAGGGGTGGAGCCAGGTCTGCGTCGCGCATCTGCGCATCGTCGGGATCTCCCACGCGGACCCTGCCAGGGTAGGCGGGGCCGAGAAGTTTCAGGAATTCCCGAGCAGCCGCTTGACCGGCACCACGTGGAGCACCGCCACGACCACGGCGCCCACCAGCAGCCCCACCAGGGCCGAGGCCAGGGTGTTGACCAGCCAGCCCGCGACGGCGCCGACGGCGGCCAGCGCGTCGTGGGCGCCCTCCTCCAGGTGGTGCACCAGGTCGTAGGGCGCGTGCCAGCCGAGCTCGTCGACACCGACGAGCAGGATGTGGCCGCCGACCCACAGCATCGCCGCGGTGCCGACGACCGAGATCACGGTGAGCAGCTTGGGCATGCCGGCCACCAGGGCGCGGCCGACCTTCTGCGCGAGGGCCGAGGAGCGCTGGGTGAGGCTCAGCCCGACGTCGTCGGTCTTCACGATCAGCGCGACCACGCCGTAGACCAGCACCGTGATCCCGATGGCCACCACCACGAGGATGAGCGCGCGGGAGACGAAGGCCTCCTCGGCGACCTCGTTGAGCGAGATGACCATGATCTCGGCCGAGAGGATCAGGTCGGTGCGGATGGCCCCGGCGACCATCGTCCGCTCCAGCTCCTCCGGCGAGCCCGAGGCGGCCGGGTCGGCCCCGTGGGCGCCGCCGTGACCGCTCAGCTTCTCCCAGACCTTCTCCGCGCCCTCGTAGCAGAGGAACGCACCGCCCAGCATGAGGACGGGCGTGAGCACCCAGGGCAGGAACTGCGAGAGCAGCAGCGCCGCCGGCAGGATGATGAGCAGCTTGTTGCGCAGCGAGCCGATCGCGATCTTGCGGATGATCGGCAGCTCGCGCTGCGCCGCGACGCCCTGCACGTACTGCGGGGTCACCGCCGTGTCGTCGACCACCACGCCGGCGGCCTTCACGCTCGCACGCCCCGCGGCGGCGCCGACGTCGTCGACCGAGGCGGCGGCCAGCTTGGCCAGCGCGGCGACGTCGTCGAGCAGCGCGAACAGCCCGCCGCTCATCGGCGCGGCTCGTCGGTCTGACGGGCCGCACGGGGCGCGGCGGCGGCGGGGGCGGGTCGATGGCTCGGCACGCGCTCACCCTAGCGTCGCGGCCGGGCCTCCCGGGCCGCGTCGGCCGCCGCGTCGGCGACGGCGCCGGCGATGACCTCCGCCTCCTGCGAGGCCACCGCGACGTCGGCGGCGTGGTCGACGCGCTTCTCGGCGAAGCCGAACGGGTCGACCAGGTGGCCCAGCACCGGCGCGACCCGCGGGGAGGCGAGCAGCAGCGCCAGCGCCACGGCCAGCGCCGAGGTCAGCACCAGGCCGAGCCACGGGTGGTCGGCGGTCCACGTCGTATAGCCGGCGTACTCGGCGCCCTTCACGGCGAAGCCGTGGAAGAGGTAGACCACGAGGGTCCAGGCGCCCATGCGCGTGAACCACCCGCCGCGCCGCGGGACCAGCGCGAGGAACGACCAGGCCAGCACCGTGCCGCTGACCAGGAGCACCGAGCGCGTGAGGAAGGCCCGGGTGTCGCTGACGTCGAGCTCGCCGTAGAGCGCGCGGTAGTAGTACCACTCCGTGGAGGCCCAGGTGTCGGTCCAGGTGGTCAGCACCCAGGCCGCGACGAAGGCCACGACGGCCACCGGCCGCAGCCACGGCGCGCGGAGCCGCTCGAGCCGCTGCGGGGTCGCGGCGAGCCCGAGCACGAAGAAGGGCAGCAGCCCCAGCACGCGGGCCATGTCGAGGGTGTCGCCCGCCCACAGCCCCGCGGCCAGGCTGGTCAGGACCGCGACGGCGATCGCCGCCGCGGCCGGCAGCGCGGTGAACACCGGGGTCAGCAGGCGCCAGAAGAAGAGCGCCGAGAGGTACCACATCGGCCAGTGCGGGTCGCGGAACAGGTTCTCCAGCTCCTCGCCCCCGACGTGGATGCGGAAGAGCGCCAGGGCGCACTCGAAGAGCACGTACGGCACCGCCACGGTGCGCACCAGCTGCCACAGCCGGCGCCGGCTCCACGTGAAGGAGCGCGAGAGGTAGCCCGTCACGAACACGAAGGCGGGCACGTGCCAGGCGTAGAGGAAATCGTAGAGGTGGTCGCGCAGCCCGCTCTCGGGCAGCAGCACCCAGGAGTGGCCGAGCACGACCAGGGTCACCAGCGCCATCTTGGCGTTGTCGAACCAGGGGTCGCGGGTGGTCGCCCGTCCAGTCATGCGGCCGCCTCGGTCAGTCGTCGACCAGGCCGAGGCTGACGTACTGCGCGGCGTAGCTGCCCGAGAGCAGCAGCGAGGCGTAGCGCGCGACCTCGGTGGTGGCCTCGGTGGTGACCGTCTCCACCCGCACGCCGCGGGCGTCGGCGGCCGCCGTCAGCCGGCCGCGCTGCTCGCCCACCAGCGGGTCGTCGCTGCCGTCGTCGAGCACGATGAGGATCGGGCGCAGGTCGCCGCCACCGTCGGCGAAGGGGTCGACGAAGACGTCGCGCGGGCGCGCCGCCTCGAGCACGGGCAGCAGCTGCTCGACGTCGCCGGCCAGCGCGTTGCGCCCCGTGGCGCGTCGCAGCGACTCCGCGAGCCGGCGCGCCGCGCGGGCGGCGAGCACCGAGCCGCCCCACACGACCGGGTTGGCGTCGGCCAGCGCGATGGCCAGCATCTTGGCGGGGTTGACCGCGATGTCGCGGTGCGGCGAGCAGGCGATCGCCACCGCGTCGAGCGCCTCCGCGACGCTGTCGGCGTCGGCCCGCGGGCCCAGGCCCACACGGTCGAGGTAGGTGAGCATGACCACCGCGATGGCCAGTTGGTCGGTGGTCGCGGTCGGGAGGATGGTGCTGTAGCGGCCGGCGGCGTGCTCGGCCACGCTCGAGCCGGGCGCGCAGGCCACGACGACCTGGCAGCCGCGGCGCACGGCCTCGGCCAGGGCCGACTTGGTGCCGGGGTCGCCTCCGTCGGGCGCCAGCACGACCACGAGGTCGAGGCTGCCCGCCCAGCCGGGCAGCGACGGGCCGGCCCACGCCACGAACGGCACCGGGCACCACGGCTCCAGCACGGCGCGCAGGAGCCGGGAGTCGGGGCCGGCGGCGATGACGGCGCGCGGGCGGGAGAACTCCTGGCTGCGCACGACCGCCTCGTCGAGGGCGGGGGCGGCCTCGCCCGCCTCGCGGCGCACGCGCGCGCCCGACTCCGCCAGCCCGCGCAGGCGCAGGTCGGCCGTCGAGAGGGCGGCCTCGTCGTCGAGCCGGGACTCGTCGAACCAGCTCACGGCGTGCGGGCCTCGTCGACGAGCAGCACGGGGATGTCGTCGCGCACCGGGTAGGCCAGCCCGCAGCCCTGGCAGACCAGCTCGACGGCCCCCGCGGCGGCGGGGGTCTCGGTCAGGTCGGAGCGGCAGGCGGGGCACACGATGATCGCCAGCAGCGAGGGGTCGAGCGCCATCAGAGCGCCCCTCCCCCACGGATCAGGCCCAGGACCTCGTCGCGGATGGTGCTCATGGTCTCCTCGTCCCTGCCCTCGGCGTTGAGCCGGAGGAGCGGTTCGGTGTTGGACGGCCTCACGTTGAAGGTCCAGTCGGCATGGGTCACGCTCAGCCCGTCGAGCCGGTCGACGGTGACCCCGGGTCGCTCGGCGTACGCCGCCTCGACGGTGGCCATGACGGCCACGGGGTCGGCGACGGTGGAGTTGATCTCGCCGCTGACGGGATAGGGGTCGTAGTCGGCCAGCAGGCTCGACAGCGGCTGGTCGGTCTCCGCCAGCGCGGCGAGCACGTGCAGGGCGGCCAGCATGCCCGAGTCGGCCCGCCAGAAGTCGCGGAAGTAGAAGTGGCCGCTGTGCTCGCCGCCGAAGACCGCGTCGGTCTCGGCCATCGTGGCCTTGATGAAGGAGTGGCCGACGCGGGTGCGCACCGGCGTGCCGCCCAGGCGCGTGACCAGCTCGGGCACCGCCCGGCTGGTGATGAGGTTGTGGATGACCGTCGCGCCCGGCTCCTTGGCCAGCTCGCGGGCGGCGATGAGGGCGGTGACCGCCGAGGGCGGCACCGGCACGCCGCGCTCGTCGACGAGGAAGCAGCGGTCGGCGTCGCCGTCGAAGGCCAGCCCGACGTCGGCGCCCTCGGCGAGCACCCGGGCCTGGAGGTCGCGCAGGTTCTCCGCGTCGATCGGGTTGGCCTCGTGGTGGGGGAAGGTGCCGTCGAGCTCGAAGTACATCGGCACCAGGTCGACGACGTCGGCGCCGAGGCGCTCGAAGACGGCGGGCGCGGTGTGGCCGGCCATGCCGTTGCCGGCGTCGGCGACCACGCGCAGCGGGCGACCCCGACCGCCGGTGCCGACCGGGGCGAGCGAGAGCAGGTGCGCGGCGTAGGCCTCGAGCACGTCGTGCTCGCTGATCGAGCCGGTCGAGGCGGTGAGCGGCCCGTCGGGCGCGAGGACCCGGTCACGGATCTCGGCGAGCCCGGTGTCCAGCCCGATGGGCGCGGCGTGCGCGCGGCAGAGCTTCATCCCGTTGTACTGGGCCGGGTTGTGGCTCGCCGTGAACATCACGCCCGGCAGGCCGAGGTGGCCCGAGGCGAAGTAGAGCTGGTCGGTCGAGGCGAGCCCGATGTGGACGACGTCGGCGCCCGCCTCGCTCGCACCTTCGGCGAAGGCGCCCGCCATGCCCGGCGAGCTCGGTCGCATGTCGTGCCCGACGACGACGGTCGTGGCCCCCACGACCTCCACGAACGCGCGCCCCACCGCCCGGGCGAGCTCCTCGTCGATCTGGTCGGGCACGGTCCCGCGCACGTCGTAGGCCTTGAAGACGGCCGCGATCGAAGCGGCGTCGAGGGTCGAGGGCATGACCGGAGCCTAGTCGTGGCGACCGTGGCTCCGCGCGGTGGTGGAGCGCTACGCCCCGGTGGCGCGCCGACACGGTCGTGCCGCGGCGGCTCCGACCGCACGTCGCGCCACCTCCGCCCGGTGCTCGAGCAGGGAGCCGCAACGCTCGTCGAGGGCCCCGTGGTCCACGAGGCAGCGCCAGCCGACCCGACCGGCTCGCCCGAGAGATGGCGGCGTGCGACCGGTCGACGGCCGCCGACGGTGTCGTCGCCCGCCACTCGACGCAGCCGTCCACCGGGCCGATCACCGGGCCGATCACCGGGCTGGTCAGCTGGTCAGCTGGTCGGTGGTCAGTGGTCGGTCGTGAGCATGCGCAGGTGGCCCTTGCGGCCGGTCTCGCGTCCGGAGCCCGACTCGGAGGTCTGCTGCCGGGGATCGCCGACGACCTCGGGGGCCGGGCGGCGCGGCGCCGGCCGGGCGGCCTCGCGCACGGCGTCGGCGAGCGCGAGCAGGTCGTCGTTCGACGGGCCGCGGTCGACGGTGTCGCGCTGCAGGCGCAGCACCTCCCACCCGCGCGGGGCCGAGAGGCGCTCGCTGTGGGCCTCGCAGAGGTCGTAGGCGTGCGGCTCGGCGTAGGTCGCCAGGGGGCCCAGGACGGCGGTCTGGTCGGCGTAGACGTAGGTCAGGGTCATGACGGCGGGCCGGCCGCACGCGGTGCGGGAGCAGCGGCGGGCGGAGGTCACGCGGTGACGCTACCCCGCCACCGGTGCGCATCGGATTAGGCTCGCCCCGTGCCTCCCCCGACGCCTGAGACCACCCGCGGCGGACCGCGTCGCCGCGACCGCCGGGGCCGCGGCATGCGCGGTCCCGCGGTGATGCCGCAGCGCCCCGGCACGGTCGCCGTGCGCACCGCGCGGGAGCGCTTCGACCGGCTCGTCGTCGACATCGTCAGCGAGATCGACGAGCGCTGGCAGGACCGCCTCGGCCTGGTCGAGTACGGCGTCGAGGACACCCCCCAGGTGCCCGACGACTGGACGAGCGAGACCGTGCCGCTCTCGACCCTCGTGCCCGCCAGCGGCGGGCGGCCGGCCCGTCTGGTGGTCTTCCGCAGGCCGATCGAGCACCGCGCCGAGACCCGCTCGGAGCTCGAGGCGCTCGTGCTCACCGTCGTGGTGGAGCAGGTCGCCGACCTGCTGGGCATGGCTGCGGAGGACGTCGACCCGAGGTACTCCGACCTCGACGACTGACCCTGGCCGCGCAGTCCGCCTCAGCCGAGCCCGGGGCGTACGGCGGGGACCAGTGCGCTGCGCACGAGATCGCGCAGCGGCACCACCACCGACCCGTCGGGGCCGGCGCGCAGCAGGGAGGCGACCACCTCGGCACGTGACGGCACCACCCGCACCAGCACGGCACCGGCGGGCAGCGCGAGGCTCGTGCCGCGGTCGGGGCCGACCTCGGTCCGTCGGGTGCGCAGCGGTCGACCCTCGGCGTCCCACGCCTCCACCTCGACCACGCCGGCGGTGGCGGCGCCGCCCAGGACCAGCTCGGCCCCACCGGGGCCCGGGGGCACGACGGCCGCGGTGGCGCCCGTGACCAGCGGCCCGGCGACCGTCTCGGCGAGGTCGCCGTCGACGGAGGACCGCAGCGTGGCGGTGACGGGCGCGGAGGAGGTGAGCGCCAGGCCCAGCGCGCCGTCGGCCGCCGGTGACGACAGCAGGGCACCGAGCGAGACCACCTTGACGCTGCCGGGGTCGACGACGAGCTCCGGCAGCTCCTCGGGCGCGAACACCGACTGCGCGGTCACGATCCCCACCTGCACCCTGACCGCGTCCTCACCGGGGTTGGCGACCACGAGGGTGCGGCGACCGTCACCGGGCGGCACCCCGAGCAGCAGGTTGTCGGTGCGGGGCTCGGCCTGCGACGGCAGCCACTCCCGGGAGGCCGCTGCTGCGCCGAGCTCCTCGAAGGAGTCGACGACGGTGGCGGCGATGCGGCCCCGGTCGGTCGTGACCCGCAGGGTGAGCTCCTCGCGGCGTGGGACGAGCTCGGCGAGGTCGAGGCGCAGCGTGCGTCCGGGCCCCACCGCGACGCCGCGCAGCCGCTCGGCGTCGAGGGCGCCGGACTGGCTGTAGACGGCGACGTCGGCGACGGCCGGGCCGCCGTCGGGGTTGTGCAGCTCGAGCACGGAGGTGTGGGCCCCGCCGGCGCCCACGCCGGTGAACCACTGGTCGGAGGACGGCGGCGGGCAGTCCACCGCGCTCGTCGCGTCGCGGGCCGAGCGCCCGGCGACCAGGCCGGGCGCCCTCTCGCCCTCGCCGGTGACCTCGACGCTGCCGTCGTCGTCGAGCCCGGCGGTGACCCCGTCGCCGACCTCGACCTCCTCCTCGCCCGCGGCCACCGTGCCAGGGGCGCCGGCGTCGCTGCCGACCACGACCCGACCGCCGTCGGCGGCACGCGGGCACACCAGGGTGCTGCGCGTCAGGGCGGCCTCCGACGGTGGCTGGACCCCCGGTGCGGCCACCTCGTCGGGACCACCCACCGCGAGCGCGGACAGCAGCACCAGCAGCGGCAGCACGACCGCCAGGACGACGGTGGGCGCCAGACGTCCCCCCCGGACCTGCTCCGACCTGCGACCGCTCATCGCGCTCGCCTCCTCTCACGGGTGGGTGCGCCGAGCACCACGACCGCCACCGCACCGAGCAGCTGCACGCCGAGGAGCGCGACGTGGAGCCACGAGCGCGGCCCGTCGAGGGCGGCGGGGTCGAGCTCGCGGGCGACGCGCCAGGCGCGGGTCGAGCGGTCCTCGGCGCTGGCCTGCACCAGGCCGCCGGTGGCGTCGAGGTCGGCGGCGACGTCGCCGTCGGCGGGCGAGGGCAGCACAACGTACTCGATCCCCTCCCCGGCGAGGGCGTCGACGACCGCAGGGGTCGGGCGGGCGGTCAGCTCGCGAACGTCGGCGGCCAGGCTGCCGTCGCCCCCGCCGAGCGCCAGCACCTCGTCCTCGCCGAGGGTGGTGCCGTCGCCGCGCACGACGGAGTAGGTGAGGCCCTGCGACACGTCGCCGCGCAGCACCAGGATGCCGTGCTCGGGGCCGAGCTCGGCGCGCTGCACCATGTAGGCCGGGATGTCGTCGTCGACGGAGTCGGCGAGGGCGTCGTCGGGCCCCGCCACGAACCACCCGAGGGTGGCCAGCGGCACGAGCCCGGCCAGGGCGGCACCGACCAGGACCCCGCCCCGCAGCAGTCCCCGGGCCTCGCGCCTGGCCGACTCCCAGGCCCCCATCGCCCCCAGGACGGTCGCGGTGACGAGAGCGCCCTGGAGCAGCACGACGAGCGCACCGAGGCCGGCCGGCGTCGAGGTGGCCGCCAGGGCGAACGAGACCGAGGAGAGGCCCAGCGCGAGCAGGGCCGCGACGGCGGCGGCCAGCCAGCACACCAGCACCGGCACCCGCGTCGCGCGCGGCACCAGCGCGAGCACGGCCAGCACGGCGGGCACGAGCCCGAGCGCCACCGGGGCGCCGAGGTCGCTGACCCGTCCGGCCAGCAGGTCGAGCCCCCCGAGCGCGGCGTGCGGGAGGCGGCCCGGCTCGAGCAGCAGGCCGGCGCCCGCGCCCTCGCCCAGCGCGCCGACCCACCACGGCGAGAGCAGCACCACCGGCACGAGCAGGGCGGTGACCGGGGGGCCCCAGACCGAGCGGTCGCGCACCACCGCGCGGAGCAGGAGCGCGGCGCACAGCAGCACGACCACGCCCAGGACGGCGGCGAAGAGCCACGCCGCCGGACCGAAGGCGGTGACGAGGGCCAGCAGCAGACCGCTGCGCCAGGCCGCGCGCCAGCGGCGGTCGGGCGCCGGGTCGGCGAACCCGAGGGCGGCGTGGGCCAGCCACGGCAGCAGCGCGGCGGCCACGACCGGCCCGAGGCGACCGGCGCCCCAGGCCCCGCTGGCCACGGGCACGAGCGCGAAGGCCGTCGACCCCCACAGCAGCAGCCAGCGCGGCATCCCGCGCGGCGAGACCAGGCGGCCCACCACACGCAGGAAGCGCCACGAGCCCCACAGCGCCACCGGCACCGCCAGCACCAGCACCGCGCTCAGCGCCGCGGCGGGCGAGCCGAGCAGCAGGCCGCCCAGCAGCGCGAGCGGAGCGACGTACGGCGGAGCGGGCACGGCCGTCCCCTGCCCGATGGCGTGCCACGACTCGGTGTGCAGGCGCCACCACGAGCCGACCGCGTCGGGCACCGGCGAGAGCGCGCCGCCCACGACCGACCCGAAGGCCTCGCGCGCTCCCACCACGGCGAGGAGCACGACCAGGGTCAGCACGATCGCGACGGGGTTGGTGACGAAGCGCGCGACGACACCGGTGTCGGCGTAGGGGGCGTCCTCGTCGTCCTCGGCCGGTCGCCGCGCGGCGAAGGAGGCCGGGTCGAGCTCGGCCGCGGCGGCGCGTCGCCGCTCGGCGACGTCGGCGGCCTGGTCGGTGGCGGCGGCGAGGAGGTCGGACACGGCGTCGAGGCCGTGGCGGTAGGGCAGCCAGCGTGGCGCGAGGAGGCCGCGCACCTCCTCCGACGGGGCGGTGCGGGCCTCACGACGCTCGCGACGCGCGGCCAGCACGGCCCGCGGCCGGGCGGCGATGTTGACCAGGGCGGCGAGCTCGTCGAGGGCCTCGCCCACCGCCCGCACCAGCAGGAACCCCACGACGCGCAGCAGCGTGCCGAGGGCCAGGCGCAGCGCCTGCAGGGGCCAGAGCCGGTGGTCGGAGTTGACGAGCAGGGTCCACAGCGCGGCGCGCCGCTCCTGGTAGTGGGTGTGGCGTCCGGTCAGGGGCGTGCGGCGCAGCCCCCGGTGGGCGGCCTCGGCGTGGAAGACGACGGCGCTGGGCACGACGAGCGTGTGGTGGCCGGCGGCAGCGGCGCGCCAGCCGAAGTCGAGGTCGTTGCCGAAGATCGGGAGGTGCTCGTCGAAGCCGCCCACCTCGTCGAGCGCCGAGCGGCGCACGAGCATCCCCGCGGTGTTGACGGCCAGCACCCGGCGCACCTGGTCGTGCTGGCCCTGGTCGTACTCGCCGCGCTCGAGACCGGTCTCGCGGCGCCCCGTGCCCGAGATCGTCGCGCCGACCTCCAGGAGGCGTCGCAGCGAGGGCCACTCGCGCAGCTTGGGGCCCAGCACCGCGGCCTCGGGGTGCTCGGCCGCCGCGGCGAGGAGGGCCTCGAGGGCGCCGGGGTCGGGGTTGGCGTCGTCGTGGAGGAGCCAGACCCAGTCGTCGGGGGCGGTGCCGGGGGCGCCGTGGGGTCCGGCGTCGACCCGGGCGAGGCCCTCGCGCACCGCGGCGGGGTAGGACGTCGAGCCCGGCACCACGTGGACCGGCCCGAAGGCGGCCTCGAGCAGGGCCACGCTGTCGTCGCGGCTGGTCGTGTCGACGGCGACGACGCGATCGACGGGCCGGGTCTGGCCCGTCACGCCGTCGACGACCGCGGGCAGCCAGCGCGCTCCGTCGTGGCTGACCACGAGGGCGACGACGGCAGGGCTTTCCGAGGCGGGCACGACCGCAGACCCTAACCGCCGCGGTGGGGACGCCGAAATGAGAGCGGCCCCGGTCGAGGACCGGGGCCTGCACTCAGACTGCGCGCTTCTTCAGCTTGCGGCGCTCCCTCTCGGAGAGCCCGCCCCAGATGCCGAAGCGCTCGTCGTTCATCAACGCCGACTCGAGGCAGTCGTCTCGGACCTCGCAGGTGAGGCACACCTTCTTGGCCTCCCTGGTCGATCCCCCCTTCTCGGGGAAGAAAGCCTCCGGGTCGGTCTGCGCACAGAGTGCACGCTCCTGCCAGCCCGCCTCGTCGGCGTCGGATTCGAGGAGAAAGAGTTCTCTCACGGCGCTCGCCCTTTCGACCCTGCATTGCTCTGGTGGTGCATGAGGTGTTGCTCGTGGGGGTGTGCTGCCCGCGGCTGCGGCCGGGCCGGGAACCAGGTGGAACCGTGAACAACACTGCGGGAATTACATGCCTGTCGTGCACCGTAAGTCAAGCCCGGTTCTGGTATGGCACCATCCCGCGCGCGCACCACGACCGACCGGCTGCCGGGCATGGCCCGGACGGGCCATGGCGGGCCACCCGCCCGTGCCTGCCGCACGGTCCTCGGCCCGGGTGCGGCACAGTGGAGCCCATGCGCGAGATCACCGTCCTGTCCGGCGGCATGGGCGGGGCCCGCTTCCTCCAGGGCCTGCTCCACGGCATCGCCGAGGGGCTGCTGCCCGGGGTCGCCCCCGACGCCCGGGTCACCGTGGTGGCCAACACCGCCGACGACCTGTGGGTCCACGGCCTCAAGGTCTGCCCCGACCTCGACACCGTCATGTACACCCTCGGCGACGGCATCGACCCCGAGCGCGGCTGGGGTCGGCGCGAGGAGACGTGGAGCGTGCGCACCGAGCTGGCCGAGTACGGCGTGGAGCCGACCTGGTTCGGGCTCGGCGACCGCGACGTGGCCACCCACCTGGTGCGCACGCAGATGCTCGACGCCGGCTACCCGCTCTCCCAGGTCACCGAGGCGCTGTGCCGACGCTGGCGGCCGGGCGTCCGTCTGCTCCCGATGAGCGACGACCGGGTCGAGACCCACGTGGCGATCGCCGACGCCGAGGCGCCGAGCGGTCGGCGCGTCGTGCACTTCCAGGAGTACTGGGTCCGCCTGCGCGCCTCGGTACCGGCCGAGGCCGTGGTGGTGGTGGGCCTCGACGAGGCGCGCCCGGCCCCCGGCGTCGTGGAGGCCGTGGCCGAGGCCGACCTCGTGCTCGTGCCCCCCTCCAACCCCGTCGTGTCGGTCGGCACCATCCTCGGCGTGCCCGGGATCCGCGAGACCCTGCGCGCCACCGCCGCTCCCGTGGTCGGCCTCTCCCCCATCGTCGGCGGCACCCACGTGCGCGGCATGGCGGCCCAGGTCCTGCCCGCGATCGGTGTCGAGGTCAGCGCCCGGGCGGTCGGGCTGCACTACGGCGCCCGCTCCGCCGGCGGGGTCCTCGACGGCTGGCTGGTCGACTCCGCCGACGCCGACGCCCTCCCCGCGCTGCGCGAGGCCGGGCTGGCCGCCGAGGCCGTGCCGCTGATGATGACCGACGTCGACGCGACGGCCCGGATGGTCGGGGCCGCACTGGCCCTGGTGGCCGCCCCCCGCCCGTGAGCGGTGCTGCTGCGGGCGGTGCCCTGAGCGTCGTGGCCCCCGACGGCGTGCCCGAGGTCGGGGCGGGCGACGACCTCGTCGGACTGCTGCTGCCGCTGGTCGCGCTGCAGGACGGCGACGTCCTGGTCGTCACCAGCAAGGTCGTCAGCAAGGCCGAGGGCCGGGTGCGCGTCGGCGGGCGCGAGGAGGCCGTGGCCGAGGAGACCGTGCGGGTGGTCGCACGTCGTGGCCCGACCCGCATCGTGCGGACCCGCCACGGGCTGACCATGGCCGCGGCCGGCGTGGACGCCTCCAACGTCGCGCGCGGCTCGGTCGTGCTGCTCCCCCTCGACCCCGACCGCTCGGCGCGCGGCCTGCGCGAGGAGGTCCGGCGCCGCTCGGGCCGCAACGTGGCCGTGGTCGTCACCGACACCGCCGGCCGCGCCTGGCGCGAGGGGCAGACCGACATCGCGGTGGGGGCGGCCGGCCTGCGCGTCGCCGAGGACTACGCCGGCCGGGTGGACGCCCACGGCAACGAGCTGGCCGTGACGCTGCCCGCGGTCGCCGACGAGATCGCCGGCGCCGCGGAGCTGGCGCAGGGCAAGCTCGGGGCCCGTCCGGTGGCCGTGGTGCGCGGCCGGGCCGACCTCGTCCTCCCCCCGGACGACCACGGCCCGGGTGCCCGCACGCTGGTGCGTCCCGAGGGCGGCGACCTCTTCGGGTTCGGCGCCCGCGAGGCGGTGGTGCGGGCCCTGGCCGGCGACCCGGCCGACCGGGCTCCCTTCGGGGCTCCGGCCACCGCCGAGGAGCTGGCCGACGCCGTCGGGCTCGTCACCGGCCGGCGACCGCGTCCCGGTCCCGACGGAGGCCTGCGCGCCCCGGCCCACCCCGCCCTGGCCGCCCTCGCCTTCGCCCACGGCTGGCTGGTGGAGCCGCCGGGGTCACCGCTCGGTGACGATCGGGCCGCCGAGGCCCACCTGCGCCCGCCGGGTCCGTAGACTCACCCGGCAGGCTCACCCGAGAGGGGGACCCGCACCGACCCGCGCACCCGCACCCCGAGCACCGAGGGACACCAGCACCGTGGCCAAGCCCGCCAAGACAGACCGCCAGGCGAAGATCGACGCGATCCGCAAGTCCCAGAAGGGCGCCGAGAAGCGCCAGGGCTTCGTCATCGTCGGTGTCTGCGCCGCGATCGCCCTGGCCCTCATCGGTGCCGCCGTGTGGGGCCCCGTCACCGGGTGGCTCGACAAGCGGGAGTACGCCGACCTCGCGGTCTCCGAGATCGGCGCGCCCGCCTCGGCCTGCACCGACGTGACCACGAAGAAGGCCGACGGCGTCCAGGACCACGTGCCCGACGGCACCACGGTCGACTACAAGACGAGCCCCCCGGCCTTCGGCGCCCACTGGAACATCGCGGGCGAGGCCCCCGCCACCATGTCTCGCAAGGTCTACACCGACGACCGCCCGGCCCTCGAGGCCCTGGTGCACAACCTCGAGCACGGCTACACGATCCTCTGGTACGACGAGACCATCGCCGACGACGACGAGGCGATGACCGAGATCCGCGCGATCGCCGACAAGTACGAGGGCACCAGCAACCAGCGCGACAAGTTCATCGCCGCGCCCTGGACCTCCGAGGACGGCGACGCCTTCCCCGACGACGCGCACGTCGCCTTCACCCACTGGTCGGCCGGCGGCCAGGGCGAGACCGACACGACCAAGCAGGTCGGCGCCTTCCAGTACTGCTCGGGCCCCAGCGGCGCCGCGCTCGACGCCTTCATGGTCGAGTACCCCTACTTCGACAGCCCCGAGCCCAACGGCATGTGACACGGGGCCGCGCCCTCAGGTCAGCCGGGTCCGGCCCGACTCGGTGAGGGCGGCCACGACCGCCTTGACCTCCTGGGCCCGGGCCCGCGTGGTCACCAGCAGGGCGTCGGGGGTGTCGACGACGACCACGTCGTCGAGCCCGACGACCGCGACGAGCCGACCCGAGGGCACCACCAGGCCGGTGCTGTCCACGGCCTCCACGAGCGACGCGTCGCCCAGCACCACGGGCCCCGTCGCCGCGTCGGCGCCGTCGGCGCCGAGCAGCGCGGCGAGGGAGTCGAAGTCGCCCACGTCCTCCCAGCCGAAGCCGGCGGGCACCGTCGCCACCCGGCCCGCGGCGGCCGCGGGCTCGGCCACGGCGTGGTCGACCGCGATGCGGGGCAGGCCCGGCCACAGCTCCTCCAGCCGCGAGCCGTCGGCGGCGATCGCGCGCAGGTCGGCGGCGAACTGCGGGTGCCACTGGGCCAGCAGGTCCAGCAGCACACCGGGGCGGACGACGAACATGCCGGCGTTCCACCGGTAGCCGCCGCTCGCGAGGTAGCCGGCCGCGACCTCGGGCGAGGGCTTCTCCACGAAGGAGGCCACCCGTGCCGCGCCGGGGTGGCCCTCGAGGTCCTCGCCCTGCTGCACGTAGCCGAAGGCCGAGGACGGGTGGGTCGGCTCGATGCCGATGGTCACCAGCCAGCCGTCGCGGGCCACCTCGACCGCGGTGGTGACCACGGCGGCGAAGACGGCGGGCTCGGTGATGACGTGGTCGGCGGCGAAGGAGCCCATCACCGCGTCGGGGTCGGCGCGCTCCAGCAGCGCGGCCGCCAGGCCGATCGCGGCCATCGAGTCGCGCGGCGTCGGCTCGGCGAGCACGGCCTCGGCGGCCACCTGCGGGAGCTGGCGCACCACCGCCGGGCGGTGGGCGGCGCCGGTGACGACGACGAAGCGGTCCTCGGCGAGCGGCTCGAGCCGGTCGACGGTCTCCTGGAGCAGCGTGCGCCCCTCGCCGCGCAGGTCGCGCAGGAACTTCGGCGCCGCGGCGCGGGACAGGGGCCACAGCCGGGTGCCGGCACCACCGGCCGGCACCACCGCCCAGAAGTGGTCGAGGGGTGCAGGGGGCGTGCTCGGCACGTCGGTGCCCGGGGCGCTCATGGGGCCTCACCCTAGGGCGTGGCCGAGGTCACCGGCCCCGGTGCCTAGGCTGGACCGGGTGACCACCTTCGCCGCCCTGCTGAGCGACCTGCTGCGCCACGAGCCGGGCCGTCCGCTGCTGACCTACTACGACGAGCGTCCGGGCGACGGGCCCGACCAGCACCCGGGCGAGCGGGTGGAGCTCTCGGTCACGACGTACGCCAACTGGGTCGCGAAGGTGTCCTCGCTGCTGGTGGAGGAGCACGACCTCGAGCGGGGACAGGTGCTGCGGGTCGACCTGCCGGCCCACTGGCTCACGCCGGTCCTCCTCGGCGCGGCCTGGAACGTCGGGCTCGCCGTGGACCTCACCGGCGACGGACCCGCCGACGCGGTCGTCTGCGGTCCGGCGGGGCTGGAGCGCTGGGCGGCCCACGCCGACGAGGTGCCGGTGCTGGCCTGCTCGCTGCGCCCGATGGGGGTCCGCTTCGCCGACCCGCTCCCGGCAGGGGTGCACGACGTCGGCGTGGACGTCTGGTCGCAGCCCGACTCCTTCGTGGCCTGGGACCCCGCCCAGGACGACGACCCCGCCCTGGTCGGGTCGGGCGCCCCGGTCACGCAGGCCGAGCTGTGGAGAGCGGCCGCCGCCGGGAGTGCACTCCCTGACGGCGGCCGCCTCCTCTCGGTGACGAACCCGGCTTCCCCACCGGGGATCGTCACCTTCACCGAGCCGCTCGCGCGCCGCGGCTCGCTGGTCCTGGTCGTGGGTGGTGCCGAGGAGCGGCTCGCGGCCGTGGCGGCCGCGGAGCGCACCTCGGCGCGTCACCCCGCCAGGTCGTAGTCGCCCATCCCCTCGGCGAGGAAGCGGCGCGGCTCGAACCCGTCGGCGCTGGCGCGCAGCAGCCACAGGTAGCCGGTCCGCTTCTCGCGCACGACGAGGTCGGGGTGGCCGGTGAGGCCGACGTCGCTCACGCCGACGACCCAGTCGTACGCCGTGACGTCGAGTCCCAGCGTGCGGGGGTCGGTGAGCCCTCCGGGCCCGTTGCCGGGGTAGAGCGTCAGCCGTGAGCCGTTGCGCAGCAGGCTGTCGGGAGCACCGTCGGCGTCCCACAGCCCGGCGCCGACCTGCTGGGTGGCCGTGATCGCGCTGCGCGCCACGTAGCTCTCGCCGAGGCCGTCGAGCCCCGCGCCGGGGTAGATGCGCATCGACCCGCCCCGCGGCTGGCCCATGAGGTCGGGGCGGCCGTCGCCCGTGGTGTCGCCCACGGCGGCGAGGAGCGCGACGTCCTTGAAGCCGGTGCCGATCCGCAGCGCCTTGCCGAGGCGGCCCTGGCCGTCGCCGCGGCGCAGCATGAGCACCCCGGTGGCGGCGTTGCGCACGACCACGTCGCCGAGGCCGTCGCCGTCCCAGTCGCCCACGCTCATCACGGCGTCGGCGCCGGGCACCCGGACGCCGGTGTCGACGAGGGGGGCGGTGTCGACCGTGCCCGGGTTGGCCAGGACGACCAGGGCGTCGCCGCGGCGGGCGAGCACGTCGGGCGCGGCGTCGCCGGTGAGGCTGGCGCCCGAGACGATCCCGTCGAGGCCGGCCACCCGGTCGACCGGGCCGAGCACGTGACCGAAGCCGCCGTCGCCGCGCGAGGGCATCACGAAGCCGGCACCGCCGGCGCGACGCACCAGCAGGTCGGCGCGACCGTCGCGATTCCAGTCGCCGGCCGCGGTGACGACGTCCCAGCGGCTCCAGTCGCCCGCGAGGCGGGTGGCGGCCGCGAAGGACACCGCACCGGTGCCGGACCGCACCCCACGGTGCAACGTCGCCGAACCGGCGGCGTCGCGGACGACCAGGTCGGCCACGCCGTCGCCGTCGAGGTCGCCGGGGGCGGCGAGCAGGTCGCTCGCGGCGAGCACGAGACCGGTGTCGACGCGCCGGAAGCCGCCGGCCCCGTTGCCCAGGAAGGCGTCGAGGCGCCCGGTGGTGTCCTGGCGCGCGAGCAGGTCGGCACGACCGTCGCCGTCGAGGTCGCCGGCCGCGGTGAGCAGGTCGTGGCCGGCCAGGGCCGTCAGCGACCGGGGAGCCGCGGCGAACCCGCCCGCCCCGTCGCCGGCGCGCACGCCGGTCGTGCCGTCGGCCGAGCTCGCCACGAGGTCGGCGAGACCGTCGCCGGTGAGGTCGGGCGAGGCCACCACCGCGTCGACCGAGCTCCAGTCGCCGGCCACGGCGCGGGGCTTGGCCAGGCGGGTCAGCCCGCCGGTGGGCAGCACGAGGAGCCGGCCGTCGGAGGCCCGGCGCAGCACCACGTCGGGGTGGGCGGTGTCGGCGAGGTTGGAGTCGAGCTGTCGGCCCGCGAAGCCGGTCTGCGTCGCGGCGGCCAGCCGCCGGATCTCGGGCAGACGGGCGTAGAGGTAGCGACCGGGGCAGGCCGTCGACCCGGCGTCGCGGTGGCCGTTGATCGCCGGGAAGCGCTGGGAGCCGACCTGCTGGGAGCCCGAGGAGGCGTCGACGCCGTGCAGCGAGAGCTTCCAGGCGAAGAGCGCGCCGTAGGCCTGCACCACGGCCTGCGAGGGCTGGGCGACGTCGTAGTTGCCGATGGCCGACATCGCGAAGGAGTAGTCGTTGTAGCCCAGGGTGTGGGCACCGACGACGGCCCGGTCGATGCCGCCGTAGCGGCCCTCCCAGATCCGGCCGAAGCGGTCGACGAGGTAGTTGTAGCCGATGTCGGACCAGCCCTGCGAGCGCGTGTGGTAGGCGTAGATGCCGCGGATCAGCGCCGGCACCTGCTCGCGGGTGTAGTCGTTGGCGTTCACGGTGTGGTGCACGAAGCCGGCGTGCACCTCGCCGTAGCGCAGCGAGGAGGCCGAGCGCATCCGCTCGTCGGCGCCCCACTGGGCCCGGGAGAAGATCTGCGGGCGCGGGGTCGCCTCCGCCGCGCTGAGCGCGAGCTGCTCCTCCCCCGCGGCCGGCTCGGACGACGCGTCCACCGGGGCGGGAGTGCCGCCCGTCGTGCCGCCCATCGTGGAGGTGTCGAGCGCCGGGCGCTCGGTGACGGTGTCGGCGGCCTCGCCGGGGTCGATGACGGACAGGCTCATGTCGTCGGGGGCGGCCGTGCCGCGTGCCACGTCGACGCGCACCTGCACCTCGTCGACCGTGCCCACCAGCACCGGGTCGGTGCCCGGGCGGGCCCGCCGGGCCTCGGCGCTGTCGGGGTCGGGCCCGTGGTCGTCGTGGTACTCCAGGTCGCTCCAGGCCCCCCACCGGCCGTCGGTGCGGGTCCGCACCACGAGGGCCACGTCGTCCTCGTCGACCTGCTCGCCGTGCTGCCAGGTGACGCCGACGGCGCCGTAGCCGGTGACGCGCTGCGGCGCGCTGGTGATCCGGGTGCCGGCAGGGCCCTGCGCCGCCCGGGCGGCGAGCGTGCCCGCGCGGGCGCTGCTGCCGGCCGGCGGGGTCATGGCGTACTCGCGCACGTCGGGGTCGACGGGCGCCGTGGGCACCGTGGTGGCCTCCTGGGCGCCCCGGGCGTACGCCGCGAGGTCGCTGGCCGCCGCCGTGCGCGGCGGGGTCAGCAGCGCGGGGCCGGTGAGGCCGGCGGCGCGGCTGCCCTCGGGGGCCTGGCGCACGACGTCGAGGCTGATGACGCTGGCGGCGGGGGTGAGCACGGCGAGCACCACCCCGAGGGCCAGCAGCTGCTGGCAGAGGGTGACGAAGCGGGACCTGCTGGGTGACATGGGGGTACTCCAGTGCGCGGGGAAGTTCACACGGTGCGCAACTTTCACACGCGTCACAGGGGGCACGCCACGAGAAGTGAGTAACTACAACGCTGTAATTTCCACTCGACACGCCGGCCGATCCGAGATTTGTCAAGTTCCCGTTCCTCCCCCGGACGGCACGAACCCCCGCAGCCCGGGGGCTGCGGGGGTTCGTGTCACGGGGGCTCAGATGTCGGCGCCGAGCTCCTCGTCCTGCTCCTCCTCGTCGGTGCCGGCGTCGTACTTGAGGTACTTGATGCCGGGGCCGACCTCGCCGTCGTAGCCGACCTTGCCGCTCTCCAGCACGATCACCCGGTCGCACATCTTGCGCACCGACGACGCGGCGTGGCTGACGTAGAGCAGCGTGCGACCCGAGTCGCGGATCTCCTGCATGCGCTCGAGGCACTTCTTCTTGAAGGGCTTGTCCCCCACCGCCAGCACCTCGTCGGCCAGGAAGATGTCGGAGTCGACGTGCACCGCGACCGCGAAGCCCAGCCGGGCGAACTGCCCCGAGGAGTAGTTGCCGACCGGGGAGTCGAGGTGGCGCCCGATGTCGGCGAACTCCACGATGTCGTCGAACTTGCGGGCCGTCTCACGCTCGGTCATGCCCAGCACGGCGGCGTTGAGGTAGACGTTCTCCCGGCCGGTGAGCTGCGGGTGGAAGCCGGCGCCGGTGGCGATCAGCCCCGCGATCCGGCCCCGCGTCAGCACCCGCCCGGAGTCGGGCTTCATCACGCCGTTGATCATCTTCAGCAGCGTGGACTTGCCCGAGCCGTTGAGACCCATCAGGCCCACCGACTCGCCCTGCTCGACGGTGAAGGAGACGTCGTCGACGGCCTGGAAGGTGTCGCTGACCTGGTGGCCCTTGAGCATGGCCACCGTGACCTGCTTGAACGTGCGGTGGTAGCGCAGCGTGAAGGACTTGGTGGCCTGGTCGACCACGATGGAGGTGTCGGCGGGGTAGCTCAATTCAGACGCTCCGGGATCTTGTTCTCCAGGCGGGTGAAGACCAGCTGGGCGATGACCAGCACCACGAGCGAGACCCCCACCATGGCCAGGCCGCGGGTGAAGAGGTGGTCGGGCAGCTCGGTGGCCGCGGTGGCGGTCGGGTCCTGCGTGGTGCCGACCCAGAAGGCGCGCTGCACCAGCAGCACGGCCTCGGCGAGCGGGTTGAGCATGTAGTACTGCGCGAAGGAGCCGAACCGCTCCTCCACGACGGCGTAGGGGTAGATCATCGGCACGCCGAAGCGCACGAAGTTGGTCAGGATGCTGACCACGCTGGCGAAGTCGCGGAAGTAGACGTTGGCCACGCTGAAGAGCAGCGCGAGCGCCGTCGCCAGCAGCATGATGATGCCCAGCGCCAGCGCCAGCGCGACCGGCACCATCGGATCGGGCACCCAGCCGTAGAACAGGCAGACGACGAAGAGTATCACGACCTGCGGGGCCACGTGGTAGAGCGAGACCAGCATCGAGGCCACGGGGAACATCTCGCGCGGCAGCGCCATCTTCCGCACCAGCGACTTGTTGCGCACGATCGACCGGGTGCCGGCGTTGAACGTCTCGATGAAGAAGTGCACGACGATGAGCGCCGAGAAGACGTGCACCGCGAAGTTCTCGGTGCCGCGGTCGAGCAGCTTGCCCAGGATGAAGTAGTAGATGAGGAACTGGCTGAGCGGGTTGATGTAGGACCACAGCAGGCCCAGGAACGACCCGGAGTAGCGGGCGCTGATCTCGCGCCGCACCAGCAGGCGCAGCAGGTAGCGGTTCTGGAAGACCCCCAGCAGCCCCGACCGCGCGGTCGGAGGGGCGAGGTCGGCGTCGACCCGACGGTGCGGGCGCGGCTCCTCGAGCGCGGCGCCCGTCGAGGAGGCCTCGCTCATCTCGTCCCGCGCCACGGCCGCAGGGTCTCCTCCCACGCCTCCGGCGAGGTGATCGCGCCGAGCGAGGCGCGGTACTCCTCGGCCAGGCGCGGCCACTCGCGGCGCAGCCGGTCGTGGCTCTCCAGCGTGCGCTTCATGAGGTCGCGGAAGCGCTCGGGGTCGCGCTGGTAGAAGGCCGCCGACGTGCCGTCGTTCATCGACACGACCGCGGAGTCGTACTTGGCCAGGCGGTACCACTTGGCGTCCATCGCCGGCACCTCCGCCTCCGGGTGGCGCCGCGAGAGCTCGCGCACCGGGCGCAGCTGGCGCAGCGGCATGAGCGCGGCCGCCAGCAGCGTCGCCTTGCGACCGGGCACGCCGGTGTCGTCGCGGCCCTTGCGCGGCGGCTTCTGCCGGCGCACGGAGGGGAAGGCGTCGGGGTCGACCTCGAGCTGGGCGTCGGGGAACTGCTTCACGAAGGCCCGCACCTCGGGCAGCTTCGTGGCCAGCTGCGCGTGCAGGGCCTCGGGGCCGGCGAAGACGTCCTCGAGGGCGCGCAGCCGCAGCTCGGCGGTGGAGTACTGCATCGAGACGAGGTGCGCGATCTGGTGGTTGAGGCTCTCGCGCACCATCCGCCCGCCCTTGGGGTACGGCGAGTGCAGCAGGGCCGCCACCAGGCGGTTGCGGTAGTGGAAGTAGGACTGCCAGTCGAGGGCGTCGTTCTTGTCCGACCACGGCACGTGCCACACGGCCGCGCCGGGGAACGTGACCGTGGGGTAGCCGGCCTTCTTGGCGCGCAGCCCGAACTCCGAGTCGTCCCACTTGAGGAACAGCGGGAGCGAGAGGCCGACCTCCTCGAGCACCTGACGGGGCACGAGGCACATGAACCAGCCGTTGAAGTCGACGTCGATGCGCTGGTGCAGCCAGCGCGAGGAGCGCAGGTTGCGCGCGGCGAAGTCCCAGTCGTGGAAGACGCCCGGCGCCGACTGCCACCAGAAGCGCCACGGCTGCACGATCTCGCCGAAGCTGTGCAGCCGCGAGCGGGAGTAGATGTTGAACATGTGGCCGCCCACGATGGTGGGCCGGCGGGCCAGGTCGCCGAAGGTGACCGCGCGGACGATGCCCTCGGGCTCGCAGACGACGTCGTCGTCCATCATCATCGTGTAGGTCGCGGTGCCCTTGCGCACCGACTCCAGCTGGCCCCGGGCGTAGCCGCCCGAGCCGCCCAGGTTGCCCTGCTCGATGACCCGCAGTGTGTCGCCGAGGGCCTCGCGCGCCGCGGGGAAGTGCTCGGAGTCGCTGACCAGGTCGGTGCCCTGCTCCATGACGAGCACCTCGTCGAGCAGCGGGCGCAGTGCCTCGTCCTCGCCGATCTGCACGAGCAGCTCGGCGCAGAAGTCGGGGCGGTTCATGGTGGTGATGGCGATGTCGACGGTGCCGTGCTGCGCGCGCTCGGCGGGCACCTCGGCGGTCCACTCGGCCGACTCGACGACCACGTCGTCGTCGCCGGCGAGCACGTCGTACCAGTACCAGCCGCCGTCGACGAAGGGCTTGAGGGTCAGGTCGAAGCTGAAGGTGCCGCCGTCCTGGTCGCCGGTGGTGACCGCGTCGACGCGCTGGGAGTTGCCGCGGGCCATCGACTTGTAGACGACCAGGCTGGCGCCGCGGCCGCGCAGGCGCACCGTCAGGCGCACCGCCGACACGACGCTCCAGCGCCGCCAGTAGCTGGCGGGGAAGGCGTTGAAGTAGGTGCCGAAGGAAAGCGACTCCCCGCTGGTGACCCGCAGCGCGGTGCGCGACTCGATCTGGTCGGGGTGCAGCCGGCGCCCGGAGCGGGTGCTCTGGCGCATCGACGCCGCGTTGAGCTCGCGCGCGTTGCGGTTGGTGCCGATCTCGTACTTGTCGGCGTCGAGGACGGCGGGCTCGGTGTCGACGTAGAGCGGCAGCACGTCGAGGTCGCCGTCGAGCGGCAGGACCTGGCGCATCAGCAGCCGGGTGCTGGTGCCGGCCCCGCCCGCCGCGGCGGTCGAGTCGGTCGTGGGGGTCGTGCCCGTGGTGGTGCCCGTGGTGGTGCTCATGCGTCCACTCCTCCGCTCGTCAGCGGCGCACCCTCGGAGAAGTGCGGCGCGAGCTTGTTGTCGACCATCGACAGCGCGGAGCCGATGGCCATGTGCATGTCGAGGTACTTGTAGGTGCCGAGCCGGCCTCCGAAGAGGACCATCGGCTCGGCCTTGGCCAGGTCGCGGTAGGCGAGCAGCTTCGCGCGGTCCTCGGCGGTGTTGACCGGGTAGTAGGGCTCGTCGCCCTCCTCGGCGAAGCGGGAGTACTCGTGCACGACGATGGTCTTGCCGGGCAGGTAGGTCCGCTCGGGGTGGAGGTGCTTGAACTCCAGCGTGCGGGTGTAGGGCAGGTGCTCGTCGTTGGCGTTGACCACTCCGGTGCCCTGGTAGTCGTCGACGTCGAGGGTCTCGGCCTCGAGGTCGATGGTGCGCCACGACAGGCGGCCCTCGACGTTGCCGAAGTACTCGTCGACGGGTCCGGTGTAGACGACGGGGACCTTCCCCTTGTACTCGTCCTGCACGTCGAACCAGTCGGTGGACAGGCGCACCTCGATGTTCGGGTGGTCGGCCATCCGGGTCAGCCACGCGGTGTAGCCGTCGACGGGCAGGCCCTCGTGGGTGTCGTTGAAGTAGCGGTTGTCGAAGGTGTAGCGCACCGGCAGCCGCGTGATGATGTCGGCGCTGAGCTGCGTCGGGTCGGTCTGCCACTGCTTGGCGGTGTAGCCCTTGACGAAGGCCTCGTAGAGCGGGCGCCCGATGAGGCTGATCGCCTTCTCCTCGAGGTTGGTCGCCTCGGCGGTGTCGATCTCGCTGGCCTGCTCGGCGATGAGCGCGCGGGCCTCGTCGGGGCTGAGGTCCTTGCCGAAGAACTGGTTGATCAGCCCGAGGTTCATCGGGAAGGAGTAGACCTGGCCCTGGTAGCGCGCGAAGACGCGGTGCTGGTAGCCGGTGAAGTCGGTGAAGCGGTTGACGTACTCCCACACGCGCTCGTTGGAGGTGTGGAAGAGGTGGGTGCCGTACTTGTGCACCTCGATGCCGGTCTCGGGGTCGATCTCGCTGTAGGCGTTGCCGCCGATGTGGTCGCGGCGCTCGAGGACGAGGACCTTGAGGTCGAGCTCGCGGGCGCAGCGCTCGGCGACGGTCAGGCCGAAGAAGCCGGAGCCGACGACGACGAGGTCGGGCTGGGAGTGATCAGGTGTCGACACGATCGGTCAGTCTACGGACGACGAGGGCCGGGCCCGCATCCCACGCGCGGCGCGCATGGCACGGATCACGTTGCGCGCCTCCGCCCGCCCGCCGCGCAGGGGGCTGAGCAGCACGACGCCGAGGGTCACCAGCCACGGCTTGGCCCGCACGAGGGCGTTCTCGCCGTAGCGCAGGTGCACGACGAAGAGGTTGCGGTACATGTAGAACCCCTTCCACCCGGCCAGGTCGTGCTGCTGGTCGAAGTCGAGCTGGCGCACGAGCACCGCGTCGCGCAGCGCCCAGATGTGCGCACCCGCCTCCCGGGCGCGCAGGGCGTAGTCGACGTCGTCGTAGAAGATGAAGTACGACGGGTCGGGCAGCCCGATCCGGTCGACGACGCGGCGCCGCACCATGAAGCCCTCGAAGGCGACGTTCTCCACCTCCACCCGCTCCGGCATCGCCACACGGGTGCCGTAGGTCGTCTCCACCATCGCCGTCTTGGGCTTCACCGCCCAGGGACGGGTCAGGTCGAAGCGCAGCGCGGCCTTCTCGCACAGCCGCCCGGAGGAGTCCTCGCGCACCGCGGCGAGGCAGTCCTCGTCGACGGCCATCATCACCGCCAGGCAGTCGGGCGCGGGCACGACGTCGTCGTCCATCAGCCAGAACCGGTCGTGGCCCAGGGCGTGGGCGGTGCGCAGCCCGAGGTGGAAGCCGCCCGCGCCGCCGAGGTTCTCCTCGCTGCGCACGACCGTGAGCGGCGCGAGACCCGGCAGGTCGGCGCCGGCCCCCGCGAGCACGTCGGCCGTGGCGTCGGTGCTGGCGTTGTCCACGACCACGATCGCGTCGGGGCTGTGCTCCTGCGCGGCCAGCCCCCGCAGCATGCCGACGAGGAGCTCGGCACGGTTGTAGGTGACCACCACCACCGCCACGCTCTCGGCGGGCGCGCCCGGCCGGCTGGGCGGGCTGGACGGGCTGGTCACGACAGGTACCTCCGGTGTCCGGTGAAGTCGCCGCGCAGCCCGGCGAGCATCGCCCGCGCGCTCAGCAGCAGCCGACCCGGCTGCGGTCGGGTGAAGGAGTAGAACCACACCGTCTTGGCCACGAAGGCCAGCGCGTGCGGCCAGCCACGGTAGTCGCGCAGGTTGAGCAGGTTGTTGCGCGCCATGCAGTAGTGCTTCAGGTCGCTCGGGCTGTGGTTGTACGTCGTGCGGCCGAAGGCCATCGGGGTGCCGAGCGCATCGGTCGCGGGGTGCAGGACCCGCGCCCCGACGACGGTCGCCACGCGCGCACCGGCGCGCCGGGCGCGCCACAGGTACTCCACGTCGTCGCCCCAGATGAAGAACTCCGCGCGGGGCAGACCGATGCGCTCCACCAGCGCGCGCGTCACCAGCACGCCGTTGAAGGGGATGACCACGTCGGGCAGCAGGCCGTCGGTGGCGGCGGCCTCGACGTCGTCCATGGCGTGGACCACCCGGGTGCCCCCGGGCAGACGGATCGGGAAGACCAGGCGGCGCGGGTCGTCGTGGGCGGCCACGACCGGACCCCAGAAGTCGAGGTCGCGGTGCTCGAGCAGCAGCGGCAGCGCCTCGACGTCGGGCAGGCCGTCGTCGTCCATCAGCCAGACCAGGTCGGCGCCCTCCTCGAGCGCCCAGGCCAGGCCGTCGTGGAAGCCGCCGGCGCCGCCGCGGTTGTCCTCCAGCGTGCGGGCGCGCACGTCCTCGCGCCCGGCCAGCCAGTCGCCGGTGCCGTCGGTGGAGGCGTTGTCGACCACCAGGACCTGCGCCAGGCCCGGCACCTGCGCCAGACGGTCGACCAGGTCGCGCAGCAGCGCGAGGCGGTTGAAGGTGACGACGACCGCCACGACACGGGGGGCGGGGGTCTCGGGCACGGAGGTCACCCTAGGTCAGCAGGCGGCGCCGAGGTCCTGGGCCTGGTTGGCGGCGTAGCCCCCGCTCAGCGAGCCCACCGAGCCACCGGTCACGGGGCCGTCGACGGGGCTCGTCGAGCCCGAGCCGCCCGAGCCGCCCGAGCCGGAGCCGGCCGGGGCGGTGCCCTCGGCCTTGGCGATGGCGGCGGCGACCTTGGTCTGGATCTCCTCGACGTCGGGGTGCGCGGTGTCGATCATCGGCGGCACCAGCGAGAGGGTCGAGACCTTCTGGCCGCGGGCCTTGAGCGCCAGCTGCATGAACGTGTCGAGCTCGGAGGCCGGGAGGTTGGTGGAGACCATCTCGGAGGAGGCGGCGGCGATGGACTCGAAGTTGCGCACCGCGACCTGGGGGCTGACCTGCTGGAGCATGGCGTTCATGACGCACTTCTGCCGCGCCATGCGCGAGTAGTCGTCGGAGCCCTCGCGGGCCCGGGCGTACCAGAGCGTCTCGAAGCCGTCGAGGGTGCGCGTGCCGGGCTCGATGTAGCCGGTGACGTCGTCGCCGAGACCGCCCACCGGGATCGGGGAGCGCACCGTGAGCTCGACGCCGCCGACGGCGTCGACGAGGTCCTTGAAGCCCTGCAGGTTGACCATGGCCCAGTAGTTGACCCGCAGCCCGGTGATGCCCTCGACGGCCGAGACGGTGGCGTCGACGCCGGGGTTCTCGGAGTCGCCGAAGAGCTCGGTGTTGTCGCCGGCCCAGGTGCTCACGCCGTTGAGGTAGCAGCCGTCGCAGTCGAAGCCGTCGGGGAACTGCTCGTCCATGACCGAGCCCGGCGCGAAGGGGAAGTCGGCCATGTTGCGGGGCAGGCCGACCAGCACGGTGCGGCCGGTCTCGACGTCGATGGAGGCCACCGTCATCGAGTCGGGGCGCAGGCCCCAGCGCCCCGCACCGGAGTCGCCGCCCATGAGCAGCACGTTGTAGCGGCCGTCGTGGGCGTCGGTGACGGTGGAGGAGGCGAACATCGTGACGATGAAGTCGCGCTGCACGGCCACCACGTGGGCGCCGAAGAGCATGGTGCCGGCGACCGAGAGGCAGAGCAGGCCGTTGACCCCGACCACCGCGCGGCGGTGGCTCATCGAGAGCGTCAGCGGCTGGCCGATGCGCCAGGCGTCGACGAAGAGCGCGGCCCAGGCCACGGCACCCACCATGAGCAGCACGCGCAGCACCAGCAGCACGGCCGGGCTCACGGCCATCTGGAGGGCCAGGCCGGGGTGGATCGCGACGGCCAGGCCGACGACCAGCACGGTGAGCAGCGTGCCGAGCCAGATCCGCACGGCGATCCTGCCGATGCGGCGGTCTCCGGCGACGAGCTGGGCCGAGCCCGGCACGACGAGGGTCATGGCCATCAGCGCGAGCGCTCGGCGGAAGCGCACGCGGGCCGCGCGGTCGGCTGCGCTCGGACGGGGCTGGCCGTCGAGCAACCCGGGGGAAGGTACGGGTGGCATCGAGGTGTCTCTCTCCTGCTCAGGACTGGTGGGGAAGGGTCCAGTGCTGTCGGCCAGTATCACCAGCCTCAGGAGTCACACGGGCCCCGACGCGCCGTGCCCGGCCAGGTCGGCCCATCGCGTAGCGTCCTCCCCATGGCAGACGGGCCCGGCCGCGGCGGCGACGACGAGAAGCGCTTCGACTGGCTCTACGGCGGACAGGGGGCGAGCGACCCCGACGCGACCCGGCCGGTGCGGCGCCAGCCCCGCCCCGCCTCCCCCGCCGCCGGGTCGGGCGCCCCCGACGACGAGGCGACCCGGGTCATGCGGGCCCGACCCCGTGACCAGCCCCGTGACCAGCCCCGTGACCAGCCCCGTGACCAGCCCCGCACGGCCACCCCTCCGCCCCGGGCCCCGGTCGCGCCGGCGCCGGCCGCGGCCTCCTCGGGCCGCCGACGTCCGCGCTTCCGCGCGCGCTACGTGCTGCTCCTGGTGCTGCTGTGGGTGGTCTACCTGGTCGCCGTGCCGGTCTTCGCCTGGACCAAGGTCGACAAGGTGGCCTTCGAGCCCCGCGGGGAGCGCCCGGCGGAGCAGCCGGGCACGACGTACCTGCTCGTCGGCAGCGACTCGCGCCAGGGGCTGAGCGCCGCGGAGCGCAAGGAGTACGGCACGGGCGACGCGAGCGGTCAGCGCACCGACACGATCCTGCTGCTGCACACCGGCTCCGGGCCCAACCTGCTGATGTCGATCCCCCGCGACTCCCTCGTCGACGTGCCCGGGTCGGGCACCACGAAGATCAACGCCGCCTACGCCTTCGGGGGCCCGAAGCTGCTCACGCAGACCATCGAGCAGAACACCGGCATCCGCGTCGACGAGTACGTCGAGATCGGCATCGGCGGCTTCGTCGACCTCGTCGACGCCGTGGGCGGCATCGAGATCTGCCCCCGGCAGGCCATGGTGGACCCGCAGGCCAACCTCGACGTGAGGAAGGGCTGCCAGGAGGCCGACGGCGTGACCGCACTGGGCTACGCCCGCTCCCGCAAGACCAGCGGTCTCGGCGACATCGAGCGCGCCCGCCAGCAGCGCGAGGTGGTCGCGGCCATCGGGCGCGAGGTGGTCTCGCCCTGGTCGGTGCTCAACCCCGTGCGCTACTGGCGGCTCAACCTCGCCGCCACCGAGACGGTCACCTTCGGCGACGGCATGAACCCCGCGCGGGCCGCGATGTGGGCCTCGGCGATGACCCGGGTCAACGGGGAGAACGGCCTGACCTGCTCGGTGCCGATCAGCGACCTCGCCGTCAACTGGGACCCCGAGCGCTCGCGGCAGATGTTCCAGGCGATCATCGACGACGACACCGACAGCATCGACGACAGCCTGTGCACGCCCTCGGGCCTGCCGGAAGGAGCCACCTCGTGAGCTACGAGACCCTCACCTGGAGCGTGGACGACGACGGGGTCGCCACCCTGACGCTGCACCGCCCCGAGCAGCTCAACGCCTTCGACCTGGTGATGGCCCGCGAGCTGCTCCAGGTCTTCACCGTCGACGCCCACGACGACGCCGTGCGCGCCGTGGTCGTCACCGGCGCCGGTCGCGCCTTCTGCGCGGGCATGGACCTCTCGGCCGAGGGCAACGTCTTCGGGCTCGACGAGTCCCTCGACGTCACCCCCGAGGAGCTGCGCGAGCGCTACGACCAGGAGCCCTACCAGGACGGCCTGCGCGACACCGGCGGCAAGGTGACGCTGGCCATCCACGCCCTGCCCAAGCCCGTGATCGCGGCCATCAACGGCGCCGCGGTCGGCATCGGCGCCACGATGACGCTGGCCATGGACCTGCGCCTGGCCTCGACCCGGGCCAGGGTCGGCTTCGTCTTCGGCCGGCTCGGCATCGTGCCCGAGGCGTGCTCGAGCTGGTTCCTGCCCCGCATCGTCGGGGTGCAGCAGGCGCTGGAGTGGGTCTACTCCGCCGACGTGCTCACCGCCGAGCAGGCCCTCGAGGGCCGGCTGCTGCGCTCGGTGCACGAGCCCGACGACCTGCTGCCGGCCGCCCAGGAGCTGGCCCGCTCCTTCGTCAAGGACCGCTCCCCCGTGGCGCTCGCCCTGGCCAAGCAGCTGGTCTACCGCAACAGCGCCGCCCCGGAGCCGCTCGACGCGCACCTGTCCGACACCCTCGCGATGTTCCACACCTCGATCGGCGACGGCAAGGAGGGGGTGGCGGCGTTCAAGGAGAAGCGCACGCCGGTCTTCACCTCGCGCGCCTCCGAGGTGCCGCGGGTCTTCCCGCGCTGATCCGGGCTCCGGTCCGCGACCGGACCTGCCCCGGACGCCGACGACCCCCCGCCCAGCCGGGCGGGGGGTCGCCTGCGTCGACGGGGCGTGGCTCAGCCGGCGGCGGCCGCGGCCTGCGCCTCGGAGGTGGCGCCGGCGGTCGACAGACCGCCCGACTTGTCCTCGAGGTGGGCGCGCACGAACCAGTGGAAGAGCTCCAGCTCGTTGATCTGGGCGATGAACATGTCCTGGGTGACCAGGTCGAGGTCGTCGAGCTCCTTCATGCCGTCGCGGTAGGAGGAGATGACGCCCTGGTAGACCAGGTCGAGGGCACCGAGGTGCTCCTGGGTGGTGGCGCGACCGATGCTGTACTCGTCCCAGGTGCGGTTCTCCACCAGCGAGCCCGGGGTGCCCTTGGGCGAGCCGCCGAGGGTCGCGATGCGCTCGGCCAGGTCGTCGGCGAAGCCGCGCACGGTCTCGACCTGGGGGTCGATCATCTCGTGCACCGCGATGAAGTGGGGACCCACGACGTTCCAATGGACGTGCTTGAGCGTCAGGTGCAGGTCGTTGCAGGCGTAGAGGCGGCCCTGGACCAGCTCGACGACGCGGGCAGCGTCCTCGTCGCTCATGCCGGGCACGGTGTACTTGAGGTTGGGAGTGGCCATGGATCGAACGTACTGCGCCCCTCCGGGGGTCCCATCACCCGAAGGGGTGCCGCCCCCGCGCACGCCTCAGGCCGGGGCGATCGTGCGCTCCAGGAGGGCTTGCAGCTCGCTCATGTGGCGCTCCGCGGCCTGCTCGTCGTACATCGAGGTGTCGGCCATGGAGTAGCCGTGTGCGGCGCCGGCGTAGACCTCGTTGAGGTGCGGGCGACCCGCCTCCTGCAGGGTCCGCTCGAGCGTCTCGACGGCCTCCAGCGGCATCGAGGCGTCCTGGTCGGCGTGGCCGAGCACGAACTCCGCGGTGGAGGCGGCCACGGCCAGGTGCGGGCTGTCGGGCTCGTCGGTGACCAGTCCCCCGCCGTGGAAGCCGCCGACCGCGCCGACCGTGCCGGGGAACTGCCCCGCGGTGCGCAGCGCGAGCCGCGCGCCCATGCAGTAACCGATCACGCCGATCGGGCCATCCCCGGCGTGCTCGAGCAGCGTGGCCACCCAGGCGTCGGCGTCGGGACCCGACCGGTCGGGGGTGAGGGCGGCGATGCGGTCCATGACCCCCGAGGCGAAGAAGGCCTCCCGGGCGCCGTCCTCGCGCAGGTCGCCCTCGGGCTCGAGGTCGGCGGCCGAGCCGTCGCGGTAGAACACGTGCGGTACCAGCACGACGTGGCCCCACGAGGCGATGCGGTCGGCCATGTCGCGGGTCTGGCGGCGCAGGCCGATGGCGTCGACGTACATCAGCACGCCGGGGCGGCCGTCCTCACCGGTGAGGTAGGCCTCCGCGGTGCCGTCGGCGGTCTGGATCGAGAGCGTCTGCTGGGTCATGGCGCCGACGCTAGCGACCGGCCGGTCACCGGTCGGCGCCGACCTAGAGCCAGGCGTCCTCGACGTCGAGGACCGTGCGGTCGAGGCGCTCGAGCAGGTCGAGCTGCGGGTGCACCCGGGGCAGGTCGCAGCGCACGAACCAGCGCGCCGCGTGCCGCTTGCCGGCGTGCAGGTCGCTGTCGCCGTCGGCGGCCATCGCCTGCTGCAGCCACAGCCACGCGACCACCACGTGCCCCGCCACCTCCAGGTACGCCGAGGAGTTGGCCGTGCTGACCCGGGGGTCGCCCGCCGACCAGAGCGTCGCCGTGACCGCGACCAGCCGGTCGGCCGCGGCCTGCACGGCCGCGGCGTCCTGGGCCAGCTCGCCCCCGCGGGCCGCGGCCGCGTCGGTCGTCTCCCTGATCCGGCGGGCGAGCAGGCGCAGGCCCGCACCGCCCTCGGCGACGACCTTGCGCCCGAGCAGGTCGAGGCCCTGGATGCCGTGGGTGCCCTCGTGGATGGGGTTGAGCCGGTTGTCGCGGTAGTGCTGCTCGACGTCGTACTCGCGGGTGTAGCCGTAGCCGCCGTGCACCTGGATGGCCAGGTCGTTGGCGGCCAGGCACCACTGGGAGGGCCACGACTTCGCGATCGGTGTGAGCACCTCGAGCAGCCGGTGCGCCTCCTCGCGCGCCGCGGCGCCCTCGGCGGTCTGCTCCTCGTCGACCAGTCGGGCGGTGTAGAGCACCAGGCCGAGACCGCCCTCGACCCAGGCCTTCATCGTGAGCAGCATCCGGCGCACGTCGGCGTGCTCGACCAGGCGCACCGGCGGCGAGGCCGGGTCCTTGGCGCCGACGGGGCGGCCCTGGGTGCGCTCGCGGGCGTAGGCGAGGGCCTTGAGGTAGCCGGTGCAGCCCAGGGCGGCCGCGCCGAGCCCGACGCCGACGCGGGCCTCGTTCATCATGTGGAACATGAGCGCCAGGCCACGGTGCTGCTCCCCGACGAGGTAGCCCACCGCGCCCGGCTCGCCCCCGGGACGGTGGGCCCCCTCGCCGAAGTTGAGCAGGGTGTTGGTGGTGCCGCGCCAGCCCATCTTGTGGTTGAGCCCGGCCAGCACGACGTCGTTGCGCTCGCCGAGCGAGCCGTCGTCGGCCACCAGGTGCTTGGGCACCAGGAAGAGCGAGATGCCCTTGACCCCGGCCGGCGCGCCCGCGGTGCGGGCCAGCACGAGGTGCACGATGTTCTCGCCCATCTCGTGGTCGCCGCCGGAGATCCACATCTTGTTGCCGCGCAGCCGGAAGGTGCCGTCGGGCTGCTCGGTGGCGGTCGTGGTCACGTCGGCCAGCGAGGACCCCGCCTGCGGCTCCGAGAGGCACATCGTGCCGAAGAACCGGCCCTCGAGCATCGGGCGCACGAAGCGCTCGACCTGCTCGGGGCTGCCGTGGGCGACCAGCAGGTGGGCGTTGGCCTGGGTGAGGAACGGGTAGCCCGCCGTGCCGCAGTTGGCGGCCTGGAACCACGCCGCCACCGCCGAGGCGACCACCTGGGGCAGCTGCAGGCCGCCGAGCTCCTCGTCGAAGGTGGCGCCGGTGAAGCCGCTGGCGGAGTAGACCGCCAGCGCCTCCTCCACCTCGGGGTGCAGGTGCACCCGCTCCCCGTCGAAGCGGGGCTCCTCCTGGTCGTTGCGCTTGTTGTGCGTCGCGAAGTGGCGCGTGGCCACCGTCTCGGCCAGCTCGAGCACCGCGTCGAGGGTGTCGCGCGAGTGCTCGGCGTACCGCTCGCGCGTGAGGAGGTCCTCGACCCGCAACCACTCGTGCAGCTGGAAGGCCAGGTCGGCGCGGGACATCACCGTCGACGACGGGGTGGTGCTGCGGGTCATGACGACCTCCTGCTCAGAGCTGGCTCTGCACCCCCGCGAGGAGCTGCCGGGCCATGACGATGCGCTGCACCTGGTTGGTGCCCTCGTAGATCTGGGTGATCTTCGCATCGCGCATCATGCGCTCGACGGGGTAGTCCTTGGTGAAGCCGTAGCCGCCCAGCACCTGCACGGCGTCGACGCAGACCTGCATGGCCACGTCGGAGGCGAAGCACTTGGCCGCGGCGCCGAAGAAGGTGAGGTCGGCGTCGCCGCGCTCGGAGCGGCCGGCGGCGGCGTAGGTCATCTGGCGGGCGGCCTCGATCTTCATGCCCATGTCGGCGAGCATGAACTGCAGGCCCTGGAACTCCGCGATCGCCTTGCCGAACTGCTCGCGCTCCTTGGCGTACTGCAGCGCGTAGTCGAGCGCGCCCTGGGCGACGCCGACGGCCTGGGCGGCGATCGTGACGCGGGTGTGGTCGAGGGTCTTCATGGCGGTCTCGAAGCCGGAGCCCTCGGCGCCGATCATCCGGTCGGCGGGGATGCGCACCTGGTCGAGGTAGACCTCGCGCGTCGGGCTGCCCTTGATGCCCAGCTTCTTCTCGGGGGCGCCGAAGGAGACGCCTGCGTCGGACTTCTCGACGACGAAGGCCGAGATGCCCTTGGAGCGCTTCTCGGGGTCGGTGACGGCGAGCACCGTGTAGTACTCCGACTCCCCCGCGTTGCTGATCCACCTCTTGGTGCCGTTCAGCACCCAGTCCTCGCCGTCGCGCACGGCCTTGGTCTTCATCGACACCGCGTCGGAGCCGGCCTCGGGCTCGGAGAGGCAGTAAGAGAAGCCGCCCTCGCCGCGGGCCAGCGCCCCGAGGTACTTCTTCTTCAGCTCCTCCGAGCCGGCGATCTGCACCGGCAGCGAGCCCAGCTTGTTGACGGCCGGGATCAGCGAGGCCGACACGTCGGCGCGCGCCACCTCCTCGATGACCAGCACGGTCGCGAGGGCGTCGGCACCGGCGCCGCCGTACTCCTCGGGCACGTGGGGGGCGTGGAAGTCGGCGGCGAGCAGCGCGGCCGCGGCCTCGTGGGGGTAGCGGGCCTGCTCGTCCACCTCGGCGGCGTGGGGGGCGACCTTGGCGTCGCACAGGTCGCGCACCGCCTCGCGGATCGCCTGGTGCTCCTCGGACAGGGCGTAGAGGGGATAGTTGGACGTCATAGCATCCGAGGTTACTCGGAGGTAGGACGCGCGTGCACCCCGCGACCTAGGCTGGCGGTGTGACCTCCGACGCTCCCCTCTCCGGCGCCCCCCTGACCGGCGACTGGCAGCACGCCGCCTCGGTCGACCTCATGCTCGACGCGTGCGACACCTGGGCCGTCGTCGGGCTCTCCGGCGACCCGAGCCGTACGGCGTACGCCATCGCCCACCTGCTCCAGCAACGCGGCAAGCGCATCGTGCCGGTCCACCCGGCCGCCGCCGACGGGCGTCTCGTCGTGCTGGGCGAGCCCGCCTGGCCCACCCTCGCCGACGTGCCCTTCGCCCTCGACGTGGTCGACGTCTTCCGTCGCTCGCAGTTCGCCGGCGAGGTGGCCGACCAGGCGGTCGCCGTCGGGGCGCGCGGGGTGTGGCTGCAGCTCGGCGTGGTCGACGAGGCGGCCCTGCGCCGCACCCGGTCCGCCGGCGTGGCCATGGTGATGGACACCTGCCCGGCCATCGAGTGGCGCCGTCGCGGCTCAGCCGTCTGAGGGGCCGTCCGAGGGGCCGCCCGAGAGGCCGTCCGAGGGGCCGGCTGAGCGCCCGCGCACGAGTCGGGCGGCCCCCTGGGAGGCCAGGGAGACCAGCTGCTCGAGGGGACCACGGCGCCCGGCCGCGGCGTAGAGCGCGCCGATGCCGAGCAGCACGAAGAGGTGGGCGGGGTAGGCCGAGGACTCCTCGGGCGGCCACAGCCGGTCGGTGCGCAGCAGCACGTGCAGCGAGTAGAGCGTGAGCACCATCGTCCCGGCGCCGAAGACGATGCCGACCGCGCGACGCGCGACGTCGAGGCCGTGGCGCACCAGGGTGGCGTCGAGGAGCAGGCACAGCCCCAGGACCAGGCCCGCGCTGCCGATGGTCTGCAGCAGGTCGAGCGTGGTCGAGCTGTGCGGCGCCGCGGCCACCAGCCAGCCCGGCTCGCCGGGCGGCGTCGTGCCGAACTTGCCCCCGGCGGCCTCGTCGAGCTGCGCGGCGGTGAGGTCGGTGCGTGCCACCAGGGCCCCGGCAAGGGCGCTGGACCCCACCGCGAGGGCCAGCCCGCCGAGCGCGACCGCCGTCCCGACCGCGCGCCGGGCGAGGTCGAGACGGCCCAGGGCCAGCCCCACCAGCACGTAGGACAGCCAGGGCACCGCCGGGTAGTAGCCGGTCCACAGCAGCTCGGCCGCCAGCCCGGTGGGGTCCGCCACCAGCTGGGCGAAGGTCGGGCTGGCGACGCCGCGCGGGGCGAGCTCGGCGCGCAGCACGTAGGAGAAGAGCGGCGCCGCCACCACCCAGGCGGCGGCCAGGCCCAGGAGCGCGGGCGGGCGGAGCCCGAGGAAGGGCAGGGCCAGCAGCAGCAGCACGGCGTAGTAGGTGAGGATCACCGCGAGCCCCGAGTCGGGCTGGCCGAGCGCGAGCCCGAGCAGCCCGATCAGGACCGCGCGGACCACGATGCCCGCCGAGCGCGCCGCGCGCTCGCGCCCCTGCACCGGCTCGCGGCGCCCGGTCGTCAGCGCGAGGCTGACCCCCAGGAGCACCGCGAAGAGCGCCGAGGCCCGTCCGCCGGCCAGCCACTGCGCCGCGCTGAGCGACCCGTCGGGGTCGCGCGGGTCGACGACGTGGGTCGCCACCATGCCGACCAGGGCCAGGCAGCGGGCCACGTCGACGCCGAGCAGGCGCCCCGCGCCGTCTCCCGACCTCGGCACGGTCGGGTCAGAAGCCGAGGCGACGGGGGGCGGCCTCGCGGCGCACGACCTCGCCCTTGGCGTGGGCCGCGGTGCGCAGCTCGGCCTGGAAGTCGCGCATCCGCTCCTGCAGGACCGGGTCGGTCGCGGCCAGGATCCGCACGGCGAGCAGGCCGGCGTTGCGCGCACCGCCCACCGCGACGGTGGCCACCGGCACGCCGGCGGGCATCTGCACGATGGAGAGCAGGGAGTCCATGCCGTCGAGGTACTTCAGCGGCACCGGCACCCCGATCACCGGCAACGGCGTGACCGCGGCGAGCATGCCGGGCAGGTGGGCGGCGCCGCCGGCGCCGGCGATGATCACCGACAGGCCGCGCTCGTGGGCGCGGCGGCCGTAGTCGAGCATCTCCTCGGGCATCCGGTGGGCCGAGACCACGTCGGCCTCGTGCGGCACCTCGAACTCGGCCAGCGCCTCCGCGGCGGCCTGCATCACCGGCCAGTCGGAGTCGGAGCCCATCACGATGCCGACGCGCGGGGCGGGCCGCCCGGTGGCAGGACCGGTGGGGGTGCCGGTGGGGGTGTCGGTCACGGGTCTACTCGCTCTCGTTGCCGAGGTCGCCGCGGAACCAGGCGGCGGCGTGCCGCGCCCGCTCCAGGCAGTCCTCGAGGTCGTCGCCGTAGGCGTTGACGTGCCCGACCTTGCGCCCGGGGCGCAGGTCCTTGCCGTAGAGGTGCACGCGCAGGTGGGGGTCGCGGGCCAGGGCGTGGGGGAAGCCGTCCCACAGCTGTCCCACCTCGGTGTCGTCGCTGCCGAGGATGTTGACCATCACCGTCCAGCGCGCGCGGGGGGCCGGCGAGCCCAGCGGCAGGTCCATGACGGCACGC
Organism: Nocardioides sp. Leaf307; assembly: GCF_001423135.1. NCBI lineage: Bacteria > Bacillati > Actinomycetota > Actinomycetes > Propionibacteriales > Nocardioidaceae > Nocardioides > Nocardioides sp. Leaf307. The sequence continues at coordinate 1,197,700 of NZ_LMNY01000001.1, read as the reverse complement.
AGGTGGTTCTCGAACTGGGAGGTCACCGCGCCGTCCTGGGTCCAGTGACCGGTGTTGTGGGGGCGCATGGCCAGCTCGTTGACGAGGATCCGCCCGTCGTTGGTCTCGAAGAGCTCCACGGCCAGCACCCCGGTGACGCCGAGCTCGCCGGCGATGCGCAGCGCGATCTCCTGCGCCTGGCCGCCCAGCTCCGGGTCGAGGTCGGGGGCGGGGGCGACCACCTCGTGGCAGATGCCGTCGCGCTGGGTGGAGGCGACGACGGGGTAGGCCGCGGCCTGGCCGCTGGGCGAGCGCACCACCAGGGCCGAGAGCTCGCGGCGGAAGTCGACGAGCTCCTCGGCCAGCAGGCCGACGCCGCCCTCGGCGGCGGCACGCAGCGGCTCGGCGCAGTCCTCGAGCGAGCGCACGAACCACACCCCCTTGCCGTCGTAGCCACCGCGGGTGGTCTTGAGCACGCAGGGCAGGCCGAAGGCCTCGACCTCGTCGGCCGAGGCCACGACGGCGTTGCGCGGGCACGGCACGCCGAGCTCGGCCAGGCGCGCGCGCATCACAGCCTTGTCCTGGGCGTGGACGAGGGCGTCGGGGCCGGGTCGCACGGCGACGCCGTCGGCCTCGAGCGCGTGGAGGTGCTCGGTCGGCACGTGCTCGTGGTCGAAGGTGACCACCGGGCAGCCGTCGGTGACGCGGCGCAGCGTGGCGAGGTCGCGGTAGTCGCCGACGACGTGGTCGGGCACGACCTGCGCGGCGGAGACACCCTCGGCCTCGGCGAGCAGGCGCAGCGGCAGACCCAGGGCGATGGCGGGCTGGGCCATCATCCGGGCCAGCTGGCCACCGCCGATGACGGCGAGGACGGGAGCGGACTGGGGCACGGCCCCAACCCTAGGAGACGCCCCCGTCAGGCGACCACGGGGCGCTCCGCGGCGGACACGCGGTCGGCCTCGGGAGCGCGGTAGGCCATCTCGGGAGCCCCGACACCGGGGGCGGCCGGGCCGTCGGCGCAGTCAGTCGCGACGTCGGCGTCGATGACGATCGGGGCCACCGGCTGCGCACCCTCGGCGCCCGCGGCCGGGTGGCCGGGAGGGGGCTGCGGCTCGAAGCGCAGGCCCTTGCCGCGGATGGTGGTGATCAGGTGCGGGCGCCGCGGGTTGTCGCCGATCTTGCGGCGCACCCAACCCAGGTGGACGTCGATGGTCTTGGAGGAGGTCCAGAAGCTGGTGTGCCACACCTCGCGCATCAGCTGCTCACGCGTGACGATCTCGCCGGGGCGGGAGATGAGGGCGAGGACGAGATCGAACTCCTTGCGGGAGAAGGTGATCTCGTCGTCCCCCTTCCACGCGCGGCGGGTCTCGGGGTCGAGGGAGACGTCCTGAACGCTGTGCACGGGACAACCGTACGAAGCGACCCGGGCGAAAGTAAGGAAATGCCGCAAAATGACAGTGGCAGGAAACTGTCACATCGGGGGAACTGAAGAAATGCTCAGTGGCGACGAACGGCCACCGGCTCGACGAGGCCGAAGCCGCGCACCGGTCGGGCCGGCAGGCGGCGGGTCTCGAACTGGTCCTCCGGCAGCACCGCAGCCGTCGCGGCGTCGATGATGATCCGGTTGCGCCGGGCCACCGCGGTCAGCCGCGCGGCCATGTTGACCGGCGGGCCGAAGACGTCGCCCAGGCGCATCACCACCGACCCGCTGGCCAGGCCGAGGCGGATGTCGGGCATCCGCGGGTCGCGACCGATCACGTTGATGATCCCCTCGGCGGTGTCGTAGGCCCGGATGGGGTCGTCGTTCACGAAGAGCACCGAGTCGCCGATGCTCTTGATCACCCGGCCGCGCTGGGTGGCCACGACGTCGGCGCAGCGCACCTCGAAGAGCTCCACGAGGTCGCCGATGCGCTCCTCGGTGAGGGTGTTGCTCAGGGCGGTGAAGCCCACGATGTCGGCGAAGCCGACGGTGAGCGTGGTCGTGTGGAGGTCCTCGTCGGTGGCGCCGAGGGCCTCGATGCGGGCCGCGGCGGCGGCCAGGTGGCGGCGCCACGCGTAGATCAGCATCGACTCGAAGGGCTTGGAGAAGTCCTCGACGACCTGCAGGGCGAGGTCGACGCGGGCGCCGGGGCCGGCCTCGTCGGCGTCCATCTCCTCGACGTGCTGCACCAGGGCCGAGACCTCCCAGTCGGCCAGGCGCGCCATCGTCTGCCCCACCGCGCGGGTGAGGTTGACCGCGAGGTCGAAGTCGATGAGCCCGGAGCGCACCACCTCCAGCAGTACGCCCACCGCCTCGGAGTCGGCGCCCATGAAGGCCGCCTCGTCGGCGGGGTGCTCGGGGAAGCCCAGCGCGCGCCACAGCCGGCGGGCCTGCTCGAGCGAGACACCGGCGTGCTCGGCCAGCTCGGGTGAGGTCAGCACCGGCACGTCGCCCATGATCGCCCGCTCCAGGTCGCCCGGTCGCCTGCTCGGCCCCGGCTCACGCACCGTCGGCCCGCGAGCGCGGCTCGTGCAGGTCGTGCAGGAGCAGGTTGAGGCGGCGGTGGGTCTCCTCGACGTGGGGGATGTCGGGCAGCGCGACCTGACCGTGGGTGCTGGCGTCGCTGATGATCAGCGTGCCGCAGCCCAGGAGCCGGTCGACCAGGTGCAGCTCGATGGCCACGTCGCTGATCCGCGACAGCGGGATGTCGTGGCCACGGCGGGTCACGACGCCGGTGCGGGTGATGAGACGACGGTCGGTGAAGGTGTAGGAGGCGGTGAGCCAGACCAGGAAGGGGCGCAGCACCCACCACAGCGCGGCCACGGCGACCAGCGCCCACACGACCAGCGACGCCACGCGGCCCACCTCGCCCTCGAGCAGCACCTGCGCCGCGACGCCGACGGCGAGCAGCACGACGAGGGTCAGCAGCGGCAGCAGCAGCGCCTTGGGGTGGGTGCGGGTGCTGAGGACGACGGACTCCCCGTCGTTGAGCAGCTTCTGCGAGATGGCCACCACACGATCATGTCACCTGCGGGCGACCCGCGCGCACCGGTCGGGCCACCTCACAGGGCGCGCGCGTGCACCACGTCGCCGGCCCCCACGGCCACCTCGCCGTCGGGTCCCGCGACCACCAGGCGACCCTGCTCGTCGACCCCGGTCGCCTGCCCCAGCAAGGTCCGCCCCGCGGGCAGCTCGACGCGCACGCGCCGGCCGACGCTCACGCAGGAGGCGGCGTACGACGCGCGCAGCCGCTCGGCCGCGCCGGCGCCGCCGCCCTGCCAGGTGTCGTAGGACTCCCGCAGCGTGGCGAGCAGGTCGACGAGGAGGGCCGCGCGGGTCGGCACCGGGAGGCCGAGCCGGTCGGCCTCGAGCGCCAGCGAGGTGGCCGTGGCGACCGGCAGCCGGTCGGCAGGGGTCCCGACGTTGAGCCCGATCCCGACCACGGCGGCCGCACCGGCGGGACCCTCGACCCGCTCGACCAGGATCCCGACCAGCTTGCGCTCGCCGCCCGCGGGAGCGCACAGCACGTCGTTGGGCCACTTCACCCCGGCCTCGAAGCCGTGGGCGCGCAGGGTCGCGGCGACCGCCTGCCCGGTCAGCAGCGGCAGCCACGGCCACTGCTGCGCCGGCACCCGCGGGCGCAGCAGGACCGAGAAGGGCAGGGAGGTGCGCGCCGGCATCTCGAAGCCGCGGTCGAGGCGTCCCCGGCCCGCGGTCTGGTGCTCGGCCACCACCACCAGCCCCTCGGCCTCGCCGGACCGGGCCCGCTCGGCGACCAGCGCGTTGGTGGACGGCGTGGAGGCGACCACCTCCACCCTCAGGCCGGGCACCATGAGCGCGGCCGGGTCGAGCGGGGCGTCGAGCGGGAGCCGCTCCGGCTCGTGGGGTGGGCGCTCGGCGGTGTCCGGGGTCACGGGCACTACATTGACGCACGACCACTCGACGGGCCAGATCAGGAGGCCGGATACACGTGAGCGCACAGCCAGGCGAGGGCACCGACGTCCCCTCTCAGGAGACAGGCATCGACCTCCACACCACCGCGGGCAAGCTGGCCGACCTCGACCGCCGTCTCGACGAGGCGGTGCACGCCGGCTCGGCCAAGGCCGTCGAGAAGCAGCACGCCAAGGGCCGCCAGACCGCGCGCGAGCGCATCGAGCAGCTCTTCGACGAGGGCTCCTTCGTCGAGCTCGACGAGCTGGCCCGGCACCGCTCCACCGCCTTCGGCCTGGAGAAGACCCGCCCCTACGGCGACGGCGTGGTGACCGGCTACGGCACCATCGACGGTCGCCAGGTCTGCGTGTTCTCCCAGGACTTCACCGTCTTCGGTGGCTCGCTGGGCGAGGTCTACGGCGAGAAGATCACCAAGGTGATGGACCTCGCCATCAAGACCGGCTGCCCGATCATCGGCATCAACGAGGGCGCCGGCGCCCGGATCCAGGAGGGCGTGGTCTCCCTCGGCCTCTACGGCGAGATCTTCCGCCGCAACGTGCACGCCTCGGGCGTCATCCCGCAGATCTCCATGATCATGGGCTCCTGCGCCGGCGGCCACGTCTACTCCCCCGCGGTCACCGACTTCACGATCATGGTCGACGGCACCTCCAACATGTTCATCACCGGGCCCGACGTCATCAAGACCGTCACCGGCGAGGACGTCTCGATGGAGGAGCTCGGCGGCGCGCGCACCCACAACACCAAGTCGGGCAACGCCCACTACATGGGCTCCGACGAGGCCGACGCGATCGAGTACGTCAAGGCGCTGCTGTCGTTCCTGCCGCAGAACAACCTCGACGAGTCGCCGACCTTCGACGACCCCGCCGACCTCGAGCCCTCCGAGCTCGACCTGGCCCTCGACACGATCATCCCCGACTCCCCGAACCAGCCCTACGACATGCACACCGTCATCGAGGCGGTCGTCGACGACGAGGAGTTCCTCGAGGTCCAGGAGCTCTTCGCCCCCAACCTCATCGTCGGCTTCGGCCGCGTCGAGGGGCACTCGGTGGGCGTCGTGGCCAACCAGCCGATGCAGTTCGCCGGCACCCTCGACATCGACGCCTCGGAGAAGGCCGCGCGCTTCGTCCGCTTCTGCGACGCCTTCAACATCCCGGTGCTGACCTTCGTCGACGTGCCCGGCTTCCTGCCCGGCACCGACCAGGAGTGGAACGGCATCATCCGCCGGGGCGCCAAGCTGATCTACGCCTACGCCGAGGCGACGGTGCCGCTCATCACCGTCATCACCCGCAAGGCCTACGGCGGCGCCTACGACGTCATGGGCTCCAAGCACCTCGGCGCCGACATCAACGTCGCGTGGCCCACCGCCCAGATCGCGGTGATGGGCGCCCAGGGCGCGGCCAACATCGTGCACCGCAAGGAGCTCAAGGCCGTCGAGAAGGAGGGCGGCGACGTCGAGGCGCGTCGTGCCGAGCTCATCGACGAGTACGACACCACCCTGGCCAACCCCTACATCGCCGCCGAGCGTGGCTACATCGACGCGGTCATCACGCCCCACGAGACCCGCGTCGAGGTCGTCCGGGCCCTGCGCCTGCTGCGCTCCAAGCGCGAGACCCTGCCTGCGAAGAAGCACGGGAACATCCCGCTGTGAGCGCCGAGCAGGAGCCCGCGGCCCCCGTGCTGCGGGTCGTCACGCCCGACGCGACGCCGGAGGAGATCGCCGCCCTGGTGGCCGTCGTCTCCGCCCTCGGTGCCGGCCCGGAGCCGGCGCCGGCGACGCGGCGCCCCGAGTGGAGCGCCCCGGCCCGCCTGGTGCGGCGCAACCCGCCGCACGGGCCGGGCGGCTGGCGGGCCAGCGCGCTGCCGCGCTGAGCCCCACGCGCGGCCCGGCTCAGCGCTGCTCGGCGCAGCGGTAGCCGACCTCGCCGACGGCCTCCACGAAACGGGGCCGGTCGCCGGTGTCCTCGAGCTCGTGGAGCAGGGCCTCGACGCACGCGTCGAGGCCCTGCCGGTCGTCGTCGTCGACCACGGTGGGGCCCGGCCGGTCGCCGCGCACCGAGAGCACCAGGTCGGCCTTGCCCCGCACCCGCCGTCCGGTCGAGAGCAGGGTCGTGAGGAGGGTGCGCTCGTGCGCGCCGAGGTCGACCGGCCGCCCGTCGACCTCGACCGCTCCGGTGGCGGTGTCGAGCACCAGGCCGTTGAGCTCCAGCGTCGCCGGCAGCAGGACCCCCGGCGGTGTGCGCGCGGCGAGGCTCGCCGCGTCGGCGACCAGCGCGTCGGCCTTGGCCCGCAGGTCGCGCGGGCGGAAGGGCTTGACCAGGTAGTCGTCGGCGCCGGCCTGCAGACCCGCCGCGGCGTCGCCGTCCTCGGCCATGGCCGAGATCATCACGACGTGGGTGCCGCTGAGCTCGCGCAGCCGGCGCGCCACCGCGAAGCCGTCGAGGCCCGGCATGTTGACGTCGAGGGTCGTCAGGAGCGGCGCGTGCGCGCGCACCGCGTCGATGCCCTCGAAGCCGTTGCCGGCGAGCACCGTGGTCAGGCCCGCCTGGGTGAGCACGATGTCGATGAGGTCGCGGACGTCGGGGTCGTCCTCGATGACCACCGCGACGGGGGCGGCGGCGGGGGGTCGCTCCGGCATGGCCGGGAGCCTAGGGCATGGTCGGGCCCCGCCGGCCGGGGGCGAAGCAGGCCGCGACCACCGCCACCGCGACCGCGGCGGACCCGGTCAGGAGGGCGACGCCGATGGCCCCGTCGTAGCCGGTGGGGGTGATGTCGCCACCCGCGCCGAGGAAGACGGCGGTGAGCACCGCGACGCCGAGGGCGACCCCGAACTCGCGGATCGTGGAGTTGGCCGAGCTGGCCACGGCGAAGTCGGCGTCGGGCAGGCCGTCGAGCACGGCGGTCGCGCTGGGCGCGAAGGTCAGACCCATGCCGATCCCGGCCATCGCCAGGGCGGGCACGAACGACGGGTAGGACGCCTGGCTCTCGGTGAGGGCCGCGAACCACGCCAGCGCCCCGGTCTGCAGCAGCAGCCCCGTCACCAGCAGCGCGCGCAGGCCGGTGCGCGCGGCCAGCGCCCCGGCGATCGGTGCCACGACCATCGGCGCCGCCGTCCAGGGCAGCGTGCGCAGCCCGGCCTCGAGCGGGGAGTAGCCGTCGACGACCTGGAGGTACTGCGAGAGCAGGAAGACCGTGCCGAAGACGCCGAGGGTGAAGGTGAGCCCCACGGCGTTGGCCACCGAGAAGCCCCGGGAGGCGAACAGCCGCAGCGGCAGCACCGCGTGGGCACGCCCCCGCGCCCACCCGACGTACGCCGGGAGCAGCGCGACCGCCGCGACGAGCGGGCCGACGACCCGCACGTCGGACCAGCCGTCGTCGTTGCCGTGCACGATGCCCCAGATGCCGAGGAACACCGCGCCGCCGAGCAGCAGCGTGCCCACGGGGTCGAGCCGCTGCCAGGTGCCGCGCGACTCGGGCACGGCCCAGAGCAGCAGGGGCACGGCCACCACCGCGACCGGCACGTTGAGCCAGAAGATGGCCTGCCAGCTGACGCCCTCGACGACGGCTCCCCCGACCACCGGACCAAGGGCGACGCCGAGCCCGGAGACGCCGCCCCACACGCCGATGGCCGCCGCGCGCCGCTGCGGCGTCACGCTCGCCGCGAGCAGGGTCAGCGACAGCGGCATGATCGCGGCCGCGCCGAGGCCCTGCACGGCGCGCGCGGCGATGAGCGACTCCGCGCTCCCGCTGAGCGCGGCGGCGATCGAGGCGGCCGTGAACACCACGATGCCCGCCAGCATCACGCGCCGGCGCCCCAGGCGGTCGCCCAGGGTCGCGGCCGGGAGCATGAAGGTCGCGAACGACAGCGTGTAGGCGTTGACGAACCACGACAGCTGGCTGACGCTCGCGGCCAGGTCGGCCTGCACCACCGGCAGGGCACTGGTCATCACGAGGTTGTCGAGCGTGGCCATGAACATCGGCAGCGAGGCCGCGAGGACCGCCAGCGCCACGGGCACGTGGCGACGCGCGGGCGGCGCGGGCGGGGTCGGTGTCAGCGCGGGGGTGGGGCGGTCGTCGGTGAGGGACATCGTGGGCTCCCTGGTGAGGAGGTCGCGGGAAGGCATCGGATGATCACCTCCGACGACGACCGTAGGTAATCGACTGATAACATGTCAAGCATGCCCTCCTCCCGCGCCGAGACCCGCCCCCCGGACCGCGCCGCCGGAGCCTCGCGGATGAGCGCCGAGGACCGCCGCGAGCTGGTGCTCGACGCGGCCACCCGGGCCTTCGCCCGCGGCGGCTACCACGGCACCAGCACCGACGCGGTCGCCCGGGAGGCCGCGGTCTCGCAGCCCTACGTCGTGCGCCTCTTCGGCACCAAGCTCGACCTCTTCCTCGAGGTCTTCGAGCGCGCCACGCTGCGCATCGACCGGGCCTTCGCCGACGTGCTCGCCGAGGGACCCTTCGACCCCGACAGCGACGACGACTGGGGACGCATGGGCCTGGCCTACACCGAGCTGCTGGCCGACCGGGCGCTGCTGCAGGTGATGATGCACGGCTTCTCCGCCGGCGACCTCGACGAGGTGGCCGAGCGGGCCCGCGCCTGCATGGGCCGCATCTTCGCGACCGTGCGGCGCACCGGCTGCACCGACGACCGGGCGCGCGACTTCGTCGCCCACGGCATGCTGCTCAACGTCATGCTCGCGATGCGGGCCCCCGAGCACGTGGGCGAGCGCGGGGCCGACGGCAGCGGCGCCCTCGCCGCCCTCACCAGCTGCACCTTCGGCGAGGCCCTCGACGTCGTGGCGCCGCCGTCCCCTGCGCCCGGTCGCTAGCCGGCCTCTAGGCTCGTGCGGTGACCTTCGTGCTGGCCAGTGCCTCCCCCGCCCGACTCGCCACGCTGCGCAGCGCCGGCCTCGATCCCGTGGTCGTGGTCAGCGGCGTCGACGAGTCGGTGCTCGACGGCCTGCCGGCCGCCGACCTCGCCCTCGGACTCGCTCGCCTCAAGTGCGACGCCGTGGCCGAGCGGGCCGGGTCGACGGGCTCCGAGGTGCCCGCCGACGCCCTCGTGCTCGGCTGCGACTCGGTGCTCGAGCTCGACGGCCGGGCGCTCGGCAAGCCCCACTCCCCCGCCGAGGCCGTCGCGCGCTGGGAGGCCATGCGCGGGCGCACCGGGGTGCTGCGCACCGGTCACCACCTGCGCGACCTCGCCAGCGGGCGCTCGACCGGGGCGACCGCGTCGACGACCGTGCACTTCGCCCGGGTCAGCGACGCCGAGATCGCGGCCTACGTCGCGACCGGCGAGCCGCTGCACGTCGCGGGCGCCTTCACCGTCGACGGCCTGGGCGGCGCCTTCGTCACCGGCATCGAGGGCGACCACCACAACGTGGTGGGCGTCAGCCTGCCGCTCCTCCGCGAGCTGACGGCGGCGCTGGGTCGGTCGTGGACCGACCTGTGGGCGCGGCCGTGAGGGTCTCCTCGGCGGGGTAGATGTCGCCGAGCCCGATCGGGCGCCGGAACACGAAGGTGCGGAAGAGGTAGAACCGCGCACCGACTCCGAGGGCCAGGCCGATGACGTTGGCCGCGACGTTGTCGGAGACCGGGTCGTCGAGGCCGAGCACGTCGCGGCTGACCACCAGGCACAGCACCGGCAGGGCCATGGTCGCCACGTTGATGACGACGAAGGCCGAGCGGCCCCCGTCGGCCTGGCGCGGCGGGCGGTCGCGGAAGGCCCAGCTCCGCGTGCCGCGGTAGCTGATGACCATGCCCACGGTGTTGGCGACGACGTAGGCCAGCACCGGCTGGTCGGGCAGCAGCGCGTGCTCGCCGGTGTTGAAGCCGTGGACCAGGAGGTTGAACAGCACGAGCGCCACGACGGTGGCCAGGCCGCCGACGGCCAGGAACCTGCCGACCTCGGCGAGGACCCGCTCGCGACCCTCGCCCATGGGTCCAGGCTAGGCCACGACGACGTCGGGCCGGGGAGCGACGTGCTCCCCGGCCCGACGGCCGTACGGTTCCGGAGGGGTCCGGAAGGTCCGGAGGGTCCGGCCGGCCTCAGCCGGTGAAGAGCGCCGAGGCCTTGCGGACGGTCTCGACGATGCCGTAGGCCAGCGGGACGCCGACCAGGGCCCAGGCGACGACGATCCGGGCGCTCATGCGTTGCTCCTCTCGGTGGCACGGGCCGCGCGCGGCTCGTGGTACTTGCTGGCGACGGGGCGGACCATCGCGTTGGCCAGCAGGCCCACCGCGAGCAGGCCGACCATGATGAACAGCGCCGGGCGGTAGTCGCCGGCCACGAGCTCACCGGGGGTGCCCTGGCTGTCGAGCACCGAGTTGACGATGAGCGGCCCGGCGACGCCGGCGGCCGACCAGGCGGTCAGCAGCCGGCCGTGGATGGCGCCGACCTGGTAGGTGCCGAAGAGGTCGCGCAGGTAGGCCGGGATCGTGGCGAAGCCGCCGCCGTAGAAGCTGATGATGACCGCGGCCAGCAGCACGAAGAGCGCGGTGGCGCTGCTGCCGACGGTGGCGAGCAGCACGTAGAGCACCAGGCCGAGGCCGAGGTAGACGAAGTAGATGCCCTTGCGCCCGATGACGTCGGAGGTCGAGGACCACACGAAGCGACCGGCCATGTTGAAGATCGACAGCAGGCCGACGAAGCCGCCGGCGGCCACGACCGAGACCGTGCTCGTCGCCCCGTCGCGGAAGAAGTCCTGGATCATCGGTGAGGCCTGCTCGAGGATGCCGATGCCGGCGGTCACGTTGCAGAACAGGATGGTCCACAGCAGCCAGAACTGCGGGGTCTTGATCGCGTTGGCCGCGGAGACCGAGTCGGTGGTGACGAGGCTCTTCTGCTTGACCGTCGAGGGGTCGAAGCCGTCGGGGCGCCAGTCGTCGGCCGGCACGCGCATGGTGAAGGCGCCGAACATCATGAAGACCAGGTAGAGCGCGGCGAGCGTGAGGAAGAGCAGCACGAGCGCACTGCCGTCGGCCACGGGGTTCTCCGTCGCGCTGAACGAGGGGTCGTAGGCGGCGAGCAGCTCGCCGCTGAGCGGGCTGGCGATGAGCGCGCCGCCGCCGAAGCCCATGATCGCCATGCCGGTGGCCAGCCCGGGACGGTCGGGGAACCACTTGATGAGCGTCGAGACCGGCGAGATGTAGCCGATGCCGAGGCCGATGCCGCCGATCACGCCGTAGCCGAGGTAGAAGACCCAGATGCTGCCGATCGCGATGCCCAGGGCGCCGACGAGGAAGCCGGTGACCCAGAAGCAGGCGGAGACGAACATGGCGGCGCGCGGACCGTTGCGGTCCACCCACGTGCCGAAGAGGGCGGCGGAGACGCCGAGCATCACGATCGCGATCGAGAACGAGATGCCCACGGCGGTGAGGCTGGAGTCGAAGTGCTCGACCAGGGCGCTCTTGTAGACGCTGGTGGCGTAGACCTGGCCGATGCAGAGGTGGACGGCCAGGGCGGCCGGGGGGATGAGCCAGCGGTTGAAGCCGGGCGGGGCCACGGTCTTCTCACGGGCGAGGAACGACGGAACCACGGGGGATACCTCCGAGTCGGGAACCCGCTAGTTCTACTCCCCCGCCCGAGTGGCGTGGCTCACCCCCCTGGGGTGGCTGGCCCGTGGCGTCGGGTGTAGGGGGCCCGCCGCACGGGCCTCACTCCACCGGGAGGCCCAGGCCCCGTGCGATGAGCATCCGCTGCACCTCGGAGGTGCCCTCGCCGATCTCGAGCACCTTGGCGTCGCGGTAGAAACGGGCCACGGGGTACTCCTCCATGAAGCCGTAGCCGCCGAAGACCTGCGTCGCGATGCGGGTCGCGGTGACCGCCGACTCGGTGGAGTAGAGCTTGGCCACCGCCGCCGCCTGCTTGAAGTCGCGGTACGGCGCGCCGCCGTCCTTCATCGCCGCGGCGCGGTAGGTGAGCATCCGGCTGGCGTGCAGCATGACCTCGAGGTCGGCCAGCTGGAAGGCCACGCCCTGCTTGCGCCCGATGGGGCCGCCGAAGGTCTGGCGCTCCCCCGCGTAGGCCAGCGCCATGTCGAGGCAGGCCTGGATGCAGCCCACCGAGAGCGCGGAGATCGCCACGCGCCCGTCGTCGAGGGTGGCGAGGAACTGGGCGTAGCCCCGGCCGCGCTCGCCCAGCAGGTGGTCGGCCGGGACCCGCACGTCGTCGAAGGACAGCGGGTGGGTGTCGGAGGCGTGCCAGCCGAGCTTGTCGTAGGCCTTCTCGGCGGTGAAGCCCGGCGTGCCCGCCGGCACCATGATCGCGGAGATCTCGGGCCGGCCGTCCTCGCGCGTGCCGGTGCGGGCCGTGGCGGTGACCAGCGAGGTGATCGCGCTGCCGGAGTTGGTGATGAACTGCTTGGCGCCGTTGACCACCCACTCCTCCCCCGCCAGCTCCGCGCGGGTGGCGGTGGCGCCGGCGTCGGAGCCCGCACCGGGCTCGGTGAGGCCGAAGCCGGCCAGCTGCTCCCCGGCGACCAGCGCGGGCAGCCAGCGCTCCTTCTGCTCCTGCGTGCCGTAGGTGAGGATCGGGTTGATGCCCAGGCCCACACCGGCCTGCAGGGTGATGCCCATCGACTGGTCGACGCGCCCGATCTCCTCGATCGCCACGCACAGGCTGGTGAAGTCGCCGTCCTCGCCGGCCCCGCCGAACTCCTCGGGCGCGGTGAGGCCGAAGAGCCCCAGCTCGCCCATCTGCTGCACCACGTCGACCGGGAAGTGGTGCTCGCGGTCCCACTGCGCGGCGTGGGGGGCGATCTGGGCCTGCGCGAAGTCGCGCACGCTGCGGCGGAACTCCTCGTGCTCGCGGGAGAGCTCGAAGGCCGAGCCCGGGAGGCCGGCGGGGACGGAGGACGTGACGGCGGTCATGTCGCCCATGCTAGCGGCGAGGTTAGCGTCTGTTAACCACGTGGGCGGCCGACTCCCGGACCGGGGGAGGGAGTCCGGAGGACAGACCTCGCCGACGCCGGCGCGGAGCGGGCGATAGCCTGCGCACGAGGTGCGGCCGGAGCCGTGCCGAGGACGACGCAGGACCCCTGCGGAGCCCCACCCAGGACAGCCAGAACCCACCAGCCCCACCACAGACACCCAGGAGTGACAGGTGCCGGAGACCACGCCGCTGCAGAAGGTGCTCATCGCCAACCGGGGCGAGATCGCGGTCCGGGTCATCCGGGCCTGCAAGGACGCCGGCATCGGCAGCGTCGCCGTCTACGCCGAGCCCGACCGCGACGCCATCTTCGTGCGCATGGCCGACGAGGCCTACTCCCTCGAGGGCGCCACCCCGGCCGAGTCCTACCTCGACATCGCCAAGATCATCGCCGTGGCCCAGCGCTCCGGCGCCGACTCGGTCCACCCGGGCTACGGCTTCCTCGCCGAGAACGCCGACTTCGCGCAGGCCGTGCTCGACGCCGGGCTGATCTGGATCGGCCCCCCGCCGGCCGCCATCGAGGCCCTGGGCGACAAGGCCAAGGCCAAGCACATCGCCGACAAGGCCGAGGCGCCCCTGGCCCCCGGCACTAAGGACCCCGTGGCCGACGCCGACGAGGTCGTCGCCTTCGCCCGCGACAACGGCCTGCCCGTGGCCATCAAGGCCGTCTTCGGCGGTGGCGGTCGCGGCCTCAAGGTCGCCCGCACCCTGGAGGAGATCCCCGACGCCTACGAGTCGGCGGTGCGCGAGGCGGTCACCGCCTTCGGGCGCGGCGAGTGCCTGGTCGAGAAGTTCCTCGACAAGCCGCGCCACGTCGAGACCCAGTGCCTGGCCGACCAGCACGGCAACGTCGTGGTGGTCTCCACGCGCGACTGCTCGCTGCAGCGGCGCAACCAGAAGCTCGTGGAGGAGGCGCCCGCGCCCTTCCTGAGCCAGGAGCAGCTCGCCGAGCTCTACGAGTCCTCCAAGCGCATCCTGCGCGAGGCGGGCTACTACGGCGCCGGCACGTGCGAGTTCCTGGTCGCCCAGGACGGCACCATCTCCTTCCTCGAGGTCAACACCCGCCTCCAGGTCGAGCACTGCGTCTCCGAGGAGGTCACCGGCATCGACCTCGTGCGCGAGATGTTCCGCATCGCCGCCGGCGAGGAGCTCGGCTACGACGACCCGGAGATCCGCGGGCACTCCATCGAGTTCCGCATCAACGCCGAGGACGGCGGGCGCAACTTCATGCCCGCGCCGGGCACCCTCACCGCCTGGGCGCCGCCCAGCGGACCCGGCGTGCGCGTCGACGGCGGCTACGAGTCGGGCCAGACCGTCCCCGGCTCGTTCGACTCCCTCATCGCCAAGCTCGTCGTCACCGGCCGCGACCGCACCCAGGCCCTCGAGCGCTCGCGCCGCGCGCTGGAGGAGTTCGTGGTCGACGGCATGCCGACCGTCATCCCCTTCCACCGCGCCGTGGTCTCCGACCCGGCCTACGTCGGCGCCTCCACCCCCACCGGCGAGGGCTCCTTCGAGGTCTACACCCAGTGGATCGAGACCGAGTTCGACAACCGGATCGAGCCCTACGCCGGTGAGGCCGGCGAGGCGGCCGAGGAGGCCGAGCGCCAGAAGGTCGTCGTCGAGGTCGGCGGCAAGCGCCTCGAGGTCGTCCTGCCCGGCGGGCTCGGCGGCGTCGCCGCGGCCGCCGGCGGCGGGGGCAAGGCCAAGCCGAAGCGGGCGGGCGGCAAGAAGGCCGGCGCGGCCGCCAGCGGCGACGCCGTCACCAGCCCGATGCAGGGCACCGTGGTCAAGGTCGTGGTCGCCGAGGGCCAGGAGGTCGCCGAGGGCGACACCGTCGTGGTCATCGAGGCGATGAAGATGGAGCAGCCGCTGAAGGCCCACAAGGCCGGCACCGTCACCGGCCTGCAGGCCGAGGTCGGCGCCACCGTCACCAACGGCGCCGTGATCTGCGAGCTCAAGGACTGAGCCGGCGGGCGCCGAGGGGGTCGGTCGGTAGCGTCGGACCCGTGCCCCACGAGCCCGACCCGCAGCCCGACCCGCAGCCCGAGCTGCGAGCCCCGTCGCAGCGGGTCAGCCCGCGCGCCCGCACGATGTGGACCGTCGAGACCCTCCTCGAGGGGCTCGTCTCCGCCGCCCTCGTGGTGGTCGTCGTGGCCCTGGTCGACGCGGTCGATGTCACCTGGTGGGGCGTGGCCCTGCTGGGAGCCGCGGTCGCGGCGTACGCCCTGGTCGTGCCGCGGTGGCGCTGGGCGGTGCACCGGTGGGAGGTCACCGACACCGCGGTCTACACCCAGGTCGGGTGGTGGAGCCTGGAGCAACGGGTCGCGCCGCTCTCGCGGATCCAGACCGTCGACCACGTCGTCGGCCCGGTCGAGCGGGCCTTCGGCCTGGCCACCGTCACCGTCACGACGGCCTCGGCGGCCGGGGCGCTGCGGGTCTCCGGCCTCGAGCGCGACCGTGCCCGCCGCCTCGTCGACGAGCTGACGCTGCGCGCCGAGGCCGCCGGCGGCGACGCGACGTGAGCGAGCCGGAGCCGGTGGTCGAGCCGGTGGTCGAGCCGGTGGTGGCGGAGTCCGAGTGGCAGCGCCTCGACCCCCGGATGCTGCTGGTGCACCCGGTCAAGGAGGTCGTGCGCTTCCTGCCGGTGCTCGTCGGCGTGTGGTTCGCCGGCAGTGCGGCGGGCTCGTCGTGGCAGCTGCTGGGGGTGGCGGTGCCCGTGGCCCTGGGGGTGCTGCGCTACCTCACGACCAGCTTCCGCGTCGCCCACGACCGCGTCGAGCTGCGTCGCGGCCTGCTCGAGCGCCACGTGCTCTCCACCCCCGTCGACCGGGTGCGCACGGTCGACCTCACCGCCTCCCCCGTGCACCGCGTGCTGGGCCTGACCACGATGCGCGTCGGCACCGGCACGGCCTCCAGCGACGACGACGAGCAGCTCGACCTCGACGGGCTGCCCGTGGAGCGGGCCCGCCGGCTGCGCGACGAGCTGCTGCGCGCGGCCCCCTCCGCGCCGGGCGCCGAGGGGGACCTCGACGCCGAGGGCCGGTCGCGGCCCCCGGCGCCCGCGGCGCCGCCCGTGCTCGTGCTCGACGCCGCCTGGGCCCGCTACGCCCCGCTCACCAGCGCGGGGCTCGTGCTCGCCGCCGCCGTCGTCGGCGGTGGGCTGCAGCTCCTGCAGGTCCTCGGGGGGCTCGACCGCATCGACGTCGACGGCGTGGCCCGCGACGTCGCCACCGCACCGCTGCTGGCCCTCGCCGCCGTCGCCGTGGGCCTCGGTCTCGTGGTCGTCGCCGGACTCGCCGTCGTGGCCTACCTGGTGTCCTACTGGGGCTTCTCGCTGCGGCGGTCGGGAGCCAGCTGGCACCTGGTGCGCGGCCTGCTCACCACCCGGGAGACCAGCCTCGACGACGCGCGCCTGCACGGCGTCACCCTGGCCGAGCCGGTCGGGCTCCGCCTGGCCGGCGGCGCCGGGCTCAGCGCGATCGTCACCGGGCTGCGGGGCGAGGGCGGCGCGGCCAGCGCCCTGCTCACCCCGCCCGCGCCGTACGCCGTGGTCGCCGCGACGGCCGCGGCCGTGGTGGGTGACGCCGAGCCGGTCACGGGGCCGCTGGTGCCGCACGGGCCGCAGGCGACGCGTCGTGCGTGGGTGCGCGCCTGCGCGCCGGCGCTCGTGCTCGCGGGCCTGGTGGTGGCGGGGGTGCTCGCCGACCTCCCGGGCACGTCGTCGTGGCTGCTGCCGCTCGTGCCCGTGCTGCTCGTGGGCGGCGCCCTGCTGGGCCGCGACCGCGCCCGCTCGCTGGGTCACGCGCTCACCGCGCGCCACCTCGTGGCGCGCCGCGGCAGCGTGGTGCGGCGCCGCGACGTGCTCGCCCGCGAGGCGGTCATCGGGTGGACGCTGCGGGCCACGTGGCTCCAGCGGCGCGCCGGCCTGTGCTCGCTGGTCGCGACGACCGCGGGCGGGCGGCAGTCGGTGGTGGTGGCCGACGTGCCGCGCGCCCTCGCGGTCCGGCTCGCCACCTCGGCCCGGCCCGGGCTGCTGGAGCAGTTCCTCCTGGTGGACGAGTCACACGGCTGACACACCGACGTCGGTACCCTCCGGGCATGTTCTCCAAGGTGCTGGTGGCCAACCGCGGCGAGATCGCGATCCGGGCGTTCCGTGCGGCGTACGAGCTCGGGGCCGAGACCGTCGCGGTGTTCCCCTACGAGGACCGGGGCTCGGAGCACCGGCTCAAGGCCGACGAGGCCTACGAGATCGGCGAGCGCGGCCACCCCGTGCGCACCTACCTCGACCCCGACGCGATCGTGGCCGCGGCGGTCCAGGCCGGCGCCGACGCGGTCTACCCCGGCTACGGCTTCCTCTCGGAGAACCCCGCCCTCGCCGAGGCCTGCGCCAACGCCGGGATCACCTTCATCGGGCCCACCGCCGACGTCCTCGAGCTGACCGGCAACAAGGCCCGTGCCATCGCCGCCGCCAAGGCGGCGGGCGTGCCCGTCCTGGCCAGCGTCGAGCCCTCGACCGACGTCGACGCCCTCGTCGAGGCCGCCCAGGAGCTGCCCTTCCCGCTCTTCGTCAAGGCCGTGGCTGGTGGCGGCGGGCGCGGCATGCGCCGCGTCGACGACCCGGCCAGGCTGCGCGAGGCCGTCGAGACCTGCATGCGCGAGGGCGAGGCCGCGTTCGGCGACCCCACCGTCTTCGTCGAGCAGGCCGTGGTGGAGCCGCGCCACATCGAGGTGCAGATCCTCGCCGACGGCCAGGGCGGCGTCATGCACCTCTTCGAGCGCGACTGCTCGGTGCAGCGACGTCACCAGAAGGTCGTGGAGATCGCCCCGGCGCCCAACCTCGACCCGGAGCTGCGCGATCGCATGTGCGCCGACGCGGTGCGCTTCGCCCGCGAGATCGGCTACCGCAACGCCGGCACCGTCGAGTTCCTCCTCGACCCCGACGGCAACTACGTCTTCATCGAGATGAACCCCCGCATCCAGGTCGAGCACACCGTGACCGAGGAGGTCACCGACGTCGACCTCGTCCAGTCGCAGATGCGCATCGCCTCCGGTGAGAGCCTCGCCGACCTCGGGCTGTCGCAGGAGACCGTGCAGCTGCGCGGCGCCGCGCTGCAGTGCCGCATCACCACCGAGAGCCCCGCCAACGACTTCCGGCCCGACACCGGCACCATCACCACCTACCGCTCCCCCGGCGGCGCCGGTGTGCGCGTCGACGGCGGCACGACCTACTCCGGCGCCGAGGTCAGCGCCCACTTCGACTCGATGCTGGCCAAGCTCACCTGCCGCGGTCGCGACTTCCCCACCGCGGTGGCCCGCGCGCGCCGCGCCGTCGCGGAGTTCCGCATCCGCGGTGTCGCCACCAACATCGCCTTCCTCCAGGCGCTGCTCGACGACCCCGACTTCGCCGCGGGCCGGGTGACCACGTCGTTCATCGAGACCCACCCGCAGCTGCTCACCGCACGCGCCTCCGGCGACCGCGGCACCAAGCTGCTGGCCTACCTCGCCGACGTCACCGTCAACAAGCCCCACGGCGAGGCCCCCGTGACCCTCGACCCCCGCACCAAGCTGCCGCGGGTCGACCTGTCGGTGCCCGCCCCCGACGGCACCCGCCAGCAGCTGCTGGCGCTGGGGCCCGACGCCTTCGCCCGCGACCTGCGCGAGCGCACCGGGGTGGCCGTCACCGACACCACCTTCCGCGACGCCCACCAGTCGCTGCTGGCGACCCGGGTGCGCACCAAGGACCTCCTCGCCGTCGCGGGCCACGTCGCCCGCACCACCCCCCAGCTGTGGTCGCTGGAGGCATGGGGCGGTGCGACCTACGACGTGTCGTTGCGCTTCCTCGCCGAGGACCCCTGGGAGCGCCTGGCCCAGCTGCGCCAGGCCGTGCCCAACATCTGCCTGCAGATGCTGCTGCGCGGGCGCAACACCGTGGGCTACACCCCCTACCCCACCGCGGTGACCCACGCCTTCGTCGAGGAGGCCGCCGCCACCGGCATCGACGTGTTCCGGATCTTCGACGCCCTCAACGACGTGGAGCAGATGCGCCCGGCCATCGAGGCCGT
This sequence comes from Nocardioides sp. Leaf307, assembly GCF_001423135.1. NCBI lineage: Bacteria > Bacillati > Actinomycetota > Actinomycetes > Propionibacteriales > Nocardioidaceae > Nocardioides > Nocardioides sp. Leaf307. Next base: position 1,178,796 of record NZ_LMNY01000001.1, on the reverse strand, counting down.
GCGCGCCACCGGCACCACGGTGGCCGAGGTCGCGCTGTGCTACACCGGCGACCTCTCCGACCCCGCCGAGGACCTCTACACCCTCGACTACTACCTGCGCCTGGCCGAGCAGATCGTCGACGCCGGCGCCCACGTGCTGGCCATCAAGGACATGGCCGGTCTGCTGCGCGCCCCCGCGGCCCGCACGCTGGTGACCGCGCTGCGCGAGCGCTTCGACCTGCCGGTGCACCTGCACACCCACGACACCCCGGGCGGGCAGCTGGCCACCCTGCTGGCCGCCATCGACGCCGGGGTCGACGCGGTCGACGCCGCGACCGCCTCGATGGCGGGCACGACCTCGCAGCCGCCGATCTCGGCGCTGGTCGCCGGCACCGACTTCTCGGCGCGCGAGACCGGCCTCGACCTCGCGGCGGTCAACGCGCTCGAGCCGTACTGGGAGGCCACCCGCCGCGTCTACGCCCCCTTCGAGTCGGGCCTGCCGGCGCCCACCGGGCGGGTCTACCGCCACGAGATCCCCGGCGGCCAGCTCTCCAACCTGCGCCAGCAGGCGATCGCGCTCGGCCTGGGCGAGAAGTTCGAGCAGATCGAGGACATGTACGCCGCGGCCAACGACATCCTGGGCCGGGTCGTGAAGGTGACGCCGTCCTCCAAGGTGGTCGGCGACCTCGCGCTCCACCTGGTCGCCGCGGGCGCCGACCCCGAGGAGTTCGCCGCCGACCCGGCCTCCTTCGACATCCCCGGCTCGGTGATCGGCTTCCTGCACGGCGAGCTCGGCGACCCGCCCGGCGGCTGGCCGGAGCCGTTCCGCACCAAGGCGCTGGAGGGTCGCTCCTACCAGGCGCCGGCCGAGGAGCTCACCGACGAGCAGGCCGCGGGCCTGGGCCTCGACGGCGAGGTCAGCCAGCGCACCCGCCGCGACACGCTCAACGAGCTGCTCTTCGCCGGCCCGACCAAGGAGTTCCGCGAGTCGCGCTCGACCTACGGCGACCTCTCGGTGCTGTCCACCCTGGACTTCCTCTACGGGCTGCGCCGCGGCGAGGAGCACACCGTGGAGATCGCGGAGGGCAAGAAGCTCATCCTCGGCGTCCAGGCGATCGGCGAGCCCGACGAGCGCGGCATCCGCACGGTGATGTGCACCATCAACGGCCAGATGCGCCCGATCCCGGTGCGCGACCGCTCGGTCTCGGCCGACGCCGCGGCCGTGGAGAAGGCCGACCCGTCGAAGCCGGGCCAGGTCGCGGCCCCCTTCCAGGGCGTCGTGAGCGTCGTCGTGGCCGAGGGCGACCGCGTCGCCGCGGGCGACACCGTGGCCACCATCGAGGCCATGAAGATGGAGGCGGCCATCACCGCCCCCGTCGACGGCACGGTGGAGCGGGTGGCGCTGTCGGGCACCCAGGCCGTCGAGGGCGGTGACCTGGTCGTCGTGCTGGCCTAGGGTCGAGCGATGACCCACGTCGTCCTCTTCCACCACGCCCTCGGGCAGACGCCCGGCTTCCACGCCTTCGCCGACCGGCTGCGCGCGGCCGGTCACGAGGTCACCGCCCCCGACCTCTACGCCGGGGCGACCTTCACCGACCTCGACGAGGGCGTGGCCCACGCCCGCACCACCGGCTTCGACGTCGTGCGCCAGCGTGGCCTGGACGCCGCCGCCGACCTGCCCGACGACGTGGTGTGGGCCGGGATGTCCCTGGGGCTGATGCCGGCGCAGACCCTGGCCCAGACCCGACCCGGCGCCCGCGGGGCGCTGCTCCTGCACGGCAGCGTGCCGCCGGAGGCGCTCGGGTCGCCCTGGCCCGACGCCCTGCCCGCCCAGGTGCACGTCATGGAGCACGACGACTGGGGCGACGTCGACGACTGCCGCGCCCTGGCCGCCGCGCAGGACGAGGTCGAGCTCTTCCTCTACCCCGGCGCGGGCCACCTCTTCACCGACGCCTCCTCGGTCGACCACGACCCCGCCGCGAGCGACCTGCTCCTCGAGCGGGTCCTGGCCTTCCTCCAGCGGGTCGGCTAGCCCCCGGGCGTCGCGGGCGCAGGCGTGGTGATGACGTCGACGCCCGTCATGCCGCCGGCACCCGCCGTGTAGGTGTGCGGCCGGTCGGCCGCCCACTCCGCGGTGGCGCCCGCGGCGAGCTCCAGGGGGGCGTCGTCGCCCGGCTCCACCCGGCACGAGCCGGTCAGCACCACCAGGCGCTCGCGGGTGCCCGTGGCGTGGGCCGGCGAGCGGCGACGACCGCCGGGAGGCATGCGCAGCAGCCAGACCTCCACCGTGCGGTCGGCCTCGGCGAGCAGGTGCAGCCGCACGGTCTCCAGCCCCGGGTCGGCCACCGCGACCCCGTCGCGGTCCTCGACGAGGGCGGCCAGCGGCACACCGAGCGGGCCCGCGAGGGCGTAGAGCGTGTCGAGGGTCGGGTTGCGACGCCCCGTCTCGAGCTCCGAGAGCGAGCCCTTGCCCACACCGGCGGCCTCGGCCAGCGCGGCCAGCGACAGCCCGCGCGCGCGGCGTACGGCGCGCACCCGTGCACCGGCCTCGGCGCCCGGGCGGTGGGCCTGGTCCGCCACGGGCGGCTCCCTCCGACTAGGGTTCTGTATACGGAACCCTAGCGCGGCGAGGAGGCCCCCGGTGCCGACCACGACCGACGACGCCCCGGAGGCGCCCGCCCACGGCAGCCCCGTGCTGGCCGGCGTGGTGGTCGCCCTCGTCGGCTTCTCCAGCTCCTTCGCGGTCGTGCTGGCCGGGCTGGTGGCCGTCGGCGCCTCGCCCACCCAGGCCGCCTCCGGGCTGCTGACGCTCTGCGTCACGCAGGCGCTGGGCATGCTCTGGCTCAGCCTGCGCCACCGCATCCCGCTCACCCTGGCCTGGTCGACCCCGGGCGCGGCGCTGCTGGCCACGACCGGCGGTGCCGTGGGCGGCTGGCCCGCGGCGGTGGGCGCGTTCGTCGCCACCGGCGCGCTGGTGCTGCTCACCGCGGCGTGGCCGCGTCTGGGTGACCTGGTCGCCCGGGTGCCGCCCGCGCTCGCCCGGGCGATGCTCGCCGGGGTGCTGCTGCCGCTGTGCCTGGCGCCGGTGACGGCGCTCGCCACCGACCCGTGGGCGGTGGGGCCGGTCGTCGTGGTGTGGCTGGTCCTGCTGCGCGCGGCCCGCCGGTGGGCCGCGCCCGCGGCGCTGGGCGCCGCGCTGGTCGTCGCCGTGGTCGACGTGACCGCCGGCGACGGCGCCCGGCTCGCCGCGGGCGACCTGCTGCCGCGTCTCGACCTCACCGCCCCGACGTGGACGCTGCCGGCCCTGGTGGGCCTGGCGCTGCCGCTCTACGTCGTCACGATGGCCTCGCAGAACCTCCCCGGGGTGGCGGTGATGAGCGCCGAGGGCTACGCCGTGCCGTGGCGCGAGTCGATGGCGGTCACGGGGGTGGCCACCGTGGTCGGCGCCCCGGCCGGCGCCCACGCGGTCAACCTGGCCGCGATCACCGCGGCCCTGGCGGCCGGCCCCGAGGCCGGCCCCGACCGTGGGCGCCGCTGGGTGGCCGCCGTCACCGCGGCGGTGGCCTACCTCGCGCTGGCGGTGGCCAGCGCCGCCCTGGCCTCGCTGGTGGCCGCCTCCTCCAGCGCGGTGGTGCCGGCCGCCGCCGGTCTGGCGCTGCTGGGCACGTTCGCCGCCTCGGCCAGCGACGCCCTGGGCGCGCGCGAGGAGCGCGAGGCCGCGGCGGTCACCTTCCTCGTCGCCGCCTCCGGCGTCGTCGTGCTCGGCGTGGGGGCGGCGTTCTGGGCGCTGCTGGCCGGGCTCGGGGTGCGCACTGCGCTGTGCGCGGGCCCCCGGGCGGTCACGACACCGCGACGGTGAACCAGGTCGAGCGCAGCCCCAGCGCGGAGCGGAACGCGTCGCCGCTCACCGTGACCGAGCCCCGCGTGCCGCTCAGCACCAGGGCCGAGACCCGACCGCCCCACTCGCCGTTGCCGTCGCGGGCGGTGACCCGCACGCCCCGCAGGTCGCCGATCGCGGGCCAGCGCCGCTCCAGGGTCTCGTCGGCCAGCCGCACCGACCAGTCGTGCACGGGGTTGCCGGCCCAGTCGTCGTACGGGTCGGCCCGGGCCACCAGGTAGGGCACCGAGCCGGCCGAGGTCCATCCCCCGCTGCTCGAGGAGAACTGCGTGAAGGCGGGCGACCCGTCGGCGAGCAGCACCTGCCCCACGGTGTCGGCGATCGCGGCGTCGGAGGCGGGGTGCTCGGAGCCGACCCCGCCGTAGACCTGGGAGGCCGTGGTGTCGTAGACGTCGAAGTGGCCCCCGCGGGGGTGGAGCCGCTCGTAGGCGGCGTAGGTGCGGGCCGCCACCGCCTGGGCGCGCACGGCGGCCGGCGACCAGCTCGCCGGCACCTCGCGCGGCACCACGCCGCGCAGGTAGGCCTCCAGGCGCAGGTCGTTGACGGTGTCGCGGGCGGCCGAGCCCGGGGTCACGGTGGCGGCACGCAGCCGACCGCGGTACCGCTGGTCCCCGCCGGGCGTCACCAGGGTGAGCGGCTGACCGCCCGCGGCGAGCTCCCCGTCGCCCTCGAGCTCGCGCCAGCGCCGCCATCGGTCGGTGCGGAAGGAGACCCGGGTGGCCCCGGTGGCGGCCTGCTGCACCCGCCACAGCGAGGCGCCCTTGTCGGGCAGCAGGGTCAGCTCACCGGTCGCGGTGTCGCGCAGCGTCAGCCCCGGCCGGGCGCGCACGACGAGGTCGTCGGTGGTGTCGGCGCCGACGAGCACGTCGATGCGTCCGGCGCGCCGGCCCCAGGTCAGGTCGGGGTAGTAGAAGTCGAGGATCTCGCGGTGGTCCAGGCCCTGGCGGGCCGCGCCCTCCGCGCCGTACTGCGACATGCCGTGACCGTGACCGTAGCCGTGGCCGGTGAGGGTCAGCACGGCGTCGGGCGGCACGGTCCAGGTGTCGGCGGCCGACGCGGCCGACGCGGGCGGCGTCGCCGCGAGCGGGGCGAGCGGGGCGAGCAGGGGCGCGGCGACGGCGGCGAGCAGCAGGGCGACGCGCGCACGACCGCGGGGGCGGCGGAGCAGCATGACCCGATGGCACCACAGGTCACCGCGGCCCCGCGGCGCTCTGCGCGAACTACGCCGGCGTAGTTCGCGCGGACGCGCGGTGCTCAGACGAGCCAGAACCAGTCCGAGCGCAGCCCGAAGAACGAGCGGAACCGGTCACCGCTCACGGTGCTGGAGGCGTCGGTGCCGCTCACGCGCACCTCGACGACGCGACCGCCGCGCGGGCCGTCTCCGTCGCGGCGGGTGACCTCCACGCCGGTGAGCTCTCCGATCTGCGGCAGCGCCCCCTCGAGCGCCTCGTCGCTGATCCGCACCGTGCCCTCGGGCCACGGCACGTAGGGGTTGCCGCGCCACGGGTCGTAGGGGTCCTTCTTCGCCCGCAGGTAGCCGAAGGATCCGGCCCGGGTCCAGCCGCCGTTGCTGGCCGAGAACTGCGCGAAGATCGGCTTCCCGTCCTTGGTGCGCACCTGGCGCGCGGTGGCCCGGATCGCCGCGTCGGCCCGCGGGTGCTCGGCGGAGAAGCCGCCGTAGACCTGGCAGGCGGCGGTGTCGCACAGCTGGTAGTGCCGCGAGCCCGGTGCGGCGGCGCGCTCGAAGGCGGCGTAGGTGCGGGCGGCGACGGCCTGGGCGCGGATCGCATCGGGGTCCCAGGTCGAGGCGATCACCTCGGCCGGCACCACCCCGCGCAGGTAGGACTCCAGCGCGACGACGTTGACGGTGTCGCGGCCCGCACCGGAGGCCGCCGAGCGTAGCGCGCCGCGGTAGTCCACGGCCCCCGCGGGCGTGTGCAGCCGCACCGGCGCTCCCCCGGCCGCGAACTGCGCCTGCCCCGGCAGCACCCGCCACCGCTTCCAGGGGCCGCCGGAGGTCTGCGACGAGACCAGGCTGTCGCCGTCGGCGGCGGTGATCCGCCACCGGCTCGCCTCGGGGCGGGCCTCGTCGAGTCGCCAGGTGCGCGCCGAGCCCGCCGACCCGGTCGCGGTCAGGGCCCGACGCGCGCTCACGACGACGTCGTCGCTGGTGTCGGCCGAGATCAGCACCCTGACGTCGCCGCCGACCGTGCCCCGGCCGGTGCCGGGGTAGTAGAAGCGCAGGATCCGCTGGGCCCCGAGTCCCTGGCGCGCGGCGCCCTCGGCGCCCCACTGCGACAGGCCGATGCCGTGGCCGTAGCCGCGCCCGGCCAGGTCGACGCCACCGATCGGGGCCCGCCGCTCCCCCTCCTCGGCGGCCGCGCCGCCCGGCGGCAGCGCGACCGACACCAGCGCCACCGACAGCAGGGCCACCGACAGCAGGGCGACCGACAGCAGGGGGCCGGCGCCGCTCAGGCGGCGCGCGGGGTGGGCACAGGTGGGGCGGAGGTGGCGCACAGGGACTCCCGGGGGGTGGAGGCAGGCAGGACGCGCCCGATCCTCACAGGAGGACCGGGCGCGTCTCAAGCCCGCTCGGTGCGGTGCGGTGCCGTGCGGGGTGGTGCGGTCAGCCGTTGTAGGACGGCTGCGACTGGGCGTTGAAGGTGCCCATGCGCACCTTCTTGGCCTTGTTCACGCGCGGGTCGTCGATGGCGAAGACCTCGAGGCCGCGGGTGATGTCGCTGGAGTAGATGTGGCCGTTGTACCAGTACGTCGACCAGGAGCCACCGAGCACGAGCTCGGTGTCGGAGATGGCTCCGCGGTCGAAGTGGGCGATCTCGACCGGCTTGCGGGAGTTGGTGAAGTCGAAGACCGAGAAGCCGCCCTGGTACCACGCCTGCACCATGATGTCGCGGCCCTCCACCGGGATCAGCGAGCCGTTGTGGGCCACGCAGTTCTCGGTGAGCGCCTGGGTGCGCGGGATCTTGTAGTAGCTGCGGAACTCCAGGTCGCGACGCACGATGTCGTAGATGCCGTTGGCGCCCCGCTTGGGGCCGGTGCCGGGGTTGCAGGTCGGCGCACCGCCGCCGCCGAGCTCGTCGGTGAAGACGACCTTGGTGCCGGCGTTGTTGAAGGTGGCGCTGTGCCAGAAGGCGAAGTTGCGCTCGTCGCGGACCCGGTCGATGACGCGGGGCTCGGCGCGCTTGCTGATGTCCATCAGGATGCCGTCGCCCATGCAGGCCCCCGCGGCGAGGTCCTTCTGCGGGTAGGCGGTGATGTCGTGGCAGCCGCTCGTGGCGCTGTTGCCGCCGGGCACGCCGCTGCCGGGGTTGCCGCCGCCGGGGAACAGCCTCGGCGTGCGGAGCAGCTCCGCCCCGGCGGGGTCGGCCACGGGCACGGTGACGATGCTGATGCGGTCGTGCGGGGTCTGGCAGTCGGGGAAGGCGTCGTTGGGTCCGTAGGAGGACACGTAGACGAAGAGCCGCTGCCCCGACTTCGACGGGGCGAGGGTGTGGGTGTGCGAGCCGCAGTCGGTCTCCACCGACGCGACGTACTCCGGGGCGGCGGGGTCGGAGATGTCGAAGACCCGCAGGCCCTCCCACGAGGACTCCTCCTCGGCCGACTGCGAGACGCTGCTGCACGAGTCGTCGCTGCGGCTGGAGTCGACGCTCAGCACGAGGACGTCGCGGTAGACCGAGACGTCGCCCTGGCCCCCGGGGCACTCGACCTGGGCCACGCGCTTCGGCTCGGTGGGGCGGGAGATGTCGAAGACCGCGAAGCCGTTGTAGTTGCCGTCGTAGGCGTACTTGCCCTGGAAGGCCAGGTCGCTGCCGACGCCGCCGTTCTCCGGGGTGAAGGAGCCGACCAGCGGCTTGCGGGCGATCTGCCGCACGTTGCTGCTCTTGTCGACCTCGCCCTGGTCGGCGGTGGCCTCGTAGGAGTCGAGCCCGGCGAGCGCCTGGCCGGGCAGCGCGCAGGCGTCGTCGAAGTTGTCGCCGGCGGCGCGCAGGTCGGCGCGCTCGGCGGGGGTGCAGGTCGGGTCGGTGCGCTCGGCGGAGGCCGAGCCGGCGCCGGTGACCGTGAGGCCGGCGACCGCGCCGGCGCCGAGGGCCAGCGAGAGCAGCGCGAGCCCGGCGCGGGTGCGGCGGGGGGTGGGTGGTGTCACGGGGGTGGGCCCTTCGTCCGAGTGTCGAATCCCTCCGCGGGTGCCGCGGAGGGGTGGGTCAGCAGAATCTTGGCCGCTGTGGCCCGATCGCGCCACCCTGTGATGTGCTGGATCCATGACTCGGGTCGTTGTCCTGCACCGTACGTCGATCGCCGCGGCCGCCGCCGTGCTCGCGCTGGGCCTCGCGGGGTGCAGCTCCGACGACGGCGCCGCGGACACGCCGGAGGGGGGCGCGTCGGACGTCCCGGCGGCGGCGCTGCCCGCCGGGGTCGACGCCGACGACGCGTCGTTCGTGACCCAGATGGTGCCCCACCACGCGCAGGCGCTGACGCTGGTCGACCTGGCGCAGACCCGGGCTGCGAGCCCGGCCGTGCTCGCAGCGGCCGACCGCATCGCGGCGGGCCAGGGCCCCGAGATCCTCGAGATGGCGGCGTGGCTCGACGCCCGCGGCCTCCCGGTGCCCGACGAGTCCGACCTGGCGGAGATGACCGAGGCGGTGTCGGGCGACTCCGCGGCGGGGCACGAGGGTCACGACATGGAGGGCATGGAGGGCATGGGGGCCATGCCAGGGATGCTCGGCTCCGACGACCTCGACGCCCTGGCCGCGGCCGAGGGCGTCGACTTCGACCGGCTCTTCCTCACCGACATGATCCGCCACCACGAGGGCGCGGTCACGATGGCCGAGGCGGTGCTCGCCGACGGCTCCGACCAGCGCGTCAACGAGATCGCCACCGAGATCTCCGCGGGCCAGACCGCGGAGATCGAGCGGCTCGAGGTCCTGCTCGACCGGCTCTGAGGCCGGCCGCGCAGCGGCCGCTCCCGGTCAGACGCGGCCCGGGCGCGCGGCAGACGCGGGTCAGACGCGGTGCAGCCGGCGGGCGGCCTCCGCGATCGACCCGCTCATCGAGGGGTAGACGGTGAAGGTGGCCGCGAGCTGGTCGGCGGTGATCGACTCCGCCACGGCCAGCGACACCGGGTGGATCAGCTCGCTGGCCCGAGGACCGACCACCACGCCGCCGACGACGATGCCGGTGCCGGGACGGCAGAAGAGCTTGACGAACCCGTCGCGCACGCCCTGCATCTTGGCCCGCGGGTTGCCCGACAGCGGCAGCATGACGACCTCGGCGGTGATCTCCCCGTTGTCGACGGCCTGCTGCGACCAGCCGACCGTGGCGATCTCGGGGGCGGTGAAGACGTTGGAGGCGACCTTCTTCAGGTCCAGGGGCGCGACGGCGTCGCCGAGGAAGTGGTACATCGCGATCCGGCCCTGCATGGCCGCCACCGAGGCGAGCATCAGCACACCGGTGCAGTCACCGGCGGCGTAGACCCCGCGGGCCGTGGTGCGCGAGACACGGTCGACGCCGACGAAGCCGCCGTCCTTGAGCCGCACGCCGGCGTCCTCGAGACCGAGGTCGGTGGTGTTGGGCACCGAGCCGAGCGCGAGGATGCAGTGCGAGCCCTGCACGCTGCGGCCGTCGGTGAGCGTCACGGTCACGACGTCGCCGTCGCGGGTCACCGACTCCATCCGCGAGCGGGAGAGCACCTTCATGCCGCGGCGCTTGGAGACCTCCTCGAGCACGGCCGAGGCGTCGGCGTCCTCGCCGGGCAGCACGCGGTCGCGCGAGGAGACGAGGGTGACGGGGATCCCGAGGGCGAGGTACGCCGACGCGAACTCGGCCCCGGTCACGCCCGAGCCGACCACGATCAGCTCGCTCGGCACCTCGGTGAGGTCGTAGACCTGCTCCCAGGTGAGGATCCGCTCGCCGTCGGGCTGGGCGCTGGGCAGCGTGCGGGGCGAGGCGCCGGTCGCGATGAGCACGGCGCCGGCCTCGAGGGTCTGCTCGGAGCCGTCGGGGGCGGTCACCACGACGCGCTCGGGGCCGTCGAGGCGGCCGCGGCCGCGCACCACCGTGACGTTCTCGCGGTCGAGGCGGCGGCCGATGTCGACCGACTGCTCGGCGGCGAGGGCCTTGACCCGGGTGTTGACCCGGGCCAGGTCCACGCTGAGCGTCGTGGCCGCGTCACCCTCCACGTCGTGGAAGTTGACCCCGAGCTCGGCGGCGCCGGCGACCTCGGTCATCAGCTCGGAGGTGGCGATGAGGGTCTTGCTCGGCACGCAGTCGGTGATGACCGCCGACCCGCCGAGACCGTCGGTGTCGACCACGGTCACCTCGGCCCCGAGCTGGCTGGCGACCAGCGCGGACTCGTAGCCCCCGGGACCACCGCCGATGATGACGACCTTGTCGACTGTCCGGTCGGGCATGGCTGTGCTCCTCGCGCTGGCGGGCTCGGTCAGAGGCTGACGGGGGCTGACGGGGGCGGTCAGAAGTTGATCATGTGGCCGGCGATGCCGTGCACGGCTTCCTTCACCGACTCACCCAGCGTCGGGTGGGCGAAGACGTTGCGGGCCACCTCGTCGGCGGTGAGGTCCCACTGCTGGGCCAGGGTCAGCACCGGCAGCAGCTCGGTCACGTCGGGGCCGATGAGGTGGGCGCCGATGATCTCGTTGTGCTCGGCGTCGGCGACGACCTTCACGAAGCCGACCGCGTCGCCGAGTCCCTGCGCCTTGCCGTTGGCCGAGAAGGGGAAGGTGGAGGTCTTGACGTCGTAGCCCTTGTCCTTGGCCTGCTGCTCGGAGTAGCCGAACGAGGCCACCTGCGGCTGGCAGTAGGTCGCCCGCGGGATCATGTCGAAGTCGATCTCCATGGTCTCCGCGCCGGCGATGGTCTCGGCGGCCACGATGCCCATGGCCTCCGCGGCGTGGGCCAGCATCATCTTGCCGGTGACGTCGCCGATGGCGTAGACGTGCTCGACGTTGGTGCGGCCCCGCCCGTCGACGGCGATCGCTCCCCGCTCGGTGAGCTCCACACCGGCCGCCTCGAGGCCGTAGCCCTCGACGCGCGGGGCGAAGCCGATGGCCTGCATGACCTTGTCGGCCTTGAGGACCTCCTGCTGGCCGTCCTTCGACACCGTCACCGAGACCTGGTCGCCGGAGTCCTCGATCGACTCGACCTTGGTCGACAGGCGCACGTCAACGCCGAGCTTCTTGTAGTGCTTGAGCAGCTCCTTGGACACGTCGGCGTCCTCGGTGGGCACCATGCGGTCGAGGAACTCCACGATGGTCACCTCGACGCCGAAGTTCTTCAGCACGTAGGCGAACTCCACGCCGATCGCGCCGGAGCCGGCGATGATGATGGAGCCGGGCAGCTGGTCGGTGAGGATCTGCTCCTCGTAGGTCACGACCCGCTCGCTGAGCGAGGTGCCCGGGATGAGCCGGGTCTTGGCGCCCGCGGCGACGATGAGGTCGGTGCAGGTGTAGGAGGTGACGTTGCCGTCCTTGTCCTTGACGTCGACGCCCTGACCGCCGTCGACCGCGCCGGTGAGGGTGCCCCAGCCGTCGATCTCGGTGATCTTGTTCTTCTTCATCAGGAAGTGGACGCCCTTGACGATGCCGCCGGAGACCTGGCGGCTGCGCTTGTGGGTGGGCCCGAAGGCCATGGTGGCGTCGCCCTCGATGCCGTACTTGGCCTTCTCGTGGGTCAGCACGTGGGCGAGCTCGGCGTTCTTGAGCAGGGCCTTGGAGGGGATGCACCCGACGTTGAGGCAGACACCGCCCCAGTACTTCTCCTCCACCACGGCGACCTTCTTGCCGAGCTGGGCCGCGCGGATCGCGGCGACGTAGCCACCGGGACCGGCGCCGAGGACGAGGACATCGAAGTGCGTGCTCACGGGCCCCACCCTAGGGCTCGCGCGCAGGTCGGCCCAAGGCGGGCGGGCACCCGGCACTACTCTTCGTCACGTGACGCTCTACGCCGCCTACGGGAGCAACCTCGATCCCGCCCGCATGGGCGAGCGCTGCCCCCACTCGCCGCTGCGCACGACCGGCTGGCTGGAGGGCTGGCGGCTGACCTTCGGTGGCGAGGAGCACGGCTGGGACGGCGCCCTGCCCACCATCGTCCAGGACCCCTTCGAGCAGGTCTTCGTGGCCGTCTACGACGTCACCCGCGAGGACGAGAGCAGCCTCGACGGCTGGGAGCAGGCCGACACCGGCCTCTACCGCAAGACCCGGGTGCGGGTCTCCACGCTCACCGGCGAGCAGGTCACGTGGGCCTACGTCCTCGACGCCTACGAGGGCGGCCTGCCCTCCGCCTCCTACCTCGGCGTGCTGGCCGACGCCGCCGAGGCCGCCGACGCCCCCGCCGACTACGTCGCCGCCCTGCGCCGACGCCCCTGCCGCTCCTCGGGCCTGTAGCTCCCCGGGCGTGGCCCGTGGCCCGCGACGGGTCGCGGCACGCATAGGCTGAGGAGGTGAACGACGACGCATACTCCCTGGCCACCGACGCCGCCCAGAAGCTCGCCGACCTGACCGGCGTCGAGCGCCACGACGTGGCCCTGGTGCTCGGGTCCGGCTGGCTCCCCGCGGTGGACGCACTCGGCGAGGCCACCGCCGAGATCGCCACGACCGACCTGCCCGGCTTCAACCCCGCCGCGGTCGCCGGCCACTCCGGCACGATCCGCTCGGTGCGCTCGGGCGAGCGCAACCTGCTGGTCTTCCTCTCGCGCACCCACTACTACGAGGGCAAGGGGGTGCCGGCCGTGGTCCACCCGGTCCGCACCGCGGCCGCCGCGGGCTGCTCCACGATCGTGCTCACCAACGGCTGCGGCGGGCTCAAGGAGACCTGGAGCCCCGGCCAGCCGGTGCTGATCAGCGACCACATCAACCTCACCGGCCGCTCCCCCATCGAGGGCGCGCGCTTCGTCGACCTCACCGACCTCTACTCCCCGCGCCTGCGCGCCCTGTGCCGCGAGATCGACCCGAGCCTCGACGAGGGCGTCTACGTCCAGTTCCCCGGACCGCACTACGAGACCCCCGCCGAGATCGGGATGGTCCGCGCGATCGGCGGCCACCTGGTCGGGATGAGCACGACCCTGGAGGCCATCGCCGCGCGCGAGGCCGGCATGGAGGTGCTCGGCATCAGCCTGGTCACCAACCTCGCCGCCGGCATGAGCGGAGAGCCGCTCGACCACGCCGAGGTCCTCGAGGCCGGTCGCGCCGCGGCCAGCCGGATGGGAGACCTCCTCTCCACGATCGTCCCGCGGATCTGATGGCCCCCGACGAGACGACCGGCGAGACCCCCGACCCCACCGGCGACCTGTCCTCGGGTCGCGAGACCCGGGCACGACTGGTCGAGGCGGCCACGCGGGCCTTCGCCGACCACGGCGTGCAGAACGCCTCGCTGCTCGACATCACCCGCCAGGCCGGCCAGCGCAACCGGGGCGCGGTGCACTACCACTTCGGCTCCCGCGCGGGGCTGCTGACCACGGTGCTCGACCAGTTCACCGACGTCCTCGCCGCGCGCGAGCGCGAGCTGCTCGCCGTGGCGCACGAGCGGCCCGACGACGACCTCGGTGCGGCCGTCGAGGCCGTCGTGCGTCCCAGCGTCGAGGTGGCCGAGAGCGACTGGCGCGGTCGCTGCTACCTCATGATCGTCGCGGAGCTGATCGCCGACGACCACGCCCGCGCCATGGACGGGGTGGAGGAGGCGCTGGCCCGCACCGGGGGCCACGAGGTCTACGCCCTCATCGTCGAGCGGATGCCGACGATGCCCGACGCGCTGCGCGACGAGCGGCTGAGCCTGATGACCGGCTTCGTGCTGCGCGCCATCGGCGACCGCGCCCGGGCCCTGGGCGGCGACTCCCCCCGGCGCGAGCGCCTCGACACCGATGCCTTCGTCGCCAACCTGGTGGCCATGGCCGCGGCGATGCTGCGCGCCCACCCCCTGCCCGACGTGCCCGCGTCCGACCTGCCCGCGTGAGCACGCTGTCGGCGCGCATGCGCGAGGGGTCGATGGCCGAGCACCGCGCCGCCGAGGCCTCGGTCTTCGTCACCCGGCTGCTCGAGGGCGGGGTCGACGCCGCCGGCTACACCGCCTACCTGCTGCGGCTGCAGCGCGTGTACGCCGCGCTCGAGCGCACCGCCCGCGCCCACCTGCACCACCCCGGTGTCGTCGCGGTCCACGACCCCGACCTCGAGCGGTCGGCCGCGCTGGAGGCCGACCTGGAGCACTGGGCGCCCGGCGGGCCCCGCGAGGTCGACTCCCCCGCGGTCGCGGCCTACGAGCGCCGCATCGAGGCCAGCACCGGCGTGGCCGGCGGCGCCGGCTTCGCGGCCCACCACTACACCCGCTACCTCGGCGACCTCTCCGGGGGCCAGGCCATCGGCCGCACCCTCGACCGCACCTTCGAGCTCGGGGGCCGCGGCACGGACTTCTACCGCTTCGACGCCGTGCCGAGGCCCAAGCCCTACAAGGACGGCTACCGCCTGCGCCTCGACGGGCTCGACCTCGACGAGGCGCAGCAGGAGGCGGTCGTGGCCGAGGTGCAGGCGGCCTTCGCCCTCAACCAGGCGCTCTTCGTCGAGCTCGCGGCGGAGCTGGACCTGCTCGGCGCGCGCTGACGCACCCGCGGCTTGGACCGCCGCGCTTGGGTGGACCCATGAGCACCTCCGCACCGACCCCCGCGAGCATCCCGACCCGCACCCTCGGCACCGCCTCCCACGAGGGTCGACCCCTCACCGTCTCCGCCCTCGGCCTGGGCTGCATGGGCATGTCGGAGTTCTACGGGACCGGCGACGAGCAGACCGGCGTCGACACCATCCACCGCGCCCTCGACCTCGGCGTGACCTTCCTCGACACCGCCGACATGTACGGCCCCTTCACCAACGAGCAGCTGGTGGGCCGCGCCATCGCCGGACGCCGTGACGAGGTCCAGCTGGCCACGAAGTTCGGCAACGAGCGGCTGCCCGACGGCACCCGCCTGGGCATCAACGGCAGGCCCGACTACGTGCGCACCGCGTGCGACGCCTCGCTGCAACGGCTCGGCGTGGACCACCTCGACCTCTACTACCAGCACCGTGTCGACAAGACCGTGCCGATCGAGGAGACCGTCGGCGCGATGGCCGAGCTCGTCGAGGCCGGCAAGGTCCGCCACCTGGGGCTCTCGGAGGCCTCGGCCGCCACGATCCGCCGCGCCCACGCCACCCACCCGATCACCGCGCTGCAGACCGAGTACTCCCTGTTCACCCGGGACCTCGAGGACGAGATCCTCCCCGTGCTGCGCGAGCTCGGCATCGGCCTGGTGCCCTACTCGCCGCTGGGTCGCGGCATCCTCACCGGCGCGATCACCGACGAGAGCCAGCTGGAGGAGGGCGACTCGCGTCGCACGGCGTACTTCCCCCGGCTCAACGGCGAGGGGCTGCGCGCCAACCTCGCGCTCGTGGCGAAGGTGCGCGGGATCGCCGAGGCCAAGGGCTGCACCCCCGGCCAGCTCGCGCTCGCCTGGGTGCTCGCGCAGGGCGACGACACCCTCGGCGTCGCCCCCATCCCCGGCACCAAGCGCGTGCGCTACCTGGAGGAGAACGCCGGGGCCGTCGCGGTCTCCCTCGACGCCGCCGACCTCGAGGCCCTCGAGCGTGCCGTGCCGCGCGACGCCGTGGTGGGCGAGCGCTACGGCGACATGAGCAGCATCGACGCCTGAGCGGGCGCCGAGGGCCCACCCGGTTTCCCCCGCACCGGCGTGGGGCAGCCTCCGGTCGTGCCCCGTCGTCTCCTGGTCGCCCTGCTCTCCGTCCTCGTCGGCGTCACCGCCGCCTGCAGCAGTGGCGGCGGCCAGGACGGGTCGGGCGGGCCCGGCGCTCCCTCCGCGTCCTCGCCGGCCACGCCGACCCCGAGCGACCCGGCGCCCCCCGCCCGCTCGACCGCCGTCGCCCTGGACCGGGGCACGAGCACCCGGTGCGCGCCCGCCCGGAAGCCCTACGTGGTCTGGGAGTCGTTCCGGGTGAGCGCCCCGGCGACGGTCGAGCGCCTGGTGCTCGAGGGGCTGCAGGGCGTCGAGGTCTCCGGGCAGTCGATCAGTCGCCGCCCGCCCGGGCAGGTGTCCTACACCGGCATGGCGCGCGGCACCGCGCCTCCCCGGAGCGAGCGCGACACCGTGGCGTGGGGCGAGCGGAGCGCCCTGCCCGCGCAGGTGAGGCCCGGCGACTACTACGTCTTCGCACGCGTCTCGCAGGCCCGCCGCGGCGGCGGCTGGGACCGCTTCGGCCTGGAGTTCACCGACGCCGACGGGGTGGCGGGCAGCGTGACGCGCGCCTGGGCCACCGGCTTCCGGGCCGCGTCGGACCCGGTGCCGGCGCCGGGTGGTCGCTGCGGCTCCTGAGCGCTCGCGGCGCCGGACCGGCCCGGCTAGGACCGCCGGTCGCCACGCACTAGCGTCAGCCCCATGACCCGCCCCGACCTCGCCACGCTGCTCGACCTCGCCCGCGCCTGGACCGCCGACGACCCCGACCCGGCCACCCGGGCCGAGCTGGACGCGGTCGTGGCGGCGGCCGAGGCGGGCGACGCGGCGGCGCAGGACGACCTGGCCGACCGCTTCGACGGCACGCTGGAGTTCGGCACGGCCGGCCTGCGCGGCGCCCTGGGTGCGGGGCCCCGCCGGATGAACCGCGTGGTGGTGACGCGGGCGGCCGCCGGTCTCGCGGCGTACCTCCGGGGGACGGGGGCGCGCGGCGGCGTGGTGATCGGCTACGACGCGCGGCACAACAGCGACGTCTTCGCGCGCGACACCGCCGAGGTGATGACCGGCGCCGGCTTCGAGGCCCACCTGCTGCCCGCCCCCCTGCCGACACCCGTGCTCGCCTACGCCATCCGCGAGCTCGGCTGCGCCGCCGGCGTGATGGTCACCGCCAGCCACAACCCGCCCGAGGACAACGGCTACAAGGTCTACCTCGGCGACGGCAGCCAGATCGTCGCCCCCGTCGACGCCGCCATCGCCGCGCAGATCGCCGCGGTCGGCCGGGTCGCCGACGTGCCCCGCGGTCGCCCCGGGCGGGTGCTGGGCGAGGAGGTCGTCGACCGCTACCTCGACACCACCGCCGCCCTCGTGGCCGACGGGCCGCGCGACCTCGACATCGTCTACACCCCCCTGCACGGCGTCGGCGGCACCTCGGTCGCCGCGGTGCTGGAGACGGCCGGCTTCGCGGCCCCCCGCGTGGTGGAGCAGCAGGAGCAGCCCGACCCCGACTTCCCCACCGTCGCCTTCCCCAACCCCGAGGAGCCGGGCGCCATGGACCTGGCCATGGAGCTGGCCGCCCGCGTCGACGCCGACCTCGTGGTCGCCAACGACCCCGACGCCGACCGCTGCGCCGCGGCCGTGCCGACCCCGCAGGGCTGGCGCATGCTGCGCGGCGACGAGGTCGGCGCCCTGCTCGCCGACCACCTGCTGCGCTCGGGCCGCGAAGGCACCTACGCCACCTCCCTCGTCTCCTCCAGCCTGCTCGGCACCATGGCCGCTGCCGCCGGCCAGCCCTACGTCGAGACCCTCACCGGCTTCAAGTGGATCGGTCGCGTCGACGGCCTCGCCTTCGGCTACGAGGAGGCGCTCGGCTACTGCTGCGACCCCGAGCACGTGCGCGACAAGGACGGCGTCTCGGCGCTCCTGCTGCTGTGCGACATCGCCGCCGGGGCCAAGGCCGAGGGCCGCACGCTGCTGGACCTGCTCGACGACATCGCACGCCGCCACGGCCTGCACGCCACCGACCAGCTCTCGGTGCGCGTCGAGGACCTCGGCGTCATCACCCGGGCGATGCAGACGCTGCGCTCCACCCCGCCGACCGTGCTCGGGGGCCTCGCGGTGGAGGCGGTCGACGACCTCGCCGCTCCGCCCGCCGGCGGCCTGCCGCCCACCGAGGGCCTGCGCTACCGACTCGCCGAGGGCGCGCGCGTGGTCGTGCGCCCCAGCGGCACCGAACCCAAGCTCAAGTGCTACCTCGAGGCGGTCGTGCCCGTGGCGGCCGGCCCCGACGCCGACGTGGCCGATGCCGTCGCGGCCGCCCGCATCGTCGCCGCGGGACGCCTCGACGCCGTCCGCACCGACCTCGCGGCCGCCGCGGGGCTGTAGGCCCCGGCCGGGGCCCGGCGCTGCGCGACGAGGTCGCACGGGCAGGGTCCTACGAGCAGGGTCACACGAGCAGGGTCACCACGAGGGCGACGGCGAGCACCACGACGACGCCCACCCAGGGCCAGCTGGTGCTGCGCCGGGCCTCGCCGAGCAGCGCCTCCTGCTCGGGCGAGCGGGCCGCCACCCCGCGCGCCAGACGGGCCTGCTCGGCCAGGTGGCGCAGCCGCTGCTCGACGAAGTCGGCCTGGTCGACGCCCTTACCCGCGGGCGCGGTGACCTCGCTGAGCCAGCTGCTGGGGCGACCTCCCCGACGGGCCGCACGTGCCTCGCCGATGAGCTGGCGCGAGCTGCGCGCGATGGTCGGGGAGACGAAGCGGCGCTCACCGGCGAAGACGGCCAGGACGTGGCGCACGACCACGCTGGTGACCGCGGCCAGCGGCACCCGCTCGGTGCGCACGAGGTGGCGCAGCACCAGCACGTCGCCCTCGACCCAGACGGCCGGGCGCAGCATGACCAGCCACACCACGACCTCGAACAGCGCGACGCCCACGACGAGGGCCGGGCCCAGCCCGCCGTACACGCCGGCCAGGACGAAGACGGCCGGACCGATGGCGAGACCGAGGTAGCCGGTGAACCTGCCGTTGCTGGGCGGGAAGCGCTGGACCTCGACGCTCTCGTCGACCACGTGACTCTCCTCCACCCGTGCTGACCGGCTCCAGCGACGCTCGTCGCCCACGCACCCATCCCATCATCCAGGGCCAGGGCGAAGCACCCGCGGCCCGACGGTCAGCGGCCCTTGACAGTGACGACGGTCACTCACTAAATTCTGCAATCGATATCAGTAATCGATTACAGGAGGTGGGCCGTGGCCAACATCCAGGACGTCGCGCGCCACGCCGGTGTGTCGACCGCCACCGTCTCCCGCTTCCTGGCCGGGGAGCACGTGCGCAGCCACGACGCCGTGGCCGCGGCGGTCGAGGCCCTGGACTACCGCCCCAGCCGCACCGCCCGTGGCCTGCGGATGGGAAGGCACCTCGCCGTCGGCGTGGTCGTGCCCGACATCACCAACCCCTTCTTCGCCGCGGTGACCCGCGGCGTGGAGGAGGTGATCACCCCCGCGGGCCTCCAGGTCGTCATCGCCAACAGCGGTGAGAGCGTGGCCCGCGAGGCCGAGCTGGTCGGCGACCTCGAGCGTCGGGTCGACGGCATCGTGCTCGCCCCTGCCACCGAGACCGACGTGGTGCCGAGCCGGCTCGCGGCCTCCGGCACACCCGTGGTCTTCGTCGACCGCGTCGTCACCAGCGGCAGCGACGTGGACTCCGTCGAGGTCGACAACGCTGCCGGTGCCCGGCTCGCGGCCGAGCACCTGCTCGGCCTCGGCCACCGCGCCATCGCCGTGATCAGCGGGCCGCAGACCTGCACGCCGGGCCGCGAGCGCCACGAGGTCTTCCTCGCCGTGCTCGCCGAGCACGGGGTCGTGCCCGCGGCCGACCACGTCGAGATCGCCGACTTCACCGAGGCGGGCGGGTCCGCGGCCATGCACCGTCTCCTCGAGCGACCCGACCGGCCCACCGCCGTCTTCGTCGCCAACAACCTCATGGTCGTCGGCGCCCTCAAGGCCATCCGTCTGCGCGGGCTGCGCCTCCCCGACGCCCTCTCGGTCGTCGGCTTCGACGACCTCGACCTGGGCGCTCTCCTCGATCCCCCGCTGACCGTGGTCGACCGACCCACCGTCGCCCAGGGCGCGGCGGCCGGACGCCTGATGCTGGCCCGCCTCGAGCACCCCGACCAGCCCCGAGCCTCGCTCACCCTCCCCGTCGAGCTCGTCGTGCGCGGCTCGACCGCCGCCCCACCCAGGAGCCCCCATGCGTGACAGCGTCCTCGTCGTCGGCAGCATCACCGCCGACCTCACCACCTTCGCGAGCCGACACCCCGAGCCCGGGGAGACCCTGCTCGGCTCCGACTTCGGCCTCGTGCTCGGCGGCAAGGGCGCCAACCAGGCCCTCGCCGCCCGGCGGGCCGGAGCCCCGACGACGATGGTCGGCTGCGTGGGCGACGACCTCTTCCGCTCCGTCGTCCTGGAGGGCCTGCACGCCGAGGACGTCGACACCTCCCTCGTGCGCACCGTGTCCGGTCCCACGGGGATCGCCCACATCCGCGTCGACGGCGCCGGGGAGAACAACATCGTGATGGTGCCCCTGGCCAACGCCGCGCTCGGCCCCGCCGAGGTCGAGGCGGCCGTGCGCGCCGCCGCGCCGCGCGCGTCGGTGCTCCTGCTGCAGCTCGAGATCCCCCTGGAGTCGGCGGTCCACGCCGCCCGGGTCGCGCGGTCCCTCGACATGACGGTCGTCCTCGACCCCGCCCCGGCCGCCTCCCTCCCCGAGGAGGCGTGGGCCCTGGCCGACGTCGTGACCCCCAACGAGTCGGAAGCCGCACGCCTCACCGGCACCACGGTCACCGACACCGCGAGCGCCGCCACCGCGGGTGCCTGGTTCGTGGAGCGCGGCGCCGGGCGGGCGGTGATCACCCTGGGCGGCCAGGGAGCCGTCGTGGTCGAGGCCGGCGGCACGACCGCGCACGCCCCCTTCCCGGCCGATCCGGTCGACACCACCGCCGCCGGCGACGCCTTCGCCGGCGCCCTCGGCGCCTCACTCGCCCGCGGTCTGGCCTGGGCCGACGCGCTGCAGCGCGCCATGGCCGCAGGTGCCCTCGCGGTCGGCGTGCGGGGCGCCAGCCCCAGCCTCCCCACCGCAGCCATGGTCGACGCGCTCCTCGAGCGTCACCCCCGACAGGAGACCCACCGTGCGTCGTAACCGCGCCACCCTCAACGCCCAGCTCAGCCGCGTCGTCTCCGAGATCGGCCACACCGACCTCCTCGCCGTCACCGACGCCGGCCTGCCCATCCCCGCCCACGTCGAGCGCGTCGACCTGGCCCTGGCCGAGGGCGTGCCGTCGTTCCTCGCCGTCCTCGACGTCGTGCTGGCCGAGCTCGAGGTGGAGGGTGCCACGGTGCCCGCCGAGATCGCGTCGCACTCCCCCGCGATGCTCGCCGAGCTGCGGAGCCGCCTCGCCGAGCGCGGCGTCGAGCTGACCCTCGTGCCCCACGTGGAGTTCAAGGCCCTCTCGCACGGCGCCCGCGCGGCGGTCCGCTCCGGCGAGTTCACCCCCTACGCCAACGTGCTGCTGCACGCGGGCGTCGTCTACTGAGGTCCGCCGTGCGACTCGAGCTGCACCAGATCCACCAGAGCTTCGGCGACAACGCCGTCCTCAAGGGCGTCGACCTCACCGTGGAGCCCGGTCGGGTGACCGCCCTCGTCGGGGAGAACGGCGCGGGCAAGTCGACCCTCACCCGGGTCATCTCCGGCGTCCACCAGCCCGACGGCGGACGCCTGGTCGTCGACGGCCACGAGGCGGCCTTCCACGGACCCCAGGACGCGATGGCCCGCGGCATCCGGGTCATCTACCAGGAGTTCCGGCAGAACCTCTTCCCCCACCTCGACATCGCCTCCAACCTCTTCGTGCTCGACCCGACCGCCCGCTTCGGACGCTTCCCCGTGCGCCGCGCCGCGCGGCGGCGGGCAGCGCGGGAGATCCTGGACCGTGTCGGCCTCGACGTCGACCCCTCCCGCCTCGTCTCCTCCCTCGGTGTCGCCGAGCAGCAGCAGCTGGTCATCGCCAAGGCGATGAGCGAGGACGTCCGGCTGCTGATCCTCGACGAGCCGACGGCGGCCCTCGACGACGCCGAGTCGGAGCTGCTGTTCACCCAGGTCGCGCGACTGCGGGACCAGGGGGTCGCCCTCGTCTACATCAGCCACCGGCTGAAGGAGGTCTTCGCCCTCGCCGACGAGGTGGTCGTCCTGCGCGACGGCCAGGTGGCGCTGGCGGCGGCGCCGGCCGAGACCTCCGAGGCCGAGGTGGTGACCGCGATGGCCGGTCGCAGCGTGGAGGACCTCTACCCGCGGCACTCGGCCCCGACCGAGCGCCCTCGACTCGAGCTGTCCGGGTTCAGCGCGTCGGGCCTGGTTGCCGACCTCGACCTGGTCGTGCACGAGGGCGAGGTGGTCGGCATCGGCGGCGTCGCCGGGTCGGGCAAGGGCGAGATCCCGCGTGGCCTGTTCGGACTCGCCTCGACGGTCGACGGCGAGGTCCGCATCGACGGTGAGGTCGTCGAGCTCTCGAGCCCGCGGCGGGCCATCGCGGCCGGCGTCGCCTACGTCAGCCCCGACCGGCAGGCCGAGGGGCTGCTGCTCCAGCAGTCGGTCGGTGCCAACATCTCCCTCGCCTCGCTGCCCGACCTGGCCCCCCGCGGCGTCGTGCGCCGCGGCGAGGAGCGACGGGTCGCCGGCGACATGGTCACGCGCCTGGGCATCCGCACCCGCTCGGTCGACACCGAGGTCGGCGACCTGTCGGGGGGCAACCAGCAGAAGGTGCTCTTCGCCCGCTGGCTGCGGCGCCGCCCGCGCGTCCTCCTGCTCGACGAGCCGACGCGGGGGGTCGACGTCGCCGCGAAGGCCGACATCTACCGCCTCATCGACGAGCAGACCCGCGAGGGCACCGCGATCCTCCTCGTCTCCTCCGACCTGCCCGAGCTCGTCGCCATGTGCGACCGCGTGATCGTCGTGCGGCACGGCCGCGCCGTCGCCGAGCTCAGTGGACCCGCCCTGACCGAGGAGTCCGTCCTCGCCCACGCCCTGGAGAGTGCCTCATGATCGACAAGCTCGGACCCCTCGGACGCGAGCTGCGCGCCATCTGGATGCTGCTGTTCGTGGCGGTGCTGCTCTTCATCGCCACCCCCGACTTCCTCGTCACCGCGAACCTGCTCAACGTGCTGCTCGCGGCCACCGTCACCGCACTGCTGGGGGCGGGCCAGACCTTCGTCATCATCCAGGGCGAGATCGACCTCTCCGTGGGCGCGGTGCTCGGCCTCTCCGGGGTGACCACGGCGCTGGTCCTGCAGGACCACTCGCTCGTGGTCGGCCTCGGCGCGGGTCTCCTCGTCGGCTGCGTCGCCGGGCTGGTGAACGGCCTGCTCGTCACCAAGACCCGGATGCCCTCGTTCATCGCCACCCTGGCGATGATGTCGGTGGTCGCCGGCCTCACCCTGCGCATCACCGAGGGCAACCCCGTGGCCGTGGCCGACGAGGGCTTCCGCGCGATCGGGCGCGCCAAGCCGCTCGGCGTGCCGCTGCCCATCCTCATCATGCTCGTCGTCTTCGTCGTCTTCGGCCTGCTGCTCTCGCGCAGCCGCTTCGGCCGCTACGTCTACGCGGTGGGTGACAACCCGGAGGCCGCACGGTTGTCCGGCATCCCCGTCGACCGGGTCAAGATCTCCGCCTTCGTCATCAGCGGCCTGCTCGCCGCCATCGGCGGCTTCATCCTCACGGCCCGGCTCAGCACGGCCCAGCCGACGGCTGGCAGCGGGTTGGAGCTCGCCGCGATCGCCGCGGTCATCATCGGCGGCACGAGCCTGGCGGGGGGTCGCGGCGCCCTCGTCGGCACGGCGATCGGCGCCGTGCTGCTCGGCACCATCGACAACGGACTCAACCTGCTCGACGTCTCGCCCTTCCTCCAGGACGTCGTCAAGGGGCTCGTCATCCTCTTCGCCGTCTACCTCGACCGCAACGGCGAGGTCCTGCGCCGCCTGGTGCGCCGCGCCACCCCGACACGACGCCGCGACCCGGCCCCGACCCCGGTCGGCTAGCCCGGCCCGCACACCCTGCACGACACGTCCCCACCCACGCACCGCCCACCCACGCACCGCCCATCCACGCACCGCCCACCCAGATCGGAGCACCACCATGCGACTGTCCCCGCGACCCACCCTGCGGACCACCACCCTCGCGCTTCTCGCCACCAGCACCCTGCTGCTCGCCGGCTGCGGCCGCGGGGAGGAGGCGGCCGCCGACGACCAGACCGCCACGCTCGTCATGAGCACGCTGAACAACCCGTTCTTCGTGTCGGTCGCCGACGGCGCCGAGGCGGGCGCGCAGGAGCTCGGCATCGACCTCAGCGTGCAGAACGCCAACAACAGCGACCAGGCCGCCCTCGACCTCACGGTCGACGCCGTGGGCCGCACGCCCGACGTCCTCATCATCGACCCGGTGAGCAGCCAGGGCGGCACGGCCATGGTCGAGCAGGCCAACGACGCGGGCGTGCCCGTCATGGCCTTCGACCGCGCCCCCGACGGCGGTGACCTGGAGACCTTCATCGGCTACGACGCGGTCCAGGCGGGCAAGGCCGGCGCCGACGCGCTGGCCGAGGCCGTCGGTGAGAAGGGCACGGTCGTCGAGATCCAGGGCATCATGGGCACCAACGTGGCCCAGGAGCGCAGCCAGGGCTTCCAGGAGCAGATCGCGACCTATCCCGGCATCGAGGTCGTGGCCACCCAGGCCGCGGAGTTCGACCGGGGCACCGCCCTCGACGTCATGACCAACGTGCTCCAGGCCAACCCCGACATCGACGGTGTGTACGCCGCCAACGACGAGATGGCCCTCGGCGTGGTCGCCGCCCTGGAGAGCCGGGGGCTGGCGGGCACGGTGCAGGTGGTCGGCAACGACGGCATCGCCGACGCCCTGGAGGCGGTCGAGGCCGGCACCATGTACGCCACGCACGCGGAGTCGCCGTACTCGCTGGGCAAGGAGGTCATGAAGATCGCCGCAGCCATCGCCGACGGCGAGGAGCCTGGTGAGACGAAGGTGCTCGAAGGCACGCTCGTCACGAAGGCGGACGTCGCCGACTTCTGTGCCACGCTTGAGGACCTCGGCGACACCGACACGTGCGCCGCTCTGTGATCACCGTCCCCTCGCCGGACCGCCCGGCAGCAGCACCCGAAAGGCATCTCACGTCGTGACAGTCTCAGTGCCCGCGTCGGGCCAGGCTCTCCGCACCAGCGGCGACCTGGCCGACGTGGCCTCCACGGACGCGTCCCTGCGCCGTTTCCTCCACGGGCTCCCCGGTGTCGACCAGGTCGGCGCCGAGGCCCGGGCCGCGTCGCTGGCGACGCGCTCGATCAAGACCACGGCCAAGGAGCACGCGCTCGACCTGGCCATCCGCATGGTCGACCTCACCACCCTCGAGGGCTCCGACACCCACGGCAAGGTGCGCGCGCTGGCCGCCAAGGCCGTGCGCCCCGACCCCGCCGACCCGGCGTGCCCGTCTGCGGCCGCGGTGTGCGTGTACCCCGACATGGTCACCACCGCGAAGGAGACCCTCGGCGACAGCGGCGTGCACGTGGCCGCCGTGGCCACCGCCTTCCCGAGCGGTCGCGCGGCCCTCGACATCAAGCTCGCCGACACCCGCGACGCGGTCGAGGCCGGCGCCGACGAGATCGACATGGTCATCGACCGTGGGGCCTTCCTCTCCGGCCGCTACCTCCAGGTCTTCGAGGAGATCGTGGCCGTGCGCGAGGCCTGCGCCCGCGCCGACGGAGAGGACGCCCACCTCAAGGTGATCTTCGAGACCGGCGAGCTGCAGACCTACGACAACGTCCGCCGGGTCTCCTGGCTGGCCATGCTGGCCGGCGCCCACTTCATCAAGACCTCGACCGGCAAGGTGCAGCCCGCCGCCACCCTGCCGGTGACGCTGGTGATGCTGGAGGCCGTGCGCGACTTCCGCCGCCAGACCGGCCAGATGGTCGGGGTGAAGCCCGCGGGCGGCATCCGCACCAGCAAGGACGCGATCAAGTACCTCGTGATGGTCAACGAGGTCGCCGGCGCCGACTGGCTCGACCCGGACTGGTTCCGCTTCGGCGCCTCGACGCTGCTCAACGACCTGCTCATGCAGCGCACCAAGCTGCGCACCGGCCGCTACTCCGGCCCCGACTACTTCACCCTGGACTGATCCCATGACACCCAGCAGCCCCTTCGACTACGCCCCGGCGCCCGAGTCGCGCGCCGTCGTGGACATCAAGGCGACCTACGGCCTCTTCGTCGGCGGAGAGTTCGTCGACGGCCACGGCACGCCCTTCAAGACCGTCGACCCCGCCACCGAAGAGGTCCTCGCCGAGGTCGCCGAGGCCAGCGACGCCGATGTCGACGCCGCGGTCAAGGCCGCCCGCAAGGCCCACGAGCGCGTGTGGGGCCGGATGCCCGGCCGCGAGCGCGCCAAGTACCTCTACCGCATCGCGCGGATCATCCAGGAGCGCAGCCGCGAGCTGGCCGTGCTGGAGACCATCGACAACGGCAAGCCGATCAAGGAGTCGCGCGACGTGGACGTGCCGACGGTCGCCGCGCACTTCTTCTACTACGCCGGCTGGGCCGACAAGCTCGAGCACGCGGGCTACGGCACGACCCCGCTCGGCGTCGCCGGCCAGGTCATCCCGTGGAACTTCCCGCTGCTGATGCTGGCGTGGAAGGTCGCGCCCGCCCTGGCCTGCGGCAACACCGTGGTGCTCAAGCCGGCCGAGACGACGCCGCTGACCGCGCTGCTCTTCGCCGAGATCTGCCAGCAGGCCGACCTGCCCGCGGGCGTCGTCAACATCGTCACCGGCGCGGGCGCCACCGGCCAGGCCCTCGTGGCCCACCCCGGCGTCGACAAGGTCGCCTTCACCGGCTCGACCGCGGTCGGCAAGGCCATCGCCCGCACGGTCGCCGGCACCTCCAAGAAGGTCACGCTCGAGCTGGGCGGCAAGGCGGCCAACATCGTCTTCGACGACGCCCCCGTCGACCAGGCCGTCGAGGGCATCGTCACCGGCATCTTCTTCAACCAGGGCCACGTCTGCTGCGCCGGCTCGCGCCTGCTGGTGCAGGAGTCGATCGCCGAGGAGGTCCTCGACCGGCTGCGCGAGCGGATGTCGACCCTGCGCCTGGGCGACCCGCTCGACAAGAACACCGACATCGGCGCGATCAACTCCGCCGCCCAGCTCGCCCGCATCCGCGAGCTGGCCGACATCGGCGAGCAGGAGGTCTCCGGCGAGCGCTGGTCGCCGGCCTGCGAGCTGCCCGAGCGGGGCTTCTGGTTCCCCCCGACGGTCTTCACCGGGGTGACCCAGGCCCACCGCATCGCCCGCGAGGAGATCTTCGGCCCCGTGCTGTCGGTGCTGACCTTCCGCACCCCCTCCGAGGCGGTCGAGAAGGCCAACAACACCCCCTTCGGCCTCTCCGCCGGCATCTGGTCGGAGAAGGGCTCGCGCATCCTGGAGATCGCGAGCCGGCTGCGCGCCGGCGTGGTGTGGGCCAACACGTTCAACAAGTTCGACCCCACCAGCCCCTTCGGCGGTTACCAGGAGTCCGGCTACGGGCGCGAGGGCGGCCGTCACGGCCTCGCGGCCTACCTCGAGGGAGGACAGCGATGAGCGACCGCATCGACGTGCGCAAGACCTACAAGCTCTACGTCGGGGGCGCCTTCCCCCGCTCGGAGTCCGGCTACACCTACGAGGTCACCGACGCGAAGGGAGCCTTCGTGGCCAACGCCGCCCTCGCCTCGCGCAAGGACGCCCGCGACGCCGTCGTCGCCGCCCGCAAGGCCTTCGGTCCCTGGTCGGGCCGCACGGCCTACAACCGCGCCCAGGTGCTCTACCGCGTCGCCGAGGTGCTCGAGGACCGTCGCCCGCAGTTCGTGCAGGCCGTCGTGCAGTCCGAGGGACTCTCGGCGAGCAAGGCCGAGCGCGTGGTCGACGAGTCCGTCGACCGGCTGGTCTGGTACGCCGGCTGGGCCGACAAGATCACCCAGGTGGTCGGCGGCGCCAACCCCGTCGCCGGGCCGTTCTTCAACCTCACCACCCCCGAGGCCACCGGCGTCGTCGCCGTCCTCGCCCCCGAGCGGTCCTCGCTGCTCGGGCTGGTCACCGCGATCGCGCCGGTCGTCGTCACGGGCAACACCGCGGTCGTCGTGTCGTCGTACTCCCGGCCGCTGGCGGCGGTGACCCTCGCCGAGGTGCTCGCCACCTCCGACGTGCCCGGCGGCGTGGTCAACGTGCTGACCGGGTCGGCCGCGACCCTCGGCCCGTGGCTGGCCTCGCACATGGACGTCAACGCCCTCGACCTGCTCGGCACCGCGGGCCAGACCGAGCTGGCGCGCGACCTGGAGGTGGCCGCGGCCGACAACCTCAAGCGCGTGCGTCGCGCCCCGGCGGCCGAGCCCGACTTCACCCGCGAGCCCGGGCTCGACACCATGACCGACTTCCTGGAGCTTAAGACGGTCTGGCACCCGATGGGCGTCTGACCCGAGTCACGCACCCCGACAGCAGCGACATCGACGACGCCCCCGGCCCACGGCCGGGGGCGTCGTCGCGTGCGGGCTCGCGGAGGAGGCTCGCGTGGCGGGGTCAGTCCGCGGCGGCCAGGGCGCTGCGGGTGGCGGTGACCACGTCGGCGACGGCCTGCCGCGCGGCGACCGGGTCGACCGGGCGCGCGGCGGTGAGGGTCACCCGCACGACGGCGCTGCCCTCGCGGAACCACACCCGCGAGACGCCCGTCGGGTCGTCGCCGTCGAGCAGGGTGCCGCAGGCCTCGAGGTCGGCGGGGAGGCCGACGACCGGCGACTCCACCGTCTCGCCGCGCGAGCGCATCAGCGCGCACGCCTCGTCCCAGGTGCGCTGGGCGGCCTCCTCGTCGCTCTCGGGGGCCGCCGACCCGGTGTCGGTCGAGGGCGAGCCGGAGGCCTCCGTGGCGGGCCCCGCGGAGGATCCGGTGGAGGACCCGGTGGAGCCGGACTCCTCGGGCTCCTCCTCGACGACGACCGGCACGCTGAGGACGCCGATCGAGCCGACGTCGTAGGCGCGCAGGCGACAGCCACCGGCCACGAGGTCGCCGGTCGCCTCGACACCCGGCGCCTGCCAGTCGAGGCTGCGCAGCAGGGAGGTGTCGAGCACCTGTCCGCAGACGCGCGGGGAGACGTCGGGCGGGTCGGCAACGGGGGCCTCTCCCCCGCCGGCGACGGCTGTCGCCGTCACGACCACGACCGCGCCCGCCACGAAACCCGCCGCGACGCCGAGCGCGGTCCTCTTCTCCACCATGGGGCCCTCCTGCCCGCCGGGCCCGCCCCCGAAACACCGACGCCCCGCGCCAGGCGGCACAATGGGCCGGTGCGTGCCCGGGTGATCGTCCTCGCCGGCCCCTCCGGGTCGGGCAAGTCGCGACTCGCGGAGCGGATCGGGCTGCCCGTGCTGCGCCTCGACGACTTCTACAAGTCCGGGGGCGACCCCACGCTCCCGCGGATCACCGAGGGCGCCAACGCCGGCATCGTCGACTGGGACCACCCCGACTCCTGGCTGCCCGAGGACGCCCTCGAGGCGATGGTCGCGCTGTGCCGCGACGGGCGCGCGGAGGTGCCGGTCTACGACATCGCCCACGACGGTCGCACCGGCACCCGGCTGCTCGACCTCGGCGGCGGCGACCTCGTCCTCGCCGAGGGCATCTTCGCCCAGGACGTCGTGGGCCCGGCCCGCGAGGCGGGGATCCTCGGGGCGGCGCTGTGCATCCGTCGCTCGGCCGCGCTCACCTTCTGGCTGCGCCTGACCCGCGACCTGCGCGAGCACCGCAAGCCACCGCTGGTGCTGGTGCGCCGGGGCCTCGCCCTGGCCCGCGCGCAGCGCGGTGTGGTGGCCGACGCCGTGGCCAAGGGCTGCCGCCCGGTCTCCCCCGACGAGGCCGTGGCCGTGGTCGACGCCCTGCGGGCCGGGGCGCCGGCGCCGTGACCGGCGGCGCCCCGCTGCCCTTCGGGCCCGCGCTGCGTCAGCCCGACCAGCGCTCCTGCGGCGCGGCGGTGGTGGTCGTGGCGCGCATGCTGGACGACGCGGCGTACGCCGAGCGCGCCCTGCCCCGCTTCGGCGCGGAGGTGCTGGCCGCCCACCGACGGCTGACCGGGGCGCGGGACGCGACCGGTGCCCTGCAGGCACCGTGGCCGCGCGCCGTCGGCACTCCCCCGTGGGCCGTCGCCCGCGCGCTGCCCCGCGGCCCCCACGGGGTGCGCCGGGCCCGCGGCCGCTTCGAGGACCTGCTGCGCGCGGTCGGCCACGGCCCGGCCGCGCTCTACGTGGGCGACCGGTGGCTGCCGCGCCACGTGCTGCTCGCGGTGGGACGCGACGGCGACGGGCCCGCGGCCCGCCTGGGGGTCTACGACCCCGGGTCCGGCACGGTGCGCACCCTGACCCGCGACGCCTACGCCGACGGCGCACTCCCCCTCGGCCGCTGGCGGCGACCCTGGTTCGCGGTGCTGCCGACGCGGTCGGCTCAGGCCTCGGCGGCCAGCGCGGCGTAACCAGGCTTGACCACGCCGTCGATGATCGCGAGGCGCTCGTCGAAGGGCAGGAAGGCCGACTTCATCGCGTTGACGGTGAACCACTGCAGGTCGTCGAGCCCGTAACCGAAGGCGTCGACCAGCGAGGCCATCTCCGCGGTCATCGACGTGCGGCTCATCAGCCGGTTGTCGGTGTTGACGGTGACCCGGAAGCGCAGGTCGGTGAGCAGCTTGATCGGGTGCTCGGCGATCGAGGCCGCCGCGCCGGTCTGCACGTTGGAGGCCGGGCACATCTCCAGCGGGA
The DNA here is from genome assembly GCF_001423135.1 of Nocardioides sp. Leaf307. Lineage (NCBI taxonomy): Bacteria > Bacillati > Actinomycetota > Actinomycetes > Propionibacteriales > Nocardioidaceae > Nocardioides > Nocardioides sp. Leaf307. The sequence continues at coordinate 1,148,319 of NZ_LMNY01000001.1, read as the reverse complement.
TCCGCTGGTCGCGCACGTAGGAGGCCAGCCGGCCCAGGGTGACCGAGCCGTCGTCGGCGACGGCGATGTCGTCGACGATGCGCACGCCGTGGCCGAGCCGGTCGGCGCCGCACCACTGGATCGCCTCCCAGATCGACGGCAGCCCGAAGGCCTCGCCGGCGTGGATGGTGAAGTGGGCGTTCTCGCGCTGGAGGTACTCGAAGGCGTCGAGGTGGCGGGTGGGAGGGAAGCCCGCCTCGGCCCCGGCGATGTCGAAGCCGGCGACACCGCGGTCGCGCCAGGCGATGGCGAGCTCGGCGATCTCCATCGACCGGGCCTGGTGGCGCATCGCGGTGAGCAGCTGGCGCACGACGATGCGCCCGCCGGTGGCGGCGACACCCTGCGCGAAGCCCTCGGCCACCGCCGCGACGACCTCGTCGAGGGTGAGCCCGGCGTCGACGTGCTGCTCGGGGGCGTAGCGGACCTCGGCGTAGACCACGCCGTCGGCGGCCAGGTCCTCGACGCACTCCCGCGCGACCCGGGTGATGGCGGAGCCGTGCTGCATGACCGCGACCGTGTGGTCGAAGGTCTCGAGGTAGCGCACCAGCGACCCGGAGTCGGCCGACTCGGCGAACCACGCCCCGAGCGCCTCCGCGGAGTCGGCGGGCAGCGCGTGGCCGACCTCGGCGGCCAGCTCGAGGATGGTCTGGGGGCGCAGACCACCGTCGAGGTGGTCGTGCAGCAGCACCTTGGGCGCGCGCCGCACCTGGTCGTGGGTGGGCGTGGGGCGGGCGGTCGGTGCGGTCACCCCCCGATCCTCCCGCACCGCCACCCGCGACCGGAGCGCCGGGTGGCGCGCTAGGGTCCCCAGACGGTGTCCGGTCGCGGCCGGCGCCACGACCGCCACCCGCCACGAGAGGCCCCCCATGCGCACCTTCAGCACCTTCGACGAGCTCTCCGCCGCCGCCGGCGAGGAGCTCGGCACCAGCGACTGGGTCGAGATCGACCAGGCGCGCGTCGACACCTTCGCCGACGCCACCGGCGACCACCAGTGGATCCACGTCGACGTCGAGCGCTCGGCCGAGGGCCCCTTCGGCGGCACCATCGCCCACGGCTACCTCACGCTCTCGCTGATCCCGTGGCTCGGGTCCTCGGTCTTCGCCCTCGAGACCCCCGGGGCCAAGCTCAACTACGGCGTCAACAAGGTCCGCTTCCCCAACCCGCTCCGCGTGGGCAAGCGGGTGCGCCTCACGGTCACCATGGGCGAGGTCACCGACCTCCCGGCCGGCAAGCAGATCACGCTGCGCCACGTCGTCGAGATCGAGGACGAGCCCAAGCCGGCCTGCGTGGCCGAGACCGTCGTCCTCCTGCTCGAGGGCTGAGCCCGCGCGGCGGCGCTCAGGCGCTGCCGTACGGCGTGAGCAGCTGGTCGACCGGGGCGAAGGCGTCGGTGAGCACGTCGGCGTCGCCGGTGAAGGCGTCGAGGTCGGCGTCGGCGCGCACCTCCCACTCCAGGTCGCGGCGCTCCAGGCCCGCCGCCAGCGCCGCGAGGTCGAGGGGCCGGTCGGAGCCGACGACCACGACGTTGCCGCCCGCGGTGCCCGCGAAGGCCGCCGGCCGGGCGAGCACGGCGACGTGGTCGAAGACCTCCCGCAGCGTCGCCGTCTCGGCCCGCACGAAGGCCAGCGGGCCGTGGTCGATCAGGTTCATGACGTAGACGCCGTCGGACCGCAGCACACGGTGCACGTCGTCGACGGCCTCGACCGTCGTGAGGTGCCACGGCACGGAGACCCCTCCGAAGGCATCGCCCACCACGAGGTCGCGGCTGTCGTCGGCGAGCCGGTCGAGGCCCAGACGCCCGTCCTCGACACGCACCTCGAGGTCGGGGCCGGTCTCGAGCCCGAGCCGGTCGCGGTCGACCTCGATCACCCCCGCGTCGATCTCGGAGACCACGCTCGAGGTGCCGGGCCTGACCTCGGCGAGGTAGCGCGGCAGCGTCAGCCCGCCGCCGCCGAGGTGGAAGGCCTCGAGCGCCTCGCCGGCGGGGAAGGCGGTGTCGACGACCGTGGCCGCGGCCTGCACGTACTCGAAGTCGAGGTAGGTCGGGTCGGAGAGGTCGACGTAGGAGTTGCGCACCCCGTCGAGCACCAGCACCCGTCCGTCGGGACGCTCGGGGTCGTCCTCGACGACCGCGCAGTGGTAGGTCGTCTCCACGTCGCAGCCGCCGGGGGCCACCGCGGCGCCGAGTCCCGCGGCGCCGACCAGCACGAGGGCGGCCGCGCCGGCGCGCCAGCCGCGCACGCGCCAGTCGGCCGCGACCCCCGCGAGCACGAGCAGCACGCCGAGACCCACCAGGATCGTGCTGACCGGCACCGTCGAGACCAGCACGAACCCGGTCACGACCGTGCCGGCGATGGACCCGGCGGTGCCGAGCCCGGAGAGCCGGCCCACGACCGTGCCGGTCTCGGCCAGGGTCGTCAGCCGCAGCTTGGTCACCATCGGCGTCACCGCCGCCAGCAGGGCGCCGGGCACGAGGATGGTCAGCGTCGCGGTCGGCAGCAGCAGTCCGCCCGAGTCGAGCTCGGCGGCGCTGCGCACCAGCAGGGGGGTCAGCGCCACGACCACCCCCGAGACGGCCAGCAGCGCGCCGAGGGTGCGCCGCGGGTCGACGACGTCGGCGGCGCGACCGCCCGCCCAGGAGCCGAGGGCGATCGCGGCGAGCGCGATCCCGATGACCACGGTGTTGGTCTCGAGGGTGAGCCCGAGGTAGGGCGCCAGCAGCCGCAGCGCCACCAGCTCGACCACGAGCACGGCCGCCGAGGAGCCGAAGACCAGCGCGCCCGCGGCGCGCGGGCCCAGGCCCGTGGCCGGGATGCCGGCAGGGGTGCCAGCGGGGGTGCCGGCGGGGTCGGGGGTCATCCCACGCGGTCGATGACGATCGGGCCGACGGCGACCTCGGTGCCGGCGGGCACGACGTCGTAGCCGCCCTCCAGCGAGGCCAGGGCGCGCTCGAAGCGGGCCGGCTCGTCGGTGTGCAGCGTGAGGAGCGGCTCGCCCGCGCGCACGGCGTCGCCCGGGCGGGCGTGCCACACGACCCCGGCGCCGGCCTGCACCGGGTCCTCCTTGCGGGCACGGCCCGCACCCAGGCGCCACGCGGCCATGCCCACGGCCATCGCGTCGAGGCGGCTGAGAACACCGTCGGCCGGGGCGGTGACGACGTGCTGCTCGCGGGCCACCGGCAGCGTGGCGTCGGGGTCGCCGCCCTGGGCGGCGACCATGGCCCGCCAGGCGTCCATGGCCGACCCGTCGGCGAGCCGGTCGGCGGGGTCGACGTCGGTGACGCCGGCCGCGGTGAGCATCTCGCGGGCCAGCGCGACGGTGAGCTCGACGACGTCGGCGGGTCCGCCACCGGCGAGGACCTCCACCGACTCGCCCACCTCGAGGGCGTTGCCGGCGGTCAGGCCGAGCGGGGTCGACATGTCGGTGAGCAGGGCGACCGTGCGCACGCCGGCGTCGGTGCCGAGGGCGACCATCGTCTCCGCCAGCTCGCGGGCCCGGTCGACGGACTTCATGAACGCCCCGGTGCCGACCTTGACGTCGAGCACCAGGGCGCCGGTGCCCTCGGCGATCTTCTTGCTCATGATCGAGGAGGCGATGAGCGGGATCGCCTCGACCGTGCCGGTGACGTCGCGCAGGGCGTAGAGCTTCTTGTCGGCCGGGGCGAGCCCGTCGCCGGCGGCGCAGATGACCGCGCCGACCGACTCCAGCTGGGCCATCATCTCCTCGTTCGACAGCGCCGCGCGCCAGCCGGGGATCGACTCGAGCTTGTCGAGGGTGCCCCCGGTGTGACCCAGGCCGCGACCCGAGAGCTGCGGCACCGCCACGCCGCAGGCGGCGACGAGCGGGGCGAGCGGGAGGGTGATCTTGTCACCCACGCCACCGGTGGAGTGCTTGTCGGCGGTGGGCCGCGAGAGCGAGGAGAAGTCCATGCGCTCCCCCGACGCGATCATCGCGGCGGTCCAGCGGGCGATCTCGGCGCGGTCCATGCCGTTGAGCAGGATCGCCATCGCCAGTGCCGACATCTGCTCGTCGGCGACCTCGCCGCGGGTGTAGGCGTCGACGACCCAGTCGACCTGGCTGTCGCTGAGGCGCTGGCCGTCGCGCTTGGTCGTGATGACCTCGACCGCGTCGTGCTTGCTCACGTGGGGCTCCTTGTCGACGGCTCCGTCGCCGTCACCGTTGGGCTGGGACCGGCACCCTAGGACAGGTCGTCGGGTCCGAAGGCATCCGGCAGGACCTCGGCCATGGTGCGCAGCCCGGAGACGGTCCACAGCTGCAGCTCACGACCGCCGTTCTCGAACAGCAGCTGGCGGCAGCGGCCGCACGGCATGATGACCGCGCCGTCGCCGTTGACGCACACGAAGTGCGTCAGCCGGCCCCCGCCGGTCAGGTGCAGCTGGCCCACGAGGCCGCACTCCGCGCACAGCGTCACGCCGTACGCCGCGTTCTCGACGTTGCAGCCGGCCACGGTGCGCCCGTCGTCGACCCGCGCCGCCGCGCCCACCGCGAAGCGGGAGTAGGGGGCGTAGGCGTGCGTCGCCGCCTCGACCGCGACGGCCCGCAGGGCCGCCCAGTCGAACCCGTCCGGGGAGTCCGGGGAGTCCGGGACGTCGGGGGCGGCCACGTCAGGCCTTCACGAACGGCTCGCCGTCGGCGGCGGGTGGTCGCACCCGTCCGACGAAGCCGGCCACGACGATGACGGTGGCGAGGTAGGGCAGGGCGCCGATCAGGTCGCCGGGGATCCGGTCGACCAGGCTCAGCTGGGTGCCGAGGTTGCGCATGAACCCGAAGAACACCGCGGCCAGCGCGGCCCAGACCGGGTGCCAGCGACCCATGATGACCGCGGCGAGGGCGATGAAGCCGGTGCCGGCCGACATCTCCTTGTCGAAGGCCCCCGAGCTGCCGACGGTGTAGTAGGCGCCGCCGAGCCCGGCCAGCAGGCCGCCGAAGAGCACCGCCTGCCAGCGCAGCCGATTGACCTTGATGCCCACGGTGTCGGCGGCCTTGGGGTGCTCGCCGACCGCGCGCACCCGCAGGCCCCAGCGGGTCTGGAAGAGCAGCAGCGCGACGACCACGACCGCGGCGTAGGTGAGGTAGACCAGGATCGTCTGCTCGAAGAGCGCCTGGCCGATCACCGGGATGTCGCTGAGCACGGGCACGGCCAGCGGCTCGAGCGGGTCGGGGTTGTTGAGGCGACCGGTGCTCTCGCTGGGGATCTGGCCCAGCAGGAAGCCGGTCAGGCCGGTGGCGAAGGCGACGATGACGACGCCGAGCACGACCTGGTTGACCTGGTAGCGCAGCGCGAAGAGACCCAGGATCGCCGAGACGAGCATGCCGGCGAGCGCGCCGCCGAGCAGGCCGAAGGGCGCGCACAGCCACAGCGGGATGAAGGCCAGCGACGACAGCGCGATGCTGGCGAAGAGCGAGGCCGAGAAGGCGCCGGCGAGGAACTGGCCCTCGATGGCGATGTTGATGACGCCGGCCCGCTCGCACACCACGCCGGCCAGTGCGCCGAGCACCAGCGGGGTGGCGATGCTGATCGTGCCGGGGATCGGGTTGGAGATCGAGGCCTGGAAGCCCTCGCCCTGGTCGGCGAAGGCCCACGCCATGAACGCGACGTAGAACGACAGCCCGACCAGGACGTAGAGCAGGAGCCCGAGTCCGCCGCGGGGCACGCGGTTGAGGGCGGCGAGCACGACGCCGGCCAGGGCGAGCACCAGGGCCACCCAGTTCACCAGGGAGCCGTCGAGGGAGCGCGGCTGGCTGTCGGCCGAGCGCTGGGCCTCGAGCAGGTAGGTGACCGAGAAGCTGTCGGTGGTGAGCCGGAAGAGCAGCACCATCGCGGCGGCCAGGGCGAAGACCACCACCAGCCGCACCTGACGGCGTACGTCGGCCCGGTCGCGCACCTGCTCCTCGGGGGCCTCGCTGCGTGCGGGGGCGTCGACGACGCTCATCCTCCCCATCCCTTCGCCTCGACGCTGGAGCCCTGCCCGCGTCCCTTGATCCGGAAGATGCCGCGCACCAGGGCCGGTGCGGCGACGAACAGCACGATGAGCGCCTGGAGCACCTGCGAGAGCTCCGGGGCGATGCCGGCGGCGCCCTGCATCGACAGGCCTCCGGCCGAGAGCGCCCCGAAGAGCAGACCGGCCAGGACCGTGCCGACGGGGGTGGCCCGGCCCAGCAGGGCGACGGTGATGGCGTCGAAGCCCACGGTGCCGGCGACCTGGTCGGTCACCGAGTTCTGCTGGCCCAGCACCGTCATCGTGACCGCCAGCCCGGCCAGCACGCCGGCCAGCGTCATCGCGGTGACGTAGACGCGGGGCACGCTCATGCCGGCGGTGCGGGCGGCGTCGGGGTTGGCGCCGACGGCGCGCATCTCGAAGCCCAGCGTGCTGCGCTCCAGCAGCCACCACACGACGAGGGCGGCCAGCACGGCCAGCACGATCCCGAGGTGCAGGTTGCCGATCGCGGGGAAGGTCGCGCTGTCGTCGACCGGCGGGGAGAGCTTGTTGTCGCTGTTGGGCCGCTGGAAGGCCTCGAGACCGAGGAAGTAGAGCACCACGAAGCGGGCGACGTTGTTGAGCATGATCGTGGTGATCACCTCGTGCGCGCCGGTGCGGGCCTTGAGCAGCCCGATCACCCCGCCCCACAGCGCGCCGGCCACCAGCGCCGCGAGCAGCGCCACGAGCGCGTGCAGCCCGGTGGGCAGGTCCCAGGTGAAGCCGACGTAGCCCGCGGCGAGGCCCGCGACCAGCATCTGGCCCTGGGCGCCGATGTTGAACAGCCCGGCGCGGAAGGCCAGGCTCACGCCCAGGCCGGCGCAGATGAGCGGGGCGGCGCGGTTGAGGGTGCGGGTGAGGGCGTCGGCGCCGCCGAGCGAGCCGTTGACCAGCGCGGCGTAGCCGTCGCCGACCGCCTCGCCGGCGAAGCGGAAGAAGTCCCAGGGGTAGCTGAAGAAGTACGGCAGCGAGCCCAGCACGCGCTCGGTGGAGAACACGATGAGCACCGCGCCGACCACGAGCGCCAGCACGACGGCCAGCACGCTGTCGACGACGGTCGGCACGAAGGCGGAGGCGTCGAAGCGCCGGCGCGGCGCCGCGGCGGCCTCGTGGGGGTCGACCCGGTCGGGGTCGACGACGGGCGGGGCGACGGGGCCCTTCTGCGGGTCGCTCATGCCGCTCCTCCCCCGGTGCCGTGGGTGCCGGCGCCGGTGGCGCCGGTGGCCCCGGTCTGGTCGGTGTCCGTGGCGCCGGCCATCATCAGGCCGATCTCCTCTCGGGGGATGTCGGGGGTGACGGTGCCGACGATGCGGCCGTCGTACATGACCGCGATCCGGTCGGAGAGCGCGAAGACCTCGTCGAGCTCGGTCGACACGATGATCACCGCCGTGCCCTTGTCGCGCTCCTCGACGATGCGCTTGTGGATGAACTCGATGGAGCCGACGTCGACGCCGCGGGTGGGCTGGGAGGCGATGAGCACCTTGAGCGGGCGGGAGAACTCCCGGGCCACGACGACCTTCTGCTGGTTGCCGCCCGAGAGCGCGCTGACGGGGGTCTCCATGGTCTCGGTGCGGATGTCGAACTCCTCGATGCGCTGGCGGGCGTTGGCCTCGATGGCGCCCAGTCGCAGCGCGGGACCGCTGGCGAACTGCTCGCTGCGGAAGAGGTCGAGCACGAGGTTCTCGCGCACGCTGAAGGAGCCGACGTAGCCGTCGTGGGAGCGGTCCTCGGGCACGTAGCCGATGCCGTCCTCCAGGCTCTGGCGCGGGCCGTGGCGGCTGATGTCGCGCCCGTCGAGCCAGATCTCGCCGGCGTCGGGGCGCACGAGCCCGAGCAGTGACTTGATCAGCTCGGTCTGCCCGTTGCCCTGCACGCCGGCGATGCCGAGCACCTCACCGGCGCGGGCGACGAAGGAGACGTCCTTGACGACCTGGTGGCCGCGGGGGTCGATGACGGTGACGTTGCGGGCCTCCAGCACCGGCTCGCCGACCGCGGCGGCGGCCTTGTCGACGACCAGCTGCACGGAGCGGCCGACCATCATCTCGGCCAGCTCGGCCTCGCTGGCGGTGGGCTCGGCGGTGCCGACGACCTTGCCGCGGCGGATCACGCTGATCCGGTCACCGACGGCGCGGACCTCGCGCAGCTTGTGGGTGATGAAGATGATCGAGGTGCCCTGGGCGCGCAGCTCGCGCATGATGCCCATGAGCTCGTCGATCTCCTGCGGGGTCAGCACCGCGGTCGGCTCGTCGAGGATGAGCACCTTCGCCTCGTTGGCCAGCGCCTTGATGATCTCGACGCGCTGCTGCACGCCGACGGGGAGGTCCTCCACGAGGGCCTCGGGGTCGACGGCGAGCCGGTAGCGCTCGGAGAGCTCGCGCACCAGCCGTGAGGCGGCCTTGCGGTCGAGCACGCCGAGGCCGCGGGTGCGCTCGCGCCCGAGCATGACGTTCTCGGCGACGGTGAAGGGCGGCACGAGCATGAAGTGCTGGTGCACCATGCCGATGCCGGCGGCGATGGCGTCGGCCGGCGAGGCGAAGGCCACCGGCTCCCCGTCGACCAGGATCTCGCCCTCGGAGGGGTCGAGCAGGCCGTAGAGCATGTTCATCAGCGTGGACTTGCCGGCGCCGTTCTCGCCGAGCAGGCAGTGGATCTCACCGGGCCTGATCGTGAGGTCGATGCCGTCGTTGGCGGTGAAGGAGCCGAACCGCCTGGTCAGGCCCCTGATCTCGAGTTCCATCTACTCCCTCACGACGTACGTCGGCCGCTCCCCCGAGATGGCCGGGGGACGACCCTAGACCCGACAGGTCGGGGCGGGGTCCCCGCCCCGACCTGTCGGAGGTGCTGCTGTGCTGGTGCTGTGCTGGTGCTAGTGCTGTGCTGCTGGTGGTGCCGGTCGGCCGGATCGGCCGGGGGCGGCGTGTCAGCCGACGGTGATCTCGCCGTCGATGATCTGCTGCTTGAGGTCCTCGATGGTGGCCTGGAGCTCCTCGTCGACGTCGTCGCTGAACGGGGCGAGCTTGACGCCCTCGTTCTCCAGCGTGCCGACGTAGACCTCGTTGGAGAACTCGTCCTCGGCGGAGGCGAGCACGGCGTCCTGCACGGCGACGTCCATGCCCTTCATGACCGAGGTCAGCAGCACGTCGCAGTACTCCTCGGCCGAGACGCAGCCGTCGGTGTCGACCCAGATCGCCTTGACGTCGTTGTCCTGGGCGGCCTGCAGGCCACCGAGGCCGGCGGGGCCGGCGACCGGGAAGATGACGTCGGCGCCCTGGTTGATCATCTCCGTGGCCGTCGACTGGCCGAGGTTCTTGTCCTCGAAGTCGTTGGTGAAGGAGCCCTCGGCGGACTCGGGGTCCCAGCCGATGACCTGCACGTCGGAGCCGGTGTCCTCGTTGTAGCGCTCGACGCCCTGCACGAAGCCGGTCATGAAGATGGTGACCGTGGGGATGTTCAGGCCGCCGAAGGTGCCGACGACGCCGGACTCCGAGGAGGCCGCGGCGGTGTAGCCGGCCAGGAAGGAGGGCTCGGCGGTGTTGAAGGTGAGGCCCTTGACGTTGGCCGGGGCGGTGTTGTCGCCCTTGTCGTCGGTGTAGGCGAAGTCGACGATGGAGAAGTCGACGTCCTTGTTCTTCTTCGCGGCGGCCAGGGTGGAGTCGCCGAGGAGGAAGCCGACCGTGGTGATCGAGTTGCAGCCCTGGCTGACCAGCTCGTTGATGTTGTCGTTGAACTCGGAGGGGTCGTTCGACTCGATGTCGGCCTCCTGCATCCCGTAGGCCTCGACCGCGTCGCGCAGGCCCTGGCGGGAGGTCTGGTTGAACGACTTGTCGTCGAAGCCGCCCGAGTCGGAGACCATGCAGGCCTTGAAGTCGGGGAACTGCTGGCTCGGGTCGGCCGAGGCCGACTCCGAGGTGCTCTCGGACGGCGTCGACGCGGGGTCCTCGCCGGCGTCGGTCTCGCGCTCGCCGCACGCGGACAGGGACAGGGCGACCATGGTGGCCACCGCAGCGATTCGGGCCGTCTTCTTCACGGCGATCCTCCTGGGTTCGTGACTGGCACCCCGCAGCGCGGGGCACATCGCGTCACCCTAGGTGGGCCCGGACGCCTTGTGCGCCCCGCGAGCCGAATTTCGTGAGGTTGTTACCTGTCGGTGACCAAGCTGCGCACCGCGGCCTCCGCGAGCATCGTCGCGCCGACCCCGATCGCCCGCTCGTCGACCTGGAGGTTGCCCTGGTGCAGGTCGTAGGTGGGCCCGCCCGGGGTGCGCGTGCCGAGGCGCAGCATGGCGCCCGGGACGCGGTCGAGGTACCACCCGAAGTCCTCGCCGCCCAGGCTCTGCGGCGCCAGGACCTCGGCCTCGGGGCCGAGGACGTCGCGCACCGCCCCGGTGAGCACGTGGTGGGCCGAGGCCTCGTTGACCACCGGGGGCACGCCCCGCTGGTAGTCGAGGTCGGCGGTGACGCCGTAGGGCCGCACGACGTCGTGGACGACCTCGCGCACCAGCTTCTCGCAGTCGGCCCAGGCCACGGCGTCGCGGATGCGGATGGTGCCGGCCACCAGACCGCGCCCCGGGATGACGTTGGCGGCCGAGCCGGCGTTGACGATGCCCCACACCACGCTGACCCCGGCGCGCGGGTCGAGGCGGCGCGAGAGGATCGCGGGCAGCTCGGTGACGATCTTGGCCAGGGCGAAGGTCAGGTCGCCGGTCAGGTGGGGGCGCGAGGTGTGCCCGCCGGTGCCGCGCAGCCGGATCTCCACCTTGTCGGTGGCACTGGTCAGCGCCCCGAGGCGCAGCCCGACCTGCCCCACGTCGACGGCGGGGTCGCAGTGCAGGGCGAAGGCGCGCGAGAGACCGTCGAGGCGGCCCAGCTTCATCAGGTGCAGCGCTCCCCCGGGCATGACCTCCTCGGCCGGCTGGAAGAACAGCCTCACCCGTCCGGGCAGCAGCCCCGCACGGTGCACCTCGGCCAGCGCGAGCGCGGCGCCGACCAGCGAGGTCGTGTGCACGTCGTGGCCGCAGGCGTGGGCCACGCCCGGTGTCGTGCTGGCCCAGTCGTGGCCGGTGTCCTCCTGCACGGGCAGCGCGTCGAGGTCGGCGCGCAGGCCCACCGCGGGCTCCCCGTCGTCGGGCCCGAGCTCGGCGACCAGGCCGGTCTGCGGCAGCAGCTCGACCTCCCAGCCGGCGGCCGCGACCCGCGCCGCGACGACCTCGGTCGTGCGGGTCTCGGCCCACGACAGCTCGGGGTGGGCGTGCAGGTCGCGGCGCAGGGCGACGAGCGCGTCACGGTGGGCGGCGACGGAGGCGGCGATCACCGCTGACGCGGTCGTGGGAGCAGTGGGGCCGTCGGAGGACATCGGGTGCAGGCTAGTTCACCGGGCGTCGGTGCCCGGCGGGTGTCCGCCCGACCCGTGCCGGTCGTCGTGCCGGTCGTCGTGCCGGTCGTCGCGGTCGCCGTCGTACGCCGCGAGCAGCCGGTCGGCGGCCACGGTGGCGGGCAGCTCGCCGGCGAGCACCTGGGCGCGGACCTCGGCGCGGAGGGCGCGCACGCCGGGCGAGAGCCGCAGCCGCTGGTCGAGCTCGTCGCGCACCATCGCCCAGGTGAAGTCGAGCTGCTGCTCGGCGCGCTTGGCCGCCAGCCCCGCCTCGCCGAGGTGCGCGCGGTGGTCCAGCACCCGCTCCCACAGGTCGTCGACGCCGGTGCCCTCCAGCGCCGAGCAGGTCACCACCGGTGGGGCCCACTCCCCCGCGCCGCGCACCATGCGCAGCGCGCCGGCGAGGTCGCGGGCGGCGGCGCGGGCCTCCTGCTCGCGGTCGCCGTCGGCCTTGTTGACCGCGATGACGTCGGCGATCTCGAGGATCCCCTTCTTGATGCCCTGGAGCTGGTCGCCGGTGCGGGCGAGGGTGAGGAAGAGGAACGTGTCGACCATGCCGGCCACGGTGACCTCCGACTGCCCCACGCCGACGGTCTCGACCAGCACCACGTCGTGGTCGGAGGCCTCGAGCACCGCCATGGCCTGCACCGTGGCCCGGGCGACGCCGCCGAGGGTGCCCGCCGAGGGCGAGGGCCGGATGAAGGCGGCCGGGTCGGTGGCCAGGCGGCCCATCCGGGTCTTGTCGCCGAGCACCGAGCCGCCTGTGCGCACCGAGGACGGGTCGACGGCGAGCACGCCGACGCGGTGGCCGGCGGCGGTCAGCCGGGTGCCGAGGGCCTCGATGAAGGTCGACTTGCCGACGCCGGGCACGCCGGAGACGCCCACCCGCACCACGCGCGGCCCGGCGCCGCCCGCCGGGTCGCCGGAGCCCTCGGCCAGCGCGGTCAGCAGCTCGCGCGCCTGGCGGCGGTGCTGCGGGCGCGAGCTCTCGACCAGCGTGATCGCTTGCGACACCGCGGCGCGCCGCTGGGCCCGGACGCCCTCGACGAGGGCCTCGACGTCGACGGGCACGGGGCCCGGCCTCAGTGGCCCAGCTGCTCGCGCAGCCGGGCCAGCAGGTCGAGGGCCGACTCGGCGATGACCGTGCCGGGCAGGAACACCGCGGCCGCGCCCATCTCCTGCAGCGTGGGCACGTCGTCGGGCGGGATCACGCCCCCGATCACCACCATGATGTCGGGCCGTCCCTGCTCGGCCAGCGCCTCGCGCAGCGCCGGGAGCAGGGTGAGGTGGCCGGCGGCCAGCGAGCTGACGCCGACGATGTGCACGTCGGCGTCCACGGCCTGCTGGGCGACCTCCTCGGGCGTGGAGAACAGCGGCCCCACGTCGACGTCGAAGCCCATGTCGGCGAAGGCCGAGACGATCACCTTCTGGCCGCGGTCGTGACCGTCCTGGCCCATCTTGGCCACCAGGATGCGGGGGCGGCGGCCCTCGGCCTCCTCGAAGTCGGCGGTGGCGTCGAGCACCTGCTGCACCTTGCCGGCGCCCGGCCCGTCGCCGCTGCCCGACTCGTCCCTGAACACCCCAGAGATCGTACGGATGACCGCCTGGTGGCGCCCGTAGACCTTCTCCAGCGCGTCGGAGATCTCCCCGACGGTGGCCTTGGCGCGCGCGGCGTCGACGGCCAGCGCGAGCAGGTTGCCGTCGAGGGAGCCGTCGGTGGCCGGGCCCTGCTCGGCCGAGCGGGTCAGCGCCGCGAGGGTGCGCTCGACCTCCCGGTCGTCGCGCTCGGCGCGCAGCCGCTCGAGCTTGGCGATCTGCTGGCGGTAGACGTCGTCGTTGTCGACGCGCAGCACGTCGAGCCTGTCCTCCGCGGCCAGACGGTAGGTGTTGACGCCGATGACCTTCTGCGCCCCGGAGTCGATGCGCGCCTGCGTGCGGGCGGCCGCCTCCTCGATGCGCATCTTGGGGATGCCCTGCTCGATGGCCTTCGCCATGCCCCCGGCGCGCTCGGCCTCCTGGATGTGGGCCCACGCCTTCTCGGCCAGGTCGTGGGTGAGCCGCTCGATGTAGTAGGAGCCCGCCCAGGGGTCGATCGTGCCCGTCGTACCGCTCTCCTGCTGCAGCAGCAGCTGGGTGTTGCGCGCGATGCGGGCCGAGAAGTCGGTGGGCAGCGCGATCGCCTCGTCGAGGGCGTTGGTGTGCAGCGACTGGGTGTGGCCCTGGGTGGCGGCCATCGCCTCGATGCAGGTGCGCTGGACGTTGTTGTAGACGTCCTGGGCGGTCAGCGACCAGCCGCTGGTCTGGCTGTGGGTGCGCAGGCTCAGCGACTTGGGGTTCTGCGGGTCGAACTGCCGCACCAGCCGGGCCCACAGCGCGCGGGCCGCGCGCAGCTTGGCCACCTCCATCGAGAAGTTCATCCCGATGGCCCAGAAGAACGACAGCCGGGGCGCGAACTGGTCGATGGTCATGCCGGTGCCGAGCCCGGCGCGGATGTACTCGACGCCGTCGGCGAGGGTGTAGGCCAGCTCGAGGTCGGCGGTCGCCCCGGCCTCCTGGATGTGGTAGCCCGAGATCGAGATCGAGTTGAAGCGCGGCATGCGTGCCGAGGTGTAGCTGAAGATGTCGGAGATGATCCGCATCGACGGTGCCGGCGGGTAGATGTAGGTGTTGCGGACCATGAACTCCTTGAGGATGTCGTTCTGGATGGTCCCCGCGAGCTGCTCCGGCGCCACCCCCTGCTCCTCGGCGGCGGCGATGTAGAGCGCCAGCACGGGCAGGACGGCGCCGTTCATGGTCATCGACACCGACATCTCGTCGAGCGGGATGCCGTCGAAGAGGGTGCGGGTGTCGTAGATGGAGTCGATGGCCACGCCCGCCATGCCCACGTCGCCGCGCACGCGCGGGTGGTCGGAGTCGTAGCCGCGGTGTGTGGCCAGGTCGAAGGCGACCGAGAGCCCCTTCTGACCGGCCGCCAGGTTGCGCCGGTAGAACGCGTTGGACTCCTCGGCGGTCGAGAAGCCGGCGTACTGGCGCACGGTCCAGGGCTGGGTGGTGTACATCGTCGGATAGGGCCCGCGCAGAAACGGGCTCAGCCCGGGGTAGGTGTCGAGGGCGTCGAGGCCCTCGAGGTCGGCCTCGGTGTACTGCGACCGGATCTCGATGCCCTCGGGCGAGGTCCAGGGCCGCGCCTCGGGCCGCGGCGCGCTCGTGGTGCCGCGGGCCTCGAGCGGCAGGCCGGCGAAGCTCTTCGGGACGGTCATGCGAGGTGCTCCCTCGTGCGGGTCAGGAAGGACAGGGCGTCGACACCGAGCGCGCAGGCGTCGTCGGTGCCGTCGAGGGGCTTGCCGGCCACCACGACGTGGCGCGCGCCGGCCTCGCGCAGGGCGCGGGCCGCGGCGGTGCCCCAGGCGGCGTAGGTCGCGTCGCTGCCGGCGAGCACCGCCACCCGCTGCCCGTCGTACGCCGAGAGCAGCGCATCGACGTCGGCGGTGGCCCCGGCGACGTCGACGCCGATGCCGCCCGCGGCGAGCAGGTTGGTGGCGAAGGTGGCCCGCGCGGTGTGCGAGGCCACCGACCCGAGGGACGCCAGGAAGGCCCGGGCCGTCGGCGGGTCGTCGCGCAGCGCCTCGAAGGCCGCGCCGTAGGGGCGCACGCCGATCCAGCCCGACGCGGAGTCGGGGGTGACCGGCTCGCGCTCGGGCAGGACCTCGTCGACCTGGGGGAACTCGGTGAGCCCGGTGAGGGGTCGCCGGCGGCGGGCGACCTCGTCGTCGCGGCGCTCGACGGTCCGTGCCACGCGGGCCAGCAGCGAGCCGTCGGCCAGAGCGGCCGCCGCTCCGCCGACCTCCTCGGTGCGGCCGAGCTCGGCCCAGCCGGCGACGGCGAGGTCGTCGGTGAGCTTCTCCACGGCGTAGGAGCCGCCGGCGGGGTCGGCGACGTGGGCGACGTGGGCCTCGTCGACGAGCAGCGCGGAGGTGTTGCGGGCGATCCGGCGGCCCAGCGCCTCGGGGCGGCCCAACGGGCTGTCGAAGGGCAGCACGGTGACGGCCTCGGCCCCGCCGACGCCCGCGGCGAACGCCGCCACCGTGGTGCGCAGCATGTTCACGTAGGGGTCGTAGCGGCTCATCATCGGCCGGCTGGTCACGACGTGCTGGCGCTGGGCCAGCCGCAGCCGCTCCTCGTCGGTGACGCCGCTGAGCTCCAGCACCCGCGCCCAGAGCCGGCGGGCCGCGCGCAGCTTGGCGATGGTGGCGAACTGGTCGTCGGTGGCGGCGTAGCGCACCTCGACCAGGCCGGCGGCCTCGGCGACGGTGAGGCCCGCCCCGGTGAGCGCCCGCAGGTAGGCCGCGGCCACGGCCATCGACCAGCCGAGCTCCTGGGCGTCGGAGGCGCCGCGGTCGTGGACGGCGGTGGCGTCGACGACCACGCCCAGCAGCCCGCGCTCGTGAGCGGCACGGGCCACGGCGACCAGCGGGGCGAGGTCCACCTCGCCGGCCGGGTCGGCGCCCGGGCCGGTGCCGTGGCGCAGGGCCGCGCCGAGGGGGTCGGCGCCGAGGTTGGTGCCCGCGGCGAGGTCGCGCTCGCCGGCGTGGGCGAGGAAGCCCTCGGCCAGCGCCTGCTGGGCCGTCGCGTCGCCGCGGGCCTCCAGCACGACGGGCGCGAGGTCGAGCAGCACGCCGTCGAGGGCGGTGGCGAGGTCGGCGTCGGGCGCCGCGCACAGCCACAGCGAGGTCACGCCTCCCTCGAGGTCGACCAGGAGGGTCTCGTTGGCCGCCCTGGCCTCGGCGCCGGCGGGCAGGTCGAGGTGGGCGCGCACGTCCCAGTCCCCGGCGCGCTGCGGGCGGCCCTCGGTCCGGAGCCCGTCGAGCAGGTCGGAGGTGCCGAGCGGGGTGACCGCGATGTCGTCGAGGGTGGTGCGGGTCAGCCGCTCCCACACGAGCGCGTCGGGGTCGTCCTCGCCGAGGCGACGCGCCTTGCGCAGCACGCCGGCCGCGGCCCTCTCCCAGTCGGCGCGGTCCCACCGGTCGCCGGCGTCGGCCAGGTCGAGCGCGCCCTGCTCGGGCTCGAGCTCCGCGGGCTCGTCGAGACCGCCTTCGACTTCAGTCATGGCGGCACCCTAGGGACGCGACGTGACGGCGGCCACCGAGTGTGACCTTTTCGACCCCGACCCGTCGCCGGGGCGGTGTTCACCGTCAGGCCGCGCGCCCGTCGCGGTGCCGTCGTCCGGCGGGCCCACCGTGGGCGCATGCGGATCGCCGTGGTCTCCGAATCCTTCCTGCCCGCCGTCGACGGCACCACCACGACGGTCAGGGCGGTGGTCGACCGTCTGGTCGACCGTGGCCACCAGGTGGTGGTGGTCGCGAGCGGGCCAGGGCTGGCGACCTACCGCGGCGCCCGGGTCGTGCGCATCAGCGCGCTGACCAGGCCGGGCGGCCAGGTCCGGGCCGCCCTCGACGCGTTCGCGCCCGACGTCGTGCAGGTCACGGGGCCGGGCACGATCGGCCGCAAGGCGCTCAAGCACACCCACCGCACCGGCGTGCCCTCCCTGGTCGTGCAGCAGGCCCCGCCGCGCGACCTGACCTGGGAGCGCTGGCGCAGCACGGTCGCCGAGCGCACCGACCACCTCGTCGTCACCGCCCCCTGGCTGGCCGACCGCTTCTCCTCCCTCGGCGTCACCGCCGGCACGTGGCTGCCGGGGGTCGACGCCCGCGCCTACACCCCGGCCCTGCGCGACCCGTGGCTGCACGACCACTGGGCGCGGGCGCGCTCGGCCCGCGGCCCCCTGGTGGTGGTCGGCTACGTCGGCAGCCTGCACAAGCGCCACGGGGTGCGGCGGCTGGCCGAGCTGGCCGACGTGCCGGGCATCCGCCCCGTCGTCATCGGCACCGGGCCGCAGGAGGACTGGCTGCGCGAGCGACTGCCCGCGGCCAAGGTCACCGGCGCGCTGTCGACCGGCGACCTCACCGTGGCGCTGGCCTCCCTCGACGTCCTGGTGCACCCCGGCGAGGAGGAGACCTGCTGCCACGCGCTGCGCGAGGGCGCCGCGAGCGCGCTGCCCCTGGTGGCGCCGCGCAGCGGGGGCGCCCGCGACCTCGTGCTGCCGCTGGAGACCGGCCTGCTCTACGACCCCGACCGTCCCGGGGCCCTGGCCCGCGCGGTGGCGGCGGTGGCCGCCGACCCGCGGCGCGCCCTGCTCGGTCACCGGGGCCGCGAGCTCGCGCTCGACCGCTCGTGGACCGACGCCGCCGACGAGCTCCTCGGCCACCTGGACCGCCTGGCCCGGGGTCACGCGGACGCCCGCCCCGCGCACGGGGTCTGAACCGGCCCTGAGCGGCGCCTGAGCCGGTCCTGAGCGGCGGCGAGTCCCGTCGACGGGGGATATGTCACACGCCACGATGGAACTCACCCCCCAGATGGGGGGTAGCGTTTGTGACGTGGCAACCCCGACTCTCGTCAGAGGAGCGCGCGCTTCGCGCTCGACGATCACGCTGAAGATCCTGATGGCCGCCAGCGGGCTGGTGTTCATCGGATTCGTCCTCGCGCACATGTACGGCAACCTCAAGGCCTTCGGTGGCGAGGAGTCGTTCAACGAGTACGCCGAGCACCTGCGCACCATCGGGGAGCCCCTGCTCCCCGAGAGCGGCCTGCTGTGGATCCTGCGTCTCGGCCTCATCGCTGCGCTCGTGGTCCACGTGGCCTCGGCGGTCGCGCTGTGGAAGCGCGCCAGCGACGCCCGGCCGGTGAAGTACCAGGTCGCCAAGCGCCGCAACTCCTCGCTGTCCTCGCGGACCATGCGCTGGGGCGGCCTGACGATCCTGGCGTTCCTCGTGTGGCACCTGCTGAACTTCTCGATCGTCAAGATCAACCCGGCCGGCGGGGAGACCAACAACCCCTACCAGCTGATGGTCGACACCTTCGACCTGTGGTGGATGACGCTCATCTACCTGGTCGCGATGGCCGCGCTGGCGATGCACCTGCACCACGGCACCTTCAGCGCGATGCAGACCCTCGGCTTCACCCAGACCGTCGCCGCCCGCTCCCGGGCACGCCTGGCCGGCTGGGTCGTCGCCGTGGTCGTCGCCGGCGGATTCTCGCTGGTCCCCCTGTTCACCCTCTTCGGCGTCATCGAGTAAAGGGAGCCCCTCCATGGCAACCACCGACACGTACCTCAACCAGCCGTCGCAGCAGCAGTCCGACGACGCCCACGGCTACTACACGCCCGGTGCGCCGCTCGTCGACGAGAAGGCCCCGACCGGCCCCATCGCGATGCGCTGGACCAACCGCAAGTTCTCCAACGCGCTGGTCAACCCCGCGAACCGGCGCAAGCTCAACATCATCATCGTCGGCACCGGGCTCGCCGGCGGCGCGGCCGCGGCCACGCTCGGCGAGGCCGGCTACAACGTGAAGTCGTTCTGCTACCAGGACTCCCCGCGCCGGGCGCACTCCATCGCCGCGCAGGGCGGCATCAACGCCGCGAAGAACTACAAGGAGGACGGCGACTCCGTCCACCGCCTCTTCTACGACACCGTCAAGGGCGGCGACTACCGCTCGCGCGAGTCGAACGTCTACCGCCTGGCCGAGGTCAGCACCAACATCATCGACCAGTGCGTCGCCCAGGGCGTGCCCTTCGCCCGTGAGTACGGCGGCCTGCTCGACAACCGCTCCTTCGGCGGCGTGCAGGTCTCGCGCACCTTCTACGCCCGCGGCCAGACCGGCCAGCAGCTGCTCATCGGCGCCTACCAGGCCCTGGAGCGTCAGGTCGCCGCCGGCACCGTCACCACCTTCACCCGCCACGAGATGCTCGAGCTGGTCATGGTCGACGGCAAGGCCCGCGGCATCATCGCCCGCGACATGGCCACCGGCGAGATCGAGACCCACCTCGCCGACGCGGTCGTGCTCGCCTCCGGCGGCTACGGCAACGTCTTCTTCCTCTCCACCAACGCCATGGGCTGCAACGTCACCGCGACGTGGCGGGCCCACCGCAAGGGCGCCTACATGGCCAACCCCTGCTACACCCAGATCCACCCGACCTGCATCCCGGTCTCGGGCGAGCACCAGTCGAAGCTGACCCTGATGTCGGAGTCGCTGCGTAACGACGGCCGCATCTGGGTGCCCAAGAAGGCCGAGGACTGCGACAAGGACCCGCGCGACATCCCCGAGGAGGACCGCGACTACTACCTCGAGCGGATCTACCCCTCCTTCGGCAACCTCGTGCCCCGCGACATCGCCTCGCGCCAGGCCAAGAACGTCTGCGACGAGGGCCGCGGCGTCGGCCCGATGGTCGGCGACTTCCGCCGCGGCGTCTACCTCGACTTCTCCGACGCCATCGCGCGCCTGGGCAAGGACGGCATCGAGGCCAAGTACGACAACCTCTTCGATATGTACGAGCGGATCACGGGTGAGAACCCCTACGAGGTCCCGATGCGGATCTACCCCGCCGTGCACTACGTCATGGGCGGTCTGTGGGTCGACTACGACCTCCAGTCCAACCTCGAGGGGCTCTTCGTCACCGGCGAGGCCAACTTCTCCGACCACGGCGCCAACCGCCTCGGCGCCTCGGCGCTGATGCAGGGCCTGGCAGACGGCTACTTCGTGCTGCCCAACACCATCCGCGACTACCTCGCCCACGCGCCCTTCGCGCCGATCGACGAGTCGCACCCGGCGGTGGCCGAGGCCAAGAAGTCCGTCGAGGACCGGATCGCGAAGCTGCTCTCCATCCAGGGCACCCGCTCGGCCGACAGCTACCACAAGGAGCTGGGCCACATCATGTGGGAGTACTGCGGCATGGAGCGCTCCGAGCCCGGGCTGCGCAAGGCGATCGACATGATCCGCGAGCTCAAGGCCGACTTCTGGAGCAACCTCAAGGTCCTCGGCACCGCCGACAGCCTCAACCAGAGCCTCGAGAAGGCCGGCCGCGTCGCCGACTTCATCGAGCTCGGCGAGCTCATGTGCATCGACGCCCTCAACCGCCGCGAGTCCTGCGGCGGCCACTTCCGCGCCGAGTCGCAGACCGACGAGGGCGAGGCGCTGCGCCACGACGACGAGTTCGCCTACGTCGCGGCCTGGGAGTTCGGCGGCGACGCCGGCCAGCCGGTGCTGCACAAGGAAGACCTTCTCTACACGGCCATCGAGATGAAGCAGCGGAGCTACAAGTGAACCTGACCCTCAACATCTGGCGGCAGGCCAACCCCACCGCCGCCGGCGCCATGCACCAGTACCACGTGCAGGACATCTCCGAGGACATGAGCTTCCTGGAGATGCTCGACGTGCTCAACGAGCAGCTCAACGAGCAGGGCGAGGACCCGGTCGCCTTCGACCACGACTGCCGTGAGGGCATCTGCGGCTCGTGCGACCTGATGATCGACGGTCAGGCCCACGGCCCCGAGGTCACCACGACCTGCCAGCTGCACATGCGGTCCTTCAAGGACGGCCAGGAGATCACCATCGAGCCCTGGCGTGCCAGCGCCTTCCCGGTGATCAAGGACCTGATCGTCGACCGCTCGGCCTTCGACCGGATCATCCAGGCCGGCGGCTACGTGTCGGTCAACACCGGCGCCGCGCCCGACGCCCACGCCACCCCGGTGCCGCAGGCCGACGCGCTCAAGGCCTTCAACGTCGCCACCTGCATCGGCTGCGGCGCCTGCGTCGCCGCCTGCCCCAACGGGTCGGCCTCGCTCTTCATGGGCGCCAAGATCACCCACCTCGGCCGACTCCCCCAGGGCCAGCCCGAGCGCGACGAGCGCGTGGTCAACATGGTCGCCCAGCACGACCACGAGGGCTTCGGCGGCTGCACCAACATCGGCGAGTGCACCGCGGCGTGCCCCAAGGAGATCCCGCTCGACGTGATCTCCCAGCTCAACCGCGACCTGCGCACGGCGATCCGCAACGGCCACTGAGAGCACCACCGAGTCCCCCGCACCACCACACGAAGGGCCCCGACCGCGAGCGGTCGGGGCCCTTCGTCGTGGGCGGGTGCCGTCCTGCCGGTCAGTCCTGGGCGCGGGCCCGCAGCGCCTTCAGGCCGAGGCGGCCCAGCACGACGGCGATGACCAGGTTGACCACGATCAGCACGGTGTGGGCCACCCAGTAGCCGGTCGGGCGGTCCTCCCCCGAGGCGTGCGCCGACCACAGGTTGCGGGTGAACATCGCGTAGGTCACGACGTTCCACACCGCCACCCCCACCAGCAGCCAGCCGTGCTTGCGCTCGAACCTCATCGGTCCTCCCCCTTGGTCGTCCTGAGCACGACGGCGAGCGCCGCCGCGCCGGCGGCGGCCCCGGCCACGAAGGGCCGGACCCGCGAGCCCGCCGCCTCACCGGCGCGGGCGGTGCCGTCGAGCGCTCCCCCGGACGCCAGCGGCGGGCCCTGCACCGGGTCGGCCGGCTCGGCGACCCGGGCGGCGCGCGCGGCGCGCGTGGTGAAGGCGAAGGCCGCGGCGTAGAGCACGAGGCGGGAGAAGTAGTTGATCCACACCAGCAGGATCAGCGCGATCCCGAAGGCCTGGGCCGCCGGCTGCTCGCGGGTGGCGGCGAGCAGCACCCCGGAGAGCTGCTTGAGGGCCTCGAAGACCACGGCGCCGAGCAGCGCCCCCTGCCACAGCGAGCGCGCGGGCACGTGGGGCTCGGCCAGCAGCCGGAACATCGCGTAGAACAGCACCGTGTTGGCGGCCAGGCCGAAGACCACCGTGAGCAGCCGCACCAGCCACGACAGCTCCTCGCCCAGGCCGAGGGCGTCGAGGATGACGGTCGAGAACGCGCTCACCAGGCCGGCCACGGCCACCGAGAGCAGGAGCACCGACCCCAGCACCACCAGGGTCACGAGGTCGCGCAGCTTGCCGACCACGAAGTTGGGCAGCTCGCGGGTGGGGGTCTCGAAGACGACCAGGAGGGCGTCGCGCAGGGCGGAGAGCCACCCGAGGCCCGAGTAGAGGACGCCCGCCAGGCCGATGACGGCGGCCCAGCCGGAGAAGGTGCGGATGTCGGCCAGCGAGACCTGGCCCTCGTCCTGGCCGATCAGCCCGGGCAGCAGCTGGTCGATCGCCTCGCGCAGGTCCTGGTTGGCCCCGGGGTAGACCTGGGAGACGTAGCCGACGACGAAGAGCGCCAGGGCCAGGATCGGGAAGACCGACAGGAACCCGAAGTACGTCACGGCGCCGGCCTGCTGGCCGGCCTTGACCGCGCCGTAGTGCTCCTGCATGAGCAGGACGTGGTCGACGCCCGGGCGCCGCCGGCGCAGCCCTACCAGGGCGTCCTGGGCCCGCTGCACGACGGAGGCCATCAGCGGGCCTGCGCGCCGGCGCCGAGCACGAACTCGTGGCGCGGGCGCCAGCCGTGGGCCTCGTCGTGGACGTAGAGGTGGAAGTCGGTCACGTCGAAGGTGCACTCGAAGTCGGCGAGCTCGGCGAAGGCGCGGTCGAGCCGCTCGTCGTCGAGGTGGTGGGCGATCGTGACGTGGGGGTGGTAGGGGAAGCTCAGGTCGACGTCGAGCGGCCCCCGGCGCACGGCCTCGGCCAGCTGCTCGCACTGCGAGATCCCCTCGGCGAGCATCACGAACACGACCGGGGAGACGGGGCGGAAGGTGCCCGTGCCGCGCAGGTGCACCCGGAAGCCGTCGAGACCGTCGGCCACCGAGCGCAGGTGGTCGGAGACCTGCTCGAGCTCGCCGTCGACGATGTCGGTCGGCGGCACCAGCGTGATGTGGGTCGGGATCATGGCCGCGGTGGCGTCGCCGACGGAGGCCCGGTAGTCCTGGAGCTCGCTGGCCCAGGGCTCCGGGATCGCCACCGCCACGCCGATCGTGATCACGGTGCGACCCTAGCGGGACGGGGCGACGAACCCGACCCGCTGGTAGACGTCGCGCAGGGTCGCCTCGGCGACCTCCGCCGCCTGCTGGCGGCCCTGCTCGAGCACGGCGCTGAGGTGGGCCTGGTCGTCGAGCAGCTCCAGGGTGCGCTCGCGGAAGGGCGTCACGAAGTCGACCACCACCTCGGCCAGGTCCTTCTTCAGGTCGCCGTAGCCGCGCCCGGCGTACTGCTCCTCCAGGGCGGAGACCGCCTCACCGGTGAGGGCGGAGTAGATCGTGAGCAGGTTGCTGACGCCGGCCTTCTCCTCGGGGTCGAAGCGGACCTCGGAGCCGGAGTCGGTCACGGCCGAGCGGATCTTCTTCGCGCTCACCCTGGGGTCGTCGAGCATCTCCACGATGCCGGCCGGCGAGGACGCCGACTTCGACATCTTCGCGGTGGGGTCCTGCAGGTCGGCGATCTTGGCCGTGGCCTTGAGGATGTAGGGCTCGGGCAGCCGGAAGGTCTTCTTGTAGCGGTGGTTGAAGCGCTGCGCGAGGTCGCGGGTCAGCTCGAGGTGCTGGCGCTGGTCCTCGCCCACCGGCACGTAGTGGGGGCGGTAGAGCAGGATGTCGGCGGCCTGGAGCACGGGGTAGGTGAACAGGCCGACCGACGCGGCCCCCTCCCCCGCCTTGGCCGACTTGTCCTTGAACTGCGTCATGCGCCGCGCCTCGCCGAAGCCGGTGAGGCACTGCAGCACCCAGCCGAGCTGGGCGTGCTCGGGCACCTGGCTCTGCACGAAGATCGCCGAGCGGGCCGGGTCGACGCCCATCGCCAGCAGCTGGGCCGCGGCGCGCAGGCAGCGCTCGCGCAGCACCTTGGGGTCCTGCTCGACGGTGATCGCGTGCAGGTCGGCGATGAAGAAGAACGGCTGGTGGTCGCGCTGGAGGTCGACCCACTGCCGGGTCGCGCCGAGGTAGTTGCCGAAGTGGAAGGAGTCGGCGGTCGGCTGGATCCCGGAGAGGACCCGGGGGCGCGCGCCCCCGGTGGGGGCGCTGGGGACGGCGACGTCCGGCTCGGTCGTGGCGGGCATGGGCCCATTGTCCCCGACGCCGAGCCGGGTCCTCCCCCGGCCCCACAACCCGGTTGCCCGAGCACCGGCCCGCTTGGCAGGGTGCGCGCCATGACCCCGCCACCATCGCCGAGCGCCGCCCCCGTCCTCACCTCGCACGAGGGCGGCCGGACCGTGGTGCTGCGAGGCCACCGCCCCGAGGACGCCCAGGGCTGCCTCGAGCAGTGCCAGGACCCCCTCACCCAGCGCTGGACCACCGTGCCGGTGCCCTACACCCGCGAGATGGCCGAGGACTTCGTGGGCCGCGTCATGCCCGCCGGCTGGGCCGACGGCAGCGAGTGGGGCTTCGTCGTCGAGGTCGACGGCCGGTACGCCGGTAGCGCGTCGCTGCGCCCGGAGGGCAGCGACCGCGCCGAGATCGCCTACGCCGCCCACCCGTGGGTGCGCGGCACCGGGGCCGTCGAGCAGGCGCTGCGGGTGCTCCTCGACTGGGGCTTCGAGCAGCAGGGCCTGCGCACGGTCGTCTGGTGGGCCGATCGCGGCAACTGGGCCTCGCGCAAGACCGCGTGGCGCCTGGGCTTCGAGGTCGACGGCTCGCTGCGGGCGTGGCTGCCCCAGCGCGGCGAGCTCCACGACGCCTGGGTCGGCACGCTGCGCAGCACCGACCCGCGCCGGCCGCGCACCCGCTGGCTGGAGGTGCCGACGCTGGAGGCCGAGGGGCTGCTGCTGCGGCCGTGGCGCGACACCGACGTCGCGCGGGTCGTCGAGGCGTGCAGCGACCCCGGGAGCCAGCGTTGGCTCGGGCAGCTGCCCGCGCCCTACACCGACCGCGACGCGCGGGCCTGGCTCGAGGACGTCACCGAGCGGCTCGCCACCGGCAGCGCGGTGAACTGGGCCGTGGTCGACCCCGGCGCGCCCGACCGCGCACTGGCCTCGGTCGGGTGGTTCGGGCTCACGCCGTACGTCACCTGCGAGATCGGCTACTGGACCCACCCCGACGCCCGCGGCCGGGGCGTCGCGACCCGGGCGCTGCGCGCCGTGGCGCGTCACGCCTTCGACGACCTGATGGTGCGCCGGGTCAGCTGCGGCGCGGCCGCCGGCAACGCCGCCTCGCGGCGGGTGATCGAGCGGGCCGGGTTCACCGCCTACGGCGTCGAGCGGCTCGGCGCCCTCGTGCGAGACGGCCGGGCCGACCTCGTCCTCTACGACCGGCTCGACACTGGGGCGTAGGAGCGCTCCTCGCCGGCACTCACGTCGACGGGGGTGCGGCGCGCGCCGCGCTTGTCGTGCCAGGAGGCGAGCAGCAGGATCGCCACGCCCAGCACCGAGAGCGCCGCACCGACCAGCGCGGGCGCGCGGTAGCCGTAGCCGGCCGCGATGACCACGCCGCCCAGCCAGGCGCCCAGGGCGTTGGCGGCGTTGAGGGCCGCGTGGTTCATCGCCGCGCCCAGGGTGACGGCGTCGCCGGCCACGTCCATGAGCCGCAGCTGGAGGTTGACGACGAGGATCGAGCCGACGGCGGTGATGAGGAAGACCACGGGCAGCAGGAACCACCCGTAGGGGGCCACGGCCCAGAAGGCCAGCATCAGCACGCCCGAGCCGACGCCCGAGACGATCAGCGAGCGGAACACCGACCACGAGGCCAGCTCGCCCGCCACCCAGGTGCCGGCGACCATGCCGAGGCCGAAGGCCAGCAGGAAGACCGGCACGGTGCCCGAGCCGAGCATCGCGACGTCGGTCACGGTGGTGGCGATGTAGGAGTAGACCGCGAACATGCCGCCGAAGCCGATCGCCCCGGCCGCCATGGTCAGCCAGACCTGGCTGGAGCCGAAGAACTCGCGCGCCTCCTTGGCGCCGGTGGCCTCCGGGTCGCCCGGGCGGGAGGGCACGAAGGCGAGGACGAGGGCCATGGTGAGGGCGGCGATGACCGCGGTGCCGACGTAGGCCGCGCGCCAGCCGAGGTTCTGCCCCACGAAGGTCGCGGCGGGCACGCCCACCACGTTGGCCACCGAGAGGCCCAGCATCACCGCGGCCACCGCCCGGCCGCGCTTGTCGGGGGCCGCGAGCTCGGCCGCGACCAGCGAGGCGACGCCGAAGTAGGCGCCGTGGGGCAGACCGTCGAGGAAGCGGGCGGCGGTGAGCATGCCGTAGCCGGTCGCGAGGGCGCTGAGCACGTTGAAGAGGGCGTAGGCGCCCATCAGTCCCACCAGCAGGCCGCGCCGGGGCAGCCGCGCGGCGAAGAAGGACAGGACCGGCACCCCGGCGACCACGCCCAGGGCGTAGGCGGAGATCACGTGGCCCGCGGTGGGCTCGGAGACGCCGATGCCCTCCGCGATCTGGGGCAGCAGGCCCATGGTCACGAACTCGGTCGTGCCGATCGCGAAGCCGCCGAGGGCCAGCGCCAGCACGGCCAGCGCGTAGCGCGGGTGGGCGCCGGTGTGCTCGGGGGCGGGAGCGGGGGTCGTCATGGGGAGAGCCTTCGATCGATCCAAGTCGGGGGTGACTCCATGCTCCAACCCCGGCGGCGCCCGCGGCTATTCCTGGGACGCCGATCGCCGCGGATCGTGAGAGGTCTCACGCCGGGAGGCGTCCGCGGCCTCAGCAGACCTCGCGCAGCCCCTGGACGGCCTCGCTGAGCCGCTCACGCTCGCGCTGCACCGCGGCGCGGTCCACGGGCGTGCCCTCGGCGTGCTGCTCGGCCTCGGCGGCCAGCCCGTCGAGGGCCGCGCGGGCCTCCTCCAGGCGCGCCCTGGTCTCCCCGCCGAGGTTGTCCTCGGCCGCGGCGAGGGTGTCGCGCAGCGCCGTCAGCTCCCGCTCGGCGGCGGCGGGGTCGGCGCCGATCCGGTCGGCCACCGCGCCGGCCTGGTCGGCGACCTGCCCCATCGCCTCCCGCGCCACCGAGCAGGCGGCGTCGCCCGCGGCGTCGGAGGCCGCGTCGCGCACCTGCTCCTCGGAGCAGGCGGTCAGCGAGGCCGCGAGCACGCAGCCGGCCAGGAGAGCGGGCAGACGGCTGGGCAGACGGCTGGGCAGACGGCTGGGCAGACGGCTGGGCAGACGGTCGGCTGCGCGGACGGTACGACGCACGGGGGCTCCTCGACGGGCGGGACGGGCGGAGCCACCAGCGTGCCAGACCTGCGGGGACCCAGCCGGCCGCCGCCGGTTCAGCCGGCCAGGTGGGCCCAGCGCGACGACAGCTCGCGCCACGGGCCCACCTCGGCCACCTCCCCGTCGAGCAGCACGACCACGCGGTCGGCCTCGGCCAGGGCGGCCTGCTTGGAGGTGGCGCCCAGCACGGTCGTGCCGCGACCGCGCAGGGCGGTCCACAGCTCGATCTCGGTGGCGGCGTCGAGGGCGCTGGAGACGTCGTCGGCCAGCAGCAGCTCGGTGTCGGCGGCCAGCGCCCGGGCCAGGGCCAGGCGCTGGACCTGACCGCCGGAGAGGCGCACCCCGCGGTGGCCGACCACGGCGTGCGGGCCGCCGGCCTCGTCGACGTCGGCCTGCAGCCGCGCGTCGACGACGGCGCGGTCGAGACCGCGGGCGTGGCCCAGCCGCACGTTGTCGTCGAAGGTGCCCGAGAGCACCCGCGGCACCTGGGCGACGTGCGCGACCTGCCCCGGTCGCAGGAACAGCTGCGGGTCGTCGACCTCCACGTCGTTCCACCGGATCGACCCGGTGTGGGAGACGAGCCCGGCCAGCGCGGCGAGCAGGCTGGACTTGCCCGAGCCCACCTGCCCGAGCACCAGCACCAGCTCGCCGGCCTCGACGGTCAGGTCGACCCCCACGACGCCCCGGGTGCCGTCGTCGTGCACGGCGTCGACGCCGCGCAGCTCGAGACGGCGCAGTGGCACGCGGTCGCTGGGGGCGGGCTCGGGAGCGGCGCCGGCGACGAGGTCGACGCCGGGGGGCAGGTCCATCAGGTCGACGCCGCCGGCGAGCCGGCTGGTCGCCTGCTGCCAGGCCCGGGTGCCGGGGGCCTCGGTGATGACCGACCCGGCCACCCGGCCGAACCAGTCGAAGCCGTTGACGGCGTTGGCGACCAGCAGTGCGGTGGCGAGGTCCCAGCCACCCGCGACGAGCACGGCCCAGGCGGCCACGACGCCGCACTGCACCATGACCACCGGCACGCCGTCGAGCACGGCCTGCACCCGGTGCTCGCGCACCGCCGCCTCGACGCGTCCGCCGTCGACGTGGCGCAGGTGGGCGTGCACGGCCGGGGTCGCCGCGGCGAGCTTGACCGTGCGGCTCGACTCCAGGGCCGAGACCAGGGAGCGGCCGAAGCGGGCCCGCGCCGCCGAGGACGCGGCCGCGGAGCGCCCGGCGATCGGGCGACCGACCGAGGAGGCCAGCGCCGAGGCCACCATCACCGCGAGCAGCACCGCGCCCGCCAGCAGGCTGCCGGAGAGCAGGGTGGTGACGACGATGATGATCAGGCCGTTGACGAAGTCGACCCACCGGTCGGCGTAGCGCGCGAAACGGTCGGCGTCCATGGCGCGGGCCACCACCTCCCCGGGCGGGGTGCGGGTGAGGCGCTCCTGGCCGGTCTGCCCGACCAGCACCGCCATGCGCACCCGGAGCATGACCTCGATCCACCAGCGGGGGTAGCGGCGGAAGGCCTCGGCCAGCATGAGCGGCGCGACCATGAGGGCCGCCACGAGCACCACCGTCAGGCCCACGGTCGTGCCCGTCGTCGCGTCGCCCTGCTCGAGGCCCTGGACCAGGCGGCCCCACACGAAGCCGGTGGCCGCACCGTAGGCCCCCGTCAGGGAGGCCAGCAGGAAGAGGGCCGCACCGACCAGGCCCCACGCGGGGCGGATCGCCAGGGCGTGCCTGATGCCGCCGGCCAGGCTGCGCCCGCCCCCGACCTCGGGCAGCGCGGGCGGCGGGCCGCTGCGCCGACGCCCGCCCACCGCGGTCGCGACCGGCGGCGCCGCCTCCCCCGACGTGCCCGCCTCTCCCGGCCCACCCGGCTGCTCCGGCTGCCCCGGCTGCTCCGGCTGCCCCGGCTGCCCCGGCTGCCCCGACTGCCCCGACTGCCCCGACTGCAGGGCGTCCTCGCCGCCGGCGTCGAGCAGGGTGCGGAAGCGACCCGGGCCGGCGGCCAGCACGGCGCGGGGGCCCTGCTCGACCACGCGGCCCGCCTCCAGGACGGCCACGAGGTCGGCGCGGGCGGTGGTGGAGAGACGGTGGGCGACGAGCAGGCCCGTGCGGTCGGCCAGCAGCCGGTCGGCGGCCCGGACGACGAGCGACTCGGTGAGCGGGTCCATGCGGGCGGTGGCCTCGTCGAGCACGACCACGGCCACGTCGCGCACGAGCAGCCGGGCGAAGGCGACCAGCTGCTCCTCCCCCGCCGACAGGGTGGTGCCGCCGGGTCCCAGCGCGGTGTCGAGACCGTCGCGCAGCCCCGCGACCCACGGCTCGAGGCCCAGCTCGGCGATCGCCGCCTCGATGCGCGCGCGGGGCACGTCGGAGAAGAGCGCGACGTTCTGGGCCAGGGTGCCGGCCAGGATCTCGGTGCGCTGGGTGACCACGCCGACCGCGGCGCGCAGCTGCTGGAGGTCGAGGTCGAGCACGTCGACACCCCCGAGCAGGACCGTGCCCGGCTCGGGGTCGACCGCGCGCGAGACGAGCGCCGCCAGCGTGGACTTGCCCGATCCGGTGCGCCCCACCAGGGCGCACGTGCGGCCCGCCGGCACGCGCAGGTCGACCTCGCGCAGGGCGAAGGAGCCCTCGGCGTAGGAGAAGTGCAGGTCGCGCAGCTCGAGGTCGAGGCGCCCGGTCGGCACCGGGGCGCCGCCGACCGGCTCCGGCTCGGTGTCGAGCAGCTGGCGCAGCCGCATCAGGGCGCCGAGTCCGGCCTGGAGGTCGGGCAGGTGCTGGGCCAGCGTGGCGATCTGACCGGTGAAGCGGGTCGTGACCAGGAAGAGGGTGACGAGGCTGGCGACCGACAGCCCGCCGTCGACCACCAGGGCCACGCCCACCACGCCCGTGGCGGCGAGCAGGGCGTGCAGCAGGACGCCGGCGCGCCGGGCCACGCGGGTCTCCACCTGGAGCACCCGGTCGAGGCGCTCGTGCACTCGTGCCGAGAGCTCGGCGCAGCGGCGCACGACATGGGCCTGGCCCAGGCTGGTGCGCAGGTCGTCGCGCCCGGCGACGCCCTCCTCCATCGCCGCGGCCTGGTCGGTCCACGCGATCTCCTCGACGACCTTGCGCCGCGAGACCTCGGGCAGCAGCGGACGGACCACGAGCACGGCGGCCACCGCGAAGAGCGGGAAGAGCAGCCAGGCGGGCCACCAGGTGAGCCCGGCCACGACCCACAGCGGCACCACGCCGAAGGCGGTCTGCAGCGCGTCCCACACCTGGCGGCGCACGAGGGTGCCGACCTCGTGGGTGTCGTCGTCGACGCGGTCGAGCACCTCGCCGACCGCCTGCTCCGAGAGCAGGGCCAGCGGCTGGTGCAGCGCCGCGTCGAGCAGGTCGGCGCGCAGCGCGCCCTCGGCGCGGTCGACCACCCCGGCCCACAGGGTGCGCCCGACGGCGTCGAGCAGGGCCGCGCCGACCACGCAGAGCGCCAGCGCACCCACGAGGGCGACGACGGGGTCGGCGGCGAGCCGACCGGCCACCACGGTGCCGAGGGTCTGGCCGAGGGCCGCCAGGACCGAGGCGGTCAGGGCCACGGCGGCGACCGGGCCCCGCAGACGACGCCAGTCGACGCGGCGGGCGGGGTCGGAGGTCGAGGGCCTCGTCGGTGCGGACGGGGTGGCGGTGTCGCGCTCGGCGAGGCTGGTCCTGGTCATCGCCCCGCACGCTACGCGCCGGCACCGACGCCGATCGACCGGTTTTCCCCCCGACGCACGACCGGGCCGGCCCCGTCGTACGACAGGACCGGCCCGGCCGGTGGAGCGAGGGTGCGGCGGGACGTCAGGCCAGGGTGGCCAGCGCGTCGTTCAGGGTCTGCGACGGGCGCATGACGGCGTCGGCCTTGGCGGCGTCGGGGCGGTAGTAGCCCCCGATGTCGGCCGGGCTGCCCTGCACGGCGTTGAGCTCGCCGACGATGGTGTCCTCGGCGTCGGCCAGCGTGGTGGCCAGCGTGGTGAACCTCGCGGCCAGGTCGGCGTCGTCGGTCTGCGCGGCCAGCTCCTGGGCCCAGTAGAGCGCCAGGTAGAAGTGCGAGCCGCGGTTGTCGATGCCGCCGATGCGGCGGGTGGGCGACTTGTCCTCGTTGAGGAAGGTGCCGGTGGCGCGGTCGAGAGTGTCGGCCAGCACCTGCGCGCGGGCGTTGTCGGCGTAGCCGGCCAGGTGCTCGAAGGAGGCGGCCAGGGCGAAGAACTCCCCGAGGCTGTCCCAGCGCAGGTAGTTCTCCTTGACCAGCTGCTGCACGTGCTTGGGGGCGGAGCCGCCGGCGCCGGTCTCGAAGAGGCCGCCGCCGTTCATCAGGGGCACGACCGAGAGCATCTTGGCCGACGTGCCGAGCTCGAGGATCGGGAAGAGGTCGGTGTTGTAGTCGCGCAGCACGTTGCCGGTGACCGAGATGGTGTCCTCGCCGCGGCGGATGCGCTCCAGGGAGTACGCCGTGGCCTCGGCGGGCGCCATGATCTCGATGGTCAGGCCGTCGGTGTCGTGCTCGGGGAGGTACTCGCGCACCTTGGCGATGAGGTTGGCGTCGTGGGCGCGCTGCTCGTCGAGCCAGAAGATCGCGGGGGCGCCGGTGGCGCGGGCGCGGGTGACGGCGAGCTTGACCCAGTCGCGGATCGGGGCGTCCTTGGTCTGGCAGGCACGCCAGATGTCGCCCGGCTCGACGGTGTGCTCGATGAGGGTCGCGCCCGAGCCGTCGACCACGCGCACGGTGCCGGCGGCCGGCACCTCGAAGGTCTTGTCGTGCGAGCCGTACTCCTCGGCGGCCTTGGCCATCAGGCCGACGTTGGGCACCGAGCCCATGGTCGCCGGGTCGAAGGCGCCGTGGGCGCGGCAGTCGTCGATGACGGTCTGGTAGACGCCGGCGTAGGAGGAGTCGGGGATCACG
Organism: Nocardioides sp. Leaf307; assembly: GCF_001423135.1. NCBI lineage: Bacteria > Bacillati > Actinomycetota > Actinomycetes > Propionibacteriales > Nocardioidaceae > Nocardioides > Nocardioides sp. Leaf307. Next base: position 1,116,041 of record NZ_LMNY01000001.1, on the reverse strand, counting down.
GCGAGCGTGTCGGCCTCCTCGCCGTCGGGGCCCCACATGTGGCCCGAGGTGCGGATCATGGCCGGCATCGAGGCGTCGATGATCACGTCGGAGGGCACGTGCAGGTTGGTGATGCCCTTGTCGGAGTCGACCATGGCCAGCTTCGGGCCGTCGGCCAGGCCGGCCTCGACCGCGGCCTTGACGGCGTCGCCGTCGGGGAGGTCGGCCACGGCCGACATCAGGGCGCCGAGCCCGTCGTTGGGCGAGATGCCGGCGGCGGCGAGCTGCTCGCCGTACTGCTCGAAGAGCGTGGGGAAGAAGGCCTGCACGACGTGGCCGAAGATGATCGGGTCGGAGACCTTCATCATCGTGGCCTTGAGGTGGGCGGAGAAGAGCACGTCGTCGGCCTTGGCCCGCGCGATCTGCTCGGTGAGGAAGCGCCGCAGGGCCGCGACGTTCATGAACGTGCCGTCGACGACCTCGCCGGCCAGCACCGGCACCGACTCCTTGAGGACCGTCACGGTGCCGTCGGCGGCGACGTGCTCGATGCGCAGGGTGTCGTCGGCCTCGATGACCACCGACTTCTCGTTGGAGAAGAAGTCGTCCTTGCCCATGGTGGCGACGTTGGTGCGCGAGTCCTCGCTCCAGGCGCCCATGCGGTGCGGGTGGGCCTTGGCGTAGCCCTTCACCGAGGCGGGGGCGCGCCGGTCGGAGTTGCCCTCGCGCAGGACGGGGTTGACCGCGGAGCCCTTGGTCTTGTCGTAGCGGGCCCGGATCTCCTTCTCCTCGTCGGTCTGCGGGCTCTCCGGGTAGGCCGGCAGGTCGTAGCCCTGCTCCTGGAGCTCCTTGATGGCCGCCTTGAGCTGCGGCACCGAGGCCGACACGTTGGGCAGCTTGATGATGTTGGCCTCGGGCTTGGTGGCCAGCTCGCCGAGCTCGGCGAGGTGGTCGGCCACCCGCTGCTCCTCGGTCAGCCGCTCGGGGAACTGCGAGATGATGCGGCCGGCGAGGGAGATGTCACGCGTCTCGACCTCGACGCCCGCCTGAGCGGCGTAGGCCTGGATGATCGGGAGGAAGGAGTACGTCGCGAGCAGCGGCGCCTCGTCCGTGTGCGTGTAGATGATGGTGGCCATGGTGTGCGGCGACTCCTCAGGAGCTGGAAGAATTCTTGATGTCAAGATACCCGACGCGTCGGCGACCACGGGTCGCACCGTCCGGGCCCGCCCAGCCTGTCAGCCGTCGGCTGTCTAGTCACCCCGTCGGGGGTGCACCGGCGGGTTTGGTCGGGTCGCCGCGGGGGGACGACTCCGGGCATGGCCACATCCCCTGATCCCACGTCCTCGGAGGCCGTCACCCCGGCGGCCACCGCACCCTCCGCCCCCGACGGCACCCCTGCCCAGAAGCTGGCCGCCGAGGCGCTCGGCACCGCCGTCCTCGTCCTGGTCGGCTGCGGCTCGCTCGTGCTGGCCTCCAGCAGCAGCGGGTTCGGCGACGCCAACATCCTCTCGGTGGGCCTCTCCTTCGGCCTCGCCGTCACCGTCATGGCCTACGCCGTGGGACGCGTCTCCGGCGGGCACTTCAACCCCGCCGTCTCCGTCGCGGCCGCGGTCAGCGGGCGGATGACGTGGGCCGAGGCCGGCCGCTACGCCGGCGCCCAGGTCGTCGGCGGCATCGTCGGCGCCCTCGTGCTGCTCGTGCTCGCGCTGGGCAACGACCGCTTCGAGGCCTTCGACACCAGCCTGGCCGCCAACAGCTGGGGCGACGACGGCACCGGGTACGCCCTCTGGGCGGCGCTGCTGGTCGAGATCGTGCTCACCGCGCTCTTCGTCTTCGTCATCCTCGCGGTCACCGACCGCCGCAGCAGCGTCAACGCCGCCTTCGCGCCGCTCGTCATCGGCCTGACCCTGGCGGTCATCCACTTCGTGGCCATCCCCCTGACCGGCACGTCGGTCAACCCCGCGCGCTCGATCGGGCCCGCGCTCTTCTCCGGGGTCGACCCGCTGCTGCAGCTGTGGGTCTTCATCGTGGCGCCCCTGCTCGGTGCCGTGGCCGGCGGCCTGGCATACCCCGCGCTCTTCGGTCGCGACGCCGACCCGGTCGAGGGCTCGGGCCTCAGCTTCTCCCGCCCGGCCAGGGCCCAGCAGCCCGTCGCCCAGCAGGGCGCCCAGCAGGGCTGGTCCCAGGGCGCCCAGCAGGGCGGCTGGGCCCAGGGCGGCCAGCAGGGCTGGGCGCCCGAGCCGGCGCCGATCATCCAGGACGGCTGGCAGTGGGACCCGGTCGCCGGGCAGTGGAAGCCGCTCGAGCAGCCCCAGGCGCCCCAGCAGACCGGCCAGCAGACCGGCCAGCAGGGCTGGGGGCCGACCACCGGGCAGACCGGGCAGACCGGTCAGACCGGTCAGACCGGCGGGCAGTGGCCCGACGAGGGCGACGGCCGCACCCAGATCCGTCCCTGACCCACCTGCCGACCCACCCGCTCGACGCTCACCCGACGCCGGTGAGGACGACCTCGTCCTCACCGGCGTCGCTGCGCACCAGCCCCTCTCCGGGGGCGTAGGAGTCGACGCGGGTGCCGATGCCGCTCTCGACCTGGAGCACCACCACGTCGTCGGAGGAGCCGCCGGGGCGCGCGAGGTCCTGGTCGACCGCGAGCACGGTGACGACCACGGGCGTGCCAGCCGTGCCCCCGACGGCGAGCCACCCGTCGCCGTACCGCGGCTGCGCCGGCATCCACAGCCCGGCCTCCGCGCCGTCGACACCGGCCTCGAAGTCGAGCCCGCCCCCGGCGCTGGCCATCCACCACACGTTGCCGTCGACGTCCTGCGCGAAGAGGTCGACCACGCGGCCGCCGCCCGCGCCCCGGTCCGTCGTCACGGTCGTGAGGGCCGTGGTCGGCACACCGGCGACGTCGGGCCCGGCGCTGACGCTGCGGGTGACCTCGAGCCCGGGGCCCTGCGCGCCGGTCGGCGTCGTCGGCGCGGCCAGGGTCGCGACGCCGCCCGGCTCCAGGGGGAACCACGGGTTGTCGACGCGCCCCACGAAGTCGTCGGGGTCGGGCGTGGGCGTGGGCACCGTCAGCAGGTCGACGCCCGTCGGCGGGCTCAGCGGCGCCGAGGAGGAGCAGCCGCCGAGGACGGCGGCGGCCGCCAGCGTCACCACCGCGGCGCCCGCACCGCGACGGGAGGGGTGGGCGGGGGGACGGCCGCGGCGCAGACGCATGGCGCCCATGCTCCCCCAGGGCGCGAACCCCGCTGCTGCTGGGCCCCGCGCCGCTGCTAGCGTCGGAAGCCAGACCGCCCCAGGACCTCGTCAAGGAGATCTCGTGAGCCCCACCCCGTTGAAGGTCGCCGTCACCGGCGCCGCCGGCCAGATCGGCTACAGCCTGCTCTTCCGCCTCGCCAGCGGTGCGCTGACCGGCGGCCAGCCGATCGAGCTGCGCCTGCTCGAGATCACCCCCGCGCTCAAGGCGCTCGAGGGTGTCGTCATGGAGCTCGACGACTGCGCGTTCCCGGGCCTGGCCGGCGTCGAGATCGGCGACGACGCGGAGACCATCTTCGACGGCGTCAACCTCGCCCTCCTGGTCGGTGCCCGCCCCCGCGGCCCCGGCATGGAGCGCGGCGACCTGCTCTCGGCCAACGGCGCGATCTTCACCGCCCAGGGCAAGGCCCTCAACAAGGTCGCGGCCTCCGACGTGCGCGTCGGCGTCACGGGCAACCCCGCCAACACCAACGCCCTCATCGCGATGACCAACGCCCCCGACATCCCGCAGGAGCGGTTCTCGGCGCTGACCCGCCTCGACCACAACCGCGCGATCTCGCAGCTGGCGGCCAAGACCGGCGCCGCGGTGACCGACATCAGCCACATGACCATCTGGGGCAACCACTCCGCCACCCAGTACCCCGACCTCTTCCACGCCCAGGTCGGCGGACGCAACGCCGCCGAGGTCGTCGGCGACCAGGAGTGGATCGAGAGCACCTTCATCCCCACCGTGGCCAAGCGGGGTGCGGCGATCATCGACGCCCGCGGCTCCTCCTCGGCCGCGTCGGCCGCCTCGGCCACCATCGACGCCGCGCGCGACTGGCTCTACGGCTCAGCCGAGGGCGACTGGGTCTCCATGGCCGTGCGCTCGCAGGGCGAGTACGGCGTGCCGGAGGGCCTCATCTCCTCCTTCCCCGTCACCACGAAGGACGGCGACTGGTCGATCGTCGAGGGTCTGGAGATCGACGACTTCTCCCGCGCCCGCATCGACGCCTCCACCGCGGAGCTCGCCGACGAGCGCGCCGCGGTCACCGAGCTCGGACTCATCTGAGCCGCTGACGCGCGAGCATCCCGCGCACACCCACGAGGGCCCGCCCGGAGCGATCCGGGCGGGCCCTCGTGCGCTAGGTGCCCGGCTGGTTCGGGATGGTCTGGGCCAGGAAGAGCAGCACCGCGCCGACGCCGCCGAGCAGGAGGCAGTCGAGCAGCCGGTGGCGCACGGCGAGCATGCCGGCGTCGCGTCGCGGCAGCACCAGCCGGAAGGCGGCCGCACCGACCAGCGCCCCGCCGATCCAGCGCACGCCGAGGCGCCAGTCGCCGGACCAGGCGATGAAGACGCCGGTGGCGCCGGCAGCGAGGACGAAGAGGTAGAGCAGGCCGCCGACGGTGGAGGGATGACGTCGGTCCTCGGGCTCCTCGCCGACGGGGTCAGCGGGGTGAGCGGGGTCAGCGGGGTCAGCGGGCTCGGCGGGATACGCCACGGCCTCGAGCTCGGCCGCGACCTCCTCGGCCGACGGCACCGGCGGCACGTCGTCGAGGTGGGCGGGGGGCTCCTCCCCCGCGGGCTGTGGCCGGCTCATCAGGGTCACCTCAGACCGTGGCCTTCTCGGCCATCGTGACCAGGTTCGACAGGAGCATCGCCCGCGTCATCGGGCCGACGCCGCCGGGGTTGGGCGAGACCCAGCCGGCGACCTCCCAGACCTCGTCGGCGACGTCGCCCGCGATCTTGCCGTCGACGCGCGAGACCCCGACGTCGAGCACCGCGGCGCCGGGCTTGACCATGTCGGCGGTGATGATGCCGGGCACCCCGGCGGCCGCCACCACCACGTCGGCCTCGCGCACGTGGGCGGCCAGGTCGCGGGTGCCGGTGTGGCACAGCGTCACGGTGGCGTTCTCGCTGCGCCGGGTCAGCAGCAGGCCCAGCGGACGACCGACGGTGACCCCTCGTCCGACGACCACGACGTGGGCCCCGGCGATCCCGACGCCGTGGCGGCGCAGCAGCTCGACGATGCCGTACGGCGTGCAGGGCAACGGCGCCTCGGTGCCGAGCACCAGCCAGCCCAGGTTGGTCGGGTGGAGGCCGTCGGCGTCCTTGGCGGGGTCGACCAGGCCGAGCACGCGGTTCTCGTCGATGCCCCGCGGCAGGGGCAGCTGCACGATGTAGCCGGTGCACGCGGGGTCGGCGTTGAGGCGGGCGACGTGCTCCTCGATCTCCTCCTGCGTCGCGGTCGCGGGCAGGTCGACGCGGATCGACTCGATGCCGACCTCGGCGCAGTCCTTGTGCTTGCCGCCGACGTACCACCGCGACCCGGGGTCGTCGCCGACCAGCACCGTGCCCAGGCCGGGCACGACGCCCTGCTCGCGCAGGGCCGCCACCCGGGCCTTCAGCTCGTCCTTGATCGCCGCCGCCGTGGCGCTGCCGTCCAGCCTCTGTGCCGTCACGACCGCCAGTCTAGGGACGAGGACGCCTCAGCGCCCGACCGGTGCGCCGACGCGCTCGAGGTGGCGCTGCGCGGCGCCGGCGGCGGGGTGGGAGGCGACGGCGGCCGTCACCGCGATGCCCGCGATGAGCGCCCACCCCGGCGTGCCGACCTCGAGGGCGAGGAAGGTGTAGAGCGCCGGGAACGCGATCGCCTCGACCTGCATGCCCATGCCCCACACGCCCTGGTAGTCGCCGAGACGGCGGTGGTCGGAGAGCTCGGCCGCGAAGCCCCACGACGCGGCCGACTGCCACAGCTCGGCGCCGGTGATCGTGACGTGGCCGACCCACAGCAGCGCGATCGAGACCCAGCCCGCGGTCTCGTGGGTGACGCTGAGCACCAGGCAGGAGGCCACGAAGGCCCACCCCGACCACCGCACGGCCCGCAGCGCGCCCGCGACGGTGTCGGAGCCCCGTGAGGCGCGCACCTGCAGCAGCACCGCCAGCACCGTGTTGGTGCCGAAGAGCCACGCCAGCAGCGTCTGCGGGGCGTCGGTGCGCTCCACCAGCCACAGCGGCACGACCACGTTGAGCAGCACCTGGTTGGACCCCAGGACGCCGTTGCACAACGCGAGCACCACGAAGCCGGGGTTGCGGTAGGCGGCGGGGCCGGCCTGCTCGAGCGGGCCCCGCACCACCACCGGCCGGGCGACGGACGGCAGCCGCGAGACCATCGCGGCGTTGAGCAGCAGCAGCGCGCCGGTGAGCAGCGGGACGGCGACGATCGCCTCGCGCGTGCCGATGCCCAGCGCGACGCCACCGGCCCCGGCCCCGAGGGTGTAGCCCACGTTGCGGGCCGCGCGCATGTACGCCATCGCCCGCACGCGGGTCTCCCGGGGGAAGACGCTGATCCGGTAGACCTCGCGTGCGGAGCGCGCCGCGGTCTCGACGGCGGCGAGGGTGGCGAGCACGGCCACGAAGAGGGCGAAGCCACCGACCGCCGGCCACGAGAAGTAGAGCAGGGCCTCCAGCACCGAGGCGAGCACCCACAGCCGCTTCGCGCCGACCCGGTCGCTGACCCGGCCCAGGGGCACCGAGAGCGCCAGCGCGACCCCCGCCGAGACCGACAGCCCCAGGCCCACCTGGGCCCCCGAGAGACCCACGACCTGGGTGAAGAACACCGCGGTGCCGGTGAGGAAGGAGCCGGTGGCGAAGGCCGACAGGACGCACTGCAGCGCGAGGTCGCGCTCGAGACGGGTGGGCGGGAGCAGGCCCGGGGGGAGGCGCACGGAGGCTGGGGTCAGTGGAAGAAGTGCCGCGTGCCGGTGAGGTACATCGTCACGCCCGCGGCCTTGCAGGCCTCGACCGTGAGCTCGTCGCGCACCGAGCCGCCCGGCTGCACGATGGCCGTGACGCCGGCGTCGATGAGCACCTGGGGGCCGTCCTCGAAGGGGAAGAAGGCGTCGGAGGCGGCCACGGCGCCGCGGGCGCGGTCCTCGCCCTCGCCCAGGGTGTTGGCGCGCTCGACGGCCAGCCGGCAGGAGTCGACGCGGTTGACCTGACCCATCCCGATGCCCACCGAGGCGCCCTGGCGGGCCAGCAGGACGGCGTTGGACTTCGCCGAGCGGCACGCCCGCCAGGCGAAGGCGAGGTCGGCGAGGACCTCCTCGGAGGCCGCCTCGCCGGTCGCCAGGGTCCAGCCCGACGGGTCGTCGCCCTCGGCCTGGAAGGAGTCGCGCTCCTGCACCAGCAGGCCGCCGCTGATCGGCCGGGTCTCCACCCCGCCGCGCTCCAGCGGCTCGCACACCAGGATCCGGATGTTCTTCTTGCCCTGGAGCACCTCGACGGCGCCGTCCTCGTAGCCCGGCGCGACGATCACCTCGGTGAACACCTCGGCGACCTGCTCGGCCATGGCCACGGTCACCGGGCGGTTGGCGGCGATCACGCCGCCGAAGGCCGAGACCGGGTCGCAGGCGTGGGCACGGCGGTGGGCCTCGGCGACGTCGGCCCCGACCGCCACTCCGCACGGGTTGGCGTGCTTGATGATCGCCACCGCGGGCTCGGCGAAGTCGTAGGCCGCGCGGCGGGCGGCGTCGGTGTCGACGTAGTTGTTGTAGGACATCTCCTTGCCGTGCAGCTGCTCGGCCGAGGCCAGTCCGGCCGCACCGTGGCCGCTGCGGTAGAGCGCGGCCGGCTGGTGCGGGTTCTCCCCGTAGCGCAGGACCGAGGCCTGCTCCCAGGTCGCGCCGATCCAGGCCGGGAAGCCGGTGCCGCGGGAGGAGTCGGTGAGCACGCTGCCCATCCACGAGGCCACGGCCACGTCGTAGGACGCGGTGTGCACGAAGGCCTCGGCGGCCAGCGTCTTGCGCTCCTCCAGGGTGAAGCCGCCCGCGGCGACGGCGGCGAGCACGTCGGCGTAGCGCTGCGGCGAGGTGACGATCGCGACCGAGGGGTGGTTCTTGGCCGCGGCGCGCACCATCGAGGGCCCGCCGATGTCGATCTGCTCCACGCACTCGTCGGGCGAGGCGCCGGACGCGACGGTCCGGGTGAAGGGGTAGAGGTTGGAGACGACCAGGTCGAAGGGCTCCACGCCGAGGTCGGCCAGCTGCGCCACGTGGGTCTCGAGACGGCGGTCGGCCAGGATGCCCGCGTGCACCCTGGGGTGCAGCGTCTTGACCCGGCCGTCGAGGCACTCGGGGAAGCCGGTGAGGTCCTCGACCTTGGTGACCGGCAGGCCCAGCCCCTCGATCAGGGCAGCCGAGCCACCGGTGGAGACCAGGGCGACCCCGGCCTCGTGGAGGCCGCGGGCGAGCTCCTCGAGCCCGGACTTGTCGTAGACGGAGACCAGGGCCCGCTGGATCGGGACGCGCATGTCGCTCATGGAGGGGTTGCTCCTCATCGGTTCGTCGGTCGAGTCGATGAGGGCACCCAGGCGGTCGATGCACTCGCCCCCGCGTGGATCGAGCGGGGCACTCCCCGGTGGTGGTCCCACCTGCGCCAGTCGTGTGCGCCCATCATAGGAGGACTCAGCCGCCGAAGCGCACCCGGCGACCCTCGAGCACCAGGCCCTCGCGGGCGATGCGGCCCACCGCGTCGACGAGCATCGCGCGCTCGGCGGTCTTGATCCGCTCGTGGAGGCTCGCGACGTCGTCGTCGTCCTCGACCGGCACGACGCTCTGCGCGACGATCTGCCCGGTGTCGACGCCGGCGTCGACGACGAAGAGCGTCGCACCGGTGACCTTCACGCCGTACTCCAGTGCGTCACGCGGACCGTGCATGCCCGGGAACGACGGCGACAGAGCCGGGTGGGTGTTGACCACGCGCCCGCCGAAACGGCCCAGGAAGCTCGCGCCGACCAGCTTCATGAAGCCGGCCAGCACGACCAGGTCGGGCTCGTGGGCGGCGACGGCGTCGGTGAGGGCGGCGTCCCAGTCCTCGCGCGAGGCGTGCTCGCCCACGCGGCGCACGAAGGTCGGCACCCCCGCTCGCCGGGCACGGGCCAGCCCCTCGATGCCGTCGCGGTCGGCGCCGACGGCGACCACCTCGGCGCCGTACGCCGGGTCGGCGCACGCGTCGAGGAGGGCCTGGAGGTTGGTGCCGGAGCCCGACACGAGGACGACGAGACGGGAGGCCACGGCCGGACTCTAGCCCGCGCTCAGCGGCGCGGGCGCGAGGAGCGGCGCAGCCGCGACGCCCAGGGGCGGCCGACGACGGGCGCCGGCGCCTCGCCGTCGAGGTCGCGGGACCGGTGGCGCTGCCAGGCGGTGACGAGCAGCCCGCCGACCAGGCCGCCGAGGCCGAAGGCGGTGACGGCGTGGACGGTCAGCTCGTGGGCCAGCGGGCCCACGTCGCGCATGCGGCCCGGGCCGACGGCGCCGCCCGCGAGGGAGGCGAGGAGGCCGAGCACGAGACCGGCCACCACTCCCCCGGCGCAGCCGCGCAGCGCGCCCTCGTCCCACCGCAGGGTCGGTGCCCGGCGCTGGGCCTGCACGGCGACGACCGCGGCCACGAGGGCGGGCAGCGCGACGAGGGCGACCGTCCAGGCGGGGGTCGGTCCGGTGTCGGGCAGGGCGGCCAGCAGCGGGAACATCGGCAGCGGGCCGAGCACGACGGCGGAGGGCGAGACCAGGGTCCCGACGCCGACGGTGAAGCCCGGACCCACGAGGTAGGAGGCGGCGAAGAGCACCGCGTTGGGCACCACGGCGAGGCTGGCCACCGAGAAGGCGGTGGCGTCGCCGGCGTCGGTGTGCAGCTGGGAGAGCACGTTGGCGGCGGTGTCGAGGTCGACCAGGAGGGCCAGGAGGAAGGCCGCCGCGGAGAGGGCCAGCCAGGTCACCAGCAGCCGGCGCGCCACCCGGGCCGCGTGACGCAGCACCGGGGGCACCGCCGGGGCCCAGATGGCGGCGCGGCCCGAGGCGACCGCGATGGCCGGGGTCGCCACCAGCAGGCCCAGGCCGAGGACCCAGCCCAGCACCGGGGTGGTCGCGGGCGCCGTGGTCGCCGTGGCGGCGAGGGTCACGACCCCCACCGCGACCACGGCGTAGGCGACGGTGAAGAGCAGCGCGGCCACCGGCACGGTCCAGTCGCGCTCCCCGTCGCTGATCGCGTCGGCGTCGGGGCCGTGCCCCGACACCGCGTCGCCGACACGCAGGCCCACCCGCCAGCACGACCAGGCGCACAGGGCCGTGAGCCCGAGAGGGACGGCGGTGAGCGCGACCCCGCCGACCACCACGCCCGAGCCGTGGGCCGTCAGCCACGCCAGCGCGCCGACGCGCAGGGCGTCGTGCGGCTCGCCGTGGGCGCCGGCGTCGGTGAGGAACCACCCGATCACCGCCACCGCGAGGCACACCAGCAGGGTCGCACCGGCTGCCACGGCGCCGCCGAGGGTGGCGGTGAGCACGAGCGGTCGGCGGTGGGCACCGCCGGGCGCCGGGCGCCGGCCGGTGGCGCCGGGGGTTGGGCGCGCGGTCGAGGAGTCGGGCAGCAGCGAGGTCATGGCCCGTCCATCCTGACCCCGCCCCCCGGCGTCGCGTCGGTCCCACGCCGAGCGGCGCGGGCCCTCGGCGCGGGTGGCGAGCGCCACGCCGGTGACGCGCCGCTCGGGTTGGCGGGCCTCACCGCGGATCGCTTACGTTGGACGACGCCATGGCGGACCCCACCGACTTCGACGCGTTCTACAAGGACGCTCGCGCGCGACTGCTGCTGCAGACCTATGCGCTCACCGGGGACCTGGCCGCCTCGCGCAGCGCGGTGCGCGACGCCTTCGTCGCCGCCTGGCACCACTGGCGCAAGGTCTCGCGCAGCGCCGACCCCGAGGCCTGGGTGCGCCCCGTCGCCTGGTCGCACGCGCTGCGACGCCACACCACGCGGCCCTTCCACAAGGAGAAGGGCCTCGACCCCGAGGCCGCCGCCACCCTGGAGGCGCTGGCCGGCCTCCCGCTGCTGCAGCGCCGGGTGCTGCTGCTGGCCCACCTGGCGTCGCTGTCGATGACCGACCTGGCCCGCGAGGTCGGGATCCCCCCGGCCGACGCCGAGCGGGAGCTGCAGAGCGCGACCGCGCGCTTCGGACTGCTGCGCGACCTGCCCACGCCGTTGGTGCGCACCGCGCTCGAGCCGCTGGCCGAGGTCGTCGCCGAGGCCCGCTGGCCCCGCCCGACCATCGTGCGGCGCACCGGGGCCGCGCGGCGGCGTACGCACACCGGCGTGGGCGCGGCGCTGGTCGTGGGCGCGCTGCTGGTGACGGGCACGCTGGTCACCGACACGGCCGGGGTGAGGCCCACGCTGCAGCGCGACGCCGTGGCCGCGCCCGGCGACTCCGTCGCCCCCGGCGCGGAGAACCCCACCGACGACACGCCGACCGGCTCCCCCACGCCCGAGCCCGAGCCGCTCGAGGCCGCCGCGCTCCTCGGCGCCGAGGACGTGGCCGCGCGGCTGCCGGGCGGCGGCTGGCGCGAGGGCGCGACCACCGACGGCACCGAGGGCGACGGCCTGGTGCTGCCCTGCCAGGGGGCGCGGTACGCCGACCCCGAGGGCACGGTCGCCCTGGTGCGCGCCTTCCGGGACCGCCCGCGCGGGCAGGAGGCCCCCCGCTCGGCCTGGCAGCTCGCCGAGTCCTCCCGCACCGACCGGGCCGCCCGGGCCGCCTACGACGGCGCCGCCGGCTGGTTCGCCGGCTGCGACGAGCCCCGGGCCCAGCTGATCTCGACCCAGCGCGTCGACGGGGTCGGCGACGAGGCGGTGCTGCTGGTGCTGCGCGACTGGGCCGCGCCGACCCGCACGGTGGTCGCCGGCGTGGCCCGCACCGGTCGCATCGTCACGGTGACCGCCTCCCAGCGCCGCGGCACCTCCGCCGACGACCTGCTCGACCAGGCGCGGCTGCTCGGGGGCGCCGTCGACGGTCTCTGCGACCTCACCGACGGCGGGGCCTGCACCACCCGGGCGCGGCTCAGCCCCGCCGACGCCCTGCCCGTCGGCGAGGTGCCCTCGCTGCTCTCGGCCGTCGACCTGCCCCCGGTCGGCTCGGTCACCCGCCCCTGGGTCGGCACCGAGCCCGAGCGCGCCCGCGACAACGACGCGGCGACGCGCTGCGACCAGACCAGCTTCGTCGGCGACTTCCGCGGCGCGCGCTTCAACGACAGCCGCACCCGCACGTTCCTCGTGCCGGGTGGACGGCTGCCCACGTCGTTCGGGCTGACGCAGACCGTCGGGTCCCTGCCGGTGCCGCAGGCACGGGCCCTCGTCGAGCAGGTGCGCTCGAGGATGGCCAGCTGCGCCGACCGCGACCTGGGCACCGACGTGGTCACCGTGACCTCCCAGACCGGTCCCGAGCGCTCCCTCGACGTCTGGGACGTCACCGTCGACGTCTCCGACGACACCTCCGTGCGCTTCGTCGTCGCGCTGCTGCGGCGCGGCACGGCGGTCAGCCAGATCGGCTTCGTGCCCGGCCCCGACGCCACCATGGCGGGCGGCGCGTTCCTCGCGCTGGCCGAGCGCGCCGCCGAGCGGCTGGCCGAGCAGCCGGCCCCCCGACGCGCCGGCTGAGAGCCGCTCCGCACGGGTGCGGCGTGTCGTGCAACCGCACGGCCCCGCCGCGCGTACCACTCCCGGAACAGCAGCGACACGGGAGCACGCGACGAGCGCGGGCACGGGACGGAGACGCCATGGACGAACGCGAGTTCGACGACTTCTACGCCGCGTCCTACGCCCGGCTGGTCGGCCAGGTCCACGCCATGATCGGCAGCCGCGACGAGGCCGAGGAGTGCGTGCAGGAGGCCTTCGTGCGGGCCTGGGCGCACCGGCGCAGGCTCGACCGGGCCGACCACCCCGAGGCCTGGGTGCGCACCACCGCCCACCGGCTGGCGGTGAGCCGCTGGCGCCGCACCGTGCTGGGTCGCCGCCCCGCCGACCGCGCCGTCTCCGCGCCGGTCGCCGCCCCGCCACCGAGCGAGGCCCACGTCGCGCTGGTCGCGGCGCTGGGACGCCTGCCCGAGGCGCAGCGCCAGGCGCTGGTGCTGCACCACATCGCCGACCTGCCGGTGCGGGCGGTGGCCCGCGAGGTCGGGGTGCCCGAGGGCACGGTGAAGGCGCGGCTCAGCCGGGGCCGCGCCGCTCTCGCCGCCCTGCTCGCCGACGACGACGGCCTCCAGGAGGGAGCCCACCATGCCTGAGCCCACCGATCCCGCCGACCTCTTCACCCGCTTCCTGGCCGAGGAGGCCCCCGTGCACCCCCTGCCCGCGTCCGAGGTACGCCGCCGCGGCGACCGGTTGCGCCGCCGCCACCGCGCCCTCACCGCCGCCGCCGGCGCCGCTGCGGCCCTCCTCGTCGCCACACCGCTCGCGCTGGCCACCCGGGGCGCCGAGACCGCCGGCCCCGACCCGGCAGCACCGAGCCCGACCGCCACCCCGGCGCCGGGCGACGTCGACTGGGTGACCCGCGTGCCCGCCGACTTCCCGCTCGGCGCGGGTCTGCGGGGCCTGGGCGAGCAGCCCGAGGTCGTGCCCGGCTTCGCCCCCGACCCGCCGGTGCGGGGCTGCCAGGTCGGGGCCTACACCGCCGAGGCCCCCGTGCGGGCCCTCGACGCCGTGCAGCTCGACGCGCCCAACGCGCCGGGCTCCGAGGGCGGCGTGCAGCGCGGCCTGCTGCTCTACGCCGACGACGAGGCCGCCCGGGAGGTGCTCGCGGCGCGGGAGGCGGCGCTCGCGGACGGCTGCGGCTCGGCCGACCCGCTCGTCTCCGACCTCGGCGAGGGCTCGGTGGTCTGGGTCCAGCGCTCCGGCGACGCCGGGGAGGGTGAGCTCGTGCAGCTCGTCACGGTCGGCAACGCCGTGCTCGCGACGTCGACCTCGTTCGGCGGCGCCGGCGACGCGCAGGTCGTCGAGCAGACCCGGGAGCTGGCGCAGAGCACCTCGGCCCTCGTGGTCTCCTCGCTGTGCGTCTTCGCCGCCGACCCCTGCTCGCAGCCGCCCGGCGCGCCCGACGCCGCGGCGACGACGGCCGGCGACCGGGTGCCCGACGGCTTCCCGCTCACCGCGGGCTACCCCGACGACGCCGCCGCCGGGAGCGGTCAGCCAGGTCTCCAGGAGCTCTCCCGGGCGGTCAGTCCGCTGACCCTCACCGCGTGCGGGCGCGAGGTGGCGCTGCCCCCCGGTCGCACCGACCTCGTCCGGGCCGGGTGGAGCGACCGCGACGACCTCCGGCTGCGCAACCTGGCCGTCTTCGCCCGCGCCGAGGACGCCCGCGCCTACGCCGACGACGTGCTCGCGCTCTACCGCGACTGCCCCGTCGACACCGGCGCCACCGGCACCGCCGTCGAGACCGCGGTCGTCGCCAGCGACCTGGGCGAGCAGGCCGGCGTGGTCGTCCGGAGCACCACGGGCGCCGACGCCGCCCCACCGCAGGTCCTGCACGTGGTCAGGGTGGGACGGGCGGTGCTGGTCTCGCTGGTGACCGGCCCCTCCGTGCCCGCCGGCTCCAGCCCGGCGGAGGCCGCCGCGCAGAGCGACACCGCCGTGCGCGAGGTCGCGGCCGCGATGGAGGTCTTCGCCGGCTGACGGGCTACGCCCGCACGCACGAGCGGCCCGCCCCCCGCAGGGGACGGGCCGCTCGTGGCGTACGCGGGGTGGGTCCGGGGTCAGAGACCCTGGAGGATCTCCCGCATCAGCTGGGCGGTCTCCGACGGCGTCTTGCCGACCTTGACACCCACGGCCTCGAGGGCCTCCTTCTTGGCCTGCGCCGTGCCCGAGGAGCCCGAGACGATGGCGCCGGCGTGGCCCATCGTCTTGCCCTCGGGAGCGGTGAAGCCCGCGACGTAGCCGACGACCGGCTTGGTCACGTGGTCCTTGATGTAGGCCGCCGCGCGCTCCTCGGCGTCGCCGCCGATCTCGCCGATCATGACGATCGCACGGGTGTCGGGGTCGGCCTCGAACGCCGCGAGGGCGTCGATGTGGGTGGTGCCCACGATCGGGTCGCCGCCGATGCCGATGGCGGTCGAGAAGCCGAAGTCACGCAGCTCGAACATCATCTGGTAGGTCAGCGTGCCCGACTTCGAGACCAGGCCGACCGGGCCGGAGCCCGAGATCGTGGCCGGGGTGATGCCGGCCAGGGCCTCGCCCGGGGTGATGATGCCCGGGCAGTTGGGCCCGATCATCCGGGTGCCGCCGTGGTTGCTGGAGCCCTGGAGGTAGGACCACACCTCGGCGGTGTCCTGCACCGGCACGCCCTCGGTGATGACCACGAGCAGGCCGATGCCCGCGTCGATGGCCTCGAGGCAGGCGTCCTTGGTGAACGCCGGCGGCACGAAGGCGACCGACACGTCGGCGCCGGTCTCCTTCATGGCCTCCTCGACGGAGCCGAAGACGGGCAGCTCGACGCTGGAGCCGTCGGCGGCGGTGTGGGTCACGGTGGTGCCGGCCTTGCGGGCGTTGACGCCGCCCACGACGTTGGTGCCGGACTTCAGCATCAGGGCGGTGTGCTTGGTGCCCTCACCGCCCGTGATGCCCTGGACGATGACCTTGCTGTCCTTGTTGAGGTAGATCGACATTTCGCTCTCAGTCCCGTTCTCAGGCGTTCGCCAGCTCGGCGGCCTTGTCGGCCGCGCCGTCCATCGTCTCCACGAGCGTCACCAGCGGGTGGTTCTTCTCCTGGAGGATGCGGCGACCCTCCTCGACGTTGTTGCCGTCGAGGCGGACGACCAGCGGCTTGGTGGCCTCGTCGCCGAGGATGTCGAGGGCGCCCACGATGCCGTTGGCCACGGCGTCGCAGGAGGTGATGCCGCCGAAGACGTTGACGAAGACGCTCTTGACCTGCTCGTCGTTGAGGATCACGTCGAGGCCGTCGGCCATGACCTGCGCCGAGGCGCCGCCGCCGATGTCGAGGAAGTTGGCCGGCTTGACGCCGCCGTGCTTCTCGCCGGCGTAGGCGACCACGTCGAGGGTCGACATGACCAGGCCCGCGCCGTTGCCGATGATGCCCACGGCACCGTCGAGCTTGACGTAGTTGAGGCCCTTCTCCTTGGCCTTGGCCTCGAGCGGGTCGGCCGCGGCCTTGTCCTCGAAGTCGGCGTGCTCGGCGTGGCGGAACTCGGCGTTCTCGTCGAGGGAGACCTTGCCGTCGAGCGCCTCGAGCCGGTCGCCGGCCAGGCGGGCCAGCGGGTTGACCTCGACGAGGGTGGCGTCCTCCTCGACGAACACCTTCCACAGCGCGAGCACGGTCTGCACGGCCTGGTCGGTGAGCGCCTCGGGGAAGGCCGCCTCGGCGACGATCGCGCGGGCCTTGGCCTCGTCGACACCGGTGCCCGGGTCGATGGCGATCTGCTTGACGGCGTCGGGGTTGGTCTTCGCGACCTCCTCGATCTCGACACCGCCCTCGACGCTGGCGATGCAGAGGTACTGACGGTTGGCGCGGTCGAGCAGGAAGGAGAAGTAGTACTCCTCCTCGATGCTGGCCGCGGGGGCGATGAGCACCCGGTTGACCGTCAGGCCCTTGATCTCCATGCCGAGGATGGCCTGGGCGTGCTGCTCGGCCTCGTCGGGGGTCTTCGCCAGCTTGACGCCGCCGGCCTTGCCGCGGCCACCCGCCTTCACCTGCGCCTTGACCACGCAGACGCCGAGCTTCTCGGCGGCCTCGCGGGCCTCGGCGGGGGTGTTGGCGACGATGCCGGGAGTCCCCGGGACGCCGTGCTTGGCGAAGAGCTCCTTCGCCTGGTACTCCATCAGGTCCACTGATCCACCAGTTCTCTAGTGTGCTGCGCTGTGAGGGCGCCTTGGTTGAGTCGTTGGACGAGCCTGGGCGAGCCTGGGCCCGACGACCGTCCGCTCCCGCGTGAGCACGGGCGGAGGCCTCCGGCACCTTAGTCCCGTCGCGGGCCGCGGCACGAGGGCGCGGGGGCGCGACGTGACCGAGGTCATGCGGTGACGGGCCGCCGTCGTCCACATTTGTCACGGCGCCGAGTTCCGCCTGCTGCACCGGGTCCGTTACAGTCTTGGCTCGTTCGCCCCCGACCACCTGAAAGGGTGGGCCGACCGCCAGGTCCGGCGCCCCCCACCACCGTCGATCACGGGAGTCACTGCTTCATGGGTCATCACCGAGTCGCACCCACCGGCACCAGCCGCAGCGATCTCGGGACCCCTGACACCCCGGCGGACACCCCGGCTGTCACCCCGGCTGTCACCCCGGCCTACCGCGGCCGTCGCGTGGCGACCGTGCCCGTCGACTCCGCCGCGACGACCGCCGCACCGGCGGCGCCCTACGTCGGCCGCCGCGTGGCCCGACCGGCCCCGGTCGTCACCGTCGAGCCGGTCACCGCGTCCGCCGGGCGCCTCGACACCGGCCCGGGTCTCGACGCCGGCACGGTGGACCGGATCCTCGCCGACCTCGAGCCGGTCGACCACACCACCTCCTTCGCCTCCGACCCGACCGAGCTGCTGCCGCTGACGCCGGCGCGCCCGGGTCTGTCGCACCCCGAGACCGCCGAGCTCCGCACCGCGGGCAGGCGCAAGGCCGTCAAGCACGCCGGCGACCGCGGCGCGCTCCTGCGCCGGATGCCCTCGGTGCCGGTGCTCGTGGGGATCGCGGCGCTCGCGGTCTCCGTGGGCGGCGCGGTCACCGCCACCGACACCGACCTGGCCGCCCAGGAGGCAGCGCCCGTCGGCCCCAGCAGCGCCCTCACCGGCTCCAGCGGCGGTGGCGTCGTGGGCCTCGACCGCGAGGAGCGCATCTCGCGCGACTCCAGCCGCGACGCGCTGGGCGACCTCGCCGACGAGCGGCTCGTCGAGGCCGCCGAGGCCCAGGCCGCGGAGCGCAACACCGAGCTGCGCACCCTCGCCAACGCCGCCGAGGTGCAGTCGAAGAAGATCGAGGCCAACCAGTGGGTCCTGCCGCTCAGCGGCTACCGCCTCACCGCGCGCTACGGCGAGTACGGCCTGTGGGCGACGTACCACACCGGCCTCGACTTCGCCGCCCCCACCGGCACGCCTCTCGTGGCCATCGCCAACGGCACGATCACCTCGACCGGCTACGACGGCGCCTACGGCAACAAGACCGTCCTCACCCTCGAGGACGGCACCGAGCTGTGGTTCTGCCACCAGACCTCGATCGACGTCTCCCCCGGCGAGACCGTCACCGCGGGCCAGCAGATCGGCACCGTCGGCTCGACCGGCAACGTGACCGGCCCCCACCTCCACCTCGAGGTCCGCCCCGGCGGCGGCGACCCGGTCGACCCCTACGAGGCGCTCTCGGTCAACGGCGTCACGCCGTAGCACCGCCAGGGCCGGGCTCCGCCCCGCCCTTCTCGTGCCCGCCCCAGGACCCGGCCGCCGGCCTCGGCCTCGGCCTCAGAGCTTCTGCACGGGCGCGTAGCGCAGCAGCAGCCGCTTGACGCCCTGCGAGCCGAAGTCGATCGAGGCCACCGACTTGTCGGCCACGCCCTCGACCGCCACCACGGAGCCGAGGCCGAAGGAGTCGTGCTGCACCCGGTCGCCCGGCTCCAGCGACGGCACCTCGCGCGCCGGCCGCGACTTGGCGGCGGCGTCGGCGCGCAGCGCGGCGGAGGAGAAGTTGCGGCGACCGGCCGCGGTCGGCGAGCCCAGGCCGCCGCCGTAGGAGCCGCCCAGGTCGGGGCGCGACCACTGGGTCTGCGCGGCCTCGGTGCGGCGCCAGTCGACGAGGTCGACCGGCATCTCGTCGAGGAAGCGCGACGCCGGGTTGTGCGACGGCGCCCCCCAGGCCGAGCGGACCACGGCGCGCGAGAGGTAGAGGCGCTCGCGGGCGCGGGTGACGCCCACGTAGGCCAGGCGTCGCTCCTCCTCCAGCTCCGGCTGGTCGCCGAGGGCCCGCGAGTGCGGGAAGACGCCGTCCTCGAGCCCGGTGAGGAACACCACCGGGAACTCCAGCCCCTTCGCCGTGTGGAGGGTCATCAGGGTCACCACGCCGGTGTCGTCGGGGTCGTCGGGGTCGGTGTCGGGGATCTGGTCGGAGTCGGCCACGAGCGCGACGCGCTCCAGGAAGTCGCGCAGACCGGGCGCGACCTGCCCGGCGTCGACGTCGGCCGGGTCGGCCGAGGGCCCCGCGACGGGGTCGTCGCTGAACTCGCGCGCCACCGCGACGAGCTCGGCGAGGTTCTCCGCGCGCGTGGCGTCCTGCGGGTCGTCGGAGTCCTCCAGGGCGGCGACGTAACCCGAGCGGGCCAGCACGGTCTCGAGCACGACGTCGGCGCGCTCGCCTCCGTCGACCATCGACTGCAGCTCCTCGATCATGGCCACGAAGCCGCGGATGCTGCCCAGCGAGCGGGTCGCGAGCCCGGGCGCCTCCTCGGCGCGTCGCAGCGCCTCCCAGAAGGTCGTGCGGTCGCGCTCGGCGAGCGCGTTGACGCACGCCACCGCCCGGTCGCCGATGCCGCGCTTGGGGGTGTTGAGGATCCGGCGCAGCGAGACCTGGTCGTCGGGGTTCGCCAGCAGCCGCAGGTAGGCCAGGGCGTCGCGCACCTCGCGGCGCTCGTAGAACCGCACACCGCCGACCACCTTGTAGGGCTGGCCGGTGCGGATGAACACCTCCTCGAAGACCCGCGACTGGGCGTTGGTGCGGTAGAAGATCGCGACGTCGGAGGCCCGCGCGCCCTGGTCGACGAGGGTGTCGATCTCGGAGGAGACGAAGCGGGCCTCGTCGCGCTCGTCGTCGGCGACGTAGCCCACGATCCGCTCGCCGTCGCCGGCGTCGGACCACAGCCGCTTGGGCTTGCGGCCCTTGTTGTGGCCGATGACGGCGTTGGCGGTGGTGAGGATGGTCTGAGTGGAGCGGTAGTTCTGCTCCAGCAGGATCGAGGTGGCGTCGGGGAAGTCCTCCTCGAAGTCCAGGATGTTGCGGATGTTGGCGCCGCGGAAGGCGTAGATCGACTGGTCGGCGTCGCCGACGACCATCAGCTCGGCCGGCTCGACGCGCTCGGCGGGCTCCACGGTCGAGGTCGGGTCGGCGAGCGAGGCGTCCTCGAGCTGCTCGGCGCACAGCTGGTGGACCAGGGCGTACTGCGCGTGGTTGGTGTCCTGGTACTCGTCGACGAGCACGTGGCGGAAGCGGCGCCGGTAGGTCTCGCGGACCTCCGGGAAGCGCTGGAGGAGGTGCACCGTCGACATGATGAGGTCGTCGAAGTCGAGGGCGTTGGCCTCGCGCAGGCGGCGCTCGTAGAGGGTGTAGGCGGCGGCGTAGGTCTGCTCGAGGTTGTTGGTGGCCAGGGCCGTGGCCGCCTCGGCGTCGCGCAGCTCGTTCTTGTGGTCCGACACCCAGTGCAGCAGGGCGCCGGGCTGGTAGCGCTTGGGGTCGAGCTCGAGGTCGGCGACCACCAGCGACATCAGCCGCTTCTGGTCGGCGGCGTCGTAGATCGAGAAGCTCGACTTCAGGCCGAGCTTGTCGACCTCTTTGCGCAGGATGCGCACGCAGGCGGAGTGGAAGGTCGAGACCCACATGATCCGGGCGCGCTTGCCGACCAGCTCCTCGACGCGCTCCTTCATCTCGGCCGCGGCCTTGTTGGTGAAGGTGATGGCCAGGATCGAGCCGGGGTGCGCACGGCGCTCCTGGATCAGCCAGGCGATGCGGCGGGTGAGCACGCGGGTCTTGCCCGACCCGGCGCCGGCGACGACCAGCAACGGCGCGCCCTCGTGCACGACGGCCGCGCGCTGGGGCTCGTTGAGCCCCTCGAGCAGCTCCTCGCGCGTGGGGCCGCGCCGGGTGGTGCGGGGCTCCTCGGGAGCGACGGACTCGAGACCAGGGAGGGGGAACGGGATGCTCATGCTGCCCTCCACCCTACGGCCGCGGTCGGCGTGGTCGGGCAGCGCCGACGCCGCGGTCGGCTCAGTAGGAGCCGTGGGCGGGCGACCAGAAGACCGCGACCGCGATGGTGAGCACCGTGAGCCCCAGCAGCGCCGCCCACAGACCCTGGGCGATGCGCTCCTTGCGCAGGTTGGCCATCACCAGGCCCAGGATGACCAGGCCCACCACCAGCTTGACCCCGATCTTGGCGTGGTCGACGTCGGTGTCGCCGGCCTCGAGCACGCCGACCAGCGCGATCCCGGCCAGGACGGCCGTGCCGGCGCCGTCGCGCATCAGCTCGTTGACCCGCTTGTGCGGCTCGCGGGCCTGCGCGAGCAGGCCGCCGAGGAGGGCCGCGAAACCGAGGATGTGCACGAACAGCAGGACCAGCCGCAGGATCTCCATGCCGCGCAGCCTACGGTCGCGGCGCGCGGGGCCGCGGCACAGGGCGCACGACCAGCACGGGGCAGGGCGCGGAGTGCTGGACCCGCTGGGCGGTGCTGCCGAGCAGCACGGTGCGGCTCAGCCCGCGACCGCCCGCGGCGACGACCACGAGGCCGGCTCCCAGCGCCGAGGCGGCCTTGGTGATCTCCTGGGCCGGCGAGCCGCTGCGGATGCTGGTGCGGACCGTGGGGCCCCAGCCGTCGAGCTCCGCCGCCACGACGCGCACGGCGCTCTCGGCGGCCGCCCGGAACGACGAGGACTCCCCCTCGGCCCGCGTGCGGTCGGCGGGGGCCAGGTCGTCGGCGAAGGCCACCGCGGCGAGCGGACGCACCACCGCCAGCACCGTGACGTCGGTGATCCTGGCCGGGTCGGCGAAGGAGCGCAGGTGGCGCGCGGCGTCGAGCGACTGCTGCGAGCCGTCGGTGGCGACGATGACGTGCACGGGGGCCTCCTCGGGCGTCCGGTGGTGCTGGGGGCTGGTGGGGGGCGGGCCTCAGGTGCGGGGCTCGACGGTGGACTCGCCCCGGGCGCGGCCGTGCGGCCGGTCGCGGCGACCGACCAGGCGCTCCACGACGTAGAGCACCAGGCCGACGGCCAGCAGCCCGCCGCACCACAGCAGCGACGTGGGGTCGTCCCACACGACGTAGGCCAGCAGGACCAGGTTGCCGACGATCCCGACGGCGAGCAGCGCGGTGGGGGCGGTGTAGGTGTCGTCGGCCTCGTCGTGGCCGCGCAGCCTGAGCGCGGAGAGGATGACCAGGCCGTAGATGAAGAGGGTGAAGACCACCGTGACGGTGGCCAGCCGCGCCACCACGTCGACGCCGACGCCGGCGCGGTTGAGCAGGGCGCCGACGACCAGCAGGGAGTAGACCACGACGGCCGCGAAGCTCAGCGCGACCCAGGGGCTGCGGCGGCTGGAGTGGATGCGGGCGAAGACGCCCGGCACGACGTCCTCGCGCGCCATGCCGTAGAGGATGCGCGACTGCGTGACCACCGAGACCAGGGTGGTGTTGGTGATCGCGACCATGGCGATCACGGCGAAGACCACGCTGAGCAGCCCCACGGGCAGGGGCAGCACGCCGGCCTCGACCACCTCCAGCAGGGCGGCGTCGGAGGAGGCCAGGTCGGCCACCGGCACGACCAGGGCCGCGGTCACGGCGACCAGCACGTAGATCACGCCGGCGACGACCATGCCGCCGACGAGGGCCCGCGGGAAGGTGCGGGCCGGGTCGATGGTCTCCTCGGCGACGTTGGCGGCGTTCTCGAAGCCCGTCATCGCGAAGAAGGCGAGCGCGACGCCGGCCACGATCGCCAGCACGGGGTTGCCGTCGGCCCGGAACTCGGTGAGCGTGCCGAAGTCGGCGTCGCCCTGCGCGACGTAGACGACACCGATGACCATGACGATGACCAGACCGGCGATCTCGACGACGGTCATCACCATGTTGGCCACGACCGACTCGGTGATGCCGATGTAGTTGACGACCGCCAGCACGAGGATGAAGACCAGCGCCACCAGCAGGCCCGGGGGCAGCTCCCACACCTCGGCGAAGTAGGCGGAGAAGCCGGTGGCCAGCGACCCGGCCGCGGCGAAGGTGGCCGAGAGCATCGAGATCGTGACGAGGAAGGTCAGCGCAGGGCTGCGGAAGGCCTTGTTGACGTAGAGCGCGGCGCCGGCGGCCTGGGGGTACTTCGTCACCAGCTCGGCGTAGGCCAGCCCGGTGATCGTCGCGACCGACACCCCGACGGCGAAGGCGATCCAGAAGGCGCCCCCGACCGCACCCGCGACGGCGCCGATGAGCACGTAGATGCCGGAGCCGAGCACGTCGCCGAGGACGTAGAAGAACAGCAGCCTCCCGGTGATCGACCGGGTGAGGTCCCCGTCGTCGGGGAGCGCGGTCGTGGTGGCTGCGGAGGAGTCGGCCATCGGCCCACCGAAGCCGCCCCGGGAGCTCAGGGTCAAGCCCGCGGCGGCGCTCTCACCCCGCCGGGTGACCGCCGGGGCGGGCCGGGTGCCTCAGGCCGGCACGCGTACGCCGACCGGCGCCAGCCAGGCCTCGCGGGCCGCCACCGCCGCGTCGGGCTGGTCGGTGATCAGCCCGTCGACGCCGAGCTCGAGCAGCAGCTCCACGAAGCCGCCGAGGTCGCCGTGCGCCGCGGGGCGCTCCCCGGCCTCCTCGCCCCGGCGGAAGGGGGCCGGCAGGAAGTGGTTCTCGGCCCGCAGCGTCCACACGTGGACGGTCAGCCACTCGCGGTGGGCGTCGGCCAACAGGGTGGAGGGGCGCATGCCGCGACCGCCGGGCGCCTCGGCGGCCACCAGCGAGTGGTGGGCGCCGATGCCGTCGGCGTAGCGCTCCACCACGGCCAGGCCCGCGGGGCTGGCCAGGTCCCCGAAGGTGCGGGGGTCGCCGGCCGCGGCGAGGTCGGCGGGGCGTCGGTCGCGCCGGTCGAGCAGCTGCACCAGGGGCACCCGCACCTGGCCGGCCAGGCGCTGGAGGATCGTGGGCTCGAAGGACATCACCGTCACCCGCGAGCGCGGCGTGTCGACGCCGTGGCGCCGCAGCGTGGCGACCAGCGCGGTGTCGAGCGGCAGCCCGCGCGAGGCGAACCAGGCGGCGTCCTTGAGCTCGATCATGACCCCGATCGAGCGGCCCCGGGCGGACGACTCCGCGGCCACCATCTCCAGCACGTCGTCGAGCGTCGCCACCGGGAGCCGGCCGTCGTGGGCGGCGCTGGCCGGGCGCAACCCGGGCATCCGCTCGACCACCCGCAGCGTGCGCAGCTCCGAGAGCGGGAGGTCCTCGGCGAACCAGCCCGTCACCTCCTCGCCGTCGACCACCCGCGTGCTGCGGCG
Organism: Nocardioides sp. Leaf307; assembly: GCF_001423135.1. Lineage (NCBI taxonomy): Bacteria > Bacillati > Actinomycetota > Actinomycetes > Propionibacteriales > Nocardioidaceae > Nocardioides > Nocardioides sp. Leaf307. The sequence goes on along the minus strand of NZ_LMNY01000001.1, from coordinate 1,091,795 downwards.
GTGGGCCAGCCCGGGGCGCGCGGCGATGTCGGTGGTGCGGGCCAGGTCGCTCTCGTGGCGCACCACGAGCACGCCGTCGGCGCTCACGACCAGGTCGAGCTCGATGTCGTCGGCGCCCATCGCGATCGCGGCGCGGTAGGCCTCGAGCGTGTGCTCGGGCCAGGTGCCGCTGGCGCCGCGGTGGCCCACGACGGCGGGGGTCACGGCCAGGGTGCGGGGACGACGGACGGGCAGGGACACGGTGGTCACGACCTCGACGGTGCGTGGCACCTCCGTCCGCGCGGTGACCCCGAGGTGAACGACGCGTGAGGGGCGGTGGGCAGGATGGGGCCGTGGACCTCTCCCCCGTCGGCACCCTGTCGCCCTCGCCCGCCCTCGACCACCCCGACCTGCTCGCCGCGCCGGTGGCCCGCGCCCTGGCCTCGCTGCCGGGCGCGGAGCGTGTCGGCGTGGTCGCCATCGACCCCGACCTGGCCGACACCGCGGCCCTGAGCGAGGCCCACCAGGTGCCGCTGGAGGCCAGCGCCAACTGCGTCCTGGTGGCCGGGCGCCGCGACGGGGAGGAGCGGGTCGCCGCCTGCGTGGTGCGCGCCGACACCCGCGCCGACGTCAACGGCCTGGTCAAGCGCACCCTCGACGTGCGCAAGGCGTCGTTCTTGCCCATGGAGCGCGCGGTGGCCGAGTCGGGCATGGAGCACGGCGGGATCACGCCGATCGGCCTGCCGGCCGGCTGGCGGCTGCTGGTCGACGCGCGGGTGCTGGACGTCGAGGTGGCCGTCGTCGGCTCCGGCGTACGCCGCTCCAAGGTGCTGCTGCCGGGTCGCCTGCTGGCCGACCTGCCCGGGGCCGAGGTGGTGGAGGGCCTGGCCGGCTGACGGGCTAGAAGCCGGTGACCTTGATGCTGGAGTGGATCTTGTAGCGCCGGTTGATCGAGATCAGCACGGCGGTGAGCGGCTCGACCTGGCGGGCCAGGCGCAGCTTGCCGGCGTCGATGCCGGGCCGCCCGGTGACGCTGGCGCACAGCGCCATGACGGTCTCCTTGGCCTCCTTGACGTCGCCGACCACCAGGACGTCCTCGTGGGCCAGCACGTCGTCGTCGCCCCACAGCGAGACCGCCGAGACGTTGTGAAAGGCGCCCACCACGGTGGCCGAATCCCCCACGATGCGCTGGGCCGACTCCGCGGCCGACCCCTCGCCGCCGTCGATGACCAGGCCGTGCGCGCCGCGCTTGTCGAAGGCCAGCGGGTTCACGCAGGAGATCACCGTCGTGCCGGCCAGCGGGAGGGTGGCGACCAGCTCGTCGTGGCCGTCCCACGGCACGGCGAGCAGCACGAGGTCGGCGCCCGCGCAGGCGTCGGCGTTGGTGGCGCCCGTGACCGTCCCGGCGCCCTCGACGCCGACGAGCCGGTCGGCCACCTCGGCGGCGACCGCCTCGGCCTTGTCGGCGGCGCGCGAGCCCAACACGACGTCGTGGCCGCCGCGCGCGAAGCGGTAGCCGAGCCCCTTGCCCTGCGGCCCCGTGCCGCCGACCACGGCGATGCGGTGGCGGACCGTACCGGCGCCCGGGTCGGCGTCGTGGTCGGTGGCGGTCTCGGACGTGGCGGCGGGCTGGCTGGTCACGCGAGCGAGTGTGCCAGTGGCAGCGAGGACGCCGTACTCGTCATCAGGTTTTGGTACCGTCGGCCCCTCAACCGCGCAGGAGCTCAGGGGTGGCGAGTCGATACCGCAGCGATGTCCAGGGCCTGCGCGCCGTCGCCGTGCTCGTCGTCATCGCTGCGCACGCCGGTGTCCCCTTCCTGCCCGGCGGCTTCGTCGGGGTCGACGTCTTCTTCGTCGTCTCCGGCTTCCTGATCTCGGGGCTGCTCTTCCGCGAGATGCGCCGGGGCGAGAAGGTCTCGCTGACCGCCTTCTGGTCGCGCCGGGCCCGGCGGATCCTGCCCGCCGCCACGCTGGTCACGGCGCTCACCGTGCTGGCCTCGGTGGCGTGGATGAGTCTCATCGACGCGCGCGAGGTCGTGGTCGACGCCGTCTGGGCCACCCTCTTCGCCGCCAACGTCCGCTTCGCCGACCAGGGTGACTACTTCTTCGCCCAGGACGGTCCCCCGTCGCCGATGCAGCACTACTGGTCCCTGGCGGTCGAGGAGCAGTTCTACGTCGTCTGGCCGGTGCTGCTCGTGGTCTGCGCCCTCGCGGTGCGCCTGGTCACCCGCTCCGACGAGCGCCGGCTGCCCGAGCGCACCCTGGCCGTCGTGCTGGTCGCGCTGACCGCGGCCAGCTTCGCCTGGTCGGTGGCGGGCACGGCCGGTGACTCCGGCAGCGCCTACTACTCCACCCTCGGGCGGGCCTGGGAGCTCGGCGCCGGCGCGCTGGCCGCGCTCGCCGCGCCCCGCCTGCGCAAGCGGATGCCGGCCCTGGCCGTGCCGCTGCTCGGTGCCGGTGGCCTGCTCGCGGTGGGGCTGGCCTGCGTCCTCTACTCCTCGGCCACGGCCTTCCCGGGGTGGGCCGCGCTCCTGCCGGTGCTCGGCACGGTGGCGCTGCTGCTCGCCGGCATCCGGCCCGGCCCCCGCCACGACCCGGTCCGGGCCCTGCTGACCTGGCGCCCGGTGCGGGTCCTGGGTGACTGGTCCTACTCCCTCTACCTGTGGCACTGGCCCGCGCTGATCCTCGCCGAGGAGTGGGCGCTGCGCCCCCTGACCGGCGTGGAGCGCGCGCTGGTGCTGCTGGTGGTGCTGAGCCTGGCCGCGCTGACCTTCCGCTTCGTCGAGACGCCCTTCCGGCAGGGACTGCCCCCGCGGCTGCTCGTGGCCCCCCGTCCACTGCTGCTCTACCCGCTGAGCCTGGCCGTGGTCGCCGCGTCCTGCGTCGGCGGGTGGCAGTGGATCGAGGCCCGCACGGGCCAGGGCGACGTGCCCGCGATCGCGGTGGCCGACCCCGCGGGCGCCGACAGCACCGTCGCGCTCGTGCGGGCCTCGGTCAACGCCGCGCGCGACCGGATGGCGGTGCCCAGCGAGCTCGACCCCAACCTGCTGACCCTGCGTGACAGCGTGGCCGACGTCGGCGCGTGCGACTACGAGGAGGACGTGCAGGAGCTCTGCCTGCGCGGCGACCCCGACGGGGAGCGCACCGTGGTGGTCACCGGCGACTCCCACGCCCGCGCCTGGATCCCGGCCGTGGAGCGGATCGCGGTGGAGAACGACTGGAGGGCCTACTACCTGGTCAAGCCGCAGTGCCCCGCCGCCCACGTGCCGGTGGCGCCGCTCAACGAGCGCCGGGTCTTCACCGAGTGCACCGGCTTCCAGGACTGGGTGGTCGACCAGGTCGAGGCCCTGCAGCCCGACCTCACGATCGTGTCGTCCTCGCCCCCGGTCAACGGGGTGTGGATCGACGGCGAGCTCGCGGCCACGATCGAGCGGGTCGCCCCGGTGCTCGAGGAGGGCTACGACGAGCTCTTCGACGAGCTGCACGCCGCCTCCGAGCGGGTGCTGCTGATCAAGGACGTGCCCAAGTCGGGCATCGACCCCGGCGAGTGCCTCACCACCGGCACCCCCAGCCTCGGCGACTGCATGTTCCAGCCCGTCGAGCGCGCCGAGATCCTCGGCGACGTCGCGGTGAAGTCGGCGCTGCTGGCCGACGCCGAGGTCGTCGACCCGACCCCGTGGCTGTGCTACCAGGGCGAGTGCCCGGTGGTCATCGGCGGCACGCTGTCCTACCGCGACACCGACCACCTGACCACGGAGTATTCCGAGCTGCTGGCCGGCTCCCTGGGCCGCGCCACCGGCATGACCGACTGAGCACCGCCGCACCGATGGTGACAGCACCGCTGTCACGGTAGGGTCGCGAGCGTCGCCGCCGGGACCGGCCCGGCCCCAGGCCCAGGAGACCCATGAAGCTGTCGATGCCCCTCGTCTACTCCGGCAACCCGCGCGAGGCCGCCGACCAGGTCGTCGCGCTCGAGAAGGCCGGCCTCGACATGGTCTGGGTCGCGGAGCCCTACGGCTTCGACGCCCCCACGCTGATGGGCTACCTCGCCGCCAAGACCGAGACCATCGAGATCGGCGCCGGCATCCTCAACGTCTACTCCCGCACCCCGGGGGCGATGCTGCAGACCGCGGCGGGTCTCGACAACGTCTCCGGCGGCCGCGCGGTCATCGGCCTGGGCGCCTCGGGACCGCAGGTCATCGAGGGCTTCCACGGCCTGCCCTACGACAAGCCGCTCGGCCGCACCCGCGAGATGGTCGAGATCCTGCGCCTGGGGCTGCGCCGCGAGCCCCTCGTGCACGACGGCAAGGTCTTCACGCTGCCCCTGCCCGCCGACCAGGGCCTCGGGCTCGGCAAGCCGCTCAAGCTGCTGACCCGTCCCGAGCGCCCGGTCGTGCCGCTGTGGGTGGCAGCGCTCGGCCACGCCAACGTGCGGATGACCGCCGAGATCGCCGACGGCTGGCTCCCCTTCCTCTTCCACCCCGAGAAGGCCCAGGAGGTCTGGGGCGAGCCGCTGGCGCAGGGGCGCGCCAAGCGCTCCGCCGACCTGGCGCCCCTCGAGGTCAGCGCCGGTGGCCTGGTGGCGATCGGCGAGGACGTCGAGGGGATGCTCGACCTCATGCGCCCCACCTACGCGCTCTACGTCGGCGGCATGGGCGCCAAGGGCAAGAACTTCTACAACGAGCTGGCGCGCCAGTACGGCTACGAGCAGGAGGCCGAGCAGATCCAGGAGCTCTACCTCCAGGGCAAGAAGAAGGAGGCCGAGGCGCTGGTGCCGCTGGAGTGGCTGCGCGCGGGCAACCTGGTCGGCCCCGAGTCCTACGTCAAGGAGCGCATCGCCGCCTTCCGCGAGGCCGGCGTCACCAACCTCTCGGTCACCCCCGCCTCCGCCGACCCGGCCGCCACGATCGCCCAGGTCAAGGAGTGGGTGTCCTGAGCGGGTGTCCTGAGCGCCGGGCCCGCAGGGGGCGCGGGATAGCCTCTCGGTGATGGCTGAGCGCACCGCCCCGAGACCCGACCCCGACCCGACCCCCCAGCAGGTACGCCGCGCCCTCGCGCGCGCCGAGCGCGGGGCGGCGCTCGACGTCGAGGAGGCGTCGGTGCTGCTGGCCGCCACCGGCGCCGACCTCGACCGGCTCTGCGCGGCCGCCGCCACCGTGCGCGACGCCGGGCTGCTCGCCGCGGGGCGCCCGGGCGTGGTCACCTACTCGCCCAAGGTCTTCATCCCGGTCACGACGATGTGCCGCGACCGGTGCCACTACTGCACCTTCGTGGAGAGCCCGGGCCACCTCCAGCGCGAGGGCCGACCGCTCTACCTCTCCCCCGACGAGATCCTCGACCTGGCCCGCCGCGGGGCCGAGCTGGGCTGCCTCGAGGCGCTCTTCACCCTCGGCGACCGCCCCGAGGAGCGCTGGCCCGAGGCGCGGCAGTGGCTCGACGAGCAGGGCTACGACTCGACCCTGGCCTACGTGCGCGCGATGGCCGTGCGGGTGCTGGAGGAGACCGGGCTGCTGCCCCACCTCAACCCCGGGGTGATGAGCTGGGAGGAGATGAACCGGCTCAAGCCGGTCAGCCCCTCGATGGGCATGATGCTCGAGACCACCTCGCGACGGCTCTTCGAGACCCGCGGGCTGGCCCACTTCGGCTCCCCCGACAAGGACCCCGCCGTGCGGATGCGGGTGCTCGAGGACGCCGGTCGTCTCTCCATCCCCTTCACCACCGGGCTGCTCGTCGGCATCGGCGAGACCCTGCGCGAGCGCGCCGAGACGGTCTTCGCCCTGCGCGGGGTGGCCAAGGCCTACGGCCACGTGCAGGAGGTGATCGTGCAGAACTTCCGCGCCAAGCCCGACACCGCCATGCGCCACCGCGACGACCTGGGCCTGGAGGAGTACCGCGCCGCGATCGCGGTCACCCGCCTGGTGATGGGCCCGCGCATGCGCGTGCAGGCCCCGCCCAACCTGGTCGACGCCTCCGCGGGCTCCGCGGAGTGCCGCGCCCTGCTCGACGCCGGCATCGACGACTGGGGCGGGGTCAGCCCGCTCACCCCCGACCACGTCAACCCCGAGCGGCCGTGGCCGACCCTCGAGCGGCTGAGGGCCCACACCGCGGCGGCCGGCCTCGAGCTGGCGCCCCGGCTCACCGTGCACCCCGAGCACGTCCGGGCCGGTCTCGGCGGCGGCAGCCCGTGGCTCGACCCGCGGGTCAGCGCCCACGTCGCCGCGCTCGCGGTGCCCGACGGGCCCGCGGCCGGTCTGGCGCGGGTCGGCGTACGACCGGAGGGGCGGGTGTGGCAGGAGCCCGACGGCGGGGCCGCCTCGCTCACCACCAGCACCGGGCGCACCGACCTGCACGCCAGCATCGACACCGAGGGCCGCAGCGAGGACCGCCGCTCCGACTTCGCCGGGGTCTACGGCGACTGGGACTCGGTGCGCGACGCGGCCGGGTCGACGTCGCTGATCGACGGCGCTCCCGCGGTGCTCCACGCCGAGGGGGCCGCCGCGCTGCGGGCCGCGGAGGCCGACCCCGGCGGGCTCGCCGACGAGCACGCGCTCACCCTCATGACCGCCGAGGGCCCGCTGCTGGAGCAGGTGTGCCGCCTGGCCGACGACCTGCGCCGCGAGGTCGTCGGCGACACCGTCACCTACGTCGTCAACCGCAACATCAACTTCACCAACGTCTGCTACGTCGGCTGCCGCTTCTGCGCCTTCGCCCAGCGGCGCACCGACGCCGACGCCTACTCGCTGTCCCTCGACGAGGTCGCCGACCGGGCCGCGGAGGCCTGGGACCTCGGCGCGACCGAGGTCTGCATGCAGGGCGGCATCGACCCCGAGCTGCCCGCCTCGGCCTACGTCGAGCTGGTGGGGGCCGTGCGGCGTCGCGTGCCGCAGATGCACGTGCACGCCTTCTCCCCGATGGAGGTGCTCAACGGCACCGCCCGCACGGGCCTGTCGACCGAGGACTTCCTCATCAAGGCGCGCGAGGCCGGCCTGGGGTCGCTGCCGGGCACGGCCGCGGAGATCCTCGACGACGACGTGCGCTGGGTGCTCACCAAGGGCAAGCTGCCCACCTCCACCTGGATCGACATCGTCTCCACCGCCCACCGCGTGGGCGTGCCGACGACCTCGACGATGATGTACGGCCACGTCGACAACCCGCGGCACTGGGTCAACCACCTGCGCGTGCTGAGCCGGGTGCAGGACACCGCGCGCGAGCACGGCGCCGCGGAGTTCACCGAGTTCGTGCCGCTGCCCTTCGTGCACACGAGCGCACCGATCTACCTCGCCGGCGTCGCCCGCCCCGGCCCCACGCTGCGCGACAACCTCGCCGTGCACGCGATGGCGCGGATCCTGCTGCACGGGCGCATCGACAACATCCAGACCTCCTGGGTCAAGCTCGGCGTCGAGGGCACCCGCGCGATGCTGCGCGCGGGCGCCAACGACCTGGGCGGGACCCTGATGGAGGAGACGATCTCGCGCATGGCCGGCTCCGAGCACGGCTCGGCCAAGACGGTCGCCGAGCTGGTGGAGATCGGCGCGGGCATCGACCGGCCCGTGACCGAGCGCACGACCCTGTACGCCGCCCGCTGACCCCGCCCGCGGGTCCGGCCGCGGACCGGGCACGATGACCCATGCGCGTTTCGTGGACCAACGCCCTCATCGCCGGCGGGTCGGCCCTGCTCGGGGCCCTCGCCCTCATCGTGCTGACCCACGTGGTCGCGCGCCTGGTGCAGCGACGCTGGCCGCCCGGGGAGCGGCTCTTCCGCCAGGCCCGGGTCCCCTACCGGGTGCTCGTGCTGGTCATCGCGCTCAACGGCTGGGTGGCCGGCGTGCGGCGCCGCGGCGACGACGAGGTGTGGTGGCACGCCGCGGTCCTGGCGGGGCGGACCCTGTGGATCATCGCCGCGGCCTGGCTGGTCACCGTGGTGCTGCTCTTCCTCCAGGACCTCGGCCTGGGCCGCGCCCGCACCGACGTGCGCGACAACCGGGCCGCGCGCCGCGTCCGCACGCAGGTGCTCATCCTGCGCCGTCTCACCGTGGCCCTCATGGTGGTGGTCGCCCTCGGCGCGATCCTGCTCAGCTTCCCGGGGGTCCGCACCATCGGCGCGAGCGTCCTGGCCTCGGCCGGCCTCATCTCGGTGGTCGCCGCGCTGGCCGCGCAGTCCACGCTGGCCAACGTCTTCGCCGGCATCCAGCTGGCCTTCAGCGACGCGATCCGCATCGACGACGTCGTGATCGTGGAGGAGGAGTGGGGCTGGATCGAGGAGATCACCCTCAGCTACGTCGTCGTCCGGCTCTGGGACGACCGTCGCATGGTGCTGCCCTCGACGTACTTCACCACCACCCCCTTCCAGAACTGGACGCGCCGCAACTCCGAGCTGCTGGGCGCCGTGGAGCTCGACCTCGACTGGCGCGTCGACACCGCCCGGATGCGCGAGGCCCTGCCGGGGGTCATGGCCTCGGCCGGCGAGCTGTGGGACGGGCGCGTCTCGCTGCTGCAGGTCACCGACGCCGTCGCCGGCTTCGTGCGGGTGCGGGTGCTGGTCACCGCCGTCGACGCCGGCACGCTCTTCGACCTGCGCTGCCACGTGCGCGAGCAGCTGGTGGCCTGGCTGCGCGACCACGACCCGGCCGGCCTGCCCCGCACGCGCCTCGAGGTCGAGCGGGACTGAGCCGGGCGCGGGCGCCCGGGTGCAGACGCGCCGACGGGCGGGACCCCGGGAGGGTCCCGCCCGTCGGCGGTGGTGCGGGTGGGGCGGGGCCGCTACCCGCGTCCGCTGGAGGAACGCACCCGGCGCGAGACCGAGTCGATCGCGACCGCCAGCAGCAGGACCGCACCGGTGACCATGAAGCGCACCGAGGAGTCGACGTTCATCAGGTTCAGGCCGCTCTGGATGGCCTGGAGCACGATGATGCCGAGCAGCGCGGAGTACGCCGACCCGCGGCCGCCGAAGAGGCTGGTGCCGCCGATCACCGCGGCCGCGATCGCGGTCAGGTTGGTGTCGGTGGTGCCGCTGCTCTGCGAGACCGAGGTGAGCTGACCGGCCAGCAGGATGCCGCCCAGGGCTGCGAAGGTCGACGTCGCGGCGAAGACCGAGAAGTAGATCCGGCCCACCTTGATGCCGGCGCGGCGGGCCGCCTCCTCGTTGCCGCCCACGGCGTAGACGTGGCGACCCCACGTGGTCTTGCGCAGCATGAGGTCCATGACGACCACCAGGGCCACGAAGAGCACGAACAGGTAGCCCCAGCCGCGGTCGATGCCGAGGTAGTAGGTCAGGAAGCCCAGGCCGCCCGCGAGGAGCACCGCCTTGATGCCGACCATGGTGAGGTTGGGCGGGGTCAGCCCGGCCGCCTTGCGCCGGCGCACCATCAGCAGCTGCGAGCCGACGTAGGCCAGCACGACCACCGCGAGCAGCACGTAGGCCGCACCGTCGCTGAGGAAGCGCTCGCGGGCGAACTGCCGCAGGCCCGAGTCGGTGGGCAGCACGATGGTGCCCTGGTCGCCCAGCACGTAGAGCAGCGCTCCCTGGAAGCCGAGCAGGCCGGCGAGGGAGAACACGAAGCTGGGCACGCCGAGCCGGGTGTAGAGCAGGGCGTAGACCGAGCCGATCAGGGTGCCGATGAGGATGCCGGCGATCATGCCGACGACCAGCGACTGGCTCTTGTTGGCCACCAGGACCGCCATGGAGGCGGCCGCGAAGCCCGAGACCGAGCCGACCGAGAGGTCGATCTCCCCGAGCAGCAGCACCAGCACGATGCCCAGCGCGATGACGCCGACCGGTGCGGCGAAGAGCGTGATGTTGACCAGGCTCTTCGACGACAGGAACGTCGGCTCCTGGGAGTAGAAGACCAGCGAGATGACGATGAGCCCGATGACCACGGGCAGCATGCCGAGCTCACCGCCCTTGAGCCGGTTCCAGACCGCGCGGGCCTGGCCGCCGAGACCCTGGCTCTGGATGAGCCGCTCGTCGGCGATGTCGGCGGCGACGGCCGACTGCGTCTCGTCGGTCGTGGCGCTCACTGGCCCGCTCCCTCGGTGGTGTCGGTGGTGCCGGCGCGCCGGCTGGCGCGCGCGGCGACCACGTTGTCGGAGGCGCCGGTGATGGCCGCGACCAGCTGCTCGGTCGTGGTCTCCTCGGTGCGGAACTCCGCGGCGTTGCGGCCCAGGCGCATGACCACGATGCGGTCGGCAACGGCCTGGACGTCGGCCATGTTGTGGCTGATGAGGATGACCCCGAGCCCGGTCTCGCGCAGCCGCTCGACGAGGTTCAGGACCTCCGCGGTCTGCGCGACACCGAGGGCCGCGGTGGGCTCGTCGAGCATGACGAGCTTGGGGTTGCCCACGAGGCTGCGGGCGATCGCCACCGTCTGGCGCTGACCGCCCGACAGCCCCGCGATGGGGATGCGGACCGAGGGGATCTTGGCGGAGAGGGTGCGCAGCAGGCGCCACGCCTCCTTCTCCATCGTGACCTCGTCGAGCACCGGCCCGAGCAGGCGCTCCTGGCCCAGGAACAGGTTCGCGACGACGTCGAGGTTGTCGCACAGGGCCAGGTCCTGGAAGACCGTCGCGATGCCCAGCGCCTGGGCGTCGGACGGGCCACCGACCGAGATCTTGCGGCCCGCGAAGGTGATGTCACCCTCGTCGGGCTGGTAGACCCCCGAGATGACCTTGACCAGGGTCGACTTGCCCGCACCGTTGTCGCCCACGAGGGCGACGACCTCGCCGGCTGCCACCTCGAGGTGCACGTCGGTGAGGGCCTGCACGGCCCCGAACCTCTTGTTGATGCCGGTCAGGGACAGGACGGTCTGTCCCGTGACCGGCTTCTCCGTCGTCGTGGCGCTCATCAGGAGATGCCAGCCTCCGAGCACGCAGCGGCGTAGTCGCCGGTGCAGATGTCGGCGGCGGAGTAGAAGCCGTCGGCGATGACGGTGTCGGCGACGTTGTCGGCCGTCACGACGATCGGGTCGAAGATGTAGGACGTGACGCCCTCGTAGTCGCTCTGGTCGATGCCGGTCTCGCTGGTCGACGCGGGCTCCTCGCCCTGGGCCAGGGCCACGGCCACCTCGGCGGCCGTCTCGGCCTCGATCGGGATGGGCTTGTAGATCGTCATCTCCTGCTCACCGGCGAGGATGCGCTGGATCGCGGCGACCTCGGCGTCCTGACCCGTGATCGGGGGCAGCTCGTCGGAGGAGACACCGGCGCCGGTCAGGGCCGCGACCACGCCGCCGGCCTGGCCGTCGTTGGCGGCGTAGACGCCCTGGATGTCGCTGGGGTCGTACTTGCTCAGCTGGTCGGTCGTCCACTGCTGGGCGTTCTCGGGGCTCCAGTCGGGGTTGTCGTACTCCTCGGCGATGGTGACGCCGCTGGAGTCGAGCACGCTGTGGGCACCGGCCTTGAACTGCGCGGCGTTGGGGTCGCTGGGCGCACCGTTGAGCATGAGGATGTTGCCGGTGTCGCCGACGGCCTCGACGAGGGCCTCGGCCTGCATCTGGCCGACGGTCTCGTTGTCGAAGGACATGTAGTAGTCGGCGCCGTCGATGAAGCGGTCGTAGGCGATGACCGGCACGTCCTGGCCCTGGGCCTCCTGGACCATGCCGGTGGCGCCGGCGCCGTTGACCGGGTCGAGCACGACGACGGACGCGCCGGCGGTCAGCGCGCTGGTGAGTTGCTGGGCCTGCTTGGCCTCGTCCTGGTCGGCGTTGTAGTAGTCGACCTCGCAGTCCGAGCACAGCTCGGCGACCGCGGCCTCGAAGAGCGGCTTGTCGAAGGCCTCGTAGCGGGTGGTCTTGGACTCCGGGAGGAGCAGGGCGATGGTGCCGCCGGAGGCGCTGTCGCCGCCGCCGTCGGAGCCGCTCTCGGCGTCGTTGGCGCCGCAGGCGGTGAGGCCGGCGGTGCCGATGGCGAGCACAGCACCGAAGGCTGCGAGGCGGTGCAGGGGTGTGGACATGGTTCTCCCTCGACTGGGGCGGGCACGCCGCCGGGTTGACTGGGTCGAGTGTCAGCCGTCACAGACTTGTCGTCAAGTAGTGAACGCAAAGATGGTCATAACTCGTTACTCGCGCGTTGATCATTCACGTCTTGACCGCAACCTGTGACCCGAGGCACAGTTCCGCCCATGACCAGACAGCGCCTCGACGCCGCCCCCGGGTCGACGTCGACGCTGCGCACCGCCAACCAGCACCGCGTGCTCGACGTCCTGCGGGGGCTCGGCGTCGTCGACCCCGCGGTGGCCGGCGAGGACGTCGACGCCCTGCCCGCGGAGTACACGCAGGCCGAGCTCGCCCGCACCACCGGGCTGGCCCCGGCCACGGTGTCCAACATCCTGCGCGACCTGTCCTCGGCCGGGCTCGTCGCCATCGCGCCCGGCAGCGGCCGGCGCGGGTCCTCGGTGAGGCTCGCCGAGACCGCCGGCGTCGTCGCCGGCGTCGACTTCGGCCACAGCCACGTCGCCGTCGCCGTCGGGGACCTCGCCGGCCGGCTCCTCCACGAGGAGCGCCGCCCCCTCCACTCCGGGCTCGACCACCGCGCCGCCCTCACCTGCGCCCACGACATGCTCCGCGGCATGCTCCCGGCCGGGCCGACCCTGCGCACCGTCGGGCTGGGCCTGCCGGCCCCCGTCACCGCCGACGTCGTGCAGTCCTCCGCGATCCTGCCGTCATGGGTCGGGGTCAACGCCCGCACCGCCGCCGAGCAGGTCTTCGGCGCCACCGCCCTGGTCGAGAACGACGCCAACCTGGGCGCGCTCGCCGAGCACCGCCGCGGCGTGGGCCGCGGTCACCGCAGCTCGGTCTTCGTGAAGATCTCCTCCGGCGTGGGCGCCGGCGTCGTCATCCGCAACGAGCTCTTCCGCGGGGCCCACGGCAGCGCCGGGGAGATCGGTCACCTGACCCTCGACGAGCAGGGCCCGCTGTGCCGCTGCGGCAGCCGCGGCTGTCTGGAGGCCTACACCTCCATCGGCACGGTGCAGTCGATGATGGGCGGTCAGCTGCCCGGCGCGGTCATCGAGGAGATCGTCGACGCAGCCCTCGCCGGCAACGTCGCCGCCCAGCGCGCCTTCGAGGACGTCGGGCTCCACCTGGGCTGGGGGCTGGCCAGCATCGTCAACCTGCTCGACCCCGACATCGTGGTCGTCGGCGGCGACATGGCCCGCGCAGGCGAGCTCGTGCTCGAGCCCGCCCGGGTCGGCCTGCGCCGCCACGCCCTCGACGCGGCCGCACTGACGCCCGTGCTGGCCAGCGAGCTCGGCAACCGCGCCAGCCTCGTGGGTGCCGTCATCGTGGCCGCCGAGCGCACCGAGCTGATCGCGCCCGCCTGAGCCGTCGTGAGGTCGGCCCCGCGTCGGGCCCGGGGTCCCTTCGGGTGACCTGACCACGCCGTGGGGCGGCCTACGGTGGGGCCATGACCGAGAGCACTCCTGACCCGACGACCGACGCCGAGACCTACGGCGACTACTCCGTCGACGACGAGGACCAGCCCACCAACATGGACGACCTCGGCGACCCCGACGTCGCCGACGAGCTCGACCGCGGCTACTCCCCGCCGGAGAAGTACTCGGCCGCCCAGGGCTTCGGCAACACCCCCTACGAGGAGGCCACCGGCGAGACCCTCGACCAGCGCGTCGCCCAGGAGGTGCCGGAGACCGACCCCTACGAGCAGGCCGAGAAGGCCGACGCCGATCCCGACGTGCGCCTCGACCAGCTCGACGACGGCGAGGTCGGCGACGAGCGCGCGGGCCGCCTGGTCGACCCCGACCAGGGCCTCGGCGAGGACGTCGACCAGGAGCTCGTGGGCGACGACGTCGGCATCGACGGCGCCGCGGCCTCGGCCGAGGAGGCCGCCGTGCACGTCGTGCCCGACGACTCCGACCCCGACACCTTCAACGCCTGACCGACGAGCGGCCGCCAGGCCGCCCCGCGCGACGGGCGCAGGACGCAGGAAGCCAGACGCAGAAGAGGCCCCCGGCTGCTGCCGGGGGCCTCTTCGCACGTAGTGAACCGCTGGCGTCTCGGGTCACCAGCGGCTCGAGAAGAACGTTAGGCGCTCGCGGGGGCGCTGTCAGCCGCTGCGGGGCGAAATGGCCCGGTCGGGCCATGCGCCATGGCCCGGGGAGCGGCGTACACCTGGCACGTGCGGGTCAGGCGGGGGTCGCCGGTCACGGGCACCGGACGACGGTGTCCCTGCGGTCCGCGCGGCAGTCGTCCGTGCCGGATCCGCCGTCGATCCGGTCGATGCCGCGCTTGCCGACCACCACGTCCGCTCCGGGGCCCCCTCCGAGCCTCTCGGCCGAGCCGGTGCCGAGGAGGAAGTCGTCCCCCGCGCCTCCGCGGACCAGGCGCGGCCCCCCGAGGAGCACGTCGTCGTGGGGACTCATCAGCACGGCCTCGACGTCGTCCACCACGACCTCCTCGCGCCCCAGGACGAACTCGGAGTACAGCCGGGAGCGCTGGAGCTGGAAGGGGTGGGCGTAGACGAGGGCACCGCGACCCAACGGGCTGAGGTCCACCCTGTCCCGCCCCGGACCACCGGCGACCTCGCCACCGCGCAGGCGGACGACGGCGTCGTCACCTGCCCCCAGCACGACGGCCTGCGTCGTGACCACCACCTCGTCGTCGAACCGCGTCATGTGCAGGACCGACGGCGGGTCGTCGCGCTCGGGGAAGCTCGCCAGCAGGTCCGTGCCCCAGCCCGTCGCGACGCCACGGGGGACGTCGACCCTCACTGCCCGCGGGGCGCCGGCCCAGCTGACCGCTCCGTACCCGGCCACGACGTCGTCCCCTCCCCGGGGCACCAGGGTGGACCGGCCGTCGGAGGCCAGCACGTTGTCCTCCCCGTCACCGGCCAGTCGACCCAGCTGCGCGAAGGAGGTGAGGTTCTCGACGTGGTCGAGCTCGTCCTCGCCGTCGGCGCCCCGTGAGGAGCCCGCGGCGAGGTCGACCTCGATACGCCGTACGGTGTAGCGGCCCGGCAACACGACGCCGTAGGCGGCGGTGTCCTCACCCTCACCTCCCCGGAGGCGGTCGTCCCCGGCCGCGCCGTCGAGCGCGTCGTCCCCGGCGCCGCCCGCGAGGAGCTCGTCGCCCGGCGAGCCGACCAGGACGTCGTCGTGGACACTGCCGAGAACCTCCTCGATCTCGAAGACGTGGGTCGTGCCGTCGGCCTCGGCCGCGAACTCGCGCAGCCGCACCCCAGCGCGACGGCCGCTGGTCGCGAAGCTGAGCCGGTCACGACCCGGGCCGCCACGCACCGTGTCGTGCCCCGGACCGGCGAGCACGACATCGTCGCCCGCGCCGGCGCACACCACGTCGTCTCCCGCGGTGCCCCGCAGCACGTCGTCGCCTCCGGTGCCGGCGACGGTGCACGCGGGCACGGGCTGCCACGAGACGATGCTCAACGAGGGGCTGACCGGCAGCTCCGGCCAGGCCCAGTCCTGAGCCGTGCTGACGTCCACCACCCGCGCCGAGCCCGGTTCGCTGCCGAAGGCCACGAGCCACCGCCCCGACGGTGACCAGAAGACGGTGTCGAGCTCGCCGGGGAGGTCGAGCCGCCGGGGCTCCTCGGCCGTGGGGTCGACCAGGTAGGTGCCCTCGGCGTTGTCCACCACGAGCAGGTCCCCGTCGGGTGACCAGCTGAGTGTGCGGGCGGCGAGATCGTAGGCGGCCTCGGGGCCGGGGCCGGGCCGGGTGTCGACGATCCGCACCGACGGCGCGGCCCCTGCGGCCCCGTGGGCGGTCGCGAGGAGGCCGGCGCGCGAGAGCGTCACGACCGAGGCGTCGACCTCGACGCCGGTCCGCGACACCGGCTCCGGCGCCGACGCGGAGCCGACTTCGTGCCGGTCGACCGTGACCACCCCATCCACGACCCGCACGATGAGCAGGTGGTCAGGGTCCTCCCAGACGATGCCCTGCCCGTAGCGATCGCGCAGCGGGACCGGGTGGGTCTCGAGCGAAACCGGGTCGAGCACCACCTGACGCTCCCGCTCGGGGCCGCCGGCGTCGAGCACGAGGTAGCGCCCGTCGGGCGACCAGTTGCGCAGTGCCGCCCGGTAGGGGCCCACGCCCACGTCGATCTGGCGGCGGTCACCGGGTCGGGTGACCGTGGCGAGGCTGATCTCGGTGTCGCCGGTGCTCACCAGCAGACCCTCTTCCTCCGTCCACGGTTGCGCCGCGGTGTCCGGCTCCGACACCGCGACCGGGTCGGTCGGGTCGGTCGGGTCGCTCGAGGAGGCGGGCGGGACGAGCGCCCCGGTCAGGAGCAGGACCGCCGCGCCCAGGGACGCGATCCATCCGGCAGCACGGTGCGGCCTCGCGACCACGACCCTCACTCCCACTCGATGGTGCCCGGGGGCTTCGAGGTGATGTCGACCGTGACCCGGTTGACCTCCTCGACCTCGTTGGTGATGCGGGTGGAGATCCGCTCCATGACCTCGTACGGCAGGCGCGCCCAGTCGGCCGTCATGGCGTCCTCGGAGGTGACCGGCCGCAGCACGACCGGGTGGCCGTAGGTGCGGCCGTCGCCCTGGACGCCGACGGAGCGCACGTCGGCGAGCAGCACGACGGGCATCTGCCAGATGTCGCGGTCGAGGCCGGCGGCGGTCATCTCCTCGCGGGCGATGGCGTCGGCCTGGCGCAGCAGGTCGAGGCGGGCGCGGGTGACCTCGCCGATGATGCGGATGCCCAGGCCGGGCCCGGGGAAGGGCTGGCGCCATACGATCTCGGGGGGCAGGCCGAGCTGCTCGCCGACCAGGCGCACCTCGTCCTTGAACAGCGTGCGCAGTGGCTCCACGAGCTCGAACTCGAGGTCGTCGGGCAGTCCGCCCACGTTGTGGTGGCTCTTGATGTTGGAGGCACCGGCGCCCCCGCCGGACTCCACGACGTCGGGGTAGAGCGTGCCCTGCACGAGGAAGGCGACGGTCTCGCCGGTCTCCTTCACCGCCTCGCCCAGCACCTCGGCCTCGGCGGCCTCGAAGACGCGGATGAACTCGCGGCCGATGACCTTGCGCTTCTCCTCGGGGTCGGTGACGCCGGCGAGGGCGTCGAGGAAGCGCTGCTCGGCGTCGACGACCTTGAGGTCGACGCCGGTGGCGGCGACGAAGTCGCGCTCGACCTGCTCGGTCTCACCCTGGCGCATGAGGCCGTGGTCGACGTAGACGCAGGTCAGCCGGTCGCCGATCGCGCGCTGCACGATCGCGGCGGCCACGGCGGAGTCGACGCCGCCGGAGAGCCCGCAGATCGCGTGGCCGCGCTCGCCGATCTGCGCGCGGATCGACTCGATCTGCTCCTCGACGATGTTGACCATGGTCCAGGTCTGGCGGCAGCCGGCGATGTCGACGAGGAAGTGCTCGAGCACCTGCTGGCCGTGCTCGGTGTGGAGCACCTCCGGGTGCCACTGCACGCCGGCGAAGCCGGCGTCGACGTTCTCGAAGGCCGCCACGGGCGTCGTGGCCGTGGAGGCCAGCACCGAGAAGCCCGCGGGGGCGGCGGTGACGGAGTCGCCGTGCGACATCCACACGGTGTGCTCGGCGGGCACGTCGGCCAGCAGCGTGCCGGGCTCGGCGACCGAGACGGCCGTGCGGCCGTACTCCCGCGCGCCGGTGCGCGCGACCTCGCCGCCCAGGCCGGAGGCCATCAGCTGGAAGCCGTAGCACATCCCGAAGACCGGGACGCCGGCCTCGAACAGCGAGGCGTCGATGCTCGGCGCACCCTCGGCGTAGACCGAGGAGGGACCGCCGGAGAGGATGATCGCCTTCGGCCGGCGCGCGAGCATCTCGGCCACCGGCACGTGGTGCGGCACGATCTCGGAGTAGACCCGCGCCTCGCGGACGCGGCGGGCGATCAGCTGGGCGTACTGCGCGCCGAAGTCGACCACCAGCACGAGGTCGTGGTCGGGCAGCCCGGGCGTCTCGTCACTCATGGACCCAGCCTATCGAGGCCCGGCACCGTGCCGTCGCGCCGGTCTCGGCCCCGGACGAGCGTGCGCAGGAGGGGGAAATGCACCAGGGCCCGGCCGGGGAGGGAGGGTTGGCCGGGCCCTGATCGTCCACGCCTCTGTGGGACAGCGCCTGGACCACTGACCCGGCCTTGGGAGGGAGCATGACTGCCGGGTCTGCTCACCTCAACGAGCCCCCCGAGGCCGGGTTACGGGGCTGACAGGACTTCCTTCCAGAACCGCGCGCGGTCTAGACAGGCACCCTCAGCTGACCCCCACGATCGGCAGCCGCAGCGCCGCCGGCGCCTGCGGAGGTACGGCGGGCGAGCGCGGCTCGACCGGGGCCACGCGCTCGTAGCCGGCCCCCAGCGGCGGGCGGCGGTCGGCCTCGCCCTTGTTGGGCCACAGCGCCATCGCCCGCTCGGCCTGGGCGGTGATCGTCAGCGACGGGTTGACCCCGAGGTTGGCGCTGATCGCCGACCCGTCGGCGACGTGGAGGCCGGGGTGGCCGTAGACGCGCTGGTAGGGGTCGACGACGCCGGTCTCGCTGCTCTCGCCGATGGCGCAGCCCCCGATGAAGTGGGCGGTGAGCGGCATGTTGAACGGCTCGCCGATGTTGCCGCCGGCAGTGCCGCCGAGCACGCCGGCGATGCGGCGCACGGCCTCGTTGGCCACCGGGATCCAGGTCGGGTTGGGCGCTCCGTGACCTTGGCGCGAGGTCATCCGCCAGCACCCGGTGAGCCGGTCGCGCTTGCCGTAGGTGGTGATGGAGTTGTCGAGGCTCTGCATGACCAGCGCGATGACGGTGCGCTCCGACCAGTGGCGCAGGTCGTAGAGCTCGAGGAGCTTGGCCTTCTCGGTCCACATCGCCTTGAGCCAGGTGCGCCAGCGCGGGCCCTCGCCGTCGCCGTCGGTGAGGACGGTCTGCATCATGGCCATGGTGTTGAAGCCCTTGCCGTAGCGGCACGGCTCGATGTGGGTGTGCTCGTCGGGGTGCCAGCTGGAGGTGATGGCGACGCCGTAGGAGTAGTCGGTCGGGTCGGAGGCCGGCGCGATCGCGCCGAGGATCGACTCGGAGTTGGTACGCGAGAGGTAGCCGAGCCGGTCCGAGAGCCCCGGCAGGTGGCCCTCGTCCTTCATCCGGTGCAGCAGCTTCTGGGTGCCGAGCGAGGCGGCGGCGAAGACGACGTGCTCGGCGGTCAGGGTGCGGGTCGTGCGGGCGGTCGCGCGCCTGGCCTTGGTGTACTTGACCGCGACGTCGTAGCCGCCGCCCTCGCGGGGGCTGACCCGGGTCACTGTGGTCAGCGGCATGACCCGCGCGCCCTTCTTCTCCGCGAGGTAGAGGTAGTTCTTGACCAGGGTGTTCTTGGCGTTGTGGCGGCAGCCCGACATGCACTCGCCGCAGTTGAGGCAGGCGTTGCGGTCGGGGCCCTCGCCCCCGAAGAACGGGTCGGCGACCTTCTCCCCCGGCTCCTGGCCGGGGCCGCCGAAGAAGACCCCCACCGGCGTCGGGTGGAAGGTGTCGGCCACGCCCATGTCGCCGGCGACCTTCTCCATGACCTCGTCGGCCGGGGTGCGCACGGGGTTCTCGACCACGCCGAGCATCCGCTTGGCCTGGTCGTAGTAGGGGGCGAGCTCCTCGCGCCAGTCGGTGATCGAGGCCCACTGCGGGTCGGCGTAGAACTGCTCGAGGGGCTCGTAGAGGGTGTTGGCGTAGACCAGCGAGCCGCCGCCGACCCCCGCGCCGGCCACGATCAGGGTGTCGCGGACGGCGTCGATGCGCTGGATGCCGTACATCCCCAGGGCCGGGGCCCACAGGTAGCGCTTGAGGTCCATGGTGCCGGAGGCGAAGTCGTCGTCCTCGAAGCGCGGCCCGGCCTCGATGACGCCGACCTTGTAGCCCTTCTCGGTCAGTCGCAGCGCGGTGACGGAGCCGCCGAAGCCGCTGCCGATCACCAGGACGTCGTAGTCGTGCTCCACGTGCTTGCCCATCAGGCGCGCCCCAGCTTCTTCATCAGGCGGAGGTTGAGGGTCATCACCTTCGCGTAGGTCTCTTCCGACATGCCCAGCACGGGCGAGAACCGCAGCAGCCGCTGGGTGGCGACCGACTGCGACTCGGTGTAGCGGTGGATGCCCTCGCTGCCCTGGCGCCGGCCCATGCCCGAGGCGCGCATGCCGCCCATCGGGGAGTCGACGCTGGCGAAGGTCGCGGCGAAGGCCTCGTTGACGTTGACCGTGCCGCAGCGCACCCGACGGGCCAGCTCACGGGCGCGGGCGCCGTCCTGGCTGTAGATCGAGGCGTTCAGGCCGTAGTCGCCGTCGTTGGCCCGGGCCACGGCGTCGGACTCGTCGTGGAAGCGGTAGAGCGAGATCACCGGGCCGAAGGTCTCCTGGCCGAAGCAGGTCATCTCGGGGGTCACGCCCTCGAGGATGGTGGGCTCGAAGACGAAGGGGCCGAGGTCGGGGCGGGCCCGTCCGCCGGTGAGCACGCGGGCGCCCTTGGCCACGGCGTCCTCGACGTGACGGGTGACGGTCTCGAGCTGGTCGGCGGAGATCAGCGAGCCCATGTCGTTCTCCCACGCCAGCGTGGCCCCCAGCGTCATCGCCTGGGTGCGGGCCACGAAGCGCTCCACGAAGCGGTCGTAGACCTGGTCGGCCACGAAGAGCCGCTCCATCGAGACGCAGAGCTGGCCGGCGTTGGAGAAGGCACCGCGCACGGCGCCCTCGGCGGCGCGCTCCACGTCGGCGTCGCGCAGCACCAGCATGGGGTTCTTGCCGCCGAGCTCCAGCGAGCAGCCGATGAGCCGCTCGGCGCAGGCCTGGGCCACGCGGGTGCCGGTGGCCGTCGAGCCGGTGAAGCAGACGTAGTCGGACTTCGCGATGATCGACGTGCCGACCACCGAGCCCGGCCCCGAGACGACCTGCCACAGGTCGCGCGGGAAGCCGGCCTCCTCCAGCAGCTGGGCGCCCAGCAGCGCGGTGAGCATGGTCTGGCTGTCGGGCTTGGCCACGACCGCGTTGCCGGCCATCAGCGCCGGCAGGCCGTCGCACAGCGCCATCGTGAAGGGGTAGTTCCACGGCGAGATGATGCCGACGACCCCCTTGGGGACCCGGTTGACCTCGACCCGCGTCAACACCGGCACCACGCCGGCCCTGCGCCGGGTGTCGAGGTGGTCGTGGGCCGTGCGGGCGTAGTAGCGCGCCGTCAGCGCGATGTGCAGGGGCTCGTCGAAGGCGTGCTTGCGGGCCTTGCCCGACTCCAGCACGATCAGGTCGAGGATCTCCTCCTGGCGGTCGAGCACGAGGTCGTGCAGCCGCATGAGGATCGCCGAGCGGTGCTCCAGGCTCGTGCGCGACCAGGCGACCTGGGCCCGGCGGGCGCGGACGAACGCCTCGGCCACGTCGGCCTCGCTCGACTGCGGCAGGTGGGCCAGCGGCGCCCCGTCGAGGGGCGAGTGCACCTGCACCGTCTCCCCCGAGGTGGCCAGGACGCGCTGGGTCAGCGAGGCGACGTAGTCGGGCTCGAGGGCGTAGGACGCGGTCGGGTCGTGCTCGGGGTCGTGCGGGCCCTCGACGAGCGGGCCGCCGGCCGGACTGGGGTTCGCGGCGTTCATGTACCGAGAGTATGTGACTGCGGTCTCCGCGACTACCCTTCGGTAGCTCTCGGCCGGGAAAGCCTTCTCACGCCTCAGCCGATGACGACCCCGACCCGCTGGAACTCCTTGACGTCGGTGTAGCCCGTGGTCGCCATCGAGCGCTTGAGGGCGCCGATGAGGTTCATCGTGCCGTCGGCGACCCGCGACGGGCCGAAGAGGATCTCCTCGAGGGTGCCGACGGTCTCGAACTGCACGCGCCGACCGCGCGGCAGCTCGGCGTGGTGGGCCTCGGTGCCCCAGTGGAAGCCGTGGCCCGGCGCGTCGGTGGCGCGGGCGAAGGGAGAGCCGACCATGACCGCGTCGGCCCCGCAGGCGATGGCCTTGGCGACGTCGCCGGACTGGCCGATCGACCCGTCGGCGATGACGTGGACGTAGCGCCCGCCGGACTCGTCGAGGTAGTCGCGGCGCGCCGCGGCCACGTCGGCCACGGCGCTGGCCATGGGCACGGCGATCCCGAGCACGGTGCGGGTGGTGTGGGCGGCCCCGCCCCCGAAGCCGACCAGGACGCCGGCGGCACCGGTGCGCATCAGGTGCAGCGCGGCCTGGTGGGTCGCGCAGCCGCCCACGATCACCGGCACGTCGAGCTCGTAGATGAACTCCTTGAGGTTCAGCGGCTCGGCCTGGCTGGAGACGTGCTCGGCCGAGACCGTCGTGCCCCGGATGACGAACATGTCGACACCCGCGTCGACCACGGCCTTGGCGAACTCCTTGGTGCGCTGCGGCGACAGCGAGCCGGCCACGGTCACCCCGGCCTCGCGCACCTCGCGCAGCCGCTCGGTGATGAGCTCGGGCTTGATCGGCTCCTCGTAGATCTCCTGCATCCGGCGGGTGGCGTCGACGCCCTCCAGCCCCGCGACCTCGGCCAGCAGCGACTCGGGGTCCTCGTAGCGGGTCCAGATGCCCTCGAGGTTGAGGACGCCGAGGCCGCCGAGGCGACCCAGCGCGACGGCGGTCGCCGGCGACATCACCGAGTCCATGGGTGCCGCGAGCACCGGGAGGTCGAAGCGGTAGGCGTCGATCTGCCAGTGGGTGCTGACCTCCTCGGGGTCGCGGGTGCGCCGCGAGGGCACGATCGCGATGTCGTCGAAGGAGTAGGCACGCCGGGCGCGCTTGGCCCGGCCGATCTCGATCTCGGTCACCGGGGAAGGCTACTAGAGGTGCGCCGGGGCCCCGACGTGCAGGAGGCCCGGCGGATCAGCGGCCGGTGTAGTTCGGAGCCTCGACGGTCATCTGGACGTCGTGGGGGTGGCTCTCCTTGAGCGAGGCCGAGGTGATCCGCACGAAACGGCCCTTGTCCTGCAGCTCGGGGATGGTGCGCGCACCGACGTAGAACATCGACTGGTTGAGCCCGCCGATGAGCTGGTGGGCCACCGCCGAGAGCGGACCGCGGTAGGCCACCTGGCCCTCGATGCCCTCGGGCACGATCTGGTCGTCGCTGGTGACCTCGGCCTGGAAGTAGCGGTCCTTGGAGTAGGACTTCTTGCCGCGGCTCGACATCGCGCCGAGCGAGCCCATGCCGCGGTAGGCCTTGAACTGCTTGCCGTTGACGAAGACCAGGTCGCCGGGCGACTCCTCGCAGCCGGCCAGCAGCGAGCCGACCATGACCGACTCCGCCCCGGCCACGATCGCCTTGGCGATCTCGCCGGAGTGCTTCATGCCGCCGTCGGCGATCACCGGCACGCCGGCGGGGGCGCAGGCCAGCGAGGCCTCGTAGACCGCCGTCACCTGGGGCACGCCGACCCCGGTCACGACGCGGGTGGTGCAGATCGAGCCCGGGCCCACGCCGACCTTGACCGCGTCGGCGCCGGCGTCGACGAAGGCCTGGGCGCCCTCGCGGGTCGCGACGTTGCCGCCGATGACCTGCACGTGGCGGGTCGCGGGGTCGCCCTTGAGGCGCGCGACCATGTCGAGCAGGAGGCGCACGTTGCCGTGGGCGGTGTCGGCGACCAGCACGTCGACCCCGGCCTCGACCAGGGTGGTGGCCCGCTCCCAGGCGTCGCCGAAGTAGCCGATGGCCGCGCCGACCATGAGCCGTCCGGCGCCGTCGTAGGAGGCGTGGGGGAACTGCTCGCCCTTGACGAAGTCCTTCACGGTGATCAGGCCGGCCAAGCGGCCCGCGTCGTCGACCAGCGGGAGCCGCTCGCGCTTGTGCTTGCGCAGCAGCAGCGTGGCGTCGTCGCGCGAGATGCCGACGTGGCCGGTGATGAGCGGCATCGGCGTCATCATCTCGTCGACCTTGGTCGTCGCCCACTCCGCGACCGGGGTGAAGCGCAGGTCGCGGTTGGTGATGATGCCGAGCAGGCGGTTGTCGGTGTCGACCACCGGCAGGCCGGAGACGCGGTACTCCCCGCAGATGCGGTCGAGGTCCTCCAGCGTCGCGTCGGGGCCGATGGTGACGGGGTTGGAGATGATGCCGGTCTGGGTGCGCTTCACGAGGTCGACCTGGTAGGCCTGGTCCTCGATGGAGAGGTTGCGGTGGAGCACGCCGAGGCCGCCCTCGCGGGCCATGGCGATGGCCATGCGCGACTCGGTGACGGTGTCCATGGCCGCGCTCACGAGCGGGACCTTGAGCGAGATCTCGCGGGTCAGCCGCGAGGTCGTGTCGATGTCGGCCGGCGCCAGGTCGGAGTGACCGGGCAGCAGCAGGACGTCGTCGTAGGTCAGCCCGAGGGCGGCGAACTTGTCAGGGAGCTCCACCCCCCAAGCCTAACCGCGGGTCAGCCGGGAAGCGGCTTCAGGTCGCGCACGGGGACCCTGACGCTCAGCACGTCGGCGGCCATCCTGATCCGCCCCCGCATGCCCGCGGCCAGCACCATCGGCAGCACCGCCTGGTTGTCGGAGCGGGTGGTGAGCAGGATCTCGTCGGCGCCGAGCATGTGGGCCAGCCTCGAGGCGTCCACGAGCAGGCGCGTGCCGATGCCGCGGCGCTGGAAGCCGGGGTCGACCCGCAGCGCCACCGGGCGCACCACCGCCCCGTCGTCACCGGGCACCGGGTCGTGGACGGTGGCCAGACCCACCACGACGCCGTCGAGCACGGCCGAGACCGAGGCACCGTCCACGGCGTACTCCGGGGTCGCCCCGCCGCCCAGGCGCCGGCCCGGGCTGGTCGTGCCGATGGCCGCCGACTCGCGGCTGCGCTGGAGCACGTCGCTGACCAGGTCGGCCATGGCCGCGCCGCGGGCGCGCTCGGTCTCGGTGAAGGGCGCCGCCCGGCGCACCTGCACCTGCACGTCGCCCACCGTCAGCTCCAGGGAGTCCTGCGGCGGGCCGTCACCCGGCGCGGGGTCGGACTCGGCGTCGAAGAGGCGGGCGACCACCTCGGGGAAGGAGGTCGGGCGGGCCAGGATCGTGCGCGCCGCCTGGACGTAGCGGGTCGGCTGGTCGGAGAGGGCGGCGGCCGAGCACGGGGTCGCCGACACGTAGGTCCACCCCGACCCCTCGACGAGCAGCGCGAGGTCGTGGACGTCCCAGCCCTCGGGGGTGCGCATCACGAGCTCGTCGGTCACGGCGTCGGCGCCCGGGAAGATCTGCAGACCCAGGATGTTGACCCCCGCCTCGCCGCAGCGCTGGGCCAGGCGGGCGAGCCCGCCGGGACGGTCGGGCATGGTCGTGCGCACTCTCCACAGCATGTCGCCCACGCTCGCCGTCGCGCGTTGCCGGGAGGGATCGGGGATGTTTCGGGCGTGCAACGGCTGCTCGCAGCGTTGCGGTGCGACGTGGGCGGCCCCCGGCCTGAGAGGCTGTCGCCCATGACGACGGCACCTGCGCGCGCGCTGGCGCCGTCCGTGGTCCACCGCGTGGTGCACCGCGTCGGCGCGGCCGTCGAGTCACGCTGGACCGTGCCGCTGGCGGCCGTGCTCGTGGTGCTGCTGCGCCTGCCCGGTCTCTCGCGGCCCGTGCGGGCCGACGAGGCCGGCTTCCTGCTGGTCGCCCGCTCCTGGGACCCCTCCCCCGACAGCGTCTACGGACGCTACTTCGTCGACCGGCCCCCGTTGCTCATCGAGGTCTTCCGGCTCTCCGACCTCCTCGGGGGGCCGCTGTTCATCCGGGTGCTGGGCGCGCTGGCCGCCGCCCTGCTGGTCGTGGCCGCGGCCCGCACCGCCCGGCTCGTGGCCGGGGAGCGCGCCGCCGGGTGGGTGGCGGTCGCGGTGGCCGCGATGAGCGCCAACACGCTCATCGACGCCGTCGCGGTCAAGGGCGAGCTCCTCGGCGTGCCCTTCGTGATGGCGGGCTGCTGGCTCTCGCTGCTCGCCCTGCGGCGCGACTCGGCCGCCCTGGCCTTCCTGGCCGGCGTGCTCGCCTGCACCGCGGTCGGCTTCAAGCAGAACCTCGCCGGCGGCCTGGCCTTCGCCGGCGCGCTCCTCCTCGCCTCCCTGCTCACCCGGGCCGTCGCCCCCGGCACCTTCGCCCGCCTCGCGCTCGCCGGGCTGGCGGGCGCCGCCACCCCCGTCGCCGCCACGGTGGCGTGGGCGTGGTCGCAGGGCGTGCGCCTCGACGTGCTCTGGTACGCCGTCTACGGCTTCCGCTCCGACGCCGCCGTGGCGCTGGCCGGCGAGGCCACCGGCGAGCCCGCGACGCGGCTGGCCACCCTCGTGCTGAGCGCCGTCGGGGCCGGGATGCTGCTCATCGTCGCCGGCTTCGTGGTGCACGTGCGTGGCGAGTGGGCCGGCGACCCCGCCCTCACCGCCGCGACCGCCACCCTGGTCCTCTTCGACGTCACCGCGCTGGTGCTCGGCGGCAGCTTCTGGCGCGACTACCTGCTGGCCCTGCTCCCGGCCACGGCGCTGTGCGCCGCCCTGCTGGTGCGCCACGGGTCGCGGCGCGGCCTGCGCATGCGGGCGGTGATCCTCGGCGCGGCCGCCTCCACCGTCGTCTGCCTGCTGGGGTGGGTCGTGATCCAGGCCAGCGGGCTGCAGGAGTTCGACGAGGTGCGCACCGGGCAGGCCGTCGGGCGGGCCGCCGCTCCCGGCGACACGATGGTCGTCTTCGGGGGGCGCGCCGACCTCCAGCTGGCGAGCGGCATGGCCTCGCCGTACGAGCACCTGTGGAGCCTGCCGATGCGCACCCTCGACCCCGACCTCGCCGAGCTCGCCGCGGTGGTCGCCGGACCGGAGCGTCCGACGTGGATCGTGGAGTGGGTCGACTTCACCACGTGGAGCCCGGCCGGCGGTGCGGCGCTCGCCGACCTCGTCGGGAGCGAGTACGTCGCGCACGGTGCGGGCTGCGGCGACACGGGTCGGACCGTGTGGCTGCTCCGCGGCGTCGAGCGCCCGGCGGTCGCGCCCGACTGCGGGTGACCTGACCGGCCTGCCGACCGGGCCCGGCACCGACGACGACGGCGCCGGGCCCCGTGAGGGACCCGGCGCCGCCGGTGGAGCAGGTGGTGCCTAGCGGCTCAGTGGCCGTGCCCGTGGCCGTGGCCGCCGCCCGCGGGGGCGTCGTCCTCGTCCTCGGGCTTCTCGACGATGAGCGTCTCGGTCGTCAGCAGCATCGCCGCGATCGAGGTGGCGTTGACCAGCGCGGAGCGGGTCACCTTGACCGGGTCGAGCACGCCCTGGGCGACCAGGTCGCCGTAGGTGTCGGTGGCGGCGTTGTAGCCGTTGCCGACGCCCATCTCGCGGACCTTGGTGGTGACGACGTAGCCGTTGACGCCACCGTTCTCCGCGATCCAGCGCAGCGGCTCGTCGGCCGACTTGCGCACGATGCGCACGCCGACGGCCTCGTCGCCGGTGAGGCCGAGGTCGCCCTCGAGCACGGACACCGCGTGGATGAGGGCCGAGCCGCCACCGGCGACGATGCCCTCCTCGATCGCGGCGCGCGTCGCGGAGACGGCGTCCTCGATGCGGTGCTTCTTCTCCTTCAGCTCCACCTCGGTGGCGGCGCCGACCTTGATCACGCAGACACCGCCGGCCAGCTTGGCGAGGCGCTCCTGGAGCTTCTCGCGGTCCCAGTCGGAGTCGGTGTTCTCGATCTCGGCCTTGATCTGGTTCACGCGACCCTCGACGGCGGCGGCGTCGCCGGCGCCGTCGACGATGGTGGTGTTGTCCTTGGTGACCACGATGCGGCGGGCCTGGCCCAGCACCTCGAGGCCGACCTGGTCGAGCTTGAGCCCGACCTCGGGGGCGACGATCTCGCCACCGGTCAGCGTCGCGATGTCCTGCATCATCGCCTTGCGGCGGTCACCGAAGGCGGGGCTCTTCACCGCGACGGCGTTGAAGGTGCCGCGGATCTTGTTCACGACCAGGGTCGAGAGGGCCTCGCCCTCGACGTCCTCGGCGAGGATGAAGAGCGGCTTGCCGGCGGCGATGACCTTCTCCAGCAGCGGCAGGAGCTCGGCGATCGCCGAGATCTTGCCCTGGTGCAGGAGGATGTAGGGGTCGTCGAGGACGGCCTCCATGCGCTCGGGGTCGCTGACGAAGTACTGCGACAGGTAGCCCTTGTCGAACTGCATGCCCTCGGTGAAGTCGAGCTCGGTGCCCATGGAGTTGGACTCCTCGACGGTGATGACACCGTCCTTGCCGACCTTGTCGAAGGCCTGCGAGAGCAGGTCGCCGATGACCTTGTCACGGCTCGAGATCGTGGCCACGGAGGCCATGTCCTCGACCGAGTCGACCTCGCGGGCGGCGTCGCGCAGGGCGTCGCCGACGGCGGCCGCGGCGAGGTCCATGCCCCGCTTGAGGCCCATCGGGTTGGCGCCGGCCGCGACGGCCCGCAGGCCCTCGTGGACCATGGCCTGGGCGAGCACGGTGGCAGTGGTGGTGCCGTCACCGGCGACGTCGTTGGTCTTGGTGGCGACCTCCTTCGTCAGCTGCGCGCCGAGGTTCTCGAAGGGGTCGTCGAGCTCGATCTCACGGGCGACGGTCACGCCGTCGTTGGTGATGGTCGGCGCGCCCCACTTCTTGTCGAGGACGACGTAGCGGCCCTTGGGGCCGAGCGTCACCTTGACGGCGTTGGCGAGGGCGTCGACGCCCCGCTCGAGGGCGCGGCGGGCGCTCTCGTCGAACTCAAGAATCTTGGGCATGCGTTCTCCTTAGAAGCACGAGGCTTTCAAGCACTGGCCCTGACGCGACTGGACCCGGCCGGCAGCAGCGCTGCCAGCCGGGATGCCAGGTGCGTCAGGAGACGACGGCGAGGACGTCGCGGGCGGAAAGGATGAGGTACTCCTCGCCGGCGTACTTGACCTCGGTGCCGCCGTACTTGCTGTAGATGACCTTGTCGCCGACGGCGACGTCGAGCGGGACGCGGTTGCCCTTGTCGTCGATGCGGCCGGGGCCGATCGAGACGACCTCGCCCTCCTGGGGCTTCTCCTTGGCGGTGTCCGGGATGACCAGGCCGGAAGCCGTGGTCTGCTCGGCCTCGAGCGTCTTGACGACGATGCGGTCCTCGAGGGGCTTGATGTTGACCGACACGATGTCGACCTCCACTTTCGTCACTACTTGATGGCGGGTGGTGCACGTCTGGGTCCACCGCTCGCGTGGCACGCCGTCGCGGGGGTCGCGCTGCGCTGCGGGTGGCTGGCACACTCACGGGGAGAGTGCCAACCCAGAAACTAGCACTCGCTCACCCTGAGTGCCAGGGCCGGGGTCCCCCGCGGCTGCGGCGGCACCCGGACGGCCTGACAGGATCGCGGCCATGGACCTCGACGACCTGCGGTGGCTGCTCACCGACGACGGCCAGGCCCTGCTCGCCGAGGCGGTGGCCGTCCTGCAGGCCGGGCCCGCGACGCCGGACCCGCTGCGGGTCTCGGCCTCGCTGCGCCGGCGCCACCCCGGGACCGACCCCGCCCACGTCGCCGCGGCGCTCACCCAAGCCACGCTGCGCCGCCGCGCCGAGGCCAAGCTGGGAGAGGACGCCCGGCTGCTCTACTTCACCCCCGACGGCCTGGAGCAGGCGACCCGTCGCGCCGTCGCCGACCACCGCGCGGCCCGGCTGCGCGCCTTCGAGGCGATCTCGCTGGTCGACCTGGGCTGCGGCATCGGCGGGGACCTGATGGCGGGCGCCCGGGCCGGCATCGTCTGCGCGGGCGTCGACCTCGACCCGGTGCGGGTCGAGGTCGCGCGGGCCAACCTGGCCGCGCTGGGCCTCGACGGCGCGACCGTCGTCGCCGACGCCACCACGGTCGACACCTCCCCCTTCGACGTCGCCTTCGCCGACCCGGCGCGGCGCACCGCACGGGGTCGCACCTTCGACGTCGACGACTGGACGCCGCCCTGGTCGTTGGTCGAGGGCCTGCTGCGCCGCGACGCGTGCGTCAAGGTCGCGCCCGGGATCCCCCACGACCTCGTGCCCGAGGGCGTCGAGGCCGAGTGGGTCAGCGACCACGGGGAGGTCAAGGAGGCCGCCCTGTGGGCGGGCCGGCTGGCCACCACCCGCCGCCGGGCCACCGTCATCGGCGACGGCGGCCTGGCCACGCTCACCGACGAGGACGACCCCGGGGCTCCCGTGCGGTCCCTGGGGGCCTACCTCTACGAGCCCGACGGCGCCGTCGTGCGCGCCGGGCTCGTCACCGCCGTCGCCGCGGCGCACGCCGGTGACGGCGCGGGCCTGCTCGACCCCCACATCGCCTACCTCACCTCCGACTCCGCGACCCGTACGCCGTTCGCGCGCGGCTACGAGGTGCTCGAGGAGCTGCCCTACCGCGAGAAGCAGCTGCGCGCGGCGCTGCGCGAGCGGGGCGTGGGTCGGCTGACCATCAAGAAGCGCGGCGTCGACGTGGTGCCCGAGCAGCTGCGCAAGCGGCTCGCGCTGCAGGGTGACGGCGAGGCCACCCTGGTGATGACCCGCGTGGCCGGCGAGGGCACCGCGCTGCTGGTGCGCCCGCTCTAGCCCGGGGCGTGCCCCGGCGCCGCCCCGGCCAGGTGGACCCGCGCCAGGGGGTGGCCGCGCAGCGGCTCGGCCAGCAGGCCCCACACCTCGGCGACCAGGCCGTCGGGGGCGCGGCGGGCCTCGAGCACGCGCTCGAGCCAGTCGCGCACCTCGATCATGATGGTCTCGTCGCCGACCACGAGGGCGGCGGCGAGGCAGCCGAGGACGTGGTCGACGTAGCCCGGGAAGTCGGTCCACCAGTCGGGGGCGCTGGAGGGCGCCCCGACCGCGACGTCGTGGCGGGCGGCGATCGCGCGCACGACGTAGGGCGCGATCTCGTGGTGGTAGTCGGCGATCCAGGCGGCCTCCACGTCGGCGGGCCCGGCCTCGGCGGGACCCGTCTGCGGCACCCGTGACGGGAGGGCGTCGATGACCCGCGCCGCCTCGCCCGGGGTGGCGGCGTAGGCGGTCGCGCCGAGCGCGAGGGCGCGGGTCTCGTCGCCCCCGAAGGCCTGGCCGCCCACCACCACGGGGATGCCGATGGCCCGGATGGAGCTGAAGAGCGACTTCTGCCCGGCCAGCGAGGAGGTGAGCGAGGCGCTGAAGAGCACCGCCCGGGGCTTGAGGCTGAGGATGTCGTGCAGGAGCCCGGCGGGCTCGGGGTCACCGCCGACGTAGGTGACGCGGTAGCCCGCGAGCAGCAGCGACTCGGCCACGATGAGCGCCGGGAGCGCGTGGCGCTCGTGCTCGAGGCAGGAGACGATGACCAGCGGCGCCGACGGGTCGGCCTCGGGGGCGAAGGAGCCCAGCCAGTGCACGAGGCCCTCGTTGATCGCGGTGGCCTGGTGCTCCTGGGCCACGCTCCACCCACCGGTCAGCCAGAGGTCGCCGATGCGGGCCTGGGCCGGCACGACGAGCCGCTCGATGACCTCCATGGGGGCGGCCCCGCCCTCGTGGCGCTCACGCACCACGGCCAGGGCGCCGTGGCGGTCGCCCGTCTCCAGCGCGGCCCAGTAGGTGGTCCACGCCGACTCCCACTCCGGGTCGTCGACCGGGGCGAGGGCCACCGGGGGGAGGGTCGTCGTCGCGTCCTGGGACGGGGGACCGCTCGCGTCGGTCGCCGGGTCGGGACCGGGGTCGTGCTGCACCTGCTGCTGCACCGTGCACCTCCTGGGGGGACCTCACGACTTTACCCAGGCCGACCCTGGCGGCCCTCGCCCGAGCGGGCGAGGGCCGCGGGTGGAGCGGGCTCAGCCCGCCAGGCCGGCGCGCTCGGCGCCGATGGTGGTGTCGTCGCCGTGACCGGTGTGGACCACGGTCTCGTCGGGCAGGGCGAGGAGCTTCTCGCGGATCGAGGCCTTGATGACGTCCTCGTCGCTGTAGGAGCGACCGGTGGCCCCCGGACCTCCCTGGAAGAGGGTGTCGCCGGTGAAGACGCACCCCAGCGCCGGGGCGTGGAAGCACACGGCCCCCGGGGCGTGGCCCGGCGTGTGCAGCGCCCGCAGGACCGTGCCCCCGACGAGGATCTCGAAGCCGTCGCCGAGGTCGACGTCCCACAGGTGGCCCTCGCCGTCCTCGGTGAGGTGGGTGAGGTCCCACAGCGGCTTGTCGTCGGGGTGCAGCATGATCGGCGCCACCACCCGCTCGCGCAGGGCCGGCGCGACCCGCGAGTGGTCGTCGTGGGCGTGGGTCAGCAGGATCGCCCGCACGGTGCGCTCGCCCACCAGCGCCAGGATGTCGTCGACCGAGTGGGGGGCGTCGATGACGACGCACTCGGTGTCGTCGCCGACGACCCAGAGGTTGTTGTCGACCTGGTGGGTCTCGCCGTCGAGGCTGAAGGTGCCGCTGGAGACGGCGTGGTCGATCCGCACTCCCCCGGCAGCGCCGCTCACACGATCACCACCGAGCGCAGCACGCCGCCGTCGTGCATCTTGGCGAAGGCGGCCTCGACGTCGTCGATGCCGATCTCCTCGGTCACGAAGGCGTCGAGGTCGAGCCGGCCCTGCTGGTAGAGGTCGACGAGCATCGGGAAGTCGCGGCTGGGCAGGCAGTCGCCGTACCAGCTGGACTTCAGTGCGCCGCCGCGGCCGAAGACGTCGATGAGCGGGATCTCCGGCACGGTCATGTCGGGGGTCGGCACGCCGACCAGGACGACGGTGCCGGCCAGGTCGCGGGCGTAGAACGCCTGCTTCCAGGTCTCCGGGCGGCCCACGGCCTCGATGACGACGTCGGCGCCCTCGGCCCCGGCGTAGGTCTGGGCGCAGATCTCCTTGATGGCCTCCACCGGGTCGGTGGTCGAGGAGTCGACAGTGTGGGTGGCGCCGAGGGCCTTGGCGGTCTCGAGCTTGCCGGCGTCGATGTCGACGGCGATGATCGGGCTCGCGCCCGCCAGCGCGGAGCCCGCGATCGCGGCCACGCCCACGCCCCCGCAGCCGATGACCGCGACCGACCTGCCGCGGCCCACGGCGCCGGTGTTGATCGCCGCGCCGATGCCGGCCATCACGCCGCAGCCCAGCAGGCCGACGGCGGCCGGACGGGCCGACGGGTCGACCTTGGTGCACTGGCCGGCCGCGACCAGGGTCTTCTCGGCGAAGGCGCCGATGCCCAGCGCGGGGCTGAGCTCGGTGCCGGCGTCGTCGCCCTCGGCCAGCGTCATCTTCTGGGTGGCGTTGTGGGTGGCGAAGCAGTACTGCGGCTCGCCGCGCTCGCAGGCGCGGCACTGGCCGCACACCGCGCGCCAGTTGAGCACGACGAAGTCGCCGGGGGCCACCGAGGTGACGTCGTCGCCGACGGCCTCGACGACGCCGGAGGCCTCGTGGCCGAGCAGGAACGGGAAGTCGTCGTTGATGCCGCCCTCGCGGTAGTGCAGGTCGGTGTGGCACACCCCGCACGCCTGGATCTTGACCACGGCCTCGCCCGGCCCGGGGTCGGGCACGTTGATCGTCGTGACCTCGACGGGCTGTCCCTTGGCCCGTGCGACGACGGCCTTCACCTGCTGCATGGTTCTCCTCCGGTCGGGGATGGCGCCAAGCGGCGCCGGTGGCCCCGAGCCTAGGCGGTGCCCCGGACGCTCAGCCGGCGAGGACGTCGGTGACGGGCAGCGAGGAGTCGGCGGGCAGGTCGAGGGAGGAGGGCGTGCGGCCGCGGGCGACCATCTCGGCGCCGAGGGCCGCCACCATCGCGCCGTTGTCGGTGCACAAGCCGGGCCGCGGCACCCGCACCCGGATGCCCAGGGTCTCGGCGCGCGACTCCGCCAGCGCCCGCAGCCGGGAGTTGGCCGCGACCCCGCCGCCGATGAGCAGGTCGTCGATGCCCTCGCTGGCCGCCGCGTCGAGCGCCTTGCGCACCAGCACGTCGCACACCGCCTCCTGGAAGGACGCCGCCACGTCGGCCACCGGCACCGGCTCCCCCGAGCGCTCCCGGGTCTCGACCCACCGCGCCACCGCGGTCTTGAGCCCGGAGAAGGAGAAGTCGAAGCGGTGCCGCTCGAGGTCCTTGCGGGCGGTGAGGCCGCGGGGGAAGTCGATGGCCACGCTGTCTCCCTCGCGGGCGACCCGGTCGACGTGGGGACCCCCGGGGAAGGGCAGGCCCAGCAGCCGGGCGACCTTGTCGAAGGCCTCCCCCGCGGCGTCGTCGATCGTCGAGCCCATCGAGACGATGCCGTCGTCGTGGCCGGTCACGTCGGCCACCCGCAGCAGGCTGGAGTGGCCCCCGCTCACCAGCATCGCCACGCAGGGCTCGGGCAGCGCGCCGTGCTCGAGCTGGTCGACGGCCACGTGGGAGGCCAGGTGGTTGACGCCGTAGAGCGGCTTGCCGAGGCCGAGCGCGAGGGCCTTGGCCGCGGCCACCCCGACCAGCAGGGCGCCGGCGAGGCCCGGCCCGTGGGTCACCGAGATCGCGTCGACCTCGTATAGGGCGACCCCTGCGGTCTCGCAGGCCCGCTCGATGGTCGGGACCATGGCCTCGAGGTGGGCCCGGCTCGCGACCTCGGGCACGACGCCGCCGAAGCGCGCGTGCTCCTCGACGCTGCTGGCCACCGCGTCGGCGAGCAGGGTGCGCCCGCGCACGATGCCGATGCCGGTCTCGTCGCAGGAGGTCTCGATGCCCAGCACCAGGGGTCCGTCGGTGTGCTCCACGCGCCCATTGTGCCCGTCGAGCGCCGGGGGTCGCGTGCCAGCATGGCGGGGTGCGTGACGAGGGGGTCGAGGTCGGGGTCGGGGTCGGGGTGGACGGCGGCGTCGGGGAGGGGCCGACGGGCGAGCCGGCGCGGGAGGTGTCGGTCGAGGAGCTCTACGCCGGGTGCGGCGCGGCGCTGCTGCACCACCAGGTGCCGCGCGCGGGGGTGCGGCGGGCGTGGCTCGCCGGGCCGACCGCGGCCGCGTGGTGGGGGCCGGGCGGTCGACCCGGTGGGCCCGTCGACGTCGTGACCGCGGTGGGCCCCCCGGCCCTGCTCGGCCCCGTGCTGACGCTGGCCGCCGCCACGTCGCCCACGCCCGGGCGGCTCAGCGTCGAGGCCCGCTCGGCCCACGTCGTGCCGGCGCCGTGGCGCCAGGTCGACCCGTGGACGTGGCACTGGATGCGGGCCCGGCGCGGCGACGTGCCGCTCGCGCCGACCCCGGAGGTGGTCGACCTCGGCCTCGCGCACCCCGAGGAGGTCGACGCCGTGCTCGACGCCGCCAACCCCGGGTCCTTCGCCCGCTCCGACACCCCGGGCGTCCTCACCTGGCACGGCGTACGCCGCCCCGGGCCGGGCCACCCGCTGGTGGCGGTCGGTGCCCTGGCCGCCCAGCCCGACGGCAGCGGGCACCTGCGCGGGGTGGCGGTGCTGCCCGGGGAGCGCGGCCGCGGGCTGGGCCGGGCGGTGTCGACGTCGCTGACCCGCGCGGGCCTCGCCCTGGCCGACGTGGTCACGCTGGGCGTCTACACCGACAACGCCCCGGCGCTGGCCGTCTACGCCTCGCTGGGCTACGAGACGGTCCACACCTTCGTCTCGGGCCCCACGAGGGCACGCTCGAGCACGACCGCGGCGGTGCCGTCGCGGTAGTAGCGCGACCGGCGCGCGATCTCGCCGAAGCCGCGGGCGGCGTAGAGGGCCCGGGCGCCGGCGTTGTCCTCGCGCACCTCGAGCAGGAGCCGCTCGGCGCCGGCCTCGCGGGCCAGCGCCGCCACGGCCTCCAGCAGGGCGCTGGCCAGCCCGCCGCGGCGCCGGTCGGCGGCCACCGCGATCCGCTGGAGCTCGGCGGGATCGGGGCCCGGGTCGGGGTCCGGGTCGGCGGCGGCCGTCGCCGGCAGCGGCAGGCTGACCACGGCGTGGCCCACCACCTCGGAGCCGTCCTGCGCCACGAGGTAGACGACGGTGGGCAGGTGGCCGGCGAGGCCCGCGCCGACCAGCGCCTCGCTCCAGGCGTCGTCGCCGAGCCCCTCGCGCTCGAGGCCGACCACCGCGTCGAGGTCGGCGAGGGTCGCGCGGCGCACGAGCGCGCCGCTCACGGGCCCGTCACGGGGCGGCGGCGGCCGGCACCGCGCGCGCCACCGCGTCGGGGCGGCGCAGGTAGAGCGGCTCGGGGTCGAGCAGCTCGACCCGCTCCTCCGCGATGGCGCGGGCCAGC
Source organism: Nocardioides sp. Leaf307 (assembly GCF_001423135.1). Taxonomy (NCBI): domain Bacteria; kingdom Bacillati; phylum Actinomycetota; class Actinomycetes; order Propionibacteriales; family Nocardioidaceae; genus Nocardioides; species Nocardioides sp. Leaf307. Next base: position 1,055,824 of record NZ_LMNY01000001.1, on the reverse strand, counting down.
CAGCCCGCGCCGGGGCGCTGCGGCCCGAGCGCGGCGGGGAAGGCCTCGGGATAGAGCGCGCCGCCCTCCCCCACGACGGGGCGGTCGGTGGCCAGCACGGCCGGCTTGTCGACGACCGGGCCCTCGAGGCGGGCGCCGCCTGCGTCGTAGGAGGCGAGGTAGACCTCCTTGCGCCGGGCGTCGGTGGCCACGACGAAGCCGCCGGCCAGCCGCTCGCCGAGGGTGTCGGCGGCCTCGACGGCCAGCACGTCGAGGGAGCAGGCGCCGTAGACCGGGAGCTCCAGCACGAAGCCGAGCGTGCGCGCGGTGACCAGGCCGACCCGCAGCCCGGTGAAGGGCCCGGGGCCGGCGCCGACCCCGATCGCGGTGAGGTCCTGGCGCACGATGCCGGCCTGGACCAGGGCCCGCTCGATGAGCGGGGCCAGCTGCTCGCCGTGCTTCATGGTGCGATCGGAGACCAGGTCGACCACGACGTCGTCGCCGTCGTGGAGGGCCACGCAGACCTGGGGCGAGGAGGTGTCGAAGGTCAGCAGCACGCGCCCGAGGCTAGCCCAGCCCGCGGACCGACCCGGGATCAGCCGAGGGCGCGGAAGGACAGGGCGTGCCAGCGCGGGCCGACCGGCGTGATCTCCACCCGGCGCGGGTCCTCGCTGCCCTCGGGGTCGAGGTCGCGCACGATGTTGATCTCCAGGCGCGACTCGCTGAGGCCCTCGGCCAGCCCCGCGCCCCACTCCACCACCGTCACCGCGTCGGACAGCGAGGTGTCGAGGTCGAGGTCGTCGAGCTCGTCCAGGCCGCCCAGGCGGTAGGCGTCGACGTGCACCAGCTGCGGACCGCCCACCTCCGAGGGGTGCACGCGGGCGATGACGAAGGTCGGCGAGGTCACCCCGCCGCGCACGCCCAGCCCCGCCCCGAGGCCCTGGGTGAAGGTCGTCTTGCCGGCCCCCAGCTCTCCGGTGAGCACGATGAGGTCGCCCCGCGTGAGCTGGCCGGCCAGCGAGCGGCCGATCCCGCGCATGGCCTCCGCGGTCGGCGCGGCCCAGACCGCCGTACGCAGGGGCCGGCGCATCTCGACGTGCGGGGAGTAGCGCAGGATCTCCTTGAAGCCCTGGCGCTCCCAGAAGCGCACCGTGCGGGGCAGCTCCTCGCGCGCGACGACGGTGAGGTCGTCGGTGCCCGTGCCGGAGGCCTCGACCGCCTCCACCGCGGCCTCGATGAGCGCCCCGGCGATGCCGTGGCCCTGGTGGTCGGGGCTGACGGCGAAGCGGCGCAGGTAGGTCGTGCTGCCGACCGGGTCGAGCACGACGGCACCGACGGGCTCGCCGTCGAGGCAGGCCAGCAGGCCCCCGCCGCCGGCGCCGACGCGGCTGAGCCTCTCGGCGATGGTCTCGACGCTCTCCCCGAGCGCGTCGGCCGGCGGGTCGAGAGGGGGGCGCGCGGAGAACGCCGCCCGCACCACCTCGAGCACCTCGCGGGCGTGCTCCGGGCCGACCTGGCGCACGGTGAGCGTCATCGGCGCGACACCTGCTCGGTCGCGGCGGCCACGAGCTGGTCGATCTCGGCGTTGACGTGGTCGTGGCGCTCCATCATCACCATGTGGCCCGCCCCCTCGCACTCCAGCAGCCGCGAGCCCTCGATGCGCTCGTGCAGCTTGCGGCTGTGGCCGACCGAGGTGAGCTTGTCGGCCGTGCCGCACACGATCGAGACCGGCACCTGCTCGAGCACCTCCACGCTGTCGAACTTGTCGAGGCCCTTGAAGCTCGGGAAGAACTCCGCGACCACCGCGAAGGGCGTCGCGCTGAGCATGTCGTCGACGAAGCTGATGTAGGAGGCCGGCACGTCGTCGCCGAAGGCGAAGACGTCGGTGGCCACCGTCGCGAAGCTGCGCCCGAGACGACGCGCGAGGTCGACCAGGTGGTGCCCGCGGGCCAGGGTCTTGACCGCCGAGCCGGTCACCCGGCTGCCGAGCGGGGTCGGCACCAGCGGCAGCAGCAGCCGGCTGGGGTCGAGCCCGCCCGCGGTCGTGGCGATGAGCCCGACGCCGACCACGCGGTCGCCGACCAGCTCGGGGAACTGCTCGACCAGCGCGATGATCGACATGCCGCCCATGGAGTGGCCCACGAGCACCACCGGGCCCTCGGGCACGACCTCGTCGAGCACCTGGCGCAGGTCGCGGCCCAGCTGGTCGATGGTGGCGTTGCCGCGCGGGGAGCGGCCGGAGCGGCCGTGGGAGCGCTGGTCGTAGTAGACGCTGCGCACCAGGCCGCGGTAGCCCGCGCGCTGGAAGTGCCAGCAGTCGAGGTTGAGCGCGTAGCCGTGGCAGAACACGACGGTCAGCGGCGGCTCGCCCGGCCCGCGGCCGAGCTGGCCGCGCGGCGCGGCGTACTCGTCGACCTCGACGTGCAGCGGCACGCCGTCGTCGGCGACCACCGTGCGCGCCGGGGAGCGCAGCGAGCCGAAGCGCACGGTGTCGCCGGCGCCGTGGCGGGCCATGACCCGGCGGTAGCGGGCGACGCTGACGGCGGCGGTGCCGGCCGCCGCCGCGCCGGCGGCCCCGGCCGCCAGCTGCCAGATGCGGCTGCGGGCGCTCATGCGGTCTCCTGCGGCTCGAGGACGGGTACGACGGTCGGGGCCGGGTCGGCCTCGGGCACGGCCCCGGTGTGGCGCCGGTGCAGCCGCCCGCCGAGGCGGGTGACGATCTCGTAGCTGATCGTGCCGCACGCCTCGGCCCAGTCCTGCGCGCTGGGCGCCGGCGCCGGGCCGATCAGCACGGCCTCGTCGCCGGCCCGGGCACCGGGCGCGCCGAGGTCGACGACCAGCTGGTCCATGCAGACGGTGCCGCGCACGGGCACCCGGTGGCCGGCCACGGCGACCTCGGCCCGGTCGGAGGCGTGGCGCGGGACCCCGTCGCCGTAGCCCACCGGCACCAGGCCGAGGGTCGTGGCGGCGGGGGCGACCCAGCGGTGGCCGTAGGAGACCCCGGCACCGGCCGGGACCTGCTTGACCAGGGCGAGCGGGGAGCGCACGGTCATCGCCGGGCGCAGCCCGAGGTCGGGGGTGTGCCCGGGGGCGGGGTCGAGGCCGTAGGCGGCCAGGCCGCAGCGCACGAGGTCGAAGCGGGCCGAGGGGCGCAGCAGGGCGCCGGCGGAGTTGGCCAGGTGCCGCACCTCGGGGCGCAGCCCGGCGGCCTCGGCGAGCGCGACCGCCTCGCGGAAGGCGGCCTCCTGGGCGGCGTTGGCGGGGTGGTCGGGCTCGTCGCTGCACGCGAGGTGCGACCACAGGCCGGTGACGCGCCACGACCCGTCGCGCTCGCCGGCCCGGGCGGCGGCGACCAGCGCGGGCCAGGCGGCGGCGGTGGAGCCGCCGCGCGACAGGCCGGTGTCGACCTTGAGCTGGAGCCGCGCCGGACGGCCCGCCCGCGACACCGCGGCCGACACAGCGGCGAGCTGGTCGAGGTCGTAGACGGTGACGTCGACGTCGGCGGCGACGGCGCCCGCGTGGTCGTCGGCGGGCACGGTGAGCCACGTGAGCAGCCGGCCCCGGTCACCGGCGGCGCGCAGCGCGGCCGCCTCCTCCAGCGTGGCCACGCCGAGCCAGTCGGCGCCGGCCCCACGGGCCGCCCGGGCGACCTCGAGCATGCCGTGGCCGTAGCCGTCGGCCTTGACCACCACCATGAGCGCCGCGGGCGCCACCTGCGTGCGCAGCACGCCCACGTTGTGCCGGACCGCCGCCAGGTCGACGACGATCTCGGGGTGCGGGGGCCCGGGCTCGGGCGCGGCGGAGGGCGACGGGGTCATCGCGGCCATTCTCCCACCACCGCGCGCCGACGCCTCACCCGGCGAGGCACGCGCGGACGACGCCCGGCACCGCCCGGGCGACGTCGAGGGCGACCAGCGGCCCGCCGTCGGCGGCCACGGTGGCGGCGGCGCCGTGCACCCACGACCCGACCGAGGCGGCGTCGAAGGGGTCGAGGCCGGCCGCCAGCAGGGCGCCCACGAGCCCGCCCAGCACGTCGCCGGCGCCCGCCGTGGCCAGCCACGGCGTGCCGGTGGTGGTCGAGCGCACCCGTCCGGCGGGGGTGGCGACGAGCGTGTGGCGGCCCTTGAGCAGCACCACCGCGTCGTACGCCGCCGCCGCGTGGCGGGCGAAGTGCAGCGGGCGGGCCTCGATCGCGGCGCGCTCCTCCCCCAGCATCGCCGCCAGCTCCCCGGCGTGGGGAGTGAGCACCGCCGGCACGCCGAGCGGGCCCTCGACGTGGGCCAGGGCGTCGGCGTCGACGACCACGGGCACCCCGTCGGCGAGCGCCGCGCGCAGCTCCTCGCCGGCGGCCTCCCCGCCCCCGGAGCCGACCACCCACGCCTGCACCCGGCCGGGCCCGACGACCTCGGGGTGGGCCTCGCGCACCCGGTCGGTGACGGCGCTGTCGCCCACGTGGCGCACCATGCCGACCAGGCCGGTGGCCGCGCCCGCGATCGACAGCAGGGCCGCGCCGGGATAGGTCGCCGAGCCGGCCCGCACGCCGACGACGCCGCGGGTGTACTTCTGGGCGTCGGGCGCCGGGCGCGGCAGCAGCGCGGCGACGTCGGCCGGCTGGAGGGCCTCGAGGTCGGCGGGGGGCAGGTCGAGGCCGAGGTCGACCAGGTGCACCGGTCCGCAGGCGGCCGCGGCCGGGTCGACGAGGTGCGCCGCCTTGAGCGTGCCGAAGGTGACGGTGAGGTCGGCGCGCACGTGGGCGCCGTCGAGCTCGCCGGTGTCGACGTCGACGCCCGAGGGCGTGTCGACCGCCACCACGGGCACCCCGCGCACGGCCTCGAGGGCGGCCACCGCCTCGGGGCGCAGGCCGGGTCGACCGCCGATGCCGACCACGCCGTCGAGCACCACGTCGTAGTCCGCACCGGCCAGGGGGGCCACGCCGTCCACCACGCGTCCCCCGGCGGCCCGCAGCGCGGCGAGGCCCTGGGCGTGCACACGCTCGGAGAGCAGCAGCGCGTGGACCCCGCAGCCGCGACGGGCGAGGTGGGCGCCGGCCCACAGGGCGTCGCCGCCGTTGTCGCCCGAGCCCACGAGCAGCAGCACCCGTGCGCCGTACGACGCACCGAGCAGCCTCGCCACCGCGTGGGCCAGGCCGGTCGCCGCCCGCTGCATCAGCGCGCCCTCGGGCAGCCGCGCCACGAGGGCCGCCTCGGCGGCACGGACCTGCTCGACGGTGTGGGCGCTCCTCATGGCCCGACCCTAGCCACGCCGTGCCACGCGGGACGGGAGTCGCGGTCGGGCGTCGCGGTCAGGAGTTGCGGGGGAAGCCCAGGTCGACCCCGCCGTGGCTGGGGTCGAGCCAGCGGCTGGTGACGGTCTTCTCGCGGGTGTAGAAGTCCACGCCGTGGGTGCCGTAGGCCTTGGTGTCGCCGAAGAGCGAGGCCTTCCAGCCGCCGAAGGAGTGGTAGGCCACCGGCACCGGGATCGGCACGTTGACCCCGACCATGCCGACCTCGACCTCGCGCTGGAAGCGACGCGCGGCGCCTCCGTCGTGGGTGAAGACCGCCGTGCCGTTGCCGTAGGGCGAGGCGTTGATGAGCGCGACCCCCTCCTCGTAGCCCTCGACCCGCACCACCGAGAGCACCGGTCCGAAGATCTCGTCGGTGTAGACCGCCGAGGTCGTCGGCACCCGGTCGACCAGGGAGGGGCCGAGCCAGAAGCCGTCGGGCTCGCCGTCGACCTCGACCCCGCGCCCGTCGACGACCACGTCGGCGCCGTCGGCGACGGCCACGTCGAGGTAGCCCGCGACCTTGTCGCGGTGCTCGCGGGTGATGAGCGGACCCATGTCGCAGGCACGGCGGCCGTCACCGGTGCGCAGGGTGGCCATCCGCTCGCGCACCTTGGCCACCAGGGCGTCGGCGACGGAGTCGACCGCCACGACGACCGAGACGGCCATGCAGCGCTCCCCGGCGGAGCCGAAGCCGGCGTTGACCGCGGCGTCGGCCACCAGGTCGAGGTCGGCGTCGGGCAGCACCAGCATGTGGTTCTTGGCCCCGCCGAGGGCCTGCACGCGCTTGCCGGCGGCGGTGCCGCGCTCGTAGACGTAGCGCGCGATCGGCGTGGACCCGACGAAGGAGACCGCCGCGACGTCGTCGTGGTCGAGCAGCGCGTCGACGGCCTCCTTGTCGCCGTGCACGACGTTGAGCACGCCGTCGGGCAGGCCGGCCTCCTGCATCAGCGCGGCCATCCACACCGCGGGGCTCGGGTCCTTCTCGCTGGGCTTGAGCACCACGGTGTTGCCGGCCGCGATCGCGATCGGGAAGAACCACAGCGGCACCATCGCCGGGAAGTTGAAGGGGCTGACGACGCCCACCACGCCGAGCGGCTGGCGCAGCGAGTAGACGTCGACGCCGGTGGAGACGTTCTCGGAGTAGGCGCCCTTCACCAGCTGCGGCATGCCGCACGCGAACTCCACCACCTCCAGGCCGCGGGCGATCTCGCCCAGGGCGTCGGAGAGCACCTTGCCGTGCTCGCCGGTGAGGATCTCGGCGAGCTCCTCGCGACGGGCCGTGAAGAGCTCGCGGAAGCGGAACATCACCTGCTGGCGCGCCGCCATCGACGCCACCCCCCAGGTCTCGTACGCCGCGCGCGCCACCTCGACCGCGTGGTCGACGTCGGCGGTCGAGCCGAGGCGCACGTGCTTGGTCGCGACGCCGAGGGCCGGGTCGGTGACCGGCTGGGTGCGGGTCGACTCCCCCGCCCAGGCGGCGCCGCCCACCCAGTGGTCGAGCACGGGCAGGTCGGTCGGGTTCCGGGTCACGGTCACTCCTCGTCGAGCAGGGTCAGGACGGCGTCGTAGGCCTCGAGGGCCTCGGCGACCTCGTCGTCGGTGACGACGCAGGGCGGCACGACGTGGATGCGGTTGTCGGCGGTGAGCGGCAGCAGACCGCGGGCGAGCAGCTCGGACTTGGCGCGGGCCATGCTCGCCGCGGCCAACGGCTCGCGGGTGGCGCGGTCGGCGACGAGCTCGAGGGCCCAGAAGACGCCGACGCCGCGCACCTCGCCCACCACGCGGTGGCGCTCGGCGAGCGCGGCGAGGCCGGGCCCGAGCACGTCGGTGCCGATGCGGCGGGCGTGGTCGACGATGCCCTCCTCGGCCATGGCGTCGAGCGCGGCGACGATGGACGCCGCGGCCAGCGGGTGGCCGGAGTAGGTCAGCCCGCCCGGGAAGACGCGCTCGTCGAAGGAGGCCGCGATCTCCTCGCCGATCACGACGCCGCCGACCGGCACGTAGCCGGAGTTGACGCCCTTGGCGAAGGTGAGGAGGTCGGGCACGACGTCGTGGGCGTCGAGGGCGAACCACTGGCCCGTGCGCCCGAAGCCGGCCATCACCTCGTCGAGGATCATCACGATCCCGTGGCGGTCGCACAGCGCGCGCACGCCGGCGAGGTAGCCCGGCGGGGGCACCAGCACGCCGGCGGTGCCGGGGACCGTCTCGAGGAGCACCGCCGCGATCCCCGAGGGGCCCTCGCTCTCGACGACGCGACGCAGGTGCTGCAGCGCGCGCTCGCCCTCCTCCTCGGGCGTGGTGGCCCAGAACTCGCTGCGGTAGAGGTAGGGCCCGAAGACGTGCACGTGCCCGCGGGCGAACTCGTTGGGCACCCGCCTCCAGTCGCCGGTCGCGACGACCGCGGCGCCGGTGTTGCCGTGGTAGGAGCGGTAGGTCGAGACGACCTTGTCGCGTCCGGTGTGCAGGCGCGCCATCCGGATCGCGTTCTCGACGGCGTCGGCACCGCCGTTGGTGAAGAAGACCTTGTCGAGCCCTGCGGGCGCCCGCTCGGTGATCCGGCGCGCCGCCTCGCCGCGCACCAGCGCCGCCGTCGAGGGGGCCACCGTCGCGAGGGTCGCGGCCTGGTCCTGGATCGCGGCCACGACCTTGGGGTGCTGGTGGCCGATGTTGACGTTGACCAGCTGGGAGGAGAAGTCGAGCCAGCTGCGGCCCTCGTGGTCCCACACCCGCGACCCCAGCCCGCCGGCCACCACCATCGGCGACAGGGCCCCCTGGGCCGACCAGGAGTGGAAGACGTGGGCGCGGTCGAGCTCGCGCGCCCGGGCGTCGAGCCCGGCGCCCTCGACCGTGGTCGGATCCGTGGTCGGATCCGTCGTCGGATGCGTCGTCATCGGGGTTCATCTCCTACGGATCCGTGCGTCATGGGCGCGCTGACGACGGCAATCGTCGCCACGGGGCGATCAAACCACGAATCACGCCATCGTGCGACGACGACCCGGCTCAGGACTCCAGCACCACGACGGCGGAGGCGATGCCGGCGTCGTGGGACAGCGAGAGGTGCACGGAGGCGACGCCGAGGTCCCGGGCGCGGGCCAGGACGGAGCCGCGCATCTCCATCAGCGGGCGTCCGGAGGACTCCGAGACCACCTCCGCGTCGTGCCAGGCCAGGCCGACGGGCGCGCCGAGGGCCTTGGCCAGCGCCTCCTTCGCGGCGAAGCGGGCCGCGAGCGAGGCCAGCGGGCGCCCGGCCTCACCGGGGGTGAAGAGCCGCTCGCGCAGCCCCGGGGTGCGGGTGAGCGAGGCCCCGAAGCGCTCGATGTCGCAGACGTCGATGCCGACGCCGATCACCGCCACGTCGTGGCCGTCCCGCTACCCCGCGGCCCGCTCACTCGACGGTGACCGACTTGGCCAGGTTGCGGGGCTGGTCCACGTCGTGGCCCATCGCCGAGGCCAGCTCGCAGGCGAAGAGCTGCAGCGGCACGACGGCCACCAGCGGCTGCAGCAGCACGGGCACGCGCGGCAGCGGGATCAGCACGTCGGCGTAGGGCGTGATGGTCGCGTCGCCCTCCTCGGCCAGGCAGATCGTGACCGCGCCGCGGGCACGCACCTCCTGGATGCCCGAGAGCATCTTCCCGTGCAGCTGGTCGCGCCCGCGCGGGGGCACGACGCACAGCACCGGCAGGCCCTCCTCGACCAGGGCGATGGGGCCGTGCTTGAGCTCGCCGGCGGCGAAGCCCTCGGCGTGGAGGTAGGCCAGCTCCTTGAGCTTGAGCGCGCCCTCGAGCGCCACGGGGTAGCCGGCGTGGCGGCCCAGAAAGAGCACCGACCGGGTGCCGACGTGGGTGCGGGCCAGCTCGTAGACCTGCTCGCAGCGCCCCAGGACCGCCTCGATCTGGTCGGGCACGGCCTCGAGCTGCTCCATCACCTGGGTGATCTCGTCGCCGTAGCGGGTGCCCTTGACCTGCGCGAGGTAGAGCGCGAGGAGGTAGCAGGCCACCAGCTGGGTCAGGAAGCCCTTGGTCGAGGCGACCCCGATCTCGGGTCCGGCGTGGGTGTAGATGACGGCGTCGGACTCGCGCGGGATCGTCGAGCCGTTGGTGTTGCAGATGGCCAGGACCTTGGAGCGCTGCGAGCGCGCGTGACGGATCGCCTGGAGGGTGTCGGCGGTCTCCCCGGACTGGCTGATGGCCACCACGAGCGTGGAGTAGTCGAGGATCGGGTCGCGGTAGCGGAACTCCGAGGACAGCTCGACCTCGACCGGGATCCGGCACCAGTGCTCGATGGCGTACTTGGCGACCATGCCGGCGTAGAACGACGTGCCGGCGGCGATGATGATGATCTTGTCGATGTCGCGCAGCTCCTGGTCCGACAGGCGCATCTCGTCGAGCTGGAGCGCGCCGGAGCGGGTGCGACGGCCCAGCAGCGAGTCGGCCACCGCGCGCGGCTGCTCGAAGATCTCCTTGCGCATGAACCAGTCGTGGCCGTCCTTCTCGGCCGCCGAGAGGTCCCAGTCGACGTGGAACTGCGTGGCCTCGGCGGGGCGGCCGTCGAAGCCGGTCACGGCCACGCCGTCGCGGGTCAGGGTGACCACCTGGTCCTGGCCGAGCTCGAGGGCCTCGCGGGTGTGCTCGATGAAGGCGGCCACGTCGGAGCCGAGGAAGTTCTCCCCCTCCCCCAGGCCCACGACGAGCGGGGAGTTGCGGCGCGCCGCGACGACCCGGTCGGGGTCGTGGGCGTCGACCGCCACGAGCGTGAAGGCCCCGTCGAGCATCGCGCAGACGCGCTGCATCGCGGTGGTGAGGTCCTCTCCCGACTCCACCTGCAGCTCCAGCAGGTGGGCCACGGTCTCGGTGTCGGTCTCGGAGACCAGCACGTGGTCGTCGGCCTCGAGGCGGGCGCGCAGGTCGGCGAAGTTCTCGATGATGCCGTTGTGCACCAGGGCCACGCGACGGCTCGCCCCGACGTGGGGGTGGGCGTTGACGTCGTTGGGGGCGCCGTGGGTGGCCCACCGGGTGTGCCCGATGCCGAGGCTCGCCGCGGGCAGCGGCTCCTCGGCCACGAGCTTCTCCAGGTTGGCCAGCTTGCCCGCGCGCTTGCGCGTGGCCAGCGCCCCGTCGTCGACCAGCGCGATGCCCGCGGAGTCGTAGCCCCGGTACTCCAGACGACGCAGCCCCTCGACCACCACGTCCTGGGCGGGCCTGCTTCCGATGTATCCTACGATCCCGCACATGGGCCGAGAGTCTATCGAGGGGCGGGCCCTCCATCGTGCAGGGCGCGGCGGCTGCAAGGATGAGGTCCATGCCGAACCAGGGGGCGACCCGGTCGTCCAACGGGCACCACGCCCACAGCGGCCACCACGGTCACGAGGACACCGGGCGGGAGACCTCCCCCTACATCGAGCTCGACCGCTCCGCCTGGGCCGCGCTGGCCCAGGAGACCGAGAGCCCGCTGACCGCCGAGGAGGTGCGGCGCCTGCGCGGCCTGGGCGACAACCTCGACATCGACGAGGTCCGCGACGTCTACCTCCCCCTCTCGCGCCTGCTCAGCCTCTACGTCGGCGCCGCGGGCGACCTGCACCGCGAGCAGGAGGGCTTCCTGCACCGCCGCACCCCGCCGCGCACGCCGTTCGTGATCGGCCTGGCCGGGTCGGTGGCCGTGGGCAAGTCCACGACCGCGCGCGTGCTGCAGCAGATGCTGGCCCACTGGCCCGAGCACCCCCACGTCGCGCTGGTGACCACCGACGGCTTCCTCTACCCCAACGCCGAGCTCGAGCGGCGCGGGCTGCTGCAGCGCAAGGGCTTCCCGGAGTCCTACGACCGCCGCGCCCTGCTGCGCTTCGTGGTCGACATCAAGTCGGGCAAGGAGGAGGTGGAGGCGCCGACGTACTCCCACCTGGTCTACGACGTGGTGCCCGAGGAGCGGGTCGTCGTCAGCCGCCCCGACATCGTCATCATCGAGGGGCTCAACGTGCTGCAGCCCGCCCGCACCCGCGAGGACGGACGCACGGGGCTGACGCTGAGCGACTTCTTCGACTTCAGCGTCTACGTCGACGCCGGCACGACCACGATCCGCGACTGGTACGTCTCGCGCTTCCTGCGGCTGCGCGAGACCGCCTTCCGCGACCCCGGGTCCTACTTCGCCAAGTACGCCGCGCTGACCCACGAGGAGGCCGTCGCGGAGGCCGAGCGCATCTGGGACGCCATCAACGGACCCAACCTGGTGCAGAACGTGCTGCCGACCCGCTCGCGGGCCACGCTCGTGCTGCGCAAGGACAAGGACCACTCGGTGCGCTACGTGCGCCTGCGCAAGCTGTAGCCGCTCAGGCCAGGGCGAGGCGGCGGCGCACCACGTCGGCGAGGCGCTCGGCCACGGCCGAGGCCCGCTCGGGGGTGGGCGCCTCGACCATGACCCGCACCAGCGGCTCGGTGCCGGAGGGGCGCAGCAGCACCCGGCCCTCCTCGCCCAGGTCGGCCGACTCCGCGGCCACGGCCGCGGCCACCTCGGGGTCGGAGTCGCAGCGCGCGCGGTCGACCTCGGGCACGTTGACCAGCACCTGCGGCAGGCGGGTCATCACCGAGGCGAGGTCGCGCAGGCTGCGACCGGTGCTCACCATGCGCTCGCACACGTGCAGCGCGGTCAGCAGGCCGTCGCCGGTGGTGGCGTGGTCGCTCATGATCACGTGGCCCGACTGCTCGCCACCGAGGGAGTAGCCGCCGGCGCGCATGTCCTCGAGCACGTAGCGGTCGCCGACCTTGGTCTGGCGCACGGTGATGCCGGCCGGGCGCAGGGCCCGCACCAGGCCGAGGTTGCTCATCACGGTCGCCACCAGGGTGTCGTCGACCAGGCGGCCGCGCTCCTGCATCGCCAGGGCGAGCACGGCCATGACCTGGTCGCCGTCGACCACGGCGCCGGTGGCGTCGACGGCCAGGCACCGGTCGGCGTCGCCGTCGACGGCGAAGCCGGCGTGGGCGCCCTCGTCGACGACCGCGCGGCGCAGCCGGTCGAGGTGGGTGGAGCCGTAGCCGTCGTTGATGTTCAGCCCGTCGGGCTCGGCACCGATGGTCACGACGTCGGCACCGGCGTCGGCCAGGGCGCGGGGCCCGACCTCGCTGGCCGCGCCGTGGGCGCAGTCGAGCACGACGCGCAGGCCCGCCAGCGGCGTGTCGAGGGTGCGCACCAGGTGGGCGGAGTACTCCTCCACGGTGGGCGCGTAGGGACGCACGCGACCGACGTCGGAGCCGGTCGGGCGCTCCCAGGTGCGGCCCAGCTGCGCCTCGATCTCGCGCTCGAGGTCGTCGTCGAGCTTGACCCCGCCGCGGGCGAGGAACTTGATGCCGTTGTCGGGCATCGCGTTGTGCGAGGCGCTGATGACGACGCCGAGGTCGGCGCCGAGGGAGTCGGTGAAGAACGCGACCCCGGGGGTCGGCAGCACGCGCAGGCGCAGCACGTCGACGCCGGCCGAGGCCAGCCCCGCCACGACGGCGTGCTCGAGGAACTGCCCGGAGATGCGGGTGTCACGGCCCACGACGGCGAGCGGCCGCCGCCCGGTGAACTCGCCATGGTCGACGAGGACACGGGCGGCGGCCGCTCCGAGGCCCAGGGCCAGCTCGGCGGTGAGCACACCGCCGTTGGCCAGGCCACGGACGCCGTCGGTGCCGAAGAGGGGCCCGGTGGGAGCCACCACGTCGGCGCGGATCAGCGCTTGCTGAACTGGGGCGCCTTGCGCGCCTTCTTCAGACCGGCCTTCTTGCGCTCGATGACACGCGCGTCGCGGGTCAGGAAGCCGGCCTTCTTCAGCGTCGGGCGGTTGGCCTCGACGTCGATGGCGTTGAGGGCGCGGGCCACACCGAGGCGCAGGGCGCCGGCCTGGCCGGTGATGCCGCCGCCGTGGATGCGGGCGATGACGTCGAAGCGACCCTCGAGCTGCAGGGTGGCGAACGGCTCGTTCACGACCTGCTGGTGCAGCTTGTTCGGGAAGTACGAGTCGAGCGTGCGGCCGTTGACGGTCCACACACCGGTGCCGGGCACGAGGCGGACGCGGGCGACGGCCTCCTTGCGACGGCCGGTCGCGTTGGCGGGGGCGATGGTCGCGGGACGCTCGGGGGCGTCGGCCGACGGGGCGCTCTCGGAGCTGTAGGCAACGCCGCGCTCGTCGGTCTCGAAGGTCTCCTCGACCTCGTTGGTGGTCTCAGCCACGGTAATCCTCACTCAGCTTTCTGCATGGACGTTGAAGGAGCCACGGCTCACTGGGAGATCTGGGTGATCTCGAACGGAACGGCCTTCTGGGCCTCGTGCGGGTGGGTCGGGCCGCTGTAGACCTTCAGCTTCTTCAGCATCTGACGGCCGAGCTTGTTCTTGGGGAGCATGCCCCACACGGCGTTCTCGATCGCCTTGCGGGCGTCCTTCTCGAGGAGCTCGCCGATCGGGGTGGCCGAGAGGCCGCCCGGGTAGCCGGAGTGGCGGTAGGCCATCTTGGTGGTCTTCTTGGTGCCCGACAGGGACACCTTCTCCGCGTTGATGACGACGACGAAGTCACCGGTGTCGACGTGCGGGGCGAAGATCGCCTTGTGCTTGCCGCGGAGCAGGTTCGCGGAAGTCACGGCGAGCTTGCCCAGGACGATGTCGGTGGCGTCGATGACGTGCCACTCCCGGGTGATGTCACCGGGCTTGGGGCTGTACGTGCGCACGGCTGATCTACTCTCATTCGTTCGTGGGGACCGCCAGGTGGAGCCTGGCGGGGGGTGGAGCTGCGGCTTCTGACGAACACGGCCCGGCTCGCCGCCGGTCGGGACCGGCTGGTGGCCTCCGGGACTGCACCTCGCCGGCAGCCGGGGACGGCTGTGACGGGGCGCGGCAGGAGTCGCGACCACTCAGGGTAGGCGTGCGCGGGCGACGGGGTCAAAACGCCCCGGGCGGGCACCGCGTGGCGCCCGGCACTCACCCCCAGGGGTGGCCTCGCGACCCGGGTCGTGGACACCGGGTTCCCCGTGTCGCGAGACGACGGATACGTTAAGACGCGTGACTGATTCTCTGACCGTCCGTGACAACCGCACCGGACAGGAGTACGACGTCCCGATCCTCGACGGCACCATCAAGGCCGCCGACCTCGGGAAGATCAAGACCGCCGAGGACACCCCCGGCCTGGCCGTCTACGACCCGGGCTTCGTCAACACGGCGTCCTGCCGCAGCTCCGTCACCTACATCGACGGCGAGAAGGGCATCCTGGAGTACCGGGGCTACCCCATCGAGCAGCTGGCGGAGAAGTCGTCCTTCCTCGAGGTGGCCTACCTCCTGATCCACGGCGCCCTGCCGACCAAGGCGGAGTACGACGCGTGGGTGCACGAGATCACCTACCACACCTTCGTCCACGAGAACGTGAAGACCTTCATGCAGGGCTTCCGCTACGACGCCCACCCGATGGGCATGCTCATGGCCTCGGTGGGCGCGCTGTCGACCTTCTACCCCGACGCCCGCAACATCAGCGACGCCGACAACCGGCACATGCAGATCGTGCGCATGATCGCGAAGATGCCGACGCTGGGCGCCTGGTCGTTCCGCCACGCGCAGGGCAAGCCCTACGTCTACCCCGACAACGACCTCAGCTACACCGCCAACTTCCTCTCCATGCTCTTCAAGATGAGCGAGTCGAAGTACGAGGCCGACCCGCGCCTGGTCAAGGCTCTCGACGTGCTCTTCATCCTCCACGCCGACCACGAGCAGAACTGCTCGACCAACGCCGTGCGCTCGGTCGGCTCCTCGCAGGTCGACCCCTACTCCGCGGTCGCCGCGGGCGTCGGCGCCCTCTACGGCCCCCTGCACGGCGGCGCCAACGAGGCCGTGCTGCGCATGCTCAAGCGCATCGGGTCGAAGGAGAACATCCCGGCCTTCATCCAGGGCGTCAAGGACGGCAACGAGCGGCTGATGGGCTTCGGCCACCGGGTCTACAAGAACTTCGACCCCCGCGCCACGATCATCAAGAAGGCCTGCGACGACGTCTTCGAGGTCACCGGGGTCAACCCGCTCCTCGAGATCGCCAAGGAGCTGGAGAAGATCGCGCTCGAGGACGAGTACTTCATCAAGCGCAAGCTCTACCCCAACGTCGACTTCTACTCGGGGCTGATCTACGAGGCCTTCCAGTTCCCCCCGGAGATGTTCACCGTGCTGTTCGCGATCGGCCGCACCCCCGGCTGGCTGGCCCAGTGGCTCGAGCTGGTCCAGGACAAGGAGCAGAAGATCGCCCGGCCCAAGCAGATCTACACCGGCGACCGGACCCTCGACTTCGTCCCCGCCTCGGAGCGCTGGGCCTGACCTTGGCCCCCTCCCCCGCACGACCCACGACCCCCGCCGGCCCGCCGGCGGGGGTCGTCTGGGACCTGGGCAACGTCATCGTCGACTGGGACGCCTCCGCGGCGATCGCGGCCGGCGTCGGCGCCGAGGAGGCCGCCCGCTTCCTGGCCGCCGACGACTTCGACTTCATGGCGTGGAACCACGGCTGCGACGCCGGCGGGTCCTGGGACGACGCCGAGGCCGCGGTGGCCGCCTCGCACCCGCACTGGGCCGAGCACGCCCGCTCCTACCGGCGCCACTTCGCGGCCTCGCTGCGCGGCGAGGTGCCCGGCACCGCCGACCTGCTGCGCGAGCTGCACGCCGCCGGGGTGCCGATGTGGGGGCTGACGAACTGGTCCCACGAGCTCTACCCCCACGCACCGCGCCTCTTCGACGTGCTGGGCCTGCTCGAGGACGTCGTGGTGTCGGGCACCGAGGGCGTGGCCAAGCCCGACCCCCGCGTCTACCGCGTCGTGGAGCGGCGCGCCGGGCTGCCCCTCGCACGCCTGGCCTTCGTCGACGACCGCGCCGACAACGTCGCGGCTGCGAGCGCGCTGGGCATGCACGGGCTGGTCTTCACCGACGCCGACGCCCTGCGCGCCGACCTGCGCGCCCTGGGCCTGCCGCTGCGGGCGTGAGCGCGCCCGCGGTGCTGGTGCGCGTCGACGCCCTGTGGCGTCCCGGCCTCGACCGGGCCGGGCTGCGCGCCGCGGCGGAGTCGCTGGCCGGCCCGGTCACGCGGCTGTGCCCGCGCTGCGCGGGCACCGACCACGGCCGTCCGCGCACCGCCGGCGGCGCGCTGTCCCTGGCGTACGCCGCGGGCCTCGTGGTGCTGGCCCGCGCGGAGGGCACCGGGCTGCGGCTCGGTGTCGACGTGGAGCCCGACCCCGGTGTCGGCCCGACGCCGGCGGGGCTGGCCGACCGCGCCGCGTGGACGCGCGCCGAGGCGGTGCTCAAGGCCACCGGCGAGGGCCTGCGCCGTGACCCGACCTCCGTGCGCGCCGACGAGGCCTGGACCACCGCCCTGCCGCTGCCGCCCGGCTGGGCCGGCACCCTCGCGGTGCTGCCCGCGCGGCCGGTCGAGGTCCGGTGGCGCGCGCACCGCTGAGCGCGGCCCGCGAGCCTCAGGCCGGCAGGTCGGGCAGGGCGGTCTCGTGGAGCCAGGGGTGCAGCAGCGCGGCGACGTCGTGGCCGGTGGCGGCGCCGGCGTGGGCCAGGAAGTCGTCGGTGACCACCGAGCCGCCCGCGTGCTCGGCCACCCAGGAGCGCAGCAGGGCGAAGAACGCCTCGTCGCCCACCGTCAGCCGCAGCGCGTGGAGGGTGAGCGCGCCGCGCTTGTAGACCCGGTCGTCGAACATCAGCTCCGGGCCCGGGTCGCTGAGCAGCAGGTCGTGGTCGAGCTCGGCCAGCCGGGCGTGGTGGTGGCGGGCGTGCTCGTCGGCGCTCTCGCCGCCGGACTCCTGCGACCACAGCCACTCGCTGTAGCAGGCGAAGCCCTCGTGCAGCCAGATGTCGCGCCACCGGCGCAGGGTGACGGCGTTGCCGAACCACTGGTGGGCCAGCTCGTGGGCGATGAGGCGGGTGGCGTCCCAGTCGCCGCGCACGAGGTTGCGCCCGAAGGTCGACAGGCTCTGGCTCTCCAGCGGGATCTCGAGGTCGTCGGCGGTGACGACCACGGCGTAGCCGTCGAAGGGGTAGGGCCCGAAGAGGCGCTCGAAGACCTCGACCATCTCGTGCTGGCGGCCGAAGGCGGCGACGTAGTCGTCCTCGTCGAGGTCCTCGGGCGCGACCACCCGCAGCGGGGTGCCCGAGGCCGGGCGCCCCAGGAGCTGCCAGTCGGTGTAGCGCCCGATCTGGGCCGTGGCCAGGTAGGTGGCCATCGGCTCGGACTGCTCGAAGACCCACGTCTCGCTCGACCCGCCCCGGCGGTGCTCGCGCAGCACGCCGTTGGCGACGACGTGGTAGCCCGCGGTGACGCGGAAGGTCATCCGGTAGGACGCCTTGTCGTCGGGGCGGTCGTTGCAGGGGAACCAGGTCGGCGACCCGTGCGGCTGGGCCGCCACGATGACGCCGTCGGTCAGCTCCTCCCAGCCGGCGTCGCCGAGGTGGCGCTCGACCACGGGCCGCGGGCTGCCGGAGTAGCGCACGACCACCGTGAGCAGGGTGTCGGGGGCGACCTCGTCGTCGAGGGTCAGCACGACCCGGCCCGAGCGGGCGGAGTGCTTGGCCAGCCGCGCGCCGGTGACACGGACCTTGTCGACGCGCAGGTGGGCCAGGTCGAGCACGAGCCGCCGGGTCGCCTCGAGCACCCTCACCGAGAGCGTGGCCTGGCCGGTGAGCCGGTTGCCCTCGACGGCGTAGGTCAGGTCGAGGTCGTAGTGGCGCACGGCGTAGGCGGGGTCGCCGTGGCCGGGCAGGTAGTCGTCGGCGGTCGGCAGGCCCCTCACGAGGAGGCCTCGCCGGCGGCCCACGGGCCGATCGGGTTGCCGATCCAGATCGTCTTGTCGGGCACCGACTCACCCCTCATCACCAAGGACACCGGGCCGACCGTAGCGTGCCGGCCGATGCTGGCCGCGGGCAGGATCACCGAGTTGGGCCCGAGCGTGCCGCCCCGGCGCACCCGCACCCGGTCGGTGGCCAGCAGCCGGTCGTGGAAGAGGTGGGTCTGCACCACGCTGCCCTGGTTGACCGTGGCCCCGTCGCCGAGCTCGACCAGGTCGGCCTCGGGCAGCCAGTAGGTCTCGCACCACACCCCACGGCCCACGGTGGAGCCCATCGAGCGGAACCACGCGGTGAGCAGGGGCGTGCCCGTGGCCAGCCGGGCGAACCACGGCGCGGCCACCACCTCCACGAAGGTGTCGGCCAGCTCGTTGCGCCACACGAAGGAGCTCCACAGCGGGTGGGTGCCGCTGCGGTGGCGGCCCACCAGCAGCCACTTCGTCGCGGTGGCGAGCGCGGCCGCCACGAGGCCCCCGGCCACCAGCAGCGGCACCAGGGCGAGGACGACCACCACGAGGACCGTCGCTCCCCCGCTCGGCCCCGTGACCGCGTCGGCCGCGGCGAGGGCGAGGAGCCCGACCACCGCGTGGAGCAGCACCGCGCAGGCCAGCGGCACCACGCGCGCCGCCTCCCACAGGGCGCGCGCGACCCGCAGCCGGGTCGGCGGGGCGTAGGTGCGGGCGTCGTCGCCCGCGCCCGTCGTACGCCGCAGGGCCGCGGGCGGGCTGCCCAGCCACGACTCCCCCGCGCGCGCGGTCTTGCGGTTGGGCGCGGCCGAGAGCACCGCGACCAGCGCCCGCTTGGGCACCTTGCGACCCGGGGCGGCCATGCCGGAGTTGCCGACGAAGGCCCGCTTGCCGATCTTGACCCGCTCGACGCGCAGCCAGCCCCCGCCGAGCTCGTAGCCGCCGATGAGGGTGTCGTCGGCGAGGAAGGCCAGGTCGTTGACGGTGGTCAGCGCCGGCACCATCAGCACCGTGGAGGCCTCGACGTCGGCGCCGACGCGGGCGCCGAGCAGGCGCAGCCAGGCCGGGGTGAGCGTCGAGGAGTAGAGCGGGAAGAGCCAGGTGCGGGCCTCGTCGAGCACCCGCACCGTGGCCCACACGCCGAGGGCGGGGCGGCTGCGCACGGGGTAGACCCCCGGGCTCAGCCCGAGCGCCGCCAGGCGCACCACGCCCAGCACGAGCGCGGCCAGCACGAGCAGACCCACCAGCGTGCCCGGCACCAGCCAGGGCAGCAGCGCGCCGAGCAGGTCGAGGGGTCCGGTGCCGGTGCCGGTGCCGGTGCCAGGGTCGGCGGGCAGGTCGGCGCCCAGCAGCGCCACCAGGGCACCGGCCCCGACGGCCAGCGCCGGGAGCAGGCCGAGCGCGACCGCCACGGCGGCGTAGGCCACGACCCAGGCCGCCGAGCTTGCCGGGCGCTCCGACCAGGGCCCGCGCGCAGCGCCCGAGACCCGGGTGGCCGGGGCCCCGGACCAGAACTCCCCGTCGGGCACGACGCCGACGACGGCGGAGCCCGGCGCGACCTCGGCGTCGTCGCCGACGCGGGCGCCGGGGCAGAGCATCGAGCGGGTGCCGACGCGGGCACGCCGGCCCACCCTCACCTCGCCGAGGTGGAGCACGTCGCCGTCGACCCAGTAGCCGGTGAGGTCGACCTCCGGCTCCACCGAGCAGCCGGCGCCCAGGCGCAGGAAGCCGGTGACCGGCGGCACCGAGTGCAGGTCGGCGTGGCGGCCCACGCGGGCGCCGAGCAGCCGGGCGTACCACGTGATGAGCGGGGCGCCGCTGAGCGCGGTGGCCCCGAGCTGGTCGACCATGCGCTCGGCGGCCCAGACCCGCAGGTGCACCTTGCCGCCGCGCGGGTAGTCGCCCGGGGTGATGCCGCGCAGCCAGAGCCGCGCCGCGCCGGCGGCCAGCACCATCCGGCCCGGAGGCGTCAGCACCAGCAGGGCGGCCAGGCCCAGCAGCCACCACGGGGCGGTGGGGAGCCCCCCGACGTCGAGCAGGTCGTGGACCAGGGTGCTGGCGGCGAGCAGCCACACGGCCCACCGCGGCGCGGCCAGCGCCCGCAGCGCCACGACCGCCGCCACCTGCCCGGCCTGGGTCTTGAGCGGGATCGGAGGCACCAGCCGGTCCTGGGCGTTGTCGACGCCGGCGTCCATCGAGTCGACGAAGTCGGCCAGCCCGCCCAGCGTCGGGTGGTCGTAGACGTCGCCGACCGCGACGTCGGGGTGCTCGCGGCGCAGCAGCGTGACGACCTGCGCGGCGGTGAGGCTGCCGCCGCCGACGTCGAAGAAGTCCTCCTCGCGGCGGGTGACCGAGGCGCCGAGCACCTCGTTCCACAGCTCGGCGATCCGCGCGGCGGTGCCGGTCAGCCCCGACTCCTGCGGCGACACGGCGCTGAGCGGCCACGGCAGGGCGTCGCGGTCGACCTTGCCCGAGGTGCGGGTGGGGATGTCGTCGACGACGGCCAGGCGCGGCACGAGCGCCGCCGGCAGGTCGCGGCGCAGCGCGGCCACCGCCGCGGCCGCGTCGTAGCGCTCGTCGACGGTGACGTAGCCGACCAGCAGCTGGTTGCCCGTGCGGGAGCGGCGTACGGCGGCCGCCGCCCCGACGACCCCGGGCAGGGCGAGCAGCGCCGAGTCGACCTCGCCGAGCTCGATGCGGCGACCGCCGAGCTTGACCTGGTCGTCGGCGCGGCCGCCGAAGAGCAGGCCGGCCGGGTCGTGGACCACGAGGTCGCCCGAGCGGTAGGCCCGCTCCCAGCCCAGCGTCGGCATCGGGGCGTACTTCTCGGCGTCCTTGACCGGGTCGAGGTAACGGGCCAGCCCGACGCCGCCGATGATCAGCTCGCCGGTCTCCCCCACCGGCACCTCGCGGCCCTCGGCGTCGACGACGGCGAGGTCCCAGCCGTCGAGCGGCAGCCCGATCCGCACCGGCCCCTCGGCGCCGACGAGGGCGCCGCAGGCCACCACGGTGGCCTCGGTGGGGCCGTAGGTGTTCCACACCTCCCGGCCCTCGCGGGCCAGTCGGGCGGCCAGCTCCGGCGGCAGCGCCTCGCCGCCGAGGATGACCATGCGCACGCGCTCGAGGGCCTCGTCGGGCCAGAGGCTGACCAGCGTGGGCACGGTGGAGACGAGGGTGATGCGGTTGGCGGCCAGCCACGGCCCGACGTCCATGCCGCTCTTGACCAGCGCACGGGGCGCGGGCACGAGCGTGCCGCCGTAGCGCCAGGCCAGCCACATCTCCTCGCAGCTGGCGTCGAAGGCGACGCTGAGCCCGGCCATCACCCGGTCGTGCGGTCCGATCGGGTCGTCCTGGAGGAACATCCGCGACTCGGCGTCGACGAAGGCCGCCGCGTTGCGGTGGCTCACGGCCACGCCCTTGGGGGTGCCGGTGGACCCGGAGGTGAAGATGACCCAGGCGTCGTCGTCGTGAGCCGGGTCCTCGCGCTCGCGGGGTGCGCCCGCGCGGCGCGCCTCGATCGCCAGGTCGGCGCCCACGACGGCGGCGACGTCGGCCTCGCCGAAGACCAGCCGGGCCCGCTCGTCGGGGTCGTCGGCGTCGACGGGCACGTAGGCCGCGCCCACGAGCAGGGTGGCCATGATCGCGATGTAGAGGTCGGTCGTGCCGCTGGGCAGGCGGACCCCGACCCTGTCGCCGCGGCCCACGCCGAGCGAGGCCAGCTCGTCGGCCACCTCGTCGGCGGCCTCGGCGAACTCGAGGTAGGTCAGCTGCTCCGCGCCGCTGTCGAGGGCCGTGGCGTCCGGGAAGGTGGCCACCGTGGTGCGGAAGACGTCGACCAGGGTCCGGGGGGCGGGCGCCGCCGCGCCGCGGCGCAGCGCGCTCGTCGGGGCGGTGCTCGTCGTGTCGCTCACGGGGCGGAGGGTGTCGCAGCCAGGTGAACGGCCGGTGTCGCGACCGAGGGCTGGGCGCCCGCGGGCCGGCGTGCGCGGGCCGGGCGAGCGCGGGCTGGACCGGTCGGTCAGTTGACCGCCCGGTCGCGACCCTCCCAGTAGGGAGCGCGCAGCGAGCGCTTGAGGATCTTGCCCGTGGGGTTGCGCGGGAGCAGGTCGAGGATGTCCACCGACTTGGGGCACTTGAAGTGCGCGAGGTGCTCGCGGCAGTGGGCGATGAGCTCCTCCGGCGTCGCCGAGGCGCCCTCCTTGAGCGAGACCACGGCCTTGACCGCCTCGCCCCAGGTGTCGTCGGGCACCCCGATGATGGCGACCTCCATCACCGCGGGGTGCTCGGCCAGCACGCGCTCGATCTCGGGGCTGTAGATGTTCTCCCCGCCCGAGATGATCATGTCCTTGAGCCGGTCCTCGACGAAGACGTAGCCACCGTCGTCGACCCGGCCCATGTCGCCGGTGCGGAACCAGCCGTCGGCCGTGACGACCTCGGCGGTGGCCTCGGGCTTGTTCAGGAAGCCCTTCATCAGCTGCGGCGTGCGCAGCCAGATCTCGCCGTGCTCGCCCACCGGGAGGTCCTCCAGCGTGGCCGGGTCGACGATGCGCACCTCGACGTCGGGCACCGGGCGCCCCGCCGAGACCAGCCGCTCCGGGTGCTCGGGGTCGCGGTGGTCCTCGGGCATGAGGTGGGTGGCGACGCCCGCGACCTCGGTGAGGCCGTAGACCTGGATGAAGTCGGTGTCGGGCCAGGCCTGCATCGCCGCGCGCAGCAGCGGGGGCGGCATCGGCGCCGCGCCGTAGGTGTAGGTGCGCAGCGCGCCGAAGAGCTTGACCGCGTCGGGGCCCGCCTGCAGGACCTGGGCCAGCACGGCGGGCACGAGGAAGGTGCGGTTGGCGCCGGCCATGATCGCCCCGGCCAGGGAGGCGCCGTCGGGCTCGCGGGTCATCACGCTGGGGATGCCGTCGTGGATGCCGAAGAGCACGTAGGACGAGCCGCCGACGTGGAAGAGCGGCATGGCCACCATGGACTTGTCACCGGGCTCGAACTCCCAGCCGTCGTGGGCGTTGACGGTGTGGGCGACCATGTTGGCGTGGGTCAGCATGACCCCCTTGGGGCGCCCGGTCGTGCCGGAGGAGTAGAGCACCAGGCAGGTGTCGTCGGGCGTGACGGCCGGGTCGCGGTCGACCGGGGTGGCGGCGGCCAGCATGGCCTCGTAGGCGTCGCCCTCGGCCCCGTCGGTGGTCACCTCGACGACGTGCTCCACGCCGGTCAGCCGCTCGCGCACCCGCTCGAGCAGCGGCGCCAGCTCGGAGCCCACCACGACGACCTTGGCCCCCGAGTCGTTGACCGCGTAGTCGACCTCGTCGGGTGCCAGGCGCCAGTTGACGACGGCGTTGGCCGCACCCAGCGTCGCCACGGCGAGGGAGACCTCGACGCAGGCCGGGTGGTTCTTGTCGAGGAAGGCCACGACGTCGCCGCGACCGACCCCGAGCCCGCGCAGCGCCCCCGCGGCGCGGCGCACCCGGTCGTGCCACTGCGCCCACGTCCAGGTGCGGCCGAGGTAGGTCATGCACTCGCCGTCGGGGTCCACCGACGCCCAGTGGGCGAGCCGGTCGTCGACGAAGACGGCCGTGGGGGCGGGGCGGGAGGACGTGGTCTCGGGCGTCGCCGTGGCACTCATGGCCCAGATTGTGACCGAGAGCACAGTCAGCCACAAGGGTCCGTCCCGCGCCGGCTTCTTCCCCCGCCAACAGGGCCGTCTCAGCCTGGTCACAGGGTGGCTGAGCACAGTCGTCACCATGAACGACTTCCCTCGCGACGAGCAGCCCGCCGGCCCCACCCGCTCCGACCAGCCGGCCTGGTCCGCCCCGGCCGGCCCGCCGCCGCCCCCGCCGTACGCCGGGTCGACGGCCGTGGCCGAGCGGCCGCGGCGTGGGCGCACCGTGTTCGCGGCGGGCCTGCTCACCGCCGCGCTCGTCGTGGGCGGCGGCGCCGGGGTCGGCGGTGCGGCGGTCTGGTCCTCGCTGAGCGACGACGCCACGGGCGGGTCGGCGTCCGGGGCCTCGACGGCGAGCACCACCTCGCAGGTCGTCGACACCCCCGAGGACCCCGGCGAGCAGGGCACGGTGCAGCAGGTGGCCCAGGAGGTGCTGCCCTCGGTGGTCAAGATCGAGGTGAAGGGCGCCCAGGAGTCCGGCTCCGGCTCCGGCATCGTGCTCTCCTCCGACGGCCAGATCCTCACCAACAACCACGTGGTCGAGGTGGCCGGCGACTCGGGCACCATCCAGGTCGACTTCAACGACGGTTCGACCGCACTCGCCGAGATCGTCGGCACCGACCCGCTCACCGACACCGCCGTGATCCAGGCCCAGGACGTCAGCGGCCTGACCCCCGCCACCATCGGCTCCTCCGACGACCTCCAGGTCGGGCAGGGCGTCGTGGCCATCGGCTCGCCCTACGGCCTCGACGCCACCGTCACCAGCGGCATCGTGAGCGCGCTGGACCGCCCGGTCGACGTCGGCTCCGACAGCGAGGGCAACACCACCGCCTACCCCGCCGTGCAGACCGACGCGGCCATCAACCCCGGCAACAGCGGCGGCCCGCTGGTCGACATGTACGGCCACGTCGTCGGCATCAACTCCTCCATCCGCACCGCCGGCAGCGGCTCGACCTCGCCCTTCGGCGAGACCGCCGAGGGCGGCTCGATCGGCCTCGGGTTCGCGATCCCGATCGACGAGGTCATGCCGATCGTGGAGCAGATGGTCGACGGCGAGACGCCCACCCACGCGCGGCTCGGCATCACCGTGAGCGACGTGCGCGCCGAGGGCGGCTCGACCGCGGCCGTCGTCGACGGCGCCCAGGTGCAGGAGATCGGCGACGGCTCGACCGCCGGCGACGCGGGACTGCAGGCCGGCGACGTGATCACCCGCATCGACGACACCGCGATCTCGGGCTCCGACTCGCTCATCGCCACCATCCGCTCCTACCGCCCCGGCGACACCGTCACCGTGACCTACGTGCGCGACGGCGAGGAGCAGACCACCGACCTCGAGCTCGACTCCGACGCCACCACCTCCTGACCCCGGCGCGACCGGAGGACGGTCACCACGGGGTCAGTCGTCACGAGGGAGTCGGCGCTGGAAGGCGCCGGCTCCCTCGGCCGCGTGGAAGCCCAGGGCGTCGTTGACCGCCACCATCGGTGCGTTGACGTCGGCGTTCCAGGTCAGCACGCGGCGCACGGAGGGGTCGGTGGACTGCAGCAGCCGCAGGTTGGCCGTCTTGACCGCCAGCCCGAGCCGGTGGCCCCGGTGCTCCCGCCGCACCAGGGTGCCCCACTGGAAGGCCCGGCCCGGCTCGTGACGGCCGGTGACCAGGTCGGTGTAGGCCACCACCTCGCCGTCGGCGTCGAGCGCGACGGTGCCGATCCTCGTGCGGCCCTGACGGCGCTGCACCTCCTCGGCCTCGCGCACCCCGGCGGGGTCGGCGGTCTCGGGCTCGCGGTCGAGGTCGCCGGTCGGGGCGTCGGACTCCACGCTGGCGCTCGCCTCGGCCCACCCCCGCAGCAGCTCCTGGGGCACGGGACCCACGAAGGAGCGCAGGGCGTAGCCGTCGTGGTGCGAGGCGGCCCGCGCGGCCAGTCCGGCGAGGAGCTCGGGGTCGACGGGCAGCTCGAGCGTGCGCAGCACCTCCACCAGCCCGAGCTCGAAGCCGTGGCGGCGCAGGAACGCCGGCCCCGCTTCGGTGGCCCCGTGGTCCGGCGCCCCCGCGGGCCACCAGGTCCGGGCCTGCACGACGTCGCGCCCTCGCTCGCGCGCGATCCCGAGCAGGTGCTCGAGCACCGCGGACCCGTGGCCGCGGCGCTGGTGCGCCGGCGCGGTGCCCACCTCGACCTCGGCGGTGTCGCGGTTGTCGCGCAGGCTCGCGCCGATCCACCCCGCGGCCACCACCTGGTCGCCCACCACCCCGGCGTAGGCGCTCGCGCGCCGGGTCCGGCTCGCGCCCTCGACCTGACCCTGCAGCTGCAGGCGCAGCTCCTCGCGCCTCCACGGCGTCGCGAGCTCCTCGTGCCCGTGGCGCTGGGCGGCCTCGTAGGTCGCGTGCCACGGGTCGAAGGACCCCGGGTCGAAGGGGTCGACCTCGACCACCGTCAGCGCGCCCGCCGCCGCGCCCTCGCTCACCGGGCGCGCTCCACGCGTCCCTCGTCCCACACCGGCCCGTCGGACTCGTAGACGTCGCCGTCGGCGCCGTAGACCAGGAACCGGTCGAAGCCGCGCGCGAACCAGCGGTCGTGGGTGACGGCCAGCACCGTGCCCTCGAAGGCCTCCAGCCCCTCCTCCAGCGCCTCGGCCGACTGCACGTCGAGGTTGTCGGTGGGCTCGTCGAGCAGCAGCAGCGTGGCGCCGGAGAGCTCGAGCAGCAGGATCTGGAAGCGGGCCTGCTGCCCGCCGGAGAGCGACTCGAAGCGCTGCTCCGCGGCGTGGGCCAGCTCGTAGCGGTCGAGCACCCGGGCGGCCTGCTCGCGCCCCATGCCCGCGCGGCGCTCGTCACCGCGGTGCAGCACCTCCACGAGCGTGCGCCCGACCAGCTCGGGATGGTCGTGGGTCTGCACGAACCAGCCCGGCCGCACGCGCGCACCCAGGCGGGCCAGCCCCCGGTGGCGCACGGGCTCGATGACCACGTCGCCCACCGGGCGGTGCTCGACGTCGGGGTCGGTGCCGCCCGCGGCCAGCAGGCGCAGGAAGTGCGACTTGCCCGAGCCGTTGGAGCCGAGCACGGCCACGCGCTCGCCGTACCAGACCTCCAGGTCGAAGGGGCGCATCAGGCCGGAGAGCTCCAGGCCCTCGCAGACCACGGCCCGCTTGCCGGTGCGACCACCCTTGAGCCGCATGGTGACCTGCTGCTCGCGGGGCTGGTCGGCCGGCGGCCCGGCCTCCTCGAACTTGCGCAGCCGGGTCTGTGCCGCGCGGTACTGCGAGGCCAGGCCGTCGTTGTACTCCGCCTTGATCTTGTAGCGCAGCACGAGCGCCTTGAGCTTGGCGTGCTCCTCGTCCCAGCGGCGGCGCAGCTCCTCGAAGCGCAGGAACCGGTCCTTGCGCGCCTGGTGGTAGGAGGAGAAGCCCCCCGGGTGGGTCCACACCGTGTTGCCGGCGGCGCCCAGCTCGACGGTCACGACGCGGGTGGCGGTGTTGTCGAGCAGCTCGCGGTCGTGGCTGATCATGAGGATCGTCTTGTCGGACTCGCGGATGCGCTGCTCGAGCCAGATCTTGCCCGGCACGTCGAGGTAGTTGTCAGGCTCGTCGAGCAGCAGCACCTGGTCGGGCCCGCGCAGCAGCAGCTCGAGCACGAGGCGCTTCTGCTCCCCGCCGGAGAGGGTCGCCAGCTCGCGGTACTTCGCGCGGTCGAAGGGCACGGCCAGCGCCGCGGTGGTGCAGACGTCCCAGGTGACCTCGGCGTCGTAGCCCCCCGCGTCGGCGTACTCCCCCAGCGCCGTGGCGTAGGCCATCTGCGTGGCCTCGTCGTCGCTCTCCATCAGCGCCAGCTCGAGGCGGTCGACCTCGGCGGCGGCCGCGCGCACGCGGGGGCTCGACACGCTGAGCAGCAGGTCGGCCACCGTGGGGGCCTCGCCGAGGTCCTTGCCGACCATCTGGCGCATCACGCCGAGACCGCCGGAGCGGGTCACGACCCCGGCGTGGGGCACCAGGTCGCCGGTGATGAGGCGCAGCAGCGTCGTCTTGCCCGCGCCGTTGGCGCCGACGAGCGCGACCTTGGCCCCCTCGCCCACCCGGAACGACACGTCGTCGAGCAGCACCCGCCCGTCCGGCAGCTCGTAGCGCACCCCGGCGACATCCACGTGACCCACGACGGGCCATTGTCCGGCACGCGCGGCCGCAGGGCACCTTCTTTAGCGCCCGGCCTCGTGCCCCCCGGCCTCGTGCCCCCTGACCTCGTGCCCCCTGACCTCGTGGTGCAGCCGCTCCATCGTCGCGTCGAGGGCGTAGGAGGTCTCGGCGGCCTCGGCGAGACCGTCCAGGAGCTCCCGCGGCACGTCCTGGCGGTACTTGTAGAAGATCTTGTGCTCCAGGCTGGCCCAGAAGTCCATCGCGATGGTGCGGAACTGCACCTCGACGACCACCGGCACCGGGCCCCCGGAGAGGAACACCGGCACCTCGAGCAGCGCGTGCAGCGAGCGGTAGCCATTGGCCTTGGGCGTGGTGATGTAGTCGCGCACCTCCAGCACGGTCAGGTCGCGGTGCTCGGCCAGCAGGTCGGAGACCCGGCGCACGTCGGAGAGGAAGCTGCAGGTCACGCGGACGCCGGCGACATCGGTGACGGTGCGCCGGATCGAGTCCAGGGACCCGTCGTCGCACCCCTTGCGGCGCATCTTCTCGGCCAGGCTGGCCGGCGACTTGAGCCGGGAGGAGACGTTCTCGATGGGGTTGTAGTCGTGCAGGTGGGCGAACTCGTCGCGCAGGATCTCGAGCTTGGTGACGATCTCCTCCATGCCGAACTTGTACTCCAGCATGAACCGGCGGAAGTCCTGACCGGGCTCGCCCAGCAGCTCCTCCCACGACTCCGCGACCATGGCGGTCACTCTAGGGCGCCCGCCTGTGACGGCTCTCAGGCTCCGGCCCGGGCTCAGGCCCCGGCGTCCCGGGCGTACGCCGACGCGGCGGCGTGCACGGCGTCGACGTACTCGCGCGAGGGGTTGTAGGTCAGCACCGCCGCCTCCCAGGGCCCCAGGGCGGAGAGGTCCTCGCCCGCCGCGCACAGGTAGCGCGCCGCCCCGAGCGCGGCGTCGTCGAGGTCGCGGGGGTCGGCTGCGCCGTCGCCGTCGCCGTCGGCCCCCCACGGCTCCCAGGTGGTCGGCAGGAACTGCATCGGCCCCACGGCGTGCTCCCACACGGCGTCGCCGTGCCAGCGCGCCGACCCGCCGGTGGCGCGGATGGCCGCGAACTCGCCCGACCCGTCGAGCGCCGGACCGAGGATCGTGCTCGAGGAGCGCCCGTCGGCGCCGAGCGTGCGACCGCCGAGCGTGCCGTGCTGCGACTCCACCCAGCCGATGCCGGCCAGGGTGGTCCAGCCGACCCGGCAGCCGGGGTCGGAGAGCTGGGCGTCGGCGTAGGCGCGCAGCGCGGGCACCGGGATGCCGGTGGCCCGCGCCGTGCGGGTCAGCCAGCGCTGCTCGACGAGCTGCCCGGCCGAGCGGGCACGCTCCGGCGGGGTGGGCGCGGCGACGTAGTCGGCACCCGGCGTCAGGTCGAGCACCCGCTCGGGGGCGTAGAGGCGCGAGGCGGCGAGGGCGAGCAGGCACACGACGGCGAGCAGTCCCGCCAGTCGCACCACCGCCCGGGACGGGCGGCTCACCCGCGTGGCCGCGCCTGGCCGAGGCGGACCCCGACCCCGCGCAGCAGCGAGACGAGTCGCTCGTGGCCCTCGGCGATGGTCCAGCGCACCCCGCGCAGGCCGACCCCGCACGCGGACGCGACGTTGTCGGCGCGGTCGTCGACGAAGACCACGTCGTCGGGGTCGGCACCGATCATCGCGACCGCCCGCTCGAAGTAGGCCGGGTCGGGCTTGGCCACGCCGAGGTCGCAGGAGTAGACGCTGACGTCGAAGCGCTCGTCGTAGCCCAGCACCGTGCGCATGTGGGCGGCACGGTGGGCCTCCTGGTTGGTGCCCAGGTGGACGCCGTGGCCCGCGGCGCGGACCCGCTCCACCACGGCCCACGAGGCGGCGTCGGGCTCGGTGGCCAACCAGATGGCGGCGTGGAGGTCGCGTGCGGGCACGTCGACGCCGTGGCGCTCCAGGACGCCGGCGAGGTCGGCGAGGAAGTCGCTGCGCCCGACCAGCGCCTCGCGCTCCACCGCCACGGCCTCGCGCAGCAGGGCCTCGGAGGCCTCGTCGCGCTCACCCAGCCAGGGCGCGGCGGCGCGCTCCCAGCCGCCCGGCAGCGACTGGAGGACGCCGTCGGCGTCCCACAGGACGTGCTGCGGCCTCACTCGGTGCCGTGGGCGGCGATGAAGGCCAGGATCCGCTCGGACAGCTCGGGGCGGCACACGACGACGTCGGGCAGGTAGACGTCGTCCTGGTTGTAGACCAGCGGGCTGCCGTCGACGCGGGAGGTGAACAGCCCCGCGGCCCGCGCCACGGCGACCGGGGCGGCGGAGTCCCACTCGTACTGCCCGCCGGCGTGGACGTAGGCGTCGGCCACGTCGCGCACGACCGACATCATCTTCACCCCGGCCGAACCCATCGGCACGAGCTCGGCGCCGATCTCCTCGGCCAGGGCCTGAACGAAGGCCGGCGGGCGGCTGCGCGAGACCGCGATGCGGGGCCGCTCGGAGCTCGAGGCGGGCACGGCGGGGGCCTCGCCGGTGGTGAAGGTCTCCCCCAGCACGGGCTGGGCGACCGCGCCGGCGGTCAGGTCGCCGCCGTCGGCGGAGCGCTCCCACAGGGCCACGTGCACGGCCCAGTCGTCGCGCGGGGGCTCGGAGAACTCGCGGGTGCCGTCGAGCGGGTCGACGATCCAGACCCGGTCGGCCTCGAGGCGGGCCTTGTCGTCCTTGCCCTCCTCGGAGAGCACGGCGTCGCCGGGGCGCAGCTCGGCGAGCAGGCCCATCAGCAGCTCGTGGGCCGCCCGGTCGCCGGCGTCCTTGAGCTCGCGGCCCTCGAGGCCCTCCTGGCGGACCTGGAGGAGGCGGCGTCCCGCCACCTCGGCCAGCCAGGTGGCGAGCACGTGGTCGTCGGTGGCGGAGGCGGCGGGCGGGGTACCGGGGTCGAAGGTCACGGCCGCGACCCTACCGGGGCCCGCCTCAGGAGTTGAACCGCTGCTGGGTGCGCTCGAGGCCCTCGGTGACCAGGCTCTCGACCGCGTCGGCGGCCAGGTCGACGCCGAAGGGCAGGACCTTGCGCTCCGCGGTCGAGTAGTTCGACAGCACGAAGTCGGCGACGTCCTGGCGGCCCGGGGGCCGGCCGATCCCGACCCGCACGCGGTGGAAGTCGCCGGTGCCCAGCGAGGAGCGCATCGACTTCAGGCCGTTGTGGCCGTTGTCGCCACCGCCCAGCTTGACCCGCATCGTGTCGAAGGCGATGTCGAGCTCGTCGTGGACGGCCACGATGCGCGCCGGAGCGACCTTGTAGAAGGACGCGAGCGCCTTGACCGGGCCGCCCACCTCGTTCATGTAGGAGCGCGGCCGGGCGAGCACGACGCGCGGCGCCGGGGTGCCGGGCGCACCGAGTCGTCCCTCGACGACGTCGGCGCGCCCGGTCTTGTGCGCCCGGAAGGACGCACCCATGCGACGGGCCAGCTCGTCGTTGACGAGGTAGCCGATGTTGTGGCGGTGACCGGCGTACGTCGGGCCGGGGTTGCCCAGCCCGACGACCAGCCAGACCTCGGAGGTCTCGCTCACTCCTCGGAGGAGGAGTCCTCGGAGCCCTCGGCGGAGTCGCCCTCGGCGGCCTCGGCCTCGGCCTGCTCCTCGTCGGACTCCTCGCGCTCGATGCCGGCCTCGGCCTCGGCCTCCTCCAGCTCGGCCTCGAGGGCCTCGGCGCTGATCTGCTCGGTGACGTTGACGACCAGCGTCTCGCCGTCGAGGAGCAGGGTCGAGCCCGAGGGGAGGGTGAGCTCGGAGGCGAGGATCTGGGTGCCGGCGGGCAGGCCCTCCACGGAGACCTCGATGGTCTCGGGGATGTTGGTGGCCTCGGCCTCGAGCTCGATCTCGGTGGTGTCGGTGACGACCAGGGTGTCGGGGCCGGCCTCGCCGACGATGGTGACGGGCACCTGCACGGTGACCTTCTCGCCCTTGGTGACGGCGACGAAGTCGATGTGCTCGAGGTGGCGCTTGATCGGGTCGATCTGCACCTCGCGGGTCAGCGCGAGCTGGGTCTTGCCGTCGATCGAGAGCTCGAGCAGCGCGTTGGCGCCGCCGTGCTTGAGCGCCATCATGGTCTCGTGGCCCGGCAGCGTGATGTGCTGGGGGTCCATGCCGTGGCCGTAGACGACGGCGGGGACCTTGTCCTCGCGGCGGATGCGGCGGGCGGCGCCCTTGCCGAACTCGGTGCGGGACTCGGCGGTGATCTTCTCGGCAGACATGCTGCTTCTCCTGTGCGGTCGGCTCGTGCGGTGTGGAGGTGGTGCGTGCGTGTGGTCGCCCGGAGGACGGGACCGAGACGCACAGCACGGCGCGATGAAGCAGCCGACCGCGTCGATCACGGAGGTCTGTCTCCAGACCGTCCCTCGCCGAGGCAACCGCAGCAGTCTAGCCCGGCTCCCGGCCACCCACGAATCGCGCCGCGGCGTCGACGGCGTCGACGAGGTCGTCGAGGTCGGTGCGCACGGGCGTCGCGTCCGTCCGCGGCGGGTCGGGCACGGGCCGGCCCAGCCCCCACCAGTCCAGCGGCTGCACGTGCACCGCGGCGGTGACCGCCGCAGCGCCCGGGGGCTGACCGCCCACCCAGGCCAGCTGCAGGGCCACCTCGTCGCCGGCCCCCCCGGCGCCCGCGCCGGCGACGAGGGCGCGACCCGGCACCGCGGCCGGGAGGGCCGCGGCCGCGGTCGTGCCGAGCAGGTCGAGGCTGCCCTCCTCGTCGAGGCGCAGCGCGACGCGACGCGTCACCACCGAGCGCACCGCAGCGGGCACCGCGCGGGGTCGACCGGTCGCCGCCAGCAGGTGCAGCCGGGGGTCGCGGCCGGCCAGCCAGGCCAGCGCCTCGGCCGTGCCGGGCGAGGCCGACTCCAGCAGGTCGAGGTCGTCGACCACCACGAGGACCTCCCGGGCGGTGCGCAGGGCGGCCTCCGCGGCGCGCACCGGGCCCTCCCCCGCGGCGACGTCGGCGGGACGCGCGTGCGGGAGGCCGGCCAGCACCGCGAGTCCGGCGAGCGGCGCCCGCCCGGGTGCGGCGGCTCCCCCGTCGACGAGCACGACGGCGAGGGCGTCGGGTGAGCGGGAGAGCGTCGCGGCGCCCGCCATCGTCAGCAGCGCCGCGGTGCGCCCCGTGCCGGGGAGCCCGGCCACGACCGTGTGGGCGCCGGGTGCCAGCGGGTCGAGGTCCACCGGGCCGTCGCCGCCGACCCCGACCGGCACCGCGCCGGCGGCGTCGCCCCGGTCGTGCTCGTCCCACGCCCGGGCCAGGGCGGCCTCGCCGAGGGCGTCGGCGGGCAGCAGGTCGCGCAGGCGCACCCGCTCGGGCAGGAGCAGGCCCGTGACCGGGTCGAGCACCGGCGAGAGGCGCCGGGCGGCGCGGTCGACCAGCGCCGGGGCCACGCCCTCCAGGCGCACGCGCGGCAGCCGCTCCTGGCCGCTGCGGGCCAGGGCGGCGTACGACGGCTGGGCCGCGTCGACGAGCAGGGTCGCCGAGCAGCGCTCGGGGAGGTCGGCCTCGCGCTCGTCGACACAGACGGCGTGGACACCGACGGACGGTCCGTCGCGCAGCAGCTCGGTCAGCGCGGCCGACCCGCCCGGGGCGTCGGCGAGGGCGCGGTGGCCGTGGACGACCACGACGTGGGCCGCCCCGCGCTCACCGGCACGGCGCCGGCGCACGGTCGCCAGCAGGTCGCCGAGGCGGGCCTGGTGGCCGCTGGGGTCGACCCCCACCCGCGCCGCCCCGCTCGCGGGACCGGCGGGCCGCAGGTGCGGCAGCCACCGCAGCCACGACCAGGCCTCGTCGGCGCGGGTGCTCAGCACGGTGAGGCCGAGGTCGCCGGGAGCATGGGCGGCGCACAGCTGCAGCAGCAGCCAGCGCAGCACGGCGTCGCCGACGGCGCCGGGACCGGCCACCCCGAGCACCGGGGTCCCGCGCAGGGAGACCGCCACCGGCACGTCGCGCAGCCAGGGCCGGTCGGCGGGGGTGCCGCCGCGCAGCTCCATGCCGGCCGGTCGCGGGCCGGTGCCCACGCGCAGCACGAGGAAGTCGTCGTCCTCGGGACGCCGCTCCCACAGCCGCCGACCGTGCGGCAGCACCGTGGCCACCGTGCTCGCCGGGTCGGGCAGCAGCCCGCGGGCCTCCTTCTGCTCCTGCAGCACGGCCTCGCGCAGCAGCCGCCGCACGTCGTCGCCGAGGTCGCTGGGCCCGGCGCGCCCTCCCCGCCACCCCCGGCCCCGCGGGGCCGGGGGGAGGTCGATGACGAGCGGGTGGGCGGCGCCCCGCACGCGCGGGGGCCGCTGGAGCCTGAGCCAGCCGGGCGCGGCCGGCTCGGTCAGGGCGGCCGCCGCCGCACCGACGCGCAGCTCGCACAGCGAGTCGCCCACCTCCAGCGACTCGCCCTGGCGCCACGACACGGGCACCTGTGGTGGGCAGGCCCGTCCGTCGATGGCGGTGCCGTTGCTCGAGCCCAGGTCGGTCACGGTGACGGCCACCGAGGTGACCCCCACCCGGCAGTGGCGCCGCGAGAGCGAGTGGTCGGCCCAGGAGAGCGCGCCGCTGCGGCCGATCTCGTGCGTGCCCGCCGGCAGCGGGAGGACCGCGCCGCTGTCGGGCCCGCTCACGACGTGCAGCTGGAGACCGCGGCCCAGCCGGGGAGGCGAGACGTCGGCGCCGAGGAAGCCGATCCGGCTGCCGTCGAGGAGGCCGAGGTCGGCGACGGTGCCGCGTCCGGTGGGGATGCCACCGTCGAGCGTGGTGGGTCCCCCGCGCGGCACGACCATGGGTGCGTCGGGGGCCCCGGCGAGGGCGCGCAGCCGATGCTCGAGCTCGGCGGCGGGGCCGGACTCGTCGCAGTCGACGAGCACGTCGAGGGCCCGCGCGGGGGTCTGCAGCGTGACGGTGACGCGCACGGGGCGGGTCAGCTCCCGCGCGACTCGACGCTGAAGCGGGCCCGCGGGCTCACCCGCAGCTCCCCGACCTGGGCCCGCAGGAAGCACGGCCCGGTGAAGGAGGCCACCACGGTGAGCCCGTCGCCGGAGAAGCGCAGCGCGCTGCAGCCCTCCAGCTCGACGCCGTCGAGGCCGCCGGCCACCGCGGTCAGCACGCCGGTGGCCGAGCCGGTCACGGGGGCGGCCAGGAGCGGCCGGGCCAGGTCGGGCTCGCCTCCCCACAGCGGGTAGAGCGTGTACTGCACCGGCGCGCCGCCGGCGGTGCGCAGGTCGACGCGGGGCGCGACGTCGACCTCGACGCCGCGCAGCCGCTGCACCGGGTAGGCGTCGTCGCTGGTCTGGCGGGCCAGAGCGGTCTCCCCCGCCTCGGCGGCGCCCTCGAGCCAGCCCTGGAGCTCCTCCTCGCTGTCGACGCCCAGCTCCAGCGGCAGTCGCGCGGTCACGGCCACCTCGCCGCGCGCGGGCACCTGCCCGACGTCGACGGCCCAGCCGCAGTCGGCCAGCACGCCGGTGTCGGCGACGTTGTTGGCGCGCGCCTGCGCGCCCGACCAGGAGATCGACCCGGGGCACTCGCCGCCGTCGGCGGCCGGCAGCACCTCGAGGAAGGGCCCCGTGAGGGGCGAGCCGCCCGCGGAGTAGGTGACGGTGAGCTCCACGGTGGAGGAGGCAGGGTCGTAGCTGGCCTCGCGGTCGATGCTCAGCCCCGTCGGCAGCGGGTCGCCGTCGAGGGAGGCCTCGGCGGCCACGCCGACGGGCACCTCCGGTGCGTCGCCGCCGCCGTCGTCGGCGCCCGCGGTGACGACGCCCAGGGTCACGGCCGCCGCCGCGGCGAGCGCCACCGCGCCGGCCGCCCACGGCACCCAGCCCGGCCGGGCGGCACGACGCCGCGGCGGGGTGGACGGCGCGGTGGTCGACGAGGTGGTCGACGAGGTGGTCGACGCGGTCGGCGGGGCCGAGGGCGGCGGCCCCGTCGGTGCGGCGTGGGCGGCGGCCGGTCGGTCGGCGTGGAGGTTGGTGGCGCCCACGTCGAGGTGGGCGGGGCTGGCGTCGATCTGCACCGCGGGCGCCCGCAGCATCGTGCCCTGCACGATGTCCCACTCCTCGGGGGCCGGCTGCACCTCCAGGCGCGGGGCGTCGAGCACCTCGTCGGGCAGCTGGCGCAGCGCCTGGGCGGTGGCCGCGGCGGTCATGCGCGTCGTGGGGTCCTTGGCCAGCATCGTGGCCAGCACGTTCCACAGGGCAGGGGCCACCGGCAGGCGCGGCGGCTGCACCGACGCGTGCCGGAAGCCCACCGTGTGAGCCGTGCCGGAGCCGGAGAAGGGAGTGCGCCCGCCGAGCAGCTCGTAGAGCAGGATGCCCGCGGCGTAGACGTCGGAGGCGGCGCTGAAGCTGCCCTGCACGAAGAGCTCGGGCGGCATGTAGCCGGGGGTGCCGAGCAGGCCGGTGGCCTGCACGGTCGACTCCTGGGCCAGGCGGGCGATGCCGAAGTCGGTGAGCAGCAGGTCGCCCTCGTCGTAGTCGCCGTCGACGCCGCGCAGGAGCACGTTGTCGGGCTTGACGTCACGGTGCAGGCAGCTCTGCTGGTGGGCGGCGTCGAGCGCGTCGAGCACGGCGGCGGTCAGCCGCACCGCGTCGCGCGCGCGGAGGGTGCCGACGTCGCGCAGGTGCTTACGCAGGTCGGTGCCCTCGACGAGGTCCATGACGATCGCCAGCGCGTCGCCCTCGACGACGAGGTCGTGGACCTCGACGATGTTGGGGTGGTGCAGGGCGAGCAGGATGGCCCGCTCCTGGATGAAGCGCCCGACGATCTGCGGGTCGTGGGCCAGCTCGCGACGCAGCACCTTCGCGGCCACCCACCGCTCGCCGACGCGGTCCCACGTGCGCCACACGGTGCCCATCGCACCCTCGCCGAGCTCGTCGACGAGCTCGTAGCGACTGCCCAGGGCCTGACGGTTCACCGGCCCGCTCTCATCGACCGGCGGCGGCGGTCGCGAACCAGTACAGGCGCGGCGCCGCCTCCTCCTCGGTGGCCGCGACCGGGCGGACCTGCGGGTCCTGGGTGGTCGCCTCGAGCGCGACGACGGCGTCGGGCGCGAGCGCCTGGCTGTCGGCGAAGTCCAGGGCCGGGCCGGCCAGGCCGTCGGAGGCGTCCACGGTGAGCCCGGTGAGAGCCGCGGCGACGTCGGCCGGCTCGACCGACCCGGCCTCCACGGCAGCGGCCGCGAGCGCGAGCACCGCGTCGTGGCTGGCGGTGTCGGCGCCCTCGGCCACGTCGGCGAAGGGCACGCTGCCGAAGAGGTCCTGGAGCTCCGGGTCGCCGGCGGCCAGGCGCAGCGCCGAGAAGTACGACGCGGTCGCCTCGGCGCGCTCGCTCGTGCCGAGGGTGGTGGCGTCGGAGGCGTCCACGCCGACGGTGAGGAACTCCCCGGCCGGGGTGCCCCCCGCCTCGGTCAGCCCCGTGGCGAAGCCCGGGCTGAGCGCCTCGGGCGACAGCACGACCGGCGCGGTGCTGCCGCGGCCCTGGAGCGCGGCCACGACCTGGGCCTGGCTGGTGGCCGAGGCCGCGACGACCACGCTGTCGGCCGTGCCGTCCTCGACGGCGCGGGTCGCCCGGGCCACCACGTCGCCGAGGTCGTCGCCGGTGTAGTCCTCGCGGTCGGCCGAGCCGACGCCGTCCACGTCGACGCCGTCGGCGCTGACCACGAAGGGCTGCTCGAGGCCGCGCTCACCCATGGCGGCGAGAAGGGCCTGGTCGACGGCGTCGCCCGAGGGGCCGGTGGCCCACACGCCGTCGGGCAGGGCGGTGAGCTCGCGCTCGTAGGGCAGCAGGAGGGGCACACCGGCCCCTGCGGCCGCGTCGACCGCGGCCTGCAGGTGCTCGCCGGTGCTGGCGGCGACGATGCCGGACACGCCGGCGTCCACGAGGTCGGCGACCGCCCGGGTCGCGCCGTCGCTCGTGCCCGCGTCGTCGACGACCTCGAGCTCCACGTCGGCCCCGCCCAGCCCGAGCCGGTACGCCGCGACGCGGGCGCCCTCGGCCGCGGTGAGGACGTCCTGGCCCTCCCCCGGCGCGGAGCGCAGCGAGACCAGCACCCCGACCCGCAACGGCTCGCCGACCTCGGCGAGGGCTCCGGCCGCGTCGAGCTCGACGGCCGGGGCGGCGCCGGCGGCACCGGACGCGGGGGCCGCGGGCTCCTCGCCGCCGTCGTCACCGCTGCAGGCGACCAGCGTGGTGAGCGCCAGGGCGGCCAGGGTCAGGCCGGCGGCGCGGCGGGCGCGGGGCGGGGTCGTGCGCACGCTCAGTCCTGGCCGAGGTGGAAGGAGTAGACCGTCAGCACGTCGCTGCCCTCGGGCACGTCGAGGCCGAAGGCCGGCAGGGCCTCCTGCAGCTCGAGCGCACGCGCCATCTGGGCCTGCTGCAGGAAGACGTCGGCCAGGGCCTGGCTGCGCACGCTGCGGAAGCGCGTGGCCCGGGCGTTGGCCGAGGAGATCTGCTCGTTGGCCACGGCGGTCTGGGTGGCCCCGGTGACCAGCGAGCCCAAGATGCCGGTGCCGCCGGACTCGCGGGTGCCGAGGTCGGCCAGGACGTTGCCGAGGTCCTCGGTCAGGCGGGACTCGGAGTCGGCGACACTGCGGTTGGCCGCCGAGACCGTCGAGTCGAGCACGGAGAGCGCGTCGCCGACGGCACCGTCGAGGGCCAGGCCCGACGCGCGGACCGTGGCGTCGAGCTGGGTGCGCTGGGCCTCGATGCGCTCGGCCCCCTGCCCGGTGATCCGGTCGGAGGTGCGCTGGGCGCCGCGGCCCAGGCGGCCGAAGAGCTCGCTGACCTTGCCGCTGGCCTGGATGCGGGCCGCGTCGGTGCCGGCGATGGCCTCGCCCAGCGCGCCGCCCGAGCCCGAGAGGCCGTCGGTGATCGCGTCGATGCTGGCGTCGAGGTCGGCCTCGAGGCCGTCCTGGTTGCAGGCCACCTTGGTGTAGGTGAGGACGAGGCGGTCGACGGGCTTGCTGAGGGCGGGAGCGTCGTCGACGTCCTCGCACGAGGGTGCGGCGTAGGAGTCGCTGAGCGACACGACGCTCTCGGTGAGCTTGGAGAGCCGGCCGGCCAGGGAGCCGGCGGAGGCGTTGGTGGCGGCGGTGACGCGCTCGAGGGCCTGGTCGACGCCGCTCTGGATCGCGGCGAAGTCGACCGCCACGGCGTCCTTCGACGAGAGTCCCGCGATGCTGTCGAGGGTCGCGACGACCGGCGCGAGGCGCGCGTCGACGGCCGAGCCCGGGGTGGCGCAGCCGGCCTGGTCCTGGGCGGTCTGGATCTGGCCGGCCAGGGTCGCGTCGGCGGTGGCCGCGGGGTCCATGGCGCACACGGTGCCGCGCAGCGCGGCCAGGTCGGCCTGGAGGCTGCGGGCGGTGGCGGCCTGGGAGACGGCCTGGGCGTTGATGGTCTCGAAGCGGCGGCGCAGCCCGGAGGTGGCGTCGGGGCCGAGGAGGTTCTTGAGGTTGGTCAGCGTGACGCTCAGCTGGCCGAGGACGGCGTCGAGCGGCTCGAGGGGGTTGCCCGGGTTGGCGGGGTCGACCTGGAGCGCGGTCTTCTTCACCGACTCCACCAGCGAGGTGACCCCGGCGACCTGGACACCCAGGTCGTCGACCAGGCTCTCGTCGAAGCGGCCGCCGAGGCGGTCGCCCAGAGCCTGGAGGACCTCGCCCTGGTCGCCGACGGCCCGGCTGGCCGCGGAGAGCACGCAGACCGCGGAGGTGGACTCCTCGGTGCAGGTCGCGACGTCGGCGGCGGAGCCGATCTGCTCGCGCAGGGAGTCGACGATGCGCTCGCTGCACTCCGTGCCGGCCTCGCCGAGGGTCTCGAGGCGGCTGGCCACGGCCACGAGCTGGCCGTAGACGGTGTCGGAGGCGAGGCTGCCGCCGAGCACGACGCCGCAGCCGCCGCCGGTGCCGGCGGGCTGGGGAGCGGGGATCCGGTCGGGGTCGCCGAGCTTGGCCTTGACGGCGTCGATGCTGCGGGCGAGCGCGGCGTTGGCGGAGTCGGTGGCGCCGTCGAGCTCGCCGCCGACCTGGCCGCGCAGGGCGTCGAGGTCGGTGGTGAGGCCGCTGAGGGAGGCCGTGACCTCCTGCGAGGAGCGCTGCAGCTCGGCGATGGTGCGGGCGCCGAGCTGGTCGGCCGAGGCGCCGAGGCGGCTCTCGATCTCGCCCAGGACGCCGCTGGCCTCGGTGAGCACGGCGTTGACGTCTCCGACGAGCTGGATGGTCTGGGCCTCCATCGACACCGTGCTGCCGGCGTCGTCGGCGAAGGCCTGCTCCAGCAGCGCCGCGACCGAGGTGTCGGTGACCAGGCCGGGCTGCACGCTGAGGTCGACGTCGGGCACGCTGAGCGAGTCGGACTTCATCACGAGGCGGAAGGTCGCGCTGGGCGCGAGGCGCGGCGGGGCGAGCATCGAGGCCCACTGCACCTGGGCGGCACCGTCGGCGGACTGGCTCAGCACGCCGTTGGTGCCGTCCTCGCCACGGGTCAGCACCTGGGTCAGGCCCTCGTCGCCGAGGTCGGCGGAGGCCACGACGGTCAGGGGCGCGCCGATGAGGGCGTACTGCGTGCGCGAGACGCCCTCGGCGTCGTAGCTGACCCGCTCGGGCCGCACGGTGGTGTTCTGCACGGTGATGTCGATGACGACGCGGCCGCTCTCGCCCTCGATGTCGGACAGGTCGGTGCCGGCCCGGTCGTCGAGGCGGTAGGTCGTGGAGACGCGCACCGGGAGGTCGGCGGCGTCGGCGGCGTCGAAGTCCTGGCTCTCGCTGGCCGAGCCACCGTCGGAGTCCTGGGTGATGGTGGTGCCCGAGAGCGAGCCGATGCTGCCGTCGGGGCCGAGATGCACGTCGACCGCCTGGAGGGTCTGCTCGGTCGCGGCCTCGGCCGAGGTCGTGGCCGCCGAGAGCAGGCCGCCGACCAGAGCGACGACCACCGCCGACTGGGCCGTGCGGCGGACCGCTCCCGGGTGGTTCCTCGCCGAGTGACGGGCGACAGACATGGCTCTCCTCGTGAGGGCGCGGCGGAGGGTCGGGCCGGCCCGTGGTGACGGTCCTGGTGCGGGGGGTCGACCCGTGGTGTGTCCACCCCGACGGGTGGGCAAACCTGGTCTAGACAGATTCCACCACGAGTCGGCGCCGCTCCGCACGCCTTCGTAAAGAATGGCGTCGTAGGGTCCGGGCATGTCGCTGACCCTCGTGGAGGCGCGCTCGCGCGCGGCCGCCCTGTCCGACCTGTCCTACGCCGTGGCCCTCGACCTCACGGGGTGGGAGGCCGGCACCTTCGGCGTCGACACCACCGTGCGGCTGCGGACCACCTCCCCCGACACGTTCCTCGAGCTGACCGCGGCCCAGGACGTGACGGTGGCCGTCGACGGCGTCGCGCGGGAGCCGGCGTACGACGGGCGCCGGATCGCCCTCGCGGGCCTGCCCACCGGGGTGCCGGTGGAGGTGCGGGTCACCGCCCGGGTGCCCTACGTGAGCGACGGCGACGGGATGCACCTGGCCACCGACCCGGCGGACGGCGCGACCTACGCCTCGGCCTACCTGGGCATGGACGTCACCCAGCGGGTGCTGCCCTGCTTCGACCAGGTCGACCTCAAGGCGCCGGTGAGCATGAGCGTCACCGCCGAGGCGGGATGGACGGTGCTGGCCAACGCTCGCCCCGAGTCCCGCGAGGAGGTCGGGGGCACGGCCGTGCGCTGGTGCTTCGCCACCACCCCCCCGGTGCCGCTCGACCAGCTCGTCGTGTGCGCCGGGCCGTGGCACTCGGTCACGTGGGAGCACGCCGGCCTGCCCTTCGGGTGGCACGCCCGGGCCTCCCTGGCCGCCGACCTCGACCGCGACGCCGCCGAGCTGGTGGCCACGACCACGGCCTGCTTCGACCACTACGCCGGGCTCTTCGCGGAGCCCTACGCCTTCGACTCCTACGACCAGGTCTTCGTGCCGGGGCAGAACTGGGGCGCCCTGGAGACCCCGGGCTGCGTGACGTACCGCGACGAGCTGCTCCCCCGCGGCCGCACCACCGCGCGGGCCACCGCCCAGCGCGCCACCGTGATCGCCCACGAGATGGCGCACATGTGGTTCGGCAACCTGGTGACGATGCGGTGGTGGGAGGACACCTGGCTCAACGAGAGCTTCGCCGACTACCTGGGCTACCGCGTGGCCGAGGCGGGCGCGGGCTTCGCCGGGGCGCTGGTGGCCCACGAGGCCGGCCGCAAGCCGGCCGCCTACGACGCCGACCAGCGCCGCTCGCGCCACCCCGTCGCGCCGCTCGCCGAGGACGTCCCCGACGTCGACAGCGCCTTCGCCAACTTCGACGCCCTCTCCTACGCCAAGGGCAACTCCTGCCTGCGCCAGCTGGTCACCTGGCTGGGCGACGACGACTTCCTCAGCGGGGTCGACGCCCACCTGACCCGTCACCGCTTCGGCAACGCCTCCCTCGCCGACCTCGTCGCCTCCCTCGACGAGGCCTCGCCGCGCGACGTGCGCGGCTGGGCCGAGCGGTGGCTGCGCACACCCGGCTTCGACACGGTTCTCGTCGAGCGACCCGAGGAGGGCGGCGACCCGCTGTTGCGGCGCGAGGGCGTGCGCCCCCACCGGCTGCGGGTCACGGCCTACGACAAGCACACGTGGGCCGAGGTCGCCACGCGCCTGGTCGACCTCGAGGACGACCCGGTGCGGCTGGAGGGCTGGGGCGCCCACGTGGTCGTGCCCAACGCCCACGGGGAGACCTTCGCGCGGCTGCGCCTCGACGCGCGCTCCTGGGACGCGGTGGCCGCCGGGCTGGGGTCGGTGCCCGACCCCCTGACCCGCGCGGTGCTGTGGGCCACGGCCTTCGAGCGGGTGCAGGCGCGCGACCTGCCGGTCGACGACTACCTCGCCCTGGTGGCGCGCCACCTGCCGCTCGAGCACGACGTGGCCCTGGTGCAGGCCGTGCTGCGCCGCACCCTCGACACCGTGGTCGTGCGGTCGGTGCCGCCCGCACGGGCCGCCGAGGCGGTCGAGACCGTGGCCGCCGCGTGCCGCGCAGGGCTGGCCGCCCTGGCGCAGGGCGGCGCGTCCGAGGGCGCGGCGGGCCTCGAGCGGGCGATCGTGCTCACCGAGGGGCTGGCCGCCACCAGCCACGACCCGGGGCTCCTGCGCGAGTGGCTCGACGCGGGTCGCACCGCCCAGGGCGTCGAGCTCGACCCGGCCCTGCGCTGGAGCGTCGTCGCCCGTCTCGCGGCGCTCGGGGCCGCCGACGCCGCGCTCGTGGCGGCCGAGCGGCGCGCCGACCCGAGCGTGGCCGGCGAGCTGGGGGCCGCCGCGGCCCTGGCCGCGCGCCCCACCGCCGAGGCCAAGGCGGAGGCCTGGGCCGCCGCGGCCGACGACGACCGGGTCTCGAACCGGATGTTCGAGGCGCTCGTGGGCGGCATGTGGTCGCCGGAGCAGGCCGACCTGCTCGCGCCGTGGGTCTCGCGCTACCTCGAGCAGGGGCCGCTGCTGGCCGCCCGCCGCGGCCAGGCCTTCGGCGCGGTCGTGGGCCTGCGCTCCTTCCCCCGCGTGGCGCTCTCCCCGGCCCAGGTGCAGCAGCTGGAGACGGCCCTGACCGGGTCGCTCCCGACCGTGCTGCGCCGGCACTGGGAGGACCGGCTCGACGACCTGCGTGCGGGGGCCGAGGGCCCGAGCACCTAGATTGTCCCGATGATCGAGGCGACGGGGCGGGGCGCATGAGCGAGCAGGTCAGGGCCCTGGTGGCCGAGGTGCAGGGACACCTGGAGACCCTCAGCGCCGACCCGGGGCGCGACGAGGCGCTCTACGACGACCTGCGCGCCCGGCTCAACGACGTGCCCTCCGAGGAGCGCACCAGCGCGTGGCGGCGCACCAGCGTGCTGCTCGACCTCGCCTTCCGCAAGCGCGCCAGGCGCGCCCACGCCCAGCTGTCGATCATCCGGG
Source organism: Nocardioides sp. Leaf307 (assembly GCF_001423135.1). Taxonomy (NCBI): domain Bacteria; kingdom Bacillati; phylum Actinomycetota; class Actinomycetes; order Propionibacteriales; family Nocardioidaceae; genus Nocardioides; species Nocardioides sp. Leaf307. Next base: position 1,012,046 of record NZ_LMNY01000001.1, on the reverse strand, counting down.
AGAACCACCGCAAGGCCGACACCCTCGACCGCTTCGACGTCTTCTGGGCCCGCTGCGTCGCGCTGCTCGACGGCTGGACCCTCGGCGGCCACGGCTACCGCCGCGCACTGCGCGACCAGGGACCGGCGGTGTGGGCCGACGTGGCCGAGCTGACCGCGCTGCTCGACGCCGCCGGCCACCGGGCCTTCGCCAACTCCGGCACGCTGCTCGGGCTGGTGCGCGAGGGCGACGTCATCGCCGACGACGACGACGCCGACCTCGGCGTGCTGCTGCCCGGCGGCACCCTCGCCGAGGTCGTCGCGGCCTGGGCCGACCTGCGCGCGCGGCTGGCCGCCGACGGCGTCACCGACGCCGACTTCGAGCAGCGCAACGCCCTGCACTCCAAGGTCATCGGGGCCCGCGGCACCCGCATCGACCTCTTCCCGGCCTGGGTGCTCGAGGACCGCGCCTGGGTCTGGCCCCACACCGCGGGCGACGTGCCGGCGGCCGCCCTGCTGCCCCTGGCCTCGCGCGAGACCTCCGCGGGCACCGTGCCGGTGCCCGCCGAGCCCGAGCCCTTCCTCGAGAGCAACTACGGCGCGGCGTGGCGCCGGCCCGACCCCACCTGGGAGTTCGACTGGGCCCGGGCGCGCACCCGCTTCCCCGACTTCGTGGCCGCCCACCCGGAGTTCGCCGAGGACGTCACGGAGTGAGCACCGGGCGGGTGCTGTGGCTGCACTGCGGGGCGTTCAAGACCGGCTCCTCGCGCATCCAGACCCACGCCTGGGAGCAGCGCGACGTCCTGCTCGACGCCGGCTGGCTCTACCCGCGGGCAGGGCTCTCGCTCGACGAGCCCGAGGTGGGGGTGCGTCACACGCCGCTGGTCTACCGCTGGCGCGACCGCCCCGCCTGGGAGGCCCTGGTCGACGACCTGGTCGCGGAGGTCGTGGCCTCCCCCGCCTCCCGCGTGCTGCTGTCGTCGGAGGCCTGGAGCCGCCCGGGGGCCGAGGACTCCCTCACCGCGCTGCTCACCCGGCTGCGCGACGCCGGCGCCGTGCAGGAGGTCCGCGCGGTGGTCTACCTGCGCAACCGGCTCTCCTACGCCCGCAGCCTGCACCGCGAGCTGGTGCGCCGCCGCGCCCACGTGCGCGACCTCGACGACTTCGTGGCCGGCGAGCAGCGGCTGCTCGACCCCGTGGCCGCGCTGCGCGCCCTGCACGCCGCGCTGGACGCGGTCGGCGGCAGCCTCGAGGTGCGCTCCTACGAGCAGGCGCCCGACACCGCCGCCGACCTCTTCGCCCACCTCGGGCTGCCCTTCGACCCCGGCCCCCACGCGCGCACCAACACCGGGCTCGACGCCTGCGAGACCGAGGCGCTGCGCCAGCTCACCCAGGTCGCCCCCGAGACCCGGCCGGCCTGGCCCGGGCTGGAGGCCGTGCTCGCCGCCGCGGCCGTGCCGGTGGCGCTGGAGCGCACCGCCTGGAGCGAGCGGGTCTCCCCCGGCCGGCTCGACCTCGCCCCCGACGAGCGCGCGGAGCTGGCCCGCCTCACCGGCTGGGACGACGCACGTCTCGACCTGCTGCTGCGCACCGACGAGCCCGGCCACCGCGACGTCACCGCCCTCGCCGGCCTGCTGCGCGGGCTCGTGGCCGACCACGTCGCCGCCACCCACGAGGAGGTCGTCGACACCGTCGTGCGCCCGAGCCCCGCCGTGAGCGCCCTCGAGCTCGACGCCGGCGACCTGCTCGCCCCCGAGGTCCGCGTCAGCGGGCTGCTGCTGCTCGCCGCGGGCGTGCCCGCCGACGGCACGCGGCTGCTGGTCGTCTCCGACGAGGGCGAGCAGGAGGCCGACACCGGGCGGGCCTCGGCCGGCTTCGGGCGCCGCCACCCCGACCGCCCCGAGGCCGGCGCGGCGCGCTTCGCCGTACGCCGGGTGCGCTGGGGCTCCGGGCGGCGCCTGTCGCTGGTGCTCGCGCTGGCCTCGGGTGAGCGCCACGAGCTGGCCGAGCTGCGCCGTCGCTGGCAGCCGCGCTAGCGGGTCCAGTCGATCGCGCCGTGCTCGGCCAGCAGCCGGGCGCCGCGCGCGGGGTCGTGCTGGGCCACCCAGGCGATCCGGCCCCGCAGGTGCTCGGCGAAGGCCGGCACCTGGTCCCGGTTCTGCGTGCTGGGTCCGTGGCGGCGGCAGTTGTGCAGGATCGCGCGCAGCAGGTCGACCTCGTGGCGGGCCACGCGCGGGCGGTCGTTGACGACCAGCCCGGCCAGGCTCTGACGCCCAGCCCGCGGCATGACCGCCGTCTTGCGGGGGTTGAGCCGGAACCCCTCGTCGCGCACGACCTCCTCGACGGCGTCGAGGAGCCGGCTGGTGCCGCGGCCCCAGCCCGCGTCGCCCGAGAAGGCCAGGTCGTCGGCGTAGCGGGTGTAGCGACCGCCCCACGCGGCGGCCAGGGCCGTGAGCCGTACGTCGAGCCCGAAGGCCGCGAGGTTGGCGGTGGCCGGCGAGGTGGGGGCGCCCTGCGGGAGGTGGGGTGCGGCGAGGCGGCGCCCGAGGCGCCAGTGGGCGTCGAGCAGGCCCGGGTCGGCGGGGCGCGGGACCCCGCGCCAGGCGGCCAGCGGCAGCACCGCGGTCGTCAGCCCGGCCAGCGCGTGGGCGACCGGCTCGGGGTAGCCCGCGGTGCGCCAGATCCCGTGCACGCGGCCGACGGTGACGCTGGCGAAGAACGACTCGAGGTCGAGGCGGAGCACCACGGGCCGACCGGCGTGGGGCGCGGCGTGGGAGCGCACCGAGCCGCCGGCGCGGAAGCCCCGGGCCGCGTCGTGGGGCGGCACGAGCCCGAGGGCCTCGTCGAGCAGGCGCCGCTGGAGGCGGCGCAGGCGGGGCTTGGGCGCCTCGAGCACCCGGATGCCCCCGCTGGCCGCCACCCGGTGGGAGACCCGGTAGTGCTGCAGCGGCGCCTCGCCGGCGGTGCGCGCCCAGTGCTTGGGGTCGGCGAACCAGTCGAGCTCGCCGACGTCGAGCTCGAGGAGGGCGGCCAGGTCGGCCAGGTCGTGCAGCACCGGCAGGCGCCAGCGGTTGGTGAGCATCCGCGTCGGCGACACCGGCCGCGCCACGGGACGCGCCCGCCCGGCCCGGGCGGCCGCGGGACGGCTCGCCACCAGGGTCGCGAGCTCGCGCGGGCGGTCGAGCGGCGGGCGCGGGTGCAGGGCCACGACCTGGCGGGCCAGCGACGTCAGCCAGCGGGGGCGGCGCCCGAGCACGGCGGCGCCGCTGGCCACCAGCCCCTCGGTGCTCCACTCGCCGGCGAGGAACCCCGCGGCCAGCGCCCTCGCGAGGTCGGGTCTTACCGGCTCGCCCCAGCCCCGGCGCTCGAGGCGTCGGGGTGCGGCAGCGTGGCTCGACCTGTCCCGTCGTGCGCGCGGGGTCCTGCAGCGGAGCGCAGCGACTCGCGCGCGGTGCCGTGCCCGGACGTGCCGGTGGTCCCCGGGGTAGCCCCGGGGAGGCGGGCCGGTGTCACGCACCGGTCCACCGTCTCGAGGTCACGCTGCCGCACGCCGCGACCCTAGCCGCGACGCCCCGGCGACTGGCTCAGGCGTGCCCGTCGAACATCGAGGTGACCGAGCCGTCCTCGAAGACCTCGCGGATGGCCCGCGAGACCAGCGGGGCGATCGAGAGCACCGTGAGCTTGTCGAAGTGCCGGTCCTCGGGGATCGGCAGGGTGTTGGTGACGATGACCTCGGCGGCCGGGCTGTTCTTGAGCCGGTCGACGGCGGGGTCGGAGAGGATCGCGTGGGTCGCGGCGATGATGACGCCGGCGGCCCCGTCGGCCATGAGGGCCTCGGCGGCCTTCACGATGGTGCCGCCGGTGTCGATCATGTCGTCGGTGAGCACGCAGATCTTGCCGGCGACCTCGCCGACGACACGGTTGGCGACGACCTCGTTGGCCACGTCGGTGCGGCGGGTCTTGTGGATGAAGGCCAGCGGGGCCCCACCCAGCTTGGCCGACCAGCGCTCGGCGACCTTGATCCGCCCGGCGTCGGGCGAGACGACGCACAGCTGCTGGTCGCCGTACTTCTCCATCACGTAGTCGGTGAGGATCGGCAGCGCCATGAGGTGGTCGACGGGGCCGTCGAAGTAGCCCTGGATCTGGTCGGCGTGCAGGTCGACGGCGATCAGCCGGTCGGCGCCGGCGGTCTTGAAGAGGTCGGCCATCAGGCGCGCCGAGATCGGCTCGCGGCCGCGGTGCTTCTTGTCCTGGCGGGCGTAGCCGTAGAACGGCATGACCACGGTGATCCGCTTGGCCGAGGCGCGCTTGAGCGCGTCGACCATGATCAGGTGCTCCATGATCCACTCGTTGATCGGCGCGGTGTGGCTCTGCAGCACGAACGCGTCGCAGCCGCGCACCGACTCCTCGTAGCGGACGTAGATCTCCGAGTTGGCGAACTCGTAGGCCGAGGTCGGCACGAGGTCGGTGCCAAGGATCTCGGCCACCTCCGCCGCGAGCTCGGGGTGGGCCCGCCCACTGAAGACCATCAGGTTCTTCTCGGTGGTCTTCTTCATTCCGGTCACGGCGCTGCCTTCGTCTCGCGGGAAGGGGGACGACGAGCAGTCTGGCCCAGACCGGCCCCGCTCCCCAACCCCGGGTCCATCGTGGTCCTCGGGCGTGTGCGACACCTCTCGTTCACCCCGGCGACGCCTCAGGGCCCCTCGGGCCGCGCCGCCTCCGCGGCCTCGGCCTGGGCGGTCCCGGCGCGGCGCTGCCGGGCCCAGCCCTCGATCACGCGCAGCGGCCCGGCGCTGACCGCGAGGGCGCCGGCGGGCACGTCGCCGCGCACGACGGTGCCGCCGCCGGTGGCGGCGCCGTCGCCGATGCTCACGGGCGCGACGAAGGTGTTGTTGGAGCCCGTGCGGGCGTGGCGGCCCACGGTGGTGCGGTGCTTGGCCACGCCGTCGTAGTTGGCGAAGATCGTGCCGGCGCCGATGTTGGTGCCCTCGCCGATCTCGGCGTCGCCGACGTAGGACAGGTGGGGCACCTTGGCGCCGTCGCCGAGCACGGCGTTCTTGGTCTCCACGAAGGCCCCCACCTTGGCCTCGAGGCCGAGCCGGCTGCCGGGGCGCAGGTAGGAGAACGGGCCGACCGTGGCGCCGGCCCCGACGACGGCCAGCTCGCCGTGGGTGCGCACGACCCGGGCGCCCGTGCCGACCTCGCAGTCCTTGAGCGTGGTGTCGGGGCCCACCACGGCGTCCTCGGCGACGACCGTGGCGCCCAGCAGCTGGGTGCCCGGGAGGATGGTCACGTCGGGCTCGAGCACCACGTCGGCGTCGATCCACGTGGTCTCGGGGTCCATGACGGTGACGCCCTCGCGCATCCAGCGCTCCACGATGCGCCGGTTCAGCTCGCGGCCCAGGGCGGCCAGCTGCACGCGGTCGTTGGCGCCCTCGGTCTGGCGCACGTCGTCGATGGCGTAGGCACCGACCATCATCCCGCCGTCGCGGGCGATCTGGACCAGGTCGGTGAGGTAGTACTCCCCCTTGGCGTTGTCGTTGCGCAGCCGGGGCAGGGCCTCGACGAGGAAGTCGCCGTCGAAGGCCATGATCCCGGAGTTGATCTCGCCGATCTCGCGCTGCTCCGGGGTGGCGTCCTTCTCCTCGACCACCGCGACCACGTCGCCGAGCGCGTCGCGCACGACGCGGCCGTAGCCGAACGGGTCGGGCACCAGGCCCGAGAGGATGCTCACCGCGCGCTGGGCGGCCTCGTGGTCGGCGGCGAAGCGCCGCAGCGACTCCCCGCTCAGCAGCGGGGTGTCGCCGTAGGCGACCAGCACCGTGCCCTGCGGGCGCGCCTGCGCCGCGACCAGGGCGTCGACCGCGACCCGCACGGCGTGGCCCGTGCCGTGCTGCTCCTCCTGCACCGCCAGCACGGCGGAGGGGTGGATCGAGGTGATGTGGGGCCCGACCTGCTCGCGCTGGTGGCCCACCACCGCCACGACCTGGCGTGGCTCGAGCGCGCCCACCGCGGCCAGGACGTGACCGATCATCGAGCGACCCCCGATGGGGTGCAGGACCTTCATGGTCTTCGACCGCATCCGGGTGCCGCCGCCTGCGGCGAGGACGATGACGGTGACGTCGTTCAACGGTGCCTCCATGCTCCCCGGGTAGGAGTCGAACCTACGTCGCTAGTCCTGATTCAAAGTCAGGCGGGCCCTGCCGGCAGACCAACCGGGGATAGGTGCCACAGGGTAGGGCCCCCGCCGAGGAGCGTCACAACCTGCCGGTCTCGCTACGGTGGCCGGGTGGACCTGCCCGTGATGCCGCCCGTGCGGCCGATGCTCGCCAAGGCCGTCGACGGCGTGCCCGACCCCGCCGCCCAGGGCGGGCTCTCCTTCGAGCCCAAGTGGGACGGCTTCCGCTGCCTGGTCTTCCGCGACGGCGACGAGGTCGAGCTGACCTCGCGCAACACCAAGCCCCTCACCCGCTACTTCCCCGAGGTGGTCGCCGCGGCGCGCGAGCAGCTCCCGCCGCGCTGCGTGCTCGACGGGGAGCTCTTCGTCGCCTCCGGGGGCCGGCTGCAGTTCGAGGTGCTCCAGGAGCGCATCCACCCCGCCGCCTCCCGCGTCGAGCTGCTCTCGACGACCACCCCGGCCTCCTTCGTCGCCTTCGACCTGCTCGCCCTGGGCGAGGAGTCCTACGTCGACCGCCCCTTCCGCGAGCGCCGCGCGGCGCTCGAGCAGGCCCTCGCCGGCCTCGTCGGCGGCGGCGGACCCTGCCACCTGACCCGCACCACCACCGACCGCGCCGAGGCCCAGGGCTGGTTCGAGCAGTTCGAGGGCGCGGGCCTCGACGGCGTGGTGGCCAAGCCGCTCGGCGCGGCGTACGTCGAGAACGGGCGCACCATGCTCAAGGTCAAGCACGTGCGCACCGCCGACGTGGTGGTGGCGGGCTACCGCGAGCACAAGACCTCCACCCCCGAGGCGCCGCTGCTGGGCAGCCTGCTGCTGGGCCTGTGGCACGAGGGCCGCCTCCAGCACGTCGGGGTCAGCGCCAGCTTCACCGCGGCGCGCCGCGCCGCGCTGGTCGAGGAGCTGCGACCGCTCGTGTGTCCCGTCGAGGAGCACCCGTGGGGCGAGTGGCAGGAGTGGGCGGTCGCCAACCCCGACCGGGTGCCCGGCACCCAGAGCCGCTGGAGCGCCGGCAAGGACCTGTCCTTCACCCCGCTGCGCCCCGAGCGGGTGCTGGAGGTCAAGTACGACCACATGGAGGGCAGCCGCTTCCGCCACACCGCCCACTTCCTGCGCTGGCGCCCCGACCGCGACCCGGCCTCCTGCGGCTACGACCAGCTCGAGGAGCCGGTGGGCTACGACCTCGACAGCGTGCTCCAGGGCTGAGCGGGGACCACTAGAGTCGCAGGATGACGCAGACCCCGGGCGGCGCACCCGCCGACGAGACCGTCCACCCCGACTACGACGTCGTGCTGCTCGTCGAGCAGGCGCTCAGCGCCGCCGACGCCGCCCAGGTCAGGTCGCTGCACGAGGCCCTCGAGGAGCCGGTGGTCTACCACGTGCTGCTCCCCGTCGACGACGCCCCGGCCCGGGTGCAGGCGGCCATGGGCTCCCTCGGCGGCGCCGAGCCGCTCGCCTCGCCCGCCGTGGTGCTCGACGAGGACGACCTCGAGGTCGTCGAGCAGGAGGCGCTGGGTCGCAGCGAGCGCGAGCTCGCCGACACCCTGGCCCACCTGCGGGCCTCCGGGGTCACCGTGCACGGCGAGCTGGTCACCGCCCCCCCGGTCGACGCCCTGGCCGCCAAGGTCGCGGCCGTCGACGGCCGCGAGGCCATCATCCTCACCAGCTCCCACGTCGTCGCGGAGTTCTTCCACGTCGACTGGTCCTCCCAGGCCCGCCGCAAGCTGGGGGTGCCGGTGCTGCACCTGCTCGAGCACGAGACCTTCGACGAGCAGGCCGGCGGCGGCGAGGGCGCCACCCTCATCTGAGCCACCCCTCCCCCGCCCGACCCCCGATTTTGTTGCCGAACTGTGGATTTCGCTTTGACGTCCTGTTCGCCCGCCGGCCGTAGTGTTCTTCTTGTCGGAGCGGTCCGGGGGGACCGACACCGACACCACGATCCGAAGCGACGCAGCACCGCGATTCTGGGGGGAACGCGGTCACGACGCCGAGGTGAACAGGTCCGGGACTCCGGGGGGAGTCCGACAGGTCGCCGGGGGGCGACCAGGACCAAGATCAGAAGACCCGCTCGGCCACCGGCCGAGCGGGTCTCTGTCTTTCCAGGGGCCTGTCAGGTCAGGGGAGCACCGCGGCCCGGACCACCATCACGTCGGGCAGGTCGCTGACCACCGGGCGCCACGTCTCGCCGCAGTCGAGCGACCCGAAGACGGTGCCGTTGCGTGCGCCGACGTAGAGCCCGGCGCGCTCGTGGGTGTCGGTGCACATCGCGTCGCGCATCACCGCGACCCAGAAGGGCGCGGGCAGGCCCTCGCCGTGACCGGTCCAGGTCTCCCCCGCGTCGCGCGAGCGCCACACCAGCGCGCGGCCCTGCGGCGGGAAGCGGCCGTCGCCGCCGCCGAGGGGGAAGACGAAGAGCGTGTCGGGGTCGTGGGGGTGCACGACCACGGGGAAGCCGAAGTCGGAGGGCAGCCCGTCGGCGATCGAGGTCCACCGGGTGCCCTCGTCGTCGGAGCGGTAGACCCCGCCGTGGTTCTGCAGGTAGAGCCGCTCGGGGCGCGCCGGGTGGCGGGCCACCTTGTGGACGCACTGGCCGAACTCGGGGTACTGCTCGCCCTCGGGCAGGAACTCCGCGCGCAGCCCCTCGTTGGCCGGCGCCCACGAGGCGCCGCCGTCGCGGGTGCGGTAGACCCCGCCCGTCGAGATCGCGGCGACCAGGGAGTCGGGGTCCTCGGGGTGCGGCAGCAGGGTGTGGAAGGCCTGGCCGCCGAAGCCGGCCCCCCACCGCTCGCGGTGGGGGTGGTCCCACAGCGCGTCCACGAGCACGAAGCTCTCCCCGCCGTCCTGCGAGCGCCACACCGCCCCCGGCTCGGTGCCGGCCCAGACCACGCCGGGTGCGCTGCCCGCCACCAGCTGCCAGACCCGCTCCACGGCGGCCTCGCGCCGCTCCTCGAACCGCACGCCCCCGTCGGGACCGGCCTGCCAGGTGGCACCCAGGTCGTCGGACCAGGTCACGCGGGGACCCAGCCACATCGAGGAGGCGCCGGCGAGCAGCCGCACCCGGCCCTCACGGGTGTCGACCAGGCAGGAGTAGACCTCGTCGGTCTCGGCGTGCGGCCCCGTGAAGCGCCACTCCTCGCGCTCGGCGTCGGAGCGGCCGATCCACAGCCCCTTGCGCGTGCCCACCATCAGGACGGTCTCGGACATGCTCGGATTCCTCTCGTCGACGGGTCGGTCACTACCGTGACCCGGTGAGCGGGCGGAAGTCATCGGTGCGGCGCGTGTCGACCTCGCCCGTGCTGCTCGTGCTGGTGGGCATCGCCTCGGTGCAGCTGGGCGCAGGGGTGGCCAAGAGCCTCTTCGACGAGGTCTCCCCCACCACGCTGGTGTGGCTGCGCCTGGCCTCGAGCCTGCTGATCTTCGCCGCCGTCGTGCGCCCGCGCCTGCGCGGCCACAGCCGCGGCGACTGGCTGGTGGTGCTCGGCTTCGGCCTCGCGCTCGGCACCATGAACTGGGCGATCTACCAGTCCTTCGCGCGGATCCCGCTCGGGATCGCGGTCACCATCGAGTTCGTCGGGCCGCTCAGCCTCGCGCTGCTCGGCTCGCGGCGGGTGCGCGACCTGGCGTGGGTGGGCCTCGCCGCCGCCGGCGTGGCGCTGCTCGGCCTCGACACCGACGGCGTCACCTGGGCGGGCGCCGGGTTCGCGCTGCTGGCCGGCGCCGCGTGGGCGGCGTACATCCTGCTGAGCGCGCAGACCGGACGGCGCTGGGAGGGCGTCGACGGCCTGGTGGTCGCCAGCCTCGTCGCAACGCTCCTGCTGACGCCGTACGTCGTGGGACCGGGGCGCGGCGACCTCGACAGCGCCTGGATCCTCGCCGTCGGCGCGGCGGTGGGGCTGCTCAGCTCGGTGGTGCCCTACAGCTGCGAGCTCGTGGCGCTGCGCACGCTGCGCCCGGCCGTCTTCGGGATCCTGATGAGCCTGGAGCCGGCCGCGGCGGCGCTCGCCGGCATCGTGGTGCTCGGCGAGCTGCTGAGCGCACCGCAGTGGCTGGCCATGGCGTGCGTGGTCGTGGCCAGCATCGGCGCCACCCGCAGCGGGCGCCCGCTGCCGGCGCCCGTGCCCGACTGAGGACTGACACGGTGTCGCGGGCACGGTTCATCCCCCCGACACACGGCCTTGACGTGGTCGTCGCGCCACCGCACTAGGGTCGGGGCCACCGCACCACCCCGGATTCGTCAGCAGGAGCCGCCCATGCGCACCCGGATCCCCCACCAGGTCCTCCAGCCGCTCGCCCGCGCCCGTCGCTGGCCGGTCGAGGCCCAGCAGCGGGCCTGCCGCAACGCCATGGTCGCGAGCACCGCCCTGGCCCGCACCCGCGCCGAGCGCGACGACGTCGAGGAGTTCTTCGCCGCCCGCGCCCGGGCCGCCGAGCCCGACCCCGACGCCCGGCACGCCTGACCGCGCGTCGCACGTCACGCCCCGCGCCGCGCGATCCTGCGGCATGATCGGGTCATGCCGATCTCCCGCGCCCGCACCGGGACCGCCTCCTCGCTGAGCTTCCACGAGGTCCTCTCCGACGACGGGACGCGCCTGCGGGCGTGGACCAACGACCCCGAGGGCGCCTTCCCGGGGCCCACCGTGCTGCTGTGCAACGGCCTGGGCACCAACCCCTGGTCGTGGCCGGCGCTGCTCGAGCCCGACTGCGGCGTGCGGGTCATCTCGTGGAACCACCGCGGCACCGGTGGCTCGGCCCGCCCCGTCGACACCGACCGCGTCGGCATCGAGGAGTTCGTCGAGGACGGGCTGTCGGTGATGGACCACTTCGGCGTGGACCGCGCGGTGCTCATGGGGTGGTCGATGGGCGTCAACACGATGTACGAGCTCGCCTTCCGCCACCCCGAGCGGGTCGCCGGGCTCTTCGCCGTCGCGGGCGTGCCCGGCGACACCTTCGCGACCATGCTCGGCCCGCTGCACCTTCCCCACCCGCTGGCGCGCCTGCTCACCGTCAACGTCTCGCGCGCCATGCGCCTGGCCGGCCCGCTGCTGACCCCGATCTCGACGCGGCTGCCGATCGGCGAGAGGGCCGTGGCGCTGCTCAGCCACAGCGGCTTCATGCTGCCGGTGCACGACCTCGAGGCGACCGCGCTCACGGTCAAGGAGTTCCTCACCACCCCGCTGGGCTGGTACTTCCACCTCGCCCTGCGCACCTCCGAGCACGGGCGGGTCTCGCTGCGCAACATCCGCGTGCCCGCCGCCTTCGTCGCCGGCACCTGGGACGTGCTGGCCGGCGCCCGCGACATGGCCAGCGCCGCCGCCCGCATCCCCGGCGCCACCTACACCGAGATCGCCGGCAGCCACTTCCTGCCCCTCGAGCACCCCGACCGGGTCCACACGCTGCTGCGGGAGTTCCTGTCCCGCGTCAGCGGCTGACCCGGCCGGTCACGAGGCTGCGCCGCGCGGCGCGGCGCAGGGTGGTCAGCACGGCGGGGCCCAGCACCAGCACGGCGACGACGTTGGTCACCGCCCGCACGGTGTCCCACCCGGCCGTGGAGGTGAGCAGCGTGTAGACCACGAAGGTGTGCAGGTTCTCCAGCACCGGGGCGCCCGGCTCGAAGGCCAGCTGGAGCTCCTGGCCGGGCACGTAGACGCCGGTCAGGAAGGGCCAGCTGGAGAGGTTCATCAGCAGCCCGTAGACGTACGCCGCGACCGCGGCGTAGACCGCCAGCAGCACGAGCTCGCCGCGGCCCGTCACCCGTCGTGGCAGCAGCCCCGCGCCCATGCCCACCCAGGCCGAGCAGATCATCTGGAAGGGCAGCCACGGCCCGACGCCCGCGGTGAGCAGCGCGGAGGCGAAGAGCGAGGTGCAGCCGAGCACGAAGCCGAAGCCCGGCCCGAAGACCCGCCCGGCCAGGATGATGAGGAAGAAGACCAGCTCCACGCCGCCGGTGCCCGGGGAGACCCCCCGCACCACGGCCACCACCGCGCTCAGCACGCCGAGCACCGCCAGCACCCGGGGGTCGAGACCGCCCTCGCTGACCTCGGCGAGCACCACGGCCACCACCACCGGCAGCAGCACCAGGAACACGAACGGCGGGTCGACCCGCTCGCCCGCGGGGGCGTCGAGCAGCAGCGGCCACAGCAGCATGAGCAGCCCGGCGACGCCGGCCACGACCAGGACCGCCGCCGTGCGCCGCGAGACCGGCACCGCGGCGGGCCGCGCCGGCTGCGGGGCGCGCACCCGCGGGGTCGTCGAGGAGCTCACGCCGTCACCGGCTCGTCGGGGCCGGCGGCCAGCGCGGCGACGACCTCGTCGACGCGCAGCCAGGGCGCGCCGAGCACCTTGGTGACCTGCGGGGCGAAGGCGGGCGACTCGGCCACGACCCGGCGCACGGGGCCGGCCGAGACGACCTCCCCCTCGGCCAGGACGACCACGTCGTCGGCGGCCTGGGCCACGAACTCGACGTCGTGGGTGGCCACCAGCACGGCCTGACCGCCCGCGGCGAGGTCGCGCAGCACCCGGGCGAGCACGTGCTTGGCGGCGTAGTCGAGACCGCGGGTGGGCTCGTCGAGCAGCACGACGCGGGGCCGGGCCACCAGCACCACGGCGAGCGCGAGCGCGAGGCGCTGGCCCTCGGAGAGGTCGCGCGGGTGGGAGTCGTCGGGGATGCCGGGCACGAGGCGGTCGAGCAGCGCGCGGCAGTCGCCCGGGGCGCCGTCGACGTCGGCGGCCGCGCACTCCTCGGCCACGGTCTCGAGGTAGAGCAGGTCGGCGGCGGTCTGGGGCAGCATCGCGACGTGCCCGCGGCGCCGGTCGGCCGGCAGCCGGCCGGTGTCGACGCCGTCGACCTCCAGGTCGCCGCCGCGGCGGGCGCGGCTGCCCTGGAGGGTCCACAGCAGGGTCGACTTGCCGGCGCCGTTGCGCCCCATGAGGCCGACCACGCGTCCGCCGAGCAGGGTGAGGTCGACCTCGCGCAGGGCGACGGTCTGGCCGTGGGCCACGGTCACCCCGCGGGCCCGGGCGGCGCGCGCGGCGTCGGGGGCGACCGGGGCCGGCGCGGCCGGCGGCTCCGCGAGGCGCTCGCGCAGCGCCCGCACCCGCCGCCGGGCGTCGCGCACGCTCAGCGGGAGCGGATCCCAGTCGGCGGCGCGGCCGAGCTCCACGAGCGGGGGCGCGACGGGCGAGGTGGCGAGCAGCTCGGAGGGCTCCCCCACCCGCACCCCACCGTCGCCGGTGAGCAGCACCATCCGGTCGGCGAAGGGCACGACCCGCTCGAGGCGGTGCTCGGCCAGGAGCACCGAGACCCCCAGGTCGTGCACGAGGCGGGTGAGGGTGGCCAGCACCTCCTCGGCCGCCGTGGGGTCGAGGGCGGAGGTGGGCTCGTCGAGCACCAGCAGCCGCGGGTGCATCGTGAGCACCGCGCCGATGGCGACGCGCTGCTGCTGGCCGCCGGAGAGGGTGCGCAGGTCGCGCCCGCGCAGGTCGGCGATGCCGAGCAGGTCGAGGGTCTCCTCGACCCGGCGCCGCATGGTCTCGCCGGGCAGGCCGAGCTGCTCCATGCCGTAGGCCAGCTCCTCCTCGACGGTGTCGGTGACGAAGCCGGCGGCCGGGTCCTGCCCGACGTAGCCGATGGCGTGGGCGCGCTCGCGGGGCGGGTCGTGCACGATCGAGCGGCCCTCGAGCAGCACGTCTCCGGAGAGCACCCCGCCGGAGAAACGCGGCACGAGGCCGGTCACCACCCCGAGCAGGGTCGACTTGCCCGCGCCGGTCGGGCCCGAGACCAGCACCAGCTCGCCCTCCTCGACCTCCAGGTCGACGCCGTGGAGCACGGGCCGGGCGGCGCCGTCGTAGGCGAAGCCGATGTCGCGCAGCGCGATCACGCCGTCACCACCCGGGGGGCGGTGACCCGCGTCGGCGGGCTCGCCACGGCGCCCAGCAGCGCCACCCCGGCGCCGAGGAGCACCGCCAGGCTCACCGTCGGCACAGCGTCGAGGCGGGGCAGCGCCACCAGCGGCTGGTGGCGCGCGACCCACTGGCCGAGCACGGCCACGACCACGCCCGCGGCGACCACGAGCAGCTCGGGGGTGCGCCAGCGGTCGGGGCGGTAGCGCGAGCGCTCCACGCGCCGGCCGGCGCTGACCGTGCCGAGCACGGCCACCGCGACGCCGAGCAGCAGCATCGGCGTGGCCAGCCAGCGGGGCGCCTCCTGGTCGAGGCCGGCGTAGACGCCGACGCAGACCCCGCACAGGCCGGTGAGCATGAGGGCACCCGTGACCCGGCGACGCGCCGGCGAGGCGTCACCGGAGCGGCCGTAGCCGCGGGTGTCCATGCCGGCGGCCAGGGCCAGGGAGCGCTCGAGCGCGTCCTCCAGCACCGGCACCAGGAAGCGGCGCATCGACCCCACCCGCCCGGTCGCGGGCGCCGCGCGCAGCGACTGCGCTGCGCGCACCCGCTGCACGCTGTCGGCCAGCTGCGGGAGCACCGAGACCGCGACCACGAGCGCCGTGCCGACCTCGTAGAGCGCCGGGGGCACCGAGCGGAGCAGTCGCTTGGGGTTGGCCAGGGAGTTGGCCGCGCCCACGCAGATGACGATCGTGGCCAGGCGCAGGCCCTCGTAGGCGCCGGCGAGCAGCGACTCCAGCGTCACCGGCCCGAGCAGCACGATGCCGGCCGCGGCCTCGGGCAGCGGCACCGCGGGCAGGTCGAGCAGCACCGTGCCGTTGGACCCGCCGCCGAAGACGACCCGGAACACCACGCGGATGACCACGATGGCGACGCCGAGCCACACGTAGAGCCGGAACGACGCCCCCCACGGCTGGTCGGAGCGGCGCAGGCCCACCGCCAGGGCCGCGACCCCCACGAGCAGCAGCAGGCTGAGCGGGTTGGTGGTGGCCGAGGCCGCCACGGCGAGACCGATCGCCCACAGCCACCAGGCCACGGGATGGAGGTCGCGCGCGAGACGGCCGCGGCTCACGCCTGCGGCCCCCCGGCGGAGCGGCGGCGTACGGCGAGCACGACACCGGCCACGGCCAGCAGCCCGGCCACGGCGCTCAGCCCCACCCACGCGGGCAGGCCGTCCGCGTCGGCGGCCGCATCGGCGTCGTCGGCGGAGTCGGCGGCGGCGTCGGCCAGCACCTCGGCGCCCGAGGGCTCGGCCGAGCCGCTCGCCGAGGGGCTCGGCGTCGCGGAGGCGTCGTCGCGCTCGCCCCGCCCGCCGCGACCCTCGCGCCCGGGACGGTCCTCGTCGCGGGCACGCTCGTCGGGGCGCCGGTCGCCCGATCGCCCGGAGCGGTCGGACCCGGCCGCTCCGGTCGTCTCGGACGGGCCGTCGGGGTCGGCCGTGGCGCTCGGCGCCGGGGTGGCCGCGGGCGCTGAGGGCGCGGGGCCACCCGCGCCGCCGCCGGCCGAGCCGCCGCCGGAGCCCCCGGAGCCGCTCCCGCCGGAGCCGGCGCCGCCTCCGGAGCCGCCCGCGGGCTCGTCGTACCGGGCCGGGGCGACACCGGGCTGGTCGCTGCCGCTGCCGTCGACCCACGCGAAGGCGACCGAGCCGCCCTCGGGCACGGTGAGGCCGGAGACGCCGCGGGTCGCGTAGGTCCACGAGCCCGACGTGCCGTCGGAGACCCACAGCGACCAGTAGGCGGTGGCCGGCGGGGTGCGCTGGCAGGTCTGCTCGGCAGGCTTGCCCTGCACGGTGCAGACGAAGTCGCCCTGGCCGGCGACGTAGGCCAGGTCGACGCCGGCGGCCTCGAAGACCTCCTGGGCCGAGTCGCCCCCGCCCCCGGGCACGCAGAGCTGGGCGATGCCGCCGCCGAGCTCCTTGAAGTCGACGACGGCGCTGGCGCCCTCGCCGCCGGTGCACGACGCGGCCGAGGCCGGGGCCGACACCAGCGCGGGGCCCGTCGCCACCGCCGTCAGGACGGCGGCGGCGACGGCACGCAGGACGGTGTGGGCGCGCACGGTCAGCGCACGACCCGGACGGTGGCCTCGCCCGTGCGGTCGGCGAACTGACCCTTCGCCCGGAGCGTCGCGAGTCCCAGCGCCCCGCTGACGCGCACCTCGGTGACGACGCGGCCCTCCTCGTCGGCGCGGGCCACGCTCTTGGAGCCGCGGAACGTCACCACGGTGCGCTCCCCGGGCACGAGGCCGGAGACGGTCACGACGTGGGACCCACCCCGCTCGGCGCGCCGGGCGGTGTCGACGCCGAGGGTCTTGGGGCCGAGCACACGCACGTCGACGGAGCCGACGACGCCGCTCTCGCCCCGCACCTCGTAGGTGGCGGTGCCGGCGCGCTCGGGGCTGACGGTGAGGCCGGCCGAGCCGTCGCGACCGGCGGTGGCGCCCGCGGTCTCGCCGCGGCCGGCGCCACTGCCGGTGAGGCAGAGCTTGGCGCCCGGGGCCAGCCCGGTGACCTCCACGGTGAGGGCGCGGCCCTTGCGGGCGAGGTCCTTCGCGGCGACGGCGTCCTCGCCGGTGTCGGTGGAGGAGGCCAGCGCGGGCGCGGCCTGGGCAGTGGCGCGCAGGAACTGGCCGCGGTCGGCGGGGCGGACGCCGTCGGTGCGGGCGCCCTTCAGGGCCGTGTCGTCGTAGGCCACGGCGCCGAGGTCGGCGTCGTCGAAGCGGTTGCAGTCGCCGACGCCGGCGACCTGGCGGGCCCGCAGCCAGGCCGCGGCGTCGGCGGCGGCGCCGGCGCTGGCCGCGCCCACGCCGAGGTCGGCGAGGTCGCCGAGGGCCCAGCCGGCCAGGCCGGTGCTGTTGGCGTTGCCGGGGAAGGCGGTGGCGTCGGTGCCGGAGTCGAAGGAGCCGTTGGCGTTCTGGAAGCCCGCCAGCCAGGCGGCGGCGTCGGCCAGCGCGGCGTCGACCTCCGCGTCACCCGCCTGGGGCAGCAGCGACAGCACCGTCTGCGCGGTGGCGTCGACGCTGGCGTCGGCCCCGCTCCCGCAGGCCTGGTCGGTCGCGGTGGCCGGCGCGAAGTCCTGGCGGAAGAAGCCGGCCCCGCACTGCTGGAGCAGCAGGAAGTCGGTGGCGGCGTCGGCCTCGTCGCTGCCCGCGGCCTGGAGGCCGCGCACGGCGAAGGCCTGGCCCAGCGTGTTGGCGAAGTCGCCGGTCGGGTCGGGCTCGCCGTCCTTCGTGGCGACGTCGGCGATGCGCCCGGCGGTGGCACCGGTGTCGGCGGTCTGGGCCTCCAGCGCCCCGACGAGGTCGATCTGCTCGACGGTGGCCGGGTCGACACCCGCGGCCTGGAGGCCCACGAGGGCCTTGGCCACGGCGCCGGCCGCGCGCCCGGCGTACTGGGCGCCGTCGACGGGGTAGGCGTAGTCGGTGTAGACCGTGGGGTCCTCGGCGACGGCCGCGGCGATCGCGTCGACGGTGGCGTCCTGCCCGCCGACGGCGGCCAGCGCGAGCTCGACGTCGATGGACAGGCCGTAGTCGGTGAACGGCGCGCCGAAGCTGCGGTAGGTCAGCAGCCCGTCGTCGACCTGGCCCGCGAGCCAGTCGCCGGCGCGCTGCGCGGCGACGGGGTCGAGGTCGCCGGCGGCGGCCTGGGCCGGGGTGGTGAGGCCGGGCACCGCCAGCAGGGCCAGGGACAGGACGGGGGCGGCGGCGAGGGCGCTCGCGCGGCGCAGGGGGTGACGCATGGGGTTTCCTTCCCGCTGCGCACGGCGGGAGGCGCCCCGGCTGATCCGGGGCGGGCCACCCGCCGTGTTCCTCGACAGCGAATGATCAGGACGCGTCGCAGCGGGTGCTCCGGCTCGCCGCCCCGGGGAGGACCCGGCACGGCCTACGGTTGCGGGTCAGCGCCGGACTCCGACCGGCTTCCCCCACGTGCGGGCGTGATGAGTGGTGCGGGGGCAGCGTAACCCGGGTCCGCCCCCGCCGCCGCCTCAGGACAGCTTCTCGAGCACGAGCTCCTTGACCCGTGCGGCGTCGGCCTGGCCGCGCATCTCCTTCATCACGGCACCGATGAGCGCACCGGCCGCGGCGACCTTGCCGTCGCGGATCTTGTCGGCGATGGCGGGGTTCTCGGCGATGGCCTTGTCGACCGCGGCCGACAGGGCGCCCTCGTCGGAGACCACGGCCAGGCCGCGGGCCGCGACGACCTCGTCGGGGGTGCCCTCGCCGGCCAGCAGGCCGTCGAAGACCTGGCGGGCCAGCTTGTCGGTCAGCTCGCCGGCGTCGACCATCGCCTGCACGCGTGCGACGTGCTGCGGGGTGACGCCGAGGGCGCCGATCTCGACGCCGGAGTCGTTGGCGCGCCGCGCCATCTCGCCCAGCCACCACTTGCGCGCGGCCTGGGGCGCGGCGCCGGCGGCGATGGTCTCCTCGACCAGGCCGAGGGCGCCCGCGCCCACGGTGTCACGCATCTCCAGGTCGGTGAAGCCCCACGACTCCTGCAGCCGGGCCAGGCGGGCGCGGGGGTTCTCCGGCATGGTGCCGCGCAGCTGCTCCACCCACTCGCGCGACGGTGCCACCGGCACCAGGTCGGGCTCGGGGAAGTAGCGGTAGTCCTCGGCGTCGGACTTCTCGCGACCCGACGTCGTCACGCCGGTGTCCTCGTGCCAGTGGCGCGTCTCCTGCAGGATGGAGCGGCCCTCCCCCAGCACGGCGGCGTGGCGCTGCATCTCGTAGCGCACCGCACGCTCGACCGAGCGCAGCGAGTTGACGTTCTTGGTCTCGGTGCGGGTGCCGAGCGCACCGGAGCCCTTCGGGGCCAGGGAGAGGTTCACGTCGGCGCGGATCGAGCCCTGGTCCATGCGGGCGTCGGAGACACCGAGGGCGACGATGAGCTCGCGCAGCTGCGCGACGTAGGCCTTGGCGACCTCGGGGGCCTGCGCACCGAGCCCGGTGATGGGCTTGGTGACGATCTCGATGAGCGGGATCCCGGCGCGGTTGTAGTCGACCAGCGAGTAGTCGGCGCCGTGGATGCGGCCGGTGGAGCCGCCGACGTGCAGCGACTTGCCGGTGTCCTCCTCCATGTGGGCGCGCTCGATCTCCACGCGCACCGTCTCCGTGCCACCGTCGGCGGTCGGCACCAGGACGTCCATCCAGCCCTCGAACGCGATCGGCTCGTCGTACTGGCTGGTCTGGAAGTTCTTCGGCATGTCGGGGTAGAAGTAGTTCTTCCGCGCGAAGCGGCACCACTCGGCGATGTCGCAGTTGAGCGCGAGGCCGATGCGGATCGCCGACTCCACCGCCTTGGCGTTGACCACCGGCATGGCGCCCGGCAGACCCAGGCAGGTCGGGCAGACCTGGGTGTTGGGCTCGGCCCCGAACTCGGTGGGGCAGCCGCAGAACATCTTGGTCGCGGTGTTGAGCTCGACGTGGACCTCCAGGCCCATCGCCGGGTCGTAGGCGGCGAGGACCTCGTCGTAGCCGACGAGGACGTCGCCGGTGGTGGAGGTGCTCATGCGGAGGCTCCGTTCGCGTCGGTCGGGCCGGCCTGGGCGGCCAGGGCGGGCGCGCGGTCGAGCAGCGGGCCGCCCCACCGCTCGTGGAGGGCGGTCTCGAGGGCCGCGCCCACGCGGTACATCCGGTCGTCGGCCAGGGCCGGCGCCAGGATCTGGAAGCCGGCCGGCAGGCCGTCCTCGTCGGCCAGGCCGCTGGGCAGCGACATGCCGGGCACGCCGGCCAGGTTGGCCGGGATGGTGGCGAGGTCGTTGAGGTACATCGCCAGCGGGTCGTCGAGCTTCTCCCCCAGCTTGAAGGCCGTGGTCGGCGCGGTCGGTGAGACCAGGACGTCGACCTTCTCGAACGCGGCGGCGAAGTCGCGGGCGATGAGCGTGCGCACCCGCTGCGCCGTGCCGTAGTAGGCGTCGTAGTAGCCGCTCGACAGGGCGTAGGTGCCGAGGATGATGCGGCGCTTGACCTCGTCGCCGAAGCCGGCGTCGCGGGTGGCCCGCATGACCTGCTCGGCGCTCGGCGAGTCGACGCCCTCGGGCACCACCCGCAGGCCGTAGCGCATCGCGTCGAACTTGGCGAGGTTGGAGGAGGCCTCGCACGGCATGATCAGGTAGTAGGTCGCCAGGGCGTGCACGAAGGTCGGGCACGACACCTCGACGACCTCGGCCCCCGCCTTGACCAGCAGCTCCAGCGACTCCTCGAAGCGCGCCTGCACCCCGGCCTGGTAGCCCTCGCCGGAGAGCTCGCTGATCACGCCGACGCGCACGCCGGAGAGGTCGCCCTCGGCGCCGCGGCGGGCGGCGTCGACGAGCGACGGCAGCGGCTGGTCGACCGAGGTGGAGTCGAGCGGGTCGTGGCCGCCCACCAGCTCGTGCAGCAGCGCGGAGTCGAGGACCGTGCGCGTGACCGGGCCGACCTGGTCGAGGGAGTTGGCCATGGCCACGAGGCCGTAGCGCGAGACCCCGCCGTAGGTCGGCTTGACGCCCACGGTGCCGGTGACGGCGCCGGGCTGGCGGATCGAGCCACCGGTGTCCGTGCCGAGGGCCAGCGGAGCCTCGAAGGCGGCCAGGGCCGCGGCCGAGCCGCCGCCGGACCCGCCGGGGATGCGCTCGAGGTCCCACGGGTTGCGGGTGGGGCCGTAGGCGGAGTGCTCGGTGGAGGAGCCCATCGCGAACTCGTCCATGTTGGTCTTGCCCAGGATCGGCAGGCCGGCCGCCCGGAGCCGGGCGACCACCGTGGCGTCGTAGGGCGGGATCCAGCCCTCGAGGATCCTCGAGCCGCACGTCGTGGGCAGCCCCCGGGTGGCCAGGACGTCCTTGACCGCGATCGGCACGCCGTCGAGCGCCGAGGCCGGCGACCCCGCCGCGCGACGCTCGTCGGAGGCGGCGGCCGCCGCCAGCGCACCCTCGGCGTCGACGTGGAGGAAGGCGTGCACGCCGGCATCGGGTCCGCCGTCGACCGCGGCGATGCGGTCGAGGTGGGCCCGGGTCAGCGCGACGGAGGTGGTCGTGCCCGCGGCGAGGTCGGCGGCCAGGTCGGCGGCCGTGCGGCGGGTCAGGTCGGCGCTCACTGCTCGTCCCCGAGGATGCGCGGCACCATGAAGCGCTGCTGCTCCGACTCGGGGGCACCGGCCAGCGCGGCCTCGGCGCCCAGCCCGGGCACCACGACGTCCTCGCGGAAGACGTTGGTGAGCGGGAGCGCGTGGGAGGTCGGGGGCACGTCGTCACCGGCCACGCCGCTGATCGAGGCGACCGACTCCAGGATCACCGACAGCTGCGGGGCGAGGTGGTCGAGCTCGGCGTCGGACAGGTCGATCCGGGCGAGGTTCGCCAGGTGCTCGACCTCGTCTCGGGTTATCTCAGGCATGGCGCTCATCCTAGGGCCGTCGCCCCGGGTCACCCGCAGGGACCTTGTGGGGCGCCGCGCGATGGCTACCGTGGAAGTTGAACGGTCAACCGACTCGCGATCCCACGGAGGTACCACCCGTGCCCAGCAAGCTCTCGATCATCTACTACTCCGGCTTCGGCAGCACCCACGCCATGGCCGAGCGCCTGGCCCAGACCGCCGAGGGACTCGGCGCCGAGGTCCGGCTGCGCCACGTCGCCGAGACCGCGCCCCGCGAGGCCGTCGAGTCGGTCGACGCCTGGAAGCAGCACGTGGAGGAGCAGGCGAGCAAGCCCACCGCCAGCCCCGACGACCTCGACTGGGCCGACGCCGTCCTCTTCGGCTCGCCCACCCGCTACGGCCACGTCACCAGCCAGCTCCAGTCCTTCATCGACACCCTCGGCCCGCTGTGGGGCCAGGGCAAGCTGGCCGACAAGGTCTACGCCGCCTTCACCTCCAGCCAGACCCTCCACGGCGGCCAGGAGACGACGCTCGAGGCCATGCACACGACCTTCGCCCACTTCGGCGGCATCATCGTGCCTCCGGGCTACACCGACCCGGTGAAGTTCGCCGACGGCAACCCCTACGGCGTCGGCAAGGTCACCGGCCAGACCAGCGAGCTCGACGACACCGACCGCAGCGCGCTCGACCACCTGGTCACCCGCGTGCTCTCGGTCAGCGACAAGCTCAACGCCTGAGCCTGCGCTCCACCCGCTCGCGAGCGCCGTCCCACAGCCGTGGGGCGGCGCTCGCTGCGTGTCGGGGCATCTGCCCCAGTGCGGTCGGCCAGTGCGGTCGGCCAGTGCGGTCGGCCAGTGCGGTCGGCCAGTGCGGTCGGCCAGTGCGGTCGGCCAGTGCGGTCGGCCAGTGCGGNCCAGTGCGGTCGGCCAGTGCGGTCGGCCAGTGCGGTCGGCCAGTGCGGTCGGCCAGTGCGGTCGGCCAGTGCGGTCGGCCAGTGCGGTCGGCCAGTGCGGTCAGCCAGTGCGGTCGGCCAGTGCGGTCAGTCGTCGGCGTCGGTGAGTGGCGGGAGCCGGCACCGTCTGCGGCCCTCGACCGGTCGTGCGCCGCCACTCCTCGGGCGGGCCGGCCGGGGACGGGACGTAGCCCCGCGTGGCGGGGCCGGTGCTGGCGTCGCTCGCGGGGACCGACCGTGCGAAAAGTGGCGGGAGACGACACCTGCAGCGGCCGTCGAGTCGCCGTACGCCGCCACTTCTCGGGCGGTCCGGCCGGCGACGCGAGGCGCCCCCGGCGTGGCCCGCCGGTGCTGGCGTCGCTCGCGGGGACCGACCGTGCGAAAAGTGGCGGGAGACGACACCTGCAGCGACCGTCGAGTCGTCGTACGCCGCCACTTCTCGGGCGGGCGACCGGGCACGCGAGGCGCTTCGCCCGCGTGGCGGGTCCGAGCGGGTCCTCGTGCGGGTGTCGGTGGTGTCCACACGGTCGCTGGCGTGGCTCCTGAGGAGCGAGCGCAGCGAGCGTCTGGAAGGCCTCCCGCCTCGACGACCACCTGGCGCCGTGGTTTCGAGACGGTCGCTGGCGCTCCCTCCTCAACCGCCGGGGGCTGGCGGTCCCTCCTCAACCGCCGGGGGCTGGCGGTCCCTCCTCAACCACCGGGGGCTGGCGGTCCCTCCTCGACCACCCGGGGCTCGGCGCCGGAGCACCGGCCTCCGGGGCTCAGCCGTCGTCGCCGGCATCCTCAGGAGCCTCGGTCGTCGCGTCCTGGTCGTCGGCCGGGGGTGGCGGTCCCTCGGCGAGCAGGCGGGTGAAGCCCTCCTCGTCGAGGACGGGGAGGCCGAGCTGCTCGGCCTTGTCGGCCTTGGAGCCGGCGTTGGCACCGACGACGACGAAGTCGGTCTTCTTCGACACCGACCCGGCGGCCTTGCCGCCGCGCAAGAGGATCGCCTCCTTGGCCGAGTCGCGGCTGTAGCCCTCCAGCGACCCGGTGACGACCACGGTGAGCCCCTCGAGGGTGCGGGGCACGGACTCGTCGCGCTCGTCGGCCATGCTCACGCCGGCCTGCTCCCAGCGGTCGACGATAGCGGCGTGCCACGGCACCTCGAACCACTCGATGACGGCCTCCGCGATGGTGGGCCCCACACCCTCGGCCGCGGCGAGCTGCTCCTCGGTGGCGGCGCGCAGCGCGGCCATCGAGCCGAACTCCTGGGCCAGCGCCCGTGCGGCGGTCGGGCCGACGTGGCGGATCGAGAGGGCCACCAGCACCCGCCACAGCGGGACCTGCTTGCGCTCGCCGAGGTGGGCCAGCAGCCGCTGGCCGTTGGCCGACAGCACCCGCTCGCCCTCCTCGCCCTTCTTCGCCGCGCGCGTGAACAGGTCGGTGCGCAGCAGGTCGTCGGGCCCGAGGGAGAACACGTCGCCCTCGTTGGCGATCACCCCGGCGTCGAGCAGCGCGGAGGCCGCCTCGTAGCCGAGCCCCTCGATGTCGAAGGCGCCGCGGCCCGCGACGTGGAAGACCCGCTCGCGCACCTGGGCCGGGCAGTGCTCGTGGTTGGGGCAGCGCAGGTCCTTGTCGCCCTCCTTCTGCTCCGCCAGCGGGGTCTCGCAGGCGGGGCAGTGCGTGGGCATGACCCACTCCGCCAGCCCCTCGGGCCGCAGCGCGAGCACGGGCCCGAGGATCTCGGGGATGACGTCGCCGGCCTTGCGCAGGATGACGGTGTCGCCGGGTCGCACGTCCTTGCGGCGCACCTCGTGGGCGTTGTGGAGGGTGGCGTTCTCGACCGTCGAGCCGGCCACCCGGGTCGGCACCATCACGCCGTACGGCGTGGCGCGCCCGGTGCGGCCGACGTTGACCCGGATGTCGAGCAGCTCGGCGTTGACCTCCTCCGGGGGGTACTTGAACGCGATGGCCCACCGCGGCGCCCGGCTGGTCGAGCCGAGCCGTCGCTGCAGCGAGACGTCGTCGACCTTGACCACGACCCCGTCGATCTCGTGCTCGACGTCGTGGCGGTGCTCGCCGTGGTGCTCGATGAAGGCGCGGACCTCGGCGAGCCCGGGCAGCACCCGCACCCGCGGGCTGGTCGGCAGCCCCCAGGCGGCGAGCGCGTCGTAGGCCTGCGACTGCGAGGCCGGCTCGAAGCCGCGCCGCGCGCCGATGCCGTGGCAGACCATGCCGAGCGCCCGGGTGGCGGTGACCCGCGGGTCCTTCTGGCGCAGCGACCCCGCGGCGGCGTTGCGCGGGTTGGCGAAGACCGGCTTGCCCGCGTCGGTCATCGCGGCGTTGAGCCGCTCGAAGGCCGCGGTGGGCAGGAACACCTCGCCGCGGACCTCGACGAGCTCGGGCACCGCGAAGCCCTCGGCGGCGACCAGGCGGTGCGGGATGGAGTCGATGGTCTTCACGTTGGGGGTGACGTCCTCCCCCGTGCTGCCGTCGCCGCGGGTCAGCGCCCTGACCAGGCGGCCCTGCTCGTAGAGCAGGTTGATGGCCAGCCCGTCGACCTTCAGCTCGCACAGCAGCGCCGGGTCGTCGACGCCGTCGCGGGCCAGACGGGCGTGCCAGGCCTCGAGCTCGTCGTAGGAGAAGGCGTTGTCGAGGCTCTCCATGCGCTGGAGGTGGTCGACGGCGGTGAACTCGGTGCTGACCGCGCCGCCCACCCGCTGCGTGGGCGAGTCGGGGGTGCGCAGCTCGGGGAACTGCTCCTCCAGCTCCTCCAGCCGGCGCATCCGGGAGTCGAAGGCGGCGTCGTCGAGGGTCGGCGAGTCGAGCACGTAGTAGCGCCAGCGGGCGTCCTCGACCTCCTCGCTGAGCCGGCGGTGCTCGTCGCGGGCGTCGTCGCTCACGGGGACAGCCTCGGTCATGGGAGCCATCCTGCCGGGTCGCGCCGACAGCGGCGCACCCCCTTCCGGTCCGGGGTGCTCCGGGCCCATCCACCCCCCGCCGCGGCACCGAAGAAGCACCGTGACCACCCCGCACGCCGGGCGCCCCGCGCCCTCGCTGACCCGGCTCGACGTCGAGGGCGCTCCCCGGGCGCTCGTGCTGATGCTCCACGGCGGCAAGCCCACCTCGCAGCAGGTGGTCGACGGTCGCAGCGCGTCGTGGCGCCGCGTGGCGGCCCTGCAGCGGGCCATCACCCCCGCCCTGCACGAGGCCGGCGCCTCGACCTGGCTGCTGCGCTACCGCGCCCGCGGGTGGAACCTCGACGGCGCGGGCGCCATCGCCGACGCCCGGTGGGCCCTCGCCCAGGCCCGCGCCGAGCTCCCCGACACCCCCGTCGTGCTGCTCGGTCACTCCATGGGCGCGCGCACCGCCGTGCACGTCGCCGACGACGACCGGGTCGCCGGCGTGGTCGCGCTCGCGCCGTGGCTCCCGCCCGACGAGCCCGTGCGCGCCCTCGCCGGCCGGCACCTGCTCGCCGCCCACGGCCGCAGCGACAAGATCACCTCGGCGCGCCAGACCGCGGCGTACGTCGAGCGCGCGGCCCGCGTCGCGGCGTCGGCCCGCCTCGTCGACATGGGCCGCGTGGGGCACTACATGTTCCGCCGCGTCGAGGACTGGAACCGCGTGGCCACCGAGGGCGTGCTCGACCTCCTCCCGCACGAGCCCCAGCGCCGGGCCGACCGGCCCGAGCACCGCCGCGCCGACTGAGCGCGCACCCCGCCCCTCCCCCCGCGGGACGCCGGACCGACATCCGCGCGTTGGCGCGGGAACACCTGGGCGTGCCATGCTGTTCGGGATGGAACGGAACCGTTTCGTTTCATCCAGGTAAACGGACCGCACGACCAGACGTGGAGCAGCCATGACCCCCGCCGAGACCCGCCCGCGCGTCGAGGGAGACCGCGAGCAGGAGATCCTCGACGCCACCCTCGAGCTGCTGAGCGAGGTCGGCTACGACCGCCTCACCATGGACGCCGTCGCCACCCGGGCCAAGGCGTCGAAGGCGACGCTCTACCGCCGCTGGGGCGGGGGCAAGGTGGCCCTGGTCATCGACGCCCTCAAGGCGGCCAAGCAGCAGCCCGACCTGCCCGACACCGGGAGCCTGCGCGAGGACCTGCGGGCCACCTTCTGCGGCATGGGCGGCCTGACCGACGGCGAGACGGTCTCGCACTTCACCAGCATCCTCACCGCGATCAGCGTCGATCCGGAGTTCGCCACCGCCTTCCGCCGCGACGTGCTCGAGGCCAAGATCGCCGGCTCCCGCACCATCTGGGAGCGGGCCCGCGCCCGGGGCGAGCTGCGCGAGGACATCGACCTCGAGCTCATCGAGCCGGCCCTGGCCGGCATCGTCATGCACCGCGTCTTCCTGCTCGGCCGAGCACCCGACGCAGACACCATCACGCGGGTGATCGACCAGATCATCCTCCCCGCGGCGACCCGCCGACCCTGACCGGGCCCGCCCGCTCCACCACGTCTCCACCACGTCTCGACCAGACCAAGGACATCCCATGACCGACACCGCACCGCCCGACCAGCAGGCAGGGGCGCACGAGCCGCGCCAGCTCCGCCTCGGCTGGGCCCTCGTCGTGATCTCGATCGCGCAGCTGATGGTCGTGCTCGACGCCACCATCGCCAACATCGCGCTGCCCTTCATCGGCGCCGACCTCGACATCGACCAGGCCAACCTCACCTGGATCGTCACCGGCTACGCCCTGGCCTTCGGCGGCCTGCTGCTCCTCGGCGGCCGCCTCGGCGACCTCTACGGCCGCCGCCGCGTCTTCATGATCGGCCTGGTCGTCTTCGCGGTGGCCTCGCTGCTCGGCGGCATCGCCACCAACGAGCCGCTGCTGCTCGCGGCCCGTGGCCTCCAGGGCCTCGGCGCGGCGCTCGCCTCGCCCGCCGCCCTGGCGCTCATCACCACGACCTTCCCGGCCGGCCCCGCGCGCAACCGCGCCTTCGCCGTCTACGCCGCCATGTCGGGCGCCGGCGCGGCCGTGGGCCTCATCCTCGGCGGCTGGCTCACCGGCATCTCGCCGCAGCTGCTCGGCGTCGACGTCGACGGCTGGCGCCTCACCTTCCTCATCAACGTCCCGATCGGCCTGGTGGCCGCTGCCCTCGCCCCGCGCTTCCTCAACGAGTCCGAGGGCACCGAGGGCCAGCTCGACGTGCCCGGTGCCGTCACCGGCACCCTGGGTCTGCTCGGCCTGGTCTACGGCCTGACCCGCGCCGGCGAGGAGGCCCACGGCTGGGGCGACACCTGGACCATCGCCTCGCTGGTCGCCGGCGTCGCGCTGCTGGTGGCCTTCGCCTTCGTGGAGTCGCGCGCGGCGCACCCGCTGCTGCCGATCCGCATCTTCCAGAACCGGACCCGTGCGGCCAGCTTCCTGGTGATGATGCTCGTGCCGGCCGCGATGTTCGCGATGTTCTTCTTCCTCAGCCTCTTCATCCAGCAGGTCGTGGGCTACAGCCCGCTGCACACCGGTTTCGCGTTCCTGCCGTTCTCGGTGGGCATCGTGATCGGCGCAGGCCTGTCGTCGAACCTCGTCAACCGCATCGACCCGCGCTTCATCGCGGGCACCGGCACGCTGCTCGCCGCGATCGCGCTTTTCGGCTTCTCGCGGCTCTCGGTCGACGAGTCGAGCGCCAACCTGCTCCAGGCCGTGATGCCGGGCGGCCAGCCCGTGGGCGAGGACCTGAACTACTGGGCCTCGATCTTCCCCTTCATCGTGCTGATGAGCTTCGGCATGGGCATGGTCTTCGTGCCGCTGACCCTCACCGCCGTGCACCACGTGCGCGCCGAGGACAGCGGCATCGGCTCGGGCGTGCTCAACACCATGCAGCAGGTCGGCGGCGCCCTCGGCCTCGCCGTGCTCGCCACCGTGTCGCTGCACTTCGCCAGCGGCCGGGGCGAGGAGCTCTCCCCCGACCTGCTCGCGGCCGCGCAGCAGCAGGGCCTCAGCGGCGACCAGATCCCGCAGGTCGTCGGCGCCGCCACGCAGCTCGGCTCCTTCACCGACGGCGCGACCGCGGCCTTCCTCGTCGGCTCGGCGATGATCCTGGTCGGCTCGCTCATCGTGTGGCTCTTCCTCGACGTCAAGCACGAGGAGCTCGCCACCGACGGCCCCGAGGGCGCCCCGGTGCACATGGGCTGACGCCCGCACCCCACCGCTCGACGCCACGGGCCCGGTCACCTCGGTGACCGGGCCCGTGGCGTCGGTGCCCGTGCGCCCCAGGTGCGCCCCAGGTGTTGCCCGGTACGGCGGAGCCCTCAGCTCAGGCGGCGCGCGGTGTCGCTCGACAGGGCCAGCGCGCGGCGCGACCACGCGACGTCGGCGCCGGCGAGGCCGCAGGCCGGGCTGACCAGCAGCTGCCCGGAGACGGTGCCGGGGTCGATCCCCAGCATGTCGAGCCAGCGCTCGACCCGCTCGACGAGCGCCCTCTCCCCCGCCTCGGGCCCGGCGGCGGCTGTGGTCGGCACGACGCCGAGCACGACGCTGTCGCCGGCCTCGAGCGCCTCGCCGAGGGCGTCGTGGTCGGCGGCGGTCATCAGCGACAGGTCGACGGCGAGGCCGCGGGCCCCGGCGCCGCGCAGGAGTCCGAGAGGTGTGCCGGCGGCGCAGGTGTGCACCCACGCCTCGCCGCCCGCCTCGGTCGCGGCCCCGAGGACCCAGCCGAGGGCGTCGGAGGCCTCGGGCGGGTGCACGGTGCGGTGGCGGCCGAAGCCGGAGGCGGTGGGCACCCGGGCGTCGAGCACCGCGGCCAGCGCGGGCTCGTCGACCTGCACGACGAGCCGGGTGACGTCGGGCAGGCGCCGCCGCACGTCGCGCACGTGGTCGCGCACGCCCTCGGCCAGCGCCTGGGCCAGCTCGCGGCGCGCACCGGCGTCGGCCAGCAGCTTGTCGCCGCGGGGACGCTCCACGGTCGCGGCCAGGGTCCACGGCCCGGCCACCTGGATCTTGAAGGCGCCCGTCAGGCCCTGGGCCTGCTCCTCCAGCACGTCGAGGTCCTGGGCGAGCAGGCTGCGGGCGCGCCGGTGGTCGACCCCGGCGCCGCCGCCGGTCAGGCGCCAGCCGGCGGGCTGGAGGTCGGCCCCCAGCTCGGCCAGCACCGCGAGGCCGCGCCCGGTCATCGAGGCGGTGGCGCCGCGGCCGGGCAGCTCCACGAGGTGGGGCAGGTCGGGGAGGCTGTCGAGCACGGTGCGCGTCGCCTCGGCGACGGCGGCGGCGTCGTCGCCGGGCATCGAGCCGATGCCGGTGGCGGCGGTCATGCGGCGCTCACGCGGCGACCCGGGTCGTGGCGGTGATGGTGGCCGAGCCGACGACGCGGGTGCCGTCGTAGAAGACCGCGGCCTGGCCGGGGGCGATGCCGGCGGCGTGGTCGAGCAGCTCGACGCGCACCCGGTCGCCGTCGTGCACCTCGACCCGGGCGCGGT
This sequence comes from Nocardioides sp. Leaf307, assembly GCF_001423135.1. Lineage (NCBI taxonomy): Bacteria > Bacillati > Actinomycetota > Actinomycetes > Propionibacteriales > Nocardioidaceae > Nocardioides > Nocardioides sp. Leaf307. Next base: position 982,293 of record NZ_LMNY01000001.1, on the reverse strand, counting down.
GCTCGGCGCCGTGGGCGCGCAGCTGCACGGTGACCTCGGGGCCCTCCAGCACCCGCGGCACGGTGCCGCACCAGCGGGGGCGGTCGGCCTCCAGGGCGCTCACCGCGAGCCGCTCGCGCGGCCCGACTCGCACCGTGCCCTCCACCGGCTCGATGTCGAGCACGAAGCGCGGCCGCCCGTCGGGGGCGGGCACCCCGAGCCGCAGTCCCTTGCGCTGGCCGATGGTGAAGCCGACCGTGCCGTCGTGGCGGCCCAGCTCCTCCCCCGTGGCGTCGTCGACGATGGCGCCGCCGTGGTTGGGCGCGCGGTCGCCGAGCTTCTCGCGCAGCCAGCCGGCGTTGTCGCCGTCGGCGACGAAGCAGACGTCGTGGCTGTCGGGCTTGTCGGCCACGAGCAGCCCGCGCCGCTCCGCCTCCGCGCGCACGGCGGGCTTGGGGGTGTCGCCGAGGGGGAAGAGGGAGTGGGCCAGCTGCTGCTGGTCGAGCACCCCGAGCACGTAGGACTGGTCCTTGCCGGCGTCGGCGGCACGGTGCATCTCCACCAGCCCGTCGGTGCCCGTGCGCAGCTGCGCGTAGTGGCCGGTGGCGACGGCGTCGAAGCCCAGCGCGAGGGCCCGGTCGAGCACGGCGGCGAACTTGATCCGCTCGTTGCACCGCAGGCACGGGTTGGGCGTGCGGCCGGCGGCGTACTCGTCCATGAAGTCCTCGACCACGTCGGCGTGGAAGCGCTCGGAGAGGTCCCAGACGTAGAACGGGATGCCGATCACGTCGGCGGCGCGGCGGGCGTCGTTGGCGTCCTCGATGGTGCAGCAGCCGCGCGCGCCCGAGCGGTACGACGCCGGGTTGCGCGACAGCGCGAGGTGGATGCCGGTGACGTCGTGGCCCGCCTCGGCCGCGCGGGCCGCGGCCACCGCGGAGTCGACGCCGCCCGACATGGCGGCGAGGACCTTCACAGCCGCGCCGCCCGGGCCCGCGCCACGACGGGGCCGATGGCCTCCAGCACCGCGTCGACGTCGGCGTCGGTGGAGGTGTGGCCCAGGGAGAAGCGCAGCGAGCTGCGGGCCTCGTCGTCGGGGTGGCCCATGGCCAGCAGCACGTGGGAGGCCTGCGGCACGCCGGCCGAGCAGGCCGAGCCGGTGGAGCACTCGATGCCGCGCGCGTCGAGCAGCATGAGCAGCGAGTCGCCCTCGCAGCCGGGGAAGGACAGGTGGGCGTTGCCGGGGAGCCGCTCGACCGGGTCGCCGTTGAGCACCGCCTCGGGCACGGCGGCCAGCAGGCCGGCCACGAGACGGTCGCGCAGGGCCGCCACCCGCTCCGCGTGGGCGGCCTGGTGCTCCACGGCGTGCGCGACCGCGGTAGCGAAGCCCGCGATCGCGGGGGTGTCGATGGTGCCGCTGCGGATGTCGCGCTCCTGCCCGCCGCCGTGCACCAGGGCGGTTACCTCGACCTGGCGGCGCACCAGCAGCGCGCCCACGCCGTAGGGGCCGCCGACCTTGTGACCCGTGACGGTCATCGCGTCGAGCCCGGAGGCCGCGAAGTCCAGCGGCACCGCGCCGAGGGCCTGCACGGCGTCGCTGTGCACGGGGATGCCGTGGGGCGCGGCGAGCGCGACGACCTCGGCCACCGGCTGCAGGGTGCCGACCTCGTTGTTGCCCCACATCACCGACACCAGCGCCACCGAGGCGGGGTCGCGCTCGATGGTGGCGCGCAGGGCGTCGAGGTCGACCCGGCCCTCGCGGTCGACCGCGAGCAGCTCGACCTCGGCGCCCTCGTGCTCCCCCAGCCAGTGCACCGGGTCGAGCACCGCGTGGTGCTCCACCGCGGTGGCCAGCACCCGCACGCGGCGCGGGTCGGCGCTGCGGCGCGACCAGAAGATGCCCTTGACCGCGAGGTTGTCGGCCTCGGTGCCGCCGGAGGTGAAGACGACCTCACCGGGCCGGCAGCCCACCGCGTGCGCGATCTGCTCGCGGGCCTCCTCCACCACGCGCCGGGCGTGGCGGCCCGAGGCGTGCAGCGAGCTGGGGTTGCCCACGTCGGCCAGGTGCCGCGTCATCGTCTCGATCGCGGCCGGCACCATCGGGGTGGTGGCGGCGTGGTCGAGGTAGACGGGAGTGGCGGTCATGTCCCTCCCAGGGTACGGCGGGGCCGCTCAGCCCACGACCACGAGGTCGGCCACGAGGGCGAGGTGGTCGGTGCCCCCGATCTCCACGGTGCGGGTGCCGAGGGCCAGCACGTCCTCGCCCACCAGCACGTGGTCGATCGCCACCGAGGTCGGCAGCGGCACCCCGAGCACCGGGAACAGCCCGTTGGCCGGCCAGGTGGGCTGCCAGCCGGCGTTGGTCTCGGCGGCGGCGTCGGCGTAGCCGTCGTCGAGGAGGCGGCGCATCGGCGCGTGGTCGAGGGTGGCGTTGAAGTCGCCGACGACGACGTCGGCGTCGGTGTCGCGGGCGACGTCGCGCAGCAGGTCGAGGTCGGCGTGCCAGCGCTCGGGGTCGACCGGGGCGGCGGGGTGCACGGCCAGCAGCCGCACGGTCGCGGCCCCGAGGTCGACCTCGACGCCCCAGGTCTGGGTGAAGGTGTCCACCGCGGTCGCCTCGCCCAGCGGCGCCCGCGACAGGACCATCGTGCCGTCGATCGAGGCACCGGTCTCGCCGATCCGCTCGGGCAGCAGCTCGTCGAGCCCGGCGCGCTCCATGTCGGCCAGCACGTCGTCGGTGACCTCCTCCAGCACCAGCACGTCGACGTCGGCGTCGACCGCCGCGCGCACGACCTCGGCACCGTCGGCCTGCCCCTTGAGCAGGTTGGCCGTCATCACCGTCACCCGCGCACCGTCGCCCGCGTCGGGCGGCGCGCCCGCCACCAGCGGCGACCACCACCAGGCGTGCAGCCCCCCGAGGCCGAGCACCACGAGGGCTGCGACCACGGCCGGGCCGCGGCGGCCGCTGCGGCCGCCGGTGAGCGCCCGGCCCAGCAGGAGCAGCAGGGCTGCGGCGTACAGGGGCAGCGCGACGGGGGTGAAGGCGACCGCCTGCACCGCCCAGCCGGGGCTCGGGTCGGTGGACCTCAGCGCGGTGAGCAGCAGGGCGGGCCCGAGGGTCGCCACCAGCAGGAGCCACCACACCGCGCCTCGCCACCGCACGGGGCCGAAGGTAGCAACGGCCCCCAGCCCGACCTGAACCGGCGACGTGGGCCGGTGGGTGCTCAGAGCACGACGAGGGCGTCGCGGTGCACGAGCTCGCGCTCGTAGGAGCGTCCGAGCAGCCCGGGCACCTCCGTTGCGTCGAAGTTCACCAGCCCGCGGGCCACCGGGCGGCCCTCGGGGTCGACGAGGTCGACCGGGTCGCCGGCGTGGAAGACCCCGGTGTGGCCGGTGACCCCGGCGGCCAGCAGCGAGGCGCGGCGCTCGACCACCGCGCGCACGGCGCCGGCGTCGAGCACGAGGGTGCCGCGGGGCTCGGTGGCGTGGGCCAGCCACAGCAGCCGGGTCGGGCGGCGCCTGCCGGTGCTGTGGAAGAGCGTGCCGACGGGCTCGCCGGCGACGGCCTCGCCGGCCCGGGCCGCGGAGGTCAGCACCACCGGGATGCCGGCGCCGGTGGCGATGCGGGCGGCCTCGACCTTGGTCTCCATGCCGCCGGTGCCGACGCCCGCGGCGCCGGTGGACCCGATCCGCACCCCGCCGAGGTCGTCGAGTCCGTGGACCTCCGGCACCAGCGCGCTGCCGGGCTCGCGGGGGTCGGCGTCGTAGAGCCCGTCGACGTCGGAGAGCAGCACGAGCAGGTCGGCGTGCACGAGGTGGGAGACCAGGGCGGCGAGGCGGTCGTTGTCGCCGAAGCGGATCTCCGAGGTCGCCACCGTGTCGTTCTCGTTGACGATCGGCAGCACACCGAGCTCGAGGAGCTTGGCGAAGGTCTGGTAGGCGTTGCGGTAGTGCGAGCGCCGGGTGACGTCGTCGGCGGTGAGCAGCACCTGGCCCGCGGTGAGGTCGTGGCGGCGCAGCTCCTCGGTGTAGCGGTGCACCAGCAGGCCCTGGCCGACCGCCGCGGCGGCCTGCTGGGCCGCCAGGCCGCGCGGACGACGGGCCAGGCCCAGCGGCGCCAGGCCGGCGGCGATGGCCCCTGAGGACACCAGCACCACCTCGGCGCCGCGGGCGCGGGCGGCGGCCAGCGCGTCGACCAGGGCACGGACCCGCTCGGGGTCGATCCCGCCGGCGGCGGTGGTCAGCGACGATGAGCCGACCTTGACCACGATCCGGCGCGCGGCCAGCACGACCTCGCGACCGGCGCCGCTGCTCACCGGCCGGGGTCCTGCTCGGACCAGTCCGGGTCCTCGCTCCCGCCGATCTCGTACGACGAGGGCCCGTAGGTCTGGCCCTTGCGCTCGGCGTCGAGACGGCGCGCCACGTCGGCGCGGGTCTCGCCCTCGGCGCGGTGCTCCATGGCCTCGTCGATCTCGCGGCGGCGGCTGGCCGCCGGGCGGGAGTGGTCGATGCGCTGGTCCTCGCCGCGGCGACCGAGCATCTCGGCGCCGGCGTCCATGCCGGGCTTGAAGTCGAACACGACGGCGTTGTCGGGGTCGCCGATGAGCACGGCGTCGCCCTCCTGCGCGCCCATCGACAGCAGCTTCTCCTCCACGCCGAGCCGGTCGAGGCGGTCGGCGAGGAAGCCGACGGCCTCGTCGTTGCTGAAGTCGGTCTGGCGCACCCACCGCTCGGGCTTCGTGCCGCGCACGCGCCAGCCGTCGACGGTCTGGGAGACGGTGAAGTCGCCGCTGCCGTCGGCGCCCTGGGGCCGCAGCACGATGCGGGTGGTCTCCACCGCGGGCTTCGCGGCGCGCGCGGCGGCCACGATCTCGGCCATCGCGAAGGTCAGCTCGCGCAGGCCCTCGCCGGAGGCGGCGGAGATCGGGATGACGCGCAGGCCGCGCTCGCGCAGGTCGTCGATGGTGATGTCGGAGAGGTCGCGCCCGTCGGGCACGTCGATCTTGTTGAGCGCGACCAGGCGCGGGCGGTCCTCGAGGCCGCCGTAGCGGCTCAGCTCGTTCTCGATCACGTCGAGGTCGTCGACGGGGTTGCGACCCGGCTCGATGGAGGCGGTGTCGATGACGTGCACGAGCGCCGCGCAGCGCTCGATGTGGCGCAGGAAGTCGTGGCCCAGGCCGCGGCCCTCGCTGGCGCCCTCGATGAGGCCGGGCACGTCGGCGACGGTGAAGGTGGTGTCGCCGCCGGTGACGACGCCCAGGTTGGGCACCAGGGTGGTGAAGGGGTAGTCGGCGATCTTGGGCCGCGCCCGCGAGATCGCAGCGATCAGGCTCGACTTGCCGGCGCTGGGGAAGCCCACGAGGCCGATGTCGGCGACGACCTTGAGCTCGAGCACGATCTCGAGCTCGTCGCCGGGCTCACCGAGCAGCGCGAAGCCGGGGGCCTTGCGCTTGGAGGAGGCCAGCGCGGCGTTGCCGAGACCGCCGCGCCCGCCCTGGGCGATGACCAGCTCGGTGCCGGGTCCGACCATGTCGGCCAGCACCTCGCCGCGCGGGTCGGCCACCACGGTGCCGTCGGGCACCGGCAGCACGAGGTCGGCGCCGTGGCCGCCGTTGCGGTGGGCGCCGGCGCCGTGCCCGCCGTGCTCGGCGCGACGCTTGGGGCTGTGGTGGTAGTCGAGCAGCGTGGTCACGTCGGGGTCGACCCGCAGGATCACCGAGCCGCCGGGGCCCCCGTTGCCGCCGTCGGGGCCGCCGAGCGGCTTGAACTTCTCACGGTGCACCGAGGCCACACCGTTGCCTCCCCGGCCTGCGCTGATGTGCAGCGTGACCCGGTCGACGAACGTGGGGACAGCCATGGTGCCTTCTCTCGATGGTGCTGCTCAGGGGTGGTGCTCAGGGGTGGTGCGGACGACGAAGGGCGCCCCGGAGGTCCGGGACGCCCAACGTGGAAGAGCCTGGTGTGCCAGGTGGGAGCGTCAGCTCACTCGCCCGGGACGATGTTGACGACGCGACGGCCACGGCGCGTGCCGAACTCGACCGCACCGGCCTGCAGCGCGAACAGGGTGTCGTCGCCGCCGCGGCCGACGCCGCTGCCCGGGTGGAAGTGGGTGCCGCGCTGGCGCACGATGATCTCGCCGGCGTTGACCAGCTGGCCGCCGTAGCGCTTGACGCCGAGGCGCTGGGAGTTGGAGTCGCGACCGTTCTTGGTGGACGCCGCGCCCTTCTTGTGTGCCATGTCGAATCCTTTGGTGTGCGCTGCAGGAAGCCTGAGACCGGGAAGGCTCAGAGGGAGATGTCGGTGACCTTGACCTGGGTGTACTTCTGACGGTGACCCTGGCGCTTCTTGTAGCCGGTCTTGTTCTTGTACTTCTGGATGATGATCTTGGGGCCCTTGGTGGCGCCGAGCACCTCGACGGTCACCGAGGCCTTGTCGAGGGCCGAGGAGTCGGAGGTGACGCTCTCGCCGTCGACGGCGAGGACGACGGGCAGCGTCAGCGTCTCGCCGACCCCGGTCGTCACCTTGTCGATCTCGATGACGTCGCCCACGGCAACCTTCTGCTGCTTGGCGCCTGCGCGCACGATCGCGTACACCGCGGTCTCCTTCGTCGGGTTGTGCTGTGTCAGTTGACAGGTAAGTCGGTGGTCTGGGGCTCCCGTGCCGCCGCACCGGGCCTGACCGGCCGGGCGTCGTGGGTGGTGCCACACAGAAGGGCACGCATCAGCGCACCGAGGACCCATAGTACGGACCCGCCGGGGCGACAGCAATTCGGTGTCGCCCCGGCGGGCCGTGGCGCCGGACGGGCCGGCTCAGCGCTTGCGGGTGCCCTTCTTCTTGACCGGCACGTGCGCGGCCGAGCCCTCCTCCGAGGACTCCCCGGCCTGCTCACCAGCGGCCTCACCGGCGGTCTCGCCGGCAGGGGGGCCGGCAGGGCGGGTGGCCCGGCGGGTGCGCGTGCGGGTCACGACGGTCGGCTCGGCCGGCGCCGCGGGCGGCTCCGGGTCGGCCTCCGACGCGGGCTCCGGGTCGGGGTCAGGGGCCGACTGCGGTGCGGGCTCCGCCGCCGCCGGCGCCGGCTCGGGCGCTGAGGCGGGCCGCGTCGCCGTACGACGACGGGTGCGGGTCACCACCGTGGTGGCGGGGGCCTGCGCGGCCTGGGCCTCGCTCACCGCGTCGGGCTCCGGCGGGGCCACCGGCTCGGGCGTCGGGGCCGGCGTCGGCTCCACCGGCGCGACCACGGGGTCCTCGGCCGCGACCGGCTCGGTCACCGTGGGCGCCGTGCGGCTCGCACCGCGCCGACGGCTGCGGGTGACCACCGTCGTCTGCTCGGCCGCGGGCTGCTCGGCGCCTGCCTGCTCGGCGGTCGCCGACTCGGGTGCGGGCTGCTCGGGTGCGGGCTGCTCGGGTGCGGGCTGCTCGGGTGCCGCGGCGACCGGAGCCTCGTCCGTCTCGGTGGGCTCCGGGCGCGCCATGGCCGCGATGTCCTTCGGGGAGGGCGGGGTGGGGGGCTTGGAGGCTCCCCCGTCGCCCTGGCCGCCGCTCTGCTCGGCCTGGTCGTCCTGGCCGCGGCCGCGACCGCCGCGCGAGCGACGTCCGCCCTGGCCGCCGCCGTCGTTGCCGCCGCCGTTGCCGTTGCCACCGCCGCCGTTGCCGCCACCGCTGCGGTTGCCACCGCGCCGACCCTCGTCGTCGCGCTTGGGCTCGACGGGCTCGTCGTGGGTGACGATCCCGCGACCCTGGCAGTGCTCGCAGTTGTCGCTGAAGGCCTCGAGCAGTCCGGTGCCGATGCGCTTGCGCGTCATCTGCACCAGGCCGAGCGAGGTCACCTCGGCGACCTGGTGGCGGGTGCGGTCGCGACCGAGGCACTCCACGAGACGTCGCAGCACGAGGTCGCGGTTGGACTCCAGCACCATGTCGATGAAGTCGACGACGATGATGCCGCCGATGTCGCGCAGCCGGAGCTGGCGCACGATCTCCTCGGCCGCCTCGAGGTTGTTCTTGGTGACGGTCTCCTCGAGGTTGCCGCCCGAGCCGGTGAACTTGCCGGTGTTGACGTCGACGACGGTCATCGCCTCGGTCCGGTCGATGACCAGCGAGCCGCCGGAGGGCAGCCAGACCTTGCGGTCGAGGCCCTTGGCGATCTGCTCGTCGACGCGGTAGGTCGTGAAGAGGTCGTGGCCGTTGTGCTCGGCGGGCTCGTAGCGCTGCAGGCGGTCGGCGAGGTCGGGGGCGACGTGCGAGACGTAGCTCTGCACGGTGTCCCAGGCGTCGTCGCCCTGGATGACCAGGGTCGCGAAGTCCTCGGTGAAGAGGTCGCGGACCACCTTGAGGGTCAGGTCGGGCTCTCCGTAGAGCAGCTGGGGGGCGCTGCCCTTGGACTTCTTCTCGATGTCCTCCCAGCGCGCCTTGAGCCGCTCGACGTCACGGGTCAGCTCGTCCTCGGAGGCACCCTCGGCCGCGGTGCGGACGATGACGCCGGCGCCCTCGGGCACGATCTCCTTGAGCAGCGTCTTGAGGCGGTTGCGCTCGGTGTCGGGCAGCTTGCGGGAGATGCCGCTGGTCGTGCCGTCGGGCACGTAGACCAGGAAGCGGCCGGCCAGGCTGATCTGGCTGGTGAGCCGGGCGCCCTTGTGGCCGATCGGGTCCTTGGTGACCTGCACGAGGACCGGCTGGCCCGAGGACAGCACCGACTCGATCTTGCGGGGCTGGCCGTCGCGGTGGCCCAGCGCGGACCAGTTGACCTCGCCGGCGTAGAGGACGGCGTTGCGGCCCTTGCCGATGTCGATGAAGGCGGCCTCCATCGAGGGCAGCACGTTCTGCACGCGCCCGATGTAGACGTTGCCGATGATCGAGGTCTGCGACTCGCGGGCGACGTAGTGCTCGACGAGCACCTTGTCCTCGAGCACGCCGATCTGGGTGAGGTCCTCGCGCTGGCGGATGACCATGGTGCGGTCGACCGCCTCGCGACGGGCCAGGAACTCGGCCTCCGACACGATCGGCGCGCGGCGACGGCCGGCCTCGCGACCGTCGCGGCGGCGCTGCTTCTTGGCCTCGAGGCGCGTGGAGCCCGAGATCGCGGTGATCTCGTCCTCGGCCGAGCGCGGCTTGCGCACCCGGGTCACGGTGTTGTCGGGGTCGTCGCCGTGCTCTCCCCCGTCGTCGCCCGAGCGGCGCCGGCGACGACGCCGTCGCGAGGAGCCCTCGCCGGACTCGGTGTCGTCCTTGGCGTCCTGCTCCTGGGGGCCGGTGTCGCCACCCTGGCGCTGACCGCCGCGGCCGCCTCCCTGGTTGCCGCCCTGGTTTCCGCCCTGGTTGCCGCCCCGGTTGCCCTGGCGACCCTGGCCGCCGTCACGGGCGGAGCCCTGGTCGACGTCCTGGTCGGAGTCCCTCTCCGCGTCGCCGCTGGCGTCCTGGCCCTCGGAGTCGTCGTCGGAGTCGTCCTCGGAGCGGCCGGAGCCCCCGTCGCCGGACTTGCGGCGCCGCCGGCCACCGCGGCGGCGACGACGTCGGCCGCCACCGCCCTCGGAGCGGTCCTCGTCGGAGTCCTCGGACTCGTCCGAGTCGTCGGTGCCGTCGGTGCCGTCGTCGTCGGTGTCGTCGGCCGACGCGTCGGCGCCGCCCCGGGCGGTGTCGGCCTTGTCGGCGGGCCCGGTGGTGGGAGCCACGCTGGCGGCGACGGCCTCGAGCTCGTCCTCCTCGGGTGCCGCCTCCTGCGGCGCGGCGGTGCGGGTGCTGCCGGCCGAGCGGCTGCGACCGCGGCTGCGCGTGGTGGTCGTGGTGCGGGTGCGCGCGGGGGCGTCGGTGCCCGCCTCGTCGGGGGCCTCGGCCACGACCTCGGTCGGGGTCTCCGCGACCGGGCTCTCCGCGTCGGTGGGCTCCGCGACGATGGGCTCGGCGGCGGGCACGGGGGTGGGCTCGGGGGTGGGCTCGGTCCGCACGGGAGCCGCGGCCCTGCCGCGGGTGCGGCGGGTCACGGTCGCCTTGGTGGCCTTCGCGGCGTCGGGGGCCTGGAAGAGCACGGCCGGCGCCGCCGCCACCTCGGTCTCGACGGGCGTCTCGGCGGGCGTCTCGACGGGGGCCTCGGTCACGACGGCCTCGGGCGCCGGCGCCTCGGCGGCGGCCGCCTCCGCGGCCCTGGTCGCCGCGCTCTTGCGGGTGCGGGTCGTGGTGGTGGCCTTCTTCGCGGCCGGCGCCTTCTTGGCGGCGCTCTTGCGGGCGGCGGCCTTCTTGGCCGGCTTCTCCGCGGGCGCCTCGCCCGGAGCCTCGGCAGGCGCGTCGACCGCCACCTCGGCGGGCACGTCCGGGGCGACGTCGGCGGGCGCCGGGTCCGAGGTCGACGGCTCGGCGGCCGCCGCCTTCTTCGTGGTGCGCTTGGCCGGCGCCTTCTTGGCGGCGGCCTTCTTCGCGGGGGCGTCGGCGGCGGTCTTCTTGGCGGCCGTCTTCTTCGCGGTCGTCTTCTTGGCCGCGGCCTTGCGGGTCGTCACGGTGACGGTGGGGGCCGTGTCGGCGCCCGTGTCGGTGGTGACGTCCTCGCCCAGGTTCTCGTCGGGCATGTGGTGCTCCTCTGCCCGGGCGGCGCACTGGCGACCCGGACGTGTCAGACGTCGGCCCGCAGGAGGTCCGGGGCACGACGCGTAAGCCTTCGGTGGCGGCGACACCCTCCGCGGTGCGTCACTGGACGCGTCGTCGTCGCCTGCCGCGGTCGCTGGGCCTGCCCCGGGAGGATCCCGGGGCCGGGGGCCGACTCGCTGTCACCGAGCCTGCCGGGCCGCGTCGCGGTCTGGCGCCGACGTCGCACCCACTGTGCCGACCCCGAGAGTGCGGGCCGGCGAGAACGTCGTCGGGTCGTCGTCCGCGGCAGGTTCCACCGGTGCGACGACCGTGGCGAGTATCGCACACGGGCCGTCGATCCAGGTCATGTCCGCGCTGCGAGCGGGTCGCCGACCGTGCCGGTCGACTCCTCCAGCGGCCCCTGGGCCAGCCGGGTCAGCAGCGGAGCGGGCCCCGCCTGGAGGCCGCCGACGGCCGCCAGGCCGGTGAGCACGTCGTCGGGCCGCACCGAGGGCACGCCGTGGCGCAGCACCAGGTCGAGCGTCGAGCGCGCCCCCACGCCCGCACCCGTCACGGGGCCGGCCTCGAGGCTGAGCACGGCGGCGCGGCAGTCGAAGGTGCGCAGACCCTTCTTGGTCATCCGCTCGACCTCCACCGACTCCTGCCCCAGGAAGGCCTCGACCGCAGCGCGGGCGTCCGGCTCCTCCGCGGCGACGTCGAGGCGCCAGTGGCTGGCCTGGAGGAGGTCGGCGAGCGATCCCCCGGGAGAGACCGCGACCTCGAGGATGTCGAGCCCGTCGGGCAGCGCCTCCTCCAGCGACGCCCGCACCGCGGCGACGTCGACGACCTCGGCGAGCCCGATCTCGAGGTACTCCGCCTCGCTCGCGGAGCCCGTCGGCGCTGCCCCGGCGTAGGAGATGCGGGGGTGGGGGTTGAAGCCGGAGGAGTAGGCCATCGGCACGCGGGCGCGGAAGACGGCGCGCTCGAAGGCGCGGCTGAAGTCGCGGTGGCTGGTGAAGCGGAGGCGTCCGCGCTTGGCGTAGCGGATGCGCAGGCGCTGGACCGGAGGGGCTTGCTGCTCGGGCTGCTCTCGCACCCGCACAGGCTACGAGAGGTCAGGCCGGTGCCCGCATCGCCGGCGAGGGGTAGACCGTGCCGACGCGCTCACCGGCGAGCCAGTCGGACAGCCGGTCGGCCTCGGTCTCCAGCGCGGCGCGCCCGGCGGCGGGGACCTCCTCGAGCAGGCGCACGAGCACGCGCCCCGCCTCGTCCTGCACCCAGCAGCCCACGACGCGACCGTCCCACCACGCGGTGGTGCCGGCGTTGCCGTTGCGGTCGAAGAGCGCGTCGCGGTGAGGGCCGAGGTAGAAGGCGCGCTCCTTCCAGCCCATGACCGTGGGGTCGAGCACGGGCAGCAGCGCCGCCCAGGGCCCGACCTCCTGGCCCCGGGCCCCGTCGAGCGGGTGGTCGAGGAGGTCGTCGTCGGGGAGCAGCCATCCGGTGGCCCCGCCGTCGAGCGCGACCTCCACGGCCTCGAGGCGCGCGAGCGCCGCCCGCACGATGCCCTTGGTCGCGCCCAGCCACCACACCAGGTCGGCCTCGGTGCCCGGCCCGAAGGCGCCGAGCCAGCGGCGCACCAGCTCGGCCCAGCCGTCGGAGGCCGACCACGGTCGGGGCTCCTCCCCCAGCCACGCCGCCATCGGCGCCCAGCGCGGCCGGGAGACGCGCCAGTGACCCGTGTTGACCCCCCGCACCACCTCGGCCTCGGCGCCCAGCACGGTCAGGAGCCGGCTCACCGTCGGGGGCACCGACGACGAGGGCGCGCCCGCCACGGGCGCCGGCGCCGCCAGCGCCGGCACGGCGGACCTGACCTCGGCCGCCTGGCGACCCTCCACGGAGCCCGCCACCACGCCGAGCACCTCCCGGCGTGCACGCTCGACCCAGGCGGCGCCCGCGCCCGGGTCCGCCAGGCCGTGGGCCTCGGCGTCCTTGGCCAGGCGCGCCCGCTCGGTGCCGGCCACCCGTGCGGAGGCGCTCCCCCAGGCCGCGGGGAGCAGGTCGCGCGGCAGCACGAAGAGGGTCCGGCGCATCGCCAGCTGCTTGACCAGCACGCGCTCCTCGTGGAGCGCGCGCTCCACGTCGGAGCGACGCAGCCCGTCGACCCGCGCCTGCAGCGACAGGTGCACCGTGGCGGGCTCGGTGGCGTGGAGCACCGCGACCGCACGGGTGGCGTCCTCGGCGTCGGCGCGACGCCGCACCGGGTCGATGCCGTGGCGCAGGGCGATGCGGTCGCGACGCTGCCGGTCGCTCACGTGGAGCACGACCCCATCCTGCCCCCACCGCCCGTCGTACGTCGTGGGTGCGGTGCCAGCATGGGCCCGGTGAGCAGCCCCGGACCCGTCACCCGCACCGTGCCCCTCGTCCTCGTGGGCGTGCTGCTGCTGGCGCTCAACCTGCGCCCCGCCGCCGTGAGCGTCGGCCCGGTGCTGGCCGAGGTCAGGAGCGGTCTCGGCCTCGGGGCCGGCGAGGCCAGCCTGCTCACCTCGCTGCCGGTGCTGGCCTTCGCCGTGCTCGGTGCCCTCGCGCCGGCCACGGCGGCGCGCGTCGGACTGCACCGCACCACCCTGCTCACCCTGCTCGCCGCGGCGGCCGGGCTGGTGGCGCGGGTGCTGACCGACGACGACGTGGTGTTCCTGGCCGCCTCCCTGCTCGCGGTGGGCGGCATGGCGATGGCCAACGTGCTGCTGCCGTCGCTGGTCAAGCTGCACTTCCCCGACCGCATCGGACCGGTCACCTCGCTCTACACCGCCGCCCTGGCCGTGGGGCTCACCCTCGCGCTGACCCTCACCGTGCCGATCTCCGAGGCTGGCGGCGGCTTCCGCTGGGGCCTCGGTACGTGGGCCCTGCTGGCGGTGATCGCGGCGCTGCCGTGGGTCGCGCTGGTGCGACGCGACCGCGCGGTCGAGCGCGGCGGCTCGCGCGTGTCCTTCCTCGACGTCGCCCGCACGCGACTGGGCTGGGCGATGGCGGGCTGCTTCGGGCTCCAGGCGCTCCAGGCCTACGCGATCTTTGGCTGGTTCGCCCAGCTGTGGCGCGACGCCGGCTGGTCGCCGACCGCCGCGGGGGCGCTGGTGGGCCTGCTGGCCGGCACCGGCATCCCGCTGTCGCTGTGGCTGCCGCGGCTGATGGCGACCACCTCCCGACCGCGCACCCTGCTGCTGGGGGTGATCGGCACCTACCCCGTCGCCTACCTGGGCATGGTGCTGAGCCCGTGGTGGACCGCACCGCTGTGGGCCGTCGTCGCCGGCGTCGGCGCCTGCACCTTCCCCCTCGTGCTCACGCTCATCGGGCTGCGCGCCCGGACCCCCGAGGGCACGGCGGCGCTCTCGGCCTTCAGCCAGTCGGTCGGCTACCTGCTCGCCGCCCTCGGCCCCTTCGCCGTGGGGCTGCTCAACGAGGCCACCGGGGGCTGGACCGTGCCGCTGCTCGTGCTCACCGCGCTCGTGCTCCCCATGGCCGTCCTGGGGGCCTACGTCGCCCGTCCGGTGTTTCTCGAGGACGCCCTCCCGCCGGCGCGCCGCGCCCTACAGTGAGCGCGTGACGACACCTCCCCACGGCCCCGGCGACCAGAGCGGCGCCGACGGCGACCCGGCCGGCCCACCGTCGCCGTACGGCCAGCCCACCCCCTACGGCCAGCCCGGGGGGTCGCCGTACGGCCAGCCTGCGGGGTCGCCGTACGGCCAGCCCGGGGCCCAGCCCGCCGGCCCCTACGGCCAGAGCTACCCCGGCGGCCCCACCCACCCGAGCGGCTCGCAGGGCACCGACACCCTCTCCGTCGTGGCGCTGGTGCTGAGCTTCACCTGCTGCCTGTCCTTCGTCGGCGCGATCCTCGGCCTCGTCGGGCTGGGCCGCACCAAGGAGGGCCGCGCCAAGGGCCGCTGGGCCGCGGTCACCGCCATCGTCGTGGGCCTGCTCGGCACCCTCGCGCTCATCGGCGGCATCGTCGCCCTCGTCACCGTGGGCACCAGCCTGACCACCCTCGACGACCTCGAGGCCGGCACCTGCCTCACCGCCGACGGACTGACCGACGACTCCGAGGAGAACGTCACCGACATCCGCGAGGTCGACTGCACCGAGGCCCACGACGGAGAGGTCGTGGCCACCGAGGTCGTCGACGGCGAGCCCACCGGCTGCGCCGAGCTGGCCAGCGCCGAGGGCTACGACGGCACCGACGTCGACATCTCCCGCATGACCCTCATCCCGATCTCCGAGCAGGTCCCGCCGCAGGACGGCGACCGGGTGGTCTGCGTGGCCTACAACACCGACGGGTCCTCCCTCGACGCCCCGCTCCTGGGCGCCGCCTCCTGACCCCGCTCCCGAGGACGCCGGGTCAGACGCCGGGTCAGACGACGGCGAGCGGCAGCAGCTGGCGCCCGGTGGGGCCGATCTGGATCTCGGTGTCCATCTCGGGGCACACGCCGCAGTCGTAGCAGGGGGTCCAGCGGCAGTCCTCGACCTCGACGTCGGAGGAGGGGTCGATGGCGTCCTCCCAGTCGGCCCAGAGCCAGTCCTTGTCGAGGCCGGAGTCGAGGTGGTCCCACGGGAGGGTCTCGTCGTAGCCGCGCTCGCGCACGGTGTACCAGTCGACGTCGACGCCGGTGCCCGCCAGCGCCTGCGCGGCGGCCTGCATCCAGCGGTCGTAGGAGAAGTGCTCGCTCCAGCCGTCGAAGCGGCCTCCGTCGCGCCAGACCTGCTCGATGACGGCGCCGACGCGGCGGTCGCCGCGGGAGAGGAGTCCCTCGACGATGCCGGGCTTGCCGTCGTGGTAGCGGAAGCCGATGGCGCGGGCGAACTTCTTGTCGGCGCGCACTGTCTCGCGCAGCTGGCGCAGCCGGTCGTCGGTGGTCTCGTGGTCGAGCTGCGCGGCCCACTGGAAGGGGGTGTGCGGCTTGGGCACGAACCCGCCGATGGAGACCGTGCAGCGGATGTCGTTGCGCCCGGAGACCTCGCGGCCCTTGGCGATGACCCGCTTGGCCAGGTCGGCGATCTGGAGCACGTCCTCGTCGGTCTCGGTGGGCAGGCCGCACATGAAGTAGAGCTTCACCTGCCGCCAGCCGTGGGAGTACGCCGCCGCGACGGTGCGGATCAGGTCCTCCTCGGTGACCATCTTGTTGATCACCTTGCGCAGCCGCTCCGAGCCGCCCTCGGGGGCGAAGGTCAGGCCCGAGCGCCGGCCGTTGCGGGAGAACTCGTTGGCCAGCGAGATGTTGAAGGCGTCGACGCGCGTCGAGGGCAGCGAGAGCGAGACGTTGGTGCCCTCGTAGCGGTCGGCCAGGCCCTTGGCGACCTCGCCGATCTCGGTGTGGTCGGCGCTGGAGAGCGAGAGCAGGCCGACCTCCTCGAAGCCCGTCGTGCGGATGCCGTTCTCGACCATCGCGCCGATGGTCTCGATGGAGCGCTCCCGCACCGGGCGGGTGATCATGCCGGCCTGGCAGAAGCGGCAGCCGCGGGTGCAGCCGCGGAAGATCTCGACCGAGAAGCGCTCGTGGACGGTCTCGGCCAGCGGCACCAGCGGCTTGGCGGGGTAGGGCCAGGCGTCGAGGTCCATGAGCGTGTGCTTGCGCACGCGGTGGGGCACGCCGGGCACGGTCGGCACGACGGCCTCGAGCGTGCCGTCGGCGGCGTAGGAGACGTCGTAGAAGCGGGGCACGTAGATGTTGCCGCTCACCGCGAGCCGGCGCAGCAGCTCGTCGCGGCCCGAGGCCATGTCGCCGGCCGGGCGGCCCTGGGCCTTCCAGTCGCGCACGACCTCCGAGATCGCCAGCACGACCTCCTCACCGTCGCCGAGCACGGCGGCGTCGATGAAGTCGGCGATGGGCTCGGGGTTGAAGGCGGCGTGGCCGCCGGCGAGCACGATGGTGTCGCCGTCGGTGCGGTCGGCGGCGTGCAGCGGGATGCCCGCGAGGTCGAGGGCGTTGAGCATGTTGGTGTAGCCCAGCTCGGTGGAGAAGCTCAGCCCGAGCACGTCGAAGTCGCGCACGGGGCGGTGGGCGTCGACGGTGAACTGCGGGATCGGCCCCTGCGCGTCGCCGCGCCGCATGATCTCCTCCAGGTCGGGCCACACCGCGTAGGTGCGCTCCGCGACGATCCAGTCGCGCTCGTTGAGCACCTCGTAGAGGATCTGGACGCCCTGGTTGGGCAGGCCGACCTCGTAGGCGTCGGGGTACATCAGCGCCCAGCGCACGGTCTCGCCGCCGTCGGCGCTCTCGGCCGCGCAGTCCCACGCCTTGACGGTGGAGTTGAGCTCGCCGCCGACGTACTGGATCGGCTTCGACACGCTCGGCAGGAAGGGCTCGAGGCGGGAGAAGACGCTCTCGCCGAGCACGCGGCTCCCGGCGGAGCCCAGGGTCGGGGACATGCAGCAACCTCACAGCGGGTCGTGGTGGCGTCCGGGGTCCCCGGACGCGCTCCGGACAAGGTCTCAGGGTACGTCAGCCCCGCGGAGCCGACCGAGTTCGCGCGTCTAGGCTCGTGCCATGACCGACACGAGCGTCCGCGGCCGGTTCCAGTGGACGGTCGTGGTGCCCGTCCTCGCCCTGGTGGTGCTCGCCGCCACCTGGGCCAGCCACGAGGCGTGGCCGGTGCTGGTGCTCATCGCGGTCGTCCTCGTCGGGGCGATCGTGGCCGCCGTGCACCACGCCGAGGTCGTCGCCCACAAGGTCGGCGAGCCCTTCGGCTCGCTCATCCTGGCCGTCGCGGTGACCGTGATCGAGGTCGGGCTGATCGTCATGCTGATGACCAGCGGCGGCGAGGGCACGAGCACCTACGCCCGTGACACCGTCTTCGCCGCCCTCATGATCACCCTCAACGGCATCGCCGGGATCGCCCTGCTGGTGGGGGCGGTCAAGCACCACCTGGTCAGCTTCAACGCCTCCGGCACGGGCTCGGCCCTCTCCACCGTGGTGGCGCTCGCCGCGGTCTGCCTGGTGCTGCCCAGCTTCACCACCTCCGGCGCGGGTCGGGAGTACTCCGCCTCGCAGCTGGGCTTCGCCGCGGTCGCCTCGCTCGCGCTCTACGGCGCCTTCGTCTTCACCCAGACCATCCGCCACCGCGACTTCTTCGTGCCGGTCACCAGCGACGAGCAGGGCCGTGTCACCGGCCTGGTCGACGAGGACGAGGACGGCCACGCCGACCCGCCGCCGGCCCGGGAGGCCTGGCTGAGCCTGGGCCTGCTGGTCGGGGCCCTGGTCGCGGTGGTCGGCCTGGCCAAGCTGCTCTCCCCCACCATCGAGGACACCGTCTCGGCCCTGGGCTTCCCCTACGCCGTCGTCGGCGTGGTCATCGCCCTGCTCGTGCTGGCCCCGGAGTCGATCGCCGCCGTGCGCAACGCCGCGCGCGACCGGGTGCAGATCAGCCTCAACCTCGCCTACGGCTCGGCGATGGCCTCCATCGGCCTGACGATCCCGACCATCGCGGTGGCGATGATCTGGCTCGACGGCCCGCTCGTGCTCGGCCTCGAGCCGACGCAGATGGTGCTGCTGGCCATCACCGTGGTGGTCTCGAGCCTCACCATCGCGCAGGGCCGGGCCAAGTCGCTCCAGGGCTTCGTGCACCTGGTGCTGCTCGCGACGTTCCTGTTCCTGTCCGTGCAGCCCTGAGCCGCACCGCCCCAGGGGTGCACCGGGGTCAGCGGACGGCGCGCACCCGGGGCGAGGCGGTGTAGCGCTGCGGCTGGGGCGCGCTGGCGCGCAGGTGGATGTTCTGCAGCAGGCCGACGGCGAGCATGCCGGCGAACATCGAGGAGCCGCCGTAGGACACGAAGGGCAGCGGCACGCCGGTGACGGGCATGATCCCCAGGCACATGCCGATGTTCTGGAAGGCCTGGAAGCCGAACCAGCAGGCGATGCCGGCGGCGGCGACGCGGCCGAACACGTCCTCGGTGCGGGTGGCGATGACCAGCGCCCGCCACAGCACGACGAGCAGCAGGGCGATGACGAGGCCGGCGCCGAGCAGGCCGAGCTCCTCGCCGGCCACGGTGAAGACGAAGTCGGTGTGCTGCTCGGGCACGAAGCCCGAGCGGGTCTGCGAGCCGTCGAAGAGGCCCTCGCCGACGAGGCCGCCGTTGCCGACGGCGATGCGGGCCTGCTCGACGTTGTAGCCGGCGCCGCGGGGGTCGAGGTCGGGGTTGGTGAAGGCCATGAAGCGGTCGACCTGGTAGTCCTTGAGCACCCCGGCCGCCACCGCGACCGCGGCGGCGGTGACGCCGCCGCCGGCGAGCAGCGCCAGCCACCGGCGCGGGGCCCCGGAGACCGCCAGCACCCCGAACACGGTCGCGGTCAGCACGAGCATCGTGCCGAGGTCGGGCTGGAGCAGGATGAGCGCGGCGGGCACGGCGGCGATGAGGAGCATCAGCCCCACCTCGACCCCGCCGACGCGCGAGCGCCAGCGGCCGCGGGCCCGGCCGGCGAGCACGAGGCCCATGCCGATGACCACGGCGAGCTTGGCGAACTCCGAGGGCTGCACCGACATGCCGCCGAGCATCAGCCACGAGCGCGAGCCGTTGATGGTCGTGCCCATGACGAGCACGAGCACCAGGCCGAGGACCGAGCCGAGGTAGACCAGCGGCGCCGCGACGCGGACCCAGCGGTGGTCGGAGACGGCCACCCCGGCCATCAGCACCAGGCCGATGGACACGTTGACCAGCTGCTTGTCGCGGTAGGCCGTGGGGTCACCCCCGGTGAGGTCGTCGCGACCGATCGTGGCCGACCAGACCAGCAGGGTCCCGAGGGTGACCAGGCCGAGCACGGCGCCGAGCAGGACCCAGTCGACGCCGGCCCAGCGCAGCCGGGGACGCGTGGTCGCCGACACCGGGGCCGGGCGCAGGCCCGGACGCGTGCTCGGTCGGACGGTCGGGCGGACGGTGGTGCTCACCGGGACTCCTCCGTGGTCGGCCGCACCGGCGGCAGGATCGAGCCGTCGTCGGCGAAGGTGGGCAGGCCCGCGGGCGGGGTGGTGCCGGGGATCGCGGCGTCGTCGGCCACGACCGACTCGCCGTCCACGCCGTACAGCGCCTCCCAGATCTTGCGCACCGCCGGGCCCGAGGTGCCCGAGCCCGTGCCGCCCTGGCTGACCATCATCACCACGACGTAGTCGTCGGAGTAGGAGGCGACCCACGAGGTCGACTGCTTGCCGTAGACCTCCGCGGAGCCGGTCTTGGAGCGGATCGGCACCTCGTCGAGGGGGAAGCCGACCATGCGCCAGGCCATCGTGCCGACGCGGGTGACGTTCTCGAGGGCCTCGTCGACGTAGCGCAGCGTCTCCTCGGGCAGGTCGACGCGACCCTGCACCTTCGGCGGGATCCGCTGGATGACCTTGCCGTCGGGGCCGACGACGGCCTTGCCCACGCGCGGGGCGTAGAGGGTGCCGCCGTTGGCCAGCGCGCCGTAGGCGCGGGCCAGCTGGAGCGGGGTGACGATGGTGTCGCCCTGGCCGATGGCGAAGTTGACCGCGTCGCCGGCGCGGTAGGCGAAGCCCTCGACGCAGAACTCCCCGGCGAAGGTGTAGACGAAGTCGGAGGTCTCGGCGTCCTGCGGCTTGTCGGCGATGCCGCAGTAGTAGTCCTTCATCGACTCGTAGTAGGCGAGCTTCCACTTCCGGTCCGCGATGCGGCCCGAGGCCTCGCCGGGCAGGTCGATGCCGGTCTCGGAGCCGAAGCCGAAGGCCTGCGCCTCGGCCACGAGCGGGTCCTTGGCGTCGACGTCGCTGACGTCGGAGCCGAAGCGCTGCCAGTAGTCGTAGCCCACGCGGTAGAAGAAGGTGTTGCAGGAGACCTCGAGGGCCTTGGCGAAGGAGATGAAGCCGTAGGCGCCGGACTCGTAGTTCTTGAAGTCGCGGTTGCCGACGCGGAAGGAGGAGGAGCAGTTCAGCGACGTGCTCGGCGAGTAGCCGTGGGTGAGCGCACCCGCGGTCATGAACGGCTTCCACGTCGAGCCCGGGGCGAACTGGCCCTGGGTGGCGCGGCCCAGCAGCGGGGTGCCGGCCGCCTCGGAGAACAGCCGCGAGAGCTGCTTCTGGGTGATGCCGCCGACCCAGACCTCGGGGTCGTAGGTGGGCTGGCTGGCCATGGCCACGACGCGGCCGGTGTCGGCCTCGAGCACCACGGCGGCGCCGGAGTCGGCGACGTAGTTCTTGCCCGTCACGGTGTCGAAGGTCGAGCGGGCGGTCGTGATGGTCTGGGCCAGCTGGCGCTCCACCACGCCCTGCACGCGCGCGTCGATGGAGGTGACGAGGGTGTCGCCGGGGCGGGCCTGCACCTCCCCGTCGTCGCCGAGCACGCGGCCCATCGAGTCGACGGCCACCGACTTGTAGCCGGGCATGCCGCGCAGCCAGGCGTCGTACTGCTTCTCGACGCCGGCGCGGCCGACCGAGGAGGCGCCGTTGACCGAGCTGTCGTCGTCGGCCTCGGCCTGGTCGAGCTCGTCCTCGGTGATCGGGCTGAGGTAGCCCAGCACGTGGGCCAGGTTCACGCCGTACGGCGAGGGGTAGGAGCGCACGGTCTGCTGCTCGGCCAGCACCGCGGGGTAGTCCTCGGGCTGCTCGAGGATCATCAGCGCGGTGCGCTTGGGCACGTCCTCGGCCACGGGCACCGGCTGGTAGGGAGAGCCGTTCCAGCACGAGCCCTCGATGCTGCCGGGGTCGCCGCAGGTCAGCAGCGCGCGCCGGATGTCACGGACCGGGGTGCGGCTGACCTCGGCGACCCGCTCGAGCACGGTGCGCTGGTCGCGCGCGCGCAGCTTGCCCAGCAGCGTGCGGTCGACCGAGACCACCCACGAGGTGCGGTTGCTCACCAGGGGTCGGCCCATGTCGTCGACGATGAGGCCGCGCTGGGGCTGCACGACGATGTCGCGCACCGACTGGGAGGCGGCCTGGGTCCGGTACTGCTCGCCGCTGACGACCTGGAGGTAGTAGAGGCGCACGCCGAGGGTCGCGAAGAGGGAGAAGACGAGGGCCTGGATGACCACGAGGCGCAGCCGGCTGCGCCGGGTGCCGGCCTGCTCCTCGCCGTTGACGGTCAGGCCCATGGGCCGGCCGGTGCGCACGCTCACAGCAGGGCCGCCCGGCCGGGCTCGAGGCGGCGGAAGGCGGCCATGAGGGGAGGCAGCACGAAGGGGGTGAGCAGGACGTCCCAGACCAGGGCGACGCCGATGACCTGGATCATGTCGCCGACCCCGAGCACCGGGTCGCGCAGCAGCAGGCCGCTGATCGCGAAGACCGACGTGCCGACGAAGGACGAGGCGGCGACGGTGCCGACCACGGTGACCGCGGTGGGTCGCACGTCCTGGCGCACGAGCCCGGCGACGTAGCCGACGACGAGCAGCGCGAGGGCCCAACGGCCGGCGACGTGGTCGGCCGGCGGGGCCAGGTCGAGCAGCAGGCCAGAGGCGAAGCCGAGCACCATCGCGAACTGCGGACCCCGCGTCAGCGCCGCGGCCACGACGACCAGCAGGCACAGGTTGGGCACGATGCCCTGCCAGGCCAGGTGCGGGAAGAGGGCGACCTGGAGGGCGAGGGCGACCAGCACGGCCAGCCCGGCCACCGCCGCGCGCAGCGCGCTCATCGCAGCTCCCCCTCGGCGTCGATGACGGCGCGGTCGCTGTCGGTGCCGGCGGGCACGATGACGCCCACCAGGTCGAGGGAGCTGAAGTCGACGAAGGGCTCGACCACGGCGCGCTGCGAGGTGTCGCGCAGCGAGCTGTAGACCTGCGTGACACGTCCGACCGGGATGCCGGAGAGGTACGGCGCGCCCGCGTCGCTGCCCCACGTGACGACGTTGTCGTCGCGCGCCGGCACCGACTGGTCGTCGACCAGCTCGAGGTCGAGCCGACCGCCGTCGCCGAAGGAGCCGCGTCCGCGCAGGAAGCCGACCTCCATGCTCTCCCCCGCGCGGGCGCCGACGGTCGACTCGGAGTCGATGACCAGCACGACCGTGGCGGTGGTGCGGGTGACCCGCAGGACGCGGCCCACGAGCCCGTCGTTGTTGACGACCGTCATGTCGGGGGCGAGCCCGGCCTGCGAGCCGGCGTCGAGGGTGACGGTGCTGGAGAAGGACTGGGCGGGTCCGACGCCGACCACGCGTGCCGGGACGAGGGTGTGGCCCAGGTCCTCGGCGGTGCGGGTGAGCCCGTCGTACTCCGCCAGGCGGTTGGCGTCGAGGCCGGCGGTCGCCAGCTCGCCGCGCAGCAGCGAGTTCTCGGCCTCGAGGGCGTCGAGGTCGTCGCGCAGCGATCCCTGCGTGCGGAACCACCCCGGGATGCTCGCGAAGGGGCGGACCACCGCAGTGGCCCCGGTCTCCACGGGGCCGAGGGCCTCGCCCACGACGCGGCGTGCCGGCTCCAGCGGGGAGTCCTCGCCGCCGGTGCGGTCGAGCACCATCAGGCTGGTGCTGGCCAGCACCAGCGCCAGCAGCAGGGCACGGGAGGGACGGCGCTGCGGCCCGCGGCCCGCGCTCCAGCGACGCTCGCGCTCGGAGCGGGAGCGGACGGTCGAGCCGGAGCGGCCGGGCAGGCCGGATGCGCCGGGCTGGCCGGAGCCGTCGGGGGTGCGCACGCGCTCGAGCAGGCTCATCAGTAGCGCCTCGGGTCGCTCACGAGCACCTGCTGGAGGGCCTCGAACTCCTCGACGCACTTGCCGGCGCCGAGGGCCACCGAGGTGAGCGGGTCCTCCGCGACGTGGACCGGCATGCCGGTCTCGTGGCGCAGCCGCTCGTCGAGGCCGCGCAGCAGCGCGCCGCCGCCGGTGAGGACGATGCCGCGGTCCATGATGTCGCCGGCCAGCTCGGGCGGGGTCTGGTCGAGGGTGGCGCGCACCGCGTCGACGATCGCGTGCAGCGGCTCCTCCAGGGCCAGGCGCACCTCGGCGCTGGAGACGACGACGGTGCGCGGCAGGCCGGAGACCATGTCGCGGCCCCGGATCTCGGCCTCGGGCTCGTCGGGCAGCGGGAACGCCGAGCCGAGGGTCATCTTGACCTCCTCGGCGGTGCGCTCGCCGAGGATGAGCGAGTACTCCTTCTTCATCCACGCCACGATCGCGGCGTCGAGGTCGTCGCCCGCGGTGCGGATCGACAGGCTGGTCACGATGCCGCCCAGCGAGATCACGGCGACCTCGGTCGTGCCGCCGCCGACGTCGACCACCATGTTGCCGGTGGCCTGGTGCACCGGGAGGCCCGCGCCGATGGCGGCGGCCATGGGCTCCTCGACGATGTAGACCCGGCGGGCGCCGGCCTGGTAGCCGGCCTCCTTCACCGCACGCTGCTCGACCGCGGTGATGCCGCTGGGCACGCAGATGACCATGCGGGGCTTGGCCCACGACCGGCGCCGGTGCACCTGCTGGATGAAGTAGCGCAGCATCTGCTCGGTGGCCTCGAAGTCGGCGATGACGCCGTCCTTGAGGGGGCGGATGGCGGTGATGTTGTCGGGCGTGCGCCCGATCATCCGCTTGGCCTCGTGGCCGACCGCGAGGATCTCGCCGGTCGAGGCGTTGAGGGCCACCACGCTGGGCTCGTCGAGCAGGACGCCCCTGCCGCGGGCGTAGACCAGCGTGTTGGCGGTGCCGAGATCCACGGCCATGTCCCGGCCGAAGAAGCTGTTCGCCATGACTCGTGCCTCGCAGTGCGCTCGTGCCGTGCAGGGGAAGGAGGGCACGACGGACGGGTCGACCCTCACCCGAGGGTAAGGACGACCCCGCCCGGTTCGGCGCAGGCACGCCGAGGCGCGTGGTGCGTGTGTGACTCGTGGGGTGGCGACCCCGGTGGGCCCGGGGGCCCGGGCTCAGAGGCCGGGGAACCAGATCCCGATCTCGCGCTCGGCGGACTCCGGCGAGTCGGAGCCGTGCACGAGGTTCTCGCGGTTCGACAGCGACAGGTCGCCGCGGATGGTGCCGGGGGCGGCCTTGCGGCCGTCGGTGGCGCCGTTGAGGGCGCGCACGACCTCGATGGCCTCGTCGCCCTCGAGCACGAGCGCGACGAGCGGGCCGCTGGTGACGAAGGTGCGCAGCGGCGGGTAGAAGTCGCGCTCGACGTGCTCGGCGTAGTGCTCGTCGGCCTTCGCGGCGTCGATGAGGCGGTGCTCCATGGCCACGATGCGCAGGCCCTTGGCCTCGAAGCGGGAGAGGACCTGCCCGACCAGTCCGCGCTTGACGGTGTCGGGCTTGAGCAGGACGAGGGTGCGCTGGGTCATGCTCCGCACCCTAGCGAGGCCCGGCCCGCCGCGACCCGCCGGAGCACGTCGGCGGGCACCGGGGCGTCGGTGAGGGGGTCGCTGACGGCCTCCCCCAGCCGGCGTACGACGGGCACGTGCCCGCCCCACGTGCCGGCCTCGACGTCGGCCTCGTCGTCGACGGGCCCCTCGGCGCGCACCTTCATCGAGGCCTCGTGCAGCGGCACGGCGAGCACCGCGGTGGCGGCGACCTCCTTGCGGGTGCTGGGCCGCAGCGTGGCCGCGCGACCGGGCACCATGTGGTCCACGGTGAGGTTGAGCGCACGCGCCTTCTCGGCGGGGTCGGTGACGATCCGGGCGGGGCCGACCACGACCACGGAGCGGTAGTTCATGGAGTGGTGGAAGGCCGAGCGGGCGGTGACGAGGCCGTCGACCTCGGTGACCGTGACGCAGACCGTCGCACCCTCGGAGCGGGTGAGCCAGCGGGCCGCGACCGAGCCGTGCACGTAGAGGGTGCCGTCGCGGTCGGGCCCGTCGAGGTCGACGGCGAAGGCGACCGGCAGCACCAGCGGGTGGTCGCCCACGTCGACGCCGAGGTGGGCGACGAGGGCGTCCTCGAGCAGCGCGTGCATGGCGGCACGGTCCTCGACCGCGCGGCTGCGACCGCGGGTCACGCTGGTGCGCGGCGTGGGCGAGAGCGGCGTGGGCGAGAGCGGGGTGGGCGAGAGCGGCGTGGGCGAGCGCGGGGCGGCAGGGGCAGGTGTGGACACGGCGTCCAGCCTCGTCGTTGAATGGCCCGCGCGCACGTGCCACTCCGCGACCAGATCGGCAGGCCACTCGTGACGACCGCACTACCCGTGCACCTCGACCGTCGCGCCGCCGACCCGCTCGGGGTGCAGCTGGGCGACCAGGTGCGGGCCCTGGTCGCGCGGGGAGCCCTCTCCCCCGGCGACCGGCTGCCCAGCAGCCGCGCCCTGGCCGCCGACCTCGGGGTGGCGCGCGCGGTCGCCGAGCAGGCCTACGCCCAGCTCGTGGCCGAGGGCTGGCTGGAGGGACGCCACGGGTCGGGCACCTTCGTCACCGCCCTCCACGCACGGGTCGCACCGCCGGCCGCGCGGCCGGCTCCCGCACCAGCCGGCGCGGCGCTGGTGCGCCTCGACGCCGGCACCCCGTGGATCGACCCGCGCCACCGGGCGGCCTGGCGGCGCGCGTGGCGCGAGGTGTCGGCGAGCGTCCCGCCCCGCGGCTACGACGACCCGCGCGGCCTGCCGGAGCTGCGGGAGGCCCTGGCCGAGCGGCTCGCCCGCACGCGGGGCCTCGTGCTCGACCCTGACGAGGTGCTCGTCACCGCCGGCACCACCGACGGGCTCCGCCACCTCCTGGGCGTCCTCCCGCCCGGCCCGGTCGGCGTCGAGGACCCCGGCTACCGCGCCGCGGTCGAGACGGTGCGCGGCACCGGCCGCGAGGTGCGCGACCTCCCCGCGCTCGCCCCCGTCGACGACCTCGCCGGCTGCGCCGCCGCCTACGTCACCCCCGCTCACCAGCACCCGCTCGGCCCACCGATGCCCGCCGCGCACCGGCTGCGCCTGCTCGAGGCCGCGCGGCGCGCCGACGCGGTGGTGGTGGAGGACGACTACGACTCCGAGTTCCGCTACGACGTCGCACCCATCCCCGCCCTCGCCGCGCTCGACCGCGACCGGGTGGCCTACCTCGGCACCACCAGCAAGACCGTCGCCCCCAGCCTGCGCCTGGGCTGGCTGGTGCCGCCGGCCCACCTGGTCACCGCCGTGTGCGAGCGCCGGGCCGCCACCCACGACGCGGCCTCCTGGCCCGCCCAGCGGGCCCTGCTCTCGCTGCTGCGCGACGGCTACGTCGACCAGGTCGTCCGCTCCGCGCGCCGCACGTACGCCGAGCGCGCGGCCCGCGTCGTGGCCGCGCTGGCGCCCCTCGGGGAGCCGGCCGGCCCCCCGGCGGGCATGTACGTCACGGTGCCGCTCGACGCCGACCGCGCGCGGGCCGCCCGGGCCGCGGCGCGGGCCGCGGGCTTCGACGTGCCGCTGCTGGCCGACTACGCCCGCGGCTCGGGGGCGACCGGGCTGGTGGTGGGCTTCGGCGGCTGCACCGACGCCGAGCTCGACCGGGCCCTGGCCGCGCTGGCGGGTGCGGCCCGGGGGTGACGCCCGGGGAGGGCTAGACCGGCTCGGGTCCGCCGTCGCGCTCCAGGGCGGCGTAGGCCGCGGCGCGCTCGCGCTCGATCTTGACCCCGAGGAGGACGGCGGTGCCCCACAGCAGCGCGAAGACCGCACCGAGGAAGAACATGATCGGCACCACGAAGCCGAGCAGCACCGCGGCCGCCTGCACCACCCAGCCGGCGGTGTAGGCCCACTCCGCGCGCAGCATCCCGGCCAGCAGGACGCAGGCGACGGCGAGCCCCAGGCCGATGGCCAGGCCGACGCCGGTGGAGACGTCGGTCAGGGTCAGCAGCACCGGGGTGGTGAGGCCGAGGGTGATCGCCTCGAGGCTGAGGATCGCGGCGCACATGCCGCGCTTGGGCGAGCGCTTCACTGGTCGTCCCCCTGCTCGAGCTGCTGGTCGATCTCGCGGCGGGCCACCCGCTGGGCCTGCGTGCCGCGCTCGCTGACGAGCAGGCCGCGCGCCTCGCCGGCGGTGACGACCGAGCCGGTCACCAGCACCGCGCCGGAGCCGAGCGGGTCGCCGAAGGCCTCCCCGGCCTCGGCCAGCGCGGCGGCGGCGTCGAGGGCCTCGGCCAGGCGGGGCACGACGGTGACCTGGTCGTCGTCGAAGATGCCGCGCGCGATCTCGGCCAGGTCCTCGGCGGGCAGGGCCCGGTCGGTGGAGCTCTGGGTGCACACGACGTGCGAGAGGTGCGGCTCGAGCGCGGAGAGCAGGCCCTCGGCGTCCTTGTCGCCCATGACCCCGACGACCCCGATGAGCGGGGAGAAGGTGAAGGAGTCGTCGAGCGCGGCGGCCAGGGCCTCGGCGCCGTGGGGGTTGTGCGCGGCGTCGAGCACGATGGTGGGGCTGCGGCGCACGACCTCGAGACGCGCCGGCGAGGTCACCTCGGCGAAGGCCGCGCCGACGAGGTCGGCGTCGAGGGGCTGCTCGCCGCCGACGAAGGACTCGACCGCCGCGAGCGCCACGGCGGCGTTCTGGGCCTGGTGGGCGCCGTGGAGCGGGAGGAAGACGTCGTCGTAGCGCGCCCGGAGGCCCTGCAGCGAGAGCACCTGGCCGCCGACGGCCGGGGTGCGGGCGGCCACGCCGAAGTCGAGGCCCTCCTGCACGACCTCGGCACCGACCTCGGCGGCGCGCGCGAGCAGCACCGCCGCGGCCTCCGGCGTCTGCTGGGCCAGCACCACGCGCGAGCCGGCCTTGATGATGCCGGCCTTCTCGGCGGCGATGGTGTCGGGCCGGTCGCCGAGGTACTTGGCGTGGTCGACGGCGACGGGCAGCACCACGGCCACCGCCGCGTCGGCGACGTTGGTGGCGTCCCATGCCCCGCCCATGCCGACCTCGAGCACCGCGACCTCGACCGGGGCGTCGGCGAAGGCCGCGAAGGCCATGCCCACCACGGTCTCGAAGAACGACAGCGGGTGCAGCTGGTCCTCGTCGACGAGGTGGGTGTAGGGCGCCACGTCGTTGAAGGCGCGCACGAAGGCCTCGTCGTCGAGCGGCTCGCCGTCGATGCTGATGCGCTCGTTCATCCGCTCCACGTGGGGGCTGGTGAAGCGGCCGGTGCGCAGGTCGAGCGTGCGCAGCAGGGTGTCGATCATCCGCGACGTGCTGGTCTTGCCGTTGGTGCCGGTCAGGTGCACGACGGGGTAGGAGCGCTGCGGCTCGCCGAGCAGCTCGGTGAAGGCGGCGATCCGGTCGAGCGAGGGCTCGAGGCGGGTCTCGGGCCAGCGCGAGAGCAGGGCGTCCTCCACCTCGGAGAAGGTCTCGGCGAGGCGGGGGACGTCGGGTGTCGCAGGGGTCTGGGTCATCGCCCTCCCAGTCTAGGAGGTGGCCCCGGTGGGATCGCCGCCCGCCGCGGGCCCGGGGTCGGGCCCGGGGTCGGGCTCCACCAGCAGGTTGGCCATGTCGACGACCGGCTCGAACCCCAGGGCGGTGTAGACGTGGTTCGAGACCGGGTTGGCCCGGTCGGTGAAGAGGCAGGGCCGGTGCCCGTGGTCCAGCGCCCGCGCCGCCACGGCGGCCACCGCGGCGGCGGCGTACCCGTGGCCGCGGTGGGGGGCCGGGGTGTAGACCGGGCCGATGCGCAGCACCCCGTGCGCCGGGGCGTTGTGGCCGGTGAGGTGGACCACGCGCCCCTCGACGTCCTCCCAGACCCACAGCAGACCCGCCTCCGTGCGGCGGGCCACCTCGGCGCGGTCGACCACGTCCACGGTGTCGTGCTCGGGCGTGCGGCCCGCCTGCGCCGCCGCGTCGACGTGGAACGCCGCGAACCACCCCGCCAGCAGGTCGAGGTCCCGCGACGTCGCGGCCCGCAGCCGGCCCACGGGAGACCGGGGCGCCACGAGGTCGCGCAGCTCGAAGAGCCGGGTCTGCTCGTGCACCCGCACCTCTCCCCCGCCCCCGGCCGCCAGCACCTCGCACAGCACCCGGGTCGCCGGCAGCGCACCGTTGGCCGCGCGCACCTCCTCGCCCCGCTCGAGCAGCAGGCCGGCGAGGGCCCGCGCGGCGACCTCGCTCATGGGCAGCACGAAGAGCGGCCAGGGCGCGAGCGGCGCGGTGCGCATCGCGGCGGAGACCACCGCACCGTCCTCGCGCACGAGCGCCCACCAGCACGGCCGGCCGGCCCCGGTCCAGGGCTCGCCGCGCTCGGCCGCCTCGACGGCCCGGCGGGTCACGGAGGCCACCACGGTCGCCACCACCGGGTCGGCGGCGAGCACCGGCTCGGCCGCGGCGAGGAAGGCGGCGGGGTCGGTGAGCAGCTCCACCGTCGTGCGGACGGTCGCGTCGGGCATGCCCGGCAGGCTAGGACGGTGCCGCTGACCAGCGCTAATGGTTTCGGGAACCGATTTCAGGGTGACGACCGGCACCCGTAATCTGGGGCCATGACCGAGACCCAGTCCCCCCAGGCCCCCGACACGACGAGCGCGACCCGCGCCGTCGTCGTACCGGACAAGCCTGCCCTGGAGGGTCTCGAGGCCTCCTGGAGCCAGCGGTGGAAGGCCGACGACACCTACGCCTTCGACCGCACCCAGCCGCGCGAGAACGTCTTCTCCATCGACACCCCGCCCCCGACGGTGAGCGGCAGCCTGCACGTCGGCCACGTCTTCTCCTACACCCACACCGACCTGATCGCGCGCTTCCAGCGCATGCGCGGCAAGTCGGTCTTCTACCCCATGGGCTGGGACGACAACGGCCTGCCCACCGAGCGCCGGGTGCAGAACTACTACGGCGTGCGCTGCGACCCCTCGCTGCCCTTCGACCCCGACTTCGAGCCGCCGGCCAAGCCCGACGCCAAGAAGCAGGTGCCGATCAGCCGGCCCAACTTCATCGCGCTGTGCGAGCGGCTGGTCGAGGAGGACGAGAAGGTCTTCGAGACCCTCTGGCGCACCCTCGGGCTGTCGGTGGACTGGAAGCAGCACTACACGACCATCGGCCCGAAGGCCCAGACCGTCAGCCAGCGCGCGTTCCTGCGCAACTACGCCCGCGGCGAGGCCTACCTGCAGGAGGCCCCCACCCTGTGGGACGTCACCTTCCAGACCGCCGTCGCCCAGGCCGAGCTCGAGGCCCGCGAGTACGCCGGCGCCTACCACCGCGTCGCCTTCCGCACCGTGGCCGCCGACGGCTCGCCCGGCGAGCCGGTCCACATCGAGACCACCCGGCCCGAGCTGATCCCCAGCGTCGTCGCCCTCATCGCCCACCCCGACGACGAGCGCTACCAGCCGCTCTTCGGCACCCACGTCACCAGCCCCGTCTTCGGGGTCGAGGTGCCCGTCCTGGCCCACCCCGCCGCGGAGATGGACAAGGGCGCCGGCATCGCGATGTGCTGCACCTTCGGCGACCTCACCGACGTCACCTGGTGGCGCGAGCTCGACCTGCCGGTGCGCACCGTGGTCGGTCGCGACGGACGCTTCCTGCGCGAGACCCCCGAGTGGCTGGCCGGCGAGCCCGCCGCCGCGGCGTACGCCGACCTGGCCGGCAAGACCGCCTTCAGCGCCCGTGAGGCCGTCGTGGCCAAGCTGCGCGAGTCCGGCGACCTCGACGGCGAGCCCAAGCCCACCCAGCGCATGACGAACTTCTACGAGAAGGGCGACAAGCCGCTGGAGATCGTCGCCACGCGCCAGTGGTACGTGCGCAACGGCGGACGCGACGCCGGCATCCGCGAGGAGATGATCGCCCGCGGCGGCGAGATCACCTGGGTCCCGACCCACATGAAGCACCGCTACGACAACTGGGTCGGCGGCCTCAACGGCGACTGGCTGATCTCGCGCCAGCGGTTCTTCGGCATCCCCTTCCCGGTGTGGTACCCCCTCGACGACTCCGGCGAGCCCGACTACGCCCACCCGCTGCTGCCCACCGAGGCCGAGCTGCCCGTCGACCCCTCCACCGACGCCCCCCGCGGCTACGACGAGGCCCAGCGCGGCCAGGCCGGCGGCTTCATCGGCGACCCCGACGTCATGGACACCTGGGCCACCTCCTCGCTCACCCCGCAGATCGCGGGCGGCTGGGAGTCCGACGACGACCTGTGGCAGCGCGTCTTCCCGATGGACCTGGCCACCCAGGCCCACGACATCATCCGCACCTGGCTCTTCTCGCGCGTCGTGCGCAGCCACTTCGAGCACCACGCCGCGCCGTGGACCCACGCGATGATCTCCGGCTTCATCATGGATCCCGACCGCAAGAAGATGTCGAAGTCCAAGGGCAACGTCGTCGTGCCCGACGAGATCCTCACGAAGTTCGGTGCCGACGCCGTGCGCTGGCGCGCCGCCATGGCCCGCCCCGGCCTCGACTCGCCCTTCGACGAGAGCCAGATGAAGGTCGGGCGCCGCCTGGCCATGAAGGTGCTCAACGCCTCGAAGTTCGTCCTCGGCGGCGTCGGCGCCACGACCCTCAACGCCTTCGAGGTCTCCGAGCCCGTCGACTGCGCCCTGCTCGGGCGCCTCGCCATCGTCGTCGAGCGCGCCACCGAGGCCTTCGAGGCCTACGACTACACCACGGCGCTGGAGACGGTCGAGAAGTTCTTCTGGGAGTTCTGCGACGACTACCTCGAGCTGGTCAAGGAGCGCGCCTACGACGAGTCCGGCGGCGCCGGCGCGGCCTCGGCCAAGGCCGCGCTCGCCCTCGCCCTGGAGGTGCAGCTGCGCCTGCTCGCGCCCTTCCTGCCCTACGTCACCGAGGAGGTCTGGTCGTGGTGGCACCCCCGCGGTGACGCCGACGGCTCGATCCACTACGCGCCGTGGCCCACCGCCCTCGACCTCGGCGCCCCCGCCGCGGCCGACCCGTCGACGCTGGACGCCGTGGCCCAGGCACTGATCGGCGTGCGCGGCGCCAAGTCGCAGGCCAAGGTCTCGATGCGCGCCGAGCTCTCCCGCGTCGAGGTCGTGGGCCCCGAGGCCCTCGTGGTGGCCGCCGAGCGCGCCGCCGACGACCTGCGCCGCACCGGACGCATCACCGGCGAGCTGGTCTTCCGCAGCGACCCCGAGGCCACCGCGATCTCGGTGCGCGCCGAGCTCGCGGCGCCCACCGAGGGCTGAGCGGGCCCCACGCACGACGAGAACCGCCCCGGACCGACGGTCCGGGGCGGTTCTTCGTGGGTCGGGGTGCGACCCGGGGTCAGGCCGACTTCTTCTTCTTGGTCTCGCTCTCGCGGGGCACCAGCGTGGGTGCCTCGTCACCGGTGACGACCGCTCCGGTGACGACGACCTTGGCGACGTCGCCGCGCGAGGGCACGTCGTACATCACGTGGAGGAGGACCTCCTCGATGATGGCGCGCAGACCGCGCGCACCGGTGCCTCGCTCCATGGCGTTGTCGGCGATGGCCTTGATGGCGTCGTCGGTGAACTCCAGCTCGACACCGTCGAGCTCGAAGAGCTTCTGGTACTGCTTGACCAGGGCGTTGCGGGGCTCGGTGAGGATCTGCACGAGCGCGGCCTGGTCGAGCTTGTTGACGCTGGCGATGAGCGGCAGGCGGCCGATGAACTCGGGGATCAGGCCGAACTTGGTGAGGTCCTCGGGGCGCACCAGCGCCAGCAGGTCCTCCTCCTTGCGCTCGGCCTGGGTGCGGACCTCGGCGGTGAAGCCCAGGGTCTTCTTGCCCACCCGCTGCTCGATGATGTGCTCGAGACCCGCGAAGGCGCCGCCCACCACGAAGAGGATGTTGGTGGTGTCGATCTGGATGAACTCCTGGTGCGGGTGCTTGCGTCCGCCCTGCGGGGGCACCGAGGCGGTGGTGCCCTCGATGATCTTGAGAAGGGCCTGCTGCACGCCCTCGCCGGAGACGTCGCGCGTGATCGAGGGGTTCTCCGCCTTGCGGGCCACCTTGTCGATCTCGTCGATGTAGATGATGCCGGTCTCGGCCTTCTTGACGTCGTAGTCGGCGGCCTGGATCAGCTTGAGCAGGATGTTCTCGACGTCCTCGCCGACGTAGCCGGCCTCGGTCAAGGCCGTGGCGTCGGCGATGGCGAAGGGCACGTTGAGCATGCGGGCCAGGGTCTGGGCGAGGTAGGTCTTGCCGCAGCCGGTCGGGCCGATGACGAGGATGTTGGACTTGGCGACCTCGACCGCCTCGTCCTTGCTGTGCTTGCCCGAGACGGGCTGGAGACCGGCCTGCACCCGCTTGTAGTGGTTGTAGACCGCGACGGCCAGCGACTTCTTGGCCTGCTCCTGGCCGATCACGTAGGAGTTGAGGAACTCGAAGATCTCGCGCGGCTTGGGCAGCTCGTCGAGGCTGACCTCGGCGCCCTCGCTGAGCTCCTCCTCGATGATCTCGTTGCACAGGTCGATGCACTCGTCGCAGATGTAGACGCCGGGGCCTGCGATGAGCTTCTTGACCTGCTTCTGCGACTTGCCGCAGAAGGAGCACTTCAGCAGATCGCCGCCGTCACCGATACGTGCCACGGGGTCATCCTCCTCGTTGCCGGCGCCGGGGCCGGGGTCCTACCTGTGCTGTCTGCCGGGTGCTGGGTGGAGCGGTGTGCTGCTGTGTCGGGCGCCGGCCGGGGCCGGGCGGGGCGACCCGACGACGGTACTCCCCCGCCGCCGCCACGAGGGCGGTGACACGAGGGTGGCCGTCGGGTCGCTCCGGGTGGAGCGGGGTGGCTCAGGCCAGGGCCGGGCTCTTGAGCGACTCGAGCACCGAGTCGATCAGGCCGTACTCCACCGCGGCCTCGGCGGTGAGGATCTTGTCGCGCTCGATGTCGCGGCTGACCTGCTCGATGTCCTTGCCGCTGTGGTCGCTGATCATCTTCTCGAGCAGCTCGCGCATGCGGATGATCTCGTTGGCCTGGATCTCGATGTCGGAGGTCTGGCCGAAGGTGCCCTCGGTGTAGGGCTGGTGGATCAGGATGCGGCTGTTGGGCAGCGCCATCCGCTTGCCCGGGGTGCCGGCGGCGAGCAGGATCGCGGCCGCGGAGGCGGCCTGACCCAGGCAGACCGTCTGCACGTCGGGCTTGATGAAGCGCATCGTGTCGTAGATCGCCGTCAGCGCGGTGAAGGAGCCGCCGGGGCTGTTGATGTAGATGCTGATGTCCTGGTCGGGGTTCATCGACTGCAGGCACAGCAGCTGGGCGATGACGGCGTTGGCCACGTCGTCGCTGATCGGCGTGCCGAGGTAGATGATGCGCTCCTCGAACAGCTTGCCGTAGGGGTCGATGCGGCGGAAGCCGTAGGAGGTGCGCTCTTCCCACTGCGGGATGTAGTAGTTCATGTCGTCAGTCCTTCTGCCGGGCCGGGCGGCCGTCGTCGGCGGCTTCGCGAGCGCTCTTGATGACCTGATCGACCAGGCCGTACTCCTGGGCCTGGTCGGCGGTGAACCAGCGGTCGCGGTCGGCGTCGGCGATGACCTGCTCGACCGGCTGGCCGGTGTGCTCGGAGATGAGGTCGAGGAGCACCTTCTTGATGTGGAGCGACTGCTGGGCCTGGATCTTGATGTCGGAGGCCGAGCCGCCCATGCCCGAGGAGGGCTGGTGCATCATGATGCGCGCGTGCGGCAGGGCGTAGCGCTTGCCCTTGGTGCCGGCGCAGAGCAGGAACTGGCCCATCGATGCGGCCAGGCCCATGCCGACCGTCGCCACGTCGTTGGGGATGTAGTTCATCGTGTCGTAGATCGCCATGCCGGCGTCGACCGAGCCACCCGGGGAGTTGATGTGGAGGAAGATGTCCGCCTCCGGGTCCTCCGCCGAGAGCAGCAGGAGCTGTGCGCAGATCGCGTTGGCGTTCTGGTCGCGCACCTCCGAGCCGAGGAAGACGATCCGCTCGCGCAGCAGGCGCTGGTAGATGTGGTCGTCGAGGACGTTGAGCCCGGCCCCGCCCATCGTGGGGCCGTGCGCCGAGGAGCTGGAGTTCTGGTTCACGTTGGCGACCCTAGCCCGTGCCACGGACACATCCACGCCTTATCCACCCCTGTTCGCCGACAGCGGATTTATGACCGCCCGACGGGGTCCTGCGGGGTCCGGCGGGGGCCTCAGCCGCCCTCGGCGGCGACCCGGAGCAGCTCGACGCCCTCGCGCATGCCGGCCTCCAGCTCGTCGGCGTGCCCGGCCGCGCCCCCCAGCAGGGCACCCGCGAACAGCCCGCTGACCCGGGTCAGCGCACGCGGCACGGGCCGACGGTGGACCACACGGGTGCCCCCCGCCTCCGGGGTCAGCTCCCAGATCCAGCGCGCGCCGCTCGACGGGGTGTCCCAGGCGAGCACGCGCGGTGCCTCGACGGTGGCGACGACCGACCGGGTGGGCCACACGACCGGGCCGCGGCGGTTGACGCCGACGTACCACTGACCCGGGCGCAGGCCCCCGGGCTTGAGCGGCAGCATCCTGACGAGCTCGGGACTGCGCCGGGCCATGGCCCCGAGATCGGTCAGCAGCGCCCAGACCCGCTGCGGCGGTGCGGCGACGAAGGCCTCCGCGCGCAGCTCGCGGGCGGCGCCGGTCGCAGGACTGGCCTCGGCATCCATGACGCGCAGCCTGCCACGCCGGGGGCCCCGGCGTCAGCCCTCACACCAGCCGCCTCACGACAGCCAGGTGGCGAGGGCGCCGTGGACGTCGGGGTGGTTGAGCAGCCCCCAGTGGTCGGTGCGCCCGACGTGGAGCACGTCGGCGTCGGGGAAGAGGGTGCGCCCGCGGGCGTCACGACCGTAGGCCGAGCGCGGGCGCACCAGCAGGTCGCCGACGAAGCGGCCCACCGGGTGGCCCTCCGACTCGCTCAACGTGGCGGCCACGAGGTGGTAGCGGGCGTGAGGCAGCGGCGGCACGTCGTCGGTGAGCCCCGCGACCAGGTCGTGCACGCCCGAGGAGCGCCAGTCGAGGATCCGACCGAAGGCGGCGGTCTCGGGCAGCAGGCCCAGCCCGCGGCTGCCGTGGCCGACCCCCTTGGCCACCGGCGCCCCCAGGTGGGGGGTGCCGAGGGTGACCACGTCGCTGACCAGGCCCGTCCACGGCTGCGGGTGGTCGGCCGCCACCGCGCCGGCGGCGCGGATGACCAGCCCTCCCATGGAGTGGCCCACCAGGGCGATCCGCGTCACCGGCACGGGCCAGGCCTCGACGAGTCGCTGGAGCAGCGCCGTCATGGCCACGCCGTTCTCCCGCAGCGGCAGACCGGTGTTGGCCCGCAGCACGATCGGGGTCCACCCGGTGGCGGCCAGCGCCTCCGGGTAGGTCTGGCGGCCCTCGTCGCGCCCGCGGTCCCAGTAGGAGTCGTCCTCGCACAGTCCGTGGAGGAACACCACGAGGCGCCCGGTGGCGTCGGCGAAGGCCGCCGACAGCCCGGCCTCGTCGACCTCCACGTCGCCGCCGTCGCGGCGCACCGCGAGCGGGATGGCCATCTGCGGGCGCTCACGCAGCAGCCTGTCGCCGATCAGGCCGTTGACCGCGGCGCTGAGGAAGCGGCCCTCGGGCCGTGACTCCAGGCGCGGCCCCACCCCGGTGGCGGCGACCCGGTCGAGCCCGGTCGACGCGGCGCGCAGCCCGGCGCTGAGGCCGCCGTAGATCCCGCCGGCGATGCCGCGGTGGGCCCGCTCCACGACCCCCGGCCCGCCGTGGGTGACCGCACGGCCGATGCCGTGGACCCGGTCGAGCACGGCCACGTGGGTGTCGCGGACGCTGCGCACCACCAGCTCGTCGGCCACCTCGCACAGCAGCGAGGCGGCGTCGAGCACCGAGGGGCCGGGCGCCGGCGTGACGGGGACGGGGCTCATGGCGCCCATGCTACCCGTCAGTGCACACCTGTGCACTCCCCTGGGGAGACGGGGGTACGCCGAGAGCCCGCCGGTCGCGACCGGCGGGCTCTCGGGGTGCAGCGGGTGGTGCGGTGCCGTCGCCGGGCGACGGCGTCGGCCTCAGGCCTCGGACTTCTCCGCGTCGGCCTCGGTGACCTCGGGGGCCTCGTCGGTGGCCCCGTCGGCGCTCTCGTCGGCGGCCTCGACCTCGGCCTCGGGCTCACCGATGGTGCCGTCGGGGCGCAGGTTCTTCAGCTCGACGGTGTTGCCGGAGGCGTCCTTCACCACGGCCGACTCGACCAGGGTCGCGAGCGCCTTGCCGCGCAGGATCTCCTGGACCAGGTCGGGGATGTGGTTGTGCTGGAACATGTGGTTCGCGAACTCCTGCGGGTCCTGGCCGGACTGCTGGGCGCGGCGCACGAGGTGCTGGGAGAGCTCCTCCTGGTTGACCCCGAGCTCCTCCTTCTTGGCGATCTCGTCGAGCAGGAACTGCGCGGCGACGGCGTCGCGCACGCGGCGCTCGAGCTCGGCCTCGAACTCCTCCTGGGTCTGCTCCTCGTCCTCGAGGTAGGAGGCCATGGTGATGCCGGCCATCGCGAGCTGCTGCTCGATGTTCTGCCGGCGCGCGGTGAGCTCGTCGGCGACCAGGCTGTCGGGCAGCGGCACCTCGACCTTCTCCAGCAGGGCCTCCAGCACGGCGTCGCGGGCGGCGGCGGCCTGCTCGAGGCGCTTGCCGCGGCCGAGGCGCTCGCGCACGTCGGCGGTGAGCTCCTCGGCGGTGTCGAACTCCGAGGCCTCCTGGGCGAAGTCGTCGTCGAGCTCGGGGAGCTCCTGCTCCTGCACCTGGGTCACGGTCACCGCGACCTCGACCTCCTCGCCGACGAGGTCGCCGCCGACGAGCTGGGAGGAGAAGGTCTTGTCCTCGCCGGCCGACATGCCGGTGAGCGCCTCGTCGAGGCCCTCGAGCATCCCGCCGCGACCGACCTGGTAGGACATGCCGGACACCTCGGCGCCCTCGAGCACCTCGCCGTCCTTGGTCGCCTTGAGGTCGATGACCACGAAGTCGCCGTCGGCGGCCGGGCGCTCGACGTCGCTGAGGGTGCCGAAGCGCTCGCGCAGGGCGGTCACCTGCTCCTCGACGTCCTCGTCGCTGACCTCGACGTCGTCGACCTCGGCCTCGAGGCCCTCGTAGGCCGGCAGGTCGATGGCGGGCTTGATGTCGACCTCGGCGGTGAACTCCACCAGCTCGTTGTCCTCGAGGCGGGTCACCTCGATCTCGGGCTGGGCCAGCGGCTCGAGGGAGTTCTCCTGCAGCGCCTCGACGTACTTCTTGGGCAGGGCGTCGTTGATGGCCTGGTCGAGCACCGCGCCACGGCCGACCTGACGGTCGATGACCATCGGCGGGACCTTGCCGCGGCGGAAGCCGGGGACGTTGATCTGCTGGGCGATCTGCTTGTACGCCGCGTCGAGGCTCGGCTTGAGCTCCTCGAAGGGCACCTCGACGGTCAGCTTGGCCCGGGTCGGGCTCAAGGTCTCGACGGCGCTCTTCACAGGGTGTCTCCTCTATCAATCGGGGGTCTGCTCACCGGACGGTGAGGGGTGTGGCTGTCGTCGGGGCGACAGGACTCGAACCTGCGATCTCCTGCTCCCAAAGCAGGCGCGCTAGCCACTACGCTACGCCCCGCCAAGAGGCGCCCCGGCGGACCGTGACGCTCCCTGAGAGCGGATGACGGGAATCGAACCCGCGTAATCAGTTTGGAAGACTGAGGCTCTACCATTGAGCTACATCCGCGTGGCCGTGACGCCGTCTGGCTGGGCAGGGTGGAGCGCCGTCGGACCGGGCCACATCGTGCCACACCGCGCCCGCCACGCCCCAACCGCCGCTGGCCCGCCGCTAGCCCGCCGCGGCCGCGCGCGAGCGGAACCGTCGCTGGCACCCCGGGCACCAGAACAGGTTGCGACCGGCCAGCTCGGTGGTCCTCACCCGCGCCCCGCACACCAGGCAGTCCTGGCCGTGACGGCGGTAGACGTAGACCTCTCCCCCGTGGTCGTCCACGCGGGCGGGACGACCCATCGCCTCGGGGGTGTGCTCGGGTCGCACGGTGTCGATGCGACCGGTGCGCACGCCCTCGGCCATCAGCACGACGAGGTCGTCCCACATGGCCTGCCACTGCCCCACCCGCAGGGTGCTGCCGGGCCGCAGCGGGTCGATGCGGTGGCGGAAGAGGATCTCGGCGCGGTAGACGTTGCCCACGCCGGCGAGCACCGTCTGGTCCATGAGCAGGCCGCCGATGGGGGCCCTGCTGCGGCGGATCCGCTGCCAGGCGCGGTCGGGGTCGGCGTCGGGGCGCAGCGGGTCGGGCCCCGAGCGCTCCACGACCGCGTCGCGCCCGGCCCGCGTCAGCAGCTCGCACGTCGTGGCCCCGCGCAGGTCGGCGTACGCCGCGCCGCGCGCGTCGTCGGCCACCAGGCGCAGGCGCACCTGGCCCACGGGGTCGGGCACGTCGGCGACCTCGGGGTGCACGGCGAAGGTGCCGTAGAGCCCGAGGTGGACGTGGACGAAGACCTCGCCGGGGAAGGTGACGAAGAGGTGCTTGCCCCACGACTCCGCGCCCGCGAGCACCCGGCCGTCGAGCAGGGCGGCCGAGTCGGCGAAGCGCCCCTGGGGGCTGCCCACCGCGACCACGCGCCCGGCGAAGGCCGCCTCGAGGTCGGCCGCCAGGCGGTGGAGGGTGTGGCCCTCAGGCATCAGTACGCGGCATCGGAGGGGCCGAGGCCCTGCGCCGACTCCGGCAGCGGGGGCAGCTCGCGGGTCTGCTCGTAGGAGCCGAGCTGGCCGATGCGGCGCACGTGGCGCTCGTCGCCGCTGAACGGCTCTGCGAGGAAGACCTCCACGAAGCGGGTCATCTCCTCCAGCGTGTGCATCCGCCCGCCGACCGAGACGACCTGGGCGTCGTTGTGCTCGCGCGCGAGCCGGGCGGTCTCCTCCGACCACACCAGCGCGCAGCGGATGCCCAGCACCTTGTTGGCGGCCATCTGCTCGCCGTTGCCGGAGCCGCCGACGACCACGCCGAGGCTGTCGAGGCCGCGCTCGCGGTCGGCCGCGACGCCCTCGGCGGCGCGGAGGCAGAAGACGGGGTAGTCGTCGAGGGCGTCGTGGACGAAGGGGCCGTGGTCGACCGGCTCGTAGCCGTGGTCGCGCAGCCACGCGACGAGGTGGTCCTTGAGGTCGAGGCCGGCATGGTCGGAGCCGAGGTGCACGCGCATGGGCCGCATCCTCCCAGAGCGGCTCCCGGCCCCGTCGCCGGGCTAGCGGTGCTGGTCGAGGAAGGCGGCCACCTGGCGCATCAGCGGCTCGGCGGCGTCGAAGACGTCGACGTGACGCCAGAAGCCGTGGACCTGCCCGAGGTAGCGCGTGGCGACAACCGCCACGCCCTCGGCGGCCAGCCGGCGGGCCAGCTCCTCGCCCTCGTCGCGCAGCGGGTCGTGCTCGGCGGTGACCACCAGCGTCGGCGGCAGGGCGCCGAGGCCCTCGGAGCGCAGCGGTGCGAGGTCGGGGTGCTCCAGGTCGGCCGGGGTCGCGGCGTACTGCTCCCAGTACCAGGCCGCCTCGCGGGGGTCGAAGCCGTCGGCGGCCGTGGCGTAGCTGTCGAAGGACGCGGTCGGGTCGAGGAAGGGGTAGATCAGCGCCAGGGCCGTGAAGCGCCCCGGGTGGCGCAGCGCCGCGACGAGCGCGAGGTTGGCGCCGGCGCTGTCGCCGTGGCCGTACGTCGGGCCCGCGACCCCCAGCGGGTCGCCGGGTCGCGCGGCCTGCTCCTCGAGCCACGCCAGCGCGGTGCTGACGTCGTCGGGCGCCGCGGGGAACGGGTGCTCCGGCGGACGGCGGTAGTCGACGCTGAGCACCGCGGTGCGCGACCGGTCGGCCAGGCGGCGGGCCACCGCGTCGTGGACGTCGACGTCGTGCATCACGAAGCCGCCCCCGTGCACGTGCACCACGACCCCCGGGCGGGCCCCGGCGGGTCGGTAGAGCCGGCAGGACACGCCGCCGGCGTCGACGTCGAGCACCTCGGCGACGTCCTCGCGCGGCTGGGCGGCGGCGAGACGGCGGGCCTCGAGCCGGGCGGCGGCGACGTCGAAGCCGGCCTCGAAGACGCGCGGCTGACCGGCGGCGGCCTCGACGGCTCGCCGCGCCTGCGGGAAGAGCACCACCGCGGGACCTACCGCTGCATCAGGGCGTCGAGGCCCACGGCGACGGCCGCGGCGACGCGGAAGTCGACGCGCTGGTCGGGCACGTGCACGGTGTACTTGTCGCGCACCGAGCCCTGGCGCTCCACGCCCAGCAGCGGCTGGCCGTCGGCGGTGGTGAAGTCGAAGTGGATCGGCAGGAAGGGGATGTCGGTGAAGCGGCGGATGAGCGCGATGGCCTGGCTGCGCTCCTGGCCCGTGCCGGCGTAGCCCGGGCCCTCGATCTGGAAGGTCGAGCGCATCAGGCTGGCGCCGAAGTCCTTCTTGAAGAAGCCGAGCGGCTGGCGGGCCTCGTCGACGATGTCGTAGCCCGAGCCGAGGTCGATGCGCTTGCGGGCCTTGAAGCTGAAGACCGCCCGCGACTTCGAGGCGTCCTCGTAGAAGGTGACCTCCTCCTTGAAGGCCATCCGCTTCTGCTCCGCCAGCCCCATCAGCTGCCCGAAGGAGCCGTCGGGGCCGGCGGCGTAGAGCTCGTAGCGGTTCGTCGTCATGGCGAACTTCTGCTTCACGAAGAAGGTGGGGAGGTACATGCCCGCGGTCATGCCCGGAAACCTAGCGGCTCACGCCTGCGCGAGGCGCCCGAGCTCCTCGTCGACCACCGACGGGTCGAGCTTGGTGAAGATCGGCGAGGGCTTGGCCACCGGGGTGCCGACCGCGATCGGGTGGCGCCGCCAGGTCGGCACACCGGTGTAGTCGCCGGTGAGCACGGGGTAGCCCGCGCCTCCGTCGAGGTCCTCGGCCTCCTCCAGGCGCGGCATCGGGGCCACGGTGCCGGCGCCGCCGAGGGCCTTGTCGACCTCGTTGGCCGAGAACGGCAGGAAGGGGGCGAGGACGAGGTTGAGGTCGGCCACGCACTGCGCCACGACGTGGAGCACGGTGGCGAGGCGCTCGCGCTGCTCCTCGCCCTTCAGCTTCCACGGCTCGGTGTCGGAGACGTACTTGTTGACCTCGGCCACGGTGCGCATCGCCTCG
This sequence comes from Nocardioides sp. Leaf307, assembly GCF_001423135.1. Classification (NCBI taxonomy): domain Bacteria; kingdom Bacillati; phylum Actinomycetota; class Actinomycetes; order Propionibacteriales; family Nocardioidaceae; genus Nocardioides; species Nocardioides sp. Leaf307. The sequence continues at coordinate 939,936 of NZ_LMNY01000001.1, read as the reverse complement.
CCGATGGCCTGCTTCTGGCGGTGCCGGCCGATGAGGTCGCCCACGACGCCGAAGGCGGCCTCCACCGAGTCGAGCAGGCGCTGGTCGGCCGGCTCCAGGGGCCCGGCCGCGGGCAGCTCGCCGAAGTTCTTCGCGATGAGGGTGGCGGTGCGGTTGACCAGGTTGCCCCACCCGGCGACGAGCTCGTCGTTGGTGCGGCGCACGAACTCCGACCAGGTGAAGTCGGAGTCCTGGTTCTCCGGCCCCGCGGCGGCGACGAAGTAGCGGAAGGCGTCGGGCTGGTAGCGGCTGAGCAGGTCGCGCACGTAGATGACCACGCGCTGGGAGGAGGAGAACTTGCGGCCCTCCATGGTGAGGAACTCCGAGCTCACCACCTCGGTGGGCAGGTTGAGCTCGCCGTACTCGCGCGGCTCGCCGCCCTTGCTCCCCTTGCCGGAGTAGGCCAGCAGCTCGGCGGGCCAGATCTGGCTGTGGAAGGTGATGTTGTCCTTGCCCATGAAGTAGTACGACAGCGCCTCCGGGTCGTTCCACCAGCGGCGCCAGGCCTCCGGGTCGCCGGTGCGCCGCGCCCACTCGATGGAGGCCGAGAGGTAGCCGATGACGGCGTCGAACCACACGTAGAGCTTCTTGGTGGGGTTGTCGCGCCAGCCCTCGAGGGGCACCGCGATGCCCCAGTCGATGTCGCGCGTCATGGCGCGCGGACGGATCTCCTTGAGGATGTTCTGGCTGAAGCGGATGACGTTGGGCCGCCACAGGCCCGTGGCCTCGCGGCCGTCGAGCCACTCCCCCAGGGCCTCGGCCAGGGCCGGCAGGTCGAGGAAGAAGTGCTGGGTCTCCACGAACTCCGGGGTCTCGCCGTTGATCTTCGAGCGCGGGTCGATGAGGTCGTGGGGGTCGAGCTGGTTGCCGCAGGTGTCGCACTGGTCGCCACGGGCGCCGCCGGCGCCGCAGATGGGGCAGGTGCCCTCGATGTAGCGGTCGGGCAGCGTGCGGCCGGTCGACGGCGAGATGGCGCCGTAGGTGGTCTGCTCGACGAAGTAGCCGTTGGCGTGCACGCCGAGGAAGAGCTCCTGCACCACCGCGTGGTGGTTGCGGGTGCTGGTGCGGGTGTAGAGGTCGTAGCTGACGCCGAGCGCGCAGAGGTCCTCGGCGATGACGCGGTGGTTGCGGTCGGCGAGCTCCTGGGGGCTCACCCCGGCCTCGTCGGCGGCGATGAGGATGGGGGTGCCGTGCTCGTCGGTGCCGGAGACCATGAGCACCTCGTGGCCGGCCATCCGCATGTAGCGGGAGAAGACGTCGGAGGGCACGCCGAACCCGGCGACGTGGCCGATGTGGCGGGGGCCGTTGGCGTAGGGCCAGGCGACTGCGGACAGCACGGTGCTCATGGGGTGATCCTAGGGAGCACCCGGCCCGGGGCCGGGGTCAGGCCCCGAGGGTGCCGTCCTTGAAGCGCGCGATCCGCCTGCGGGTGCGCTTGCGGATGAGCGGCAGCTGGGCGTAGAGGAGCGAGCCGGGGCAGGCGGTGTCGTTGGTGTCGCGGTGGCCGTCGATGACCGGGAGCTTCACCGTGGCGCCCGCGGAGTAGCGGTCGCTGCCGGTGGAGCGCACCGTGGCGGTGCCCGCGGGCTTGCGTCCGTGCATCTCCAGCTTCCAGGCCGCGACCCGCGTGACGGCGAAGATGACCGCCTTGGAGGGCCGCGCGGTCTCGAAGTTGCCGATGACCGAGACGCCGGTGGAGGTGTCGTTGAAGCCCAGGGTGTGCGCCCCGCGCACGTTGCGGCCCGGGCCGCCGGCGCGCCCGACCCAGATCCGTCCGAAGCGGTCGACCAGGAAGTTGTAGCCGATGTCGGACCAGCCCAGCGACTTGGTGTGGTAGCGGTACATGCCGCGCAGCAGGGCCGGGGTCTCGGCCCTGGAGTAGTCGTTGGCGTTGACGGTGTGGTGCACGTGCACCTGCTGGAGCGTGGCGTTGCGCGTCGGCGTGCCGCTGCGCCAGGACTCGTCGGCGCCCCAGGTCTTGCGCGAGTAGAGCTTGGGCCACAGCGTGGCCGTGCTCGCCGCGGGCACCACGCCCGGGTCGTCGGCGCCGTCGTCGGCGCGCGCGGACACGGTCGACGAGACGGTCGCGGAGACGGCGGAGGCGCCGGAGGACCCGCCGGCGGCGGTCGTGGGCGGCTCGTCGGGCACGACGCTGGCGTCGGTCGGACGACCGGCGGGGTCGAGCAGCACCAGGCGCAGGTCCTCGGGGCGGGGGCCGTCGACGGCCACCTCGACCCCGTCGCAGCGGCCGACCCAGGTCACGTCGGTGGCGCGCAGCGAGCTGTCGCCCTCGACGCCGGCGTCGGGGCCGTCGGCCAGCGCGAGGGTCGAGCGCCAGGGGGCCCAGGCACCACCGCTGCGGGTCCGCACCCGCAGCACCGGGTCGCTGCCGCGCCAGGTGAGGCCCAGCATCGCGAACGACGTGGTCTCCAGCGGGCCGGTGCTCCAGGTCTCGGCGCCGGCGACGCGGCGACCCGAGGGGGCACCGGCGCCGCCGTCGTCCTGCACGACGCGCCCCGAGGCGTCGACCGGGCGCAGCCGTCGGTCGTCGAGGGCGACCTCGAGCTCGCCGACGTCGGAGCCGTCGTCGGCCGAGAGCATGAGCCGTCCGTCCGGGGTCGTCGGCTCCTGGCCGGGGCCCCAGCGGGCGAGGGCGGCGATGGCCGGCACGGCCACCACCCCCGCTCCGGCGGCGATGAGCAGCTTGCGGCGACCTGCATCAGCGTGAGACATCACGAAACATCATGCGTCACACGCGCACCACAGGTCGAGCCGACAGGCCCAACGACCCGCCGGACGATCAGCTGAAGTCGAGCTCCGCCGTCCGCGAGCGCTTCAGCTCGAAGAAGTAGGGGTAGGACGCCATCGCGACGGCGCCGTCCCAGATCTTCCCGGCCTCCTCGCCGCGCGGGATCGACGACAGGACGGGCCCGAAGAAGGCAGCGCCCTCGATCGCGATGGTCGGCGTGCCGACCTCGTCGCCGACCTGGTCCATGCCCAGGTGGTGCGAGGCCTTGACCGCCTCGTCGTAGCCGGCGTCGTCGAAGGCCTCGACCAGCTCGGCCGGCAGCCCGACCTCGGCCAGGGCCTCGGAGACGACCTCCTTGCTGACGCCGCGCCCCTCGTTGTGGATCCGGGTGCCCATCGCGGTGTAGAGGGGCAGCAGCTGCTCGCGCCCGTGCGCCTGCTCCACCGCCGTCACGACGCGGACCGGGCCCCAGGCGTCCTTGAGGGCCTCGCGGTACTCCTCGGGGATGTCCTTGTCCTGGTTGAGGTAGCCCAGGCTCATCACGCGCCAGGTCACCTCGATGTCGCGCACCTGCTCCACCTCCAGGATCCAGCGCGAGGTGATCCAGGCGAAGGGGCACAGCGGGTCGAACCAGAAGTCAGCCTTGGTGGTCATGACGGGCCAAGGCTCCGGGCGGCCGAAACATTCCGCCCCGCTGCGGCCGCGCGCGGCCGCAGCGGGCTCAGCGCGTGATCCGCACGGCGTCGACCACGCGGCGCGCCTCGACCACGGGTGTGCCGGAGTAGAGGACACGGACCCGCTTGCGCCCCGCGCCGAGCCCCGTCAGCACCAGCCTGGCCCGCCCGGCGACCAGCCGCGCCGACTCCTCGTGGGTGCCGATCCTCACCGTCACCCGCCCGCCGGGCTCGGGCACGCCCGGCGCCGCCACCCGCACCGCGACGACCGCGCGGCGCGGGCCGCCGACCGGGTCGACGTCGACCCCGGGTCGGGTGGTGATGCGCGCGGGCGCCGGCAGGGTGAGGGTGCGCGGCTCGTAGCCGGGGCGGGTGACCCGGGCACGGACCGCCAGGGTGGCCCCGGCGTCGGCCGCACGCACGGCGTACGACGCGCCCTTGCCGCCGTCGATCGGGCGGCCGTCGCGCACCCAGGTGTAGGTGACGTCGGCGTCGCGCGGGGTGGTGGCGCCGCGCTCCACGCGCAGCCGCTCGCCGACCCGCGTGGTGCCGGTGACCGCGAAGGTCCCGTCGGTCCCGATCCGGCCGCGCTGCACCGTGGTCGGGTCGGCGGCCACCACCAGCGGGCGGTAGCCCTCGCGCACGGCCCGCACCTTGGCGGTGACCGTGCGGCCGACCAGGCCGGGGCGCAGCTCGAGGCGCCCGGTGGTGGCGTCGGCGAGCGGCTTGCCGTCGGCGTACCACTGCACGGTCGTGGCGTCGGGGCGCGGGGAGAAGGAGCCGCGCACCGCGGCCAGGGTCTCCCCGACCCGCGGCGTGCCCGACAGGTCGGGCGCGGAGGGGTTGGCGAGGATCCCGCGGCGCACCTTCATCGTCGACCCCGACCGCACGACACCGGTCTTGTAGCCGCGCTTCTTCGCGGTCACGCGCACGCTGAGCCGGTGGCCCAGCACCGCCGGGGTCGGGGTGAAGGTGCGCGAGGTGGCCCCGGCGATCGCCTTGCCGTCGCGCAGCCACTGCACGGCCACCGACGCCGCGGGCTTCCACGTGCCGGTCCGGGCGGTGAGCCGCTCCCCCACCCGTGCGGCACCCTCGGTGTCGACCGGGGTGGTGGTCTCCACGGCCTTGTCGGCCAGGTGGATGAAGCCCGAGGGCCACCCGGTGCCCTTGGTCATGCGACGCCAGTGGAAGTCGCCGCCCCAGCTGTCCTCGGAGATCACGATCTCGGTGGCGGAGATGACGCGCTCGACGTAGGCCACGTGGCCCGACGACCCGGCGCCCGGCACGTCGGCCTTCCACCACGCCACGGCGCCGACCATCGGGGTCTGGTCGGTGCGGCCCTCGAGGTGCTCGCCCCAGTACTCCGCGTTGCCGCCGCCGACCCAGGGCCGCGTGGTCGACATCCCCGCCTGCACCATCCGGTAGGCGACGTAGTTGGTGCAGTTGTGGCCGGAGTACATCTGCCACCACATCTTCTTGCCCTCGGTGCGGTAGCCGTGGTGGGAGTAGCCGGCGTCCTTGCACGAGGCGTAGCCGGTGCACAGGTACGTCGAGGCCGCCGCGGCCGGTGGCACCGAGACCGCGGGGAGCACGACCAGGGCCGCCGCGAGCGCGACGAACCCCACGAGGACGGGTCGGAGGTGGTGCAGCAGCCGAGTCACGGGGCGCTATGTAACACCACGTCAAGCACCGACACGCCGGTGAGTCACAAATTTTCACATTCGTCCCACGCGTCCCGGCGGCCTCTCAGGCCCCTCCGGCGTCACCGTGAAGCACCCTGCGGCACGGTGCGATGCACGTCACCCCGCGGGCCGGTGGCAGGATGCGGCGCATGCCTGGAACCAACCTGACCCGGGACGAGGCCGCCACCCGCGCCGCCCTCCTGGACGTCTCGTCGTACTCCGTCGACCTGGACCTCACGACGAGCGAGACCACCTTCGCCTCCACCACCACGATCGAGTTCACCTGCTCCGAGCCCGGTGCCGAGACCTTCGCCGACCTCGTCGACGCGACGGTGCACAGCATCACGCTCAACGGCGAGTCGCTCGACCCCGCGACGGCCTACGCCGACAGCCGCATCGCGCTCAGCGGGCTGGCGGCGACCAACACCCTCGTGGTGGTGGCCGACTGCACCTACTCGCGCACCGGCGAGGGCCTGCACCGCTTCGTCGACCCCGTCGACGACCGGGTCTACCTCTACTCGCAGTTCGAGGTGCCCGACGCCCGCCGGGTGTTCACGACCTTCGAGCAGCCCGACCTGAAGTCGGTCTTCACCTTCGTCGTGCGCGCCCCCGAGCAGTGGAAGGTCGTCTCCAACTCCCCCACGCCCGCCCCCACCGCCCTCGGCGACGGCACGGCGCGCTGGGAGTTCGAGCCCACCAAGCGCATGTCGACCTACATCACCGCGCTCGTGGCCGGTGAGTACCACGAGGTCCAGGACGTCTACCAGGGCAAGCACGGCGACATCCCGCTGGGCCACTACTGCCGCCAGTCGCTGGTCGAGCACCTCGACCGCGAGGAGCTGGTGAAGCTGACCAAGCAGGGCTTCGAGTTCTTCGAGGAGGCCTTCGACTTCCCCTACCCCTTCGGCAAGTACGACCAGCTCTACGTGCCGGAGTACAACATGGGCGCGATGGAGAACGCCGGCTGCGTGACGCTGCGCGACGAGTACCTCCCCCGCAGCCGCCAGCCGCGCTCGTTCTACGAGTTCCGCTGCTCGGTGATCCTGCACGAGATGGCCCACATGTGGTTCGGCGACCTCGTGACCATGAAGTGGTGGGACGACCTCTGGCTCAACGAGTCCTTCGCGGAGTGGGCCTGCTATCACGCCGAGGTCGAGGCCACCGAGTACACCGACTCCTGGACCGGCTTCGCCAACGCGCGCAAGCAGACCGGCTACCGCCAGGACCAGATGCCCTCGACCCACCCGATCGCGGCCGACAACGTCGACCTGCAGGCCGTCGAGGTCAACTTCGACATGATCACCTACGCCAAGGGCGCCTCGGTGCTCAAGCAGCTGGTGGCCTGGGTCGGGCTCGACGACTTCATGGCCGGTCTGCGGCAGTACTTCAAGGACCACGCCTACGGCAACTCCGAGTTCAAGGACCTGCTCGCCTCGCTCGAGAAGGCCTCGGGCCGCGAGCTGGCGGGCTGGGCCAAGGAGTGGCTGCAGACCGCGGGCGTCAACACGCTGACCCCCGAGTTCACGCTCGACGGCGAGAGCGCCTACACCCGCCTGGCCGTGCGCCAGAGCGCCCACCCCGACTGGCCCACCCTGCGCCGCCACCGCCTCGGCATCGGCCTCTACGACGACCGCGACGGTCGCCTGGTGCTGCGCCGCACCGTCGAGGTCGACGTCGAGGGCGAGCTCACCGAGATCCCCGAGCTCGTCGGCGAGACCCAGCCCGACCTGCTGCTGCTCAACGACGGCGACCTCACCTACGCCAAGATCCGCCTCGACGAGCGCTCCCTGGCCACCGTGGTCGACGGGCTCTCCAAGCTCGACGACTCCCTGGCCCGCGCGCTGGTGTGGGGCGCGACCTGGGACATGACCCGCGACGCCGAGATGGCCGCGCGCGACTTCGTGACCCTGGTCCTGGCCAACATCGGCGCCGAGACCGACGCCTGGGGCGTCAGCCGGATCCCCACCTACGCCGCCCAGGCCGTGTCGACCTTCTCCGCCCCCGAGCACCGCGACGAGCTGCGCTCGCGCTGGGAGTCGGGCCTGCGCGAGCTGGTGCTGGCCGCCGAGCCCGGCAGCGACGCCCAGCTCACCTTCGCCCGCTCCTACGCCGCCGCGGCCCGCTCCGAGCAGGCCGTCGGTGACGTCGAGGCCCTGCTCGACGGGGGCCTGGAGATCGACGGTCTCGCCGTCGACCAGGACCTGCGCTGGTCGCTGGTCACCTCGCTGGCCGCCTCCGGCAACGCCGGGGACCGCATCGAGGCCGAGCTCGAGCGGGACCGCACGATCTCGGGCCAGGAGCACGCCGCCGCCGCCCGGGCCGCCCGGCCCACCGCGGAGGCCAAGGCCGAGGCCTGGGAGGTCGCGATGGTCTCCACCGAGACCCCCAACGAGACGCAGCGCTCGGTGGCGATGTCGTTCCAGCGCTCGGGCCAGGACGACGTGCTCGCGCCCTACGTCGAGCGCTACCTCGCCGCCGCCGACGACGTGTGGGACCGCCTGGGCAACAAGCGCGCGTCGACCGCGCTCGAGGCGATGTTCCCCCGCCAGCTGGCCAGCCAGGAGCTGCTCGACCGGGCCGACGCCTGGCTCGAGCGCACCCCGGCTCCCCCGGCCGCCAAGCGCTACGTCGCGGAGGGCCGCGCCGACGTCGCCCGCGCCCTCGCCGCCCAGGAGCGCGACGCCCGGGGCTGACCCCCGGCGCCAGCGTGCAGAAGGCCCCCACCGCGTCGCGGTGGGGGCCTTCTGCGTGCTCAGGCGGTGCTCGAGCGGTGCTCTGGCTGCGATCAGGCGCCGGCGTGCAGCGTGTTCTGCGGGCGGGCGTAGTCGGCGAGCATCCGGATGCCGGCGCGCAGGCCGCCCACGAGGTCGCCGGTGGCGAAGTCGGCCTGCATGTGCAGCGCGACCAGCTCGACCTGCTTGTCCGACAGCGTGCGGCGCACGTAGCCGCCGGTGACGATCTCCAGCACGCGCAGCGTCGGGTCGACCATGATCAGCACACTGCGCGAGGGAGCGACCAGGGAGTTGTGCAGCCGCGTGGCGAAGGCCCGCGACTCGCCCTCGACGTTGCCGACGAAGACCGAGAACTCGACCCGGCTCAGCTCCTCGGCACGACGCACGGCCTCGTCGAGCGCGGCGCGCTCGGCGTGGGAGAACGGGTCACCAGCGGGCACGTGCGCCACCGGCCTGCGACTCGTCGGTGTCGGGCGCGGCCAGCTCGGCGGTGGTCTTGCGGGGACCGCCGATCCACTGGTTCTGCACCGGCGGGGCCCCCGGGGCGATCCGCTCGCCCCGCACCAGCGGCGGCACGTAGATCATCGCCACGAGGGCGATCAGCATGAGGAGCGGGATGCCGCCGAGCACGAGGATCGCGTGCAGCGGGTCGACCGCGTCGGGGTCGGACCAGCCGACCGGCACGTCGGCGGAGGCCGGGCCGGCCAGGGCCACGCCCCCGAGCACACCGACGAGGGCGGTCGTGCCGACCACGGCGGACCGACGGAGCAGGGCGGCGAGGTGATGCGTCACACCACGAGGATATCGGCTCGCCGACGCCCACCCGGACGCGGACCGGGTCGACTGGGTCACATCCGCCGGCGGCGCGGGCCGCAGGCACGGCGTACGGGTGGGTGGGGTGGTGACGAGCCCCCTCCGCCGGGTCGAGGACTCCCGGTGACGTGTGTTTACTGGGCGCCATGTTCGCTCTTGCCACGCCCCCCTGCGAAGAAGGCCAACAGGTCTGCGACTTCGTGCTCGACCAGACCGATAACGACACCCTGGCCCGGATCTCCGACCTCGTCATCGGCAAGCCCTCGGCCCTGGTCGGCCTCTTCGTCCTCGGCCTGGTGATCCGCTGGCTGGCCCACCGCGCGGTCGACCGGATCGTGCTGCGTGCCGCCGACGGCGTGCTGCCCGACCGGGTCGGGCGCCTCTCGCGCATCCACGGCCGGGGCGGCAAGGCGGGTGGCGCGCCCACCCGCACCGACGTCGCCGCGAGCACGCGCCGGGTGCAGCGGGCCAAGACCATGGGCAGCCTGCTCAAGTCGATCATCACCGGGCTGGTGCTCGCCGTCGTCGGCACCATGATGCTGAGCGAGATCGGCGTCAACATCGCCCCCATCATCGCCAGCGCCGGGATCCTCGGCGTCGCCATCGGCTTCGGCGCCCAGTCGCTGGTCAAGGACTTCCTGTCCGGCATCTTCATGATCTTCGAGGACCAGTACGGCGTGGGCGACGAGGTCGACCTCGGCGAGGCCGTGGGCGTGGTCGAGGCGGTCAGCCTGCGGGTCACGCGACTGCGCGACATCAACGGCACCGTCTGGTACGTCCGCAACGGCGAGATCCTGCGCGTGGGCAACATGAGCCAGAACTGGGCGCGCACGGTGCTCGACATCCAGGTCGGCTACCAGGAGGACCTGGTCAAGGTCCGCCGCGTGCTCGAGGACGTGGCCCACGACGTGTGGGAGGACGAGGACTTCACGGGGCGCGTGATCGAGGAGCCGTCGGTCTGGGGCGTCCAGGACCTCGGGATCGACGGGATCTCGGTGCGGGTCGCGCTCAAGACGGCCCCCGGCGAGCAGTGGGCCATCGCCCGCGAGATGCGCCAGCGGATCAAGGCGCGCTTCGACCACGAGGGCATCGAGATCCCCTTCCCCCAGCGCGTGGTGTGGCACCGCGAGGAGCAGAGGGCGACCGCGGCGGGCCAGCAGGCCCCCGAGTGAGCCGCCCGCCGGCCCGAGGCGCGAGGATGGTCCCGTGACGTTCTACGACGAGATCGGCGGCCTCGAGACGATGCGGCGCATCGTGGCGACGTTCTACGAGGGCGTCGCCGAGGACGAGGTGCTGCGCCCGCTCTACCCCGAGGAGGACCTCGGGCCGGCGGAGGAGCGCTTCCTGCTCTTCCTCGTGCAGTACTGGGGCGGCCCGACCACCTACTCCGACACCCGAGGTCACCCGCGCCTGCGCATGCGCCACGCGCCCTTCGCCGTGACCCCCGAGGCCCGCGACCACTGGCTGACCCACTTCCGCGCCGGGCTCGACGCGGTCGACCTCACCCCGGAGCAGGACGCGCAGTTCTGGGAGTACGTCACCCACGCCGCCCAGTTCATGGTCAACACCTTGGAGTGAAGTCCCCCGCGGGAGCGCACGACGATCTAGGTTCGGGGACCGCACCGTGTAACGCCGCCCCGCCGCCGTGACAGGTAGGGGGTGCCGGCACAGCACCCAGCCCGAGCCGAGGAGGCGAGATGGACCGACGCGACCTGCGGGTCCCGGCGCCCGACCTCGAGCCCGAGGACTGGTTCGTGGAGCAGCTGGCCCTCCTCGCCCGGGAGAGCGGGGCGACGGGCACGAGCGACCTGCCGCGCAGCGGCTGGCGGGTCGCGGTCGTGACCGCCCTGGCGGCCGCGGTGCTCACCGCGACCGCCTGGCTCGCCGGCGCGCTCCCGGGTGGCTCACCCCTCGGCGAGCCGGAGCCCGGCCCGTCCCCGTCGCCGAGCGCCCCGGGCACGCCCGGCACCACACCGTCCCCGTCGCCGACCACCGGCGGGGCGACGCGCCCAGGTGGTCCCCCTGGACCTGGGAGCGGGAGCAGCCCGGCGCCGCCGTCGCAGTCTCAGGACGACGGCGCCGGGTCGCCGCGGCCGTCGGGGTCGACGTCGCCGGGCGGGTCCCCCGGCACGTCACCGCCCGGCTCGTCGGTGCCAACGCCCAGCGACCTCCCCACGCCCTCCGACATCGCTCCCGGAGCCGGGAGCCGCCCGCCGGGCGGGAAGACGACCGGGAAGCCGTCGGTCGGCGCCTCCGCCAGCGCCTCCGCCAGCGCCTCTGCCAGCGCCTCTGCCAGCGCCTCGGTCGGCGCCTCCGTCCGAGGCCCCCTGCGGACTTCCGTCGGCGACGCGGGGCCGCTCGGGTGACGACCCCCACCGACGACCTCGTCCGGCGTGCCCGCACGGGCGACGCCGAGGCCTGGCGTGCCCTCTACCGCGCCCACGCCGGGCGTCTCGTGGTGTGGCTCGGCACCCGCCCCACCGGCGACGCCGCCGTCAGCGCCGACGACGTCGCGGCGGAGGCCTGGCTGGTGGCCGCGCGCCGGATCGCGGAGTTCGACGGTGACGACGAGGAGTTCGCGGGATGGCTCTTCGGCATCGCACGCCGGGTCGGGCTGAACCTGCACCGGCGCAGCGCCCGCCGCGGCACCACCCCCACCGAGGCCCCGCCCGAGACGAGCCACCACGAGGGTCCCGAGGAGTCGCGCGTGGCGATCGACTGGGCGCGGCAGGTGCTCCAGCGGCTGCCGCCGCGCGAGCGCGACGTCGTGGCCTGCACCGAGGTCGTCGGGCTCGACGTCGCCACCACGGCCCAGGCCCTCGGCATCAGCGCCGTCGCGGTGCGGGTGGCCCGCCACCGCGGGCTGCGCCGGCTGCGCGACCAGCCCGACCTCGCGGGCGTCCGCCCGCGCCCCTGACCCACCCGTCGCCCCGGGCGCGACCCCGGCCGGGGCTGTGTCGGTGAGGCCGTGAGGCCGTGAGGGAAACGTGACGGGGGCCGGCCACGGGCGAAACACCCGGGCGGCGGCACGGGTGGTCGACTGCAGGTCCACCGACCGCCGGACCGAGGGGCACCCATGGCCGACCTGTTCTCGCCGTACGCACTGAAGGGCGTGACGCTGCGCAACCGCATCGTGATGTCACCGATGACGATGTACAACTCCGTCGACGGCCGCATGGACGACTACCACACGATGTACCTCGGCGCCCGGGCCGCCGGGGGCTTCGGGCTGGTCTTCCCCGAGCAGGTCGCCATCACCCCCGACGGCCGCACCACGACGTCGTGCGCGGGCCTGTGGAGCGACGAGCAGGTCGAGGGGCACGCACGGGTCACCGCGATGATCCGCCGGATGGGGGCGGTGCCCGGGATCCAGCTGGGCCACACCGGACGCAAGGGCAGCGAGCTGCCGCCCCACAAGGGCGTCAACGAGCAGGGCTCGTGGAAGGCGCTGCCGCCCGACCACCCCGACGGCTGGACCTGCGTGGCCCCCGACGCGATCCCCTACGGCGGCGACCACTCCTACCCCGTCCACCCGCTCACCGTCGCCGAGATCGCCGACCTGCACCGCAGCTACGCCGACGCCGCGCGGCGCGCCCTCGACGCCGGCTACCAGTGGCTGGAGATGCACTTCGCCCACGGCTACCTGGCCGCGAGCTTCTTCTCCCCGCTGGCCAACCAGCGCACCGACGAGTACGGCGGCAGCGTGCGCAACCGGGCGCGCTTCCTGCTCGAGGCCCTCGACGCCGTCCGCGAGGTCTGGCCCGAGGAGTACCCGCTCACCATGCGTCTGGGGGTCGACGACCTGCACCCCGACGGCATCCGGCTCGAGGACTCCATCGAGGCGATCGGCTGGATGAAGGAGCACGGGCTCGACCTGGCCGACGTGAGCATCGGCTTCAACACCGACGACATGGTCGAGCCCCCGCTCGGCGACAGGGGCTTCATGCTCGAGCGGGCCGCCCGCATCAAGCGCGAGGTGGACATCCCCGTCGCCACGAGCTGGAACCTCGGCGTGCCGCAGAACGCCGCGGCCGCGATCGCCAGCGGGGCCATCGACCTGGCCTTCCTGGGCCGGCCCGCCCTGTCGAACCCGCACTGGCCGGTCTGGGCCGCGCGGGAGCTGGGCCACGAGGACCCCTTCGGCCTGGTGCCGGCGGACTGGGCGTGGTGGCTGCGCAACTTCCGCGGCCACGACGCGAGCATCGGCCTCCCCGCCCCCTCGGCACCGGCGCCCGACCTCCGGGTGGCCGGCTGAGGGCCCGGGCGGACTCAGCCGGTCGGGCGCGCGGTCCAGGAGCCGTCGAGGGCGGCGAGCAACGGCGCTCGCACCTCCTCGCTCGGCTGCACGGAGCGACCCGTGGCGGTGTCGAAGAAGACCAGCACGACGCGGGCCCGGGCCAGCACGGTGTCGCCGTCGCGGATCTCGCTCTCCACCACCGACGAGCTGCGTCCCACGTGGGAGAACCAGCTCCACACGTCGTAGGGCTCGGGGCGGAAGAGGATCGGCACGCGGTAGTCGACGTCGATCTGCGCGACGACCAGGCTGGCGCGCGAGTCCTCCCCCGGCGCGGCGCCCCACAACCGGGCCAGCATGGCGATGCGCGACTCCTGGAGGTACTCGAAGTACTTCACGTTGTTGACGTGGCCGTAGACGTCGACGTCGCTGAAGCGCACCTGGAGCGGGAAGTGCCCCAGGTCCTCCTCGCGCGCCGGGGTGCGGGCCGGCCGCTCGACGGCGTCGCCCTCCTCCCGGAAGCCGGCCAGCACCTCGCGCTCGGCGGCGGTGAGACGACGGGGTCGCTCCTCGGAGAAGACGAACGGCGTCAGCACGGTCGTGGCGCGCACGTAGACGCGGCGCCCCTCGGGCGTCTCGTCGAAGACCTCGTAGGCCATCGTGAAGGTGGCCGCGCGGACCTCGGTGACCCAGCACTCGATGCGCACGGGGGTGAAGCGGAAGGTGAGCGGCTCGACGTAGGTGACCCGGTGGCGCACCACCACGAGTCCCTCCACGAGGCCCGCGGTCGCGTCGGCGCCGTCCTCCCGCGCGGGGCGGTGGGTCCGGAGCATGTCGACCCGGGCCTCCTGGAGGTAGTCGACGTAGACCACGTTGTTGACGTGGCCCAGCAGGTCCAGGTCGGCCCAGCGCAGCTGGCACTCGTAGAGGTGACGCACGGGGCGACTCTGCCAGACGCGGCGCTCAGTGGCTGAGCACGAGCCCGCCGTAGTACTCGCGCAGGCCCAGGTGGCGGGCGACCCGCACGTGGCGGTGGCGCAGGACGGTGTGGCCGAGGACGCCCACGGCGAGCAGGCCGCCGAGGACGCCGACGGCGACCACGGCCCACAGGACGGCGACGGCGGCGGGGCTGAGCAGTTCCATGAGGACTCCTTCTACAGGTGTAGAACTTCTACTGATGTAGAAGGTACGCCGCAGCCCCGCGGCCCGCAACGGCGCCGGGTAGTGTCGCCGCTCACCCGCCACACCCACCCGCCGCACCCACCCGCCGCAGGAGCCGCCATGCCCGACCCGACCCCGCGGCGTCGGCAGCTGGCGGAGGCCGCGACCGCCGTGGTCGCCCGCGAGGGCCTGCGCGGCCTGACCCACCGGGCGGTGGACCGGGAGGCCGGGATCGCTGAGGGCAGCTGCTCGGCCTACCTGCGCACCAGCAGGGCCCTGCGGGACGCCCTCACCGAGCACGTCGCCGGCAGCATGGCCGCCGACGTCGAGGACCTCGCGGCGCAGGTGGCCGCGCTGCCCCCGCGCGCCGAGGGCGCACCACCCGGACCGGCGCTCGACCTGGCGATGGCCCTGATGCAGCGCTGGGTCGACCGGCGCGACCTCGTGGTCGTCAGCCTCGAGCTGTCCACCGCCGCCACCCGCGACCCCGCGATCGCCGAGCAGCTCGCGCCCTGGCGCGCCCGCCTCGTCGACGTGGTCGACGCCATCCTGGCCGCGGCGGGCCGGCCCCACAGCACCGAGCGGGCCGACGCGCTGGTCGCGGCCTACGACGGGATCCTCGCCGCCGCCCTCCTGCGCCCCGACGACGAGCGCCGCGCCTGGCTGGCCCGCACCCTCACGCTGGTCACCGACGCGCTCACCTGCGCCTGAGCGCTGGACGAGGGGTCTAGGGTGGATCCGGCAGCATTACCCGCCAGTAACCCACACCAGACCGGAGTCCCGCATGCCCGAGGCCGTCATCGTTTCCGTCGCCCGCAGCCCCATCGGGCGCGCCAACAAGGGCTCGCTCAAGGACTTCCGTCCTGACGACCTCAGCGCCCTGATCGTCAAGACCGCGCTGGACAAGATCGAGGGGCTCGACCCCAACACCGTCGACGACCTCTACCTCGGCTGCGGCCTGCCCGGCGGCGAGTCGGGCAACAACATGGGCCGCGTCGTCAACGTGCTCAACGGCATGGACGCCGTGCCCGGCGCCACCGTCACCCGCTACTGCGCCTCCTCGGTGCAGACCACCCGGATGGCCTTCCACGCCATCAAGGCCGGCGAGGGAGACATCTTCGTCTCCGCCGGCGTGGAGACCGTCTCCCGCTTCGCCAAGGGCACCTCCGACCACATCCCCCACACCGTCAACCCGCGCTTCGACGACGCGCAGTCGCGCACCGCGAAGACCGCCGAGGGCGGCGTGGACTGGCACGACCCGCGCGAGGACGGCCTGCTCCCCGACGCCTACATCGCGATGGGCCAGACCGCCGAGAACGTCGCCCGCCTGCGCGGCCTGTCGCGCCAGGAGCTCGACGAGTTCGGCGTGCGCTCGCAGAACCTCGCCGAGAAGGCGATCGACAACGGCTTCTGGGCCCGCGAGATCACTCCCGTCACGACCCCCGACGGCACCGTGGTCAGCACCGACGACGGCCCCCGCGCCGGCGTCACCTACGACGCGATCAAGGACCTCAAGCCGGTCTTCCGCCCCGACGGCGTGGTCACCGCCGGCAACTGCTGCGCGCTCAACGACGGCGCCGCCGCGGTCGTCATCATGTCCGACACCAAGGCCGCCGAGCTCGGCCTCACCCCGCTCGCGCGCATCGTCTCCACCGGCGTGAGCGGCCTGTCGCCCGAGATCATGGGCCTCGGCCCCGTCGAGGCCACCCGCAACGCCCTGAAGTACGCCGGCATGAGCATCGGCGACATCGACCTGGTCGAGATCAACGAGGCCTTCGCCGCCCAGGTCGTGCCGTCCTACCAGGACCTGGGCATCGACATCGACCGCCTCAACGTCAACGGCGGCGCCATCGCCGTCGGCCACCCCTTCGGCATGACCGGGGCCCGGCTGCAGAACACGATGATCAACAGCCTCGACTGGCACGACAAGACCACCGGCCTCATCACGATGTGCGTCGGCGGCGGCCAGGGCATGGCCCTCATCCTCGAGCGCGTCTGACCCGCCCCGGTCCGCGGCACCCGGCCGGCTCGTGCGTCACGAGTCGGTCTCGGGTGCCGCGGCCGCGGTGCGGCTCTCCTAGACTCCGTCGAATGACGACCGAGCACCGCACCGCGCCCGACAGCGATCCCGTGACGGCCGAGCCGCGCTGGCTCGACCAGTCGCAGCAGCGCTCGTGGCGCGCCCTCCTCGTCGGCCACACGCTGCTCATGGCGCGGCTCGACGACGACCTGCGACGCGGCTTCGACCTGTCGCTGACCGAGTACGAGATCCTGGTGCGGCTCTCCGAGCGCGACGGACGCCTGCGCATGGCCCAGCTCGCCGACGCCATGGCCCACAGCCGCAGCCGGGTCACCCACACCGTCGCCCGGATGGAGCGCGCCGGGCTCGTCGAGCGGGTGTCCTCGCCCGAGGACGGCCGCGGCATCCTCGCCTCGCTCACCGAGCGGGGCCTCGACGTCCTGCGCCAGGCGGCCCCGATGCACGTCGCGGGCGTGCGCGAGCACCTGGTCGACCTCGCCGACGCCGACGACCTCGCCGCCGTCGGGCGGGTCATGAACGTCGTCGCCGACCACCTGGTCGCCGGGCACCCGGAGATGGACATCCGCTGAGCCCGGCGACCCGGTGGGTCGCTCGTCGGTGGCGCGTCAGTCGCGCGTGAGGCGGCGGTGGGTGACCCGGTGGGGCCGGGCCGCCTCGGCTCCGAGACGCTCGATCTTGTTCTCCTCGTAGGCCGCGAAGTTGCCCTCGAACCAGAACCACTTCGCGCTGTCCTCGTCGTCGCCCTCCCAGGCGAGGATGTGGGTGGCGATGCGGTCGAGGAACCACCGGTCGTGCGAGGTGACCACGGCGCAGCCGGGGAAGTCGAGCAGGGCGTCCTCGAGCGAGGACAGGGTCTCCACGTCGAGGTCGTTGGTGGGCTCGTCGAGCAGCAGCAGGTTGCCGCCCATCTTCAGCGTCAGCGCGAGGTTGAGCCGGTTGCGCTCCCCGCCGGAGAGCACGCCGGCCTTCTTCTGCTGGTCGGGGCCCTTGAAGCCGAACGACGCGACGTAGGCGCGCGAGTTCATCTCGAAGTTGGCGACCTTGACGAAGTCCAGGCCGTCGGACACGACCTCCCAGACGTTCTTGTTCGGGTCGATGCCGCCGCGGCTCTGGTCGACGTAGGACAGCTTGACCGTGGTGCCGACCTTGAGGGCGCCCTCGTCGGGCTCCTCGCCGCCGGTGATCATGCGGAACAGCGTCGTCTTGCCCACGCCGTTGGGGCCGATGACGCCGACGATGCCCGCGCGCGGCAGCGAGAAGGAGAGGTCGTGCATGAGGGTGCGCCCCTCGAAGCCCTTGGTGAGGTGGTCGGCCTCCAGGACGATGTCACCCAGCCGCGGGCCGGCGGGGATGTTGATCTCGGAGGTGTCGATCTTGCGCATCCGGTCGGCCTCGGCCGCCATCTCCTCGTAGCGTGCGAGACGGGAGCGGCTCTTGGTCTGGCGGGCCTTGGCGTTGGAGCGGACCCACTCCAGCTCCTTCTCCAGCATCTTGGCGCGCTTGGCGTCCTTCTGCCCCTCGATCTTGAGACGTTCCTTCTTGGTCTCGAGGTACTTGGAGTAGTTGCCCTCGTAGCCGTGGGCCTGGCCGCGGTCGAGCTCGAGGATCCACTCGGCGACGTTGTCGAGGAAGTACCGGTCGTGGGTGATGGCCAGGACGGCGCCGGGGTAGTCCTTGAGGTGTCCCTCCAGCCACTGCACCGACTCGGCGTCGAGGTGGTTGGTGGGCTCGTCGAGCAGCAGCAGCGAGGGCTGCTGGAGCAGCAGCTTGCACAGCGCCACCCGGCGGCGCTCGCCGCCGGAGAGGTTGTCGACGATGGCGTCCGGCGGCGGGCACCGCAGGGCGTCCATGGCCTGCTCGAGCCGGCTGTCGAGGTCCCACACGTTGGCCGCGTCGAGCTCGGTCTGCAGGTCGCCCGCCTCGGTGGCGACCTTGTCCTGGTCGGCGTCGGGGTCGCCCATCATCATGTAGAGCTCGTCGAGCCGGGCCATCTTGGCCTTGGTCTCGGCCACCGCCTCCTCGACGTTCTCCAGCACCGTCTTGCCCTCGCTCAGCGGCGGCTCCTGCTGGAGCATGCCGACCGTGGCCTGCGGGTCGAGGATCGCGTCGCCGTTGTTGGGCTGGTCGAGACCGGCCATGATCTTGAGCAGCGACGACTTGCCCGTGCCGTTGGGCCCCACGACGCCGATCTTGGCGCCGTGGAGGAAGGAGAGGGTGACGTTCTCGAGGACGACCTTGTCGCCGTGGGCCTTGCGCACGTTGCGCAGGGTGAAGACATATTCCGCCATGGTCCCCGAGCCTACGGGGTTGCCCGGGCGTCCGGGCACCCCGGGCCCCGCCGGCGGCTCAGGCCGCCACGCCGTCGCCGGCCGCGGCCTCCTCGGCCCCGGCGGCGCTCGAGGCCGGACGGGGCGTGCGCGCGAAGCTGCTCGTGCCACGGGTCAGGTCGTGGCCGACGAGCACGGCGTCGACCTCCATCGAGGTGACCTCGACGCCCGCGGAGTTGACCCACGACGACGTGGTGAGACGCCCGTGCACCACGACCGGGTCGCCGCGGCGCACCGAGGTCGCGACGTTGTCGGCCAGGCCCCGCCAGGCGTTGACCGAGTACCACACCGTCGGCCCGTCGCCCCACTCCCCCGACCGGCGGTTGAAGCGGCGCGGGGTCACGGCGAGCCGGAAGCCGGCCACCGGCGCCTCACCGGCGTGGCGCAGGGTCACCTCGCCCCCGACCCAGCCCTGCAGGGTCAGCATGGTCTCGTTCAGCACGGGAGTCTCCTCGTCCCTCGGTGGCCGCCGCCTCGGGGCGGCCCGTGGGGACAAGCGAACGCCGCGGCGCCGACCTCCGCAGCGCCTCGGGCCGGGCCTGGGGACGGACGGACCCTCACGCGCCCGTGTGGACGACTCGTGGTCAGCGCTGGGCCGCGTCGAGCCCGTGGCGCAGCCGGGTGTAGGCCGCGAGCTCGGCCTCGACCGGGCGCACCACCAGCTCGGTGGAGACCCCCGAGACCGCCTCGCGCAGCCGCCGGTCGGCGGCCTCCGCGCGACTGCGGGCCGTGCCGGCGACCAGGCCGCGGCAGCCCAGGGCGAGCAGCACGCCCAGGGCCACGCCACCGATGAGGAGCACGAGGGGCAGCGCGATGCCGGCGACGGCCACGGTGTCGGGCAGCGAGCCCGACAGCCCGGCGGCCACGCTCCACACGAGTCCGACGCCCGCGGCGAGGAGCAGGAGCCACTGGAGCGCCCGCACCGCCCCGGCCCATGCGGGCATCCGGGCGGCGTCGAGGTCGACGGAGCCGACCGCGGCGTCGAGACGGTCGCCGATCTCCGGCAGCCGGGCCACCGAGGCGCGCCGGATCGACTCCGTCCAGGGCTGCGGGAGCCCGGTCGACACGTCGTCGACCAGGGCGCGCACCTCGTTGTCGACCCGGGCCCGCTGCACGGCGTTCGCCTCGGGCACGGCCCGGCGGCTGCCGCGCAGCGCCGCGGCGTCGGCACCCAGCTCGAGCCCGAGCCGGGCGAGGGGGTCCTTGCGGAAGCGGTGGGTCCAGGAGACGACCGGCCAGCCCGCCGCGGCCGCGGCGCGCAGGCGGGTCGAGCGCTCGACGGCGTCGACCACGGTGGTGACGCCGGCGGCCTCGGCGAGGGCCGACTCCATCGACTCCACGCGCGCCGCGGGCAGGGCGCGCGTGCGACCGCTCCCGCCGGCGGCCTCCAGCCGGGCCGCCGCGGCGCGCACGTCGGCCTCGAGCCGGGTGCGGGTGGCGGCCTTCTCGGAGACCCGCCGACCGATCTCGGCCTTCAGCTCCTCGACCCCCAGGCCCTCGCGGGC
Source organism: Nocardioides sp. Leaf307 (assembly GCF_001423135.1). Classification (NCBI taxonomy): domain Bacteria; kingdom Bacillati; phylum Actinomycetota; class Actinomycetes; order Propionibacteriales; family Nocardioidaceae; genus Nocardioides; species Nocardioides sp. Leaf307. The sequence continues at coordinate 919,979 of NZ_LMNY01000001.1, read as the reverse complement.
ACTGATGCCGATCACGGGCACGCCGGGCAGGCCGTCGGCGTCGAGGAGGCGCCGCACGTCGTCGAGCATCGACTGGCGGCGCTCGACCGGCACGCTGTCGATGTGGTTGAGCACGACGACCATGACGCCCTCGTGGGTCGCGAGGGGGGCGAGGTAGCGGTCGTGGATGGCGGCGTCGGCGTACTTCTGCGGGTCGAGGACCCACACCAGCATGTCGGCCAGCTTGACCAGGCGGTCGACCTCGAGGTGGTGCGCGACCTCGGTGGAGTCGTGGTCGGGCAGGTCGAGCAGCACCACGCCGTCGAGGGCGTTGGACTCGCGCCGCGTGTCGAGCATGGAGTCGCGCGTCGTCTGGTGGCGCGGCGGGATGCCGAGCCACGACAGCAGCTCCTCGGCCCCGTCGCTGCCCCACACGCAGGCGGTGGCCCAGGAGGTGGTGGGCCGGCGGACCCCGACGGCGGAGAGCTCCAGCCCGGTCAGGGCGTTGAAGGTGGAGGACTTGCCCGACCCGGTGGCTCCGGCGATGCCGACCACGGTGTGGGTGGCCGAGAGGCGCAGCCGGCCCGCGGCGCGCTCGACGACCTCCTCGGTCTCCCGCACCAGGGCGTCGTCGAGCCTGCCGCGCGCGGCCTCGGCCGCCTCGGCGAGACCCTCGATCCGAGCCCCGATGTCGGTGCCCCGGGTGGCCAGCTTCTTGGCCCCCTCCAGCAAGGACGTCATCTTCTCCCACTCACCCGCACGGTCTCGTCGAACTCCGCCACCACCCTAGGGGGTCGCACCCGCCCGCGTGCGGAGTAGGTCAGGACCGGGGCTGCGCCGAGGAGTAGCGCACGTCGTCGACCCGGCGGGCGGCGACCCGCAGGCCCTCGCCGGCGCCCGGCACGAGCTCGAGCCCGTCGAGCACCGCGACCCAGCGCGCCCGCTCGCCCTCGAGCAGCGTGCGCACGCGCTCCTCGAGACGGCGGCGCGCCCGCTCGGCGAGGCCACGCACGGCCTGCTCCCCGAAGACGGCCTCGAGGAGCTTCTGCCCGAGCACCGCCGAGCCCGAGGCGATGCCGGCCTCGGCCCCCGTCACGCCGCCGGTGCTGGAGAAGACCACGACCATGAGGGCCACCGACAGCCCGTTGACACCGAAGGCCAGGAAGCGTGCCGTCGAGCGCTTGTCGGCGCCCTCGGCCCGCACCATCGCGAGCACCTCGTCCTGCCACTCGCGCACCGACACCTCCGCGCGACGCCGCAGGTCGCGCGAGGCACGGCCCAGGTCGACGTCGGGCCGGTCGAGCAGGCCCTGACCGGCGTTGAGCTGCTTCCAGGCGGTCTCGGCGCGCTCGGCGGCGGCCTCGGCGTGCTCGAGCACGAGCATCTCCAGGCCGGACTCCACCGCCACCGTGACCCGCTCGGCCTGCTGGGGCTTGCCCTTGACGGCGTTGACGACGCGGTCGCGGATCCACCCGACGCGGTTCTCCAGCGAGCGCAGCAGCTCCCCGGTGCCGACGAACTCCTGCCAGCGCGCGAGGATCTCGCCGCGCAGGAGGGTGCCGTCGGCGGTGGCGGTGGTGGCCGCGAGCACCGCGGCGTCGTAGGCGCGGTCGACGTCCTCGCGCAGGGTGCGGGCGGCGGCGAGCTGCTCGGCGGCGGCGTCGGCCACCGGGTGCACGCGGTGCGTGAGCGCCCGGATCGCCCCGTCGAGGGTCTGCTTGACCACCGCGGCCCGGGCCTCGGAGTCGTGGGCCAGCGAGTCGAGCCAGCCGCGGATGTCGGCCACGTGCGCCGGCGGGAGCAGGCCGGCCTCGTCGACCGGGCCCTCGTGCACGATGAACATCGGCGAGTCCTTCAGACCCCGCGAGGCCAGCATCCGGGCCAGGTGGGCCGCGACCGTCTGCACCGCCTCGGGCGGGGTGCGGTCGAGCACGATCGCCACCGCGGTGGCGCGGTCGGCCGCGCCGCGCAGCGAGTCCCACGGCACCTGGTCGGCGTAGCGGGCCGCGGAGGTCACGAAGAGCCACATGTCGGCCGCGGCGAGCAGCTGGGCGGCCAGGGTCCGGTTGCGCTCCTCGACCGAGTCGACGTCGGGCGCGTCGAGGATCGCCAGGCCCGAGGGGATGAGCTCGGAGGGCACCAGCTGCAGCGCGTCGGGGTCGTCGGTGCTGTGGGCGACCCGGGCGAGGTCGGGCAGGAGGCGGTCCTGGCCGAACCACTCGGCGTCGTCGGGGTGGTGCACCAGCACCGGCGAGCGCGTGGTCGGGCGCAGCAGCCCCGGCTGGGTGACGCGGGTGCCGACCAGCGAGTTGACCAGCGTCGACTTGCCGGCGCCGGTCGAGCCGCCGACGACGGTCAGCATCGGCGCGTCGATCGTCATCACCCGCGGGATGACGTAGTCCTCCAGCTGGTCGACCATCTCGCGTCGGGCCGCCCGCTGCGCCTCCACGCCGGGCACCTCCAGGGGCAGCTCGGCGGCCTGGAGGGCACCCCGCAGGCGCACGAGCGCGGTGAGCATCTGGGCGTCGTCGGATCCGCCGCGGCGGGGGCCGCCGGGCGTCGCGCCGGCGTCGGTCGGGGCTGTCATCGGGTCGGAACCACCTGTCCTGGAAAGGCGATGAACGGCCTGACGGCGCCGATGCGGGCGACGTAGTGCTGTCCTCGTGCTGCGAAGTCTGGCGGTGGGGTGCCGCGCAGGAAGCGGTGATGGAGGAAACCGAGCTCGATCGCCGCCTGCTGGTAGTCGCGCATGGCCCGCTCGGCCTGCGCTCCCCCGCGCCGGCGGGCGAAGGCACGGGCCTCGCGCCGGGCCCGCAGGTCGACGACCCACCCGATGTCGGTGGCCGGCACCAGCCCGCGGCTCGCGGCGTCGCCGAGGGCGGCGGCGAGCATGCGCGACTCCCGGCTGCGCGCCCACACGGCGAGGACCAGCAGGCCGACGAGCGCCGGGAGCATGAGCACGACGTAGACCACAACGAACCCGCCGAAGCCGTAGAGCGTCGAGCCGTTCCACAGCCCGTGCGCCACGACCGCCAGCGAGAAGCCGACCACCGGGGCGACCACACGCACGGCGCCGCTGCGCGAGCCGACCGCGAGCCCGACCCCGATGCCGGTGAAGGCGGTGAAGAGCGGGTGGGCGAAGGGGCCGAAGAGGCAGCGCAGCACGAAGGTCGTCGTCAGCGCCTCGGTGCCGCCGGGGCCGGTGCCGTCGGTGCCGTTGTAGGCCGCCGCGAGGTAGAGGATGTTCTCGACGAAGGCGAAGCCGACGCCGACCATGCCGGCGTAGACGATCCCGTCGAGGACGCCGTCGAGCTCCGCGCGGCGCCACCACAGCAGCAGCACGAGGAAGGCGCCCTTGGTCGCCTCCTCGGTCAGCGGAGCCACCACCGCCAGGCTGGCGGCGTCGGTGAACCCGACGACCAGCCCGCCGACGCCCTGCACCAGCAGCGCCGCCGCGGTGGCGACGAAGCCGCCCCACAACAGGCCCAGGAGCAGCAGGGCCCGCGGCTCGGGCTCGTAGCGGTCGAGCCAGAGGTAGCAGGCCACCAGGGGCACCACGGGCAGGGCCGCCAGCGCGGTGGCCAGCACGAGCGACGAGGGCGCGCCCGACAGGGCGATCACCAGCAGCACGGGGAGCGCGGCGAGCACCACCAGCACGGTGACGAGCACCGTGAAGGCGACACTGTCGCGACGGGCTCCGGGCATGGCCCGCAGCCTATCGGGCAGCCGCTCCGCCCTCCCTCGGCGCGTAGGGTGAGCCCATGAGCGAGGAGACCACCAGCCCCGAGCAGACCGCGAGCGCGACGCCCGCCACGGAGTCGCACGACCCGGCCGTGCCCGAGGCCTACGCCGCCTTCATGCGCACCGGCTGGGGCGACCGCGAGCTCGACCTGCCGCTGCACCCCGTGGCCGCCCTGGCCGCCCAGCGCCGCACGCGGCTGGCCGAGGCCTTCCCGGGCGAGCGGCTGGTGCTCCCGGCCGGCGGCTTCAAGGTGCGCTCCAACGACACCGACTACCGCTTCCGGCCCGACACCGCCCACACCTACTTCTCGGGCAACCAGACCAGCGACGCGGTCCTGGTGGTCCACGACGACGAGCACGTGCTCTACGCCCGCCCCCGCTCCTCGCGCGACACCGACGAGTTCTTCCGCGACCGGCAGTACGGCGAGCTGTGGGCCGGTCGTCGTCCCTCGCTGCACGAGATGTCGTCGTCGCTGGGCCTCGAGGTGCGCCACATCGACCGTCTCCAGGGCGACCTGACCCAGGGCACCACCAAGACCCGGGTGCACCGCGGGGTCTCCCCCGCCGTCGACCGGATGCTGGCCGCCGAGGCCGCACTCGAGGACGACCTGGCCCGGGTGGCCTCCGAGCTGCGGCTGGTCAAGGACGACTGGGAGGTCGCCCAGCTGCAGGAGGCGTGCGACATCACCACGCTCGGGTTCGAGGACTCGGTGCGCGAGTGGCCCCGGGTGAGGGAGTACGGCGAGCGCTGGATCGAGGGCACCTTCTTCCGCCGTGCCCGCGCCATGGGCAACGACATCGGCTACGACTCCATCGTCGGCGGCGGCCGCCACGCCACGACGCTGCACTGGATCGAGAACTCCGGGCCGATCACCCCCGGCGAGCTGGTGCTCCTCGACATGGGTGTGGAGGGGGGCAACCTCTACACCGCCGACGTCACCCGCACCCTGCCCGTCGACGGCCGCTTCACCACCGTGCAGCGCGAGCTCTACGACCTCGTCTTCACCGCCCAGCAGGCCGGCATCGACGCGCTGCGCCCGGGAGCGCGCTTCCTGGTGGCCCACGAGGCCGCGATGGACGTGCTGGCCCACGGCCTGGAGGACATGGGCCTGCTGCCGGTGAGCGCCGAGGAGGCGCTCGACCTGCAGAGCAAGGTCTACTCGCGCTGGACCCTCCACGGCACCAGCCACATGCTCGGCATGGACGTCCACGACTGCGGCCGCTCCTCGATCGACGTCTACCCCCGCGGCGACCTGGCCGAGGGCATGGTGCTGACCGTGGAGCCCGGCCTGTACTTCCAGGAGGACGACCTCCTCGTGCCCGAGGAGCTGCGCGGCATCGGCATCCGCATCGAGGACGACATCCTCATCACCGCCGACGGCTCGCGCAACCTCTCCGCCGCGCTGCCGCGCTCCTCGGGCGACGTCGAGGACTGGATGGGCGGCCTCATCGGCTGAGCCGCCGCGGCCCGTTAGGCTGGGCCCACCATGGATGACACACCACGAAGTCCGAACCCTCCTGACGACCATGTCCCGAGCCCTGGGGATGTCAGGAGGTGGAGCGCGTGAACGAGTGGTTCATGCTGGGCATCGGCCTGGTCCTGACCGTGGGGACCGGGCTTTTCGTCGCCTCGGAGTTCGCCCTGGTCAACCTCGACCGGCACGACCTCGAGAAGCGCCAGGCCGGCGGTGAGCAGCGCCTGGGCACCACCATCAAGGCCCTGCGGATCACCTCGACCCACCTGTCGAGCGCGCAGCTGGGCATCACGCTGACGACGCTGCTGACCGGCTACACCTTCGAGCCGGCTGTCAGCTCGCTGCTCGAGGAGCCCCTCGGCGGCCTCGGGGTGCCCGACGCCGCCGTCGTCGGCGTCGGGGCGGTCATCGGCATCCTGCTCGCCACCCTCTTCTCGATGGTGATCGGCGAGCTCGTGCCCAAGAACTTCGCCCTCGCGGTGCCCCTGGCCACCGCCAAGGCCGTCGTGCCCTTCCAGACGGCGTTCACCACCGTGTTCAAGCCGGTGGTCATGCTGCTCAACAACACCGCCAACGGCCTGATCCGCTCCATGGGCGTGGAGCCGCAGGAGGAGCTGAGCGGTGCGCGCAGCGCCGACGAGCTGACCTACCTGATCCGTCACTCCGCCTCGGCCGGTCTGCTCGAGGAGGATGACGCGACGCTGCTCGACCGCAGCCTGCGCTTCACCGAGCGCGACGCCTCCGACGTCATGACCCCGCGCATCCGGATGTCGTCGGTCGAGGCCGGGGCGAGCGCCGCGGAGGTGATCGCGGTGGCCGCGGCCACCGGTCACTCACGGCTGCCGGTCATCGAGGAGGGCCCCGACGACATCGTCGGCTTCCTGCACGTCAAGGCGGCCTTCGCCGTCGACCTCGAGGCCCGCGGCTCCACCACGGCCGCCGACCTGATGATCGAGCCGCTGCGCGTGCCCGAGACCCTGGGCGCCACGGCACTGCTCGACCAGCTGCGCGGCGGCGGGCTCCAGATCGCCGTCGTCACCGACGAGTACGGCGGCACCGCCGGCATCGTCACCATGGAGGACCTCGTCGAGGAGCTCATCGGCGAGCTCGAGGACGAGCACGACCGCTACCACTCCGCCCTGACGCGGCGCGGCCGCTCGATCACCTTCGACGCCACCTGGCGTCCCGACGAGCTGCTCAGCCGCGCCGGCGTGGCCGTGCCCGAGGGCGAGGACTGGGACACCGTCGCGGGCTTCCTGTCCGCCGAGCTGGGCCGCATCCCCGAGGCCGGCGACGAGGTCGTCGTCGACGGCGGCCTGCTGCGCGTCGAGCGCGCGGAGGAGAACAGGGTGACCCGGGTGCGCTACGTGCCCGACGACCCGGTCCCCGCCGACGCCGCAGCCGGCACCGCAGCCGCCCGCGAGGGCGCCGACCCGATCGCCCAGGAGCACGCATGAGCGAGTACCTCCCCGGCCTGGTCTGGCTGGTCGTCCTGCTGGCGGGCAACGCGTTCTTCGTGGGCGCGGAGTTCGCCGTGATCTCCGCGCGCCGCTCGCAGATCGAGCCGCGCGCCGCGGCCGGCAGCCGTGCCGCCAAGACCACCCTGTGGGCGATGGAGCACGCCACCCTCATGCTGGCCACCAGCCAGCTGGGCATCACCGTGTGCTCGCTGCTCATCCTCAACGTCTCCGAGCCGGCGATCCACCACCTGCTGGAGTACCCCCTCGGCCTCACACCGCTCACCGCCGACGTCATCAGCGTCGTGGCCTTCGTCATCGCGCTGCTGCTGGTGACCTACCTCCACGTCGTGCTCGGTGAGATGGTGCCCAAGAACCTCGCCTTCTCCGTGCCCGACCGCGCCGCGCTGATCCTCGCCCCGGCGCTGGTCTTCGTCTCCCGCGTGGTGCGGCCGCTGATCTGGACGCTCAACGCCATCGCCAACGGCGTGCTGCGCCTCTTCCGGGTGGAGCCCAAGGACGAGGCCACCAGCACCTTCACCCTCGAGGAGGTCGCCGGCATCGTCGAGCAGTCGCGCCGCGAGGGCACCCTCGACGACGCCCCCGGCCCGCTCACCGGCGCCTTCGAGTTCACCGACAAGCTGGCCGCCGACATCGAGGTGCCGTTGGCCGACCTCGTGCTCCTGCCGCCGTCGGCGACCCCGCTCGACGTGCAGCGCGCCGTCGTCCAGCACGGCTTCAGCCGCTACGTCGTCACCGACGAGTCGGGCGAGCCCGTGGGCTACGTGCACATGAAGGACGTCATGGAGCTGCCGCTGGACGACTTCGAGGTGCCGGTGCCGGCCAAGCGCCTGCGCCGTCTCGTGGCCATCCCCCGCGAGGTGGAGCTCGAGGACGCCCTGTCGCGCATGCGCCAGCACGGCTCGCACGTCGCCAAGTCGGTGGACGCCGACGGCCGCACCCACGGCCTGCTCTTCCTCGAGGACGCCATCGAGGTGCTCGTGGGCGAGATCAACGACATGACCGCGGCCTGAGGCGGGCCGCCCCGTGACCTCGCCGGACGGTCCCTCGATGCGGGCCGCCGTGATCACCCACCACGGCGGCCTCGACGCGATCGAGCTGCGCGAGGTCGACCTGCCGCGACCCGGCCCCGACGACGTGCTGGTCCGGGTCGTGGCGGCCGGGTGCAACAACACCGACCTCTGGACCCGCGAGGGCTCCTACGCCGCCTCGGCCGAGGACCCCGACGCCCGCGGCGGCTGGCTGGGCCCGCTCGACTTCCCGCGCGTGCAGGGCGCCGACGTGACCGGCACGGTCGTCGCGGTCGGCAGCGGCACCGCCCCCGACCTCGTGGGCGCACGGGTGCTGCTCGACCCCGCCCTGTACGCCGACCCGGGCCCCGACGCCGCCGTGGTCGATGTGCTGGGCAGCGAGCGCGACGGGGGCTTCGCCGAGCACGTCGTGGTGCCCGCCGCGTGCGCGCACCGGGTGGACGACTCGCCCCTGTCCGACGTGGAGCTCGCCGCGCTGCCGATCGCCTACGGCACGGCCCTGGGCATGCTCGAGCGGGGCGGGGTCGGCGAGGGTCACACCGTGCTGGTCACCGGCGCCTCCGGCGGGGTCGGGCTCGCGGCGGTGCAGCTGGCCCGCGCCCGCGGCGCGCGCGTCGTCGCGGTGTGCAGCGGCAGCAAGGCCCGGGCCGTCCGCGCCGCCGGAGCCGACGTGGTCGTCGACCGGGGGCGCGGGGAGGTGCTCGCCGACGCCGCGGCCGCCGCCCCCGAGGGCTACGACGCCGCGGTCGACGTGGTCGCCGGGCCCTTCCTCGCCGAGGGCCTCGACCTGCTGCGCCGCGGCGGCCGGTGGGTCGTGGCGGGCTCCCTCGACGGCTGGGCCGTCGGGCTCGACGTACGCCGGCTCTACCTGGCCGACCTGTCCCTGGTGGGCTCGACGATGCACACGCGGCGGGTCTTCGCGGCCCTGGTCGACATCGCCCGGCGCGGCCTGGTGCGACCCGTGGTCGCCGAGACCTTCGCCCTCGAGGACCTGGCCCTCGCGCAGGCCCGGCTGGCCGAGCGCGGCCACGTCGGCAAGATCGTCGTCGTGCCCTGACCCGGTCGCGACCGGGCGGCCGCGCCGGTGCGGCATACTGACGCCCGACCGGCCCGGGCCGGTCCACGCCTCCGTAGCTCAGCTGGATAGAGCAGCGGCCTTCTAATCCGCCGGTCGCAGGTTCGAGTCCTGCCGGGGGCGCCCCGTCCACGGAACCGACCCACCCCTCTCGGAGGCCACGGTGCTGCGCACTCCCCCCGCCGTGCTCGTCCCCGTGCTCGTAACCGTCCTCCTCACCGCGGTGCTCGCCGGCCTCGTGGCGCCCCCGGTCGGCGCGCTGGCGCCGCAGCCCACCGCCGTGTCGCGGCAGGACCCGGCCGACGACCTCGCCCAGACCGCGGCCGACGACACCGTGCTGCGCCCCAGCGTCGACGTGCGCCGCGTGGGCTTCCGGGCCGCCGAGCAGCCGCGGGCCCTCGTTGGGCGCGTGCGCTTCGAGGACCTGCGCACGCTGGTGCACCCCGGCGGGCGCCGCTACAGGCAGTACCTCAGCGTGCTGGTCTCCGGGGTCGCCCCCTCCGACATCGCCTACGTCATCACCCGCACCCCCTCCGCCGCGGGCCCCAGCGCCACGCTCGTGGCCGGCAACGCCGCCGCCGACTGCAAGGGCGACGCCGTCACCGTCGACCTGGCCGCCGACACGATCGGCTTCCGGCTCCCCGTGCGGTGCCTCGCGCGCGCGGCCGACGGGGCCGACGTCGACCAGGTGCGGCTGCGGGTGTGGAGCCGCGGGGTGAGGGCCTACGACGACGCCGAGGACCCGGTCGGCCTCGACGTCACCCGGCGCACCGCGTCGCTCTCGCTGCCCTGACCGGCCAGCACCCGCACCACCAGCACGACCACGTCGTCCTCGGTGTGGCGCTCCGACCCGGCCACCAACCGGTCGCAGAGGGTCTCCACGTCGAGGTCCTGCTGGCCGTGCAGGAGGTCGGCGAGGCGTCCCAGACCGACGTCGAGCGGCTGGCGTCGGTGCTCGACGAGGCCGTCGGTGCACATGACCAGCGTGTCGCCCGGCGCGAGCAGCACCTCGTGGTCGGCACGCGCGGCGGCCGGGTCGAGGCCGAGCAGCAGGTCGCTGCGGTGGTCCAGCAGCCGCACCCGGCCGTCGGCGCCGAGCAGCAGCGGCGGCGGGTGTCCGGCGTTGGACCAGCGCAGCGAGCGGCCCTGCACGCCGTCGTGGTCGACGGGAGGCCCGAGCCGCGCGACGACGGCGGTCGCGGTGGTGTCGAGGCCGAGCCCCTCGAGCGCCTCGTCGAGCAGTGACAGCACCCGCGACGCCGCGGCCTGGGTGGCGTAGGCGATCCCGCGCAGCAGGTTGCGCGCCTGCCCCATGAGGGCTGCGGCGTCGCGGTCGTGGCCGGCGACGTCGCCGATCGCGACCACCAGGTCGCCGTCGGGCAGCACGAACGCGTCGTACCAGTCCCCGCCGATGCTGGCCTGCTCGCCCGCGGGCTCGTAGCGCACGGCCACCGCCACGCCCGCGGGCTGGGCGGGCGGGGTCAGCAGGCTGTGCTGGAGCACCTCGGAGAGACGGCGCTCGTCGGCCACCGCCCGACGCTCGGCCTCGAGGACGGCGACGGCGTCGAGGGCGCGCTCGACCGCGCGCGCCACGAGGGCCAGGAAGGCGAGGTGGTCGGGGTCGGCGGCCAGCGCCGGGGGGAGGCGTACGACGAGGTGGCCGCCCCGCTCGCTGCGCGCGCCGGTGACCCGCACCGGCAGCCAGGCCAGCACTCCCCCGTCGACCGGCTCCAGCAGCGGACGGTCGCCGTCCCACGGCGCGGAGGGGGCGGCCGGGAGCGCGGGCGCGCCCGCGCCGGCCTCGTCCACGGCCTCCGCGGCGGGGGTCGAGCGCGGCAGCCGCAGCGCGAGCGCGGGCAGGTCGGCGGGGTCGCCGGCGAGCACCTCGGCGGCGCGCTGCGCGACCTGGGTCGCCGAGGCGGAGCCGCTCAGGGCGATGCCGAGCTCGGAGAGCAGGGCCAGGCGCCGCGCGTCGACGACCTGGCGGGTCGTCTCCACCGAGATGTCGACGACCCCCTCGATGACACCGGCCGCGGAGCGGACCGGCGAGTAGGAGAAGGTGAAGTAGCAGTCCTCGAGGTGCCCGTGGCGCACGAGCGGGATGAGGGCGTCGGCGCTCCACGTGGCCTCCCCCCGCGTCGCCTGCTCGAGCAGCGGCGCGATGCCGTCCCACGCCTCCGGGAACACCGTGCGGGTCCGCTCGCCCAGGGCGGCGGGGTGCTTGTCGCCGATGAGGGCGACGTAGGCCTCGTTGTAGAGCAGCACCAGCTCCGGGCCCCAGATCAGCGTGATCGGGAAGCGGCTGCTCCACGCCGTCTCGAGGGCCTGGAGCAGGGTCGGGCTCCACGTGGACGGGTGCCCGACGGGCGAACGCGACCAGTCGACCGCGCGGTAGGCGTCGGCCAGCGCACCGGCGTGGGCGAAGGGGTCCATCGGCTCAGGCTAGGCAGACGCGCGGGCGGCCCGGCCATCGTCCGGTCGAGGTGGTCTGGACCGGTCTCACCGCTGAGCGCCGGGGCGGCAGGTCAGGAGGCGCGCGTGCCCGTGGGCTGGCGGACCATCTCGGCGTCGCCGAGGCCGTGCTGCAGGCCCCAGGCGACGGCCTGGGTGCGGCGCTCGACGTCGATCTTGCGGTAGGCGCCGCGCACGTAGGTCTTCACCGAGTTGATCGACAGGTAGAGCCTCTTGCCGATCTCGACGTTGGTGTAGCCCTGGGTGATGAGGGCCAGGATCTGCGCCTCGCGCGGGGTGAGGCCGTTGTCGGCGGCGCCGCCGCGGGCGACGACGGCGGCGTGGGCCGCCCGGTCGACGGTGGGACGCGGGCCCGGCGGGGGGCCGACGTGGCGGTGGACCGCCTCGATGCCGGCCACGAGCTGGGCGCCGGTGAGCGACTTCGAGAGCCGGCCGACGACGGGCCCGGCGGGCGCGCCCTGGGCGCTGTGCTCGCGCCAGGTGTAGACGACCGGGCGCGCGCCCGAGGAGGCCGCGAGCGAGCGGAGCATCGAGTGGCTGCTCTGCGAGAGCCGCACCGGCTCGTAGAGGATGACGTCGACCGACCGCGGCTCCACCAGCGCGTCGCCGAGCTCCACCAGCACCACCCGCGAGCGGTAGGGCTCGAGGAGCGCACGCACGCCCGGGAGGACGACGTGGAAGTCGTCGACGAGCGTCGCGACGACGGGTGCGGAGGGACTCACGCCGTCGAATCTATACAGACGCCGTGGCATAAAGCACGACGCCCCTGCGGTCCTCACCCGATCGGGTGAGGTCAGCGGAGCACGCGTGCGTGCTCGGGCGAGAAGCCGTGCTGCATGCCCCACGCCACCGCCTGGGCCCGGCGGGAGACCCCGATCTTGCGGTAGCCGGTGCGGATGTAGGTCTTCACCGAGTTGATGCTGAGGTAGGACCGGTCGGCGATCTCCTGGTTGGACAGGCCCTGGGTAATCAGCGCGATCACCTCGGCCTCGCGCGCCGACAGGCCGTGGTCGCGACCCGGCCACGCGCCGCGGTCGTGCTCGTCGAGGTCCTCGACCTCACCGGGCCGCACCGTCTCCCCGGCGCAGACCCGGGTGATGGCCTCGACGATGTCGCGCGCGTCGGACTGCTTGGACAGGTAGCCCGACGCCCCGCGGGCGATCGTGCGCTCGACGAGGTCGGCCTGCACGTTCCAGCTGAAGACCACGACCTTGGGCGAGCCGTCGGCGACGAGGTCCTCCAGCTCGATCCCGTCGCCCTGCACCTGGCCGAAGGTGTCGTAGAGCACCACGTCGACGTCGCCGACCACGCCGACGCCGATGTCGAGCTCCACCACGTCGACGCGCGAGCGGTACGGCGCGAGCAGCGCGGCGACGCCGGCGACCACGATCTCGTAGTCGTTGACGACCGCGACGCGCACGGGGCCGGCCGGGTTGCTCATGGCACGACAGTATTCACCCAGCGGGAGGAAGTGCCCACGGGCCGCCGGAATCTAGGTTCTGCCGGTGACGATGACGTCGGATCGGGACGGGGAGCGCGCGCACCCGTCGAGCGCCGGCCACCGTGCCGGCGACGCCCCGGCCACGTCGTCGGTCGCCGACTGGGAGGCCCACCCCCGCTACGGCGCCGTGCCGCTGCTGCGGCTGAGCCACGGCGAGCGGGCCTGCACCCGGCTCGTCGTCGTCAGCGCCCACCCCGACGACGAGAGCCTCGGGGCGGCGGGCCTCATGGCCACGGCCCACCGCCAGGGCGTCCCCGTCTACGTCGTGCTGCTCACCGCCGGCGAGGCCAGCCACCGCCCCTCCCAGCTGATGACGCGCCACGCGCTGGCGACCACCCGGCTGGCCGAGATGGAGAACGCCCTGGCCCGCCTCGCGCCCGAGGCCCCCCTGGTGTTCCTCGGCGCCGCCGACGGCGAGGTCGCCGCCCAGGAGCAGGCCGTCGCCGCGAGCCTCGCCGGCCTAGTGGGCGACGGGTCGAGCACCCTGCTGGCCGCGCCGTGGCGCCACGACGGGCACCCCGACCACGAGGCCGCCGGGCGTGCCGCGGCGGTGGCGGCGCAGCGCAGCGGTGCGCGGCTGCTGGAGTACCCCGTGTCGCTGTGGCCGACCCGCGGCCCCGAGGACGCGCCCTGGGAGCAGATGGTGCGCCTCGACCTCGACCCCGACCTCGTCGCGACGAAGGCCCGGGCGCTGCAGAGCCACGTCAGCCAGCTCTCGACCCTGCCCGAGCGGGTCCTAGCCCACTTCCGCGGGCCGGTCGAGCACTACGTCGAGACGCCGGTCGAGGTGCCGGTCGAGGTGCCGGTCGAGGGTCAAGCCGAGGACGCCGGTCCGGCGTAGGCGTCGATCTCGGCGAGCACGCGCGCCCGGGTGGCGTCGTCGGCGAACGACGCGCGCACGCCGGCGCGGGCGAGGTCCTTGACCCCGGCCTCGTCGAGGTCGAGCAGGTCGGCGGCGATCTCGTACTCGCGGTTGAGCGTCGTGCCGAACATCGGCGGGTCGTCGGAGTTGATCGTCACCACCACCCCGGCGTCGCGGAAGGCGCGCAGCGGGTGGTCGGCCAGGGTGGCGACGGCGCGGGTGGCGACGTTCGACGACGGGCAGACCTCCAGCGGCACCCCCGTCTCGGCCAGGTGGGCCAGCAGGGCGGGGTCCTGCGCCGCGGAGGTGCCGTGGCCGATGCGCTCGGCCCCCAGCAGGCGCAGCGCGTCCCAGACCGTCTGCGGCCCGGTGGTCTCGCCGGCGTGGGGCACGCTGTGGAGGCCCGCGGCGCGCGCGGCGGCGAAGTGGGGCTCGAACTGCGGGCGCGGCACGCCGATCTCCGGGCCGCCGAGCCCGAAGCCGACCAGCCCGTCGGTGGGGTGGCGCAGCGCGAGGTCCAGGGTCAGGTCGGCCGCGGGCAGGCCGGCCTCGCCGGGGATGTCGTAGATCCAGCGGAGCACGATCCCGAAGTCGCGCTCGGCGGCGACGCGGGCGTCCTCGATGGCCTCGTTGAAGGCCCCGATCGCGACGTGGGGCTCGCCCCGCAGCGCCTGCACCGAGGTGTAGGGGGTGCAGGTCAGCTCGGCGTAGCGCAGGGACTGCGTGGTGGCCATCTCGCGCGCGATCTCGTAGGTGAGGAAGCGGATGTCCTCGGGGGTGCGCACGAGGTCGACCACCGCGAGGTAGACCTCGATGAAGTGGGCGAAGTCGCGGAAGGCGAAGAAGTCGCGCAGCGCGTCGGGGTCGCTCGGCACGGTGCCGGGGTGGCGCTCGGCCAGCTCGCTGACGATGGCGGGGCTGGCCGAGCCGACGTGGTGCACGTGCAGCTCGGCCTTGGGCAGCCCGGCGACGAAGGCGCGCAGGTCGGGACGGGGGCCGAGCCCCGTCGTGGAGGAGTCGCTCACCCCACGGTCTCGTTGATCTGGTCGAGGATCTGCTCGGGGTCGCCGGAGATCTGCTCACCGTCGAGGAGCACCGTCGGGGTGCCCTGCACGCCGGCGTCCTGGGCGGCGGTGGTGGCGGCCTCGACCCAGTCGACCATCGACTCGCCGAGGATGCCGTCGCTGACCGCCGACTCCTCCGCGCCGGCCTCGACGGCCAGGTCGAGCAGCGCCTGGTTGTCGGGGAAGGGGCCCTCCTCGGAGGGCTGGTTGGCGTAGAGCAGGTCGTGGAACTCCTTGGCGGTCTCCGGGCCGCTCTCCTCGAGCACGACGGCGAAGGCGCTGGTGGCGCGCTCGGAGTAGTCGCCGATCCGGCTCAGCAGGTTGAAGGGGCGGTACTCCACCAGCACCGACCCGTCGTCGGCGAGCTGCTGGAGCTCCTCGCCGGTGCCGGCCTCGAGCTGGCCGCAGAAGGGACAGAGGAAGTCCTCGTAGATGACGACCTGGTGCGGGGCGTCCTGCTCGCCGATGGTGACGCCGTATTCGCTCTGGCCGGCCGGGGAGGCGGTGACCTCTCCCCCGCCCCGCAGGCTCTGGACCCCGAAGGCGATCCCGACCACGACGACGAGCGCGAACACGACCAGCGTGATGCTGCGGATCGTGCGGCGACGCTCCGCGCGCTTCTGGTCCTCGAGGGCGGCGGCGGCGCGCTGCGAGCGCTCCTGCTGACTGGGCTTCTTGGCCATGGGGTTTCCTCGGCGGTGCGGGTCGACGGCTGGCGTCCAGAACTCTAGGGGCCCGACCTGAGCCGTCGCTGAGTCGGGCCGAGCGCCTCGGCGCGTAGGGTGCGCGCCATGAATGATCGACTGGTCTGGATCGACTGCGAGATGACCGGGCTCGACCTCGGCGCCGACGCCCTGATCGAGGTGGCGGCCCTCGTGACCGACTTCGACCTCAACGTGCTCGGCGAGGGCGTCGACCTCGTCGTGCGCCCGCCGGCCGCCGCGCTGGAGCAGATGGGCGACTTCGTGCGCGACATGCACGAGAAGTCGGGGCTGCTCACCGAGCTCGACGCCGGGCTGACCATGGCCGATGCCGAGGCCGCCGTCCTGGCCTACGTGCGCGAGCACTGCGGCGACGGCAGCCGACCGCCGCTGGCCGGCAACACCGTGGGCACCGACCGCGCCTTCCTGGCCCGCGACATGCCCGAGCTCGAGGCCTTCCTGCACTACCGGATCATCGACGTCTCCTCGATCAAGGAGCTGGCCCGGCGCTGGTACCCCCGGGCCTACTACGCCGCCCCCGAGAAGCGCGGCAACCACCGCGCCCTGGCCGACATCCAGGAGAGCATCGAGGAGCTGCGCTACTACCGCGAGGCGGTCTTCGTGCCCCAGCCCGGGCCCGACAGCGCCGCCGCCCGCGCCATCGCCGCCACCCACGGCGGGTCGATCACGGGCCTCGATTCCACCTCCGGGAGCTGAGTCCCCTACACTTCATCGCGCGGTTCCGGCTCCGTCCGGCGCGCGCATGGTGGGTATAGCTCAGCTGGTAGAGCGCTGCCTTGTGGTGGCAGATGTCGCGGGTTCAAGTCCCGTTACTCACCCCGACACCGAGCCCCCGACCTGGTCCCCAGGTCGGGGGCTCGTCACGTCCGGCACCGATGAGTCCGGGTCGCACCGTCGGTCTGCTCCTGTGCCCGGCTCCCCCACCCGCCCTGGAGGCACCTCGTGAAGCTCCTGCTCACCTCCGGCGGCGTCACCAACGCCGCGATCGGGGCCGCCCTCGTCGACCTGCTGCCCAAGCCGGTCGAGGAGTGCCGCGCCCTCCTGGTGCCGACCGCCCAGTGGGGCCACCCGATGTGCGGGCCCGGCTCGGTGCGCGGAGCCGTGGTGGGCGCGGCGCCGCACGACCAGTCGGGCGTGTCCCTGCCCTGGGCCTCGGTCGGGCTGCTCGAGCTCACCGCGCTGCCCAGCATCGGCGCCGAGCGCTGGGAGCCGTGGGTGCGCGACACCGACGTGCTGCTGGTCGACGGCGGCGACGCGACGTACCTGGCGCACTGGCTGCGGGCCTCGGGCCTGCTCGACGTGCTCGCCACGATGCCCGCGCTGGTCTGGGTGGGCACGAGCGCCGGGAGCATGGTGGCGACGCCGCGGATCGGGGCCGACTTCGTGGAGTGGGCCGGCGCCGAGGACGACCGCACCCTCGGCTGGGTCGACGTGTCGATCTTCCCCCACCTCGACCACCCGCAGATGCCGGAGAACACCCTGGCCGCGGCCCGCAGCTGGGCCGCGGGCCTCGACCACCCCTCCTACGCCCTCGACGACGACTCGGCCCTCGTGGTCGACGACGGCCAGGTCAGGGTCGTCTCCGAGGGGCGCTGGGAGCGGCTCGGGGCCTGACCGGGCTGGTGCGCCCGGGGATGCTGGGGGCATGAGGCTCTCCGCCGCGCCCACCGCGACCGCCGTCGTCGGGCTGGTCGGCCTGCTGACGGGTGCGCTCACCGGGTGCGCGGCGTCGGCCGACGACCTCGCCGCGCGCGGCGAGCGCTCCCCGAGCGTGGTCGACGTCGTGGTCGAGCCCGACGCCGCCGACGACGGCGCCGGGCCCCTCGCCACAGCCAGCCACCACGTGCGCGCGGTGATGCGCGCCGACGCCACGGCCGACGAGGTCATGGCCCTCTTCGACGCCTACGACGACCAGGTCGACACCGGCGACGTCGTGTCGGTGTCGGTCACCCTGGAGGGGGCCACGGGCGCCTCGCTGGCCTCGGGCGAGGGGGTGGAGGTGTCGCTGCGCGAGGTGGAGGACCTGGTGCGCGCCCAGGCCGACCCGGTGGTGACGTCCTACCTGCTGCAGAACTACCCCGACCTCCCGCTCGTGCAGGTCGGGCTGGCGCCGGTGTCCTTCGCCGAGGTCGTCTCCGTCGCCGACCGCTACCTGCTCCTCGACGACCTCGAGTCGGTCACCGTCTCCTCCGGCGACCTCGTGCTCCGGCGCGAGGCCGTCGACGGGTCGGCCGAGCGGGTCGCCGCCCGCGAGGCCGCGGTGCTGGCCGCCGCCGAGCGCTTCGACCTGCTCGGCGCCGACGTCTCGGGCCGGGGACCCACCCTCGACGTCGACGTCGCCGACGGCCAGGAGGCCGCTGCCCGCCGCTTCCTGGCGCGCACCGCGACCGACGACGTCGGGCGGGTGGTCGTGCGCTGAGGACTCAGCGCGCGCCCCCGCGCCCCCGGCGTACGCCGAGCAGCGCCGCGCCGCCCGCGAGGGCCAGGCCGGCAAGACCCAGGCCGAGCGGGAGGGCGACCCACGCACCGAGGCCGGCGAGCAGCGGCGGCAGCGCGGGGGCCGACTCGACCGCGACGGGCGAGGCGGCGCGCTCGCAGGTGACCTCGACCGACGACGACGCCGGCCGGATCCTCGAGGTGGCGACCCAGTCGCCCGTGCTGCCGCCCTCACGGCGGTAGGCGCCGTCGACGGGGCCGGGCTCGAGCGCGGTGCCGACGTCGGTGCGGACCCCGGTGTCGCGGACCGTGCAGGCCGGGACCACCTCGGCCTCGTAGGTCCACACCAGCGCCGGGCCGTCGTCGGCCAGCTCCACGACGTGGGGGCGGCCGTCGGCGGGCACGAGGGCGGCCTGCGACCAGCGGTAGCCGTCGGCGTGGCTCAGCGCGAGCACCGCCGACGCGACCACGGCCACGAGGAGCAGCAGGGCCGCGGTGGCCACGAGCGCGGGGCCCCGCGGGTCGCGCCGGCCCGGGTCGCGCGGGTCGCGCGCGGCGGGCCGGGCGACGTCGGTGGCGGCGGGCTCGGACTCGCACTCGGTCACGGGCGCATCCTGCCACCCGTCCGACGCGGACGTGGGGCGCGCGCGGGAGCGGTCGTTGGTAACGTGCGGGACGCCAGTCGACCCCCGGGTGCGCCGCGAGGCGGGCCCGGAGGTCAGGGAACCCGGTGAGAGTCCGGGACTGACGCGCAGCGGTATGGGTGACGGGCGGGACCTCTGTCTCACGACAGGCCACTGGACGAGAGTCCGGGAAGGTGTCCCGCGCCGGGCGATCCCGAGTCCGAAGACCTGCTGGCCCTTGCGGCAGCCGCCGTGAGGTCGTGACGGGCTTCGCGCACGAGCCCCGGCCTCCGGAGTGACCTCCATGCCCGACCTGACCCTCCCCACCGCGCGCCGGCGGCGCGACCGTTGCCCGGGGGTGACCCGCCCGTGGCTGGCCGACGACGGCGCCCTGGTGCGCCTGCGCCTGGTGGGCGGTGCGCTGCCGGCGCCCGCCCTGCTGCGGCTCAGCGAGGTCGCCCAGCGCTGGGGCGACGGCGACGTGCACCTCACCGCCCGCGCCAACCTGCAGCTGCGGGCGCTGCCCCACGACGGCGAGCGCCTCACGCCCCCCGTCGCCGAGGCCCTCGCCGCGACCGGGCTGGTGCCGGCCCCGAGCCACGACCTGGTGCGCAACGTCATGGTCTCGCCGCAGTCGGGCCTGGCCGGCGGGCGCGCCGACCTGCGGCCCGTCGCTGCCCTGCTCGACTCCCTGCTGCGCGCCGACGACGGGCTCACCGCGCTCCCGGGCCGCTTCCTGCTGACCCTCGACGACGGTCGCGGCGACCTGCACGAGGCGCCCACCGACCTCGGCCTGGTCGCCCTCGACGCCACCCGGGCCCAGCTGCGCGTCGGCGCCCGGGGCTGGGGCGCGGTGGTCGACCTGCCCCGGGCGCCGCAGGCCGTGCTCGACCTCGCCCGCGACTTCCTGCGCCTGCGCGGCGGGGGACCCGACGCCCCCTGGCACGTCGACGAGCTGGCCGGTCTCGGCGTGCCGCTCGCCCACCCGCTCGCGCGCCCGACCGACCCCGACCCGGCCGCGCTGGTCACCGCCGACCCCCTGCCGGCGGGCCGCGTGCCGGGCGGCACCCACGTGCTCGCCCCCGAGGGCCGCCTCGACCCCGCCCTGGCCCGCGCGCTGTGCCGCACGGGCACCGACCTCGTGGTCACCCCGTGGCGTGGCGTGCTCGTGCCCGACCTCGCCCCCGCCCCGACCCAGGAGACTGCGCGATGACCACGCTGCTGCGCCGGCCCGGCCGCCACTACCCCTACGTCGCCCTCGGCCCGGAGATCTACCTCGACTCCTTCGCCACCATCCGCCGCGAGGCCGACCTGTCGGGCGTGCCCGAGGAGGCCGAGAAGGTCGCGGTGCGGATGATCCACGCCAGCGGCCAGGTCGACCTGGCCGCCGACCTCGTGCTCCACCCCGACCTCGGCCGGGCCGGGCGCGAGGCGCTGGCCGCCGGCGCCCCGATCCTCACCGACGCCCGCATGGTGGCCATGGGCATCACGGCGGGGCGGCTGCCGGCCGGCAACGAGGTCCGCTGCTTCCTCACCGACGAGCGGGTGCCCGCCCTGGCCCACGACTGGGGCACCACCCGCAGCGCGGCCGCGGTGTCGCTGTGGGAGCCCCACCTCGAGGGCGCGGTCGTCGCGATCGGCAACGCCCCCACCGCGCTCTTCCACCTCATGGAGATGCTCATCGACGGCGCCCCGCGACCGGCTGCGGTCGTGGGCTGCCCGGTGGGCTTCATCGGCGCCGCGGAGTCGAAGCAGGCGCTGGCCTCGCTGGCCGCCGACCACGGGATCGACGTGCCCTTCGCGACCGTGCGGGGTCGCCGCGGCGGCTCGGCGATGGCCTCGGCCGCCGTCAACGCCCTGGCCCAGGAGGCGGAGTGACCAGCCCAGCGACCAGCCCAGCGACCAGCCCGGCGACCGGCCGCTTCCACGGTGTCGGCGTCGGGCCCGGCGACCCCGAGCTGCTCACGGTGAAGGCCGCGCGCCTCATCGGCGACGCCGACGTCGTGGCCTACCACGCCGGGCCCGGCAAGGAGTCGAACGCACGGCGTACGGCGGCGGGCCTGCTGCGGCCCGGCGTCGTCGAGGAGGTGCTGGTCTACCCCGTGACCACCGGCGCCACCGAGCACCCGGGCGGCTACACCGGCGCGCTCGCGGTGTTCTACGAGGAGTCGGCGCAGCGCCTGGCCGCGCACCTCGAGGCCGGTCGCGACGTCGTGCTGCTCTCGGAGGGCGACCCGCTGTTCTACGGGTCCTACATGTACATGCACGACCGGCTGGCCGAGCGCTTCGAGACCGAGGTCGTGCCGGGGGTGCCCGCCTTCGCCGCGGCCGCCGCGGCGGTGGCCTCGCCGCTGGTGCGCCAGACCGACGTGCTCACGGTGCTGCCCGGCACGCTGCCCGAGCCGGAGCTCGCGCGTCGCCTGGCCGACACCGACGGCGCGATCATCATGAAGCTGGGCCGCACCTTCCCCGCCGTGCGCCGCGCGCTGGCGGCGGCCGGGCGCCTGGAGCACGCGGTCTACGTCGAGCGCGCCTCGATGCCCGCGCAGCGCTGGCTGCCGGTGGCCGACGTCGATCCCGCGACGGTGCCGTACTTCTCGCTGGTCGTCGTGGCCGGCGACAGCCGCCACGGACGCCGCACCCGCGACACCGAGCTGCCGGACGTGCCGGCCGCAGCGCGGGTCCCGGCGGCCACCGAGGCCGCGGAGCTGCTGGTGGTGGGGCTGGGGCCCGGGCCCGACCGGTGGCTGACCGCCGAGGTGAGCGCGGCGCTGGCCGAGGTCGACCACGTGGTGGGCTACGCGCCCTACGTCGACCGCGTGCCGCAGCGCGCCGGGCTGACCCGCCACGCGTCGGGCAACAGCGTCGAGATCGACCGGGCCCGCCTGGCCCTCGAGCTGGCCGCGCGCGGCGAGCGGGTCGCGGTGGTCTCCGGCGGCGACGCCGGGGTCTTCGGCATGGCCACCGCGGTGCACGAGGCCGCGGAGGCCGCGGGCGCCGAGGGGCGCGAGGACCTGGCCGGTGTGCCGGTGCGGGTGCTGCCCGGCGTCAGCGCCGTGCAGGCCGTGGCCGCGCGGGCCGGAGCGCCGATCGGCGGCGACTTCGCGGTGATGAGCCTCTCGGACCGGCTCAAGCCCTGGGCCGTGGTGGAGCGGCGGCTGCGGGCCGTGGCCGAGGCCGACCTGGTGCTCGCGGTCTACAACCCCGCGTCGCGCTCGCGCACCGAGCAGGTGGTGCGGGCCCAGAAGACGCTGCTGGAGGTGCTGCCCGCCGACACCGTGGTCGTGGTGGGGCGCGACGTGGGGCGCGCCGAGGAGTCGCTGCACGTCACGACCCTGGCCGAGCTCGACGCCGCCTCGATCGACATGAAGTGCCTGCTGATCGTGGGCTGCGCCCAGACCCGGGTCACCCCGTCGGGTCGGGTGTGGACCTCCCGCTCGGTGCCGGACCGGGCCGAGGGCTGAGTCGGGGCCGGGTCAGGAGCGGGGGCGGGTGGCGGAGTAGAGCCACGACTCCCCCGAGGCGTCGGTGTCGCGGGCCAGGGCGCGGCCGACGAGGATGACCGCGGCCTGGCGCAGCCCGGCCGCCTCGACCTGCTCGGCGATGTCGGCGACGGTGCCGCGCAGGACCAGCTCGCCGGGCTGGCTGGCCCGGAAGACGACGGCCACGGGGCAGTCGGCGCCGTAGTGGCCGGCGAGCTCGGCCATGGTCTCGCGGGTGCGGGTGACGGCCAGGTGCAGCGCCAGGGTGGCGCCGGTGGCGGCGTAGGCGGCCAGCGACTCCCCCTCCGGCATCGCGGTGGAGCGGGCCTGCACGCGGGTGAGCACCACCGACTGCGCCACGAGCGGCACGGTGAGCTCGCGGCCGACCAGGGCCGCCGCGGCGGCGTAGGAGGGCACACCGGGGGTGACGTCCCAGGTGACGCCGGCGGCGTCGAGGCGACGGGTCTGCTCGGCGAGCGCGGAGTAGAGCGACGGGTCGCCGCTGGTGAGCCGCACGACCTGCTCCCCCGCCTCGTGGGCGGCGCGCATCACTTCGACCATCGCGTCGAGGTCGAGGCCCTGGGTGTCGACCAGGCGGGCCTGCGGGCGGCAGTGGCCGAGCACCTCGGCGTCGAGGTAGGTGCCGGGGTAGAGCACCACGTCGGCCTCGGCCAGCATGCGCGCCGCGCGCAGGGTCAGCAGGTCGGCGGCGCCGGGGCCGGCCCCGACGAAGCGGACGGTCGGGGTGGTGATCGGGGTGGTCATCGGGGTGGTGGTCCGGGGCGTCGGCGGGGTCTCGGGGCTCACGGGGTGCTCCAGTCGGGGTCGCCCGGCCAGCGGGTCGGGTGGTCGGGCGGGGCGGTCCAGGCCCACTGGGTGACGGCGCGGGCGGGGGTCCAGCCGGTGAAGGTGCCGATCGGGGCGGCGGTCTCGACGCCGTGGCGGGTCAGCTCGCCCCCGTGCTCGGCGTAGGCGGCGGCGAGCAGCTGCTCGGTCTCGAGCGTGACGCCGTGCACCACGAGCCGGCCACCGGGTCGCAGCGCGGCGCGGCAGTGCTCGAGCAGGCCCGGCGCGGTGGCGCCGCCGCCCACGAAGACGGCGTGCGGGCTGGGCTGCCGCTCCAGCACCGCGGGCGCCCGGCCCTCGCGCACCTGCAGGTGGGGCACGCCGAGACGGCGGGCGTTGCGCCGCACCCGCTCGGCACGCCCGGGGTCGGCCTCGAAGGCCCAGGCCTGGAGCGAGGGGTGGGCGCGCAGCCACTCGATGCCGATCGAGCCGGCGCCGGCGCCGACGTCCCAGAGCACCTCGTGGGGCCGGGGGGCCAGGCGGGACAGGGCGCTCGCGCGCAGGTCGCGCTTGGTCAGCTGGCCGTCGTGCTCGAAGGCGTCGTCGGGCAGTCCGGTGGTCCACGAGCCCGTCGGCGTCACGTCGCCGCCGGTGGGGCGCACCTCGAGGGCGAGCACGTGCAGGGCGGGCACGTCGGCGGCGGCGACGTCGGCCCAGCCGCCGGCGGTGGCCTCCAGGCGCGACTCGTGGGCCGCGCCGAGGTCGCCGAGCACGGTGAGGGCGCTCGCGGCGTACCCCTCCTCGACGAGCAGGGCCGCCACGGTCGCGGGGGTGCCGGCGTCGGAGGTCAGCAGGAGCAGGCGCACACCGGGCGCGAGGTGTCGGCGCAGCCGGTCGGTGTCGCGCCCGACCAGGGTGAGCGCCTCGCACTCCTCGTCGGACCAGTGCATCCGGGCCCGGGCCAGCGCCAGCGAGGACACCGCCGGGTGCACGACGAGCCGCTCGCGCGGCACCAGGGCGCGCAGGGTGGAGGCGATGCCGGAGACGGTGGGGTCGCCGGAGGCGAGCACCACGACCTCGTCGTCGGCGTGGGCGGCCAGGGTGAGGGGCAGCGACGCGCCGAAGGGCCGGCCCCACGGCCGGCGGCGCTGGCCCTCGACGGCGGGCAGGAGGGCCAGCTGCCGGGCGCTTCCGAGCACGACGGACGCCTCGGCCACCAGCGCGCGGGAGGCCTCGGCGAGCGAGGACCAGCCGTCGGCGCCGATGCCGACGACGTCGACGCGCCGCGGTGCCGCTCCCCGCTCGGAGGCGTGCGGGGGGCCGTCGAGGGGGGACAGGTCGGGGGGCACGCTGCGTGACGCTATCGTGACCGCCACAGCTCCGAGGTGCCCCGAGGTCGCGAGACCGACGGGAGAATCTGGGAAGCCGGTGAGAGTCCGGCACAGGCCCGCTGCGGTGACCCGGGCGATGCGCGAGCGTCGACCCGGGAAGTCCGAAGACCGGCCTCGGGGTTCCTTTCCGATGGCGGACGAGCGGGAGCCTCTCATGCCACAGCACTACCCCTTCTCCGCCGTCGTCGGCTCCGCCGACATGTCGCTCGCGCTCGTGCTGAGCGCGATCTCGCCCGAGATCGGCGGCGTCCTCGTGCGCGGCGAGAAGGGCACGGCCAAGTCCACGATCGTGCGCGGTCTCGTCGGCGTGCTGCCGCCGATCGAGGTGGTCGCCGGCGACGCCTTCTCCACCGATCCCGCCGAGCGGCCCGACGCCCCGACCGAGCAGCGGCCGGTCAGGCTCGTCGAGCTGCCGGTCGGCGCCACCGAGGACCGCGTGCTCGGCTCGCTGCACCTGGAGAAGGCGCTCGCGCACGGCGCCGCGGAGTACGAGCCGGGCCTGCTCGCCCGCGCCCACCGCGGCATCCTCTACGTCGACGAGGTCAACCTGCTCCACGACCACCTCGTCGACGTGCTGCTCGACGCCGCCGCCACGGGCCGCGCCACCGTGGAGCGCGACGGGGTCTCGGTGACCCACGCCGCCCGCTTCGTGCTCGTGGGCACCATGAACCCCGAGGAGGGCGAGCTGCGCCCGCAGCTGCTCGACCGCTTCGGGCTCACCGTGGAGGTGGCCGCCCCCCGCGACCCGGCGCTGCGCGTCGAGGTCGTGCGACGCCGGATGGCCCACGACGCCGACCCCGAGGCCTTCGCGCGGCGGTGGGCCGCCGCCGAGTCCGACCTCACCCGCCGCGTCGCGGCCGCCCAGGCCCTGCTGCCCGACGTCGTGCTCGACGACGACGTGCTGCTCAAGGTCGCCGAGCTCTGCGCGGCCTTCGAGGTCGACGGCCTGCGCGCCGACCTCGTCACCGCCCGCACCGCGGTGGCCCACGCCGCCTGGCACGGCCGGACCCGCGTCACCGTCGAGGACGTGCGCGCCGCCGCCCGGCTCGCCCTCCCCCACCGCCGTCGCCGCAACCCCTTCGACGCCCCCGGCCTCGACGAGGACCTCCTCGACGACGTGCTCGGCCCCGAGCCCGACGAGGGGCCTGAGGACGACCCCGACGGGCCGGGTGAGGGACCCGAGGACGGGTCCGAGGGCGGGCCGAACCGAGGACCGGGCGAGCAGTCCGAGCCGCCGTCGCAGCCGGGACCCGCCGAGCCGTCCGAGCCGTCCGAGCCGGCGACCGGGGCCGACGACACCCCCGGCCGCCCTGACCCGACCGCGGAGGCGACCGAGGAGCCGACCCCGCAGCCGACCCCGCAGCCGACCCCGCAGCCGACCCCGTCCCCCGCGGAGGCGGGCACGACGGTGGCGGCGGGCGCGACGTACCGGGCGCGGCTGTTCGCGGTGCGCGGCACCGGCCGCGGGGAGAGCGGACGCCGCAGCCGGGCCGAGACCGACACCGGGCGCCGTGTCGGCGCGCGGCCGGGCCGCACCGGTGCGATCCACCTCGCCGAGACCGTGCGCGCGGCCGTGCCCCACCAGGCGCTGCGCGGGCGCGCGCCGGGCGCCGGCGGACGGCTGCTGCTCGACGCCGACGACCTGCGCGTGGCGGTGCGGGAGGGCCAGGAGTCCAACCTCGTGCTCTTCTGCGTCGACGCCTCCGGCTCCATGGCCGCGCGGCGCCGCATGGAGCAGGTGAAGGCCGCGATCCTCAGCCTGCTGCTCGACGCCTACCGGCGCCGCGACAAGGTCGGGCTGGTCACCTTCCGCGGGGCCGGCGCCGAGCTGACCCTGCCGCCGACCCGCTCGGTCGACGTGGCCGCCGCCCGGCTCGAGGTGCTGCCCGGCGGCGGACGCACCCCGCTCGCCGAGGGCCTCGAGGAGGCCGCCCGGACCCTGGCCACCGAGCGGCTGCGCGACCCTCGCCGCCGCTCCCTGCTCGTCGTGGTGACCGACGGCCGCGCCACCGCCGGGGCCGACGCCGTCGCCCGCTCCCGCCACGCCGCCGCCGCGCTCGCCGCCGCCGGCCAGGCCGCCCTGGTCGTCGACTGCGAGAGCGGGCCGATGCGCCTGGGCCTCGGGGGCGTCCTCGCCGCCCACCTGGGCGCCGAGCACGTGCCGCTGGCCGAGGTCAGCGCCGGCGCCCTCACCGCCACCGTGCGCGAGCGGGTCGCCTGATGGCGCCGAAGGGGCAGCCGCTGGCCGTGCCCGACGACGGCCTGACCACGGCCCAGCGGCGCACCCAGCCGCTGCTGATGGTGCACACCGGCGACGGCAAGGGGAAGTCGACCGCGGCCTTCGGGCTCGCGATCCGGGCCTGGAACCAGGGCTGGGACGTCGGGGTCTTCCAGTTCGTGAAGTCGGCCAAGTGGCGCATCGGGGAGCAGACCGTGCTCGAGCGCCTCGGCGAGCTGCACGACCAGACCGGCGAGGGCGGTCCGGTGGAGTGGCACAAGATGGGCGCCGGCTGGTCGTGGTCGCGCAAGGAGGGCTCGGAGGCCGACCACGCCACCGAGGCCGCCGAGGGCTGGGCCGAGGTCAAGCGGCGCCTGGCCGAGGAGCGCCACGACCTCTACGTGCTCGACGAGTTCACCTACCCCATGGAGTGGGGCTGGGTCGACGTCGACGACGTCGTCACCACCCTGCGCGAGCGGCCCGGGCGGCAGTACGTCGTGCTCACCGGCCGCCGCGCCCACCCGGCGCTGGTCGAGGCCGCCGACCTGGTCACCGAGATGACCAAGGTCAAGCACCAGATGGACCGCGGCCAGAAGGGCCAGAGGGGGATCGAGTGGTGACCCGGCTCCCGCGCGTCGTGGTCGCCGCCCCCTCCACCGGCCAGGGCAAGACCACGGTCTCCACCGGGCTGATGGCCGCACTGCGCCGCGCCGGTCACGTCGTCAGCGGCCACAAGGTCGGCCCCGACTACATCGACCCCGGCTACCACGCCCTCGCCTGCGGCCGACCGGGCCGCAACCTCGACCCGCACCTGGTCGGCGAGGACCTCGTCGTGCCGCTGCTGCTGCACGGCGCCCGCACGCCGGAGCCGGCCGACGTCGCCGTCGTCGAGGGCGTCATGGGCCTCTACGACGGCCGGGTCGGCACCCGCGGCTTCTCCTCCACCGCCCACGTCGCCGCCCTCACCCGCACCCCGGTCGTGCTCGTCGTCGACATCTCGCGCTCCTCGCGCTCCATCGGCGCCGTCGTGCACGGCATGGCCACCTGGGACCCCACCGTCACCGTGGCCGGTGTCGTGCTCAACCAGGCCGGCTCCCCGCGCCACGCCGCCGAGGTGCGCTCCAGCATCGACCTGCCCGTGCTCGGCACCATCCCCCGCGACGCCGGCGTCTCCGCGCCCTCGCGCCACCTCGGCCTCGTGCCCGCCGACGAGCGCGCCCTCTCGGCGGAGTCGCTGGACCACCTCGCGGACCACGTCGCCGCCCACGTCGACCTCGAGGCCGTCCTCGCCCTCGCCGCCACCGCGCCCGACCTCGCCGAGGACCCGTGGGCGCCGGAGGCCGTCGTACGCCGCCCCGAGGGGGCCGGCCGCCCGGTCGTCGCCGTCGCGGGCGGGCGGGCCTTCACGTTCCGCTACGCCGAGACCGAGGAGCTGCTGCGCGCGGCCGGCTGCGAGGTGGTGGGCTTCGACCCGATGCACGACACCGCGCTGCCCGCCGGCACGGCGGGGGTCTACCTCGGCGGCGGATTCCCCGAGGTCCACGTCGGGGAGCTGGGCGGCAACGAGGCGCTGCGCGCCGCCCTGCGCGCGGCCGTGCTCGACGGCGTGCCGACGGTGGCGGAGTGCGCGGGGCTGCTCTACCTCTGCGACACCCTCGACGGGGCGCCGATGGTGGGGGCGCTGCCGGCCACCGCGGAGATGACGCCGCGGCTCACCATGCGCTACCCCGTGGCGACCGCGGTCGGCGACAGCCTGCTCACCCGGCGCGGGGAGCAGGTCACCGGCCACGAGTTCCACCGCACCCACGTCGAGCCGGTGAGGGGCGAGACCGCCACCTGGGAGGTCGACGGCGAGGCGGTCGGCTTCGGCACCGCCAGCCTGCACGCCTCCTACCTGCACACCCACTGGGCCGGTCACCCCCACCTCGCCCAGCGCTTCGCCGACGCGGTGCACGCCCGGGCCCGTGGCTGAGGCCGGCCCGCCCGTCGACCCGCTGCGCCACCACGGCGACGCCGAGGTTCGCGGCAGCGGGCTGCTCGACCTGGCCGTCAACGTCCACGACGGCCCCCGCCCGGCGTGGCTCGACTCCGCGCTCCACGCCGCCGTGGACGCCTCGGGCGACTACCCCAGCCCCACCGCGGCGGAGGCCGCGCTGGCCCGGCGCCACGACCGGCCGGCCGAGGAGGTGCTGGCCACCGCCGGCGCGGCCGAGGCCTTCTCCCTCGTCGCACGCTGGCGCGCGTGGCGCCGCCCGGTGGTGGTCCACCCGCAGTTCACCGAGCCCCACGCGGCGCTGGAGCAGGCCGGTCACGACGTCACGCCGGTGCTGCTGCCGGAGCCCTTCGTGCTCGACCCGGCCGCGGTGCCCGACGACGCCGACCTCGTGGTGCTGGGCAACCCGACCAACCCCACCGGGGTCCTCCACCCGGCCGAGGCCGTGCGGGCCCTGCTGCGCCCGGGGCGGGTGGTGCTGGTCGACGAGGCCTTCATGGACGCCGTGCCCGGCGAGACCGCGTCGGTGGCCGGGCTGCGCGCCCCGGGCCTGGTGGTCGTGCGCAGCCTCACCAAGCACTGGGGCGTCCCCGGCGTGCGCGCGGGCTACCTGCTGGCCTCGCGCCGCTCGGTGGCCGCCCTGCGCCGCGGGCAGGTGCCGTGGTCGGTCTCCACCACGGCCGCCGCCGCGATGACCGCCTGCTCCACCCCCGCCGCGGTCGCCGAGGGCGCCCGGCGCGCCCGCGAGGTCGTCGCCCACCGCGAGCACCTCGAGCGCGGCCTGGCCGACCTCGGCGTCGACCACGTCGCCTCCGCGGCCTCCTTCGTGCTCGTGCGCGCCGGCCACGGCGCCCACGGACGGCTGCGCGAGCGCGGGATCGCCGTACGCCGGGCCGACACCTT
This sequence comes from Nocardioides sp. Leaf307, assembly GCF_001423135.1. NCBI lineage: Bacteria > Bacillati > Actinomycetota > Actinomycetes > Propionibacteriales > Nocardioidaceae > Nocardioides > Nocardioides sp. Leaf307. The sequence goes on along the minus strand of NZ_LMNY01000001.1, from coordinate 890,747 downwards.
CCCCGGCCTCGACGACGCCTGGGTCCGGGTCGCGGTGCGCTCGCCCGCGGTCAGCGACCGGCTGCTCGCCGCGCTCGCCACGCTCACCACGCCACCCCCGGCGGTGCCGCGGTGATCGGCTTCCACCGCCGCCGCGACTGCCCCCACCCCGCCGCGGCCCCCGAGCCCGTCACCCGGCTGCGACGCCGGGACGGGGAGCCCTACCCCCACGTCAGCCAGTACGCCACGCCCGCCCTCATCCCCCGGCTGGTCGACGGCAGTGCGCGGGCCGAGGACGACCCCGCCTGGGCCACCACGGGCGCCTGCTGCCCGGCCGGCTACGCGTTCTGGGCCCACCGCATGTGCGGCGTCGCGGCCCTGGCCGGGCTCGTGGAGCACCGCCGCGGCGAGCGGCTCGAGCTCGTGCCGACCGCCGAGGACCTGCTCGACGTCGGCGGCTACGTCCTCACCCCCGAGCGCGTCCACGGCCTGGTCTACGCACCCCTCGTCGAGCTGCTGCGCACCCGGTGGGGCATCGGGGCGCGGGTCGCCGTCGACCTCCCCGCCGCCGACCTGGCCCGCGAGGTCGCCGCCGGCGCGCTCGCGATCGCCTCCGTGCACCCGGCGGTCCGCCTCGCCCCCGAGCCGCCGCCGGCGCGCGGCGGGCACCTCGTGACGCTGTGGGCGGCCGACGACGCCGGGGTGCGGCTCACCAACCCCTCGGGCCTGCCCGACCACAGCCAGCACGCCCGGCTGCCCGTCGACGTCCTCGCCCGCTACTACGCCGGCCGCGCCGTGGTGGTCGAGCCGGCCTGACCCGCCTCCGGGTCCTCAGCGCTGGCGCGACTGGAGCACGTGCAGGCGCCACCCGACGCCGACACCGAGCAGCCCCATCACGCCGGTGCCGATCGGCACGGCGTCGATCGGGCCGACCACGGCCAGGAGCACGGCGAGCACCAGCAGCACGACGCCCATGCCCGCGACCAGCCAGGCCGTGGGGTCACGGCGTGCGGTGCTGCGAGGAGTGCTGCGGGAGCGGTCGCGGGGGTCCACGCCACCACGCTAGCGACCGCCCTTGAGCCCGGGACGGGACGGCCCCCACGCGGGGCCCCGATGGCCTAGGGTGAGCGCGCGGGCACGAGGAAGCCGGTGGGAATCCGGCACAGTCGCGCTACTGTGACAGCTCCTCCGCGGTCGACCACGGTCGGTCCGGGCGAGCTGGAGTCAGACCCGAGTGTCCGTCATCCATCCGCTTCGTCAGGGACGCACGCATCCCTCAGGAGGACACATGTCGCAGTCGTCTGCACCCACCGCTCCCCTTTCCCCGGGCCTCTCCCCGGCCGTCGAGGTCCCCGCGATCCCGCTCGGCCGGCTCGCCCCCTGGGCCCTCTTCTCCGGGCTGCTGTGCAGCCTCGTGCTGTTCTTCGTCAGCACCGACCAGGGCGCGGTCTCGCTGCTCTCCGGCACCGCGCTGCACGAGCTCGTCCACGACGGCCGCCACCTGCTGGGCTACCCCTGCCACTGAGCCCGTCCGGGCCTGCTCGCCACCACCCCTCACCTCCTCGGTGCCGGGGCCCGCTGAGGTGCGCCCCGGCGCCGGCACCCGAACGGAACCCTCATGTCCCCAGCCACCACCCCAGCCACCACCCGGATGACCCCGCGCGCCTTCCTGGTCAGCGGCCTGCTCGTCGGCCTGCTCGCGGGCTGCGCCGCCTTCCTCGTCGCCACCTGGGCCGGTGAGCCCGCGGTCGAGGCCGCCATCGCCCGCGAGGGCGGCCACGACCACGCCGCCGGCACGCCGGAGCACACCCACGACCCCACCGCGGGCGACGGGGCCGAGGAGGAGGTCGTCTCGCGCAGCACCCAGCGCACCTGGGGCCTGCTCACCGGCTCGGTCGCCGTCGGCGTGGCCCTCGGCGGGCTGCTCGCCCTGGGCGCGGCCGCCGCGGTGGGCCGCCTCGGCCCGTTGCGACCGGGGCCGACCGCGGCGCTCGTGGCCGGCGTCGGCTTCGTGTCGGTGGCCCTCGTGCCGTTCCTGAAGTACCCCGCGCTCCCGCCCGGCGTGGGCAGCGCGGAGACCATCGGCTCGCGCACCGCGCTCTACTTCACCTTCGTCGCCGTCTCGGTGGCCGCCGCCGTGCTCGCCGTGCTCGTGGCCCGTCGCCTGCTCCCGACCCAGGGCGGGTACGCCGCCGTGCTCGTCGGCACCGCCCTCTACCTGCTGGTCGTCGTGGGCGTGGCCGTCCTGCTTCCGGGCCCGGCCTCCGCGGGCGACGTGCCGGCCGACCTGCTGTGGAGCTTCCGCCGCGGGTCGCTGCTCACGCTGCTCGCCCTGTGGGGCGTGCTCGTCCTCGGCCTGGCCGGTGCCGTCGACCGGCTGGGCCGCCAGGAGAGCGCCCTGCGGGCCCGCCGCGAGCTGGCGGCCAGCCTGTGACCGGCCCGACCGACCCGACCGGCCCGACCGGCCCCGCCGCGCCCTCGGCCGCCGCGCACGCGGCCGCGGCCGAGCGGCTGGCCGGCCTGGCCACGCCGGCGGGTGCGCTCGGGCGCCTGGGCGAGCTCGGTGTGTGGCTGGCCGCGGCGCAGGACAGCGTGCCGCCGCGGCCGCTCGAGCGGGTGCGGCTGGTCGTGCTGGCCGGCGACCACGGGGTCGCCGGCCACGGGGTGTCGGCGTACCCGCCCGCGATCACCGGGGCCATGGTCCGCACCTTCCTCGCCGGGCGCGCGGGGGTCTCGGCGCTGGCCGCCGCCCACGGCGTGCACGTGCGGGTGCTCGACCTCGGTGTCGACGACGACCTCGACGGCCTCGCGCCCGAGGTGCACGCCGCGCTCACCGCCCACAAGGTGCGCCGCGGCAGCGGGGCGCTCCACCTCGAGGACGCGCTCACCCCCGAGCAGACCCGCGCCGCCCTCGAGGCCGGGCGCGCCGTGGCCCGCGAGGAGGTCGCGGCCGGGGCCGACCTGCTGCTCACCGGCGACATGGGCATCGGCAACACCACCCCCGCCGCCTGCCTGGTCGCCGCCGGCCTCGGGCTGGGCGCCGACGAGGTCACCGGCCGTGGCACCGGCGTCGACGACGCCGGCCTGGCCCGCAAGCGCGAGGTCGTGGCCCAGGCGCTCGCCCGCGCCGGCGACCGCGTCGCCGACCCCGTCGAGACCCTCACCGCGCTCGGCAGCGCCGACCTCGCCGCCACCGTCGGCCTGCTCACCGAGGCCGCCCGCAGCGGCGTGCCGGTGCTGCTCGACGGGCTGATGTCGGTGGCGTGCGCGCTCACCGCGGAGCGGCTCGCGCCGGGGTCCGCCGCGTGGTTCGTCGCCGGTCACCGCTCCCCCGAGCCGGCCCAGTCGCTGGCGCTGGCCCACCTGGGTCTCGAGCCGCTGCTCGACCTCGGGCTGCGCCTGGGCGAGGGCAGCGGCGCGGTGGCGGCGGTGCCGGTGCTGCGCAGCGCGGTGGCCCTGCTGCGCGACGTCGCACTGCTGTCCGACCTGATGCCCCGTGCGTGACGCCTGGCGCCTGGCCCTCGGCACGCTGACCGCGGTCCCCGTCGCCCCGCCCGGGCACGTCGACCGCGCCACCGCCGCTCGCGCGATGCTGCTGGCGCCCCTGGCCGCGGCGCCGCTCGGGCTGCTGGTGGCCCTCGTCGGCTGGGCCGGTGCCGAGGCCGGTCTCGACCGGCTCGCGGTGGCCGCGGTCGCCGTGGGACTCCTCGCCGCGGGCAGCCGCGCCCTGCACTGGGACGGCCTGTCCGACACCGTCGACGGCCTCACCGCCTCCTACGACCGCGAGCGGTCGCTCGCGGTGATGCGCACGGGCACCTCGGGCCCCGCCGGCGTCGTGGCCACCGTCGTCGTGCTCCTCGCCCAGGTCGCCGGCCTCGCCTCGCTGCTGCGCCTCGACGGCGGCTGGTGGCTGGCCGGCCTCGCCGTCGCGGTCTCGCGCTGCGCCCTCGTGCTGACCTGCCTGCGCGGGGTGCCCGGCGCGCGGGGCGAGGGGCTCGGGTCGGGCTTCACCGGCACCGTGGCGCCGCTCGCCGCGGCGGTGTCGTGGCTCCTCGGTACGGCCGCGCTCGTCGCCGTCGCCGCCGCGGTCGGCCTCGAGGCGTGGCGCGCCCCGGTCGCGGCGCTCGCCGCCGTGGCCGTCGTCGTCCTGCTCGTGCGGCGCACCACCCGGCGCCTCGGCGGGGTCACCGGCGACGTCTTCGGCGCCGCCGTCGAGCTGGCGCTCGCCGCGCTGCTGGTGGCGCTGTCGTGAGCCGCTCAGAGCACGAGCACGCGCCCGGCCACCACCAGGTGCACGGCCTCGCACTCCGCGGCCAGGCGCTGGTTGGCCAGGCCGAGCAGGTCGCGGAAGACCCGGCCCGAGCGGTGCGCGGGCACCACGCCGAGACCGACCTCGTTGGTCACCAGCACCACGTCGCCCGCCGCCCCGGCCAGCGCCGCGGCCGCCTCGTCGAGCCGCGCCCCGACCAGCGCGTGCAGCGCCTCGCTCGACTCCTCCCAGGCCGCGGCGTCGTCGAGCAGCCGGGTCAGCCAGGTGCCGAGGCAGTCCACGAGCACCGCGCCGTGCCCGGAGCCTGCCAGCGCCCCGGCGAGGTCGCCGGTCTCCAGCGTGCGCCAGGTCTCCGGCCGTCGCGCCCGGTGGGCGGCCACGCGGGCGGCCCAGTCGGCGTCATCGAGCACCGGACCGGGCGCGACGTAGGTGACGTCCTCGCGCCCCGCGAGCAGGCCCTCCGCGTGGCGCGACTTGCCCGAGCGCACGCCCCCGGTCACCAGCACCCTCACCACCGGAGCCTCCCATGACGTGCAGCCGGGCGGTGGGGCTGGCCGTCGGCTTCGCCGCCGACCGGGCCCTGGGCGACCCCGCCCGGTGGCACCCGGTGGCCGGCTTCGGCTCCCTCGCGGGCGCCCTGGAGCGGCGGGCGTGGGCCGACGCGCGGCCCCGCGGCGCGGCGTACGTCGTGGTGCTGGTCGGCGCCACGACCGGCGCCGGCGTCGCGGTGGAGCGCGCGACCCGGGAGCGGCCGGTGGCCCACGCGCTGGCCACGGCCGTGGCGACCTGGGTGGTGCTGGGCGGCACGTCGCTGGGTCGCGAGGCCGGGACGGTCGACCACCTGCTGCGCGCGGGTCGCCTCGACGAAGCCCGACAGCGGCTGACCCACCTCGTGGGCCGCGACACCCGCGTGCTCGACGCCGACGGGGTGGCCCGCGCGGCGGTCGAGTCGGTGGCCGAGAACACCTCCGACGCCGTCGTGGCCCCCCTCCTGCTCGGCGCGCTGGCCGGGGTGCCGGGGCTGCTGGGCTACCGCGCCGCCAACACCCTCGACGCGATGGTCGGTCACCGCACCCCGCGCCACGAGCGCTTCGGCTGGGCGGCGGCGCGCCTCGACGACCTGCTCAACCTGCCCGGCGCGCGGCTGTGCGCGCTGCTGGCGGTGGTGCTCGGCGACGACCCGCGCGCGGCGGTGCGGGCGTGGCGCCGCGACGCGCGCGCCCACCCCAGCCCCAACGCCGGCCCGGTGGAGGCGGCCTTCGCCGGCGCCCTCGGGCTGCGCCTGGGCGGCGAGACCGTCTACCCCACCCGGGTCGAGCAGCGCCCGCTGCTCGGCGACGGCCGCGCGCCCGGCGTTCACGACCTGCCCCGCGCCCGCGCGCTCGCCGCGCGGGTGGGCCTCGGCGCGCTCCTCACGCTCGCACCGCTCGCAGCCAGGCGCACGCGGCCGCGACGTCGCTGACCGTCGCGATCCCGGCCGGCTCCGCCGGGCGGCGTACGACGACCACCGCCAGGCCGCCCGCGGCGGCGGCCTCCAGCTTGGGCCAGGTGTGGACCCCTCCGGAGTCCTTGGTCACCAGGACGTCGGCGCGGTGCTCCTCGACCAGCGCCCGCTCGCCGGCGAGGGTGTAGGGCCCGCGGCTGCGCAGCAGCGTCCACGCCTCGGGCAGGGCGGCCTCGGGCTCGTCGACGACCCGGGCGAGCACCGCGTGGGCGGACAGCGGGCCGGTGAACCGGCCGAGCTCCTGGCGGCCCACGGTGAGGAACGGGCGCCGGCCCAGCCGCGCGGTCAGTGCGGCGGCCTCGTCGTGGCCCTCCACCCAGTGCCAGGCCCCGGCCCCCGGGGCGTCGGACCAGCCGGGCCGGGCCAGCCGCAGCAGCGGCACGTCGACGCCGGCGGCGCTGTGGGAGATCCGCGCGGCGAAGGGGTGCGTGGCGTCGACGACGGCGTCGTAGCCGCGGGCGTGCTCGCGCAGGCCCTCCGGCCCGCCGAAGCCGCCGACGCGCACCTCCCCCACCGGCAGCGCCGGACGGGCGACCCGCCCGGCCAGCGAGGAGACCACCTCGACGCCCTCGGTGACCAGCGCCGCCGCCAGGGCGCGCGCCTCGGCCGTGCCGCCGAGCACCAGCACCCTCACGCGTGGGTCCCCGCCGGCTCCGGCGCCCCGGGCGCCAGCACGGGCAGCCCCGCCGGGGCGCCGCGCGTCGCGAGGTCGAGCAGGGCGTCGACGTCGAGGTGCTCCTCGACGAGGTCGCCGAGCAGGTCGAGGCGCCGCTCGCGGGCGGCCGGGAAGGAGGCGGTGGAGGTGACGCCGAGGGCCTCGCGCAGGTAGGCCGCGCGGTGGGCGTCGTCCTCGAGCCGGCCGTGCACCATCGTGCCGGTCACGGCGCCGGCGACCCGCTCGCCGGTGGTGCGGCCGTGGTGGATCTCGTAGCCCGCCGGCTCGTGGGTGCGCAGCACCTTGTCGGGGCCGAAGACGGTCTCGAGGTCGAGCAGGCCGAGCCCCTCGACCTCGGCGCCGGGGTCCCCCTCCACGCCGTGGGGGTCGGCGATGCGCCGACCGAGCACCTGGCAGCCGCCGCAGATCCCGAGCACCGGGCGCCCGGCCGCGGCGTGGTCGAGCACGGCGCGGTCGAGGCCGCGCTCGCGCAGCCAGGCCAGGTCGGCGAGGGTCGCGCGGGTGCCGGGCAGCACGACCAGGTCGGCGTCGGCCAGGCCCTGCGGGGTGGTCACGAACCGCACGTCGAGGCCGGGCTCGAGGTCGAGCGCGTCGGCGTCGGTGACGTTGCTGATCCGCGGGAAGCGCACGACCGCGACCACCGCCCGGTCGCCCCCGGAGCGCCCGGAGCGCTCGCGACGCGCCTCGAGGTCGAGGGCGTCCTCGCCGTCGAGCCACAGGTCGGGGCTCCAGGGCAGCACGCCGAAGGTGCGCCGCCCGGTCGCCGCGGCCAGCTGGTCGAGGCCCGGCGCGAGGAGCGAGACGTCGCCGCGGAACTTGTTGACCACGAAGCCCGCCACCAGGGCCTGGTCGCCCGGCGGGAGCAGGGCGACCGTGCCGAGGAAGGCCGCGAAGACCCCGCCGCGGTCGATGTCGCCCACCACCACCGTGGGCAGGCCGGCGTGGCGCGCGAGGCCCATGTTGACGTAGTCGCCGGCGCGCAGGTTGATCTCCGCGGGGCTGCCCGCGCCCTCGGCGACGACCACGTCGACGCGGCCGGCCAGGTCGTCGTAGGCCGCGTGCGCGGCGGCGGCCAGGTGGCGCCGGCCGTCGACGAAGTCGCGCGCCGAGACCTCGCCGGCCGGGCGGCCCATCACGACCACGTGGCTGCGCCGCTCGGAGCCGGGCTTGAGCAGCACCGGGTTCATGGCCACCTCGGGCTCGATGCGCGCGGCCAGGGCCTGCACCCACTGCGCCCGCCCCATCTCCAGGCCGTCGCGGGTGACCATGGAGTTGTTGGACATGTTCTGCGCCTTGTAGGGCGCCACGCGCAGCCCGCGGCGGGCCAGCGCCCGGCACAGCCCGGTGGTCACCACGCTCTTGCCCGCGTCGGAGGTCGTCCCGGCGACGAGCAGACCGCTCACGCCGCCGGCTCCGGGGCGCGCAGCAGGTAGATGTCCATCACCCAGCCGGCCGTCTCCTTGCACCGCGCGCGGGCGGCCTCCACCTCGGCCACGACGTCGCGCACCCGACCGGCCACGAGCTCCTCGCTCGGCGTGCCGAGGTTGCCGCCCCACCAGATCGACCAGTCGCCCAGGTCGAGCCCGGGCCCGGTGAGGTCGACGACGCGGTTGAGCATGACCACGACGTTGTCCTGGCCCTGCCCGTGCGACGGGGGCAGCACGGCCTCGGCCAGCCGGCGCCGTGTCGTGACGTGGAGGGCCTGGCCCACCTCGTGCAGCACGAGGCGGTGGCGCGCGGCCAGCAGCTGCACCGAGGAGATCCCCGGCACGACGCTGACCTCCAGCGGCAGCCGGCGGCCCACCCGCTCGAGCACACGGATCGTGGAGTCGTAGAAGGCGGGGTCGCCCCAGACCAGGAAGCCCGCGTCGCCGTCGTGGCCGCGCAGGGCGTCCTCGTAGGCGCGGGCCCGCGCGTCGTGCCAGGCCTCGACGGCCGCGTCGTACTCCTCCTGGGTGCCGGTGCGCTCCGGGCGCCGCTCGCGCGAGGGGTCCTCGATGCGCACGACGACGGGGGCGGCGTCGAGGTGGCGGTCGAGCAGCCGCTCGCGCGCCACGACCAGCGGGTCGGGCATGCCACCGCGCTCGGAGGTCAGCGCGGCGGACTTGTCGGAGACCACGAAGTACGCCGACTCCCGCATCGCCCGCACCGCCTCCAGCGTGACCTGGTCGGGGTCGCCCGGCCCCACCCCGATCACCCGGACCCGCTTCACGCCCGGTCCTCGAGGTCGCCCTCCAGGTCGAGGTAGACCTCCTGCATCGCGGCCAGCACCTCGGGGTCGGGCTCGGCCCACAGACCGCGGTCGCGCGCCTCGTGGAGCTTCTCCACGATGCCGCGCAGCGCCCAGGGGTTGGAGCGGCGCATGAACTCCTGGTTGGTCTCGTCGAGCACGTACTCCTGGGCCAGGGTGTCGTACATCCAGTCGTGCACGACGCCGGTCGTGGCGTCGAAGCCGAAGAGGTAGTCGACGGTGGCGGCCAGCTCGAAGGCGCCCTTGTAGCCGTGGCGCTGCATCGCGGAGATCCAGCGCGGGTTGACCACGCGGGCGCGGAAGACCCGGTTGGTCTCCTCCTGCAGCGTGCGGGTGCGCACGGCGTCGGGCGTGGTGGAGTCGCCGACGTAGGCCTGCGGCGCGGCGCCGGTCAGCGCACGCACAGTGGCGACCATGCCGCCGTGGTACTGGTAGTAGTCGTCGCTGTCGGCGATGTCGTGCTCGCGGGTGTCGATGTTCTTCGCCGCGACCTTGATCCGGCGGTAGTTGGCCCGCATGTCGTCGGCGGCCGCGGCGCCGTCGAGGTCGCGGCCGTAGGCGAAGCCGCCCCAGGCGGTGTAGACCTCGGCCAGGTCGGCGTCGTCGCGCCAGGTGCCCGACTCCACCAGCTGCAGGATGCCGGCGCCGTAGGAGCCCGGCTTGGAGCCGAAGATCCGGGTGGTGGCCCGGCGCTCGTCGCCGTGCTCGGCGAGGTCGGCCTGGGCGTGGGCGCGCACGTAGTTGCTGGCGTGCGGCTCCTCGAGGCCGGCGACGAGGCGCACGGCGTCGTCGAGCATGGCCACGACGTGGGGGAAGGCGTCGCGGAAGAAGCCGGAGATCCGCACCGTGACGTCGATGCGCGGGCGGCCCAGCTCCTCCAGCGGCACGACCGTCAGGTCGTTGACGCGCCGCGAGGCCTCGTCCCACGACGGACGCACGCCGAGCAGGGCCAGGACCTCCGCGACGTCGTCGCCGGAGGTGCGCATCGCGCTGGTGCCCCACACCGAGAGCCCCACCGAGGCGGGGTAGTCGCCGGTGTCGTCGAGGTAGCGCTGCACGAGCGACTCGGCCATGGCCAGCCCGGTCTGCCAGGCCAGCCGCGAGGGCACGGCGCGGGGGTCGACGGTGTAGAAGTTGCGCCCCGTCGGGAGCACGTTGACCAGCCCGCGCAGCGGCGAGCCCGAGGGGCCGGCCGGCACGAAGCCGCCGTCGAGGGCGTGGAGCACCGCGTCGAGCTCGTCGGTGGTGCGGGCCAGTCGCGGCACGACCTGGGTCGCGGCGAAGGCCAGCACCCGCTGCACCTCGGGGTCGTCGTTTAGCCCCGCCGCGGCGGCGGGGTCCCAGCCGGCGGCCTCCATGCCCTGCACGAGCGCGCGGGCCCGCTCCTCGACGCCGTCGATGACCGTGGTCGCCTCCGCGCCCTCCTTGAGGCCCAGCGCCGCGCGCAGCCCCGGCACCGAGGCGGTCTCGCCGCCCCAGACCTGGGAGGCGCGCAGGATGGCCAGCACCAGGTTGACCCGGGCCTCGCCGTCGGGCGCCTGGCCCAGCACGTGCAGCCCGTCGCGGATCTGGGCGTCCTTGATCTCGCACAGCCAGCCGTCGACGTGGAGCAGGAAGTCGTCGAACTCCTCGTCGTCGGGGCGCTCGTCGAGCCCGAGGTCGCGGTGCATCTCCGCGGCGTGCATGAGCTGCCAGATCTCCCCGCGCACGGCGGGCAGCTTGGCGGGGTCCATCGCCGCGATGTTGGCGTGCTCGTCGAGCAGCTGCTCGAGGCGGGCGATGTCGCCGTAGGTCTCCGCACGCGCCATCGGCGGGATGAGGTGGTCCACGATCGTGGCGTGGGCGCGGCGCTTGGCCTGGGCGCCCTCGCCGGGGTCGTTGACCAGGAAGGGGTAGATCAGCGGCAGGTCGGCGATGGCCTGGTCGGTGGCGCAGCTCGCCGACAGCGCGGCGTTCTTGCCCGGCAGCCACTCCATCGAGCCGTGCTTGCCCAGGTGCACCACCGCGTGGGCGCCGAAGCCGCCGGTCTCCACGTCGCCGCCGACCCAGCGGTAGGCCGCGAGGTAGTGGTGCGAGGGCGCCATGTCGGGGTCGTGGTAGATCGCGACGGGGTTCTCGCCGAAGCCGCGCGGGGGCTGGATGAGCAGCACGACGTTGCCGGCCTGGATCGTGGCCAGCACGATCTCGCCGGCGTCGTTGACGAAGAGCTCGCCGGGCGACTCCCCCCAGGTCGCCACGACGTCGTCGCGCAGCGCGACCGGCAGGTCGGCGGTCCAGCCGTCGTACTGCTGCTTCGTGATCCGCACGTGGGCGTCGGTGAGCTGGGCGTGGGTCAGCCACTCCTCGTCCTGCCCGCCGGCGTCGATGAGGGCGTGGATCAGCGCGTCGCCCGCCTCGGTGTCGTCGTCGAGGTCGAGCCCCGGGACCGCGCCGGCCGGGCCGAGGTCGTAGCCCTCCTCGCGCATGCGCCGCAGCAGCCGCACGGTCGAGACCGGGGTGTCGAGGCCCACGGCGTTGCCGACCCGGCTGTGCTTGGTGGGGTACGCCGAGAGCATCAGCGCCACCCGCCGCTCGGCGGGCGGCACGCGACGCAGACGGGCGTGGCCGACCGCGATGCCGGCCACCCGCGCGCAGCGCTCGGCGTCGGCGACGTAGCGGGGCAGGCCGTCGGCGTCGATCTCCTTGAAGGAGAACGGCGCGGTGATGATGCGCCCGTCGAACTCGGGGATCGCGATCTGGGTCGCGGAGTCCATCGGGGTCACCCCGTCGTCGGAGGTCTCCCACTCCGCGCGGCTGCTGGTCAGGCACAGGCCCTGCAGGATCGGGATGTCGAGCGCGGCCATGCGGGCGACGTCCCACGCCTCGTCGTCGCCGCCGGCGCTGGCCGTGGCCGGGGTCGACCCGCCCGCGGCCAGCACGGTCACCACGAGGGCGTCGAGGGTGCCCAGCGCGGCGTAGAGCTCGTCGGGGGCCGAGCGCAGGCTGGAGGAGAAGGTCGGCACGCCGACCGCGCGGCCGGTGGCGTCGACGGCGTCGGCCAGCGCGTGCACGAAGGCGGTGTTGCCGCTGGCCTGGTGGGCCCGGTAGTAGAGGATCCCCACCCGCGGCAGGTCGGCGGGCAGGTCGGCGGACAGGTCGGCGGGCCGCTCGGCCAGGCCCCACTCCGGCAGGGCCGCCGGCGCCTCGAAGCCCTCGCCGGTGAGCAGCACGGTGTCGGAGAGGAAGGCGTGCAGCTGGGCCAGGTTGTCCGGGCCGCCCTCGGCGAGGTAGCGGTGGGCCTGCGCGGCCACCCCGATCGGCACCGACGACTGCTCCATCAGCTCCGCGCTGGGCTGCTGCTCCCCGCCGAGCACGACCACGGGCATGCCGGTGGCGCGGATGCGGGCGAAGCCCGAGCAGAGGTCCTGCGGGGAGCCGAGCACCCGGCCCACGACGAGGTCGCAGCCCTCGATGGTCTCGGCCATCGACTGGTGGCCGGGGCGGGCGGGGTTGGCCCAGACCCAGTCGGCGCCGCTGGCGCGGGCCGAGAGCAGGTCGGTGTCTGAGGTGGAGAGCAGCGCGATGCGCACGAGGGCCTCCTCGGGGTTCTCGCCCCGGTGGTAGTGGCGGAGTCCCGTGGCCAGTATCTGGCTGGGCCGTCGGAGGCGCAGGGCCTCGCGACGGCGTCACAGTGGCGGAACCGCCCCGGACTGGGCATCGCTGCCGCACCGGGTTCCTGGGTCCACGAGACGTGTAGCGGCAGCCTAGGCCATCCCGCGCGGCGCGGGGCGGGCCAGCCGCTGGGCGGCGACCGGGCGCCCGTCGACCAGGTGCTCGGCCACGATCCGGTCGACGGAGCCGGCACCGACGCGGGCGTACCAGACGTCGTCGGGCTGCACCGCGACCACCGGGGCGTGGTTGCACGGCAGCAGGCAGCCGGTCTGGGTCAGCAGCACGTCGTCGTCACCGAGCCCGTGGGCCATCAGGGCCAGCACCACCGCCTCGGCGGTGTCGTCGGAGCCGCGCGCGGTGCACCGCGGCCCGCGGCACACCAGCACTTGGTGGCGGTGGGCGGTGACCTCCTGCCACGCCGACGAGGTCAGCCCCGCCTCGGCGCCGGTCACCGGCGTGGCCGCGGCGACCAGCCGCGCGACCCGCTCCCCCGCGCCGGCGGCCGGGTCGAGGTCGGCCAGCAGCGCGCCGGCGACGCGCACCTGCGGTGCGTCGTCGCCCCGCTCGCGCCACCAGTGGGCGACCACGCGCCGCAGCCACGACGCCCCGGGGGCCAGCGGCCCGGTCGCCACGCCGACCACGACGACGCGGCGTACGCCGGAGCCGGCGAGGCGGGTCAGCTCGCGGGCCGGCGAGGGGTCGCCCTGCTGGAGGTGGGCGACGCTCGCGCCGACCTCGGCGGCGAGTGCGGCCAGCTCCGCGCCGGCGCGCACCTCGCGCACCGACATCGTCACCAGCACGACCTGCTCGTCCACGCGGGGGAACCTAGCAGCGCCCCCGCCGGCCCCCGCTTAGCTCGTCGGGTGCCCGAAGCTGCCGCGCTGGAAGGCCTGGTAGGCCTCCATCACCTCGGCCTTGGTGTTCATCACGAAGGGGCCGGCCCACGCCAGCGGCTCACGGATCGGGCGGCCGCCGAGCACGACCACGTCGAGGCGCGGCGAGCGGCTCTCCTGACGGCCCGCGGCCGAGACCGTGAGGTAGTCGCCGGCGCCGAGCACGGCGGCCTGGCCGGTGCGCAGCGGGCGGGCCTCCTCCCCCACGGTGCCGTCGCCGTTGAGCACGTAGACGAGCGCGTTGAAGTCGACGTCCCAGGGCAGGTCGAGGCGGGCGCCGGGCTCGAGCGAGGCGTGCACCAGCGCCATCGGCGTGTACGTCGACCCCGGCCCGGCGTGGCCGTCGACGGTGCCGGCGATGACCCGCACGAGCGCGCCGGCGTCGGCGGAGGTCAGCAGCTGCACCTCCCCGGAGCGGATGTCCTGGTACCTCGGGGTGCTCATCTTGGCGTCGCGGGGCAGGTTCACCCACAGCTGGAGGCCGTGGAAGAGCCCGCCGGACTGCACGAGCCACTCCGGCGGGGCCTCGATGTGCAGCAGCCCGGAGCCGGCGGTCATCCACTGGGTGTCGCCGTTGGTGATCGTGCCGCCGCCACCGTGGGAGTCGTGGTGGTCGAAGGTGCCGTCGATGATGTAGGTGACGGTCTCGAAGCCGCGGTGGGGGTGCCAGGCGGTGCCCTTCGGCTCGCCCGGCGCGTACTCCACCTCGCCCATCTGGTCCATCATGATGAACGGGTCGAGGCGGGCCAGGTCGATGCCGGCGAAGGCGCGGCGCACGGGGAAGCCCTCGCCCTCGTAGCCCTGGGGCGCCGTGGTCACCTGGAGCACCGGCCGCGGCTGGTCGCCCAGCCCGGGGCCGCGCACCCGGTCGAGGGTGGTCAGGTCGTCGACGGTGATCGCAGGCATGGCCCGATCCTAGCCGCGCCTAGTTGAACATTCAACAGATTGTCTCGGACAGGCGGGTCGAGCGGGTCAGGTGACGGCCGGGAGGTGCACGGTGAAGGTCGCGCCCTCGCCGAGCGCCGAGTCGACCTCCATCCGGCCGCCGTGGCGGGCGACGACGGCGTGGGCGATCGAGAGCCCGAGCCCGCTGCCGGGGATGGCCTGCTTCTGGGCGTTGGAGGAGCGGAAGAAGCGGGTGAAGAGGTGCTCGAGCTCGGTGGCGGGGATGCCGATCCCGGTGTCGCTGACGGTGAGCACGTGACAGGTCTCGCCCGGTCCGGTGCCCGCCACGAGGCGCACGCCCACCCGGCCGCCGTCGGGGGTGAACTTCACGGCGTTGCCGACGAGGTTGATCACGACGCGCTCGAGCAGGTCGCGGTCGCCGACCACCGGCAGCGGCTCGTCGGGCAGGTCGACCTCGAGCACGGTCGAGCCGCGCTCCAGCCCGGGCGACACCACGGCGCAGCCGGCGCGCACCACCTCGCCCAGGTCGAGGACCTTCTCGGCCATCCCGAGGCCGTCGTGCTGCACGGTGGAGAGCGTGAGCAGGTCGTCGACGAGCCCGAGCAGGCGGTCGCTGTTGCCGATGACCCGGCGCACCGCGCGGAGCTGGGCGTCCCCCAGGGCGCCGAAGTCGCCCTCCTCGAGCATCTCGAGGTAGCCCACGATGCTCGTGATGGGGGTGCGCAGCTCGTGGCTGACGCTGGAGATGAAGGCGTCCTTGACCGCGTCGACCTCGCGCAGCCGCTCCAGGGCGTCCTGCACCGCCCGCTCGGCCTCGAGCCGCTCGGTGACGTCCTCGGAGATGCTCAGGTAGCCGACCGGGCGACCGCGGTCGTCGAGGATCCGGTCGAGGGTCATCGAGTGCGTGCGCTCCGTGCCGTCCTTGCGCACGAAGCCGATGTAGGCGCCGGCCTGACCGGGCTCGAGCATCCTGCCCGCCACGGTGTCGAAGTCGTCGGCCACCCCGAGCTCGGCCGCCTTGCGCTGCACCCCGTGAGGACTGTGGAGCATGGCGGAGTCGCGGCCCATGACCTCGGCCGCGGTGTAGCCCAGCAGCTGCTCGGCGCCGGGGTTGAAGAGCGTGATGCGACGCTCGAGGTCGGCTCCGATGATGGCGTCGGAGGCGCTGTGCACGACCCGCTCCAGGGTGTCGCGCTCGGCCGCAGCGGTGCGGGCGGCGCGGATGTGCTCGCCCACGCGCAGCAGCAGCGGCACGACGATCAGCGCGCAGGTCGCGATGAAGGCCGAGAGCAGCACGCCGCGCAGGTCGGGGTCGAGGTCGAAGCGGCCGGGGGCGTCGGTGAAGGGGCCACGACCGGAGGCACTCATGAGCACCGCGAAGGCCAGCACCGCCACCAGCTGGGCGAGGGCCTCGGGAGCGCGCAGCCGCAGGGCGCTCCAGGCCAGCACCGGCACGACGAGGAAGACGACCGACGGGAGGTCGGTGGGCACGAACACGGCGGGGGCGACGGTCACCACCGCCGCCCACTGCAGCACGCGCTCACCGCGACCGGCGATGGCCGCGTGGTCGGGCAGCCGCGACCACATCGGGGTCAGCACGAGCTGGGACCCGAGGTGCGAGACGGCGAGCGCCAGGGCCACCAGGGCCGGGTCACCGAAGCCGGTGACCGCCGAGGTGAGCGCACCCGTCGAGGCACCGACGGCCGCCCCCGCGAGGCACGCCACGACGTAGCGACGCAGGTCGGCGTCGTGGCGCAGCCGCCAGCGGCCCTCCTCACCCTGCGACAGGATCGCCCACACCACGACGGTCTCCAGCGCGACGCCCGCGCCGTACCCGACCGCGACGTCGCCGGGGCGCCCGCCGAGCCAGATGGTCAGCACCGCGAGGGCGAGCACGAGCGCCGCGAGCACCGGCACGGCGCGACGACGGGCGAGCAGCAGCAGGCCGCTGGCCAGGCCGACGGGCCAGATGCCGATGGCGTGGCCGGCGTCGGGCGCGGCCCTCACGGCGGCCAGGCCCATCGCGCCCGTCAGCAGCGCGAGAGCCGCGACGGCGAGCATGCGACGAGGCGGCACGACTCCCCCTCCCGGTGTCGGTCCCGGCCTGAGTGAAGCACGCCCGCGGCGTCGGCGGCGCCGGTTCGCCAGGACTCGGGCGCCACCGCACGCTGAGAGACGTCTCAGCCGTGCTCGGGCGAGGCGCGTCGCCCGGCCCGCCGCCGCGACCACTACCGTGGCCCGATGAGCTCTTCGGGTGCGCCCACGCGGTCCTCCTACGACGTCGTCGTGGTCGGCGGCGGCCACAACGGCCTGGTCTCAGCCGCCTACCTCGCGCGCGCAGGTCTCTCGGTCCTGGTGCTCGAGCGCCTCGACCACACCGGCGGCGCCGCCGTCTCGGCCCCCGCCTTCCGCGGTCACGACGTGCGCCTGTCGCGCTACTCCTACCTCGTCTCGCTCATGCCCGAGGCGCTGATGCGCGATCTGGACCTCCAGGTGCGTCTGGAGTCGCGCACCACCGCCTCCTACACCCCGACGTCGCGCGACGGGAAGGCCGGCGGGCTGCTCGTGGAGCGCCCCGAGGGCCCCGCCACGGCGCGGTCCTTCGCCGACCTCACCGGGGGCGAGGAGGAGTACGCCGCCTGGCGCGAGTTCTACGCCGACGTCGCCGACCTCGCCCACGCCGTCGCCCCGACCCTCCTCGAGCCGCTGCCCGGCGAGCGGGCGCTGCGCGACCGGGTCGACCCCGACATCTGGCGCGACCTGGTCGAGCGCCCGCTGGGCGAGGCCGTCGAGCGGCGCTTCCGCGACGACACGGTGCGCGGCGTGGCGGCCACCGACGCCCTCATCGGCACCTTCGCCTCGCTGCACGACCCGTCGCGCGTGCAGAACCGCTGCTTCCTCTACCACCTGATCGGCAACGGCACCGGCGAGTGGCGGGTGCCCGTCGGGGGCATGGGCGCGATGACCGACGCGCTCGCCGCGGCGGCCGGGCGCGCGGGCGCCGAGCTGCTGACCGGCGCGGGCGTCTCGGCGATCCGTCCCACCGGCGAGGGCGCCGACTCCGGCGCCGAGGTGACCTTCCACGCCGGTGGCCGTGACCACGTCGTGAGCGGGCGCCACGTCCTGGCCAACGTCGCGCCGTGGGTGCTGGAGATCCTCCTCGGCGGCGTGGAGGACGCGGCGACGAAGCCCGAGGGCTCGCAGCTCAAGATCAACCTGCTCCTCGACCGGCTGCCCGCCCTGCGCTCCGGTGTCGACCCCGCCGTGGCCTTCGCCGGCACCCTCCACCTCGCCGAGGACTACACCCAGCTGGAGCGGGCCTACGCCGACGCCGTCGGCGGGTCCGTGCCCACCGCCCTCCCCGGCGAGGTCTACTGCCACACCCTCACCGACCCCTCGATCCTCGGGTCGGCCGCCGGCTCGGGCACCCACACGATGACCTACTTCGGCCTCCACACGCCCGCCTCGCTCTTCGCCGACCCCGCTCGCCGCGAGGCCGCCAAGGCCGAGGCGGTCGCCCGGGCCATCGCCTCCCTCGACGAGCACCTCGCCGAGCCGCTCGCGTCGTGCGTGGCCCGCGACGCCGACGGTCAGCCGTGCATCGAGGCCAAGATCCCCCAGGACGTCGAGGCCGACCTGGCCATGCCCGGGGGCCACATCTTCCACGGCGACCTCGAGTGGCCGTGGGCCCCGGCCCGCGCGCGCCTCGACACCCCGGCACAGCAGTGGGGCGTGCAGACCGCCCACGACGCCGTCCTGCTCTGCGGCTCCGGCGCCCGGCGCGGCGGCGCCGTCTCCGGGATCGCCGGCCACAACGCCGCCCAGGCCGTCCTCGCCTCCCGCTGACCGGTCCCCGCTCCGTCGATTTCGCCGCCCGGTGGCCCGCTGGTAATGTTCTTCTCGCTTCACCGCGCGGCATTAGCTCAATTGGCAGAGCAGCTGACTCTTAATCAGCGGGTTCGGGGTTCGAGTCCCTGATGCCGTACCACCCACGAGAGGCCCTCCCGGTTCGCCGGGAGGGCCTCTCGCCATTTCCCGACCTGCCCCCTTCCCCGCCGGGGGCGAGCCCGCACAGCCCACAGCCGTCGGGCGGGAGGCCCCAGCACCCCCCTGGTCGAGCAGGGAGCGCCAGCGCTCCGGTGGTTGAGGAGGGAGCGCCCGCGCCCCGGTGGTCGAGGAGGGAGCGCCCGCGCCCCGGTGGTCGAGGAGGGAGCGCCAGCGCCCCGGTGGTCGAGGAGGGAGCGCCAGCGACCGTCTCGAAACCACGGCCGACACGGTGGTTGAGGAGGGAGCGCCAGCGCCCCCGGTGGTTGAGGAGGGAGCGCCAGCGACCGTCTCGAAACCACCCTCGCGCGACAAGACATCCCTCTCCACAGATCCACCCGCAGACCTAGTTATCGAATGCGTGTTCGAATAAACTAGGCGCATGCTCCTCGACCTCGACACCACCGGCGCCGTGGTCGACGTCGACTCCTTCGAGGCCGACGAGGTCCTGGAGTACGCCGCCGACACCGCCCGATCCGTACGCGCCGCCGAGCGTCGCACGCTGCGGGTCATGGCCCGCTGGGGGGCGCTGAACCCCGACCGGGCCTACGCGTGGTCGGTGCCGGGGATGATCCGCCACGGCCTCGACGAGTTCGCGGCTGAGCCGTTGGCCCTGGCGTTGGAGATGTCGCCGGTCAACGCCGGCTGCAACCTCGCGGAAGTCATGGAGCTGGTCCACCGCCTGCCCCGCATCTGGGCGATGGTGGACGACCTCACCCTCCCCGGCTGGCGCGCCCGGCGCATCGCCTCCCAGACCCAGGTCCTCAACGACACCGGTGCTGCGTTCGTGGACCGCAAGGTCGCCGCCCTCGGGGCGAAGGTCCAAGGACTCGGATCGCGGCGGATCGAGCTGTTCGTCGCCGAGGCGGCCGCCAGGCACGACCCCCACGCCCAGGCCGCCCTGGAGGAGCGGGCCCGCGGTGGGTGGAACGTGAGGGTGACCCACGACGTCGACCGCGGCTCCGCCTCGGGCACCTCGTGGCTCGAGGCCACCGGTGACACCCAGGACCTCACCCGCTTCCACGACCTGATCTGCGCCACCGCCGCCGAGCTCGGACGCCACCAGAGCACCACTGGAGCCGTGGTCGAGTCGCTGGAGGTCCGTAAAGCCAGGGCGATCGGGGTGATCACCGACCGCGCCCAAGGCCTCACCGCCCTCGACTCCGTCGAACCCACCACTGCCAAGGAACGGGTCGTCTACCTCCACCTGCGCCCCGAGGACCTCGCACGCGCCGAGACCCTCGCCGCCCACGACACGGCCCGCGCCCTCGCTGAGGACCAGGCCGCAACCAATCCCCCGACCTGCGAGGGACCCCCGCCGCCCAGCGAGGCCCCCGCCGAGGAACCACCCCCCGACCCCCGCGACCTGTCCGCCCCCGAGGACACGGCCGATCCCGTTCCCGAGCCTGCGACAGGACCGCCCGCGGCAACCACGGCAACCACGGCGGCTGAGGAGCGAGCGCAGCGAGCGTCTCGAAGCCCCGCCGCGACCACCGACAACGATCTAGGGACCACTCTCGCTGGACAGGTCACGACCCCGGTGGCTGAGGAGCGAGCGCAGCGAGCGTCTCGAAGCCACCCCACGCCCGACGCACAGCCCACCGACGCCCAGCCCGCGGACGAGCATCCCGCGCACGAGCGGCCCGCAGAAGACCAGCCTGAGCACGAGCAGCCTGCGGGGGACGCGTACCGAACCACCGGCCCCGACCTACGACCCACGCCGGTCCACCGCCACCACGAGACCAGCCACCTCTCCCAGATCGACCGCACCGGCCCACCACCCGGCACCGCGGTCGTCGAGGGCCTCGGCGTCGTCTCCACCACCACCCTGCGCCGCTGGCTCCTTGGCACCAAGGTCTACGTGAGACCCGTCATCGACCTCGACCCCACCACCGCCGGNGGCCTCGGCGTCGTCTCCACCACCACCCTGCGCCGCTGGCTCCTTGGCACCAAGGTCTACGTGAGACCCGTCATCGACCTCGACCCCACCACCGCCGGAGCCGTCGACCGCCACGACCCACCACCGTGGATGCGCGAACACGTCACCCTGCGCGACCCACGCTGCGTGTTCCCCGGCTGCACCGTGCCCTCACGACGCTGCGACCTCGACCACATCACCCCCTACCGACCCCTCGACCACGGCGGCAGACCCGGCCAAACCCACCCCTCCAACCTCGCCCCGCTGTGCCGCCACACCACCGACTCAAGACCACCGGCTCCGAAGGCAGCCCACCCTGGAGCTANTCCCCGGCTGCACCGTGCCCTCACGACGCTGCGACCTCGACCACATCACCCCCTACCGACCCCTCGACCACGGCGGCAGACCCGGCCAAACCCACCCCTCCAACCTCGCGCCGCTGTGCCGCCACCACCACCGCCTCAAGACCACCGGCTCCGAGGGCAGCCCACCCTGGAGCTACCACCGCGCCCCCGACGGCACCTACACCTGGACCAACCCCCACGGCTGGACCACGCTCGTCCGCCCCGGCTGAGCGCACCGACCCACAGGCCGCGCCTGTGTCGACACAGTGCCGCGCCGCCTACCGCCGACCTCGCCGCCCGCCCATCCTGGGACGGTGACGACGACCGCGATGTCCCCCACCGAGACGACCCCGAGTCGATCCGACCACGCTGCGACCACGGCCGCGGGCTCGGTCGGACCCAACTGGTTCGCGTCGGTCATGGGCACCGGCATCCTCGCGGTCGCGCTGACCGTCGTGCCCGTGGCCGTCCCGGGGCGCGACCTGCTGGCCCTCGCGGCCTGGCTGGTGGCGGCGGTGCTGCTCGTCGTGCTCACCGCGGCGAGCGTCGCCCAGTCGCGACGCCACCCGGGCAGCGTGCGGGCCCACCTCGCCGACCCGGTCATGGCGCACTTCTTCGGCGCGCCCGCGATGGCCCTGATGACGGTCGGCGCGGGAGCGCTCCTGGTGGGTCACCGCGTCATGGGCGTCACGCCGGCGCTGGCCGTGGGCGCGTCGCTGTGGGTGGCCGGGACCCTGCTGGGCCTCGCCACCACGGTCGTGGTGCCGACCGTGGCGCTCGTCTCCCACCGCGTCGGGCTCGACGACGCGACCCCCAGCTGGCTGATGCCGGTCGTGCCCCCCATGGTGAGCGCGGCGACCGGCGCGCTGCTGGTGCCGCACGTGCCCGCGGGCGACCTGCGAGCGGCGTTCCTGCTCTGCTGCTGGGGCCTGGCCGGCGTGGCGCTGGCCGCCACCCTCGTCGTCCTCCCCCTGGTGCTGCGCCGGCTCCGACGCCACGGCATCGCAGCGACCGCCGCCCCGACGCTGTTCATCGTGCTCGGCCCGCTGGGCCAGTCGGTGACCGCGGTGCACCACCTCGGCGACCTCTCCCCCGCCGTCCTGCCGGGGCCGTGGGGGGCGTGGGCGGCCGGCGCGGTGGTGCCGTACGGCGCGCTGGTGCTGGCCCTCGCCATGGCCTGGCTGGTCGTGGCGGGCGCCCTGGTCGTCCGCACGGCTCGGCGCGACGGCGGGCTGCCCTTCAGCCTGGCGTGGTGGGCCTTCACCTTCCCTGTCGGCACCGTGGTGACGGGCTCCGCCGCCCTGGCCGAGGCGACCGGGAGCACCGCGCTGCTCGACCTCGCCGTCGTCCTCCTCGCCACCCTCGCCACCCTCTGGCTCGTGGTCGCCGTGCGCACGACGACCTGGCTCCTCGCCCGCTGACACCGGGCGTCAGGGCACCAGTGCGTCCTCACCCCGTCAGGCGGTGGTGCGCCCGAGTCGGCGGGGCAGGCTGGGGACACGGGCCCCGACGGCCCCGGGGCGAGCGCACCGCCGCCCCGCACTCGACGAAAGGTCCCGACATGCCCCAGCTCGACGGCAAGCGCATCGCCTTCCTGGTCGCCAACTCCGGCGTGGAGCAGGTGGAGCTCACCGAGCCGCGCAAGACCATCGACGCGGCCGGCGCCACCACCACGCTCATCGCGCCCGAGAAGAGCACCATCCAGGCCTTCGAGAACGACGTGGACAAGGCCGACACCTTCGAGCCCGACCTCGCCGTGGCCGACGCCTCGGTCGACGACTTCGACGGCCTCGTGCTGCCCGGCGGCACGACCAACCCCGACGCCCTGCGCCTCGACGAGAAGGCCGTCGCCCTCGTCAAGGCCTTCGCCGACGCCGGCAAGCCGATCGCCGCGATCTGCCACGGCCCCTGGACCCTGGTCGAGGCCGGCGTGCTCGGCGGCAAGACCCTCACCAGCTGGCCCAGCCTCAAGACCGACATCTCCAACGCCGGCGGCAGCTGGGTCGACGAGCAGTCCTTCACCTGCCCGGCCAACGGCTGGCAGCTCGTCACCAGCCGCAACCCCGACGACCTCCCGGCCTTCGGCGAGGCCGCCGTGGCGGCCTTCGCGGGCTGACCCACCCGGGCTCACCAGCGAGCAGCACCACGCACGTCGACGGCGGCGGCAGGACCTCGGTCCTGTCGCCGCCGTCGTCTGCGGGTCGTGCGAGGGTCAGCCGCTCACTCCTGCGAGCCGGTCGCGGGCCCGACCACCAGGTCGTCGAGCACCGAGCCGGTGGCGCGCTGCGCCCAGATCCCCACGTGGCCACCGCGCCCGACGAACGCCGTGGCGTCGCGGCCCTCGAGCGCGAAGGTCGCCACGACCGCGCCGTCGCGCAGCACCTCGACCCGGTCGCCGACGGTGCGGGCGCCGAGCACGTCGCCCTCGGCGAGGTCCACCCTCGGACCGACCGTGCGGGTCCAGGCCGAGGCCACCGAGCGCTTCACCGCGAGACGGACGCGCTCGGTCTGGGGGTTCCAGGTGACGGCCAGGCCGCGTCGGAAGCCGTCCTGGCCCTGGGCCTCGAGGAGCAGGCCGAGCGAGCGGGCGCCGGGGGCGACGCGCTCGAGGGTGACGGCGGCCTCCTGGTCGGCGCCCTGGCGGGACCCCGTGTGCAGGATCGGGCCCCCGCGCCCCACCCGCAGACCGCGGGGCGTCACGCGGTAGTCGGCGCGTGAGGTGAAGCCGACCCAGGCGTCGTCGAGACGACCGGGCTCCTCGAAGCCGTCGACGAGGACGGGCTCCGGCTCCGGCTCCGGCTCGACGGGGGGCTCGACGGTCTCGGTGACCACGACGGTCCGCTCGACCTCGGGCGCCGGGGCGTAGGTCGCGTCACCGGCCTGCGAGGCGGTGACGGTGCACGCACCTACCCCGGTGGCCCGCAGCCGGTCGACCGTCACCGTGCACGGCCCGTCGGTGCGGAAGGAGACCCCGAGGCCGGAGGTCGCCGTCGCGAACAGCTGCTGGTCGGGATCGCCGACCTCCATGTCGGAGGGCTTCGCGAAGATGATCGTCTGCCCAGCGGGCTGCGGGTCGGGGTCGGTGCCCGGAGCCTGGAACGTCACCGCATAGGTGCGGGTCGCCGAGCCGTCCTCGCTGGTGACCACGACCCGGGCGGTGCGACCGTCGCCGGCCTGCTGGACCTCCACGGTGGCGAAGGGGTCGGCGGCGCGCGCCGCGACCTGCTGCACCTGCGTGGAGGTGACGGTGTAGGACTCGCGGGCCGGGTCGAAGCCGGGCAGCGGGGTGCCGGCCACACGCAGCTCGGCGAGGCCGGCGTCGGAGCCCTGGGCGGCGACCTGACCCAGCACCTGCAGCTCGCTCATGGTCAGGTGGGTGTTGTCGCGGGCCGTCATCACCAGGCGGGCCCGGTCGACCTCGACCCCGGGGAAGCTGACGGTGACGACCGGCGAGGCGAGCCCGGCGGCCATCGTCGTGGTCTCCCCGACCTGTCGCCACCCACCGTCGCCGGTCGGCACCTCGACGCGCACCGAGGCGGGGTAGCTGTCGCTCGCGCCGTCCTTGAAGAACACACCCCGCAGGCCGGTGAGCGTGCGGGCGTCGGGGAACGTCATCGTGAGGGTGTCGGAGGTGTTCTTGGCCGACGACCTCCAGTTCGACCACGCCTTGTCGCCCAGGTCGCCGTCGAGCAGCCCGGCGGTGCCGTAGCCGGGCTCGGTGAAGGTCGCGGCCACGGTGGTGCCCTGCGGCGTGGGCACCACGCCGGGCACGGGCTCGGTCACCCGCACCGCGACGGTCGCGGGCAGGATGCGCCCGGCCCCGGCGTCGGCGACGCCCTCCAGCTCGACCACGCCGGTCTGGTCGAAGGCACCCGCGGACGCGGTCTCCCAGGTGACCGGCCGCTCGACGGTGGCGCCCGACTCCCCCACCGCGGTGACGGTGGTGGGCAGGGTCGGGGCCTGACCGACGTACGTCGCCGCGCGCGCCGGGCGGGTGGACACCAGGGTGTCGACGGTGACCTCGGCGGTCGTGGTGAGGCTCTGCCCGTCGGAGGTGGTCACGGTGCCGGGCACGACGACCGTGCCGGGCTGCTGCCACGCGGAGTCGGCGGGCAGGTCCCAGACGACGGGCAGGCCGTCGCGGTCGCCGCCGGCGTAGACCCCGGTGACGCTCGCGGGCAGGGAGGGGGCGACCCCGACGGGGGTGACGACGGCGGTGGGCCGGACACCCTGCACGGTCTCGTCGAGGATCCGCCAGCGCTGGTTGTCGCCCGAGGTCGGCGTGTAGAACGCCACCCGGGTGCCGTCGGCGGT
The DNA here is from genome assembly GCF_001423135.1 of Nocardioides sp. Leaf307. NCBI lineage: Bacteria > Bacillati > Actinomycetota > Actinomycetes > Propionibacteriales > Nocardioidaceae > Nocardioides > Nocardioides sp. Leaf307. Next base: position 865,997 of record NZ_LMNY01000001.1, on the reverse strand, counting down.
GGCCCCGCCGGGCACGTCGAGGAGCTGACCGGTGCCGGCGTTGACGACGGTGTAGGTGCCGTCGCCGGTGGTGGAGAGCATCCACTGCGCGGTCTCGGCCGGGGTCGACCCGGCGTCGGCGGCGACCAGCGTCGGGTCGTCGGCCCCGGCGGCGAGCAGCAGCTCGCCGTCACCGGTGCTGAGCGTGTAGCGCTGCCGGTTGCTCACCGAGTCGGCGAGCGGCCGCAGCCGCCAGACCTGGTCGGGGGCCGAGGCGCTGTCGGTGCGGATCACGACGCCCGACCCGGTCGCGGCCGGGGCGAGCGACTTCCCGCTCTGCACGCCGCGCAGGCGGTAGACGTGGTCCTCCTGCACCAGCGCGGCGTCCTCGGCGACGCCGGAGACGTCCGAGACCAGCAGCGTGGTCACCGAGCGGGCGGGCAGGCGCAGCGTGGCCTCGCCGTCGCGCACCACGGTCGGTGTGCCCGTGCGCAGCGCGCCGGCGGTGCTCGTGACCACCGGCGTGACGGTGGCGCCGTCGGCCACCGACGCGAACTTCGCGAGGTCGAGGGTGACGTCGCGGGCGGCGTCGGAGTCGTTGACGTGCACGACGGTGACGCCCTCGTCGGTGACCGCCGCGGTGGAGTCGGTGGAGTCGGTGGCGACCAGGCGGTCGCCGGGCTCGATGTAGTGCGTGTAGTTGCGCACGGTGTCGAACTTGGTGTTGGTCTTGATCCGGCAGGTGCCCTCGGCGGGCGGGGCGGCGGGGTCGCGCACGAGCACGTCGCCGTCACCGCAGTCGAAGTCGAGCTGGATGCTGCCCCAGTTGGCCCCGGCGGCGCTCTCGCCGCCGGGCTCCATGTTCTTCAGGTCCTCGACCGGCTGCCAGAAGACCCAGGCGTCGGGCTCGAGCTCGCGCAGGTCGTCGGTGATCCGCTCGGCCATGCCCAGGCCGGGCGCCATGTCGGTGAAGCTCTGGCCCGCGCCCCACGAGCCCTCGACCTCGCTCATCCACAGCGGCTTGCCCTCGCCCTTGGCGAGGTCACGCGCCGACGTGCGCTGGCCGGTGCCGTAGGTGTGCACGTTGAGCTGCTCGACGAGGTCCTGCGTCGGCTGGTCGTAGGCGTACCAGTTGCGCACGAAGGTGCCGGGGTTGGTCTCGTCCATGGCCGAGATCGGGGTGTCGAGGTCGCTGGCCGCCAGCGCCTCCTCGAGGGCCGTGATGACCCGGGCCTGCATGGCGGGGCCGGCGTGCGCGCCCTCCTGGCGTCCGCCGGTCGGCTGACCGTCGGCGCCGAGCTGGGTGCCCCAGTAGGGCGTGTTGGGCTCGTTGAGGGGGTCGACGGTGTCGAAGGTGATGCCGTGGGCGGCCTCGAGCCGCTCCATGGCGCCGACGAGGTAGGCGGCGAAGTCGTCGACGGTGTCGGCGCGGATCTGCTCGGCGCTGGGGTCGAAGCCGCCCGAGACGTAGCCCGAGACGGTCTGGAACCACGGCGGGGAGTTGTTGAAGGCCTCCCAGTGGGTGATGTCGGCCTTGATCGCGTCGATCCACCAGCGCTGGGTGGCGTCGGCGTCCTCGTTCCACAGCGCCGGGTCGGCGGGGTCCCACCAGTCCTTGTCCTGCGGCGTGAGCTGCGGGCCCGCGGGCGCCTTCCACCAGCCCTCGACCGCGCCACCGGGGCGCAGGTAGTCCTCGACCGACGGAGCGTTGCCGCCGCCGATGTTGTAGCGCGCGATGTTGAGGTTGAGGCCCTCGTCGCCGAAGACCAGGTCGCGCAGCTCCTGGCGGATCGCGTCGGGGTAGTCGCCCGTGGCGTTGGCGAACCACACCAGGCTGGTGCCCCAGCCCTCGAAGGGTCCGCCCTGGTACGACGGGTCGGGCGTGACGGTCACGTCGGGCACCCCGTCGTCGGCGGCGGCCGACGGGTCGGGTGCGGCGGTGGGTGCCGCGGCGGGCGCGGCCGCTGCGGCGGTGGGCTGGCAGGCGAGCCCGGCGACGACCGCCGAGACCGCGAGGGCTGCGAGCCCGCGTCGGGGGGTGGGTGCTCTCATGCTGCGCTGCTCTCTGGAGAGGACGGAAGGGCGCGACGAGGGGTGCGCTCCCGCCCCGTCCATGACAGGATGTTTGCGCAAACATCGCCTGTGACGACCGTCTCACCGCGCCCCGCGACCGTCAAGCCCCCGCCTTGCCGGCGAGGTCCCCGGCAGGCGAGGATCGTGGTGGCGCCACCACCACCGAGAGCAGGCCCGTTGACCACCACCGAACCCCCTCCCCCGGCCCCGCAGCGGCGCGTGTCCATGGCCGACGTCGCCAAGCTCGCCGGCGTCTCGGCGCAGACGGTCTCGCGGGTCTCCAACGGGGCCGGCGACGTCGTCGACGCCACCCGCGAGCGGGTCCTGCGGGCGATGGACGAGCTCGGCTACCGGCCCAACGGTGCCGCGCGGGCCCTCAAGCGGGGCGAGTTCCGCACGATCGGCGTCGTGCTCTTCACGCTGTCGACCACCGGCAACATGCGCACGCTCGAGGGCATCGCCGACTCCGCCGCCGAGCAGGGCTACGCGATCACGCTCCTCCCCGTGGCCCCCACCCAGGCCAAGGTGGCCGGCGCCTTCGACCGGCTCAGCGAGCTCGCGGTCGACGGCGTCATCGCCATCATGGAGGTGCACCTGCTCGACACCGCCCAGGCCGTGCTCCCGCCCGGCATGACCATGGTCGTGGTCGACTCCGGCGGCACCGACCGCCACTCCGTCGTCGACACCGACCAGCACCTCGGTGCCCGGCAGGCCGTGCAGCACCTGCTCGACCTCGGCCACGAGACCGTGTGGCACGTCGCCGGCCCCGAGGCCTCCTACGCCGGGGAGAGCCGCTGCGAGGCGTGGCGCACGACCCTCGAGGCGGCCGGCCGCACGGCCCCGCCCCTGCTGCGCGGCGACTGGAGCGCGGAGTCGGGCTACGCGGCGGGCCAGCGGCTGGCCGGCGAGCCGGGCTGCACGGCGGTGTTCGCCGCCAACGACCAGATGGCCCTCGGTCTGCTCCGCGCCTTCCACGAGGCCGGCCGTCGCGTGCCGCAGGACGTCAGCGTCGTCGGCTTCGACGACGTGCCCGACGCGGCGAGCTACATCCCTCCGCTCACCACGGTGCGACAGGACTTCGCCGGCGTCGGGCGCCACTCGGTGGCCGGGGTGCTGGCCCAGCTGCGCGACCGGCGCACCCCGCCCACCACGGTGCTGGTGCCCACCGAGCTCGTCGTGCGCGCGAGCACCGCTCCCCCGCCCGGCTGAGGCTCAGTCGGCGCTGCGCACGACGACCACCTCGCGCGGGGCGATCACCAGCCGGTCGGAGGCGGGGGCGGCGCCGTCGATCACCTCGCCGGCCGGGGCCGGGAGCTCGACGTAGCCGTCGGTGCGGTTGACGAGGAAGCGGTACTGCTCGCCCTCGCGCTCACGACGGATCAGCTCCACCGCGCCGCGCGCCTCCTCGGGCAGCTCGGAGACCACGCCCGCGTCGCGGGCCAGGTCGGCCAGCACCGGCGCGACGCCGCTCGCACCCAGCCGGGTCCCGACGTACGACGCGGAGCCCGCGCCGACCGGGCGGCGGGTCACGGCGGGCGAGCCGGCGTGCACGCCGTCCTTGTAGCGCACGCGCACCTCGACGGCCGGGTCGACGAGGTCGACGCCGTCGGCCCACACCGAGCCCGCCGTGCCGTTGTCGAGGTCGACGCTCGTGCCGGGCTCCAGCGGGCCGAACTCCTCGATCCGCAGGCCGAGCAGGTCGCGCAGCGCGCCGGGGTAGCCACCGAGCCAGACGTGGTCGTGCTCGTCGACGACCCCGGAGAAGTAGGTGGTCACCAGGTGGCCGCCGCCGGCGACGTAGGCCTCGAGCCGCTCGGCCAGGGCCGCCGGCACGACGTGCAGCACCGGTGCCACGACCAGGGCGTAGCCCGACAGGTCGGCGGCCAGGGGCACGACGTCGGCGCGCAGCCCCAGGTCGAGGCAGGCGGAGTACCAGTCGAGCGCTTCTTGGCGGTAGCGCAGCTCCTGGGTCGGGGTGCCGCTGCCCTCGGCGGCCCACCAGGAGTCCCAGTCGAAGACGATGGCGATGTCGGCGGGGCGACGACTGCTGCCCACGACCGGCGACAGGGCGTCCAGGCGCGCGCCGAGCTCCTGCACGGTGCGGTGCAGGGCGGTGCCGGTGCCGGCGTGGGGCAGCATCGCGGAGTGGTACTTCTCGGCGCCGCCCTGCGACTGGCGCCACTGGAAGTAGCAGACCGCGTCGGCGCCGTGGCCGACGTGGGTGAGCGAGTCGCGCACGAGGTGGCCGGGGCGCTTGGGGACGTTGACCGACTTCCAGTTGACCGCGCTGGTGGAGTGCTCCATGAGGAACCAGGGCCGGCCGCCGGCGATGCCGCCGGTGAGGTTGGCCGAGAAGGACAGCTCGTCGAGCGGGCGCTCGCCGTCCTGCACGTAGTGGTCGTTGGAGACGAAGTCGACGTCGGCGGCCCAGGCGGCGTAGTCCATGCCGCGCGTCTCCCCCATCACCATGAAGTTGGTGGTCACCGGCACGTCGGGGGTGATCGCGACCAGCACGTCGCGCTCCGCGCGCAGGTGCTCGGCGAGGGCGTCGGAGGAGAAGCGCTGGAAGTCCAGGCGCTGGGTGGGGTTGATGAAGGAGCCGTGGCCGGCGAAGCGCGGCGGCAGCACCTCCTCCCACGCGCCGTAGCGCTGCGACCAGAAGCTGGTGGCCCAGGCGTGGTTGAGGGCCTCGACGCTGCCGTAGCGCGCCTGGAGCCAGGTGCGGAAGGCGCGCGCGGCGTCGTCGGAGTAGTCGTGGACGTTGTGGCAGCCCAGCTCGTTGCTCACGTGCCAGGCGGCCAGGGCGGGGTGCTCGGCGTAGCGCTCGGCCACGGCGCGCACCAGGCGCAGCGCGTGCTCGCGGAAGACCGGCGAGGTGGGGCGCCAGTGCTGGCGCGCCCCGGGCCACACGGTGTGGCCCTCGAAGCTCACCGGGAGCACCTCGGGGTGCAGGGTGGTCAGCCACGGCGGCGGCGAGGCGGTGGCGGTGGCCAGGTCGACGGCGATGTCGTGGGCGTGCATGAGGTCCATGACCTCATCGAGCCAGGCGAAGTCGAAGCGGTCGGGCGCCGGCTGGAGCCGGGCCCAGGAGAAGATCGCGACCGACACGACGTTGACCCCCGCGCCGCGCATCGCGGCGACGTCCTCGGCCCACACCTCCCGCGGCCACTGCTCGGGGTTGTAGTCGGCGCCGAAGGCCATGCGCGGCTCGTCGGGCCGGGTGGGCCAGCGCAGCCAGCGGTGGGAGGTCGGGGCGGTCATGGTGCGTGCTCCTCGGAGGAAGGGACCGTCGGTACGACGGGACCGGGCCGGGCCGGTCCCGTCGCACCGACGGGGGTGGGGCGGGGTGCTGCGGTGCAGCGAGGGGCGGGTCCGGTCAGGAGACGGAGAAGCCCTGCTGCTCGCCGTACTCGGTCATCTGCTCCTGCCAGGCGGCGAGGCCGTCGGCGAGGGGCTCGTCGGAGACGTAGGCCTGGCCGACGGTGTCGTTGAAGATGCTGTTGGCGTAGACCTGGAACGGCAGGTAGGACCAGCCCTCGGCGACCTGGCCGGCCGACTCGGAGAGCACCTCGTTGACCTTCTGGTCGCCGAAGTACGGGAACTCCTTGCCGACGAACTCGTCGGACTCGATCTCCGCGACGGTGGCGGGGAAGGCGCCGCCGTCGACGCGGGTCTGCACACCGTCCTCGACGTTGGCGTACTCCAGGAAGGCGTAGGCCAGCTCCTTCTCCTGGGCGTCGGTCGGGATGGTCAGCGAGGAGCCGCCGTTCTCGGCGGTGGTCTCGGCGCCGGCCTCCCACTGCGGCATCGGCGCGACGCGCCAATCGCCCTTGCCGTCGGGGGCACCGGACTCGAGGTTGGCCGGCATCCAGGCGCCGGTGACCAGGGTGGCCACGGTGCCGTCGTTGAGGCCGGAGAACCACTCGTCGCTCCACGAGCTGATCGGGGCGAGGAGCTCCTCGTCGATCATGGTCTGCCAGGTGTCGGCGTAGGTCTGCGCGCCCTCGTCGGAGAACTCGATGGTGACGTCCTCGCCCTCGGAGGCGAACGGCTGGGCCCCGGCCTGCCACATGAGGCTGGTCGCGAAGCCGGCGTCGCCGGTGTCGTTGGTGATGTAGACGTCGGGGTCGGCGGCCTGGAGGTCGCGACCGGCCTGCATGAACTCCTCCCAGGTGGTCGGCACCTCGATGCCGTACTCCTCGAAGACCTCCTGGTTGTAGAACATCGCCATCGGGCCGGAGTCCATGGGCAGGCCGTAGATGCCGTCGTTCTGCTGCACCGAGGACCAGGGGCCGGGGGTGAAGGTGTCCTCGAGGTCGGCGGCGCCGAACCCGCTCAGCTCGCTCACGCTGCCGGCCAGGGAGAACTGCGGCAGGGCGTAGTACTCGACCTGGGCGACGTCGGGCACGCCCTTGCCGGCCGAGACCGCGTTCTGCAGGGCGGTGTACTGGTCGTTGCCGGTGCCGGCGTTGACCAGCTCGACGTCGACGTTGGGGTACTCCGCCTCGAAGTCGCTGACGACCTTCTCCAGGGTGGGCTCCCACGCCCACACGGTGAGGGTGCCGCCCTCCTCGAGCGCGGCGTCGACGGCGTCGGCGGAGACCTGCTCCCCGCCGGAGGCGGAGTCGTCCCCCGAGCCGCAGGCGCTCAGGCTGAGCGCCCCGACGGCGGCGACGGCGACCGCTCCGAGCCAGCGGTTGCGTCGGTTCGTGTTCTTCATGGTGTGGGTGGTCCTCTCGGATCGTGCCTGCCCTGGACGGTGCGTCCCGGGGGGGATCGGTGGGGTGGTGCGGGTGGTGGTGCGGGGTGGTGGGGCGCGGGTGCGCGCTCACTCCTTGACGGAGCCGGCGGCCAGGCCCGACTGCCAGTAGCGCTGGAGCAGCAGGAAGACGGCGACCAGCGGCAGGATGGTGACCACCGAGCCGGTGATGACGAGGTTGAAGACGGCCTCGCTGCCCGCGGTGGACGCCTGGGCGTTCCACGCGTTGAGCCCGAGGGTGAGGGGGTACCAGTCGGGGTCCTTGAGCATGATCAGCGGCAGGAAGTAGTTGTTCCAGGTCGCGACCATGGTGAAGAGCAGCACGGTGACGACGCCCGGCATGAGCAGCGGCAGGCAGATCTGCCAGAACACCCGGAACTCCGAGGCGCCGTCGACGCGCGCGGCCTCCATGAGCTCGGTGGGGATGGCGTCGGTGGCGAAGGTCCACATCAGGTAGAGGCCGAAGGGCGAGATGAGCGACGGGATGATCACCGCCCACGGTGTGTTGGTGAGCCCCATCTGGCTGAACATCAGGAAGGTCGGCACCGCCAGCGCCGTGCCCGGCACCGCGACGGCCCCGATGACGACGGCGAAGACCGCCTTCTTGCCCGGGAAGTCGAAACGCGCCAGGGCGTAGCCGCCCAGCACCGCCAGCGCGGTGGCGCCGCCGGCGCCGAGCACGACGTAGAGCAGCGTGTTGAGCAGCCAGCGCAGGAAGATGCCGTCGTCGTAGGTGAAGGTCTCGGTGAGGTTGGACCACAGCGAGAAGTCGTCGGAGAACCACAGCCCGAAGGAGGTGAAGAGGTCGCCCTGGGTCTTGGTGGCGTTGATGACCAGCCACAGCAGGGGCACCAGGCTGTAGACGAGCACGATGCCGGTGAGGGCGGTCAGCAGCGGGCTGCGCCGGGCGCGGCGCTCGGCGGGGGCCCCGGTCACCGGGACGCCGCCGCGGCGGGCGCCGGAGCGGCTGGAGCGCAGGCGGGGGCCCGGGCGGACGGGGGCCGCGCCACGGTCGGGCGGGGTGGGGGCCAGGGGCGTGGTGGTCACGTCAGAGCTCCTTGCGCATGCCGCGCAGCTGCACGACGTAGGCGATGACCATGGTCACCAGGCCCATCACGATCGCGACGGTGGCGGAGTAGTTGTACTGCTGGCCCGAGAAGGACAGCGAGTAGGCGTAGAGGTTGGGCGTGAAGTCGGTGGTGATCGCGTTGGGCGCCAGGCTCTGCAGGATGCTCGGCTCGTTGAAGAGCTGGAAGCTGCCGATGATCGAGAAGATCGTCGCCACCACGAGCGCGCCGCGGATGGCGGGCAGCTTGATCGAGGTGATCACCCGCCACTCGCTGGCCCCGTCGATGGAGGCGGCCTCGTAGAGGCTGGTGGGGATGGTGCGCAGGGCGGCGAAGAAGATCAGCATGTTGTAGCCGACGAACTCCCAGGTCACGATGTTGCCGATCGAGGCCAGCACCCAGGTGGGGCTGAGCGGGTCGGGCAGCGAGGTGCCGAGGGCGTCGTTGACGTTGCCGACCAGGCCGAAGCGGTCGCCGTACATGAAGCCCCACATGAGCGAGGCGACGACGGCGGGCACGGCGTAGGGCAGGAAGATCGAGATCCGGAAGAACGACGCGCCGTAGAGCCGCCCGCTGTCGATGGCCAGCGCCACCAGCAGCGCGAGCAGCAGCATCACCGGCACCTGCACGACCAGGAAGAGGCCGACGCGGGTGAGCGACTCCCAGAAGGCGTCGTCGCCGAGCACCTGGGTGTAGTTGTCGAGCCCGACGAACGACGTGCCGCCGATGAGCTGGTCGCGGAAGAGGCTGAGGTAGACCGAGTAGACGATCGGAGCCAGGAACACCAGCGCGAAGACCGCGACGAACGGCGCCAGGAAGCCCCAGCCCGTCCACCGGCGGCGGTTGCGCGGGGCACGGTCTGCGATCGGTTGCTGGACCGCCATCGGCCTGCCTCCTCGGGGTGTCGCGGGATGCGATGTTTGCGTAAACATCGCGTTGTGAGGATGGTTACATCCCGCCCCGGCGTCCGTCAACGCCCCGACCGTCACTTCCTCGCCCGGGACTCGTTGGACAGGTCTCCGCCCCTGAGGAGCCACCCGTGTCCAGCACCCCGACCAGCCCGCTCGTCGACCCCGCCCTGCTGCAGCACTGCCGCCGTTCGGCCGAGGCCGGCTTCCCCTTCCGCGTGCGCACGCCCGCGGTCGCGGCGACCCTGCTGCTCCAGGGGCTGGCCACCCGCGACGCGAGCGACCCGCTGCTGCTCACCGGGCTCCCGCTCGCGCTGACCTGGGCCCCGCCGGCTCGCGACCCGCTGCCGCTGCGACCCACGGCTGCGTCCGCCGCCCCCGACCGCCCGCGGCGCTGCGCGAGCGGTCACCACCTCTCCCCCGTCGCCGCCGAGGTCACCGGGGTCCGTCAGCGGGGGGCCGCCGACGTCCTCGGCGGCGAGCGGGTCGAGCTGTGCGCCCGCTGCGCCTCGATGCTCGCCGACGCGGGCTACTTCACCGCCCGGCCGGCCTGAGGGCCCGGCCCCGCCTCAGTCGAGCAGCACCCGCAGGCCGGTCGCGAGGAGCGCGGCCAGGGCGCACGCGGCCGCGACGAGCAGCAGCCCGCCGTCGTGGGCGATGCGTGCCCGCGGTCCCGGGTGCGGCGACGACGGGCGCCTCACCGGTCGGCCCCCGGGATCTCCAGCCCCGCCGCGTCCACGACGGCGAGGTTGAGCCCGAGCACGTCGACGCGGGGCTCGCCGAGCACGCCGAGCGTGCGACCCGCGGTGTGCTCGGCCACCAGGTCGCGCACCCTCGCCTCCGGCAGGCCGCTGGCCGCGGCGACGCGCGGCACCTGCAGGGCGGCGTACCGCGGCGAGATGTCGGGGTCGAGCCCGGAGGCCGACGCGGTGACCGCGTCGGGCGGGACGTCGGCGACGTCGACGCCCTCGCGGGCGGCGACCTCGGCCTGCCGCTCGGCGATGAGGTCGAGCAGCTCGGGGCTCTCGGGGCCGAGGTTGGAGCCGTAGGTCGCGAGCATGTCGTAGCCCTCGCCGGCGGCCGAGGGCCGGGGCCGGAAGAGCCGGTCGTCGTCGACGAGCTGTCCGACGAGGGCGGAGCCCGCGGCCTCGTCGGGGTCGGTGGTGCGCTCCCCCTCGACGCTCACCAGCGAGCCGTCGGCCCGCCACGGGAAGGCGACCTGGGCGACACCGGTGACCAGCAGGGGGTAGGCCACGCCGAGCAGCAGCGTGGCGGCGAGCAGCACGCGCAGGCCGGCGAGGCTCTGGCGGGAGAAGGCGAGCAGGGTCTTCACGCGGGGTCCTCTCAGAGACCGGGGACGAGGGAGACGAGGAGGTCGAGCAGCTTGATCCCGACGAAGGGGGCGACCAGGCCGCCGACGCCGTAGAGCAGCAGGTTGCGCCGCAGCAGGTCGGCGGCCGACGACGGCCGGTAGGCGACGCCGCGCAGCGCCAGCGGCACCAGCGCCACGATGACCAGGGCGTTGAACACGACGGCCGACACGATCGCCGACTCCGGGCTGCTCAGGCGCATCACGTTGAGCACCTCCAGCTGCGGGAAGGCGACCACGAACATCGCCGGCAGGATCGCGAAGTACTTCGCCACGTCGTTGGCGATCGAGAAGGTGGTCAGCGCCCCGCGGGTGATGAGCAGCTGCTTGCCGATCTCCACGACCTCGATCAGCTTGGTGGGGTCGGAGTCGAGGTCGACCATGTTGCCGGCCTCCTTGGCCGCGGTCGTGCCGGTGTTCATCGCCACCCCGACGTCGGCCTGGGCCAGCGCAGGTGCGTCGTTGGTGCCGTCGCCGCACATCGCGACCATCCGGCCGCCCTGCTGCTCGCGGCGGATGAGCGCGAGCTTCTCCTCGGGCGTGGCCTCGGCGAGCACGTCGTCGACGCCGGCCTCCCGGGCGATCGCGTGGGCGGTCACCGCGTTGTCGCCGGTCACCATCACCGTGCGGATGCCCATGGCGCGCAGCTCCGCGAAGCGCTCGCGCATGCCGTCCTTGACGACGTCCTTGAGGTGCACCACCCCGAGCAGGCGGGCCGGCCCGTCGTCGACGCGCTCGGCGACCACCAGCGGCGTGCCGCCGCTCGCGCTCACCTCCTGCACGGCGGCGTCGACCTCCGGGGAGGCCGCACCCCCGCCGTCGAGCACCCACCGCGACGTGGCCGAGGCGGCTCCCTTGCGCACGCTGCGACCGTCGAGGTCCAGCCCGCTCATCCGGGTCGTGGCGCTGAACTCCACCAGCGACGCTCCCGCCGGCACCCCGTCGTACGTCGAGCCCACGAGGTCGACGATGCTGCGCCCCTCGGGGGTCTCGTCGGCCAGGGAGGCGAGGAGCGCGGCCTCGGCCAGCTCCGCGTCCGAGACGCCGCCGGCCGGGAGCAGCGCGCTGGCGCGCCGGTTGCCGTGGGTGATGGTGCCGGTCTTGTCGAGCAGCAGCACGTCGACGTCGCCGGCCGCCTCCACGGCGCGCCCGCTCATGGCCAGCACGTTGCGTCGCACGAGCCGGTCCATGCCGGCGATGCCGATGGCCGAGAGCAGGGCCCCGATGGTCGTGGGGATCAGGCACACCAGCAGCGCCACGAGCACCACCACCGACTGGTCGGCGTCGCTGTGGTCGGCGATGAGGTAGAGCGTCGCGCAGACCACGACGAAGACGATGGTCAGCGCCCCCAGCAGCACGCCGAGCGCGATCTCGTTGGGGGTGCGCTGGCGCTGCGAGCCCTCGACCAGGGCGATCATCCGGTCGACGAACGACTGCCCCGGCGCGGAGGTGATGCGCACCACGATGCGGTCGGAGAGCACCGTGGTGCCGCCGGTGACGGCGCACCGGTCGCCCCCGGACTCCCGGATCACCGGGGCCGACTCCCCGGTCACGGCCGACTCGTCGACCGAGGCGACACCCTCGACGACGTCCCCGTCACCGGGGATCCGCTCCCCCGCCTCCACCACGACGAGGTCGCCGACGCGCAGCGAGGTGCTCGACACCTGCTCCTCCTCGCCGCGGCGGTCCAGGCGACGTGCGGTGGTCTCCTGCTGCAGCGCCCGCAGGCTCGCGGCCTGGGCCTTGCCCCGGCCCTCGGCCACCGACTCGGCGAGGTTGCCGAAGAGCACGGTGAGCCACAGCCAGAGCGAGACGAGGACCGCCAGTGCGCTGGGGTCGAGGACGCTGAGCACGGTGGTCGTCACGGCCCCGACCTCGACGACGAGCATGACCGGGGTGGCGAGGAGGAGACGCGGGTCGAGCTTGCGCAGGGCGCCGGGCAGCGCCGCGCTGACGGTCGTCAGCAGGGAGGTGGTCACGAGAGGGACTCCACGATCGGGCCGAGCACGAGCACGGGCACGTAGGTCAGACCGACCAGGACCAGGGCGACGCCGGCGAGCAGGGTGACGAAGAGGGGACGGTGGGTCGGCAGCGTGCCGGCCCCGGGCGGTCGTGGGTGCTGCTCGGCGAAGCGACCGGCGAGCGCCAGCGCCAGCACGATCGGGACGAAGCGGCCCAGCAGCATGCACAGGCCGAGCAGGGTGTTCCAGAACGGCGTGCCCGACGTCAGCCCACCGAAGGCGCTGCCGTTGTTGTTGCTCGCCGACGTCACGGCGTAGACCGCCTCCGTCAGCCCGTGGGGGCCGCCCTCCTGCAGCCCGGCCAGACCGGCCGGAGCGGTGAGGGCCACGGCGCTGCCGACGAGGACGAGCACAGGGGTGGTGAGCACGTAGCCCGCCACCAGCACGATCTCGCGCTGGCCGATGCGCTTGCCGACGTACTCCGGAGTGCGCCCCACCATCAGACCGCTGAGGAAGACGGTCACGACGGCGAGCATCAGCATGCCGTAGAGCCCCGACCCGACGCCGCCGGGCGAGATCTCGCCGAGCATCATGTTGAAGAGGGCGATGCCCCCGCCGGGGGCGGTGAGCGAGTCGTGCATGGCGTTGACCGCACCGGTCGAGGTGCCGGTCGTGACGGCCGCCCACAGGGCCGACCCGGCGGTGCCGAAGCGGACCTCCTTGCCCTCCAGCGCTCCGCCGGCGAGCTCGGGCGCGGAGCCGGGCCCGGCCATCTCGGCCCAGGTCAGCAGGGCCACCGAGGTCGTGAGCAGCAGGGCCATGACCGCCACCACGGCGCCGCCCTGACGGCGGTCGCGCACGAGGTGGCCGAAGGCCCAGGCCATCGCGAAGGGCACCAGCAGCATCAGGTACGTCTCGAGCAGGTTGCTGGCCGGCGACGGGTTCTCGAAGGGGTGGGCGGAGTTGACGTTGTAGAAGCCGCCGCCGTTGGTGCCGAGCTGCTTGATCGCCTCCTGGCTGGCCACCGGCCCGCCGGTGATCTCCTGGGTGGCGCCGCTCAGCGTGGTCACGGCGTGGGGCTCGGCGAGGTTCTGCACCGCCCCGAGCGCCACGAGCAGCAGCGCGGAGAGCAGCGCGATCGGCAGCAGCACCCGCACGACGCTGCGCACGAGGTCGGTCCAGAAGTTGCCGACCCGACCGTCGCGGCCGCTGCGGGCCAGGCCGCGCGCCAGGGCCGCCGCGACGGCCATGCCGACCCCGGCGGAGACGAAGTTCTGCACCGTCAGGCCGGCCATCTGCATCGTGTGGCCCAGGGCGGCCTCGCCGGAGTACCACTGCCAGTTGGTGTTGGTGACGAAGCTGACCGCGGTGTTCCAGGCACCGTCGGCGGGCAGCGCCGGGAAGCCGAGGGACAGCGGCAGGTGCTGCTGGAGGCGCCCGAGGGCGTAGAGCCCGAGCACCCCGACCATCGAGAAGCCGAGCACCGACAGGGCGTAGGTGCGCCAGTGCTGGTCGGCGTCGGGGTCGAGGCGCAGCAGGCGGTAGGCCGCGGACTCGGCGCGCAGGTGGCGCGGGGACAGGTACATCAGCGCCAGCCGGCGCCCGAGGACGGGCACGGTCAGCGCGAGCAGCACGGCGAGGAGGAGGACCTGGCCGAGCGCGGGACCGAGCGCGCTCACCGGACGGCGTCGTCGGCGGAGCCGGCGTGGGCGGTCGGACCCCCACCGCCGGCGCGGCCGGAGCGGTCGAGGACTCCGGCGAGGAGGGCCAGCAGCACGAAGGCCGCGAGGGTCAGGGCGAGGTAGAGGAGGTCGGACACGACCTCATTCCAGAGCCTGCCAGCCGCTCCCCGAGACCTCCTTGATGCTTCCCTGACGGCCCGCTGCGCCCCGTTGACGCCTCCCTAGCGGGAGTGCGTCGGGGGCCGCTCACCCCACGTGCACGTGGGGGCGGCGGGCCCGGTCGGGCTCGGCGCGCCGCAGCACCTCGCGCGTCACGGGCGCCACCTCGCCGACCCCGAAGACGAGGAACCGCAGGAACTGCAGCACCGGGTTGCCCTCGGTCCACTCGAAGAAGATGTGGGGCGTCACGCCCGTCGTGTCACGTGCGTGCAGCAGCAGGGCGGCGAGAGCGTTGGGGACCGTGGACGACTCGAGGGTCAGCACGCGTCGCGACCCGTGGCGCACGCTGCCCCGCACGCGCACCACGGCCTCGAAGTCGGAGGGATCGGTCACGGTCACCTCCACGAAGATGACGTCGCCCTCGTCGGCGATGTCGTTGTCGGCCGCCATCTGCCGGGCCTTGTCGTCGTACTCCCCCCGGTCCCCCGAGTCCGGCTCGTTGGCGATCAGCCGGATGCGTCGACGCGCGCAGTCCCGCAGGAAGCGCTCCGCGGTCTCGTCGAGCTCCACCGACGTCACACGGAGCTCGAAGGCCCGACGCACGCGCGAGAGGAAGGACACCACGACGATGGCCGCGATGAACGCCCCGCCGATGCGCACGCCGTCGGGACGCTCCACCACGTTGACCACGGTGGTGTAGACGAACACCAGGGCGATCGCGCCGAAGGCGAGGGTGCGCTTGCGCTGGCGGTCGCGACGGGCGGCGAGGGTCACGGCCACCGCCGCGGAGGTCATCAGCACGAGCACGCCGGTGGCGTAGGCCCCGCCCTGGGCGTCGACGTCGGCGTCGAAGACCCACGTGACGAAGAACGCCACCGCGATCAGCACGAGCACCAGCGGCCGCACCGCCCGGGCCCAGTCGGGCGCCATGCCGTAGCGCGGCAGGTAGCGCGGGATGAGGTTGAGCAGGCCGGCGAGCGCCGAGGCGCCGGCGAACCAGAGGATGGCGATCGTCGAGGCGTCGTACACCGTGCCGAAGACGCTGCCGAGGTTCTCGTGGGCCAGGTAGGCCAGTGCGCGTCCGTTGGCCTCTCCCCCCTCCTGGAACTCCGCCGCCGGGATCAGCATGGTGGTGACGATGCTGCTCGTGACCAGGAAGACGCTCATGGTGAGCGCAGCGGTGGTCAGCAGCCGCTTCGTGCCGCGGATCCGCCCGGCGGGGTGCTCGGGTGTGTCCCCGGGATCACCCTTGACCTGGGGCATGACCGCGACCCCGGTCTCGAAGCCGCTCATGCCCAGGGCGAGCTTGGGGAAGACGACGAGGGCGACGGCCACCACCATCACCGGGTTGCCGTGCTGCTCGGTCAGCGCCTCCGACCAGTCGGCCACGACCGACGGGGTGGTCGCCACCTGCCACAGCCCCACTCCGATCACCACGGCGTTGAGGGCGAGGTAGCCGGCGACCAGCACCACCGCCACCCCGATGGCCTCGGAGAAGCCGCGCAGGAAGACAGCACCCAGCGCCCCCAGCAGCACCAGCGTGATGAGCACCTCGTGGCCGTGCCAGGCCGAGGGCACGTGGGGGTTCTCCACGATGTGGGCGGTCGCATCGGCCGCCGAGAGGGTCATCGTGATGAGGAAGTCGGTGGCCGCGAAGCCCAGCAGGGCGAGCACGAACAGCTTGCCCTTCCAGTAGGACAACAGCCGCTCGAGCATGGCGATCGACCCCTCACCGCGCGGCGACTCCTCCGCGACGCGGCGGTAGACCGGGAGCGCGCCGAGCAGGGTGAGCGCCACCAGCACGATCGTGGCCAGCGGGGAGACCGCACCCGCGGCCAGGGCGGCGATCCCGGGCTGGTAGCCGAGGGTGGAGAAGTAGTCGACACCGGTCAGGCACATGACGCGCCACCACGACGCGGTGTGCTCCTCCTGCGGCGGCAGGCCGTGCGGGGCCTGGTGGACGCGGCGGTCGGAGAGGTCCGACAGCAGCCACCCCCGCAGGCCGCCCCGCGCGTCCTCACCGCCCGCGGTGCCGGACGTGGGGCCGGACGTGGGGCCGGGGGGTGTCGCTGGTCGGTGCACGTCGACGGACATCCCCCCAGCCTGCCGAGGAGACCGGCTCCGCACACGCCGATCCGGGCCTGCGGGGCGTCAAGGAACCGTCAAGGTTCCCCACCTCCATCGCGCCCGTTCGTTTGGACTACGTCCGGACTGCGTCAGGGCTGCGTCAGGGCTGCGTCAGGGCTGCGTCAGGGCTGCGTCAGGGCTGCGTCAGGGCTGCGTCAGGGCTGCGTCAGGGCTGCGTCAGGCCCCCATGCAGACCGCCCCGCCGCGCGGGTGCGCGGCGGGGCGGGAGGTCGTGCGATGGGAGAGCGTCAGACGCGGGTCTTGTTCTTGCCCGCGACGCTCTCGGCGACGCCGATGAGGAGCACGGCGGCGATGACGGCGAGCACGAAGCCGATGACGTTCAGCTCGAAGATGCCGCCGGTGCCGAAGAGCTGCGCGATGAGCCCTCCGATGAGGGAGCCGACGAGGCCGAGACCGAGGGTCGCGAGCAGCCCCAGGTTCTGCTTGCCGGGCTTGATGAGGCGCGCGAGCGCACCGATGATGAGGCCTGCCACAAGGAATCCGATCATGGAGCCGACGCTACGCGCGCGGGCGGGCCGACCCATCACCCGTGGAGGTGACACCTCGGGGCACAGGCGTGCTCCTGCGCCCGGGCGGGCGCCGGTGGGAATGCCGCACCCCGGGTCGTGGTTGAGTCACGGTTGACCCGCGCAACCAACCGCGCGGCCCGCCCCACGAGCCCCACCCAGGAGCCCCTCCCCGTGTCACCAGCGATCCGTGGCAACCAGAGCCTCACCTTCGCCGTCCTCACCGTCGCGGTCTCGTCCTTCGCGCTGCTGCAGTCGCTCATCGTGCCGGTGCTGGCGCAGATCCAGCTCGAGTACGACACCGACCAGACCACCGTGACGTGGGTGCTGACCGCCTACCTGCTCTCGGCGTCGATCGCGACCCCGCTGCTGGGCCGGATCGGCGACGCGGTGGGCAAGAAGAAGATGCTCGTGGTCACCCTGAGCGCCCTGGCCGTGGGCTCGCTCATGGCCGCGCTGGCGCCGAGCATCGGCTGGCTGATCGTGGCCCGCGTGGTGCAGGGCCTCGGCGGCGGCGTGCTGCCGCTGTCGTTCGGCATCATCCGCGACGAGTTCACCGGCCGGGTCACCGGCGCGCTCAGCGTGATCGCCTCGCTCACCGCGGTCGGCTTCGGCGCCGGCATCGTGGTGGCCGGCCCGATCGTCGACTCGCTGGGCTACCACTGGCTGTTCTGGCTGCCGATGATCGCCACCGCCGTCGCCGCGCTCGCCGCGCTCGTGCTGGTGCCCGAGTCGCCCGTGCGCACCCCCGGGCGCCTGCCCGCCCTGCCCGCCGTGCTGCTCGCCGGCTGGCTGGTCGCCCTGCTGCTGGCCGTGAGCCAGGGCAACAAGTGGGGCTGGGCCTCGGTCGAGGTGCTGGGCCTGCTCGCGGCCGCCGCCGTGCTCGCCGCCCTGTGGGTGCGCGTCGAGACGCGGGTGCCGGTGCCGCTCATCGACATGCAGATGATGCGCCTGCGCGGTGTCTGGACGACCAACGTCGTCGGGGCCTTCGTCGGCTTCGGCATGTTCGCCTCCTTCGGCTTCCTGCCGCAGTTCCTCCAGACCCCGTCGGCGGCCGGCTACGGCTTCGACGCCACCATCACCGAGTCGGGCCACCTGCTGCTGCCCAGCGCCGTGGCCAGCTTCGTGGTCGGCTTCCTCACCGCCCGCCTCATCGGCCGCTTCGGCGCCCGCCTGGTCATCGTCACCGGCACCCTGATCAGCGGTGCGGCCTTCGCCTCGATGGCGCTCTTCCACGACACCACCGCCCAGCTCTACGCCGCCACCACGGCCCAGGGCCTCGGCTCTGGCCTGGTCTTCTCCAGCCTGGCCGGCGTGGTCATCGCCAGCGTGCCGCGCGAGCAGACCGGCGTGGCCAGCGGCATGAACGCCAACATCCGCACCATCGGCGGCTCCATCGGCTCGGCCGTCATGGCCGGCATCGTGACCGCCCGGATGAACCCGGCCGGCTTCCCCGAGGAGAGCGGCTACACGATCGGCTTCGCGATCCTGGCCGTCGGCATGCTGGTGGCCGCGGCCGCCGCGATGCGGATCCCCGACATCCACGACCCCGCGACCGAGCAGACCGACGACGCGGTCGAGCTCGAGCCGGAGGCCCCCTCGCCGCAGCCGGTCAACGGCTAGAGGTAGAGCCCGGTGGCCTCGTCGCCGAGCCGCTCGGCGGCCACGGCGTGCACGTCGCGCTCGCGCATGACGACGTAGAGCTCGCCGTGCACCTCGACCTCGGACTTGTCGTCGGCGTCGAAGAGCACGCGGTCGCCGGTCTCGACCGACCGGGCGCTGGGCCCGGTGGCCACGACGCGGGCCCACGAGAGCCGGCGCGCGCCCATGGCCGCGGTAGCCGGGATCACGATGCCTCCCGACGAGCGGCGCTCGCCGGCCTCGGCGTCGATCTCGACGAGCACGCGGTCGTGCAGCATCTTGATCGGCAGCTTGTCCGACACGGGCTCGGCCTGTCCGGGGGGCGGCGTCAGCGCACGACGCGGCGCACGACGACGAGCGTCACCACGACGCCGACGACCACACCGACGGTCTTGAGGATGTTGTCGGTGCGCGGCTCACCGGAGTCGACGTCGACGTAGTGGGCCTTCAGCGAGTAGGCCTGGCGCCCCGCGATGGTCTTGGGGCTGGCCCGGTGCAGCAGCTGGTCGATGGTGCCGGCCAGACGCTCGCGGGTCTCCTCGATCTCACGCTCGAGGGCGCTGGGCTGCTTGGGCTCGTTGGTCACGCGCTCACGCTACCAACCCGCGCCGCGGCCGAGGCTGCGCGGGTCGAAGCCGAAGGGCAGCTCGAGGCGGTGGCGGCGCATCAGGTCGTCGTCGGTCAGCACGTCGTAGGTCGCGCCGTCGGCCACGACCGTGCCGTCGTGCAGCACCACCGAGCGCGGGCAGAGCTCCAGGGCGTAGGGCAGGTCGTGGGTCACCATGAGCACGGTGACGTCGAGCGAGCGCAGGATGTCGGCGAGCTCGCGTCGCGAGGCGGGGTCGAGGTTGGAGGAGGGCTCGTCGAGCACGAGCACCTCCGGCTCCATGACCAGCACGGTCGCCACCGCGACGCGGCGACGCTGGCCGAAGGACAGGTGGTGCGGCGGCCGGTCGGCGTAGTCGGCCATGCCGACCTGCTCGAGCGCGGCCATGACGCGACGGTCGAGCTCGGCGCCCCTGACCCCGAGGTTGGCGGGCCCGAAGCCGACGTCGGCACGCACCGAGCCCATGAAGAGCTGGTCGTCGGGGTCCTGGAACACGATGCCCACGCGTCGCCTGACCTCGGCGAGGTTCTCCTTGGTCACCGGCAGCCCGCTGACGCTCACGCTGCCGGCCCCGGCGGTGTGGATGCCGTTGAGGTGGAGCACGAGGGTGGTCTTGCCGGCGCCGTTGGGGCCCAGCAGCGCGACGCGCTCGCCGCGGTGCACGTGCAGGTCGACGCCGTAGAGGGCCTGGTGGCCGTCGGGGTAGGCGTAGGCGAGGCCGCGGACGTCGAGCACGGGCGTGGTCATGGGCACATCATCGCGCCGGCGCCCGCGCTCATCGCGGCATGGTGCCGGTGTAGCCCCGCGAGAGCATCGCGAGGTGCACCCGCTCGCCGCGCTCGTAGGAGCGGATGAAGAGCGACCCCATGGAGCGCGCGAGCACCGGCCAGTGCCGCGGGTTGCGCGCGGAGAAGCCCCGCGACTCCCGGGCGACCTTCATCCGCTGCAGCTCGGTGGTGACGACCTCCAGGTAGCGGATCATGAAGCCCATGATCTGCACCAGCAGGCTGGGCAGGCGCAGGCGCTCCAGGCCGCGCAGCAGGGCCTGCGGCTCGGTGGTGGCGGCCAGCGTCAGGCTGGCCAGCACCCCGAGGGTGCCCTTGGCCAGCAGCGCCCAGGCGGCCAGCAGCCCCGGGCCGCTGACCGAGACCCCGAGCACCTCGATCCGCTCGCCGTGGGCCACGAAGGGCAGCAGCAGCGCGAAGAGCACGAAGGGCACCTCGACCACCATGCGCTTGAGCAGGTACGTCGGGGGCACCCGCGAGAGCGCGACGACCCCGAGCAGCACGACCAGGAAGCCGGCGTAGGCCGCGAACCACTCGCGCGGCGTGGCCACCACGACCACCATGAACGCCACGAGCGCGACGATCTTCAGGTGGGCCGGGGCCCGGTGGACCGCGGAGTGGCCGTGGAAGTGCAGCGTGTGGCCGTGACCGGCGCCCACGTCAGTGGTCCTGGTCGACGGGCTGGTCGACGGGCTGGTCGACCGGCTGGTCGGCGGGCTCGCCCCTGCGGCGCACCAGCAGGGTCAGCCCCCCGGCCAGCACGAGCACCACGAGCACGCCCACGACGCCGGCCACTCCTCCGGAGAGCCGCTCGTCGGAGATGAAGCTGCTGCCGTAGCCGGCGAAGGGTCCGTCGCCGGCCGCGTGGTCGGTCTCGGTGTCGGCGAAGCCCTGGTCCTGGGAGACCTTGGTCAGCCCGTCGGGGGCGCTGGCGGCGTAGAAGCTCACGACGCCCGCGAGCAGCAGCGAGACGACGAGCACCCCGAGGAGCACCATGCGGGTGCCGGGGCGGGTGCCGGGGCGGGTGCCGGGGCGCCTCACGCCGCGCTCGCCGTCGGGGAGGTGCGGACCTCGAGGGTGCGCTGGGCCAGGACCCGGCGTGCGCCGTGGACGAGGTCGGGGCGCACGGCGATGATCGAGCCGACCGCGAGGAAGGTGATGACCCCCTCGCCGACGCCGATGAGCAGGTGCACCCCCAGCATCGCGGTGGTGAGGTTGTCGAGCGGGAGCGGCGCGACGCCGCCCACGGCGTAGAGGCCGACGAAGACCAGCGCCGCGACCGGCACCGACACGAAGGCCCCGATCCCGGCGGCCAGCGGCACCATCGACACCCGCTTGGGCAGCACCGTCTGGAGCAGCCGGAAGACGCCCCAGCCGACGGCGCAGGTCACGACGCCCATCAGCACGATGTTGGTGCCCAGGGCCGTGATGCCGCCGTCGGCGAAGAGCAGGGCCTGCACGACGAAGACCACGCTGGTGCAGAGCACCCCGGTCCACGGCCCCACGAGCACCGCGGCGATCGCACCGCCCATGAGGTGGCCGGTCGTGCCCGCCGCGACGGGGAAGTTGAGCATCTGGGTGGCGAAGACGAACGCCGCGACGAGGCCGGCCAGCGGCGCCGTGCGGTCGTCGAGCTCGCGGCGCGCACCGCGCAGGGCCAGGCCGACGGCGGCGGCGGCCACCACGCCGGTGCCGACCGACGTCGGTGCGTCGAGGAATCCGTCGGGCACGTGCATGCGGGTCTCCTGCGGTCGGGCGTGGCGAGGGGCGGCCGGGCGTGGTCGGCTACGGTTCGACACCGACGAGCGCCACGGATGGGTCGTTGCCCTCGTGACGTTATTGCACACCGTGTGCGACAACACTACCCGACCGGACAGGACCAGCCCGATGAGCGAGACCGCAGCCCCCACCCGCCTCTCCCCCGGCGACCCGGCCCCCGACCTGACCCTGGGCGACGACACCGGCGCCACGGTCTCGCTGGCCGACCTGCGCGGGCGCAAGGTCATCGTGTACTTCTACCCCGCGGCGATGACCCCGGGCTGCACCAAGCAGGCCTGCGACTTCACCGACTCGCTGGAGTCGCTGCGCGCCTCCGGCTACGAGGTGCTCGGCGTCTCCCCCGACAAGCCGGCCAAGCTGGCCAGCTTCCGCGAGCGCGACGGCCTGGGCATCACCCTGCTCTCCGACCCCGACAAGAGCGCCATGGCGGCGTGGGGCACCTTCGGGGAGAAGAAGATGTACGGCAAGGTCGTCCAGGGCGTCATCCGCTCCACGTTCGTCGTCGACGAGCAGGGCACGATCGAGCTCGCGCAGTACAACGTCAAGGCCACCGGCCACGTCGCCAAGCTGCGCCGCGACCTGGGCCTCGACGCCTGAGCCCGGGTCGGGCACGGGATACTGGGGCCCGGCGCCCGTAGCCCAACGGCAGAGGCAACAGGTTTAGGTCCTGTCCAGTGAGAGTTCGAATCTCTCCGGGCGCACTCCCGGTCGGGGACCGGGCGGCTCAGCCCTCCTCGCGCAGCCGGGGCGGGGTGAACTGGTCGGGGTGGAATCCGCGCTTGTCGGCGTAGAACTCCCGCACCCGGTCCATGTCGGCCACCACGTCGCCGGTCGTGGGGAAGGTCGGACCCCAGCCGACGGTGCGGCTCGGGGCGTCGAGGAAGGCCAGGGTGATCGGCAGCCCGGTCTGCTGGGAGATCCGGTAGAAGCCCGACTTCCACAGCTCGCCGCGGCTGCGCGTGCCCTCGGCGGCGATCCCCAGCAGGAAGGTCTCGTCGACGGCGGCGTCGGCGACCAGGGCCCGGATGGTGCCGCCGGGGTCGCGCCGGTCGAGGGCCACCGCGCCGGTCGCCCGCAGCAGCGGGGCCAGCGGGCCCTTGAAGAACTCCTTCTTCACCAGCAGCCGGATCTGCACGTCGCTGTCCCACGCCAGCAGCATGGTCAGCACCCAGTCCCAGTTGGAGGTGTGGGGGGCGCCGACCAGCACCCCCTTGGTCGGCACGGTGCCGACGGTGCGCCAGCGCGCGAGGCGCAGGAGCAGTCGGGCGAGGTTCCTGCGGACGAAGAAGTGCCGGCTCATCGCACGACCGTAGCGGCGAGCACCGGTCCGAGCGCGCGCAGCGCGTGCCCGCGGTGGGAGATGGCGTCCTTCTCCTCGCGGCTCAGCTCGGCGGTGCTGCGGCCCGGCTCGTCGTCGGCCTCGAAGAGACCGTCGTAGCCGAAGCCGCCCTCGCCCCTGACCTCGCGCAGCACGCGCCCGGTCATCTCGCCGAGCACGACCTCCTCGCCGCCGGGGTGGCACAGCGCGACGGCGCACGCGAAGCGGGCCGCGCGACGCTCGTCGGGCACGTCGCAGAGCTGGGCGAGCAGCAGCGCGTTGTTGCGTGCGTCGACCTCCTCGCGGGCGGCCCCGTCGCGCGGGCCCGACCAGCGGGCGCTGAGCACACCCGGCATCCCGTTGAGCGCGTCGACGCAGAGCCCGGAGTCGTCGGCGACCGACGGCAGGCCCGTGGCGGCCAGGCCCGCGCGCGCCTTGAGCAGGGCGTTGCCCTGGAAGGTCGGCTGGTCCTCGACCGGCTCGTCGTAGTCGACCCCGAGGGCGGGCAGGTCGTCGAGCCCGACCACCTCCACCCCGGGCACGTGCTCGCGCAGGATGCGCTCCATCTCCTCGATCTTCTTGCGGTTGCGCGAGGCGAGGAAGATCCGGGTGCTCACGAGCCGAGCGCCTCCTGCTGCAGGCGGGTCAGGTCGGCGCAGCCCTTCTCGGCCAGGCCCAGCAGCGCGTCGAGCTCGCGGCGGTCGAAGGGCGCACCCTCGGCGGTGCCCTGCACCTCCACGAAGCTGCCCGTGCCGGTCATCACGACGTTCATGTCGGTCTCGGCGCGCACGTCCTCGACGTAGGGCAGGTCGAGGCGGGGCACGCCGTCGATGATCCCGACGCTGACCGCCGCGACCGAGCCGGTGAGCGGGGCGCCCTTGAGCGCCCCGGTCTGGCGCAGGTGGGCGACCGCGTCGACCAGGGCGACGTAGGCACCCGTGATGGCGGCCGTGCGGGTGCCGCCGTCGGCCTGCAGCACGTCGCAGTCGAGCTGGATGGTGTTCTCGCCGAGTGCGTCGTAGTCGATGACGGCGCGCAGCGAGCGGCCGATGAGCCGGCTGATCTCGTGGGTGCGCCCGCCGATGCGGCCCTTGACCGACTCGCGGTCGGAGCGGGTGTTGGTGGCCGCGGGGAGCATGGCGTACTCCGCGGTGACCCAGCCCTTGCCCGAGCCCTTGCGCCAGCGCGGCACCCCCTCGGAGGCCGACGCGGCGCAGAGCACCTTCGTGCGGCCGAACTCCACCAGCACCGACCCGGCGGCGTGGTCGAGCCAGTGGCGGGTGATCGTGATCGGGCGGAGCTCGTCGTCGGCGCGGCCGTCCTCGCGTGCAGTCATGACCGCGACCCTAACGGCGCCTCACTTCATCTCGGCGCGCAGCAGGCGCAGGATGCCGAAGGTCAGCGGCACGACCAGCCAGATGATGCTCGCCGTGGCCAGCTGCGCCCACTCCTCGCCCGAGGGCCGGAAGTCGCCGGTGAAGAGCGGGGTCTGGGCGGTGTTGAGCTCGATCCAGGGCGCGAGGTCCTGGAACCAGCCGACGAAGGCGCCGATGATGCCCACGACCGTGGGGATGATGAGGGAGTAGACGAAGTAGCCGACGATCGCCGCCGGGGTGTTCATCAGCAGCATCGCCAGCGCGAAGCCGATCAGCACGCCGATGAGGTTGGCGAGCACGAAGTTCTGCACCTGGCTGTACTCCAGCGACCAGGACACCTCGAAGCCGCGCAGCGAGGCCAGCACCGCCCCGACCGCGGCGATCACGGCGGCGAGCACCAGCACGCCCAGGGAGATGATCAGGCCGGCGCTCAGCTTGGCCGCGACGATCCGGGGCCGTCGGGGCTCGAGGGTGAAGGTCACCAGGCCGGTGCGTTGGCCGAACTCACCGGTGACCAGCAGGATCGGGATGATCGGCAGGAAGAACCCCAGCGTGCCGCCCATGGCGAGCAGGAAGTCGCTGAAGTCCTGGAAGCCCTCGTCGAAGAGCAGGGCGATGACCAGCATGACCACGACGCACAGCCCGACGACGCTGAGGCTGTAGGCGCGACCGGCGCGGGTGTCGAAGCTCTTGCGCAGCTCCACCGAGACCAGGCGCCCGAAGGGCACCGCGGGGGTCTGCGAGACGTCGAGAGTGGGCAGCGGGGCGGAGGTGGCGCTCATGCCAGGTGTCCTTCCGTGGCGGGGGCGGGCGCGACGGCGTCACGCTGGGTGTCGGAGGTGAGCTGGAGGAAGAGGTCCTCCAGGCCGGCGGAGCCGGTGCGCAGGTCGGTGAGCACGACGCCGGCCTCGAGGGCGGCGCGGCCGACCTCGACGGCCTCGCACTCCGCGCGCAGGCCGTCGCCGGCGGGCGTGACCTCGACCCGGCGGGCGACGAGGGCGTCGGCCAGGGCCCGGTTGTCGAGCGAGGTGACGAGGGTGGAGGCGTGCTCGCCGGCCAGCAGGGTCTTCTTGTCGCCCTGGGCCACGATCCTGCCGCGCCCGATGAGGATCATCTCGTCGGCGATGATCTCGACCTCGTGCAGCAGGTGGCTGGAGAGCAGCACGGTGCCGCCGCGCTCGGCGTAGCCCTTGAGCAGGCCGCGCATCCAGCGGATGCCGGCGGGGTCGAGGCCGTTGGCGGGCTCGTCGAGGATCAGCACCGACGGGTCGCCGAGCAGCGCGTGGGCGATGCCGAGGCGCTGCTTCATGCCGAGGGAGTAGTTGCGCAGCCGGCGACCGGCCTCCTTCTCGTCGAGGGAGACCAGGGCGAGCATCTCGTCGACGCGCGAGGCGGGCAGGCCCATGGTGCGCGCGCCGAGGGTGAGGATCTCGCGCCCGGTGCGACCCGCGTGCTGGGCCGAGGCGTCGAGCAGCACCCCGACGTGGCGGCCGGGGTTGGGGATGTCGCGGTAGAGGTGGCCGCCGATGGTGACGCGCCCGTGGGTGGGCGGGGTGAGGCCGACCATGACCCGCATGGTGGTGGTCTTGCCCGCGCCGTTGGGCCCGAGGAAGCCGGTGACCCGGCCGGGCTGGCAGGTGAAGCTGACGTCGTCGACGGCGGTGAACGCGCCGTACGTCCTGGTGAGTCCTTCGACTGAGATCATGCGACCACCCTGCCCGCTCCCCCGCGGGCGCACACCGGACCCCGGGCTGCGGCGGGGTGACCAAAGTAGGGGGTCGGCACGACCCGGGGCGCTGCCCGGCGGGGCCGGGACGCCCTAGCCTGGGGTCGTGCAGCGACCGACCCCGGAGGACTACCAGCCGCCGTTGTCGTGGTGGCGCCACGGGTGGCGGCTGCTGCTGTGCGCGGTCATCAGCGCGGTCGTGTGGCCCCAGTTCGCCCCCGAGCAGCTCGACGTGATACCGGTGCTGTTCTGGCTCGACCTGGGCGTCGGCCTGGCGTCCTACGTCGTGGTCCTGGGGCGCCGGCGGTGGCCGGTGACGGTCGCGGTGGCGACCAACGCGATGACGCTGGTCTCCGGCGTGGCCGCCGGACCGGCCACCCTCGCCGCGGTCTCGATGGCCACCCGTCGGCGGCTGCTGCCGATCGTCGCGACCTCGCTGGTCGCCGTGGTGGCCTCGATGCTCTACACCGAGCTCGAGCCCTCGGTGGTCGACGACCCGTTCTGGATCTCGCTGACCGCCACGGTCATCGCCGTCGCGGCCAGCATGGGCTGGGGCATGTACATCGGCTCGCGCCGCGAGCTGCTGTGGACCCTGCGCCACCGCGCCGAGCGCGCCGAGGCCGAGCAGGAGCTGCGGGTGGGCCAGGCCCGCGGCCAGGAGCGCTCGCGTATCGCCCGCGAGATGCACGACGTGCTGGCCCACCGGATCTCCCAGATCTCGCTGCACGCCGGCGCCCTGACCTACCGCGACGACCTCACCGCCGCCGACATGCGCGCCAGCGCCGAGGTCATCCAGACCACGGCCCACCAGGCCCTCACCGACCTGCGGACCGTGCTGGGCGTGCTGCGCGACGACGAGGGCAACGCCCTCGACGCCCCCCAGCCCACCTACGCCGACCTGCGCGCCCTGGTGGCCGACGCCGAGGCGGCCGGCCTGCGCGTGGAGTACGCCGACGACGTGCGCGCCGCCGACGGGGCCGGCGGGGTGCCCGACGCGCTCGGCCGGGCGCTCTACCGCATCGTGCAGGAGGGCATCACCAACGCCCGCAAGCACGCCCCCGGCGCGACGCTGCTGATCAGCC
The DNA here is from genome assembly GCF_001423135.1 of Nocardioides sp. Leaf307. Classification (NCBI taxonomy): domain Bacteria; kingdom Bacillati; phylum Actinomycetota; class Actinomycetes; order Propionibacteriales; family Nocardioidaceae; genus Nocardioides; species Nocardioides sp. Leaf307. The sequence continues at coordinate 839,072 of NZ_LMNY01000001.1, read as the reverse complement.
TCAGCGGCTCGCCCGACGACGGGATCGCCGTGGAGCTGCGCAACCGCCTCGGCTTCGCCGCCGCGGCCGCGCCGCCCGGGGCGGGCCTGGGCCTGGTCGGGCTCTCGGAGCGGGCCGCGCTGCGCGGTGGGCGCCTGGAGCACCGCCGCGACGCCGACGCCTTCGTGCTGCGGGGGTGGCTGCCGTGGGCGGCCTGACCCGCGACGCCGCCGTGGTGCGGGTGCTGGTGGTCGACGACGACCCCCTGGTGCGCTCGGCGCTGGTGCTGATGCTGGGCGGCCAGGACGACCTCGAGGTCGTCGGCGAGGCCGTCGACGGCCGCGAGGCGCTGGCCCGCGTGGCCGACCTCTCCCCCGACGTCGTGCTCATGGACATCCGCATGCCGCGCCTCAACGGCCTCGACGCCACGCGCGCGCTGCACCGCGCCCCCCACCCGCCGCGGGTCATCGTGCTCACCACCTTCGACGCCGACGAGCACGTCGTGGGGGCGCTGGGCGCCGGCGCCGACGGCTTCCTGCTCAAGGACACCCCGCCGGCGCAGATCGTCGCCGCCGTGCGCCGCGTCGCGGCCGGCGACCCGATGCTGTCCCCGTCGGTGACCCGCACGCTCATCGACCGGCTGCGCGAGCAGGCGCCCGACGACCGGGCGGCCGCGGCCTCGCGCCGCCTCGGCGCCCTCACCGAGCGCGAGCTCGAGGTGGCGCTGTGCGTGGGCCGGGGTCACAGCAACGCCGAGATCGCGGCGGCCCTCCACCTGTCGGTGCCGACGGTCAAGGCCCACGTCTCGCGGCTCTTCGACAAGCTCGGCGCCACCAACCGGGTGCAGATCGCCATCTGCGTGCACGACGCCGGCCTGCTCTAGGACCGGCGCGGTCCCGCCTCAGATCTCGTACGTCGTGCCCGCGGCCGCCAGCTCCACGGGCCCCTCGTAGACCGCGACGGCCTCGGCGAGCATGTCGGCGGGGTCGAACCACGGCGGCACGTGGGTGAGCACGAGGCGGCGGGCGCGGCTGCGCGTGGCCACCTCGCCGCAGTCGGTGCCGGTGAGGTGCAGCGAGGCGGGGTTGTCGTCGCAGGAGCGGAAGGACGCCTCGGCCAGCAGCAGGTCGGCGTCGACGCTGATCTCGTCGAGCCCCGCGCAGGGGCCGGTGTCGCCGCTGTAGGCCAGGGTGGCGCCGGGCACGCTGACCCGCAGGCCGAAGGCCTCGACCGGGTGGTCCACCGGCACCGCGCGCACCGTGAAGGGGCCCACCTGCACGACCGGCTCCCAGGTGCGGAAGTCGAACTCCTCGTGCATGCCGGGGTCGACGGGCAGGTCGTAGGCCCGGGCCATCCGGTCGGCGGTGTCGGAGGGACCCCACACGGGGATCCGCGGCTGGGGGCCGGTGGGGTGGTACTTGCGCATCACGTAGTAGCCCGACAGGTCCAGGCAGTGGTCGGCGTGCAGGTGGCTGAGCAGCACCGCGTCGACGGCGAGCGGGTCGGCGTAGCGGTGCAGGGCCCCGAGCGCACCGCTGCCGAGGTCGAGCAGCACGCGCCAGGTGCGCGCGCCGGTGCCGTCGTCGTGCTCGGCCTCGAGCAGGTAGCAGCTGGCCGGCGAGTCGGGGCCGGGGTAGGAGCCCGAGCACCCCACGACGGTAAGCCGCATCGCGCTCACGCCAGCCCTCCGGCGAACTGGCTGGCGGCGTGCATCTCCGGGCCCAGGAAGCGCCGCCCGATCGTCTCGAACTCCGTGGGCGAGCCGGTGGTGAGGAATCGGTGGGAGGGCTCCCCGCCGGCGCGGGCCAGGCCGGTGCGCAGCAGCATCTTGTAGACGTCCTTGCCGCACTCCTCGGCGCTGCTGACGAGGGTGACCTGGTCGCCCATGACGTAGGAGATGACGCCGGTGAGCAGGGGGTAGTGGGTGCAGCCGAGGATGAGGGTGTCGACGCCGGCGGAGGTGAGCGGGTCGAGGTACTCGTGGGCCACCGCCAGCAGCTCCTCGCCCCCGGTGACCCCGGCCTCGACGAAGTCGACGAAGCGCGGGCAGGCCCGGGTGGTGAGCTCGACGTGGGGCGCGGCGGCGAAGGCGTCGTCGTAGGCCTGGGACTCCGCGGTCGCGCGGGTGCAGATCACCCCGATGCGGCCGGTGCGGCTGGCGGCGACGGCGCGGCGGGTGGCGGGCAGGATGACCTCGACCACCGGCACGTCGTAGCGCTCGCGCGCGTCGCGCAGCATCGCGGCGCTGGCGGAGTTGCAGGCGATGACGAGCGCCTTGACGCCCTGGGCCACGAGGTGGTCGAGGCACTCCAGGGCGTACTCGCGCACCTCGCCGATGGGCTTGGGGCCGTAGGGCTGGCGTGCGGTGTCGCCGACGTAGAGCACCGACTCGTGGGGCAGCTGGTCGATGACCGAGCGGGCTACGGTCAGCCCGCCGAACCCGGAGTCGAAGATCCCGACGGGGGCGTCCGGGTCGGGGGCGAGGGGCGGCACGTCGTGAAGGTTATGTCCTGCGCGCACGCATCGCACGACCCGGCTCGCCCTAGGCCCAGAGCTGGCCCTCGAGCTTGTCCTCGGCCTCGTCGATCGTGCCCTCGTAGGCGCCGGTGGAGAGGTACTTCCAGCCGCCGTCGCAGACGATGAAGGCGATGTCGGCGCTCTCGCCGGCCTTGACCGCCTTGGCGGCCTGACCCAGCGCGGCGTGGAGGATCGCGCCGGTGGAGATGCCGGCGAAGATGCCCTCGAGCTCGAGCAGCTCGCGCACCCGGCGCACGGCGTCGCGCGGGCCCACCGAGAAGCGGGAGTCGATGAGGTCGGCGTCGTAGAGCTCGGGCACGAAGCCCTCGTCGAGGTTGCGCAGGCCGTAGACCAGCTCGCCGTAGCGGGGCTCCGCGGCGACGATGCGCACGTCGGGCTTGGCGCGGCGGAAGAAGCGGCTCGTGCCCATGAGCGTGCCGGTGGTGCCCAGCCCGGCCACGAAGTGGGTGATCGAGGGCAGGTCGGCCAGCAGCTCGGGGCCGGTGCCCTCCTCGTGGGCGAGGGCGTTGGCGGCGTTGCCGTACTGGTAGAGCATCACCCAGTCGGGGTGCTCCTCGGCGACGCGCTTGGCCACCCGCACGGCCTCGTTGGAGCCGCCGGCGGCCGGGGAGGAGATGATCTCCGCGCCCCACATGCGCAGCAGCTGGCGGCGCTCCTCGGAGGTGTTCTCCGGCATCACGCACACGATGCGGTAGCCCTTGAGCTTGGCCGCCATGGCCAACGAGATGCCGGTGTTGCCCGAGGTCGGCTCGAGGATGGTGCAGCCGGGGCGCAGCGTGCCGTCCTTCTCCGCCTCCTCGATCATCTTCAGCGCCGGGCGGTCCTTGACCGAGCCGGTGGGGTTGCGGTCCTCGAGCTTGGCCCACAGCCGGACGTCGGCGCTCGGCGAGAGCCGCGGCAGCCCGACCAGCGGGGTGCCGCCGACGGAGGCGAGCAGGTTGTCGTAGCGCATGGTGGCTCCAGGCCCGCGGCGGCTACCGCAGGAAGGTCTCGGGGTCGAAGGCGTCCAGGTCGATGATGCGGACCCGGGGCAGGGGGACGTTGAAGGCGGCCACGTCGTCCTCGAGGTCGTAGAGCTCGACGTCGAGGGCGCTGAGGTGGGTGGAGGTGTACTCCCGCAGCGCCATGAGCCCGACGCGGCGGTGGCCGGTGAGCAGCCGCTGGACGTGGGGCGCGAAGTCGCTGTCGTGGCTGACCAGCATCACGTCGGCGTCGCGCGAGAGCAGCGCGTCCAGCGTGCGCTGGATGCCGATGTCGACGACCTTCTCGTCGGCGCGGCCGGCCAGCGGCACCGGGCGGTAGTCGAGGGCCAGCAGGGCCTGCACGAAGCTGGCCGGCAGGTGGCCGTTGCTGGCGTTGAGGAAGAACAGGCCGGTGACCGGCTGGCCCCACTGCTCCTCGGCGAAGGCGGTCACGCGCTCCCAGCGCGGCCGCTCCTCGGGCGTGGGCCGACGCCCCAGCAGGGAGTTGCCGAGCGTGGCGTCGATGTTCTCGCCGTCGACGAGGACGTAGGTGCGACGCTCGGTCATCGGCTCCACGCTCCGCGCGTCAGCCGCCGGCGACGGCCGGCAGCACGACGACCTGGTCGCCGTCGCTGAGGGGCGCCTCGAGGCCGCCGATGAAGCGGACGTCCTCGTCGTTGATGTAGACGTTGACGAAGCGGCGCAGGTCGCCGTCGTCGATGAGGCGGTCCTTGATGCCGGGGTGGTGGGCCTCGAGGTCGTCGATCAGCGCGGTCAGGCTGGCTCCCTCACCGTGGACGGCCTTCTCGCCGCCGGTGTAGGTGCGCAGGATGGTCGGGATGCGGACCTCGATGGCCATGGGTGGTGACTCCTCGGTGGTGGGGTGCGGTGCAGCGGGTCGGGCTAGGTGGTGCGGGGCAGGGCGTCGACGACCGCGACCTCTTCCTCGGTCACCTCGCCGTCGACGATCCTGTAGGACCTGAACTCCACGGGACCGTCGTTATTCCCGTCGTCGGTGAAGCAGTCCCGGGTGCTGACCAGCACGTAGTGGGCGTTCGGCTCGCTGGCCAGGCCCACGTCGGTGCGGCTGGGGTAGGCCTCGGTGGCGGTGTGGGAGTGGTAGACGACCACCGGCTCCTCGTCGCGCGCGTCCATCTCCTTGTAGAGCTGGAAGAGGTCGGTGGAGTCGAACTCGTAGAACGTCGGGCTCCCCGCGGCGTTGACCATCTCGACCAGCCGCTCGGGGCGGTCGCTGCCCTCGGGGCCGGCGACGACGCCGCAGGCCTCGTCGGGGTGGTCGCGCTTGGCGTGGGCCACGATGGCGTCGTAGGTCGCCCGGTCGATGGTCAGCACGCGCCCAGCCTAGGGCCCCGGGTCAGGGCCCGGCCTCCAGGCCCAGCACCTCGTACGCCGGGGCACCGTCGACGGTGCCGGTCACCAGCACCAGCCCGTCGGCCAGGACCCGGTCGAGGCGGCCCGGCACCTGCTCGCCGGCGATGCGTCCGGCCCGGTCGAGCAGCCAGACGCCGTCGGCGCCCTGCACGGCCACGTGGCCGCGGGTGGTGCCCAGCACCCGCGGCGAGGCGTCGGTCAGCACCGTCGCGGGCAGGGGCGCGGTCACCGGCCGGTCCTCGCCGGAGGCCAGCGTGGCCAGCTCGACCGCCCCGCTCTCGTGGTCGGCCTCCACCCAGGCCAGCAGCGCGTCGCCGCCGACCCCGGAGCCCGCGGCGACGCCGGTCTGGAGCTGCTCCACGCGCTCGGTCGCGGCGTCGACGAGCACGGCGCCGGCCTGGCCGGGCACGGTGAGGGCGTAGACGTCGTCGGTGCCGCCGGCGAAGTAGCCCGGCTGCGGGGAGCGCCAGGTCTCCTCCCCCGTCGCGTCGTCGAGCAGCACGACCGTCTGGGCGCCGGACGCGGTCGAGGGCACCGAGGCCACGACCACGCCGCCGGTGGCCGCGGCGCCGGCCACGCCGTCGACCCGCCAGCGCACCTCGCCGGTGCTCAGGTCGAGGCCGAGGGTGCTCACGTCGTCGGGGCGGCCGGTCGGGTCGTCGACGCGCCCGGGCGGCGCCACCCGCACCACGACGACGTCCGACCCGACGCCGGCGGTGCGCGCCGCCAGCCCGGTCGGCGGCGACCAGCGCCACCGGTAGGACCCGTCGCCCTGCGACAGCGCCACGAGACCGCGTCGGCGCCCCTCGGCGTACGGCACGATCACGGGGAGGCCGGCGTCGCGGCCGAGGCGGGCGTCGGAGAGGTCGAGGTCGAGGGTGACGCGGCCGGCCCCGTCGCCCACCACCAGCGGCTGCGCGCCGGTGCGCTCCCAGCGGGTCTCCCCGGTGGCTCGGTCCACGACCTGCAGCGCGGGGCCCGACCCGTCGGCGGCGTCGCCGCGCACCAGGATCGAGCGCTCCCCCACCCCGGCCGGCACGGCCGCCCCCAGGCTGGAGTCGAGGGTGGTCCACTGCGGCTCGCCGACGACCACGGTGGGCGCGGCGACGGCCTCGGCGACGGCGGGCGACGTGGGCTGCGCGGTCGACGCGACCTCCTCGCCCCCGGAGCACCCGGTGGCCAGCACGGCCAGCACGGCCAGCACGACCAGCCCGGCGGCGACGCCCGACCCGGGCCGCGTGCGGGACCTCACCGTCGGGTCACCGCGACAGCGCCCCGACGAGGGTCTCCTGCAGGTAGCCGACCCAGTCGTAGATGTCGTGGGCCTGCGAGCGCGGGTCGTCGTCGGGCAGCGAGGCCCAGTAGTCCTCGTCGTCGTCCTCGATCCCCAGCCGGGTGGCCAGGGCCAGGCGCAGGTCGGTGAAGGAGCGCATCCAGGTCTCGGCGGTCGGCTCGTCGAGCTCGACGTCGATCATCAGGCCGTCCTCGCTGAGCTCGGGCGGCAGCCCGGCCTCCTCGAGACCGTCGATGATCGCGACCGCGGCGGCCGCCTTGCCGTCGCGCAGGCCGCCCTCGGTGAACCGGCGGAACTCCGCGGCCGCCTCGGGGTCCTCGCGGTAGGCGGTGGGGAAGAGCCGCGCCAGCACCGGGTCCTCGGGCTCGGTCTCCGGGCCGGAGAAGTCCATCATCGCCTCGAAGGGGTCCTGGTCCTCGCGGGGCACCGCGGCCTCGTTGCGCAGCAGCTCCACGAGCTGGGAGGCCAGGGAGCGCAGCAGGTCGGCCTCGAAGCCGGTGAAGGTGGCGATGACGCGGCGGCTGCGGCGGTGGCGGGCGAAGCCGCTCATTCCTGCTTCTCCATCGTGGCCCACAGGCCGTACTCGTGCATGGCCTGCACGTCGCGCTCCATCTCCTCGCGGCTGCCCGAGGAGACCGCCGACTTGCCGTCCTCGTGCACCTCCATCATCAGCTTCTCGGCCTTCTTCCTCGAGTAGCCGAAGTGCTTCTGGAACACGTAGGAGACGTAGGACATGAGGTTGACCGGGTCGTTCCACACGATCGTCACCCACGGGGTCGCGGGGAGGACCATCTCGTCGGGGGTGAGGGTCGGCTCGACCTCGACAGGGCTGGGCGCGGACACGTCTCCATGCTCGCACACGCCTACGCTGGCCCCCGTGACCCGCTCCTCGACGGCGCTGATGACCGACCACTACGAGCTGACCATGCTCCAGGCGGCCCTCGCCTCGGGCACGGCGCACCGGCGGGCGGTCTTCGAGCTCTTCCCACGACGCCTCCCCGAGGGCCGGCGCTACGGCGTCGTCGCCGGCGTCGGGCGGGCCCTCGACGCGCTCGAGGACTTCCGCTTCGACGACGACGTGCTGGGCGCCCTCGACGGCGTCGTCGACGAGCCGACGCGGGCCTGGCTGGCCGGCTACCGCTTCACCGGCGACGCCTGGGGCTACCCCGAGGGCGAGGTCTACCTCCCCCACTCCCCCCTGATGGTGGTGGAGGCCTCCTTCGCCGAGGCGGTGCTGCTCGAGACGCTGCTGCTGTCGATCTACAACCACGACTCCGCGATCGCCTCCGCCGCCTCGCGGATGACGCTGGCCGCCCGGGGCCGGCCCTGCATCGAGATGGGCTCGCGCCGCACCCACGAGGAGGCAGCGGTCGCCGCGGCCCGAGCCGCCCACGTCGCCGGCTTCGCCGCCACCTCCAACCTCGCCGCCCGCCAGCGCTACGGCGTGCCCTCCACCGGCACCAGCGCCCACAGCTTCACGCTGCTGCACGACTCCGAGCGCGACGCCTTCCGCGCCCAGGTCGACTCCCTCGGCGTCGGCACCACCCTGCTCGTCGACACCTACGACGTGGCCGAGGCCGTGCGCCTCGGGGTCGAGGTCGCCGGCCCGGGGCTCGGCGCGGTGCGCCTCGACTCCGGCGACCTGGGCGTGCTGGCCCACCGGGTGCGCGCGCAGCTCGACGACCTCGGCGCCCACGACACCCGCATCGTGGTGACCTCCGACCTCGACGAGTACGCCATCGCCTCGCTGGCCTCCGCCCCCGTCGACGGCTACGGCGTCGGCACGCAGCTGGTCACCGGCAGCGGTCACCCCACCTGCGGCTTCGTCTACAAGCTGGTGGCGCGCGAGGGCGCGTCGGGCGAGCTGGAGCCGGTGGCCAAGCGCTCCCCCGACAAGGCCTCGATGGGCGGTCGCAAGTGGGCGCTGCGTCGTCGTACGCCGGGCGGCGTGGCCGAGGCCGAGATCGTCGGCATCGGCGCGCCGCCCATCGACGACGGCGACGACCGCGCGCTGCTCGTGCCGCTGGTGCGCGACGGCGAGGTGGTGGGCCGCGAGCCGCTCGAGGCCGCCCGCCAGCGGCACGAGCGCTCGCGGGCCGAGCTGCCGGAGGCCGCGCAGTCGATGACCCGCGGCGAGGCCGTGATCCCGACCCTGGTCCAGGACACCGCCGCCAGCGCCTAGGCTCGCACCATGACGCGTGCACTGATCGTCGTCGACGTCCAGAACGACTTCTGCGAGGGCGGCTCGCTGGCCGTGGCCGGCGGCGCGCGGGTCGCGGCCGACGTGACCGCGCTGCTGCGCGGCGACCACGGCTACGACCACGTCGTGGCCACGCAGGACCACCACGTCGACCCCGGCGCCCACTGGTCCAGCGACCCCGACTACGTCGACTCCTGGCCGGTGCACTGCGAGGTCGGCACGGCCGGTGTCGAGCTCCACCCCGACCTCGACCCGGCCCCGCTCGAGGAGCTCTTCCGCAAGGGCGAGCACGTCGCGGCCTACTCCGGCTTCGAGGGCCGCTCCGCGACCGGCACCTCGCTGGCCGACTGGCTGCGCGAGCGCGGGGTGGACCGCGTCGACCTGTGCGGGATCGCCACCGACCACTGCGTGCGCGCCACCGCCCTCGACGCGGTGGCCGAGGGCTTCGCCACCCGCGTGCTCACCGACCTGGTCGTCGGGGTCGCCCCCGCCACCACCGAGGCCGCGCTCGCGGCCCTGCGCGAGGCCGGTGTCGAGGTTGCCTGACCAGACCTCCGAGCAGGACCTGCTCGTCGACCTCGCCGACGGGGTGCTGCGGCTGACCATGAACCGGCCCCGCGTCTACAACGCCCTCTCCCCCGCCCTGGTCGAGGCGCTCACCGCCGAGATCGAGGGGGCCACGGCCCGCGACGACGTGCGCGTCGTGGTCGTCACGGGCGCGGGGGCGGCGTTCTCCACCGGCGCCGAGCTCGCCGGCGAGGACCCGATCGCGGGCTTCGACATCACCTCCATGGATCGCGCCAACCGTCTCGTGCGCGCCGTCGTCGGCCTCGACAAGCCGGTGCTCGCCGCGGTCAACGGCGTGGCCGCCGGCGTCGGCTGCTCCCTCGCCCTGGCCGCCGACCTGGTCGTCGCCTCCTCGCAGGCCTCCTTCCTGCTGGCCTTCGCCCGCATCGGCTTCATGCCCGACGGCGGCACCTCGGCCTCCGTCGCCGCCTCCGTCGGACGGGCCCGGGCCATGCGGATGGCCCTGCTCGCCGACCCCCTCAGCGCCCAGGAGGCCTCCGACGCCGGGCTGGTCAGCCACCTCGCCCCGGCCGAGGAGTTCCCCGCTCTCGTCGACGCCCTCGCCGCACGACTGGCCGCCGGCCCGCCGCTGGCGATGGCCGCGACCAAGAAGGCGGTCAACGCCGCCACCCTCACCGAGCTCGACGCCGCCCTCGAGCGCGAGCGCCTGGGCCAGTCGACCCTGATGCGCACCGCCGACGCCGCCGAGGGCATGCGCGCCTTCACCGAGAAGCGTCGCCCCGCCTTCCGCGGCGAGTGACGCGGGAGGCGGGGCGCGCGAGCTGCGGGGTGGCCCGGCTCAGTCGGTGATGGTCACCGGCTGGTCGCCGGAGACCAGGCGCCAGTCGACGGAGGCGAAGAGGGCGGGGTCGATCGTCTCGTTGGCGATCACCCAGTCGATGAGCAGCTGGCGGATCTCCTGCTGGCCGTTGACGACGACGGGCGCGGTGGAGACGGCGGGGAAGCCGCCGCCCCCGGACTGGCGGTAGTTGTTGACCGCGAGCACGAACTCCTGGGCGTCGGCGACGGGGACCCCGCCGTGGGCGAGGTCGCGGATGCGCGAGCCCGGCGCCGCGGCGACGTCGATGTCGTAGGTCAGCGGCTGGTCGAGGCCGAACACGGAGTCGACGTTGTAGTCGGGGGTGCCGCCCGGCGCCGTCGCGGTGACGGCGTTGGTCAGCTCGGCGATGCTCGCGGTGGTGTCGCCGGGGGTCAGCTGCTTGAAGTAGCGGGCGGAGAACTCGAGGTACTCGCGCAGCTGGGCCCCGGTGATCCGCACCCCGAGCAGCGTGTTGTCGAAGACGTAGAGCCCGGCGACGTCGCGCACGGTGATCTCGCCGGCCGGGAAGACCGCCGAGCGGCTGAAGGGCGCGGCGATCGAGAGCACCGGCAGCGCCGCGTCGGCGCCGGTGAGCCCCCGCTTGACCGCGTCGGCCTGGACGTACTGGACGAAGTCGATGATCGGCACGTCCTCGACGACGCCGCGCGCCGCGGGCAGCCGCTCCACCGAGGTGCCGATGACGGAGTTGACGTAGTCGCGCACGGTCTGGTGGGCCTCGGCCACGGCCGCCACGACCTCCTCGTCGGCGTCGACGGTGTTGGAGTTCAGTGTCTGCGACCGGGCCCCGAGCAGCTTCCACCGCTTGGCGCGACCGTCGCGGTCGCGCACCAGCCGCAGCTCGAGGTCCATCACCGCGACCCGCATGCCCCAGTAGAGCGGCTCGCACAGCAGCACCTGCTGGCCGGTGCGCTCGTTCTCGACGTAGCGCTGGGCGATCTCCTTGTGGGCGTGGCCGACGAGGATCGCGTCGATGCCGGGCACCTGCTGGGCCAGCAGCGAGGAGGCGTTCTCCGGGTAGGGCAGCGCGTCGCCGTAGGAGGAGGACGTGTCGGCGCCGGAGTGGGCCGAGACGATCACGACGTCGCAGCCCTTGCGCCGCATCTCGGGCACGAACTTCCTGGCCTGCTCGACCAGGCCGGGGAACTCCATGCGCCCCTCCACGTTGGCCTTGTCCCAGATCGCGACGCCGGGGTTGGTGAGGCCGAGGATGCCGACGCGGAGGCGGCGACCGGTGCCGGTGGCGACGGTCTTGATGACGTAGGGCGCGAAGACCGGGCGCTGGGTGGCCGGGTCGACGACGTTGGCCCCCAGCAGCGGGAAGTCGAGCTGGCTCTCGAAGGTGCGCAGCGTGTCGATGCCGTAGTTGAACTCGTGGTTGCCCAGGGCGGCGGCGTCGTAGCCGACGAGGTTCATCGCCGCGGCCATCGGGTGGACCACGTCGCTCGAGATCTTCTCGATGCGCGCGAAGTAGTAGGCCAGCGGCGTGCCCTGCAGGGTGTCGCCGGCGTCGAGGGTGAGCACGGGACCCTGGCCGCGCCGCTTCTCGCGCACCGCCTCGATGAGGGTGCGGGCCTTGGCCAGCCCGATGTCGTCGCCCGCGGCGTTGGTGAACTCCGCGTCCTTGAAGTAGTCCCAGTTGAGGACGTTGCCGTGCAGGTCGGTCGTGCCGAGCACGGTGAGACGGACGTGGTCGTCGCCGCGCGGCTTGGCGGCGAGGCCGGGGGCGGCATCGGCCGGGGTGGCGACGTAGCCGGCGGCGGCGAGGGCGGCGGCACCGGTCAGGACGGTGCGGCGCGAGGCGGGCAGGGCGTGCGACATCGAGGGGGTCCTCCCGAGACGTGGGCGCGCGGCGGGATGACCGCGCGGGACGGTTCTACCCGAGCGCACCGACACCGGTCGAGCCCTGCGACCGAGTCGTCACCCGACCGACACCCGGCCGTCCCCGCCTCAGCCGCACCACCGCTCGCGCACCGTGCGCAGCACGCGCACGTTGCGGTTGGTGGCGACACCGAGGTGGCGCTCGACGACGTCGTTGCCCAGCCGTGCGGTGTGCACGTCCACGGGCAGCAGCAGGTGCACCGCCCGGCCGGTCACGTGGGCGGACTCCCCCGCGCGCCCCGACGCCTCCACGCGGCGCACGGCCTCGGGGTCGGGATCGGCCTTGAGCAGCGACACCGTGTGGACCCCCGCGTGCCCGGCGCCGATCCGGTCGGCGTCGGCGACCACGGCGCGCAGCTCCTCGACCGAGAGGACGACCGTGGGCACCTCGAAGCCCCGGTCGGCCAGGAAGGCCTCCTCGAGCGCCGTCTCGACCTCGTGGCGCGAGGCGGCCTCGAGGCTCAGCCGCACGTTGCCGGTGCCGAGGTGGCTGACCACGTCGCGCCCGCCGGCGGCGGCCACGGCGGCGAGCACGTCGTCCTTCGGGAACCTGCGCCGGGCGCCGAGGTTGATGGCGCGCAGGAAGGCGATCCAGGTGGTCACGGGTCCCATCCTGGCCCTCTCGCCGTGGTCCCGTTGCCTCCCTGTGACCTTGGATCGTTAACGTGTCGGCCCATGACCCCGCGATCCAGCAAGCGCGTCCTGTCCACCCTGGCCCTCGCCGGCGCCCTCGGCCTCACCGCCACGGCCTGCGCGACCGAGACCACCACCACCGAGAGCGGCGCCAACGTCGTCTCCGAGGGCGAGCTGACGGTCTGCACGTCGCTGCCCTACGAGCCCTTCGAGTTCAAGCAGGGCGGCGAGGTCGTCGGCTTCGACATGGACATGATGACGAAGGTCGCCGAGGCCAACGACCTGGAGATGAGCGTCGAGGTCACCGGCTTCGAGGGCATCCAGTCGGGCCAGGCCCTCAACTCCGGGACGTGCGACGTCGCCGCCGCCGGCATGACGATCACCCCGGAGCGCGAGGAGGCCATCGACTTCTCCGACCCCTACTTCGACGCCACCCAGGCCCTCCTCACCACCGACGAGTCGATCGACTCCCTCGAGGCCCTCGACGGCATGACCCTGGCGGTCATGAGCGGCACGACCGGCGAGCTCTACGCCGAGGACAACGCCCCCGAGGGCGTCGAGATCAAGTCCTTCGAGGACCTCGGCCTGCAGACCACGGCGCTCAAGACCGGCCAGGTCGACGCCGTGATCCAGGACAACGGCCCGCTGCTCGACTACGCCAAGAACAACGAGGGCTCCTTCGTCACCGCCGAGTTCGACACCGGCGAGGCCTACGGCTTCGCGGTCCAGAAGGGCGGCAACGACGAGCTGCTGGAGACCATCAACACCGTCATCGCCGACTCCCGCGAGGACGGCTCCTACGACGAGATCTACGAGAAGTGGTTCGGTCAGGCTCCGCAGAGCTGATGTGGCCCGCACCCGCACCACCGACCCCAGGAGCCTGACCGATGGCGATGTCCCCCCGTAAGCGAGCGCAGGTCAGCCGGATGGTGCAGTACGCCATCCTCGTCGTGGCGCTCGTCGCCCTGGCGCTGGTGGCCGACTGGGGCGAGCTCCAGGACTCCTTCTTCCGCACCGAGCTGGTCAGGCAGCAGTTCCCCGACGTCCTCACGATCGCGCTGAAGAACACGATCCTCTACACCATCGGCGCGTTCGTCTTCGGTCTCGCACTGGGCCTGGTGCTGGCGCTCATGCGGCTGTCGTCGGTCGCGCCCTACCGGTGGATCGCCACCATCGTGGTGGAGTTCTTCCGCGGGGTGCCGGCCCTGATCGTCTTCATCGCGTTCTACTACGGCCTGCCGCTGGCCTTCCCCGGGCGCACGGTGCCCGGCGGCACCTTCGGCACGGTGACCGTCGCGCTGGGCCTGGTGGGCGCGGCCTACATGGCCGAGACCATCCGCGCCGGCATCCAGGCGGTGCCCAAGGGACAGATGGAGGCCGCGCGGTCGCTGGGCATGTCGCACTCGCGCGCCATGGTCACGATCATCGTGCCGCAGGCCTTCCGCATCATCCTGCCGCCGCTGACCAACGAGCTGATCCTGCTCACCAAGGACTCCTCGCTGGTCTACGTGCTCGGGCTCAGCGTGTCGGGCTACGAGCTCACCAAGTTCGGTCGGGAGGGCCTCAACGACGAGTCCAACCTGACGCCGCTCTTCCTGGCGGCCCTGTGCTACCTGATCATCACCGTCCCGCTGTCCATCGTCGTGCGACGCATGGAAGCCCGATCCGAGAGGGCCCGCTGATGACCGAGCGCACCCGTGAGTCCGGGGCGGCGATCGACGTCCTGCAGCTGCACAAGTACTTCGGCGACAACGAGGTGCTCCAGGGCATCGACTTCCACGTCGGCAACGGCCAGGTCGTCTGCGTCATCGGGCCCTCGGGCTCGGGCAAGTCGACGCTCCTGCGCTGCGTCAACCTGCTGGAGACGCCCACCTCGGGCAGGATCTTCATCGAGGACACCGAGATCACCGACCCCGACGTCGACGTCGACGCGGTGCGCAGCCGCATCGGCATGGTCTTCCAGCAGTTCAACCTCTTCCCGCACATGACCGTGCTGAAGAACCTCACCGTCGCCCAGCAGAAGGTGAAGGGGCGCGGCAAGGACGAGGCGGTCGAGTGCGCCCGCCGCAACCTGGCCAAGGTGGGGCTGGCCGAGCGCGAGGACGCCTACCCCGCGCACCTCTCCGGCGGTCAGCAGCAGCGCATCGCCATCGCGCGGGCGCTGTCGATGGACCCTGACATGATGCTCTTCGACGAGCCGACCTCCGCGCTCGACCCCGAGCTGGTCGGCGACGTCCTGGGCGTCATGAAGGACCTCGCCTCCGAGGGCATGACCATGATGGTCGTGACCCACGAGATGGGCTTCGCCCGCGAGGTCGGCGACAAGCTGGTCTTCATGGACGGCGGCGTGATCGTCGAGGAGGGCGACCCCGTCGCCGTGCTCGGCGACCCCCAGCACGAGCGCACGCAGTCGTTCCTCTCCAAGGTGCTCTGAGCCCGGCAGCCACCGCACCGCACCACGTACGCCGGACGGCGCCGGTCCCCCCGCGGGGGGTCGGCGCCGTTCGGCGTACGTGAGCCGGCACACGTCTGATGGATTGCATAGCCTTCCTATGCAACAGTGGAGGACGTGGACGACGAGACCGCTGCACCAGCCCCCGGCACCGGGACACGCGAGCGGGAGAACGACGAGCTGCGCGCGCTGAGCAACGACCTCGTCGTCCACGCCGCCCGCCTGGTGCGCGCCGTGCGCCGCCAGCACCCCTTCCCCGCGGGGATCCGGGTGCTCTCGCTGCTCGACGAGCACGGCGCCACGGGCGTCAGCGCCCTCGCCGCCCTCGACCGCTGCTCGCAGCCCACGATGTCCAACGCCGTGAGCCAGCTCGTCGAGCGCGGCTGGGTCGGCAAGCAGCCCTCCCCCGACGACGGCCGGTCCACCCTGGTGGCCCTGTCCGAGGCGGGCCGCCAGGAGCTGCGCCGCACCCGCGACCTCAACGCCTCCGTCGTGGCCGAGCGCGTCGCCGCCGGCCCGCACACCACCGAGGACCTCGCCACGGCCGTCGCCGTCCTGCGCGACCTCCTCGACACCGAGAAGGGAATCTGAACGTGACCACCTCGCACGCACCAGCGCAGGGGACCTCCATGCTGCGTCAGCCCCGGGCCGTCTGGGCCGTGGCCTTCGCCTGCGTCATCGCCTTCATGGGCATCGGCCTGGTCGACCCGATCCTCAAGGACATCGCCGCCCAGCTGCAGGCGACGCCGAGCCAG
This sequence comes from Nocardioides sp. Leaf307, assembly GCF_001423135.1. Lineage (NCBI taxonomy): Bacteria > Bacillati > Actinomycetota > Actinomycetes > Propionibacteriales > Nocardioidaceae > Nocardioides > Nocardioides sp. Leaf307. Next base: position 823,581 of record NZ_LMNY01000001.1, on the reverse strand, counting down.
GTCTCGCTGATGTTCACCAGCTACATGGCGATCATGGGCGTGGCGATGCTGGTCACCGGCGTGGTCAGCAGCCGCATCGGCCCCAAGCGCACGCTGCTCGCGGGCCTCGCCCTCATCATCGTCTTCGCCGGCCTCGCCGGAGCCTCCGACACCGTGGGCCAGATCGTCGGCTTCCGCGCGGGCTGGGGCCTGGGCAACGCCCTCTTCGTGGCCACCGCGCTCTCCACGATCGTCTCGGCCGCGGCCGGCTCGACCGCGCAGGCGATCATCCTCTTCGAGGCCGCCCTGGGCATCGGGATCGCCTCCGGCCCGCTCGTGGGCGGGCTGCTCGGCGAGCAGTCGTGGCGCGCGCCGTTCTTCGGCGTCTCGGTGCTCATGCTCCTCGCCCTGGTCGCGACGGCCGTGCTGCTGCCGGCCACGCCCCCGACCGGACGCCGCACCTCGCTGGCCGACCCCTTCCGCGCGCTGCGCCACCGCCCCCTGCTGCTGCTCGGCGTCACCGCGATCTTCTACAACATCGGCTTCTTCACCATCCTGGCCGCGGGCCCCTTCGCCCTGCCGGAGGCCGGCATCCTCGAGATCGGCTGGATCTTCTTCGCCTGGGGCCTGCTGCTGGCCTTCACCTCGGTCTTCGTGGCCCCGCTCGTGCAGCGTGCGATCGGCACCGTGCCCGCGATCATCGCCATGCTGGCGCTCTTCGCGCTCGACCTGGCCATGATGGCCGTCTTCACCACCCACGTGCCGGTGGTCGTCGCGGGCATCGTCGCCTCGGGCGCCTTCATCGGCATCAACAACACCCTCATCACCGAGGCGGTCATGGGCGCGGCCCCGGTGGAGCGGCCCGTCGCGTCGGCGGCGTACTCGTTCCTGCGCTTCTGCGGCGGCGCCGTGGGCCCGTTCGTGGCGCTCAAGCTCGGCGAGAGCGTCGACGAGCACGCGCCCTTCGTCTTCGGCGCCGCCGCGGTGCTGGTCGGTGTGGTCGTGCTGGCGGCCGGGCGCCACGTGGTCGCGGGGCGCACGCCGCACGCCGAGGTGGGCAGCCGCGCGGAGGCCGAGGCCGTGCTGGTGGGCGACGTCGACTGACCCGGGGTCCTGACCCCACGACGTCTGGACGAAGCAGCGCCCGGAGCCCGAGGGCTCCGGGCGCCTGCTCCCCCACGGAAGGCCGTCCAGCGGGTCCGGCGGTGGCTCAGCCCCGGGGCAGGGCCACCGTGATCGTGGCGACGCCGACCAGGAAGTTGCCGGGGATGGCCTTCTTCCCGCTCAGGCCGTAGGTGGAGTTGAGCAGCTTGGCCGCCACCGGCGAGACGAGCACCTTCGTGCCCTGCAGCGTCGCGGTGGAGTCGGTGGTCTTGAGCGGGTTGAGGGTGCGTCCGTCGAGCTGGAAGAGGAAGGCGCTGCTCACCGCGGTCTGCCCGTTGACCGCGACGTCGCCGTAGACGCGCGAGACGCCCGGGTCGACGTTGAGGTTCGACAGCCGCACCGTGGTGCCACCGGCGCTGAGGGTCAGCCCGGAGCCCTCGTGCTGGACCTGGCCGATCACGTAGGGCGAGACCTCGCCGGGCTCGAAGACCGTCACGTTGCCGCCGGTGATGGGGAAGACCAGCGAGCCCTTGACCAGCTTGGCCGTGCCGACCACGCCGGGCGTCACGCCGAGGGAGGACAGCGCGTCGGTGAAGCCCTTGTCGAGCTTGACCGCGGTCGTCTTGCCCCGCAGCGCGTCGATCGAGGCGACCGCCGCGGGGGCGCTGCCCGCGCCGCCACCGTCGTCGTCGCCGCAGGCGGCCAGGGGCAGGGTGAGCAGGGCGAGGCCTGCGAGCGCGGCGACGCGGCGGCGCGAGGGGGCGAGGAGCGGCATGGAGCGTCCTAGGGAGGCGCGGAGGGAGGAGCTGACGTCAGGCGGTTCGGTGACCTGGCTCACCCGGATTGGTCCCGCCCCGCCGCGGTCTGGTCCACCACGGGCCCCGCGCCGTCGTCGTCGGGCGCGCTCAGAGATTGCCGCGGCGGTCCTGCTCGCGCTCGATGGCCTCGAAGAGCGCCTTGAAGTTGCCCTTGCCGAAGCCCAGCGACCCGTGGCGCTCGATGAGCTCGAAGAACACCGTGGGGCGGTCGCCGACGGGCTGGGTGAAGATCTGGAGCAGGTAGCCGTCCTCGTCGCGGTCGACGAGGATGCCGCGCGCCTTCAGCTCCTCGATCGGCACCCGCACCTCGCCGATGCGCGCGCGCAGCTCGGGGTCGTCGTAGTAGGAGTCGGGGGTGGCGAGGAACTGCACACCGCGGGCGCGCATGACGTCGACGCTGCGCAGGATGTCGCCGGTGGCCAGCGCGAGGTGCTGGCAGCCGGGGCCGGCGTAGAAGTCGAGGTACTCATCGATCTGCGAGCGCTTCTTGGCCACGGCCGGCTCGTTGAGCGGGAACTTCACGCGGTGGTTGCCGCTCGCCACGACCTTGCTCATCAGCGCGGAGTAGTCGGTGGCGATGTCGTCGCCGACGAACTCCGCCATGTCGGTGAAGCCCATGACCCGGTGGTAGTAGTCGACCCACTCGTCCATCCGGCCGAGCTCGACGTTGCCCACGCAGTGGTCGACGGCCTGGAAGAGGCGGGCCGGGTCGCCGGCGCGCCGCTCCACCGTGCCCGTGCGGGCCACGTAGCCGGGCAGGTAGGGGCCGTCGTAGCGGCTGCGGTCGACGAGGGTGTGGCGCGTCTCGCCGTACGTCGCGATCGCTGCGGTCCGCACGGTGCCGTGCTCGTCGCTCTCGTCGTGGGGCTCCACCAGCACCGTGGCCCCGCAGGAGCGGGCGTGCGCGACGCAGCGATCCACGTCGGGCACCTCCAGGGCCAGGTCGACCACGCCGTCGCCGTGGCGGCGGTGGTGGTCGGCCAGCGGGCTGGCGGGGTCGACGGCACCGGTGAGCACGAAGCGCGCGCTGCCCGAGCGCAGCACGAAGGAGACCGCCTCGCGGTGGCCGGTGTCGGGGCCGCGGTAGGCGACCAGCTCCATGCCCATCGCCAGCTGGTACCACCCCGCGGCCATGGTGGCGTTGCCGACCACGAACCCCACGGCGTCGAGGGCGTTGACCGGGAAGGGGTCGCGGCTCGGGTCGTGCTCGACCAGGCCCACCAGCTGCTGGAGCTGCTCGAGGGTGAGGTCGGCACGCAGCTCCTCGGGGGTGAGGGCACGGTGCGCAGCGGTCGTGGTCTCGGGGGTGGCGGTCATGGCCTCAGGATGGTGAGGGGCGGTCAGGATGTGCAACAGTTCTCCGGATCGCTGGACAACCTGCACGGTCGAGGAGGCGCACGTGGACGATCTCGACCGCAGGGTGCTCGAGCTCTTCGCCGAGCAGCCCCGCCTCGGCGTGCTGGAGGCCTCCCGACGCCTCGGGGTGGCCCGCGGCACCGTGCAGGCCAGGCTCGACCGCCTCGCCGCCCGCGGTGTCGTCACCGGGTGGGGCCCCGACCTGTCGCCCGAGGCGCTCGGCTGGCCGGTCACGGCGTTCCTGACCCTGGAGATCCGTCAGGACTTCTCCCCCGACGGCGGCGCCCACGACGTGGTGGGCGAGCACCTCGCCGGCATCCCCCAGGTGCTCGAGGTGCACACCACCACCGGCTCCGGCGACCTGCTCGCGCGGGTCGTGGCCCGCTCCAACGCCGACCTGCAGCACGTCATCGACCGGGCGCTGGCCCACCCCGCGATCCTGCGGTCCTCGACCACGATCGCCCTGGCCACGCCGGTGCCCCACCGGGTGCTGCCCCTCGCCCGCCTGGCGGCGGGCCGGCCCTCGGGCTAGACCTCGTCGGGCGGCGGGGGCGCGGGGGCGAGGGCGGCCGTGACCTCCCGGGCGGCGCGCATGACGTGCTCGGCGACCGTGCGCTCGTCGACGTCGCCCATGCTGACGATGCCGACGCTGCCCTCGAGGCCGTCGACGTCGATGGGGGCGGCCAGGCCCTGGGCGCCGGTCTGGAGCTCACCGAGCGTCACGACGTAGGGCGGGCGCGGCCCCTGGGCCCGGCCGGCGAGGATCGCCTTGCCCGCCGCGCCCTGGAGGAGGGGGTGGCGCGTGCCGACCCGGTAGGAGACGTGGAAGTCGGTCCACGAGGGCTCCACCACCGCGACGGCGAGCGCCTCGTTGCCCTCGGCCACGGTCAGGTGGGCGGTGTGGCCCACGGCCTCGGCCAGGGTGCGCAGCACCGGCCCGGCGACGTCGCGCAGCACGGGGTGGACGGCCGAGGCGATGTGGAGCACGCCGAGCCCGACGTGGAGCCGGCCCCGTGCGTCGCGCCGGACCATCGAGTGCTGCTCCAGGGTGCTGACCAGCCGGTAGACGACCGTGCGGTTGACCTCGAGGGCCGCCGCGAGCTCGGTGACCGTGAGCCCGCCCGCCGAGGCGGCCAGCACGTCGAGGACGCGCAGGCCCCGGTCCAGGGTCTGGGACGTCTCGGCCGACATGGGGCGAGTCTAGGGCGGTCCCCGCGCGGGGTCGGTCTCAGCCCGACTTGCGCGCCGCCCAGTCGCGGATGCGGTCGATGCGGGCCCGCAGCTGCTCGGCGTTGGCGATGGCCGCCGCCGGGCCGCCGCACTCCTTGCGCAGCGCGGCGTGGGTGATCCCGTGGGCCTGGCCGGTGCGGTGGTGCCACGCGGCCACGAGCCCGTTGAGCTCGCGCCGCAGCACCGCCAGCTGCTCGTGGGTGCTGACCTGGGTCACCGAGTCGGCCGGACGCGCCTGCGCCGCGCTCGGGGGCGCCGCCGCCTTCTGCTTGCGCGCCCGGTCGCTCTGGCGCTGCTGGAGCAGCTCGCGCATCTGGGAGGGCTCGAGCAGGCCGGGGATGCCGAGGAAGTCCATCTCCTCCTCCGAGCCGACGTGCACCTCGCCCTCGTGGCCGAACTCGCCGCCGTCGTAGAGCACCCGGTCGAAGCGCGCCTCGGAGCCGAGCGCCTCGAAGGGCAGCTTGTCCTCCTCCGCGGAGGCCGACTCCCCCTGCTGCGCCTCGGCGAGCAGGTCGTTCTCGGCGGCGAAGATGTCGTCCTCGTCGGTGACCGTGCGCCCGAGCACGTGGTCGCGCTCGACCTCCATCTCGGAGGCGAAGCCGAGCAGGCGCGGCACCGACGGCACGAAGACCGACGCCACCTCGCCGCGGGTGCGCGCGCGCACGAAGCGGCCCACGGCCTGGGCGAAGAACAGCGGCGTGGAGGTGGTCGTGGCGTAGACCCCGACGGCCAGGCGCGGCACGTCGACGCCCTCGGAGACCATGCGCACCGCGACCATCCAGCGCGAGTCGTCCTCGGCGAAGGCGGTGATCTTCTTCGAGGCCGCCTTCTCGTCGGAGAGGACCACGGTGGCCGACTGCCCGGTGATCTGGCGCAGGGTCTTGGCGTAGGAGCGCGCGGAGTCCTGGTCGGTGGCGATGACCAGGCCGCCGGCGTCGGGCACGTGACGGCGCACCTCGGTCAGCCGACTGTCGGCGGCGGCCAGCACCGAGGGGATCCAGGAGCCGCCGGGGTCCAGCGCGGTGCGCAGGGCCTGGTTGGTGAGGTCCTTGGTCAGCGGCTCCCCGAGGCGGGCGGCCACCTCGTCGCCGGCGCGGGTGCGCCAGGTCATCTCCCCGGAGTAGGCCAGGAAGAGCACGGGGCGCACGACGTGGTCGGCCAGCGCGTGGGCGTAGCCGTAGGTGTAGTCGGCCACCGACCGCGGGATGCCGTCGCCGCCCGGCGCGTAGGTGACGAACGGGATCGGGTTGACGTCGGAGCGGAAGGGCGTGCCGGTGAGGGCCAGCCTGCGCGCAGCGGGCTCGAAGGCCTCGCGCACGCCCTCGCCCCACGACAACGCGTCACCGGCGTGGTGCACCTCGTCGAGGATCACCAGCGTCTTGAAGCGCTCGGTGCGGATCCGCATGGCCAGCGGGTTGACCGCGACGCCGGCGTAGGTGACCGCGATGCCGACGTAGTCCTCCGACGTGCGGCCCTTGCCGGCCGAGTAGGCCGGGTCGAGCGGGATGCCGGCCCGCGCGGCCGCCTCGGCCCACTGGAGCTTGAGGTGCTCGGTGGGGGCGACCACGGTGATGCGGTCGATCATCCGGCGCCCCAGCAGCTCGGCGGCCACCGACAGCGCGAAGGTCGTCTTGCCCGCGCCGGGCGTCGCCACGGCGAGGAAGTCGCGGGAGGGCCCGTCGAAGTACTTCTCCATCGCCGCCTGCTGCCAGGCGCGCAGCGACGGGGCCGTGCCCCAGGCGGCGCGCTGCGGGAAGGCGGGGCTGAGCGCGGGGACGAGGTGGGGTGCGGGCTCGGAGCCGCCCGTCACGCGTCGTCGCCCGCGTCGTCCTTCATGTTCTCCCAGGCGTCCTTGCACTCGGGGCACACGGGGTACTTCTCCGGCGCGCGGCTCGGCACCCAGACCTTGCCGCACAGGGCGACGACCGGGGTGCCCATGACCATCGCCTCGGTCAGCTTGTCCTTCTCGACGTAGTGGGAGAAGCGCTCGTGGTCACCGTCGTCGGTCGGGACGGTGCGCTGGTCCTCGCGGACCTTCTCGTCGACCGCGGTGCCGGTTCCGAATCCGAAGCTCACCCGCCCAGTGTAGGCGAGCCGGACCTCAGTTGAGCTCGGGGTCGGCGGGCCGGGTGGCGTGCCAGGCCAGCTCCCCCGGCTGGCGCCGCACGACGTCGCGGCGCAGGTCGGTGACGTCGTCGCGGAAGACGTCGTCGGCGGTGCCGGGCACCACCAGCCAGTCGCCCCCGGCGATCTCGCCCTCGAGCTGTCCGGCGCCCCATCCGGCGTACCCCGCGAAGACCCGTACGCCGAGCAGCGCGTCGGCCACCTGCTCCACGGGCGTGCCGAGGTCGACCAGCCCGAGCCGGTCCACGACCGGGCGGAAGCCCGCGGGCGGCTCCCCCGGCCCCAGCAGCGCGAGCGCGATCGCCCCGTCGGCGGAGACCGGACCGCCCTGGAAGAGCACGTCGGGCTCGACGACCAGGCGGTCCCAGCCCTCGAGCACCTGCTCGACGCTCACCGGGGTGGGCCGGTTGAGCACGACGCCGACCGCGCCCTCGGCGTCGGCGTCGAGCAGCAGCACGACGGTGTCGGCGAAGTGGGGGTCGAGCAGGCCCGGCCCCGCCACCAGCAGCATGCCCGCACCGACCTCGCTCATGGAGCCATCATGGCACCGGGGCGGTGGGTGCGATCAGGCCGCGAGGGCGGCGCGCAGGCGCCCGAGCAGGCTGGCGGACCGGTGGGCCACCGGGGGCTCGAGGCTCGCGCCCGGCTGCCAGCCGGCGCGCGCACGCGCCTCGATGCGGGACCCGGCGCGGGCCGCGGCGGCGGTGGCGTGGGTGCCGGCCTGCCCGGCCATCACGGCCAGCAGGTGGTGCTCCTTGGCCGACGCCTTGCGCAGCGCGGCGGCCATCACCTCGTCGCGGGGCTCGGCGCGGTAGTGGTCGAGCACGGCGCGCACCCCGGGCATCTCGTCGGCCGTGCCGCGCCAGGCGGCGACGACGGCGTCCTCGAGCGCCATCGGCTGGTGCACCAGCTCGCGCTCGATGCGGCCCGACAGGCGGGTGTGCCAGCGCAGCTGGAGGGCGCCGAGCAGGTCGAGCTCGTCGTGGAAGGCGCTCGTGGCGCCCTCGACGTCGAGCGGGAGCAGGCCGTCGACACGGGCGTCGGCGGCGGCGATCACGGCGCGGAGGATCTCCCCGCGGTTGCGGTGGCTGTTCCAGGTCATGGTCACTCCTCGGTCGTTCACGGTTCACGTACCGTGAGTACGTACCGATGGTAGGTCGGCATACCGGCGGTATCCAAGCACCACAGGGGTGACCTGACCCCGATCCGGCGTGATCCCGCCCACCCGGCGCGGCCGGCCCGTGGCGGCGGCCACATAGGGTGGGCCCATGGCGAAGTCCTCGGTCTCCAAGCTGGTCCCCAAGGTGCCCGCGGTGCCGGGCGTCAGCCGTCGCCAGCAGTACTCCGCGTCGACCAAGCGGGCCCTCGTCGACGTGGCCGAGCAGATGTTCACCGAGCACGGCTACGCCTCCACCTCGCTGGACTCGATCGTGGCCGGGGCCGACGTCACCAAGGGCGCCCTCTACCACCACTTCAGCGGCAAGCAGGCCCTCTTCGAGGCCGTCTTCGAGCGGGTGGAGTCCGACGCGGCGCGTGCGATCCAGAAGGTGCTGCGGGGCAAGAAGGACCCCTGGGAGAAGGCCCGGGCCGGGCTGCGCACGTTCCTCGAGGTGGTCCAGGAGCCGGGCTACCGCCGCATCGTGGTGCAGGAGGGCCCGGCCGTGCTGGGCTACGAGCGCTACCGCGAGCAGGAGGAGCGCTCCACCTACGCCAACGTCCTGGAGATCATGCGCTCGGTCCTGGGCGCCGGGCCGTGGGAGCTCGAGGACGAGATGCTGCAGACCTTCTCCCGCATCTTCTTCGGCGCCATGGCCTCGGCCGGGGAGTCCGTGGCCGGCTCCGACGACCCGATCGCGGCCGCCGCCCGGGTCGAGGCCGCGATCGGCTTCATGATCGCCGGCTTCCAGGCCCTCGCCGACGCCGGCGTGATGCTGCCGACCGGCCCGCTGGGGCCGATCGCCACCACCGACTGACCCCGACCGGACCGGCGGTCCCGGGCCGGGCTACTTGGCGAAGGTGACCGAGCCGCCGTCGGTGGGCACCAGCTCGATCCAGGTGCGTCCGGCCGGCACGCTCAGCGCGCCCGCCCTCGTCGACAGCTCGAGGGGCTGGTCGAGTCCCGGCTTCGTCCAGGTGCCCCGCACGAGCGTGCCGCCGTGGAAGAGCATCGCCTCGCCCTTGCCCTCGAGGGTCGTCTCGGGCACGGGATTGCCGGCCGGGTCGAGGTAGCCCGCGTCGCCGACCGGCACGCGCAGCACGAGCACGGTGTCGGCGGGGAACTCGTCGCCCTGCGCGGCGAAGGTGTCGGTGTTGGTGTAGCCGCCGTCGGCGTACGTCCAGCTCGTGGTGTGGCTGCCGGAGAAGCTCGCGGCCAGCGACCGCGCCGGCTGGCCCGCGGGCAGGTCGGACTCCTCGCCCCAGGGCAGGTAGTCGCTGGGCCGCTCCGCGGCGCCGTCGGTCAGCGTCGTGGTCGCCGCGAGGTCGGTGAAGAGGTTGTAGGGCGCGCTGCGCGAGGAGTCGCGGAAGAACCCCTTGGAGCCCTCGGCGAAGAAGGTGATCCCGGCCTGCTTGATCCGCCCGATGGTGACCGCGGCGGCACCGCTGGTCACCACGGCGGCGTCGGCGGGGGCCACGATCCCGATGTCGCTGGCCCGCATCGAGCGCACCGGACCCACCGTGCCGGGGATCTCGGAGTAAAAGAAGGCGGCCAGGCGGGTCATCCCGCCCTCCACCAGCTCCTCGACCACCAGGTCGGCCTCGCCCAGGCCCAGCTGCGGGGCCGCGGAGGAGGTGTTGTCCATCTTCAGCACCATGACGGGGTGGCGCTGGGCCGCCGACTCCCCCTTGCCCACCGGCAGGCCGGTCAGCGGCCAGGTCGCCTCGAGCCGCTCCCCCGCGGCGACGTCCTGGGCCTCGGCGCCGCCCCCGGAGCCGTCGGAGGACTCCTCGCCCCCGCCGCACCCGGCGAGCACCAGGGTGGCGGCGGCGAGCAGGGCGGTGGCGCGGGCGGCGCGGCGGCGGGTCGGGACGGGACGGATGAGCACGTCGGGCTCCGATCGGTGGGAGGTCGGGAGGACGGAAGGAACGGAAAGGCTACTGAGTCGATCGACAAAACCAGCGACCGCCCCCAGTGTGCGACCCGGACGCGCTCCGTGGACGGAGGCGCGCGGGCCGCAGCACCGACGGCGGTCGGCTGAGCGGTGCGGGGTCAGCCGCGGGAGATGGTGGCCCCACCGTCGACGTAGAGGGTCTGGCCGGTGATGTAGGAGGCCTCGTCGCTGGCCAGGAAGGTCACCGCGGCGGCGATGTCCTCGGGGTGGCCGACGCGCTTCACGGGGTTGGCCTCGCCGCTGAGGCGGCGGAACTCCTCGACGTCCATCTTGAGCCGCGCCGCGGTCTGGTCGGTCATGTCGGTGGCGATGAAGCCCGGCGCGACCGCGTTGACGTTGACGCCGAAGGCGCCCAGCTCGAGGGCGAGGGTCTTGGTGAAGCCCTGCAGGCCCATCTTGGCCGCGGAGTAGTTGGCCTGGCCGCGGTTGCCCAGCGCCGAGGTGCTGGAGGTGTTGACGATCTTGCCGTAGCGCTGCTCCACGAAGTGCTTCTGCGCGGCCTGGCTCATCAGGAAGGCACCCTTGAGGTGCACGCCCATGACGAGGTCCCAGTCGAGCTCGGTCATCTTGAACAGCAGGTTGTCGCGGGTCACGCCGGCGTTGTTGACCAGGATGTGCAGGCCGCCGAGCTCCTCGACCACGCGGGCCACGGCCGCCTCGACCGAGGCCTTGTCGCTGACGTCGCAGCCGATGCCGACCGCCTGGGTGCCCAGGGTGGCCGCCGACTCCGCGGCGGCGGACTCGTCGAGGTCCACGATCGCGACCGCGGCCCCCTCCTGAGCGAAGCGCTGGGCGGTGCCGAGCCCGATGCCGCGAGCGGCTCCGGTGATCACGGCCACGCGTCCGTCGAAACGACCCATGCTGCTGTCCTCCTCAGTGGCCGCGGCGCGGCCGGTGGTGTACGTCGAGACGCCGGTCACCCTAGGTCACCGGCCCGGGGGCGGTGACGTCAGTCCAGCGCCGACCGCAGCCGCGCGGCGTACGACGCGCGCTCGCCGTCGTCGTAGCGCTGCCGCGGCCAGAAGAAGCCCCGCAGGCCGTCGCCCTTGGTGCGCGGCACGACGTGCAGGTGCAGGTGGGGCACCGACTGGCTGACGGTGTTGTTGACCGAGACCCAGCTGCCCTGCGCGCCCAGCGCCTCGACCACCGCGGTGCAGAGCCGCTGGGCCGCGGCCAAGAACGGGTCGCGCAGCTCGCCGGGCAGGTCGGGCAGGGTCACGACGTGGGTGCGCGGCACCAGCAGCACGTGGCCGCGGAAGACCGGTCGCTGGTCGAGGAAGGCGACGAGGTCGTCGGTCTCCAGCACGAGGTCGGCCGGGGTCTCCCCCGCCACGATCGCGCAGAAGACGCAGCCGGCCTCGCTCACTCGCACACGACCCCGGCGCAGCGCGGGTCGAGCACGACACGGCCGGCGCCCGCGCTGGCGTCGAAGTGGTGGGCGTCCTGCACGCCGTAGGTCCAGCGCAGGCCGTGGGCCCGCATGGCGCTGACCACGGCGTGGGCCGAGGAGCGCCACGCCACCCTCGGGTGCGAGCGGGAGGGCCACCAGGTGTTGGGCACCGTGCCCTGCTGGGAGCGGTAGGGGTTCTCCCACGGGTTGACGTCGAGGGAGCGGCCGTAGGAGTGCGGGGAGCGCACGCCCGGGCGCCCGACGACGTCGCGGCAGTTGAAGGCCGAGGTGTTGTCGGCGGCCATCGAGGCGTAGTCGTCGGCGCCACCGAGGCGCTTCGACCAGCCGAAGCGGTCCACGCGGTACATCGCGCGGATCGGCAGCTGCTCGCGGTACATCTGGCCCAGCGCGCCCGCCATCTGGCCGACGGCGCCGGTGGCGGCCACCAGCTCACCGCGGTACCGGTAGCCGTCGAAGCCCCAGTAGTTGATGCGCAGCAGCCGCAGGCCGGAGCGGCCCACGGGGCAGCCGGCGTGCCAGCTGCGGCCGGTCATCTGCTTCCAGACCCCGTCGGGGATGGCGGTGACGACCGGGCGGGCGCCCTCGCCGGTGGCGCGGGGCTGGCGGGGCAGGGAGATGCGGGGCCGTGGGGCGCCGGCGGGCAGCGCGACCGGGGTGCCCGGCGGGCGGTTGTCGACCAGGTGCGTGCCGCTGACCGAGCGCTCGAGCCAGGCCTTGGCGGGGGCGAGGGCGCGGTAGACGGTGTCGACGCGGGGGCGCACCGTCAGCGAGGCGCGGCCCTGGTCGTCGGTGCGCACCCGGACCGGGTCGCTCCACGCCTTCGCGCCTCGCGGCTTGCTCTGCACCGTGACGCGCCCCGCCACCGGCGTGCCGCTGCCGGTCGTCCACCGCACCGCGAGGTCCACCGACCGCTCGTCGACGACCCTCCCGGGTCCACCCAGGCGCAGGTCGGAGCCGCGCTTGCGCAGCGGCAGCACCGTGGTGGCCTCGGCCGCCGGGTGGGTCGCGTCGCCGGCGAAGACCGCGCGGACGACGTTGTCCTTCGGCGCGCGGGCGAGCACGACGTCGACGACCACCGCGCCGGCCTCGTCGCTCAGGGCGCGGGCGACCTCGGCCCACTCCCCTCCCCGGCGCCGCTCCACGACGACCTCCGCCCCGGCGACCGGGGCGCCGGCGTCGTCGCGCAGGGTCGCCGTGAGCGGCGTGGCGGTGTCGGCGTAGCGCGCGGGCGCCTCGACGGTCAGCCCCGGCGCCCGGGCCGCGGTGGCGGGCAGGGCCGCCAGGGCCGCGCCCGCGAGGGCGGCGCAGACGAGCAGGACGAGCAGGCGCAGAGGGGTCTGCAGCAGGGACGGCATGGCGCTCAGTGTGCCGATCCCCCGCGCCGTTGGGCAGCCCCCACGCGGGCGAGGCACGCGCGGGGCCCGCCCCGGTCCCGGCCGCCGGCTACCGCCCGGCGACCCAGCTGTCGCGCGCGTAGACCGCGGAGTCGGGGTGGTCGGCGAAGACCCCGTCGACCCCGGCCTCGAGGAAGGCCTGCACCTCGGCGAAGACGTCGCCCTTGGCGTCGGGGTCGGTGCCGGAGCGGAAGTCGGTGGCCATGAACTGGTTCTCGTCGCGCACGGTGAACACCACGACCCGCAGGCCCGCCGCGTGGGCGTCGTCGACGACGTCGCTGGGCCCGGTCAGCGCCCCGGAGGCGTCGCGCGGCAGCACGACGTCCTTGTTGGGGCCCAGCCAGTCGGCGTAGCGCGCCACCTTCGCGAGCCCCGCCGGCGTCACGAGGTCGGCGTACGTCGTGTCCTTGCCGGCCGCGACGAGGTCGTAGGGCGCGCCGGTGGCGTCGACCAGCTGCTCGACGGGCGCCTCGGTGAGGCGGTCGATCTGCTTGAGGTTGGTGGTCTCGAAGGACTGGATGAGCACCTTGCTGCGCTTCTCGTCCAGGCCGAAGCGCTTCAGCTCGCGCAGCATCGGCTCCTCCAGGGACAGCCCGATGGAGTCGAAGTAGGTGGGGTGCTTGGTCTCCGGCGCGACGCCGATCCTGCGGCCGGTCTCCCGGGAGGCCGTGCGAGCCAGGCGCAGCACCTCGGTGAAGGTCGGCACCCGGAAGCGGCCGTCGTAGCGGGTGTTGTCGGGGCGCACCTGCGGCAGCCGCTCCACGGCACGCAGCGTGCGCAGCTCGCGCAGCGTGAAGTCCTCGGTGAACCACCCGCTGACCTCGCGGCCGTCGATGGTCTTGGTGGTGCGGCGGTCCGCGAACTCGGGGTGCTCGGCGACGTCGGTGGTGCCGCTGATCTCGTTCTCGTGGCGGGCCACGAGCACGCCGTCCTTGGTCGGGACCAGGTCGGGCTCGATGTAGTCGGCGCCGAGCTGGATGGCCAGGCGGTAGGAGGCCAGCGTGTGCTCGGGGCGGTAGCCCGAGGCGCCGCGGTGGCCGACGACGACCGGGGTGCGCAGCTGGGTGACGGGCCGCTCGGCGGCAGCGGACTGGGCGGCGCGCTCCTGCTCGAGCGCGCCGGCGCCGCCGGCGGGGCGGGCCTCGGCGGGGGCGAGGAGGCCGGGCCCGACCAGGAGGGCCAGGGCGGTGAGTCCGGCGACGGGCAGCAGGGTGCGGGGGGAGGTCTTCCGAGAGGTCATGGGCGCACCGTAGGACGACGCCGGTGGCCGGTCGGGGAGGCGGCCGTGAACGGCGGGCGACGCGCAGCGGTCCAGCGCGGGACCCTCAGCGCACACCGGGGGCGTAGATCACCTCGGGTCGCTCGATGCACAGGCGGGTCTCGTCGTCGGCGGCGAGCTCCGGGTGCGCGGCCAGGGCGGGCTGCAGCTGGGCGGCCAGCACGTCCATGCGGGGCACGAACGGGGTGGAGACGCCGATGTCGGCCTGGCCCGGCCGCCGTACGTCGAGGAACCAGCGCCCGGTGTTGCCGGGCGCCGACGACGACACGAAGCGGTGGATCCGCACCGTCGTCGGCGGAGCGAGCGGGGCCTCGCGCCGCTGCCACAGCGCCCGTTGGTGGAAGGTCCCGGTGGCCTGGTCGATCCAGACCCGCGAGGTCCACACGATCCCGATGCCCAGCAGGAGCGCGAGCGAGAGGAGTCCGAGCAGGGGCACGACCACCACGGTCAGCGCGGTCCAGTCCATGGTGCCCCGCACCACGCGCAGCAGGTTCCACCCGAAGCCCGCGACGACGAGCGCGGCGACGGCGGTCATCAGCAGCCGCCACAGGATCGAGGGCCGCATCGTCTGGTCGCTCATGGTGCCTCCGAGGGGGTGACCGCCCGCGACGGCGGGGAGGGGCGGCAGGGTCGGGTCGTGACTGCTCCCCGACCCTAGCCGCTGCTCGGCAGCGGTGTTTCGCGGTGCGCGCCCGGGGGCACGGTGGCGTCGACGCCACCCCCACGCCGGACGAGAGGAACCCGCCATGCTGACCGGAGAATCCGAGGCGAGAGCCCGCATCGAGCGCGCCGCCGCCCAGGCAGAGGACAACTTGCGACGGGCCCAGCGGATGAACGGCGAGCTGGCCGAGGTGAGGTCGGTGGGCCACTCCCGCGACGGCGGGGCCGAGGTCACCGTCAGCGCCTCGGGCGTGCTGGTCGACCTGCACGTCACCGCGAAGCTCGCGCAGCGCCCCGCCGAGGAGATCCGCGCCGCCATCCTGCAGGCCAACGCCGAGGCCTGCTCGCAGGCCCAGCAGCAGGTGCGCGAGGTCTCCGGTCGTTGGCTGGGTGAGCGCAGCGAGTCGGCCGCGGAGATGGACCGGCACTTCGGCTCGATGCTCGACCAGGCCGCGACCCCGCCGGAGGACGGGCCGCGGGGCTCGGCGGGCAGTGGGGTGCTGCGATGAGCATCGACGTCACCCTGGGTGAGATGCGGGCCCACGCCTCGCACCTCGACGACATCGCGGAGACCGCCACCGAGGGTGTCGACGCCGGCCGCGCCGTCTCCATCCACGGCGACGCGTTCGGCCTGCTCTGCGCCTTCATCGGCGAGGCGCTGGAGCCGGTGCAGTCGGTGGGCGTCGACTCGGCCAAGGCGGCGGTCGCCGGCGTGTCCGGCACCGCCGACGCCGTCCGCGGCCTGGCCGACATCTTCGGCTGGACCGACGACGTCGTGAACGACCTCTTCAACGTCTTCAAGGGGCAGTGATGACCGATCCGCTCGTGGCCCCCGAGGTCGACTCGACGGCGTGGTACACCGGCGCCGGGCCGGTGGAGAGCCTGGCGGCCAGCGGGGTGGCGCTCTCGGAGGGCGACTGGGTCGAGGGCGCGGTCAACGGCGTCTTCGGCGGCCTCGAGACGCTCGCCGACATGACCGACCCCTTCGGCGCCGTCGTCGGCATGATCGGCGGCTTCATCATGGAGCACGTCGCCCCCTTCCCCGAGTGGCTGGACCAGCTCGCCGGCAACCCCGACGAGATCCGTTCCTTCGCCACCACGTGGATGAACGTCGCCGACCACCTCGACAGCAACGCCGACGACTTCCTCGCCACCGTCCGTCGCGACGCCGGTCGGTGGGAGGGCCTCGCCGTCGACGCCTACACCGCCGCCGCGGACGCGCTCGAGGACATCCTCAAGGCCTTCGCCACCGCGATCCGCGGGGTGGGCGGCGCCACCGAGCTCGCCGGCGGCATCGTCGCCGGCGTGCGCGCCCTCGTGCGCGACGCCATCGTCGAGGTGGTCAGCTGGATCCTCGGGGCGATCTGGAAGTTCACCACCCCGTACCTCCCCAAGGGCCTGCAGGAGCTGGCCTCCACGGTCGTGGAGTGGGTCGCGAAGGTCCGGCGCTTCCTCGACGACCTGGTGTCGACCGTCAGCCAGCTCGGCACCCGCATGAACGACCTCATCGCCTCGATGGGCGACGGCGGCGCCAAGGTGTCGGAGGTGCTGGGGCGGTGGGGTCAGCTGTCGGTCGTCGAGCCCGGGTTCGACATGGACCGACTGGTGAGCTCGGTGTCACCCGGGGGCGGCGGCCTCAGCAGCGGGATCCCGACCCTCGCGAAGGTCACCTACGACGGTCTGACGGAGTCCACCAAGTACGTCAGCGACGAGTGAGGCCCCGGCTCGCGGAGGCCACGGACACCGCGAGCACGGCGACGAGCACGAGGGCCAGGGTGGGCGCGGCGACGACCCACCAGGCCCGTTCGGCGTAGCCGGCGCCCTCGGCGAGCAGCAGGCCCCACTCCGGTGAGGGCTGGCCCGGGCCGAGGCCGAGGAAGCCGAGCGAGGCCAGCGCCAGGGTCACCCCCGGCACGCGCAGCGCGGCGTGCCGCACGACGGGGCCGACGGCCCCCGGCAGCAGGTGGCACCAGGTGCGTCGCAGGGGCCCGACGCCCAGCACGGGGAGCACGGCAACGTGCGGTCGGCCGCGGGCCTCGGTCACGAGGGCCGAGGTGTGCGCGGCCAGGGGTGCCCAGCCCACGGCCGCCACCGCGACCGCCGCGCCGAGCGTCGACGGCCCGGCGAGGGCGGCCACGAGCAGCCCGGCCACGACGGGCGGGGCGGCGTTGGCGACCTCGACCGGGCCGGCCGAGAGTCGGGGCGCCAGCCCGACGACGAGGCCCACCACGAGGCACACCACCACCACGGCGAAGGCGGTGCCGACCGTGGTGAGCGCCCCGTGGGCCAGGCGGGCGAGCAGGTCGCGTCCGCTGGCGTCGGCGCCGAGCCACAGCCCCGGCCGCGGCGCCTCGAGACGCCCGTGGGACGAGGCGTAGGGATCGCCCGGCAGCCCGGCGAGCACCATCGCCAACAGCAGCCCCCCGGCCAGGAGCGGTACGCCGAGGGCGCGCCGGCCGGCCCGCGGGGCGGGCGCGGCGCTCGGCACGCTGGCCAGCCGCAGGGCCGGTCCGAGCAGCGCGCGCCGCAGCAGCGCCACGACGAGGCCGACCGCGACGGCCACGACGACCAGCAGCAGCACGCCGGCCTGGAGCGCCGGCACGTCCTGCGCGCTGGCCGCGCCCAGCACCGCCCGGCCCAGCCCCGGCACGGCGAAGACCTCCTCCACCGCGACCGCGCCGCCGAGCAGCCCGACCACGACGAGGCCGACCTGGCCCACGACCGACGGCAGGGCACGGCGCAGCACGGCGAGGGCCAGCCGGGCCCGGGAGCGCCCGACCAGCAGCCAGGTGTGCACCCACGGCTCCCCCAC
This sequence comes from Nocardioides sp. Leaf307, assembly GCF_001423135.1. Taxonomy (NCBI): domain Bacteria; kingdom Bacillati; phylum Actinomycetota; class Actinomycetes; order Propionibacteriales; family Nocardioidaceae; genus Nocardioides; species Nocardioides sp. Leaf307. The sequence continues at coordinate 806,304 of NZ_LMNY01000001.1, read as the reverse complement.
CACCGCGCCCACCGCGTCGGCCAGCAGGCGGCCGACCAGTCCCCCGCCGGGCAGCCCCAGCGCGAGCGCCGGCAGCACGAGGTGCTCGGGGCCCTGCCAGCCGTAGGGCGGCAGCCAGCCCAGCCACACCGCGCCCACCAGCAGCAGCACGGCGCTGAGCACGAACTCCGGGAGCGCGGTGAGCGCCACCGCGCCGACGCCGGGGCCCGCCCCGCGGTCGCCGCGCAGCCCGCCGACCAGCGCGGGCACCGCCACGACGGCCGCGACGACCAGCGCCACCACGAGCGCGGCGAGCATGAGCGTCAGCGAGACGCCGGCCGCCGACAGCAGCCCGGGGCCGACCGGCCGCCCGGAGATCCACGACGTGCCGAGGTCGCCGCGCGCCAGGCCCGCCACCCAGTCGCCCAGCACCGCGAGCGGTCCACGGTCGAGGCCGAGCTCGGCGCGCACCGCGGCCAGCGCCGCGGGCGTCGCCTCGAGCTCGGCGTACCGGGCGCGCAGGACGGTGTACTCCGCCGAGCGTCCCGAGAGCCAGGGCAGCACACCCACGAGCACGAGCACGCCCAGCCCGGCGCCCAGGCGCGAGGCGGTGACCAGGGCCGCCGCGCGCGTCATCCGACGGAGGTCGAGGCGTCCACCAGGGCGCGCTCGCGGGGGTCGCGCAGGGCGTCCTCGACGCGCTCCGACTCGCCCTGGACCACTCGCTCGTGCAGCAGCGGCACGACGGCGTCGGCGCCGAGCACCAGGGCTTCGACGGCCATCGTGGCGGCCTGCCGCTCGGGGCCGACCGGCAGCGCCGCGGCCTCCTCGAGGGCGGCGTCGACGTCCTCGTCGCAGAGCTGGGCGATGTTGAAGGAGCCCTCGCAGGCGAAGTCGCTGTAGAGGTAGGCCACCGGGTCGCCCGAGTCGAGCACGGTGGCACGGGAGAGGATGAAGGCGTCGAAGGCGCCGTCGAGGGCGTCGGCCTCGATGAACTGGTACTCCCGCACGTCCTGCTCGACCTCGAAGCCCACCGCCTCCAGCTCCTGCTCGAGCAGCACGGCCACCTCGGGCAGCTCGGCGCGGTCGGTGAAGGTGCCGAGGCTGATCTCCACCCCGTCGACCGGCGCCGGCTCGGGCCGCTCGCCCAGCAGCGCGGCGTAGGCGTCGTCGCGCAGGTCGGCGGCCCACGGGATCGCGGGGCCGAGCAGGCCCTCGGCCTCGTCGGCGCGGCCCTCGTAGACGTCGGCGACGAGCCGGGCCCGGTCGATGGCCGTGCGCGCCGCGGCCCGCACGGCCGGGTCGGCGAAGGGGCCCTCGGAGGTGTTGAGGTAGAGCGTGTTGGTGCGTGGCATCGGCACCTCGTAGATGAGCGCGGGGTCGATCTGCGGCAGCTGGCCCACCGGCACGGCCTCCACCACGTCGGCCTCCCCGGTGCGCAGCGCCGCGGCGCGCGCGGTGCCGTCGGGCACGTAGGAGACGTCGAGGCCCGCGGCCTGCGCCGGCTCGCCCCAGTAGTCCTCGAAGCGCTCCAGCGTCGCGCCCGCCGTGCCGGCCACCTCGGTCAGCTCGTAGGGCCCGGTGCCGGTGCCCACGGGCGACACCGTCCCGTCCGGGGCGTACGCCGAGGCCGCCAGCACCGCCAGCTGCGGGCTCGACAGCCGCTGCGGCACCAGCGGGTCGGGCTCGCCGGTGGTCACCACCAGGGTGTCGCCGTCGGCCTCGGCGGTGAGGGTGACCCCGTCGAGGATCCGCGGCGGCGGGCTGGCCTCGGCCGCGGCGGTGAGCGAGGCGGCCGCCTGCTCGGCGGTCAGCTCCGTGCCGTCGTGGAAGGTGACCCCGTCGCGCACCGCGAAGCGCCAGGTCAGGTCGTCGGCCTGCTCCCAGGAGGTGGCCAGGCCCGGGAGGGCGCCGCCCTCGTCGTCGAGGGTCACCAGCGTCTCGGCGGTGCTCCAGCGCGAGAGCTTGAAGGCGTCGTCGGACAGCGGGCTCAGCCCCGAGCGCGGCGGCTGCAGCATGGCCAGGCGGATCCGGTCGTCGCCGCCCCCGCCGCCCCCGGCGTCCTGGGCGCCCGGGGCCCCGCCGCAGGCGGTGACGGAGGCCAGCAGCACCGCTGCGGCGGCGAGGTGGGAGGGACGGGGCGTGCGGATCATGCGGGGCTCTCTTCTCGGGTGGCTTCTCGGGTGGCTTCTCGGGTGGTGGGTGAGGACAGGTCGCGGGCGCCGACGAGGGCGCGGGTGGCGGGGTGGGTGGGCCGGGCGAGGAGGCGGGTGGTGGGGCCCTCCTCGACGACGCGGCCGGCGTCGAGCACGACGACGCGCTCGCAGGTCCGCTCGACGGCCTCGAGGTCGTGGCAGACCAGCAGCAGCCCGATCCCGTCGAGCCCGGCGATTACGTCGAGCACGTGGTCGCGCAGGTCGTGGTCGAGGCCGCTGACCGGCTCGTCGGCCAGCAGCAGGCGTGCCCCGCAGGCCAGGGCGCGGGCCACGGCGACCCGCTGGGCCTGGCCGCCGCTGAGCTCGCCGGGGCGTCGGTGCCAGAGGTCCTCGTCGAGGCCGACGCGGGCCAGGGCGGCCCGGGCGGTGCCCACCGGGTCGCCGGGCACGCCCAGGCGGCGCGCCGGCTCGGCGACCAGGCGCTCCACGCGGTGGCGGGGGTCGAGGGAGGCGGCCGGGTGCTGGGGCACGTACTGCACCGCGCGGCGGTACCACCGCAGCGAGCGCACCGACCCCGGTCGCACGGCGCGCCCGTCGAGGGCGACCTCGCCGCGTCCGGGGGCCAGCAGCGCCAGCGCGACCTGGAGCAGGGTGGTCTTGCCCGCGCCGGAGCGACCGACCAGGCCCACCCGCTCCCCCGGAGCGAGCCGGAGGGTGACGTCGTCGAGCGCCGGCGTGCTCGCGCCGCGGTGGTGGCCCGGGTGGTGGTGGGTGACCCCGCGCAGCTCCAGGCCGCTCACGCCACGCGCCCCTCGGCCAGGGCCACCGTGCGCGAGCAGAGCCGCGCGGCGACCTCGCGGTCGTGGGTGACCAGCAGCAGGGCGGCGCCGCTGCCCTCGCAGTGGCGCTCGAGCAGGTCGACGACGCGGGCCCGGGCCACCGCGTCGAGGGCGGTGGTGGGCTCGTCGGCCACCAGCAACCGGGGGGCGCAGACCAGCGCGAGCACGGTGCAGACCCGCTGGAGCTGCCCGCCGGAGAGCGCGGCGGGGTGGCGCCCGAGCAGCGCCGCGGGGTCGGCCAGGTCGGCCTGGCCCAGCAGGTCGAGCACGAGGTCCCGGGCAGCCGCGCGGGTGAGGCCGCGGCGGGCCCGGGCGGCCTCGACGAGCTGCACCCCGACGCGCACCAGCGGGTTGAGCGCGGTCGCCGAGGCCTGGTGCACCGCGGCCAGGCCCGCGCGCTCGCGGCGGGTGCGGCCGAGGCGGCGGCGCAGGTCGACCGGGCGGCCCTCGAGCACCAGCCGCCCGGAGGCGGCGTACGCGGGGCCGAGCGTGCCGAGCACGGCGGCCGCGGTGAGGCTCTTGCCGGAGCCCGACGGGCCGACCAGCGCGACGCGCTCCCCCGCCGCCACGGCGAGGTCGACGCCCGCCACGAGCCTGCGCGTCGCGACGCGCACGTCGAGTCCCTGCAGCTCCAGCACGTCGCCCCCCGGCCCCTCGGCGCCAGCAGGCGCAATGATTATCGTTCTCATTAAGCCTGCCAGACCACTCCCCCGCCCGTCACATCGGGCCTTGCGCCACCCCGGGGCGGGTGGCATGGTGAAGCAGCCCCGAGCGATCGCTCGGCCCACGTTCAGGAGCCTCGTGTCCGATCACCCCGATCTCGTCCTGCCCGCCCCCTCGGCCCGCGCCGTCGAGCTGCATGACCGGATGGTCGCGTTCATGCGCGACCACGTGCTGCCCGCCGAGACCACCTACGCCGAGCAGGCCTTCGCCGGCGGCCCCGACGACCACCGCGTGCCGGCGGTCATCGAGGACCTCAAGCGCACCGCCCGCGAGCAGGGGCTGTGGAACCTCTTCCTCCCCCACGAGTCCGGGCTCACCCAGCTGGAGTACGCCCCGATCGCCGAGCTGTCCGGCTGGAGCAACGACCTCGGCCCCGAGGCCATCAACTGCCAGGCGCCCGACACCGGCAACATGGAGCTGCTGCACCTGCTCGGCACCGAGGCCCAGAAGGAGCGCTGGCTGCGCCCGCTGCTCGACGGCGAGATCCGGTCGGCCTTCGCGATGACCGAGCCCGACGTCGCCAGCAGCGACGCCACCAACATCGCCACCCGCATCGAGCGCGACGGCGACGAGTACGTCGTCAACGGCCGCAAGTGGTGGACCTCGGGGGCCATGGACCCCCGCTGCGCGCTCTTCGTGGTCATGGGCAAGACCGATCCCGAGGCCGTCCGGCACCGCCAGCAGACCATGGTGGTCGTGCCGCGCGAGACCGCCGGCGTCACCGTGGTGCGCGACCTGCCCGTCTTCGGCCACCACGACCAGCACGGCCACGCCGTCGTCACCTTCGAGGACGTCCGGGTGCCGGTCGCGAACGTCGTGGGAGAGGAAGGAGGCGGCTTCGCCGCCGCCCAGGCCCGGCTCGGCCCCGGCCGGATCCACCACTGCATGCGCGCCCTCGGGGCCGCCGAGCGCGCCCTGGCGCTGCTCGTGGCCCGCGCCCAGCAGCGCGTGGCCTTCGGCTCGCCGCTGGCCGACCAGGGCGTGGTGCGTCAGCAGATCGCCGAGTCGCGGCTGGAGATCGACCAGGCCCGCCTGCTGTGCCACCGCGCCTGCCACGTCATCGACACCGAGGGCAACAAGGCGGCCGCGTCCCTGGTCGCGATGGCCAAGGTCGCGGTGCCCCGCGCCGCCACCGCCGTCATCGACCGGGCCATCCAGGTGCACGGCGGGGCCGGCGTCACCGACGTCACGCCGCTGGCCGCGATGTACGGCTGGCACCGCGCCATGCGCCTCTTCGACGGTCCCGACGAGGTCCACCTGCGCTCGATCGCCAAGGCCGAGCTGGGCCGCGAGCCCGTCCTGCCGCCGGGCTCCACCCGGGTCTGAGCCGGCTGCGGGGCCGGCGGCGGGGCCGGCCGACGCCGGCTAGCCCCGCAGCTCGCGGCGCAGGATCTTGCCGGTGACGGTCTTGGGCAGCTCGTCGATGACGACGACCTGGCGGGGGTACTTGTAGGCCGCCATGCGCTCCTTGCAGTGCGCGATGAGCTCCTCGGGGGTGGCGCTCGCGCCGGCCTTGAGGCTGACGAAGGCCTTGACGGTCTCGCCCCGCACCTCGTCGGGCACCCCGACGACGGCGGCCTCGCGCACGGCGTCGTGCTCGGCGAGGACGTCCTCGACCTCGCGCGGCCAGACCTTGTAGCCGGAGGCGTTGATCATGTCCTTCTTGCGGTCGACGATGAAGATCCAGCCCTCGGGGTCCATGAACCCCACGTCGCCGGACCTCAGCGCCCCGCCGGGCAGGTTGGCCGCCGTCTCCTCGGGCTTGCCCCAGTAGCCGGCCACGACCTGGGGGCCGTCGGCCACGATCTCGCCGACCTCGCCCAGCGGGAGGTCCGCGCCGTCCTCCCCCACGATCCGCACGACCGTGCTCGGCACGGGCACGCCGACCGAGAGCGCCCCGGAGGTCGGGTCGACCGGCGAGGGGGCGCCGAAGGGCGTGAGCGTCATCGGGCTGGTGGTCTCGGTGAGGCCGTAGGCGTTGTGCACCTGCAGCCCGGTGCGGGCCTTGAAGGCCCGCTCCGCGGTCGGCGAGATGGCCGCGCCGCCGGAGTAGACCGAGGTGAAGGAGGCGAAGTGGTCCTCGGTGAAGTCCGGGGAGTTGAAGAGCGCGTTGAAGGCCGTGATCGCCCCGATCGTGTACGTCGGCCGGTGCTCCAGCAGCGCGTCGAGCACGACCTGCGGCTCGAAGCGGTAGGCCAGCACCAGCGGCAGGGGCGCGGCGAAGCTGATCGCGATGTGGCCGATCAGCCCGGTGATGTGGAAGAGCGGGGCGATGCCGAAGACCGAGCCGCCGCGGGCGAAGCGCGCCCGGTCGCGGTAGACGCGCGCGGTGAAGACGATGTTGCGATGGGTGTTCATCGCCCCCTTCGGCACCCCGGTCGTGCCCGAGGTGTAGGTCAGGAAGGCCACGTCGTCGGGCGCCAGCTCCACCGGCGGGGGCCGCTGGCCCCGGCGGGCCTCGAGGAACTCCACGAGGTCGTCGGTGCCGGCGTGGCGCTGGCGGGTGACACCGGCGAAGAGCCGCGGGTCGTGACGGGTCTGGTAGTCGAGCTCGCTGGTGGTGAGCACCAGCTCGACCGAGGATCCCGGCACGACGTCGCGCGCCACCTCGTCGTAGAGCGTCTCGAGCGCGACGAGCACCCGCGCCCCGGAGTCCTGGAGCAGGTAGGTCAGCTCCCGGGCCCGGCTCATCGGGTTGATCGAGACCATGACCCCGCCGGCTTTCCAGGTCGCCAGCAGGCACACCACGAACTGCGGCACGTTCTGCAGGTAGACCGCGAGCCGGTCGCCGCGCTCGAAGCCGCTGTCGAGCAGCGCCACGGCGAGCGCGTCGCTCTGGGCGTCGAGCTCCTCGCGGGTCAGCACCCCGTCGAAGTACCGCACGGCGTCACCGGTCGGGTCGGCGGCGAGACCGGCGCGGAACATGGCCAGGCCGTCGGTGTGCTCGGGCTCGAGGTCGGCGGGCTCACCGGCGTAGAGCCCGAGCCACGGGCGCTCGTCGTAGACGCTCATCGGGTCTCGGCGCCCCTCACTTGATCGCGATCGGGTTCACCGGGGCGCCGCTGCCCTGGGCGACCTTGAGCGGGGCGGCGGCGTAGAAGAACTCGTAGCGGCCGTCCTCGGCGCAGTCGGCCGCGAGCGCCTCGAGGTCGGCGATCTCGGTGAGCGTGACGCCGAGGTTGCGCATCAGGGCGTTGTGCAGCACGAGGGCGACGCCGTTGTTGGGGTCGAAGGTGACCTCGTTGGCGATGGTGTCGGTGACGAGGTTGGGGATCTCCATGTCGGCGAACCACTGCACGAGCTCGGGGCTGTAGACCAGGCCCGGCTCGCAGAAGCCCTCGTAGAACTTGTCGCCGAGCTCGAAGAAGAGCTGGAGGTAGTTGGTGCGGATGATGAGGATGTCGCGCTTGCGCAGCTCGACGCCCTGCGCCTCGGCGCAGGCGAGGAGGTCCTCGTGGGTGTAGGTCTCGGCCGCGGCCAGCGTCTCCTTGCCGCGGAAGCGGGCCATGTCGAGCAGCACCGCGCGACCGACCACGCCCCGCTCGGCGATGGGCTGGATGCTGGCCTTGTCGAGGCCGCCGATGGTGGTGCGTGCGTCGTAGCCGTTCCAGAGCTGCCCGCCGTACCAGACGTGGCCCAGGGCGTCGTACTGCGTGGAGCCCTGGAGGAAGGCGTTGATCTTGTCGTCGGCGTAGTGCAGACCGCCGGGGAAGGCCGGCCCGTCGTCGCCGTCCCAGTTCGACTCGTCGAGGATCTGGGTGCGCTCGGCCGGGGTGCGGCCGGGCCACACCGGGTCGCCCTTCGGGTCGCCGATGAGGCGCTGGAGGGTGAAGACCTTGCCCGAGCTGATCAGCCCGGCGGCCGCGACGACCTGCTCGGGGCCGAGGTAGTTCAGCCCGCCGACCTCGTCGTCGGGCCCCCACTTGCCCCAGTTGGTGGGCGAGTCCTTGAGGAGCTCGTCGAGCGGGGGCACGGTGGAGTCGGTCATCTGTCCTCCTGGACGCACGGGTCGAGCGAGCGAACGCACACTCGGGTTTCACTATGACGCGCCTCACAGTGCAAGACCACTGGACCGCTGTCAAGGGTCGAGCAGGCCCTGGCGACGCGCTCCCGTGCGGCGGAGGAATTCAGGGATGCTGAAACGTGCGACCTGTGCCAGGATCGTCGCCGCGCCCGACCGCCACGCCGCCGGGCGACCCGGACCCGAGAGGAGCCACCGATCACCGACCCCACCCCCGACCACCGCTCCGCCCTCGGCCTGGCCGTGCGGGCGCTGCGGCACCGCCGCGGCCTGACGCTGCGTCAGCTCGCCGACGTGCTCGGTGTCAGCTCGGCCACGCTGAGCGCGATCGAGAACGGCAAGACCGGGGTCTCCAGCGAGCGTGTCGCCCACCTGGCCGAGGCCCTCGAGGTGCCGGTCGACCACCTCTTCGGCGCCACCGGCGACGGCCCGGCGGGCGCCGCGCCCCCGCGATCGGCGCCCTCGGTCGAGGACTGGCGCCACCTGCCGCCGCTCGAGCTCGACGCCGCGCTGGCGGGGGCGCTGTCGTCCTTCCTGGAGTTCGGCTACCACGGCGCGACCATGCGCACGATCGCCGAGCGGGCCGGGCTCTCGGTGCCCGGCCTCTACCACTACTACGCCAGCAAGCAGGAGATGCTGGTCGCGCTCCTCGACCTCACCATGCACGACCTCCAGGCCCGCACCGCCGCCGCCCTGGCCGAGGGGCACGACCCCGTCAGCCGCTTCACCCACCTCGTGGAGTGCCTCGCGCTCTACCACACCCACCGCCGCGAGCTGGCCTTCGTCGGGGCCTCGGAGATGCGCAGCCTGGAGCCCGGCGCGCGCGAGCGGGTGGCCGCCCTGCGCCGCGCCGAGCAGGCGCTGGTCGACGTCGAGGTCGAGGCCGGGGTGCGCGCCGGCGTCTTCGCCACGACCCGCCCCCACGAGGCCGCCCGCGCGGTCGTCACGATGTGCACGGCCCTGGCGCAGTGGTTCCGCCGCGACGGCGCCGCCACCGCCGAGCAGGTCGCCGAGCAGTACGTCGACTTCGCCCTCGGGCTCGTCCGCCACGACCCCTCGCGCCCGGCTCAGCGCTGAGCCGGCTCCAGCCCCAGCCAGCCCGCGAGCCGCTCGACCTCCGTCTCGACCCGCCCTCGCAGGTCGGCGTCGAAGGCCACGTCCTCGTGCACGGCGTCGACGTGCAGGACTCCCCCACGGCGGTCGGCGGTGGCGTCGACCTTCCCCACGAGGCGCTCCCCGTCGAGCACCGGCAGCGCCCAGTAGCCCCAGCGCCGTGAGGCCGCCGGCTTGTACATCTCCAGCAGGTAGTCGAAGGCGAAGAGGTCGGTGAGGCGACGGCGGTCCTTGACCACCGCGTCCAGCGGCGAGAGCAGCACCGTGCGCCCGGCCAGGGGCTCGTCGGCACGCGCCAGGGCGGCGGGGTCGACCCGCCAGCGACCGCGCAGGCCCTCGACCACGGCCGGCTCCCCCGGCGGGGCGCCGAGGGCGGCGGCCCCCGAGCGCTGCCGGTCGAGGCCCAGCGAGACGAGGGTGCGGCGCGCGCGCTCGGACCAGGCCTCCTCCAGCGGCACCGGCGCCTGGTCGAGGTAGACGCGCTCGGCGAGGTCCCACAGCGCCTCCCTGCCCTCGCGACCGGCCGCGGCGACCTCGCCGCGCTGCACCAGGAGGTCGAGCAGGCGGCGCAGCGAGCGGTCGTCGTTCCACCCGCTCGAGGTCCACCGCACCGCGAACCGCGTGGTCAGCGCGCTCGTCGGCAGCGGGCCGTCGGTGCGCAGCCGGTCGAGCACCTCACGGCGGCTCTCGTCGTTGGCCTCGACCCACCCGGCGAGCCGCTCCTGCCAGGGCCGCAGCTCCCCCGGCCCGGGCCAGGCCGCCATCTCGGCGCGCCACAGGGCGACGTCCTCGGCCGGCACGGCGAAGCCGCGCAGGTCGACCACCCGCTGCTGGGCCAGCAGGTCCTCGAGCTCGCGGGGGTCGTAGTCGTCGCCGATCCGGCTCCAGAGCACGAGGTCGGCGCTCGGCGCGACCGCCGCCGTGGGATCGAGCTGCAGGCGGGTCAGGTGGCGCAGCGTCGCGAGCACGTCGTCGGGCCGCGGGCGACCGAGCAGCTGGGCCCGCAGCGTGATCCGCCGGGCCTGCTCCTGCGAGAGCCGGTGCACCTGCGCCATGCGGCGACCCTAGGCCCCCACCGGCGGCCGGGGCCACGGCCGGGCCGACCGGATCGGTCCGCGATGATCGGGCGCGAGGGGTGCCGGGCCAGCGAGGCTGGTGAGCGGAAGGAGGGACCCGTGATCGCCGTACTCAACCTCACCGTCGACGCCGTCGAGGCCCAGCTCGCCGACGACCCGTCGCTGGCCGTCGACGTCGCCGCGCTCGCCGCCCGCGGCGGCACCAGCGAGCACCACCTGCGCCGGATGTTCGCGTCGCTGGCGGGCATGCCCCTGTCGGACTACGTGCGGCGCCGGCGCATGTCGCTGGCCGCGGCCGACCTGGTCGGCACCGACGACGACCTGCTCACCATCGCGGTCCGCCACGGCTACGGCTCGACCGAGGCCTTCGGGCGGGCGTTCCGCGCGGTGCACGGCGCCGGTCCGGGCGACGTACGACGTCACGGTGGTCCCACACGCATACAACCACGGCTCAGGTTCCACCTGAGCGTCGAAGGGAGCGTCCCCATGGACACCCGCATCGTCACCCTGCCCGCCCTGCGCCTGGTGGGCCACGCCGCGCGCGTGCCGCTGGTCCACGAGGGGGTCAACCAGGCCATCGCCGACCACGTCGCCTCCATCCCCGCAGGGTCCTTGGAGGGCCTGAGGCGCCTCAACGACATCGAGCCGCGGGGCGTGCTGTCGGTCAGCGACGACCTCGACCCCGACCGCGTCGAGGGCACCGGGCTCACCTACCTCCAGGGCGTCGCCACCACGTTGGCTCCCCCGGTGGGCCTCGACGTCCTCGAGGTGGCGGCCGGCACCTGGGCCGTCTTCCGCACCGAGGGCCCGCACCCCGCCGTGCTGCAGGACACGTGGGCCGCCACCGCCACCTCGTGGTTCCCCTCGCAGCCGTGGCGCCTGCGCCCCGGCCCCGAGATCGTGGCGGTGCAGGCCTACGACGCCGCGGCCGGCACCGCGACGTGCGACCTGTGGCTGCCGGTCGAGCCCGCCTAGGGGCTGGTCGGACCCCGGTGGCAGACGCAGCAGAGCCCCCTCGGCGGTGCCGAGGGGGCTCAGCGTCAAGAGGGCTGGACCGCGGTGAGGCTGCGGACCGGTGTGTGGTGGTGGGGTGTTCGCAGAACCCTCCTCACCAGGTCAGGAGTCGCATTCCGCGAACCGGCTCGCCGGTGTGCACCCCCAGAGGACGGATTCAGCACCCCACCGGCGAACTCGCATCCGGACTTGGTGGTCGCCATGCGACAGGCGGGCCCGGCCCGTCGAACTCAACCTACAGCTCCAGCTTGAAGCCCTCATGCGAGGCGGTGAAACCGAGGCCTGCGTAGAAGCGGTGCGCCTTGGGACGCTGCTTGTCGCTGGTGAGCTGGATCAGCGCGCAACCGCGACGCTCAGCCTCTCCCCTCGCCCACAGGAGGAGAGCCTGCCCAAGGCCGCTGTTGCGCAGGTCGGCGTGGACCCTCACGGCCTCGATCTGTGCTCGAAGGGCGCCGCGACGTGCGAGTCCCGGGAGGAAGCTCAGCTGCATGGTTGCCACGACCTTGCCGTGGTTCTCGGCTACCAGGAGAAGGTGTGCAGGGTCCGCGTCGACGGCTGCGAAGGCCCGGAGGTACGGCTGCAGCCCGTCGGAGTCGTCGGTCCCGTCCCGCCCCGCGCCCAGCGGGTCGTCGGTCAAGAGCTCCACGATGCTCGGAACGTCCTCGATGACAGCTCGCCGCAGGCTGGCGGTGCCTTGTGTCGTCCGGAGTGCTCCCAGTTCGGTCACGTCCCCGATGGTGCCCTACCCACGACGGCGAGCAGACGCAATGACAAGTCCAGAGGCACGAGAGCCGCCCTGACGAGTGTCAGAGCGGCTCTCGTTCAAGAGGGCTGGCTCCCGGCGGGGTGACCCACCGGCACCGGCGATTCTGCGAAGTCTCCGCGCTTGTTCTGCGAAGACCCCGTGGTGGTGGAGCTGGCGGGAATCGAACCCGCGTCCTCGAGCGTCGAACCAGGTCTTCTCCGGGTGCAGTCTGCGATGTCGCTTTTCTCGGCCCCGGCGCTCGCGCAGACGCGTCGCCGACAGGCCCAGTCAGGATTAAGTCCCGATCAACCCCCCTGACAGGAGTTGAGCAGCAAGTCTCCTAGATGACGCCAGGGTCCGGGACGGAGACGGATGCCCGGTCTGACGCTTCGATCACCGCTCAGGCGGCGAGAGCGAAGGAACTGCGCTTAGCGTTGGCAGTTATTGGTTTCCAGCGATCGTTTACGAGATGACGCTGGCTCCTCGACCCGCTTCCCCTGGGACTAACGTCCCAAGTCGAAACCGATCAGCCCCTCTTGAGTTGTGGTGCTCGTCCATCCTAGCGCGCCCGCGCCGCCGGTTGTTCCCGGCGACGTCGGGCGCGGGGCCGCTCAGCCGCCCGTGCCCTCGAGCAGGTAGTCGCGCACGGGGGTCGCGAGGTCCTCGTCGCCCTCGAGCTCGGTCTCGTTGCCCCCGCTGGAGACGACCGCGGCCTGCTCCTCGCCGTCGTCGCAGGAGCCCTCGACCAGGCCGACCCGGGCGTCGTTGACCGAGAACACCAGCGCGATCGCCGGGTCGGTGTCCTGGATGCAGACCTCCTGGTCGGCCTTCTCGAAGCGGCCGACCGACACGCCCTCGGGGAAGTCGGCCTGGGCGTTGAAGTCCTCCGCGGAGTCGTAGCCGCCCTCGGGGGCCTGCTGCTCGAAGAGCACGGTGATGAGGTCGACGTAGTCCTGGCCGGTCGCCTCGTCGCCGGAGTCGTCGCCGGAGTCCTCCGCGGGCTCCGAGGCGTCCTCGGACGAGGACTCCGAGGTGGAGGCGCTGGCATCGCCCTCCGGCTCGGCGGAGTCGTCGGACCCGCCGCAGGCGGTCAGCGACAGCGCCATGACGGCGGCGGGGACGAGGGCGAGCGTGCGGCGCACGGCGGAGCGGGAGGTCATGGTGTCCTTCGGATCGGGTCAGGACGCAGTACGACGCCCCACGCCCACTGTCCCACCCGCTGTCGCCGGTGGTGGAGGAGGGAGCCCCAGCATCCCCGGTGGTTGAGGAGGGAGCGCCAGCGACCGTCTCGAAACCACAGCCGCACGGTGGTTGAGGAGGGAGCGCCAGCGACCGTCTCGAAACCACAGCCGCACGGTGGTTGAGGAGGGAGCCCCAGCGACCGTCTCGAAACCACCCTCACGCGACAGCACAACCCCCTCCACAGATTGATCCGTACACCTAGTCATCGAATGCGTGTTCGAATAAACTAGGTCCATGCTCCTCGACCTCGACACCACCGGCGCCGTGGTCGACGTCGACTCCCTCGACGCCGACGAGGTCCTGGAGTACGCCGCCGACACCGCCCGCTCGGTACGTGCCGCCGAGCGCCGCACCCTGCGCGTCATGGCCCGCTGGGGAGCGCTGAACCCCGACCGGGCCTACGCGTGGTCGGTGCCCGGGATGATCCGCCACGGCCTCGACGAGTTCGCCGCCGAACCCCTCGCGCTGGCGTTGGAGATGTCGCCGCTCAACGCCGGCTGCAACCTCGCCGAGGTCATGGAGCTCGTCCACCGCCTCCCACGCATCTGGGCGATGGTCGACGACCTCACCCTCCCCGGCTGGCGCGCCCGGCGCATCGCCTCCCAGACCCAGGTACTCAACGACACCGGGGCCGCGTACGTCGACCGCAAGGTCGCCGCCCTCGGCCCCCGCGTGCAGAGCCTCGGGGCACGACGGATCGAGCTGTTCGTCACCGAGGCAGCCGCCAGGCACGACCCCCACGCCCAGGCCGCCCTCGAAGAACGAGCCCGCGGTGGGTGGAACGTCCGGGTGACCCACGACATCGACCGCGGCTCCGCCTCGGGCACCTCCTGGCTCGAGGCCACCGGTGACACCCAGGACCTCACCCGCTTCCACGACCTGATCTGCGCCACCGCCGCCGAGCTCGGCCGCCACCAGACCTCGACCGGAGCAGTGGTCGAGTCGCTGGAGGTCCGTAAAGCCAGGGCGATCGGGGTGATCACCGACCGCGCCCAGGGGTTGACGGCGTTGGACTCGGTGGAGTCGACGACTGCGAAGGAGCGGGTGGTCTACGTCCACCTGCGCCCCGAGGACCTCGCACGCGCCGAGACCCTCGCCGCCCTCGACACAACCCGCACGAGTAGGGAAGAACCAGCGCCGGAGGAGCCCCCGTCACCCGTCGAGGCCCCGGCGGAAGAGCCCCTGCCCGATCCGTGGGACCTCCCCACCCCCGCCGACCACGAGACCGTCCCCGCGGGACAGGCCATGGCCCCGGTGGCTGAGGAGCGAGCGCAGCGAGCGTCTCGAAGCCCCGCCGCGGGCAACGACCCCGAGACCACCGCCGGACAGGCCMCGGCCCCGGTGGCTGAGGAGCGAGCGCAGCGAGCGTCTCGAAGCCACCCCACCACCGAGGCGCAGGCCACCGAGGAGCAGCCCGCACCGCAGCACCCTGCGGGCGACCCGTACCGCACCACCGGCCCCGACCTGCGCCCCACAGCGGTCCATCGCCACCACGAGACCAGCCATCTGTCCCAGATCGACCGCACCGGCCCACCGCCCGGCACCGCGGTCGTCGAGGGCCTCGGCGTCGTCTCCACCACCACCCTGCGCCGCTGGCTCCTTGGCACCAAGGTCTACGTGAGACCCGTCATCGACCTCGACCCCACCACCGCCGGNCCGCGGTCGTCGAGGGCCTCGGCGTCGTCTCCACCACCACCCTGCGCCGCTGGCTCCTTGGCACCAAGGTCTACGTGAGACCCGTCATCGACCTCGACCCCACCACCGCCGGCGCCGTCGACCGGCACGACCCACCACCCTGGATGCGCGAACACGTCACCATCCGCGACCTACGCTGCGTCTTCCCCGGCTGCACCGTGCCCTCACGACGCTGCGACCTCGACCACATCACCCCCTACCGACCCCTCGACCACGGCGGCAGACCCGGCCAAACCCACCCCNTCCCCGGCTGCACCGTGCCCTCACGACGCTGCGACCTCGACCACATCACCCCCTACCGACCCCTCGACCACGGCGGCAGACCCGGCCAAACCCACCCCTCCAACCTCGCCCCGCTGTGCCGCCACCACCACCGACTCAAGACCACCGGCTCCGAAGGCAGCCCACCCTGGAGCTACCACCGGCATCCCGACGGCACCTACACCTGGACCAACCCCCACGGCTGGACCACCCTCGTCCGCGCCGGGTGACTCAGGCGGGACCGAGCAGCCGCATCCCGTTGTGCCAGCACACGTCGCGCAGCCAGTCCTCGCCCAGGTCGAGGCGGGCCAGCGACTCCAGCTGGTGGGCGTAGGGGTAGGGGATGGTCGGGAAGTCGGTGCCGAGCAACACCCGGGACTGCAGGTCGCGCAGCCGCTCGGTGAGCCCGTCGGGGTAGTCGGTGTCCCAGAAGTCGGTGAAGACCATGGTGGTGTCGAGGTGGACCCGCTCGTAGCGCGCGGCGAGGTCGGCGAAGTCGAGGTAGTCCGGCGCCCCGAGGTGTGCGGCGACCACGGTGAGCCGGGGGTGGGCCGCCAGCAGCCGCGCCATCGGCGCGGGTCCGGTGAAGTCGTTGCCGACCGGTGCGTGGCCGGCGTGCACCACCACCGGCGTGCCGGCGTCCTCGAGCGCGCCCCACGCCGGGGTCAGCAGCGGGTCGTCGAGGTCGAACTCCCCCACCTGCACGTGCACCTTGAACACCTCGACGCCCGCCTCGATCGACGCGGCGACGTAGTCGCCGGCCTCGGGCTCGGGGTAGAAGGTGGCCGACCACAGCGACTCCGGCACGTCGCGCTTGAAGCCCGCGGCCCACTCGTTGAGGAAGCCGGCGATGCCGGGGCGGTGGGCGTAGGGCAGTGTCGAGAAGCGCCGCACCCCCATCGCGCGCAGCAGCGCGACGCGCTCCTCGACGGGCAGGCGGTAGCGGATGGGCCAGGGCCGGCCGATCTTCGGGCCGGCAGCGTCGAAGACGGCGTGGACCTTGCGCTCCACCGGGGGCGCGAGGAAGTGGGTGTGCACGTCGTACAGCCCGGGCAGGCCGAGGCCCTCCCAGAACGCGCGCACCGGCGCGACGTCAGTCACGCATGCCCTTCATCCGGCGACCCACGGCCTGCTCGGTCTCGCGCACGGCCTGGCGCTCGGCGAGCGCGTGGCGCTTGTCCCAGGTCTTCTTGCCCTTGGCAGTGGCGATCTCGACCTTGGCCCGGCCGTCGAGGAAGTACAGCGACAGCGGCACGATCGTCAGGCCCTTCTCCGAGACCCGCCGCTCGATCTTGTCGATCTCGACCCGGTTGAGCAGCAGCTTGCGCTTGCGGCGCGCGGAGTGGTTGGTCCAGGTGCCCTGGGAGTACTCCGGGATGTGCACGCCGTGCAGCCACGCCTCGTCGCGGTCGATGTCGACGAAGCCGTCCACGAGCGACGCGCGCCCCTGGCGCAGCGACTTCACCTCGGTGCCGACGAGCACCAGGCCCGCCTCGTAGACGTCCTCGATGAGGTAGTCGTGACGCGCCTTCTTGTTCTGCGCGATGAGCTTGCGCCCCTGCTCCCTGGCCATCCGTCCATTGTCCCAGGTCGGGTCAATCGGGTTGCGGTCACATCCAGGTCATGGGGTCCACGGCGTTGCCGTTGACCAGCACCGTGTAGTGCAGGTGGCAGCCGGTGGACCACCCGGTGTCGCCGACGTAGCCCACGATCTCCCCGGTCGAGACCCGGTCGCCGACGTCCACGCGGTAGCCGGAGGCGTGGTTGTAGACGACGGTGAGGTTCTTGCCGTTGACCTGGCCGAGGTTGACGTAGAGCCGGTTGCCGTAGACCGAGGAGTAGTACTTCGAGATCACGGTGCCGTCGCCGGAGGCGCGCATGCCCTCGCCGCAGGCGACGCCGAAGTCGGTGCCGTCGTGCAGGCTGTAGTAGCCGTAGATGGGGTGGGTGCGCATCCCGAAGGGCGAGGTGACCGGGCCGGTCACCGGCGGCAGCAGGAAGCCGTCGGCCGACGCCGAGACGCTCGTCCCGCGCGAGGCCCGGGCCGCCTCCATGATCTGCTGCTTGATCCGGGCCTCCTGGTT
The DNA here is from genome assembly GCF_001423135.1 of Nocardioides sp. Leaf307. NCBI lineage: Bacteria > Bacillati > Actinomycetota > Actinomycetes > Propionibacteriales > Nocardioidaceae > Nocardioides > Nocardioides sp. Leaf307. Next base: position 789,356 of record NZ_LMNY01000001.1, on the reverse strand, counting down.
GCGCAGCCGCGACAGCAGCGCGCGGTCCTTGGCCAGCGCCGCCGACGCCTCGCGCCGCGCGTCGAGGCGTACGGCGACCTTGTCGCGCACCTTCTCGCGCCCGGCCACGGCCTGGGCGGTGAGGGCGCGCATCGTCGCGAGGTTGGCCGCGGCCGCCTCGCGCTGCTGCGCCACGTCGTCGCGGGCCTCGGAGAGCTGGTCCTCGCGCACCTGGAGCAGGACCTCGGCGGCGTCGAGCTCGTCGTAGACCTCGGTCTGGTTGCTCGAGATGACGCGGTCGGTCTGCTGCTGGCGGGTGAGGTCGCCCAGGGAGCCGGAGTTCATCAGGGCGGTGAGCGACATCAGCTGCGGGTCGCCCTGCTGGTAGAGCTCGTTGACCGAGTCGGTCACCTCGGTGCGCTGGTCGGCGAGGGCCTGCTGGCCCTCGGCGAGGTCGCTCTCGGCGGTGGTCAGCCGGTCCTCGGCCTTGGCCAGGGCCTCGGCCATCTCGGCGTCGCGCTCGCGCGCCGCGTCGAGCCGCTCGCGCACGGCGGCGAGCTCGGCGACCGCGGCGTCCAGCTCGGCCTGGGCGGCGTCGAGGGCGCCCTGGGCCCGGCGCATCGCGGCGCTGGTCTCGTCGAGCTCGTCGTGGGCGCGCTCGATCTGCTTCTCGACCTGCTTCTGCTGGTCCTGGAGGTCGTCGTCTGCCTGGGCGAATGGGACGGCCACGGCGCCGGTCGCCAGCGCTGAGGTCGCGAGGACCAACGCCAGGCGACGGCGGGCGGCGCTGGGGAAGGAGCGCACGTCATGCCTTCGACTGATCGGGGACTGCTCGGGGAAGAGAGCGGGTCGACGGTAACCCGCCGTGCTCAGACCTTGAGGTATTTGCGCGTCAGCAGGAGTGTCGGCAGCAGGGTGAGCACCGGCCCGAGGACGGCCACGACGGCGACGGTCAGCAGGTAGTCGTCGACGCCCACCCACGGGATGAAGCCCAGGTAGTCGGTGAACCGCTGCTCGACGCCGAAGTACATGAACGCCCCCAGCGAGACGACCGAGAGCCCCACCGCGACCAACGCGGTCACCACCGCCTCGAGCAGGAACGGCAGCGCGATGTAGACCGTCGAGGCGCCCACCAGGCGCATGATCCCGATCTCCTTGCGTCGGGCGAAGGCCGCCAGCCGGATCGTGTTGGCCACCAGCAGCAGCGCGGCCACGACCAAGAAGACCGCGACCCCGAGCGAGCCGACCTGCATCGCGGTCATGATCTTGAGCAGCGGCGCGATCACCTCCCGCTGGTCGCGCACGTTGGCGACGCCGTCGAGCCCGACGATCTCGCTGGTGATGCCCTGGTACTCGTCGCGGTCCTTGAGCGTGATCCACAGCGACTCGGCCAGGTCGTCCTCGGTGAGGATCGCGTTGGGCCCCTCGAAGCGGTCGGCCTCGTCGGGCCCCAGCAGCTCCTTGGCCTTGGCGAAGGCCGTGGCCTGCGACTCGAAGTAGTAGGACTCGACCTCGGGGTTGGCCTCGACGACCCGCTCGATCTCCTCCTTCTGCTGGTCGGTCACGGCGCTCTGGCAGTTCGGGTCGGGGTCATCGGAGCGGCAGAGGAAGGCGGTGATCTGCAGCTCGCTGCCCCACTGGTCGACGGCCTTCTCGGCCTGGGCGCGCACCAGCAGTCCCAGTCCGACGAGGGTGAGGGACACGAAGAGGGTGAGGATCACCGCCAGGTGCATGGAGAGGTTGCGTCGCAGGCCCTGGCCGAGGTTCGAGAAGACGTAGCGCATGAGGGGAGGGAGATCTCCTGAGGTGGTCCGGGCCGCGGCCCGGGGGTGTGTCGGTCCCGGAGGGACAGGTCAGTGCTGGAAGCCGTAGACGCCCTGGGCGTGGTCGCGGATGACCCGGCCGTCCTCGAGCTCGATGACGCGCTTGCGCATCTGGTCGACGATGCCGTGGTCGTGGGTGGCCATGACCACCGTGGTGCCGGTGCGGTTGATCCGGTCGAGCAGCTTCATGATCCCGACCGACGTGGTCGGGTCGAGGTTGCCGGTCGGCTCGTCGGCGATGAGGATCATCGGCCGGTTGACGAAGGCGCGGGCGATCGCGACGCGCTGCTGCTCACCGCCGGAGAGCTCGTCGGGCATGCGGTCGGCCTTGCCCTCGAGACCCACGAGCTCCAGCGTCTCCGGCACCGTCGAGCGGACCTCGGAGCGGGACTTGCCGATCACCTCGAGGGCGAAGGCGACGTTCTCGGCCACCGACTTGTTCTGCAGCAGCCGGAAGTCCTGGAAGACGGTGCCGATCTGGCGCCGCAGCCGCGGCACCTTCCAGCCCGCCAGACGGTTGATCTCCTTGCCGGCGACGTAGACGCGACCGTCGGTGGGCCGCATCTCGCGCAGCACCAGGCGCAGGGCCGTGGACTTGCCCGAGCCCGAGGCGCCGACGAGGAAGACGAACTCGCCCTTCTCGACGTCGACGCTGACCTGGTCGAGGGCGGGCGCGCCCGTGCCGGGGTAGGTCTTGGTCACCTTCTCGAAGCGAATCACCCGCAGGAGCGTACGCCAGGCGACCACCCGCGTGGGGACCTCGACGCCCGCCCCGGCGACGCTCGTATCGTGGCTCACATGACCGTCTCCGGCCGCCCCCTCGCGGGTCGCACCACGACCGCCGCCCGGCTGGCCGTGGTGGCGCTCGCCCTCGTCGTGGCCCTGGCCGCGTGCACCGGAGGCGACGACGCGCCCGCACCGGGCGAGCCCACCCCGTCGGCGTCGCCGGCCCCGCCGGCGGGCCTGGCCGACCTCGACACCACGACACTGGCCGTGACCCGGGGCGACCTGTGCCCGACCGTCGATCCCGCGGCGGTCGAGGACGCGCTGGGCGGGGCGCCGGCCGACGCCGAGTCCTACGCCAACGGCGAGCGTGTCGAGCTGACCGGGGGCGTGCGCGACGTCGCCCACGAGTGGAGCTGCACCTGGAGCGGCGAGGACCGCGAGGCGGCGCGGGCCTGGGTCTTCGCTCCCCCGGTGCCGAAGGACCGGGCCCGTGAGCTGGTCCGCACGCTGGCCACCGCCGACGGCTGCACCCGCCCGCGGCAGGCCGAGCAGTACGGCGCCCCCTCGCTCGGCCTGGTCTGCGAGGCCGGACCCGTCACCCGCGTCCAGTACGCCGGCCTCTTCGGCGACGCCTGGCTCTCCTGCTCGCTCACCCTCCCGCGCTCCACCGAGCGGGCCGACCTCCTCGAGCGCGGCAGCCGCTGGTGCGCCGCCGTGGCGCTGGCCGGCTCCGCCACCTCCTGAGCCCTCGACGCTGACCTCCCGACGCTGACCTCCCGCCCGCGGGCGGGCACGGATCCGGGCGAAGCCGCCCGCGGGAGGGTCCCGCGCGACTAGCCTCCCGGCGGGAGGGAGACCCGTCATGTCGCTGCGCCACCACGCCCGGCCCGGTCCACGCCGCACGATCGTCGCGACGCTGGCCGTGCTCGCCTGCCTCGGCGGCACGCTCGCCGGCGCCGGCGCTGCGCCGGCCCCCGCAACCGCCCCCGCAACCGCCCCCGCCCCCGACCCGGCGTCCCCGGCGCCCGGCACCTCCCGGCTCCTCCCCGCCCCGGCGGGCGGCGAGCGCGCCGTGCGCCTGCTGGGCGGGCGTCTCGACGACGCCGCGGCACGCAACGACCTCACCGCCACCGCGCTGGTCGACCTGCTGACCGGCGACCCCACGGTCCGCGTCGACGAGCGCGGCAGGGTCCTCTTCCGCGACGTCGACCCGCACCGGCCCGAGCCCGCCGAGGCCCCCGACGCCGCCCGCGAGGCGCAGGCCCTCGCGGCCCCCTTCCCCGACGACCAGACCTTCGAGCTGCACAGCCTCCCCGGCTCGCGGCGCACGATCTACCTCGACGTCGACGGCGGCACGGTGGCCGGCACGGCGTGGAACGACGCGTCCTTCCCCGACGGCGCCGTCACCGGCTACGACCTCGACGGCGACCCGTCCACCTTCTCCCCCGCCGAGCGCGCCGTCGTGCAGGTCGTGTGGCAGCGCGTCGCCGAGGACTTCGCGCCCTTCGACGTCGACGTCACCACCGAGGCGCCCCCACCCGGTCGCATCGACCGCTCCGGGGAGGCCGACCAGGAGTACGGCACGGTCGCCATGATCACCGGCGACGCCCGCGCCCACGCCGCGATCTGCGGCGACCCCGGCTGCACCGGCGTGGCCTACCTCGACGTCTTCGACGCCACCCGCAGCCACGCCCGCTACCAGCCCGCCTGGGCCTTCACCGCCTACTACGACGCCGTCGCCAGCATCGCCGAGACCGTCTCCCACGAGGTCGGCCACAACCTCTCGCTGAGCCACGACGGCTACGGCACCCGGGACTACTACGGCGGCCACGGCCTCTGGGGCCCCATCATGGGCTCGACCGGTCGCCCGGTCGTGCAGTGGAGCCAGGGCTCCTACGCCGGGGCCACCAGCACCGAGGACGACCTGGCCCTCATCGCCACCCACGGCCTGCCGCTGCGGGCCGACGAGGCCGGGGCCGACATCGCCACCGCGGCCGCCGCGCCGCCCGCGGGGCCGGCGTACGTCACGACACGGGAGGACGTGGACGTGTTCGCGCTCGGCCCGTGCACCGGGCCCGTCTCCGTCACCGGTGCGACCGCGCTGGCCAGCCCCGACCTCGACCTCGAGCTGAGCCTCCTCGACGCCTCCGGCGCCACGCTGGCCACGGCCGACCCGCTGGTGCAGTCGGTGCAGGGCCGGCTGACCGGGATGGGGGCCACCGTGTCGCTGCCGGTCTCCGACGAGCCGCTGTGGGTGGCCGTCGACGGCGTCGGCGCGGGCGGCTGGAGCACGGGCTACGACGACTACGGCAGCCTGGGCTCCTACGTGCTCTCGGTGGTCGGCGCCTGCGCCGACAGCAGCGAGCAGCCCGACCCGGTCCCAGACCCGGTCGAGGTCACGGCGCCGGGTGCGCCGGTGCTCGACGGGGTGCGGCCCGGCCGGTCCGGGCGGCCGCTGACCCTCGCGGTGCGCTGGACGCCGTCGGTCGACGACGGCGGCTCCGCGGTGACCGGGTGGCGGGTCACCGCCCAGCGTCTCGACCGCGACGGTGCCGTGGTGCGCACCAGCACCGGCCCGCTGCTCTCCCCCGAGCGCCGGCGCGCGAGCCTGCGGCTCGGCGCGGGGCGCTACCGCCTCGCGGTGACGGCGCTCAACGCGCAGGGCGCGAGCCCGCTCAGCGCGTGGTCCCGGGTGGTGCGGCCGCGCTGAGCGGTCGGGCGGTCAGTTCTCGTCGGCCTTCTCGCTGCCGCGGCGCCAACGGATGCCGGCCTCGAGGAAGCCGTCGAGGTCGCCGTCGAAGACCGCGGAGGGGTTGCCCGACTCGTAGGTCGTGCGCAGGTCCTTGACCACCTGGTAGGGGTTGAGGACGTAGTTGCGCATCTGGTCGCCCCACGAGGCCTGCACGTCGCCGCGCAGCCCGTCGAGGTGGGCCTTCTCCTCGGCCTTCTTCAGCGCCAGCAGCTTGGCCTTGAGCACCACCATGGCGCTGGCCTTGTTCTGCAGCTGGCTCTTCTCGTTCTGGCACGACACGACGGTGCCGGTGGGGATGTGGGTCAGCCGCACCGCGGAGTCGGTGGTGTTGACCGACTGCCCGCCCGGGCCGCCGGAGCGGTAGACGTCGACGCGGATCTCCTCGTCGGGCACGTCGATCTCGTCGGTCTGCTCGAGCACGGGCACGACCTCGACGGCCGCGAAGGAGGTCTGGCGGCGGCCCTGGTTGTCGAAGGGGCTGATCCGCACGAGGCGGTGGGTGCCGGCCTCGACGCTCAGCGTGCCGTAGGTGTAGGCCCCGTGGACCGCGAAGGTGGCCGACTTCAGCCCGGCCTCCTCGGCGTAGGAGGTGTCGAAGACCTCGACGGGGTAGCTGTGCTGCTCGGCCCAGCGGGTGTACATGCGCAGCAGCATCTCGGCGAAGTCGGCGGCGTCGACGCCGCCGGCGCCGGCGCGGATGGTCACGAGCGCCTCGCGCGCGTCGTACTCGCCGTTGAGCAGGGTGCGGACCTCGAGGCCCTCGACCGCGGCCTTGATCTTGCCCAGCTCGCGCTCGGCCTCGGCCAGCGAGTCGGCGTCGCCCTCCTCCTGGCCCAGCTCCGCGAGGATGCCGAGGTCCTCGATGCGGCTCTCCAGGGCGGCGAAGCGGTCGACCTGGCCCTGGAGGTCGGAGAGGCGACCGGTCACGCGGGTCGCGTTGGACTGGTCGTCCCAGAGGTCGGGCGCCGCCACCTGCTCAGCGAGGTCGGCGATCTCCTTGTGCATGGCGCCGATGTCGAGCACCTGCTCGATGGTGCGCATCGTCGCCTGGAGCTGCTTGATCTCGGTGTCGTAATCGGGTCCTGCCACGGGCCCAGGGTACGTCCCCGGGCGAGCGGGGCCTACTTGCGACCGAAGACCTGGGCGACGTACCAGGTGCCGTCGTCGTCGGTGCGCGCCGCGAGGCCGACCAGGCGGTAGGACGGCTCGAGGATGTTGGCGCGGTGCCCGGGCGAGTCCATCCACGCCGCGACGACCGCCTTGCCGCTGGCGTAGCCGTAGGCGACGTTCTCCCCCACGCTGCTCAGGCCGCAGTCGGAGAGGATCGGCTGGAGGTTCTGGTGGGCCATGGTCTCGTTGGCCGCCATCCAGCGGGCCTGCTTCACGGCGTACTTCTGCACGCACTTCTGGCGCTTGAGGGCGACCAGGTCGCGGTCGGTGCGCTCGCCGTTGGTCTGGCGCACGGCGGCGCCCTGGTAGCGCTGCTGGGCGTCGGTGCCGGCGGCCACGGCCGGTGCGGGCGCGGCCACCAGGGCGGTGAGCACGGCGGGCGCGGCCACGAGGGCGGCCAGGCGGGCGAGAGCAGGGCGGGAGGCGGTCGGGGCGGGGGTCCGAGAGTTCACGCATCCCACCGTACGACGAACCGGGCGGGTCGTCCCGGGGTCGGGATACGCCATCGTGGCGATGCGGGCGGGTCGCCGCGTGGTGCAGGCTCGGGCTGGTGCGCCTCTTCCCACAGACCTCGACGGCCCGCGGGCCGCTGCTCCCTGTCCTGCTCGCCCTCGCGGCCCTGACCGCGACGCTCCTCCCGCTCGCCGCGCTCGCGCCGCAGCCGGCCCCCGCCGCGGCGGCCGAGCCCCGCCGCTCCGGCTGCGTCGAGGCCAGCGGCCCCTTCCACGTCGGCACCACCACGGTGACCGTGCGCTCGCGCGGCCGCGACCTCCCGGCCACCGTCGCCTACCCCGCGACCTCCGACGGCGTCGGCGCGACGCCGGTGTGCCGGGTCTCCCCGCTGGTCCTGGCCGGCCACGGCTCGGGCGGCGACGGCGCCTCCGCGGCCGCGCTCCACGGCTACCTCGTCGAGGCCGGCTACGTGGTGGCCGCCCCGACCTTCCCCGGCGGGTTCGACATCGCCGGCTACGCCAAGGACGTGCGACGCACCCTCACCACGGTCCGCGCGGTCTCCGACCGCTCCGGCGGTCTGCTCTCCGGCCGCGTCCGCCAGGGCGGCCCGGTGGGCTACATCGGCACGTCGATGGGCGCCATCGTCGGTCTGGCGCTGGTCGACAGCGAGCAGCGCGACGGCCGCATCCGTGCGGTCGTGGCCAAGGCCGGCACGTCCTTCGACCCCACCTTCCGTCCCGTCGGCGGGCCGCCGCTGCTCATGCTCAACGGCGACGCCGACAGCGTCATCCCCTACGCCGGCGCCCGCGAGACCTACCAGCAGGCCCGCCGCACCAAGGGCCTGATCACCCTCAGCGGGGTCGGCCACGACCTCGACACCGGCGGCGACCCGGTGCTGCGCACGACCAGCACCGCGTTCCTCGACCGCTTCCTGCGCGACCGCGACCACGCCCTGGGCCGCCTGCAGCGCATCGTGTCCGACTCCGAGGTCGCCAGCCTGCGCAAGCGGTGGTGAGCGCCTTAACGTAAAGGCGTGATCTCCCACCTCGCCCGCCGGGCACGCCTCGTGACCCTGGCCGTCGGCGCCTCCTGCCTTGTCGCCACCTGCCTCGTCGCCCCCGCCGGGGCGCAGGCTCCGGGCGGGGCGTGCGACGAGCCAACGCTCCTCGGCACGGCCGGCGACGACCACCTCGTGGGCACCGAGGGACCCGACGTCATCGACGCCGGCGACGGACAGGACGTCGTCGACGGCCTCGGCGGCGACGACGTCCTCTGCGGCGGCGCGGGCGGCGACCGGCTCGACGGCGGCGCCGGCGACGACGTGCTGCTCGGCGGTCTCGACGGGTACGTCGACGCCCCCGAGCCCTACGGCTCCTACCGCATCGGCGACGTGCTGCTCAGCGGACCGGGCGACGACGTCCTCGACGCCGGCCCCGACCCCCGCTCGGGCGAGCCCCTCGACGTGGTCACCTTCGAGGGCTCCGCCACCGCCGTGACCGTGGACCTCGGGGCGGGCACGGCCCACGGCGAGGGCGAGGACCGGCTGGTCGGCCCGTGGCGACGCGTGCACCTCTCCCCCCAGGCCGACGTGCTGCGCGGGTCCGACGTCGTCGACGACGTGCAGGGCGAGGGCGGCGGCGACCGCCTCGCCGGTGGCCCGGGCGACGACCGGCTCAGCCTCCAGGGCGAGGTGGGCCCGGCCGACCCCGCCACGCTCGCCGGCACCGTGCGCGGCGGGGGCGGCGACGACCTCCTCGTCGGCGCCGCCGGGGCCGACCTGCTCCTCGCCGGGCCGGGCGACGACCTGGTCGTGGCGTGGGCCGGCGCCGACGACGTCGACGGCGGTCGGGGCCGGGACCTGCTGCGTGGCCTGGCCGGCGACGACCTGCTGGACGGCGGTCCCGGCCGCGACACCGCCTCGGGTGGGCCGGGTCGCGACCGACTCGTGTCGGTCGAGGTGCGCCGTTGATGGTGGCGAGCCCCGGGCTCAGCCGATGCTCGCCACCGCCGACCCGGTCGCGCCGACCACGGCGCCGCCCGGCGAGCCCGGGATGCTCAGCGGGAGGTCGAGCGGGGCGCGCAGCTCGACGGTGACCTCGTCGCTGCCGGGAGCCACGCTCACCGCGACGGCGAGCCCGGGGTACTCGGCGTAGGCGCCCACCTGCTGCAGGTAGGCCTGCACCGCGCCGCGCGCCGTGGCCTCGGTGAGCCGCAGCCGCTCCCCGCCGAGGCCGTCGGTGTAGACCTGCTCGCCCTCGCCGGCGCGGTCGGCCGCGGTCAGCGCGGCCCCGTCGGCGAGGGTGTTGAGGCCGGAGCGGTGCAGGTAGGCCGCGGTCGCGTCGACCACCGCCGCCACGCCCATCAGCAGGACGAAGGCGAAGCCGATGACCAGCAGGCTGATCTGCCCCGACTCGTCCTGGCCCCGCGCCCTCACGACCCCGCCTCCTGGTAGCGACCGATCGGCACCGTGTGGCTGGCGTCGAGGGCGAAGCTGGGCGCTCCCCCGCCCAGGGCGTCGGGCAGCAGCGGCAGCCGCACGCCGGAGTCGACGCGCACGGTCACGACCGAGCCCGGGCTGTGGCAGTCGGGGCTCGGCACGCAGCTGACGGCGACGTCGACCCCGACGTCCTCGAGCCCCTGGTCGGCGAGGGCCTGCCGGGCGGCGGCCTCGGCCCGCGCCCTGCCGGTGGCGTCGTCGGGGGCCAGCGCGAAGGCCCGGCCCGCGGCGCGGGCGGCCTCGCTCACGCCGAGCGCTCCGCGCTGCACCTCGAAGACGCTGAGCACGATCCACACGATCGGCACCAGCAGCAGGATGCCGAGCCACACCAGCTCGACGAGCGCACTGCCCGCGTCCTCACCCCTCCCGCGGCGCCGGCTCACGGGGTCGTCCCCTCCACGGTGGGCTCCTCGACGGCGTGGCCCGCGACGTCGAGCTCCACGGCCGGGCCGCCGATGCCGAGCGCCGGCACCCGCGCCGTCACCGTCACCCGGTACGCCGGCGCCCCGTCGAGCAGCACCCGCTCGACCCGCACGTCCTCGGCGTACCGCGCCGCGACCACGCCGGCCACCTGCTCGCGCGCCGCCGCCGCCCCGTCACCGCCGTCGGCGTCGGCCGTCGCGGCGATCCGGGCACCGTCGGCCGCGGCCGCGGCCAGGGTGTTGCGCACGAAGAGGGTCAGCGAGACCTGGAGGACCCCCAGCACCACCGGCACGAGCACGACCAGCACCAAGACGAAGTCGACGACCGCCGAGCCGTCCTCCCGCCGACCCACTACTTCACCGAGTTCAGCGCGTCCCGCAGCAGGGCCGTGAGCTGGTCGCGCGCGACCGCCGACAGCGCCACCACCAGGCCCGCGGTCATGACGGTCACCAGCACCCAGCCCGGCACGTCACCGCGGCCGTCGCGCCGGCGCCCCGGAGGGGCCAGCCGCAGCCGCAGGAGGAGGTGCAGGCGGAGGAGGAGCAGGGTCGCAGTGGTCACAGGAGGTTCCTTTCCGAGAGGTCGAGCGCCGGGTCAGGGGGCGACCAGGCTGAGGCCCACGACACCGGGCCAGAAGGCGAAGAGCACGGTCACGGGGAGCACGCAACCAGTCCAGATCAGTACCCTTCGGGTATGACCAGCAAGAGGGTGGTTTTGTACGCGCGCCTATCGATCACCACTGATGAGTCAGTGAGCATCGAGCGCCAGCTGCAGGCGGGCCGCGACACGTGCAAGGCAAGAGGCTGGACCGTCGTCGCAGAGTACGTAGACGACGGCGTGAGCGCATCGGCGAACGCTCCTGAGAACCGCCGCGGCTGGCAACAGGTCCTAGCCCACCCAAAGGGAACATACGACCTCGTACTGATCTGGAAGATAGATCGACTGGCGCGCAAGGTGCTCGACTTCCTCCACGCAGACCAAGCACTGCAGAAGCGTGGAGCGGGCGTCGCGGCGGTCGAGCAAAACATCGACATGACGACGACGGAGGGCCGCGGATTCGCGACGATGCTGGCAGTTTTCGCTGAAATGGAAGCCGACGCGATCCGGTCCAGGGTCAAGGCCGCTCGAAGGTCCCTGATTGCCGCCGGTCGGGTGCCGGGAGGTGCCGCACCGTTTGGCTACCGCAACATTCCCAATCCAGACGGCCCGGGCAAGGTCCTCGCCAAGGACCCAGAGCAAATCTCATACGTCATCGAGGCAGCGGAAAGAGTCATGCGGGGCGACTCTTTCAACAGCGTTGCGGGCTGGCTAGACGAAGTGGCACCGCGCACCGCTCGAAGCAACAGCGCTGCTAGGTGGACGATCACAGTCACAAAGCGGATGCTCTCCAACCCTGTTCTTGCCGGGATGACCGCATACAACCCCGGCAATAACACAAAGGTGCGCGGCGCCGATGTCCTTCGCGGCAGCGAAGGCATGCCCGTAATCCGAGAAGATCTCGCGATCTTGAGTATCAGTGACTTTCGAAAACTTCAAAGCATTCTGGAGACTAGTCAGCCGTACGCCAGCCGATCCGAGTCGTACCTTTCTGGCTTGGTCTGGTGTGGCGAATGCAACCGAAAGATGCATCGGAACGCCAAGACGGTGCATGGAAAAAAGGTGAGAGTATTTCAGTGCCAGGGAAAAGACGGGTGCGGACAGCAGGTGACCAATCTCGAAGCCATTGTTGAACGCAGATATTTCCGGGACTTTAATGGACGCTGGGCCATGGGTTACGAGGTTGTCTCGTCGGACCACGACATCGACGAAATCAACCGCCAAATTCACGAAACTACCCGCGCCATGCAGGCCGATGACGCAGACATGCAGGCACTCTCAGAGCGTCTACAGGGCCTCAAGGAGCTCCGCAAAAATACTCCGCCACCACAAACCCGACGAACAATTACTGGAGCCACGTCCGAAGAGGATTGGGAAAGGGACCCTCGACAAGCATTACTCCGTTACGCAGCTGGAGTGAGACTGAAGAGAGGTCGAGTCGGCTCCAAATTCGACGACAAGCGACTGTCGTGGATCAACAGAGGAGAGGTATTCACCGACATAGCTGCGGCTTTCGCGAGCCTAGGCATCGAATTAAATGGCGACGGAACATGAGCAGCGGATCCGTACTATCTTGAATAAGATTGGACTAAGACACTTTTAGATTTCACGTCCACCTTGATGCCGCCTTGACAGGCAAAAATCGAGCATGGTTCTCTTGCATCAGTCGAACTCACCGAAGAGATCGACCCGACACATGAGGAGAAATTATGAATAAATTTGCAAAGCTAGAACAAATAGTTACCGAAGCGGGAAAGTTCCTTCTCAAGCCACTAGCGGAGCGACAGAAGGAAATCAGAGAGAAAGGACTGGTTCGAAACCCCAGCCCGGACGCGCTGCATGAAGCCGATGTCCGCTATCTAATCTCGGTCGAAGCGCGAGTAGCAGTCAATAACGAAGCAGAGTACGCATTGATGGAAAACCTGGAGGAAGCCTTGACGAAGGAGCTGAGTAAGCAAGAGTGGAAGATCTACAGTTACGAATCTTGGATCCACCATCTAGATGGACCACAGCAGGGTCAAATAGTCTAGATCGGCGTTAAAGAAAGTTCCAAGGTTGGCATTAAGAATCGCCCCGTGATAAAATGAATGAGTAGATGGAAGCCAAACGAAAGTAGTCTGCAACACGTAACAGCGATCAAATTTTCGCATTGAACATGCGATTGCCCCGCAGGTGTCGGCTCCCACCTGTGGGGTTTTCTTTATGTCTTCTCCCCCTGCCATCAAGATAGACAGACGAAAAAAGCGATTGTCGGGAGACGACCGCAGGAGAAAACGTCAGAGCTCCCCTGCCTATTGGTACGGCAAGACCCGCACGGCGGGCAGGTGCGAAACGACTGCCCAAGGTTGGACTGACCGAATCAGCCGCAAGTGCAATTGCGCACAAGAGCCGACGATGATCCGACTATGGATCTGGCAGTAGGGGAAAACGGAGAGCCTGTCCTACGCGAGAAGCCGATCGGCACACGCCCGCTCTGTCACCACTGGTGACGCTAGGGGAACTCCATCGAAGTTCTGACTTAGTCCCTACCAAGGGCTAAGTCTGCTCATCGAACAAATACATCAAACAAACATAAGGAGAAGGATATGATTTCAAACAAGAACGCGGAAGGTCCATATGAGAAAATAGTCAATCTGCCTACATCAGGCGATCTGCCAGTTGAGTCTGCAGGACTTCCTGGGTACTTCACCGCCGCAGACATGGTGAGGGCATTTAATATCCCAGACGATCAGGGCGGAGCGAATGAGGCAGTTCGGGCATGGGTGCGTCGTCATGGCGAATACAGCCTTGCCGAGTTCGAACCCGGAAGATGGTCAGCAAAGTAGGAGAAGTAGGAGAAAGTCGAGGGGTTGTGCGACAGCACACCCCCCCTCCTATGTTGCCCACGCCGCAGCGTCCAACTCGGCAGATCTGAGAACTCCCTGCACAGTTGACGGGTACCAGCGCACGCCGCCTCTGGCGGTGGGAACTCCGTCATCATTCAAGGCTCGTGCAATCGCGCTCAGACCGTGGCCAGATTCCCATGAATCAACGATGCGCTTCGTAACCGCGCCAGAAAGTACTCGGGGTCTCCCTAGTCGAACCCCCGTCGCCTTGAGCTGTTGCAACGCACCGGAGGTGCGGGCACCGATTAGTTGACGCTCGTACTCAGCAAACGCAGCCATTACGTTGGCCATCAAGGAGCCGCTTGGGGTCGTGGTGTCGATGGCGAGGTCCAGCACCACGAGTTCCCAGCCCTCTCGGCGTGCACGATCCATCAGAGTGACGAAGTCGAGAATCGAGCGTGACAGTCGGTCGAGCTTCGAGACCACCAGGACCGAAGCATCTCCAGACCGCAGCGACTCCAGGGCGGCGGCGATACCCGGACGTGACAAGTTCTTGGCAGAGAACCCATCGTCGGTCACGAACTCCAGGTCGCTCCACCCGCGACGCGTCGCCTCCAATGCGATGACGGTTCGCTGATCAGCAAGACCTAATCCGGAAACACTCTGCTCCTCGGTAGACACTCGCAGATAAGCAATCACAGTCGCGGAGCGGTTGGCCATAGGTCGACCTTACACAAAACGGACGATTAGTGTACGTAACCCGTGGAGGTCGTTGAACGACTGGTCGCGCTTCATAGATCGTTTAGAATGCCTTGCTCCCGCCAACGTCCGAGAACGAAGTCGCCGACCTCGTCATTCGAGTTCCCACCATCTCGTATAGCCCGATCCGGGAAGTGGGCCACAAGGGAATCGAACATCTGCCGCGCACATCCTCGGCAACGAAATTCAGCGGCTGTCTTGATACTGGTGATCATTACATCGTCCCCAACGAAACCGAAGTAGAGGTAGCCAACGGTCTCAGATCCATAGCTGGCGTCGACCCATCCGGTCTTCCGCTTCGTTACGTCGGTCGAGTCCAGGTCAGGCGCATGCACCTCTATATCGAACGCAAACTTCTCCATGTCCGGCGGACAGCCATCTGCAAGAATCCGAACCTGGTCACTGTCGCTAGCCATTGTTAGACATCCCCTCATGCTGTCGATAGTGGCAGAGTACACATGCAGAGGCATGGGAGTGAGTCCGGCCGGGGACAGACCACGCGCCTACCAATTGTTGAAAGTCAACAGGGTCGAATGTTTCTGGGCGCACTATCGACGGAGGAACCGCGCGGTCAAATCATATATCATGGCGCTCACCAGAATTTATACATTCCAGCCACACCAACAATTAGGACCGAACATTTTGAATCCTGAATTGGCGACCGAAAGCTCGAGCGTGACCCCGCCAGATCTTAGACTCCACACATTGGAGGCGCGCGACAACATCACGCTAGATGTGATTTTTCAAGACCCCGCTTCATCGGGACCGGAAATCCGAAGCGCAGTCGCCAGCGCCCTTACAAACACCCGTTCGCAGTTAGCCTTACGTCACATAAACTACGACGAATTGAGGACTGCGCTCACCCCGCAGGTCGGCCGAAAGGAGGTGGCCTTGCTGTTCGATTCGCGCCAGATGCGCGACTCCTACGGCGACGAGGCCGCAAGAGCAGTTCTGCCACTTATCGACAGGAGGGGGAACCACAGCCTTCTAAGTGGCGATTTGATCTGGCCTGATTTGAATGAAGTGCTCAAGGCATTGGACCGGGAAGCTGTCTTGTGGGACCGGCCAAAAATCCTAATTCCCCACCAAATCTATGTGATCTATCTAACGAACTTGAGCGAAAGTAATTTCTTCAAACTGACGTCGGGCGTCATTGGGAATCCCGGAGCTTTCGGTTACGTGGATTGCACCTATTCCGGGGCGACCAAAAATATGCTCGCCACCTGCCTTGGGTCCAAGTATGTGAAACTCGCTGGAAAGTTCGTAACGAGCCATGTTGACGACGCCCTTCCTGACGTCAATCAAAACACGCCGGGGTGGCCGCTCGAGGATCTGGGGTACTCAGTTTACTCCATCAACGGACTGCACTTCGACCTCTTCCTCCGATACAAAATTGAATCCTCCTTGTCCAGCTTTGCCTTCAACGATGGTCATTTCGCACTCGCCGCAGTGGCGGGCATCTGGCGCGACCCTAGATCGGTTCCGTTGCACCTCGACCCCAGCAAACTGGAGTACCTTTCCAAGGAGAAAAGTGGCAGTCTGATAAGGGCCGACCTCGCGGGGCTGACGGCCGAGCAAATTGCCCAGAGCATCCAGGAGAAACTCAGCAGCAGCTATATTTATAACCTGGTTTGGAACTCAGAGAAAGACTATTCAAATTTTGCGGCAATGATTGAGTTCCCGAACAATGGAAGGGTCACCAGACTACGCGCTGCACTGAAGTACGAGAATGAGCAACTGGGCCTCGTTACTCTTTTTGGGTAGCGCGGAAAGGACTTCAAGACGGCTCTTGGGATGCCGGTTACTCTGCAGCGCTATTCGTGGCCTCAGGCGACCCCGAGTCACGAGGCTTGAGGCGGGCCAGTGCGTCGAAAACGATATAGAGTGTTGCTAAAACGCCAGTATGGACGCGGCACGTTAACGGCATCGCCTTCCCATACCGCCGGGATGGCGCGATTCACAACAGCCTATTCTGCCAATCCTTCCTGTGCGCCTAGACCGGGGACGTCCACTGGCGACCGGTAAGCTCCCGTGCGCGCTAGAACCCTGACCATGTCACGGAGCGATGCGTTTCCGTCGTTATAGGCGATCTGGTTGCCCAAGTCGAGACGAATGGATCGCGCCTCGGACGCTAGCCCGTAGCGCAGCGTGACCTCGTCGACGTAATACCGGTCCTTAACAGATTGCAAGATTGACCTCGTGTCCTCTCGAATATCGCCCGACTCTTCAGCGCCCACCCGAATCCGTCGCACGATTCCGCGTAGCACTACATTGAGCAAGCTTGCATCAGTAAGGGTCGGCTCAACCAGTTCCCAGGTAGCGCTAGAGACCGAGTTCCTTTCTTTAATGGCCTGACCATAGGTCGAGAACCGGAAAGAAGCGTCGCCTACCTCATATGTGAGGAGCTTCCCCCGCATTACCCACTGTTCGTAGGGTGAATCGCGATCGGGATCGACGAATCTTACTCCGAGTCCAGCACGCTGGCTCTGCCAGTTGTCCCAACCTCGGCTGCAGAGCGGTGTGAGATCGAGATCTGCAAGGTCCTCTGACAGCGCCTCGATGTGTTTCAAGTTGACCCGCCTCGCAATGAAGTCCCAAAATTCTGCACTGTCGGTTATGCCGTCAGCGCGCAGGAGCCATGGGAGAAGTTCGCGGACTTCCTCAGGGGAGAATTGCTCCAAACTCTCTAAGGTTGCGGGCAACTCTCCGCCTTTAGCCGCAGAGACCACGCCGACGACTGTGCTCAGACTCTGCAGTGCGGCCGGCGTGAGGACCTCACCAAGCTCTAAGAGAATGTCGGCGTCAGGCCGCAGAACCGATTCGGCTCGCTCTTCGTCAAGGAGACCCTTGCCAGAGGGGAGCAGATTGGCGGCAACGGCACCCGTTAAGGGAGAACCGCCCTCAACACCAGCATCTTCGTTGAAAAGGTCGATCGTGGCCGCGTTCGTGACGAGAACCTGCCGGTTCGGAACATCGTCGACTCCCAACCTACTTTGGGTTACCTGGCGGTTGCCAAGGTTCGAACGCCCCACGGCAAGAAAGACTGGCGAGGAGTTTGCAAGACGCGCTACGTCGTGGCCAGCTTCCAGTTCTTCGTACGTCCGACGAACATATAGTGGACGCTCGGGTCGATTTGGCCACTTTAGAATTAGGTCCGGGAAGGCACTATGGTTGAAGTATCCGGTGTCTTTTATAGAGATGGAACTGTCGAGTTCTTCGACGGAGCGCACGACAGCACGCTTGACCAGTCGCATGTATTCGAATAAGTCATCTTCAGATTGAGCAACACTGATTTCTTCGTCTAGCCCCGCCATAGCCCTGGACCTTCCCTCTCAAGCACCGTCATGACGTTCTTAAGTTCTTCGGGGGTGAGTGTCACATCCATCTGCTTCTCATCGAACACAAGGAGCCAGATCCCAGCCTGAACCTCGCGCACGAGTTTCGGATCAAGTTCATGACCCGTGACTAGGTCGGCGTTTGCCTGATCGGTGATCGCGTCAGTGATGGCGTCTTCGCTACAGAGGTCCGACCACCCATCGGTGACAAACGGATTACTAGTGACCCATACGAAATCTTCCGCCTCCGACTTACCATACAACTCTACGTGCATTGCATGCGCACTGTAGGCGATAGCGAGAAATCGTCGGAATTCCTTGTACTGGCCACCTCTGCTTGTGTAGCGCTTGCATTCAACCGTCATATAACGGCGACTATTCTTGTCGCCGAGGTGGAAACCCCGAAGGTCGAACTTCTTTCGCTTACCTCCAAGTAGGGGAACGGTGCATCGATCGCCGTCCTCGTACGCGTTGAACGGAAATTGCATCCAGGTGGTTGCCTCAAGCCAAGTCTTCACCATCCCCACGCCTTCGCGTCCACGCTCTTGGACCTCTTCGTCAGGCATGGGTGTAAACCTATGTCCTTCTGCACGTCAGCGCACTCATCCCAACACCGGGAGCCACTTGGGCAGTCTGCCGACGGAGTGAGCACGGCGATGGCGGGCGCTCTCACCCTAGGGTCAGCAGTACTCGATGGTGACGTATTTAGCCGGGCAGCACGAGGAAGACGACCGGCACCATCATCAGCACCTCGCGGCGCGCCGCCGACTCGATCAGCTCGCGACGCCCCGCCTCCCTCACGTCGGCCGCCTGGGCGTGCAGCACGTCGGCGAGCGGGGTGCCGCGCTCGACTGCGACGGCGATGCCCTGGGCGAAGCGTGAGACCAGCGGCAGCCCGGTGGTCGCGGCGAGCCGGTCGAAGGCGGCGCCCACCGGCTCGCCGGTGCGGATCTGGGCGAGCACGGCGGCGAGGTCGGCGCTCAGCGCTCCCCCGCTGCGCCGCACCACCCGGTCCAGCGCCCCCACCGGGCTCTCCCCCGCGGCCACGGCGAGCGCGAGCAGCTCGGCGAGGGTCGGGAACTCCTCCAGTACCTGCCGCTCCCGCGCGGCGACCTGCGCGGAGAGGCGGTTGTCGCGGGCCAGCACGCCGAGGGCGAAGGCGATCACGCACAGCAGCGCCGACCGCGGAGCGCCCGTGGGATCCGACAGCGCCTGGAGCAGGCCCCACGCCGCGGCGACGGCGAAGCCGCACAGACCCCACAGCACCTGCTCCACCCGGAACTCCTGCACGGAGGAGTCGAGGGCGGCGCGCTCCAGGCGCCGGCGCACCGAGGTGGCTCCGCCGAGCACCCGCTCGACGGTGGCGGCGAGGCTGCTCACCAGCGGCCCGAAGACCTGTCCCACCACGGTGCTCGACCGGCCGGCGGCCCCACCCGGACGAGCGGCGGCGGTGCCGGCGACCTGCGGGAGGTCGCGCACGTAGGGCAGCACGCGCGGCTCGAGCTGTGGGCGTCGCACCGCACGCACCCTCGCGAGCGTCAGGAGCAGACCCGCCCCCGCCACCGCGCCCAGCACAGCGCCCCACCAGGCCGGCGTCACGACAGGATCCTCCGCTCCGTGGGGAGCCTCCCGATGCGCATCATGACCCGGTAGGCGACGACGCAGGTCACGGCGCCGATGCTCAGCACGACCACGCCGGCCGGCGAGGCGTAGCGTCGGATCACCTCGGACTGGAACGACATCAGGAGCAGCACCAGCCACGGTGCCGCCACCGCGAGTCGGGCGCCGTTCACCGTCCAGGCCTGACGCGACTGCAGCTCCGAGCGGGTGCGCGCGTCCTCGCGCAGGTAGCCGGACAGGTTGCGCAGCAGCCGCCCGAGCTGGCCCCCGCCGACCTCCCTGGCGACCCGCAGGCCCTCGACGACCCGGTCACCGACGGGGTCGGCCAGCCGGGTCTTGAGCCGGTCGAGGCAGTCGCCGAACCTCCCGGTCACCTGGTAGTCGAGCGCGAACTGTGCGAAGGCGTCGCGCAGTGGCTCCGGGCCCCTCGTGGCCAGGTTGGCCAGGGCGTCGGGCAGCGAGAGCCCGGCGCGCACCGCGCTGGCGAGGTTGTCCACCGCCTCGGGCCAGACCTCGGCGAGCTCCGCCTGCCGGGTCCGTGCCCGCCCCGCGACGACGGCCACGGGAAGGTAGGCACCGAGCACACCGAAGGCCAGCGAGACCGGCAGGGTGCGAGATGCCACCTGCACGACCAGGGCCGCGACCGACCCGAGCACGAGGCACAGGACGACGAACGCCGTGACCGACACGTCGGCGAGACCCGCCCTGGCCAGCAGGGTCTCGACTCGGCCCGCGCGCGGCGGGCCGGGGGCGGCGGCGCGCGGCGAGGTGAAGGCCGACCAGACGAGCAGGAGTCCAACGCCGACGCCCAGCCCGACGAGCGCCCCCATCAGGACCGCCGCCCGTAGCCGGCGCTCTCGTCCCCCGCCAGCAGCGCTCGCACATCGATGCCGGCCCGCTCGAAGAGCTCCGGCCGCGGGGCCGACCCGTGGGCGCGGCGCAGCTCCCCGCCCGAGCGCAGGAACACGGGCTCGGTCTCGATCACATCCTGCTCCACCCTCCCGGGCACCCCGACGATCTCGTTGACCCGCCGTACCCCGGCGCCGTCGACCCCGAGATGGACCACCAGGTCCACCGACGACGCCACGGTCGGCACGACGAAGCGGGCCGAGATGTTCTCCCCCGCCAGGAGTGGGAGGGTGCACATCTTCACCAGCGCCTCGCGGGCGCTGTTCGCATGCAGGGTGCACATGCCGGGCAGCCCGGCGTTGAGGGCGAGGAGCAGGTCGAGGCACTCCTCCGCACGCACCTCTCCCACGATGATGCGGCTCGGTCGCATGCGCAGGCTCTCCTTGACCAGGTCGCGCAGCCGGATCTCACCGGTGCCCTCGAGGCCCGCCTGACGGGTCTGCAGCGGCACCCAGTCGGGGTGGGGGAAGCGCAGCTCGTAGACCTCCTCGGCGGACACCACCCGATCCCCGCCCGGGATGGCCGCGGCCAGGCAGTTGAGCATGGTCGTCTTGCCGGCCTGGGTACAGCCCGGTAGGCGTCCGGTATTATTGCAAGTCATGCCCACACAGCGCTGCGCTATCTACGTTCGCATCTCCGTCGCCCAGGAGGCGTCGGTTTCGCTCGACCGGCAGATCGAAGCAGCGGAGCAGTACGCCGCGGCCCGGGGCTGGCAGGTGGTTGCGACCTTCCGCGACGACGGCGTCTCCGCCACCCACAACAAGCCGGAGGACCGCGCCGGGTGGCGTGCGCTGCTGGACTCCCCCGAGAAGTTCGACGCGGTACTGGTGTGGAAGATCGACCGCCTCGCTCGCCGGGTGCTCGACTTCCTACACGCGGACGAGTCCCTCCAGGCGCGCGGCGCGGGCATCGTCGCGGTGGAAGACCCGGTCGACATGACCACCGCCCAGGGCCGGGCGTTCGCCACGCTTCTCGCGGTGTTCGGGGAGATGGAGGCCGAGTCCATACGAGCACGGGTGAAGGCCGCTCGAACCCACCTTCTCCGCTCCGGTCGGGTGGTGGGAGGAACGGTGCCCTACGGGTGGCGGTCGGTGCTCAACCCCGACGGTGCGGGCTACGTGCTCGCCAAGGACCCCGACCGCTTGGACTACGTCCGCGGAATGGTGGACAGGACGGTGGCCGGGCATTCCATCTACAGCACGGTGCAGTGGCTCAACGAGGTCGGCGCACCCACCCCCACCGGCAAGGGGGCTTGGGTCTACTCCACCGTCGAGCGCATCCTCCGCCACCCGGTGCTGGCGGGTATGACGCCGTTCAACCCCGGCAACTCCACCAAGACCCGCGGCACCGAAGTGCTGCGAGACGCGGACGGCCTGCCAGTGGTGGACGAGTCGGTGGCGGTGGTGTCGGTGGGCCAGTGGCGGGCGATGGTGAAGTCGCTGGACGAGCGCAACACCGCCCAGGCCCTCCCCCGCGCGCTGCGCGCCAAGACCTCGGGGCTGCTGTCGGGACTGGTCTACTGCGCGGGCTGCGAAGTCCGCATGCACCGCGGCACCACCCAGGGGCGTCCCGGCTACGCATGCCCGTCCTGCCACCAGTCGGTCACCAACTTCGAGCACGTCGTGGTGGACGAGTTCCTGCGACAGAAGGGCGAGCACGTCCGCTGGTCCGTGGTGGAGGAGGTCTACGAGGGTGGGGCCACTCTGCTGCCCGAGATCGAGCACCGGCTCGACGAGTTGGACGACCTCATCCGCCAGGCTCCCAACCGCGACACCCGGCAGTCGCTCCAGGTCGAGCAGGGCAACCTGCTGGACCTGCGCGACGAGAAGCGTGCCGAGTCCCCCAGCGTGCGGCTCGTCCCCACCCGCGGGACCCAGACCTTCGGCGAGGACTGGGCGGACGCCGAGACGGTAGTGGATCAACGGGCGGTCTTGGACGACGCGGTGACCCGGCTGTGGGTCCGCCGCGGAAGTCGCGGACGCCGCACCGACGCGCAGTTGCTCGCGCGGCTCACCTTCGACTGGAAGGACCCCGGCACCTTGGGCCCGGTTGACGCGCCCAGCGACGCAGCCCTTGCCGCGTGGGCCGAGGAGGGCTGAGACAGCCCCTCTCGCAGCCGAACGGGTGCGCAGTGGCGCCCTGCTCCCTTTACCACACCTTGAGGCCTTGCCCCCCAACTCGTAGCGAGACGGCTAAGAGTTGGTCGCCACCCTCAGCATGAGGAGTAAGGTTGGCGGCGCCGTTAGCGCAGGCATCAACGCGTGAGGGCTTAGCCGCTGGGGACCAGGCGGCCGGACAAAAGCGGCGGCACGAATTTGAGGGAGCCCGGCCAGGGTTGCCCCTCGCAGATCACTTCTGCTGAGGAGCAAACCCCTATGTACGAGCCGACCGACCCCACCTCCGCGCGCAACGAACTGGGCGCGTTGTACTCCCGCACCGAGCGTCCCGACGCCGCGGCTGATGCCCTCGCCCGCACCAAGTTGGCGACCGCGAAGATCGACAAGGCGATCCGCGACGCGGTCGCCGCCTGCCCCGCCCCGCTACACCCCGCCCAGGTCGAGTACCTCGTCGGACGCATCACCTCGGCTGGGGGTGCCTGATGAGGTCCCTGTGCGCCCGCGCCGCGGTGGCGGCGACCTCCGGCGCTGCCGGATGGGCCGTCACCGTCGTACTCCAGTTCGTCGCGAACGGCCAGCAGTGATGGCGCGCGTTGTGAAGGGATCGGCCTGGGCCCGCAACCAGGCCAAGAGGGCCGAGCGCCGCCGTCCCCACCTCGACAAGTACGCCGCGCTCCGCACCCAGGACAACCAGCGCCCCGACCAGAAGGAGCGTCCCAATGAGCACCGGTGAGCAGGTCAAGCAGTCGGCTCTCGCCGTTGTGCGCGAGCGCGGGTGGGCTGTGTTCCGTCTGACTATTCGCCACGCCGCCCACAAGTGCGACGGCGGAACCGCCAACTGCAAGACGCTCGACTTCCTCGGCCAGCGCTGGAGGGAGGTCTCGTCGAGCGACCTTGACGAAGTCGCCGCCTGGGACTGGAGGAGCGTGAACGCCTACGGCATCGACTGCGGGAAGTCTGCGCTCGTGGTTGCCGACCAGGACCCCGGCGCTAAGTGGCCCTTCCCCGGAACTCGCGTCCACTCGACGGGGCGCGGGGCGCACCACCTCTACGAGGATGTCATCGGCGGACAGGTGCGGAACGGTGCCCACGTCCGGCCTTACGGCGTTGATGTGCGGAGCGAGGGTGGGCTGATCGTGGGGCCCGGGTCGTGGCACCCGCACGGCGCGTACGCCGTTCTAATCGACTGCGACCCTGCGCCGGTCCCCGATGCGCTGCTTCGGCCGTCGAAGGCCCCTTCTCGGGCGTCTGAGGCTGTAGAGCCGCCCCCGCTGGACACCCTGGCGGCGCTAGACCGCCTGGCCGGTGTGTACCAGCGCATGCGTCGGGTGGCGCCGGGCAGCCGCAACGACATGCTCAACAAGTTGGCTGGGGTGGCCGCGGGCTTGTGGGTCAGGGTGCCGGAAGACCTCCGCACCGGACTCTTGAGCGAGGACACCATCAAGGCTGAGTTGCTGGCGTGCGTGACGGACGACAACGATCCCGCCAAGTCCGCCGACACCTGCGACCGGGGCTGGGACTACGGCGTGGCCCACCCGATGCCGGACGGTGAGGTGGTGGCGTCGGGACAGTTCTTCGACGAGACGCCTGTATTGCGGCACGTCCGCCAGGCCGCACACGCGCGACTGGTGAAGGCTCCGGCGGTGTTGGCGGCGCTGATGGGCTACGTGCTGCTGAACACTGACCCGGCATTGATGCTCCCCCCGGTGGTCGGGTCGGAGGCGTCGCTCAATCTTGGATTCGCCCTGGTGGGCGCTTCAGGAGCCTCAAAGTCCACGTCGGCTGAGGTCGCGATGGAGTTGCTAGGCGTGCGAGACGACAACGAGTCCGTGCTGCCTATCGGCTCCGGGGAAGGAATGATCGACGCCTTCTACGAGTCGGCGGAGGTGCCTTCCACCACGGGCGGCAACCCGCGCCGCGAGGTGCGTCTGGTGCCGGAAGAGAACCGCCGACGAATGTTCATGGTGGATGAGGGCGAGACGCTCAAGAAGTTGGCCGATCGTTCGGGCACCACCCTCGCGGGTTTTCTGAGGACGGCGCTGACCGGCGGCATGCTCGGCACCACCAACGCCAAGTCCGGCGGACGCAACCGGCGGTTGCCGGCCAAGACCTACCGGCTGGTGATGATCGCAGACATTCACCCCGCCCAAGCCGACGTCCTGCTCGACGGTGACGGGGTGGGTATGCCGCAGCGGTTCCTGTGGATGCCCGCCGCCGACCCCTCGCTGCCCAAGAGTGTCGACGACCTGCCCGAGTGGCCCGGCCCGCTCGGTTGGACGGCCCCCGGCAGCATGCTCGACCTTGACTACCCCGACAACATCAAGCGCGAGGTCAAGCAGGCGAGCCTCGACAAGGAGCACGCCGGAGCGGATCCTCGGCTGGCCCACGCGAACTTGACCCGCCTGAAGGTGGCCCAGGCGCTGGCCCTGTTGCACAACGAGGACCAGATCACCGACCAGTGGTGGCGGCTGGCCGGGGTACTAAGCGACCTGTCGCTGAGGGTTCAGGACGAGTGCATGTCGAACCTGTCCGAGGCCGCCCAGAAGAAGGTCACCGCCCGTGCCCGGGGCGAGGCCCGAGCGGTGGAGTCGGTGGAGGAGGACAGGCTGAGCCGGTGCGTGGAGTCGGTCGTGCGGAAGTTGCAGAAGACCCCCGGCGAGACGCAGTCGTGGCGCGACGTGAAGCCCGCGCACCGGATGGCGAAGGACATCCCCACCGAAGAGATTGTGGAAGCCCTCGGCGAGCAGCAGGGAGTCTTGGTAGAAGTCGTCACCGGCAAGAACGGGGCCGTCGCCTACCGGCTGCGTTTCGACGCTTGAGCGGGGTACGGGGTACGCGTACCCCGTGACCCCACTAACGCCGCGCCTCATGCATAACGCGAGTCCTTCTTTCTCTCTAATCTCTAATGATTCGAGGGAGCAGACGGTGTTTTCGAAAACTGCGGGGACGTCCAGTGCACCCCACCTGGGGTACCCCGTACCCCGTACCCCGTATTTGGTCCAAGAACCAAGGGGCTGGGTCGCTCACTATCCGAGTGGGACGACCTGGCCCCTTGTTGACGTCGGCAGGGGCGACCGGGGTAGGGGGAACAGCACCGGCGCGTGGGTCAGGAACCTCATACGCGCTCGCGCACGAGAACCCCGGAACGTCGGCGCCTGGGCTGCCTTGCATCTCGCGGAGCCACTAGGCCGAGCAATCGAACACACGTACGGTTCGCCGTGAGTAAGGGCACCCTTGCCAACGGGACGACCAGGAGGACCACCGTGCGAGTGCTGGGATACGTGCGCCGGAGCACCGACAAGCAGGCTATGTCGCCGGAGACCCAGGCTGGACTGCTGCGGGCTGCCGCCGAGGCTCGGGGCTGGGACCTGGCAATCCACGAGGAGGAGGCCGCGAGCGGCAAGAGCCTCGACGGCAGGCCGGTGCTAGCCGCCGCACTGGACCTCCTCGACGCCGGGCGGGCCGAGGTGCTGGCGGTGGCCGCGCTGGACCGGCTCTCCCGCTCTGTACTCGACACCGCCGGGCTACTGGTCCGCGCCGAGCAGGAGGGCTGGCACTTGGTGGCGCTGGCCGACGGGGTGGACACCACCCGCGACCGGGACCCTCTCGTGGCCCACATCCAGGCCGCGGTGGGCGAGGCGGAGCGCCGCCGTATCGCCCGGCGCACCCGGGAAGGCATGGCCCGCATCCGCGCCACCGGGAAGCACATGGGACGCCCCTCCCGCATCGCCCCCGAGACCCACGACCGGATCGTCGCGCTACACGACGCCGGGCACTCGGCCTCCGCTATCGCCCGGGCGTTCAACGCCGAGGGCGTCCTGAAGCCCGAAGGCACCTCGCCGCTGTGGAACCACTCCCACATCGTGGCCGCCGTACGCCGCGAGCAGGTACGCCGCCTCGCCACCGCCTAGGGCAAGCGAGACAGCCCCTCTCCCAGCCCAACTCACTCCGCAGGCCCGATCTCCCCCTCGGGCTCTTCCCCGGGCCTGCTCGCCCGCTCGGCTCCGCCGTCTGGCGCTACCCACCGCCTCCGCTTCCGCACCTGCCACCACCTGATGCCGGCCTCCCTCAAAGCCTCGCGCCTTCTAACTCGTTGCGCGTTTCGTTCTCGCGCCCGACGCTCTTGCTCCTCGTTGAGTGGGGTCGGATTCATGAATTCGTACAACGCTTGCGGGGCCTTCGGATTGTCGTAAGCATGATCGGCCAGCAGCAGCGTCCCGATGAAAACCGCTGTGCCTACCAACACCGCGGTGGGCACCGCAGCCACCCGGGCGTAAGTGCTCGCATAAGCCGTTAACAGCGGAACACTTGCGCCACCGATTGCCAGGAATCCCAGTCCGACAAGCGACCCCCGGGTCACACCCCGAACGAATTGGTCATGCCTCTCGTCACCTATGGAGCCGTGGTCTTTGACAAACCTATGACGTGCAGCCTGCCGGATGCTCCAACCGACGTAGAACGCATACCAATGCCATCCGGCCAGCCCGGCAAGAATGACCACCGCGAAAAGTTCCTCAGCAAGCGCCAGACGTCCATTCTGAGTCACGTCAAGAGCGCTGAAGGCGGCGTAGGCAAGCGTCAGAGCAATCACTATGAACCGCGCGGCATCGCTCCCGACGAAGGTGGGGAAACGATTGAGCGCACTCAGTCGGGCCACCTTGTGCTGGACGTCCTCTTGCAGCAACTCCTTGGCCTGGGGGGTGAGGTCTCCCCCCACCAACCCCTGGAGTTCGGCAATGTCCTTCCGGAGCCGCCGGGCCGACAGGAGGGTCGTGGCTAGCCCCGACGTCAACAACCCGACCAACAGCGGGGCGACGTAGGGCAGCAGCGTCAACAACCAGTCGGGCACGGGCCCCAGTATCGGCCACCGCCTAGCCCTAACCCTGTTGCCGAGGTATCGTTGATCCCGTCAACCACCAGTCGGAGATTGGCAGCCGGGATCCCCGGAGCCCCAGTGAGGGACGGAACCACCAACCCACCTCACTAGGAGCAGCAATGGACCTCACGACCCAGAAGCGAGCCGCGCTCGCCGCGGGCAGTGTTCGCGACCTGATCGGCCTCAACCGGGGCCTCTACGGCGACGCCCAGATGATGGCGCGGGGCTACAACGCCCAAGCCGACACCCAGCGAGCCACCGCGGACGGTCGCGACCTGCGCGAACTGTTCGACGAGCTCACCCAGGTCGCCACAATCGCCAACGAGTCGCAGCAGCGCTTCGTGGACCTGTTCACCTTCCCCGTCACATCCCCGGTCACCTCGGTGCTGCAGACGATGGGCTCCGGGCCCCAGTTCGAGGACGCGTCCGAGTACGGCGTCCCGGTGTCCAGCCGGGCCGAGTTCTCCACCCTGGACATGGGCGTGCCGTTCAAGTGGTACGACCACGCCTGGCGCGCGACCTGGCAGTACCTGGCCGACGCCACCGAGACTGAGATCGCCGCGCAGGCCGCTGCGATCGTCCGGGCGGACTCGGACCACGTGTTCAGCAAGGTGATGGGCACGGTGTTCCGCAACACCAACCGCGTCGTGCGCGACTCGCGGAACGGGTCCGTCTACGACGTGCTCGCCTTCGCCAACGGCGACGGGTGGAAGCCCCCGGCCTACGAGGCCAACGAGTTCGACGAGAGCCACACCCACTACCGGACCACCGGCGCGTCCACCGTCTCCTCGGCGGACCTGGACGAGGTCATCACCGACCTCAAGTCCCACGGCCACGCCCGCGAGAACGGCTCGCAGATCGTTATCTTCGTCAACGCGGTGGAGGGCGACACCATCGCCGGGTTCCGCGTGGCCACCGGCGCCAAGTACGACTTCATCCCCAGCGCGGGGCAGTCGTTCTTCGCCACCGACGGCGACCTCATCGGCCAGCAGGCGTCCGCCACGTTCGCAGGCTTCCCGGTCAAGGGCTCCTACGACGAGGCGATCATCATCGAGTCGACCCGCATCCCGCGGGGCTACCTCACCGCGCTGGCGTCGGGCGGTCGGCTGAACCCGACCAACCCGATCATGTTCCGCCAGCACGCCTCGACCAACCTCCAGGGGCTGCGGCTGGTGGGGGGTCCGCGGGACGCCTACCCCCTCCAGGACTCCTACTGGGTCCGGGGCTTCGGCACCGGCGTGCGGCACCGCCTGGCCGGTCTCGTCATGCAGGTCACGACCAATGCGACCTACACCGCTCCGGCGCTCTACGCCGCCGTCTGATCCTCCCGGAGCCGAGCACTAGATCCCTCCTGGTCGGCTGCTCGGCTCCGGGGTCCAACACCGGTCCGGGCGGGGGCTTGCGAACACCCCCCGCCCGGACCGGCCCCACATCCGCTGTTCGAGGAGACCCAATGCTCATGTCAGCCATGGAAGACGCCGCCGCTCTGGTCCCGTGGGCCGAGCCCAACGAGGCCGCTCTGGCCGACGACGAGACGTCCCAGGCCGTGCTCAACGCTCTCGGCCAGCGCGTGCCGCGCGAACTCGCCGTGGGCGTCCCGCTGCTGCTGTTCGCGGACGAGTCGCACCCGCCCATGCCGCTACTGGAGGCGGTGATGCAGGACCCCCTCCCCCGCCACGACTCCCAGACCTGCGACCGCTGCGGCAACACCAAGCGACAGGTCACCGATCGGCTCTGGATCCCCGCCGGAGCGTCCGTGGTGGTGCTGGCGCTGTGCTGGTCGTGCAAGTTGCACGCCTACGACCGTCCCGTGTCTCGGCCGGGAGTCCGGTCGTCCCTGGTCTGGTGTTGACGGTGGCGGGACACTCCGTCACCCACTCCGAGGACTGGTGGGAACTCCTCTCGCCCCCGACGGCGGTCCGTTGCGAGGGCCACTACAAGACCGGGCTGCCCTGCCGCCGCGAGGCTGTCCTCGGGTCGACCGTCTGCAAGAACCACGGCGGGGCCGCCCCGCAGGTCCGTGCCGCGGCAGCCGCCCGGATTGGCAACGCCGCCGACGAGATGGTGAAGGGCCTACTCACGATGTTCACCGACCCCGACACCGACGCTCGCGACAAGATCAAGATCGCCCAGGACATGCTGGACCGGGCCGACCTCGGCGGGGTGCAGAAGCACATCGTGGGCGTGGGCGAACTGGACCCGGTGGAGTCGCTGTTCCGGAACGTCCTGGCCGACCCAGCTGCCCTTGCCGCCCCGGCCCCGGCGGTCCGGGACGACACCTTCGCCCAGTACAACCGGGTCGCTCTCGAGGCCTACGGCGGGGACGACGTCGTTGAGGCCGAGGTCGTCGAGGTCGAGGCCCCGAACGAGACCATGTCGTCCCGTCCGCCCGAGCACATCCGCCTGGCTATGGAACGGCTGATCTAGTGCGCCACCCGTGGCCCGCCCCGTCGCCCGACCTCCGCGCCCTGGGCCGATGGGACCGGGCTTGCGGGGTGTGCGGGTGGAGGTTCTTCACCGTCGGCGCGCTCCGCAACCACGAGGCGACCTGTCGTCCGCCAGCCCCCGACGCCGGGGTCAAGCGACAGACCGCCGGACGGCTACAGGCAGCGGTCAACAACACCTTCAGCCGGCGGTGTGACGGCTGCAGCCTCCTGTCCACCCCAGCAGGCCTGGGCAAGCACCAGAAGCACACGGCTGGACGGGAGCCGTGGCGTGAGCGCGCAGACCGCCGGGCTGCAGCCCTGCGTGGTCAGGGACTGCCCCTGGCGGGCCGCTGACCCGCGGGCCCGCCCGTGGCACGACGGCACTTGTGACGCCGGACAGGACGTGCAGGGCCAGCTCGAACAGCTCGGCCCACTTCAAGCGAGGCCTGTTACCGAGCCAGGTCGGCGCTACAGCAGATCTAGAAGGTCCGAGTCCATCGCAGCCTCAATGCCTTCAAGCACATAGCTCCGTCGCTGATAGCTGTAATCGCCCGACGGGTAGATCGTCGTGATCCTAAAGCGGCCTACGGCATCGTGGTCCGGTTGACCGTTGATGGCCGCGACCGACTCCTGAAGGTCGGGGGGCACGACTGCCCGGAAACCTCGGCCGGTGGACGGCTGAAAGTCCATCACCGACTTCGACCAAGTCCATCCGTCGACGGCACCGGCGATCAGCTTCGACTCCGTCTCGGCTGCCTGCTCACCAACTGCATGGACGAGGCGGGCTGCGCCGGTCGGGCTAATGACGACGGGTTGTACGTCTCTTCCGCGCGCCGTAAGACTTCCTTCGATGCTCCAGGACGCTTCCACCACGGACTGGCCCACCTGACGCAGGGCACGACGCGCGCCCCCCGGAAGCTGGTGGACTGAAGCCTCGAGCAGGTCCGTCTCGTCCTCCGCGAGCATGAAAAGGGACGCGAATTGATGCAGAGCCTTCCCGTCCAGCGTCTCGACGTCCGTGCCCGGCACCGGCGCAGCCCTCTTTGGCTGGGGCGGGCTCCGAAAGATCACTCGAACGGAACCCGCGCCCGGGCCCTCGACAAGCAGTCCGGGCGTGTGCCGTTCCTTCCCGGCGATGCCCTTGGCCAGTTCCTTCACCGCCTGAGCGGTTCTATTCATGAACACGCCCAGCCAGTCGGCCCGAGTCTCGTGGTCAAAGACGTTGGCCCCCGCAAGGTGCAGGTCGAGCTCGGTCTGGTCCTTGAGCCTGAAGTCGCGCAGCTCCCGGCGGTGGCCAGGTGAGTAGCTAAACGCCGCATCCAGCGCTCCTGTGAGGAACATGGATCCATCGTGCTCCTCCGACTCAGCGAGGGCTGCCTCCAGAGACTGGCGCTCGCCGTCAGCGATCATCTGGCTTCACCTCCGCGAACCCCTTCCTAGCCCCACTACCGAAGTCTTGCATCCAGTCCCGGCGGAACTGTGCGAGCGCTTTCGCCATGTCCGCCGGGATGATGAAACTGTCGATCCGCCCACCAAACGGCTGGATTCTCGGATAGAACGCGCCGTTCCCGACCTGCGCCGCGTGGTGGGTCGAGAGACCTCCAAGCTGCGTCATCGTGGGTGTCTTGGGAGGGTACCCCTGCTGACCTCCGGCCACCCATGCGTTGAAGCCGTCCATCTCGGCCGCTGCAGCCTTGTTCACGGTCGCCCAAGGGCCGGGCTTCACCTTCGCGAGAACGTCGATGTCGAACGGCGGGTCGGCCTTATGTGAGACGAACCCGCCGTCTAGCCACAGGGTGCTGTCGGGGAAAAGATCATCCAGGCAGTCGACGTAGACCTCTAGAGCCTTCAGGCGGCGGCGGCGGTGATCTGGGTGAGGGGCACAGTCGACGAAGGTGTACTCGAACTCCGCCCAAGTACATGGATGGACGCCCGGGGGAAGGAAGCCCGTGACCGGGTCGATAGGCGGCAACTGCGCTGCCGTCCCGCCCGAGCCGGCTGACGTCATCTACTCCCCCGTTTACATCCTGTCGTCGCTGCCGCAGCAGATTAGACCACCTCGCCCGCGCCCGTAGGAGGTTGCGAAGACCGACATCAACTGTTTCCCGCCTCACGGTACTGGCGAGTCGAACTGAACCCGTCAAAGCCGCTCGACATGATGCGCAGATGGCAATCAACTCATGGTGGACCGCGGACTCTGGCGAACGCTTTTGGATGGAGATCACCGACCGAGACGATGTCGGCGCGGACCTCTTCGCACCCACAACGGACGGTAGCGGGCGACCGTACTGGGGGTACGAACTCGTCACCTTCGTGCAACCGGGCGACATCGTCCTGCACTGGCACAAGACGTTGGCGGGTGAGCCGGGCATCGTCGGCTGGTCGCGGGCCACCGGCGCGTACGAAGACACTGACATTTCATGGCAGGCCCATGGGACGGTGGGCCGTGCCAGTGGGAACCTCAAGCCGCGTCCTGCCTGGCGCATGCCGCTGCTGGACTACAAGCCACTAAAAGAGCCAGTGCCGATCAGCGACGTCCGCGCATCGGATGCCGATCTTCGAGAAGCTCTGGCCGAACTTGAGGCCCGCTACCCAAGCGGCAGGCTCTACTTCCCATTCGGGTTCAGCAACAAGCGGGAGCTGCGCGCCCAGCAGACGTACTTCGTCAAGATGCCGCGCGAGGTACTGGGAATCCTGGGACTGGACGACCTAGAGCGCGCCCTTGGCCCAAAACTCCCCACGCCGACAGCCAGCAAGGACCAACCCAAGGGGAAGTCGCGGAAGCGCGGGGATAGTGGCTACATCGCGGACTCCGCCGTGCGAAGCGCCATCGAGTGGCGGGCGGTGAATCTGGCCGTGGCGGCGTACGAGGCGGCCGGGTACGCCGTCGATTACACCGGGGCATCCAAGCCGTATGACCTCGCCGTGGAGAAGGGCGCGGACAGGCGACGGGTGGAGGTCAAGGGCTCGTCCGGTGCCGCGACGACAGTTGAATTAACTAACGGCGAGGTGAACAACTCCCGGGAACCTACGCCAGCAGACCTGTTCGTGGTCGACGGGATCCAGTGGTGGCGCGAACCTGACGGGTCGGTGCAGGCCGACGGCGGCGATGTGCGGTGGTGGAAGGACTGGACCGCTCACGACCCCGACTTGAAGGCGATCCGGTTCCGTTACACGCTTCCCGTTGGTGGATGAGGCCTACACCGCGCGAACGCGTTGTTTGATACCGGCCTGGGTCCCGCCGGCGACCAGGACGTTCAGCCCGGCGCGCACCGCCGCCTCGAGGAACGCCGCGGCAGGGGCAGTGAGGCTCCCGAGCTCCACGAGGTCACCGAGCCGGGCGGCACGCAGCACGAACTTGCGGATGTTGACCGCCGAGAAGCCGCGCGAGATCCCCTCGAGCACCACGTGCAGGCGGTGGCCCTCGGGCAGCATGGCGTCCACGAAAGGGCTGCTGACGTCGATCCGGCGGCCGCTGGACTTCAGCATCCGCTCCACCAGCTCGGTGACCTGCCCGGGCGACAGCATCAGGTTGGTGAGCTCGTGGCGCCCGTTACGAGCGACGAACACGCGGCTGGGGTCGTTGATCCACACCTCCTCGACGCTCGGGTCGTCGAGGAGGGGCTGCAGCGGGCCGAAGCCGGACACACGCGCGACGAGCTCCCCGACCAGGGCCTCGACGTCGGCCACCGGCGCCACCGCGCCGGTGAGGCTGCGCTCGTCGTGGTCACGCACCACGCCCTCGGCGATGCGCCGGACGACCGCGGAGTCACGCTGGGGATCGACCCCCTCGCGGCGCACGAGCGAGCGCACGTCGACGTCGAGACGCTCCACCAGCTCGTCGTGCGCGGTGCTCTGCGCCATGCGTGTCGCTCCCGTCCCGAGGAGGAGTGAGGTAGGCACCCGGTGCGCCTACCACCACGGTAGGTACGACGGAGTGTTACCGCGACGGGGTGTCCTCAAACTGTGGAGAACCCCGGACGGGACGGGTGGGACGTCAGTGACGCACGAGTCGAGCGTCAGTCGCCGAGCTTGCGCTCCAGCGTCGCAGCGCGCTCCGCGGCGTCGGTGAGCTCGTCGGCGTCGATGGCGTGCGTGCGGTGGAACCACTCGAGCGCGTCCTTCTCGCGACCGGCCGCGACGAGGGTGTCGGCGTAGGCGTAGCGCAACCGCACGACCCACGCGGCGCGCGACTTGTTGTTGAGGGGCGCGAGCTCGAGGGTCCGCAGCGCGGCGTCGAACTGCTTAATGTCACGTCGGGCGCCGGCCTCGACGATCGTCATCTCGGCCTTCGCCTCGGGAGCGAAGTTCACCACCGACGGGCTCTTGGCCAGCTTGAGGGCCTGCTCGGGCTGCTTCAGCGCCCGGTGGCAGTCAGCCATGATCGGCAGGTACGCCGTGGCCCCGTTCATCCGCTTCGCCGCGCGCAGCTCCGCCAGGGCCTCGGAGTAGTGGCCGGCGGCGTAGGCCGCCTCCCCGGCCGCCTCACGCACCACGGCGAGCCGCGGTGCGCGGGCGCGTGCGGCCAGAGCGTGCCGGTACGCCGTCTCCGGGTCGTCCTCGATCATCAGACCGGCTGCGGCCAGGTGGCGGGCGATCCTCGAGGCCAGCTTGTCCGGCAGCCCCTTGAGCTGGTTGGCCACCGAGCGGTCGAGCTCGGCCCCGGTGATCTCGTCGGGGAGCTCCGGGCCGTCGTACTCCGCCTGCGAGGCGGTACGAGGCTCCTGCTGGCGATCAGCCGGGCGCTTCCAGTCGCTCTTGCGACCAGGACGGTCGCCCGGCGCACGCTGGGGCCCGCCGCTGCGACCGCCGGACGCCGAGCGACCGCGGCCCCCGGCGGAACCGCCCTGACTCGATCCACCTTGAGCAGAGCGCCCCTGGCCCGATCCTCGCTGGTCACTGCTGCGACCACCGCTGCGTGCGGGGCGCTGGTTACCGCGTCGCTCGTCGGCCACGGGGGTCACTCTCCTCGGTGTAAATGTCGTAGAGGCCACCCGAAGGTGGCCTCTACGAAGTGTATGTCCGGCGGCGTCCTACTCTCCCACAACCTCTCGGTTGCAGTACCATCGGCGCTGAAAGGCTTAACTTCCGGGTTCGGGATGGGACCGGGTGTTTCCC